>NZ_AUJB01000007.1 GCF_000424005.1 Pseudobutyrivibrio ruminis CF1b | reverse complement strand
CTTCAAGAATTTTATTATTCTCTGATTCTATTGCTTTGACTACTCTTTCGTATTCAGTAGTATCTATTGTTGTTTTTTTTGCTGACATTTATATTCTCCAAAATTATGCGCCTAATGATCTAAGCTCACTTAAAATGTTATTTCTCTGTCTATATAAGTCCTGTAAAATCGAATTAGCTCTATCTACACCTCTTCCGATATCTGATATAAGCTTTTCCACATCAGAATCATAGGCTGATCTGCTATTTTTAATATTCGCAAGGGCAACAACTCCGTTTAAGGCATTAGTTCCTTCCCATTCTGATGCGCCATGAAGATTATAAGTAATTACAGGTGTGTCTACCTCTGTATTAAGTCTGTTTTTTAAGCTATTCATAGATGTTCTTGCATCAGTAAGTCTTCTAAGAACATTTTCAAAATGAGTTATTCTGCTTTCAACACCAGATAACTGATTTCTAAGTTCTCTGATTCTTGCCTGACGTCTTCTTTCTGCTTCCTCGGCTTCGCGACGAGCTCTTTCTGCCGCCTCAGCACGAGCTGCTTCAATATCTGACATGTTTTTACTCCTTTAAAATTATTGTGGCAGCCTGAGCTGCCACATATAAACCTGAACTATAAATTAGCCTTCGTAGCTTAAGTTTGCTGAAGCTTCTGAGTCGATAGTCTCTAAGTTGCTAGCTGATGTCTGTACGTTTGTACCAAGTGTGTTAAGCTCAACAACATACTTCTGTAAATCCTCATTTAAGCTGTAGTAAACATCTAAAAGCTTGTCGCTTGCTGAACCAAATGTCATCTCTCCAATCTCATCAACTGTGCTCTTGATAGATGCGAGCTCTGCTGATAAATCCTCGCTAAATGTTACAAGCTGCTGTCCACTTCTTGCTATATCTGCAACGGTACCTTTAATTGCTCCCATTTTCTATACCTTACCTTTCTATGCGTTGTATGCGCTTGCTCCCTGAGCAGCTACATCCTCGTAATTTGTCTTTGTCTGTTCTACCCACTGATGAATCTTCATCAACTCCTGTGACATATCCTTCATCTTTGTAGAAAGTCTGTTAAGGTAATCTACAGCGGCTGTAGCTTCTACACCTTCCCACGCATCTGTAAGTGGTCCCTGTAAGTTGTTTACCTGTAATGTAAGTGCATCAAGATTATCTGCACCTGTGTGAAGCTGTGCAAGTAACTGCTCAACTTCTTCAATGTTCATACCTGTTAATGACATTTTTCAATTCCTCCTATGTTCCTTGGTATCTTTATCACATAATGCTTATTATTTGCATTCTTGTGGCTGAAAATTTCACATAACAATAGGTATCTTCCCCCTTTTCATTTTATTACACTGAATTTTTTAGTGGGGCAGTCCCTTAAATCTTAGAGAAGTTTTTAACATCCTCTTTTCTTTTTAATAATTATCTATTACCTGTTTGTTTCTCTTTTTCAAATCAGCTTCAAAGCTTTCTGCTTTAAGATATGAAGTATCTATATCGAAAATTGGCTTTTCTCTTCCAGTAACATATACCATAAGATGTCTGCCTTCCATCCAGTCTTTTCTGATAACGACCTTTTCGATAGCAGAAAACTCTATTGTCTCTTTAGGAATTCCAAAAAATTTTCTAGTAATCTGCTTTTGAGCAATATAATATTTTTCCTTGCAGAAAATTAACAAAAATACTGGTGCTATACTCGTAAAAAGAACACCCTTCCAACCTGGATTTGATCCCTGCATAAAAATATAAGCATCTAATCCAATAGCAAAAGCTAAAAAGAATAAAAGTAGATAAACTAATGGAAGCTTTGGTGCGATGACATACCCATGCTTTGATGCACTTTCAACTTCCACACCCATTTTCTTTATCTTTTTTAATAAAGTGTCAGCATTATAAAGGCTAGCATCTACCGTTATTCTTTTTCCATTCCCATGTTCAATGACATATTTAGTGTCGTAATTTACACAAGAAACAATATCCTTATAGTAGAATTCCTTTGTTCCAATAAGCAGCTCACGTTCAACAATCTTTTCATCATCAAACACAATACGTGTAATCTCGATATACAGTGCAAAAATATAGTTGAAAATTGCGAAGCCTAATAAGATAAGCTGGGCGATTAAATAACCGCCTCGCTCACCATCACCTGCTGTAAGCAAGAAAATAGCTTCTAAAGCTATGACTAAAATCAAAAAGAATATTGTAGTAAACTTAAAAATTTTAGCATAGATAGATGGCAACGATATTTCATTACCATTCTTAACTTCTTCATCCTTTTTCTTTGCAATTATTCCCCTGACAATACCTACGATTATCAGGTATATAAAAACTCTTATAGCCACTTCCATTGTTGTTATCCCTCCACTAAGCATTGGAATGCTCCGTTTAGATCATCATGATATTTTCTTGCAAAATTAACAAAGGTATCACCATTATTATCTCTGTATACAGGGCATAAAGCTTTCAAACCACTCTTAATCTGGCTCTTAAAGTTTAGTAAAGGACAAGTTGCGTAGAATGCTGTTTTACTATATTTAAATACCTTTTTAGCAACATCACCTGCATTACTATACCAAAGCTTTTTCTTGAATTGATCTTTAACTACCTGCTTAACCGCATCTTTTGCATTAGCAAGATTAACCCTTGTAATCTTACCGGGTCTATGACCTGATTTAATTACCTGATCGTAGTATTTACTGCACTTATCCAGTTCCTTAAAGGAATCCTTAAACTTACTGAATAACGACTGTCCTGCCTTTTCTGGTGTAACACCAGGCATAGCATTTTTAACTGCCTTAACAGCTTTTCCTACTCCATAGAATAAGCCACCTGATACAGCTCCTACGATACCCTCTTCTAGAACTTTACTTCCATTAACCTTTCCAGTATTAATCTTCTGAGATATTGCACTATTAGCAGCAGCACCTAAACCACCACCAATAACAGCACAAGCAAGACCACCAATACCAGTTGCACAGAAACTTGTTGCCGCGCCAACGATAGCACCTTCTGCAACACTGCCAGCAAGAGAACCTACATCAAATTTTTTCTGCTTTCCTGTTGCAATCTTAACGCCCTGTGTTACAAGATTTGCTGCCGCACCTGTTATCGCACCAATAGCTCCACCTACAGCAACAGTTGCTGCCATAGCTGCAAGAACAGCAAACAAACCATTTAAATCCACATACATTATGGAATTATTAAAGCAGTACAGATAATGATTCTGTGTATCAGGATTATCCGTGAAACCACGAACCTGATCTTCTCCTACAAATCGACCGTTCTCGGCACTGTAGAATCTTGCCTGAGCAAACTTAAGACCAGAAACCTCATCCTCCTGATAGCCTGTGAAAGCAAATGGCTGGATGATATTACCCTGAGTAGTGTATTCGTGCTTTCTACGCTTACCAGTTCTTGGGTCAAGATTTCTACCAAAATCATCAAAAGCATACGAAGTAACAGCCACACCATCTGTACCTGTCATATACATAGGTGAACCAAGCTCATCCTGAAGATAATAGAAGTTATTTCCTGCTTTTGACATAGAAACTACATTACTATCATAGATAAAGCTTTCAGTCTCACCATTAACTGTACGTTCAAGAAGGTTGTAGCAATCTCTTGAAAGATCACACAAATATTCAATTTTTTCTTCTGGACGGGTAGATGAAACTCTATAACCAAGACCATTGTACTGATTTTCAACTTCGCCCTTATTTACATCAACAACTTTTGACAGCATGTTTGTGACATCGAAAGTGAATGTCTTCTGAAGGAGACCATCCAAATATTCTTTTGTCTGATTTCCCCGCTTATCATAGTCGTAAGTTTTAACTACAGCTTGACTATTATTAAGCTCTTTAGCCTGTACAAGTCGGTCTAATACATCATATGAGTAAGTAGTCTTTGATTCATTTTCAGTAAGACCAGTTCTATTGCCATATGCATCATACTCATATTCTGCCTGAAGCTTGCCATTTAAGCTTGACTGAGTAAGTCTTCCCAACTGGTCATAGCTATACTCATACTGTCCCGACACAGCCTCCAAACCACGTCTACTTCTTTCAATTCCATCAATCAATCCAGAATTGTTGTAATGATAGAAGTATTTATCAAGCTGTCCTTCCTTATCGGAGCTTGTCATGCTTTCAAGATTTCCACCAGGAAGATATGAATATGCCTGACTTACACCATTGCCAAAGGACTTATTTATAAGTCTTCCAAGTTCATCGTAGGAATAATTGGTTTCGTTACCATTTCCAACTATACTTGAAAGCTGACCTCTCTCGTTGTAGTTGTAGAGAACTTCCTTGCCATCTGGATAAATAAGTCTAGTCTTCTCTCCAACCTTACCGTATTCATATGAAACTGATCTATTTTGGTAGTCAGTAACCTTTGTCACTCTACCAAGAGCATCATTTTCGACTACTGTCTTACCAAGCCAATCGTTAATCTCATTAAGCTGGTTAAGCTCATTATAGGCAAATGCCACGCTTCTGCCATCAGCATATCCAACCTTTGTTACAGCACCAAGGTTATTATACTCATAGGTTGTGTCAAAATTATCTCTGTCAGTCTTAGTTTTAAGACGTCCATACTGGTCGTACTCGTAAGTCTCCTCCTGACCAAGGGCATCTGTTATCTTTGTAAGCTGTCCAGAAAGGTCGTAAGAGTAAAGTGTTACATGACCATCCTCACCTACTACAGGCATTCTGTCATCATTGATTTTGCCTTCTGCTCTATGAACACTCTTAAGGTTATCAAGGCTGTCATAGGTGTATGCTGTCTCATTTCCAAGAGCATCTACTACACTCTTAATTCTGCCTGTAGCTGTGTAGGTATATAATGTAGTGTTGTCTCCGTCAACTGCCTTAGTAGCACGTCCCATAGCATCATACTCGTATGCTACAGTTCTATCATCAGAACCTTCTACCTTAATCACACGGCTTAAAGCATCATAGGTATAGCTAATTTCATATCCATCTGCAAAATTACGCTTAGCAATACGACCTACATTGTCATAAGTAATCTCCTGCTCCAGCTTTCCGCAGAAACGAATTGCTTTAAGCTTTCCAGCATCAGTATATTCAAAGCTTCTAATTCTACCAGAAGCATCTTTAATAGTTTCAACTAATCCAAGCTTTGTGTAAGTATAAACGGTTTCATTTGAAAGGGCATCGCACTCTCTTACAACACGGCCAAGTAGATCATATTCGATGGTATTCTTATGTCCCAAAGTATCAGTAATCGAAGTAACGTTTCCAGCCTCGTCATACTCGTAAGATGTAACATGGCCAAGAGCGTCAATATCCTTTGAAACACGGTTGAGTTCATCATACTCTACCGCACGAATCTTCACGTCACTCAGATACTCTGCTGTAAGATTTCCATTGGCATCATACTCAAATCGGCTTGTTCTTCCCTCTGGATCTGTGATACCAATAATACGCATAAGAGGGTCATATTCGTACTTAACAACACCTCCGTTAGGTAGATGTACCTCTTCCTGCTTACCCATTACGTTGTAGGTAATTTCTGTAACATTTCCTGCTTCATCAATTACCTTTGATACACGTCCCATGACATTATGGTCATAAGCTTTAATAGCACCGTCTGGTCCTTTTTCAGCTATAACATTACCAAGCTTATCGTAGGTATACTCTCTTGTGTATCCAAGCGCATCTGTAGTCTTGATAATTCTGTCTGCTGCATCATATTCGTATCTTGTAACAGCTCCATCAGCAGTCTTTGTTTCAACTACACGATTAAGGGCATCATAGCTATATTCGGTAACAACTCCGTCTGGATCTGTTATCGTATTTACGTTACCCTTTTCATCATAATCAAAAAGAATTACTCCACCATTGGCGTTACGAGTCTTGTAAAGATTACCTTCTTTGTAATAAAAACGCTGTGTTTCTCCAAGTGGGTTTTTAAGTTCGAAAAGCTTGCCTGCTAAATCGTAATTGTATTTATATTCATCCCCTCTAGGACCCTTTACGTTCAAAGGTTTGCCATCTGGTCTATATGTATAGAAAGTCTTGTTTCCAAGAGCATCTATAACCTTTGTGAGATGACCTCTATTATCGTATGCAAAACGTGTTGTATTTCCACGCTTATCTGTAAAGCTTGTCTTTTGATTTCTAACATTATAGGTGAAGCGCTCCTCACCATCAAAATATGTTGTCTTAGTATGACGTTCTAACTCATCGTGAGTATATACTACTCTATTGCCATTCTGCTCAACAGCAGTAGTAGTTTTATTGATATCATCATACTCATATGTCATAACAGAATTGTCTGGGAAGCTCTGCTTTATAGTACGATTCTGTTTGTCATATTCATTTGTAATTGCTGTAATACCATTAGCATTGATTACATCTTTAATCTTGCCATCTTCAGTGTAGGTAAATCTTCTAACAGCACCATCAACATCAATAATCTGAACAAGATGCTTAGTATCATCATATGTGTAGCAAACACTTCTTCCAGTGTGATCTGTCACCTTCTCAACAAGGCCTTTGCTATCACCATCCTCATAATATGAAAATTCTAAGCTGCTTCCATTCTTAGTGAGAACCTTCTTAATTCTTCTGCTTCGATCCTCAATAATCTCGTAGTGAATGACTGTATGATCTCCGTCCTCATCACCAATTGAAGATAGACGTCCATCCCAGTCAAACTTCTCATAAGAGCCGTCATCCTGCTTAATGATATATCCCATATCATTTTCAAGCTTTTCAAGAATACCTGGCTCTCCGTGTTCCTCTATATAGTAGTTCTTCTCCTTTCTAAAAGAACCCTCACTACCGTCTGCATAAGCAATCTTGATTTTTGAGTTTCCCTGAATATCGTATATACGTACCTCATAGCTGTGAGTCCAACCCCAGCCTAAATCTTTTAACTCATTTGAAATAGCATTATAAAATCTCTTAAATTCCAACTGATGCTTTCCACCAATGACAAAATCTTCGTGCTCATTGATGTAGTTACCGTTACACATATTTACAGGGTCGTATTTATAGACCTCACATCTTTCCTTTTTACCCTTAAGGTATGCATGCATATCCTCCACGTACTGAAGGTACTCTGCAAGGGCTGCTCCAGAAAGATGGCTTAGTGGACTGTCCCACTTCAGATTAAAATTATCACCATCGTAGGTTCTGATATCATAGCTTGTTCCATTTCCGATACCATTAATAAATGACTCAATATTAGACATGATGGTATCGTAAAGAGTCTGGTAAACACTCATGCTTACATCATTTGCATGTGTGGAATCAAAGTTCTCAAACTTCTTTTTTGTATCAGGAGCAACACCACTCATACCATCATTGCTGGCAAGAGTCTCCATTGTAGCAAAATAATTTCTGTAATCTGGTGCAAGATAACTTCCTACCTCGGAACAGGTAGCATTCAAATCTGCAGCCAGATTTTCAATCTGCTCGCCAATGCCCTTGAGTGAGTCCTCATATTTACCAAAATCAAGAGTAACCTTATCAAGGTACTCTGTCTTAATTATGGC
>NZ_AUJB01000006.1 GCF_000424005.1 Pseudobutyrivibrio ruminis CF1b | reverse complement strand
CGATTAGTAGAAGCTCCATTGATAAATCTTATGATTTAGACATCTCAAGCTTAGTTATTTTATCAATGACAAGCGAAAACACTTGGTTTATAGCTTACAAATTGATAAAGCAATCTTAAGGGACCTTGGTTAGAGGTTGTGACTTGCCACAATCCCAGTTTCAAGCCTGCTTGACTACCATTTATATGGCTATTGGTGCAGTGTCAAGAGAGCGCAGCTCCCGAAGGGCTTGCTCTTGATACAAGACAAGGCCATATAAACTGTAGCATGCAGGTTGAAACAAATAAAAAGAGAAGCCGGTAAATATCGACTTCTCTTAATCAGATAAACTAATCTTTACATCAGTTTCTTAATCTCATCATATACAAACTGTACCTTTGGTCCTACAACAACCTGAACTGTATTCTTAGATGGTCTTACGATACCAGGTACGCCTGAGCTCTTAATTTTCTTTTCATCAACCTGAGTGTAGTCCTCAACTTCTACGCGAACTCTGGTAGCACAATAATCAATCTCTTTGATATTGGCTTTTCCACCAAGTCCACCAAGAATTATAGTTGCCATCAACTCAAAGTCTGAATTACCGATTTCGATATTCTCTTCATCTTCCTCGTCATCCTCGCGTCCTGGAGTCTTAAGGTCAAACTTCGTAATTACGAATCTAAATAATACATAATATACAACTGCAAATGCAGCACCTATTGGCAACAGGAGCCAAGGATTTACAGCCATAGGAGCCTTAAAGCTCAAAAGCCAATCTACGAAACCTGCAGAGAAATTGAAACCAACTCTAAATGGAAGAGCGGCACAGATTGCTGCAGAAATACCTGTAAGGATTGCATGTACAAGGTAAAGTCCAGGAGCCATGAACATGAATGAGAACTCAAGTGGCTCTGTGATACCTGTGAAGATAGAAGCAACGGCACCAGCCATTAATAATGAAGCTGCAACCTTCTTCTTTGAATCCTTTGCTGTGTGGTACATAGCAAGTGCACCTGCTGGAAGACCAAACATCATAACTGGGAAGAAACCTGTCATGTACTGACCGGTAACACCCTTTACTGCTCCATCAGCGCCTGACCAGAATAAGCCAAGATCGTTGATTCCTGCAGTATCAAACCAGAATACTGCATTCAAAGCATGATGCAATCCAAGTGGAATCAATGCTCTGTTAAGCATAGCGTAGATACCTGCGCCCACTGGTCCAAGACCAAGGATTGATGTACCAAAAGCTACAAGGGCACCATAGATAATTGGCCATACGAAATAAAGAACTATAGATGCAACTATAGATGCCATAGCAGTTACAATAGCAACACATCGTTTACCACTAAAGAACGCCAGCCAATCCGGTAGCTGGGTACTTCTAAATCGGTTGTAACAGCTGGAACCAATGAGACCAGAGAGAATACCTATGAAGGCATTGCTGATTTTTCCGAAAGCTGCTGGAACCTCAGCTGTATCAACGCCTCTGTACATTGCAACTGCACCAGTGCTAAGAAGTGTAGTAATCATGAGGAATGAAACGATACCAGCTAAAGCACTGGTTCCATCATGATCCTTCGCCATACCAACAGCTACACCTACTGCAAAAAGAATAGGAATCTGGTCGATGATAGCAGAAGCAGCCTTAATTAAGAATGCTGCTATGATACTGTTAGCACCCCAACCTGTTGGGTCAATCCAGTAACCAAGGCCATAAAGGATACCTGCTGCAGGCAGGACAGCTACTGGAAGCATCAATGATTTACCGATTTTTTGTAAATACTTCATCATAATTCTCAATCTCCCTTCGTTAAATGATATGACAATTATATCATTTTGTTTTTATATTTAGAATATTCTCATTATTTATTTTTTGACAAATTAACCATATAATTAGGTCATAGGAGGTGCGTATCATGCGAATTTACAAAGCTAAGGATTATAATGATTTAAGTAGAAAAGCTGCCAACATTATTTCAGCACAGATTATTATGAAACCTGATGCGGTCATTGGACTGGCCACTGGTGCATCTCCAATCGGAACATACAAGCAGCTTATTGAATGGTATAACAAAGGTGATTTGGATTTTTCGGAAATACGAAGCGTAAATCTGGATGAATATAAAGGACTTTCTGCGGACAATCCTCAAAGCTATGCCTACTTTATGCATACCAACCTTTTTAACTATGTGAATATTCCACCTGAAAATATAAACATTCCAAACGGTCTGGAATTTGATGATGCAATAGAATGTGCCAGATATGACACTGTCCTTCAAAATCTTGGCGGAATAGATTTGCAGCTTCTTGGCATAGGCGGAAACGGACATATAGGATTCAATGAACCTGGTAACAATTTCGATAAAAGTACTCACTGTGTAGCCCTTAGCGAAAACACTATTCAGGCCAACTCGAGATTTTTTGAGTCAATTGATGAAGTGCCAAAATTCGCATATACCATGGGAATCAAAAATATCATGCAGGCAAAAAGCATACTTCTTATTGCCTCAGGTGAGGCAAAAGCTCAGGCAATGTATGATGCATTTTATGGTCCAATTACTCCATCCTGCCCTGGCTCCATCCTACAGCTTCACAACAATGTAACCGTAGTTGCAGATGAAGCCGCACTTTCACTTATATTAAAGAAACACAAAATTACTTCTGGAGGTCACATCCTATGATTATCAAAAATGGAAATGTTTTCTGCGATGATGGTCATTTTGAAATAAAAGATATTTTGGTCGATGATGGTCGAATCACTGATAATATAAATTCTGCCAAAGCTGACGGAATAGAAATTGATGCAAATCGTAAATACGTTATTCCGGGTCTTGTAGACATACACTCTCATGGTGCTGTTGGCCACGATTTCTGTGATGCTGATTCTGAAGGATTAAGGGATATATTAAAATATGAAAAGAGCTGTGGCATCACCAGCTACTGTCCTACATCCATGACACTTTCAAAAGAAATGCTTTTGGAAATATTTAAATCTGCTACCGAAATTCAGCCTTCACCTGAGTTGTCTCACATTGCAGGAATCAACATGGAGGGGCCTTTTATTGCAGACAGCAAAAAGGGGGCACAGAATGGAAAATATATTTCCAAACCAGATGTGGAAATGTTTGAAGAAATTTTCAAGGCTTCCGGAAATCTTATTAAACTTGTTACCCTTGCACCAGAAGTGGAAGGCTCGAAGAAATTTATAGAAAAGCTTCACGATAAGGTTACCATCTCAGTGGGACACACAGATGCGAACTATGATGAATCTACTGCTGCATTTACTGCAGGCGCTAATCACGTCACACATCTTTGCAATGCCATGCCACCATTTCATCATCGTGATCCTGGAGTTTATGGAGCTGCTGCTGATAATGAAGATGTTTTTGTGGAGCTTATTTCAGATGGAATCCATATCCATCCTGCAATGATTCGCTCCATCTTCAAGCTCTTTGGCTCGAACCGAATCTGTCTCATCAGCGATTCCATGGAAGCTACCGGAATGCCTGATGGCGATTACGAACTTGGTAAGCAGCATGTTATCAAAAAAGGCTTCCACGCCACTTTGGAAGATGGCACTCTGGCCGGCTCAGCCACCAATCTTTTTGATTGTATGAGAAGAGCTATTGAATTTGGTATTAAACCTGAGGATGCTATAAAGGCTGCCAGTGTTACCCCTGCAAAAAGTATTGGAATCTACCCTGAAGTGGGAAGCCTAAAAGTTGGTGCGAAAGCTGATGTACTGATACTTGATGAGAATTTTAATCTTGAAAAAGTTCTTTAAAAAAGAGGTGTTCAATCAAGAACACCTCTTTTCATTATCCGGCATACCATAGAGTTTCAAATACATCCTCTGCATTCATGCCATTTATTTCTATATCACTAACATATCCTTCACCAAGTGGGTCCTCCAAGTGGAAACGAATGATACGTCCGTCTTTTATTGTACAATCCACCTCATCAGTTCCATTGGTACGAATGATGCTGTAAGCTTCTCCTGCTGGAAGTGTGACAGTCTCTCCTGTTTCCTCACCTGCCTCGTCTACTACAGGAACTGTAAGCTCTACCTTTGATATCAAATCACACTGCTTTGAAATCATAGCCTTATAAAATTTTTCTAAAGGTGTAAATGTCCCATCACTTTCAAAAGAATAGTATCTTGTGCCATCGAATGTACAAAGCATATCAAAGCGACTTGCAAATGCTACATTAGCTGGGTCACATGGAACTATTTCATAAAAGTCATCAGTTGTTCCTGTCTCGCCCTGATCAAAGTAATCATTTGATACCTGCTGGATTTTACCATCTAAAGAATAAACATAACTGCAGTTATAATCACTGTCACCTGTGGTCATAATCATAAGATTTTCTTTACCATCTGGTGTATGGATAATAAATGCATCAACATCCCATACATATAAATCATCAGTAGTAAATGTCTCACCATCCTTGTTGATAGTCAAAGACTGAATATAATACATGTCTGGGTTTTCTGGGTCATAATTAGGTGTGATTGTTATATTATCTTCCTGACCATCAACTATATCCATATGGTAGCTATCTGGAAAATAAAGTGGTATTTCTGAAATATAACCGACCTTTGAATCAGGCACATAGTCCTGTTTAAAAAGAGTGCTATCATATGGCATGCTAACTGTCAGTACACCTGATGCGTAAGCTGCGATATCATTTGCGAAATAGAAAGTAATGCCATTTGAATCAAATGCCCACTTGTACTCATTCAAGTTCATCCTTGAAAGTATATTATCCAAATCGTAATTAAATTCGCTTGCTCCGTATTTATCTGTTAAAATCTTAAACAATTCCTTTTGGAAGGCCCCTTTATTAGTTAACACCTCCTCAAGTGAAAGCTCTTTTCCTGTCTGCACATCAAAATTAAAGCTGTTATAGCCAGTATAACCATGGGCTCCTGCAGCGTACTCAGAACATTGATCCACAAAGCTTATTACCTTTTCATCTGCTCTTCTCATGAAAAGGTCTGACTCAAGAATAAATGTATTAACTTCTCCACTTTCCCTTTGCTGTTTGCTCACGTCAAGGTATTCATCATGTAGCTCCTGATATTTCATAACACGGTCACTCATGCTGGCTTCAAATGCTTCTGCCAATGCAGGATATGCATCCTTAGTCTCTGGTGACAATACATATTTATCGTAATGACCTGTCAAATATGGGTCTGTATATACACCATCTGCATAGGCTTCTTCAAATAAATATTCCTTACTGCAGAATATTTCAGGCCTGCCTCCAACAGCATTCTGAGGCGCTTCCTCTGTTTCCTGACCAACCGGATTTACCGGTTCTTCCTCTGGAACTGGATTGAAAACTGTATTTTTGCAGCCTGTGATTGCAAGTGCAATACATGCAATAGCTAATAAAGCGTTTATCTTTCTCATCACCACAATCTCCTTTTCCGTAACAGTATACCACATATGTGCTTTTATACCAAAATAGCACCATATATTTTGCAATGTATTATATGCACCATATTCTTATCATAGTGACATTATTCCATCATCACCATGGCGGAATGATGACACATGGCAAGGCATAAATTGTTACTCTAAAAATTAAGCTCCGCGGACTCATTTCCGCGGAGCATTTTTTATCCAAACTTCTTCAAAATATTATCGAAAAGCTCTACACAAATAGTGGCCATTTCCTTATCATCTTCCTTCATGCCATCCCTAAACCAGCTTATGAGAATTTGAAAGAAGGCTGACTCAGCGCCAATTCTGATATATTTTAATTCTGTATCCTTTGTAGGGTATAGCAGTTCAAAAATAGATTTGCCGGAAAAAAGTTCATTCTGAAGAATTCCAGCTTTGTCAAAAAGTGAAATGATTTCTTTGTCCTCTCGAACTGTACGGAATACATCTTCAAACCACAGCTGAGGCTTTTCATGGAACTCTGGCTTTTCACATAAATCTGAAATGCTGTTAATAAGCTTGTCCCCAAGCTCTCGAAGTATTTCTTCCTTATCGGCATAGTTGCGATAAAATGCAGTTCTTGAAACTCCCGCACGTCTTACTATCTCACTAACTGTAATCTTGTCATATGGATGCTCACTCATGAGATGCATCATCGCCAGCTGCAGACATTCCCTGGTCAACTGATTTGATTCCCTATTGTTCATTCTGAGAACTTCTTTTTTCTGTAACTCAGTTACAGACTCTGTTTTATTTTCCACCATAATTCCACCCCATTCTGTTACAAAATCAGCCATTTTGTAACACCAAATCAATATTTTTCTTTATGTAATGTCCGTGCCCCACTCTGTTGTATTTTACGAAAATTGACGTTACACTTGTAACATCAGAACAATTGTAACACTAGAAAAAAAGGGGGACAAGTATGAATTTTGTTGAGGATGTAAAACACAAAGCGGAAAGACAGGCTTTTAGTAAATTGATAGATCATTTTCTTGCTAATCTTGATGATACAGAAAATAGAACTGAGACATATCTAAAGCTTGTAGATCAGGCAGAACTTTTCTTTGGGAAGAATGGGGCTCGCAAAGAAAAGCTAGAAGCTGCTCGTGCGGCTTTCAAGGATCCTGATAACAGATGGGTAAAATTCATTAATACGGTCGTTGATGAAACTGACCCACATGTAGCAAAGATGACTATGCTTAATCTTGGTTATGAAGCCTTTTTCAGAGGAACAAAAACCATCAGAGCAAACAGAGAAAAATATGGATGCAATATTCCATGGCTGATTCTTTTTGATCCTACCAGTGCCTGCAATATGCACTGCAAGGGATGCTGGTCTGGCACTTATGGTCCTAAGCATAATCTTTCCTTTGAAGATATGGATAAAATCGTCACTCAGGGAAAAGAGCTGGGTATATATTTATATATGATGACCGGTGGAGAACCACTTGTTAGAAAGAAGGATGTGCTCAAGCTTGCTGAAAAGCACAATGACGTAGAATTTTCAATCTATGATAACTCTACTCTTATTGACGACGATTTCTGTAAGGAAGTTGTGCGACTTGGTAATATAACCTTCCAGCTTTCTATAGAAGGTACGCCTGAGACAAATGATTCCAGACGTGGTAGCGGTCACTATGATGCAGTAATGAATGCTATGGATTTATTCAAGAAATACGGAATTATTTATGGCACTTCTATCTGCTACACAAGAGAAAATATTGAAGCTGTAACAAATCCAGAATTTATTAAATTTATCGCTGATAAGGGTGCTAGATTTGGTTTCTTCTTCCACTATATGCCAGTTGGAAACAATGCTGTTCCAGAGCTCATGCCTACTGTTGAGCAGCGTGCAAAAATGGTAGAACAAATTCGATACTTAAGAAGTGATAAGTGCGATATAGGATTCTTCCCAATGGATTTCCAGAATGACGGTGAGGCTGTTGGTGGCTGCATCGCAGGAGGCCGCAACTATTTCCATATCAACTCAAACGGAGATGCTGAGCCTTGCGTGTTTGTACATTTTTCAAATACAAATATCCACACTCATTCTATTCTTGAAATGCTTCAAAGTCCTTTATTCATGGAATACCACAAGGGACAGCCTTTCAACAAAAATCATTTACGACCATGTCCTATGCTTGAAAATCCTGAGCTATTAAGACAGATGGTTGAACGTTCTGGTGCTCATGGCACCAATGAGGAATCTGAGGAAAGCGTTGAACATCTTTGCAGTAAATGCGATAAATATGCGGCTGAATGGGCTCCAGTTGCAGATAAAATCTGGAATCAACAGACTCATGAGAAGAAAGCATATGAAAATTATGCCACTGAAAGACGTGATACCGACCAAGTGTCTCCTAAACATTCAATTAAGCAAAAGTTAACTCATCACAAGGGCGCATAAATCCAAGAGAATTAAAAATAAAAAAGAGCTGGCACTTGAGTTTTGCTCAGGTGCCAGTTCTTATTATTTATTAGTTCTTAGCAATTCTAGTGTAATAGTTGATTTCGTCTTCACGAACTATTTTAGCTCCATTGCTCATCTGTACTTTGATAGAAGCTTTATTATCCTTATGAACAGATAAATAGTATTCATCTTCTTCAATTATATCTTTGCCCACAGCGAGAAGTAGCTCTAAGCCTTTTGTTGCGTAACCATTACCTCTAGAATCCTTACGTATTCCATATCCAATATGTCCTGCATTTTCTCTGAGGAAATCATTTAAATAATGGCGCAGTCTAAATAGACCAACCACCTTATCATCATCCCATAAAAAGAAGTCAGTCTGAGGAACAAATCCATCCGGCAAATCCAATCCCTTTGAATTGTTAATCTTCTTAGGCAATATCGTATTTACGTATTCATCAAAGCTGGCACCAAACTCAGGATTTGTAAATCCATTTTCATCTTCCGGCATCTGGGCAAACATTTCATACTCTGCTTTAGCATCCTCAATATTAGCTTCTTTCAGGTAAATCATGGTAGCCTCCTTCATTAAGTACATATGATTTTTAGGTAATTTTTCTAATCATTGTACTTTATTGCATTGGAAATAGCTATTAGTTTTTATGGCTATTTGAAAGCAAATAGGGTAAAATGTTTACCAAATTATACGTAGTGTAGATAACTCGAACTGGGGGATAAAATGTTACCAACAATAGACGACGCATTAAAAGAATTGGAAATTGCTGGGGGAATTAATCCAGGACCTTGGACTAAGCATTCTGAAAATGTAGGAATAGCTGCCAGGAATATTGCTGAGAAAATACCTGGCATGGATGCTGAGAAAGCATATATTTTAGGATTATTACATGATATCGGTAGACGTATAAAGTTTGGACCTGTTGATATTCCTACACATGTATATGAAGGCTACAAGTACTGTATAAAAAAAGGCTGGGAAATTGCTTTTGACATAAAGGAGCACTTCGAGGAACAAATGGGCTGCTCTATTTATGATGTTCTGCCTGATATTGGCAAGACTACTCTTTTAACTCCAAAGCCTTGGAGACCTCCTTTGAAGTTGATATGTCCAACTATGGAATATGCTGATGCTATACAGGAATACCGAAAAGCATTTCTTGAGTCAGGTGATTCCATGGATGGTTGCGGTCATCTACGAAGATATGATAACTCTCAAGATTGGATAGATGAAATACATGCCTTAGAGCATATTGAAACTACTCCACCTAACTGGGTTCCTTGCTCACAGTTTATCCTTGTAAGATCAGAGGACAATAAGATGCTTGGATCAATCCAAATTAGGCACCATTTGAATGATTTCTTAGGAAAGTTTGGAGGTCATATAGGTTACTCAGTTTGCCCTAGCGAAAGAAGAAAAGGCTATGCCACTCAGATGCTTAGAAGCATTTTGCCGGAATGTGCCGCCTTAGGAATTGATAAGGTTCTTATCACCTGCATTCAGGGCAATGAAGGAAGTAAACGCACCATCCTAAAAAATGGAGGTGTTTACGAGTCCACTGTATATGAGCCTGAGGAGGACGTTTATTTAGAGAGATATTGGATTGATCTTTCCGATTACCAGTGATTAAGAATCTAGGTTAATGAAAATAGCTTAAATCACTGCCTGACCTTTGAGCCACTTACTTTTTTCAATATATAGGGTTAAATTTCATATATTGAAAAAAGCAATTAATATCAAATAGAAGCAGTACTTTTGAGGTACCACATGAACATTACCATAAAAAACATGAAAACAATTGAAGAAACAAAAGGCAAAGCCTATGTTCACTGGAAAGCTTGGCATGAAGCATACACTGGGATTGTAAGTCAGGAATACCTTGATGCCCTTACTCTTGAAAAATGTGAAGACATAGCATTTCAATGGCCAGATAATCTCCTTGTGGCCAAAAATAATGAGCAGGTAATTGGCTTTGCAGGCTTTGGTAAATATAGAAATGATGAGCTTGAAAACACTGGAGAAATCTTTGCTATTTATATTTTGGAACAATATTATGGCAAGGGTGTAGGTTACAAACTTATGCATGAAGCACTAGATCACTTATCCACATATTCCAAAGTTGCAGTGTGGGTTTTAAAGGATAATAAGCGTGCCATAAGCTTCTATGAAAAATGCGGTTTTAAATGTGACGGTAGAGAGGAAACAATTGAACTTGTTTCCCCAATCACAGAAATAAGGATGGTGCTATCTAATGATAGTTGAAGTAAACGAAAATAATTTATTAGAAGCTGCTACAGTGCATTCTATTTCATGGAAAGAATCTCACCGCTCTTTTTGCTCAGAAGATTTCATCGAACTTCATTCGCCAGAAAGACAGTTATCGTATATACGAAATAAAGTAGACGCCGGCAGCAAATTCTTTATGCTAGTTGAAGATGCCCCAATTGGAGTAGTATCCATAACTGACAGCCTTATTGAGGATTTATACATTCTACCAAATGAACAGAATAAGGGATATGGCACATCCCTCTTACAATTTGCTATCAGCCAATGCACCACCACTCCTACTCTATGGATTTTAGAAAATAACGTAAATGCGGAACGCCTTTATCTAAGAATGGGATTTGAAAGAACCGGAAAAGTTAATTCTATTACAGATAAACTTGATGAGATAGAGTTTGCATTATCAAAAGATTAAATATAAAAAAAGTGACCACGCCAAGGTGGTCACTTTTTCTTTCATGCTTTCCTATTTATTTGATTGCAAATCCTACAACACCCAATGCATAAGCCACTAAATACAACAAGCCTATGTGAACTGGATAAAAGGCGTAGAAGATATACTTATTAATCTTTGGACCTCTTTCACCATTATATTTACGAACAGGAATAAGCATGAAAAATGCAGTTACTTCTGAGAGATTCAATATTGTGAGCACTGTGCAGCCAAAAGCAAAGGCCTTTGCTTTTTGTGATCTAAAAATGTACATGACTGCAATTGTAAGAACGCCCATACCTGAATAGTCTGTCTTAAGGAATTCAGCAATCATTCCGAATACCGAAATGCTCACTGCTGCAGCCACAAAATTAATTCTTCTTGTACTATCCCAGCCTCTTCCAAGTAATGTCCAAACGATAAAGGTAACCAAAGCACCTACAGCACAATAAACATATACAGGTATTTTCATAACCTCATTGATAATCATCCCTGGATTATTAACACTAAATAAATAACCTATAAAAGCTCCTAATACAAGTGTAGATGGGATAAACAACATTGCTACTTTTTTATTCCATTCACGCTTAGCACCGAATTCATCCATAGCCCAGATGCAAAGAAGTCCCAGTAACAATGTAAAGAAAACATTCTGATAACCTGGATAAAATAGTTTGTTCTTAAAACCAAGGTCAAATGGTATTTCTGAGATTGCTGCAAAAGCTGCAAGATTTAAAGCATACTTTTTTACGCTTCTTGTGTGTGTATATCCTTCCACTAAAAGATATACAAATAACGGAAATCCAAATCTACCAATTAATCTTAAAATAATAGGTCCAAATGTCCACATTGGATGACTAGTAACCCATGCTACCTGCTCGTCAAGACTATCCAAATGCGCTGCATTCATTAGCAACGCCTGCTTGTTCTCCAAGATAACCGCAGCAAAATGATCTATAAACATTGCAACCAATGCAATTATTTTTAGTGTTGTTCCGTTAATTCCGCGTCTGGTTTCTACTCCAGACATGGTCATTATTCCGTCCATAAACATTTCCTCCTCTGAAATCTCTAGTTAGTATAATACACAAAGTCATTATTTAGGGCAAAATAAATGGGACAAACAACAGTATTTTGTGATTAACTGCAATGTTAATCCTATTCATATAATCATATTGTATAAAATAAATGGAGAGCATTTAGCGCTCTCCATTTTTATTCTATAGCTTTATAACATTAATGTCTTTGTATTTCTCATAACCTTCATGAAGCATATCAGTCTCAAGCTTTCCATCTTCATATGTGAAACTATAGAGATTATATTCTCCATCCAGATATGAGAAATCTTCTCCATTATCCTGGTAATGTGAACCCCAGGCACTTTCTCCCGCCACAAGTAATTCCAATGTATCGTATGGCTTTTCACCTACATACTGCACTGGCTCATACATAGGAATGATGCTACCCTCTTTGATGAAGATTGGAAGAATGTCAATTGGTGCATCTACAATGATGTAATTTCCACCAGCATGGCGCTCCTTTGTCCAATAATTAATCCATGTGCCTGTTGGAAGATATACCATTCTCTTTGAAGCACCCTGATCTACAACTGGAGCTACAAGCATATTTTCACCAACAAGGTACTCATCATTAAGATTGTATGTGTTCTCATCATCCTCATAGTGAAGAACTAGTGGACGCATTACAGGAAGACCTGTAAGCTGGCACTCAAATAATAAATCATAAATATATGGCAGAAAACGATAATGAAGCTCTACGTATTTACGATATACATTTACAGTCTCTTCGCCAAAGTGCCATGGTTCCTGCATTCTGTGACCCTTTGCACAGTGGTTTCTAAAGAATGTTGAGAATACTGCAGCCTCAATCCATCTCATAAGAAGTTCTGGCTTTGTATCTCCTCCAAATCCACCTATATCTGTTCCTGCAATAGGAAATCCACTAATACCCAGGTTGCAAAGCTGTGGAATCAGCATCTGAAGATGTGGCCATACACTCTGATTGTCACCTGTCCATACAGCAGTATACTTCTGAGAGCCGCTATAACATGCGCGTGTGATAACAAGTGGGCGCTTTCCGGTAAGCTCTTTCATACCTTCGAAAGTAGCCTTACTCATAAAATGACCATATACATTATGCATCTCACTGTGGTCAGTCTCTCTATCATTTACATGGAACTGTACATCAAGTGGAAGTGGTCCCTTAAAGCTGGCAGGCTCATTCATATCATTCCAGATACCCTGCATTCCCATGTCCACAAGCTTCTTATGACTCTTGCTCCACCAGTTTCTTACTTCTTCTTTACCAAAGTCTGGGAACACAGAATCCCCTGGCCAAACTTCATTTACATAAACCTTACCATCCTTATCCTTGGCAAAATAATCTTTCTCCATGCCTTCGTCGTACATGAAGTAACCTTTATCTTCCTTTACGCCTGGGTCAATTATGCAAACTGCTTTAAAACCATCCTCTGCAAGTTCCTTAATGAGCTGTCCCTTTGGCTCGTATTTTTCCTCATCCCAAGTGAATACTCTGAAGCCATCCATGTAGTCGATATCGTACTGGACAGTCTCGCAAGGGATTCTGTTTTCTCGCATCTTTGTGGCAACTTCACGAATGTCCTTTGCACTCTCATATCCCCAACGACACTGGTGATATCCCAATGTCCAAAGCTGTGGAAGTGGCGCACGACCTGTAAGATATGTGTAATGCTCCACAATATCTGTCATCTTTTCGCCCGCCATGAAGTAGAAATCAAGGTTTCCATCATCTGCCCCATAGCAGAAATATTCAGTACTCTCTTTACCAAGGTCCAGATAGCTGTGAAAAGTATTGTCGAAGAAAAGACCATAGGTGTAGCCTGGTCGCTTTCCAATAATAAATGGAATTGATTTATAGAGAGCTGGCATGTTCTCCATGTGCATCTGCGGAATGTCTGAGTTCCAGTTCTCATAAGCATAGCCTCGCTTATTTAAGAAGCCAGTCTTATCACCTGTGCCGTAGAATCTGTCTTCTGGATTAAGTTTGAAAAGCTGCTGCACCTTATGATTCTTATATTGGTCAGAGTTGAAAAGATGCCCTTCAGCAATAAGAAGTGCCAACGCTTCCTCTGACAATCCACCCATTATAGTACGGCTGCCATCATAACTTGAAAGAAGTTCATCTGAGAATTTATCCATAAATTTGAAGCTAAAATCATCCCCCAGCTGAAGAATAACCGAGCCTGTTGTAATAGAAAGATGTTCCTCTGCCTGTGATACCTCAAAATCAACAGGCACCTGTGGATTACCCTCGATGGCAACTGACTTGTAATACTTTATCCAATAAGGAACTAATACCCTGATAATTTCTTCTGTAATTACCTGAATAATTACTTCCTGATTTTCATATTTGACTGTAACCTGATTGTCCTCGGTTACATATCCCAATAACTTGCCAAATTCCATAAAATACCCTCCTTGCGTGATGTCTAAAAGTAGAATATCACAAGACTGGAAACGTTTCCAGTAGTAAATAAAAATCTTATCTGCATTAAGATTAAACTTCAATAAAGAGAAGTTTAACCCAGAGGTCTAGTCAGTGAAGGCTAGGCCTCTTTTTATTTGAGCTTTGTTCATTCTATCTGCCAAGAGTCCCAGTCAAGTGCAAGGCCTGGCGGCTCGGCTTCGCCGCCTCTTGACAGCGCCTCTTTTGGCAGATACTAGGCAAACAAGCTCAAAAAAATAGGACTGTGGCGAGGCCCTTTGTCAAAAGATAACGAGAATATGCAATTTATAAGAATGGCTCTGACAAAAATTTGCCTGCAAGTTCCTTATTTTGTCACTGGACAACGAAGGTATGCGACTTACAGAACGCTTCCTGACAAAAAATGACTATTATTAAAGTTTTTT
>NZ_AUJB01000005.1 GCF_000424005.1 Pseudobutyrivibrio ruminis CF1b | reverse complement strand
GCAGCCTGAAGGATGTTAAGAGTACCCTTGATGTTTGTGTCTACGTAAGCATCTGGGCTGTGGTATGAGAATGGAATAGCGATAAGTGCTGCAAGGTGGAATACTGCGTCGCAGCCCTTCATAGCCTCGCGGACACCGTTAGGGTCGCGGACATCACCAGCGAATACCTCTACGTGATCCATGATGCTCTTATCAAGTGTGTCGAGCCATCCCCAGTTGTTAAACGAATTATAGTAAACGAAGGCCTTTACTTCATAGCCCTTCTTAACCAACTCTTCTACTAAATGTGAACCGATGAATCCATCTGAACCTGTAACTAAAACTTTCATTATTCTGTTTTCCTTCAATATATAGTCTATGATTATTACTTTAGAAAAAATATATGTATTATGTTGCTATTAATTCTCCATTGTGCAACAAACAGATTTACTAATATTCTCTATATCATTAAATACCACTCTTATTTTGTCTTCTATTACTTTTTCAAAAGGTAATTCTGATAATTCTTCTTGTTTTGGGAAAAACATATAATCGTTAATAGAATTTTTTTCCACACTATAGAAGTAATTTTCAATATCACTATCTTTGACCGTGATATAATTTTCGTGCAAAATATCTTTGATTATTGATTCACACTGCTCTTGATTATCAACAACTATACCACCTGGAATTCCTTTCCAATAATAGTTATCTCCAAATATAAATGCAGGCTTTTTGCTAAGCACTCCCTCTATGAGACATGAACCTGTCAAACTTGCTACTGCTAAAGATTTTTCAATTATTATATTTGATGAAACCTCCGTTTTTATAAGCACTATATTCGGTATACTTTTCAAATCATAAAAAAAGGATTTATCAAAAGTAGATTGACAATAATGGGCCTTAACATACACTAAAACTCCATATTTTTCAGCAGCTTTAGCCAAAAGTTTAATAGCAAAAAGTTGATTTTCAAAAACTCCTCCTCCAGGTGAAACCGTAGCCTCCGGATTTAAATGAAGCGCATAATATATATATTTATTTTGAAAATCTGGCAAACTGGCTATTTTATTATATCTTCTTAAACTCACTTGATGAAAAAGGCTATGATATGCTCTTATTGTATCTCTAAATTCTTTCTTCCCAAACTCCAACTCTTTATTATCTAAACAGATAAAACATTTCGTATAATGTAATATTTTAAAAATTATACTTTTTATTCTTACATATCTAAAATATTCCTCATCTGTCCTTTTTTTTGACGCTTTCTTTCTATCTACCAAATCAAACTTTATACTGTCATTTTTATACATCATTCTATCTAGATATCTTCGTATATAAATATTATTTGATTTATTCACCCCAGTTACATTTTTATAGTCTTCTATAATTGAATTACCTATAGTAGATATACTATCTCCGTATACATACACATGTGGAATAGTTGTTATAGAAAAGATAATCATCGGGATTCCCAGCGCTTTACCCATTACGTAAATAGCATACTCGTGAGTAGTATGTGGAACATAACTAAAATACATGTAATTGATTTTATTTTTTATAATCACACCATACCAAAAACGTAACGCCTTATAGAATAAATCCCTCGCTTCTTCAACAGTATAAATATCAAAGTTTGTATCTCTTCGAGAAATGGTAAGTGCTGTAGGTTCATATTTTTTTATAGTATTTAGAATACTTCTGGAAAATGGTTTTGCTGCTTTATATTCAGGATAGTACTCATACATATTATGCCAACACATCTGTGATGGAATAACAACAACATCGTTATCGGCTTCTATATCACTAGATCTGCTGACAACTACAATACGTCCTATTATCTCATTTTGTTTTAACTTATTTACTAGTTTTCCTTGATATCCTTCAATGGATTCACTAGCTCTATATAACATATTTATTTTGTTCATTTTTACCTAATACCCCTTATCTATTTACAAAACAAAACACTTCCATAAAAATCTGCAACAGGAGTAAAATGAACATTCCATTTACTCACAAAAGTATCAACCGCTTTTTTTGTTCCTTTATAAAAAGGGGCGTAATAATCACTTACCAAAATGTATCCTCCATTAGATAATCTAGGATAAAATAATTCTAAAGCATCTAATACTGGAGATTCTAAATTTAAATCAATACTTACAAAACAAAATTTTTCATCTTCAAGATCGAATGTTTCTGGAAAATATCCTTTTTTTATTATCGCTCTATCTTTATCAATAATTCTATCTAAAACAATATCAACACTTGTATCCTTAAACTTTTCAGACTCTCCTACCTTATTTTCAATTTCAGAATCAATCTCAACATCTTGAATAGCAAACCCTTCAAAAGTATCAAATAAATACATTTTTTTTTCTTTGAATAACCTGTCTATAATTACAGTGAAATCCCCTTTATAGACACCAAGTTCAGCAACCTCTCCTTCTACATTATTATCATATATCGTTTTTGCAATTAATTTCGTGGTTTGTTCTCTTACAAAATCTTTTTCTAAACTATCTATAGAATTACTGCTATCCCAAAAAACAGACGGATAAATCTTCGCTATCTTAGTTTCAGAATTTATCCATCTGTCAATTATTGATCTGTTATATTTTAAATCAACAATCTTTGCTATTTCCGAAGAGATCCACCTATATGTCTCAACTTCATCATATATATATGAAACAATTTTATTTTGGGGAATACTATAATTTTTCAAAAGCTCTGCTATTTGGTTAACATATCCCGATGCAATAACTAAATAATCATAATCAAATTGACATATTTCTTTCTCTGTAATAACTTCTATTTCATGAAATGATTCAAATTTTTTTTTACTGTTAACAAATGCAACAACTACAACCTTCGTTAAATCCAACTTTGAAAATAAACTATCAGCAACACTTCCCGTGCCAAAAATAATAATTCTATCCATTGTCTTTATCATCCTCTATGCTTACCAATAACATCCCCAATAATATCAATTAACGTGCACATACTCTCCTCATTAATACGCTGATCAACCGGAACAGGTACCAAATCAAGAGCAAGTCTTTTTTCTGTTGAATTAATACTATTATTTACCAATTCATCCTCTAATATCCACTTCCACCATTGCGGAACAAACACTTTTCGTTTCACTAGTTCCTGTCTTATCTTATGTCCATTTTCGATTAAGAGCGGGTACACCATAGGACAGCCATCATTGTATTTAGGTTTTAAAATATTTATTTCATTAAAGTTTTTTTCTAGTATTCTAAAATTCGATATTCGAGCATTTTTTATATAATCATAATCCACTAAGTCTAACATCTGTCGTGTCAAAACAGACATATACTTTATCCCAGACTCCTCAATCTCTTTCTCTGCTTTCAAAGAATCATAATAATATGAATTCACACTTCCCTCGATAGCTTTAAATATATGGCATGCGCGTTCTCCTGACATATCTATTTCAATATTCATTTCGTCATAACTTTTCATATATTCTAATTCTAAAGATATAAGATAAGCCCCATCCGAAACACCCACAAACTTTCTAGGTGAATAAACATTATAAACATTTCTTTTCATTATCGGTTTTGCAAAAAAAGCTTGAGTGTTATCAAAAATAACATTTTTGTATTTCGAACAACATTCATCATAATAGTTGTCATTTTTAAGACCAAAATAGTTTACAATTACTATAGCTTCATCTGGTTCAATCATCGAAATATCAGGCTCATTGTTTTCATCCAATGAATAAAAATGACAAACAATATTATATTTTACAAAAGCATCATAAACAGATTTGCACAAATAAAAAGGAATCCAAACTTTTGAAAATCCAGCACATTTTACCGCATAAACCATGGCATATCTTGCTGCGTTAAATCTAATAAGATTTGGATATTTTTCTTCTGTATAGTATTCTTTCCCTGCTTTATCAAGCGTATTGTATCCACCAAATTCCATTTTTTATTCTCTTTTTTTACGAATTTTCGATTTGATAGTAGTCCATAAATAGTAATATCATAAAAGTAACAATATTTATTCTTTAAACACAATCGAATAATGTCTTTTGCTACTTACATCGCAACCTATACTTTCTTTAAATTTACATAGACCAAAATTAGGTTCTCCATACTTCGAAGAAGGACCTATATCAATTACTGTTGCACCTTCATTAGTGTAATAATTCACGAGACAATATGCCAAAAAATTTATAGGTTTAAACTCCGATTGTTCTGGTATATCTCCCCAATATACAACTTGACAAATCTCTTCATTTACCCAAAATACAATTGCTGAAGCAATATATAGGCCATTTACCTTTACTAAGAAAAAATCATGCTTGACCAAATTAATTGTTTCTTTCACTTGATCCCATGACATAGCGAGATAATATCCTTTGCTTTTTCTATTTATTGCAATTATATCATATGCCTTTTTTTTATCTTCTACTGTAATACATTTCTCAAATTCCAAGCCTTTACTCAAAGAAATGTTTAAGTTCTTTTTTGCGTTATGATGCAAATATGTAATATAATTATTTTTAGAAAACTTATTCAAATCCAACGAATAATTTAACTCTTGATAATCCTGTAAAAAACCAGCACCCAACATAGCGCTTTCGACTTTTGCATTATGCTCAGCACCATACAAATCAGGTGCTAGATAAATGTCTATTCGTTTTCCTCCATGTTCTTTCACATAATCTACTAAGCTAGCATAAAATTCCCAATAATATCGTAATTCAATCTCTTTTCTTAATTCTACCAGCGTTGAAAATGGTGCTGAGAATGGAGCAAGCCACTCATGGTTCTCATTCTCCGCTATAGAAAAAGCAAATCTATTTTTCTTGTCTTTAAACAACAAATAATGTACCCTACTAATTTTATAGGAATTTAGGCTGAGAAAATCTCCTGATACATATATATTTGCTTTTGCATTCACCAATGAAGTGTATTCTTCATTACTAATTTCAATTAATTCCATAATCTGTGCCTTTTATTATATTCTTTATTTTTTGGTAATAATTAATGATTAAAACTAAATTTATGTCATATAATTCATTATTAGAAATCATTTATAGCATCTATAACATAATTAACTTCATCCTCATTCATTCCATAATAAATTGGTAAACTCAGTTCACACTGACTAATTTCTTCTGCAACAGGAAAATCACCATATTTATATCCCAAAGTCTTATAACATTCTTGTAAATGAATAGGAGTTGGATAATGTTTATTAGTTATTATGCCTTGTTTTCTCAAGTGAATTTCAAGCTCATCTCTTTGTTTGGATCTGATACCAAATATATGCCAAACAGGTTCAGTATAATCCGGAACATATGGCAAAATTATCTTGGAATTTGTTATTCCTTTCATGTAACTATTCGCAATTCTTCTACGATCTTCATTCATTTTATCTAGATGAGGAAGTTTAGCTGATAAAAAAGCCGCTTGAATTTCATCCAATCTTGAATTATTACCTTCATAAATATGATGATATTTATAATCTGAACCATAATTTCCTAGCGCTCTAATCTTATTCGCTAATTCATCATTTGATGTAACTACTGCACCTGCATCACCAAGTGCCCCAAGATTTTTTCCAGGATAAAAACTGAATCCCGCAACATCTCCAAATGAGCCAACTATTTTTCCTTTATATTTTGCACCATGTGCCTGAGCACAATCCTCTACAACATATAAGTTATTTTTTTTTGCAACATCCAAAATATAATCCATTTCACATGGCTGACCATAAAGATGTACTGGAATAATGGCTTTTGTTTTTTTTGTTATTGCTTTTTCTATTTCGTAAGGATTTATGTTAAACGTGCTTATATCAGGATCCACTAAAATTGGCTTAGCACCAGTATATGTTACAGCCAAAGCTGTTGCTATAAAGGTATTTGCGGGAAGGATTACTTCATCCCCCTTTCCTATACCTAATGCTTTAAGAGATAACATTAATGCATCTAAGCCGTTTCCAACTCCTACACAAAACTTGGAATTGCAATAACACGCAAATGCCTCTTCAAACTTTTTGTCTTCCTCTCCTTCTATGTACCAACTTCTAGTATAAACCCTTTCAAATGAATCACGTAATTCCTTATCTAATTCGCGTTCCATTGGCAAAAAACTAACAAAAGGAATTCTCATATATTTACCTACTTTCTAAAGTATTAACAAAATCTATAAAATCATTATAATCTCGTATGTAATCATTCTCATCATATAACTCAGACGCAAGCACTAATAATACTGCATCACTAGAAAAATCATACATCTCACGCCACATAGCATTAGAAACATATAAGCCTTCATAAGGTTTTTCTAGCGCTACTTCTTTTTGTTCTCTACCATTATCTAATTTAATCTTGCAACTTCCATGTATGCAAATAAGAATCTGTTGTAACGTTTTATGCGCATGATGCCCTCGCACGACGCCTTCACCTGTGTCATACATGTAGTATACCCTTTTTATTTCAAATGGAATATCTTTATATTCCTCTAATGCCACTAACTGGCCTCTATTATCGCCATGTGGCTGAAACATATATTTTATCACTTGCAATTGTTGACCCTCCACGATTTTAAATTTTACTTTCCTTGCATGTTTTTTATATTAGTCGTTATTGTATTGGAAATAATATCTTTCGGCACAATCGTGTAACATTTCAATATAGCCATCGATATTATCATTATCTGCTCTCTCAAACATATTACTTGTCATTTTATTAATCTCTTTTTTATACATAAAATATTGAAATATATCTTCCAAGAAAAAAATATATAATAAATATTTGATTTTTGAATATATAGATGGTCTACATGCTTTAAAACACTCTATATAAATTCTAATTCTAATATATGGCTTTGAAACACAATTTAGTGCGTACTTAGATATTTTTACAATGTCATCTTTGATTAATTGCTGTGTATGCCCCTTTGCTTTCGTTACTTGGTTATCACTTTGCCTATAAAGTATTAACGGCTCCCTTAATATTCTTAGTACAAAATCATATTTTTCACACAATCTTACATAATGAGCCCTATCTTCAAGAAGATTGTATTCATCTATGAAGGAATAAATATCTTCATTATAGAAATCTGTACCAATGAGTGACCCATTCATAATTGGACAAGAAAACCATGCTCTTTCCTTAATTTGTTCCTTGCTTCTAAACGACGAAATCATATCCCAAATATATGATCTATAATCTCTAATTAAATGTGTTCCTTGAAATTTTAAAGGAGGACACATAACTATTTCATTTGTTTTTAACTCTTTCACACGAGTAATTACATCTGTTTTCGACAATAAATCGTCTCCAGATATAAAAATAAATCTCTCACCTTTGACTTCTCTTAATGCACCAGTTGAATTCTTACATGTCCCTCGATTAATCTCAGAAAAAAGCAGTTCAACATTCCTAAACAGAGACTCATTTTCTTTAATATAAAATTTAATTATATCTTGTGTGCCATCTGTTGACCCATCATCACCAATTATTAACTGAAATTCGTCATTTACTGCAAAATGATTTATTTGGTATTTGATACTTTCTAATGTATCTATAATAGTATCAAATGAGTTATACGTCGTTATTACAATACTAATTAGCATAGAATCATATCCTTTGTCACATATTTTTTTCAATAGCTCAATGTGTAATTTTATTTTTCACGTAAGTTTTAGCAAAATATAATCATCCAAAAGTTGTACATCAAATATGAAGGAAATACACATGAATTTCCACTCTTCTAAAAATTTAGCAATATAATATGATGTAATATGTACTCCTAGATATAATCTTTTACAACCAATTTAATACCACAAACATTTCATAAACCTCTAGCATAGCTTATATACTCATCCACAACTCTTTTCTCTGAAAAAAGATTACAAATTTTGATTGCTTCATTTTGAATTTTTTTTCTCTCATCATCATTATTTAGCAAATATTCTATTTTAAATGCCATTTTTTGTACATCACCAACAGGAACTAATAATCCATTTTCTCCATCTTTAATCAAATCCGCCGGTCCAAAATCACAATCTGAAGATACGCAAGCCAAACCGTACGCCATGGCCTCTAATAACGCATTGGGCATTCCTTCTGCCTTGCTTGCAAAAACAAAAATTTCATGTTTTAGTAATTCATTTTCGATGTTATTTTTTTGACCTTCAAAAATGATATTAGCTTCAATATTTTTGTTTTTACACATATCTTCATAATATTCCTGTAGCGGTCCATCCCCATATATATGTAACTTCGCCTCAGGTATATCTCTTACAACTAATTCAAAAGCATTGATTAGGGTGTCATAATCCTTATCTTCATGTAAGCGTCCCACACTACAAACATCGTAAAGAGATGAATCAGTTTTATTCTTTTCATTACTATTAATAGGTGCTATATTACCAATCACAACGCTCTTTTTCTGTATAGTCTTAGAATACATTAACTTAGCACCATTTGTTTGAAAAACAAATCCATCACAAAGTAATATAAACGGATGCACAATAATTCTATATAACAACTTTACCGATTTTGGATTAGCTCTTTGTGTACCAATAATTTTACACTTTCCAAGAAACATATTAGCCAACACCGCAAAAGGTAATGTTGATATCATAAAACAATACATAGCATCAGGATTCACATTTTTAATGTATTGTCTAATGCACATAATAGACCTAATTCTACCTATTCCTGCACTACCCTCACAGGATACATCGATTATATTAACCCGTGGGTCTACTTCGTATCCTATTTCTTTCGCATTTAACAACAACAAAATATCTACGTCTATTCCCCTTTTTACCATAGAATTTGCAAGTCGGGAAACCATTCTTTCAGCGCCACCGTACTTAAGTGAAAACGTCAAAAAAGCAATCCTCATCGTATCTTCTCCCCTAAAAATCTAATTGTTATCGTACCATCTCTGAAAAACGTACAATGCCCATAATTCAGACTTTCTATTAACCCTTCCGTCTAAATGCTCTGATATGATTTGATTAATATATTGTTCAGAAAAGAGGCCATGCTTTCGAATTTGATTTGCACTCAATACATCTTTCAACTCAATCTGCATCTCATTTCTAAACCAATGATCCAGTGGTATACCAAATCCAGACTTAGGAAGTCGAGTATAACCTTCTGGCAGAATTCCTTCGAAAGCATCTTTTAAAATCTTCTTTTTATTTTTTCCTTCAATCTTATAATTATCTTGGAGAGAAAAAGCAAATTGTACTATATCATTGGCAATCAATGGTGTACGAGTTTCAAGAGAATTTCGCATACTCATCCTATCAACTTTTGCCAGCATATCTCCTTCAAGCACATATCTCAAATCTACGTATTGAGTCTTGCGGATTTGGCTCGCATCAATTTCGTTATATCTTGAAGATATCATAGAATCTCCAGAAAAATCAGCCACACCATCTTTTAGTAGAGAAATACATTCGTTATTCTTGAAGCCTAGTTTCATAACTGATATAGTTCTCTCATATGGTGTCTGACTAGCATTTCTAACTACTTTTCCTATCTTTCTTGATAACACAGATGTGTCATTCATATGGGAAAGTGCTTTTTCGATTACATTCTTTCTCATAAAAGCAGGAACCTTATTATATAAGTCCGAATAGTAATGAATCAGATATTTATCATATCCCAAAAAACACTCATCGCCTGCATCTCCTGTCAAAACAACCTTAACATTCTTGGCAGCGAAACGAGATACTAAAAACACGGGCAGCGCTGAAGAATCTGCAAATGGTTCATCCATATTGTTAACAATTTCTTCTATTATTTCCATAGCCTGATTGTATTTCAATATTTCAGTATGATGTTTAGAGCCTATATTTTTTGCTAGAATGGCAGCATTTTTACTTTCATCATAATCAGCTTCTTCAAACCCTATGGAAAATGTGTTAATAGGTTTGGTAGAATTCTTTGCCATTAAAGTTGAAATTATTCCTGAATCCAATCCGCCACTTAAAAAAGCTCCATATGGAACATCACAGTTCATTCTATCTTTTACTGACTTATTTAATCGTACTCTAAGTTCATCAATAGCTTCATCATACGACATTTTTTCTATATCATGATCAATAGATAGATGCCAATACTGTTTTACATTAATATCACCAGCATTACTAATCTCAACATAATGCCCTGGGGAAAGCTTTTTTACATCTTTGTAAATAGTTAACGGCGCTGGTATATATGTATACTGTAAAAACATAGTTAGAGCAGTTTCATCTATGTTTTTCTCTATCAAGTTACAGTTTGATAAACTTTTTAACTCTGACCCAAACGCAAAAGAGCCATTAATATTACTATAAAATAATGGCTTTTCTCCCATTCGGTCTCTCACCACATAAAGACGCTCTATATTTCGATCGTATATGGCAAATGAAAACATGCCATCAAGTTCAGAAAATGCACCTACACTTTTTTCTTCATAAAGGTGAACTATTACCTCAGTGTCAGAATTAGTTTTAAAAGAATGGCCCTTCTTCTCTAATTCTTTCCTAAGCATTTTATAGTTATATATTTCACCATTAAATACTATTACAATAGAGCCATCTTCATTAAAAATAGGCTGTCTACCACTAGCTAAATCTATAATTGACAATCGACGCATCCCCATAGACAGCCAAGGTCCATCGAAAATCCCTTCATCATCAGGACCTCTATAAATAATCTGCTGATTCATTCTATGAACTATATTATGTCTTTTATCAACAGAATAACGATTTATAAAATCAACGACTCCATTTATTCCACACATTATAAATTATCCTTATACCACTCGATAGCTGCTTTTATTCCCTTATCAAAACTCCAATCTGGATCATAACCCAAATTAGCCTTAGCCTTTGATATATCAGCATTACTATGCTTGATGTCACCTGCTCTATCTGGTCCAAAGTTTGGTTCCTTGTCTACACCAAGAGCCTTTGTTAAACCATAATAAATATCTATAAGATATTCACGTCCGCCATATGCAACATTATAAGCCTGACCTGCGGCAGAAGAATCTGCTAGACATGCTTTCAAATTAGCTTCTATTACATTTTCAATATAAGTAAAATCACGGCTCTGTTTTCCATCACCATTTATAGTAGGAGTTTCTCCATTCAATAGCTGACGAATAAATTTTGGAATTACAGCTGCATATGCTCCATTAGGATCCTGTCTTCTACCAAAAACATTAAAATATCTCAAGCCGTATGTATCTAATCCATAATGTCTAGTGTACTGCTTAGCCCACTCTTCATCAGCTCTCTTACTTACTGCATAAGGCGAAAGTAAATTACCTTCTCTACCTTCTTTTTTAGGTAAGTTTGGCTCATCACCATATACAGATGAGCTAGAAGCGTATACAAATTTCTTTACATTATTCTGTCTGGCAGCTTCAAGCATATTAAGGGTACCAGCAATATTGTTAGCACAATAGAATAAAGGCATTTCTATACTTCTAGGAACGCTGCCCCATGCTGCCTGATTTAAAACGTAATCAACACCTTCACATGCTTTCATGCATGTATCTAAATCTTTGATATCACCTTTTATAAATGTATAGTTTGGATTATCAATAAATAAATCTACATTTTCTTGCTTACCAGTAGATAAGTCATCTAAACATCTAACCTTATATCCTAAATTTAGAATCGCTTCACATAAATTAGATCCAATAAAACCAGCACCACCTGTTACAAGAAAGACGCTATTTTCAGGAAATTTTAAATTTTGATATCCCATTATATTACAACCTCCAGTATCTATATCCAGCAGCTTCGTACTCTTTACGATTAAGAATTCCCTTTAAATCTAAAAGAATTTTCTCACCTGGGCCAAACAATTTATCTATCCGATTCATTGTTATACCGCTGAACTCTTCATGTGCAACAGCAACAATTACTGCATCCATATCTTTTATCTCCTCGAAATCAACAAACTCTATTCCATATAAACGTTTTGCTTCATCCGCATCTGCCTGTGGATCTACAATTACAGGATCAATACCATATTCATGGAGTTCATTAACAATATCTATAATCTTTGTATTTCTTGTATCTGGGCAATTCTCCTTGAATGTAAATCCTAAAATTGCTACATTTGCACCTTTAACTGGCTTATTAGCAGCTATAATATTTTTCACACAATTCTCAGCGCAATATTTACCCATATCATCATTAATTCTTCTACCAGACAATATAATCTGACTGTGATATCCAAGCATCTCTGCTTTGTATGTAAGATAATATGGATCAACACCGATACAATGTCCACCAACAAGACCTGGTCGGAAATTCAAAAAGTTCCATTTAGTACCTGCTGCCTCAAGAACTGACTTTGTATCTATACCCATCTTATTGAAGATGATTGATAATTCATTCATAAAAGCAATGTTAATGTCACGCTGGCTATTCTCGATAACCTTTGCTGCTTCTGCTACCTTAATAGATTCTGCTCTATGAACTCCTGCCTCCACTACAAGCTCATATACTTTAGCTACACAATCAAGTGTCTCTTCATCCATACCAGATACAATCTTAGTAATTGTTTCCAATCTGTGAACCTTATCACCTGGATTAATTCTCTCTGGAGAATATCCTATTTTAAAATCTACACCGCATTTAAGACCTGACTCTTTTTCCAAAATAGGAACACATACATCCTCAGTAACACCTGGATATACAGTAGACTCAAAGACAACGATAGAACCTTTTGTAAGATTTCTACCCAGAATTCGGCTAGCTCCTTCTACAGGAGTCAAATCTGGTGTATGATCATCATTTACTGGTGTTGGGACTGCAACAATATGGAATTTTGCTTCCTTAAGTCTTGTTTCATCTGATGTAAAGTCTACAGATGTTTTAGAAATAACATCATTTCCAACTTCGTTAGTTGGATCTACACCTGACTTATATAAATCTATCTTATGAGCATTCAAATCAAATCCAATTACATCAATCTTCTTTGCAAATGCTACAGCGATAGGCATTCCAACATAACCTAATCCTACTAATGATAATTTTTCTTCTTTGTTTACAAGCTTCTCATATAATTCCATTTTATCAATCCTCTGCTATATTATTAATTTCTTTAAGATACTTATCTATAACTATATTCCTATCAAATTCATTAATTACTTTTTTTCTAGCGGCTTTACCCATTGTTATTTTTTCATCGTGACTGAGACTCAGAAAACACTCAATGGCATCTATTAAACTCTTAGAATCTTTTGCTTTAAAACTAATCCCTGTTATATCAGGCTCAAAAGTATCTATGCACCCAGGAACATCAGTAGCTATTACAGGACGCCCCGTAGCAGATGCCTCTAACAATACATTGCTCATGCCTTCATGGTATGATGCATGAATAACTGCATGACTTTCCTTCAGAAAAGAATGTACATCGCTTTGAAATCCTAAGTAATGAACTATACCTCGTTCATCAAGTCTCTTGACTCTATCCTCATACCCTTCATCAAAATCACCTATCAGTCTAAACTCTACACTAGGGTATTTATTCTTAATTGATTCTGCCGCCTCTAATAACTCCTCTATTCCTTTATCTCTCATTATTCGACCTATAGTCGTAAAAATGATTTTTTCATTTTCTTCAGGATACTTTTCATAAGAAAATTCTTTTATATTAACTCCTGAACCTGGTAATAATTCTGTGACAGCATCATCAATCACCTTGTTTCTAACCATGAATTCTTTGTTATCCATATTTTGAAAATATACTTTTTTGGCATGCTGTAAACCAAGACGATATAGCCTCAACAATACGCTTCTTAGTAATCCATTTTTCTGCATCGCAGTTCCAAGTCCTGTTACATTGACTATATACGGTATCTTCTTAATACTACACGCTAAACCTCCGTATATATTAGGTTTTATTGTATAAGTAAGGACAACATCAGGTTTTATGCAATCCAATAAGTGAAGGTAGTGCCTTAATAACTTAACATCTTGTAACGGATTCATCCCTCTACGATTAAGGTATTTATCTTTTATTACCTTTGCACCTATATCCTCTATCGACTTAGTCAAATAATCCTCTGGAACAGAAATATAAATTTTATTTTTTTTAACCAACGCTTCTAATAATTCTTTTCTGAATTTATATAAACCCACCTGACTATTAGCAAGTATTAAAATAACCATATTTTCCCTATCCCTTATTCCTTATGGTTTTATCTGAATCATTGTCCAACCATCCTCTTATCATACCACTTATTAATAATCCTGGCATCCAAAAATACCGACGAGCATATCCATTTGGTTCCATTGCATAATACAGATTCACACAAATAAACAATGGAATAAGTAGGTATTTGATTTTGGCATCATAAGTCTTTTTGACACTTAGCAGTATTGCATCCTTTATAATCAATAATCTAAACAACACTAAACCTACATAAATTGTAAAACCATATACTCTACCGTACTCTAATAACATACTATGAGGTTTTGGCAATCCTTTTGTTATTTCATAGTCTTCCAATGGATTATTAATCATTGCAACAAAACCTTCCCAATCCATCGAAAAACGTACATTTCTTAAAATTCCGCCTTCATCGGCCCAGCGACTTTTCGAATAAATATCATACAAATCAAAAGCGTTACACAAAAAAGCTGACAGAACAACACAAAATATTCCAACAAAAATCAAACATATTTTAACCAGGAATTTACGATATCTTTTCGTATCAGAGAACCATTTGTCAACTGAAAACATAATCAAACATATACTTATTGTTATTAGTAATATTAGAGGCTCTGTTCTTGATGTGGTAGAAAATGCCCAAACCTGAGAAAAAATAACTGCTATAACGAAGGATATTTTCAAAGACATTTTTTTATTCTGGTAACAATAATACCCAAGACCACTAATAACCATAACTAAGCCAAATCCCATAGTGCATCTGTCTTGATACTCATGAGTCCAAAAGCCAAACCACGCGCCTGTAAATGTATCCTCAACCCCATAATATCTATAGAAATTATAGTAATCTAAAATTGTAATTGCCAAAGCCCCCATCGCCAATGACATATATATCCATCTTATTCTTTGATTGATATATTCATCTCTTCCTATGGCATACTTTCCCACCATATACACCATGGGTAACATCCAGGCATATGACACAGCTGCATAAGACTCTTTGTTATAATCTAAAACCGCCGCAAGTACCAATATTTGAGTCAGCAATAATTCGCCAAAATCAAATATGATTACTTTTTTTTGTAAATAAAAATATTTAAAAACATAATAAATAACTGCACTTGTTTCTAACCAAAATAGCCACATAAAATCCACGTGCATAGTGCCCACTTGTGATGGAACATATTTATAAGACATATCTACTATCCAATGGCACATACTTGCAGTGAAAATTGCTGCGCATAAAGCCAAAAAAATAATATCTCCAACTTTATTAGAAAATGCTTTTTTTAATATAGAATTACCCATATCACTCCTATCTGTACTCATTCGCTACACTATTCCTTTTAATATGAATCTTTTGGGAAATATCAGGAATACTATACATAATCATCATGACAATCGGACCAGATAACATATCTCTATGTCTAATTGCTGTGAATGCATTTCTTGTTCCCCAAGCGTATACCAAAGCATACATTAATATTAGTATTACTCCATTAATCACAAAACTATCTTGTTTATGTTTTATTAATTTATACATTATATAAAATACAATCACCCAAGGTAGCGAATCTATACAAAACACCACAATATCTTTTAAGCTATTCCAAAAATTAGGTGTTGGAGAAACCCAAAAATAAAAACATCTTTTTACTGTACTCAACACAAATTCAGATAGGCTTGATACCACCCCTGAACCTACAATATAATCAGAATTTCCAACAACATATGGTCTATCGGTAAAATCTTTTATTGAAAATGAAAGTGTCAAACAATACTCAGGAAATATCTTTGCTAAAACTTTTTCATATATCACTTCTGACATCAGAAGAAGAATAATCAATACTCCGCTCTTAATCGAAACCAGCTTCCATTTTAAATTTCTTTCGTTCCAAAATATAAAGCTCAAAAAAGCCGTACCCCAAAAGGCTATGCATCCCGCATGTAGCCACACACTCGGTGCAGTAACTATAATTGCGATAACTAGATACCATAATTTCCCTGATTTATGCCAACGATATAAGTATACAACTCCAATCATCAAAAAAAGTTCCATTATGCTTTCTCTCATAATGGAAACCGTTACCCACAATTGCATTGGTAAAAGGCAATAAAACCCAATTAAATAAAACTCCAATATACCATAGAGTTTTTTGCCTGCCGAATAATAAATAAGTATTACTCCTGCATACCAACATAATATATTTACAAGTCTGGGAACAAATTGATATGGCCCAAATATATTAAATAGTATTTCAATTATATGTGGATAGTTTGTAATATAATCATGATAATCGCCGTGATAATATTCCGTTCCCACTCTCAAGAAATCCATCGGATCACTAGAGTTAAAAAACGCCCCAATTCCCCCTATATTAAATGAGGCAATTAATAATAACAATACTCGGAATATAACGCCTATAGAAATAACAATTTTAATATTAGATGAAACCTTCAAAGAATATATGTTAAAAAATAACATAACCGAAAGAAATGTAATTACCAATCCATCAATAAAATAGTATACACTTTCCCCTACTATATCTCCTAGGAAAATGCAGGACACTACCGATATCAGCAATACAATTATCCAAAACAACTGTCTACTCTTTATAGATAGCTTCATAACATATACTCTCCTAAAATCCCACAAAAAAATTGTAGTTGTGACAAAAGACACAACTACAATTCTAGCACAATTATTCTATTTATTCTACTTTGTGGGGTTGACCTATAGTAAGCGCTTAGTGTTCCACCGTCATGACTGACAGCGGCACTTTTGAAATAATAATAACAGCTAAATATATGGAGCATTTCACTCCAATTATCATTCGATATAGTTCACTCATATGGAGCAATTTACTCCATATCGAATAGATTATTCAAAGTGGAGTGTTTCACTACACATGGAGGTTGTTATTATGCGAAGCAAATTTACTAAGCAACAAAAATTTGACATGGTAATGGAATGCCGCAACAGCGGCTTATCCGATTACATGTGGTGCAAGAAGCACGATATCCAGAGCAGTACCTTTTATAGCTGGGTAAAACAGTTAAAACGAGATGGAGCTAATGTTCCTGACAGAACATATGCCGAAGATTACCATATTGATTCAAAACCAGATATCGTGAAACTTGAAATTGTCGATGAACTTCCTGCTGAAAAGCCACCAGTGGTTCAGCAACTTCCATCAAACAATTGTGCCAGTATCGTAGAAATGGCAAAAGCTCATGAACTAAATATTTATGAATACATCAAATATATCCTGAGTCAGCGCCCATCGAAAGATTGGAGTGATGAACAGTTGGAAACAATTGCTCCTTGGCGTCGGGATGTAATTGAAAAATGTAAAAGATAATTGGAGTAAAATACTCGCATCCTCGCAATCCTCGCTTGGGTGCGAGAGATTTTAGGAGGGCCGCCTTTTTATTAGGCGCTTACGGTACTCATTATTTACCGTTTACGACCAGAGTCTTTCGACTAGTAATTGCAATCTAACCAATCCACATTTATAATAAAACAGGCTTTCGAACGAATCATCCGAAAGCCCGAAAAAATATTGTCAGTTTTGAGGTACTGCAAACCTTAGAATCTTTATATCTCTTGATCTTCTATCTTTTCATTAGTCTGTTCTATATCAATCTTTTGATCTTGTTCTTGGAGATGTGAGTTTCTGCCAATCAGAATTCCTTTTTCAAAGATATTCTTAATTCCACCTAACATTCCATCTCCGCCATTTTTTTTTGCTCCACCACCTAATAGAGCGAGTGCTCTCGTTATATCCGCAGCATTTGGACTTTTGCCCATCGATATATCCTCCTCCGTTTTACATGAGTCTGGGCACCGGTGCAATAGCTTTTTTATTTGATAGAATCTCATCTTCATCGTATAAAGCTGTTTGTGGTTTTGTCTTATAAATATTAAAGTACAAATACCCTCAAGCTTCATCGATATTAATCTCTACGGCCGTGAGTCTATGATAACACTTTCCAACGTAATTTCAATACACTTTTCATTTACAAAAGATTTACAGCTAACATTCTATCATATTTCATATTATTTTTTTTTATAATACCTGCTTTTTTACGACCTTATTGTTAGTACCTTGTTAATGAGCACTTTTGTTAATAGTATACAGTACTATTTTCTGTTTTCCCCATTTAAATTAACCTGCTTCAGCCCTTTCTCAACTTTAGCAAATACCCAAGTAAACACCTTACTAACAATAACCGCCAGTAGCGTATCCAGTATAAACACTGATATAAATTTAGCCCACCAAAATTCTCCGTCTCTATAACTAAAAATAATATCTATCAGCAATTCTTGGAAACAGTAAAACTCAAAACTTATTGCACCATAGAACACCATTATCTTCTTAGAAATTTTTACGAATTTGGATTCTCCATAATTACTCAGCAAATCACACATCTTAGCAAATAAAAGTGCAAACGAAACTGCTGTAAGGAATGATGGTATACAGAATCTTGAATAAGGAACAAACAAGAAGTAATCCGTGTAAATTGTTAAGTAGGCTAAATATACACTCAGAATATTGATTAATATAAGTGTGATCCAGCCAGCCTTACTAATTACTATATCCTTATTCTGAATCATTAATCCAAAGATTACTCCCATTATAAAAATAGGAATTCTATTTGTAAGAATAAATAAATCTTCTCTAAGAGTACCTATTATTAGTGGACTTACTATTGCCCAAACAACAATTACATCTATAAAGAAATGAATAGGTGCTTTTGTCTTTTCAGCTATTTTATAAAACCATGGAAAGAATAAATAATATGTACCAATTGCAGGAATAAACCACAAGAAACTATATAAATCAACCGTGTAAAATTTATAGCCACTTACATGAGCCAAAAAGCCAACAAAACTCCATGGCGAGATAAATGCTTGTATAACTCCTACAATTAAATATGCAGGAAGCAATCGTTTTAATCTTCTTACATAAAAAACAGGAATAGACTGTTTTTTTATAGCATATGTCATTCCGATTCCAGAAATAAGTAAGAATACATCTACTCCCGAATAGCCCATTGTTCTAATTAAAACCCATAACTTTGGCAGGTTCCAATCAGGTAACCAGATATGGAAAATAAAAATCCATAGAGCAGAAATACCCATAATTTCTCCTCTATATTTGTTTAATAACTGAAGTGAATTATCACCCTTCTTCATATAACCTCCGTCCCCCCTATTAATTATTATTTTCCCCTAGCAACAACCAAATATCCTACTACAGATATAAGTGAAACCAACTCGCTCAAATGCCATATCCATGGAATCTTATAATCCACAGTTATGTCTTCGGAATAATCCTCGCTGGCTATTACTATTCTATTATTATCTCCCAGTTGCCACTGAATCTCTTCTCCCGTTTGATCATCAGTAACAACCATATTTTTATACCCAAATTTCGGTAATGTAACAGTGTTCGCGTCAAACACTATTTCCACATTATCGCCCTCTTCTTCGATAATCTTCTTATCTGTGCCATCTATAAGATAAAGACTATCTGCTTCTCCAGGCCATCCATCCATATGATTACCTGCAAATGTCTCATTGGAATATGACAGGTATCTAAAAAATATTCCTGCCTGAAGAAAAGCTATAACTCCAAATAGTACAAATGAAATCTTGTATAAGTTCTTCTTTTGTGAAAATGTTTTTATAGCATAAACTCCCACTACAGTGAAGCATATGTTCATTATAGATAGATATCTCCATGGGAACTGAATTGAGCTTAATAGCTTATCTACAAAACTGCCTCCCTCAAATGCTTTCCATGGGAAATAAATCGACGATACATATGCTGCTAGTAGTCCTAATCCAAAGATCAAAAGCGCAGCTTTAAAATGTTTCTTCCCATTTTCACCAACAATTAGTTTCTTTGAAAATACTATTAGAGCAATCATAGCTACCACACAGATTACCAATCCGATTCCAAGAGCTAAAAACTCCTCGTGATTTGGCGACCATGACAAATCAGCTCCTCTACCTTGCGAAAAAGGTTTGAAAAACTGTGAGATATACAATCCTTCACCATCCACACCAAACTTTGTAATGGATGTATTGATATTCAAATGTTCTGTAAGATATATCTGCAAAAATGGAACTAGATAAAAAGCGTTGGTAAGCAGAATAACTACTACACTTAGCATTAGTTCTTTGAAAACCTTTAACGTTCTCTTGATATAAACCAAAGCAAATATAAATACAAAGATTGCAAGCATCTCTGTAGTAAGCATATGTGTCTGTAAGACACCGAATGCTGCGATAACTATAGGAGCTATTCTTTTGAATATTGGCTCTTCCTTTTCTTCAAAGTAGAGCTTATAAAAGCCATATACCAATAGTGGGATAAATGCCATCGCTGTGTATTCTCCCACTGCTGCTCTTTGATATACATTAGAAAATCTATAAGCTGCAAAAGAATAAATGAGAGTTCCTAAAAGCCCCCACTTATTCTCTTTGAAAATCCTTTTAAAACTAAAATATGATATTCCAACTGTGGCTATGTTTACCGCAATTACATATATATTGTAGGCTCTAAAAAGAGGTACTCCCAATATATTTAGTACAGCTGGAAAATACATGAAAATATTAGGATACATGGTAGAACTGATATAGCCGTACCCAAACCATGCATCGTGCTCATATCTTACTGGAAACTGACCTGACCTAAGCTCTGCTGCAATCACCTGTATTCTTCCCAGATGAAACACCAAATCATGTCCCAGATAAACACCACTTCTAAATGCTGGCAAACTAAAAAGTAATACCATCATTACTAATGAAATTGCTATGAAATTCTTCTCTTTGAATAATTTTTTTATTAAACCTTTATTATCCAAGCATTATCTCCTTACTGAACCATTCCAAAAGTTACAAGACTCTTCACAACATCCATAACAGTCAGATTAAAATCAAATGTAAAATTATGATCGAATGGATAGATACACATCAAAAAACACATAGCAATTGAAATATCACAAAGTACTGCGATTACTACTGTAAGAGCTTTGCTATTCTCGTATACTCTAAAGCAATAACCTATAGCTATAAAAGCAAGTACTCCTACCAGCCAGTAGATATCCATTCTATATCTTGGCCAGAAATATGGAGACCAAAGGGTATCCATAGCTGCTATAAAAATATTTATAAGGATAAGGGTTACTACTGATGCAATCATCTTATCCTCTTTTATTTCGCCAAATGTCTTACTGTTAAATATCGCAAATACAATAAATAAAAGAATTGGGAATGATACAAATGCTCCCAGTTCAAGTAAATTGATATCTCTTGATGAGATAACAAAATAATGAACTATTCCATGTATCTCTTCTTTTAGATTAAGTCTTGAAAGCATACTCATGTACTGAGACTGATCCTCAGTAGTAAGCTGGTAAGACTGGCCAAACTCAAATGGATTCTCAAATCGTAAATAGTTGTATGCCATAATCAATCCACCACAGACTGCATATGGTATAGCAACGAATAAAAGCTTTAACAATAACTTTATAGAAAATCCTCGTCTTCTAAAATAGGTAACTACTAAAGGAATAGCGAAAAAATTCGCAAATGCGATAGTAGGTCTACAGCCAAATGCTAAAGCTCCGAATAATCCTCCTAATACCGCATATACGATAGACTTGTTCTCACTACAGTCATCATATACTGCCTTCAAGTAGAAGAAGAAACTAAACAGCTCCACACATATTCCCATTACATTTGGAACAGTATAAAGCGATGGAGCTCCAACTGCATACCAAACAGAAATGATAGACATAGTAGCACACAGCATAATGTAACTACCAAATTTCATTTCTTTAAAGAATATGTCCGCAAGCTTCTTAAACAATAGACACATTGCAAAAATCAATACGGTTACTATTATCTGTGTGCCTCTGAATCCTAACAGCGAATGTCCCGTGATCAACAAATATGGCAAATATACCAATACAACAGGTGTCACACCAAAGTACATATAATAGTGGCCTTTGTAGTAAGCTGTGTCGTATTCAAAATTGGCACCAACCTCATCACGGCCCCATCTGTCATATGGATTTTCCATCGCTTCAAGCTTTGGGTCCACTTCCAAATCAAGATATAGATGTCCTGCTGCAAATGCCTCGGCCTGCTGTTCGTACTGCTGTCTCTGAGTTTTATGGTGACCATTATAACTTGGAGACAAATCCATAGGTAGTAAGCACACAATGATTAAGTAAATCATCAGCGCAAGCCCTATTCGCCATTCCTTAGCTGTGGCTTCATTAATTTTTATTCTGTTGATTTTTAGATTTGGATTAATTAGCACCACCATAAGCACTAAAGAAAACCAAAAAATAAAGCTGTAAACTATATTCACCTTTTTACTTCCTACCCTATCTATGCTTGATTTTATATCATTTTATAAATCTAACTACACTGGATAATTTTATCATAAGTACTTTTTTTATTCTATATATTGAATCTACGCCATGGTATATTTAATAGTCCTTATGATATAATTATATAGATTATTAAATCAAAATTTATCCTAATATATAAACCTTTTGAAAGGGGATTATAATGTCTTTTACATCAACATTATTTTTGTTTGTTTTTTTACCAATTTCCTTATCTTTTTATTATTTTTCCAAGGACTCATTTAAAGAATATTTGCTATTTGGTTTTAGCTCAATTTTTTATTCATTGGGGTCAATTTATTTTCTTGTTTTATTTCTAAGTTCAATAACTGCCACTGTATTAATTGGACGTATCATGCAAAAAATGGATAAGTCAAAACTCAAAACTCTTCTATTAGTTTTAGGAATTTCAATTAATACTGGCATACTTTTCTATTATAAATACTTTAATTTTGCTGGTTCAACATTGTCACAGCTTACCGGAATAGATTTTAAAGCACGTGAATTACTTTTGCCACTAGGCATTAGTTTCTACACCTTTAAGGCAATTTCATACCTTGCAGATATTTACTCAGGAAAATCCATACTAGATACCGAAGCTATACATGATTTTTTGTATCTATCTATTTTCTCTCAGATACAGTCTGGTCCAATCACAAGATATGGAGATTTTAAAAGATTAGATTGCAATATAAAAGATTCTTTTTCCAATGGAGCTATAAGATTTATGCTCGGTTTTAACAAAAAAGTTCTCATTGCAAATGTATTAGCAAACATTACCGATGAGGTCTTTAGCAAACCAGTAAGTGAATGCTCAACTTACTATCTATGGCTTGGTTCTATTTGTTATTCATTACAATTATTCTTTGATTTCACAGGCTATTCAGATATGGCAATTGGAATCACTGAAATGTTTGGGTACTCTTGTACAGAGAACTTTAACTATCCATACATGACAGAATCCGTTTCAAAATTTTGGAGAAGGTGGCATATATCTCTCAGTGAATGGTTTAGGGATTACATCTACATTCCTATGGGTGGTTCTAGAAACAAACACCATATTTTAGTTTATTTTAATCTCTTTGTTGTCTGGGTGTTAACTGGTATTTGGCATGGTGCTGCATGGAATTTTATTTGGTGGGGTATGGGATATTTTATACTCATTTCCTTTGAAAAACTTACCGGTCTGCCTAATCGTTTCAAGACAATTATTGGAAAAGGACTATATAGGCTATTCACACTGCTTTTTATTAATTTTCAATGGGTCATGTTTAATTCAAAAAATATCGATACAGGATTAGAATATATTAAGCATATGATTGTATACCAAAATAATGAATTAGCTACTCTAAGAGCTAAATTTTTATTTAAGGATTACATTTTCTTTATCGTTGTTGCCATCATATTCTGTTTCCCTATCGTCCCTTGGATTAAAAATAAAATGATTACTAAAGAAGTACCAGCTCGAACTTTTGACATTATTGAAAATACCATCATATTTATTTCATTTTTATGGGCAATTTCATTTATAATTGCTGGCCAAAATAATCCATTCGCATATGCCAATTTTTAGGAGGAACCATGTTTAAACATAAGAATAATATAAAACGTGTCTTCGCAATGTTCTTTATATTTATATTAGTTATAGAATTCATAAGAAGTAATTCCTATCTTAGAATACAATATTTATTGTCTTATTTAGGGCAAGAAAAGCTAACAAGTGAGTCAATAACTGTAGATTCATTAGAGAGTGAATTTTCATCGAATATATATCTTAAAAATAAATATTTAAACCTTAATGGAGCCATGGCAGGAATCCTCGGAATGCAAGGTTTTTATAGCAATATCGGAATTTATGTCACTGATGATAATTATATAGTTTCTCCTTCAAACTATACCACCACTGATTACGAATATGATGAAACAGTGGCCCTTAGAGATTTTCTTGAAGAAAACGGAATTCAATTTCTATATGTAAACGAACCTACAAAATATATAGATGACAATCTATTTCTTAACGAATTCGGAATCGAAACATATAGTAATAGAAATGCAGATAAATTTCTAAGTCGAATACACGAGGCAAATATAAACACTTTAGATCTTCGTGATAATATTAAGTCTGAAGGTCTAAACATTCAGGATTTATTTTATAGAACTGATCATCACTGGACTGTTCCTGCTGGTTTATGGGCAACAAAAATCATAGCCCAAAAACTTAATGATGACTACGGCTACAACATCGATTTATCTATTTATAATGATGAGAATTATGTTACAAAAGAATGGAAAAATTGTTGGCTAGGTGAACAAGGTCGAAAAGTCGGTGCACCATATGTAGGATTAGACAACTATATTGAAGTCAAACCTACTTTTCCTACAAGTTACGTATTCATTAAAACAGATGGTACAGTATGCGACGGGACTTTTGATAGTTTCATCGACGAATCCATATATAAACCAAACAACGATATTTATGATTCAATCACATGGCATTATTCCTATGATCGGATAGATTGTATAAATAACAATGTTGCAAATGGAAAAATTCTTATAATAGGTGATTCATATGAACATGTTACACAACCATTTTTATCACTTGGGGTACATGAAGTTCATTCGTTAATTATGAGAAAGTTCGATGACTCATTTAGTCTAAGAAATTATATTTTAAAAAATGAATATGATACTGTTATCGTCGCCTATGCTCAATTTATGATTGGCGCCCATGATGACGAGACATCTTCACAGTATAGAATGTTCAAATTTGATTATTAATATTTTCAATATTATTCTCCACTGTCCAATCGGACAGTGGAGTTTTTCAGCTCACTCTTCTCTTAGATAAATATTCATAAACGGGAAAATGAAAATTGTCATTACTGCTATTGGCCAATAATAACGGTAATCACTCCAGCCAGATGCAGCATATAAAGCAAAGACATTAAATATAGCAGGAATAAAAACAATCAAACTTAATCCTCTCCCCTTTAATAAGGCATACACTATATCCCCTAATAAAAACAACGTATAAATACCTGTTCGCCATGCCAAGATAAATATCACAGGGTTAATTGTTAATTTCGAGGTTATGGCTGCAAACATATTTGTTAATTTATTTTCAATTCTTGCAGGATATTTGTAAGGCATAGTATCCTTCCAGCTCATATAAAAGTAATAACTGGCAATTAAAAGCCAAATACTCCTTATTTTTCTTGGAATTAAGAAATATACTACTAGTACTAACGGAAAAAACACCCCAAATTCTACAGAATTAAATTGCATAACACCTTCATCCCACTTTAAGCATTTACTTTATGATTTACTTAATGTTAAAAATTGATTCTTTCCTCCTCAATAACTAGAGGTCTATTCATAATACGTTGATTCATGCTGAGTATATATTCGCCCATGAACCCTAAAAAAATGAGCTGTATACTTCCAAGGAAAAACATTCCAATAAGTATTGGTGCAGTTCCTGCCACAAATCTATCCCAATACAATAGCTTTAATACTAAATATATTATAGCAATAATAAAACTAATTCCAGCTACTCCTGCACCAACAAAAGTGGCTAATCTTAACCCAACCTTTGTATATGAAGTAAATCCAAGCATAGCCGCATCAAACAGTCTATAGAAATTATTACTGGTCTTACCTGCTCTTCTAAGCTGTTGTTCATATGGTATTTCTTTTCGTCTAAATCCAAGTTCTGCCACAATTCCCCTAAGGAATGGTGTTGGATCTTTCAGTTCTCTAAGAACCTGTATAAAATCTTTGTCATATAAACCAAAACCGGTAAAATGCTCTATCTGTTCTACATCTGAGAATTTCTTGATAGTTTTATAATATAAAGAACGAAAGGCATACATAATTTTATTTTCTTTACTTGTAACCTTCTGTCCAATTACAATTCGATAACCATTTTCCCATTCAGCAATAAATTTTGGAAGCATATCTATAGGATCCTGAAAATCTGCACACATTAAAACAGTGGCATCTCCTGTAGACTGTAACAATCCATAGTATGGTGAATTAAACTGCCCAAAATTCTTTGCATTAAAGATTGCCTTTATCTTTTTATTATTTGAAGTCATTGCGCGAAGTATGGCTCTTGTATTATCACTTGAATCATTATCTATAAAAATGATTTCGTAATCATAATTGGTGAGCTCTTTCTCAAACTCCTCTATAATAGCCTCTGACAATGGCTTGACATTTTCTTCTTCATTAAAAGTAGGCACTACAATGCTTATCTTCTTCATCTCATACTCCGTATATTATCTTCTAAACTCAATTACTTTCTTAATTCCTTCTTCGAAGGATACTGCCGGAGTGAACCCCAGATTTGAATAGCTCTTTTTTGTATCTGGCTCTATTCCGTATACTACTGTATCTCCTGGCTCAGCAAAATTACACTTCGCATTTACGAATTGATTGCTGATACTTTCAATAAACTGTCGTAATGGCTTGGATTCATTCCCTGCCACATGATATATACCAGCATCAATATCTTTACTTCCCAGTAAATAGAACATTCTTCCCGCATCAGACTCAAATAAATAATTCCATGTCTGAAGTCCTGCTGAGAAGTTTGCCTCTTCTCCTTTAAGGAACTTGTCAATACCATAATTAATCATGGTGCCCTCATTATCATAGCAACCATATACACTGAATATTCTTGCCCAGATATGCTTTATTCCAAGCTGTTCACACATTCTTTTACTAAGCATATTTGCAGAATATTTTGCAATCCCATATGATGTGACTGGATGTGGAACCGTCTCTTCTGAAATAATACCTTCACATCCACCATATTCTGCCTGAGAACCAGCCCCCACAAATCTCTTACAGCCTAATTTGTTTGCCAGCTCTACAGCCTTTAATGTAGTGCGAATATTATCCTCCTGCGCAAGTGGATAATCTCTTTCAGCCTTATTAGTGTGTCCCCATGCGAAATGGTAAAACACATCATAAGGTGTTCCATCACCCTGAAAAGAATCAAGACCATCCAAATCCGCATATTCAACCTGTAGGTATTCAGACTCAGGAAGTCTTGCTAAACGACTACTTCCTTCTCGTACTATAGCAAGTACTGTATTCTTATTTTCAATGCATTCTTTAATCAGTGCCACGCCTAACATACTTGTGGCACCAGTTACAACCACTCGCATCTACAACCTCATTAATTCTTCAAATAGATTTCTATCTATTAGTGGTTCTTGATCTTGATTTGGTTTTCCAAATTCAAGTTTAGGGAATACATATGTATTCTCATTTATTTTTATTTCAAACAAACATGGGTAATCATCATTCAACGCTTCTTTTACAGCATCTACCTGTCCTATTTTAGAAATACAATAATATTTCAACCCATATGCGCCTGCGATACCTTCGAAGTTTGGTGAAGAAAAACCACCTTCGTCCACAGTTTGAAAAAAATTATTATTAAAGTACATCTCCTGAAAATGTCTAATCATACCAAGAGCATTGTTATTAAAAACAAATATCTTTACTGGCAATTTATCTCTACATACAGTCTGAAGCTCCTGTATATTCATTTGAATACCACCATCTCCATTAAAAGAATATACTTTTTTGTTAGCACCATAGCATGCACCTATAGCTGCAGGTAAAGAATACCCCATTGCACCATGTCCACCTGAAAATAGTATTCGCTGTCCAACTTTGAGGTTAAATGACTGTGCTACCCAAACCTGATTTTGCCCCACATCGGTCGTTATTACAGATTCTCCATCAATATATTCACTAATTTTACTAACAAATTGATTTGGTAACCTATTATCCATGCCAAAAAGTTTACATTTGATTTCTTCACATATTGAAATCCAATTATTGTATTTATCTTTCTGATTTTCAAATACTTCAGATATTTGTTCAATAGCCAGCTCTGAATCGGCAACGACTGGTAACTCATCATTATGAACCTTATATTCCAGTTCTCCAGTATCAATATCGATTCTAATCAAATTGGCCGTTGGTGCAAAATTCATTCGTTTTGCGCCAACCTGTCGTATATCAAGTCGCGAACCTACCGCAATTACTAAATCACTTTTGGCTACTATAAAATTAGCTGTTCTATCACCATATGCGCCAATGAATCCATAATAATTTTCTAAACCAGCTGCACAATCCACAGCTAGCATTGATGATACAACGGGAATGCCCATAGATTTTATATATTCAAAATTCTTATCTTTTCGTTCCAGACCGTTGCCAATGACCAACACTGGTCTTTGTGCACTTTTTATTTCTTTTTCAATATTCTTTAACGTTGCCTTATCAATCGATTTTTTAATCTCTTTTTGAACATTATATGGTTGCAATTTTCCAGGTTCAATATCACCTCTAGTCACATCCATAGCCACATCCAAAAGCACCGGTCCCTTACGACCTTCATTAGCAATAAAGAATGCCTTTTCTAATTCATACTTGATTAGCTCAGGGCTATTAACTCTAGCGGAGTACTTTGTACACTGTGAAACCATTGAAACAATATCAGTTTCTTGAAATCCTCTTTGCCGAACATTCATGTTTTCCTTTTGCTCAAATGAATTAACCTGCCCTGTAATAAATACTGTTGGGATTGAATCCATATAAGCATTGCATATCCCAGTGATTAAATTAGTCGCACCTGGACCACTAGTCGCATATGCAATTCCTGTTTTACCACTAATTTGAGCATATCCACATGCTGCAAAAGCAGCACCTTGCTCATGGTAAGTAACATGCGCTGATATTTGATCTTGATATTTACTAAAGGAATCCATTAAATGAGTAACCATTCCACCTGGATACCCAAATACATGCTCTATTCCTCTGTCTATTAAAAATTCAACAATATAATCTGATACTTTCAATTTTACATCCCTATTGATCTACTGATTTACAGCCTCTTCAATTACCTGAGCCATATAATCAATCATATCATCTGTCATACCTGGGTATACACCTACCCAGAATGTATTATTCATAATGTATTCTGTATTCTCAAGTTCTCCAACCACTCTGTATGCATCTGTACCACGAATCTGATCGAAGCATGGATGCTTAATGAGATTTCCAGAGAAAAGAAGTCTAGTCTGAACGTTATGTTCCTCGATATACTTTGTTACATCATTTCTCTTAACACCACTCTCTGGTTTTACTGAAACTAAGAAACCAAACCAGCTAGGCTCTGAATTCTCTGCTGGCTCAGGAAGAATAATCTTATCTGCCACTGAGCTATTTGCAAGTGCATCGTGTAAACGAGCCCAGTTATGACGACGTCTCTCAATAAAGGTTGGGAATTTTTTAAGCTGTTCCACACCAACTGCTGCCTGCAAATCAGTTACCTTAAGATTATATCCAAAGTGACTATAAACATATTTATGATCATATCCCTGTGGAAGCTGGCCATACTGACCGTCATATCTGTGACCACAGAAATCATCCTGTCCTGATGGGCAGATACAATCACGTCCCCAATCTCTGAATGAGAGAATAAATCTGTGAAGCTGTGGATTGTTTGTATAAACACAACCACCTTCACCCATTGTCATATGATGTGGTGGATAGAATGATGATGTTCCGATATCTCCCCAAGTACCTGAGAATCTTGTCTCACCATCAATTGTATACTTTGTTCCAAGGGCATCACAGTTATCCTCTACAAGCCATAAGTTGTGCTTGTCACAGAATGCCTTCACAGCCTTCAAATCAAATGGATTGCCAAGAGTATGGGCAATCATTACAGCCTTTGTTTTAGAGCTTAAAGCTGCCTCAAGTTTTGTAACATCAATATTGTACTGAGGAACTGTTACATCTACAAAAACAGGAACAGCTCCATACTGAATCATTGGTGTAACTGTAGTAGGAAATCCAGCTGCAACAGTGATTACCTCATCACCTCTCTTAATCTGTCTATCTCCAAGTTCTGGCGCAGTAAGAGTCATAAATGCAATAAGATTTGCAGAAGAACCAGAATTTACAAGATGAGCGAATTTTACTCCAATCCACTGAGCAAACTCTTTCTCAAACTGGTCAGAAAAACGACCTGTTGTAAGCCAGAAATCAAGCATTGCATCTGTAAGAGACTGCATCTCTTTCTCATCATATACACGGCTCGCGTAACTTATACGGTCACCAGGTTTAAAGTTCTCCTTAGATTCCTTTGGTTCCTTAAAATCATGATAATAATCTGCTACAAGAGCCTTTATCTGTTCTCTTGCTTCTGCTTCATTATTCCAATTAGACATTTTTATTCCTCGTTTCTAACTAATTACTAATCTTCCCATTTCTTCCATGGTGCTTTGCCTGCTGCAAGAAGTTTTTCCAACTGTTGTTTTTCTCGAATGTTATCCATACACTGCCAAAAACCTCTATGCATATAGCTCATAAGCTGACCTTCATTTGCAAGTTTCTCTAAAGGTTCTTTCTCAAACACAGTCTGATCACCTTCAATGTAATTAAACACTTCTGGATTTAAAACCATATATCCTGCGTTTATTGGTGCGCCATCAGATAACTTCTTCTCACGGAATGACTTTACAGCGTTATCACCACCTATATCTAAAACACCCTTTGACTGATCCTGAAGCACTGCAGTAAGCGTGGCAAGCTTACCATGTTCCTTATGAAACTCCACCAATTTCTTAATATCTACATCACAGACACCATCGCCATAAGTCATAAGGAATAGTTCATTTCCTACATATTTTTGAATACGTTTGATACGACCACCGGTCATAGTATTAAGACCAGTGTCCACTACCGTAACCTTCCATGGTTCCATATGTGACTCATGAACAATCATATCAGACGTACCATTTGTATAATCAAATGTAATATCACTATTATGAATAAAATAGTCGGCAAACCATTCTTTTATTATGTGCTGTTTATAACCTGCGCAAATTATAAACTCATTATATCCATAATATGAATACTCTTTCATAATATGCCAAAGTATAGGTTTTTCCCCAATTTCAATCATTGGCTTAGGTTTAAATTGAGATTCCTCGGATATACGAGTTCCATATCCTCCTGCTAAAATTACTACTTTCATAAATACCTAATACCTCATTTTACTCAGTATACTTTAACTCAATTGATTTCTTTTTATAAAATACATTAATCATTATTTCATCTATAGGAGTTATAGAATCAAAAGATTGATCATATACATTGTCTGGTTCCAATCCAACGTATAAGAAATATGGTGACCATTCTAACGCTTTATCTCGTACAAGTACTACATTATCTTCATCACTATTCTCTATCTCAGACAATATTCCATCCCACATAGCATAGCTTTCTCTAATCAGTCCTGATTTTTTAACAATATCTATCTGCGGAATTTTAAGATATAAGCTCTGTGGAACTAACAATAAATAAGAGAACATCATAATTAATATTCCCCAACGTATTGATGTTATTTTATCAAGCTTAATATCATACTTTAATGCAAAATTCTGGCCAATCATCAATACGATAAAACACATACTCAACAGTAACAAATAATCCATAAGATAATATACTCTTACATCCATGTATGTGTTTGTATTTCCTTTACCCAAACAATAAGGAAGTATTGCTCCTATAACACCAATAGCAAATATTATCATATAAATTATTATATTATGCGATTTATCTTTTCTAGTCTTAATTCCGTAAAAGAAAATAAGCACAAACAATATTATAGCTAATGGGTGTGTTGTTATTATATCTTTCACCCTAACAATAGGATTTATAATAGCCTGCATAACCAATCTCCACATTGGAACTGTAATATTACCCAAATCACGACGCGCAAATGTACCGGGTGCAAAAACTACAGTTGATCCCATAACAATGTAGAATAAAAGAGGTACGATGTTTTTCAACCTCTCATGTTTATCTGTAAAACCTTTATAATCAATTAAATAATAATATAAATAAATTATTCCTATCGGTACACACAAAAATTCGTTTGTAGCAGGCAATATCCCCACTACAAACAACATTATGTAATCTTTTTTTTGTTTTCCCAATTTAAAGTATTTTATTATTGTAACATAAAGTAGCATTGTAACAGAAAACGGAATAGCATATGCAGTGCCACCTGTGTACCAATTATATACCTCACTATAATAGTAGGTAGACAAAAGTACTGCTACTATGAGAAATGTAATTATCTCTTTATTTTTTTCGCCAACAACTAACAAGTCAACAATAAATTTAATACTATATATTATTACATACATAGAAATAGCAAAAACAATAATTACACTCACTCCATAAATATGCCCTAAGTGTATATGCCATTTTGAATACAAGTTCAAAGGGTTAATACATTTTTGCAAGAAGAATATAAGCCATCTACAACTACCCTGAAAATATGTATGTTTTACATATTCCAAAGCATTTATAAACACGTTATTAGAAGATACAAATGAACCATATATAAAGTCATCAGATGCCGGTACCGAATAAAACATACTAAATAATATCGGTAATATTAAGCAAATATATCCGGCAAATAATAAGCCTTTAAATCTATTAATATGTTTAACCTTACTAATCAAGTTCATTTATTTTACCCTTTTTTAACCTTGTTGAAATATAAATGCTAATCTGAAACTGAGCCACTTTCAGATTGACAATCATAGTTGAAAATGTTATTCAGCTATTTTCATCTGAATTGATTTTTTACCATAATAAACATTTGGCATAATTCGTTCTTCATCATAAACCTTATCAGAACTTACATCAAAGACTTCACCATTTTGTATTCCTACTGAAAGAAAATATCTACTCCATTCTGGGACATAGTCTCTTTCTATTATCACATCATCTTCAGTTGATGCTTCTATTTCCTTCAAAACATCATCCCAATAATTAAAGCTCTCAGTTATTATCCCCCTGTTTCTCAATATATCAATCTGAACTATATTTAAATATGCATAATTCTGAATGATAGAAACATAAGCGAATAATATCAATGCTGTTATTACCATCAATTTATTTTTTGAATCAAATTCAAATTTGAATCGATAGCTTAAGTACTTTCCCAGCATTACACACAAAACCCCTAGTGAAACATGTAGACAGAAATCAAAAATATACTCCATTCTTATATCTAAATAAGTTGTATCAAATGCCCTTGCATAAATGTATGGGTATATAGCTCCTGTTATGATAATAATAAACAAAATAATTGTCTCAGGTATTCTCTTAACCTGCTCATGTTCGCTATTTGATAGAATTCCTATAAATATCAATATTGTAAATATTAATACAGCTAACGGATGGTCAACTATTAGGTCCTGAATTCTTATAACAATATCCTTAATATACTGAATAAAAGATTTTGAGATAGAAAGATCTAATTCATAATATCCCTGTCTAATCTTATTTCCTGGTGCAAAAACTGAAGATACACCGAGAATTATATACACTAAAAGAGGAGCAATATTCTTTATCTTTTTTCGAGGCTCTTCTTTTAATCTCTCCTCTAAGTCACAATAATAAATAAAATATACATATGTAATTCCTAATGCCACATCACAATATTCTATTGTGGCTGCAAAGAATCCAAATACAATGATTAACACATAATGTAACGTGCTTTTGTATCCCGATTCTGCATATTTAATCATTGCAGCAACAGCCAATACCACAAATGACATAGGAACAGAATACACCATTGCACCATTAAACCAGTTATAACACTCACTATAATAATTGGTACTTAAGAAAATTGTCATAATAAGAAATGTAACAAGTGATACATACTTTGACTCTTTTCCAAGCACTCTTTCAACGCACACCTTCAATCCAAAAATTATCACGACAGTAGTAACTATGAAAACTACTATCATAAAAAGACCATAATTGTGTCCAAGGTGAACATGACTATTTAAAGGATTTAATAATTTTGCTAAAAAGGTATTAACCCAACGTCCACACCATGTAGCCCATAATTGATATGCATAAACTACAGCCTGTATAAATGTACTTGTTTTGTCTGTTCTAATAGCATTTCCAAAATCATCACTTGCTGGAACTGAATAAAAAATAGAAAAACAGATTGGTATAAATAATATCAGATATAATAAACTATACTTGATTTTTTTCAGCATTAGAAAAACTCCTTTTATATCTTTTAGAAATATATCCTATGATTTTTGACTAACCTTCTTCTCAACTAACTCCCCAAATAAAATATTATACTTATCGTACATCTTCTTCTTTTCAAACTGCTGCACCTTATTCAGACAAGCCTTGCTTCGCTCCTCTGTCTTAGTACCCATAGCCTTTATCCCCTCTAAAAGGCCTTCCTTGTTGTACTTCTCCACAAGGATACCGCAGTCTTCATTTATCTCTTCCCTGCATCCGCCTGTATCGTATGTGACTACAGGTGTGCCGCAGGCCAGCGATTCTAATATAGTGGTAGGAAAATTATCCTCTATTGAGGCGTTCACGAACACATCTGCCTCTGAATAAATCTCTATCAGCTGCTGCACATTATTGGTGCGTGTGATAGGGATAATCTCCTTTGGAACCTCAGCCACCTGCTCTGGCTGCAATCCCACGATAGCCAGCACATAATCCTCTGGAAGGTGCTGCCCCACATATTTGATATCTTCAAAGCCTTTTCTTACCGTCCACTCCGAAGCAAGTGCAAGAACAAGCTTTTTATCTTCTATTCCATGAGACTTTTTAAAATCTCCCTTTGAAGGTGCAAACACAGTCAAATCAATACCATTGTTTATGACTTCTATTCTGCAATCCCTCAGGAACGATTCCTTGGCCAAATCTCCAAGCCATGCTGATGGTGCCACCAGCGTAAGGTTCTTACTGATTCCAGCAAAGAGCTCTTTCTTTAATTCGTAATTACGTTTTGAACGATCCATCCAAATTGACTTTGGATAACGTTTCTTTTCTGGGCAATCATGACACTGTGTTTTCCATTTATCACAACCAGCCAGATCAAAATATGGGCAGTGCCCTGTAAAAGGCCAGCAGTCATGCAGTGTCCACACTACAGGAATATCAGCCTCTTTTAGATACTCAAACAGTATTTTATAATTGCAAAAATAACCGTGGATGTTGTGAAGGTTCACAATGTCCGGATCATATTCTTTTAATCTCTTAACCAGCTTTTTTGTAGCTATTACAGAGCCAAGTCCGTGGGCATCAAACAATCTGGATACCACCAGATGCCATGCCAGATCCATCTTATTGCCAATCTTGTAGCGGTTTACTCCGTCACCTTCATTGGCCTGTCTGGCCCAGCATGCCAGTCCTTCGTTGCCCTCAGCCACAAAGTTCTTATATATATCATCACATATGGTGGCTGGGCCGCCGCCCTTACCACTCTCTGCATTAATTAACGCAAGCTTCATCTTTATTCTCTCTTTATTTCCTGTATCTTCTAGGAATCATATATACCAGCTTTCCCTTTTTAGAAAGCTTAATAAGGACATCCATCATCTCCTTGCAATCCTCTACCAATCCAAGATTGCAGTCGCCGATATATTCCTCTGAAAGCACATCTGCTTCCTTCAGGTATCCGGAAGTGCGCTCCTCCATACAATACTGAGCCCACATATCCTTCTGGACTCTTACTACCTTTTCTGATACCTCTCCGTCTATACGAACCTTATAGGTCACATCCTGGTACCAATCCTTTACAGGCCATTCATCACCCATTAAATCTGGAGCCATATGAGAGCCCATTGTGTTACTGCTGCTGGCCTTTACGCCTGCGAAAAGCAGCTTGGCATGGTTATCATAGCAGTAGCGCCATGCACTGGTCTTATCATAGACTGAGGTAGCCTCCATATCATGAGCCATCATTTCGTCAGCCTTTGGCCCCATGGCTGCCAGTGAATTATATGGAAATCTGGTGCGGATGACTCCATCCTCACATAAAAACTTATTTGGGAGCATTCCTGTCCAGCAGATAGTCTTCTTTGGATCGTATGGTCTGCTCTTTTCTGTAGGTGGTGTCAGGTTTGTAGTAGGAAAGCATGGGAGCACAAATGTGACACCCTTTTCTGCCACCTGTTTCTTCATGAAATCTATAAATTCCTCCGCAGTGATGCCTATAGTCTTCAGACCATCCATTGATGAATGGATAAGTACTATGTCATCCTGCTTTATAAAGGCATCTAGCTTTTGAAAGTACTGTACCTTCAGAATTGGATCTATTTCGGCTGGCTGGTCACTGCCAGAATGGGCCTTGCTGGCTCTCATTCTCTTAGCCATCTTTTTCAGTTCTGGGAACTTACCAAGGAATACTCTTGCTCCAACCTCAATAAATCCATAACGCTCTAAAAGCGAAAGTTTCATTTATTTATTCTCCTTCTTTATCAGAAGTGTCTTGTTATCGTATTTACGTAGTGCCTGACCTGTGATGTAAAGGTCTCCTTCACCTGCTGGGAACATAATGGTTCCAAACTGTCCCACACCCATAGGAAGAATATCTTTTGTGGCTGCAAATATTTCTTCACAAGTGAATTTGCCATCTTCATTCTTCACATAATATACTCTGGATTTTCTATCCTTTATTCCAGGTCCTGGCTTATGTGTAAACTCATATCTCCATCTAGGGAGCTTACTATCAGGTTCCACTGATGTGGAAAATACCATCTCGCTATCCGATATAACCTTTCCATAAATGGATGGTCCTGATATTTCTGCTATAGTCTGAATTTCTTTAGACTCAAAGTCTAGGTAATACAGATAGTTGCTTTCAAGTGGCGTGTCTGTGGTATATAGCATGCCTCCTTCTGTAGGAAGGGCTATACAAGCTCTATAAGCCTGCTTACCACTTACTATTACCTTCACATCCTGAAAGCCATTTCTGGCCTCATATATGCCTGATTCCGCGTCTTTATCGCCAGTTAGGATATAGACACAGTCTTTTTCTTTACATGGGACTAATCCATGAATATGGTATATGCTGCCTGCCGAAAATGTATAGACTACATTCCAAGAAGCATTATTATCCCTTTTATAAATATTTACAGCTGTACCTTCATGATTCAAAAAGTACTCGCCGTAATAAATACCATCTTCAAATCCGCTGATACCTTGTATTTTCACAAGGCTGAGTGGGTTGTTCATTTCAGCCCTGAAGCTATGCTCCAATTCTATCTGGCCATTTGTGCAGTCCACTCTGTATATAGCACCATGGTAGGTGATTAGTGCTGTGGTGTCATCTACGAAGATGCCGCAGCGGGGTTCCAGGCGAAGAGCTCGGGCAAACAGTCTTATTGAGCCCAATTTTTGCTTTAATGAACCTACTGGAATATAAGCTATTTTATATTCTTTACAGTTTAAGTCAGTAGATATAATCAACTTAGGGCCTTTACTGAATATAAAATATTTATTTGAGTAACAAATCAGTTTATTGTTTGAAACAATTTTTGATGTCATTTGTAATCAAAGGCTCTCCGTAGGAGAGGCTTCCTTTTCATAGGCTATTCTTTAATTCTATGTATTCCATCTAGGCAATGCTCAGCTACAAACATCTTTAAATCAGAATTATCATCTGATTCATAGTATTCCACAAGCTTCTGCTTGAATTTACCATCAAGCTCTACAGGGACATTAAAAATACCTTTGCCATGTTCGATAAGAATCTTGTTCATAGCATAGCTACCAACCCGCTTATTACCATCCTTAAATGGTTGCATTCGCATTATATATAGACCAATGTTAATTGCTTGATCTGTAATGTTTTTTGAAGTATCTACCTTGAGCATTTCACAAAGCTTATCAATATCTTCATTTGAAGGAATCTCTGGTCTCCAACTTGTACCAGAAATCATCACTTCATCTTCTCTAATCTTTCCAAGATATCTGTAGTCTACATCAAATCTGGCTATTAGGTTGTGGATATCTTCCAAAAATATAAGATTCAAATCTTTATTAAGATTATCCAATAGATAATGCCAACCATCTCTAAGACAGCACACCTTACTTACATCCTTAGGTTTTACAGATTCCACATTCACATCATTTAAGATATCCTGTGTCTCTGCAAATGTAACACCTATACCTTCAAGATTTGCCTGTTTGTATATAGAATCAACCAATATTCTTTTTGCACAGAAGATGTTTTCTTCCTGTGTCATATCAAATAAATCTGGGATTAACATTTGACACCTCATCCACTTCTATTAAGTATAAATTTTATCATTTCTTAGAGCAAATGTAAAAACAAGGAATAGCATCCAGCACAGCACAGACACTAGGGTTCCAAGCTTTAATCCTGGGGTGATATAGCTGAATTCTACATTGTGGTTTCCTGCTGGTACTTTGATGAGCATCATGCCACCAGACACTATGATATCAGTCTTCTCTCCGTCCACTGTGGCAGTCCAGCCTGTGTCGTATGGAACGCTGAAATATACGTATGTATCCTTATCGTAGGCTGTGACACATTTCATGCCATGGCCGTCTTTTTCAAATCCTAATACTGAGCCGTAGGTGTGCTCCACCACATAGTCAGATACACTGGTCTCGAAATCGATGTCCTCTGCCTTTTTCTCTGGAAGGTCTGATGTCACCTGAGTGTAAAGCTCATCTGTAGTACCAGCCTTATCCACTACCACACTATCAAGAAGTGCTATAGCTCTCTGTGTCACATCCAGCTTTCTAAGCTCATCCTCTGTGATATATGAATCTGCTGCAAAGCCGATAGGACATGCACCTCTTTCCATAAGGTACATGGTCTTATAGCTGGTAGGAAGCTCCTTTATAAGCACTCCTACACTCGGATCGAAAGCATAGAAATACTTTCCTGCCAAAAGCTCTGCCAGCCCTGGAATGTCGTTCTTTGGAATAGCTGTTACCTGAGCATAGTAATCAAACAGATCCTCGAAATCGCGGATGCTGTTTGTATCTGTGGAAGACTGATTTGAAAAGCCTGCCACATGAGCCACCATGCTTGTAAGATTCATGGTGTCATTTAATCTGTACTGACTGCTAGGAAGCTCTGTCTGCACAGCCGCCTCAAAGCGCATCTTATAATCCTTATAATCCATCCATGCGCATGTGCGATAGATATGAATAGTGGCTGTCATAAGCACCACTGAGAACACGATGAGAGATGTAAATACCACTCTGTATCCATCCTTTAAAAGTGCTGCATACAAATATGTGAGCACTGCGCCAAAAATAGCCACAGCCACCAGGATATAAAATCTCTTTGGATTGTAAATCATATCCAAATGGTTTGCTGCCACAGCCAGCACCACAATAAGCGCCAGGTATATTACCGAGCCTGCTCCTATAGCCTTCACATCTGGCTCCTCAAACATTTTTACTGTAGCAAGAGCAGCCATCAGTGTAAGCATGTACCACCAGCGCATCTGAGCTGCACTGTACATGTAGAACAAATCACTGAGTAGTGGAATAAAGCTGGCCACCAGACAGTAGATAAGGATCTTTGAAAGCCAATCCTTCTTTCTGCTAATGATGTAGGCAAGCACTAATCCCAGGCCCACCATAGGAAGATAAAAGCCATGGCTGGCGAAGCTCTGTGATTTCACAGCACTTATCTCTGTAAGTGTCTCTCCTGGAATCAGAAGTGCCTTTAGGATGTACAGGTAGTTTTGCACATCTGTAGTAAGCATGCTGATAATTCCTGAGAACTCACCTGTACGTGGGTTACCTGAAATAAAGATGATGTTTGGAATGAACACAAAGGCAGCCATTCCCACACCCAGTATTCCGCAGACTACACACTTCACTGCATCCAAGACCATGGTCTTGATATCCTTGCTGACAAAGCGACAAAGATAATATATCACTAGGAAAACCACCTCTCCTACAAAGAAGAAATAGTTGATAAAGCAATTTAAAAATATCGTAAATATGAAGAATTTATAATCCTTCTTTTCCTTGTATCTCTCCAACCCGATAAGTAAAAGTGGGAAGAAACAGATAGCATCATGGAAATGATAGAACAGCAGATTCACAAGTGAATAGCCTGAGAATGCATAAAGCACTGAGCCCATCACTGCCCATTTGCTGTCATTTACAAATCGTCTCAGATACAGGCATGAGAAGACGCCTGCAAAAGAAAACTTAAGCATGAAAAGCCATGCCACTATATAAGGGAAAGCATTTGCTGGAAACAGCATGCTAATCCAGAAAAATGGACTGCCCAGCTCATAAAAGCTAAAGCCATCCATTGTGGATGTTCCAAGATCGATATCCCAGCTGAAACCTGTGATGCCACTATCCAAAAGTGCATTGTGCAAACCGATAGTGAAAGGTATCTGCTGGTCGTTAAAATCATTTGTTAACACAAAAAAGCCCTCTCCCTTCACTACGAAGTAGATGAAAGAGAGAAAAGCTATTGTAAAACAAATTATTCCGGATTTTACGTAATCCTTTTTTAAGAAGTCCTTAAATTTAGTATTCATTATTAAATCGATATGACTCCATTCCTTCTCTTAAAAGTTTGAGCCCCATATCCTTGCTCTCAGCGTACACTGCTGGCATACGACGTGAAAGGAAAAGATTAGGTGCCTCTGTAATAGAATAAGCTCCACATCTATTAAAGGTAAGAACATCTCCCTCTTCCAAAGAAGACATCTCCACCTCGCGCACAAGAACATCTGCTGTAGTGCAAAGGCTACCTACGATACAGTATTTATCCTTTGCTGCTCTTGTATTGCTGACAGCTATCTCAGGAATCTTCATACCCTGAATCTGTCCGAAATAATTAAGATGATGAATACCACCATCTATAATAACGTAATTAACGCCCTTTGAAGGCTTAATCTCCTTAACAGTAGTCTCAAAGCGGCCGCATGTGCCGGCGATAAAACGTCCCATCTCGATACCAAGCTTCACTGTAGATTTGAAATCTGCGATGGCATCCATAGCTACTGCGAAGTTCTCAAAATCCTTATCGTCAGAAGGACCATCGAAATACTCCACTCCTGCTCCAGGACCAAACTCTAAGAAATCAATAGCTACACCTATCTCCTTAGCTGCATCTAATAGGCCATGTACATTAGCCTTATCTGCTTCGAACTTGGCAGCACGAGTCTTCTGTGTGCCAGAGAAATAGTGAATACCGGAAAAATCCACATGTGGGTAATCTGAAAGTGTCTTAAGAAGACCTACCACTGTGTCCTGATCCATTCCAAACTGATTGCCACTGGTGAGACGAAGAAGCACTTTTGCATGACAGTCTCTTTCAGCGCACACCTTTTCAATAAGGCGAAGCTGGCGAGGGCTCTCAGCTGTGATAATATCCACTCCGTACTCCACTGCCTCTGTGATATCCCATTCTTCCTTTAAAAGACCTGAATAAATAATCTTTTCAGGTGGAACAGAAGCTGCCTTACAGATAGAAAGCTCGCCAGGAGAACAAACCTCCAAATGGCGAACCATGTGAATAATATAAGGCACCAAAAAAGGGTTAGCCTTTATTGAATAGGTTAACTCTATATCTGGGATGAGGGACTTTATTCTGTCCACTCTCTGCTGCAATATATCGATGTTAAAAATATATGCTGGTGTATTAATCATTATTTCTGTAATGTCTCCACTAATGAAACCATAGCATCTAATGAATTAAAATGTGCTGCTGTAAGATACTGTGGCTCTACCTCAATATCAAACTCTGACTCAAACTGTGAAATGATAGCAACGATGTCGAATGACTCTAAAACACCGCCGTCTACTAAATTATCCTCTGTGGCGTAATCAATATCTGGTCTAACGCCCTCTAAAATTGCAAGAACTTTATCCTTCATTACTATACATCCTTTCAAGTTCCTTTAAATCTATTTTGCTGTTTGGCAGCTTAGGCATGCTCTCTAGATTAATCATCTTACGTGGTACCATGAAACCTGGTATGATTCCGCGAAGACCTGCAGAAAGCTCCTTAATAGTTGCCTCGCCTACATAATATAGCACAAGAACCTCGTTTTTGTCATCATAAATAACAGCGTTCTCTCCAACGCCTGCTATAGTAGCTGCTGCTGCCTCGATTTCATCAAGCTCTACTCTGTGTCCCATGTGCTTTATCTGGCGATCCTTACGGCCGTGGAACTCGATATTTCCATCAGGAAGAATACGTCCTACATCACCTGTCTTGTAGATTAGCTCTCTGTATCTGTTGTTTACAGGATTCTGGATGAAGTCCTGATTGGTTCTCTCTAGATTCTTGTAGTAGCCAAGGGCAAGTGTAGGACCTGTAACACAGATTTCTCCAAGCTCTCCCTCTTCTGGTACCTTTCCATCCTCGTCGATAAGGATGATTTTGTAATCGTCGTATGCTTTTCCGATTGGCACACTGTCGTATTCCATTGTGTGCTCGTCCACCACATAATATGTACATGATGCTGTTGCCTCTGTAGGACCGTACTGGTTTACAAACTTTGCATTTGGTAGGTTTGTTGTCCAGTATTCAAGTACTGGCTTTGTCATAACTGAGCCTGAGAAGCACACCTTATTTACAGTCTTAAGTGTGTCGTTCTTAAATGCATGAAGTGTATCAAGCAATGTCATAGAAGATGATGTCCATCCGATAGATGTTACTCCTGCATTATTCAAAGCATCAAAAAGCTTGTTAGGCTGCATGAAGAATTCCTTTGGTGTAAGGAATGAAGATGCACCTGTATATAATGGAATATAAATATCTCTGATAGCTGCAATGTAATCCAGTGGTGACTGATTTCCAAGTATATCCTCATCAGTGATTCCCATTACCTTTACATATGCTCTGATGTAGCAGATTACATTTCTGTGGCTGGCGATAACGCCCTTTGGAACTCCGCTGGAACCTGATGTGTAGATAATGTAAAGAGGATCAAGCTCTGTCATGTTTTCTCTTACTGCATCAAGCTTAGCCTGATCTGCAGGAGTCTTTTCCAGCTCCTCCACTGTAAGTACCTTTACCTCAGACTTGCCCACCTGCTCTAAGATACCCTGTACCTTTTCCTTTAAAGCCTCGCTTGTAACTACTGCTGCAGGCTCCAGGTTATCAAAGATTGAATTCAGTCTCTTGATAGGAAGAGTAACGTCGATTGGGGCGTAGATTCTTCCTGAGTATGCTACACCAAGGTAGCTGGCTATCATCTTTGGCTCCTTACCCATGACAACGGCCACTGGGCCCTCTGGGAGGTCTAAGTTTATGATGGCAGAGCCTACGGACTTAGCGAGGCATGACACCTCATCAAATGTGAGACTGTACTCAAGGTTTGAGTATACTGTTTTGTTTGGATATTTTGCTGTGCTATTTTCTAGCCATTCTAAAATATTTTTCATAATGTTACCTATTTTTGAAAAGTCTTTTTAAGGATTGGGATAGGCTTCGCGAGATTTCCGAAAACTGTCTCCCCATCTTTTACTGCACGGCCTACTACTGAGCCCATACCTACTGTTACGTTCTTTCCGATGTTGATACGGTTCTTTACGTTGGCGCCTACACCGATGAATGTGTTCTCGCCTACATCTACGAAACCAGCAAGTGTGGCCTGGGCAGCCATACATACATTTTTATGAAGAACGGACTCGTGTCCGATACTTACAAGGTTATCAAGCTTTACATTGTCTCCGATGACTGTCTCGCCACATGTGGCAAGCTCAATAACATCGCAGGCACCCAGCTCTACATTGTTTCCTATGACAACTCTTCCAAGGGATGGCATAGAAATCAAATCTCCCTTATCATCCTTTGCCTTTGTAAATGAATTACATCCTACTACTACGTTCTCGTTGCAGATAAAGTTATCGCCAATAGTAGCGTGCTTAATCTTTGCACCAGGAAGAATAAGTGCATTGTCACCAATGTGTACATTTGGTCCAATGAAGCATCCTGGATAGATGGTGCAATTCTCGCCCACTGAAGAATCAGATGTGATGTAATATCCTTCCTCCTCGAAAAACTCTGGAAGAGGCATGCGCACATCTCTGTAATCCATGGCGAACAGCGCGTATTCATACTGTGGATATTCGCAGAATACCACATGGTTGTTTGCTAAAATCTCATCTGAAAAAGTTATGTTATCTTCTGCAAAAACAAGACAATCCTTATGTCCCTCAAGAAAAGCTCCAAGGTGTTCTACCTGCTTTTTGATAAACATGAAGGTGTTATCTCTTGGCTCACCTACATAGGATGTTCCGTCAAGAGTCTCTATGAATTTTGCTTTTTCTTCTGCACTAATCATAATCTTTCCTCTCTATTTAAAAGCTAAACTCCTATTCCATAAACCTCTTTTGTGGCTGCTTCCCACTCACCTGTCTCTCGGAAATAGTGTTCCAGCACATCTCTGACAGCGCCGTGTCCGCCAGCTACTGTGCTGACGTAATTAGCTCTTTCTTTTATCTCGATACAGCTGTCTGCTGGGCAGCCGATGTATCCAGCCAATGCCATAGGTGGAAGGTCATTTAAATCGTCGCCGATGTACATTACCTCCTCCTTTGAGATGCCATTATCTGCTAAAAACTCCTTCAGATAGCTGGCTTTATCCTTAACGTTCTGGAACAGGTAATCCACCTTTAACTCTGTCATTCTGCGGGTGGTGGCAGCGCATTCTCTGCCTGTGAGAATCATAGTCTTTACACCGAGCTTCTTTGCCACAAAAATACCTGCTGCATCCTTGGTGCAAAATTTCTTCAGCTCATTGCCATTCTCATCATAGTAGATGCCCGCATCAGTAAGTGTTCCGTCCACGTCAATAATAATCAATCTAATCTTGCTCATTATTATTTCCTCTTAAATGACTTCGCATATACGGATGGAGTAAGGAACTCCACATTAAGCTTAGAGTAGCTGTTCTTTATAATCTCAGTTCTAAGCTCCTGATCATAGTCATCAGGGCGAACCTTTCTCTCAAGACTTGTCTCGTAGAAATTGTCCTCGTTTCTCTTGAAGCCATCAAAACCTGCGATGTAAATCTTCTTGTTCTCGCAAAGTCTAAGGAGATTTAAAAGCATCAGTGTGGAATCATCGCAGAAGATATCATCATGGTAAACAAGCTCATTTCTTGATACCACATATCCTGGATTCTCCACATCCTCCATAAGGTTTGATGTGATAATCATCTTGGACATATCTACATCTGCGTCATAGTGATAGCGCTTTGCATTTGAGAAGAAGTGATAGTTCATATCTGCTCCGTCATACATGAAGTTTACGGAGATGAGACATGCGTCCTTCTTCAGCTCATCGCTAAGTGTAAGAGTCTTCAGGCTGCTACCTGGAGCAATTACTACAATCTTATCAAACTTGTTAATCTCAGCCACAACAGCCTTCAGATCTGTCTCGTCATCGAAATTGGAATCCATGTATTTCTGGTAGATTCCCTCGATATAAGCCTCGTCGAAAATCTCTGATTTCTCAGGCTCGATTTCCTTTAAGAGACGGCTGATATCCTTTGTTCGAAGACGTTCCTTATCTGTAAGGTATTCTGCGTAAGTACGGTGCACACTGCACTGGGCAGAAAGAGCGTAAGGGATGGAATATCCCCACTTTGTCTTCTCATATATAGGCATGATAAATTCGTCGATAGCATCGTAAACTGGCTCGATGGCATAGGATGTATCGTACTCGTGGTTCATGTAATCCATGAACTGCTCGATGCAAAGGTTTCCAGGAACCTTTCCCATACCGAAAAGTGAACCGTCGATTGTCACGTCTCTCACTGGAGAGACGATATTTAAAATGTACTGTGCAAGAGAATATGCAAGACCTAAATTCTCGTGAAGATGAACTCCCAGTACAATGTTTTTATCTAAGTTGTGCTCAATCAGGTAGTAGATTCTTCCTAAATCTGACTGGCGCATGGCGCCGAAAGTATCAACGATGGAAAATCCATAAGGTTCCATTCTGTTGACCCTGTCGATAATCTCTAAATATTCCTGATCTGTAAATGAGCTGCCGTGGATTGGGTTGATGTATACCTTGTAATCCTTTTCCTTTAAAATAGCCAGCTGCTTCTCAGCCCAGTCGAACTCTGTCTTTCTAAATGAAAGGCGGATAAATTCTACTGTGCCATCATTTGGCTCCAAATGTGACAAATCCACATTGTCAGCCATCAGAGAAATCTTTGATGAGCCCATATCCTTTGGAAGATACTTTTTAAGCTCGCTGATGGTGTGGTAGCGCGCCACATCGTCGCCTGTCTCAGAATCCCATAAGAATCCTGCTTCTATTATATCTATTTTGGCCTTAACCAGATTTTCGATTGTGGCCTTTATTACGTTTTTACCAAAAGCGCCCTGATTGATATGACCACCGTCTCTCAGAGTGCAATCCAGTAATCTGACTGATCCCATATAAATCCTCGTTATTTCTTAATAAGTGACATGTATACTGCGTTTGCCAGCTCAAAATCCTCTGGGTAATCGATATCGATAGCCTCTATCTCGGAACACTCACAGATAAATGGATTCTCGCCTGTACGTCCGTGATACTTTTCGAACACCTCTCTTGTGAATACGTATGGAGATGAAAGCTCGCAATAATATGGCTTCATATCCTGTGTACGTGGTGCACAGTCAAGTGCAAAGTTCAGAGGCTTTCCATCGAACCACATAAAGTTCTGAAGCTTCTTTGCTGCAAATGCTGAATCGTACTTTCCGCTCTTTACTGCATTGATACAGTCTGTAAGGGTCTTCTTTGTGATGAAAGGAGATGTGGCATGATACATAACGTAAAGATCCGACTCCTCCTGCTCTAAGAATGCCTCGATGATATCTCCGCAGCGGATAGCCTGAGTGTCAAGTCTCTCAGGTCTCTGTACGAATTCTACTCCCTCTGGAAGGTACTCCTGAATGTCAGGATTGCTACAGAATACCACGATTCTGTCTACATCGCCATCCTTTTTTGCTTCAAGAGCTGTCATAAGAGGTACCTGGAGAAGGGCTGTGCCATCATCAAATTTCTTTAAGTTCTTTCCAGGTGTGCGCTCGTTATTGAGCTTTATAGGCATGAAAATTGTTGTTTTCATAATTGATCCTTTCTATTGAATAAGTACTAATTTTCCAGCTTCTTTATCCATTTCGTAAACTCCGCCCTCGATAATCTGTGTCTCGCTTACAAAGATGTCTTTATAATTTGCGATGACACTGTCGGTGACAGAATATATAACTACGTAATCATACTCCCCTTCTATAATAGAAATCAACTCCTTTGAGCTAATTAACGCTTCACCGTCTCCTGGAGGTGTAGCTGGGAAGTAGCCCTCGCTGCTGTCAAAGTTGCGAGGCTTTGCTATTGTAGAAAGAATAGCGCGGAATAAATCCTCGTCCTCAGATACTATCACAAGGACGTTTGAATCCTCATCACAGGACTCATTTACCTTTTCTGCTATCACATTCACCTTCTGTCTTGTAGAAAGTGAATCGTTTACTGATGACTTGCTGGTGTAGTAGAGCACGTCATCCTTTTTGCTGTGATATACGCTGCATACCATAGCAATGGCCAGTACCACTGGAATCACCTTTCCATCTGCATCTATAAGCATGTCCCTCAAAAGCCAGAACATCAAAAGGATTCCTGTAAGGAACATGATGCCGCAGTATCTGTCGAAGGATGCCAGATTCAATGCCTCGTCCTCTGCAAATCGCGAGATGTAAAGAGGAAACATCGAAAGAATGTAAAATACAATGGCTACTCCTGGAACCGCTGCGCCTGTCACTGCCGAAACCTTAGTGAGCTGCTTTCTGTGATAGAGGCTCACATGGAGGCAGATAAATGCGACCACCAAAAGGAACATGATGGTGGAATAATTAAATCCCATACGCTCATAGTAAACATATCTATAGGTAAGAGCAGCTCTGAAGCTGTCGTAAACAGCTGTGGCAAACTCTGTTCCATTTCCTTTTATAGTGGCGATGGTGCCGCTGATATCAAACGGCTGACTAAACTTTTGTGTAGTCTGACTAACACTAAGCTCAAGCTTCCAAAGCATCTTTGCTGCAATCATGGATGCTATAGGAAGAAGTGCAAGGCCTGCCTTTTTCTTTCCAAAGCCTTCTCTAGAGAAGTAATCGATGGCATAGAAAAGTCCCATAAACATGGCAAGGTAAATACCTACGTCCTTCGAAAGCACAAGCACTGCTGCAAGCAGAGTGATGTACGCCTCATATACCCAGTCCTTTTTCTTTGTGATGGAGATGGCTGCAAAACCGCATCCTCCCAGTACTCCAAGGAATGGATCTATATAAAGGGATGAATAAACATCCTTGAAAAAGTGCAATGGTAAAAACAGACATACTGGCCAGCTAATGATGGTGACTATCTTTTGTACCAGGCTTCTTCCCTTAAGCTTAAGGAATGGAAGCATCACGATAACAGCCAAAAGCTGATAAGCGAAGTACACCTTCCACTCGGAGAAATCTCCGGTGATGGCCATGTTTATCTTTTCCATAAGATACTGGAAAAGGGACATGGCTGGTGGATATGATGGGAAGATGGCGCCAGAACCTGCTGTGGTGCCAAATCCATCTATTCTTGTCATGATTACCACTGTATCAAGCCAGTGGGAAAACTCGTCTATATGTACAGCTAATCTATCCTGATTGTAATAAGATATCATGATTGCTAGTATCGTAAATACGATAAAACCTGGAGTGAGGAAATTAAATGTCGCTTCTTGAATGTTGGTCTCACTCTTATTTTTATATAGCCAAAAAACTGTGTATCCATAGAGACCTAATGCTGCAAGGCAGACCAGAATCCAGCCTATACCAAGGATATTTATAAGCCCTGTCATAAAAAGAATCAGAATGATTCCCATGGCTGAAAGGGGCAAAGTCTCCTCAAAGGTTCTATTAAGTTTAATGGCTGCAAAGAAGCTAAAGCTACAAATTACAGCTATAAACAATACAACAGATAACACGTTTACTGCTCCTTAGATTTAAAGATAATAGTTCTCTGCACTGTGTAGTTGAAGAGGTAAAGAATAACCTCCACTGGTACCTTGATGATTACTGGTGCAACCATAGGAAGCAGTGCTGAGAGATTTGTAACAGCCCATCCGGAAATAGTTCCTGAGATAACTACCAGCACCAGATACTTAGCCAGCTGGACCGCTGTGTTACCCTCACCCTGGAATACCATCTTCTTATTGAGAGAGAAGTTTACAAGGCATGAGCATGCTCTGGCGATGTATGTAGCCACCATAATCTTGGCGCCACATGAATGAGCAATGATAAATACTATGTAATCAATCAAGGCTGAAAACAGCGATGAGAATGAATACTTGATAATAATACTGTATATACGAATAGAGTCTTTTACTGGATTGAAGTGTGAAGACTCGTTGTTGTTCTCGTATACAGTCTGGATAGTCACTTCCTGGCAGCCTACGTTGTTAGACTTCATATCAAGGAACATGTTTGTCTCGTACTCGTATTTTTCACCTTCGCATTTTGCTGCGATTTCAAGGAAGCTAAATGGAAGTCCGCGAAGACCTGTCTGGGTATCGCTTACATTGATACCACATGCCCACTTATATACCTTACGTGAGATGCCATTTCCCATGCGGCTTCTCCAAGGCACGTTTCCTGTATCAAACTTTCTGCAGCCTAATACCACATCATCTGGGTGCTGCTCCATGCAGTCTGCCACCTTTACAATATCCTCTGGACGGTGCTGTCCATCTGCATCTACAGTGATGAGACCTGCCTTTACAAGCTCAGGATTCATCAGGCCATAATTGATAGCTGATTTTAAGGCTCTTCCCTTTCCCTGATTTACTGCGTGTGTAACAACAATCGCTCCCATCTCCTTAAGCTTGTTAAAGATAGGTGCGTACTTTTCTTTTCCGCCGTCATCTACTACCAACACGTTTTCAAAAAGTGTAAGTATCTCCTCTGTGAGAGGCACAAGGCTCTCGAGAGGCTGATAAGCTGGAATAACTATTAACTGTTTTTTCTTCATTACATATGCTCCATAACTATCTTCCAAGGAGGACTATATCTCCCTCAGAAGCAATTTCATTTGTGTACAGATTTAACAGGTACTGGCCTGTCTCGTTTGTGACGAACATCTCGTATTTTGGATGTGTCTTATCTAAAAGCATGTAATCCGCCATGTTGTCCGGATTAAGCTGATAGTAATCCATAATCTTAGTGTTTAGCTGGGTGCGGGCATACACTGAGTATGTACCCTGCCAAGCTGGGCTGTTAAGGTAGCCTGCGCAGTTTGCGCCGAAAGCTACTAAAAGCTTGTCATCTGCTGTGACATTTTCCTCTAAGAGGTTCATCACAGCTTCGTTGGTGTTGAACTCGTCTTTTGGAAGAGCCACGCCTTTCAGCTCGCCTCTTTCCACATAGAACATAGGCTCAAATACGCTGGTGAAGCCGCCGTTGCTGTCTGCTACCCAGATGCCATTAAAGAACATGGCCAGCAGCATAAGAAGGGCCACCATACCTCTGTAATCCACCTCTTCCTTTGAGAAGAGAAGAATCATGGCAAGCACTACGTATAGTGCCATATTTCCAGGTACTGCAATGCCCTGGTTTGTGGAGATGGACCAGATGAGCTGAGCCACCACCGAGAATATAAATACTGTCCAGAGAATCTTCTTCTGTTCCAGACCGGTATTTCTGTAAAGACCGATGCGGGTGTATGTTCTGTCTTCCTTTGATCTCATAAAATATGGGAACCAGAAGAACACGATAAGGCATCCGTAAATGAAACGTGAATTGCTGATGCCATCCACTCTAAGCACAAGAATTCCTCCCATAAAAAGGAAGAAATAGAGAGTGAGAAGCACTCGTTCTGTCTCCTCTGCTACCCCGCGAAGCTTATCCCAGATTCTGATAAGGATGATTGGGAAGTATGCGATGCCTGCGAATACTGCGTATGTAGCAAGCATATATCCAAGACGGATGTACATGGGATTGTCGTAATCCTGATCGCCAAGGTTTGAAATCTGGGCGATGATATTGCCCCAGCCTGTAGTGAACTGCAAGTAAATCACTACTGCTGCACCAATCAGAATGCATGTGATGACGTATCCAGCCACTGTGCTTCTAGGCGCCTCATCCTGGATGGCAAGTACCAGCCAGTAAACACCAAGGAACACTGCCATGATAATCATGGTAGGATAAGCCAGCACCGAAATGCATACAGCTACTGCTGAAAGCACAGCATACACTGGCTTTCTGTTATTGTAAAAGCGAATGATAAAGCAAAGGATAAGCACCATTGCTACATCGCAATATGACTTATATGAAAAATTCTTCCAGTCTACTACAAACATAAAATAGAATGCAGCCGCTGAAAAAGCACCACCCTCAAAGTCAGCACTTCTAAGTGTGCAAAAAAGATAGATGGCTACGATAAATCTGATGAACAGATAGCAATATCGCATATACAATACCAGACCGATATTGATAGCCAGCTCTGCAAATAATGGCTGAAGCACCTGATAATAAAGTGCCAGCAGAGGATAAGCTAAAATACCTCCTGTCTGAAGAGCCTCCCAGCTGTCTGTAAACATGTGCTGCCCCTGATAGATGCCCTTGTAGATGGACAGAAGACCGTTCTCATCCACATAGAAACCATAGCGTATTGTAGCAACAGACCACACTGCGATAATCACCACAGCTAAAAATTGTAATAAACCCTTTTTTTCTTCGAATAATTCTCCCATATTATGCCTCATTAATTTAATCCATAGTCTCTTTCATTTTATACTATTGTCTTTGCTTATGCTAGTCTGACGTTGTATAATAGTTTGGATTATTACATAATCAAATTTCTACCTTGGAGGTATTTATGGCTAAAAAATCCAGAGGTATTATGGCCACCACCATTGTGGTTACCACTCTTACCTTGTGCTTTAAGCTTCTGGGCTTCGTAAAGCAGATGGTTGTCGCCTACTATTTCGGCACCACCGGAGCCACAGATATATATAATGTTGCCTTTAGTTTTGTGGGTATGCTTTCATCGGCATTCATTAAGGCCATCACCATTTCAATGGTAAGCATCTACACCCACACCCTGGTGCAAAAGGGAAGAGACGCAGCCTCGCGACTTATATCCGCCTGTCTGGAGCTGCTGCTTCCGGTAGTCCTTGTGGTGTTGCTGTTCACATACATGTTTACACCTTTTATTGCAAAGCTACTGGCACCTACCTACACACCGGACGACTCGCTGATGCTGCAGCATTTCCTGTACATCTGCTATCCATTCTTCCTGTTTGCAGTGGTCACCCTGGTGTGGACCACCATCATGGATTCCAATAAGGATTTCGTGGTCAGCCGTACAGAGTCTTTCATCGGCAGTGTCACCACCATCCTTTGCTGTGTATTTTTAAATCATGTGCTGGCTGTTACATCTCTTGTTGTGGCTCAGTACATCAGCTACATCATCTTTGGTACAATGCTTCTTATCAGAGGCCGCAAATATTTTACATTCACTTTCACAAAGCTTAGTGAAGTGCCTGAGGTCAAAATGGTTCTCCTTACAGCCCTTCCACTTTTCATCGGAAACTCTGTAGGCCAAATCAACAGAATCGTCGACCACTCCATCGCCACAGGCCTTCCGGAAGGAAGTGTTACAGCCCTTGCCGATGCAGTAGTTTTAGAGGATTTCGTTTGTAATATCCTCATCAATAATGTTGTAGATATTTTATATGTAAACTTCTCTACTTATGTAGCAGAGAACAACCAGGAGCAGCTTTTGAAGACCATGCGCACCGCGGTAAATATCATGATTTGCATCATGGTTCCTATCACCATCATCACCTGCATGTGCTCAGACCAGATTGTAGCTATTGCTTATCTTCGTGGTAACTTTGATCACAATTCACTTGTTATGACAAGCGCGGCTCTTATCGGATATGCCATAGGCTTCACCAGCTCCGGTGTGAGAGACATCGTTATCAGGGTTCTCTATTCCTTCAAGGATACAAAGGGACCTATGATTACAGGCTTCTTCGCCGTAGCATCAAACATTATTGCCAGCATCATCCTTTCAAAATTTATTGGTATTATGGGTGTTTCAATTGCCAGCTCAATTTGTCTTACAGTAAACTTTTTGATTAACTCACATATGCTTAAAAAACATGTGCCATCATATTCAATCAGACAGTTTGCACCTACACTTTTCAAGCAGATTCCTGGAGCCGCAGTGCTGGTACTTTTAGTTTACGGAATCAAGCATGTATTCAGTTCTAATCTTTTGATATTTGGATTCTCAGGATTGTTTGGACTTATTATTTATGCACTTATCCTGATGCTTATGAGAATTGAAGAAGTAAATATGGTAAAAGATAAAGTCTTTTCTAAAGTTTTAAAGAGATAATTTTTTAATCGAGATAAAAAAAGAGGTCGTCCAGAAATCCTGGGCGACCTTAATTTTTGTATTGATTATACAAGATCGATACGTGGGTGAGAGTTTGGTGTAAGAACAGGAATAGCTCCCTTCTTAGGACCTGTCTGACCCTTTACGAAATCGTATACACTGTAAATTGTGCATCCGTTCCAGATTGCATCGTGAGGTGTTGGAGTTGCTCTCCAACCATTCTCTACTGGATGTGTAGCATAGTGAATGTAATATGCAATAATATCATCGCCATATACTGACTGAAGATCTGGATTTCTTGAAGCATATACATCTACATTGAATGCTACTGAAGGCTGTCTCTGCTCCCAGATACCGAATGTGATGAAATGGTTGAATAAAACCTGCTCGTCACTTCCAAGCTCCTTTACAACATCTGGATAGTACTTTGCGTACTGGTCAGCCTTGAACATTGTTTTGATAGTAACAATCTCTTCCGCTGTGAGATCTCTTCTATGAGTATCAGCAGCAGATGCAGCTAAGCTACTTGTCGAGAATGTTGTGATAGCAATCACTACTGCCAATGCCATAGCTAATGCTTTTGTGATAAATTTCTTCATAAATACCCCTTTCCCAGCGGTCATTTTTATGCAGACCACCGCATTTTTACTACTCAAGTTGAGTGTATCTCAAAAATACGTACAAATCAAGAAAAATGGGTTTAATTCATCATTATTTCACTAATAAAGCGGGTCAGGTTCTCTATTGCGTTAGGTTCGTACATTCCATTTGGATTTACGAAGGCAGCTTTGTTGTTTTTTATCAGGTCTGTAATCTCTTCTGCTGTGTCTACAAGAGGGATATTTTCCTTCTCGATAAGTGTCTTAAGATTTAGTGCTGTGTCTCCAAAGTTCAGAAGGATTACCCTGCATCCAAATCCGATTCCCTCCTGAAGGGCTGCTGTTCTGGTGCAGACTATAGTGCCGCTTTCAGCCAGGTATCTAAACATGTGATTCTCTGAGTTGTCGATTACCTCCACCTTGCTGTTTGCCAGCCAAGGGAATCTCTCTTTATAATATCCAAACTCCTTTGGATGAAGCTTGTAGATAACTCTGTATTCATCACCAAGAGCCTCAGAAACTTCCGCAGCCATCTTACTGATCTGCTCGCCTTCTGCAAGGGCAGAGATAAACACGATAGTCTTTTCTTCTCTTGGATATTTTGCCTTGTATCTATCCCTTTCTCTTTCGAAGAATGGGAATCCCACTGGAACCAGTTTTACATTGTCAGGGAAGTGCACCTCATCCTCCTGGCTCTTGCTGTAGGTAAGGTGATAATCTGGCAATACGGAAATACGTTCCTCAGGATTAAACTGCATAGGTGTGTGGGTAGGGAATGCAAAACCGTGAGCATACTCTGCTGTAGGGATGCCTCTCTCCTTTCCCAGTTCACTCATTGCAAAATTATTTATAAGGTAATAGCAAAGCTCCACAATAAGCTTTGGCCGAGCCTTGTCCAAAATCTTTCCGCAGTACTTTTTGGTGATCTCGTAGTAGTACATTCTGTCTACCATCTCATCCACCATTTTGTCTGTGATATCTGGGCCAAATTCCTCTTTGATGGCCTTAAAGATATCTGTGAAGGCTGCTCTTACACCGGCCTCATATCTCTTGCGTTTTGGAGTGTTAAACTTTGTGGAAAGCTTTACAGCAAGATTTGTTTTGAAGGCCACCCTGTCTGTAAAATAGACATTGTCCATTCCGTTTGGTGTGCTGTGCTTTCTGTTTTCTGGCTGCTCCAAAATCACGCTGTTGAACTTCTTTGAGATTTCATCCAGGTAGATGTTCTCATAGACACCTGTGTCAGCGTTCTTTGAACGTCTTCCATCGCACACAAAAAGGACGTCCACATTTCTATAATTGAAAGGCTTTAATGCGTTTAGCGCCATGGTCAATAAATCCTTTTTATTGATAGGTGGCTCGCTGCCCTCTGCTGTACGTCCTACTGTCTGTTTCTTTATTTCGTTGTGTATTTCATAGCGGTAGAGGGACCAGATTGGCATCCCCTCCACCTTTATGTCATTGCATTTGTGCTCCCGCTCGAAAGCGAGAAAGTTTTCGATTGTTGATTCTTTCATGCTCTTCTAATTAATTGCTTTCATAACAAGATTTTGATGATTGCTAACTACTGTATGAGCTGGCACATCCTTTGCAATAATGCAGCCGCCACCGATAAAGCTGTACTCGCCGATGGTGACACCAGGAAGGATGATAGCGCCATTTCCAACCAAAGTACCCTTGCCGATTTTAATAGGGGCATGGGTAAGTGGCTGTCTGCCGATAGGCTCATCTGGCTGTCTGTATCCATGTGTGGAATCGTTTACCATTACGTTTGGTCCGAAGATAACATCATCCTCGATAACGATATTGTCCACGCAGGAAATGTGGCAGTTCTGGCCCATCTCCACCTTATTTCCAATTGAAATATGCGGTGTAAATTTTTCGTTAGCAAAACTATCTATGGCTTCAATTCTAAGGCCCTGGCAGATATATGTGTAATCTCCCACGGAAATATTCTTTGAGCCATGGACTCTGAGGGGTTTAATAATTACAGTGTGCCTTCCGCATGATTCCATCTTCCTGTACATAAACGTATACAAAAAACAGTATCTTACGATTCTATACAACTTCTTAATTATTCCCATAATACCTCTTTCTATTTGTCCTCGTATGTTCGCTCGCTAATAATGTATCTCGGTCTCGCCTTTGTCTCCATGTAGGTCTTTCCAACGTACTCACCGATAACTCCAAGTGAGATAAGCTGGATTCCTCCAAGGAAGCATACTGCAATCATGGTACTTGTCCAGCCGCTCATTGTGTTGCCAAGGAAGTGCTGAACAAAAGAATAAATAATTAATACCAGGCTTATGAATGCTACAAATACACCGAAGCCTGTAATAATTCGAATTGGTTTGATGCTAAGTGATGTGATGCCGTCGAAGGCCAGGCTCAGCATCTTTGAAAGTGGATAGTGACTTTCTCCTGCTATACGCTCGTTTCTCTCGTAGTAAACGCTGGTGCTCTTAAATCCTACCAGTGGGAACATTCCTCTAAGGAAGATGTTTACCTCTTTGTAGTTTGCAAATTCGTTGAGCACTCGGCTGGAAACGAGACGGTAATCTGCATGGTTGTAAACTACCTCTGCGCCCATGCTGTTGAGAAGCTTGTAAAAGCTCTCTGCTGTAAATCTCTTAAAGAATGTGTCTGTATCTCGCTTGCTTCGAACGCCGTATACTACCTCGCAGCCATCTGCGTAAGCATCTACCATTTCGTTCATGGCGTTGATATCATCCTGTCCGTCGCAGTCGATGGAGATGGTGATATCACAAAGCTCCTTCGCCTCCATAAGGCCTGCAAGAACTGCATTCTGGTGACCGCGGTTGCGGCTCTGGGTGATGCCCACATAATGCTCATCCTGCTTCGCCAAATCCTTGATGATTTCCCAGGTGCTGTCCTTAGAACCATCATTTACGAACATGATGCGGGACTGGTCTGAGATTTTCTCAAGGCTTACTAATTCATTTATCTTTGCCAAAAACAGAGGGGCTGTGATTGGAAGTACAGCCTCTTCGTTGTAGCAAGGGATTACTATGTATAGAGTTGGTTTCATGTTTATCTCCAGTTCATAAGTATCTTATCTATTTTGCGTGAATCTCCCCACACCGCTTTCGAGTCGTATGGGCGGTCAGGGAATGTGCCATAAGCAAGACTGATGTTGTATCCATTATCTGTAATGAATTTTTCAACACGGTCTGCCAGCTTCATAGGCTTGCCTGTGCAGCACTCAATGATTCCAAGAACCTCATCCTGCATGCTGGCCTTTGCCACCTGCTCGCAGAATAAATCATAGTCTGTGAAGTCGAACTGGTTCTGGCCTGTTGTGAATGGGAATGTCTCATCTCCTGCCTCAGCAGCTGCTGTAAGCTTAGAGAAAATGCTGCAACCTCTGTGAGTGTTGCCCACGATATAATATCCTCTGAGCCACTGGAGCTTCACATTGTTTTCTTTACAGGCAAGGACTGTAGCCTGACGAAGGGCGTTCTTTGCGATTCCATAGAGAGACTGTGGAGCACATGGAGTGTCTGACTTGATGCAGCCTTCCATGAATCCTATCTCATGCATGGTGCCCATGACGCACATCTTTCTGATGCCTGCCTTGCACATCTTCTCGATGAAAGCATAGTGGTTTGGCAAATCCTTCATGTGGTTTTCTGAAGCGTGGCGGAAGCCGTCGCGCCATGCCAAATGAATCACCACATCCGGCTTCTCAAAATAACCATATGGGTCATCCAAAGTGAAGAGGTCTGCGTCGATGCGCTTTGCACGCTCATCCACCTCATCTGTATGGAAATCTGTAGCTACTACCTCGGCACCAAGGTCCAGCATTGTCTTTACGACTCCCTGGCCTATATATCCGTTTGCACCTGTAACTAAATACTTCATGTTTTATACCTCGAATAATTTATCAATCCACGAATGAATACTGTACTTCTGTCGCACTTCCTCGTTCTCCAGATATGGCTGGTCGAGCCACTCAGAGCCTGGGAGTGTGAATGCACTATAGTCTCCTGTCTGCTCTGCCTTGTCTGCTTTTGCAGCCAGGTCTGTAAGAATCAAGTCATTAGTTTCATTATAGAATTCATAGTCACGTAAATATATGTTATTAGTAACTAGTTTTCTTTTAATTCCCAGAGTTTCCATTGTGCGCATTGTTAAACCTTGCTGGGCCTCGTGTGCCAAATCAAGGACTGCCTTAGAATTTCTTACCATATCTCTAATCTGGTCTGGTGAGAATGGTTCAAAACTGATGATATCCATATCCAAATCCTTTACAAGCTTTGGATCTTTTAGCTTCTTGCCACGGTAAACCTTTGGGTCTAAAAATATCTTCAGGCAAAGCTTTTTGTCTGGGTTTGCTTCTTTGAATGCTTTGAAGTATCGGTAGCGGAATGGGAAGTAAGCGGAAACCGATACATAGTCATATTTATATTCTATATTTTCATTTGATGTATTATTAAACTCATCAGAATAAAAAAGTGGCAGCAGCTCATACCCCAGCTCTGATTCTTTAGCATCAACCGAATCGAAGGTTCCTCTCCAGTCGAAGAGGCGTCCGATTTCTCCCTTGTGGCGGAGATTCTTAAAGGAATCCCATGAATAATAAATGGACTTTCCTGATGATTTTAATGCCTTGTTTTTCAGCTCATGAATGGTCTGCTCTGAAAGAACATTTCCTCTGATGACTAAGAGATAGTCATAGCCACCGGATGGCATTTCAGAAAGAATCTTATTCTTAAGTTTTTTATTGAAGCCATCAAATATCTTTGGATTATGAAAGATATCTCCAAGGTTTTTTAAGATTAAGAACTTTGTCTTATCTGGTTCCTCATCATAAAAAACTGGACGGGCTCCACGCGCCTCCAAGTCCTCTCTCATCTTAGACTGATATGAGTAAAACTTTGGCATTATAATTAAAATATTTTTGTCTTTTAAATCTATCATAGTGTATATATTCTTCTTGAAATCACCGCATAGTCAAAATTTAATCTCGCGAAAGAGAATGACTTTGCCTTTACCTGCTCAAGGAGCTGCACGTTCTCAGAAATCTTTCTGAATACATTTTCAATATCTTCTTCAGACTCAACGAAGAAAAGATTCTCATGGTTGCAGTCTGTGTATGTGTCGTCTGTGTATGTCTCGAATGGATAAGCCATGTTTGCACATCCGCAGCACATAGCTGTCTCGAATGTGGAAGACTGGCTACCTGGCTGGCAGTAGAGATCTACGCCGGCGAGAAATTCCTCGATTTCTTTATTTACCTTCCAACCCATGAAATGTACTCTGCTGTCTGCCTCGATAAGTGGACGGATGATAGGCTCCATATCATCTGGAATAGAACCGAATACAAACATTGCCATTCTAGGGTCATCAATCTTTTTGAATGCACGAAGAAGCTCTGCTGTACGCTTTGGAGCTGCAAGCTTTCCAGAGTGAGCCATGATGATGGCATCCTGTGGAAGAGCGTATTTCTTGATAATCTCCTGGCGGGCATTCTTCTGCTGCTCAGCTGTGTAAAGGGTTCCGCCTGGAGCCATAAACTCCTGCTTCTCCTTTGGAATTCTGTAAAGGTCATTCATCCAGTTGCGCATGTCGGCGCCAAGGTAAAGAACCTTATCAATCTCAGGCATAGCCTTGCTGATGAAGTGTCCGTGAATAACCTTGTAGAAAGTCTTGCTGATAATATTTCTGGCTGAATTGCTGTAGTCCTCGTGGCAATCCATGAAAAGAAGGCACTCTGGATGTTCCTTGCAATAATCAGCTGCAGTCATAATCTCATATCCACTCATTCCGTGGAAAAGGATTGTATCTGGCTTGAATTCTTCGATGAGTCCTCTTACCTTTTTGCACTTCTGAGTCTTCTCTGTCCAGAGCTCTGAGCACATTACTCTGTCCAAGCTAAGTCTGATAAGGTGAGCACCGTTGTCCATGATAGTGTCCTCCTCTGGACCCTTCACAAGCTCGCCTCTCTCAAAGTGCCATCTGTCAGTGATGAGCAACACCTCGTGTCCATCGGCACGCTGGCACTCAATCATCTGATTCTCCTGATATAACATTCCCACTGTAAAGTGAGAAGCCAATGCTAAATGCAATATTCTCATAGTTTATTATTCATCTCCAGTCTTGTTCTTTTCAGCCTCAAGAGACGCTAAAATTTCGTCTGCTGAAACTACCTTATCAAAACCTTCTGTACTCTCCTTCTTGAAAAGGATTCTGATGGTCATAAGCACCAGCTTTACATCCAAAAGGAAAGTGTAATTCTCGATATACATCAAATCCAGCTTAATCTTGTCGTAAGCGGATGTGTTGTACTTTCCGTATATCTGAGCGAAGCCTGTAAGACCTCCTTTTACCTTGCTACGGAATTCAAATTCAGGGATAGCCTCTGTATATTTCTCCACGTGCTCAGTTCTCTCAGGACGTGGACCTACGATAGACATATCTCCCTTTATAATGTTAAACAACTGTGGAAGCTCATCCACACGTGTAGCGCGGATCACGTGTCCCACCTTTGTGATTCTGTCGTCGTCATCTGTGGCTGGACGCTGCTCAGCATCCTCCACCATACTTCTGAACTTAAGGATGTCGAATACCTTTCCATCCTTTGTGACACGAGCCTGCTTGTAAAATACAGGGCCGTGATCTTCCAGCTTAATAGCTGCTGCAATGATAAGCATAAGTGGTGAAAGTACCACTGAAGCAATCACGCAAAGCACGATGTCGAAAAATCTCTTTACCAGCTCCTGCTCAGGTGTAAGACCTGTTGTGTTGATTCTTACAAGTGGAGTGTCAAACTGGTGGATATCCTCGCCACCGCCGATGATTACATCGGAAATCTTTGGTGTGATATATGTCTGAATGTTGTGCATGTAGCAGTGCTTTAAAAGGTCATTACGCTGCTCAGCACTAACATCTGAGATAACTAATCCATCATAATTCTCAAGCTCTTTAAAGATAGCATCAAAGCCTTCATCTACGCTGATAAGCTTTTTGATGTTGTAAGTATCCTCGCGGGTATCCATCTTTAGCTTTAATCCAACAGACTCCTTATTTCCATAAACCATAAGAAGACGGCTGGCCTCTGAATGCTTGTTGTAGATGGCAAAAAACGTATATACGAACATTCCCTGAACCACAAAATCAATAAGTGTAAGTCCAAGTAATGGACCTGCAGGAATAAGCACGTTTGCCATAAGTGAAAGCTGCAGATATGTAACAAGGTTTGCAATTGTCACTGCAATCCACTGTGAAAAAAGAACATCTGCAATCTTAAGAATTCCGTACTTGAATCCCTCACAAAGATGTGTGATTACAAGCACAAGAATAAAATACACGCCCATCAGCACGTATTTTCCACGTCCTACCATTGGCCAGAAATACTGCTTGTCGAAAATGAAATTACGCCATACATAGTAGTAGATTAATGTGAGTACAACTAATTCAATTATGCTTTCGATTTTTCTGATAGTATTATTATTTTTCACTATTTCACCCTTTTACTGCTTTGAAGCCATTACGCTGTCCTTTGATCATAAAGAAGTATGCCAAGAAATATGAATAATATGGCAACAAATATTTGTAATACATATCAATTCCCAAATCCATGAAGAAGAAAGAAATCATGATTGAAAATACCATAATCTTTGCTGTCTTGTTGGACTTGAAAGCTTTGATTGCAACATACACTGGGAACCAGTAATAAAGCACGAAGCCCACGATTCCGTAGGAGAACAATACCTCCAGGAAGTTCATGTGAAGCTGCACATGTCTGTAGGCAATCTCTGTGCCTTCGTGATATTCCTCGATGGCTGAGTATGGCATCTCTCTAAATGAATAGAAGCCGTGACCCCAGATAGGGCTCTCCCAGAAGTGAGCCTTGAAGCCTGCCATCATGGCCATACGCTGGCCTGTGCTTGTGTGTAAATCAGGCTCGCCTGAGCTAGCCATTCCTGTAAATAGCTCTGCTATTCTGTAGCCAAGTACTCCGTAGAGAGGTGGCACAACCATAATAGCTGCAAAGGCAGCCACGCCTAATACAATAAGGATGATAAGATTTCTTCTGATAATCTTTATATCATCCGAAGCACCGATAATCATTATCGCAAATACGAATACGATTGGAAACGCTGAAGACTTTGCTCCAGTAGCAATAATCTCGAAGATACCGATGATGGTAATCCAGAGATACTGCTTTACTTTTCTTAAAATAATGAGCTGATAAAAAATAGGTATTAAAAGAATCAGCACAAGATTTCCTGTATCGATAACTCCACCGGCAGGTGTGGAACCTACGCGGGAGTACATTCCCATCAGCCATTCGCCCCATACGTAATCGTAGCAAAGGCTTGTGATAAGGGTGGTGATGATAATCACCGAACCGCTCACTGAAAGGATATCAAACACATCATCCTTATTATAAAACAACAGTGTCAAAATAAGAATCGCTGGAAGTGCAGTCATGATTGTAATCATTCGGCTGTAATAATCTGCAGCTGTAAATAGCTTGAAATGTCCGTATATGAAAACCATGGTAGAAAAAAGCAGTATCCATACAATAGCCGGACTTATAAGGGCCTTTTTCATTGGAACCTTGTCTGTGGTGAAAAGCAGTGCACAAAACAGTGCTGCAAGTCCGTTAAATAAAAGATTTATCAGGACATATACTCCGCCGTAGTACAATCCCAGATTACAGCGAGCGAAAAGAATTCCTGTAATCAAAAACATGGTTATATATTTCTTATTTTTCAAAAGAGTTTCTTTCAATTCCATTATCTCCTTGCTAGAAACCAAAAACATTTGGAGCTGTCTTATACCAGACGATTCTCGCTCCCAGATCCTTCAGGTAAGATGCCAGAGCGCCTGCTGTGTAATCAGCGCTGGTCATCAGCCAATCAGGACCATCAAATATTGCCACCTCAGGAGAAACTGCCTCGTAAAAGCCTGTCTCTGTAGGCATGCTGTTATTTCCATGGTGAGCGCACTGTAGGATATCAGAATCCAGTTTGTCACCGTATGTCTTTACCAGATAATCTGCAATGTATTTGCTGTGGGCATCGGCACAGATAAGTGCGCTGCGATTTTTGGTCTCAATCTTGAAAACCAGAGAGTCGTTATTTGGAATGTCCTCACGACCTTCTGAATTTAAAACCACATCATCCATTGCATTAAAGAATGTCAGCTTCAATCCATCTGAGAATGTCAGCTCATCATCTCGTTTTACCATGTTGATGTTTTCAGCATCCTTTGTGATTTCCTGGAACTTCTCGTAAGTATCCACGTCATCCCATTCCTGAAGATTCAGGCTGTAGAATGTGTCTGCATCAAGTGGTGTTGCGTAGATGTTTATAATCTTGATCCCCTGAGGATTTTCATAGATGGCATTAAATGTATCGATGTGATCCTTGTGATAGTGGGTGAGAATCCAGGCATTTACCACGCCGCCATTCTCCATAATCACATCGCGCATCTGCTGCTCGTTGCCAGCATTTCCTCCATCTATCAGGATGAATGTACCATCCCTGAGATTCTTAAGTGAGTATGCCAGTCCCTGATCTCCCGATTCGTCCTCGTACTCTGTAAGGACCCATCTTGGATTGTTTGGAATCAGCACCGCATAATTAGGTGTGCGGCCATACAATGTAAATCCGTAGTTCAGGTAAGCATTTAAAATATCATCTATGGCTGAAACAACCACATAATCAACATCATTTGCCCTTGCGTACTCGGCCACATCTCCCACCTCTGGCTTGAGGTTTGTGAGCTCGTAGGCTTCGTCAGCTATATATCTGCTGTAAGGCATAGAAAAACGGCTGTCCATCTGGCGCAGATAAACTGCTACATCCTGTGGTGCCATTATTCTGATTGTATCTTCCTCATAATCTGCAAACAAATCGCAGATAGTAACCACATCCTGTGGAACCTTGTTTCGGTTTTCTGCCTTTGTGTACCAATCCTCGGCGTAAATGCAGCGACCCAGGATTACTATGGCCACACATGCTGCCATGACACCTATCAGCTTTTTACCGCCCTTTAATTTTCCAAGGCCAATGGTAATTCCATATCCAATAATTACCATCACCAGAATCAGACTGAAGAATCTTAAAAAGTACTGATCGAAGGTGGATGGTTCCAAATATTTCCTGCTAAGGAAAAGTGTAATTGGATTGTATATGAAAACCAATACTAATCCTGTGTACCAAAGGAATACGTATCGTTTTATTTTTTCTTTTTCAAAAATAAATATCAGCACAAGACCTATTGCGAAAAGCAGCGGGTATCCCAAGCTTCCCCAATAGTTCCTGGTGACATCTATAAAGTAATTAATCCAGTCCATTTACACTCCTATGTGTCTGGTACTTTTCTGAATTTAAAGTATTTAAAGTCAAAGCTCTGCATATCCTTCTGGAGCATCCATAGCATCAGATAGAACACACCTAAAAATGCCGGTCCAAAAAGGCTGGCTGCAAGGTATCTCAATCCGTATATGCGTCTATGGTATATGCACATCACAAACCAGGCTACACAGGCTACGATTGAAACGAAAAATCCTGCAAGGATGGTAAGTGAGCAGGCGCCCAAAGATACTGCTGCAATAGGAAGCATGTAAGCTGTCTTTACTTCCTTTGCATAGAGTCTCATGAGATAGACTGTCATAAATGGGATGGCTATTGCTGATAATACAGCCTTTCCCTGCCATACTGCTCCAAGCAGTCTGAAGGTGTTGGAGTAGTGTGAGTACAGACCGAATACGTAGGCAAGTGATATGAGAATCATTGCAATGAGTCTGTTGTCCATCTCTTTAAATAAAAATTTTACTATGTAGTACGTAGTCAAATATGCAATCAATACAAGGAGCACTGGCAGTAATGTGTGGCTCAGTGTTGTTACTTCAAAGTTTGAAATCCTTGAAAGGAATGCAATATATGTAACCCATGATGTGGCTGCTCTTTTTTCAGCAATGTTTGCAAGAGCACCGGTAATGAAGTTTACATATGTAAGTGTGTCGCTGCTTACAGTGTCTTTACTGGATACCACATAATCGTAATCGTCGTAAGACCATTGATTAATCTGATACTTAAATGCAAAGTATAACTGGGCTGCGAGAATTATCGTAAATACGATAATGTATACTATAACAAATTTATCTTTTCTAATGGAACCTAATAAACAATTAATTTTGTTTTTGATGTAGGCTACGCTTCCTTTAATGGCTTTTCTGTCCAGCCAGAACCATGCTAATACAAGTACTGATATCACACCGATGTAGATGTAAGTCAGTGTGGAGAAGGCTCCGATTACAGGATCCTTAAAGGTGTTCCACACCTGATACCAGTTGCAAAAGGCAAATATGATATAGAAAATACCAAGGTTTCCAAAAAAGCCTATGAGATACTCAGCTATCAAACCACTTTTTGCCTTATATGTAATTAGCCTGCCTATTGCCAGTGGAACCAGTGAAAAGTTCAAGAGCAACAGAATAGCTCTAATTATTGTCATTTAGTTTTTTCTCCATCATAAGCTCTGCAATTTCGAAGTCGATTGGATAATCTATATCCACAGAATCCTCACGTGACATCACATAAGTAGTGGTGTTGTCACAGTAGTAGGTTCTCTTTTCCTTGAGGAGCTCGTAATCCAAAATGTAGATGGCTCCGTTAGGGATATAGAATGTGGCGTTTGTCTGACGGTTTGCAATGTTGGAACCTGCTGCTCCAAAACCTGCATTGCTAACGCGACCATTTTCATCTACCACGTGGTACCATCCTGGTGGCACCTCAGCCTCTGTAAATGAAATAAGTGTAGTGCTTTTGTCTACCTGGAATTTCTCTATAGCCTCGTCGATGTGATGTGAATCACGGCAAGGAACTGTAGGCAGGCACACCATAAACTTATCAAGCTTTTCGCCTGTCTCATTCATTACAAACTCTGCTGCATGAATATATACATCTACAGCTGAAGCTGTGTCGCTGGCAAGGTAATCTGGACGCATGAATGGAACCTCAGCGCCAAACTCCTTTGCAACTCTTGCAATGTCTTCGTCGTCTGTAGTGACGATGACTCTGTCGATGTGCTTTGCGTTCTTGCAGGCCTCTATTGTGTAACCGATAAGAGGCTTGCCGCAAAGTTCTTTTATGTTTTTTCCAGGGACGCCCTTTGAGCCGCCTCTAGCTGGAATAAATGCTATCATTTTAGAAATCACCCCATGTGAAGATATCATCATATTTTACGTCGTGCTTAAGCTCGCGGCCGATAAGTGCCTCATAGTACTTTGGAGAGATTCCTGTACCTGGGCGCTTGTAGTCGAGGTCATCAAATGTAAGAACGTGACCTGCAGGCATATCGTGCTTAGCTACGATTGAGCGCTTGAACTCGTCGCGACGGTTCTGATCCTCTACTACTACCTTGTGGTAGTTACCAAGCATTGTATAACCCTGACGAGCTGCATCACAGATAGCCTTAAGCTCTGCTGGGTCTGCACTAACCTTGTGATCCCATCCTTCCATGTTCTTATCCATTGTGAAGTGCTTCTCGATGATGCATACGTTCTTTGCGATGCTCATGATTGGAGCAACTGTTCCGATTGTATGATCTGAGTAACCAACTGGATAATCGAATACCATGTTGTACATATCGATGTTGTTAAGGTTCACCTGCTCATCCTTTGGTGGGTACATAGATACGCAGTGAAGGATAACGATTTCGTGACAGCCACCCTCTTCAAGAGCTCTAACAGCTGCACATACATCATCCATACCTGTAAGACCTGTAGAGATAACAACAGGAACACCCTTGCTACCTACGTGTCTAAGGAATGGAATGTTATCTACATCAAGTGATGCAATCTTAAGATATGGAACGTGAAGTTCATCTACAAGCATATCTGCGCCAGCCATTGAGAATGGTGTAGATACGAAATCGATATCAAGCTCCTCACAGTACTTCTGAAGCATGAAGTGCTGCTCCTTGTTTACTGCATAAGCTTCCATAACAGTCTTAAGAGAATAGTCTGTACGGTTTCTGTAATCGTCGCCGAGGAAATAGTTGTCCTCGTATTTCTTCTTTGAGAAAAGGTCGTCTACGGTCCATGACTGAAGCTTTACTGCATCAGCACCGCACTCCTTTGCTGTCTTTATAAGTGTCTTGGCAAGCTCCATATCACCGTTGTGATTAGCACCAAGCTCTGCAATAATGTATGGTCTCTGATTTCCTTCTACCATTGCCTGATAATTAAATCTCATATTTATTCCTCCATTTGAATATCACTCCACCAGTAACCCTGGTGATTTGGATTTTCTCCTAATCTATTTATATCTAATCTTTCTAGCTTTTCTAGCAATCCTTCAAAGTACTTATCCTTTTTAGCAAGATTAGAATAATGAACCTTTTTAACATCATATTCCTTTTTAACATCTCTGGATACTCCCACCATGTTATTATCGGAAATACGATATATGCTGGCTGCATCTTCTACATATATTCCTGTTCCTCCAGCCAGAACTATTCTCGAGAACAGGTACCAGTCGAATACAGGGCTATCACTTTCTTTTAAAGAATCTATGAATTCCTGAGTAATAATCTCTGAATTCATATTGATAGCTGATGATGTTAAACCTACAAAGTTACATTGTGATATAGCCTTAATGCTATCAATTCGCTTAGGCATTACCTTAAAAACATCTTTACCATTATCAAAGATTAACTTGTTATAGAAAAAAGCAGCATCTTTATTTTCTTCAAATGTTTTTTTATATTTTGCTACTCTGTCGACACTAAAAGTATCATCAGCATCACCAAGTATCACCAAATCATATCCTAAATCCTTGGCACACCCTAGCATTTCTATTCTTGTCCCAGCTATAGATAACTTTTGCTGGCTTATATCTAATATCTTGTAATTTATTGTTAATGATTCAAGTATAGTTTGAATTTCCTCTAACTCATTACTATTGTAATTATCATTAACTAGTAATAAATCAAAGTCTTTATCAGTCTGCTCATCCACAGACTTCAAAAAATCATCAAGATACTCTCTCGCCTGCTTGTAAATAACTGTAGCAAATGCGGTTTTCATTTCAAAATTCCTCATTTAAAGTTTAAAAGTTCTGTACTTCTATGTAAAGTTTTTTACATAGAAGTTTATCTCATATACACATCTATCTCATCCATCAGCTTCTTCTTAGAGAAGTGCTCTTTGTTGTATGCGTATGCATTCTCACTCATTTCTGTGAGGCGGGATGCTGAGAGATTGCGCATTGCGATGATGTTGCAGGCAAGTGCTTCTGCATCTCCGATGTCTGAGCACATACCGCAGTCTGCTTCTGTGATGACGCGGACTGTCTCACCCTTGGCTGAGGCAATGATAGGCATTGCGCAGGCCATGTATGATTGAAGCTTTGCTGGAATAGTCTTTGCAAAAAGGTCATCATCTGCAAAAGAAAGGAATGCTGCATCTCCTGTAGCCAGGTAATCCGGAACCTCTGTAGCCTTTACACGGCCGGTGAACTCGAATAAGTCCCATACCCCTGCTTTTGTGATGCTGTCCTCAAATGTATGGCGTGCTCTTCCATCTCCTACGATGGTAAAGCGTACATCCTTGATACCTTCCTTGCGAATGATGGAAGCAGCCTCTGGAAGAATCTCCAATCCCTGGGCCTGTCCAATGTTTCCTGTGAAGATTACATTGAATCCCTTGTGGGCTTTCTTCTCCTTTGGCTCGTAGAACTCCTCAGCATACTGTGGCCAGAAGCTGACCTTATCATGCTCTGCTGGGTCTACGTATTTACGAATAGCTTCCACAAAGCTTGGGCTGGTGCCCCAGATATGTGTGCAGCCCTTGTAGATTTTTCTAACCATTCTCTCGATTGGCTTTACTACAAGTGGGCTGTGGATTCCTGTGATCATCTCCACGTTCTCAGGCCACAAGTCCTGAACATACAAGTAGCATGGCACATTATGCTTCTTTGCATATGCCACGCCTACCTTGCACTGATTCATCGGTGAGGTCTCCAGCATGAACACCTCATCCGCTTTAATTTTAGTAAATAGATTCCAGAAGAATCCGAAGAATGGGAAGCTGAAATAATTCATCACAAGACCAAACTTCCCTTTTCCTCTTGGTATCAATGGGATACGGATAACATCCACCCCGTTGATGGTCTCTCTTCTCTTTTTGAACAATCCATAGCCAGGATAAATCTTCCCCTCAGGATAATTAGGTAAACCTGTAACCACAGTAACCTTGTATCCTCTTTTTACCCACTCGAAAGCAATATCGCTTATACGAAATGGCTCAGGGTAAAAATACTGGCAAACTATTAAAATATGCTTTTTCATATATTCTCTCTAATTAATTTTTTTATTAAAACGGAGCTGGCATTCCATCTCTCAAATGGAATAAGAAATAAAGCAATCCGCACATTGAAAATGCAAGTGCAAGATTCTGAATGTAAATAAGCGAAAGGGCCAGCTTGTTTTCTTTTGCATCAGTACCAAGCACGATGCAAAGGGCCATGTAAAGTGGAATCAGATATCTGAATGAAATCTGGATTCTCTGGCTGTCCAGCGGTGTAAATCTAGTCATACAGCCTACAAAAATGGCTACAAGGCAGAATAAAATACCAAGAATGATAATTGCTATCTGCCACTTTTTGATTCTCTTACCTTTGATGAAAATAATTCCAATAATCAAAAGGGCTAACATTGTGATAACGCAAGCCATTGGAACCTGAGCATTTAACATTACATGTCCCAATTCGCTACCAACAATGTGCTTTATATTGAACCAGAAGTCTACCTTGATTCCATCCCAGGCAAACTTAAGTGTTTCCATCTTGTGAGTGGTGAAGTAATACCAGGTCCATGCTTCTCTTGAACCGTCCTGCTCGATTGTCTCTCCAGCATATTTCCAGAAGACCTGATTTCCAATCATGTAGTAATACTTTATAAAAATCTTTCTTACTACAAATACACAGCCTAGAACAATGGCAAGAATAATTCCATATTCGTACCACTTTTTGCTGAGGATTACGTCTGACCACCACTTCTTGAGAGGGATGGCAAAAATCCATACTGCAAACAACGCGTACACTGTCTTATTTGGAATAAGAATAAGTACGCAGCCTCCAAGGATAATCAAATCCCATGCATGAAGCTTTACATGTGGCTGGCTATAATATAAACAAAGTGTGAGTAATGCCAGTGAAAACAGGATACTCATATTGTCATAAGAATAAGAACTGCAAAGGTGAATCACTGTAGGGAATAATGCAAAAGTAAAGAACTGATGCTTTCCGACAGGAAGAAGCTTCAGCGCTATCCAGCCTGCAATAATCAGAGACAGTGAGTTCATAAATCTTCCCATGAAAATTACGCCGGCAAATCCAAAGCCAAGTAATCTTGCGATGGTTATACCAAAACCAGATACCAGATATCTTGATGCTTTTGCTGGTGCAATCTGGCATTCTATATCATCCTGCATATCCTCGGCATGCTTAATCCAGTTGCCATTGGCAAGTACAGGGTACTGATATGGGAATGTTACATCCAGATATGGGAGCATATAGTAATCCTCTGCTCTCATGTAGAAAAAGGACTGATCCTGCACCCAAACGCTAGGGTTGCTTGAATCTGTACTAAGATTGTGGTCCTTTTTACCCATCATAATGTTTGATGCGTGATATGCGCTGTAGTAGTGAGCCACCTCATCAACACCTGAGATAGGAGGCATTACCAGCTGCATACAAAATGTCCAGGCTAGAGCCATGATTACGAACAATCTTGGGTAGTTCCATTCTTTATCTAAAATGAGAAGTCTCAAAAGATATATCGTAATTGCGAATATTACCAGGAAGATAATTCCATAGTAGAAATTTGTTCTTTTTGTTGCTGCACTGTTGAAACAGTTTGCAAAGTAGAAATAAACACTATAAATAATAGTTGCTGCTGCAAGAACTACAGCAGCAAGCTTAAGTGCTTTTTCTTTATTCATGTCGGTAAAAAAAGCTTTTAATTTTTCCAAACTAATTCCCTCTTTTATTTTCCTCTAAGTCTGTTTTCCATCTTACTGAGTTCGTCCAGCTGGCCCATATCCATCCATGAATTCTCATTGATTGGATAAACGCCAACCTTCTTACCATCTTCCTTGATACGGTTGATGATATCTGGGAAACCGATGAATTCGTCGTCTTTGATGTAATCAAACACCTCGGGCTCTACGATGTAGATACCTGTATTTGTAAAGAAGCTGAACTCTGGCTTTTCTTTCATATCGATGATATTTCCGTGCTCACCAAACTCTACAACGCCGTAAGCCACCTGGAAATTTCTGAGAGAGCAGACCATAGTGATAACATTGCCCTCTTTTTTGTGATGTTCACAGATAAGAGAATAATCATCTTCGATAAGGATGTCGCAGTTTGTGAGAATGAATGTCTCATCAAGCTTTCCACGTAGAAGTGAAAGTCCGCCGCCTGTTCCAAGAGGAGTATCCTCATCGGCATACTCGATGGAATATGGCTTCTCCACCTCACCGAAGTAAGACTTAATCATGTTCTTCTTATGATTTACAATCATAATCATGCGGTTGATTCCATACTCAGAAAAACCGTCGAAAATAAGCTCGGCAATAGGCTTCTCTCCCACTGGGATAAGTGGCTTTGGAAGGATTCTTGTGTATGGATAAAGACGTGTGCCTTTTCCACCTGCCATCATAACTACAGGTGTTGAAAGGCTGCTCTTATGCTTACGCTTTCCAGCGCTCCAGAATACTGTATCGATAACAATGCCGTTATCATCTACGATTGGAACACCCTCGATATTGTAATGGCTAAGGAATTCCTTTGCGCCATCGATGTCGTCTTCCTTTAAAGTCTTAGGAGTGTAGTTGGCAATCTCGCTAACCTTATTATTTAAATCTCCACCTGAAAGAATAAAACGGCGCACATCACCTTCTGAAAGTGCAGCGATCAACTTCATTTTTTCATCTACGATGAAAACAGTTCTGCGGGCACTCTCATCGAAAGTCTTCATAGCCTGTAAAATTGTGTCATCTTCTTTTATAAATACATTTTCCATGTTGTCTCCAAAGTATTTATTACAGTTTATAGCATCTATATATGCAAACTCTTGCGGTACCAATCATTCCTTCGCTGAGAATCAAATCACAGCCAAAGCCCTGCTCGGAAACCTTGTTTACAATCTCTTCATTTGACCAGTTGTCACCTACAATAATCCAGTTGGTAACACCCTCATTATCAACAAGCTCCATGTTGTTGATGTCGGCATCATTGACGTACTGCTTGCCATCAAAATAGTACATAGGCAGCTCGTCTCCGCCAAAGTTGGTGATAATCATATCATCACCATCTACATAAGCCAGCACATCCAGTACAAACTGTGTGCGGTTCATGATATCAACATCACCATAGTAAATCTCTTTGTAGGCTGGAATCAGCATGGACAATGTGAATGCCAGAAATACTGGTGTCCAAAGGATTCTCATTTTCATCTTTGAGAAAAGAATTCCCAAGATAAGCCAGGCAACAGGTGCCACCACATAGATATATCTGGTTACAAAGAATGGACTTACAAGTGCTGAAATCCAAATGCCTGTAGCCATAGTGCCAGCGATTGAAAGAAGGCCGGCAATAATGACTTCAACAGTCTCTGAGTAATGAATCTTGTTTCCATATTTTACCTTGTACTCTCTCGCCTCTGATTTTTCTACAGTGGCAAAGCCAGTCTCATAAAGCACTGTGAGCACAAGCATTAATATAATTACAAACCACATTCCAAATGTGAAGTGGTCTGAGAACAGATAGCTGAAGCACTCTGAAAATGATGAGTATTCTGCTATCCAGTAGTTGTCAATTCTGGCAGTGAAACAGCTGATAAGCTTGGTGAGCCATGGCAGATAAACTGCAATAGCGATACCGCTGACAATCAATGTCTTTATCAGCTCTGTTCTCTTGTAGACAATGGCTCTGATAAGCAAATATGCATAGAAGAAAGCCACTGCTACCAAGGCATAATAATGTGTATATGCTGCGGCAAGTGATGCTATGGAAAATCCCACATAGTATTTTATTGCCGGTCTTTTGATAAGGCAGTAGGTGAAATAGTATGTTAAAAATACAAATACTGCTGCCCATGAATACATTCTGATTTCTACATTGAATCTAAGTGCTGCATCTGAGATAGATGTGAATGTAATCACTATCAGTGATGCTGCTGGACCAAATTCCTTCCAGATAACTGTAAGTGCAAATATCAGCATACAGGCAAGGGCTAAAACTGAGAAGAAATGAAATACAGTCGCCCTCTGGCCAAGGATTCCACAAAAGGCCTTGAGTCCAATGTAATAAAGTGGTGGATGTACATCGGCGGCGGTGTAATCAATCAGCTGATTTACAGGATATTTTATAATCCAGGCTGTGTAGGCCTCGTCGCCCCAAAGGTTTACATCAAACACTCTTATATAGTTTAAATAGAAAAGCACTGCAGAATAAATGCAGGCTAAAATCCTAAAGGCTATATTTCTATAGCCTTTAAAAAAATCTAGTATCTTCATTATTCCCCTAAGTGAATTAAATATTGTAAATATCTACCTTATACCTATCTAAGTTGTGTCTTAAGAACTCAATTGTCTCAGCAAGACCCTGCTCGAATGTGTACTGAGGCTTCCAGTCTGTGAGCTGAAGAATCTTCTCGTTAGAACCAAGAAGACGATTTACCTCTGACTTCTCTGGACGAAGTCTGTCCTC
>NZ_AUJB01000004.1 GCF_000424005.1 Pseudobutyrivibrio ruminis CF1b | reverse complement strand
TATCAATAGCTAACGTGTTTATGCGATTTGTAGAAGCTCCATTGATAAATCTTATGATTTAGACATCTCAAGCTTAGTTATTTTATCAATGACAAGCGAAAACACTTGGTTTATAGCTTACAAATTGATAAAGCAATCTTAAGGGACCTTGATTAGAGGTTGTGACTTGCCACAATCCCAGTTTCAAGCCTGCTTGACTACCATTTATATGGCTATTGGTGCAGTGTCAAGAGAGCGCAGCTCCCGAAGGGCTTGCTCTTGATACAAGACAAGGCCATATAAACTATAGCATGCAGGTTGAAACAAATAAAAAGAGAAGCCGGTAAATATCGACTTCTCTTAATCAGTTAAACTCATCTTTATCTCATAATATAAATATTCATTATACTTACCCCTTGACTTCCATATGTGACACTACTATAATCTACTCAATTTAGAAAGCGAGGATAAAATGATTTACAGATTAACTCTAGTCGATTCGATGAATAAGGATTCGAAACCCGTGGATATGAAGCAGGGGTCTGATTCTTGTACAATCGATGAGGCGCGTTATAGGAGTTGATTTATCATTTTTTAGACAAAGAGTGTAATCAAGCCTCATCAGATTATTATCTGGTGGGGCTATTTTTTACCCTCGTGAAAATAATAAGGAGGCTAGATATGGAAGGCAGAGAGAAAATTGTTAACGAGTTTTATGCACAGTATGTGGAGGACAATCGCCTGGATAGAACCAGACGTGGCCAGATGGAATACTTCACTACAATGCATTACATTCATCAGTATTTGAAACCAGGCATGAAGGTTGTAGAAATTGGCGCTGGTACAGGAAGATTGTCATTAGATCTTGCAAAAGAAGGCTATGATGTAACAGCGGTAGAATATACAGATGCAAACTTTGAGAAGCTCCAGAAAAATGCAGAAAGCTTTAATGACGTGACAGCCATTCAGGGAGATGCAGTCAATCTTCATCAGTTGGAAGATAGCGCATATGACGTAACACTTCTCTTTGGCCCAATGTATCATCTTTATTCAGAGGAAGAACAGCTTGCAGCACTTAAAGAAGCTTCAAGAATAACAAAACCAGAAGGAAAAGTCTTTATCGCTTTTATTTCAGTATATGCCATCATGTACACCAATTACCTTATTGAGCAGTGTGGTGATATGAAAGTTGGAATGGCAGAAAACTACACTGAGGATTATCAGGTGAAGCATTTCCCAAAGCAGCTTTTTACAGGTTTTGACATTACAGAATTTGAGGAGCTTGTAGATAAGACACCACTAAAGAGAATCAAAACATTGGCAACAGATGGTGTGATTGAACTGGTAGAAATGGCTGGAGGTTCAAACTTCAATATTAGTGATGAGAACTTCGAGGTGTATAAGAAGTATCATCTTGCCATGTGTGAAAAGAGAGAACTTTTAGGAAGCTCAAATCATTTGATTGTAATATGTGATAATAAGTAAAAGATTCGTATATACGATAATAGAACAGGAGGACAGTAAAGATGTTTTTTGAAGAAGAGAACTATGAACTTGATGGACATACGGTAACACTCAGAGCACCGAAACCAGAGGATGCAGAGATATTAATCGAATATTTGAAAACAGTTTGCGATGAAACCCCGTTCCTGTCTCAGTATGGGGATGAGGTAAAGCTTACAGTAGAGGATGAATTAAAGTTCATTGAAAGACGCAACGAATCAGAAACTGGCTATTTGATTCTTGTATTTGAAGACGGAGAGTTTGCTGGAAACATGTCATTTGAAAGAGTGGGAACCAGCAGAAGAGCACAGCACAGAGCAAGCATTGGAATAGCTTATTTCCAGAAAAACACAGGACATGGTCTTGGAAAGCTCACATTAAAAAGACTTCTAAAGCTGATAAAAGATTCAGGTTATGAGCAGGCCGAATTGACAGTGCTTGAAGGAAATGAAAGAGCTAAGCATCTTTATGAATCTCTAGGCTTCAAGGAAATAGGAAGAATATCAAAAGCGAATAAATATGATGACGGAACATTCAGAGATGATATTTTAATGGTGGCCGAATTATAATAATAAACCCTTGAGAGGATAATCCGCTCAAGGGTTATTTAATACAAATCTTTATTTTATAACTGTGCTGTACAGTGTGGGCAGCGAGTTGCCTTGATGTGAATCTTGCTGTAGCAGTATGGGCAATCCTTCTCTGTAGGCTCAGCAGCCTCAGCCTCTTCCTTATTCTTCTTTACAAGAGCTGTAGCTCTTTCTGTAGCTCTGTTAAGTCCCTTGATGATGCAGAAGATTACAAGTGCTGTGATAAGGAAATTGATTATAGCTGTAATGAAATTTCCGTATGTAAGAGTTGGTGCTAATTCACCGCTTCCAAGTGTAACCTTAAGCTCTGAGAAATCTGTGCCTCCGAAGATACCAAGGATTGGTGTAAGGATGTCCTCGTTCAAAGATGTAACAATGGCTGTAAATGCACCGCCGACGATAACACCGACTGCCATATCCATTACATTTCCACGCATGATAAATTCTTTAAATTCTGAGATGAAACCTTTTTTATCGCTCATAATGACCTCCCTTAAAAGAAACATAATTTCGACTTAGATAATTATACCTCTAATGAAATAAAACATAAATAAAAAATTGAGGCAAAAAAGACAGCGGTAACAAGGAAATGGGGAGCTGACGGTTTTTTTTCGGAGGCAAGTAGGATATAATAGACTTACTGTCGACCGGAAGAGCGGATCCGGTTTTTAGGAAATAACTATAGAAGTAGGAGAATTTGTTATGGGTTTATTTGACAAGAAGAAAAAAGAGGAAAACATTGAAGTTGCAGATACAGATGTAACCAGCAATGTTGATACAGGAAGACGTTTTTCTGTAATTATAGATGGCATTACCACTATGCTTGATGGCAATGGTAGCATCATCACAGGTCAGCTCACTGGAAAGATTGTAAAGGGCGATAAAGTATTTGTTTGCATGCCAGCAGGAAAGACTATCGAGTGCGAAGTTCAGGCTGTTGAGGCTACAGCAGATGGCAGAAGCTCTATCGTTGAGGAGGCAGAGGATACACAGGTATCACTTCAGCTTACACTTCCAGATGATGCTCAGATTAAGAAGTACGCAGTTGTTACAAATGTTAAGCCACAGGATAAGGTTGATCCACACGTATCTATTGAGAACCCAGCGCTTGCAGGTATTATCAATGGTCTTACAACATACGCACAGGACAATGCATTCCATGGCACAGTAGCATATTGGGCTAGCCATGCTCACTTCCTCACACCTATCAAAATGGATCAGGAGCCAGAGGTTAACGAGCAGGGCGTTTCAGTTATCAAGAAAGATACAAAGATTGGCTTCTATATGCTTAAATCTACTATCAAGCTCACAGGTGCTCCGGAGGATCAGGACAGCATGGTTCTTCCATTGTTCACTGATTGGGAGGCACTTCGTCGTTGGACAGGTCTTGCAGATGATGGCACTAAGATTCACACACAGATTCTTAGCTTCCAGGATGTTTATGCAATGCTTAAGAGAGGCAATGCATACTCAGGTATCGCTATCAATCCTTTCAATAAGGTTCCATGTACACTTCCAGTTCCTTATCTTGATACAATCGTTGGTACTCCAGGTTACCAGGCAGAGTTTGGTTCAAAGGATGGAATGGCACAGGGCAATGTTCAGGAGCAGAAGATTCCTGCAGGTCAGAAGATTCTTCTTGGTGTTCCAAAGGAGTCAGATGAGAATGCAGCTATCCGCGGAAAGCTTGTAGAGTATGGACAGTCTCACGATGAGATTAAGTCTATCAGCTTCCTTACAAAGATTGAGGAAGAGTCAAAGATGGTTCGCCATCTCGTAGTGCTTGAGTTCCCAGAGGGATACAGCAAGGACGATATGAAGAATCACATGGAAGCTATCTACCAGGAGCTTCGTCCACTCGCACACGAAATCCAGGCCATCGAGTACGCTCTTAAGGGAGCTATCCCAGCGGTGGATAACGTAATCCAGCAGCACAGCGATAAGATGTTAATTTATACAGCGTAAATTGGGAAATTAAATGAGCAACTCATCATAGACTAGGCAAGCGGGAGCATGTAAACCTTGGGTGAGTTGCGTATTTTATATTGGGGGGGAATTGAATATGAAATTTGATGTGAAGAAGACTGTGCAGATGGGCTTCGGCTTCTTAAGCATCTGCGCATTCTGGCAAATGTATAACGCCCTGATTCCTTTGGTGCTCACAAATACATTTCATTTGAATGAGACCATCTCAGGTATAATTATGGCAATGGACAATGTCTTTGCTCTGTTTCTGCTTCCGTTTTTTGGAGCAGTGTCAGATAAATGCAAAAACAAAATGGGTCGACGTAAGCCATTTTATTTGTATGGAACTATTGCAGCAGTAGTGTTGATGTTGATGCTTCCACTTGTGGATAACAGCTACTATGCAAATCCATCTTTGGGGAAAGAGGTTCTTTTCATTGGAATTCTTGGCGCGCTTCTTGTGGCAATGGGCACCTATCGCAGCCCTACAGTAGCCCTTGTGGCAGACTGTACCATTAAGCCACTTCGCTCAAGAGCCAATGCAATCATCAATCTTATGGGGGCCCTTGGCGGCATCGTCTACCTGATTGTTGCAGCAATATTCTATCCAGCATCAAAGACAAGGGATTTACCACATGTAAATTATATGCTGATTTTCTTTGTTGTGGCAGGCATTATGCTTGTATCACTCCTCATTGTTATGGCAAATGTAGATGAGGTAAATATGAGGAAGCAGGTGGAAAACTACGAGCTTCTTCATCCAGAGGAGAATCTTTCGGTGGAAGATGAAAGTGGCAATGAGGTTCTTCCGGCTGAGGTCAGACGTTCTTTAAGATTTTTGCTTTTATCTGTAGCTCTTTGGTTTATAGCGTACAATGGCATGGAGACATGGTTTACCACCTACGCTGTAAAGATGTGGGATATGGCACTTGGTGATGCATCCAGATGTATGCTTGTGGCAAATGCAGGAGCTATTGTGTTCTTTATACCATCAGGTATGCTGGCATCAAAGATTGGTCGAAAGAAGACTATACTTCTTGGAATTATTTTCCTGGGAGGCAGCTTCTTTGCTGGATTCGTATATACGATAATAAGCAGTACATTTTCACCGATTTTATATTTGTTCTTTGCAACAATGGGCGCAGGCTGGGCTTTCATAAATGTAAACTCCCTGCCTATGGTTCTTGAAATGTGCAGAGATTCCGAAAGCGGTAAATTTACAGGATATTATTATACATTTTCAATGGCAGCCCAGATTGTCACACCGATTGTGGCAGGTTGGTTGCTTGCCCATGTGGGATACATGACATTGTTCCCATATGCCACATTATTTGCTTTCCTTGCATTTATAACGATGCTTTTTGTAAAGCATGGCGATGTAAATGTGGAGGCCAAGAAAGGCTTAGAGGCCTTTGAAGATATGGATTAACTTATGGGGCTCCCGAGTAGGGAGTCCTTTATTATTAGACCGGATTTGACTATAATTAAAATAATCATCAAATGGAAGGACATAATTTATGAATAAGAAATTAAAAAGAGCATGCGATAGAATCAGATTGTCCTGGTATCGTGTATCAGGACGAACAAAAGGGGGGAACGCTTCTATGGGAACACCAGTAGTTTGGGCACACAGAGGTGCCAGCGGATATTTACCAGAGAATACACTTCCAGCTTTTCAGAAGGCTGTTGAGATGGGCGCTTATGGAATCGAGCTTGATATCCACAAGACTAAGGATGGCCAGCTGGTAGTTATCCACGATGAAAAGATAGACAGAACTTCCAATGGAAATGGTTACGTCAGAGATTATACATTGGAGGAGCTTCGCCGTTACAATTACAATGCAACTATGCCGGAGGCTTGTCCACACGCCGATATTCCTACAATGCGTGAAGTTTTCGAGTTGATTAAGCCTACCAATCTTCATATTAACATTGAGATTAAGAATGGTGTTTATTTCTATGAGGATATCGAGAAGGATATCATCGCCATGACTAAGGAGTTTGATATGGAGGACAGAGTAATTTATTCTTCATTCAATCATTACAGCATCATGAAGGTGAAGGAGCTTGATCCTGAAGCTCACACAGGTTTCCTTTATATGGATGGTACACTCGATATGCCAGAGTACGGAAGGGACCATGGAGTAGAGGCTCTTCATCCGGCCCTTTACAATGTGCAGTATCCAAATTATGTAGAGCGCTGCCATGAATATGGTCTCAAGATTAACAGCTGGACCATTAATTCAAAGCAGTATATGAAGATGGCTTGTGAGATGGGAATTGATGGCATCATTACAAACTATCCTGATACCGCACTTGAGATTGTAGCTAAATATAACCAGAAATAAATACAGGGGAAAGACTTATGGATTTTCAGGATATATTTATAAAAGACGAAGATTTTGCCAGTGCTGTTCAGGAGACGATTCTCCCATTTATGAATGGGAAATTAGAGGATGGCTACTTCGTAAATACGGATGGGATGAATCTTCATTATCAGATGATGATTAATCCCGTGGAAAAGGCTTCCATTGTCATCAGCCACGGCTACTGTGAATTCTCCACAAAGTTCACCGAGACAATGTACTATTTTTACAAGATGGGATATTCCGTATTTATTTTGGAACACAGGGGACATGGATTCTCGGACAGGCAGGTGGATGGTTACTCAAAAGTATACGTAGACCGATTTGATAACTACGTGAAGGACTTTAACCAGTTCATAGAGAAAATCGTAATACCAGAAAGCAAGTCTGGCCATCTGTACCTTTTCGCACATTCTATGGGTGGAGCGGTTGGTGCCAGATACCTGGAAAAATATCCGAAGGTGTTTGAAAAGGCAGTACTTACATCTCCAATGATTAGGCTGGCCACACATAATATTAATAAATTCGTGGCAACGCTGGTGTGCATATTGTCATATCTTCCAATGTTCAGCAAGAGATATTTGCCAAAGCATCACGACTATGACCACACATTTAAATATCCTCGTTGTTCAGCTATGTCAAAGGCCAGATATACCTATCAGTATAATGAGCGTGAGAGGGAGCCTCACTATCGCACAAACGGTGCCAGCTTCGCATGGATTAGAGAGGCGCTTAATGTTTCTAAAAAAATTCTAAAAAACGCCCATTTGATAGAAATTCCTGTTATACTAATGCAAGCATCCAAGGACACTCTCGTTATGGGAGATGCCCAGGAGCAGTTTTGTCAGAAGGTTAAGGATTGCAAGCTTATTGTCTTTGAAGGCAGCAAGCACGAGATATTCAATGCCACTGATGAAATCATTCAGGACTATTATAAAAAGATTTTCGATTATTACGAGAATTAGAGCTATGGAAAATTGTAAGGAGATTTATTATGTCAGATCAGGATTTTAGAGAATTTGACCCAGAGGAAACAAGTGAAGTTGTTAACGCTGACGAAGTAGTAGATACTACTGTAGACAACGATAACCACTCTTCAGATGATAATAACGATAAGAAGCCTACCGAGTTTTGTTATATGTGTCACAGACCAGATACTATCTGTGGTCCACTTATCAAGATGGCTCCAGGAATGGGTGTATGCAATGAATGTATGCAGCGCACTTTTGATTCCATGGGAAGCTTTGGCTTTGGCGGTGGCGACAATTCCAAGAGCAATATGGATATGAACAAGATGCCAAACATCAGCTTTTTAAATCTTGGCAGTCTCTTTGGAGAAGGCCCAAAGGTTAAGAATGCTCATGGTGCAGCATCAGGCAAGGCTAGGGAAGACAGACCAGCTCCAGCTATCGATATTAATAACATCATTCCACCACACAAGATTAAGGCTATGCTTGATGATTATGTGGTTGGACAGGATTATGCAAAAAAGGTTATGTCTGTAGCTGTTTATAATCACTATAAGCGTGTAGCCACAGGCACAATGGACGATATCGAAATTGAGAAGTCAAACATGCTTATGCTTGGACCTACAGGTTCAGGAAAGACATATCTTGTTCGTACCCTTGCAAGACTTCTTGATGTACCTCTTGCTATCACAGATGCCACATCTCTTACAGAGGCTGGTTATATCGGCGATGATATCGAGTCAGTTGTAAGCAAGCTTCTTGCAGCAGCAGGAAATGATGTTGAGCGTTGTCAGCAGGGTATCATTTTCATCGATGAGATTGATAAGCTTGCAAAGAAGAAGAACGCTAATCAGCGTGATGTTAGTGGAGAGTCAGTGCAGCAGGGTATGCTCAAGCTCTTAGAGGGAGCTGATGTTGAAGTACCTATCGGAGCTTCTAGCAAGAATGCAATGGTACCTACCACTACTATTAACACAAGAAATATTCTGTTCATCTGCGGTGGAGCTTTCCCAGCAATGGACGAAATCATAAAGGCAAGACTTAATAAGCATTCATCAATGGGCTTTATGGCAGATCTGAAGGATAAGTACGACGATGATAAGAACATTCTTCAGAAGGTTACTGTAGAAGATTTAAGAGAATTCGGAATGATTCCAGAGTTTATCGGACGCCTTCCTATCGTATTTGCTACAGAGATGCTTGATGAGGATATGCTTGTTCGCATCTTAAGAGAGCCAAAGAATGCTATTATCAAGCAGTACGAGAAGCTTTTAGAGCTTGATGAAGTAAAGCTTGAGTTTGAGGATGCGGCACTTCATGCTATCGCAAGAAAGGCACTTGATAAGAAACTCGGTGCCCGTGGACTCCGTTCTATAATAGAAGAGTTCATGCTTGATATCATGTATGAGATTCCTAAGGATGATAATATCGGTCAGGTTATTATCACAGAGGACTACATCGAGAAAAAAGGTGGTCCCAAAATTATGGTCAGAACGGCCGGAATGATACCAGAAAGAGTAGCTGCAAATTAGATAAAAACACCTGTGAAAAAAACAACAATGTTAGATAAGTTGTTGAACGCAGTTATGAAAATTAATATTGTTGCATAAAAGCTTTAATTGATAACGTTTTGGAAAATTTGTACAAAAAATTCGGACATTTTCTTTACTTTAATAAAGTCTTTTGCTAAACTATCTTTAGTCGAGCAGAGTTCGGCAAGTAATATATTGGAGGTACTTTAGCATGAGCAAAGGTACAGTTAAGTGGTTCAACAATTCTAAGGGCTACGGATTTATCTCAGACGAAGAAGGCAAGGACGTATTCGTTCACTTCAGCGGCATCAACTCAGAGGGATTCAAGACTCTTGAAGAGGGTGCAACAGTTGAGTATGAAGTAACCGATGGTGCAAAGGGACCACAGGCTGTTAACGTAACAGTTGTACGTTAATAGGCACCACAGTTAATCATTATTTTTGGGTACCTTTGGTTTTGTTATGAAAAACGGGCTTTAAAGGCAATACAAACATGTGATTAAGGGGAGAGGCAGCGTAATATTTCGATATTACGCTGCCTTTGTTTTTAGGAGGATTTTTTTGAAAAGATTAGTTAGATTTTTGTTTAGGACGCTTACCTCCCTTGTAATTGCCGCAGGGATATTTGCCATTGCATGCTATTTCCTTCAGAACTATAAAGTGAAGGATTTGACTCAGTCAAACCCGATGTTGGATGAGCCTGTAGTGGTTGAGAGCGTTTCATTTGATAGATACGCCTATCAGCATATAGATGAGGAAAGTCAGGTCACTTATGATCAGATTTACAATTGTATAACAGAATATAAAGAGAAAGTTACTGTTACAACGAAGAGTAGTGATGTGCTTCAGAGAGCTTATGAAGCAGTGATGGCGGACTACGGAAATTTATTCTGGGTCAGCGGATATAAGTACAATACTTACACCAGCGACGGCACTGTTGTGAGCATCGAATTTTCACCAAAATACACAATGTCAAAAGACCAGAGAGATGTGTATCAGGCCTCAGTTGATGCTACTGCCGATGAATGGTTAGCAGGTATCAGCGAGAATGCTTCAGATTTTGACAAAGCATTATATGTGTTTGAGACTTTAATTGAAAATGTAGATTACAACACTGACAGTGAAGAGAACCAGAATATCCTTAGTGTATTTTTATATCGATCCACTGTTTGTCAGGGATATGCAGATTCCGCCTGGTATCTTTTGGATAAGCTTGGTATAAAAAGCACTATTATCACTGGAACTGCAAATGGCGAGAGCCATGCATGGAATTTGGTTTATCTTGACGGTGCTTACTATTATATGGATGTTACCTGGGGTAATAGTAAGTACATGGATGGAAACAACGATACCGCAAAGAGAGTTAACTATGCATACTTTGCCATGACTACTGAGGAAATCAGTCAGAACCATGTGATTACAGTGGGATTTGAGGTGCCTGAGTGTTTGTCTAATGCAGACAATTACTACGTTCACGAGGGCTTATACTACGACTGGTTTGGCGTTGATTCTATAGGAAACAGATTGTCACAGTCCTACGAAAGCGGTGAGGCAGAAATATCTTTAAAGTTTAGTAATTCTGACCTATATTCTCAGGTTATTAACTACTTTATAGATGAAAATCACCTATCTGATTATTGTAGAGGCTTAAACTCTGTGTACTATTTACTAGATGAAAACGCAAATGTCCTTACAATTCAGTGGACAAAAGGTGAATAATACACATGTAGTTTTAAAAACTACATGTTGCAAGAATAAAAACTATTTACGTGGAACAGGCCTCGTGCTATAATGTCGGTAGAAAAAGCGGAGGATTACCAGGTAACATGTATAAAATTATTCTTGATAGCTGCGGCGAACTTACAGAGGAGATGAAAAAGGATGGTCATTTTGTAAATGTACCTCTTACCCTTGAGATTGACGAGCAGCAGATTATAGATGATGATAGTTTTGATCAGGCAAGCTTCATTAAGGCTGTAGCAGAGAGCCCTAATGCACCAAAGTCAGCTTGTCCATCACCTAATGCATATATGGTTGAGATGGATTGTGATGCAGAGAATGTTTATGTAGTCACACTTTCAGCTCAGCTTTCAGGTTCATATAACAGTGCATGCCTTGGAAAGGATTTATATGAGGAGGACGATGAGTCTAAGAATATTCATGTTTTCGATTCAAAGTCAGCTTCTATTGGAGAGACATTGATTGCTCTTAAAATTGCCGAGTGTGAGAACGCTGGCATGTCCTTTGAGCAGGTTATTGAAGCAGTAGATGCCTACATTGAAAATCAGCATACTTTCTTTGTTCTCGAGACACTTGAGACATTCAGAAAGTCAGGACGTTTGTCTGGATTAAAGGCAGCTATCGCCGAGACACTTAATATTAAGCCTGTGATGGGTTCTACAGACACTGGTTACATTCAGCAGCTTGCAAAGGGCCGTGGAATGAATCAGACTATCGATAAGATGACAAAGTGCGTTATGGATGTTACTACAGATTGTGAGAATAAGATTCTTGCGATTTCTCATTGCAACTGTCCAGATCGTGCTTTAACATTAAAGAAAAAAATGGAGTCGTTGGCCACATTTAAGGATATCTTTATTGTAGATATGAGAGGCGTCAGCACTATGTATGCAAATGACGGTGGAGTAATTCTTGTGGTCTAGAATAATATAATGACATACGAGCAGGTAGTACACACAATAGATAATAAACGCCGATTTGGAAAGGCATGTGGAAGGGATGTTACCCAGGAATTTATGGAGGTTTTAGGCCATCCTGAAATGGGGCTGCACATCATCCACATTGCCGGTACCAACGGAAAAGGATCAGTAGCAGCTTTTGTAAGTAGCATCTTGCAGGCTGCTTCTTTTGCGTCTTCAGAACATTTTAAGGTAGGCTTATTTACATCGCCTCACCTTATAGATTACACCGAGCGAATACAGATAGATGGTAAGCAGATTTCTCGTGAAGATGTCACGAGGATAGGACAGCAGCTTCTTTCTATGGAGCTTAAGCTGGAGCCTACCATGTTTGATTACTGGCTGGCCATGGCCATGGTTTATTTCAAAGAGCAGCAGGTAGATTATGTGGTCTTAGAGACAGGTCTTGGCGGCGCCAAGGATTCCACAAATGGGCTTAGTCAGCTTCCGGAGGTATGCGCAATTACTTCTATTGGATTGGAACACACTCAGTATTTGGGAGACACTCTTGCAGCTATCGCTGGAGAAAAAGCTGGCATCATCAAGCCGGGTGTTCCAGTTGTGATTGGCCAGATGGATGAAGAGGCTTCTGCTGTAATCGAGGCTCGCTGTGATGAGTTGGGGTGCGATTTGGTTCATGCTACTGAGGTAGAGTGTGATTTAAAACTAGGTTTATTTGGTGGATATCAGAGAAGAAATGCGGCAGTTGCTGTGGAAACAATCAAGAATCTGAAAATGATTGTGGATAATCAGACGATTGCAAAGGGACTTGCAAATGCAGTATGGCCTGGAAGGATGCATGTCATCTCTGAATCTCCATATATTCTAGTGGATGGTGCTCACAATCCATCAGGAGTAACTGCGCTTTGTGATAGTTTGAAGGCGGAATTTCCAAATGAGAAGTTTTCATTTATAATGGCAGTAATGGCGGATAAAGATTATGTGGAGATGGCGCAGATTGTTGCACCTGTTGCATCACGTATTTTTACTGTCACAGTTGATTCAGAACGTGCATTGCAGGCTAAGGAACTGGCAGAGGCTATTGAGTCCATCGGGGTAGAGGCTCAGGCCTGTGAATCTTACACTTCAGCACTGGCTTTAGCAAAAACATATAATGAGAAGGTAATAGTTTTTGGTTCACTTTATTTTATAGGGGAAATATTGGGGGCTGGTTATGATAAAAACGAGAGTTGAGGCGCTTCGAGTACTGGGGTTGGGCCCAGATGCAGGAGAGCAGAAGATTAAGGCTGCTTATAAGGATTTGGTAAAGAGGTGTCATCCAGATGTGACTGGTATGGAGGATGCCACTTTGTACAACAGGATTACAGAGGCTTATCAGTTTCTTATGACTGAGTCCAGAGGAAAGGTTTTGACCCATACCAGAGTTATGGGCAAATCTAACACCAGAAAGCCAGCGAGCAGTGCAGATTATGCTGCTTTCCAGAAAAAAGCTGCAAAGCAGAAGGAACGCCGTAAGCAGGAGTTTGAACAAAAGCAAAAGGATTTTTCTGCCATGTATGAAAAGCAGGAGGCAGATTATAAGCGTGCCATGGAAGCAATTGATGCTATCAGGGTGGCCCGTGCAATAGAGTCCATGGTTTGGGCTAATGGTTTAGGAAAAAATAGTAATAATGACGTTAACGAAGAATAATTCCCTAAAAAATATATTTCTATCAGTTGTAGTGGTGGCTTTGCCTACCATGCTGGAGCAGATACTGTCTGTATTGATGCAGTATGTGGATACCGCCATGGTTGGACGACTTGGAGCCAATGCCACTGCCGCTGTATCTACATCTACCACTATAACCTGGCTTATAGGTAGCATACCTGTGGCTTTTGGCGTAGGTGCCATGACTCAGATTGCACAGGCTATAGGTAGTGGTGAACATCATAAAATATCACAGGTGGCAAAGGCCAGTCTTGTCTTTTCAATTGCTGTAGGTGCTACAGTTGAGGCTATTTGTCTTGCTGTATCGCCTTTTGTAGCAGGCTGGATGGGTGCTTCGGAAGTGGTTGCTCCTGCGGCTACCAGATATTTTTTCTGGATTTCTTTACCTATCGTATTTAGATCAATAAACATAGTTTTATCCGCGGCTATTCGTGCTACAAAGGATACCAAGACTCCTATGTACATCGGTGTAGGAGCTAATATTCTCAATGTGGTGCTGGATTATATCTTCATCTATATTTTCAATCTTGGTGTAGACGGAGCGGCTTTTGCTACATGTATTTCATCTGTTGTTAGTGGCTTGTTGACATTGAAGGTATTTCTTGGTCATAAAGAGTTTAAGATGGAAGGGCCAATCTTTTCCATTGAAAAAGAGATCATTGATAGAATGTGGAGATTATCTCTTCCAGTGCTTCTTATTAACGTGGCATCTACATCAGGCTATGTGGTATTCGCAGGCCTGGTATCTCATATGGGCACCATTATTTTTGCAGCTCACAGTATTGCCGTAGGAGCAGAGGAGCTGTTCTATATCGGCGGATATGGATTTAAATCAGCAGCCAATACCATGGTCGGTATTTCCTATGGAGAACAGGATCACGATAAGTATCATGCTGTTTGCGTAAGCAGTATTTTGGCTACTGTACTGATAATGACACTCAGCGGAGTGCTTCTGTTTGTTTTTGCAGAACCATTGATGGGATTCTTTACAAACGATCCTGAGGTTATTGCCTTGGGAAGTAAAGTACTTAGAATGGTAGCTTTCAATGAGCCGTTCTTTGGCCTATACATTATTTCTGAAGGTATTTATTACGGCCTTGGAAGGACTAAATATCCATTTGTTGTCGAGTTTGGTGGTATGTGGATCGTGCGTATTTTATCTACCTTTATAGGTATACATTTCTTTGGATTTGGACTAGTGGGAGTATGGTGCTGTATGATTGCAGACAATGTTATAAAGGCCATTTTACTCACTGTGCCTTTGAAATGGTTGTGGAAAAAATAGAAAGATTTAGACATGAAAAAGCCCTTGCATTATTTAAACGATGCAAGGGCCTTTTTTATTATATGAATTGCTATAAGTAATGTAATCATATTATGAATATAATCTCTTTACGTTGTTCTCAATCACGTTTGCGGTAGAAATCTTGAATTCACCCTTAAGGAAGCTATCAAGTTGGCCGTAAGTATTGATTGCCTTACCATTTACTAAAATGATGAATGGCTTCTGACCATCTTCATTAAGTGTCATTCTATAATCAACTCTATCAAGTGCATATTCAACAGCCAATTCGTATGAATCGAAAAAGGCCTTTGCATTTCCAAGAGTGTGATCAGATGTAATCCAGTATTCTTCTACGAAAGTGATTGTAGGATCGATAGCACTCATTTTTACAAATTTCTCTGAGCTTTCCTCACGAAGTAATTTGTATTCTTTGTTAAGTGTTGTTAATTCCATTTTTACACCTCATAAAACTAAAAACGTACCTACTCTTCTCAAACATAAGCATTGTATCACCTGAAAAGTTATATGTCAACAATTATTTGTAATATTATTTTTTAATATAACGTATAACGGGCGGATATAGATAATCCTCTATGGACTGTGTATTAAAAATAAAATTGGTTATAATATGAATTAATAGTGGGTTAATAGGAGGAGGTCTGATGCTTTTATATCATGCTGGATTTGATGTAATTAAAGAGCCGGATATTCATTATGGGAGGAAAAATGCTGACTTTGGCCAGGGTTTTTACACCACCCCTGACAAGGAATTTGCCTATAGATGGGCCAAGGAAAGCTCTGGGAAGAGGACTATAGTGAATCATTATGAGCTTGATACTGAGGGGCTTGTGGTGAAAAAGTTTGATAGGAGCGAAGAGTGGTTTGAGTATATCTACGGTAACAGACATTTGAAACCAGATGAGCTGGAGGCTGATGTTGTTTTAGGGCCTATAGCAAATGACATTATATATGATACTTTGGGAATCACCACCAGTGGTTTTTTGGATAAGAAAGAATCCATGGAGCTTCTGATGATAGGGCCTGAGTATGTGCAGGTGGTTATAAAAACTGAAAAAGCTAATTCTCAGTTGAAATGGCTGTCCAGTGATGAGCTCACAAGTGAGCAGCTTGCAGATTATCAGAAAGTGATGGCCAAAGAGAATCAGGAGTTTCAGAGGCTGTTTGCAAAGAAGTTTGAGGAGTTGGAAGAGTAGGAAAATAGGTCATCCAGTATGGAGCAAATGTACTCATAAAAGTACTAAGAAACTTAGAATGTTCGATTGTAAAAACAGAACATTTTGCTAACTGTGTTAGCATTGCTTTTTACAGCTTGTGGTTTCCTACTTGCGTTGCTTAGCTTTCTCGATAAGAGAAACAACAAGCGAAAAAAATAATGCCTCTCTCGTCTGCAAACGAAAGAGGCGGCTCTCACTGAGAGCTAAAGTCTTCTAAATTCGGGAGCATCCACTTTGGAGTGGGTGCTTTCTTTATCTATACTATAACATCAAATTCTCTTTAATTCAATGCTACATTATCCTACAATAAACTACTCATGAACGGGACTCGAATCACATTCTTCTATTGATTATATGAATATTTCCAAATGCTTTTCATCTGAGAAACAAGGATATCAACATCCCAGTGCTTTTTTGAGTTCTTTGGACTATTTGGATCATTTACAATAATCTGCCCATCATCAGTTACACCTGTTAAAACAATAAAGTGTCCTGTTTTAGTAAAATCACCTGGTGTCATAGAACAGATTAATGGCTGCATTTTAACAAATCTTATTTTGCTCTTACAATTTCTTCTGCCATATCGAGGAATTCCTCAGCAGACATATCATTATCAAACGAAGAGAAATCATAAATAACACCATTTATCTCAAAAACTACATTAGAAGAAAAACTAGTTTCTCTTTTTAATACCAGAAAAGTGGACACTAACATTAAAAATTTTTAATGGTAAAATGAATTGAACGCCATATGGCTATGAAAAATTCAGGTTATGGAGATTTAGTCAATATTCTTGAGGATAATAACATGCCTTAACAAAGCGTTTAGAAAGCGAAAATCTCAACTTAGAAAAGAAAAGGGGTGGACACAAGCAGAATTAGCTGAAAGAATTAATGTCACTGATAAGGCAATTTCAAAATGGGAACGAGGTTTAGGATTTCCGGATATCAAGCTTATAGAACCACTTGCTGATGCCTTGGATGTTGATTTAGTTGAATTGATGCGTTCTGAGAAAAACCAATCAGAAGATATTGCTAATAAAAATGTTTCAGAAGCTATTACAAATGTTATTGATGTTGTTGACTATCAACGAAAAATTGAACGTAGAAATATTATAATAACAGCTATTGTATTTGCTGTTATCATAATGAGCATTTTTTTAATTGATATCATGCAGCCTATAGGATTCATTATGGTATGCTTTCACTTGTTTTGCCTATTCTTATATGTTTGCTCTTATTCTTTGCTATGGAATTGGGAGGTCCAGTTGCAAGTTAGCTTTGTTAACTTTGTTTAAGAATGATAGTATTTAAGTATAATAAATACTTGAGGGGAAATTATGTATGAAAAATCCAAAATCTTTATTTTTAATAGCTGTGTTGTTTTTTTGCTTATCAGCCTGTGAAAAAAACACCAATGACGATTTGTTAAGCTACACTACAAGCGAGGCTGAAGGCCAAATAGTCGTTGATATTGATGGAGAGAAATATATTTTCAGAGATTCCCAATTAACAGATTCATCTATTCCTATAGAAGTAGCTAATTTTACTGCTACAATCAAAGAAGTTAGAAATGATGGACAGTTACTTGTAACCTTTGTAGATATGGATGATATGTTTGTATCTCTTGCAGATGGAGACTATGTAGTTGATGGTTCAACATTAGAGACTGATTTTTCTGAAGGGGATTCGGTAAGGATTTGGTTTGATGGCAGTGTTGAAGAAGTCCTGCCTGCGATTCTTCCTAACGTTTATAAAATTGAATTAGATAATTAATTATGGTTACGATAACAGACGAGCCTCCTTTATGGAGGCTCATTCTTATTTGATTATAATTTTTTTAAAAGTTTTGTAATATCCTTTGCTACTTTACGGCTATATAAGTGTAAGTCGCTTACAAATAAATCTAAAAGGGGGCATATATGAAAGACGAGGAAATAATTGAGCTGTATTTCAAACGAAATGAAAGAGCTATAGAAGAAACTGATTCTAAATATGGAAATTATTTGGAGTCAATTGCTGAAAATATCCTTAATGATGAATTAGATGCTGAGGAATGTTTAAATGATACTTATTTGAAGACTTGGAATAGAATCCCACCTACGCGACCAAAAGTCTTAAAAGCCTTTTTAGCAAAAATTACTAGAGAACTTGCTTTTGACAAATATAGAGCAATTCGAAGTAAAAAACGTGGAAATGGCACAATGCATGAAATACTGGATGAACTAGAGGAATGTATTCCTGCATCAAATGGTGTCGAACAGTCTATTTTAGGGAAAGAGCTTGAGAGCATAGTAGCAGATTTTGTTAGGGCGCTTCCAGAGAGGGAGGCATACATCTTTCTCAGCAGATACTTCTATGTAGAAGATATTACCGACATATCAAAGAAATACGGCATGTCAAAGAACAATGTTTCAGTAACACTTAGTAGGTTGAGAACAAAGCTTCAAACACGTTTGTTAAAGGAGGGCTATTTAGTATCATGAAAAAAGAAAACTTATTTTTAGCATTTAATGGTGTAGACGATGTTTTAATCACACAGTGTGCAAGATATCACGCCGACAATAAGGTCGTAAAATACAATAAACGATTTTCAATGGCTGCATGTGTATGCTTAATTCTTTTGACGACAATTACATCAACAGCTGCTATTCATCACTTTTGGGGAAGAGGTTTGAGTAGTTATTTCAATGCTACTGATGAGGAACAACAATCGCTCACAGATCAGGGCCAGGCTATTATTTTTTCAGAGAGTGATGATTATTCAAAATATGCTATTACGGATAATGGAATTACTCTTACACCAGTAGCAATTGTGGCTGATGATAATAAGATTAATCTTGCAGTAAAATACTCAGGCATTGAGCTTAATAATGATGCAGAGCCTAATATAAACATTGATGAAGTATATATACAAGGCTATGAAGGTAATACCTTAGGCTATAGCATGGGAATCAAGGATGATGAATTGATATTCATTATTGATGGAACAGATTCAATTGATTCCGGAATTACCTTAACTGGTAAAACTTTGCATTTAGAATTAAGTGACTTTTCAGTTGTGAATTTTGATTCATCTGAGAAAAGTTTGGGTGGTAAGTGGACATTTGATTTACCTATTCCTGAAGTAAGCAATGCTAAGGTCATTGATTTAAATCAATCACTTTCTGATTTTAATTGCGAGGCCGCATCAATTAAAATCAGTCCTATCTCTGCTGAGATAAGATATAACATATCTGAGGATGTTTTAGAAAGATGGCTCGACGAAAGAGAATCCCCAGTACCATATATTGCAAGTCTCACTCTTGATGATGGAAAGATTATTAATTGCGAAGATTTAGATAGCTTAAACAATATTGATGGATTAAATAATAATGCTATTTTCTCAGTGGAATTTAACAACATCATTGATCCAAATACTATCAAATCAGTCGAAATAAAAGATGTTAATGGAAATATGGCAACTTTGACACTGAAATAACACCTCTAATATCTATTCATTGCGCTTCCTACAACAATCAGTTGTGGGAAGCATTTTTTTATTTTATAAGGTTATATTTCTATAAAACATTCCGATATTAAGAATGTAGACTAGGCATATGGAGGTGCAAAAGAGTCTTCGCGTTTGGCCTTATAAACTCTTTATTTGTGGAAAGGAGTCCGCTATGAAGATTGAAAACAGCCATGTAAACATGGCATCTAGTCACAATTCTTATTCTTACACCCATTTAGAAACAGCTACAATTGAACGACGAGCAAGTATTGACTCGCTTGGTGCAATTATGCAGCTTTCTGAAGAAGGGGAAAAATCCTACAAAGAAGCAATTAAACAGTATGAAAAAGACGAGGAACAGGCTCGTAAGGATCAGCAACAGAAAAATATGCAAAACACCTTGAATATGATGGCTGAGCACGAAAAGCAAGTTCGAGAGGCTAATCAAGGCAGAAGTCAATGGGATTTTGAAGATTTAGAAATTAGCATTGTAAAGAAGATTCTTGCAGTACTAAATGGAGAAAAACTTGATACAAAGCTAAAAGAACAATTGAATAATTGGCAAAAGGGAGTACTTGGTGGATGTGATAATAATTCAAATGACGTTAGCTTTAGTGTAAATGGAATCAGTCAGAATACCTTAAATCTGTCTTCGGCTGAGTCTGTTTCTAGGACTCAAGTTTGGCAGAAAATAACGGCTACAGAAGGAACCCATCTAGAATATGAAAATACAACCTTTGCAAGCCAAGGCACCGTTCAGACTGCCGATGGACGAAGTTTGTATTTTAATGTAGAGGTTCAGCTTGGACGCAGCCTATCTCAAAAAATCAATACTCTATCAGCTGAATCATACACAAGAATCCTTACAGACCCTTTGGTAATAAATATGGATTCTAATGTCACATCAGTATCAGATATGAAATTCAAATTCGATATTGATTCAGATGGCACAGATGATGATATTTCTTTCGTTGGTAAAGGTAGCGGATTCCTGGCGTTAGATAAAAATGAAGATGGTAAGATAAACGATGGCTCTGAGCTCTTTGGAACCAAATCTGGCGACGGATTCAGTGATTTGGCAGAATATGATGAAGACCATAATGGATGGATTGATGAAAACGACTCCATCTTTTCAAAATTAAAGGTTTGGACTAAAGATGAAATCGGAAATGATAAACTTCTTAACTTAAAAGAAGCAGACGTAGGAGCTATATACCTTGGAAATGCAGACACCGAGTTTTCTTATAAAGATATAGCTGGTGAAACAAATGGAGTTTTACGTAAAACGGGAATTTATCTGAAAGAAAGTTCAGGTGCTGCCGGCACAGTAGCTCATGTAGATTTGGCATTATAACATTAGAGCCTCCAATATTGGAGGCTCTTAAGCATATTGTACCAATTCTAATATTACTGCCATTCTTTTTTCTTAATGTGTTTTAAGTAATTCTTTTTAAAGTCACGTCTGTTTCCAAAGAATATTTCTTCAGATTTTGAATATAAATTTTTTTCTATTTTCAATTCAATTAGTGTAAAGGTACATAACAAATCTGCAACCTGAAAAAGTTTATAATCCTTAGGCAAAACTTTTCTAAATATAGGATTAGGTAATAAGACGCTGAATACAGAAGCAAGAATTTTGCTTACCTGAATCTGTCCATTATCGTAATATATTTTAACCTGATCACTATCAAGAAAATCTGAGTAATGTTCTCTGATGAAAGAGGATATTTGTTTTGCAAGTTTTCCAGCAGCCTCTACCGGATCATCCACATGTTTTTTCTCAATATAAAAAGATTTATAAGTGATATCTAATTGGCGAACAAAAGCAACCATTTTATTGAAAACTCTACGTCTTTCAGGAATTGACATGCGTTTGTATATTTCTTCTTTACGAATAATTGGACCGGTATGGATACATAAATCATGAAGTCCAAGATAATCTAATTCTTTATCAAGTTTTGAAATATCCTCGGAAATATCAATAGATTGGTCATGAAAAACCATTGTGATTATATAAAATGGTGAATGAACAGCATACTCGCCAAAATCACCGGATTCATCAATAAAAATGCTTATTTCTTTCATAAAATACTCCCAAATAAAAATGGCGGGGAACTTCCCCGCCCATGATGGACCTGGGTCTTTCGACCAGCCCTTATTTGTATTAATATATTACAATATTTCCTCAAGATTTTCAACTTATAAAAGGAGGTACAGTGCAATGAAAACAACGAATGTACCCCAGTTGTACCCATTGTTGTAGTCCCGTCTCGATTGAAGTGCTCATTTAGTATAAAAATAGGACCACCCATAAATGGATGATCCTATTTTTTATACTAAAAGAGCGCGAGACGGGACTCGAACCCGCGACCCCCACCTTGGCAAGGTGGTGCTCCACCAACTGAGCCACTCGCGCTTAGTGCCATTTTTTGAAGCTCTGCTTCAAAATAATGGTGCCAATCTCAGCCAACTTGGAAGCGGCTTTGATTGCTATCATCTCTCGACGACAATGGTTATTCTATAGGAACTTTAATCATAAGTCAAGAAAAAATTTATATTTTTTTTGTTATGTGTTAATATTTGTTAGGAAAATGAAAAAATGGCTTGATTTCATATAATAAACTAGCCTCATTATTCTAATTTTATATATGAAAAAGGAATTATTGAATGAAGAAAAAAAGCATAGTCATATTGGTAATTATTCTGCTTCTAATAATTATTTCATTAGGTGTAGGATTATTTATCTTCTATAATACGAAGTCAGATTTGGTTTATTCTGAAGTTTATGTAGAAGCTGGTACATCTGATTGCGATGTAACGGAATTTCTGAAACGAGGAGAGCCAACTGCTCATTTTACAAAGGATTCTGAATTTGATCCAAGAGTTCCTGGCGATTATGAATTAAAGATTGCCTGGGAAATGCCAGTCTTTGGAACTGTAACAGATAAGACAATTCTTCACGTTCAGGATACTGTTGCTCCAGAGGTACAGCTTGCTACCGATTCAGTAGATATGTATGTAACGGCTCAGGCACCTTCTGCGGCGGACTTGGTAGAAAGTGTTAATGATGTTACTAATTGCACTATTGATTTTGCTGAGGAATACGATTTCACAAAGGAAGGTGAATTCGAAGCTTCTATAGTAGTAACAGATGAGGCCGGAAATCAAACGGTCTGCACAGTACCTTGTAAAGTTATTGAGGACAACACTCCTCCTGAGATAAAAGGAGTAGAACCATTGCAGTTTGCTCAAGGTGATGCAGTATCTTTCAAAAAGAATATTGAGGTCGTTGATGACAAGGATGAAAATCCTACATTGGAAGTAGATAACAGCGAGGTCAATGTTGATAAGCGTGGTGTTTACAATCTTACATATATTGCCAGAGATGCCGCTGGAAATGAGACAAAAAAAACTACAACGGTAAAAATCGTCTCAGCAAAAATTTCCGAGGCTACAGAAGAAAATGTAAATGCATTAGCTGATGCAGTTCTTACAGATATTATTAAAGACGGTATGGATCAGAAGGCTCAGGCAAAAGCTGTATTCAACTGGGTGGTTAATAATATTACCTATTCAGAAACAGCAGGAATAGATGATTTATATTCAGCTGCTTATAAAGGAATGTACTATCATGTCGGAGATTGTACAGTAAAACAGAAAACGGCAGAGGTTTTACTTAATCGCCTTGGAATCAAAAATATGGAAATCGAAAAGATTCGCGATACAAGAGGCCATTACTGGTTGCTTATCGATATAGGCGAAGGCTGGTATCACTACGATCCTAATTTACAGCTCGATGGTACTTTGATATTCTATTGGCATGATGCTGATTTGTGGGCATATTCAAATGCGCACAAAAACACACATAATTACGATCCAAGTAAGTACCCTACTATACAATAAAAACTGGAGGAATTTTACAATGAAAAAGAAGCTTTTAACACTTGGAATGATTGGTGCAATGGCGCTCTCACTTGTTGCATGTGGAGGCTCATCTGACACAAAGGTAATCGAAGGTAATACAAGCTCAACAGCTACAAACAGTGAGACTGGTGCAGCGGGATTTGGATTTTCATATAATGGAGTTGAAATATCAGTAGATGCTGATGTTGCACCTGTCCTTGAAAAGCTTGGAGAGCCTAAGGAAGAATTTACATCACCAAGCTGTGCAGGGCAGGGAGATGGTCATCTTTATACATATGATGATATCCAGATTCAGACATACCCTGAAGGAGATAAAGATTTAATTCTTTATGTAGCTCTTAGAACAGATAATGTAGCCACAAAGGAAGGCATCGACTTATCTAGCTCAAAGGAAGACATTCTTGCTGCATATGGCGATCCTACTGAGGAGACTTCTAGCTCCCTCAAATTCAGACATGGTGACGTTATATTAGTGTTTATTTTTGATGGTGACAGCCTTATTTCTATCGAGTATGACAGTCTTAAGAACTAATAGAATATTCTGAAAAACAAAGGGATTTTTTAAAGCTTTGCAACTTTAGAAAATCCCTTGACTTATGAGGATTATTCCTATAGAATAACCATTGTCGTCGAGAGATGACAGCAATCAAAGCCGCTTCCAAGTTGGCTGAGATTGGCACCATTATTTTGAAGCAGAGCTTCAAAAAATGGCACTAAGCGCGAGTGGCTCAGTTGGTGGAGCACCACCTTGCCAAGGTGGGGGTCGCGGGTTCGAGTCCCGTCTCGCGCTCGATGGTTAGAGAGTCTGGAATGCTTGATAATTCAAGTTTTCTGGGCTTTCTTTTTTTGCGAAAGGAATGATTTTTGGGTGGCCCCCAGGTGTTCCCTGAGGTGTTGTACCCATCGCATCCAGTTTTGCTTTCACATCTTCTAGATAATCTTTCTGTGCATAGCTGTAGTACTTCAAGTTAGTCTCAATTGAATGTCCTAACATAGCAGCTCTATCAGCTACAGATATTCCCATTGGAATTAACACATTTGAATTAAGGGACATGCGAAAAGCGTGGTTATTAGTTACGCTAAGTCCTTTTGAACGGCATAGTCTACGAAGAAATGATGTGTAGGCTTCTTCAATAATCCATCTTCCATCTTCGTTGCAGAAGATAAATTCTGATTCAATCCCTAGTTTCTTTTGCTTTTCCTTGATTTCACCAAGTAATGATGCAATAGCATTAGTAAGTGGAAACTGTCTTCCGTCCTCAGATATGCCTTTCTCGTTTTTGGTGTAAGGAGCATAATATACTTCCTTTTTACCATCCACGTTTTGATATAATTGCTGAGCATGAATGTGGATATAGTTTTCGTGGATATCCTCCCACTTTAGCGCACACAATTCACCAACTCTGACACCAGTTTCAATAGCAAATAACATAGCATAGCCATTGATGTAATAATCACCATAACGCTTAGTACCTGAGCCAATACGATTTCTTACTTCATCCTTTAGCATCTGGATTTCCTCAGGAGAGAAAATCTTTTCTTCAGATTTAGCTTTAGAAGTATCGCATGACTTCATATAAGGTCTGTTTTTAATGTAGCTGACAGGATTTTCTACAGTTATCTTATGAATAAATGCATATTCAAAGATTAAATTGAGAATGCCCTTGAAACTAAGAAAAGTTTTCTGCTTGGGATGTGTTTCAGTAACCCATTCCTGGATGTATTTCTTCAAATCAATCTCAGTAATAGCTCTTATATCTTTTTTGGCAAAGACTTCACTGATAAATCTGTTAAAATCCCCTCTGTTCTTTTCTATAGTTCTAGGCTTCGGATTCTCAGTAGCTGCCTTTTCTTTGAGAGCAGCTTCAAATACTGATTTAACTGAAAAGTCCAACAAGCCTTCGGCATAGTAGTTGTAAAGCTTGTCGATAAGCTTATCGTAGCTTACAGCTTTAATCCTCTTACCATCAGCCATAATGGTGATATAGTAATCCTTCGGATCACCTGCGGTTGGTGTGTGATGCTTGATGTTACGTGGCTGTCCATCATTTGTTACATGATTTGAAAAGACCAGCTGATCACGTAACCTCTGTTGTTTAATGTTCAATAGTTTTAATTCATCTCTAGCACCGCTTGCATCAATGATACCTAGATTAATCTCTGAATTCAAGCTCTCTACATCAGCTTGAAGTTTGTACATTAGTTTAATAATCTCAATATTTTTTCCTTTTTGCTTCATGTATCCTCCTCCAAATAAAAAAAGGAGCAGCAAGCCGACAAAGGCTTAACTACTCCGAGCAACACATAAACAGCGATTTTCCAAAAAAAAGAATCATTGTTTATGAAAATCAAAATGTTTAGTTTTGTCTGTTTATCCGTTTATCTGTTGCTCTATGAAAAAAGGGCAACAAAAAAGGAGGAGGTCTACTTAAAAGGTAGTTCCTTCTCCTCATCATCAGTTATTGGTTTAAAATCAGGCTTTTTTGTATTAACCCAGGCTCGCTGCTTGCCATAGTCTTTGAATACATGGCTTGCAATATTCCTATAATCAGGACATTTCTGATTCATTATTTCGCCTATAGCCTTAGATTCCCATGACGCTGTGGATGAATACGGGCTATTGCCTAAAGCTTCCACATATAGCATCTTTGCACAAACGTATTCAGGCTGATTTTCTTCTATGAAATTTAGTATTGCAGTTTCCATAGGATCTTCAGGTGTATATTTTGACTGAAGCCTTACAAGCTCCTTTTGAAGTTCTTTTGTAAATGCAAGCTTGTAGTTACCACTTCTATATATCTCCATGGCTTCAGCCCACATCTGAGCGAAATAATATCTGGATTCATTTTCATTCTCCAAGATATGAGTTTCAGCTTTTTCCATATGAACTTCTATTGGAATGAATCGTCTGTTACCAGATTTGTCAGGTGGTAAAAATTGAATGGTGTTAGATGAACCTGCGAATACACATATTCTTGGATGGTCCTGTGCATACTTATCATATGGAGCTCGATATGTGTCAGATAGCCTGCTTAGGAATGCCTTAGTGTCCTCAACATATTTAGCATGTAGAATAGCTGTCATCTCAGGCATCTCTATAATCCAATGTCCCTGAAGTTTTTCAAATACTTCCTTATCACTAAGCTGCTTGATATCATCGCAGAACCAGTTATCATACATTGCTAAAAAACGAAGGAATGTAGATTTTCCTGCTCCCTGTCCACCAACAAGGCAAAGCATGTATTCAAACTTGCAGCCTGGATTAAAGACTCTTTCTATTGCGCCAAACATAAATAGCTTTAAAGCCTCTATGTTTATAGGTGTCTTTTCTACTCCCAGGAAATGACTAAGAGCTTTTTCAAGTCTTGGTTTTCCATCCCACTTAAGACCATTTAACATATCTTTTATTGGGTTATAGGAATTCTGATTTGCAACAACTCTGATAGCACGTTCTATCATTCTGTCTACGTGAAGATCATAGTTCCTTTCCAGATAAATGATGATGTTATCTATATCTGTGTCTGTAAGAGATTTTCCGTTCCTGTTCCAACCAAGATCTTTAACAATATCGATGCCTCCACTTAACTCATTTTTCTTAATAGCACCTGCCAAAAGAGAATCATTTTCCATCACTAAGGTGCAGTTATTATTTGTCTGCTTGATTTTCCCTTTAGCATCCTGTTCAAGCTTTGATGTCCATTCTTCGGATTCATCTGTATCTGTTATTAGTGTATATCCGTTGCTTTTAAAGAGTGCTTCAAGCACTTTAGTATCCTGCGGAATTAAATTCAGTGATTCGTTTTTCAATTTTAGAAACCTCCTTGTCAAATGTTTTAATAAAGTCAATTTGTTCTTTCATTGTTCCGTAGGTCAGCTCATCAATCATTGCATCGATACGGTCAAAGTTATTGAGTGCTTCCAGGAAAAGAGGATTTGCATTATCAAGATTCATATCATTTGGAACTAGTTCTCTTTTCCATTTAAGAAGTAGACCGTGATACTCATGCAAAATAAAAAGAGCATCACGACGATTCTTCGCAAATGCTCTTTCGAGTTCCTTCTTGTGTTCAATTTCCTTTTTCTTTTCTTTTACTATTGATGAATAGCTATAACTATCGCTCTTGGGATTTAAGTTAAAGTCTAAGCAGATTTTCTTTGCAGCATCAATAGGACTTAAGTTGTAAAGCTGTTGGACAATGTTAATTACATCACCATGTGCTCCACAGCTGAAGCAGTAGTAATAATCTTTATTAAGCTTCATACTAGGGTGTCTATCCTTATGAAAAAGACAGCAACACATTTTATTATTGTTGTAGTTGATACCATAAAAAGAAGCGGCTTCCTCAATGGAAACAGCTGACTTGATCTCTGTAAAATAATTCAATTGTTATTCCTCCTATCGACCTAATTCGTATTTGCGTTTTTTAGTTACTTGATGAACCGGAATGTTAGTCGCAGGCTTTTTAATCATTTCCTCTGCAATCTTTCTTATCTTATAGGCTTCACTAGCTGTTACCTTATAGTCTTTATAAAGTTGTTGCTTTTGGGATTTAGATTTCTCAAGATTGCTTAAATTAATTTTTGCAACTTCCCAGTTTGGCTTTCTGCCGTACCAATAATTATCAAGCATTCGTTTGGCTAAATGATATTTATCAAGTGCATCTCTATGTTCAGCCACATACTTCTCTTGGTTCCTCTTTAAACGAAAAGAAAACTGCTTGTCATAGATAGGTTTTGTTTCAGCCAACATTTGACGATAGCGAAATGCATCATTGATTTTAGAAATCTTTTTATCAATCTCTGAAATATCCTCCTGAAGTTCATTAACTTTTCCATATGATGCATGAACAAAATCCTTAAGTTCTTCAAAAGTGCTAATGTTGTTTTGGGATAAGAAAAATATCACAGCAGCTCTTTCTTTTAAATTTTTTACCTTTGCTTTGTTACTCCATGCATTGATATAGCGCTTGTCATAATAATCAGAAACAAGCTCACCTAGTGATGGAACGTATATTTTTTGCTTATGACATTCTTTTATGAAATTTGAGAGCCATTCAAAGATATCAATAAGGTTTGTAGATAGCTTTTTAATCATTTCATTAAAAGCCTTTATCCTACGGTTCTCATCACCGATTTCAGTTTTAATCCCCTTTGCTTCCATTGCTCTTACCTGAGGTCCTTCATGAATAGTTGGAAGTAGCTCAAGTCCTTGCGCTGAATAAGAACGATGGTCTATTTTGCAATCAAGTCCCTTTTCTTCAAATGCCTTATTAAAGATATCTGCATAAGCTTTCCTCCAGGCATCAAGCGTTTCAGGATTTCCCCAGTCAGTTGTCGGTACAGATTTAAAATCATATTTGCCATTTGGCTTTTTAATTCTTTCGCCATTCTCATCAATAAGATATTCTCGCTTTTGTTTTTCTCCCCAGGTTCCATCTTCATTAAGAGGGCGTATGGGAATGAGCATGTGAACATGTGGATTTGGGATGCCGCCATGTTTATCTGGATTATGAATTGCATAATCTACAATCATTCCTTTTGATAAGAAATTTTCCTTAATGAATTTTTGGGCAATTTCTAAGTTTTCTTCATAACTCAATTCATTTTGGAGAGAAAAATCAAAGGAGTAACACAGTTGCGCTTTAGGATGTTTTTCAATTACTTCAAGTTCATTAAATAATACTTCACGGTCATGCAATCTTTCTGGCGCATAATCAGGAAGTAGAAGTTCTGTAAAGAGCACGCCTTGCTTTTTGGTGTAATCATGGACATCGCCATAGTAGTCATCAATGAGTCTTGTTCCTGTAATATATGCATCGCTTGCCAAACAACTTTGTCCTTTTCCTCGACTAACTTGAGATACATGAAAATGATAAAGTGCCATTTAGTTTTCCTCCTTTACTTTGGCTAGTAGTTTGCTGACAAGTTCCTTCATCTTCGGATAAGAAAAAAGAGCATCACAGAATGCCATGAACTGGTTATCTGTTAGCTCTTTTGTTTCAGGAAGAAGTGATTCAATGTGACCTGCTCTTGTGCATAGTCTGTGTGTTCTTCGTTTTCTTTCCTGCTTCTTCTGATATTCAATTCTGTTTTCTAGTAAAGTGACTTTGTGCTCAAGCTGTTCACAACGCTTTAGCGTTTTTTGATGAATAGCCTCAGCTTTTTCATAATCTGATAGTGCTTTTGTTAGTTTGGAGCTAATAGTATAGCCCTCTACAATTGTTTCTTTGTTTTCCATAATATTGGTTCCTTTCAGATTTTTGTTAATAGTGTCTTGCACGATTGCCTGCAATCCCGGAGCGATAGCGAACGCAAAATCGACGAAGTCGGGAAGACTTTTGCGAAGGCAAAACGCACATACCTCTTGAAGAGGTATAGAAGTGCGCCCTTATTAAAATAAGGGGCTTTAGCAAGTCTCCACTTTGGGGCTTCTAATAGATAATACGGATAAAAACTGAGGCAGGTCTCAAATCAAACAAAGATGAAAATATTGGAGAATTATGGAAACTGAATTGGGATTTTCTTTCAAATATGAAAATGTTACAATAGGATGAAACATTCGTTTGGAGCGTTTTTATAAGGGAGATTATTAATGGATGTTATGGAATTAGATGTCTTTTTGCCTGAAGATAGACCAAAAAGACTTGAGCAATTAAGAAGAAAAAAAGGTTTAGATAAAGGTGATGTTGCTAAGGCTATCGGAGTAAGCAATGCCACCTATGGAAGAATGGAATCAGGTGGTGTAGATTCAATCACTGGAAAAAGCTTAAAAGCTTTAGCTGACCTTTATAATGTCTCTACTGACTTTATTTTAGGATTAACTGATAATCCAGAGCCTTTCTATCATGATATAGGTGAGCTTGGTTTATCTGCTGAAGCAGTCAAGCATTTGCTGACTGATAATGTAAATCCTGATGTTGTAAATGAGCTATTACTTAATAAAAACTTTCGTCAAGCAACAAAGTCTATGGCAATTTACTTTTCAGGACAGATGGATGAAACGTACAAGATTAGAAATGATTTGTTAAGCTGCACCGCTGAGTTTTTGGAAGATGAAGTTGACATCAATGAAATAACTGATGTTGAAGAATTTCAAAATGACATTAAAGAAATAAAATCTCAAAAGTTTACTGCTTCAAGATATGAATTTGACCAGATTATCCATAGAATAGAAGCTGCTGTTCGAGAAATCAAAAAGAAATCTGAGGAAGAAATAAAAGCCAATGGCCTAAATCGTACTTCTGACTTAAATAGAAAAGTATTCAATACATTCGTAGAAGAATATAAGGGGAAATCTAAGAAAAATCTATCTACTGATGAAAAGATTGACATAATGATGACTGCTACTGAAAAGTCATTATTGGAGCAGGGAGCAAATGAAAAAATGGTAAAGGCATTAAGAACACCAATAAGATGGTTCTATAAGGTGGTGGCTCTTTTTGATAAGAAATAATGAAAAGAAGCCTTACACACAATGAACGTCTAAGTCGATTTAATCAAGAGCTTTGTACCAAAATTCAATCTGGTGATGACAATGCCAAACAGCTCCTCATTCTTGCTAACAAAGGTCTTGTTATAGCAAATGCTATCCTAGTAGAAAAGGAATACTCCCTAAATTCTAATCCCTATGGAGGCTGGGATATTGAAGATTTAATACAGGAAGGATATCTAGCTCTGATAGATGCAGCACTTTCATTCTCGCCAGAAGCAGGCGCTAAATTTTCAACATACGCTACTGAAGTTATAAGAAATAAGATGCGTGATGTAGGGCGAAGAACGTTTGGAACATTTGAGAAGCATTCAGTTGATGATGGTCTTACAAATATCTTTCTGGACGATGATCCTGCTAATGGGTACAGAGATGAGTACATCGGACAGCTAACTGCTGAAGCAAGTGTTGACAGTCACCGTGATCCTACAGGTGAGTTGGCTGTTCACAGAACTATGCTCCTTAAAATGCTAATCAGATTGCAGGATTTACCTTCAGATGCGAGAAAAGTCCTCACCTATCACTATGGCTTTAGCCTGAGAGAAGGAAGGACGCTTGAAGCTACAGCTAGGCATTTTAATAAATCTAAAGAAACTGTTAAAGGTATCGAGCAGAGCAGTTTACAGCATTTGAGAGTAGCCATGAATGATTATTCGGTCACATGAAAGTATTTTATGCTCAATTTTATATAATCTAAATATAATAAATACACAAAAATAGAATAATGTGCATTAAACGCAAAAATTCGGACATTTTTCACAGAAATTCTATTGATTATTTCCATTGAAATTAACAAAAAATATCTATATATTATTTTACAACATATATGATTAGACTGAATGTTCAGACAAAAAGGAGGGGGCTTTTCGATGGGAAACAGAAGAAGTGAAATCAATGTTGTGATGTCTGAAATCTTAGAAGACAATCAGTTAATGGACATCAGCCTTGCTGACATTGTCAATAAGTCTTTTAGTGAAATCAATGTATCGCAGCAGGAAAAAATGTTAATCGAAGCTTTAAATGCTGCTGAGTAGTTTGTAGAAAGAAAAGAGGTCATTAATTTGACCTCTTTTTTATGAGGATTATATTGTGTCAGTATATGAACGTGAAATGGAAACTGAAGAGGCAATAGAACTAGCAAAACAATGCCTTGATTTCTTAAATTTAAACTATGAAATAAGTGAAAAAAAAACTATTGTTGATAGTAATGTGTCGACTTATAGTGTGATTTTAAATGGCACTGTACAGGGAAATGGAAAAGGGTATTCAAATCAGTCATTAGCAAGTGCTATTTATGAGGCAATAGAACATTATATTTATCAAAATAGTTCAAACTCTGAGATGAGTGTACCTATTTCATCAATTTGTGATGGAATAATACAAAACGAATATGCTGTAAAGGTCTTGAAAGAAAATCTATCGCCTGATGATATAATTGGTGCTACAAAATTTTTTGATGGAAACAATAAGATTTTTTTCCCAACTGCATTATGGAATGTTTATAACAATAGTATTCCTGATAAATGTGTATCTATAAAAAAATATAGCACGAATTCTGGGTGTGCAATCGGAACATCATTAAATGATGCTCTTATTCATGCGTTAAACGAGTTATTGGAAAGATATTCACTTTCTAAACATTACTATAATGTATTTATCGACCATAGTGAAAAAGCTGTATTTATTAATCCCAAATCATTATCTGCCAGTTTATTAGAATTATATAATACAATATCCGCTGAGATTGGCACAGAGATTATTATTGTTGATATTAAAACATTTGATGGTTTTTTTTGTTATCAAGTTTTTGCAGACAATCCTGGAACAGGAGTACCTTTTAAAGGGAGCGGACTATCAACGTCTTCAAGATATGCTCTTGAACGAGCATTGCTGGAATGCCTTCAAAGTTATCACCTACAGTGTGCACAGAATAAAATTGAGGATGTAACCGCACTATCGTTGTTTAAGGAGTTGAAGAAATATAATGCGATTCTTTGTCTAAAGTATGGTGCTGATATTCAATTTGCTGACTATGTTACTTCAAAAGAAATCGCTGCGGAGCAAATATATCAAGAAGAGATTAAGATAATTGAGCAGAATAAAATGAATATTAGCTATAAGATTTTATTTAGTTATAATCAAATAATTTGTGTACAAGTAATACTACATGGCAATGATAAATTTTATTTAGTTGGAAGTGGTATTCCAGTTGTCCCTAATGATTAAAAATATAATTATAAAGATGAGGACTTTAAATGCAGACAGTATATATAGAGGAGCATCAAGAAGCTTTTAAAGAAATTGTTAAGTTGCATAGAGTGAAGAAACAAAAATTTACCTTGATTCATATAGATGATCATAGTGATATGAATGAAGCTATTGTAAGTGAATCTGCAATAAATAATCTAACTGATGAATCTATTGATTTAATCTCGTATTCTCAATTGAACTATGGAAATTATATTCCTCCCCTATTGTACACGGATATTATTGAGGATGTAATTTGGATATCTAATCATAACAGTGAGAGATTTTCTGAAATATGTATAAATACTGAACAAAAGGCAAATGATTTTATTTCATTATTACCAATTAAAACGAAGGTAGCGGGAAATATCCATAAATTAATTACATGTAGAGCGGATACAAATTTAACACATATATATGATTTTTCGAATAAATCTGTAATTGTGAGTGTGGATTTAGATTATTTTGGAAGTAATGACCATTTAGGAGAACTTATTGAATTAGAAATAACACGAAATCAATTCTTTGAGTTACAAAATAATATTTATAATAAAGTTAGATGTTCGTTTGGAAGCAACTTAAATGTCTACTCAAAGGATTCTAGGTATTATGTTAAATTATTTGGGCTTGAACCAATTCCAGCATGTAAAATATCAGAAAATGAAATAAAAGCTAACTTAGCAACTTTGCGTGATTTTTTTGTTAGGCACAACTTGAATCCTGATTTAAATATCATTTGCAAATCAGAAAGTAGTGGTTATACGAGACAAGAAGTAATTAAATATTTTGTAGAAAATAGGATAAATATATGATTGAATGTAAAAATGTAAGTTATAAATATGAGACGTTTGAAAAAAAAGCGGGTCTAAAAGGTTCAATTTTGGATTTTGGTAAAAGGGAAAAAAAAGAAGTAACTGCACTAGACGATATAAATTTAAGTATTGTCGAAGGTGATATTATTGGAATACTAGGCCCCAATGGGGCCGGAAAAACAACTTTAATTAAGTTGCTTACTGGAATAATCAAACCTCAGCAGGGAACAATTGACAGTTTAGGGTGCAATCCATTTTCTAAAACTCCAAATTATTTATCACAAATTGGAGTTGTTTTAGGACAAAAGACACAGCTGATTTGGGATTTACCAGCGTTTGAAACTCTTAAAATGCTTCAAGCTATTTATAATGTTTCGAATGCTTCTTTTTCGGTTCGGTTAAAGTACTTGACAGAAAAACTTCAGATAGCAGATAAACTTTTCATACCAGTCAGAAAACTATCATTGGGTGAAAGAATAAAATTTGAGTTAGTTTGCTCAGTGATTCATTCTCCTAAAGTATTGTTTTTAGATGAACCGACTATTGGGGTAGACATTGTGAGTCAATATGCTATATATGATTTCTTGCATGAATTGAATAGTAAGGAAAAAACAACTATTATCCTAACAAGTCACTATATGAATGATATAGAAAAAATGGCTAATCGCATAGCAGTCATCATCAAAGGTAAAATAGTTAAAGAATCGACGATTGATGAAATTAGAAAAGAATATAGTACCCAAAATTGCTATATTATAGAGACTAAGGAAAATAAGATACCATTTGATGCAAAAGCATATAGAATTGAGAGAATTGAAAGTTGTAAATATAAATTATATTTGAATGAAGATTCCGAAAACATTCTAAATAATGTAAATATATCCAATATTGTCTCAATCAGGGAGGAAGTACCAAAGCTTGAAGAAATTATATTTAAGATGTTTACACAGGAGAACCAATGAATAAGTATCTAAGAATTTTATATAGTCAAATCAGTTCACAGTTGATATATAAATTTGATACTTGTGTCAAGTTGGCGTTAAAAGTTATGCAAATTTTGACAACTGTGTTTATTTGGAAAGCGATATATATATCAAATGAATATAATTATATCGGTGAGTATTCGTATAACAATATGATTATGTATATTATATTGGCAAATGTAGCTAGTGTTATTTTTTCTTTTGAACCTTGTTTTAGGTTGGGGACTCTAATACATTCTGGAAAACTTACAACTTTATTGTTAAGACCAATACATTTGCTTTATGAAAGTTTTGCCAGATATATGGGAAGTAAAATTTTAGAGGTTACAGTATATTTGATTTTGGCATTTTTTATGATTAATGCTCAAGGAGCAGATATCTTGTATGTGTTTTTTGCATTAATTTTTTTGCTATTAGCCTTTTTAATGTTTTTCATGTGTGTTTCAGTAATCTCAACAATAGGTTTTTGGATTATACAAATGTGGCCGTTAAGATCAATATTAACTGCTATTTATCTACTTATGGGAGGTTTGTATTTTCCACTTGATTTGTTACCAAAACCATATTATATGGTTTTATCAGTTACACCATTTGCTATTGTTGGACATGTTTTGACAAAAGTATTAACTTGCCAGGTGGAAAATACTTTTATTTTATATTACTGTTTAATCACATTAATATGGATAGTATTTTTATATTATATCTATAATATTTTGCTATCTAAAGGACTAAAAAAATATGAAGGAATGGGCAATTGATGAATAAGAGATTATATAAAGTTTTTATTTCGCAAAGTATTCAAGAATGCTTGGTCTATAGAAGTACCTCAATTTTTGTAGCATTGTTTGGAATTATGTTTTTTTCCATAGAAATGATAACTGGAATTATCTACTATGAGTATTCGGATACAATACTTGGCTGGACACGAAATGATTATTTTTCTTTGATATGTACATCAAATATAATTTTAAGTATGTATCAAGTGTTGTTTGTTTCTGCACATGAAAATTTATCGGATGATATTATAGAAGGAAATTTGGATTATGTTTTTGTTCGTCCGGTAAAGTCCTTTTGGTATTATGCATTATATAGGTTAGATATTCCAAGTGCGGTTAATTTAGTCATAGCAATTATTATTCAGATGGTGATTATTTCGAAGTCAAATTACTATCGCATAAATATAATTGAATATGTAATTTTTATTCCATTTGCTATGATGTTTGTATTCTTGGTAAATCAGTTAATGGTTATGTTTTCGTTTTGGAAAGAAAAAACTAATAAATTGATGGGAGTTCCAGAATCTTTAATTGATGCGTCTACGCGACCAAAGGTTATATATCCCAATAGCATAATATTTTTTTTAACATGGGTTCTTCCTTTTTTTACAGCGATTAATGGACCCGTCGAAATACTTAAAGGAAATATTAGCGTAGTGGAATTAGTTTGGTTTATTATTTTTTTGGTTGTATTATCTATTATAGTTGGGATGGTTTGGAAAAGAGGTTTGGCGAAATATGCGTCTGCAAATTAAATATGTGGATGATTTTACAAATCTCAATAATTATTGTCAGGGGTTCCCTAAGGGGTCCCCAGTAATAGTGTGGTGCTAGAGTCCCCTTTCTTTCAGTATTTTTATGGTGACGTTACAATTCAAGTCCCAACTTCTGTATGACATGAAAATGATTTAGGTGACCCCTCAGGTGTTCCCTAAGCAAATAGCGGTGCTAGAATCCCCTTTCTATCAGTATTTTAAGATAAGGAATGCGATTCGAGTCCCGTCTCGCGCTCTTTTAATACAAATTTTTAAAGGCATCCGGTTGGATGTCCTTTTTTATGTAAAAAATTCTTGCAAATTGATAAGGCATTCGTAAATAATAAACCTCAAACAACTTATACTATTACAGAATTTGGCAGGGCTCAGTTTAAAGAGTATGTGGAATTGCTTGAGAAACTTTTACGTAGTTCCGAATAGATGATGAGGGTCTTATTATCGTGAACGATCCAAACACTCCTAAGAACAGCAAGAAGCATTGGGATGTTGATATCCTTGTTTCGCAGATGAAGAGCGTGTGGAAATATTCGTATTAATAGAGGACGGTTTACAGAATGATTATAAACACAGGGCAAAGGACGGACATTCCAGCCTTTTATCCACAGTGGTTTGCCAACAGGCTGAAGGAGGGATATGTCTGCGTTCGAAATCCATATAATCCTACTCAGGTCAGCAGGTATAAGCTTGATCCTGAGGTGGTGGATGTGATTGGATTTTGCAGCAAGAATCCTGCGCCTTTCTTTAAATATCTGGATTTGCTTGAAGGCTATGGGCAGTTTTGGTATGTGACAATCACTGGCTATGACAGGGATGTGGAGCCCAATGTTCCAGACAAATGGAAGGTGATAGAGGATTTCAAATATCTGTCTGAAAAGGTGGGAATTAACTCCATAGGATGGCGCTATGACCCAATCTTTATAGATGATAAATATACGGTAGATTATCACCTGAAGAGTTTTGAAAAGATGGCTTCCGAAATGGAAGGCTACACCAAAATAGTGGTAATCAGTTTCATTGATATATATGAAAAGGTAAAGAGGAATTTTCCTGAGGCGAAGGCAGTATCGGCAGAGGATAAAGTGTTCCTTGGAAAGAAAATGGTAGAAATCGCCAGGGCTCACGACATGACAGTCAAACCTTGTGCAGAAGGGGATTTCCTGGAGAAATATGGTGCGGACTGCAGGGGATGCATGACACTTTCTGATTATGAAAATGCCATCGGCAAGCGTCTTGATCCCCCTAAGTCAAAGATGAAAACAGCCCGTGAGGACTGTGCGTGTTTCCTTGGGGCGGATATCGGTGCCTATGATACCTGCGGCCATTTGTGCAGGTATTGCTATGCAAATAATGACGTTGAGCAGGTGAAGATAAATCTGGGCCAGCACAATCCAGATTCGCCATTCCTAATGGGGAGCTACAGACCTGACGATATAATTCATGACGTCGAACAGAAATCATGGGTTGATGGCCAGATGGATATTTTTCAGTTTATTTGATAAGGTATTTAAAAGATAAAATGGAGGGACATAAAATGCAAACAGACAAGGATTTAGAGTGGGAGTTAACCTCCTGTGAGCACATAGTGGAAGATGAGTACATTGATTTTAGAAAGTGTGCATACAAGCTTCCAGATGGAACAATTTTCGAGCCATTTTATAATTACAGCAGAAGAGATTACGTTGTTATTGTTGCCACAGACGAGGAAGGAAAATACATCTGTGTGAAGCAATTCCGTCATGGTATTAATAAGGTGACTGTGGAGTTTTGTGCAGGTGGTCTCGAGCGACTTGATGGTAAAGAATACGGCAGCTGCAACGATCCAGCACAGGTAGAGGCGGCCCTTGATGCAGCTAAAAGAGAGCTTCTTGAAGAAACAGGCTATGAATCTGACGATTGGAAATACATTTTCAGAGTCCCATCAAATGCAACTATGGCAGATAACTACGCTAATATATACGTGGCAAAGAACTGTCGCAAGGTGGCAGGCCAGAAGCTTGATGATACGGAATTCTTAAATGTGCATCTATACACCAGACAGGAAGTGGATGATTTAATCAAGTCAGGGGAATTTCCACAGATGTCCCATATACTTGCACTTTTACTATCAGAAAAATAAGCATCAAAAAAGCGGGTACCAAATGGTATCCGCTTAAATTCTTTATTCTATTATCTGTTGAACGTATTAGGCGTCATGAAAATGCCCCAGGTAGCAGACTGCTCATGCATCTGATCTTCCTTCTGCTGGATACGTTCAGTTATGCTTTCAATTAAATCTTTACTAATTCCTTCGGCCTTAAGGTCCTGAAATATACCAAAATCAAACATCACAGATACCCCCTTGCAAAAGTTATAGATAAAACATTCTTTTTGCTTTATCTATAGCTATTATAACACCAGGAATAACTAAAGTGTGAAGAAAATGTGATTTAACTGTGAATTTTAAGACAAAAATAAACAACTGTCCGCGATAGGCGAACAGTTGCAAAAATCATACTAGATACTATGAAATTAGTTTAATGTTGAAAGATAGTCCTGAATAGCTGCAGTGTCAATATCATAATATTCATATGTAGCATTTTCAGCTGCAGATGTCTGAACCTTTGAATATATTGAGTAACCAACCCATGCAACAACTGCGATAGCTATGATTGAAACTAATGTAAGGCTTAATACCTCTTCAATCTTTTTCTTTCTAAGTGTTGATTTACGATTTTTCTTATCTAATTTCTTCTGATCTACCTTCTGTTGACTCATTTCTTCTCCTATTTGTCAGGCCCTAAATTTTCCCGTGGAAGACCCAACACAACTATAAAATATACTAACGCAACAGATGCGCATTTTCAAGGAAAAATCATTACTGCATGCTGTATTTTGACGGAAAAATCCCGTAATAATCTCTATTAAAACATAAAACGTTGTGATACACTTTTATTAGTGTAATTAGACTAGGATAACTATAGTTAAAGGAGAGAATTAATGAGCAAAGCTGATGTGATTTTTAAGGCTATGTGCCGTGATATCTTGGAAAATGGTACTGATACAAAGGATGAGATTGTACGACCAATCTGGGAGGATACAGGCGAGAAAGCCTATACTATCAAGCAGTTTGGTGTGGTTAATAAATACGATTTGAGAGAGGAATTTCCAGCTCTCACTCTTAGAAAGACAGCACTTAAGACAGCGATGGATGAAATTCTCTGGATTTACCAGCGCAAGTCTAACAATATCAAGGATTTGAAGGCCCACATCTGGGACGAATGGGCAGATGAAAATGGTTCAATCGGTACAGCATATGGTTATGTTGTAGGAGAAAAGTTCGAGTTTAAGGGCGAAATGATTGACCAGATGGATTATGTTTTAAAGCAGCTTAAGGAGACACCTTATTCACGCCGCATTATGACTAATCTTTACCAGTTCCATGATTTGGCTACTGGTCATCTCGATCCATGCTGCTACTCAGCTACATACAATGTTACAAAGGACAAGAACTCAGATAAGCTTGTTTTAAATATGGTGTTAAATCAGCGTTCACAGGATATCTTAGCTGCAAATAACTGGAATGTATGCCAGTATGCAATCCTTCTTATGATGGTTGCCCAGGTCAATGACATGATTCCAGGTCAGCTTATCCACGTTATTGCAGATGCTCACATTTACGACAGACATGTGGACATTATCAAGGAGCTCATCGAACGTCCAGAGCTTCCAGCACCTACCGTACGCCTCAACCCAGAGGTTAAAAATTTCTACGATTTCACAACAGATGATCTTATCGTCGAGGGTTACGAGGCAGGAGAGCAGATTAAGAACATTCCAATCGCTGTTTAAAAAGGAGAATATATGAATCTTATAGTTGCAGTAGATAGAAACTGGGCCATCGGCAAGGACAATAAGCTTCTTGTGAGCATCCCAGATGATATGAAGTTTTTCCGTGAGACTACCACAGGTAAGGTAGTAGTCATGGGTAGAAAGACACTGGAGAGCTTTCCAAATGGCAAGCCTCTTAAGAATCGAGTGAACATTGTGCTCACTCGCGATCCAGATTATCAGGTGAAGGACGCAGTCATTGTTCATTCTAAGGACGAGCTCGATAAGGAGCTTGCAAAATATGATTCCGATGATGTTTATGTTATCGGCGGCGAGAGCATTTACAGAATGCTTCTTGATGATTGCAACCGTGCATTTGTCACATATGTAGACTATACATATGATGCTGATACATTCTTCCCAAATCTGGAGGAAAAGACAGAGTGGAAGCTTGCAGAGGAATCAGAAGAGCAGACATATTATGATATAGAGTTTTATTTCAGAACATACATTAAATAGCAACCGCAAACCAGCACTTACAGTGAGGACATAATAATGGCATTGAATATTACAGGAAGAAAGTTGTTTGTTAAGGCGTTGAAGGAAGAGGGAGTAGACACTATTTTTGCCTATCCCGGAGGTATGATTACGGATATCGTGGACGAGCTATATAAGACCGAGGGAATCAGGGTCATTTTGGGTCGTCACGAGCAGGCTCTTGTACACGAGGCCGAAGGCTACGCAAGAGCTACGGGCAAGACTGCCGTCGTACTTGTTACCTCAGGTCCAGGTGCCACAAACACTATCACCGGTATCGCAGATGCCTATTATGACAGCATCCCTATGGTGATTTTTACAGGTCAGGTTCCACTTCACCTCATTGGAAACGATGCATTCCAGGAGGTTGATATTGTGGGTATGACCCGTTCTATCACAAAGTTCGGCGTGACAGTTCGCAATCGTGAGGATATGGGACGCCTTATAAAAATGGGATTCCAGGTTGCTTCTACAGGTAAGCCAGGCCCTGTTCTTATTGATATTCCAAAAGATATCCAGGTCACTTCAGGTTCTCCTGATTACCCTGACCATGTTGATATCAGAGGATATCATCCAAATGAAAATGTTCACATCGGTCAGCTTAAGAAGGCCTTCAGACTTTTAAAGACAGCCAAGCGCCCACTTATTTTAGCAGGTGGTGGTGTGCGCATTTCAGGAGCTCAGAAGGAGCTTTTGGACTTTGCCACAAAGATGAATGTTCCTGTTACTACTACTGTAATGGGTAAGGGTGTTATGCCTGAGGACAGTCCTCTGTACATCGGCAATTGCGGCATGCACGGTAGATATGCAGCAAACAAAGCTGTCACAGAGTGTGATGTGCTTTTCTCAATCGGTACCCGTTTTAACGACCGAATCACAGGCGACCTTGAGAAGTTTGCACCAAAGGCTCAGATTGTTCACGTGGATATTGCATCTGCATCTATTTCCAGAAATGTAGTTGTAGATGTTCCAGTTACAGCTGATGCAAAAATAGCATTGGAGCGACTTGTGGAATATGCCGAGGAGATGGACACTGGAAAATGGATGGACATCATCAAAAGATGGGAGAGTGAACATCCTCTTACAATGCCAGTTCCAAAGGTGGGAGTATGTCCACAGACTATTTGTGAAGCCATTAATATGGTCTTTCCAAATGCAAATATAGTTACAGACGTTGGCCAGCATCAGATGTGGGCCAGCCAGTTTATAAAAGTAAATAAAGGTCAGGAATTTATTACTTCAGGTGGTCTTGGAACCATGGGATTTGGTTTTCCAGCAGCTATCGGAGCAGCAGTGGGCAATCCTAAAAAGCCGGTTGTCCTGATTACTGGAGATGGCGGTTTTCAGATGAATATGCAGGAGATGGCTACTGCTATGACTGAGAAAATTCCTGTTGTTATATGTATATTTAATAATTCGAATCTTGGTATGGTTCGTCAGATGCAGCAGCTTTTCTATGGTAAGCGCTATGAGATTACCAATCTTGCAGCTGAGGATGGCAGCTACTATCCAGATTTCTTAAAATGGGCTGAAGGCTATGATTGCCAGGGCATCAGAGTTACCAATCCAGCGGATGTGGTACCTGCTCTCAAGAAAGCCAAGGCCAATAAAGAGGGTCCAACAGTTATCGATTTTATTGTTTCACCAGATGACTTAGTTCTTCCAATGGTAAAGAGTGGTACACCACTTAGCGACATGATACTTAAATAGCACATACAGAGGTAGAAGACATGGAAAAGATGAAAAACAGATGGATAGCTTTATACGTAGAAAATCAGGTTGGTGTACTTGCTAAGGTTTCAGGACTTTTTTCAGCAAAGTCATACAATCTTCAGACCCTTACAGTTGGCACAACAGAGCATGAGGACGTTTCCAGAATGACCATCTCTGTAAAGGCCGATGATGTGACTTTTGAGCAGATTAAAAAGCAGTTGAATGCAATGGTGGAGGTTATCAAGGTCATCGACCTTACCACTATTCCAATTCACATGAAGGAGATTCTTTACGCTACAGTTTCAGACCTTGATGTAACTGGAAAGACAGAGGCTTTTCAGATTGCTGAGGTTTTCGACAGAGGCGGTAGTGTTAAAATATGTGATATAGGCGGGGACATGGTTCTTTTTGAATGTACCCTCACAGAAAACAAAAATAATGAGCTGATTTCTCTTCTTAAATCGAGATTTAAAAAAGTGCAAATTGTTCGAGGTGGAGCAGTTGCCGTGGAGGCTATCAGCCGTTCTAACAGGTAGGACAATATGGGGGAATGTTTTAAAAAGAGATTTATATCTGTGCTGGCATTGGTAGTTGCGGTATGCCTTTGCTTTGGCAGTTCGGCGCAGGCTTCACAGTCTGAGGTGGACAGGCTGAAGGAAGAATCGAAAAATGCCACCCAAAAAGTTGATGATATCAAGAATAAAAAGAAGGAAGCTCAGGATTCCAAGGATCAGCTTCAGGGTCAGGCAGACAGTCTTGCAGGACAGATTACAAATCTAAACAATCAGATTTCCACTGTCACAGGTGAGATTTCTGAGACGGAACAGAATATAGCTGCGGTGGAGGCAGATTTGGAAACATTAAGCGGTGAATTGGACGAAATACAAAATTCACTGGATGTTCAAAAAAATGCCATGAAACTTCGTATAAAATATATGTACGAGAATAAATCTACCAACACCCTTGTAAACTACATGGAGTGTGGCTCTATGGCTGAGTTTTTGCAGCGTGTGGAGTACATGGCGCAGATTACAGCCTACGATCAAAAGGCTATAGAGAAATTCGAAGCTACCCAGAGTGCCCTTGAAGAAAAGAAGGCTGAGGTAGAGGAAAAGAATAAAGAGCTTAGTGCTTATCAGGATACTCTCCAGTCAAAGAGAAGCCAGCTTGGCTCGCTGGTTGGAAGCACCACATCGGCACTTAATACTACAAACGGGCAGATTGCAGATGCCCAAGCTGCTATCGAGGAGCTTGAAAAGCAGCTTCAGGAAGCAAAGGATTATGAGAAACGAATCCAGAAGCAGTACATGGATGCTCAGTTGGCATTGGCTCAAAAACTTGCCGGCGAGCACGGCGGATATTCTGGTGGATACAGCACAGATGATGAAGAGACATTGCTTTTGGCTGCGTTGATTCAGGCTGAGGCTGATAATCAGGGCGAGGCTGGAAGACTTGCAGTTGGATCTGTAGTTATGAACCGAGTAGCCAGCTCCAAATTTCCAAATACAATTGCCGGTGTAATCTATTCACCAGGCCAGTTTGCACCTGTCACTTCAGGTCGTGTGGCTATGATTTTAGCCAACGGTCCTAACAGCGGATGTCAGTACGCTGCATCCCAGGCGATTGCAGGTAACACCAATACAGATGCGCTGTTCTTCTTTACAACAAGCTATGCTCAGAACCTTCACGACAGACAGGTGGCAGAAGGAAAAGAGGGCTTTTTGGACAGAACAGAAGGCGTGACTATAAATGCGCACTATTTCTACAATTACAAATAGTCTGTAAATAAGTAATTGCATTGCTAACACTGTACAAATAAGCTAGAATGAATACCTAGCTTTGAAATTAAAGAAAGTTTTAATAATAATTTATAAGGAGGTCGTGTATATGGCAACACCACATAATGAAGCGCAAAAAGGGGATTTTGCAAAAACAGTTCTCATGCCGGGTGATCCACTTCGTGCTAAGTTCGTAGCAGATAACTTTTTAGAGGATGTTAAGTGCGTGAACACAGTTCGTAACTGCCTTGGTTTCACAGGTAAGTACAAGGGGGTTCCAGTTTCTGTTATGGCCAGCGGAATGGGAATGCCTTCAATCGGCATCTATTCTTATGAGCTTTTCGCGTTCTATGATGTAGAAAATATTATCAGAATCGGTTCTGCAGGTAGCTACACAGACAAGCTTAACGTTCTTGATGTAGTTATTTCTGAGAGCGCATTTTCTGAGAGCACATTTGCTAAGTTTACAAATGGAGTAGAGGAGAAGACACTTTACCCAAGCAAGAAGATTAATGATATCGCTATCGCAAAGGCTAAGGAGCTTGGTATCGATGCTAAGCTTGCTAAGGTTCATTCTTCTGATCAGTTCTACACAGCACCTGAGATGGGCGGCTGGAAGGCTGTTAAGGAACGTTGCGGTTGCGACTGCGTTGAGATGGAGAGCTTCGCACTCTTTAACAACGCAAACATGCTTGGTAAGAACGCTACATGTATGCTCACTATTTCTGATTCATTTGTTACTTCAGAGGAGATTCCAGCTGAGGAGCGCCAGAAGTCATTCACTGAGATGATGAAGCTCGCTCTTGAGACTGCTATTGCTCTTTAAAAGACATTAAAATCACGGGCACCCAGTAAAGTTCATTACTGGGTGCTTTTTTTTGACTCAATTTCATGAATAAATTGTGAAAAATTCATATATGAAAAATTTGTGAAGTATGTTAAAATGTCTAACGTTTAGGAATAGTTAAGAAATTCTTTCAATTCTACTAGACGATTCAATTCACTTGAAGGGGAGTTCATTCCAAAACATACAAGAAATTTAATAGAATTTAGGTTCAATAGATGATACGCATTACTATACTTCCAGTTATATTATTGGTGATACTTTTTGTTACGGGTATATTTTTTCTGACGCGCAAAAAGCGTTGGTTTAAGGCTTTAGGTGTACTTCTTATCATAGTTTCCCTAGCAGGGGCTATAGAGGGAATATATCTATATGTTCATAGCATGAAGGCTTTAAAAGCCATTGCCAATCAGACAACAGAGATTACCACCTACGGAATATATGTATTAGAAGATGCAAAGATAGAAAATGTAGAAGGTCTTGAAAAAAAGACTGTTGGTTTTTCAAAAGATGTAACCACTGACGACCTGTCTGAAGCATTAAAGGAATATACATTTAAACTGAACTCTTACAGTAGTCAGCTGGAATTAATTGAAGGTTTAAAAAACGAGGAATGCGTCGGAGCTGTTCTCAGTACTTCCTATATTAATATGCTCGAGGATAACGAGGTTGATGTAGGCTTGGGAGTGGAGCTTCGATTATTGGAGGAGATTAGCATCGAAAAGGTTGTTGAGAACCCGGTTGTTGTTACTCCTAAGGAACCATTTGTAGTTTATATCAGTGGAAAGGATACCTGGGGCCACATCTCAGTACCTAGTCGTTCTGATGTAAACATTTTGGCTGCAGTTAATCCAGAAACAAAACACATTTTACTTGTTTCTACACCAAGAGATTATTACGTTCCATTATCTATAGCAGGTGGGGCTATGGATAAGCTTACCCATACTGGTATATACGGAATTGATGTATCAGAAGAGACCATGGAGAATCTATACGGAATAGATATAGATCACTATTTCAAGGTTAACTTTAGTGGGTTCGAAGGTCTGATTAACGCCATGGGTGGAATCACGGTTTGGTCAGACTATGAGTTCGATGTTGAGAATATTGGACATTTCAGCAAGGGCGAAAATCACTTAATGGGATTGCCAGCATTAGCGTTTGCCAGAGAACGCTATTCATTCCCACGAGGAGATTTAGTTCGTGGTGAGAACCAGATGAATGTAATTCAGTCTGTTGTCCAAAAGATGACTTCAAAAAGCATTTTAAAGAATTACGGAAATATTCTTAAAGAATGTGATGGCACTTTTGCCACAGATTTTTCGTCAGGAGAGATAGCTGATTTTGTCGCATTTCAATTATCTAATCCTGGTGAATGGAACATTGAAAAGTTGAGCGTTGGGGGAACAGGAGCACATTCAAGTGTTTACTCTCTTGGAAAGAGGGCGTATGTTATGTATCCAAACGAAGAGGATATTAACAACGCAAGAGAGCGAATACAGGAAGTTTTGGACGAGGAATAACGGGAGAAATATTTGTGAAAGCATTAATCGTTTCGTCTGTGTATGGCTTTTTGTCGAAATTTGAACGACAAAATGTTGAGCTTTTGGAAGGGATGAATATCGAGGTTCATTACGCATCTAATTCGAAAAACATTGTGTATGAAGATGATGAGGATGTTTTAAAGCAGTTAGGTGTGATTTATCATGACATTCCAATTACTCAGTCAATAGCAGATATCTTGGCTAATTTGAAAGCCACTGTAGCCTTAAGGAGGCTTATTAAAAGGGAAAATATAAATATTATTCATTGTCACACGCCTATAGGAGGCATGGCTACAAGACTTGCCTGCCTTGGACTTAAGGACGTGTACGTGATTTATACTGCCCACGGGTTCCATTTCTATAATGGAGGCTCTAAATTTCGCAATAGTATTTATTATTTGGCGGAGTATTTACTCAGTAGAAATACAGACGCTATTGTCACAATTAATCATGAAGATGAAAGTGCGGCAAAGACCATGTGTGCGGACACAGTCTATCGCATACCTGGCGAGGGAGTAGATTCAAGTTATTACTGTCTCACTGACGAAGAAGAGAAAATCAGGGAACGTGAAAAATTAGGCATCAAAAAAGAAGACTTCTTCATTATCAGTGTTGGCGAAGTAAGAAAGAACAAAAATCAGAAGAAGATTGTCGAGACTATTCGCTACTTTAAAAACAATAATCCAAAGGATTTAAATATTCTTTACGGTATTATTGGTAGCGGTAATCAGGAACATGCATTAAAGAAATACGTTAAGAAATACGGTTTAGAATCCAATGTCAGATTTTTTGGCTATGAAGTAGACATCAGAAAGTTCTTAAAAGCAGCTGACATTATGGTTTTCCCTTCTATTAGAGAAGGTCTTGGCATGGCAGCTCTCGAGGCAATGTTTACAGGTCTTCCTGTTGTTGCATCAAGCAACAGAGGTTCAAAGGAATACGTAAAGGAAAAGACAAACGGTCTCCTTGTTAGTGAAGACACTGTAGATGCTTATGCAAGAGCAATCCAGCGTATGTATTTATACAAGCAAGAGCATGAGAGATATAACAGAGAAAATATTAGAAACTCTGTTACATCCTTTGAAAAATCAGAATCTGAAAAAGTTATGAGAAAGGTTTACGAAGATGCCTGCAGTAAGTGTATTGTTTCCGGTTTATAATTGTGAAAACACATATTTGAGAAAGGCTATTGAGTCTATGCTGAATCAGTCTTTCGATGACTTTGAACTCATCATTTTTGATGATGGTTCTACTACAGATGTGAAGAGTATCATCGAGGACTATTTAGAGGTGGATCCAAGAATTGTTTATATCAGGGAGGAGCTACATCACGGCCTGGCTTACGGATTGAATGCCATGGTAGCCCTTTCCAAGGGGAAATATCTTGCGAGAATGGATGCTGATGATATCAGTGCTCCATACAGACTTGAAAAGGAATTTACATTCTTAGAGGAGCACCCTGAGTATGGATTTGTCGGTGGCAATCTGGTTCTTATAGATGATGACGACAATGTTTATGGAGCCAGAAAGTACCCAGAGAAGCCAGACGAAAAGGACTTCTTAAAGTTCCAGCCATATGCTCATCCTACAATCATGTTCAGAAAGAGCGTTTTAAATATGGAAAATCCATACGGCTCTCCTGACAGACCACGCAGAGGTGAGGATTACGAGTTGTTTATGAATCTGACAGCAGCGGGAGTCAGAGGATACAATCTCCAGGAGAATTTGCTCTATTACAGAGAGACTATAAACAGCTACAAGCGAAGAACATTAACAGATCAGGTGGCAGAAGTTACCATCAGATGGAATGGATTTAAGAAAATGGGATTGAATCCATGGCGTGAAATTGGATATGTTGTAAAGCCGATTGCTGTTTGGATGGTTCCTGACAAGATCGCATTCAACATAAGAAATGGATCTCGCGCTTAAGGAGTTATTGTTTGTGGATAGAGAAAAAATAGAAGATAAAGACGTTGTTTTCCAGACGGGAAATGATGTTTTGGCACCGGTGCTGAATAGTTTTGTTTTACATGTTCTCACCGAGGCAAAGAACAAGGGAATCAAAACCTTATTCTTTTTGGCAAGAGATGCCTATTTTGATTACCTGGTTGCGGAGAAATATGTTAGAGAATTTAATCTGGATATCAAATGCAAATATCTGTATGTTTCAAGATTGTCACTTAGAATTCCGCTTTATCATTTAGATTTAAATCAGGCATTATCATATATCACTTTGGGTGGAGTAGATGTTACTCCTGCCAAAGTGTTAAATCGTTCTGGGCTTAAACCGGAACAGGGAGAGAAGTTTGCTAAAAAAATAGCTGATTGTCTTCAAATTAAAGAAGAGGATCAAATCCCAAGACACAGATTGGGGGAAGTTAGAAGTATCTTAGAATCTGATGAAGAATTCATAAAGATACTCACAGAGAACTCAAAAAATGAGTTTGGTTATGCACTGGATTACCTTAAGGAGTGTGGATTCGGGGATAAAGAAAAGGTAGCTATTGTGGATAGTGGATGGGTTGGTTCAATCCAGCTCAGTCTTAATCAGTTCCGTAAATGCTTAGGCGTGGAGGAACCACTGGAGGGATATTACTACGGCCTGTATGAAATACCAGCAAAGGCCAAAGAACAGTATTATCATTCGTTTTTGTTCGGACCAAGATCCGGACTTAGAAAGAAGGTAGATTTTAATAATTGCCTGTATGAGTGTATTTTTTCAGCACCACATGGCATGACATTAAGATATAAAAGAGAGTCAGATAGGACTGTTCCAGTTTTATCGGATGTATCTACAAAACAGATTGATTATTTAAATCAATTGGAGAGCATTTTTAGTACTTACCAGTCAGAGCTATTTGCCAAATTAGGTAGCTTTGAAGAAATATGTAAATCGTTCAATAATCCTGCAACTCAGGAAAATATTGAGAAGACGTTATTCAGATTTATGTCGTATCCATCAAATGAGGAGGCAGAGGTTTTTGGAAAGCTTCATTTTTCAGATGATGTGATTGATTACGACAATGCAGTTTTGGCAGCAAAGTTGACAGAGCACGATTTGCATGACAATCACTTCTTGATGAGGGTCTATTACGAACTGAGAGAGAAGATTTTTGGACATAGATATGTTGTCAATATTTCAGGATGGTATGAAGGCTCAGTTATGCTTTATTCGAAGCCATCCAAGATTAGAAGACACTTAACAGAATACAGACATTACAAATATTATTTGCAGTATAGCAAAAGAAAGCGTTGGATAAGAGAGCGTGAGAGAAATGACAAGACTTAAATTTAGAAGACTAGCAGCTACGCTAATATTTATGTGCTTCTTAGTAATTAATTCAATAAATGTCTACGCCATTGGTGGAGAGGTTACTTTCGGTTCGGAGGAGTATACCGAGGAAGAAGATTCAAAATTCTTCATAGGTGTTTATGTAAGCACCACTGACAGAAATCAGGATTATCATATTGAGCTTAAATATGATAACAAGCGCATGAGCTACATCAAGGGCGGCGAATCTGAGGAAGATGGCATTATTACGTTAGAGGGAAGCGGATTATCTTCAACAAGAAAATATATGCTTTCATTTGAAACACTTTCAGGTGGAAACAGCTATATTTCAGTTGTAGATGGTTATACCTGTAATGCAGATGGTACTAACAGACAATCACTTGATGAATTAAAAAGTGTAAATGTATTTATTGAGGGGGAAGATACAGTCGGCGAGACCGAAGAAGAGACAGAAGAGCCTGAGTTGGAGGAGACCCAGGTGGTAGCAGCAGACAGAGTTTCACCGGTAAATGATGTTGTTTCAACACAGACTAGTGTTGAACAGAAAGAAAGTGAAAGTTCAAACGAAATGGTATTAGAAACAAATTTTTTAGAGACTGTTGAATCCACAATTGGTATTGTGCCAATGATAGTAGGCACAGTGTGCATTTTTTTAGCTATCATGGGAATTGTTGCTGCTGTGGTAGTGAAGCATTCGAAGAAGAGAAGAAGAAATAGAGAGCTAGATAAAGAAAAAAGAGCTCTTAGACATAGTAAATACTTTAGTAACAACGTAGATGTGGAAGATTTAGAGGATTCTGAAACAGTAATTTCAGTCCAGAATGTAACCATGAAATTTAAGGTTGCTACCCAGAGCGTTTCAAGCATCAAAGACTATTTCATTCAGTTAGTAAAAGGAAAGCTTTCTTATAGAGAGCTAGTTGCACTGGATAATATTAATTTTGATGTATATAAAGGTGAGGTAATGGGGATTATTGGAACCAATGGTTCTGGTAAGAGTACTCTTTTAAAAATTGTTTCAGGAGCCCTTAGACCAACAGAGGGTAGGGTTGAATTAGATAGAAGAAAAGTTCAGTTATTAACTCTTGGTACTGGATTTGATATGGAGCTTACAGCAAGAGAAAACGTTTATCTTAACGGTGCAATCATCGGATACTCAAGAGATTTTCTTGATGAGCATTATGATGAAATTGTTGAGTTTGCAGAGCTTGAAGGCTTCATGGAAGAAAAGGTTAAAAATTTTTCTTCTGGTATGGTATCAAGACTTGGATTTGCAATTGCAACAGCTGGAGACGCAGCTGAAATTCTTATCCTTGATGAGGTTCTTTCAGTTGGTGATGAATTCTTTAGAAAGAAGAGCTTAAAACGTGTTAAGGAAATGATACATGGTGGTTCGACCGTTCTTTTAGTATCTCATGGTATGGGAACAATCCTTGAAAACTGCGATAGAGTAGTTTGGATTGAAAAAGGCCAGATGAGGATGATAGGTGAGCCCAAAAGTGTATGTGCAGCATATCGTGAAATGGGGGCAGGGGCATAATGCGAGAATACTTAAATGCCCTGTGGGAGCTCACAAAAAGAGAGTTGCGTAGAAAATATGCAAGAAGCTATTTGGGAATATTGTGGAGTAGTTTGTATCCCTTCCTTAGAATGCTTCTTGTAGTTTTCCTGTTCTCAACTATTTTTGATAAGGGAATAGATAGATATCCTGCTTATTATTTCACTGGATATCTTATGTTTGAGTTTTTTAATGTTGGTTCAGTTACTTCGGTTACCACATTAAGAGATAACAAAGATTTGTTAATCAAGTCGAAGCTTTCAAAAAAGACATTCGTAATGTCCAGAGTAAATACCGCATTTATAAATTTACTTCTTGGAAGTATCCCGTACATAGGAGTATTGATTTATTACAAGGCGATATTGACTCCTGCATGTTTATTAATAATTCCTGATTTGTTTTTCCTATATCTTTTCGTAACGGGAATGTCTTATATATTGTCAATCTTATACGTATATTTTAAAGATATCAGGAATATTCATGTTCAGTTGTTGAATCTCTGGAGATTCTTTATTGCTCTATTCTATCACGTAGATTGGGTCTCACCTGGAGTGAGAAAGTTTATAGAGCTGAATCCTATATATTCATTTATAAAAATTAGTAGAGATTGTTTAATCTACGGAAGAGTATCTGAGGGTAGATTTTTTGTTCAGGCAATCCTATATAGTGTTGGTGTTTATTTGCTTGGAAGTATAATTTTTGAAGCAAAGAAAAACTCTGTATTGTTGAGGTTGTAAGTGATGTTAGATATAAACAGAATTAGACAGAATATGTTTATCATTCAGCAGTTGGCAAGAAGAGATAAACGAAGAGAGAATGCATCAACTAGTTTAGGTCAAGTTTGGCAGATATTAAATCCGTTCATAAACATGATGGTACTCGTAGTGTTGTTCTCAACTATTTTTAAGACAGATAGTTTTGTGAATTATCCATTATATATTTGTACAGGAACACTGATATATGAGTTCTTTCTGTTGGGAACTAATGGATGTATGCATTCACTGGTGTCGAATAGACAGTTTTTAATTAAGACTACTATTGATAAGAATATTTATGTGCTCGTAAAAATATATGTAGCACTTATAAACTTATTCTTCTCGCTTATTATTTATGCGGGAATGATGATATGGTTTAAAATACCATTTCGATTTATAAATCTGCTGGTTATTGTAGATGTGGCGTTATTTTCAGTATTTGTCCTAGGGGTAGGCAAAATTCTCGCTGTGATCTACGTTAATTTTGCGGATATAGATTATCTTTACAAGATAATTACTTTATTTATTTTTTATGGAACTGCCATTTTTTATAAACCAGAACGACTAACTCCTGTACTTCAGGTGGTTATGTCATGGAATCCAATTTACATTGGTATTGCTATAGCAAGGCAGTTGTTAATAGATGGTATTTTCCCATCAATTCATTTGTGGATGAAATTGGGATTCTATGCCTTTGTATTTTATTTATTAGGTTCATTAATATTTAATAAAATGACAGAAGATATTGTGGCGAAGCTTTAGTAGTCAAAAGAAAGGGAATTGTAGTGTAATGAAAAAGAGTGGAAAAGGTAACAACATAAAGAAAACATTTAAGATCAACAGCAAGGCAAATATAAAAGAGTTGGTTAACTTTGATAGCAATGCTGATGTTAAGGTATCTATCATTGTTCCTATTTGCAATGTTGAGAAGTTTTTAAAGAAATGTCTCGACAGCATTGAGGTTCAGACATTAAAAGACATTGAAATCATCTGTATCAACGATGGTTCTAAGGACTCATCACTTGATATTATCAAGAGCTATTCTGACCGTGATAGCAGATTTAAGATTGTTGATAAGGAAAACTCTGGATATGGAGATTCTCTTAATATTGGCTTGAGCGTAGCTTCTGGTAAGTATATTGGTATCGTTGAGTCTGATGACTTTATCGATCCAGAAATGTTTGAGACTCTGTTTAATGTGGCAGAGGAAAAGAAGGCAGATATTGTTAAGTCTAACTTCTTCTTATATTGGGAAAATGGAAAAGATGGTCTTGGTGGCGAAATAGATGAGCTTCATGAGATTTCTACCATCGAAGAGGATAGAGCAGTTATAACACCTTTAACATATGAGGGTGGAAAAATCTTTAGTGCTAAGGCATCTATTTGGTCTGCTATCTATAATAGAGAGTATTTAAATAAAAATAAGATTTGCTTCTTACCAACACCTGGTGCTTCATTCCAGGATACATCGTTTACCTTTAAAGCATTTTCGTCAACAGACAAGATGGTATTAATTCACGATGCATTCCTTCATTACAGACAGGATAATGCTGGTTCGTCTGTTAATAATCTTGATAAAAAGAAGCACTGCGTATTAGAAGAGTATTCTGAGATTTTTGATTACATTGATAAGAATGATGATGAAGCAAAAGAAATGCTTAAAGTTGCAACAGCATCATTCTATGATGCATGTACATGGGCTTATGAGAGATTAAGCCAGGAGCTTAGATTTGAATACATTTGTCAGCTTTCAGAAATCTACAAGAAGCTTCTTAAGAAGATTCCTGCAAATGAGATTCCATTTGGCGAGTGCTGGTGGAAAACAAGTGGTATCGAGCGTATTGCTAACAATCCATTTGAGTATCACGTATGGAGAGAAGTTGAGCGTTACGAGCAGAATGCTGGTGTAATTGAATATGTAGAGGAGATGAAGAAGTCTTCTACATTCCTTGCAAACAAGAAGTCATTAGTAGAGAAAAATGCTAACCCACGTTTCTCTATTATCATTCCTGCTTATAACTGTGAGCACTATTTACAGGCATGTTTAGAGAGTGTTAGAGGACAGTCATACAAAAACTTTGAAGTAATTTGTGTAAATGATGGATCTACAGATCAGACTTTAGATATTCTCAAGTATTATGCAGCTATCGATGCAAGAATTTCATACATCGATGTTACAAACCATGGCCCTTCTTATGCAAGAAATCTTGGAATTAAGCAGGCAAATGGTGAGTATATCCTTTTCATGGACAGTGACGACTTCTACAATGCTGACTCATTAGCTGTACTAAATCAGAAGATAACAGAGTCAAATCCAGATGTTGTTACATATAGTGCAAACGTATACCCAATTCATCATTTCAATGATTGGTATGAGAATACATTACACGGACAGAACAATACTTTCGGCAAGCTTACTGTTGAAGATATTTTGGCAAATCCTTACTTGGGAGTATACATCTGGAAGTGTGCCTATAGAAGAGAGATGCTCAGAAGCAAGAAGCTCTACTTTGATAAGTCTATGAAGTATGGTGAGGATGCTTTATTCCTCATGAAGGTTCTTCTTGAATCTAACAAGACTATTTCTCTCTCAGACGAGTTATACAACTACCGTGTAGAAAATACTAATTCATTAATGCAGACAATTTGGAGTAAGCCAAATGAGTATGCGTTAACACAGAATCAGATTCTTGATAAGACATTAAAGCTTATGTATCAGTACGGTACTAAGCCATCAGCAGAGTTATTCGAATACAGCTGCAACTTAGTATTTGGAGGAATCGATGGTTCATTTGGTGAGACACGTATTAAGGCTATTAAGCAGTTTATCTCTATCATTAGAAAGTATAAGCTTTATACATGTGTTGAGCAGTCAAAGGATAGTGCAAAGGGATTCTATAATTACTGCTTAAGTGAAATAAACGCACATAAGGCAGCTACGGCTAAGCCATCATTTATTAAGCTTGGATTACGTCGTATCTTACCTGTATCAAGACAGTCTTACTATGACTATGAGGCTAAGAAGATTGAGTGTTTAGAGAGACAGATTCAGGCTCTTCACAATCTTCAGAATGATATGAACAACATGAGAAATGAGATTGACAGATTAAATAATGTTATCGCAGAAATTAACGCTGGAAATAACGTTAATTGTGTGAATGAGTAAATATAGATTGGAATTGGAATTATAAGAATGGATAAATCAATTATTAATGTAAATAGAACGGATTGTACTGGTTGTGGGGCATGTAAAGTTGCATGTCCTGTAGATGCCATCAAGTTGGAGTATGATGCTGATGGTTTCTTATATCCAGTTGTAACAGAAGCTTGTATTAATTGCGGAAAGTGTTCAAATGCATGTCAGGTTGTACATCCACTAGAAAAGTATCCTACACCTAAGGCGTATGCATTTATGGCTACTCAGCAAATCAGAGAGGTTAGCTCATCAGGCGGATTATTCTCTTTATTAGCTACTTATGTAATTGGTCAGGGCGGTGCTGTTTTTGGAGCAGTATACTCTGAAGGCTATAAAAGCGTATACATGACAAAGGCTGAGACTATTGATGAAATTGCTCCTATGAGAGGTTCTAAGTATGTATTTTGTGAGACAAAAGAAACATACAAAGAAGCTAAGGAATTATTAGATGCTGGTCGTCAGGTTCTTTACACTGGCACTCCATGCGAAATCGCTGGATTAAGAACTTATCTTGGTAAGGAATACGACAACTTATTATTAGTTGATTTTATTTGCCATGCAGCAAATTCAGTTAAGGCATACGAGTCTTGGCTCGATGAATTTACTGAAGGAAAAGAGCTTAAAAAGCTTGATTTCAGAGATAAGAATTTCTACAAGTGGTCTACACCAGCTGTTGCATATTTTAAGGACGGCTCAGTGAAGAAGCAGCCATACAATGAATGTTTCTGGTATAACGGATTCCTTGAGGGTGTTATCAATCGCGATAATTGTGCTCATTGTGCATACGCATGTGCAGAGAGAGTATCAGACATTACAATGGGTGATGCTTGGCAGGTTGCTCGCATTAATAAGGACTATAACGACGGTATTGGAACATCTTTAGTTCTTGTTAATTCTGAAAAGGGAAAAGATGTATTTAACCAAATTCAGACTGAATTAAAGAATATTGTCACTCTTTGTGAAGAAATACCACTTGAGGAGATAAGAAAATATAACGGAAATATCAATTTCCCACAGAAGCAGAGCCCAGCAAGAAAGTTCTTCTTCTCACACTTAGACGAGATGGGATACCACAAGGCTTTATGGTATGGCCGTGGAAGAAGATGGGACTTCGGTATTGTTGGATGGTGGTTTGCATCTAACTATGGTAGTGCATTAACTTACTATGCATTAGCTAAGCAGTTAGAAAGCATGGGCAAGGCATCAATCTTCATTCCTATTCCTAAGTTAGATGGAACACCTTGGGATGATGATACAAAGAAGGTAGAAGAATTTATTGGTAAGCATTTCCGCATTGCTAATAAGAGAGATAAAGAACACATGCACGAGATGAATCATTTCTGTGATGCATTCATGCTTGGTTCTGATCAGATGTGGACAGAAATTACAACAAACCTTGTTGGTTACACATTCTTCTTAGACTTTGTTGCGTCAGGAAAGAAGAAAATAGCTTGTGCCCCTTCATTTGGTGCAGGAAGATATTCTAGCAATCCTGATATGAGATTACAGGCATCAGTTTTACTTGATCGCTTTGATGCAGTCAGCGTTCGAGAAACAAGTGGTGTAGATATTTGTAATGAAGTATTTGGTATTGACGCACAGCAGATTATCGATCCTATTTTCTGGGTTGATCAGCAGGTATATGACGATTTAGCTGACCAGTCTGAAGTAAAAGATTTACCAGAGAAATATCTCTTCTGTTATGTTCTTGATCCAACAGACGAGAAGATTAAGATTGCAGAAAGAATTGCCAAGGAACGTAACTTAGAGATTGTTACAATCTTAGGGATGCGTGAAGCAAAGGATACAAGAGCAAAGTGGCCTCTTGGAAGAATAATAGATGAGGCTTCAGTAGAAGATTTTGTAAATGCAATTCGTAATTGCGAATATATGTTTACAGATTCGCACCACGGTGTTTGCCTTGCAATCAAATACAACAGAAACTACGTTGCAATCGGAAATGTAGCTAGAGGTTTAGATAGATTTACTACTGTAGGTGGATTGTTAGGATTAAATGAAAGAATCATTTCTCTTCCAAAGCAGGGAGTAGAAGATGTAGTTGCACTTGCTGACATTGATTATGCACCTGTTAACGAAAAGCTTTCATACGAGATTAATCGCGGAATCACATGGATGGAAGATGCCATGAAGCGACCAGCTAAGCCAGAGACACCAATGTACACAATGCTTCGACGTATTGAGGCTTTAGAGAAAGAAGTAGCAGAATTAAAAAACAGATAGGAGTGTAAGACAATGTACGATTATTTAATTGTAGGCTCAGGTCTTTTTGGAGCCGTATTCGCAAGACAGGCAACAGACGCAGGTAAGAAGGTTCTTGTTATCGATAAGAGACCTAACATTGCAGGTAACGTTTATACAGAAAAGATTGAGGGAATTCATGTGCATAAATATGGTGCACATATCTTCCATACAAACATGAAGCATGTTTGGGATTATGTTACTAAGTTTGCTACATTCAATCGTTTCACAAACTCACCTGTAGCAAATTATCATGGAGAGCTTTATTCTCTTCCATTCAACATGTATACCTTCAATAAGATGTGGGGAGTAGTTACTCCTGAAGAGGCTGCTGCTAAAATTGAAGAGCAGAGAAAAGAGGCTGGTATCACAGAGCCTAAGAACCTTGAGGAGCAGGCTATCTCACTTGTTGGTACAGATATCTATGAGAAGCTTATCAAGGGTTACACTCAGAAGCAGTGGGGCCGTCCTTGTACAGAGCTTCCAGCATTCATTATCAAGAGACTTCCTGTAAGACTTACTTTTGATAACAACTACTTCAATGCTCTTTATCAGGGTATTCCAGTAGGTGGCTACACAAAGATGGTTGAGAACATGCTTGATGGTATCGAGGTTCGTCTCAACACAGATTACTTTGAGAACAAGGCTGAGCTTGATGCTCTTGCAGAGAAGGTAGTTTACACTGGTCCTATCGATGCATACTTCGATTTCAAGCTTGGAACTTTAGAGTATCGTTCAGTTAGATTTGAGAACGAGACACTTGATAAGCCAAACTTCCAGGGAAATGCTGCTGTAAATTACACAGATGCCGAGACTCCATGGACTAGAATTATCGAGCACAAGTGGTTTGAATTTGGTAAGGATGATGAAGGAAATGACATTCCTAAGACTATCATCAGCCGTGAGTACAGCTCAGAGTGGAAGCCTGGTGATGAGCCATATTATCCAGTTAATGACGAGAAGAATGGCAAGCTATACGAGCAGTATAAGGAGCTTGCTGATAAGGAAGAGAAGGTTCTCTTCGGTGGACGTTTAGGTGAGTATAAGTATTACGATATGGATGCTGTAATTGATTCAGCATTAAAGTTTGCAGAGAAAGAATTATAAGATGAGTTCTATTAAAATTGCTCTCATTATTACTACTTATAAGAGAGAAGAATATTTAAAAAGAAATATTGAAATGATTCTCGGAACTAGCTTTTTTGAGAAGTCATCTAAGTACTACGGATGTTTGGAGGTGTTTATAGTAGATAACGCTTCTGAAATCCGTATAGAAGAGAGCGATTTTATACATGTCTTTTATAACAAAAACTCCGGTGGTTCCGGTGGATTCCAAAGAGGCCTGGTGGAAGTCAGAAAATCAAAATCTGACTTCTCCCATGTTGTCTTTATGGATGATGATGTTACTTTTAAAGACGATCTTTTTGAGAGGCTGTATGAGACTATAGAAAACCTGCCAGAGGATAAAAAGAATCATCCCATTGCAGGTAGAATGTTCAGAATGGATATACCAAATATTCAATGGACTGCGGCTGAATATTGGAATGGTGGCGAAGTAGGTCACATAGGATTTCATCTAGATATGTCTATTCCAGAAAACAGAATAGATATGAATAATAGCGATGGCGCTGAATACGGTGGCTGGTGGTTTTGTTGCTATCCGTATTCTTTTTGTGCGAAGAATAATATACTTCCATTCTTCATCCATTGCGATGACGTAGAATATGGACTTAGATGTGGCAAACAACCAGTTATAGCAGATGGTGTTCAGGTTTGGCATGAGATTTTTGCTACCAGACAGACACCTGTAATCTCTTATTATGACTGGAGAAATAGTCGAATTATAAATGCAATGTATGGATATGAAGCAGGATATGAAGCTGAGTATAAAAGATGGAAGGATGACATTACAGAATTTCACATCAACCATGATTACTACAATGAATACATGCTTATTTGTGCAATGAGAGATTTCATGAAAGGGGCAAGGTGGTTCTGTCATGTAAATTCTGCTTTCTGGCATAAGCATATATCTAAGGAGCATAAGAATGTTGAGATAAAGAATAAATTCTTATGGAGATATGTTGCACTAAAGATGAAATTTAGATATACATCCGTGATAAATAGTTACGAAAAATTAAGGGGTAAAAATGAGGCTACAAATATACGTATTCCTGGTTAATAAACATCCTGGAATTAAAAATAAATATCATGCCATGCATGATGGTGCTACAGGTCTCAAGAAGATTTTGTCATACTTATATCTAATGTGGCTAAATTTTGCATATTACTTTTTATTTATGCATTTCCTTGGTAAAGATGATAAAACTAAGATTTTTGAGTACAAGAATATCGAATATAAATCTTCTGAGATGGCACATTTCAGAAAGGAATTCCCATATATATCAGTTGATAAGTTTGTGGAAAAGCTTTCGGGGTATGACATCATCTCATTTGATATATTCGACACACTCATATTTAGACCATTTTCAGAGCCAGCAGATTTGTTTTATCTGATTGGTTGTAAATTGGATTTCCTTAACTTTAAGGATCTTAGAGCCCGTGCTGAATTTGAGGCAAGATTAATCAGAGCTGATAAGTTAAAAAAGCAAAAGAAATATGTTGATTATGAAATCGATTTAGATGATATCTGGAACCGTATGTACAATATCACAGGTCTTGACGCAGCTAAAGGAAAGTCTATCGAGGAAGAATTAGAGTACGATCTTTGCTATGCTAATCCATTTATGTTAGAGGTTTTCAAAAGACTAAAAAAAATGGGTAAGCGTATCGTTATCACATCAGATATGTATTTGACAAAGGATTTCCTTTTTAAAATGCTTGAGAAAAACGGCTATACAGGTTATGAAAACATTTTTGTTTCTAACGAATATCACAAGAGCAAAAGTGATGGTCGTCTTTACGAAGTAGTAAAGAAAAAGATGGGAGAGGACCTTTCTTATATCCACGTGGGAGATAACACTCACAGTGATATTAAGATGGCTGAGAAGAACGGATTTAAGACTCTCTATTATCCAAATGTAAATAGAAACGCTTTGTTATATCGTACTTACGATATGTCACCAATCATCGGTGGTGCATACAGAGGTGTTGTAAATAATCGTATCTATTCAGCAGCAGATGCAAAGCCTGCATCCATGGAATATGAGTATGGATATATTTACGGTGGACTTTTCGCCATGGGCTATTGCTCTCATATTCATGAATATGCAAAGCTTTACAACATCGACAAGCTTCTTTTCTTATCACGTGATGGAGATACCTTAATGCAGGTATACGAAATGATGTATCCAGAAGAAAAGAAAGCAGGGAAGTTGGAGTATGCTTATTGGTCAAGAAAAGCAGCCACTATCCTTACTTTCGATTTGGATAAAAACGATTATTTCCGTCGATTCCTTTACCACAAGGTAAATCAGGATTATAAGCTTTCTGAAATATTATCTTCCATGGAATTGGATTCTTTGGCTGATAAAATTGAAGGCTATACCATAGGTAATAGAAAAGTAGACCTGATTGGCAAAGAAGGAAGAAAGATTAAACTTCACCTTGATGATGAGCTTACAGTTAAAAATGTGGAAGTTGTAAGAGTATTCCTTGAAGAGAATGCCAACAGAATCATTGCTCTTTATCAGCAAAGAGACAAGGCTGCAAGAAAGTACTATGAGAAGATGCTTGAAGGCTCACAGAAGGCTCTTCTCGTTGATATTGGATGGGCAGGCAGTGGTGCTATAGCTATTCGTCGCCTGTGCCGTGAAAAGTGGAATATTCCATGCGATATCATTGGTATGATTGCAGGTACTAACACTGTTCATAATGCTGAGCCATACCAGACAGAGACATTCTTACAGACAGGTGTAATGAACGCTTATCTCTATTCACAGAGCTTTAACCGTGACCTGCTTAAAAAGCATGACCCAGCTAAAGACTACAATGTTTTTTGGGAGTTAATTCTTGGTTCGCCAACAAAGCAGTTCAAGGGATTTAAATTACTTGAGAACGGCTCAATAGGATATGACTTTGGAAACTATGATGATAATCTTGATGGAATAAAAGAAACTCAGCAGGGTATTTTTGATTTCTGTAAAGATTACATTGCCTCTTTTGGTTCACCAGAGGATGGCTCATACAAGCAGCTTTATGCAATCAGCGGTAGAGATGCATATGCACCTCTGCTTGCAGCATCAGGAAATAAAGAAATATATCTTAAGGCAATTCGTGACAGGTTTAAATTGGAACCAAATGTTGTTTAAGATTTAGCTACACCATGTGTCAAATCAGACACATGGTGTTTTTTATATAAAACAGGACATTTCGGCAAGAATGCAACAAAAAAATAGCAATTCTGAAAGTTCTGTTAAATTTCTATTAATAGAAGGTTAATCTTTGGTATAACTACTGTGAACTTCCGTATTTAAGCCATTTCACGTGATATTCTTTGTAAAAGAACTATTATTTATCCCCCTGCAGTTTAGGAGGAACAGGCTATGTGGAATAAATATTTTACAAAGAAAAATCTAAGACCTTTCTTAAGCGGTACTCTAATTGCAAGTATCATTGTTTTCAGTTTGGTAGGAGGTATCAAAAGCTATTTTGATTCAGCCTATCTTCTCCAAATCAAGGAAGACGCCGTACCTTTGGCAATGCAGGGAATCTATAAGTATTGCCCTACCTGCATAAACGGCCTGGTACTGTATTGCTCTAACCAGGCAACTCCAGGAGAGGTAAAGGATGGCATATGCTTTAATGAAACTAAAGTAATGTCTACTACGGCAGGAGCCTGGGATTCAGTACAGGTATGCGATCCATCTGTTGTGGAAGGTGACTTTGTTTTCCAGGGAAAGAACTATAGATATCTGATGGCATATCTTGGTTGTGCCACATATGACTGTACTGCAAATGAAGTGGGATTTGCAGTATCAAACAACCTGCAGACCTGGCGTAAGACAGGACGTGTAGTGGAAGCTATTCGAGATGGACACTGGGGCGTGGGCCAGCCATCTTTGATTAATTATAATGGCGTGATTTATCTGTTCTATACCAGTGGTACCTCATCTCAGACCACCACATACGTAGAGCAGTTGGATTGCAGCGATTTAGGCAATGTACAGCATCTGGGCAAGAAACACATCACCTGCAGCTATGACTTCATTAGTAACGCGGATTTCGCTTTTACAGATGATGCTATTTATATGACCTGTGATACACATCCATTCCCTGGTGGAGCGTTGAATTTCATTTCAGCGCAACAATCAGTATATATGGCTCCTTGGAACGGTACACTGGATTCCCTTGAAGGCATAGGCTGGGAAAGGATAGCACTTATTGGTGCAGAAACTACAGGTCATGCGAGAAACCACAATGGCTGCTTCTCAAGAGATGGGGCAGGAAGACTTGCATCCAGAATTTTATATGTATCCACAGCTGATGAAATCGGTTCATGGAGCGAAAATCTCTATACTTATAGATTTACAGCAGTAGGGTTCTAAAAAGCTTGTTAAGAATTTAACTAAAATTTTTATACGTATAGACACAATTTGGAAACCGTAGATATATACTGCGGTTTCCATTTTTGCGTAAAATCAAGGTTTTTTGACAATTATTTAACAAGCGGAGTGTGAGAATTGAACGAAAAGAATTGTTATTATCTGAAAACGACTTCTGATGTGATTATTCTGTGAAATATTTTGTTTGAAATTGTGTCTCGTTTATGGTAACATTTTACCAACGGCGGCAGATTGAGGTTTATTTTTTTTGTCCGAGCTCGTTAAAAAATTAACAGTTTGAAACATGCTAAATTGTACAACATGCACAAATTGTGAATAAACGGTGTTCAGATATTTAAAAGTAATTACATCAATCCACCGAAAAACAAACAAAAAAGTATTTCTTAAAAAGGAGAAAGAAAACATGGGAAAAAAAGTAGTTATTGCTAGCGCATGTAGAACAGCCATTGGTACAATGGGCGGATCACTTAGCAACACTCCAGCAGCAGACTTAGGTGCTATCGTTATTAAGGAAGCAGTTAAGAGAGCTGGTATCAAGCCAGAGGACGTAGAGCACGTATACATGGGATGCGTTATCCAGGCTGGTTTAGGACAGAACGTTGCTCGTCAGGCAGCTATCAAGGCTGGTCTTCCAAACGAGACAACAGCAGTTACAACAAACGTTGTTTGTGGTTCTGGTCTTAACTGTGTTAACCAGGCTGCACAGATGATCATTGCAGGTGATGCAGACGTAGTAGTAGCAGGTGGTATGGAGAACATGTCATTAGCTCCATTCGCACTTCCAAATGGTCGTTATGGTTATAGAATGACATGGCCATCAAACAGCCAGGGTGCTTTAGTAGATACAATGGTTAAGGATGCTCTTTGGGATGCATACAATGATTACCATATGATCAAGACAGCTGATAATGTAGCTGAGCAGTGGAAGCTTACAAGAGAAGAGCTTGATGAGTTCGCAGTTAACTCTCAGAACAAGGCTTGTGCAGCTATCGAATCTGGTGCATTCAAGGACGAGATCGTTCCTGTAGAAATCAAGAAGAAGAAAGAAACAATCGTATTCGATACAGATGAAGGCCCAAGACCTGGTACAACAATCGAAGGTCTTGCTAAGCTTAAGGCTCTTTATCCAGACGGAGTTGTTACAGCTGGTAATGCTTCAGGTATCAACGATGGTGCAGCTGCGCTCGTAGTTATGTCTGAGGAGAAGGCTAAGGAGCTTGGTGTTAAGCCACTCGTTACATTCGTAGCTGGTGCTCTTGGCGGATGTGCTCCAGAAATCATGGGTGTTGGTCCTGTACCAGCAACAAAGAAGGCTCTTGCTAAGGCTGGTCTTACAATTGATGATCTTGATGTATATGAGGCTAACGAGGCATTTGCAGCACAGTCTGTAGCAGTTGGTAAGGAGCTTGGCTTTGATCTTAACAAGCTCAATCCAAACGGTGGTGCTATCGCTCTTGGACATCCAGTAGGAGCTTCAGGTGCTCGTATCCTTGTAACTCTTATTTACGATATGATTCACAACCCAGAGTACAAGAAGGGTCTTGCTACTCTTTGCATCGGTGGTGGTATGGGATGTGCTACTATCGTTGAAAAGTACGAAGGCTAATTTTAAGAAATAGTTAATTTATAAATACTACGGAGGAAACAAAAATGAAGGTAGGCGTAATTGGCGCAGGTACAATGGGCCAGGGTATTGCTAAGGCATTTGCTCAGGTTGATGGTTATGAAGTAGCTCTTTGCGATATTAAGCAGGAGTGGGCTGAAGGCGGAAAGGACAAGATTGCTAAGGGTTATGCAAGACTTGTTGAAAAAGGAAAGATGGAGCAGGCAGCAGTAGATGCTATCCTCGCTAAGATCACACCAGGTCTTAAGGAAGACCTTTGCAAGGATTGTGACCTTATCGTTGAGGCTGCTTTCGAGAACATGGAAGTTAAGAAGACAACATTCAAGGAGCTTGACGAGATTGCTAAGCCAGAGTGCATCTTCGCTTCTAACACATCTTCACTTTCAATCACAGAGATTGGTAACGGTCTTAACCGTCCAATGATTGGTATGCACTTCTTCAACCCAGCTGACAGAATGAAGCTTGTTGAGGTTATCGCTGGTGTTAACACACCTGCTGAGACAGTAGATGCTATCAAGAAGATTTCTGAGGAAATCGGAAAGACTCCTGTACAGGTTAACGAGGCTGCTGGTTTCGTAGTAAACCGTATCCTTATCCCAATGATCAACGAAGCTGCTTTCATCAAGATGGAAGGTGTTTCTGATATCGCTGGTATCGATGCTGCTATGAAGCTCGGTGCTAACCACCCAATGGGACCACTTGAGCTCGGCGATTTCATCGGTCTTGATATCTGCCTTGCAATCATGGACGTTCTTTACAACGAGACAGGTGATAGCAAGTATCGTGCTTGCCCACTTCTTAGAAAGATGGTTCGTGGTGGTAACCTTGGATGCAAGTCTGGTAAGGGATTCTACGTATACAACGCAGACCGTACAAAGACAGCAGTAGATGCTCAGTAATTAAAATAAAAGGAGATTCAGATCATGGATTTTACATTAGATAAGAAGCATGAGATGGCTAGACAGTTGTTCAGAGAGTTCGCTCAGAACGAAGTTAAGCCAATGGCTCAGGAAATTGATGAGACAGAGCAGTTCCCACGTGAAAACGTAGAGAAGATGATGAAGTACGGTTTCATGGGTATTCCAATTCCAAAGGAGTACGGCGGACAGGGCTGTGACGTTCTTACATACGTTATGTGTGTAGAGGAGCTTTCAAAGGTTTGTGGTACAACAGGTGTTATCGTATCTGCACATACATCACTTTGCTGCGATCCTATCCTTACATACGGTACAGAGGAGCAGAAGCAGAAGTTCTTAGTTCCACTTGCAAGTGGTAAGAAGCTTGGTGCTTTCGCACTTACAGAGCCAGGTGCTGGTACAGATGCACAGGGCGCTCAGTGTAGAGCTGACGAAGATGGAGATTCTTGGGTACTTAATGGTTCTAAGTGCTTCATCACAAACGGTAAGGAAGCTGATATCTACATCGTATTCGCTGTAACAGATATCGTTGAGGATGCTAAGGGACGTAAGTCTAAGAAGTTCTCAGCTTTCATCGTTGAGAAGGATACACCTGGATTTACATTCGGTACAAAGGAGAAGAAGATGGGTATCCGTGCTTCTTCTACATACGAGCTTATCTTCCAGGATTGCCGTATTCCAAAGGAGAACCTCCTCGGCACAAGAGGTAAGGGATTTGGTATCGCTATGCACACACTTGATGGTGGTCGTATCGGTATCGCTGCTCAGGCTCTTGGTATTGGCGAAGGTTCAATCGATGCAACAATCGAGTTCGTAAAGGAAAGAAAGCAGTTTGGTCGTCCAATCGCTGCATTCCAGAACACAGCATTCCAGCTTGCTGATATGAAGGCTCGTATGGATGCTGCTAAGTATCTTGTTTACAACGCTGCTTGCACAAAGGACGTTTATACACAGGATCACAAGACAAGCTACTCTATCGAGGCAGCTGAGGCTAAGCTTTTCGCAGCTGAGGCAGCTATGGCTGTTACTACAAAGGCTGTACAGCTTCACGGTGGTTACGGTTATACAAGAGAGTACGATGTTGAGCGTATGATGCGTGATGCTAAGATCACAGAAATCTACGAGGGTACATCTGAGGTTCAGAGACTTGTTATCTCTGGCGCTATGCTTAAATAAGATTGTTTATTATCGTGTAAATAAAAGGAGATTAAATACATGAATATCGTAGTATGTATTAAACAGGTTCCTGACACAAAGGGCGGCGTAAAGTTCAACCCAGATGGAACTCTTGATAGAGCTTCAATGCTCGCAATTATGAATCCAGATGATAAGGCAGGTCTTGAGGCTGCTCTTAGAATTAAGGATGAGACAGGCGCAAAGGTTACAGTTCTTACAATGGGACTTCCAAAGGCTGATGATATGCTCCGTGAAGCACTTGCTATGGGTGCTGACGAGGCAGTACTTGTTACAGACAGACGCCTTGGTGGTGCTGATACATGGGCTACATCTTCAACAGTTGCAGCTGCAGTTAAGAAACTTGATTACGATCTTATCATCACAGGCCGTCAGGCTATCGATGGTGATACAGCTCAGGTTGGTCCACAGATCGCTGAGCACCTTGCACTTCCAGTTATCTCTTATGCAGAGGATATCAAGGTTGAAGGCAACAGCGTAATCGTTAAGCGTCAGTATGAAGACAGATATCACGAAGTAAAGGCTCAGATGCCATGTCTTATTACAGCTCTTTCAGAGCTCAACGAGCCACGTTACATGACTCCAGGCGGAATCTTCGATGCTTATGACAAGGAAGTTACTGTATGGGGCCGTGATGACCTCACAGATCTTGATGATGCTAACATCGGTCTTGCTGGTTCTCCAACAAAGATCGCTAAGGCTTCAGACAAGGTTCGTAAGGGAGCTGGCGAGAAGGTAGCTCTTGACCCTAAGGAGTCAGTAGAGTATATCATGAACAAGCTTAAAGAGAAGCATGTAATTTAATAAGAGGAGGCAAACAGAATGTCATTAGAAGAATACAAGGGCGTAGCTATATTCGCTCAGCAGGTTGATAATAAACTTAGCTCAATTGCCTTCGAACTTATCGGCAAGGCACATGAGCTTGCAGCAGATTTAGGAACAGACGTTACAGCAGTTGTACTTGGTAAGGATATCGCAGGTCTTGCAGATAAGCTTGGCGAGTACGGTGCAGATAAGGTTGTTCTTATCGACGATCCAGCACTTGAAACATATCGTACAGAGCCATATGCACAGGCTCTTACAGCTTATATTAATGAGTACAAGCCAGAGATTATGCTCGTTGGCGCTACAGCTATCGGTCGTGATCTTGGTCCTACAGTTTCAGCTAGAGTTCAGACAGGTCTTACAGCTGACTGTACATCACTTGAGATTGGTGATTTCCCACTCGTAGCTAAGGAAGGTCAGGAGCAGAAGCACAATCAGCTTCTTATGACTCGTCCAGCATTCGGTGGTAACACAATCGCTACAATTGCTTGCCCAGACAACCGTCCACAGATGGCTACAGTTCGTCCTGGTGTTATGCAGAAGCTTCCTAAGGAGGCTGGTAGAAAGGCTGAGGTTATCAACTTCAAGCCTGAGATTAAGGAAAACAACAGATTCGTTGAGATCCTTAACATCGTTAAGAACGTTACAAATACAGTAGATATCATGGACGCTAAGATTCTTGTATCTGGTGGTCGTGGTGTTGGTTCTCCAGAGAACTTCAAGCTCCTTGAGGATCTTGCAGAGGTTCTTGGCGGAACAGTATCTTGCTCACGTGCCGTTGTAGATTCAGGCTGGAAGCCAAAGGATCTTCAGGTAGGTCAGACAGGTAAGACTGTACGTCCTAACGTTTACTTTGCAATCGGTATCTCTGGTGCTATCCAGCATACAGCAGGTATGGAAGAGTCTGATATCATCATCGCTATCAACAAGGATGAGACAGCTCCTATCTTTGATGTAGCTGATTACGGTATCGTTGGTGATCTTAACAAGATCGTTCCAGCTCTTACAGAGGCTCTTAAGGCTGAGCTTGCAGCTCAGAACTAATTTTTGAGCAGAGTACCTAATTTAATTTCGGGGCAATATCTATTCATTCAATTGATTAGATTTTTCCTATAATTTCTTTCTTTAATTTTTTTAGAGGCGAGTCCGTAGGGCTCGCCTTTAGTAATTATAAGTGGTAGAATCAACGTATGAACAGTTCAAAAATCGATATGACTCATGGCCCTCTCTTGGGCAAATTAATTATCTTTACTATCCCTATTATATTGTCAGGTGTGTTACAGCTCCTTTTTAATGCAGCTGATGTAATTGTAGTGGGCCGTTTTGCAGGCGAAGCCAGCCTTGCAGCTGTAGGTTCCACTAATTCTTTGATAAATCTCATGACAAACCTGTTTATAGGTATGTCTGTTGGAGCTAATGTTTGTGCTGCCCAGTTTTTTGGCGCAGGACAGTTTAAAGATGTAAGAAAGACAGTACATACAAGCACGGCATTTTCATTGATATGCGGTGTTATTCTTATATTTATAGGTGCTTTTGGTGCCAAACCTATGCTTGAGCTAATGGGCTCTCCAGCAGATGTTATTTCACTGGCAGCTCTCTATGTGCGTATCTATTTCATAGCCATGCCTGCTATCATGCTTTACAACTTCCTGGCAGCCATACTTCGCTCGGCCGGAGACACTAAGCACCCACTTATTTTTCTTACAGTGGCAGGTGTGATTAATGTACTTTTCAACCTGGTGCTTGTCATTGTTTTCAAATTGGGAGTGGCAGGCGTTGCAATTGCCACTGTCACATCCAACTACATTTCCTGCGGAATGCTTGTAGCGTTCTTTATGAAGCAGGATGATGCCTTAAAGCTTGAAATTCCAAAGATTTCAATAGATGGAAGAATCCTTAAGAAGATTATCAGAATAGGACTTCCAGCTGGTATCCAGGGTACAGTATTTTCACTTTCAAATGTAGTAATCCAATCAGCTATCAATTCCTTTGGTACCGCGGTAATCGCAGGTTCTTCTGCGGCTGGAAGTATCGAGGGATTCGTATATATTTCAATGAACTCTGTATCTCAGACCTGTGTCACCTTCGTAGGACAAAACTATGGTGCAGGTGACGAGAAGCGAGTAAAGAGAGTAATCTTTGAATGCCTTGGAATCGTTACTGTTGTGGGTCTTGTTATGGGAAATCTGGCTCACGGATTTGCAGGTACACTTCTTGGCATTTACACAGACAGCCCAGAGGCCATCGCTGCAGGCACATTGCGTCTCTTCTGGGTATGCTGCCCATATTTCCTATGCGGAATTATGGATTCGCTTACAGGTGGTCTGAGAGGACTTGGAAATTCTACACTACCAATGATTGTCTCATTGCTTGGGGCTTGTGCAACGAGACTGATTTGGATAGCCACATATTTCCAGATTCACCATACGCAGAATGTATTATTCTTCTCTTACCCAGGCAGCTGGTTCCTGACTCTCACGGTACACAGCATCTGCCTGACTATTATTTATAAGAAGTGGGTACAGAAGAAGAGTAGTGAGATAAGAATATAGGAGGTTTTTACATGTACTGGAAGGAAATGCTATCAGCTATAGCTAAACCTGATAAAAACGCTACAAGATACGAGCTTTCCACAGACTTTAAATATACAGGTCTGCAGGAATATCCGCGCCCTCAAATGCAGCGTAAATCATACATAAACCTGAATGGCCAGTGGGATTACAGGGTAATAGATGGCAAAGGCCAGGTGGCATGTTCAGGCCCTATAGAGGTCCCATTTTCTCCAGAGACTAAGCTTTCTGGCACAGAAAGACATATCCTCCTTCCAGAAGAGACTCTGGAATATACTAAGGTTTTTGAAATCGATAAGATTAAAAATAATAAGCATCTGTTGCTGCATTTTGGTGCAGTAGATCAGGTGGCTCAGGTATTTTTAAACGGTATTAATCTCGGCATTCATGAAGGCGGTTATACATCATTTTCTTTTGATATCACAGATTATGTTGTGGAGGGCAATAACGAGCTGAAGGTAAAGGTTCGAGATTATACAGATAAGGTGGGCTATGCCCGCGGAAAGCAGAGTATGGAGCCTTGCGGAATGTGGTACAGCGCCCAGAGCGGTATCTGGCAGACCGTATGGATGGAGTGGGTAAGTGATGCCTATGTCACCAATATGGTTATCACTCCGGATATTGATAATGACAGAGTCTACATAGATTTGAAGGTTTCTGAGATGAAGGGACAGGTCAGAATCATTTCCTCTAATCCAGATTTAATTAAAGACTTCAATGTAGAAAATATGCGGGATGACAAACTGCATGTAGTGGTAAATCTTAATGAATATAAGCTATGGACTCCAGATGAACCACAGCTATATTTCATCACTGTTGAGTATGGCAAGGACAGCTTTTCTACCTACTTTGCCATGAGACATTTCGGTGTGGAAAAGGATGAAAAAGCCATTCCGAGACTTACCTTAAATCATAAGCCACTTTTCATGCATGGTGTGTTGGATCAGGGCTATTACCCAGAGAGCCTTATGACACCACCTAGCGATGACGCCATGATTTATGATATAGAGATGATTAAAAATCTCGGCTTTAACATGATTCGTAAGCACTGTAAGGTGGAGCCAATGCGCTGGTATTTCCACTGCGACAGGCTGGGAATGATAGTGTGGCAGGATATTGTAAATGGTGGTACAAAGTACGATATGAACATGATTTGCAATATTCCTACAGTAGTACGACCATTTGGAAATACAAAGGATAAAAACCGTCTTTTCCTGAGATTTACAGGTCGAAACACAGAGAAATCCAAGGAAGTATGGCATAAAGAATGCAAGGAAATGATGGAGCAGCTCAGAAGTGTTCCATCGCTGGGCCAGTGGTGTCTTTTTAATGAAGGCTGGGGACAGTTTGACGCCAATGACTGCCTGAAATACGCACTAAAATTCGATGATACCAGACCTATAGATGCAGCTTCCGGCTGGTTCCACGAAGACTGCGGAGATATATTCTCTGAGCATAAATATTTCGAGGAGCTGAAGGTGAAGCTGGGAGAGCGCCCTTATGTAATTTCTGAGTATGGAGGATTCTCCCTGAAAGTGGGCAATCATGTGATAAGAGATGCTGTCTATGGTTATAAGAAATACAGTCAGCAGAAGGATTTGCAGGATGCCTATAATGAATTAATTAAAAAAATAAAGTCCCTCGAAATTGAGGGACTTGCAGGTGCTGTGTTTACTCAGGCCACCGATATAGAAGATGAGGTCAACGGACTCATTACTTACGATCGGAAGGTGCAAAAACTGTATTAAACCAGCTCTGAGGGAATGCCATTCCAAGGATGATTCCCATAACGATTGCACCGGCTGTCTTTAGTGTAGACAAGCCTGACTGGCTGAAGTTGTTCATGTCATTCATAATTAAATAGAACGAGGTATAGTAGATTCCTGCGCCGGGTACCAATGGGAAAATTCCTGAAATAAGGTAAACGGTGACAGGATTCTTTCTTTTTGAAGCAAGTGCTCTTGAGAAGAATGTGAGGGCAAATGAACCAACAACATTTCCAAGAGTAGGAGCATCCAGCATATTGAAGAAAATCGAATAGAAAATCCAGCCGATAGCTCCTGAAATACCACAGTATAAAAGCTCTGATTTTGGTGCTGAGAATACGATGGCAAATGCGATTGTTGCCACCATGCTGACAACAAATTCAATAATAAAATTAACGTACATTATAAGTAGGCACCTCCTCCGCAAAGCTGAACAATGGTAATTACAATACCTACGCCAACTGCGATACAGAAGGCTGTGAGGAGGGCATCAATTAATCTGATTGAGCCTGAAAGGTAATCGCTGTTAATGAAATCCCTGATACTGTTTGTAAGTGGAATACCAGGAACAAGTGGCATGATGCCACCGATGATTATCTTATCGTAGTGGATAGGAAGTCCTGTAAATGCAAAAAGAATTGCAAGTATGGAAATAAAGATACTACCCAGTACATTTGTAACAGTTTTTGAATTGTTCATTTTGGATTCGAAATGAAGGAAAACTCGAAGCAGGCAACCTACGATAGTGGCCATAACTCCGTCTAATGCTGTTCCTCCAAACAGGTAAGCAAATCCGCCGCAGCCGATTCCTGTGGCAATTATCATTGCTGGAAGTCTGTACCCTGGAAGCTTTTTATATTCTGCCAGCTTTACCCAGGCATCTTCTATTGAAATGTTCTTTGCGCATACCTCTCTGCAAAGACTGTTAAGTGCTGCAATTCTGGCCAGGTGCATTGGGTACATAGGGACATGGCGAATCATTGAGCTGGCGTGCTCAGTCACCTCATCTGCACTGGCAAAGATACCATTACTGAGAACGTATACGTCACAGTCAGTGATATCATATGAATTTAGGATGGCAAGGACACTGTCCTCAACCCTGTAAACCTCTGCTCCATTTCTCAGAAGAATATCTCCCAATTCAACGGCAAAGGATAAGACCTTTTTTGTATCTGTCATAGTGTCTCCCATTAAAATAATATCTCAAGATGATTATGTATTAATTTTTCTTTTTTTTCAACACCGGTGGATAAAATTAACGATTGTGGATAACTTTGTGGGAAAAATATGTTCGTTGAAATATGACTCACTTGGGTTACAAATAGGCTTTAAGCCTTGAAAAATCATACTTTACCAGACTAAACTTTCAGACTATTAATCATGTTATAAACACATGATTGAACTTATCCTCAATTCAGAAAACATAATTGTGGAAAATGTGGATAACTGAATATTCAAGTTGATACATATATCAACACTATAAAAATCCGACTTTTTGATGAGTAGTGTTGAGATGTATTAAGAAATGTGCGTCAAAATGAAATTTATTATGTTATACTATTTGGCGGATATTTAGCATATTTATATGTAAATATATTAAAGTAATAAAAAGTAGGAGGTCTAATAATGGCAGAGAATAGTTCATGTTCTTCAGCAAGCAGCTGTTCACGTAGCTCATGTGAAGGTTGTCCTTCAGCAGAGGCAGCTAAGGCTGGAGTTAGAAATACAGCTTTTCTTGAGGCACCTAATGCTAACTCAAAGATTAAGCATGTAATCGGTGTAGTTTCAGGTAAGGGTGGCGTTGGTAAATCCCTTATCACATCATCACTTGCAGGTGTTATGGCACGTGCAGGATATAAGGTAGGTATCCTTGATGCTGATATCACAGGCCCATCTATTCCAAAGATGTTTGGTGTCCATGGTCCTGCAGCAGCAAGCGCAGAGGGCGAGATGCTTCCTGAGATTGCTGAGGACGGCACAAAGATTATGTCAGTTAATCTTATCCTTGATGATGAGGAGTCTCCAGTAGTTTGGAGAGGTCCTGTTATCGCAGGCGTTGTAAAGCAGTTCTGGACAGATGTTGCATGGGGCGAGCTTGATTATCTTTTCGTAGATATGCCTCCAGGAACAGGTGATGTTCCTCTTACATGCTTCCAGTCACTTCCAGTAGACGGCATTGTTATCGTTACAAGCCCACAGGAGCTTGTACAGATGATTGTTAAGAAGGCTTACAACATGGCTGATATGATGCACATCCCAGTTCTTGGTCTTGTGGAGAATTATTCTTACATCAAGTGTCCAGATTGCGGAAAGAAGATCGAAATCTTCGGTGAGAGCCATATCGATGATGTAGCTGCTGGTCTTAACATTCCAGTTATTGGAAAGCTTCCAATGGACAGAGCTTTCGCTACAGCTGCTGACGCAGGTCGTATCTTTGACGTAGAAAATGAGTACCTTACAGGTGCTAAGGAAATATTAGAGAATTTAAAGGAGATTTAATATGGCACAGAATCCTATCGTTACAATCGAAATGGAAAATGGCGATATCATGAAGGCTGAGCTTTACCCAGAGATTGCCCCAAACACAGTTAACAATTTCATCAGCCTTATCAATCACAACTACTATGATGGAGTTATCTTCCACAGAGTAATCAAGGGCTTCATGATTCAGGGTGGAGATCCAGACGGTACAGGAATGGGTGGCCCAGGCTACTCTATCAAGGGTGAATTCTCAAACAACGGTTTCAAGAACGACCTTAAGCACGAGCCAGGTGTTCTTTCAATGGCACGTACAATGATTCCTGATTCAGCAGGAAGCCAGTTCTTCATCATGCACAAGAACAGCCCACACCTTGACGGCGAGTACGCTGCATTCGGTAAGGTTATCGAGGGTATGGATGTTGTAAATAAGATTGCTGAGGTTCCTACAGATTGGTCAGATCGTCCAACAGAGGAGCAGAAGATGAAGAAGGTTACAGTTGAGACTTTCGGAGAGACATATCCAGAGCCAGAGACAGTTTAATCACTCTTGCAAAAGAAAAAATATTATGATATTCTAACGGCACGCGTTTCGCGTGTCGTTTTTTCGTTTTATTCTATAAGTCATTCGACTGTGTTTCACAGGAGAACTATGAAATTTAATACTATTATTTTATGTTTTATTGTTTGGGCGATAGCTGGATTATTGTCTATCCCAGTAGCTTTTGTTCGTCACATGCAGGAAAAAAGAGAGCATGATCAAAAAGCAATTTATTTAAGGCAGTTTTTATTACTTGCAGAAAAGGGCAAAACATCAGGAGGAATAGTAAAGGAACTGTACTACTTCTTTATAAATGACCGGTACATGAGAAAGCTTATGCTAAAAGCCATGAAGCTGCCTGATGTAAAAGCTCTGGATTATATTTACAGCAAGATGGGCTGTGAGCCAATGAAGATTTTACATGGATTTCTCATAAAGAGAGAAGGACAGAACAGGAAAAAGCCATTGCCGGAGATTCCCTCCGACATTATTCATTATTTCAATGATTTGATTGAGCAGTGGGAGGATGAATATCTGGAACTCCAGCGTCACAGAAGAAATAAAAAAGTAAAGACTACCTGCGAAGTCCTGATTTTCATGGCTTTGAACTATTATCTTTACACCTGGTTAAAAACGGAGATAAGTCTGTGGATATTTGCAATTGTAAACACCATAGGTGTGATTATCTTTATTCTCCCGGCAAACAAAAAGACCCATTCAATTTCCGGCGGAATACATGGACTGTATCAGCTGGTCAGTGGAATGGGTCTGATAATCAATATATTTACTGTTGTTGCTGGGTGGCTTGGGCAGGTAGCTTGATGCGAAGCTTGGTGATTCGTTTCTTTTCTACTGCAAGCACTCGGATGATGGTGCCATCCTCGGAAACATAGGTCTCGCCCACATTTGGGAAGTGGTCAAAAGCACCTACTATGTAGCCTCCGATGGTATCGTAGTCATCACTGGTGAAACCAAGTGGAATCAATTGGCAAAGATCTTCAAGATTCATGGAACCAAGAACCTGATATTCCCTGTCGCTTAAGCGAACAAGTGGGTCTTCCTCATCCTCATCATATTCATCACGAATCTCGCCTACGATTTCCTCCAAGAGATCCTCAAGAGTAATCATACCGGAAAGCTCGCCATACTCATCTAAAACAATAGAGAGGGAAGCTGATTCCTCACGCATCTCATCAAAAAGATCAGAGACATTTTTCATTTCATAGGTGAAGTAGGTATCTCTCAGATAATCTCTCACGGAGAAATTCTCGGAAGGTCCCACACCCAGGAAATCTTTCATGTTTACGATACCTAAGACTTTATCTGTATCTGGCTCGCACACTGGGATTCGGGTATACATATCCTCCTTGAATACGGCCATCAACTCATCATATGTCACATCTGCATCTACCATGGTCATGTCGATTCGAGGAATCATGACCTCCTTGGCACATGCATCAGAGAAATCGAACACCTTGTGAATCATGGTGCGCTCATCCTGTTCGATGGCGCCACTTTCATGGCTTACATCTACCATGGTACGGATTTCTTCCTCAGTGATTGTCTCATCCTTGAAATCTGGGTCGATGCCAAACATTCTGATGAAGATTCCAGCAAGGAAATTGACGATGGCAATCACAGGAGTGAGAACCCACATGAGCCCGCCTACAGCAGGTGCATATCTAAGGCTAAGCTTGGTGGAATTAAGAGTAGCCAGAGACTTTGGAGTAATCTCACCAAAAATCAATATCAGTAAAGTAAGAATACCAGTGGCGATGCCGGCACCATAGCTCCCAAAAAGCTGAATAGCAAGTGTGGTGGCCAGTGATGATGCTGACAGGTTAACAATGTTATTTCCAATAAGAATGGCTGAAAGCATCTTCTTTGGACGGCCTATAACCTTAAGAACCTTTGCAGCCTTCTTGTCCCCATCATCTGCCATGGTCTTAATTTTAATCTTATTAACTGTAGTCAAAGCTGTTTCTGCTGAAGAGAAAAATCCAGACAATCCCAACAATAATAAAAGAATAATAAGCTTGATTAACAAGTGAACATCCAAAAGTAAAAAACCTCCTTCTTCATAAAACCTGTAAATATGGATATTTTGCAAATATTATATCACATATTAGATATTGTGAGGTTAAAAAATAGAAATTGAAAATAGTACTATAAGGTGGTACCATATGAATAGTAAAGATAGAAAAATATTAAAAGATATTTTCACTAACCCAGTGAAATCAGATATAAAGTGGACTGAAATAGAGCATTTATTTATTTCTTTAGGAGCAAAAGTTTCAGAAGGAAATGGCTCAAGAGTAAGAGTAGAGTTAAAATGATGAACTATAAAGGTTATATTGGAAAAGTTGAATTTGATGATGAACAGCATATTTTTACGGGAGAAGTAATAAATACTAGAGCTGTGATTACTTTTCAGGGTTCTTCAGTAGAGGAACTTGAAAGGGAATTTAGAAACTCTGTAGATGACTATATTGAATGGTGCAAGGAAGATGGTGTAGAGCCAGAAAAACCATATTCTGGAAGATTTAATGTAAGGATATATCCTCAGTTACATCAGAGGGCTGCTGTGGGAGCAAAGTTATTAGGATTATCCTTGAATTCTTTCTTAATAAAATGTTTGGAAGATGAATTGAATTTAATGCATATTTAGTATAGATATTTTTCTTCAATTACTTTAATCTATTTAAAGAAATATTATTGAGGAAGACTAGTTATGAAAAAGAGACTATTAATCATAGAGTGTACTTTGATTGCTGCGCTTTGCTTCACAGGCTGCAGCAAATATAACCAAAAAGAGATTGAGCTCCGTGACCAGGGCATTGCAGCCATGGATGAAGGCAGATATGAAGATGCCATAGCACTTTTTGATGAGGCACTTGGGTGCTCCATTGGAAAGGTCACAGACCTGGAGCTTGATGTGGATTACTACAAGGCTGCAGCCCAGTTTAAGAATGGTCAGTTTGAGGATGCGGCAAATACATATACTTATCTTATTAAATATGATGAGAAAAACTACAAGCCATATTTCCTGAGAGGCAGCATTTATGCCAGCGAGGGAGAGATTGGCCAGGCTATTAAGGATTATGATTCAGCCATAGCTATTGATGAAAAGAACTATCTGCTTTATATAGAGATTTACAAGAATCTTAATGCACTTGGGTATACAGACCAGGGATTGGTATATTTGAACAATGCTTTAGATGTGGCAGACAAATCGCCTGAAGGAAAATACTTCAAGGGTCGAATCTATTACATGCTTGGTCAGACCTCAGACGCAGAGAAGTTTTTGAAGGAAGCCATAGAAAAAGATGTGATAGATGCAAAGCTTTATCTGGCCAAGATTTACCAGGATGGTGGAGATTATGTTTCCGCCCAGGACTTGCTTAAAGAGTATGCAGAATCTGATCAGGTTACCAGTGATGCCCTTGGTACACTGGGAGATATAGAGCTTTCCAGTGGCAATTTTGAGAACGCTCTGGACTACTATGAGGCAGGGTTGAGTCTTGATTCCATCGGCAATATGCCACAGCTTATGAAAGGCAAGGCAGCAGCACTTGAAAAGCTATATCGTTTTGAAGAAGCAAGAGAGGTGCTGACACAATATCTTGATGCTTACCCTAATGATGAGGAGGCATCAAAGGAGTTAGTATTCTTACAAACAAGATAATTTTCAGAAAAGACGCACTACAATATGTGGTGTGTCTTTTTTGTGTTCAAATACAAAATATTGTGTGTGTTGAATCTTGATTCTACTTAGAAAATTATCAAAACTCAAAATCGATTTTAGGTAATAATGACGAAAAGCACTATATATAGTGATTAGACATTGACCCCATACTATATATTTTGATAACATATAATCAGTCAAAATACCTTGGAAGAACACTTTGGTTAGGACATCAGACAGGTTAATTGGGGAGTCCTTTTGGGGGAGATTTTATTGAGAAAGGAATATTGGTGAGAAGAATTGTTTGAAGTTGTAAAAAGAGATGGGGAAATTGCAGAATTTAATTTAGGCAAGATCAACGATGCCATCGCAAAGGCATTCGAGGCTACTGGAAAGGAATACAACGACGATATCATTGGCTTATTATCACTTCGTGTTTCGGCTGATTTCCAGAATAAAATCAAATCTGGCAAGATTTCTGTTGAAGATATCCAGGACTCTGTTGAGAACGTATTAGAGCAGACTGGATATACTGACGTTGCAAAAGCATACATATTATATAGAAAGCAGCGCGAAAAGATGCGTAACATGAAGTCTACAGTTCTCGATTACAAGAACGTTGTAGACAGCTATGTTAAGGTAGAGGATTGGCGTGTTAAGGAGAATTCTACAGTTACATATTCTGTAGGTGGTCTTATCCTGTCCAACTCTGGTGCTATCACTGCTAACTATTGGCTCTCTGAGATTTATGACGAGGAGATTGCTAACGCTCACCGTAGCGCTGATATTCACATTCACGATCTTTCTATGCTTACAGGCTACTGTGCAGGCTGGTCTTTAAAGCAGCTTATCCAGGAAGGTCTTGGCGGTATCACAGGAAAGATTACATCAGCTCCAGCAAAGCACCTTTCAGTACTTTGCAACCAGATGGTAAACTTCCTTGGTATCATGCAGAATGAATGGGCAGGCGCTCAGGCTTTCTCTTCATTCGACACATACCTTGCACCATTTGTTAAGACTGACAATCTTTCATACGAAGAAGTTAAGAAGTGCCTTGAGGCATTTATATATGGTGTGAATACACCTTCACGTTGGGGTACACAGGCTCCATTCTCTAACATTACATTAGATTGGACAGTACCAAACGACCTTGCAGAGCTTCCAGCTATCGTTGGCGGCAAGGAGCAGGACTTCAAATACAAGGACTGCAAGAAGGAAATGGATATGGTTAACAAGGCATTCCTTGAGATTATGATTGAGGGTGATGCTAATGGACGTGGCTTCCAGTATCCTATTCCTACATATTCTATTACACGTGATTTTGATTGGTCAGATACAGAGAACAATCGTCTCTTATTTGAAATGACTGCTAAGTACGGTACACCATACTTCAGCAACTATATCAACTCAGACATGGAGCCAAGCGATGTTCGTTCAATGTGCTGCCGTCTCCGTCTTGATCTTCGTGAGCTTCGTAAGAAGTCAGGTGGTTTCTTCGGTTCAGGCGAGAGCACAGGTTCTGTAGGCGTTGTTACTATCAACCTTCCTCGTATTGCATACCAGGCAAAGGATGAGGCTGATTTCTATGCACGCCTTGATAAGCTTATGGATATTTCTGCTCGCTCACTTAAGATTAAGCGTGGCGTTATCACAAAGCTTCTCGATGAGGGATTATATCCTTATACAAAGAGATACCTTGGCACATTCAACAATCACTTCTCTACAATCGGTCTTATCGGTATGAACGAAGTAGGTCTTAATGCTAACTGGCTTCGTGCAGATATGACTAGCGAGAAGACACAGCAGTTTGCTAAGGATGTTTTGAATCACATGCGCGAGCGTCTCTCTGATTACCAGGAGATGTACGGTGATTTATATAACCTTGAGGCTACTCCAGCAGAGTCTACTACATACCGTTTTGCTAAGCACGATAGAGAGCAGTTCCCAGATATCATAACAGCTGGTAAAGAAGGGGATACACCATTCTATACAAACAGCTCACATATGCCAGTAGAGTATACATCAGATATCTTTGATGCTCTTGAGGTTCAGGACGAGCTTCAGACACTTTACACATCAGGTACTGTATTCCATGCCTTCATTGGCGAGAAGCTTCCTACATGGGAGTCGGCAGCAAACCTTGTTAGAAAGATTGCTGAAAACTACAGATTACCTTATTATACATTGTCACCTACATACTCAGTATGTAAGGAGCACGGCTACATCGCTGGTGAGCACTATACATGCCCACACTGCGGAAAGACAGCAGAGGTTTACAGCCGTATCACTGGTTACTATCGCCCAGTACAGAACTGGAACGAAGGTAAGACACAGGAGTTCAAGAATCGTAAGCTTTACGATATCGCAGGTTCTGTATGCCGTCGCGCTGGCGAGCAGAACAAGGAGCGCGTAGCTAAGGAGATGCCACAGGTTAATCTCGAGATTGTTTCAGAGGAGCCAGCTACAGGTGTTAAGTACCTCTTCACTACAAAGACATGTCCTAACTGTGCACGTGCAAAAGAGATTCTCGAGGACGAGGAGTACATCCTTGTAGATGCAGAAGAGCAGCAGGATCTCACAAAGAAATATGGCGTTATGCAGGCACCTACACTTGTAGTTGTTAACGGAGATGACGTAAAGAGATACGCAAATGCAAGCAACATCCAGAAGTATGTTGATGAAAATTAATAAATAATACACAAAAAATGATATGGGGATATAGCAAATGTGCTATATCCCCTTTTTTCAATGTTTCCATTTGTATAAAATGCATGGCATTAAAACCCGATTTTTGGCAAGAAAGGCTGATTGACCATCCCTAATAATCATGATAAATTATCATTTGTGATAAATTTGTGAAAAAAGTATGAAAGCTATATGAACTAGCCAGTCAACGTACTTAATCAAATTGTCATAAGTATTGAGAAAGGGAAAAGGTAATTTGAAAAGGCAACACAAAATCGCCACGTTAAGACGGCTAGTGGCGTTGACTATGCTTTCAGCATTGTTATTTAGTAACACCGCCGTATACGCCGATTCGGTGGTTGAAGGTGAACAGCCTTCAAACGAAGTAGTAAGCGAAACAGGTAATACAGATAGTTTAAGTAGTACAACATCAAGTAATTCTAGCAATAATCTTAACGATACCGTTTCTGGTACAGACATCACAGAAGATAGCAACAGTAATACTACAATAGAAAATACAGATGATTCATCTGAAAGAACAGTTTCTTTAGACTTATCTAACGATTCATCAGAGACTCTTGATATGGCAGCTATGCTCTCAGAGAGCAAGGTTGAGAAGAAGCAGGAGAAATCTGAGGAAGAGAAGAAAAAGGAAGAAGAAGAGAAGAAGAAAAAAGAAGAGGAAGAGCGTCAGGCTCATGCATGGGATTGCTACTGGGGCAATCACACCTGGGAAAAACAGGATGAGTTACATACATTCACATGGAGAGATGGAGTTCACTATCATGAGGATGTTTACAAATGTAAGTATTGTTCTGAGGTGAAATATGAGAACCGTCAGAGATGCACATTTGAAGGCGACTTCGAGTATGATCCATGTTTCTCTAATGAATTGAGAGATGGAAAGTTTTATCACATCGAGTCAAGAGCATGTACAGTATGTAACGAGCAGAAGGAAACACAGTACGTTGAATGTACAGGCACAACTTTCACTTATGAAAGTAATGGAAGCCACACTCACAAGGCAACTGGTACATGTTCAGTTTGTGGAAATGAATTCCACTTCACTGAAGAATGTAACTTCGTTCCAGTATCAGGAAATGAGAACCTTAAGCGTTGTGATAAAGCAGGATGTTTAAACTTTGAAGACTGCAGAAATACAACACCTGAGATTACAGTTGCTCCATCACTTGTCGCTGGTGGTGAAGGTACATATGACGAGGACATCCAGTGCATTATTTTTGATGAGCAGATGCAGATCGAAATTACAGCCAAAATCGAAGCTCTTAACGATGAGACACTTGCGGATGTAAAGGATGCACTTTATGCAGAACTTTGTGTTACATCAAATAATCATTCTGAGTCAATTAAGATAGCTCCAACTTCATTTAAGAATGGTGTTGCTGTTTTCAATTGGACTTCAGCAGAGACATATAGCAATACAGCATATATTTCTGGTGTAAGGGTTGAATATTCTCTTGGTGAGAAGCTTAAGGACGGAAGCAGAAGTGGAATAAACAGATCTGGCAATAATAGCCAGGCACTTAATTACATTCTTAGAAATGTAAGCGAGGAATGTGCTGTATCTGGTTTCTCAAGCAAGGTAACAGGTGGAAAAGGCTTTGTACTTAACGAAAATAATATCAATAACAAATGGTATTCAAAGAGCGTTAAGGGTGAAGATTTAACAATCACATATACAGGTAAGACTACATCTCCTGTTAATGCAAACACAGCAACAATTACAGAGGTAGATGCTAGTGGAAAAGCTATTTCTTCAGCTATTAAGGCTACAGTATCTACTGAGGCTAAGAGGGAAATCGTTGGATATTGGTTCATATTCCCAATTGTTGACGTTGTATATAAGAATACAATCCAGGCTGTAGTTCCAGCTAATGTTGATGGTGAGCACATCTACAGAGTTACTTTTGATGTTCATGGTTACAAGTATCATTCAGAAGATATTCGTACATATATTGATAACACAGCTCCTTCATTTAAGACACCAGCATACAAGTCAGATGCTGACAGATTAAATGGTAAGTACTATAAGAAGGATGTTGAGACATCAGTTAAGGTAAGTGATGCAAACCTTAGCACATGCTCATACATCGAAGTTTCAGGCCAGAAGTCTTACTTACAGGCAGGCGAGGATAAGATTAGCCTCAATGTAACAGGTGAAGGCGTACACAAATTAACTGGTACAATCTATGACTTGGCAGGTAACGGCACAGCTATCACTGGTGAGAGCGAGTTCATCATTGATAAGACTGCACCAACATTCGAGGAGCCAGTTTATACATCAGGTGCCGAGAAATTAAACGGCAAGTACTATAACAAGGATGTAGTAGTTTCAGTTAAGGTTGCAGATTTATACCTTGATCAGAAGTCATACATCGAAGTATCTGGAAATAAGGCTTCATTAAAGGCTGACACAGATACAATCAAGCTTAACGTAGCTGGCGAAGGCGAGCACAAATTAACTGGTATGATTTACGATTTAGCAGGTAACTGCACAGAAATCAAGAACCAGGATGAGTTCATCATCGATAAGACAGCTCCAAAGCTTAAGATTACATTTGATAATCACAACTTTAAGAACGAGAAATATTACAACGCAGCAAGAACAGCTACATTTGTTCTTACTGATAAGTATATTGACGACAAAGAAGCTAACATGAACCTTGTAACTGTTAACGCTAAGGAAGGCGCAGCCACAGTTAACAAGATGACAGGTTCAAACGGCAAGTACACAGGTACTATCGAGTTCAAGCAGGATGGATTCTATTCAATCGGCGAAATCAAGTTTGTTGATAAGGCTGGTAACCCATTCGAATTTGCAGATGACAGCGATAGCGCTTATAACAAAGAGTTCGTAATTGATAAGACAGCTCCTACAGTGAAGGTGTCTTTCGACAATCACGATGTAAAGCATGAGAAGTACTACAAGGCTGACAGAACAGCCACATTTGTTTTCGAAGACAGAAATATCGACAGCAGAGAAGCTACTATGAGCAAGGTACAGATCATTGCTAAGGAAGGTTCAGCTACAGTTCATGAGATGACTGGTTCAAATGGTAAGTATACAGGTTCTATCGTATTTGATAAGGACGGTATCTACTCTATCGGAGAGCTTACATTTGAAGATAAGGCTGGTAACAAGTACGTATTCGCTGAGGGCAATGAGGATGGTTACAACGCTGAGTTCGTAATCGATAAGACTGTTCCAGTTATCGATGTAGATTTCGATAACAACAGCTCATTAAACGGAAATTACTTCAAGGCAGCACGTAAGGCTGAGCTTACATTTACAGAGAAGAACTTCACAGCTGATCAGGTTACTATTACAAAGAACTCAGCAGAGCAGAATGCAGTTCCTGCAGTTAAGGGATATTCTTCATCAGATCTTAAGAATGTTACACACATTCTCTTCGATACTGATGGACGCTACGGTTTCAACATCGTAGTTGAGGATAAGGCTGGTAACTTATCAGAGAAGTACGTTTCAGAAGATTTCGTTATTGATATGACTCTTCCAGAGCTTGAGATTTCTGGTGTAGAGGACATGTCAGCTAACAACGGTAAGGTTGCTCCTGTTGTAGTATCAAAGGACACAAACCTTACAGATGCTTGTACAGAGATTTCTCTTGTTGGTTCTAACAGAGGAAAGGTTTCACCAAGCATTACAAAGACAAGTGGTACAGAGCAGTTTACTTACGCATTTGCTGATATGGCACATGATAAGGAAAACGATGATCTTTATACATTGTCAGTAAAACTTACTGACCTTGCTGGTAACACAGTAGAGAAGACAGTTAAGTACTCACTTAACAGACACGGTTCTATCTTCGTTCTCAGCGATGCAACAAAGGCTATGGTTGATGGTTATTATGTAACAAAGCCACAGGATGTTGTTATCACAGAGATCAACGTTGATGCCGTAACAAAGAAGGAAGTTTCAGTAGCTTTCGATGGTAGCGTTAAGGAGCTCAGAGAGGGTGCTTCATTTACAACAGATGATAAGACAAACTCTAACGGATGGCATTCAATCAGCTACAACGTTGGCAAGGCAAACTTCAACAAGGATGGTATTTATTCAGTAACAGTATTCTCTGAGGACAGAGCTACTAATAAGCAGAGTAATCAGTCTAAGGACGCTCAGGTTGAGTTCCTTCTTGATAAGACCGCACCAAGTGTTATCGTTTCAGGTCTTGAGGATGGTGGTATCTACGAAGAGGAGAGCCACGACTTCTCAGTTAACGTAACAGATACAATCGGTGTTACTGACATGAAGGTTTACTTAAACGACGAGAAGCTTGCTAGCTTCACAGCAGCTGAGCTTAACGAGAATGGTGGTACAGAAGTACTTACAATTCCTACAAAGGATGATTACCAGAAGGTAACAATCCAGAGTACAGACGTTGCTGGTAACGTTACAAAGGTTGAATATAACAACCTTCTTGTATCAGTTAAGGCTGAGGAGTTATTACTTGAGGACAACCTCACACCTACAGCTAAGCTTGATGCAGGTATGCCAGCAGTAGCGGCAGCACTTCGCTCAACAAAGACTCTTGCAGTAGTAGGAGTTATTGCTGTAGCAGCACTTGTTCTTGCAGGTGCATTTGCTTTCAAGAAGAGAAAGCACTAATTAGTTTTATATGTTACTATTCACAGTCCCTGTGACTGTGAATGGTGACTATAATTTAATGATTTGAACCAATAGCTGAGCATTCAGTTATTAGCTGAGATTATTAATTAAGCATATAAAGAAAGAAGAATAGGAGAAAAAAATGAAAGCATTAAAGAGACTTTGCACACTTATCGTTGCAATGGGTATCGCCCTTGCACCAGTTACACCAGTAGCTGCTGCAGACAACGTAGTAGATGCTGAGACAGCTAAGCAGGGTGTTGTGCAGGTAAACACAGTAATAGTAGACGATACTTCAGAGAAGCGTCTTGTTGTTGGTGGTACTGGATTTATCATCGGTAATCCAGAGGGTACTGAGTACGTTATTACAAGCAAAGATGTTGTTAATCCAGACCAGGAAACATTAGCTGCTGCTTGCCAGTACTACGGATTAATTAACGGTGAAGAAGCAACTTCTATCAACCTCAGACTTGCTACAGAAGTAGTAATCGAGGGTGACGTAGTATTAAATGCTGCAATTCTTACATCCAGCAGTGAGCTTGATATGGTAGTTCTTCAGCTTCCACAGCCTATCTACACAAGAACACCACTTAAGCTTCTTACAAACAAAAAATACGATGTAAATAATCTTCCATATGAAGTAAACGATGCTGTTTATGCATTAGGTCTCCCAGAGATGGTTTCATTTGAGTCAGATACAAAGTATTACTCTGATCAGCAGATACAGATGTCATTTGGTGAAATCACAAACCTTGGCATGTACGAAGGTGTTCAGGTAATCGAGAACAACACTGAGACAGATTTCAACAATTATGGTGGTCCACTTGTAGACGAGAACGGATACGTTATCGGAATGAACTTACCAAAGCACAATGGTGAGGACAGCTGCGCTTTGGATTCTACAAAGATTGCTAAGATTTTAGATGGACTTGGAGTTACATATTCACAGGTAAACAGCGCACCAAAGGCAGAGGCAGAAGAGGAAGTAGAAGAAACAGAGACTACAACTCAGAACACTAAGCCAGTAGTTGCTCCAAAGGCAAATGCTAAGAAGGGTATTTCTGAGACTATGATTATTGTAATCAGCCTCGTAGCTATCTTCGTTGTAGTTTGTGGTGTTGCAGGTCTTATCCTTTACATTATCAACAGAGACAAGAAGGATACTCCAAAGGCTGCTAAGGCTAAGAAGGAGAAGAAGGTTTACAACGGTCCTGTATTCGATATGGACACTACACCTAAGAACTCTGTAAAGATGACAGCACCAACTGCCAAGACTCCACAGAAGAGCATCATGGCTATGGCTCAGCCAAAGGCAACAGTTAGTGATGAGACTACAGTTTTAAGTGCAGTTCCTGTAAATGATGGAGAGACATCATTACTTAGTGAGGATCTTAATGCACCTCAGAATCTTGGAACTCTCGTTAGAAGAAGAACTTCTGAGAAGATTTCTCTCAGCAAGTCAAACTTTGTAATTGGTAAGGATGCTTTACATTCTGATTATTGCATTGAGAAGAACAGCTCAATCAGTAGAAAGCACGCTATGATTACAAGCGGAAGAAACGGAGCATATATCCAGGACTGCAACTCTACAAACGGTACATTTATCAATGGTACAAAGATCGAGAGCGAGCGTGCAGTACTTTTGAACAGCGGTGATATCATCAAGCTTTCAAATGAAGAGTTTGAGTATCTTGCATAGGAATATATTTATGGGTTTTAAAGTAGATGCCTATTCAGATATGGGCACCAGAAAAAATGTAAATCAGGATGCTTTGTTGATAAAGCAGGCAAAAGCCGCAGGCTATGGGAATATCTGCTTAGGTGTTCTCTGTGATGGCATGGGTGGATTGTCCTGTGGAGAAGTAGCCAGTTCAGCCTTTGTTAACAGGATGGATACATGGTTTAAGACAGAGCTTCCACAGATACTTTTGGATAAAAATATAACCGAGGCATTAGACAAATCGGCTGATGTCAGTTCTGTTGGCCAGCTACTTTCAAGAGTAGAATGCCAGTGGAAAAGAGTTGTCACAGAAATGAATGATAAGCTCAAGGCATATGGAAACAACAATGGTATCCGTTTAGGCACAACTGTAGTGGCAATCATCATAGTTGGTGACGAATACATGACTATGAATGTTGGTGATTCCAGAGCATACAGATTCAATAAGAAGCAGCTTACTCAGGTATCCCATGACCACAGCTATGTGCAGCAGCAGATAGAGCTAGGCAGAATGACAGAGGAAGAGGCCCAGCACAGTGATAAGAAAAGTATGCTTTTACAGTGCATAGGTGCTTCGGAAAGTGTTTCACCGGATTTCTTTACAGGCAAAATCGAGCGCAATATGAATTTCCTGTTATGCTCGGATGGTCTTTGGAGAAAGCTGGAAGATAAAGAAATTATGGGGATTGCCCCACAGCGTAACGGTATTAAGAAGTTGGCCGAAATGGTTATGAACAGAGGAGAGTCAGACAATGTTTCAGGTCTGATTATCTCGATTTAAGAGTTATATGTTAGAAATTGGATCAGTAATTGATAAGAAATACAAAATATTAAATAAGATTGGCCAGGGTGGAATGAGCGTTGTTTATTTGGCAATGAACGAAAGAGCCAATAAGCAGTGGGCTATCAAAGAGATTCGTAAAGATGCAGCAGCTGCATCAGAAATCAATATGGCCAGCATCAAGACAGAGACAGAGATGCTTAAAAATCTTTCTCACCCAAACCTCCCAAGTATTGTAGATATCATCGATCATGAGGATTCAATCCTTATCGTTATGGACTATGTGGAAGGTAACACTCTCAGCAAGGCGGTTAATGAGTTAGGACCTCAGCCACAGGAGTATGTTATCGAGTGGGCAAAGCAGCTTTGTGATGTGCTTGGATATCTTCATTCACAGAATCCACCTATCATCTACAGAGATTTGAAGCCTGGTAATATCATGCTTAAGCCGGACGGCACCATCGTTCTTATCGACTTTGGCACTGCCCGTGAATATAAGGTGGATAACATCGAGGATACCACATGTCTTGGTACAAGAGGTTATGCGGCGCCAGAGCAGTTCGGTGGACGTGGACAGACAGATGCCAGAACAGATATCTACTGTCTTGGTACTACTATCTATCATCTTGTTACAGGAAAGAATCCTAGTGAGCCACCTTATGAGATTAGAAACATCCGCTATTGGGATGAATCTCTTTCTAAGGGCTTGGAGCAGATTGTTGCTAAATGTACTCAGCTGGATCCAGAAAAGCGTTATCAGAGCTGTAACGAAGTGCTCTATGCACTTGAGCATTATGATGAGCTGGACGAGACATACCGTTGCAAGGAAAAGGTAAAGCTTGGTATTTTCCTTACTACAGCATTCCTTACTCTTGCAGCAGGTATTGGTTCATTCTCATGCTACAGCTATTCCAAGTATGTACAGCAGGTAAATCACGACAAGCTTCTTGAGGATGCCAGCCGTGGCGCTACAGCAGCGGATTCGAAGGAAGCCCTTATTAATTCCATTGCTGTATATCCATCACAGGTGGATTCCTATATCAACCTTATAGATAACGTATATCTGTCAGATGAAAATTTCTCGGCAGATGAAGCGGCAGAGCTTCGTGAGATTCTTATCCGCACCAGTGGAAGAAACACATACGAGCAGATATTGGCACAGGATGCCGACAGCTACAGTCTTTTTGCTTACAGACTTGGTCTTGCTTATTACTACAGCTACGAGGGCGAGGGTAACAAGCAGCAGTCAGCCTACTGGTTTAAGAAGGCTGCAGAGGGAAATCTTAACCCTAACCAGATGGAAAGAGCAAAACGCCTTGGAGCCATTGCTGAATATTATGTTAACCTTGGCGCCGTTGATAAAACAGGCGACAGCGAGGTTACATATAAGAACTACTGGGACGACTTAGTAGCTCTTTGTAAAGGAAATATCACTGAGTCTGATAATGCCAATACAGCCCTTGCAATCTACAAGGAGATGGCATCTCAGATTTGTGTTAGTGCTAATCAGTTCAAGAAGGCTGGTGTATCTACATCAGATATGCAGCTTCAGCTTATGAACATAGAAAAGCACGTTAAGGAAGATATTGATAGCGCTTCTGATAAGTCAGAGCGTGTTGTTGAATTGGAGCAGGAGCTTGCCACAAACGTAGAAAAGGCAAAGCAGACTATTTCAATGTTAGAGTAGGTAGATTTATGGATTTACAAACAAACGTAGAAACAATTACAGAACAGACACAGCTATTCCAAAGCATAGCAGTTATTTTGCTTGCATTAGCAATAGTGTTTCTAATAGCATCGATTGTTATCTTTATAGTTTTCAATATTCCACATTCTTTCAGAGTGCTGACTGGAATGGGTATGAATAAAGAGATGAGCCGTGCAGCAGCTGGAGATAGAAAGAGACAGAAGGCTACACTTAACTGGAACACATCAGGCTCATTAAATAAAAATGTGGAAAATGAAACCACCATCCTTGAGGATGAAGAGACTGTAATCCTAAGTAGCGTGGACGCCACTGCTGTTTTAGAGACAGAAGAGACTACAGTTTTAGGTTGTGAAGAAACCACTCTGTTGGGTACAGAAGAAACAACTCTGTTATCAGATTATGAAGCTAATAATTCTCTCTTTGAGATGGAAGATGATATCAAGATAACAGGAAGTAATAAGCATATCAGCTTATAAATAATTAGCCACAAGAATGCAAATAATAAGCATTATGTGATATAGATACCGCGGGACAAAGGAGGAATTGAAAAAATGTCATTAACAGGTATGAACATTGAAGAAGTTGAGCAGTTACTTGCACAGCTTAGCAAGGGTGCAGACAATCTTGATGCACTTACATTACAGGTAAGCAATTTACAGGGACCACTTACAGATGCCTGGGAAGGTGTTGAAGCTACAGCATGTGTAGATTATCTCAACAGACTTTCTACAAAGATGAAGGATATGTCACAGGAGTTGATGAAGATTCATCAGTGGTTAGATCAGACAAAGACAAATTATGAGGATGTTGCTGCTCAGGGAGCAAGCGCATACAACGCATAGAAAGTTGAGGTAATAGGAAATGGGAGCAATTAAAGGAACCGTTGCAGAGATAGCAAAGAGCGGACAGCAGCTCGTTACATTTAGCGAAGATTTATCACAGGAGCTTGCATCTATTAAGAGCACAGTTGATGAGATCTCAGAGATGACTTTTGGTTCAGCAAGCGACAAGCTTTTAGAAGTTTACTACAGCTTAAATGAGGATTTACAGAAGTATGTTGTAGAGCTTGATACACTTGGTACAAACGTACAGACATCAGCTAGCAACTTAGAGACTATCGACTCAGAAGCTTCAGCAAACTTAAGCTACGAAGGCTAATTTATAGTTCAGGTTTATATGTGGCAGCTCAGGCTGCCACAATAATTTTAAAGGAGTAAAAACATGTCAGATATTGAAGCAGCTCGTGCTGAGGCGGCAGAAAGAGCTCGTCGCGAAGCCGAGGAAGCAGAAAGAAGACGTCAGGCAAGAATCAGAGAACTTAGAAATCAGTTATCTGGTGTTGAAAGCAGA
>NZ_AUJB01000003.1 GCF_000424005.1 Pseudobutyrivibrio ruminis CF1b | reverse complement strand
CAGAACGTCGTGAGACAGTTCGGTCCCTATCCGGCGCGGGCGGAGGATATTTGAGAGGAGCTGCCCCTAGTACGAGAGGACCGGGGTGGACGGACCACTGGTGTATCAGCTGTCGACCAACGGCATAGCTGAGTAGCCAAGTCTGGACGGGATAAACGCTGAAGGCATCTAAGCGTGAAGCCCCCCTCAAGATGAGATATCCCCTCCTTCAAGGAGATAAGATCCCTTAAAGACGATAAGGTAGATAGGTTCAAGGTGTAAGTGCGGTAACGCATTCAGCTGATGAATACTAATAGATCGAAGGTTTATTCTATAAAGATGTTTAGCGTATAGGATACTAAGTCCTACTGTGTGAAGTTTTGAGGTTGCTACAAGATGTAGTAGCAAGCATTAAGCTTGCTATTTTGAATATAGAGCAACGAAATTATATGGGGGCGTAGCTCAGTTGGGAGAGCACCTGCCTTGCAAGCAGGGGGTCAAGAGTTCGAATCTCTCCGTCTCCACTAAGAAATTCTTGCTTTAAAAAGCAAGAATTTTTTTATGACAAAAACCCGAAAAAAATGTGAAGTTTTTGTGATTTTTCTATTGAAAGCGACTAGATATTGTGTTATTATCATTAAGTCGCGTGGGTGAGGGACTCAAATCAATTTTGGGTTTTTCGCTTACGATTTAGGGGACTGGTCAAATGGTATGATAGGGGTCTCCAAAACCTTTGGTGGGAGTTCGATTCTCTCGTCCCCTGTTTGACCTAGAGCTGTAAATCATCTAAGATTTACAGCTCTTTTTTTGTGCAATTAATTGAATATGAAAATGTGGAGTGCTATAATTAATTATAAATATTCAGACAATTCTGTCAGAATACTTTATGGGGTTTTTATTAAAAATACGGGGCTTAAAAAAGGAGAAGGGTTATGCTAGCTACATTAGTACCACTATTTTACGAAGACATGTCAGTGGCTGCGTACTGCTTGTATGCACAGAAAGAGAACATGTTCGAGAATCCACATTTACTTGCTGCAGGAAAGTACGATGGAGCAGGGTCAATCGTCGGAATTGAGGTATTTGAGAGCATCTCAGAGGACGATTTAGTTGCAAATTGCGATATTATTATTCCTATTAATAACATCTCATTATTTGCAAACATTGAACAGCAGTTAACTGGTTTTGATGGTCGAATAGTTCTTCTTATGGACCATACTATAAAGCCAGAAGATTCTTATAAAAAGCGTTTACATGACTTGAAGAGTAAAGGCTTTAAATTAGGAATAAAAGATCTTCCTATTACTAGCATAGAAGAATATAAATCTATGCTTGATGATTTTGATATTTTCCTTGTTAATGCCGATTCTGGAGACATTGTTGAGCAAGTACAGGCGTTCAAAAAGGTATTGCCAAAAATGACTTTCTGTGCCGAAAATCTTCATTCGAAAGAAGAGTTTGATAAGGCAAAGGATTCTGGTTTATTCAAGATATTCGAGGGTACTTTCTTTAGAGTTCCTATTAATACACAGGATACAGAGGTTACTCCTATCAAAATTAATTATATGAAGCTTATGACTGTGATTAATCAGTCAGACTTCGATTTAGAGGATGTTGCAAACGTAGTTGCACAGGATCCAGCTTTATCTATTGAGCTTCTTAAGATTGCAAATAAGCTTACTATTAATTCGAATATTAGATCAATTAATCAGGCTACAGCTCTTTTGGGTCAGAAGGAGATTCGCCGCTGGCTTAATACTACATTATTTAATGAGTTGGCAGCTGGTAAGCCAAATGAGATTACAAGATTATCACTTATTAGAGCTAGATTTGCTGAGAACCTTGCACCAGCATTTGATTATGCTATGCGCAAAGATGAGTTATTCCTTATGGGATTATTCTCACTGCTAAATCTTATCCTTGATATGCCAATGGAAGATGCATTAAATCAGGTTGGTGTTAGTGCTGAAATCAAGAAGGCACTTATTAATGATGATGGTATCTTCTCACCACAGCTTGAGTTCCTTCTCAGCTACGAAGCTGGAGATTGGCAGGAAGTATCTCGTCTTATGGTGCTTCAGGATATTGAAATGCATGTTGTTTACGATGCATATGTAGAAGCACTTAAGTGGTATGGAGATATGTTTATAGAGTAATCAAATATAATCAAAATCATTCAAATACTAAATGTCTATTAAGCCTCGGATAGTAATATCCGAGGCTTTGTATTTGATATAATACAAAAAATGATTGTTAATACTTGCTTTATTTTGAATTTTCAAAAACCTTTACATTGGGAAACTGAAAAAATGCGCGAATTGTACAAAGCTTGAAAATAAAGGCTTAGCAGGAAACGCAGTATTAATAACTACAATCGAATTATAGGCAATTTCTAATAGTTGTTATTTAATATACAAATAGTGATTTTTTATGAGTATTTCTGGCATTGACAGTACAGAAAAATGATGTTATATATTACTAAACTGTTTTGGTATACTGTTTGTTTTAGTAATAGGAGTTTTATTTAAAATGTTTAAGATTAGATTAGAAAATACAGCAGATGCAGAGGAATTTGTAAAGGCAGCTGCTCAGTGTGGCGGCGATGTAGATTTACATAGCGGAGTAGTTTACATTGATGGAAAGTCACTTTTGGGTGTCATTGCAATGGGCATCAAGAGAGAGTTAAGTGTTCACCTTAACAATCCAGAAGATTATTCATTTAAGAATGCTGTACAAAAGTTCGTTGTTGCATAAAATCGAATAATGTATAATTAAGCCTGTGAGTTACTCACAGGCTTTTTCTTTGGAAAAGTTCTGGTGAGTTTCTGATTATATGAGAGAATAATTATTGTATGAAAGTTGCGCGATTAGTTACTCCGGAAGGAGAAAAAGCACAAATTAATATATCCGTCAGGAACCTTGTTGAGTTTTTGCTTAGAGAGGGAGATATAGATGACCGTAAAGGTTCTGTTGATCCATTTGAGGCAATGCAGGAAGGTAGCAGGATTCATAGAAAGATACAAAACTCTATGGGTCCTTTTTATCGTGCAGAAGTTCCTCTGAAATATCAGGTTGAATATGATGATTACATTATTGGTCTCGAGGGACGAGCTGATGGTGTGGTTTTAGATATGGATGAGGATGGCACTGTCTGGTCAGCTACTGTGGATGAGATAAAAGGCATGTACATGGATGTAATGACCTTTGAAAAGCCAGTGCTTGTTCATGAGGCACAGGCAAAGTGTTACGCCTATATGATTGCCAACGAGTACAATCTTCCTGAGATAGATGTGCAGATGACTTATGTCAGTCTGGAGACGGAAGAAATAAAGCGATTCAATCAGACATATTCATTTGATGAAATAGAAGAATGGTTTCTTACCATAATAAATATATTTAAAAAGTGGGCAGATTTTCAGTACTATCACAAGCAGGAGGTATTGGAGTCTGTTCAGGGATTAGAGTTCCCATACGAATATCGTGATGGACAGAAGAAACTTGTATCCGATGTTTATCGCAGTATATATAGAAGGAAAATTTTATTTATGCAGGCCCCTACAGGCACAGGAAAGACTATCGCCAATGTTTTCCCTGCTGTAATGGCACTTGGACAGAATCTTGCTGAGCGAGTGTTTTATCTTACAGCAAAGACTGCTACGGCACTGGCTGCGCGTGATGCATATAGCCTTCTTTCACAAAATGGATATGAGGGCAGGACTATTATGCTTACTGCAAAGGAAAAGATGTGCCTTTGCGATGAAGCCGACTGCAATCCTGATAACTGTCCATATGCAAGAGGGCATTTCGACAGGGTAAATGATGTTATATATGAAATCATCACAAAGGAAACAGTTATCACAAGAGATGTGGTTTTAGGATACGCAGAGGAATATGTTGTATGTCCATTTGAACTGGCACTTGATGTGAGCACATGGTGTGAAGGAATCATCTGCGATTACAATTATGTCTTTGATCCAAATGTTTACCTGAAGCGTTTCTTTGCCGAGGGAAGAAATGGTGAGCACATCTTCCTTATCGATGAGGCTCACAATATGGTAGATCGTGCCAGAGAGATGTACTCGGAGACTCTTATAAAAGAAGAGATTCTTTCTATTAAAAGATATGCCAAGCCTGTCAGCAAAAAGCTGGTGAACGCTTTAGAGAAGTGTAACAGAATCATGCTTGAGTATAAACGAGAATGCGACAGGGATATCACTGTGCTTAGTGATATCGACATGTTGTTAAATGCATGCGATAATCTTCAGATGATTTTCGAGCAGCTCTTTAAGAAAGAAGTGAAATTTGGAATCTATCAGGATGAGGTTTTGGATTTCTATTTCAGACTTAGAAACTTTACAGCACTTGCTTACCAGCAGGATCCAGACCACTACAGAATCTATTGTGATTTTGATGATGATAAGAATTTCAATCTTCATTTATATTGCATTGATCCTTCGGCTCAGCTTCAGCAGAGACTTGCCATGGCAAGAGCCACTGTATATTTTAGTGCCACACTTTTGCCAATAGATTATTACAAGGATTTGCTGTGCAATATTACAGACGTATATGCTATATATGTTGATTCAGTTTTTGACCAGCAGAATAGATTACTTCTTCTTGGCACAGATGTTACCAGCAAGTACACCAGACGTGGTGAAGATGAATATGTGAAGTTTGCCAGATACATTCAGACTATCGTAAATGCGAAGCAGGGAAATTATATGGTCTTTGGTCCTTCATATAAATTCCTGGAGGACATCCATGAAAAGTATCAGGCTTTTGGCGATGATGTTGAGATAATTATTCAGCAGCAGAATATGACTGAGCAGGAGAGAGAAGATTTCCTACTAGAATTCGAGAAGAAGAGAGAGAAGTCCATGGTGGCATTTTGTACACTTGGTGGAATCTTCTCAGAGGGAATTGATCTGGTTGGTGGAAAGCTTATTGGTTCCATTATCCTGGGGGCGGGCTTGCCACAGGTGGGAAATGAGAGAAAGCTTATGTCCGACTTCTTCGATGATGAGGGAAAGAACGGATTCGAATATGCGTATTTATATCCTGGAATGAATAAAGTAATCCAGGCAGCAGGCCGACTGATTCGTACTAAAGATGACGTTGGTGTTATTGCACTACTTGATGAGAGATTCCGTTTTGGAAGCTATAGAAAAACATTTCCACGAGAATGGAATGATGCAGAATTTACCACGGTTGATGAGGTTTCGTTAAAATTAACAAATTTCTGGAAGAAAAAGGACTAAAATATTATTAGGAGTTGTGAATTTTTTGTGTTATACTCTTTTTAACTGTGAGGCTACCTGCTATTTTTACTAGTTTTTAGTGGCCCAAATTTCATAGCAGGAGTCTTGTCTCACAGATTTCAAGTTAATAATACGGAGGTGTAATGTGGGCAAAGTAAGAAGAGTTTACGTTGAGAAAAAGCCACAATTTGCAGTATCTGCCAAGTCACTGTTTTCCGAAATAGGAAGTTACTTAGGCATCAAGGATGTTACAGGAGTTAGAGTTCTGATTCGTTATGACGTTCAGGATGTTTCTGACGACGTTTTCAAGAAAGCAGTTAAGACAGTGTTTTCTGAGCCTCCTGTTGATGATGTTTACGAAGAGACATTTGATTACAATGGTCGTGTCTTTTCTGTTGAGTTTTTGCCAGGCCAGTTCGACCAGCGTGCCGATTCTGCTGAGCAGTGTCTTAAGCTCTTAAATGAAAATGAAGAGCCTACTATCCACACAGCGACTACCTATGTTATTGAGGGTAGCATTACTGATGACGAATTCGATGCTATCAAAAAGCATTGTATTAATCCTGTTGATTCTAGAGAGACTTCTCTTGATAAGCCAGAGTCTCTTTCTAATAATTTCGATGAGCCAGCCGACGTCAATACATTTGACGGTTTCATTTCTATGGCTGAGAAAGATTTACGCACTTTATATGATTCCTTAAATCTTGCTATGACATTTAAGGATTTTCTTCACATTCAGAACTATTTTTCCAATGACGAACATAGAGATCCAACTGTTACAGAAATCAGAGTATTAGATACTTATTGGTCTGATCACTGTAGACATACTACTTTCTCTACAGAACTTAAGAACGTTACTATCGAGGACGGCTACTACAAGGCTCCTATCCAGGATACTTTCAATGACTACCTTGATAATTTCAAGATTCTCTACAAGGATAGAGATGATAAATTTGTATGCCTTATGGACCTTGCACTTCTTGCAATGAAGCGTCTTAAGGCTGACGGCAAGCTTGATGATCAGGAAGAGTCTGATGAGATTAACGCTTGCTCAATCGTTGTTCCAATCAACGTAGATGGAACAGAAGAAGAGTGGCTCATCAACTTCAAGAATGAGACACACAACCATCCTACAGAAATCGAGCCATTTGGTGGCGCTGCTACTTGTCTTGGTGGAGCAATCCGTGATCCACTTTCAGGACGTACTTATGTATATCAGGCTATGCGTGTTACAGGTGCAGCTGACCCTACAGTTTCTGTAAAGGAAACAATCGAAGGAAAGCTTCCACAGAAGAAGCTTGTTCGTGAGGCTGCTCACGGTTACAGCTCATATGGTAACCAGATTGGTCTTGCTACAGGATACGTAAAAGAGATTTATCATCCAGACTATGTAGCTAAGCGTATGGAGATTGGTGCTGTTATGGGTGCTGCACCAAGACGTGCTGTTCAGAGATTAAACTCTGATCCAGGAGATAAGATCATCCTCCTTGGTGGACGTACAGGTCGTGATGGTATCGGTGGTGCTACTGGTTCTTCAAAGGCACACAATACAGAGTCTACAGCAGTTTGTGGTGCTGAGGTTCAGAAGGGTAACCCACCTACAGAGAGAAAGATTCAGCGTCTTTTCAGAAGAGAAGAAGTTTCTTATATAATTAAGAAGTGTAATGACTTTGGTGCCGGCGGTGTTTCAGTTGCCATCGGTGAGCTTGCTCCAGGTCTTACAGTTGATTTAGATAAGGTTCCAAAGAAGTACGCAGGTCTCGATGGAACTGAGCTTGCTATTTCAGAGTCTCAGGAGCGTATGGCAGTAGTTGTTGCTCCAGCAGATGTAAATAAGTTCCTTCAGTATGCAGCTGAGGAAAACTTAGAGGCAATCGAGGTTGCTGTTGTTACTAAGGAGCCACGTCTTGTTCTCAACTGGAGAGGTAAGGAAATCGTTAACCTTTCTAGAGCATTCCTTGATACAAACGGTGCTCACCAGGAGACAGATGTTTATGTAGAGCTTCCAGACAGCAAAGATAAGTACATTGATAAGATTGGTATCGAGAAGGTTGCAGAGGATGTTGCAAAGGGCGACTTTAAGGCAGCTTGGCTTGATTCACTTGCAGATCTTAACGAGTGTTCACAGAAGGGTCTTGTTGAAATGTTCGATGGTTCAATCGGTGCAGGTTCAACACTTATGCCTTTCGGTGGAAAGTATCAGCTTACAGAGACACAGGCTATGGTAGCTAAGGTACCAGTAGCTGACGGTAAGACAGATGCAGTTACAATGATGGCATACGGCTTCAATCCATATGTCAGCTCATGGTCACCATATCACGGTTCACAGCTTGCGGTATTAGAGTCAGTAGCTCGTATCGTTGCAACTGGTGGTGATTACAAGAAGATTAGATTTACATTCCAGGAGTACTTCCGCAGAATGAGCGAGGATCCAAAGAGATGGAGCCAGCCATTTGCAGCACTTCTTGGTGCATATAAGGCACAGATGGAATTCGGACTTCCTTCAATCGGTGGTAAGGATTCTATGTCAGGAACATTCAATGAAATCGATGTTCCTCCAACACTTGTTTCTTTCGCAGTAGATGTTGCTAAGGAGCAGGATATTGTTACACCTGAGTTAAAGGAAGCTGGCGACAAGCTCTTTTTACTCAGAATTCTTCGTGACAATTACGATCAGCCAAACTACCAGCAGGCAAAGGCAATCTTCGAGGTTGTAAGACAAATGGTTGAGCTTGGAAATATCAAGGCTGCTTATGCACTTGATGCATACGGACTTGTACCTGCTGTTTCAAAGATGGCATTCGGTAACAAGCTTGGTGTTAAGCTTCACGATGCCTGCCAGTCAGTATTACTTTTCGGCTGTGTAATCGGAGATATCGTAGTAGAAGTTTCAGAGGATGGAGCACTTGCAATCATCAACGAGCTTGAGAAGCGCGGCCTTTCAGACTGTGGCTTTGAGGTTGGTGAGGTTACAGACGATGCTACATTCACATATAAGGATGTAAAGATTTCTGTAGACGAGGCAATCGCTGCATGGACTGGCACACTTGAGAAGGTATTCAAGACACGCAGTCACGAGGATACATCTCTTGTAGATACAGGACTCTATGAGTCAAAGAACTTCTATGTTTGCAAGAATAAGATTGCAAAGCCTAGAGTATTTATTCCAGTATTCCCAGGTACAAACTGTGAGTACGATTCAGCAAGAGCATTTGAAAATGCTGGTGCTATCACAAACGTAAAGGTATTTAAGAACCAGACAGCAGAGGATATCAGAGAGTCAGTTGACGAATTCTCAAGAGCAATTGCTCAGTCACAGATTGTTATGTTCCCAGGTGGTTTCTCTGCCGGTGATGAGCCAGAGGGTTCTGCAAAGTTCTTTGCTACCGCATTTAGAAACGAAAAGATGAAGGAAGCTATCCACGGACTTCTCAATAACAGAGACGGTCTTATGCTTGGTATCTGTAATGGTTTCCAGGCACTTATCAAGCTTGGTCTTGTTCCTTACGGCGAGATTCATACACAGAAAGAGGATGCTCCAACACTTACATACAACACAATCGGACGTCATATTTCAAAAATCGCATATACGAAGGTAGTCAGCAACAAGTCACCATGGCTTGCAGGTGCACAGCTTGGTGAGACATATTGCTCTCCAGCCTCTCATGGTGAGGGACGTTTCGTTGCTTCAGAAGAGTGGATTAAGAAGCTCTTTGAGAACGGACAGGTTGCTACACAGTACGTTGATGAAAACGGAAATCCTACAATGGATGAAGAGTGGAACATCAATGGAAGCTACTGCGCTATTGAGGGTATTACCAGCCCTGATGGACGTGTATACGGTAAGATGTGTCATGCAGAACGTAGAGGCGACGGCGTAGCTCTCAACATCTACGGAAACCAGGACATGAAGCTCTTTGAGGCAGGCGTAGATTACTTCAGATAATCATAAAATCCAAGGTAAAAACTTACCTTGGATTTTTGTAAAAAATAAAAGGGTAGAAAAGGAGTAAGATGAAAGCATTTTTAATTTTGGAAGATGGTACAGTTTTTGAGGGAACAAGCATCGGTTCCACAAGAGAGGTTGTCAGCGAAATCGTTTTTAACACTTCAATGACAGGTTACCTTGAGGTTCTTACAGATCCTTCTTATGCGGGGCAGGCAGTTTGTATGACTTATCCATTGATTGGTAACTATGGAATCACACCAGATATGGAAAGCAGCAGACCATGGCCAGATGGATTTATTGTAAGAGAGCTAAGCCGTATCCCTTCAAACTTCCGTTGCGAAGGTACTATTCAGGATTTCTTAGTAAAGCATGATATCCCAGGTATTGCTGGTATCGATACAAGAGCCCTTACAAAGATTCTTCGTGAGAAGGGCACAATGAACGGAATGATTACCACAAATGAGAATTACAACTTTGAGGAAATCAAGCCAAAGCTTGAAGCTTATGCTACAGGCGATGTGGTAACAAAGGTTACTTGCGACACAAGCTCAGTTCTTAAGGGCAGCGGCAAGAGAGTTGCACTTTTAGATTTTGGCGCAAAGAAGAATATTGCAAAGTCTCTTAACGACAGAGGCTGCGAGGTTACAATTTACCCTGCCCACACAAAGGCAGAAAAAATCCTTTCATCTAATCCAGACGGAATTATGCTTTCAAACGGACCTGGAGATCCAAAGGATTGCGGACCTATTATAGATGAGATTAAAAAGCTGTATGATTCGGATGTTCCAATCTTCGCCATCTGCCTTGGACATCAGCTTATGGCTCTTGCAACAGGTGCAGATACACACAAGATGAAGTACGGACACAGAGGTGGAAATCATCCTGTAAAGGATCTTGAGACTGGAAGAGTGTACATTTCATCACAGAATCACGGCTACGTAGTAGATGTGGACAAGCTTGATTCAAAGGTTGCCACACCTGCATTTGTAAATGTAAACGACGGCACCAACGAAGGACTTAAATACACAGGAAAGAACATCTTCACTGTTCAGTTCCATCCTGAGGCATGCCCAGGACCACAGGACAGCGGATACTTGTTTGACAGATTTATAAATATGATGGGAGGAGAGCAGTAAATGCCAAAGAGAAGTGACATTAAGAAAGTAATGGTGATTGGCTCTGGTCCTATCGTCATCGGACAGGCAGCGGAGTTCGACTATGCGGGAACTCAGGCTTGCCGTTCACTTAAGGAAGAGGGCATGGAGGTATGCCTGGTAAATTCAAACCCAGCTACCATCATGACAGATAAGGAAATTGCAGATCAGGTTTATATCGAGCCTCTTACTGTTGATGTTTTAAAGCAGATTATTATTAAGGAAAAGCCAGACTCACTTCTTCCAACACTTGGTGGTCAGGCTGGTCTTAACCTTGGTATGGAGCTTGCAGAGTCAGGTTTCCTTGCTGAGCAGGGAGTAAAGCTCATCGGTACAACAGCTGAGACAATCTTTAGAGCTGAGGATAGACAGGCTTTCAAGGATACAATGGAAAAGCTTGGTGAGCCAGTAGCAGCTTCACTTGTAGTAAACACAGTAGAAGACGGTATCAAGTTTACAAACACTATCGGATATCCGGTAGTACTTCGTCCTGCTTACACACTTGGTGGTTCAGGCGGTGGTATCGCTCACAACCAGGCAGAGCTCGTTGAGATTCTTACAAATGGTCTTCGTCTTTCACGTGTACACGAAGTACTTGTAGAAAGATGTATTGCAGGCTGGAAGGAAATCGAGTATGAGGTAATGCGAGATGCAGCAGGTAACTGCATCACAGTTTGTAACATGGAAAACATCGACCCAGTTGGTGTACATACAGGTGACTCAATCGTAGTTGCTCCTTCACAGACACTTGGTGACAAGGAGTATCAGATGCTTCGTACATCTGCACTTCGTATTATTGATGAGCTGGGCATCACAGGTGGATGTAACGTACAGTACGCTCTTCATCCAGAGAGCTTTGAGTACTGCGTAATCGAGGTAAACCCTCGAGTATCCCGTTCATCAGCCCTTGCTTCGAAGGCAACAGGTTATCCAATCGCAAAGGTAGCAGCAAAGATTGCCCTTGGATACACACTTGATGAGATTCCAAACGCTATCACAAAGAAGACATTCGCATCATTCGAGCCAATGCTTGATTACTGCGTAGTAAAGATTCCACGTCTTCCATTTGATAAATTCATTACAGCTACCAGAAAGCTTACCACTCAGATGAAGGCTACTGGTGAGGTAATGTCTATCTGCAACAACTTCGAGGGTGCCCTTATGAAGGCCATCCGCTCACTGGAGCAGCACGTAGATTCACTTATGAGCTACGACTTCTGCGACATGACTGATGAGGAACTTGATGAAGCACTTACAGTTGTAGACGATAGAAGAATCTACTGCATCGCAGAGGCACTTCGTCGCGGTGTAAGCTATGAGAAGATTCATGAGATTACAAAGATAGATATCTGGTTCATCGATAAGATTAAAATCTTAGTTGAGATGGAGCAGCGTCTTGCAAACGAGGAGCTTACAGTAGAGCTTCTTAAGGAAGCAAAGAGAATCGAGTTCCCAGATAACGTAATTGCGGAACTCAATGGAAAGCTCACAGAGGAGCAGGTACGCAAGATGCGTTACGACAACGGCATCGTTGCAGCTTACAAGATGGTTGATACCTGTGCAGCAGAGTTTGATGCCATGACTCCTTACTACTACAGCGTATATGGAAGCGAGAACGAGGCAGTCCAGACTACAGGTCGCAAGAAGGTACTTGTACTTGGTTCAGGTCCTATCCGTATCGGTCAGGGTGTCGAGTTCGACTACTGTTCAGTTCATGCTACCTGGGCATTTGCAAAGGAAGGCTGGGAGACAGTTATCGTAAACAACAACCCAGAGACAGTTTCAACAGACTTTGATATTGCTGACAAGCTTTACTTTGAGCCTCTTACAAACGAGGATGTTGAATCAATCGTAAATCTTGAGAAGCCAGACGGTGCTATCGTACAGTTCGGTGGACAGACAGCTATCAAGCTTACAGAGCACCTTATGAAAATCGGTGTGCCAATCCTCGGTACAAAAGCAGAGGATGTTGATGCAGCAGAGGATAGAGAGCTCTTCGATGAGATTCTTGAAAAGACACAGATTCCTCGTGCAGCAGGTGGAACAGTCTTCACAGCTGAGGAAGCAAAGGAAGTTGCAAACAGACTTGGATACCCAGTGCTTGTACGTCCTTCATACGTACTTGGTGGTCAGGGTATGCAGATTGCCTTCAACGATGAAGAAATCGAGAAGTTTATGGACATCATCAACCAGATAGCTCAGGATCACCCAATCCTTGTAGATAAGTATTTACAGGGTAAGGAGATTGAGGTAGATGCCATCTGCGACGGTGAGAACATTCTGATTCCTGGTATCATGGAGCATATCGAGCGTACTGGTATCCACTCAGGTGACAGTATCTCAGTATATCCTGCTCACACAATCAGCCAGGATATTAAAGATAAGATTGTAGATTATACAGAGCGCCTTGCGAAAGCCCTTCATGTACTTGGTATGATTAACATCCAGTTCATCGCCATGGACGGAGAGGTATACGTAATCGAGGTTAATCCTCGAAGCTCTCGTACAGTACCTTACATCAGTAAGGTAACAGGTATTCCAATCGTAGACCTTGCTGCAAAGGCAATCCTTGGTCACAAGATTAAGGATATGGGATATGAGCCAGGCCTTCAGCCTGAGGCAGATTATATCGCAATCAAGATGCCAGTATTCTCATTCGAGAAGCTTCGCGGTGCTGAGATTAGCTTGGGACCAGAAATGAAGTCTACTGGTGAGTGCTTGGGTATCGCAAAGACTTTCGAGGAAGCTCTTTACAAGGCATTCCTTGGTGCGGGAGTCGTTCTTCCAAAGCACAAGCAGATGATTATTACTGTAAAGGATGCTGATAAGCCAGAGGCACTTGAGGTAGCAAAGAGATTTGAGAAGCTTGGCTACACAATCTACGCTACACGTTCTACAGCAAAGTACCTTCAGGAGGGTGGCGTTGAGGCTCGTTGGGTAAACAAGATTACTCAGGAATCTCCAAACGTAATGGACCTTATCCTTGGACATAAGATTGATCTTGTTATCGATACACCTACACAGGGGCACGGGGACAAGACAAGAGATGGATTCCTCATCAGAAGAAATGCCATCGAGACTGGTATCAACTGTATCACAGCTATGGATACCGCAGTTGCACTTGCAACATCACTTGAATCGGCAACCACAGAGTACACACTTGTGGATGTAGCAAAAATCTAATATAGTAATATTAAAGCCCCATCAGATTATCTGGTGGGGTATTTAAATTGAGAGGATATTACATATGAATAAAGTAACAAAAAATGGCGTAACCTTCATGACCTTTGATTCTTTTAAGGGAGTGAAGCATTGCTATTCTACAAGACTTGGAGGCGTCAGCACGGGAGTATATGATTCCTTGAATCTGAATTTCAACAGAGGTGACTCTGATGAAAATGTACGGGAAAATTACAAGCGAATTGCAGCAGCTTTGGATATAAATTACGAGAGAATGTGCCTTTCAAAGCAGACTCATACTACAAATGTAATTGTGGTAAAAGAGGAGGATGCTGGAAATGGAATCACAAAGGAAAGACCTTATGATGATGTGGATGGTCTTATTACAAATGTAAAGGACCTGCCGCTTGTGACAGCTTATGCAGACTGTGTTCCACTTTTCTTTTATGATCCAGTAAAACAGGTAGTGGGATTATCACACTCCGGCTGGAGAGGCACTGTTGGAAAGATTGGAAAAATAACAGTAGAAAAGATGCATGATGAATTTGGCTCAGATCCTAAAGATATTATCTGCGGAATCGGACCAAGTATCTGCAGGGATTGCTATGAGGTAAGTGGCGATGTTGCCGGGGAATTCATTAAAGCATTCGGCGAAGAATCAAAGGATAAACTCCTTAGACCATCCATCTTTAATCCAGATGATGAAAATAAATACATGCTGGACTTATGGACAGCCTGCAAAATGGGCTTGCTTGAAGCAGGAATTCTTGAAGAGCACATCGAGGTGACTGATTACTGCACCAAGTGTCATCCGGAGCTTTTCTTCTCCCACAGAATTATGGGACCAGATAGAGGCGGTCAGTGTGGCTTTATATCTCTTTAGAATTAATACAGATTAAAAATAGGTGCCTGATGGAGTTTCTTACTTCATTGGGTACTTTTTGTTGCAGGCAGATAAAAGTCATTAGAAAGATTCACTTATCTGCTTAACTAGTTTTATTAGTCATACAATAACAACAAGTATTATTATCTGTGGCGGAGTAGCTATTAGAATGGTAAAATAAGCAAATAAATATAAATTTTGAAGAAATTTTAAAGTTTCTATTGACCTTCCACCTTGTGGAAGGTGTAGTTTTTAAGCAAAGATAAGGCCATATCTTAATGAAATATCAAATGTAACAATTATGGAGGCCGTGATTATGGAAAAAATTTCAGTTGCATCACAGGTAGCAATGCTGGTTACTTTCATAATATCAGTTGGAGTGCCAGTAGCTCTTCTTTTTATTTTTTCAATAAAGAAAAGAGCAAATAAGATTTGTTTTGTTATTGGAGCAGTCACTTTTATTATCTTTGCACTTATACTTGAAGGTATCTTACATCGAATAATGATAAGCATATTTGGTGATACTCTTTTAACAAACACAGCCTTTATGGCAATTTATGGTGGAATTGCCGCTGGAGTCTTTGAGGAGACTGGCAGACTGGTTGCAATGAAAACTGTGATGAAGAAGTATCTTACAAAAGAGAATGCTCTTATGTACGGTGCTGGTCATGGTGGAGTGGAAGCAATCATTATAGTAGGATTGACTTACCTTTCTAATTTGGTTACTTCTCTTATGATTAATGCAGGTACAATGGAGGCCATGCTTGTGGGGCTGGATGAAAGCATGAAGGCCCAGACCATGGAAACCCTGTCAGTCCTTGCAACCACACCGACTATTGATTTTTATATGGCAGGAGTGGAGCGTATTTTTGCCATTACATTACACATTTGCCTTTCTTATTTGGTATACCTTGCTGTGAAAAACAGAAAGTACGGATATTATGGCCTGGCTATTTTGATCCATGCCTGTGTTGACGGGATGACAGTTGCCCTGGCAAAGGTAATACCTCTTTATGGATTGGAAATGGTATTAATAGTAGTTGCATTTATCTTAGCTTGTTTCATTTATCGGGCTTATCAGAAGGAGCCAGTTGTTGTAGTACAGGCAGATTAATCAGGTAAATTTGGAGGCAGTATGAAGATTAATCAGGTTGAAGAGCTGGTTGGAATTACAAAAAAGAATATCCGCTTCTATGAGGAACAGGGACTGATTTGTCCAGACCGAGACAGGAACAATGGCTACAGAGAATACAATCTAGATGATGTGAAAAAGCTGAATCAGATAAAACTGCTTAGAAGGCTGGAAGTTCCTATAGATGAGATTAGAAAAATCCAGACAGGAGAGATTACATTAACTGACTGTTTGGACAGACACATTTCTCACTTTACATACAAACAGGCACAGCTGGATATTATGAAGGAAATGTGCAAAAAGATGATTGATGCCCAGACGAACCTGGATAATCTTGATGCTGAGGCTTACTTAGACGACATGCGTCGTTTGGAGGAGGGAGGAGCATCATTTATGGATGTAAGAAAGACTGACGTAAGAAAAGTCAAAAGAGGACCGATTATTGCAGCTTCAGTGTGTATTGGTTTTATGTTGGCAATGATGGTTCTTATTGGCTGGATGAGCATTACAGATGAAGACACACCATTTTTATTTATAGCAATATTAATGGCAATTTTCGTGGCTGTTATTGTTGGTACAGTTGTAGCATTAAAACAGAGATTAAAAGAAATAGATGGAGGAGAATTAGATGAAGCTAGTAAGTATTGAAACAATTCCTGGACAGAACTTTGAGGTTATAGGTGTTGTAAAGGGGACAATCGTACAGTCTAAGAACTTTGGAAGAGATTTTATGGCAGGCATGAAGACTCTTGTAGGTGGCGAGATTGTAGGTTATACAGAGATGTTGACTGAGGCAAGACAGATTGCCACAAAGAGAATGGTAGATGAGGCTGAGCAGCTTGGTGCTGATGCCATCGTAGGCGTGAGATATTCAAGCTCAGCTATAATGCAGGGTGCAGCAGAGGTTATGGCTTATGGTACTGCTGTAAAATTTATTTAAATTAACCCAAACCTAAGGAGATTTTATGGCAGGAATATTGTATGGAATTGGAGTGGGACCAGGAGATCCTGAGATGCTGACACTGAGGGCAGTGCGTGCAATCAAGGAGGCAGATGTAATCTGTCTGCCAAAGGCTGATAAGTACGAGTGTCGTGCTTTCCAGATTGCTCTTCCAGTGGTCCCGGAACTCAAATACAAAAAGACTGTAAGCTTTGATTTTGAAATGACAAGAGATGAGGATGCTCTTGCCAGGATGCATACTGAGTTTTATGAAAAGTACAGACAGCTGATAATGGAAGGTTACAGCCTTGCTTTCCTTACAATAGGAGACCCCACAGTTTATTCAACATTTGGTTATATAATGAAGCTTGCAAAGAAGGATGGAATAGAGGTGGAGATCATTAATGGTATCACCTCATTCTGTGGTTCTGCAGCAGCTGCAGGCATACTTCTCAGCGAGAGAGACGAGAATATCCATATTATTTCTGGCCAGGGAAATCTGGAGGATGACCTGAAGCTTCCCGGCACAAAGATAATTATGAAAAGCGGCAGAAATGTTGCAAAGATAAAGGAACGTCTCCTTGAGATGGAGCAGGCCGATGAAGTATCCGTGTATGCGGTGGTAGACTGTGGCATGGAGACAGAGCAGATTTTCAATGGCGCCATAATGATACCTGATGATTCTAAATATATGATGACAATCATTATTAAGGATAAGGTGTAGATTTGAAGGAATTCAATAAGGCTTTGGGGAATTTCATAAATGATGCAGCAGCCGGTGGAGCAGTGCGTCATTTGGCAGATTTGGGATATTCCATAAGCAGGATTGCCGAGGAAATCAATTATCCCATTTCTAAGGAGAGAATTGCCCAGTACATGTGGGAGCACTTTCTGAACATAGGAAAGATTTCCCTTGAGGAGCCACAGCCTGTCCATGAAAAGGCGTCATTTGTAAAGGAACAGGACGAGTTTGGGCGAATAAGTTTTAGAAGAGTCACGGAAACGGTGGATAATTCTGATAAAGAGTACGTCCAGTGTGAATTTGGCAAGGAGCTTTATAAGAATACAGATGAATTCAAAGCTTTTCTTGAAAGGCTGGAGCCTGGGGACAGAGAGTATGTCACTCTTATGCCATGGCCGCTAACGCCGGTGTTTCACGAGCTCGATGAGCGAATGAAGAGGATAGTACTTGAAAAAGGACAATCAAATCATAAATAAGTAGTATAATTAATTGGGGCTAGGGAGGTTTTCTTTAGCCCTAATTTTTTTTTAAGAGGTACAGCTATGAAGATTTTAAAACAGTTTCTGATAATTTTAGCGATTTCACTCATCGGTGAAATTCTTAAAAGCGTTTTGCCATTTCCGATACCAGCAAGTATCTATGGAATGGTGCTTATGTTTGTGTTGCTACTTACAGGTGTTATTAAGCTTGACCAGGTTAGGGATGCAGGAAAATTCTTAATCGAAATCATGCCTGTTATGTTTATTCCAGCCGGAGTAGGACTTATGTCTTCATGGAACGTACTTCAGCCGGTACTTTTGCCAGTTTCGGTTATTACCGTAATTACGATATTTACAGTTATGGGGGCTACAGGACTTGTTTCCCAGGTTATCATCAAAAAGAGTAAGGGGGAGACAAAGTAATGAGTGAATTTATGCAGACAAGCGCCTATGCAGGCGTGACAATCAGCCTTGTGGCCTACGGTTTGGGCGCAGCATTAAAAAAGAAGTTTGGATTTGCATTATTTAACCCACTTCTTATTTCAATAGTAGTTACAATCCTTTTCCTTGTAGGAGGCCATGTAGACTACGAGACATATAATCAGGGTGCAAAGTACCTCAGCTGGTTCCTTACTCCAGCTACAGTATGTCTTGCCATTCCACTTTACGAGGAGTGGGAGCTTCTTAAGAACAACGCAAAGGCAGTAATCCTTGGGGTTACATCAGGTGTTATCACAAGCCTTGTTACAGTACTTGTTCTTTCAAAGCTTATGGGACTTGATCATGAAAATTATGTTACCCTTCTTCCAAAGTCCATCACTACAGCCATCGGAATGGGTGTATCTGAGGAGCTTGGTGGATATGTGACCATCACAGTAGCGGTAATTGTTATTACAGGTGTTCTTGGAAATATTATGGGTGAGTTTATCTGCAAGATTTTCAGAATCCACGAGCCTATTTCAAAGGGACTTGCCTTTGGAACAGCAGCCCATGCCATCGGTACAGCAAAGGCTATGGAGATTGGAGATGTGGAAGGAGCAATGAGCTCACTTTCAATTGCGGTGGCAGGTATTCTTACAGTATTGTTTGCTACATTCTTTGCAGGACTGTTATAATGTAAGCATTCGAAATAGGAGAGTAATATGAGTATGGTAAGACGAGCTAACAAGAATGACATTCCAAGAATACTTGAGCTTCTAGTTCAGGTTGACATGGTTCATCACAATGGCAGACCTGATATATTTAAAGGGCCTGCTACAAAGTACAATGCAAAAGAATTGGAAGAAATTATATCTGATGACAGTACTCCAGTATTTGTATGTGTAGATGAAAATGGTATGATTTTAGGACATGCCTTTTGCATTCACAAGCAGGTAATAGGAGATTCAGTATTAACGGATATACGAACTCTTTATATAGATGATATTTGTGTTGATGAAAATATAAGAGGTACAGGTGCTGGTAAGGCACTTTATAATCATGTGGTTGATTATGCAAAAGCAGAAGGGTTCTACAATGTGACTCTAAATGTTTGGTCATGCAATCCAGGTGCTATAAAATTTTATGAAGCTATGGGATTAAAGCCACAGAAGATAGGCATGGAATTAGTGCTTGAATAGTTATTAGGAGATATTTTAGGTAATGAAATTAATATTTATAAGACATGGTGATCCAGATTATGTTAATGATACTCTTACAGAAAAGGGTAGAAGGGAGGCTCAGCTTCTAGCTAATATCATAGATAAATATGGAATAGATGAGATTTATCAGTCTCCACTTGGCAGAGCAAAGGATACTGCAGCTTATTGTGTAGAGAAGTTGGGATTGCCTGTCACTACTTTAGACTGGTTACAGGAATTTCCAGGTCAGGTTAATGCAAATGTTTCTGAGGATGTAAGAAAGGCGTTTGCTACAGAGTTGGAAATTAATCCTGAAACAGGAGAATATAAAAACAGAATTATGTGGGATATGTTGCCATCATATTATGGCTCACATCCAGAATTATTTGATGTAAATGAGTGGAAGAAATCGCCTTTATTTGATGGAGGTAATGCTTTAGAGGTATACGAGCATGTAATAGAATGCTTTGATAAATTCCTTGCAGATAATGGATATGTGAGGGATGGTCTTACCTACAAGGTAGAAAATGGAAACGACAAGACAATAGCTTTCTTCTGTCACTACGGAATTACATCAGTACTTTTATCAAGACTTTGGAATGTATCACCATTTGTTCCACTTCAGGTTACAGCTCTTGCACCAACATCTGTGACAGTGGTTGCCAGCGAAGAGAGACAAAAGGGTATCGGCATTTTCAGAACATTAAGAGCTGGCGATATCAGCCATCTTATCATTGGTGATGAAGAGCCATCTTTCTCAGCAAGATTTTGTGAGAAATATGAAAATGAGGATGAGAGACATTAATAGAAAGGATATATTATGTCATATTTAATTAAAGACACTACAAGAGAAGAGAGAGAACAGATTGTTAAGGAATCTCTTGGAAATATAGAGGCAAACTGCGATGGTTGCATGGCAGGGCTTGCAGAGATGTATCAGGAATACATTGAAGGTAAGAAGGAGCTTCGTGAGATTAACATGGAGTTTAATGCCAGATATGTAAAGGACATGGATATGGAGACACGTGGCGGCAGTTGCGTGATGTAAATAAATATAAGGGTTTTACAGTTAACTAGTTTTTGACACTTGAAGGAGAAGGATGCTATGAACAAAAATGATTTTGCGATTACACCACCAATGGGCTGGAACAGCTACGACTACTATGACACCACTGTTAATGAAGAGCAGATTAAGGCCAATGCCGACTACATGGCAAAGCATTTAAAGAAGTTTGGCTATGAGTATATTGTGGTGGATATTGAGTGGTATTCAAATGATGCTGGAACACGAAGAAGCGAGCATCAGTACATTCCATTTGGAGATGATGAGATGGATGAGTACGGAAGATTTATTCCAAGCCCTAGCCGTTTCCCATCATCTAAAAATGGTGCTGGCTTTAAACCACTAGCTGATTACTGCCATAGTTTAGGTCTGAAATTTGGTATTCATATTATGCGTGGTATTCCAAGGGCTGCAGCAGAGCGTCACCTTCCTGTATTTGGAACCAATGTGACAGCAGCTGACATTGCAGACCCAGGCAGTATCTGCGGATGGAATCCAGATATGTATGGCGTGAGAAATGTTATCGAAGGCCAGGCATATTATGATTCGCTGATTCAGATGTATGCAGACTGGGGAGTGGATTTCATTAAGTGCGACGATATCTGCGATTCCTGGATGTATAGGGATGAGCACTTCAGCGGATGGCATGAGACAAGAATGCTTCATGAGGCCATCATGAAGACTGGCAGAAAAATTGTATTGAGCCTTTCGCCAGGACCAGCTCATATTGATAAGGCATTCCACTACTGTGACAATGCTAATATGTGGCGCATCACTGACGATTTCTGGGATAAGTGGGAGCTTCTTAAGAACATGTTCTGGCGCTGTGAGATGTGGCAGGATCATGTGAAGGCTGGATGCTTCCCAGATTGCGATATGCTTCCAGTAGGCACAGTAGGTGCAGGCTTTGGTGAGGAAAGATTATCTAACTTTAACTACGATGAGCTTATGACAATGATGACTCTCTGGTGCATGTTCCGTTCACCTCTTATGATTGGTGGAGAACTTACCAAGATGACAGATGGAGATTTGTCAGTGCTTATCAATGAAGATTTACTGGAGCTTATGAAGGAAGGCTGGAAGGCAGCTCAGGTCTATCGCGATGACAGATATGCTATCTGGAAGTCTCATAATAAATCTCTTGAGAAAACCGTATTTGCGATATTTAATCTTTCAGACGAGTACAAAGAATTCGAGATTGATTTGAATACTATTTTCGACGAGGGCAAAGAGACCTATCACTTTAAGGAAATCTGGACAAAGTCTTATGTAGAGTCAGGGGAGACCTTAAAGGTTACAATCCCACCACATGGTGTAAAGGTATTTAAATAATATGATTGATTACAACGTAACTATAAATGGACTTGATGTAAAAGCAAACTACAGCGAAGAGGCTGTAAATAATATTTTCACTCCCCTTCTCAAAAAGCTGACTGGATTGCAGCAGGAGAAGGGCAGAAGGATTCTTGTGATGCTTGCAGCTCCTCCGGGGGCTGGCAAGAGCACACTGGTAAGCTTCCTTGAAAAACTATCAAAAGAGACTGAGGGTGTAGCTGAAATCCAGACTATTGGAATGGATGGATTCCACCGCAGACAGGAATATCTCACCAGCCATACCACGGTAAGAGATGGGGAGACTATCCCTATGGTAAAGATAAAGGGAGCACCAGAGACCTTTGACCTGGATTTATTTAAGGAACGCATTAAAAAGTGCCTTAGTGAAAAGAAATGTGGATGGCCTGTGTACGACAGAACACTTCACAATCCAGTGGATAACGTAATTACGATAACAAAAGATATTGTTATCCTGGAGGGAAATTATCTTCTCTTAAATGAGCCAGGCTGGGATGAGCTTAAATCTTTTGCAGATTATACTATCTCTGTGACAGCAGATGAAAATATGCTAAGAGACCGTCTTATCGCAAGAAAGGCTCTCAGTGGAAATTCCATCGAAGATGCCACAGCTTTTGTGGATTACAGTGATATGGTAAATGTAAAGACCTGCCTGACCAAATCAGCAAAAGCAGATTTAATCCTGCAGGTCTTGGGTACATCTGATGACAGATGTGATTACGTGGTTGTTAAATAAAGGAAAATTTAATGGAAGTTATTACTATCAATGATATAAATGATGAACGTGTAGAGCTGTTTACCAAATATAATGAGGCGCAGCTCTATCATTATTTTGAACCAAATGGTGGGGTGTTTATCGCGGAGACTCCTGAGGTAATAAAGAGAGCATTGAACAGAGGGGCAGAACCTTTAGCCTTTCTTGTGGAAGAAAAAGCCTTTGAAACGGAAGTTGTCCGTCAACTCTTTGAAAATATTGACGAAAGCGTGAAAGTATTCATAGCGCCTTTGAATGTAATCAACAATATCACTGGCTTCAACCTTACAAGGGGTGTACTGGCAGCCTGTAGAAGACCATTGCTTCCAGAGCCAGCAGACCTTTTAGCCCAGAGTAAACGAGTAGCCATTCTGGAGGATGTTATGAATCCTACAAATGTGGGAGCCATATTCAGATCAGCTGCAGCCCTTGGAGTGGAGGCAGTATTTCTCACACATCCAAGTGCGGACCCATTCTACAGAAGAGCAGCCAGAGTTTCAATGGGAACAGTTTTTCAGGTACCTTGGACCTACTTTGTAAAGGATTCAGATTACATTGAGACTTTACATCAGGCTGGATTTAAGGTAGTCTCTATGGCATTAAAAGAAAACGCCATTCCACTTTCGGCACCAGAATTGAAGGAGCAGGAGAAGCTAGCCATCGTATTTGGTACGGAAAGTACAGGAATAAAAGACGACACAATTGCGAAATCAGATTATGTTACAATAATCCCAATGTACAACGAAGTGGATTCGCTGAATGTGGCAGCAGCCAGCGCAGTGACTTTCTGGGAGCTTTGTAGCAAATAAAAATAGAGGTATTTAACATGACATATTTCACCTGTTTTTTCCTTGATAAGGAAAAGGATATTATTGTAAATCTTTATAAGGATTTAGATAGGATGCTTTATATCCTTAAGACCCCTAATCATGGAACGGGAAATCTGATTAGAAATATTGCAAAGACTTGTCATCTGGAGCTTACCAAGGATGAGAATGAGATGCTCATCATCAAAGGTGAGATTCCATGTTTCATCGACGGTAATAATAAGGAAAGCTATATCTTTAGTCTGAATGATATGGAGATTGCCAGCATCAGTCCTGATGGAACAGTAGATGTGAAGGCTACCATTCCTGCCATTGCAAAGACTCTTATGAGCCAGACAAAGGATTTTGATTTACCAGTTGGAAAGACTATTTTCAAAACCTTTATCAGAAGGGAATACAAATTCAGAGCAGATTTACATACTCACATGAACGGAAATCTTACAGGTGATGTTTTGATTGCTCTTGGAATTTCTCACCAGATCAGATACCCACTTTACTATGTAAAGAAGCTGGATTTAAAGCTTACTGATGTGCAGTGGGCAAAGGCATTAGAGCAGCGTGAGAAGGTTGCCAGACAGTTTGTATCATCAGGCCTTCAGGGGAAATACCTTGATAGAAGAATCGATGATAATACATTTATAAATTTTGCAGACCTGATTTTAAATAACCTTGATAATGCAGAGGACAATATCGTAAAGATTCGTGGTTCCCTTGCAGTAATCAAAGACGGTCAGGCCGTATTTACGAATCTGGAAAAAGTGTACCTTTACCGTTATGTATTCTGTAAGGGTGTGGAAAGCGAGAACCTTATTGACCTTACAAAGGTTGAGATGATTCCTGATGAGGATGTAAAGCTCACACTTCAGCAGATGCTTCGCGATAAGGAAAATCCAGTATACAGCAACAACACTATTTTCCAGGATAAGCTTTTGTGGATTGCCAGAGGCTATAAGAAGCAGGGCACTTATTATGCAGAGATAAGTGATACCACTCTGGTAAAGAAATATGAATCTCTTGAGATGCTTCGTCAGGTTCATGAGGTAATGCCAAGCATTTATCAGGAGACAGGAGTAATGATTCGTTTCCTTGCAGCCATGAGACGTATTCCACTTACTATCATCAAGGATGCAGTCACTCCAGAAAACTACTTGGAGCAGAATCTTGAGGTACTTAAGGCTACAGCCCTTGACCCATATGTGGCAGGATGCGATTTTGTAGGTGAAGAGATTAACGACATCATCGAACTTAAGCCAGCTTTCAAGGAGATTGTAAAGATAGCGGCAAATGATCCAAGCTTTGTCATTCGTGTTCACGCAGGTGAGAACGACAGCCAGAAGGATAACATTGCCCACTCTATTGCATGCGTAAAGGAATCCCTTGCAAAGGGACAGCCTATGCCAAAGATGAGACTGGGCCATGGTCTTTATACATACAGCCTCAATAGTAAAAAGGGTAAAGAGGCTTTAAAGGAGCTGAAGGAGAACAATGTTGTCCTGGAATTCCAGATTACAAGTAACGTACGACTTAACAATCTAAACTCCCTTGATAAGCACCCATTGAAGCAATACCTGAAGCAGGGCATCCGCTGTGTACAGGGAACTGATGGTGCTGCTCTCTATGGAACAGATGCTATCGAAGAGGAGCTTTCACTAGAGAAGATGCTTGGTCTTTCCGATGCAGAGCTTAAGCTTATGCGAGAGGCAGAGGCTGCCATTATCGAAGAAGGCCAGAAGGCATACTCAGATAAGAAGGCCAAATTTGCCAAGCTTATAGGAGACAGAGATTTGGAGGATGTGCTTCTTGAAAAGATGCAGACTGTAAAGATTCCTGGAAAGAGGGCAAAGGGCGAGGCACTTCTTGATGCCAATACAGAATTAAAAGAGCAGATTTCCGAGATTACCTGGGACAGATTCCCAGTGGTACTTTTGGGAGGAAGCTTTAATACAGAAAGCCGTTCCACAAAGCTCAGCGCAAATGCTACAAAGCAGATTGACGAGCTTATGGAATTATTAAACCCTGAGGAAGTATGTTTCGTTATTGGTCACAAACTTTCAGGCTACGAGAAATATCTGCTAGACCATAATGAAAAGGGATTCAGAATCTATAGCTTTGTACCTGCTGCCATCACAAAGCGTGAGGCAGACAAGATTAAGAAATCAGGTGTGAAGGTAAGAGTGTCTACTGAGTCTCAGGGTATGGGAATATACAAGAGCTTTAACTATGAGATTTTTGAGCGCCGTCCATCTATAGTTGTAGCCTTTGATGGAAACAGTGCAGCCACAAACCTTATTCAGGAAGCCAAGAATGGTAAGGGTAAATCAGCCATCTTCGTGTGGTCAGGCTCAAAGAATCTTATGCAGAAGGCCAAGTCATTACATGGTTATGTCTATCAGTTTGACAGTGAGAATACCCTTACAAACATAATCAAAGAATTGCAGAGCACATTCGAAGCAAAATAATGGTGATAAATTATGGATGTTAAAGATATTCGAGCATTTATGGAATGCTACGAGACCAGAAGCATTAATAAAGCTGCCAAGTCTTTGTTTATAAGTCCCCAGGGATTGGGAAAGCTTTTGGACAGGCTGGAGCAGGAGTTTAGAATCCAGCTTTTCGAAAGAACCAAGCAGGGACTGATTCCTACTGAGGCAGGTGTGTTTTTCTATGAGAAGAGCCAGAAACTTATAGAGGATACTCAGGAGCTTGAGCAGGGGCTGGAACTTATTCGCAACAAGAAGAGAGCCTTTCATGTGGGCTATTCCTGTGGGTTGATACGTATGCTTCCTATGAAGAAGATGGACCAGTTCCAGGATGCAGCCAAGGGCACAGACATAGTTTGGGAAGAGGCTTCTAATCAGGATGTGAAGAACAAGCTGATTAAGGGACAGCTGGATGTGGCTCTTGTTATTGGACGAGTTGCAGCAGTTGGCTTTATTGAAGAAGAGGTTTCCAGCAAAATAATGTGTGCTGTAGTTCCTAAAGGTCACAAGCTATACAGTAGAAAAACAATTAAAATAAAAGATCTCAAGGATGAGCAGCTTATCAGTTTAAATGAAAAGTATCAGTCCTACACAAATCTTATCAACTCATGCGAGCACGAGGGATTCTTCCCTACAATCAGGGCCAAGACCATGGAGGCTGCCATGATTTATGAGTTTGTGGAAGAGGGACTTGGAATTGGAATAGATGTGGATATCCACAGCAAGAACAGTTTATCTAAGAATGTTAAGCTGATTCCTATTACAGACAGTATACCATGGGCGGTATATGTAGCCTACTCAAAGGAGAACCAGCAAAGCTCTATGGTAAGGAAATTTCTAAACACATTTATAGATTAATATGTAGGAGGTGTAAACCAGTGGTTTATACCTCCTGTTTTTTTGTTGATAGAAGGCCACTGGAAGGAATGTTAACATATTAACAAATGAGAACGTTATAAATTTAACAAGCGGTCTTGTAAAAGGAGGAAATTACACGATGGTTAGAAAGTATCCACATCTTACCAGTCCAATCACAGTTGCAGGTGTAACATTCAGAAACAGAATGTTCTCAGCACCTATGGGAGGAACAGACATTACAAATGATGGTTGTATCGGACCTAAGTCTACTGCATTCTATGAGCTCCGTTCTAAGGGTGGCGCTGGTGCTGTTACAGTATCAGAGTGCATGGTTCACGAATCAGACGGAAGCCACGCTTACCGACTTAATCCAGCAATCTTAAATTCACTTGCTTGTGCAACATACACAGCTGACGCAATTAGACGTCACGGTGGAATGCCTTCACTTGAGCTTTCTCACTCAGGTATGTTCGCAGGTACATATATGACAGATAAAACAAAGCAGAAGAGCCTCAAGCAGTGGGGACCAATGGACACAGTCAGACCTGATGGCGTAGAAGTACAGGGAATGACAAAGGAAATGATTGATGAAATCGTTAAAGCATATGGCGATGTTGCTGCTATGGCAAAGAGAGCTGGCTTTGAGATGATTATGGTTCATGGTGGACATGGATGGCTTATTAACCAGTTCCTGTCACCACTTTTCAATCAGAGAACTGATGAGTATGGTGGAAGCCTTGAGAACCGTTGCAGACTTGCAAAGGAAATTCTTACATCTATTCGTGAGGCTGTAGGTCCTCGTTTCCCAATCGAATTTAGAATGAGTGGTTCTGAGTTCTGTGAGGGTGGTTATGGACTTGAAGATGGTATTGAAATTGCAAAGCAGCTTGAGGATTATGTTGATATTCTTCATGTATCTGCTGGTACATATCAGAAGACATTTGGAATTACACATCCTTCTATGTTTGAAGAGCATGGACGTAACGTATTCCTTGCAGCAGAGATTAAAAAGCATGTAAAGGTTCCAGTAGCTACACTTGGTGGTCTTAATGACCCAGCTCAGATGGAAGAGATTATCGCTTCAGGTAAGGCTGATATTGTATATATGGGACGTGCACTTCTTGCAGATCCATATCTTCCACAGAAGATTACAGAGAATCGTGATGACGAAATCGTTCGTTGCTTAAGATGCTTTACATGTATGGCAGAGCGTGCAGCTACATCTACACGTCGTTGTACAGTTAATCCTCTCATTGGACGTGAAATTGAAGGTGATGAGGTGCAGCCAGCTCCAGTAAAGAAGAAGGTTCTTGTAGCAGGTGGTGGTCCTGGCGGACTTTATGCAGCTTACACAGCAGCTCGCCGCGGTCACGAAGTTATCCTTTGCGAGAAGGAAGCTGAGCTTGGCGGTATCCTTAAGAGTGAGCAGGCACTTCCATTTAAGTATGAGATGTACCAGCTTACAGGAACATATGAGAAGCTTGCAAGAAAGGCTGGCGTTGAGATTCGTCTTAACACAGAGGTTACTAAGGAATATGCTGAGAAGGAAAATGCTGACGCAATTATCATCGCAGTAGGTTCTACTCCACTTGTTCCACCAATTCCAGGTCTTGATGGAGACAACGTAGTAATCGTAAACAATTACTACAAAGAGAAGGAAAAGGTTGGCGACAACGTAGTAGTTATGGGTGGCGGACTTGCTGGTTGCGAGTGTGCAGTTCACCTTGGACAGGAAGGCAAGAAGGTATCTATCATCGAGATGAGAGATGCTCTTGCACCAGATGCTAATGTACGTCATCGTCCACTTCTTCTTAAGGAAATTGATAAGTACGTAGATGTTCATACTGGACTTAAGGCTGTAAAGGTTACAGCAGAAGGTGTTGTATGTGAGGATAAGGATGGCAAGGAAGTTCTTGTTGAGGGCGCTAGCGTAATCTGCGCACTTGGACAGCGTTCACGCACAGATGTTGTAAATGAGCTTCTTGATGCAGCTCCATTTGTACGTGTCATTGGAGATGCTGCAAAGGTATCTACAATTACAAACGCAGTTTACTGGGGATACCACTCAGCACTTGACATCTAGGCTGTGTACATCTTGTTACAGTCTCAAGCCTTGGATATTACTCCGCTCAGCTGAAGAAAGCTTCGCTTGAGTAACACCAAGAGCTTGATACTTACAAGATGCAATAAAGTATAAGAATCAAGCAACAAAATGAAAGTCGTATGACGTATTATCCATAAAATAATACACATAACTACTTTTAAAACTAAGGAGAAAAATATGAATTTAGATAAGAAAAGATGGATTATTTTAATCGCAGCATGTTTTATTAACATTTGCTTAGGTTCAATTTATGCTTGGAGCGTATTTTCACCTGAGATGGCAGCTTATCTTAGTGGAATTACAGGAAAGCAGCTTACACCTGGAGATCTTGCAATAGTATATACTATTGCAAATTCTGTAGGACCTATCACTATGATTTCAGGTGGTTGGTTTAACGATAAGTTTGGTCCAAAGAAGGTTATCCTTGTAGGTGGTATTATGTGGGGTCTTGGAATGTTTCTTTCAGGCTTCGCAACAAGCATTGGATTCCTTATTTTTGCCTATGGTATTATCGGTGGTCTTGGACTTGGTATGGCATACGGTAGCACAATTTCTACCTGTGTTAAGTTCTTCCCAGATAAGAGAGGACTTATTGGTGGAATCACAACTGCAGTATATGGATTAAGCTCAGTTATCCTCCCTCCAATTGTTACAGTTGTTATGAAAAACTCAGATGTAACATTTGCTTTTAAGGCAGTAGGTGTAGTATTCCTTGTACTTATTGCAGTATCATGTCTTTTCCTTGAACAGTGTCCTGAAGGTTACAAACCAGCAGGCTGGGAGCCAGCAGCACAGATTGGCGGAGCAGATCCAAAGAACCTTGATTGGAAGGGTATGCTTTCAACACCAGTATTCTACGTAATGCTCCTTCTTCTTACATGTGGTGCATTCTCAGGAATGATGGTTATCTCACAGGCTAAGCCAGTAGCTACACTTATGATTGGTGAGGCTTCAGCAGCACTTGCAGTTTCAGTTCTTGCTCTTTTCAACGCTTTCGGTAGAATCGTAGCAGGTACACTTTCAGATAAGATTGGTCGTATCAATACACTTGCACTTGCATGCGTACTTGGTGCTTTAGGTCTTGGTTGCCTCTACCTTACAGGTGAGGGCGCAACAGCTCAGTTCTTCGTAGGTCTTTCAGTAGTAGGTATCAGCTTTGGTTCATTCATGGGCGTTTACCCAGGATTCACAGCTGACCAGTTCGGACCAAAGAACAACTCAGTTAACTACGGTATTATGTTCATCGGTTTTGCCCTTGCAGGATACTTCGGACCACAGATTATGGCTAAGACAGTAGCTTCTACTGGTACATACCAGCAGGCATTCCTTATTGCAGCATGTATCTCTGTAGTAGGTGTAGTATTCACATTCCTTTACAGAGCACTTAGCAAGAAATAAACTATCAGAATATTCTGTGAATATATCGAAAAAAGTGTGAAAAAAATAAATCGAACCTCAATTAGTTGTAGAATACTTAATGACGTAATGTGTCCACTAATTACTATTGGGGGGTAGATAAATATGGGTAAGAAGGCAAAAAAGACGAAACGAGTTAAGAAGAGTATCGGTGCTTCATTAATGATTCGTTTAGTACCTATTATTTTGATAGGTACTGTAGGTATCATTCTGTTTATTTCTTTTAATGCACGAAGTATTATTACCGAAATTGCAATGATGGATTTGCAGGCAGAGGGTAATGATAATGCACAGACACTTGGCAGTGGCTTTAAGATGCTGACTGCAAAATTTGGTGAGTATTGTGACACTATGGAACAGCTTCCTATGGAAGACCATAATACATATTTAAAGTACTGTGAACCATCAGTTAACTATCAGCCTGTTCCAAACTCTGGTATTTATGTTGGATTCTCGGATAACTCATATTTCTTTGCAAATGGAACTATACAGGATGCTTCATGGAAGCCAACTGAACGCGGTTGGTATGCTTTGGGAAAAGATAATCAGACATTCGTAGCCACAGAGCCTTATATTGATTCAGGTTCAGGTGAAATGTGCGTTACATATGTTAGAGCAGTTGATTTCTATAATGGTGAATTTGGTGTTGCTGGAGTTGATGTTTTCTTAACACAGCTTCAAGATGAAGTCGCTCAGCTTACTCCTATGAAAACTGGTGGCTCAGTTGTTCTTGATAAAGAATATATTGTTTCTTATTTCGAAACAGATAAGAATGGTATGAAAATAGAAGAGTCTGGAAGCCAGTTCTTAATAGATTGTAAGAATTATATAGATAGTGGTTCTACAGAGGTTATTAAGATTAATCAGCCAACAACAGGAATTGATTATTATGTAAGTGCTGCAGCAATTCCTGGTACACCATGGACACTAATTTCTTCTGTTTCAGTGGATGATGTAATGAAGGAAGCAAATAGCTTTATGAAAATTTCGTTGTTTGTAATGGTATTGCTTATACTCCTTATAGTAATCGTAATTCAACTTACAGTTAGCCGAATAATTACTAAGCCTGTAAATAGCCTTTCAGATAGTATTTTAAAGATTTCAGATGGTGATTTTACTGCAAAAATGCCAAGGGATAGAGGCGATGAAATTGGTCTTATCAGTAATGAGATGACTCGTTTCGTTCAAATAATGAACGGAGCCATTAGTTCAATTCAAGGTAAGGCTGAGCAGCTTCAGGAGGATTCGGAAACCTCTAAGAGTGCATCTGGAAAGATGAGTTCAGAGGCATCGGATCAGTCTACATCTATGGGGCAGATTCAGGAGACCATGGATGACATAACAAATGCAGTTGGTGAACTTGCTGAAAACGCAACAAGTCTTGCTCAGGCAGTTTCTGATTTGACTGATAATGGTAATTCAACCAATACAGTAATGCTTGATTTAGTTGAACAGGCAAAGATTGGACAGGAAGATATGTCAGCCGTTCAGAAAAACATGGGACGTATTACTGAATCCATGGGTGAGATGAATGAGGTTGTTACAACTGTTGGTGAGTCTGCAAAGCAGATTACAGATATTGTACAGATGATTGATTCTATCGCTGAACAGACAAATCTTCTTTCACTTAATGCTTCAATTGAAGCTGCTCGTGCCGGTGAGGCTGGTAAGGGCTTTGCAGTTGTTGCTGATGAAATTGGAAAGCTTGCTCAGAATTCGCAGGATGCCGCTAAGGAAATTGGAGATATTATTAAGCAGATTACAGGACTTATATCAGATCTTGCTGATAAATCTCAGCGAAATACAGATTCAATTAATGAAAGTGGCGAAGCTGTAGAAAAGGCAGGAACAAGTTTTAATAAGATTTATGATGATTTGAATCAGGCAGCTGAAACTATGGCGCGAATGATTAATATGATGGGTGAGGTAAATGATATAGCTTCATCTGTTGCAGCTATTTCAGAAGAGCAGTCAGCTAGTTCAGAAGAAATTTCAGCTACAATTACTGCCTTAGCTGAAAGTGCAAATCAGATTGCATCAGAAAGCCAGGGTGTAGAGAATGTTGCTAATTCTGTTTCAGATTCTGCACTTGCAATTAATGATGAACTTGCCAAGTTTAAAATTGAGGCAGATTTAACAGAGTAACTCGATTGTAAATAGAATAAAAAAAGCCTATTAAGAGGTGATGGATTTGACCTTCCATCACCTCTTTTTTATTTATAATTATCAAATAGTATAAAGTAGTTTTCTTATAAAACCCTTTGTGCTATACTAGTATACAAGTTTTAAAAATGGGAGAATGACATGGCAGATTTTGTATTACTTAAAGAGAAAAAAGCGGCACCTATATTTTTAGAGGATAATGGCATATTCGGTCTGGAAAAGATGACTGGAATATTTGCCAAGGATATAAACAGAGTTTCCGGGGTGACTCCAGAAATAGTAAAGGCGCTTCCAGGTGATGAATATGTAATTTACGTGGGACATTGTGAAAGCCCATATGTGGGAAAGCTTGGTATTGATGTCAGTGAGATAAAAGGAAAAAGAGAAGTCTACGGTATTTTCTTATGTGAAAATGCTGGCCAGAAGATTCTTGCCATCGTAGGCAGTGACAAGAGAGGCGCCATCTATGGAATGTTTAGCATTTCAGAAAAAATGGGAGTATCACCATGGTATTATTGGGCTGATGCAAAGGTAAAAAGACTAAGTCAGGTGGTTCTTGATGAGAGCATCTGCAGGGTGTCTAAGGAGCCATCAGTAAAATATAGAGGCTTTTTCATAAATGATGAGCAGCCATGCTTTGGCAATTGGGCAAGAGAAAAGTTCGGAAGCATCAGACCATGTCCAGAATTGTATGAGAAGATTTTTGAGCTTCTTCTTAGATTAAAGGGCAATTACCTATGGCCTGCAATGTGGCGCTCTGATTTTACATTAGATCACATCGAAAACGCTCAGCTTGCAAATGAGATGGGTGTAATAATGGGGGCATCTCACCATGAGCCATGCTGTCGTTCAGGACAGGAGTTTCAAACATTAAGAAGAGATAATCCTCAGTACGGTACTGATTGGAGCTTCCTTTCAAATGCCGAGGGTATAACAGAATTTTGGAAGGATGGTCTTATTAGAAATAAGGACTTTGAAAATCTAATCACCATTGGTATGCGAGGAGAGAACGATTCTTACCTTATGCCTGAGGATGCCACTCTTGAGGACAATATAAATGTTTTGAAAAAGGCAATCACAAAGCAGAAGGAGCTCATCGCCAAGTATGCTCCATCTGAGCATCCACAGCTTCTTGCAATTTACAAGGAGGTAGAGGATTACTACTTCGGTGATGAAAATACAAAGGGACTTAAAGATTGGGATGTCCTTGATAATGATATTATGATGCTTTGCGATGACAATTTCGCAAATGTTAGAACACTTCCTGATGAGGAGCTTAGAAAGAAGCCGGGCGGATTTGGAATGTATTATCACTTCGATTATTTTGGTGAGCCTGTTTCTTATCTTTGGATAAATTCATCTCCACTTACAAAGGTGTGGGAGCAGATGACTATGGCCTATGATTATGGCATCCGCTCAGCATGGATTGTTAATGTAGGAGATATTAAAAACCAGGAGCTTCCACTTAGCTATTTCATAGATTTAGCTTATGATTTCGATAAGTGGGGCACAAAAGCAATCAATAAAACAGATGAGTATACATTACAGTTTTTCAATAAACTTGGCTTTAAGGATGATGTGGGTGTACAGGCTGCAGAACTTGCTACAGAGTATACTAAGTGGAACGGTAGAAGAAGACCAGAGGCCCTTCATCATGACCACTATCATCCATGTCATGAAAATGAAGCTCGCCATATATTAAATCGTATATACGAAGCAACTGAAAAATCAGAAGATTTGTATCAAAAGGTAAAAGGAACTGATTTGGAGGAATGCTTCTTCCAGGAGGTTTATTACCCAGTTAATGCAGTTGCTGAAATCAATAAAATGCAGATTTACAGTGGCTTAAATGAGCTATATGCTAAACAGCATAAAACTAAGGCTAATGAATATGCAAAACTGATTACAGAATGTATTGAAAGAGAGCGCGGCCTTACTGATGAATTCCACACAAGAAATAATGGCAAATGGAATCATATGCAGTCTGTTTATCATATTGGATTTATCCATTGGAATGATGAGCAGTGTCAACTCCCAATAAGCCACTATGTTAATCCAGTAAGGGATCCAAGATTGATTGTTAGTGTTGTTAATCAGACTGACTACACTTGTGCTCATCGTTGGACAAGACATGTACTAAAAATGCCACTATGCTTTGAATCAAATAAGCTTGGTGAATTTGAAGTGGCAAACGGTGGATTACGCGCACTTGAATACCATATTGACTGGGAGGGTGATTGGATAGAGATAACAGATTTATCTACTGGAGAAACTCTTTCAAAGAATGAGGCTGGACACACAGATGTTTCAAATAATTATAAGGTCAAGATATTAAAGGATAAGTGGGATCACAAGCCAAATGCTATGATTCGTATATACGTAGATAATGGTGAAGTGGTAGCAGACGAGTCTGAGAATTGTACAAGCGTACCAGTAGTGGAGATTCAGGTAGAAGTATCAACACTGGATTTATCTGAAGTAAAGGAAAACTGCTTCTTAGAGGGAAATGGTGTTATATCTATAGAAGCCGCTCATTGTGCTTCAAATAAGAGTTCTAAGCTTGCAGAATATAAAGAGATAAAAGGCTTTGGTCGTACTCTTAGTGGTATGAAGGCTTATCCTCAAAATATTAGATTTGATAATACTGAGGATGCACCAGTACTTTCTTATAAGGTTTTTGCTGCCGAGGATGGTGAGTATACCTGCCAGATTTATGCTGCGGCATCAAATCCGGTAGTGTACCATGGAAAGCTTTCTATAGGTGTGGCTGCAAATGGAGCAGACAGAATTGCTGTAAATACTATTCCAGATAAGGGCTTTGATCCATGGAAGTCAGCTAGTTGGAGAGTGGGGGTACTTGATAATATTCATGTTGGAGAGTGTAAGCTTGCCCTTAAGAAGGGATTGAATGAAATTTCACTTTCAGCAATAGACCCAGCAGTAGTAATAGAAAAGATTGTACTTTGGAATCCTAACACAGAGATTCGTAAATCATATTTGGGGCCTAAAGAAAGCAAGAATTACATATTATAAAACAAGAAAACACTATACATCAAGTAGAATAAAAGACGACATATATTTTGTGGGGGATAATCCTATAGATTATCCCCTCTTTTTTTATGTTTCTCCCATGTATTATAAAATTACCGGCCGGTGCATATATCAAGGGGGGACCCTTTAGGGGAGATGCCTTGATATCAAGAACTGCCCATTGCCGAAGGCAATTTTAAATGGCAGTTCTTCAATTATCAAAAAAAAGGAGAATATATGGGAATGGTAAAAAGAAAACTTTACAGATTCTTGTCCCTCGTTGCAATCTCTGCAATGATGGCTACATCTGTAGTTCCACCATCTGTTCACGCGACAGAAGTGGATGATGCTACCGTAGCTGTAGAAGGGGACACAGAATCAAAGGCAGAAGAAACAGCGGATTCTGATGACGTTGAAAAAGAAACAGAAGAAACAGTAGAATCTGACAAGGCAGACAAAGCTAAAGATGAGGACTCTGATGGGGTTAAGGAAGAGTCTGAAGAAGCAGCAAATCCTGCTGAGGATGAAGAAGCTGAGGAAGAGTCAAATGAGGAATGTGAAATCACATATCCTATGATTGATTTTGATAGGGACTATAACAAAGGCGGCTCATGGGGAACTGACATTACTGTCAGTGGTGGCGCTTTTAAGATTTCCTATAGTGGACAGTATGCTGAAAAGGTTTTAGGTTTACCAGAAGGTATTACAGGTAAGCAGGTTAAGTCAGTAAAGGTAAATATCAAGAAAGGTGATGTTAATTACTTTTCTGTCAAGCTTCGCAACGAAGGCGAAGAGATTAAGCCAGCTTATGGTACAAATGTTATTGAAAATAGTGATAATCAGGATTTTGATGGTATTGGTTTGATGACTACAGCTGATGGCGGCGCAAATTATACTATCACAAGCATTACACTTACTTTAAAAGGCTCAAAGGATGATTTCCCAACACCATCTGAGGTGACAGAGGAAGAAGAGAAGACTGAAATCGAGTGGGATATTCCAGACCTAAAGGACTATGTTTCATCTGACAAGGGTCTTGGTAAGGATTCTTACACAGGTGCAGCTATCATGCTTTCAGAAATCTCTGATAAGGCTCTTATGGACCTTGTAGAGAAGCATTTCAACGCAGTTACATTTGGCAATGAGTTCAAGCCAGATTCACTCTTTGGCTACAACAATGACAAGCCATATGATGGTCAGATTGTTGAGGAAACATGGACAGATGCTAAGGGTGTTAAGCACGAGAACATGAAGGTTCCAAAGATGGACTTCTCTCGTCCAGAAAAGATGCTTGAGTTATTAAAGGATTGGAATGATGAGCATCCAGATGACCAGATTAAAGTAAGAGGTCATGTACTTACATGGCATTCACAGACACCTGAGTGGTTCTTTAAAGAAAACTATGATCCTAATGGTGCATGGGTATCTCCAGAGGAGATGACACTTCGTCATGAGTGGTTCATTAAGAGTGTATTTGAGCATGTATTCGCATCTGAGTACAAGGATATGTTCTACGGATGGGATGTTGTAAATGAGGCATGTTCAGATAGCACAGGAACATACAGAAGTGCAGATCCAAGTGAGAGATCTAACTGGGCTAGAATTTATGGCACAGGAAGCAAGGAGGATGCTCCAGATTACATCCTTAATGCGTTTAGATTTGCAAACTACTATGCACATGAGATGGGACAGGATAAGCTTGAGCTTTATTACAATGATTACAATGAGTGCTCAGGCAACAAGCCAGATGCAATCGCTCAGTTACTTGAGAGCGTAAAGAAGCATGAGAAGGATTCTGTTCTTCCTACAAGAATTTCTGGATATGGTATGCAGGGACACCACAATATGCAGGGTCCTACAAAGCAGAAGATTGTTGACTGCGGTATCAGATACGGAAAGATTGTTGGAAAGATTCAGGTAACAGAGCTTGACTTCAAGTGCAGCTCAGACTTTGGAGGTACAGACGCAGAGCTTTCTGCTGAGTACACAAAGGAAGCTTACAGATACAAGGATGTTTATGATGCATACAAGGAAATTGATGCACAGCCTGGTATCGATGTAAACGGCTTTACAGTTTGGGGTGTAATCGATCCTAACTCATGGCTTCAGACAAGCAGTAGCGTTGGTGGTGGCGCAAACGGACGTCAGAAGCAGGTGCCACTTCTCTTCGACGGAGAGTACAAGGCTAAGCCAGCTTACTGGGCACTTGTAGATCCTACAAAGCTCGAGCCAGCAATCAATAGCCTTACAGTAGTTCAGGCTGTTGGTAGCGATCCATTCGCTCATGGTAAGAACATCTCTATCGATGGTACAGAGTACAGCTTTGTTCCAGTATGGGATGGTAAGAAGGTTTCTGTAAAGGTTAAGGCAGCTGGTGCTACATCTGCAAAGCTTTATGTTGATTTTGCTCAGGCTATGGCTGATGGCGCTGAGGTTCAGACAGCTGAGGCTGCATTTGATGAGAACGGTGAGTGCGTACTTTCAATCGAAGGACCTGCAGAGTTTGCTCCTTCAGCTAAGTTCGCAATGGATGTAGTTGTAACAGATACTGAAGGTCAGCACGCATACAACAACGTAAGACTTACACAGGATGAGGGAAGCAAGTACTTTGCAAAGGCTCTTTGCAAGCCATATATGTCAGTTGTAAAGGGTACACCTTCTGTTGATGGTGAAGTTGATAAGGTTTGGGATAACGCTAAGGAGGTACCACTTACAATCACTGGCGGAACACATCCAAACGCAACAGCTTCAGCTAAGGTTCTCTGGGATGAGAACAAGCTTTATGTTCTTATGAACGTAAAGGATGATGTTCTTGATGCTACTGCAGAGGCAGTTCACGAGAAGGATTCTGTAGAAGTATTTATCGATGAGAACAACAATAAGTCAGATGCATTCGAGGATGACGACAAGCAGTACAGAATTAACTACTTAAATGAGACAAGCTTCAATGGTACAAAGTGCCTTGAGGAGAACTGTGAGCACGCTGTTACATTAACAGATGATGGCTACATGGTAGAGGCAGCATTTGCTTGGACAGATATTACACCAGAAGTTGGCACAGCAATCGGTCTTGATCTTCAGATCAACGATGGTGCTAACGGTGGACGTATCGGTACAAGAACATGGTATGATGAGACTGGTAACGGCTGGAGCGCACCTAGAGTATACGGTGAGGTTACACTTGCTGATGCTGAGGTAGAGCCAGAGGAGCCAGTTGAGGAAGTTCCTGCAATCTCACTTGTTGATGATGTAGTTTACACAGGAAAGGCTCTTAAGCCAGAAGTAGTTGTAGTAGTTGGTGACAAGACATTAGTTAAGGGCATCGATTACAAGGTTTCATACAAGAATAACAAGAACGCAGCAACAAAGGTTAGCTCAGGAATGGGAGAGGACTTCGATGAGTCACTTCCAACAGTAATCGTTAAGCTTAAGGGCGAGTACGAAGGTGAGCTTAAGGCTAACTTCACAATTTCAGCAGCTGATTTCGCTGGTGAGGCATTTGAGTTCGAAGCACCAAAGAACTTAAAGGAGAAGAAGAAGGCTACAACACCTAACGTAACTGTTAAGTTCAACGGTAAGAAAGTTTCTAAGAACGATTACACTGTTACATACAAGCTTGGTGAAAATGGCAAGGAGATGAATAAGCTTCCAGCATTTGCATCAAATGGTGATGGACAGTACTACGCAGTTGTTAGAGCTACTGGTACTAACTTTACAGGTGAGAAGGTGGTTGCACTTGATGTGATCGCTGACGCACAGGTACATGTCCTTCGCGTAGCTGTTAACGACAGAAACGTAAAGTGGAATAAGAAGACAAACCGCGTAACATTAGGCATGAAGTTTAAGGTTAACGCAAACGATGAGGCTTCTTACTTCGGCGTAAAGAAGGGTACAACTGTAACACTTAAGGATGGTAAGGATTACGAAGCATACATGTGTGTATACTGCAGATTCCTTGGAACAGGTATCTGTCAGGTTCGTGGTAAAGATCCATTCTTTGGCACAAGACTTGTTATCGTATTTACAAAATAATAAAGTTTTCCCAGATACTCTTGGGCTCTATGGAGACATAGGGCCCTTTTGTTGTATAATAAAGAAAATGCTGGAAGGAAAATGGGGGAGGTTACATGGCAAATACAGATAAACTTTTAGTGGCACCTCAGGGGATGAAGATAGTAGTGGAGCGACAGCCGGATAAATATTTGTATGTAATTTTGTCTGGTAGAGCATATATGTACACAGGCTACGGCACGAAAGAGGAAACCTTAATCGACAAGTTTGGAGTGGGAAATTGTTTTGGTGCATATGGCATGCTCACAAAGAGACCGGACAATTATACTGTGGTTGCCCAGACCGATATGAAGCTGATTCGCCTGGAGGAATCTGATATGGCAGATTTCATAAGCAAGGAAAATGCCAGTACTGTATTGAGCGTCATGAAGGCCATGGCAAAGGAAATGGTCAGAATAAAAGGTGAGCTGGAAGAGGTCAATAAGGATCTGGCCAAAAGAAGAAAGGCTGAAAGTAAGGATGACGATGAGCCTGAATCTATTATCCTTAAAGATAACAGCGGAACCCATAAGATTTACAATCCAAAGAACCCACATTTTACCAGCAAGAGTAAAATGAGATTTCTGGGAAGAGACAAAGAATAATTCGTAAATACGTATAAATAGAATCTACCCTTTTTATTAAAAATGGATATAATTGTGATTAGAGAGATTTTTTATAAGGAGGGTAATAATGAAAAAGTTAAATGGTTTAAAGAGGATTGGTACATTTGTCCTCGCAGCTGCCATGGTAGTTACCATGGGATTTACTCCAGCCAAGGCTTATGCTTATGAGGCTGAGTACAAGATTATGCCACAGATCTCAAAGGATTTGTCTGGCAAGACACTTATCATTCACTCAAACGATGTTCACGGTGCAATTGATAAGTACTCACAGCTTGCAGCTCTTAGAAATGAGCTCAAGGCAAGAGGCGCTGATGTTATTCTTACAGATGCAGGTGATTTCAGCCAGGGAACACCTTACGTTAGTTCAACAAAGGGTATGTATGCCATCAACATGATGAATGCCATGGGATACGATGTTGTAACACTTGGAAATCACGAATTTGATTATGGTTATGCTCAGCTTAAGTACAACCTTTCAAATGCTAAGTTCAAGGTAGTTTGCGCAGACGTAGTAGATGCTAAGGGAAAGAATCTTTTTGATGCAAATACTGTTTTCACAACACCTTCTGGATTAAAGATTGGTTTCTTTGGTCTTGAGACACCAGAGACACAGACAAAGGTTAATCCTGCAACAATCAAGGGTGTTAAGTTCCTTTCAAAGAGCGATATTTACACATGCGCTCAGTCACAGGTAGAGGCTCTTAAGGCTCAGGGAGTTGACCTTGTTGTTTGCCTTAGCCACCTTGGTGTTGATGAGGAGTCAGCGCCTGATGGACACAGAAGTGTTGATATGCTTGCTAACACAACAGGTATTGATTTAGTAATCGATGGTCATTCACACACACTTATGTCTCTCAAGGATGCAGATCCTAACGAGCCAGGTGATGAGCCAATCCAGTCTACAGGTACAAAGCTTGAGACAGCAGGTGTTGTTGTAATCGACAATGCTTCAAAGAAAATCGAGGATATGTACCTCGTTAAGTTAGATGACGGTATCATCAAGGATACATTCATCTCTGCAGTTGATAAGACAATCGAAGATGCAGTTGACGCTGAGTACGGTGTTGAGTTTGCTAAGTCTGAGGTAGACCTTAACGGAAAGAAGGCTCCTGGTGTACGTACACAGGAGACAAACCTTGGCGACTTAATTACAGATGCACTTATTTGGAAGGTAACAAAGGAGAAGGGTGCTATCACAGTACCTGAGGATCACATTGTTGCTGTAACAAATGGTGGTGGTATCCGTGCTTCTATTAGCGCAGGTAGCGTAACAAAGAAGGATCTTAACACAGTTCTTCCATTTGGAAATACTGTAGCTGTAGTTTATGTAAAGGGTTCTGAGCTTCTTGAGGCTCTTGAGGCCAGCACATACTGCACACCAGATGCAATCGGTGGATTCCCACAGGTTTCAGGAATCAAGTTCACTGTAAACACTGCAGTTCCATTTGCACAGGGTGAGGCTTATCCAGATTCTACATACTACAAGCCAGCTGCTATCGGCAGAGTTACAATTGACAGCATCAATGGTAAGAAGTTCTCTGCTACAGATACATACGCTGTTGTTACAAACAATTTCGTAGCTGCAGGTGGTGACACATATTACGCATTTGCGAATTCAAAGAACCAGTTTGATACAGGTATCGTAATGGACGAAGCTGTAATGGAATACGTACAGACAAAGCTTGGTGGAACAATCACTGCTAAGGATTACGGTACAACAAAGGGTAACATTACAATAAAATAATTATTGCATTTATCTCATAAGACACTTATAATCAAAAAAAACAAATGCAGAGTAGACTGTAAAGCGTTAAGTGCCAGATGAACAGGGAGTTGTCATTTGGACGAAGGTTTTATCCGCGGTTTTATGGTCGCATCCCGCTGCTACATATGAGACGTGCATAGTGCACCTCCAAGTGTAGACAAAAGGAACTGCAAAGGAGGTGCATTTTTTATGAAAAAACTTATGGACACAAAGACACTTACTGTTGCAGCCATGCTTACAGCTATTGGAATCGTACTTGGATTTTTCAAGCTTCCAATTACACAGCTGATTGAGATCAGATTTGGCGCATTGCCAATCTCCATGGCAGGAATGTTGTTTGGCCCAGGCGTAGCAGGTGTGGTAGGCGCACTTGTAGATATCGGAGGATATCTTGTAAAGCCAACTGGCCCATTCTTCCCTGGCTTTACTCTCAGCGGCATTGTAGGCGGTATCATCTACGGATTGATGCTTCATGGCAAGAAGCTTACATTTGCTAGAGTATTCGTTACTCAAATCGTATATACGGTAATTGTCGGAGTAATCATGAACAGCTACTGGTTAAGTCTTCTTTACTTACAGGGCGGCTATGTTGCAGCTATAGTAACAAGACTTCCAAAGGAACTTATTATGATTCCTGTTTACACTGTTTTGTTCTACAGTGTGCTTAAGGCTTTTGACAAAGTAAAAGTAGGAGTTATGGCATAATATGAGAGAATATTCCTATGAAGAAGCGATAGAGTTTTTTAAGAATCTCCCCCATTTTGTTCCACCGGTTGAAAGCGGTGGAAAACCTGCGGACATGTTTTCCCTTGATGCGGAAAATGCATTGCTGGAAAAGCTTGGTAATCCACATATGGATTTAAAATATGTCCATGTGGCAGGCACAAATGGAAAAGGATCCACTTCAGCCTTTATCGCGACTATTCTACAGGAAGCAAATTACAAGGTGGGGTGTTTTACCTCACCTTTTTTGTTTACTTATAATGAGATGTATAAGGTGAATGGCCAGGATATTTCTGATGAGGATTTCGCCAGAATATTTAATATCGTAAAACCGTATTACGATGAGCTTGCTCATGAGGAAATATACCCAAGTGAGTATGAAATCCTGACAGTAATGTCATTTGTATATTTCAAAGATATGGGCTGTGACATGGTTGTTATGGAAGTGAGCATGGGTGGAAGAGTGGACACTACAAATGTGATTCCATCTCCAGTGGTAAGCGTTATCACACCTATTAGCTACGACCATATGACTATTCTTGGAAACACTCTTGCTGAGATTGCCACAGAAAAGGCAGGTATAATAAAGCCTGGCACTGTTGTGGTTTCAGCAAAGCAGGAGCCTGAGGTGGTGGAAGTCCTTGCAAAGGTTTGCCAGGAGAAAAAGGTGGAGCTTCATTTTGCGTCAGAGCCAGCTGTGGTTTCCAGAAATCTTAAGGGACAGGATTTCATGGTGGCAGAATTTGGAAGTACCCTTAGCACACAGCTTCTTGGTACTTATCAGGTGAAGAATGCTGCCCTTGCCATGAGAGTAATCGAGCAGATTAAAAGAAGCGGTTTCAGAGTTTCTGATGGAGCCCTTAGAACCGGTCTTAGAAAGACTGACTGGTTTGGAAGATTTACAATGATTAAGAATAATCCTCCTGTGATTATTGATGGAGGACATAACAGACAGGGAGCAGCTGTGCTTGCTGATTCACTGCGCACATATTTCCCTGAGAATAAGATTACATTTGTTCTTGGTATCTTGAAGGATAAGGAAGTGGATGTGATGCTTGATGAGTTGTTACCTCTGGCAAAAGAGGTGTACACCATGGAAGTGCCAAATCCACGGACAATGTCTGCAGATGAGCTGGCTGAGAGGATTACATCAAGAGGTGTGAAGGCACAGCCATTTTCCGGTGAAGATATTTCTGCTGTGGAAGAGGATGCAGATGTGATTTGTATGGCAGGTTCGCTGTATCTACTGAGTAGTCTTACAGTTGACTGATGCTTGAAATGGCTGTATATTCTTATCATATGAATGGAGGCTATATGAAGGCATTGATTGCAATGAGCGGCGGCGTTGACAGTAGCGTGGCGGCTCTTTTAATGAAAGAAGAAGGATATGATTGCGTAGGCTGCACCATGAAGCTTTATGCCAATGAGGACTTAGGCGTTTGTGCTACTAATACCTGCTGTTCTCTTGATGATGTTGAGGATGCGAAATCAGTGGCGAGACGACTTGGCATGCCACACTACACCTTCAATTTTCAGGATAGATTTAAGGAAAAGGTAATAGATAATTTTATCTCATGCTATGAGAGAGCCATGACACCTAATCCTTGTATCGAGTGTAATAAACACATGAAGTTTAACGAGCTTTATCGCAGAGCTTTGGAGCTTGGTTGTGATAAGGTGGTTACAGGTCATTACGCTAGGATTCGTAAATGCGATAATGGTTATCACCTTATGAAAGGACTTGATGCTTCTAAGGATCAGTCTTACGTTTTATATGCCATGACCCAGGAGGAGCTTGAACACACAGATTTCCCACTGGGAGAGCTTAGCAAGGACAGAGTTCGTGAAATAGCAGAGGAGCATGATTTTATAAATGCTAATAAGCCTGACAGTCAGGATATCTGCTTCGTTCCTGATGGTGATTACGTGGCAGCTATTAAGAGATTTTCAGGTAAGGAATATGAGCCAGGTGATTTCGTGGATATGGAAGGAAATGTCCTTGGCAGACACAAAGGAATCGTAAGCTACACCATCGGCCAGAGAAAGGGCCTTGGTATTGCGGCAGCTCATCCTTTGTATGTAGTAAAGCTTGATATTGAAAAGAATCAGGTAGTACTTGGCAAGAATGAGGATTTGTTCTCAAAGGATGTATTTGTAGAGAACATCAACTGGATTGGGCCAGAGGAGCTTCCAGAGACATTCAGATGTAAGGCAAAGGTTCGCTACAGAATGGCGGAGCAGGCCTGCGAGGTTACTCGTGTTGGTGAGACTTCAGCAAAGATTGTCTTTGATGAGCCACAGAGAGCCATCACACCAGGTCAGTCAGCAGTATTCTATGATGAGGATGTTGTGCTGGGTGGCGGAATAATAAAGTGTTAGAAGAAGAGGGCGACCTCTTCTTTTTTTTGCCTTCCCCTTGAGTTATTGATAGGCTTTTTCAATAAGAAAAAAATGTGAAAAAAGTGTTGACATCTAACCTACATTAGTATACTATAACCACAGTTAGTAAATGCTAACCAAGAAAAACAAAGAGAGAGTAACGATGAGCACAGAAGTATTTGAAATGTTATGCACCATGGACAGGCGAAAAGTAGAATTACAGATTGTTTTGCAGTGTGCACCTACTATCGCGGGGCTTAAGACTTCTAACCTTCTAATTGTTCCAAAAGATCAGGAAGACAAAGTGAGATTACTTCTCAGACACTCAGGTCTCATGGGCTACAGATTAGTCTACGACCGAAACAGAGTGATTTTCCTGGTATTTAACAGGGATAAGCTTATTGATTACTTATCTAGACAGGATGTCAGAGAATTCCTTAAGGGCTACGGTTACAGAACAGATGCATTTGGATATAGCCTTCGCAATTTCCAGGAGCGCTATGATGCATATGTTCATAATCGAAAGGATTTTCCACACGAGATAGGAGTGTTCCTTGGATACCCATTATGCGATGTAAAGGGGTTCATCGATAATGGTGGCGAGGATTACAAGATCTCAGGATATTGGAAAGTCTATGAGAACCCAGACGCGACAAAAAAGCTATTTGAAAAGTTCGATGACATCAAAGATGAAATGGTTCGAAAAATCTATTCGAATCAGAGAGTAATAGCTTAAGCATTGCTCAGAAATTTCTAATTATGCTAAATCCTAATTCCCAAGTTTCTAACCGGGTTTCTTGGGAAGGTTATTAGACTCCTTTTACAGCCTCCAGGTATGCCAGTGCCTGGAGGAATTTTTTTGTCAAAAAAAGCCTGACGTGATGTCAGGCTTTAGCTTTTAAACAGAATTATTTCATTGTAATAAGTTCGTACTGGCGAGATCCAACACCAATCTTTTCAGCATGTTCAAGAGTCTCTGCCCATGATACATTAGGATTGCTGTTGTGCCATACGTCGCCATGGTCATGGAAGTGTTCCTTTGCCATGTTGTCACCAAGCTGACTGTTTCTGATAGGCTCAGCATTCTGACAAAGGTCTACACAGGCCTGATCAAGTGCAACTGGATCAAATGAAGCAAGCATTCCAATGTTTGGTAAGATAGGAGCATCGTTTTCTCCGTGGCAGTCGCAGTTTGGAGAAACATCTGTGATAAGGCTGATGTGGAAAGTAGGTCTTCCAGTGACTACAGCTGCTGTGTACTCGGCCATCTTTCTACCAAGCATCATAGGCGCATCACCATTATTATTTTCGATAGCATCAAATGCGCAGGCACCGATACAGCGTCCGCAGCCCTTACATTTATCTGGATCAATCCATGCTTTGCCATTCTCATAGCTGATAGCATCAGAACCACATTCCTTTGCACATCGCTTACAGTTTCTACATTTATTTTCAATTACATGAGGCTGACCACTGTTGTGCTGTTGCATTTTTCCAGCGCGGCTTCCGCAGCCCATTCCGATATTCTTAATGGCACCGCCAAAACCTGCCTGCTCATGTCCCTTAAAGTGACTGAGAGAAATGAAAATATCAGCATCCATAACAGCTCGTCCAATGTAAGCTTCCTTACAATACTCACCATTAGGAACAGGAACCACAATGTCATCTGTACCTCTAAGACCATCAGCGATAAGTATCTGACAGCCAGTAGTGATAGTGTTAAATCCATTTATATTGGCGCAGTCCAAATGCTCGAGAGCATGCTTTCTGCTACCAGGATATAATGTGTTGCAGTCTGTTAAAAATGGAAGACCACCGCACTCTTTTACAACGTCAGCAACTGCCTTTGCATAATTTGGTCTCAGGTATGCCAGATTACCCAACTCACCAAAATGCATTTTGATTGCTACGAATTTTCCTTCCATATCGATTGTTTCGATGCCAGCTTTTTTAATAAGCTTCTGTAACTTAGCAGGAAGGCTAACCCCCAGAACCGTTCTAAAATCAGTAAAATATACCTTTGATTTCTCCATATAAAGACTCCTTTCAATGAACCATTTATAAAAATGATTATAGCTAAATGATACAATAAAATTTTGCATAATCCAACCAGATATTCTCTTTGCTTTTGTGGTCTGTAACCCATATAATAAGCCTAGACACTATTTGGAGGTTACTTGATGAAAGACAAATTATTTGCAGACAAAGATTTTCTGCGCCGACTCTTTAACTTAACATTACCTATCTCATTTCAGGCTTTGATGCTTGCTCTTGTAGCTGCCTGTGATGCCGTGATGCTTGGTCGAATCGAGCAGAACTCAATGGCTGCAGTTTCACTTGCTACCCAGGTACAGTTCATCCAGAACATGATGCTCTGTGCCGTTACAGGTTCCATCTCTATTCTTGGTGCCCAGTACTGGGGCAAGGGTGATAAAAAGACTCTTCATAAGATTTTTGGAATGAGTATCAGAATAGCATTTGTTATCTCATTGCTTTTCTGTGTTGCCTGCGTTGGTTTTTCTGGACAGATTATGATGATTTTTGCCAGTGACGAAGCTCTTATTTCTATTGGTGCAAGCTACCTTAGAATCGCCGGATGGTCATATCTGCTTACAGGATTTTCTCAGTGTTATCTTGGTATTATGAGAGTTACCGAGCACGCTGACAGATGCGCGATCATCAGCTCAGGTGCAGTTGTTATAAATATTATTCTTAACGGTATTCTTATTTTTGGACTTATGGGAATGCCTGCTCTTGGAGCAGAAGGTGCAGCCATCGCTACACTTATCTCAAGAATCATCGAATTGATTTGGGCTGTGGTGTCATCTTTCCAAAAGGATTTCATCCACCCAGCATTAAAGGATTTGGTTGTAAGAGATGTTCTTCTTTTCAAGGATTATGTTCGCTGTGGACTTCCTCTTGCAGGAGCAGCCATGTTTTGGGGCGTAGGCTTCACATCATACACAGCCATCATGGGACATCTTGGTGCTGATTCAGCTGCGGCCAATTCTGTAGCTGCAGTTGTTCGTGACCTTATGTGCTGCGTCTGTGATGGTGTCAGCGCTGCCGGTGGAATTATTATTGGAAACGAACTTGGTGCTGGAAATCTTGAAAGAGGAAAACTATATGGACAGAGAGTTTCAAAGATGTCTGTCTTTATAGGATTTATTTCAACAGCCATTATTTTAGCTGTGACACCTGCTGTAGTGAATTTCATTATTCTTACTCCAGTAGCAAAACAGTATCTTATCGGAATGATGGTTATCATGGCATTCTACATGATAGGACGCTGCATCAATACTGTTGTAATCAACGGCGTTTTCGGTGCCGGTGGTGACACACTTTTTGATATCTACAGCCTGGCTGTTTGTATGTGGTGCATTGCTGTACCACTTGCCCTTCTTGGAGCATTTGTTTTCCACTGGCCTGTGCTTGCAGTTTATGCATGTACATGTGTGGATGAGGTAGGAAAGCTTCCTTGGGTTTTCTACCACTATAAAAAATATAAATGGGTAAAGGATTTGACCAGATAAAATTAGGACTGTCATGGCAGTCCTTTTTAATTAGTGAAAAAAGCTGTGATACTTTTGTGATATAAGCCATGTTAAATTATGACCATAGAAAACAACATTAGTTTTGTTTGGGGAGGTTAGAGACATGGAGACTATAATCAAGAATAAGAAACAGGTACCAAGTTTTTCAACAGAGCAGATCTTCGTTAACAGTGATGAGAAAAGATACAACGAAGTTTATGAGCAGGTAGACAAGAGTATCGAAGAGCTTCATCTTAATAAGAAGGATTCATTACATATGAAGCTTCTCTTCGAAGAGTCTATCGGAATGGTAAAGGCAATCACTGGTGATTTCACAGCTATGGTATGGGCTGAGAAATATGATGGTGAAAGCTGGCTGAGACTTGTGGGAAAGACAAACATGGACATCGATAAGAAAACAGATTTGATGTCAGTTTCATCTACAGGATCAAATGCTCTTGCAGTTGGATTTATGGGAAAGGTAAGAGACTTTGTAGAGACAGGTCTTTTAAGCTACGATGGTGTGATGAAGCTTCAGCAGAAGTACAGTGGATATGGCATGGGAATATCTGGTTCATATCTTGATACAGCAGTTGCTTCAAACCCAAGTGCATTCACAGGATTTATGTGGACAATGGATGACTATAAGGAGTCGCTTAAGAAGGGCCATGGCCAGCCAGAGGTAACAGCCTGCTGGGAGGAGCTTGAGAAGTCAATAGTAGGAAGCATTGCTAAGGATGTTGTAGTAGGTGTGGAGAAGGATCATATTGAGATGGCATTCATCATGGCCACCTAATGCAAAGGTCTGAAAACCCTTGAAAACACAGGATTTATGAAAAATATGTGAACAAACATCATTTAGTTGTGAATAAAAAAGTGATAGAGTATAATTATTTCAAATAAATGCCTAAAATTGGGGCTTTATTAAAGGAGAACGAGGAGGAGTTATAATTTATGTTAAATATCAAGGATGAGAAAAAAGGTGAAGATTTGATTGTGGAGCTTGAAGGAAGACTGGACACAACCACCTCTCCTCAGCTGGAAGAAAAAATCAATGCTGTTATTGAAGGAGTATCAAAGCTTACTTTTGATTTAAAGAATTTGGAATACATTTCAAGTGCAGGTCTTAGAGTTCTTTTATCAGCACAGAAAATCATGAACAAGCAGGGCCGAATGGTAGTGAACAATCCTACTGAAGAGGTTCAGGAGATTTTCGAAGTTACTGGTTTTTCAGATATATTTACAATTCAATAAGAATTATCTGAGGGGTGGTTATTCTACCCCTTATTTTTTGAGGAAGGGCGAAGTGTACCATGGGAAAGAGTTTTATTGATAAGAAATTTTACGATGCAATACTGAATTTTGACGACAGCGACGAGGCACAGGATTATTTCTATAGTCATATGGAATCCGGTACAGGCAAGGTGGCAAAGGATGGTCACGAGGAGACCGTAAGAGATAAGATACTTCGTATATACGCAACTTTGTTTTGCGAGGACACTGCCATGGCAAATGCCCCGTACGCAGATGTGGATGATGTGGTAAACACAGCAGACCGACTCTACATCGGAAGCGTAGGATACGACAGTGATCATTGGTACAGAATGAAGCATCATTTCCCTGTAATAGACGATGACAATTTCGACAGGTTTGCAGCACTTGTTATTGCTGACATGAATATGGGACCACTTCATGATGCGGCAATGAACGACGGCGATACTTTGGTGGTAGGAGAGGCTGATCCTCTTCACATGACAGCAGAGCAGCGAAAGAACCAGAAGATTAAGTCAGTATCAATAATATAGGGGAGGGTGCAGAATGAATATATTAGCAGTAGATGATGAGCGCACTTCTCTTGATAAGCTTACAAAGCTTGTGAAAAAGGCAAACAGTGACGCTAATCTATTTACTTTCGACAGTTCACTTTCAGCATTGGCTAAAGCCAGAGAGGAAGAAATCGATGTGGCATTTCTTGATGTAAATATGCCCGAACTGTCAGGAATCGAGTTAGGAAAATATTTGGTGGAGCTTAATCCATACACAAACATAATATACGTAAGCGAGCATAAGGAGTTTGCCTACGAGGCAATGCAACTTCATGCCAGCGGCTACATATACAAACCGGAGGCAGACAAGAGGGTGGCAAAGGAGCTAGATTCTCTCAGATATCCAGAACTTCGAAAGAAGTATAAGAGAGTGTTCGCTCAGACTTTTGGCAACTTCGAGCTTTTCGTGGATGGAGAGCCTGTGACATTCAAATATAACAGAACAAAAGAAATCGTGGCTATCCTGATTAACAACCGTGGAGCACAGACCACTAATGGTGAGCTGATTGCTTCATTGTGGGAGGATGACGGCGACCCAGAGAAGAAGCTTTCATATCTGTGTAATCTGAGACAGGATTTGCAGAATACATTTAAAAAGCTAAAGCTAGATGGCATCATTATCAAGCAGCGAGGTAGTATGGCAATTGCCAAGGATAAAATCGAGTGTGATCTTTTCGACTGGCTGGATAAAAAGAAGGATTCCAAGTATCAGTACCTGGGAGATTACATGAACCAGTACAGCTGGCCAGAGTTCTTCCATGCAGAGCTTGATGAGATAAGCTACGCGCTGTATGAGGACGAGGACGCAGTATAAACTTAACAGGACAGACTTTTAGGGACGGATTAGTATGCCGTCCCTTTTGTTTTATACATATTCTGATGATAAATAAACAATGTGTGACAGTTGTGTGATATTATTAGTATTATAATTTGATTTATCAAAGGGGGTTGTGGTTTTTATTGAAGGGGTTTTACAGGTAGAATACTTATGAAAAAGAAGTTTGAGTGTGAGGCAACAATTGAAAACCTGGAAAAAGTAATGGGTTTTGTAGAGGAGGCTTTGGAATCACAGCAGTGTGATATGGCCAGGCTCATGCAGATTACCCTTGCTGTCGAGGAGATATATGTCAATATTGCTCACTATGCTTACGGCAAACTGGATGAGGGTGGTAAACCTATTCCCGATACAGGGACGGGGCCGATGGAGCTGGACCTTGAGGCAGACAAGGGACAGGTCTATCTGACATTTAAAGATAAGGGCTTTCCTTACAATCCTCTGGAAAAAGAAGATCCGGATACTACTCTATCGGCGGAAGAGCGGGAAATCGGAGGTCTTGGAATCTTTATGGTGAAGAAAAGTATGGACGAGATTTCTTATGACTATAAAGATGGAAAAAATATACTCACAATGATGAAGCATATTTAAAAGGGAAGAAGGGGATAATGGCAAGATTATTAAAGAAGAAAAAATTTGGTATTCATGCGAAGGCGCTTGCGGGTATTATCGTATTTACGTTGCTGGTCAATATTGCTATGTGTATTAGCGGTTCTTTGATATTTGACCGGGCGGTTCAGAGAATCTATAACGAGCGCGGCTACGTGGTGGCCAACATTATTTTAAACCAGATTGACCACGAGAAAATTGCTGAATATTCCAGAACCTGGTACGAGGACAAGTACTATGAGGACATGTCAATGTACCTAAATTATATTCAGGAATTTTCAGGTGCCGCATATATATACATTGGCGTCCCATATGAAGACAAAACAATAAAATATATTTATGATTCCGGAAGCAATATGGGTTTTCGAGATCCAATTGCTGCGCCATTTGACGAAATCTGGAAAGCTTACACTGAGGGCGTGAGACCAAAAAGTTATCTGGTAAGACATTCACAGTATGGATTTCTAACATCCAGCTGTCTTCCTGTAAAGGATAGAAAAGGTGAGGTGGTAGCACTTTTATTCGTAGATACGAATATGGAAGTAATCCATTCCACACTTAGAAGATTTATTATAAATATGGTGATTATTGCCCTGGTTCTTCTGGGAGGATTCTGCCTGTTGAACTGGCATTATATGAATTCGTATATCATCCATCCGTTGATGATACTTAGAAGGAACATTAAGTGGTTCGCGGAAAATACTACTACCGACGATTCACTCAATGATATAAAAACTGGTGATGAGCTGGAGGAGCTGGCCAAATCTGTTCAAAGCATGGAGCAGGATATAGTGGATTACATCGATAATATCCAGACCATCACTGCAGAAAAAGAGCGTATCACAGCTGAATTAAACGTAGCGGCAAAGATTCAGGCAGATATGCTTCCAAGAAACTTTCCTCCATTTCCTGAGAGAAAGGAATTCGACATCTACGCGACAATGACACCGGCTAAAGAGGTTGGTGGGGATTTTTATGATTTCTTTTTAATTGATGAAGACCATTTGGGTCTTGTAATGGCTGATGTATCAGGGAAGGGAGTGCCAGCTGCCCTTTTCATGGTAAATGCCAGAACACTTATTAAGTACAGAGCTCTGATGGATAAGAAATTCTCTCCAGCAGATATTCTTTACGATGTAAACAACCAGCTTTGCGAGGGAAATGATGCGGACCTCTTCGTTACTGTATGGCTGGGAATTATTGAGATTTCTACTGGTAAGGTTGTGTCTGCAAATGCAGGTCATGAACATCCAGTTATAAAAAGAGCAGGGGGTAAATTTGAGCTTGATATTTACAAGCATTCACCTGCAGTAGCTGCAATGGAAGGAATGAAGTTTAGGGAGCAGGAATTCCATCTGAATCATGGCGACTGTTTATTCGTATATACGGATGGTGTGCCTGAGGCTACTAATGCAAAAAATGAACTTTACGGACCAGAAAGAATGTTGAAGGCTCTCAACTATAATTCAGATGGGGATGTGAAAGAACTTCTGGAGAACGTAGAGAAAGATATCGATGAATTTGTTGAGGATTCACCTCGGTTTGATGATATCACAATGCTTAGTTTTAAATACTTTTAGAAATCCTTGAACAAACAGAGGAAAAATATTAGTCTGAAAGTATTAATTGGGAGGATTAGGCTTGAAAAAACGATTGGAGTATGGGGATCAGAGTTTGTGGCTCAGATGGCTGCTGGTTTTATTTGGGGTAGCCATTAATTTGCTGCCCGCATTTTTAACCAATTTGACAGGCGTTCCTCTGTTTTTGGATACCATAGGCACTGTTGTAGTATCCTGTGTAGGCGGAATTCTGCCAGGTATCTTCACAGGACTTATAACTAATGCTCTATGTTCAATCTACAATGGCGTATCTATGTATTTCGCTATTGTTAACATCTTAATTGCCATGCTGTCTGCCTTATATATGGAGCGTTTCGCTTATCGTGGTTTTAGATATAAGGTCTACTTTGGTCTGGCAGCAGGTATTTTAAGTGGTGGAGTGGGTGCTTATATTCAGTGGCACCTGTTTATGTCACCTCAAAATGTCCTGATTCAGGATTCTATAGAAAGACTGACAATGGCTACTGGCATTTCCTATGCGGCCACTTTCGCAGTGGTAAATACAGTCGTCAATATTATGGATAAGGCATTATCTATTGGTATTGCCTTAAATATCATTCACTTTATTCCAGAGAAATATAAACAAAAGTTAATATATGCCGGATGGAAGCAGACTCCCCTTTCCAATGAAGAGATGGTGGCCATGAGAGCATGGAGCAAGGATGCAAAGCATTCCATGCGCACCAGACTGACAGCACTTCTTTTTGGTGTTTCGGTACTTGTTATTATCATGATGTCTGTAATTGAAATGCGAATGTATTTCCACAAGGATCTTGATGAGAAAAAGGAGATTGCCACATCTGCGGCAAAGTTTGCGGCTTCTATAGTTGACCCTAATAAGATAGAAAGATTTTTGCAGTACGGAGAAAATGCGCCGGGCTACAAGGAAACGGAAGATATGCTGTATAAGATTAGAGATAACGCTGTAGGTGTAGCATATCTTTACATTGTAAAAATTGAAGATGAGGATATGATCTTTATATTTGATTTGGATGCCAGAAGTGATTATGAAAATTTTGGATATGAAGGTGATGATGAGGGTTATGCGCCTGGACACAGAGTTCGTCTAGACGAAGAATTTTTATGTTATGTAGATGATTTCAAAGAGGGAAAAATCATTCCACCTACAGAATCGGATAATTCCTACAGCTGGATAGTGACTTCATTTTATCCTGTATATGATTCAAAGGGAAACTGTGTCTGCTATGCCGGAGCTGATGCATCGGTAGAGTATGTGGCTGAGTATCTGATGGAATTCATGTGGCGAGTTCTACTTGTTATGATTGGAATTATCATTACCATTCTGGCAAACGGAATGTGGACCACAGGAAGATATCTGGTATATCCAATCAGCCGAATGGGACTGGGCGTGGAGAGATTTATCAAGGCCGGTGACAATCAGGTGGAAATCGACAAGGCTGTTAGGGATTTACGAAAGATAGATGTTCACACTGGAGATGAAGTGGAGATGCTTTATCAGTCTATCTGCAACATGGCTTTAAACCAGGCAGAGCAGATTCGAAGTATTCGTCACTTTACAGAAAACACCACAAAGATGCAGGATGGTCTGATTGTGACCATGGCGGGTTTGGTGGAAAATCGTGACGAGAGCAGTGGTGCCCACATTCAAAAGACAGCTTCCTATGTAAAGATTATTGCAGAGGGACTGAAGAAGAAGGGCTATTATCCAGGTAAGGTTAACGATAAATTTATCTCGGATGTGGTTCGTTCGGCACCACTTCACGATATTGGAAAGATTAATATTCCAGACAGTATTTTAAATAAAGTCGGAAAGCTTACCCGTGAAGAGGAAGAAATAAAGAGGACTCATACCACTGCAGGTAAGAAGATAATGGAAAATGCCATCACTACTGTTTCCGGAGAGAACTACCTGAAGGAAGCCAGAAACATGGCGGCATATCACCACGAGAGATGGGATGGAAATGGATATCCGGAAGGTCTCCATGGAGAGGTAATCCCACTTTCAGCCAGAATCATGGCGGTGGCTGATCAGTTTGATGTACTTACTTCAGGTAAGGGCAGCAGCGGTAAAAAATATTCATTTGATGAAGCAATTAATTATATAAAGGAAAGAGCTGGCACAGAGTTCGATCCAAAATGTGTGGAGGTCTTTTTAGATTCTCTGCCAGAAATAAAAGTAATATTTAGAAAGTACAACAAAGAGCACGGTTGATAGCATTCAATAATGAGAAGGAGCTTTTTTATAGAAATGGGAAATTCCGTAGGTTTTGTTTTAACCGAAAATTTATCAATAATAAATATATTGTTCCTGATATTGATTGCTATATTGGGTGGTGCCATTGTGTGGCTGGTCATGCGTTCAACAGTCATCAAAAGACAGTACGAGGAAATCCGAAAGGCTAAGGATGATGCAGAGAGAGCCTACACATCCAAGTCCAGATTCCTTGCAAACATGTCTCATGAAATCAGAACTCCTATCAATACCATCATGGGTATGAATGAGATGGTAATGCGTGAGGATGCATCAGGAGTGCCAAAGGAATATTTCATGTCCATGATGAACTATGCTTTTGATATCAGAAATGCATCGGAATCACTTCTTGGTCTGATTAATGACTTGCTGGATATTTCCAAAATTGAATCAGGAAAGATGCACCTGGTGGAGCAGGAGTATGACACTCAGGATATGCTTCGCTCAATCGTCTCTATGATTCGTGTGAGAACCATAGAAAAGGAACTTACCTTTGATGTGGTTATAGACGAGATTATGCCAAAACGTCTTTACGGAGACATGGGAAAGATTAAGCAGATTGTTTTAAATCTTCTTACCAATGCCGTAAAGTACACCCAGAGAGGTGGACTGATTCTCAATGTTTCCATGGATGCCAGAGAAAATGACATCTGTACACTACGCTTTGCAGTAAAGGATACAGGTATTGGTATAAAGGAAGAGGATATGGGACGTCTCTTCACTGCCTACGAGCGACTGGATGAAGAGGTAAACAGCGAGATCCAGGGAACAGGTCTGGGACTTGATATTTCAAACAGATTTGCAGAATTGATGGGTGGTCAGCTGTGGTGCGAAAGTACTTATGGTGAGGGCTCAGAGTTTATCCTTACACTGGGACAGAAGATTATCGACGCCAATCCAATCGGTATTTTCTTAGAGCATGATGAAGCTATTTCTAAGGGTCCTTACGTGCCTCACTTTATTGCTCCTGATGCAGATATTCTGGTGGTAGATGACAACCCAGTAAACCTTAGTGTAATCAAAGGACTTCTTAAAGCTACAAGAGTGTTTGTCACTACAGCTTTAAGTGGCGAGGAAGCTATAGATAAGATTAAGGATAACCATTTTGATTTCGTATTGCTGGATCACATGATGCCAGGAATGGATGGAATAGAGACTCTGGAAAAGATTCGAGAGATAGAACCAAAGATTCCAGTGTACGCTCTTACTGCAAACTCTACCACGGGTGCAGACTTCTATCTTTCAAAGGGATTCGATGGTTACCTGTCAAAGCCTGTTGATACAGAAGTTTTAGAAAAGACCATTTTGAAACATCTGCCAGAGGAAATGGTGGAAGTAATCGACAGGGATGAAGTGGTGGAAGAGCTGAAAGAGCTTCCTGAAAATATGCTTTGGATTAATGAGACAGAGGGTATCAATGTTGATGAAGGTATTAAGAATTCCGGTGGTATTGGAAGCTTTATTATTGCACTTGAGCTGTTCCTTGATACCATCGATTCAAATACAAAGGTAATCAGGGATGCCTATGAAGAAAGAAATATCCGACTTTATACTATCAAGGTTCACGCACTGAAAAGCTCATGTCGAATTATCGGTGCACTTGACCTGGCAGAACTTGCTTTACAGCTGGAGGAAGCTGGAAAGAAAAAAGACATGGAATTTATAGATGCCAATAACGACAGATTTTTGGCAGAGTACGGAGCTTATAAAGAAAAGCTCAAATCTCTCAAGGTAGTAGTGACTGATGATGAGGACAAGGAGCCTATCTCTAAGGAAGAGCTGGCAGATGCATACGCTACTTTGAAAGAAATGATTCCACTTATGGATTACGATGCAGTATCTATGGTTGTGGATGGACTTATGGAATACAAGCTTCCTGATGAGGATGCTATTAAGATTTACGATTTGTCAAAGATGCTTAAGATTTTTGACTGGGATGCTATGGAAGAATGGATTAAAAACGCCTGATGTGGGGGACAGCGCATGTATAATATTATCAGAGCTAATCAATTAGATATAATGCTGGTACTTAGCATAATCAGTCTATGCTTTACCCTGCTTCTTTTCATTACAAAGTTTTTGGAGAGGCGCAGAAAGCACATACTGATTTTTATGCTGTTCGTTGCCACACTATTGATGATCTTTGATCGAATGGCCTATATTTATGCAGGTCAGCCTGGTCCTACTGCATATCTGATGGTGAGAGTCAGCAACTTCTTCGTTTACTTATTGACACCATGTGCTGTTTTAGGATTCGGTTGGTATCTTGAAAATATTATCATGCGTGAGGGAAGACTTAAGAAAATTCCAAAACGTCTGACCATTGTAAGTATTGCCTGCTTCATAGATATGAGTGTGGTTGTACTGTCTCAGTTTACAGGATTGTTTTATTATTTTGATGAATCAAACAATTATCACCGAGGACCTGGATTTCTTATAAGTTATGTGATCCCAGTTATTACTCCGTTTATATTATTGACGGTGTTGGTTCAGTATCGTCATTTCTTTAGTAAATGGGTATACATATCACTGATTATCTATATTGTGTTACCAGTTTCGATGGGAATAATTCAGATTTACACATACGGATTATCTATTACAAACATGGCTATGGTTGTGGTTTCAATTTCTTTATACGTATTTACGTATATTGATATCAATCATACTGTATTGGATGTTCACAACCATGAGATGCGAATGCTGGAAGAAGAAAAGAAGAGCGTTAAGCGCCTTTTTGATCAGACTGCCACTGCATTTATGTATGCTGTAGAAAAGCGTGATGAATATTCAATAGGTCATTCTTCAAGAGTAGCCAGACTGGCAAGAAAGATTGCCATGGTAATGGGGAAAACAGAGGAGGAATGCGATGAGATATATTATGCAGCCCTTATGCATAATGTAGGCCTGGTTGGTATTCCAGATTCTCTTCTTGACCAGAAAGAGCAACTGACTGATGAGGAAAGAAAAGTAATTGAAAGTGTACCAGAACTCAGCAGTGAGATTCTTTCAAGTATAGTGGAATTTCCATATCTTAGGGAAGCTGCCCTTTACAGCCATGAGCGCTACGATGGAAGTGGATACCCAAATGGATTAAAGGGAAAAGAAATTCCTGAAATTGCAAGAATCATAAGTGTTGCTGATGCTTATGATGCCATGACATCCCGCAGAAGTTATCGTGGTCCATTTCCTTTGCAGACCATTCGTGAGGAGCTTATCAAGCAATCTGGTATTAGATTTGATCCTGATATTGCAGCTATAATGGTGCGTCTTTTAGATCAGGAGAACAATGAAGTCATTAAGAAAACTCCAATTAAAGTGGAGCAGGAAATAACATGTAAGTCATACAGGGATGCGGCTACTGTTGGAATCCCAATTGTAGAGAAGATTACAAAGATTAGTTTTAAGACATCGCTAATCGAAGATATAGCTGGCATGTTCTCAGAGCCTGCCATAGTTTTATATGATTCATTTGATGGATTTTTCCATGATACTACAAAAGGTATCGAGGCGTATCATTATCTGGAGTATGGAGAAGTCTGGTTCGATGGAAGAGTAATTTCTACCTCTGCCAGAAATATGAAAGTGCAGCCAATCCAGAAACAGGAAGGGGAAATCTCGACTGAGAGCTTTGAGATTATTGCTGCAAAATATGAGGATCATGTAAAGCTGGAAATCAACAGTGCCAAGGGAAAATTCGATGTAATCCTGGCATTGCCTGACCGTTCAAAGGCAGCATACGTTTCCATTACAGGTGAGAATTGTAAAGTGTATGATATCACTGTGGATGTTACTAACGAGATTATCAGGGAATCTGATATTCCTAAAATTGTGGAAGAGGATACATTTATCAATCGAATGGAATCAGATGTGGCCAATGTGCAGATAGATCAGTATCGCTCTGCTGCCACAGAAGCAATCCCACTTGAGGACAGACTGAAGCTGGATTTCCATGCAATGAGTCTGCCATCTTCAAGTCTGGTATGGCACTGTCCTTACATAGTTTTATATTATTCCGATGATCAAAAGCTATTTGGAAATAATTATCGTGAGTATGCTTTGATAAAGATAAATGGTGAAGTGTCTGGTGACGACGGAATAGCAGAGAACCATTTCACAATGAAGAAGAAGGAGACATTCCCAGGCTGGGATGTTTGGAAGCAGAAGCACAAATCTGGACTTGAATGCTCCGTATCATTTGTGAGAAAAGGAAATACAATCGATATCAAAACAGAAAACCTTGGAATCGATATTGAGAATAGAACAACCATCCTGGATGGAACAAAGGATATTTACATTTCTATAAGTGGAGACCAGGTGGCTCTAACGGATATACGAATCAGTAAAAAAATATAAGAATATTTCCAGAAATGGATGATTATTTTCGCAAGTATGGTATATTGTACATATAATTAGTTTTGAGGAGAAGGCATGGGGGATGCAATCAAAGACAATAGTGTTCCACAGGAACTTATAGGATTGTCAGGGGTAGATGGAATTTCTATCTCAGATGGATTGTGCTATTGCGGCAGTGTAAGAGATTTCGATAAATATCTTAAATCCTTCTATCTGGATATAGATGAAAAGATTGCTGAGTTGGAAAAGTCTTTTAAGGAAGGAGATATCTCGTATTTTACTGTAAAGGTACATGCTTTGAAAACTGCCTCAAGAATGATTGGTGCTACTGAAATGTGCGAGCTGGCCTATTCGCTGGAGATGGCTGGAAAGAAGAATGAGCTTTCTGTAATAGATGAGAATCTGGATCATTTGCTGGAGCTCTACAGAAGTTACAAGGAGAGACTTCTTCCTTATATGCAGGAAAAGCAAAAGCGCCTGGAGAATAAAAAGCCTATATCGGACGATGAACTGGAAGATGCTTTTGATGCACTGAAAGAAGTGGTACCTACCCTGGATACTGACGGAGTGGAAATGATTCTGGAAGAACTGAGTCTGTATGAGCTGCCACAGGATAAGCAGGCCATAGTGGATAAGGTGGAGAATATGCTTCGTCAATGTGATTGGGACGGACTAGAAGAGCTACTTGGAATACAGGTAGTATAGGAATGTAATGGGGGCGATTTAATATTGGGACATAAGGTTTTAATTCTGGGGGAGAAGGAATCTTTTATCATAAAGATTCTTGTTAAGAAGCTTGGGGACTCAGGTATTGAGTCTGTATTTTCTACTTATGATGAGGGGAAAATAAAAGAACTTTGGGATGAGATATCCGTAATTACGTTTTGTGAGGAAGATGGCAAAGATTTACCTGGGGAGGTAAAAGCTTTTGTTGAAAATAATCTGGGGAACAGAAGAATCATTCCCTTACAGAAGCCAATAGATTACAAGGCTTATATAGCGAGCATTAATTCTGATGATAGTCAGGATTCAGCTGGAGATAAGAAAAAAATACTTATAGTGGATGATGATCCAAATTATATGAGTCTGGTGAGAGAATGGATGGTGAATGATTATAAAGTGTCCATGGTCACATCAGGAGCCAGAGCAATCAAATGGCTTGGAAGTAACAAGGCGGATTTGGTTTTACTTGACTATGAGATGCCAGTCACATCAGGTCTTGAGGTTTTAGAGACACTGCGGGCTGATGATGAGATGAAGGAATTACCAGTCATTTTCTTATCTGGAAATGACAGCCAGGAAAGTATTCGTTCTGTAGAGCATCTGAATCATCAGGGGTATTTTTTAAAGACCATGCCTAAGGATGAGTTTTTAAATAAAATAAAAGTTTTCTTTATGGAGGAAGCAGAATAACAAATTTGATAATAAAGGGAGAATGCGGCCAAGGGGCGTATTCTCTCTTTTTTTATTTGTGATCTTTCGTGTGACACTTGTGTGATATTAAGGGTGATATTATTTGCATGTAAACAAGAGGACAAGACAAACACAATAAATAATTTTTTAAAGGAGAAGAGAAACAATGACAAAGATTAATTCAGTAATGAAAAAGGCATTTGCACTTGGACTTGCTCTTACAATGGTAATGGGCATGGTTGGCTGTGGAAAGTCAGCATCAGTTGACAGTGAGACAGCACAGATTGAAGACGAAGCAGTGGCTATGTCAGCAATCACTTATTTCACAAAGGGTGTTTACGCAAACTATGCTGCAGATGCAGTTAACCCAGAGAAGACATATTTCTATGTATTCTTCGGTGATGGTTCAGGAAGCATCGAGGATGGCATCACAGGAAGCGCTGATTTCTTTACATGTGAGGTTGGTGAGAATGAGTTAACATTCCATGTAGGAAGCATGGATCCAGTAGACCAGGTATTTACAGTTAAGTCTTTCGATGACAACAAGGTAACAGGTTCATTTGAGGACGGCGTTGATGTAGTATTCGAAAAGTTGGATGGTGTTGATCCAAACGGATTTAGTGGTGAGAACTACGTACACGCTATGAATGGCGAAGATTTAGTATATGAGTCTCCTTACAACTGGAAAGTTAGATATAACCCAGATGTAATCGAGGTAAATCAGTCAGGCCCTGTTACAACATTCGTATACACAGGTGACTGTGCAGGAACATGCATGATTACAGCTACTTACAATCTTGATGATGCGAAGACTGCTATTAAGGCAATTGGCGATTCATGGGGAAGCGATACAGAGTATTCAGAGAGCACTTTCCCAGGAACAGAGGATGTAACTTGCTACAATGCAATGATGCCAGTCACTGAGGATACAGGTTCTGGACTTCACATGTCAGCACTTGGCAGAGACATCATGGATGGATCAGTGACATTCGAGTTTACAGTACACAACAGTGGTGATGATGCAATCGATATCCCAGTATCAGATGCACTTGCAGCAATCATTGATTCAATTGAATTTGTTCAGTATTAAAAGAATATAAGGTTTTAAATATTATCGAATTATTAAAGGCTACCGACCGTTTGTTACAGGTCGGTAGCTTTTTTTTGGACATGTTGAGGAATAAACTACATAGGTTACTTGTAATTCACAATTAGTTTTCTGACAATACATAATTTAGACACAAGTTGACATTACAATAAACGGCAGTTAAGCAATATATATAGTTAAATATAACGTTGCGGAACATCATTTCAGATAAACTTTTTTATATATAGGGGTGTTAAGGAGTTTTATAGGAGGTGGAAGCATGATGAAAGAACAAAAAGGATTTAAAGTTTTTAATCGTGCACTGGCATTTATCATGGCATTTGCAATGACATTTACCATGGGATTTAATGTGCCAGTATCAAGAGCTGAAGTCATTGAGGGAAGTGATATCATTACTTCTATCGATGGTCTTGACACGGATGTCGCAGTACAGCATCTTCCAGTTGGTGCCCAGGAAAGTGATATTGTTTTCCCAGATTCATTTACTGCTACAGTTGAAACAACAAGAGAAGTGGTAAGTGATACTGCTGTAGCTGGTGCAGCTGTATTTGAAGGTGGAGTTATTCCTTCAGAGACTCTAGGTGAGAATCCAGAGAATTTAGAAATAGAACCTCCAACTGAGCCAGAAGCGTCAGAGTCTACAACAGAGATTCCTGAGGTTACAGAAGAGGAGAATGAGGGTAATGAACAGCCAGAGTCTACAGATGATGTTGTTATTGGTGAAACAACATCCGAGGCTGATACACCAGCCACAGCTTCAACTGATTCAGAACCAGCAGCATCTGAGCCAGCATCTGAGCCAGTATCTGAACCAGCATCTGAGCCAGCATCTGAGCCAGCATCTGATTCAATACCTACATCAGATGATACAGCATTAAATGGAATATCTCCTGTAGCATATATTGTAGATAGATTGTTCCCAGCTATGGTTGTAAAGGCAGCAGAGGAAGAAGGTTCAGCTCCAGAAGAGCAGTCAGAACCAGAAGAGTCTTCAGAGCCAGCAGAGGAGCCTGTTTTAGAAACACCTGTAGAGCAGCCAGTAGTGGAGCAGACAGAAGCAGCTGGAAATATTACACGTACAGTAGAGTATGTTACAACATCTTCAGCAGTTACTCTTGGTGGAGTAACTTGGACATTGGACGTAGCTAGAAGTTCAGCAGAAGCATTTGATTCAAGTGTAGAAGGTGCAACATTTGTATATGTAGCAAGTGTATCTACTTCATATCAGTTAAATGCATCACTTCCAACAATTACAGTTATCATTGGTGAAGAAGAGGAAGCTCCATTCAATAAGAGTGTGGTAGTGGATGGCGTTACTATCACAGTAAAGGCAGATGAAGGCGTGTTCCCAGCAGATGCAACATTATCAGCTAGAACAGCTACAGCAGAAGAGAAAGAAGTATTTGATACAGCAGTAGAGGAAATTGAAGAAGAAATTCCTGTAGTAGATTCATATGTATTTGATATTAAGGTTTTAAATGCAGCAGGCGAAGAGATTCAGCCTGATACAACAAAAGGACAGGTATACGTTTCATTTGAATCAGAAAAAATAGCAAATGATGATTTGAATGTTAATGTTTATCATATCCCAGATTCGGAAAATGGAGCTACAGAGGCTGAAAAGCTGGATGTAGATGTTGTAGGTGATACAGTAAAAGCAGAGACAGATAGTTTTTCAATTTATGGTGTAAACATGACATCTGCAGAAGATGTTATGGAAAATGATGGTTACCCATATCTCAAGAGCCAAGGAAATAGTTCTGTTAAACTTGCAATGAAAATTGCCGATGGAAAAACAGCTAGCTACCAGTGGGTTAAGAGTAATAACAAAGTAGATTGGACTCCAATTACAAATGATGCTACATCTAGAGAACTTAACATTACAGGTGAAAATCTTTCAAGTGGAACATGGTTTGCATGTATTGTAAACGGACATTATAGTGAAGCAGTTCAGATAATAGGATGTGGACGTGATGGAAGAACATGGCCAAAATCAGGCGGATATTCTTGGTATGTTTCTAATGGCCTGATGGCATATAGTGTAAATGGCAGTGGATTTGATATTAGAGGGGAATATACAAGAAATAGTACTACATATATGCTAAACACCTCTTACAACTCTAGCGCATGGAATGTCTCAGGTTCTGTTAGTGATTTATGTTTTAAGTTTGACAAAACAGATTTAGCTGCAGTTTTTATTAATGCATATTTAAGTGGTGATAATTTTTCTTTTGGGACTGACACAATGTTAGGAGAGGGAGACGATTTTACATATGCTGATAACGCTGCATTAGAGTCAACATTAAACAGTGATAACTCTCTCAAGCAGATTGCTATGATAGGGGCAGAAAGTTCAGTAAATAGTGACCCAGACGACCCAGCTTTTGTAATTACTCCAATTACTCGTACTGGATTAAAGTACTGGATAGGAGCTTATAGACAATACTGGCAACATTCTCAGTTTAATACAGAAACGATTTATGGTTATGATGATGATAATCCACTTACATCAGAAAAAACAAAGGAAAGTGGCGACAAACTCGTAGTTACAAAAATTAATGGCGAAGATTCAGCTATGAGCGTTTCTTGGAGCGGATCAGATTTAAAACTTGTACAGTTTAAATTTGGTGTTGGTACAGTTTCAGCTACAGGCGCTGTTGCAGGAAATGTTAATTACACCTTAGAACAAATTGAAGGTCTTGTGCCAGGAACAACTTATGATATTACAGTATCAGGTTCTGATGCTCATCATACTGTTACTGCAGATTCTAATGGCTGTATAAAGATGGTAGGTCCTGATGATGGAGGCGAAACACAGCATAATTTCATTGGAAAAACAATTACAATTAATGAGAAAAATGGTGAGGCAAGGGGCAAGACACTCACTGTAGCTGACAGACAGGCTAAACCATCTATAGATGGCGCAGGTACATATGATGATGGCAATGCTGCAAAGCCGGCAGATATTGGTAGAGAACAGATTGTCAGTTCATCAAACTCAATAACAATTAAATCAAATGATCCTAATACAGAGTATATTCTTTATTCTACAAATGAAGTTGGTGAATGGGTAACACCAGCATTAACTAATGGAGTTTACACATTTACAGGTTTGTCGGAAAACACATCATATGTTATTAAAGCTAGAAAAAAAGCTACAAGTTCAGCTCCAGCATCAGTGGAAAGTGATGGTGTGACTGTTACAACTAAGGGAACAGTATCAGTAACATTACCAGAAAACAAGACTATAGTTTATGATGGAACACCAAAGACATTTGGAGCAACTTCAGAAAATACAGGTGCAATTATTACGTATAGTCTTGATGTAAATCAGGAATATGGCCCACTTCCTGAGTTGACAAATGCAGGTACTTATACAATTTATTACAAGGCTGTATTAGATGGATATCGTACAACATATGGAAGTTATAATGTAACAATTAATAAGCAGACAGTAGAACCAGTTGTAGCAACAGAATCATTATCACTTGGTTCAGATGAAGATACAAATTATTATACAACTGTATCACTTGAGGAATACCTAAAGAATATAGAACCTGGCGCTGTAATATCTGTAAATAGACAGATGACACCAAATAATATTGCTAGCTTTGGTAATGTATCCATCTCAGGTGGAAATTTAACTTATGCAATTGATGATAGGTTTGGTGGAACAGATGGATATTTATATCTTACAGTAAGCGGCACAAATACAGAGGATTACACAATTACAATTCCTGTAGAAATTGCTCGTTCATTGACAATAAACACTCCAAATAATGGAGAGGCAACAGTAGTATATGATGGACAACCACATTCTACTGGAATTACAACAGATGATGAAAACGCACTTATTAAATATAGCACATCAGCTTATGGCGAGTTTTCAACAACTGTTCCTACATTTTCAGAGGTAGGTACACATAGAGTTTATTATACAATTGAAAGGGAGGGAAGAAGTCCTAAAACAGGAAGTTATGCGGTTACAATTTACCCTGCTCCTACAGTAGAAACACCAGTAATCACATACAATGGTCAGGAAAATGAATTCCCACTTATTAACAATGATCCAGATGCAGTTATAACATATAGCGATGCACCTGATGGAGTATACACAAATACTGTACCAAAATTCAAGGATGATGGAGAGTATGTGGTTTACTATAAGTTGGAGAAACCAGGTCATGAGCCAGCATATGGTACCTATACTGTAAAAATCAACAAGCCAGCACCTGCACCAGTAAAAGAATCTTCGGAGCCAGCTCCAGCAGCTCCAAAGCCAGTAGTTCAGGAAATTCCTGAAACACCAGTAGTAGAGCCAGTGACTGAGCCTGTAGTAGAAGAAAAAACACCAGTTGTTGAGAAGCTTCTCAATGTTGCAGCAGAGGTTCTTGATGATGCACTTGGCAAAGGAAATATCATTGACAAGGGCGATATCTGGGGCGATATGACTGAAGATACAAAGTCAAAGCTTTTGGATAAGCTTAGCGAAACAGGAGGCGAGATTGTAAGAGTCGCAGATCCTACATTAGATATGTCTACAGCAATGGCTGAAATTAAGGCTGAAGATGCCCTTGGAAATAGCAAGGATAACGAAGAAATAAATAAGATTCCTGTAAAGGAGACACCAATAGCACTTGTTATGGGCGAAGGCGCAGTGGTTGTTAAGCTTGAGGTACCTGAAAATTCAAGAAATACTGCAGGCCTTGCAGATGCAAAGGCAGTTGCAAAGTCTATTCTTACAGAAGAGCAGTACGCAATGGTTGCAGCAGGAAGCATTCTTGAAATAAAGGTAGAGGTACTTCCACTTGAAGAAGATACAATTCCAGAACTTGATAAGCAGGTAATAACAGATGGTGTTGCTTCACTAGCAGCAGAAAAGCCAGCTCTTGCAATGGCAGATTACATCGATATCAGCATGTTCATGAGAATTGATGACGAAGATTGGAACCAGATTACAGATACAGATCCAATTGATATCGTTGTTGATATTCCTGATAATTATAAAGGATTGTCAGATACATATTACATTATGAGAGCACATGAAGGTGTCAGCACATTACTTGATGACAAGGATAATGACACTGAGACAATTACAATTTCAACAGGTCAGTTCTCAACATACGCTTTGATGTATGATGATCCAGAAACTCCAGTAGTTGCAACACAAGCTAACTTTACTTCAACAGACAATGCAGCATTTGTTGTAGCAAGAAATGTTGTTTGGGGATTTGTTTTATCAGCAACAGCAATTGTTCTCATTGTATTTGCAAAGAGAAGAAGAAAGGATGAAGAGTAAATAATATGACTTCTTGTGGGCTACTTGAGGAAAAAGCTCATAAAAACCATACACTTTCAACTTTTTAATACCCTATAAGTGCCGCCCTCCAGAAATGGAGGGCGGTGCTTTTTTACTCTTTAGAGGAAAGTTACCAGTTGTAGTTAAATAGAGTAAATTTGAATGTTTTGGAGCAGTTCTTATTGGACTGCTCCTTTTCTTATGGTATACTCTTTAGCATAGTAAAGTGATAGGTATTCCAATAGAGAATACACACTGATAATGTGAGGGGATAAATAATGGAAATAAAACAGCTGAAATACTTTGTGGTATCCGCTGATGTAGGCTCATTTAGCGAAGCAGCAAAGATATTGTTTACAACGCAATCAAGTGTCAGCAAGGTTATTCTTTCTTTGGAGAAGGAACTGGAATATCCTTTGTTCAAGCGCGTCAGCAAGGGCATAGCTCTTACTGAAAAAGGACGTGCATTTTATCAGAAGGCCAGCCATCTGGTAATGGATTTTGACAGACTGGAGACAGAAAGCACCAACGCCCAGAAGAACGTGGTTCGCATTGGAATGAATCACAGTTCGTGGCTTTCAAACTGCTTTTCTGAGTTTTATGAGCAGCATAAGAAGGATGACTTGTGCTTTTATGTACATGCAGACAGCACACCATCACTCATCGAGCGTGTACGTCTTTCCGATGATGAGCTGAGTTTTATCTACGTATTTCCGGATTCAAAGTCTCAGGTGGAATACCTGATAAAGAAGTATAATCTGAGATTCGTCACCTTAAAGACCATGAATGGCATGGTTTATTTTGAGCCAGAGGACAAAGCCTATTCTAAAAAGAAGCATGTAAAGGTTTTAAGCGGGCTGAAGTTTATCCAGTCTGAGAATGACGCATATTTGCGCTACGGCAAATGGCAGACAGCAGATGGAGATTACATCGACATTAGTAAGGACATATCCGTAATTACGAATAGTGATTATGTCATGCACAACATGCTTGAGAAGAATCATCTGGCAAATCTTAGTGCAGAATCCTTCAACAATTATGAGAGTGAGTATATACCAGGCATAGAGCTGTTCAATGAGGGCGGGCAAATAGAGTTTGGATATTTGATTAATAAGGAATACACACCAGGCCCAGTGGCCGTGGAATTTTTGGATTATGTAAGACATGCAATTGAGGAGTAATGTTAATGACCAGAAACGAATTTAGACAGTTACTTGAAACTAGAACAGTGTTTATTGATGGAGCCACAGGTACTGAGCTTCAGAAGCGAGGAATGGCAGCAGGTGTATGTCCTGAAAAATGGATTATTGAAAATTCATGGGCTATTCAGGAGGTGCAGAAGGCATATTATGAGGCGGGGTCAGATATCGTACTTGCACCTACATTTACAGGTACAAGAATCAAGCTTGATGAGTATGGCCTGGCAGATGATCTTGTGAACATCAACCGTACTCTTGTGAGACTTACCAGAGAGATTTGCCCAGAGGGAAAATATGTGGCAGCTGATATATCCATGACAGGTAAGCAGCTGTATCCACTTGGAGATTTGATGTTTGAAGAACTGGTGGACTGCTACAAGGAGCAGGTGCGAGCTATCTTGGAAGAGGGCGTGGATTTGTTTGTAGTGGAGACCATGATGAGTCTACAGGAGTGTCGTGCCGCAGTTCTTGCTATTAAAGAGACATGCGATTTGCCTATTATCGTTTCACTTACATATAACCCTGATGGAAAGACACTTTATGGAACAAGCCCTGACACAGCCACAATCGTGCTTCAGTCAATGGGCATCGACTGTATCGGAATGAACTGTAGTACTGGCCCTGACGCCATGCTTGAGCTGGTGGAGCAGATCGCGCCGGTGGCTACAGTGCCTATTATGTGTAAGCCAAATGCAGGTCTTCCTGAGCTTGAAAATGGAAAGACTGTTTATAAGATGGGACCAGCAGAATTTACAGATGCCTGCGAGAAATTGTACGAGGCAGGAGCATCACTTTTCGGTGGCTGCTGTGGTTCTACACCTGATCACATTCGTGAGCTGGTGTCACGCCTTAAGGATAAAAAGCCTCATAAGATAGAGGACAAGCCACTTCGCGTGGTCACATCAGAGCGTATGAATACATGGATTGATTTAGACGGCCCATTTATGGTAATTGGCGAGAGAATCAATCCTACTGGAAAGAAGAAATTTCAGGAGACACTTCGCAACGGGTCTCTTTCAATGGTAGTGGATTTTGCCAGAGAGCAGGAGGAGCGAGGTGCAAATATCCTTGATGTAAATATGGGTATGAACGGCATCGATGAGAAGCAGATGATGGTAGACAGTATTTACGAGGTTACATCATCAGTGGATTTACCTTTATGTATTGATACCAGCCATGTGGATGTTATGGAGGCAGCCCTTCGTATTTATCCTGGCCGTGCCCTTATCAATTCCATCTCTGCAGAGGAAGAGAAGATGGAGCCAATGCTGAAGCTTGCCAAGAAGTATGGTGCAATGTTTATTACACTTCCTCTTTCTGGAGCTGGTCTTCCTAAGGATATGGATGAGAAGAAACAGCATATCAACACAGTACTTAATAAAGCTGTGGAGCTGGGACTTAAGAAGGAAGATGCTGTGGTGGACGTGCTTGTGCAGACTGTAGGTGCAGAAGGAACAGCAGGTCTTCAGTGTTTTGAGACTATTGATTATTGTAAATACGAATTAGGACTTCCAACAGTATGTGGTCTTTCGAACATTTCCTTTGGTATGCCTAATCGTCAATTCGTAAATACGACTTATCTTACTATCGCTGTGAGCCGTGGTCTTACAATGGCTATCGCAAATCCGAACCAGGAGATGCTGATGTACTGTGCAGCGGCAGCAGATACACTTATGAATAAGCCGGGAGCTCTGGAGAAGTATTCGGCACTTCCTGTAGTGGAGGCAAAGGCTGCAGCGGCTGCTCCTGCTGGTGGCGTAAGTGCTGCTGGTGCCGGTGGCGGACTTACTGTGGCATCTGCCTGCGAGGGACTTTCTGTCATCGCCCAGTGCGTGGTAAAGGGAAAGAAAGAGCAGATAGTGGAAGAGGTGAACAAGGCCATTGCTGATGGCATGGAGCCTCAGGTAATTATCGAGGAGCACCTTATCAAGGGGATCAATGTGGTAGGTGAGCTTTATGATAAGAAGAAATATTTCCTGCCACAGCTTATTGCAGGAGCCAACGCCATGGAGACAGGCATGAAGCTTATAGAGCCACTTCTTGCCAGCACATCTGGCGAGCCTAAGGCTACCGTGGTTATTGCTACTGTAGAGGGTGATATTCACGATATCGGAAAGAATCTCTGCGCTCTTATGCTTAAGAACTACGGTTATAATGTAATCGATATGGGCAAGGACATTCCTGCTGCTGACATTGTAGATAAGGCAATGGAGCTAAACGCAGAAATCATAGGTCTTTCTGCGCTTATGACTACCACTATGATGAAGATGGCCGACGTGGTTATCGAGGCTAAGAACAGAGGCTGTGAATCTAAGATTATCATCGGTGGTGCCTGCATCACAGAATCCTTTAAGGATGAAATTGGTGCAGATGGCTATTCTGAGGACGCCGCAGGCTGCGTAAAGCTGGTTCGTGAGCTGGTGGGATAGAGAAGGTAGCATTTTCACCAAAGAAAAGGTAAAATAGATTTCGTAAAATTTTTATCGGGGAGAGGATGCATATGACAAAAAAACGAGTATTACTGATTATTGCCTTAGTAATTCCTATTATTTTGCTCATCGGATGGTGGATTTTTAGTGTGTATATCTACGATAGCAATATTAATGTCCGCTGTCAGAGTTATGAGCCAAAGATGTTCAGAGTGTCTGATTTCGAGGGACTCGAATGCACAGAATATTCATTCCCATCTAACAAGGGACAGAAGTTGGCTGGGTATTTGTATAGTGCAGGTGAAGACCAGCGTGGAATAGTAGTCCTCGCCCACGGTTATGGTGGTGGCCAGAATTCCTACATGGACTGTGCTAATTATTTTGCTCAGAATGGCTACTACGTATTTGCGTATGACGCTACTGGCTGCGATGACAGCGAGGGTAAGGGCGTAGGAGCAGCTCCTCAGGGAGTAGTGGATTTGAATTATGCGATTTCATTTGTGGAATCAAATAAAAATATTCCTGATTTACCAATAGTTTTATTCGGTCACAGCTGGGGTGCCTACAGTGCATGTAATGTTTTAACTTATCATCCCGAAGTGAAAGCAGTGGTGGAGTGTGCAGGATTCAACAGATCATCTGATATGTTTGAGTCATTTGCAAAGCACAATAATGGAGATGTGGTAGATGCACTGATGCCATTTGTAAAGTTCCATGAACTGGTTCACTATGGAGAATATGCTACCAACTCAGCTCTAGATGCTTTCGAGGCTTCAAAAGCTCATGTTATGGTGGTTCACAGTGCAGATGATGATGTAATCACTCCAAATTATGGATATGATATATTCTATGAAAACTATAAGGATGATTCACGCTTCGAATTTGTAAAATTTGAGCACAGAGGACATAACGGATTATATTATGATCCAGAAAATCACTATGAGGAAGAATTTAACACTGAGTTAAATGAGTGGGCAGATAATCTTCCTTATAATCATTATGCTGGAAAGTATCAGATAAAATTTGAGAAAGACAAGACTGAATACATTAATTCTAAATTGGACAGAGCAAAGTGGGCAGACCGTCTTGATAAAGAATTAATGGATAAGTTTGTAGATTTCTATGATGCTGCAATACAGTAAAATCAGAGCGAGGTTTTAGGACCTCGCTTTTTTTGCAACTAAAATTTACATAAAAAGCTCAAATATGTAAGCTTTAGTTGGTGGACTGGGGGAGAAAAGGGAAATAGAATGATGTTAACAAAAGTTGCAAAAGTGGTATATTAAAGAAAGGTGGAAGATTTATGAATAATCGGAATTATACCAGAAAGCATTATCTTGATAACATCAGATGGTTCACGGTGGTTTTGGTTGTAATCTACCACGTGTTATATATGTATAACGGGGAAGGAATCCTTGGGGTACAGGGGAAGATTACTAATCTTGAAGTGCAGTACTACGATGTGTTTCAGTATGCAGTGTATCCATGGTTTATGCTGGTGCTGTTTATAGTGTCGGGAATCAGTTCCAGATTATATCTTGATACTCACACAGATAATGAATTTATCAAAAGTAAGACTACAAAGCTGCTGGTGCCTGGCACAATAGGTCTTGTGGTTTTCCAGTTTTTGCAGGGATATTTGAACATGAGCCTGGGTGGTGCATTTGACACCATGGGTGATGTTCCAAAGTTTGTAGTCTATCTTATTATGCTGGCTTCAGGCATAGGAGTGTTATGGTACATCCAGATGCTTTGGCTGTTTTCGATGCTTTTGGTTCTTATAAGAAAGATAGAGAAGGACCGTATTTGGAACTTAGGAAGAAAGACGAATATAGTAGTGCTACTGCTTATGACCGTGGTAGTTCATCTGGCCGCACAGGTACTTAACACACCAATTATCTGTGTATATAGATTCGGGCTTTATTTGCTGGGATTTCTACTTGGATATTTTGTATTTTCACATGAGGAAGTGATAGAGGTAGTGAAAAAGTGGTTGTTCCTTACAGCTGTTATAGCAGTAGCTTTGGGAATTAATTTCTGTGTGAGATACTTTGGCGCTGGTTATGCAGATGCACCAGTAAACAGAACTATCAGCTTTACAGCATATGCATGGTTTGCATGTCTTGCCATTATCGGTTGTGGCGCCAGATTTTTCGATTTCAAAAATGGATTTACTTCATGGATGAGTAAGCATAGCTGGGGCCTGTATGTGTTCCACTATCTGTGCATTTCAGTGGTGGCTGTTTATGTGGCAAGACCAGGATTGCTTTCAGCTTTGCCTGTATATTTACTTAGTTTTGTAGCAGCTTTTGCAGGAAGCTATATTTTATATGAAATCATTTCACGACTACCATTTTTCAGATGGGCGGTACTTGGAATCAAGAAAGATAAGAGGGCATAAGTATGTTTAGTAAAAATCTTGTCCAGATGCGTAAGTTTTTATCAATGACTCAGGAGGAATTGGCTGAGAAGGTGGGTGTCACCAGACAGTCTATAGCCAAGTGGGAGGCGGGAGATTCTCTTCCTGATCTTGAGAAGAGCAAGCTCCTTGCGGAGGTGCTTGGAGTATCTCTTGATGAGCTGGCCAATCACGAGCCTGAAGATAATCTGGGGTTAGGCCTGGCACCAAAGGGAAAGTATCTCTTTGGAATGGTTACTGTGGGAGATAAGGGACAGATTGTAATCCCAGCCAAGGCTCGTAAGATTTTCAATATCTCACCGGGCGACAGCCTTGTGGTACTTGGTGATGAGGACCAGGGCATGGCACTCATGAAATCAGATTACTTTTTAAATATGGCAAACATGGTAAGCAAGCTGCCTAGGGATAATGGATAGAAAAACGCCCAAGAGAAAATCTCTTGGGCGTGATTTTTTTATAACATTCAACAAGGATTTTGGGCGGGCGTCCAATAGCTCCCGCATCTCTCGGAGTTTCCTCCTGTCAAACCATCGGCGTGTAGACGTGGACGAATTCTTCTACCTCCAAAATCCTTGTATTTGTTAACATAATGATATCATGGCTCATTTTTATTGTAAAGAATAGTCTTGTTTTTTAATAGTCTTTTCCATTCTTTATCACGTATAGTTTGGAAAGTAATCACAGAGTTTTTATATTCAGGATTATCATTAGATGTAACAAGACGAACTATTACTTTCAAGTGGATATTATTTTCAATTATAATATCTTTTAAAGCAACAGCACTATTAGGTTTGTTTGCTTCAATTATATAGTCTGGATCTTCAACAGTCGATTTAATGTATTCTAGATAAAGCTCATAGTCATTAGGGTGGCGTTGTTTTATGTGTTGTAAACGCTCATTTGTTAATATTACGTCATCTGTTATAATATCCGCTGTGACACATCTATATATATCCTTGTGTATCTTAGCTATAATATTCATAGAACTGATCTTTCTAGTAGCTTCATAGGTAAGCTACCCATATACTATAGCATACAAAAATCGAACACACAAGCGAAAAGTGTTCGAGAAATGTTCTGATTCTCGAACATCAGAAACAGTACTAGTATTATATATATCTGCACCTTAAAATGATAAAAAGTGCAAATATTGCACTTTTTTGATTTGCAAAAGTGCAAAGTGAATATATAATTTAATTAAGGAGGAATGAGAGATGACAGAATCCTTAAAAGAGATTAGAAAAGAAATTGGGATGACCCAGAGTCAGGCTGCTGAATTTTTAAATGTATCTATCAGGTCTTATAAATCCTATGAGAATGAGCCAAGTAAAGTGAACTCAGTAAAGTATAGCTATATGGTAGATAAATTGGAGTCACTTAATGTCATTGATGAGATACATGGGGTCTTAACAATAGATCAAATAAAGAATAAATGTAGTGAGATATTTAAAGAGTATAATATCGATTTTTGTTATTTGTTTGGCTCATATTCAAAAGGAAAAGCTAAAGATGATAGTGATGTAGACTTACTTATTTCATCTACTGTAAAGGGATTGAAATTCTATGGTTTGGTAGAAAAAGTCTCAAAGTCACTTAGAAAAAATGTTGACTTACTTGATGCTGATCAGCTACTAAACAATCCAGAACTACTAAGCGAAATATTAAAGGATGGTATTAAAATATATGGTTAAAGGAATGCTAGTTAAAGCAGCTATTCATAATGAATAGCTGTTTTTTTATTGACAATACCATAGGGCAATATATATACTATTTGAAGTTAGAAAAGGCTAACGATAGTTAGCTAAAGCATCTAAATCAAGACTATAGAAAATACACAACTATAAGATAGAATATACCTATCTTGTTGGGAGATTAGTGAAGGGAGATATGTTATGGATGCAAAAAAGACTCTTTTAACTTCTGTTCTTGCCGGGTTTTCCATCGGCCTGGGCGGCATGATCTATCTTTCAGTAGATAATAAAATCGTGGGCTCGGCGCTCTTTAGCATAGGACTGTTCCTGGTGCTGACCATGGGCTTCAGTCTGTTCACCGGTAAGATTTGCTATGTGCTAAATGGCAAAGTCAGCCAGAATCTTTTAAACATTCTCATCATATGGATCGGAAACTTCATAGGCTCATTTATACTGGCCTTCATCATCAGAAACACCCGCCAGTGGGCCGCCCTTACAGAAAAAGCTAATGCACTGTGCGAAATAAAGAATGCTGACACCTTTGTGAGCCTGTTTTTCCTGGGCGTCCTCTGCAACATCTTCATTTTCATAGGTGTGGATGAGTACAGGAATAATGAGCACGTGTGTGGAAAGTATCTGGCCATAATCCTTGCAGTGATGGGCTTTATCCTGATAGGCTCAGAGCACTGCGTGGCAGACATGTTCTATTACAACATGGCCGGAAGCTATTCGGTGGACATATTCTTAAGATTATTAGTCATCACCCTGGGCAATGCAGCGGGCGGAATACTGGCCAATTTCTTCAGCCACAGAGAAAAAGCCACAACAGCCTAAAAGGCCTAAACCACCTCTTTCTGCCAAGCCACAGCCCCGCATCTGGCACACCCATAATGCCTATAATGCTTTGTGAAGCGACTATCCCGCTTGCGATAAATGGTGGCCCCGCAGTTGCCGCAGGTAAATACATATTTGACAGCCAGGGAGCCTGAGGCCTTGTAGTCCTCGACTCCTTTTTCTGTGCCTGTGGTGACCCTCTTGATGTGGTAACCATAGACCTGGTTCATGACCTCAGCATAGTATTTCCACTGACCGGTGTGCTTCATGCACCCCTTGCAGGTGTGAAGAATTTCATGGATGATGGTCTCCTTGCAGGCCTGCTCAGAAATCCTGTCATCTGTCAGGAGCTTCTCGGCAATCTGGATTTCAAAAGTCTTATCTGGGTTTTGCTTGCAAAGCCCCCATCTGGTTTTCGCTCTTTTATTAATAGACCATGACCGGATGACACCAGGCTTGATCCCGATGCGTGTCACCTCGTTCATGGATTCAGTTATAAGTTTCTCAAAGTTTTTCATAGGGGTATAATAACATAAGATTTGAAAGATGTATTGATGTTTATTATAGCTTTAAAGGGATAAAAAACACCCAAGAGAAATCTCTTGGGTGTGGTTATTTAAAGCATGGACATGTATTTTTTGAAATCTTTTTTAGGAATATCAAAGAAATCCATTGCCTGTTCGGCTGTGTAATTTAATTTTTTCATTATTGTTTTGATGGATTCAAGTGTGTGGAGTTCTACACCTTTTGCAATGCCTTCTTCCATGCCTTTACGTTTCATATCTTCAATTGCTTTGCACATATTATAATCACCTTCCTTACTCTTACGAGGCAGCCTTTTCAATGAGGCATAGTCTCGCATCAACTCGGCTGTTGGTCTCGATATATGTTTGAGAGTAGCATTAGTTTGGACTAAATGCTGCATTTTCTCCTCATCATTGCGACAGTTTAATAATAAAAACAGGGCACCAAGTTCGGTCTTGTATTCAGGAAAATCTTCTCGGTCAATGATGGAGAATAGATTAAGGTTGTAATCATTAATAAATGGTGCCAATCTGGTATCCACATCACGTAGCATCTGTTTTAATGAAACAGGGCCATCCCAAGGCTGCGAGCCCCAATATAGGGTGGCAGTGATAACTGGGTCTAGCTTATCATCCTTTGAAATACCTGATAGATAATTCGCTGGTGTTGATTCTGAATTATTTCTGTTAGTGGTAGCTATTTCATCCACCTGCTGCGAATAAGCAAGTGCATCATATAGCATATTTCTAACAGGCATAGCATAATGAATGTCGTTTTGATTTTCTATGCCTAGTATAACATAAAATGACTGACCATTGTTCATAATAACAGCTTTTTTAATTATATCCCTATAAGTGTTCGATAGATGTTCTGGTGAGATGTTTACTAAATCTTAAGAAAAAAATCACAATTTAGTTGTATTCTGTATTGGTAAGTGAGGAGGTAATAGAAATGGGGAATAAAAAATGGTTTAGATTTAGCAGAGGCTTGATAATGATTCTTATGGCCTGCTGCCTGCTGGTGGCCTGCGGCAAGGAAAAGACAGGTGGCAATCCTGGCACAAATGACTCCACAAAGATTTCCCAGGAGGAAATCCTTGAGAGGGCAAAGAAACTGTCTGGCGCTCCATGTGCAGAGGTGGATTCCACTACAGATGACGGAAAACTTGTGATTCATCTGTACGAGAATTTGGAAGATCATACTGCCACCTATGACTGGTACACCATCGACCCTGACACATTGCTGGGAGAGAACCTGATGGGTGAAGAGGTAGATCTGAATTAGGAGGTAAGCCTATGGGAAATATCGAATGCACTATAGAGGATTTAAAGGCTGCAACTGTATATTTTCATAAGTATATAAGCCTTAGAAATATGCTTTTAAGGGGCCAGCTTGAAAGGGAAGATTTTGAAGACTTCATGACATATGAAGAAAAGAAACTTTCTAAAAAGGCAGGGGAACTGACTGAGATAATGGCTGAAGCTATTGCTGAAGACACTGCAAAAATGATGAGCGAAAGTAAATCGAAAAGCTTTGAAGAGTTTCGCCAATTGTTGGAAAATATATCATATTAAATATAGTCATGGAATACAGCATTTGGTTTTGATAGGCCAGATGCTGTTTTTACGCAGGAAAAAGGCTCCAGTGAACAATAGGAGGTGAGCTGGAGCCTTTGTCATAGACATAATGTCTACTTATTTATTCCATTTAAGTAATACTAACAACTGTATGTGAAAAGATAATGTTTAACTTATGTTTACTTTGTAATTTTTAATGGAGGTATTGCATATGTCTGGATGTAAATATTGTACAGCTAATGAACCTATAACTTCATTGGGAGAATGGCTTTTTGATGAAGTTATTAAAGAAGAAGGTAAACTGAAAGGATGCACTGTTGGAGCGGTAGTTTTTCCAAACAAATCATTATTAGAGTTTAATGTAGTGAACTCATATGGCATTGGAGATACTACCATAAATGTTCCAATAAAGTATTGTCCTATGTGTGGAAGAAAAATGGATGAATAATTATTTGGTTCTGGCAGACCGGATTTTTTATTTGGGGACCATCCCTAGCAGGGCCTTCCAGGCCCAGGTCTGCCCGAACTCCACAGACCACTCGCTACGCGAGTAAGGAAGGATTGGAAATCGGCTTCGCCGATGGGGGCACCAACCGGAGGGTTGGTGCTTTCATTTTGAATTTAGCTAACCAAACCATTACAATATCTATATATTATGTAGAATAAAATGAGAAAGAAATTAATGATACTTAGGAGGAAATTCAAGATGACGCTTCATGATTTAATGCTGCTTGAAGGTATAGATAATTATAATGTTTGGTGGTATGGAAAAGATATATACCAAGACTATATGAATGATGAGGGTCTTACGAAAGATGTCATTGACTTGAAGAGGGGAGTAAACTTAAAAGGTAGGATTTACTTGGTTCTTGCTGGAATCACAGGAACAAAATGCAGATATAGATTTGCAATTAAATTGGTTGAACAAGTAGGTGAAAATCTCTATACATGGGAAAGGGTACCATTAAACATAGATTTATATGCTGGAAGATTGGTTTTTAAGCATAACTATAAATTCTCATTCTACAATAGTACGGGAAAAGAGTTTGTCGTTGATGAAATTTGGCCTTCAGAAGGAAATAGAACAATAGAGAAGTTTAGAGATTATGATTCTGTTGACTTTACTTTTGACCAGCTTCAAGAGGTTATTTCTAACCAATACTCAGATTATTATGAGCATTTTATCTGTGTTAAAGCAGTGTATATGATTATTGACGGTAATACTGGAAAACAATACATAGGTAGTGCTTATGAAAATAATGAATCTTTATGGGCACGTTGGAGAACATATTCTGAAACTTATCATGGTGGTAATAAAAAGCTTAGGGAGTTGTATAAAAAACATGGTGAAGAATATTTTAAGCAGTTTAAGTATATTATTCTCCATATCTTTCCAATGAAAGTTTCTGATAAAGAAATCATAGAGGCTGAGTCTAGATACAAAGAAAGATTTATGACAAGACAATTTGGCTTGAATGCAAACTAGATAGTATTCGTCTTAATAAAGGAAGGATTGGAGATCGGCTTCGCCGATGGAGGCACCAACCGGAGGGTTGGTGCTTTTGCTATAATTATTTATTTTTAGTAACGGAATAATCACACTCAAATGATAAGATTCAGTATACAAAAGTTTTTAAGAGTGTATGTGACGGGGTGATAAATATGGGACTTTTTAGTAAACCGGAAGTTGTTATTCTAAAAGATTCTTGTGATTCAAAAGAATACTTGAGTAAGTTACAGGAACTTCGAAAAACAGTACCTGATGATAGCGAGGCTGCTGAGAAAATAGACAAAGAAATAGTTATTGTAAACGCTGGTATAAAGGGGGAAGAAAATGTCCTTTATGAACTGAAAAACAGCGATATGGATCTTGTAGTATTAAGAGATCTGTATATAGAAACTAATGATGGGAGAAGTGCGCAGATTGATTACTTTGTAGTATCAAAACATGCGGCTGTTATTATCGAGTGCAAGAATTTGTTTGGTAATATTGAGATAAATAATAAGGGCGATTTCATTAGATCTTTCGATTACAAAGGACGTAAATACAAAGAAGGAATCTATAGTCCTATTACACAAAATGAGAGACATTTGGCAGTTTACAAGGAATGCTGGAAGGAATGTACTAGTAAAATAGCTCAGTTATTTGTGGGGAAGTCCTTCGACAATTTCTATAGAACAGTAATTGTTCTGGCAAATGAAAAAACGGTAGTAAATGATAAATGGGCTAAAAAAGAAGTAAAGGAAAAAGTAATTCGTTGCGATCAACTAATTAATTATTTGAGAAATTTAACAGGGACTCTTTCCTACAGTAAAAAAGAAATGGTCCAGTTAGGAGAGTCAATATTAACTCTTAATGTAGAACAGCGAACAGATTATTTAAAGAAATATGAAGATATAGTAGAAGCAACAAAAACACAGAAACCTACAACAAGTGAAGAGAACAAAACACAGACCGAGCAAAAACTGATATGTCCAAAATGTGGTGGAGAACTTGTTCTTAGAACTGCCAAGAAAGGTGATAATGCTGGTAATCAGTTCTATGGTTGCAGTAATTTTCCTAAGTGTAGATTTATTATGAATATTCAGTGAGAAAGATTTGTAGAGTTGGAATTATTTCCAGCTCTACTTTTTCAAGAAAAACTTATTTTAAAGCATATATATTATGATTATTCATGGAATCTTGTGATATACTGTCTATATGTATGTAGGGGGAGAATATGTCAGGAAAACTTGTGAGAGATAAGATTCCAGATATTATCAAGGCTGATGGTAAAAATCCTATTACAAGGGTACTTACTGATGATGAATATCTGGCAGAATTAGATAAAAAGCTAAACGAAGAAGTAGCTGAATATCAGGCAGATAAATCCATTGAGGAAATGGCTGATGTACTAGAGGTTTTGTTTGCTATATGTAAAGCGAGGGGACATTCCATCGAAGAACTGATGGAAGTAAAGCAAGCGAAACAAGATAAACGAGGTGGATTTAAAAACAAGATTTTCTGGGAAGGCAATAATTAATGGGGGGATTTCATGAGTGATTATTTTGATAATCAGTCAATCTTGAATATTAATAAGGAGTATTATAATAATCTTGATATCGAGGGTTTTTCATTGATGATGAAAGACCCTTCTTACTGTTATAAATTCTATTGGCTGGAGGCTATAGTCCAGCTTATATCCCAAGATGTGAAATCAACTACATTTAATGACATTATCGATGAGATGATTTGCAATGCATGGTATACCGTGCTTGAATTTCATGTTCATCTGAGTGGTATGATGGAGGGTGAAGTAAGAGATGGCTTGGAGAGAGCCGTTCTTTTGCTGTCCCAATTAAGTGATTTACCAGCTAATGCCAGTAAGGTGGAAATCAAAAATGAAATCCGTAAATACGATAATGAATTAAAAGTTTACAAAGATCAGCTGACTAAAAATGTTCCATACAGAGCGCTGGCAGGTTTTTTTGATAACGCAAATGCGATAATCAACTGGAATAGAATAAATGTGTTGATTGATTATTCCGAGGTTCTAAATAAAACCAGACCATTGCCATATTGTCTTGGTCATTCCGCAGGATTAAAACGAGAAGTTCGATTCAATGAAAACTGGATAAGACTAATCAACGACAATATGGTCTCTATACTTGGCTGGATTCAGTTTGAAAAGGTTAAATGGCTACAAAATAATAATCCTGAAGTACCAAGCCTTGTTTATAAGCTTGCACCTATGGATGAGAAGATGCGCAAGCTGAAGTATGTAAGAGATTTGTGGGAATGCATACTTCATGAAAAGCAGATTATTGATGTGTTTAAGAATGAGCCAATAGAACAGGGAAATTATGACATCGATCATTTCATTCCATGGTCATTTGTGATGAATGATGAACTATGGAATCTTATGCCAATGGATTCATCTCTTAATTCATCAAAGAACAATAGGCTTCCAAAGTGGGACAATTATTTCCCAGCTTTTGCAAGAAACCAATTTATTCTATACGGAATGATTCATGATGTGAGCAAGCCAGTAATTAGGCAGAAATACGAGAAATGTTTTAAGGATAATTTGCATTCCATTTGGGCTAATCAGGAGCTATATCGAAAAGGAAATACGGAGACAGAGTTTTACAATATTTTGCAGAAGAATATGCAACCAGTATATGACAGTGCCAGAAGGCAAGGTTATCAGGTGTGGTAATAGAAAGAAAAGCATTATGATTATATTGAAAAAATAAAATTTCGGAGTATTCAAAAGGGGATCTCTGTATTATAATGAGCAGGCATCTTTTTGATTGCGATTTTTTTGTAGAGGAGTTTGTTATATTGGAAAGAAATGAAAAGACTGCCCTGTTAGTTACAGAGCTTGAAAGAACGTTAGGAAGCTGTTGTCATAATAAGAATTCTTACAACGGCTGGACGCAAATACAAGGGTTGACTTATAGATACCCGGTTCATTATATATGCAAAGATGGTAGTGAGTATAAGGCTAAATATTATTTTTATGATATTGATTTAGATAGAGTAAGTGAAATGAATTATAAATTTGGAACAAATCAATTATTTGTTGGGGAAGGACTTTTTCGGATACTTGAATTATTGGAAAGAAGATTTGATTTAGATTTTGAGAAACTTTTGGCTGAGGAAGAAAAAAGAAGTCAAGAATTATAATAACCTTAAAGGTTTTCCTACAAAATGGAGGGGACATCAAGTTAGCTTGATGCCCCTCCATGCTTTTCATTATAAGAGACAGTGCTAGTAGAGTATTATATTGTAATGCTTGAGTCCTATAGTGCCGCAACAAAGTAATATTACCAGATTTCCTTGCCCTTGGGTTCACCCCAATCAATTCCATTAGATATCACGGGATGATTATTCTCAGAAATTGAATCAGCTAAATCCTTTAGTGGAATATCAGCAAAATTTCTACCAGTAGGTTTTATTGCAGCCTCGTCAGAATCGATAAAGCCGATGTGTTCATTTTTCCAAAGAACATAGAAAGTGTTGTTTTTGTATTCTTTATGACTTAGGATGACACCGTAGATATTAGCGTCTGAATCGAATACTTCGTCAAATAAATTCATGATTAATCCCCCTCATAGTTTATTTCAATTCAATATTAATTATTACATGTCATCATCAGGAAATTCAAATATTTCTTCCACGGTCTTGCCAAAAACTTTTGCAATATCCATAGCTAGTTTCAGAGATGGGTTATACCTACCGTTTTTAAGATTTCCTATTGTTTCCCTACGGACACCTACTTTTTCTGCGAGCTCTATTTGCTGCATATTAGCCGCAACTCGTAATTCTTTGATTTTTGTTTTTATCGTTGGCACTATTCGTCACCTGTTCTTTCCATTATATTGAAATAACGACCAGCTAGTAATTCTTGTATGGCAAAGAACATTAACAACCAATCATAATACACATCCGTTTATGTGATATATTTTTAACTTGTGATAAAAAATTATCACATGAATATATAATGGTCAAGTAGAAAAAGATAAAAATATATCATATTGCAAGGTGGCTACATTATGGGTACGCAACACGTAGAAGTGCGTGTTTATAGGGATATGTGATGTTTTTTTATAAACATTAAAATTGACAAGATAAAAAAGTTTCAAACGTGGTTTCTTTAATGTTGCAAACGTGCAACTTTTGTGGTAACATACATTACATCAGCTAAGGTTGTACGACATAAAGTGTTTATTAAGGAGGATACATTATTGGAGAACAGAAATCTGCAAGAAATTAGTGAAGATGAGTATGATGCAAAACAGGAAATAAAAAGGCTTACTTCCTTAGTAATTGGTAATCGTACATTGAGTCAGGTGGCCGAGAAAACAGAAATTCATAAGTCTTACTTATCCAGACTAAAACGAGGGGAACACATTCCAGGTATCGATATTATGAAGAAGCTAACGGCGCCAGAATCAGACCCACAAAACGGCATTAGTTTAGAGGATTTTATGATTGCAGCCAGGATTATATCACCAAATGAAGGTAAATATATTTCGGATTTAGCTGTACGCAAGCAAAAAATACAAATAGAGACTAGAGAGTTCGTTTCTAAAGCGTGGAAGATAATCGACGATACTTTTTTTAACAAAGGTATCGCCACTAGAGAAGTGAATGAACGTGAATGGGATAGCGAAGAACGTGGTTTTAAACCAGACTTTGTTTTCAAACTGAATAATGTAGATAGATGGTATTTTAAACATTTATATATCAAATCGTTAGAAGAAGATTATTTTTCAAGATTTATGTGCATACTCGGCCTGATAGCGTGTATGTCACCTGATAGCAAGCACAAAGTATCAATTATTATCAATAATCCGGATGCATTCATAGCGTTAGACGGTGTTATGCAACAAGGGTTAGCTTTGAAGGCAAATGTTTCATTAATACTAATGGACCTTAAGAAGAATGAGGTTACATATGAAACAATAGGTTCGAGCTACAGTGATAATGGTGAGGTTATAAAAATGCCAACTCTAGTATAACCATACTAACGTAGCTTTTAGAGTAGAATAGACATCCATATTATGAGATGGATGTCTATATTAATGCTAAATAATAACTTAGAGGAGACTGATTGTGAAGAAGAAACATGTATTTAGATTCATATTTATATTTACTATAGCGCTTATGTGGGGGTTTGCTCCAGTACCAAAACCCTTTAATTATAGAATGGAACACGAAGCGGATTTTTATCCAGTAAAAGAAGATTATGGTGTGCGACCTGGAAAGTACACCGTTACTGTTATTGAAGAAGGAAAGTTTGCTGATTATGAAATATATTCTTCATATGTAGGGGGATTAAACAATATAGTTGATTGCCATTATATTAATAGTGATAGAGAGATAGTTATAGCAGAAGGTCAGTATATTAAATTGATAAACTGTACCGCCCGTTTGGTAAAAGAATAACCTATTGGGTATTCTAGAGTCAGAGCGCACTTAATCAGCAGGAGTATTGATGCACTTGATATTTATTTTGGAAGGAAATTAAAATTATGAAAAATACTACTAGAGATAGAAAGTTTATGGAATTTTTTGAGAAAGAATTTGCTAATGAACAAGGATGTACCTTGGAGATTGATGGAGAAATTGCATTTGTTCTAGATAGAGATGGCTATCCAAGAATATTGGAGATAGAAGATACGACTGGTATGGTTCATATTAGGTGGTAACACAGAATTCAAATAAATTATAAATTACTAGGAGACTACAAAGATGAACAGAAAAGAATTAGTAACAGAGTTTGAGGAAGGCTTAATGGAGACCAATCGAGGATATAGTTTTTTTGTGGATTGGAACAATATAACAGGATTGGATGAATACAATATTGAAATACATGCAATGGACGTACTTATTCGTCAAGATGAGTCTAAATTTAGAGATGAGTTTTTTAGATTACTAAAGAAAGTACCTGATGTTGTTGAATTATTTCCTTTACTAATTGCTATTTCTAAAGAAGACAGAAAGAAAATAACAAAGGATAAGAACCTGGTGATAGCCTGTGATGAAACATATAGTAGTTACAAAAGATATAATTTTAATGGTTCAAAATTCAAAAATGAATTAAGCGAAGAATCAATTAAGAATTATTATGAATTTTTTGTAAATACGGGACTAAAATACTTATTCCAGAATCTTATTGAGAAAAGTGTAAGAGACTATATTGTAGGCGTTTTAGTTGGATTGGATTCTAACGGAAGAAAAAATCGTGGAGGTAAGATATTCGAAATAATTTGTGAATCTATAATTAGGGAAGTATGTGATAAATATGATTTATTACTTTTAACTCAAAAGCAATTTAAGGTTTTAGCGAAATATGGTATGTCAATAAGTAGTGATATAGCTAACAGAAAGGCTGACTTTATCATTGTTAATAGGACATATACAAAATGCATGAATATTGAAGTGAATTTCTTCAATAATAAAGGCTCTAAGCCAGAAGAAATTATCGATTCGTACATTAATAGACAAGCTGATCTTGATAAAGTAGGTATCAAATTTGGTTTGATAACAGACGGCAAGTGCTGGAAAGGAACAACAAATCAGTTAAATAAAGGATTTAGTCATTTGGAATATCTAATGAATTTTAAGCTTGCGAAAGAAGGAATGATAGAAGAGATGATAGCAAAGGAATTTGATGAAATTCCATGCAGAGACATCGCCTAATATTTTCCAAAAAGTGCAGAGATTATATCTGAAAGTTGCAAGAGGAATTCCTCATGCAACTTTTTTGATTTTAATCTAAAATTTTAGTGGCAGAAATATTTTATTATTAAAAAATGTGATTCTTAAAATTAAACTGCCTATGATATACTTAATATGGAAATTTGAAAAATATAAGCAGGAGAAATTATAGATGGAACCTTTTGTAAAGTGGGCTGGAGGAAAAAGACAGCTCATTGATAAAATATGGGAAAGAACTCCCAACAAGTATGATACATATTATGAACCATTTATAGGTGGAGGCGCCGTTTTATTTCATTTAAAACCACAGAAGGCAGTTATAAATGATACAAACGAACAGTTAATCAATGTATATAGACAGCTAAAAGAAGATCCTAGAGCTGTAATACGTGCAGTAAATAGATTAGATAAAGGACCATGTGATAAGGAATATTATTTGGCTAGAAGAGTTGAATACAACAATAAGATTCAAAATCGAGAGCTTGATGCAGAATGTGCAGCTTACATGATATGGATTAATAAACATTGTTTTAATGGTCTTTATCGTGTAAACAATAAAGGATTATTCAATGTTCCATATAATAATAAGCAGCTAGGAAAATCTATGGATGAAGCCAATCTAATGAATATTGGATATTATTTGCAAGAGGCTGATGTAAAAATCCACTGTAAAGATTTTGAAGAGATTTGCAGAGAAATAAAGGAAAATGATTTTGTATATTTTGATTCTCCTTATATTCCAGTAAGCGAGACCGCATCATTTACCGATTATACAAAAGACGGCTTTACATATGATGACCATGTTAGATTATCTAAGTTATATAAGAGCCTCTCTGATAAGGGAGTAAAATGTATGCTCTCAAATCATGATGTCGACTTAGTCTATGAGTTGTATGATGGTTTTAGAATCGAATCAACAGATGTAAAACGTAATATTAATAGTAACGCTAAAAAAAGACGGGGAAAAGAAGTTATTATTACAAATTATGAATTTTAAAATCACACGAACAAAGCCTTACTATGAAACTGACCAAACTCAATTGTATCTGGGAGATACGTTTGAGCTTCTTTCAAAATGCAAAAAAGAATCTATAGATATGATTTTTGCAGATCCGCCATATTTCTTATCTAATGATGGTATAACTTGTCAAGCAGGCAAAATGGTTTCAGTGAATAAAGGTGCATGGGATAAAGCGTATAGCTTTGAGGATAAACACAAATTTAACAGAAAATGGATACGTGCTTGTAAAAGAGTATTAAAACCAAATGGAACCATATGGATAAGCGGAACGCTTCATAATATTTATTCTATAGGTACTGCTTTAGAGCAGGAAGGTTTTAAGATTCTTAATAATATTATATGGCAAAAAACCAATCCACCTCCTAATCTTGCGTGTAAGTGTTTTACCCATAGTACAGAAACAATACTATGGGCTAGAAAAGATGAAAATAAGGCAAGACAGCTGTTTAACTACCAATTAATGAAAGAACTAAATGGTGGTAAGCAAATGAAGGATGTTTGGACTGGGGCATTAACTTCTAAAAAAGAAAAAGAATATGGAAAGCATCCTACACAAAAGCCAAAGTATTTATTGGAACGAATCATACTAGCATCGACAAATGAGGGTGATATAGTATTAGACCCATTTTGTGGCAGTTCAACAACAGGTGTTGTTGCCAAAGAATTGAATCGTTTCTATATTGGCATAGATAATAATGAAGAATATATAAATCTATCAAAAAGGAGAATTGAAAATGCGTAATTTTGATGAATGGTTAAAAACCATGAGACCAAGTATAAATCAATATGATTATTATGTTGACTTTAACAAAGTATACGAGAATGTTGAGGCAATGAAAGTTGAACTCAATATTATGAATAGCCTAATTGGCTCTAAAAATATAGAAGAAGATATTAAGAAGCTTATAGAGCGTTATCCAGAGGTTATAAGGTGCATACCAACTTTATTAGCGGTTCGACAGACAGAGATATATGCACAGGACGCGGAAGGTGCCTTTAACTATAATTTTAAGGAAATGAATTATAGTGTTGACCAGTATATTGTATTTATGGGGAAAACAGGATTGTTAGATCTTATAGCAAACCATCTAATTAATAACCTTGTTGACTATTGCTTAGGAATAGAAGTAGGCCTTGATAGTAACGGTAGAAAAAATCGTGGTGGACATCAAATGGAAGATTTGGTGGAAAAATACCTTGTGGAGGCCGGCGTTGAATACTATAAAGAGATGTATTTAACAGAAATCGAGGAAAAGTGGGGTGTCGATCTTTCACCGATTTCTGCAGAAGGGAAAAGTACAAAGCGATGGGATTTTGTCGTAAAGGCTCAAGATAATATATATGTTATTGAAACAAATTTTTATGGTGGAGGTGGTTCAAAGCTAAATGAAACATCAAGAAGTTACGAATTAATTGCATCTAAGATGAAAGAGGTAAATGGGGTGGAGTTTATCTGGGTAACAGATGGTGGAGGATGGAAATCTGCTAAAAAAAATCTGTCAGAAACTTTTGATGTTCTTGATACTTTATTTAATATACAAGATATGGAAGAGGGAACATTAAATAGACTATTTGCTTATGGAAAAAGCGGTTTGTTCGATCTTTAAATAATACATTTATATTATGATTAATAGATATAATTATTCTGCTTATAATAGTGCATTATATCTATAAAATGGAGGTTATTATGACAAATTGGGAGAATTTGGTTTCTGGAGATGAACTTAAAAAAGCTGCAAAAGAAAGAAAAAACAAAACTGTTAAAAAAAAGGTTGATAGAGATTCAGTTGATAATTATTTACAAGAAGGCTGGTATATAACTAGAGAATATAAGAGGGGCGGCGTTTTAATAGAAAAAAGCAAACCTATAGGAGATTTGTTTGAAGATGAAGTCTGGACTATTTTTTATAAAATGGGTTTTACAACACTTAATTCAACAAACGAATTTAAAGTTCAATTCTCAAAGAGGCAGAGTAAACAAGTTGACATTGTAGCAATAGATGATGAAGTGTGCTTGCTTATAGAATGTAAGTGTAGTGATACATATGATAAGAACCATATATTTGATAAAGATTTAAAAGAAATACCAACCATAAGGGATGGAATAATAAAAGAAATATCTTCTAAATATCCTGGTAGAAAATTTAAATATATATTTGCAACTAAAAATTATTCTATTGGAAAAGCTGATAGGATACGAATGGAAGAATTTGATATATCTAATTTTGAAATGGATGTTGTTGATTATTATGATAAATTGGTTAATTATATAGGTCCTGCTGCTAAATACCAGTTATTAGGAAATATATTTGCTGGAAAGATTATAGAAAATATGGAAAATATGGTTCCTGCTATTGAAGGAATAATGGGGGAAGGATTAAAATATTATTCATTTTCCATAGAACCAGAAAGATTACTCAAATTAGCATATATTTTACATAGGGATAATGCGAATGAAAATTTAATGCCAACGTATCAAAGATTAATAACAAAGGATAGATTGACAAAAGTTAAACAATTTATTGATAACGGAGGGTATTTCCCCAATTCTATTATCATTTCAATAGATAATAAAGGAGATGATTTTAAATTCGATCCTTTGACTGATGAGAACCTAAATAAGTTTTCGCGTGCTGGAATCATACATTTACCAAAAACATATTGTTCTGCATTCATAATTGATGGTCAACATAGATTATACGGATATTCGGATTCAACACATGGTGAAAATAGTGCTATACCAGTGGTTGCTTTTGTTGACATGGATAAACATGAGCAATTAAAAATGTTTATGGATATTAATGAAAATCAAAAAGCTGTGAATAAGACTTTAAGGAACAGCCTTAACATAAGTATTTTTTGGAATTCAGAATCATATTTAGAGAGAACAAAGGCAGTTATGCTTGCGGTATGTGAAAGATTGGGTGAAAATCATAATTCTCCACTTTATGACAGAATAGTAACAGGAACTAACAGTAGTACGAATAGGCGGTGCATAACATCTGAATCTTTAAGATTGGCACTTGAAAAAACAAGTTTCTTTAATAAATATAAGAGTAAAGCAAATAACGATGTGGTGAAGTATGGAACATTTGATAAGTTGGATAATAATAAAACCATAAATTTATTACTTCCGTTTTTAATGAAATCGCTTAGGACAATTGAAGAAAACTGTTTAGAGGAATGGGATAAAGGTAATCAGGGATATATAGCGATTAACAATTGTATGTCTGCTATTATTAGAATTATAGATGATATTGTTAATATTACATTAGCAGAAAAAAATATGGAAATAGTTAATGATAAGAATTTCCATAAAGAATGTGAGCCATTATTGATTTGTTTAGGGGATACTCTTAACAATTTAAGCGATGAAGCAATCCAAGAGATTAAAACAGCAAAAGGTGCTGCTGCTGAAAATATTTCTCGTAGAAAATTGCAAGTAGAATTCCACAACAGATATCCCCAATATACCACACCTGACTTAGAAGAATATATTGAAAACCATTTAGATGATTATAGTGAAGAAGTTTTATATGAAGCTCAAAAGTTAGAATCAAGAATTATTGAAATATTAAAACAGAAATTTTCAAATGAATCTAATTGGTTAAATTTATATGTGCCAGAAGCGACAAAGAATGCAATCATAGCAAATACAGCGATAGCAAAAAACAATAATAGTGTTCTTGGTGTAGATGTTAAAAGTGTGTCTGAGTGGGATTTTATTTCTTATAAAGAGGTAAGTGAAATAATATCTTATGGAAGTAATTGGTCCACAATGTTTCAGGAAGAATTTAAGGTAGAGGATGATAAAACTAATAAGAAAAAAACGGTCGATTGGTTAAAGCATATTGGTGATTTAAAAAGAAAGGCTGAGGCTAAAGGAAAAATAACTAAATTGGATTATATGTATATTGATAAATACTATAGCGCATTATGCAAAGCACCAAATTAAAAAGAATAATCAAACTATTTGTGGGTTTGTTAAAGTGGATAATTTAAGTTCCTGATGGTTTGCCAAAGTTGTTGATGGTCTTTCAAAGGGGCTACTAGTATTAAGCCGTTACTTGTTGAGGGGGCTTCGTGAGGCGCTGATTTTAGATGCAAACTTGATTGTATAACATGAGGGTCTGGCTTTTGCCAGACCCCATTTTCATATCAAAAGTCAAGTCAAAAGTCATCGGTCAAAAGTCATCGGGTCAAAAGTCATCATCGAAGGTGGACACCCATGAATGGGTGTCCATATATATGGACGCCGGCTTGACTTAAAATTCTATTCATGGCTACCTAGAATGCCTAGAATGCATAATTAAGGGCGAATAGAGCATTCCTGTTAGGGTAAAAATATCAGGTTTGTAAAAAATGAGTGCCTCTCATAGAATAATGATTGTTAACTTGCCGGTTAATAAAAATCATT
>NZ_AUJB01000002.1 GCF_000424005.1 Pseudobutyrivibrio ruminis CF1b | reverse complement strand
GTAGAAGCTCCATTGATAAATCTTATGATTTAGACATCTCAAGCTTAGTTATTTTATCAATGACAAGCGAAAACACTTGGTTTATAGCTTACAAATTGATAAAGCAATCTTAAGGGACCTTGGTTAGAGGTTGTGACTTGCCACAATCCCAGTTTCAAGCCTGCTTGACTACCATTTATATGGCTATTGGTGCAGTGTCAAGAGAGCGCAGCTCCCGAAGGGCTTGCTCTTGATACAAGACAAGGCCATATAAACTGTAGCATGCAGGTTGAAACAAATAAAGAGAGAAGCCGGTAAATATCGACTTCTCTTAATCAGATAAACTCATCTTTAATTCAATAGACTCACATATTCTTTAGTGCTATGATAGACGGGCACGTTTTTTAAAGGGAAATGATTAAATGAAAAAGAAATATGTTATTGGTTTATATGCTGTGGCTATACTGGCTTTAGTAGGAGTTGGCGGAAAGCATGGTTATGATTATATCTGTGAGAAACAGTTGGAGGATGCAGCAAAAACAGTTGTGGATGTTGAAGCTATAAAGAATGATCCAAAGACTGTTAAGTTTAAATACAGAGAGCGCTTGAAAGTTGCAGATATTTTTGATTCGGTAGAATACAATGGCTTTTGAAGAACCAGATTTGAAAGAGCTGAGGATATAGATTGGAATACTGTCTTGGCTGGTGGAGCTGGAATTTGTGAATATGAATCAGACAGGGAAACACGTAGTCAGGTAAGCATTTAAAGGATATAAAAGATAACTTAGATTGGTTATACTATAAACCTACTGGCAAATACTTAAAGGTAGATGACTATGAGTTTGAATCCTATAATTGTATCAATGCTATAAAAAACGGAAACATTTACATTCTTGAAATGGAGAGTGCATATAGCAACTTCACTTATTACTATAGGCATCCTAACAAGGAAATCGTATTAATTAAGACTCTTAGTGGATACATGGTGAAATCCAGCAGAAATGTCTGGGAGACATCAGATCACTCTTCGAAAGAATTTGATATTGATTTACCACTTATAGGCGATGATATAAAGGCTTATGCATATAAAAAGTGGGATAAGAATGATGAAGATACAGAAGCATCTGTTGTTCTGGTAAAAGGAAATGATAAATATGATGTTTTTGGTCTTGGTTATTCTTACAATGATGATTCAATTAGTCTTATAGAGGCAAATGATGTTGAAGCTGTTGATGTAAATGCTGATGGCTTGGAAGATATTGTCGTTGTAGGTCCTGATAAGGATAACAATCTTCAGGCGATTATAGCTATATGCAATAAGGATATTAACGATGACTATGTATTCTTTACAGATGGAAAAGCTTCAGCATGGGTAATGGATATCCTTGATGGTGATATCAGTGTTCAAAATATAAAGAAGGCATTGAAGGTATCAGATGATGGAAAATATGATACATGGCAAGCTGCCTATAAACAATTTGTTAAGATAGATAGTTGTTATTCGGAAAAAACATATTCACTTGCATTCATTGATGAAGATGATATTCCTGAATTAATTGTAGACGATGAAATGTGCGAGTATTTATATATCTACAGCTATAAGGATGGTAAGGCAAAAAATAGAGTTTGGGAATGGGATTATTGGGTTGATGGAGAGGAATATTACAAGTACTCAGAGAAGAAGAACCTGATGAAACGAGATGAAACAACTTATGGAGTAGCATACTATCATCTTATCGAAGATGGTGTTGAATGGATTGAGAATATCCAGTCATTAGGCGTAGAGGAAGAAGTAGAGAAGAATCTGTTTGTAGATTTAAAAGGCCAGTATACAGGCGAAGAATTTATGGAAATTCTTGAGAACGAATAATAACGAAAATCGACTATCGCTATGATGGTCGATTTTTTTTGAAAACTTTTTTATAATCTTTGTAATATACCAGATGTTTTTCCGTCTATATAGATGTAAGGCTTACAAATTCACAAAGGGGGAATCTATGAGAGACGAAGAAATCATTGAGCTCTATTTCAAAAGAGATGAGCGTGCAATTGAGGAGACCGATTACAAATACGGCGATTACTGCGCTTCAATCGCTGATAAGATTTTGAAGAACGAGTTGGATGTAGAAGAATGTCTGGATGATACATATCTTAGAGTTTGGAATGTTATTCCACCAACAAGACCAGAAATATTCCGCATATTTATTGGTAAGATAACCAGAAATCTTGCCTTTGACAGATATGAGAAATTCCATGCGAAAAAGCGTGGCGGAGGAAATATCGAAGAGGTTTTGGATGAGTTACAGGAATGTATTCCAGCGAATCACAACGTGGAGCAGTCAATTTTAGCAAATGAACTGTCTTCTATCATCAACGATTTCGTTAAAAATCTTCCAGAGAAAGAGGCCCTCATTTTTGTAGGCAGATATTTTTATACCGAAGACATAAGTGCTATTGGTAAGCGACTTGGGATGACTAACAATAATGTTTCAGTTGCTTTAAATCGCATCAGAGCAAAGCTACAAAAAAGACTTTTGAAGGAGGGGTATTTAGCATCATGAATAAAGAAGAATTATATAAAAGCATGGATGGAATTGATGACGAAGTTCTCCAGAAATACTACGAATATAAACCTGCAAGTAAGATTATAAATTTCAGGAAAGCTGCAGTTATTGCCGCAAGTATCTGTCTTTTAGTGGTTGCGGGAAGTGCAATAAGGTTGATAACTAATGTTCCTGCTGAAGATGGTGCGTTTGAGTCACTTGATGAGACTGCAGCTGAGACATACAGTATTGAATCAGCTCCAGAGGAAAAGGGTGCTGAAATTGAAGGTGAGTCAGTGGAAGGAGCTGCGCCTGCTACCAGAAGATTTACCATTACAGCCTGTGCATCAGAAAATGAGAAGACACTTTTGGATTCTGGCAAAACAGTACCTTTGAAACTGGGACCAAATTATACAACCTATGGCTTTAGTGGAACAGATAGTGATGGAATAGCATTTCAATTCTATCTTCCTCAGTTGATAGTGGAGGGCGAGAACATTGCTAATATTACCTACTCTGTAGATAAGTATGATATGGCAATTTATAACTATAGCTATGGAGCTGATGGAAAAATAGATAAAACCAATGGAACAACTGAATTTGGTAAAGAATATACAGTAGCATATGAAGATCAATTAGATAAATATTTTAGAGTGGTTGTAAGAGGTGAAGTGCCATCAGATGAGAAGCTATACCATGACATTTTTGAGCCAGATACCGCAGAGGACAGAGTGCCAGCTATAAATAAGATATTAGATGGTGTGACTGTAACCTGTACTGTAACATATGAGAATGGCACAACAGAATCTGCAGATATAATTATGGCGGCAGAATATCATACGTATGATGAACTTGACGATGTTTACGATGAATCAAGTAAAACTGGTGCATTTAAGGATGGAACGGATGTTATGACTTTTGAACTTAGATAACGGAGGTAACCGCTATGAAAAAGAGATTGATAAGTGCTTTATTAATAGGAATACTTTTGACGGGGATGTTTGTAGGATGTGGAAACACCACAACAAATGCAGCTTCAAATGCTACAGAAATTCCTACTGAACATAAAATCGTAAATACGAATATTGAGGTGCTTGGGGGTATGAATGAATTTGATTCAGGACTTATACAGTTTTTGGAGAAAGACTATGGAAATCAGAATTACATGATTTCACCAACATCATATAAGGCAGCACTGTGTCTTGCTATTGCAGGAGCAAGTGGAGATACAAAGGAGGAATTATTAAAGGCTGCTGGATTTGAAAATGAAGAGCAGATGAATGAGTGGTACAACCTTGTTTACAATGCCACTGTTGATTTTAATGACTGGTTAAAGGCAGATCAGGGTAGTGTAGAGGCAGCTCAGAAAAACGATGACTATTATATAGATGGAGAAGGAACTCCAGATGGAGCCTTTAAAATTGTAAATTCTATCTGGGCTAATGAAAGCCGCGGTGGAGAATTTAAGAAGGAATATATTGATAAGGTGGCAAAAAACTATGATGCTACTGCCGCTTCATTACCAGGTGAAAAACTTACAGATTCTGTAAATTTTTGGGTAAATGAGTCTACAAACGGCCAGATAGAAAAGCTTGCTGACAAATTAGATGATTACAAATTAATTCTTGCTAATGCTCTTTATTTGAGAGCACCATGGATGGAAGAATTTGAAGAGTATTCGACTAAAGAAGACGAATTTAAGACTTTTGATGGAAGCAAAGTTAAGAAGGATTTCATGAACCAGACTAATGAGTTCTACTACTATGAGGAAGACGGTGGAAAGCTGGTAATCCTTCCTTTGAAGTATGGTGTAAAAACTGCATTTGTTCTTGGAAATATATCTGATTTAGACAACGCTATGAAAAATGCCCAGCGTTGTACAGTTGATGTAAAGCTTCCAAAGATGGATATCGATAGCGAATTTGGAAAAGATATTATGATTGGCTATCTCAATAGCCGAGGAGCTACATCGGCCTTTGGTGGAGGAGCAGATTTCTCAGATATGACAGATGATGACGTTATGATTGATGAAATCATCCAGAAGACAAAAATCAAGACAGATGAAGAAGGTCTTGAGGCGGCTGCAGTAACAGCCATCATGATGGTGGAGTCAGCAGCAATGCCTACAGAAGAACCAGAGATAAAAGAGTTCCACGCTGACGAGCCTTTCAAGTTTATCGTATATACAGAACTTGAAAATGCTGAGAATGAAGTGCTTTTCTATGGGCAGATGGTAGAGTAGGTCATTGAAATTTTATCGCAGCTGCGATAATATAATCATATGAATAAAGATATATTATTAAATGATAAACTTAATAATTGCCATTTAAATTTACATACATTGAGTGAGCGCTCTGGGGTTGCGTATTCTACTATCTATAATTTGTTTACTGGTAAAAAGAGTATTACAGATGCCAAGACTGAAAGCTTATATAGGATTGCCAGAGTTTTGGGAATAAGCATGGACGAGCTTTTTATTCAGTTTACTCAAAAAGATAATGGGCAGCCTATAAAGGATTTCTTGCTTATGTGGGAAGATGAGGTTATTGCATCGATTCGCGTTGGTGAAACTACTGTAAAGATTCAGCGCTTTGATGTAAATCCAATAAAACAGATTTTTTATAAGGATGAGATTAGCAGGTTTGAATTTGGAGAGATATTAAGACGTCGTTGTTGGGATGAGCACAGGCCAGATATTAAAGAGGTTTTAAAAATGATTGGTCTTGATGAGTTTAACCCCTATAAAATCTGCATGATAACTCATGGAAAAATGGTTCAAGACAAAACTTGGTTTAAATTCGAAGGAGAGACAATCTGCTATGCGGATTTGTTGAGGAAAAAGAATGCTTCCTAAGATAGAAATTGGTCCAGAATATCTTGTTATGGAATCTGGTACAAGTGATGGAACTCAGATTAAATATTTCAAAGATAATAATTGGTATAAAATCGATCGGTATGGTGGAGAAGGTCAGGTTGAGGAACTTGTATCTGACATATTGACGCTAACAAATTTGCCAGATAAAGACTATGTTAAATATAGTCAAATCAAAATTAACGATGAATTTGGATGTATGAGTGAAAACTTTTTGCAGCCTAATGAGAGCTTCATTACTCTGTATAGACTTTATTCCAATATTCAGGGTGGCGATTTAGCAACAGTAACAGCAAGGATGGATTATGATGAGGCTATAGATTATGTCCTTGAGTTTATGGATAAAAATGCCAAAGTTGATTTGAGAGAGTATTTAGCAAATACCTTTGCTGTGGATGCGTTAATCCTAAATGAGGACAGGCATTTTAATAATTTGGGGTTAATCTATGATGGGAAAAGATTTAGACCAGCACCCATATTTGATAATGGTAAGAGCCTTTTTGTAGGAAATAAACGGTATTCGCAAGAGAAAGCAATGACAGAGAATAAGAAGAAAGCCTTTGCAAAAGCTTTCAGCGGAAGCTTCGATTTGAATGATAGCTATTTGAGAAAATATCGTTCTTTTGAATTTGATTATGATAGGATAGAGTCCTTTTTAAGGGAAAAAATTTCCGGGGAAGATACGGTTTATGATAGGCTTTATTCGTTGATAGGGATTATTAAAAAGTGAAATCAAAAATTTAAAATGCTTGATTAAAGAGTGGTTAAAAATGTAAGGTTGATGATTGAGCTGATAAAGTAGGCTCGCATCAACCTTTTAAAATTTTTTGAAATTTTTGTAACGAAAGTCACATGACTGAGTCTTATAGATATAAAACAAACAAAGGAGAAGAAATGTGTGAAGGAATTTGAGGAAATATATAAATTGTATTATCCGCAAGTCTATCGCTTTGTAATGAGTCTTTGTAGTAACTCAGACCTGGCGGAAGAGATTACACAGGAAACCTTCTTCCGAGCCCTAAAAGGCATTGATGGATATAGAGGCGACTGCAAGCTGAGTGTTTGGTTATTCCAGATTGCAAAGAATCTATATTTTACTCAAAGAAAAAAGGAGGAAAGGTTCAGCTCTGAAAACGAAACGGAACTTAGTAATACTCCCGATGTATTGAATGTTGAAGAGATAATTGAAAACAAACAATTAGCTCTAAAAATTCACGAGGTTTTACATCTTATTCCGGAGCCTTATAAAGAGGTGTTTTGGATGAGAGCATTTGGGGAATTATCCTTTGCGGAGATTGGAAAGATACATGGCAAGACAGAAAGTTGGGCCAGAGTTACCTTCCACAGAGCTAAGCTTAAGATTCAGGAGGAAATACAATGAAATATTCATGTGACGTAATAAAAGATTTGTTACCTCTATTTCATGATGATGTGTGTAGTGATGATACAAAGAAAGTTGTTAACGAACATTTAAATGAATGTGAGGCCTGCAGAGAATATTATAAGAAGATGTGTTCAGCGGATGTTGTGGAGCTAGCAGCATTTGATGAAAAGCAGGAAAAGAAAATGGCGGAGGCCATGGAGGCTTCATGGAAGGGACTTGTAAAAAAAGCTATAAAGGTAGTTTTGATTATTTTAGGAGCTATACTTGCAATCCCATCAACTGGGCTGGTTATCTTTTTGCTTGTGCTATTTTTAGTGGACGGTAGAGTACGAACGCATACAGATATTGAGGATTATGAAAAGTATCGTTCAGGCCCTAATGCAGAAGAGGAATACAGGACTCGCTGGGGTATGGATGAAGATATCTGGCCAGGAAAAATCACTGATGATATGAATGTGGCAGACTATAAGCTGGTTTATTACAATCCATGGGATGCTCAGTATGTAGGATACCTTGTAGTAGATTATGATTTAGAGGCTTACGAAAAAGAGCTTACCCGCCTGGAGTCAAAGGAACATGATGATTACTTTGGAATCTATGGTGTGACTGGAGAGAAGGATTATCAGATTCTTGCCATGGATGCTGATGATTATCACGGATTTATTTATGCCATGACAGATGGCAAGGGGCGCATAATTTATGCTGAACAGGTCTTCTGTAATTATTTCATGGATTTGAAATATGAAAAATATATTCCAGAGGAGTACCTACTGGAAGGCTTTGATGCCTCAGCTACAAATCCATATCACGAGAAGATGAAGAATAAGACATTTGAGCCAGTGGGAACGTCAGGTGTACATGGTCTTAGTGCCTACGACAAGCAGAAGCTAATCGATGAAAATCATGTAGATTTGCATTCTTACTTCATGGTATTTCCAGAGGACGTTAAAAAGGTTCAGGAGGGTTCATATACTGAAAGACTTCATACTGATTTAGCCAGCACATCTGGCATTGTGTTCTTAAATGCTACATATAGTGAGAGTGATTACGAGGCTGAGGTGGAGAGACTTTCCAAGATAAGTTGTACAATAAAAACTCAAATTTCTAAAAAAGAGGATGAAATTACTCAGGAAATCATGTATGATGATTCCATGTATAACTATCCTGCATATATTGCAGCAGATGGTAACTGTGGAACATATGAATATGCGCTTCTGGATGAAGAGAATCACATGATTACCTATGTATTAGTAAAATATCCTGATGATGAGATATTAAGACGATACAAAGATTATCTGAAAAAAGATAGAAAATCATATGATGACAGTGGAACTAATACATGGGAATATTTTTCAATTTACGCTCATCAGTTTCCAGGAGATGACGGATTAACAGTTTACGATGGAGAATAATTATGAAGCTTGAGAAATTTAAACTAAATAAAAAAATCTTTAAACAGATAATAATCAAAGCAGCTACAGTTTCAGTTGGTATGAGTTTATTTACTGTGGTAATGGATTTTATCTTGAAGCATGAGTTTTCACTTTATGACACAGTGATATCAGGTCTGCAATTTTTTGTGATATTGATCATACTGTACGTTGTAGCACCTTGGATGAGAAAAGCTTACGGAATTAACACAGAAAATGAAGAAAATACTTGACTCTAAACCAGGTTCATACTTTAAAATCCTCCTCAAATAGGAGGATTTTTTTATGTCAGAAAGAAAATATTACGAAGCAGAAAGCAGATTAAAAGATATTAGAAGAATGCATGACAGAATGAATTCTGGCATGGTGGATGAGATTACCTGGAACGATCTTGAAATGGATGAAGTGTTCCTTGAAGTAAATCATACGAAAAGTTTTATTGGTGAACAGCTTTTATATCACAGTCTACATTGTGGACAGAATGAATTTGCAGATGATGTAGCAGTGGAAATCTCTCAGAACACCAAATTCAAAAAAAGTCTTACTGATAAAATCAATAGAATAGGAAAATGTCACGAGAGATATTATCTTTATGAAATATTACAGGACAGCGAGCTGATGCTTATTGAACATGGATATGTGATTTACCTTTTGCAAGCAACACTTTTAATATTTGGATTATTAGCACTTATTACAGGAGGCAGTTATTTTCTTGCTGCCTTAGGTGTAAATGTAGCAGTGAATTTTGCCTTTTATTTTATGGTGAAGCAGAAATACGAAATCTATTTAAATACTCTTACATCCTTTAAAGATATTTACACAGTGGCAACTCAGTTAAATAAGAATCAGGAAATTCGTAAATACGTTACTGATAAAGAACGTGAAACTATAAAAGCACTTGGTGGTATAAACAGAATTTTAGTAGGTGTTATTTCAAGACGTCGCGCAAGCATAGCAGGAGATGTAAGATCTCTTTTGATGGATTATCTATATGGAGTGTTACTCTATGACATAGCTATTTACAACATAGTTATTAAGAAACTGGCTATGAAGAAGGATGAGATATCTACATTGATGGGGATGATTGGTAGGCTCGATATTGCTTTATCAGTGGCAGAGTACAGAGATGGATGTAAGTACTGGTGCAAGCCTGGAATTTCTGATTATCCAGAAATGAAAAACGTGGCACATCCTCTTTTGGAATCACCTGTGGGAAATGATTTTTCGTTGGAAAACAAGGTAATAATTACAGGCCCAAATGCAGCAGGAAAATCTACCTTTATGAAAGCCGTGGCAATCAATGCAATACTGGGGCAGGCTATCAGAACCTGTATCGCCACGGAGTTTGCTATGCCAAAAATGAAGGTCATGACTTGTATGGCCCTTAGGGATGATGTGCAATCTGGAGAAAGCTATTATTACCGCGAGGCAAATTATATAAAGAGAATCATAGATGAAGTCAAGGATTGTGAGGAACCACTTCTTATTGTCATAGATGAAATATTAAAGGGAACAAACACTAAAGAAAGAATCGCAGCATCAAAAGCTATTTTGGAATTCTTATCAGATAAGAAGGTATACCTCCTTCTTGCGACTCATGATGTGGAGCTGACAGGAATAGAGGGATATGACAATTATCATTATGACAGTATAATAAAGGCTGATGAGATATTTTTCGACTATAAGATACATTTGGGTATTTCTAGTAGCAAAAATGCCATAGCCCTGTTAGAATATTTAAAGTATCCTATAGAAATAATAAAGAATGCAAGGAGTTATGTAGATGAAAATAGGAGAAGCGTCTGAAAAACTTGGAATTTCAATAAGCAATATTCGTTTTTACGAAAAGAAGGGACTTATTGATCCAGTTAGGGATAAAGAAAGTAAATATAGAGATTATACAGAAGAGGATTTAGATGAGATAAAGCAGATAATTGTTTTAAGAAAGATGGGCATGTCCATCGAGTCAATTACTGATATTCAAAATGGAGACATTTCTGTTGAACAGGCTTTGACAAAACAATTGGAAGCACTTGATGAGGAAGAAGCAAAAATCTATGCGTCTAAAAGCCTTTGCCAGAAAGCAATAAGTGATGGAAATAAATCCATGGAGGAGATGGTTAGTCTCTTCGATTATGTAGCTGATGAGGAAAAGCAGGGTGTACAGTTCTCTCCTGCAGAAGAGTTCCTCGACAATCTTGCTACTGCATTTAACTATGATCATGTTGTGGCTACTTTGCCATGGGGATATATGATTTATACAAATCCTGTATTAAACAAGGCGGGAAAGACTGCGTGGGTCATGTATCTGATTTTCCTTCCATTATTCTGTGCCTTTGTAGGTCTGATTGCTAAACCAAAGTATTCCATGGGAATAACAAAATATGCTATTTTATTTGTTTGGCTGCTGATAGTTTTCTTCCAGATAGCTAAGGCTGTAAAGTCTGTAAAAATCGTAAAGACGAAACAAGATTAAAATGAGTTGGGTGTAAATATGAAAAATGTATTGATTGTAGAGGATGATGAAATAATTGCCAAGGAGGTTGCCAAGCATTTGGCTCTTTGGCAGATGAATTGTACAGTGGTGGAGGATTTCCAAAAGGTAATGGAGACCTTTAATCAATGTGGTCCTGATATTGTGCTTATGGATCTTCATCTTCCATGCTACAACGGATTCTACTGGTGTGGTGAGATTAGAAAAGTTTCTCAGGTGCCAGTGGTATTTTTATCATCTGCTGATGACAATATGAACATAGTCATGGCCATGAATATGGGGGCTGATGATTTTATTGCCAAGCCTTTTGATTTGCAGGTATTGACTGCAAAGCTACAAGCTATCCTCAGAAGAAGCTATGGAGCGAGCATCACAGTCCACAAGCTTGAGGTGGGAAATATCTCACTGAATCTGGATGACACTACTGCCACTATCGACGGCGACAAATTAGATTTGACCAAAAATGAATACCTTATTTTAAAGGCGCTTATGGAGCGACCAGGAAAGGTGGTGTCCCGAGAGAGTATCATGGAGCGTCTCTGGGGCGCAGATGAATTTGTAGATGACAACACACTTACCGTCAACGTTACCAGAATTCGTAAGAAGATAGAGGCGGCAGGTGTTCCGGATTTTATTACTACTAAGAGAGGGCTTGGATATATTGTCGGGGAATAGTTTTTGGAAGAATAATAAAATAATTATTATCGCAAATACGATAATAGTTTTCATATTGTGGATAATAGGTGCGCTATACGAGATAGACTGTGAATTTCTTTTCTATGAGATAGCATTTGTGATTATCATTGCTGTGGTCACCTGTGTACTTAATCACAGAAAGCTCACCGGTATTCGCCGAAATACATGGCAGCCAGCCAACACAGATGAGGATGAAAAGTGGGAAAAGATAAGAGAAAAGGAAGATTTCTTTGCTCTTTGGGCACACCAGATTAAAACGCCTATAGCAGCCATGCGCCTGTTACTTCAGAATGAAGAGGTAGATTCAGGAGAATGTCGCCAGGAACTGTTCAGGATAGAATCCTATGTGGAGATGGCACTTAATTACCTGCGTTTTGAAGGCATGTCCGGGGATTTGCTTTTAGAAAAATGCCAGCTTGAAGGCATGGTAAAGCAGGTGGTTAAAAAGTATTCCACAATTTTTATTCGCCAGCATTTGACTGTTGAGCTTGAAAATCTGGAGGGTAACATCCTTACAGATGAGAAGTGGTTCTGTTTTGTTCTTGAACAGATTTTATCTAACGCACTTAAATATACAAAAACAGGTGGAGTAAAGATTTTCGCCAGAGATACAGGGGATGTAAGAGAAATAGTCATTCGGGATACTGGTATGGGCATAAGGTCCGAGGATTTACCAAGAGTATTTGAGAAGGGATATACCGGATACAATGGTCGTATGGATAAGAAGGCCAGTGGCCTGGGCTTGTATTTATGCAAGGGTGTATGTGACAAGCTGGGTCATAAAATCAGCATTCAGTCAGAGGAAAATAAGGGTACGGATGTAATTATTACTATTTATCAGGATGGACTTAAAAATTCGGACCTTACAAAAATGTAAGATTAGAGTGAGGAAATGTAAGCCAATCAAAAGGTAACACATTTCCTTTTTTGTTATTCTTATACCATCAGATGAGACAAATAACCAATAACGTATTTACGGAGGAGAAAATAATGTCAGTTTTAGAAGCAAATCATGTTAAGAAAGTATACAAAACAAGACTTGGTGGTGAAGGGGTAACAGCACTTAAGGATGTGCATTTCAGTGTTGAACCTGGTGAGTTCGTTGCAATCATGGGAGAGTCAGGAAGTGGAAAGACAACACTTTTAAATATTCTCGCAAGCCTTGATACACCAACAGCAGGAAAGGTATTGATAAATGGTAAAGACTATTCAGATCTTAAAGATGGTGAGCGTGCTATTTTCCGCCGCAATAATCTCGGGTTCATTTTCCAAGATTTCAATTTACTTGATAATTTTACTATCGAAGATAATATTAAGCTTCCTTTAGTTCTTGCGGGAGAGGATTATAAGAAAATGGATGAGAAGGTTCTTCCACTTGCAAAGGAGCTTGGAATCGAGTCACTTCTTAAGAAGTATCCATATGAGGTGTCAGGTGGACAGAAGCAGAGAACTGCAGTAGCAAGAGCCCTTATTACAAATCCACATATCTTACTTGCAGATGAGCCAACAGGAGCACTTGATTCAAAGGCAGCAACAAATCTTATGCATCAGCTTAGAGATATTCACAAGAGTGGACAGACTATCCTTATGGTAACTCACAGTAACGTGGCTGCAAGCTATGCAGATAGAGTAATGTTCATTAGAGACGGCGAGGTTTTCCACCAGATTTACAGAGGAGATCTCAAGAGAAACGAAATGCTTGATAAGATTTGCGATACAGTAACTGTAGTCATGAGGGGAGGAGAGGACAATGAATAATCATCTTTTGTCGAAACTCGCCATTAGCGGAATTCAGAATAATAAAAAGACTGTTTTTCCATATATTGGAGTTAGTGCTATTACAGTCATGCTCTTTGAAATTCTTAGAGCCATGATTCATAGTAGATATATTATTAATGACGGTAAGCCCGCATTTTATGGTGCCAATTACATCGTAATCTTCCTTATGATTGGAAGCTTTGCAGTAGCATTCTTTTCATCAATCTTTATGTTCTATGGCAATCAGTTTGTTATGAAGTCTCGTAGAAAAGAGATTGGTTTATACGGAATCTTAGGACTTAGCAAGAAGCATGTTACAGTTGTACTTTTAATTGAATCACTTATAGAAGCAGTTGCCAGCATTGGCATTGGAATTGTAGGCGGTGCATTTTTAAACAAGCTGATGGTGATGTTCTTATATAGACTGACACATCAGCAGCCAGTGAAGGGCCTTGAGTTTCCTGTAATAGCATTCGTAGAGACATTTGTATTTTTCATGGCTGTATTCGCAGCATGCTTGATTTACAATCTTTTCACCATAAGAGTAGGTAAGCCTATTGAATTGCTGAAGAGTGAGAACACAGGCGAAAAGGAGCCAAAGGTAAAGGGTATTCTACTTGTAGTAGGTCTTGCTTGCCTTGTGCTTGGATATTATACAGCACTTTCAACATCAAGCACTTTTGATGCTATGGGTAAGCTTATGAAGAGCATTCTACTTGTTATGATTGCAACATATGCATTATTTGTAGCTGGAAGTATCTTTGTTTTAAAGCTTTTAAAGAAGAATAAAAAGTATTATTACCAGACTAAGAATTTTATTAGTATTTCAAATTTACTGTTTCGTATGAAGCATAACGCAGTTGGTCTTGCATCTATTTGCATCCTTTCAACAGGAGTTATTCTCCTTATGGTTTGCTCAGGAGCACTTATGGCACTTGGTGAGCAGAACATCAACGAGATGTTTAAGCAGGATGTTATGATTCGCGGGGATAAGAATAAGGAATACTCAGAGGATAAGTATTTAGCAGCAATCGAAAATGCTATAAAGGCAAATGATGTCCAGCCTAAGGAAATTAATTATAGAGAATTTTCTGGTACATCATGTCTTGGTGGGGACAACGTTCTTTTATCTATAGACACTCAAAATGAAATGTATGATTTTAGTCATATGAGAGTTGTTTACATCATGACTGTTGATAATTACAACAGATATGCTGGAACAAATGAGACATTAGGATCTCATGAGATTCTTAGATACAGCCAGAATGATAAAGATGAAGCTGGTGACGTGGTTTCAATTTTTGGTAAGAATTTTGTTGAGAAAGAGGAAATTGATACAACAGGAATAGATACAATTTTTGATTCAACAATGACACTTTTTGGTAAGGAAGTCATCATCGTATCTGACGAAACTGTGATGTCCCAGATGGTAGTGGATAGTGGATTATACGCTGATGGAAATGAAACTATTTACGTGGGATTTGACAGCGAGAAGATGGACGATGCTCAGTTTGAAGCTTTTGCAGCAAGTGTCCAGTCTGAACTTGGTGATGAAATTTCTGTAAGATATAAGCAGGAGGAGCGTAGTTATTTCTACGGTATCTTAGGCGGAGCATTCTTTGTAGGAATCTTCCTTGCAATCCTTTTCCTTATCGAGACAGTTATGATTATCTACTACAAGCAGATGTCAGAGGGATTTGAGGATCAGAAGAGATTTAAGATTTTAAGTAACGCAGGTTTAACAGAAAAGGAAGTAAAGCAGACAATCAGAAATCAGGTAAGAATCATTTTCTTCCTTCCATTAGTAACAGCAATTGTTCATATGCTTGTAGCAAGTAAGATTTTAAGACTATTCATGAACATGCTTGTAATCGTGGATACACCTACATTTTTCCTGGCAACACTTGTTGTATGCCTGATATTTATGGGAGTATACACATTGGTTTACAAGATTACATCAAAGCAGTACTACAACATTGTTTACGGAGCAGAGGCAGATGAGAAAAGCATCAGGAATAATGGTGGACTGACATATGAAAATTGCTCTCAGGCAGTAGGATAAAGAAATCTTAAAGTAAGGATGTAGTTTATAGGCTACATCCTTATTTTGTGCAATAAAATGTTGGATTGTGGCGGTGGGTAGAGTATTATAAGAATTACGTTTGATAGTAAAGCTCACAGGAGGAGACAGAAGATGAATTTAACTTACTCAGAAATGACTGTGGACAATATTGGAGAGGTTTTGGGCTTCTATATTGATTATTATAATAATGTTGAGGAAAGTTGCTGGACAGAAGAGACTGCAGGTAAAAGAATCCATCAGGTATTAACTATTGAGGATTCTTATTCTCTTATACTTAGAGACGATGACAAGGCTGTTGGCTTTGTAATGGGATACTTCAAACAGTATGACGACATTGTGGGTTATACATTGGAGGAAATTGTAGTGTCCCGCGAGTATCAAGGCAAAGGCCTTGGCAGTGAATTACTTGCTGAGGTAGAAAAAAGAGTTCATGAAAAAGGTGCATTTTGTGTGGAGCTTCAGGCTGTAAATGATGAGATGCATGAGCACTACTATGGCAAGGCTGGATATGGAGATGCTGCCAATTTTGTTATGAAGAATAAGTGGTTTGATTAAAAATTGCCCATTGCTGCAAATTAACTTGCATATTTGCAGCAATGACCTTAAAATATTGGTAAGGAGGTAGTAGATATGCCTAATATAAAACCAATATCAGATTTAAGAAATTATACTGAAGTTCTCAACGAAGTAGATGTTGCAAATAGAGTTTATTTAACAAGAAACGGTAGGGGAGAGTATGCAATTCTTCGTATGGAAGAAATAGATGAATTAGATAAGTATCGTGCAGCATACACCTTGTTCACTCGGTTAAAAAAGGCTGAAGAACGAGCTGCCGCAGAAGGCTGGATTGATGATTCTGATTTAGATGAGCTGATTGGAGATTAGTGGTAGTTTGAAGTTACAGTATTCACCAGATGCAGTTGATAGGTTAAAAGAAATAAAAGCTGTTTTTGGAAAAAAGATATATCAAAATATAAGGACATCAATAAAGGGATTATCTACAATGCCTGAAAAAGGTGCTCCTGTTGAGAATTAAAGAAAGCATAGCTTATTGGGGTGAATAGATGTATAAGGTCTGAGGTGTGATATTGTACCTTGGACCTTTTTTATGACAGTAGATGGTGAGGGAGAAACATGCAAAATATTTTTGATACAGAGAATTTTAAATTAGATGAATATAATCCAGATAGTGCAGGAGTTGCTCTGGCTAAAAGAGTGCATATTGTTATAAACATAATTCGTTTATACGGAGCAGCATTATTCTTCTTGGCATATTACTGGATTTTTTACAGGGAGAGTCTTTTCTTTGATAGATGGCTTTTTGATTCAGCAAAGATAAATCTTGGAATAGCTATTATTTTATTTACAGAAGGATTAGTCCTTGCATACAAAGCTCATGTTGTGAAGAAGACCAAGAAACTCAGTGATGAAGAAAGACTGGATTATGATGTAGTCCTTTATCAAAGAGGTTATTACAAGAGAAAGATGAGCAGAAATACATGCCTGCTTACTATTGCAAAATTGCTGGCTAAGATGAATGATAAAGAGCGCTGCAAGGAAGCAATTGAAAACATGACAGAAGGATTTAATCCAGACAGTGTTGTGAAACTTAAGAAATGGATTGATTCAGATGAAGAGCTTGATCCATCATTTTTTGAGCAGCAGAAGATGATGAGCCCTTTTAAGGTAATCTATATCTTCTGGCTTATGGCATTCGCCTTTGGATTTGTCTGCACACACTATACAAATTATTACTGGGCTGGATTTAGCAAGCTTGCAGTAGGCATATTTGGAATGATTAGTATGCTTGGCTTTAGCCTTGTGGCACCAATGATACTTATTTATTCACTTGTAATTTATACATACGTTACAGGAAAAGAATTCAAGACCTTCAAATTTAGAAAAATCCTTCTGAGAATTGTTATTCTCATTTCAGTGATTGTAAATGTCATTTGGAGATTTGAAGTCTTAGAGTTTGGATTTGAATTAAACAAGGATGAATACGCCACTGAAGATACATCCGATTATGACGACTATTCTTATGATGATTACAGCAGTTCAGAGGATTACTCAGCAGATTACTACTATAACGAGGACTATAGTGAGGATTCAGAAGACTATTACATGGACGATGTCACCATCATGAATCAGATGATTATCCTGTGCAATTATCTTGTGAAGGAAGGTGTGATTTCTGATTTTACAATAGAGCTTGGCTACAACGCCAAGGGATATGTGAAGGCAGAAATTGCCAAGGATGAGGATTATGTCTACATGCTTTATGACAATGGTATGAAGGATGATGAGTACGGAAACTCTTGTATCGAGCTTGTGCTTGAAGCTGAGCCACTTGATGAAAATGGCAATTCTTTGGGACAGGCTGAGGCTAGCCTTAAGGGATTTTATCTTGTAAATGCAGAAAAGAAAACAGTTATCGATGAGCACAAGACTCATTGGTAAAAATATTAACCAATAGAGCAACAGTATATCTGTAACAATTGCCGATTATAATATTGAATTTATTTTTCGATACAAAAGTGAAAAGGTTTTTAGTGCATGGAAGCATCTATTTCAATGGAATGAGTTGAGATAGGTGCTTTTTTATAGGAATCTTACAAAGGAGGAAAAAATGAGTTCAATAAATAATTCATATGAATACTATCAGAGTAATCAGGGCTTGCTTTCTATGTTAAATAAGAGCAAGTCAGGCAATCCACTTATTAACCAGTTGATTTCTAATAATGAGATGAAATATCAGCAGAAGATGGAGTCTCTTGGAATAGGAACAAAATCTGGAAATGATAAATACAAGAAAGTAGACCAGGCGGCAAATAGTCTTTTGGATGCTTTAAATAGCCTTAGCAAAGAGGATTTGTATAAGGCAGAGGAAGGAAAAGAATATGATAACTCTAACCTTTTAAAGAGTGTTTCAAATTATGTGACTGCATATAATAATACTATTTCTAACCTGACCTCTTGCGGAGGATCTTTAAACAACAGCTTCAAGACAGAGTTCCTAGAAGCATTCAAGGAAAACTCAGAAGCTTTTGCAAATATAGGAATTACAATGTCTACCGATGGAAAGCTTTCTATTAATCAGGATAAGTTAAAAACAGCCAAGGCAGAGGATATCCAAAAGCTTCTTGGCGCTTCTTCAAAGTATGTTAAGAATATCAGTAGCAGTGCAAATTCAATAGATACAATTATTAACAAAGCACTTGCAATGAGGTCAACCAACTATAATGCTAATGGATTGATGATGTAAAAGAAAAATCGAGTAGGAGGAATTTCTCACTTGTGAGAATTCCTCCTACTCGATTATCGTCTCAAATTACTTAAGATCAGCAGCGATATCGATATTTTCGCCTGTGATACCAACCCAAGCGCCGTCCTTAGCTTCTGAAGAATCAGCGTGAGCAAGTAACCACTTGTTTGTTGCTGTAAGAAGCTTGTCCTCTGCATTAGCGCGAACGAAATCAGGACAACCTACGTTTGTACCCTTTGGAAGACCAACAAGTACCTGGAAACCAGATTCCTTGCTAGCCTGGCAAGGTGCATAGTGAAGTGCTGTAGCGTAAACTTCAATCATTGTACCTGCTGGGCAAAGGAATGCCTTAACCTTGCTTGAATCAAGCTTGAAATCAACGATTTCTTCTCTCTTAGCAAGAAGAAGGATGAAATCTGTAGAACCAAGGTTGATTTCGCTTGAACGGTGATACTCAAGGCAGTTAAGCTTTGTGTTGTGACCATTGCACCATCCGAACTGCATTGGTGAGCCACCAAATAAAGAATTAGTAATCTTATCTGCAGCTGCAAGTGACTGAAGAGCTGGCTCCTCAGCTACATAATCTGTTCCCTCAGGAATAGGAGTCTTATCGCGAAGCGCCTCCATGATTTCCTTCTTTTCAGCTTCATATCCTTCAATGATTCTACCGTAATTGGTAAATTCAGGATCTGTTACCTTTAAAATTTTCATTACATTAACCTCCTCTTTAATCGTTATACGATTTTCAATGATAAAATTATACCTTCCAAGGGGCGATTTCTTCTTCCAAATAATTAACTAAAACAAGTTAAAAAATTGCTTTGAGTAAGTATGTACAATAAAATACGCCACAATTTGTACAGTAATGTGTAGGAAATGTGTTACAATAGTATTAGTCGCAGAATAAGAATTCTGGAAGCAAGTAGTGTGGTGGGTGATTTGTCATAAGGAGGAACTTATGAAGTCAAGAATTCTAATGGCATTTTTAGTAATGGCTTTTACATGCTGTATAGCCTGCGGTTCTCAGGCAATTTCCGGGGGAGATGTGCCAAAAGGTGTCGTTAGCGAGGAGGAAGTTCAACCTTCAAAAAATCTTACAGAAGAAGAGAAGAAGCAGATTTTCGATGAGTATCTTCGGAATATGCATGCCAAAGATATAATGACTAATTGTGGGGTGCTGGGATGTAAGATAAACACCGATTTTGATGACCAGGCAGATGGAGAAAAATCGGTGACAGTGCAATATTTCTATGACCCGGATCAAATAGAAGATGTGGCCGCATTCGAGGATTCAATACAGAACTATATAATAACAAATTACCCTGAAGCAGATGTGGTATATACCAGAGGCACTCCAGTTAAGGCGCCTGAAGAAGGAGAAGAATTTGTAGGGCTTGATGATATAATCCAGACACTTCCAGCAGATTTAAATTCTGACTGGAATTATGTCCCGGTAGTACCAAATAAATAATATCGTATTTACGAATTCCTGATAATTTCATCTCTGAATTTTTTAGGACTTTTACCGTACTCTTTTACAAAAGCTCTGTAGAAAACAGAGTAATCAGAAAAACCATAAGTAGTGGCAACGATAGAGATATCCTGCCCACTGAGAATAGCGTCTCGACACATGTTGAGGCGTTTTTTTGTTATGTATTTATGCAGAGGCAGACCATTGGTGTCGGTGAACACATGGGAGATGTGGAATTTGCTGACATGAAGCTGCTCAGCCAAAAGATCTAAAGATAAATCCTCATCAATGTGTGTTTCAATAAACTGAATGATACTCTGATATAGGGTATCTGAATCTGATTCCACCACATTTGGATTCTGATTTTCAAAAACCATTCTATTGATGCTGATAATGAAATCGCTGACGGCAAGCATTATCTTGGCATCTCGTCCAAATCTATTGGCATGAATTTCATCAATCAAAGAAAACACCTTTCCCTGAATGGTGTTGAATTCAATCTCATTAAATTTGTTAATTGAAAAATTCCCTGTGGTCTTAGTCTTGTTTGTTAGATAGAGATAGTCCTCGGAAATGGTGGCCAGTGAATTCAGGAAATCCTCAGTGACCCAGAAAACAAAGCGTCGATAAGGAACATCACCATCTATCAGGCGGGCATAGTGAGGCATGTTAGGTGGGATGATAATCATGGTGCCTGGCGTAGGCACGAACTGCTTCCCGTCAATGTACATGATGATATTACCCTCGATGAAAAAGTAGAATTCGTAGTAATCGTGGGTGTGAGCTGTAACATTTGGAAGGACTCTGTCGCTGTAGTAGTAAACCTCAAAGTCCTGGGAAAGCATATATTGTCTTGTGGTAAATTCTGTCTTTAAACTCTTTTTCATAAACCGAAAATAACATAAAACCGCAAGAATTGCAATGAGCCCGACAATTTCTGTAATGTGAACTTGTATACAAGTGGAATAATATAGACTTATCAAAATTCGAGGAGATAGGTAATGTATACAGATTTAAAAGAGAAATTCGATGAAATAGGCATCATTCCAGTAGTTGTTTTAGAGGATGCAAAGGATGCCCATGCACTTGGAGAGGCTCTGATGAATGGTGGACTTCCTGCTGCGGAGGTTACTTTCAGAACAGAGGCTGCAGAAGAGGCTATAAAGATTCTTTCAATTGATTTCCCAGAAATGTTGGTGGGCGCAGGTACTGTTCTTACATGTGAGCAGGCTGATAAAGCTATGGAAGCTGGTGCGAAATTTATCGTGGCACCTGGATTCAATCCACATGTTGTAAAGTACTGCCTTGATAAGGGATACCCTATTACTCCAGGTGTACAGACTCCTGGTGAAATGGAGCAGGCAATGGAGCTTGGTCTTGATTTTGTAAAGTTTTTCCCTGCAGAGCCAGCAGGCGGTCTTCCAATGATTAAGGCTGTTGCTGCACCATACACAAATCTTAAGTTTATGCCTACAGGTGGTATTAATAAGGAAAATGTAAAGGATTATCTAGCATACGATAAGATTGTTGCATGTGGTGGTACCTGGATGGTTAAAGGTGATTTGATTACAAATGGGGAGTTTGAAAAAGTAGAAGAGCTTGCACGAGAAGCGGCTGACATAGTCAAGGAGGTAAGGGGCTAACAATGGAAATGACACTTAGATGGTATGGAAAGGAATTCGATACCGTTTCGCTTGAACAGATTAGACAGATTCCTGGAGTTACAGGAGTAATCACAACACTTTATGACACAAAGCCAGGTGAGGTTTGGAGTCGCGAGAGAATCAAGGCTATGAAGGACGAGGTAGAGTCAGCAGGCCTCAAGGTTGCAGGTATTGAAAGCGTAAATGTACACGAGGATATCAAGCTTGGAAAGCCAAGTCGTGACCAGCTTATTGATAACTACATCGAGACTTTAAAGAATCTTGGTGAGGAAGATATTCATCTTGTTTGCTATAACTTCATGCCAGTATTTGACTGGACACGTACAGAGCTTGCAAGAAAGAGACCGGACGGTTCTACAGTACTTGCTTACACACAGGAAGCTGTTGATGCACTTGTTCCAGAGGAGATGTTTAACTCTATCGCAGGTGACACAAACGGTGCTGTAATGCCAGGCTGGGAGCCAGACAGACTTGCTCATGTAAAGGAACTTTTTGACGAATACAAGAACATCACTGACGAGGACTTATTTGAAAATCTTAAATATTTCTTAGAGAGAATCATGCCAGTTTGTGATCAGTACGACATTAACATGGCTATTCATCCAGACGATCCAGCATGGCCAGTATTTGGTCTTCCAAGAATCATCATCAACAAAGAAAACATTCTTCGCATGATGAAAATGGTAGACAATCCTCACAATGGCGTCACCTTCTGTACAGGTTCATATGGTACAAACTTAGAGAACGATTTGCCAGATATGATTAGAAGCCTTAAGGGAAGATTACACTTTGCACATGTTCGTAATCTTAAGTTTAATTCACCTACAGATTTCGAGGAGGCAGCACATCTTTCTTCAGATGGAAGCTTCGATATGTATGAGATAGTAAAGGCTTTATATGATATTGGATTTACAGGTCCTATCAGACCAGACCACGGTCGTATGATTTGGGGTGAGAAGGCAATGCCAGGTTACGGTCTTTATGACAGAGCCCTTGGTGCAACATATATTAACGGACTTTGGGAAGCAATAGATAAGAGCAGCAAAAGGGGATAGAGACATGAAATTAACAAATGAAGGATTGAATGATAGAAAAGCATGGGAGGAAAAAGGCTATAAGCTCCCAGAGTACGACAGAGAAAAAATTATCGCAAATACGAAGGAGAATCCAGTATGGCTTCACTTCGGTGCAGGAAATATATTCAGAGCATTTCAGGCAAATGTAGTTGAAGAGCTTTTGAATCAAGGCGTAATGGACAAGGGGCTTATCGTTGCTGAGGGCTATGACTATGAGATTATAGAGAAGTACAACAGACCATGTGATGATCTAAGCATTCTTGCAACACTTAAGGCAGATGGAACTGTTGAGAAAAAAGTTGTGGGTTCAATTGTTGAATCCTGCATTTTAGATGAGGAAAATGAAAAGGAAATCTCAAGACTTAGAGAGATTTTCCGTGCTCCATCCCTTCAGATGATTTCATTTACAATTACAGAAAAGGGCTATAAGACACGTGCCTACATGAATAAGGTGGTAAGACTTCTTCTTGAGAGATTCAAGGCTGGCGAATTACCACTTGCAGTTGTAAGTATGGATAACTGTTCACACAATGGTGACAAGCTTAAGGAAGCAGTTCTTGAAATTGCAAAGGAATGGTTCAAGGATGGAAAGTGCGAGACAGATTTCATTGCATATCTTGAGGATTCATCAAAGGTAACATTCCCACTTTCAATGATTGATAAGATTACTCCTCGCCCAGATGACACAGTAAAACAGATGCTTATTGATGATGGCGTGGAGAATGCTGAGCCTATCGTTACAACAAAGAATACCTATGTTGCCAACTTCGTAAATGCGGAGGAGACAGAGTACTTGGTTATCGAGGATTTATTCCCTAATGGTCGCCCAGCTCTTGAAAAGGGGGGAATCATTTTCACCGACAGAGAGACAGTAGATAAGACAGAGAAGATGAAGGTGTGCACATGCCTCAATCCTCTTCACACAGCTCTTGCTGTTTTCGGATGTCTTCTTGGATATAAGACAATCCATGATGAAATGGATGATGAAGATTTAAAGAAGCTTGTTACAAAGCTTGGTAAGGAAGAAGGAATGAAGGTAGTGGTAGACCCTAAGGTATTATCACCTGACAAATTCCTTGACGCTGTTCTTACAAAGCGTCTTCCAAACCCATTTATGCCAGATACACCACAGCGAATTGCCTGCGACACATCACAGAAGCTTCCAATCCGTTTTGGTGAGACTATCAAGGCTTACAGAGGAAATTCATCCCTTACAACAGAGTCGCTTAAGGTAGTGCCAGTTGTATTGGCTGGTTACTTAAGATATTTGGAAGGCGTTGATGATCAGGGAAATGTTTTCGAGCAGAGTCCTGATCCACTTCTTAATGAGCTTAAAGAGCTTCCAGCTAAGGATGTATTAAAACGTAAAGACGTATTCGGCGTTGATTTATATGAGGACACAATGGCAAAGCGTGTTCTTGAAATCTACTCAAATATGAAGGGCGTTGGCAATGTAAGAAAGGAATTGGAGGCAGTATGATGAAATTTATGGACGAAGATTTCCTTCTTCAGAATCCTACAGCCAAGGAACTTTTCGCAGCTGTTAAGGATGAGCCAATAATTGATTTTCACAACCATTTGAATCCTCAGGAAATTTATGAGGACAAATGCTTTGACAATATGACTGAGGTTTGGCTTGGTGGTGACCATTATAAGTGGCGTGCCATGAGAGCCAACGGTGTTTCAGAAGAGCTTATTACTGGAGATGGGGCTCCTTTTGATAAGTTTGTGGCATGGGCAGATACTGTGCAGAATTTGATTGGTAACCCTCTATACCACTGGACTCATTTAGAACTTCAACGATACTTTAATATAACCACACCATTGAGCCCAGAAACAGCTAAGGATATTTGGGAAAAGTGCAATGAGAAGTTGCACACTCCAAAGTTCTCAGTACGTAACCTCCTAAGAATGCAAAATGTATCTGTCCTTTGCACCACAGATGACCCCGCAGATGATTTAGAGTGGCATAGAAAGCTTAGGGAGGATGGATTTGAAATTAAGGTTCTTCCATCCTTCAGACCAGAGAAGGCTGTTGGTATTGAAAAGGAAGGCTTCGCTGATTATATTTTCAAGCTTTCTATGGTTACTGGCAGAAGAATCTATGATGTGAAGACTTTGCTTGAAATTCTTGGAGAGCGCCTTGAATTCTTTATTGAGAATGGATGCCGAGTTTCTGATCACAGTCTGGAAAATACATTTTATGTTCCTGCTACCTATGAAGAGGTTAATGAAATCTTCATGGACAGAATCAACGGAAAGAAGGTTTCAGAAGAAGCTGCTGGCAAGTATCATGGATATATGTACACAGAGCTTGCCAAGGCTTACGCTAGGCATGATATTGTAATGCAGCTTCATATTGGTGCTATCAGAAATAACTCTGAGCGCTTCTTTAAGAAGCTGGGACCAGACACTGGTTTTGATGCACTTAATGACTTTAATTATGCTCCACAGCTTGCAGGACTTTTGTCAGCTATGGATTTAAATGATGAATTGCCAAAGACAATTCTTTACTGCCTTAACCCTAAGGATACAGAAATGCTTGCCGCTATGGCTGGCACATTCTGCAGCAATGAAAAGGGCATCAAGGGCAAGGTACAGCTTGGCGCTGCATGGTGGTTCTGCGACCACAAGAATGGAATGGAAAAACAGATTGAGGCAACAAGTGATGCAGGACTTATTTCTACATCAGTGGGAATGCTCACAGATTCACGAAGCTTCCTTTCATTCCCTCGCCATGAGCTCTACCGTCGTATCCTCTGCAATAAGATTGGAACATGGGTAGAGAATGGAGAGTACCCAAAGGATGATTCGTATTTACGAATTCTCGTCACACGTATATGTGGCCGTAACGCTGTAGAATATTTTAAGTTTTAGGAGATATGTTATGGACTTGAAGATTAAAGATAAAAAAGATTGTAAGTTTGATGCAGTTTCGCTGGGCGAGGTTATGCTGAGATTCGATCCAGGTGAGGGACGCATCCGCACAGCCAGAGAATTTAAAGTTTGGGAAGGCGGCGGAGAGTACAATGTTATCCGCGGACTTCGCAGATGCTTCGGCATGAACACAGCAGTTATTACTGCTTTTGCAGATAATGAGGTTGGTCATCTTGTGGAGGATTTCATTCTCCAGGGTGGTGTGGATACTTCACTTATCAACTGGAAGAAGACAGATGGTATTGGTCGTGAGTGCAGAAATGGACTTAACTTTGTAGAAAGAGGATTTGGTATCCGTGGAGCACTTAGTGTTTCTGATAGAGCAAACACAGCTATCTCTCAGGCCACTGATAAGGACTTCGATTTTGATTATATTTTTGGTGAGCTTGGTGTTAGATGGTTCCACACAGGTGGAATCTATGCAGCACTTTCAGAGCAGTCAGCTGAAACTGTTGTAAAGGCAATTAAGACTGCAAAGAAGTATGGCACAATTGTATCTTATGATCTTAACTATCGTGCTTCTATGTGGTCAGCTATCGGTGGTCAGAAGAAGGCACAGGAAGTAAATAAAGAAATTGCAAAGTACGTTGATGTAATGATTGGTAACGAAGAGGATTTCACTGCATGTCTTGGTTTTGAGATTGAGGGCAATGATGCAAATCTCAAAGAGCTTAATGTGGATGGATATAAGAAGATGATTGATGAGGCTGCTAAGGTTTATCCAAACTTCAAGGTAGTAGCCACAACACTTCGTACTGTTAAGACAGCAACAGTGAATGACTGGTCTGCACTTTGCTGGGCAGATGGACAAATCTTCAAGGCAAAGGATTATAAGGGGCTTGAGATTCTTGACCGTGTTGGTGGTGGAGATTCATTTGCTTCAGGTCTTGTTTATGGTCTTATGACTACAGGAGATGCAGCAAAAGCTGTAGAATACGGCACTGCTCACGGTGCACTTGCCATGACTACACCTGGCGATACTACAATGGCAACATGCGCTGAAGTAGAGGCAATTATGGGTGGAGCAGGCGCCAGAGTTAAGCGATAAAATAGACAACTAATATAATTATTCCATATATAAAAAGTACTTGTGTCAAAATGACACAGGTACTTTTTCAATTTATAGAAAAACAATTGCCTGAAATTAGTTTCCATTGAACGCCAGTATATCAAGCGTTTGACATACTGTCAGGCGCAACCGGTTTCCGAAAACGTTTTCACAGAATTCACAAATTGTTCACAGTATTTGTATAGACAAATCCCCATTTAGCGCCTATTATAAGGATGTTCGCGGGACAACTTACATAGAATGGGCGAGCAAAATATAAAATATAACCCGGGGAGGAAGAAGAGAATGGCAGTAGGTGAAATCATTAAATGTACTGGCGCAGAAGATTTGTACAGAAGAGCTGAGGATTTACAGCTCAAGGGGATTCAAACTGAGTTTGTTGCTAGAAATACATTAAAGGTTGTTGGTATTAGTTCAAATAAATAATGCTATTCGGGAGATGCCTGAAAGGGCATCTCTTTTTTTCGTTGTAAATAATTTGATTAGTATTTAATAATTTGTTAATAAATATTTAAGGCAATTTAATTTTACAAAACCAAATTTTGATGATATACTCAAGAAGAGTTATATTTATCATGGAGGAAATAAAAATGAAAGAATATAGACAGCAGTTTTTTAAGGGAGAACGTGCTCTTTATGCAGAGGATGGGGCTTGTATCTACGATTCGATATTTGATGAGGGAGAATCTCCTTTAAAGGAAAGTAAGAATATCGAAGTCTATGATTCTCAGTTCAAATATAAGTATCCTATCTGGTATTCAAATAATGTCAAGGTAGAGCGATGTAATTGGCTTGAGATGGGCCGTTCGGGTGTATGGTACACAAACGATATCTACGTGAAGGATTCATTTATCACAGCACCAAAGAATTTCCGTCGCTGCGATGGAGTTACACTTGAAAATGTTCAGCTTACAAATGCTGAAGAGACATTCTGGAATTGTAAGAATATCAAGCTTTCTAATGTTTATGCAAAGGGAAGCTACTTTGCTATGAATTCAGAAAATATCGAGATTGATGGATTCAAGCTTGATGGCAATTACTCTTTTGATGGAGCAAAAAATATTACTATAAGAAATTCTGTGTTGCTTTCAAAGGATAGCTTCTGGAACACAGAGAATGTAACAGTTTACGATTCATATATTTGTGGTGAGTACCTTGGATGGAATTCTAAGAATCTTAAGTTTGTAAACTGTACAATCGAGAGCTTGCAAGGCTTTTGCTACATTGATAATCTTGAAATGGAAAACTGCAAGTTGATAAATACAACACTTGCCTTCGAATATGTTGATAACGTAAATGCGAATATTACTACAAAGATTGATAGTGTATTCAATCCAATTAGCGGCACAATAACAGCGCCTGAAATTGAGCATCTTATTGTGGAGCCAGATTTAGTTGATCCATCAAAGACTGTTATCAACTGTAAACAGATTGGAAAGACAGAAGAAATCGTCGAGTGGCGTAGAGACAGAAAATAGGAGACTGGAATTAATGGGAAAATATAATTTTGATGCAGTAGTTAACAGACGTGGTACTGATTCAATGAAGTGGGATGTGGCTGAAAATGAGCTTCCTATGTGGGTGGCTGATATGGATTTTCAGACTGCCCCAGAAATCATTGAGGCACTTCAGAAACGTGTGGCAGAGGGGGTCTTTGGATATACTGATGTCAACGACGATTGGTATGAGGCATATATTAACTGGTGGAAGAATCGTCACGGCTTTGAGATTGACCGCCAGTGGTTGATGTTTTGTACAGGTGTTATTCCTGCTATTTCATCCATCGTTCGAAAGCTTACTACACCAAATGAAAAGGTGATTATTCAGACACCTGTATATAATATTTTCTTTAACAGCATTATCAATAATGGATGCAGACCTTTAGAGAACCCTTTGCATTATGAGGACGGAATCTTTAAAATGGATTTTGAGGATTTGGAAGAAAAAATGTCTGATCCTCAGGCCAGTCTTATGATTCTTTGTAATCCTCACAATCCAGTTGGTAAAATCTGGAGCAGGGAGGATTTGGCAAAGGTTGGAGAGCTTGCTGCAAAATATGGCGTTACAGTTATTTCAGATGAAATTCACTGTGACCTAGTAGAGCCAGGCAAGGAATATGTTCCTTTTGCCAGTGTCTCAGATACTTGTAAGGATGTGAGCATCACTTGTATTGCTCCTACCAAGACATTTAGTATTCCAGGTATTCAGACAGCAGCTATTTTTGTTCCTAACAGATTTTTACGTCATAAGGTTTGGCGCGGAATCAATACCGATGAGGTGGCTGAGCCAAATGTATTTGCGGCCCATGCAGCTGTTGCAGCTTTTAATCATGGTGGCCAATGGCTTGATGAATTAAGAGAATATCTATTTGAAAACAGAAGAAGAGTGGAGGCATTTGTGGATGAAAATATCCCTGAACTTCATGTTGTGAGAGGCGATGCTACATATCTTCTTTGGATAGATGTTAGCAAACTTGGCATCTCAAGCAAGGAGCTTGCAGCCCACATCAGAAAGGAAACAGGTCTTTATCTCTCAGCAGGTACTGCCTATGGCGATTGCGGAAAGGATTTCCTTCGTATGAATGTGGCATGCACAAAGGCCACCCTGGAGGATGGCCTGGCTAGATTATCAAAATATTTTAATGCTTAAGTAGCCCACAAGAAGTCAGTTATACTTATCACCCCAGAGGGGCACCTTATACTTAAGCCATATGAGTTGATAGCATACAGCTCTGATAATCAGTAAGCAGTTCGTCAATTAAATCTTTGACAGTTGTAATTTTATTAATGCGGAAGGCGTTTTCTCCACAAAAGAAAAGGCCTTCTTCTTTATTGCCTTCTACAGCAGCGATTAGTGCTCGGCTGATACAATAAGGGATTTTATCTCCCTTTGGACAAGCCTTTAGGCAGCCGTTACATCTTTTGGCAAAGAAGCTTTTGCCTTCCTCTAAGCTTTGAAGCATAGGGGTAAATACTGCTCTGGCAGGCATTCCTACTGGACTTTTGATGATTTTAATATCTTCTTCCGTGGCATCTACTAAAATTTCCTTGAATGCAGTGGAAGCATCACATTCCTCTGTAGCTATAAATCTTGTACCAATCTGAACACCATCTGCGCCGTTTTTAATGGCCTCTGCAATGTCCTTTCCAGTGAAAATTCCTCCACCAAGGAACACTTTAATTTTCTTTTTGAACTGTTCTTCAAAAGGCTTGATAGCCTCAAGGACTTCCTTAAGGATGTCGATGTTGTCCTGGCAGGTATCATTATTTAAATCGTCAGCAGAAAAGCCTAAGTGACCGCCGGCCTTGTGACCTTCTATAACGATGAAATCCGGTATAGACTGAGCCTTTTTTGCAAAGGTTCTACAAAGGAGCATGGCTGCTTTTGCGCTTGAAACTATAGGAGCGTACAAGGTGTTACTTCCCTTCACAAGCTCTGCAAGATTAAGTGGCAGACCAGCACCTGAAATGATGGCATCTGCCCCGGCTGAGATAGCAGCCTTTACAGTCTCTTCGTAGTGGCTCACAGCCACCATTATATTTACGCCAATAAGACCATTGCCGCCAGCAATTTCCTTAGCTTTTCTAATATGCTCCTTCAAAGCTCTGATATTCGCCTCGAATGGATTTTGTAAAAAATCAGGTTCTTTAAAACCAATATTTACTGAGCTGATAACACCCATGCAGCCCTGCTTTGCTACATTTCCAGCAAGCTCTGAAAGCGATACACCGACGCCCATTCCACCTTGTATTATCCCATGGGCTAACTTTTTTCCATTGATTTCCATGACATATTCTCCGTTTAGAAAACTGTTAGTTAAAAATGTTTAGTTAAAATCTTTGAGATAATACACCTAAAATGTTGAGTTGTCAAGATAATTGGCAATAATGGACAAGTGTGGCGTAACTATGCCGCGATAAAGAAAATTCTTCAATTTTAAAAAAGTTGTTGCAAAATAGACAGAGATAGGGCATTATATTGGGGAACTAAATAGACGGGAGCTTGTAGACAGGCTGAGAGGAAGGTGTGACCTTCGACCGAGAACCTGATTTGGATAATGCCAACGTAGGGATGCCGTGCGTAACGTAAATTACATGGAGACCATTTGAGAAATCAGGTGGTCTCCTTTTTTTTATGCGTAACCAGCCGGAGTGGAGGGAATAATGGAATTTAATACTGAATTGTACTTTATTACAGATAGTACGCCATACGACAGGGAGGAGTTTTTGTTTCGTGTGGAGGAGGCGCTGAAGGGGGGCGTGACCCTCATGCAGCTGAGAGAGAAAAACAGAACCACAAGAGAATACATAGAGCTGGCTGAGGCAGTTCATGAAATCTCAAAAAAATATGATGTGCCTCTGATTATTGATGACAGGGTGGATGTAATGCTGGCTGTGGATGCAGAGGGCGTCCATGTAGGTGCGGAGGATATGCCTCTTGCCCTGGCAAGAAAAATCATTGGCCCTAATAAGATACTTGGAGCTACTGCTAAGACTGTGGAGGTGGCAAAGGCAGCCTATGAGGCTGGCGCAGATTATTTGGGGGTGGGTGCTATTTATCCGACTACCACAAAGGTAAAGACAATCATCACATCCACAGAGACACTGGATAAGATTTGCCAGGCGGTGCCAATTCCTGTAAATGCCATCGGTGGACTAAATCCTTCAAATATGGATGTCTTGGCAGGAATACCTATTGCCGGTGTCTGTGCAGTGTCAGCAATAATGAAAGCAGATTCACCTATGGTGGCTGCCACAGAAATGAAGAAAAAATTTGTGGAATTAAGAGCATAAGGAGAAGAAAAATGAAAGTCGTTTTATCTATCGCAGGTAGTGATAGCAGCGGTGGAGCAGGAATTCAGGCGGATCTAAAAACAATGACAGCCCACGGCGTGTTCGGTATGACGGCAATCACAGCCATGACTGCCCAGAACACTACAGGGGTAAGTGCCATTGTGGAATCAAGCCCAGAATTCCTTGGAAAGCAGATTGATGCCTGCCTTACAGATATCCCTGCCGATGCAGTAAAAATCGGAATGCTTCCATCACCAGAGCAGGTGAGACTGGTAGCTAAAAAGCTAAAAGAGTACGGAGTCTCAAATATCGTCGTAGACCCTGTAATGGTGGCAACAAGCGGAAGCAGACTCATGGAAGAAAATACATCGCAGGTTATGGCGGACAATCTTTTTGGTATAGCCACTGTAATTACTCCGAATATTCCGGAGGCAGAATGTCTGGTAGAGTGCAAGATTTTTGATAAGGCAGGGATGGAAAAGGCTGCAAAAGAATTAGGAAATGAGTATGGCTGCGGCGTGCTTATCAAAGGCGGACATAGCGTGGAGGATGCTTGTGACGTTCTCTATGAAAATGGTGAAATTACATGGTTTGAAGGGGAAAAAATAGATAATGACAACACCCATGGAACAGGCTGTACATTATCAAGTGCCATTGCATCAAACCTTGCCTTAGGATACACCCTCAAGGAATCCGTGGCGCGTGCAAAGGAATATATTACAGCTACCATATCAGCAGGCTTGAACTTAGGACAGGGCTCTGGCCCGCTAAATCATATGGTTGGAATAAAAAGTGAAAAAGGAGAAAGAGATGGTTCAGGTAAATGGACAAGCATACGAAGTAGCAGGGAGGACTGTAGAGAGTCTTCTGCTGGAATTGGAGTATGACTTTAGAACTATAGCTGTGGAGCTAAATGAGGAAATAATTCCTAAGGCAACCCTTGATCAGGTGATACTGAAGGAGGGAGATGTGCTGGAGGTTGTTAGCTTTGTTGGAGGGGGCTGATAAATGGTTACAAAGGAAGAATTCTATCAGGCTCTGACTAATAGGCATGGTATAGAAAATCAAAAGAAATTTGATGATGCTACCGTGGCAATCTGCGGTCTGGGAGGACTTGGTTCAAACATAGCAATATGCCTTGCTAGAGTGGGCTTAGGAAAACTGATTTTGATAGATTTCGACACTGTGGATGTGACTAATCTTCATCGTCAGCAATACAAATTTAATCAGGTGGGAACGCCAAAAACTGATGCACTAAAGGAAAATCTTTTGGAGATAAATCCCTTTATCAAAATAGAGATTCATCAGGTAAAGCTCACAGAGGAAAACACTCCATCACTCATTAAGGATGCTGATGTAATCTGTGAAGCATTTGATAAGCCAGAATGCAAAGCAATGCTGGCGGATATCGTATTTACGAATTATCCCGATAAATATCTGGTATCCAGCTCTGGTATGGCAGGCTTTGGAAGTGCAAATGAGATAGTGACAAAGAAAATCACATCCAGATTTTTCATCTCAGGTGATGGGGTAAGTGATGTGAATTCAGGCATTGGGCTTATATCATCAAGAGTGATGGCATGTGCGGCTCATGAGGCTCATATGGCTCTTAGGATATTGATGGGAGAGACTCAGCCTTAGTTTAATAATGTGAAAGGATTAAAAATGGAAAAGGACAAACTGGTAATCGGTGGAAAAGAATTTGATTCAAGATTTATTCTTGGCTCAGGAAAATATTCAATGAAGCTTATTGAAGCTGCAGTGAAGGATGCAGGAGCGCAGATTATTACTCTTGCAGTAAGACGTACAAACACTAAGGAGGAAGAAAACATTTTGGATTACATTCCAGATGGGGTAACACTTCTTCCAAACACAAGCGGAGCAAGAGATGCAAAGGAAGCTGTTAGAATCGCCCGCCTTGCAAGAGAGCTTGGCTGTGGTGATTTTGTAAAAATTGAAATTATGAGAGATAGCAAATATCTCCTTCCAGATAATTATGAAACAATCAAGGCTACAGAAATACTTGCAAAGGAAGGCTTTGTGGTAATGCCATATATGTACCCAGATTTAAATGTGGCAAGAGAACTTCAAAATGTTGGTGCAGCTACAATCATGCCACTTGCTTCTCCAATTGGTTCAAACAAGGGACTTGCCACAAAGGAGTTTATCCAGATTTTGATAGATGAAATCGATCTTCCTATCATCGTGGATGCTGGAATAGGAAAGCCGTCTCAGGCTTGTGAAGCAATGGAAATGGGAGCCGCTGCTATCATGGCAAATACCGCCCTTGCTACTGCAGGAGATTTAACAATGATGGCATCAGCCTTCAAGGATGCTATCGAGGCTGGACGAAAGGCTTATCTTGCAGGTCTTGGACGTGTTCTTACAAGAGGTGCAGCAGCATCAGATCCTCTTACTGGATTTTTACATTAGGAGGCAGTCATGGAGAATAATTTTTTGATTGACTCAGACCTTCTCACAAAGACAGGCTTGGAGCGAAAGCATCAGATAGAGACGGACCCATCTAGCAGAATCAATCACATGGAATATCTTCCAGGGATGGATGTAATAGAATCGGATGTTCGTAAATGCGTAATGGAGCATTTTGAATCCTATGATTACAGCAAATATACAGCCAAAGATGTAAGACGTGCCCTAGAGAGCGACAGATGTACTATAGAAGATTTTAAAGCCCTTCTTTCACCTGCAGCAGAACCTTATTTGGAGCAGATGGCACTGAAGGCTCAGAAGGAGACAAGCAAGCACTTCGGAAATACGGTATATCTTTTCACACCACTTTACATTGCAAATTATTGTGAGAATTATTGCGTGTACTGCGGCTTCAATTGCTACAACAAAATAAAAAGATTAAAGCTTTCTATGGAGCAGATTGAGCATGAGATGAAGGTCATTTCTGATAGCGGTATGGAGGAAATTCTCATTCTAACAGGTGAGAGTCCTACAAAATCCGATGTGAAATATATTGGTGAGGCATGCAAAATTGCCCGCAAATATTTCAAGATGGTGGGCATCGAAATCTACCCTGTAAATGTGGAGGATTACAAATATCTTCATGAATGCGGAGTGGATTATGTGACAGTTTTCCAGGAAACTTACGACAGCGATAAATACGAGACATTGCATCTCATGGGAAATAAGAGAATCTGGCCTTACAGATTTGACTCACAGGAGCGAGCCCTTATGGGGGGCATGAGAGGTGTGGCTTTTTCTGCACTTTTAGGTCTTTCAGATTTTAGAAAGGATGCTCTTGCATCAGCTCTTCATGTGTATTTCCTACAGAGAAAATATCCACATGCTGAGATGTCCCTTTCATGTCCGAGACTTCGTCCTATCATCAATAATGATACAATCAATCCTCTTGATGTAGGAGAAAAGCAGCTTTGCCAGATTATCTGCGCATACAGAATTTTCCTGCCATTCTGCGGAATCACAGTATCATCCAGAGAGACAGCAGAATTTAGAAATGGCATTGTGAAAATCGCAGCAACAAAGGTCTCAGCAGGAGTATCCACAGGAATTGGAGACCACGAGGAAAAATATACTGGCTCTCAGGAAGAGGAGTCAGGTGATGAGCAGTTTGAAATATCAGATGGACGAAGCCTTGATAGCATGTATACAGACATTACAGCAGAGGGACTTCAGCCAGTATTTAATGACTACGTATATGTAGGATAAAATTAGATTTTTTATAAAGGAGATTATAATGAGCAATTACACAACACAGATGGATGCAGCAAGACAGGGGATTATTACACCAGAGATGAAGCAGGTGGCTTTGAAGGAGTACCGCACACCTGAGGAGATTCGTGATTTGGTAGCAAAGGGACAGGTTGCCATCCCTGCAAATAAGCATCACAAATGCATTAATCCAGAGGGCGTAGGCAGCATGCTTCGCACAAAGATTAATGTAAACCTTGGTGTTTCTCGCGATTGCAAGGATTACAATATAGAGATGGAAAAGGTTATGGCGGCAGTAGACATGGGGGCAGAGGCAATCATGGATTTATCAAGCCACGGTAACACACAGCCATTTAGACAGAAGCTTGTGGCAGAATGCCCAGCTATGCTTGGAACAGTTCCAATCTACGACAGTGTCATTCACTATCAGAGAGACCTTGCCACACTTACAGCAAAGGATTTCATTGATGTGGTAAGACTTCACGCTGAGGATGGTGTGGATTTTGTTACACTTCACTGCGGAATTACAAGAAAGACAATTGAGCAGATCAAAAAGCATAAGCGTAAGATGAATATTGTCAGCCGTGGAGGTTCACTTGTTTTCGCATGGATGACAATGACAGGTGAGGAAAATCCTTTCTATGAATATTATGACGAGATTCTTGAGATTTGCCGTGAGCATGATGTGACAATCTCATTAGGAGATGCCTGCCGTCCAGGATGTCTTGCAGATGCATCAGATGTTTGTCAGATTGAGGAGCTTGTTCGCCTTGGTGAGCTTACAAAGCGTGCTTGGGAGAAGGATGTTCAGGTAATGGTAGAAGGACCAGGACATATGCCAATGAATGAAATCGCAGCAAATATGAAGATTCAGCAGAAGATTTGTATGGGCGCTCCTTTCTATGTGCTTGGGCCAATTGTCACAGACATTGCGCCAGGCTATGATCACATCACATCAGCCATTGGCGGTGCCATCGCAGCTGAAAACGGAGCAGCTTTCCTCTGCTATGTCACTCCAGCGGAGCACCTTGCACTTCCAAATGTAGAGGATGTAAAGCAGGGAATTATTGCTTCAAAAATTGCAGCACATGCAGCTGATATCGCAAAGAATATTCCACATGCAATGGACATAGATAATAAGATGGCTGAGGCTCGTCAGGTCTTCGATTGGGATATGCAGTGGGAGTGCTCACTGGATCCAGAAACAGCAAAATCAATTCGTGCAGACCGTTCACCAGAGTTTGATGACACATGCTCAATGTGTGGAAAGTTTTGCGCAGTGCGAAGCATGAATAAGGCATTGTCTGGAGAATACATTGATATTCTAGGATAGTGGATTTTGTGGTATCATGAGTTCATAAAGAGTAATTAGAGGTGAACTCATGGAACACTACAAATTTTTTCAAAATAGGGAATGTGAATATTTCCCTTGTCATAAAACTGATAATCCAGAGGACTTTAACTGTTTATTCTGTTATTGTCCTCTTTATTGTCTTGGGGATAAATGTGGTGGAAATTTTAAATATACAGAATCAGGTGTGAAATCCTGTGTAGATTGCCTGCGACCTCATTTTCGTGAGAATTATAAAGAAATCACTGGTCAGCTTGGTGAAGTGATGAAGCTGATTGAAAAGGATAAGTCAGAAAATTTATAAACTAAATATTAAATAATTATAAATTATTAGCACTCTCTATTGACGAGTGCTAATTGCGGGTGTATAACGTAATTACAACAAGGGAAGGAAAAGAAAAGCTTCCCAAACCAACCTGGCTGGGCAGGCACAAGATAAGCTTGCAGCAGCAAAGTAACCGGGATTAAAACTATATTTCATATAATAAAGAGGAGGTAGTAATTATGTTAATGCCTAGTATTTTATCAAATGATTTTATGGATGATTTCTTCGGAGTACCACGTATGACAGGTTTTGGTCACCACTACGACAATGATTTCGCAAGAATGATGACCACAGATGTTAAGGAAAACGAGAATGACTACACTGTAGATATGAACCTTCCAGGATTTGCAAAGGAAGACATCAAAGCTGAATTGAAAGATGGTTATCTTACAATCAAGGCTGAGACAAATCAGAACAATGATGAGCAGGATGATGACGGTAAGTACATCCGCCGCGAGCGTTACACAGGCTCTTGCAGCAGAAGCTTCTACGTAGGAGATAACGTAACACAGGAAGACATTCATGCAGCCTTTAAGGACGGTGTACTTACACTTAGCATTCCTAAGAAAGAAGCACTTCCAGAGAAGGAGGAGAGTAAGTATATTGCTATTGAAGGTTAAATGATATAAAAAACTACGGGAAGGCAGCGCCCATAAATGATTGCCTTCGGCAATGGGGCGCGCCGTGGCAAACAAAAAGGACTATCAATTTGATAGTCCTTTTAATTTGCATATTAGGCAAAAAAGAATAAGTAAAAAGCCTGTGCCCAAAGAGCTACGAGTGTAGTAACGCTTACGATGATTGCGCCAACTGCTCTTGTAAGGCAGTGTGAATCTTCGATTTCAGCTGATCTCTTTGCATATGCAACGCTTGAAACAATATAATTAACGAAAAATAATGTAACTGCGGAAAAAACTACTAATACAATAAGGTTTAACATTTCTGACCTCTCCTTAAAACAAATAATAATTGCTTGATACCGAAGGGTATTTTACAAGGTCAGAGATGATAACACAATAGTTATAATTAACATAAATATTCAATATGCACAATTTATTATAATGATTATGTACAATATGGCAAATTAGCCAAGCAATCATCTACTTATTCAGATAATCGAAAGTACTTAAATCATAGTGTGTGGAATACATATCTTCCAGAGATTCAATCTGGAGAGTGCCACTAAACAAAAGCTTATCAAAGGAATCATTGAACTTTCCACCTAGATGGTCGTGGTAGCTCATGTATGCAAATACTTCCATCATAGAAGCATTTGCCTTATAGATTGTACTCAAATCAATAATATCAATATTAGGAAGGTAAGTGTTTGTGTTCAGAGAGAATGCTCTGACAGAAACAATTGGTCGTTCCTCTGTACTGCTGGCATGTAATGTGGCAGCAATTTTTACCGCCTCTGCATTGCCGCCGCCTACAACACAGCTTCCGATTTCCTGAAAGGTGTTAGGAGTATCAGCTACAAAGTAGTTGTTATAGTCCTGAAAAGAAAGAACATTTCCTACTTTTTTTTCATGTGGCTCAGCTACATGATAATTAAACTGCTCAGCGGCACTGGCAATTTTCTGAAGCTCGCTAAAAAGAGTCATATTGCCGATAGTGATGGCAGTGTGCTTGGCATAGTCTGTAAGCTCAACAAAATCATATTTCTTACCTTCTGAGAAATCTGCAGGAGCAGGCTTTACAGCGTCGATTGTGAAATCGCTATAATTGTAGTCTGGGTTATTCTCCCTGATGTATATCATTGCCTTTTTAAAGTCTGCAAAAAGACATCTGTGAAGATCAATGTGCTTTACATCTTCTATATTTAATGAGTCGTCTTCTAGCTCGTCCATGGCAGCTTGAATTTGGTAGTTTAGTTGAGTTTTAAACATAATATCATTAATAACCATAAAATTATCCTCCACTACTAGCTAAATAATAGCATATTTAGTATCGAACTAACAGAATAATCACTATATTTAGTGATAATTTATTGAAAACTACTAAAATTGAATGAGTTTTGTTATGCAGAAATGTGAAAATTCTGTGAATAACTACTCAACTGAGGTGAAATAGTGTATTATATATCTTGCCTGCGTTGACGGTCCCGAGATTACAGATGAGTTAATGGTAGAGATTGATTGATAGGAGGTAAGGGTTCATGAATAAAGATGATATACAAAGCATTTCCAAGTTGATTCACGAGTTAGATCAGAGAGCAGAGAAAGCAGTAGCTGTCAAAGATTATGATGAGGCCTTTACCATTTATCAGGAGATTCTTGGTGCCTATGAAACCTTGAGGCTGGAAAAAAGCTGCGGTCGCACTTTGCTTAACATGGCAAATGTTATGTTGCTTAAAGGTGACACAGAAAAGGCAAAGGAGTATATAGATATCGCTTCAGATATTAATGATTTGCAGAATGATTACATGGATTGTGTAAACATTCAAATCCTTAGATCTAACATGTATCTTCCATCAGCTTATCGCTGCATAGAAGTTTAATTGATAATAGAAAACATGGTGCCATATCCTAAATAAGGGTATGGCATTTTTTATACAAACAAGAAACTCATTGTGTGTGATTTAGTTTATTGTTACAATACTATTTAGTATTAAAATAGTATTGGAGAAGGTTTGTGAAAGATTTAAAGCATTTATATTATTTCGAAAAGTTATTGGAGGACTCTTATAACGACTTGTGCAGACAGGCTCAGGCTGAAGGTTATAAGGCAATCGGACACGTTTGCTTTCAGATTCCAGAGCCACTTTTAAATTTGCCAGGTTGTTTTTCTACTCGTCTTCGTGCACCTCGCACAGGTTCCATTGAAATGGGTACATACTACATGAGCTCTACTTTGTGTGAAGCATGTCGTGCTTATTTAGAAAGAGCAATTGAGGGCGGTTTTAATTTCCTGGATTGTATATTGGCGCCAGATGCTTGTGCTCAGATGAACCGCTGCGTAGAAAATATAGAAAGACTTAAGACTAATCCTAAGGATTCATTCTTTGTTACCTATGCAGATGTTCCTATGAAGTCTGATGAGACAGCACTTAAACACTATGTAAAACAGATGCGAATCAGAGTGCTTGAGCCACTGCAGAAAAACTTTGGCATCGACATTTCTGATGAGGCACTTCGTAAATCCGTGGAGGAGCAAAATGAGATTAGCAGACTGATTACTGCTATTGGAGAATATCGTAAATACGAATCACCTAGAATTACAGGATATGAGTTTGCAGTGTTATGTTTAGCAACTTACTGCTGCCCTAAATATCTTCTTAAGGAAAAGCTTCAGGAGACATTAGACGAGCTCAAAACACGTGAGCCAGACCCAGCAGGAAAATATCGTATACGCGTAGTGATGGTTGGTTCGGAGATTGATGATCCAGAATTCATTCAGCTGGCAGAAGAGTGTGGTGCTCTTGTAGTAGCTGACAGATTCTGCTTTGGCTCATTGCCAGGCAGACAGGAAATCATTTTAAATGATGAAGAAGACGTGCTTACTCAGATTTGCCGCACTTATCTTCAGTGGGGCAAGTGTCCTCGTTTCTTTAATCAGGACAAGATTATGGAACGTCGTGATTACGTGGATCAGCTGGCAAAGGAATATCATGCTGACGGTCTTATCTATGAGCAGATAAAATTCTGCGATTACTGGGGCTACGAGCGAGCTTCTGCATTCCATATTATGGAAGAGGAATATGGTTACCCAGTTCTTTCTGTAGACAGACCATATGCCGTGCGTTCCTCAGGACAGCTTCGTACTAGAATTCAGGCTTTTGTGGAGCGAGTAGAAATGAAAAAGCTTGCAGAGGCTAAGGCAGAAAGGAGGGCACAGTAATGGGTAGAGCACTTGGAAGTGAACCACTTGGAACAACTCTTTATTCAGGAAAGCGCCCTAGAAGACGTAGAGAGTGGAGAGGATTAAAAGACACCTGGTACGATTACACCAGATGGCTTTACTACTTATTTATACTTGCAAAGTTTATGATGAAGCCTAACAATTTCAAAGGCTTCTTTAGATATCGTTGGATGAGTAACTACCTGGCTGTTCCAGATTTTATGGACCGCCACACAGAGGGGTTAAGAGGTACAGCCCTTCGACTTGCCCATGAGGGAATCGGTCTTATCATTATCGACATGACCATTTCTCTCACAGATATTTTTAAAGCAGATCCAGAAATCGGAAACGACACTGAGCTTAGCAAAAAGATGGTTGTTTTCGATGAGAATATGATGAGTACTCTCATGGGTGGATTCCGTAATCTTAAGTGGGTCAGCTATGAGGTCCCTGCTATCTACACCAGCTCATTTATGTGTCAGGATGGCGTAATGCATTACGTTGATAAGACTCATGAATACGGTGTGCCAAATGATGTCTGTCCTATGCCGGCAGCAGAGCTTGGTGCAGCCCTGGAGGATGACTTGCCAAAGATTGGAGCCTGCGCTATTCAGTGCAACACTACCTGCGACGGTTCACTTATGGGTGGTGGTCTTATGGCTCGAAGCATGGGCATCCCTACATTTCAGATTGCAGCACCTATCCGTCATCGTCAGGAGAGTGTTCAGGAGTACGCTGGAGAAGAGATTCTTAATGCCATTCATTTCATTGAGGAACACACAGGTGAAAAATATGACTGGGATTACCTTTTTGAAAATATGGACCGCTTCAATCAGGAGACAAAAGAATTCTTAGAGTGGCTTGAGATTAACAAGACACCTTATCCACAGCTTCTGGGTGCCACACTTGGTTTCTACCGCTATGGTGTTTATATGGCAGCAGGTGGCCGTAGCCCAGTTTTCCTTAAGACCGATAAGAAGATTACAGCCCTTGCCACAAAGGCTTATCAGAATAAAGAAATGGCCTGTAAGGAATACAGACATCGTGCAATTCTCTGGGGTGTTCAGGCAGCATACTATACCGCATTTCCGAATTGGCTTATGAACTGTTGGGGAATCGTTCCAATCAATGATATGCTTTGCTGTGTTTCTACAGAGATGGTCAGCACCACTGATAAGCATCAGGCACTTTTGGATTTAGGTTATCTCTATGAAAATATGATTATGAGAAATCGTTCCAATGGTGGATATGAAACTGGTGTAGAGGATCTGTTCAGATTATGCGAGCAGATGAATGTAGATATGGTAATCATGTATGTTCACATCGGCTGTAAGGCCATGTCAGGTTATACAGGATTATTTGAAGAAGAAGCCCGCAAACGTGGAATCCACTGGATTTGGGTAAATCACAATCTTATGGTTCCGCTGGATGGTACCCGTCGCGACATGCGAACAGAGGTCAACAGATACATGCGTACCATCCTTAAGGAAGAGCCAGTGGATCCAAGTCTTGAAGACTTTGACGATAGTCTTTGCTGGTAAATTAAATTCCAAACAAAATATCGTGGAAGAGCATTTCGGTAGCTTCTTTGCCAAGTGCTTTTACAAACACATCAGTGGAAGGGCCGCCGTGCTCAAGTAATCCATTAATATAATATAAACTTCTGGCTTTCTTAGCCTCCTGGTCAGTTACCTGCTGAGCTGGAGTGTTAAGGAAGCTTTTTAAATGCTGGGCTGAGAGCTCATCAAAATCAGCAGAAACAGCTTTCTTGCCCTTGAAAGAAATGCTCTCAGGAAGCTTGATGTCATCATACCAATGAGCGCCAGGATCTCTAAGAGGAAGCTGCGAATAATTCTCTACTACCTTCTTTACCTCATCAAAAGAAATCTTGCTTACCATAGTGTCGTACATTTCAGTGATAAGAGTGTCGTTTCCCATAGCCATGATTCTATCGTAGGAATAGATAGGTAAATCAAGCTCTGTAGGTGTGATAATGAGTGTGTCCATTTTCATGAGACCAAAGAAACCTTTTGCACTCATTAGAGAAATGTGACCAAGCCCTTTAGCTTCAAAAGCTTTGATATCAAATTTCATGCCACTTACTTTTAAATTGTCACATGAAGATGTGTCAAGAGGAGTAAGTGAGTACTTTGCTTTTACAATATCTAATAAATCATAAAGATTAATCATTTTCATAATTCTCCCGTTTTAATTATTTTAATTTAAGGTTCCAAAGACCTGCTTTTCTAAGGCTGAGAGCGCCCCATAAAAGAAGACCCTGACCTACGATGTTTACGCCCTGAGCAATCCAGTTGTAGATGGCCAGTGAAAAGTCTTTTGTGGAAAGATATCCCATACAAAGGGACATGAAAAATGAAAGGATAAATACAAGGATTAGCATAGGCTTTTTCATTTTGATGGCAATGACGCATAAGGCATAATAAAGAAGTCCAAGCCCCAGGCACATGAATGAAACAAAGATAAGAGTGCCTGAAAAGAGAGGTGGAGCCACACTAAAAAGTGTTTTTGATGACTGGTTGTAATGAATCATCGCAACTGCGGCAACACCTGCCATTAAAAATCCAATGGACTGAACAGGGAAAAACATGTCTGAAAGTGCCTGGAAATCACAGATGCTGGCACCATATAAAAGCTTGTAAAGAGCTTTTGCAAAACCTGCAAAGACAATATCTAAGGTTCCCATAGAAAAGAGTGCGAAAGCACCCTTGCTCATTTTATTATATAAATTGCGCTGAAGTACAATTGCTGCAACAGCAAAAAAGGCAACTGGAATAAAGTCTACAAGCGCCATTATTACTGATAATTCTTTCATATATCCTCCGATAAAACTTAATTAGGATGATGTAGCTATCCCACTAGAGGGTCTTGCTTGTTTAAATGATAAATAGGAAGTAATGGAATGATGATAGGTGTTGAATTTGCATATTCATTGTATTCTTTATCATTTCCATATCTTTCCATCTGACGTTTTTCAAGGCGCTGTGCACCGTTGAACATGATATAGACAATTGAGATGTAAGCAGCGATGGCTGTAATCCACTGTCCGATACCTGTGTAAGTTGTAAGTCCAGAGATGAAAATACCAGTCCAGAAAACAATCTCGCCAAAATAATTTGGACAACGAACAATCTTGTAAAGCTTTTCTGTAGCAACCTTTTCTGGATTAATTTTTTTCTGCTCGCTCTTTTGCTTGTCAGCTACTGACTCAAGAATAATTCCTGCAAGGGAAACAATAATGCCAATTACAGGGATGACAGAATCTGTAGAACCATTTGCAAAACGGAAAAGTACAGGGCTCACCTGAGCAGTATAAAGAATGGCAACTGTGATCCAGATGGTGATGCTGACAAAAATAGGAAGCTTTTTATCGTTGCCTGTGGCTTCTCGAAGTGTCTTGCGATAAGCTGCATTCTTAATTTCTCTATAAAGAAGAAATCCTGAAAGTCTTGTTCCGTAAATGACAAAAAGTAAAGTCTGAAGTACAAGAAGCCATGTAAGCTCTCCTGACCAGCCATTTGCAAGGCTGAGAATCATAATAGTGATACCACCGCCTACAATAGCGAATCCATAACCGATGGAAAGAAAATAAACAAATCTATAGAAACCAACGGCACATAAAATAGCGCAAACTATAAATATAATAAGTAGAAAATTCCAAAACATAAAAATAACTCCTTTAGTTAGACTTAAAACTGTCTTTGATGTACTGGGCGAAGCTCATTTCACCATATTTTGTCTCACCCACCATATCGTTGGAAAGAGTGAACTTTGAAAAGCGTATGATGGCTTCCTTACCATTTTTCTTAAGCTTATTTACAAAGGCAAGAACATCAAATAACCACTCAGGAGCCTGCTTAATAACTGGCTCTTTGCCTGCTGCTTCGAAGCACATTCTGGCAATTTCTTCATATGAATATGTTTCCTTACCGCCGATTTCGTACATGGCATTTTCATCAAGCATGTGTTTTACGATAAAGTTTGCAAAATCTTCTGTGGAAATAACATTGGCATGAACAGCCTTTTTCCCAAGAAGAGTAACAGCCCCCTTTTCAATCATTGGACGGAATACTTTTATGATGTCGTAGAAGTATCCTGTTGGACGCAAAATTACATATGAAAGTCCGCTTTTTTTGAGCTCACCCTCAAAAAGATATTTTGAGTGAACCATAGGAACATCAGGAGCCATGTCAGCCTTAATAACAGAAACGTAAACAAACTGCTTTACACCGGCTGCCTTAGCTTCATTGAGCAGATTAAGATTTCCCTGATAATCAATTTCATAGTTGGAAATTGTGGCAGAACCCTTTGTGAGACCAACAGTTGTAATGACTACATCTGCATTATCACAGGTGCCTTTTAAAGTCTCAGGCTTTGTAACGTCTACCTGAGTAAAAGAATAGTTGCCTTCTATGTTGAGTTCGCGCTGCATCATATCAAGAGCAACTACTTCATGATTATTTTTTATTAATTCTTTGAAGATGTCGGCGCCAAGATTGCCATAAGCACCAGCAAGTACTATTTTCATAAGATTGTTCCTCCCTTAAATCTAATCGAAAAAAATACATCAAAAAGTTTAACACAATATAATACCTGTAGAAATGAATTTAGTTGCCAATAATGAGCCGTTTTTGACAGTAAATATAAAATATTTATTAATTATTAGCACTCTCGCTTGTGGAGTGCTAATTTTTGTTGTATAACATAAATATAGAAAGGCTAATAGGGGAGAAAGGAGAAGATTTATGAATATCCAGAAATTTACCCAGAAATCTATAGAGGCCATTAATGGCTGTGAAAAAATAGCAATGGAATATGGCAACCAGGAGTTGGAGCAGGAGCATCTTTTGATGGCGCTGCTTCGTCAGGAGAATGGATTGATTCCATCCCTCATTGGTAAGATGGACATTGACCTGCAGCAGTTTACAAATGCTGTGGATGCCGCTTTAAATGCAAGAGTAAAGGTTCAGGGCGGACAGCTTCGAGTGGGACAGCAGCTTAATTATGTTCTTACATATGCTGAGGATGAAGCTAAGGCTATGCGAGACAGCTATGTTTCAGTGGAGCATCTCATGCTTGCCATGATTAAAAAGCCAAGCACTCCTATCAAGAACATTTTCAAGCAGTTTGGAATTACAAGAGATTCATTCCTTGCAGTGCTTGCCACAGTCCGTGGAAATCAAACCGTAAATACGGATAATCCAGAGGCTACATATGACACACTTGAGAAGTATGGTTATGACCTTGTGGAGCGAGCTCGTGATAACAAACTTGATCCAGTAATTGGCCGTGATGAGGAAATCAGAAATGTAATCCGTATCCTTAGCCGAAAGACAAAGAATAATCCAGTGCTTATCGGTGAACCAGGTGTTGGTAAAACAGCAGTTGTAGAGGGCTTGGCACAGCGTATTGTCCGTGGTGATGTGCCAGATGCACTTAAGAATAAAAAGGTATTCTCACTTGAGATTGGTTCAATGATTGCAGGTGCAAAATACCAGGGTGAGTTTGAAGAGAGATTAAAAGCTGTCCTTGATGAGATTAAAAATTCCGACGGTGAAATAATTCTCTTTATCGATGAGCTTCACACTATCATCGGTGCAGGTAAAAATGGCAGTGGCGGACTTGATGCAGGCAACATGTTAAAGCCTATGCTTGCCCGTGGAGAGCTTCACTGTATCGGAGCTACCACACTTGATGAATACAGAGAATACATTGAAAAGGATGCTGCATTAGAGCGTCGTTTCCAGCCAGTAATGGTAGATGAGCCTACAGTAGAAGATACCATTTCAATACTTCGTGGACTTAAGGAGCGCTATGAGGTATTCCATGGAGTAAAGATTACTGATGGTGCGCTGGTATCTGCAGCTACGCTTTCAAACAGATACATCTCAGACAGATTCCTTCCTGATAAGGCAATTGACCTTGTGGATGAAGCCTGTGCACTTATTAAGACAGAGCTTGATTCAATGCCGGCAGAGCTGGATGAAATGAACAGACGAGTTATGCAGCTGGAGATTGAAGAGGCAGCTCTTAAAAAGGAGACAGATAAGCTTTCTCAGGATAGACTAGCTGACCTTCAGAAGGAACTCTCAGAACTTCGAGATGAGTACAACACAAAGAAGGCTGCATGGGATAACGAGAAAAAGCTAGTAGAGGATGTTACAAAAATCCGCGAGGAGCTTGATGATGTTCAGGGACAGATAAAGATTGCCCAACAGAAATATGACTTAGAGGAAGCAGCAAAGCTTCAATATGGAAGACTTCCTGAATTGGAAGCTCAGCTTGCTGACGCCGAAGAAAGACTTAAGAGCAGAGATGCAAATTTGGTTCATGAGAATGTTTCTGAGGACGAGATTGCCAGAATCATTTCTAGATGGACAGGCATTCCTGTTGCGAAATTAAATGAGACAGAGCGAAGTAAGACTCTTCATCTTGATGAGGAATTACATAAGAGAGTAATGGGACAGGATGATGCAGTAAAGCTTGTTTCAGAAGCAATCATTCGATCAAAGGCTGGTATCAAAGATCCAAGCAAGCCAATCGGTTCATTCTTATTCTTAGGACCTACAGGTGTAGGTAAAACAGAGCTTGCAAAGACGCTTGCTCAGGCACTTTTCGATGATGAAAATGCAATGGTTCGTCTTGATATGTCCGAGTACATGGAGAAGTTTAGCGTATCTAGACTTATCGGAGCGCCTCCAGGATATGTAGGCTACGATGAGGGTGGCCAATTGACAGAAGCGGTGAGACGTAAGCCATATTCTGTAGTACTTTTCGATGAGGTTGAAAAGGCTCATCCAGATGTATTCAACGTACTTTTACAGGTACTTGATGATGGTCGTATCACAGACTCTCAGGGACGTACAGTTGATTTCAAAAATACAATTATTATCATGACTTCTAATCTTGGCTCACAGTACTTATTAGAAGGTATTGATGAGGCAACAGGTGAAATCACTGAAGCTACAAATGAGCTTGTAATGAATGAGCTTAGAAATTCATTCAGACCAGAGTTCCTGAATCGACTTGATGAGATTATCATGTTCAAGCCTCTTACAAAGGATAACATTGGTGGCATCGTAGACCTTATTTTTGAAGAGCTTAACAACCGACTTGAAGACAGACAGCTTAAGATTGAACTTACACCAGCTGCTAAAAAATTTGTAATAGATCAGGGTTATGATCCAGTATATGGAGCCCGTCCACTTCGTAGATTTATTCAAAAAAATGTGGAAACTATGGCTGCAAAAATCATCCTTGGTGGAGATATTCATGAGGGAAGTACCATTACAATTGATAGCGATGGAACTCAGCTAACAGCGAAATAGTGACAATTTGACAAATATAATCAATGGACTCTGTGGATATTTTACCACAGAGTCTATTTTTATGTAGATAAGGCAATAATTGATAAATAGACCGCAAGAATTGATAATGTGTGGAATTGTTAAATATGTTACGATATTATTACAAGCAGGGGAGAGAGTTAAATAATATTTCATGGGGGATAATGAAATGAAGAAAAAATTGTTAAAGAGTTTCGCATCGAAACTCCTTGCTGTCGCATGCGCTTTTACAATGCTTGCCACAGCACCAAGCCTTACTGCAAATGCAGCACAGGCAACACTCCTTAATACCTATGGAAGCACATATGGTTATTCAGGAACATGTATTAACCTGTATCAGCTTAGAGATGCAGGTCAGCTTAATTTCTTAAAGCAGCATTACAACAGTATTACTCTTGAAAACGAGATGAAGCCAGATGCTTTACTTGGTGGTTCAGCAAGACTTATCTCAGTTTCACAGGCTAAGAATCAGGGCTACTATATCCCAGATAATTACAGAGAACAGTATGTTCCACAGATTAACTTCAGCACAGTTGATGAAGTTATGAAGATTTGCTACAACAACGGCCTTAAGATGAGAGCTCATACATTAGTATGGCATTCACAGACACCTTCTTGGTTCTTCCGTAGCAACTATAGCGGTGGAGCAGGTTTTGTTAATTCATCTGTTATGGATGCACGTCTTGAAATGTATGTAAAGACAGTTATGAACCATGTATACACAAACCAGTATGGTAGTGTTGTTTATGCATGGGACGTAGCAAATGAGATTTTACATGCAAATAACTCAGGTTGGGAAGCAGTTTATGGAAATAACAGAAAGAATGCTTCTTATGTAAAGAAGGCTTTCAACTATGCTTACGACACACTTGAGTATTTCAAGCTTACAGATTCTGTAAAGCTTTTCTACAACGATTACAACACATATATGGAAGTTAATGATGTAATCACACTTGTGAACTATATCAACCAGGGCAGAAAGGTTTGTGCAGGTGTAGGTATGCAGTCTCACCTTGGAACAGGCTTCCCTTCAGTTGATTACTATACAACAGCTCTTAACTCATTCTTAAGAGCAGGTTTCGAAGTTCAGATTACTGAGATGGATATTACTAACAAGGGTGATAATGATATGGCAAATTATGCTTATCAGCTCTTCAAAAATATCAACACAGCTAAGAAGAACGGTGGCAAGATTACAAGTATTACTTGGTGGGGACTTTCTGATCAGACAACATGGATTAGCAATTCTGCTCCATTATTGTTCTCTAGACCAGGTCAGGCTAAGCAGTCTTACAACAGTGTAATCAAGGCTTACACAGATGTAATTGGTCAGCCAGGTTCAAACCCAGGTACTAGACCAACACCAACACCAACTCCAAAGCCACAGCCAACACCAACTCCATCACAGAATGTAGATAAGAACTCTACAGCAAATATTGCAGATGGATGGTACTACCTCAAGAATACACTTTCACAGAAGTACCTTACAGTTGAAGGTAACACAGCTAAGGCTGCTACAAACGTATGCATTTCAAAGGGCACTGGCGTTGATGGTCAGAAGTGGTATGTTCAGAATCTTGGAAATGGATACATCTCACTTAAGTCTGGTCTTGGCGATTTCATGCTTGATGTAGCTAATGGCAAGGATGAGGATGGTGCAAACCTTCAGATTTACAATGCTTACGCTCATGATCCACAGCAGTTTATCGTAAAGAATACAAACAAGAGCGGCGTATACACAATCGCTACAAAGACATCTAATGGTTCTAAGTATGTTGATGTTTACGAGCACAAGACAGCTGATGGCACAAACGTATGCCAGTGGACATATTATGGAAATCCAAATCAGCAGTGGCAGTTTGAGAAGGTAAATGGTGGATCACAGGCTCAGCCAACACCAACACCAACTCCAAATCCACAGCCAACACCAACTCCAGCACCACAGCCTTCAACAGGAGCAGGCCTTACAGCAAAGGCTACAATCAACAGCTGGGGCAGCGGTTACACAGCAAACATTAAGGTTTCTAACAACACAGGAAAGACTGTAAATGGTTGGACACTTAAGCTTAAGAAGAGCGAAGTAAAGATGGATTCTAGCTGGAATGTAAATGTAAAGGAATCAGGTGATTCTTATGTACTTACACCAGTTGATTGGAACTCATCTATTCCTAACGGTGGAAGCGTAGAATTCGGCTTCAACGGCTCAGGAAATGTTGGAAGCATTAGCGTTGATGTTCAGTAATAAATAATAGTAACTAGATAATTAGTATCTTCCCTGCTTGTACTAACTATTAAATAATTGTGATATCGTGAGGGATATTGTATGAATAAATTTATTAAGAAGTTCTTTTGCCTTGCGATTACTGGCACAATGCTTTTCAGTACAGCGGTTAGTGCTGAAGCAGCTACTGTAATCAACGGCAGCTATGTTAAAGGAGATAATGAGAATAATCCTCTTGTAACTCAGAACTATGGAGCAGATCCAGCAGTTTTGGTATACAACAATAGGATTTACGTTTATACAACAAACGATAGCCAGGAGTATGATGCTACTCATGGCAAAAATACATATGGAAAAATTAACCAGTTAAACTGCTATTCTTCATCAGATATGGTTAACTGGACTGACCATGGTCAGATTAACGTTGCAGGACGCGACGGCGCAGCAAAATGGGCAAGCAATTCATGGGCTCCAACAATTTGCTGCAAGAAGATAAATGGCAGAGATAAGTTCTTCTTATACTTTGCAAACAATGCAAGCTCTATCGGCGTACTTACAGCTGATAGCCCTACAGGTCCATGGAGAGATCCATTGGGACGTGCATTCATCACAAAGTCTACTCCAAACTGTAATGTAGAGTGGCTTTTTGATCCAGCAGTTTTAGTAGATAGCAATGGAACAGGATATCTTTACTTTGGTGGTGGCGTTCCAGCAGGACAGGCTGCTCACCCAAGAACAGCAAGAGTTATCAAGCTTGGAGGCGATATGATTAGCACATCAGGCACAGCTGCTATGATTGATGCTCCATATCTCTTCGAGGATTCTGGAATTAACAAGATTGGTAACACATATTATTATTCATATTGTACAAACTGGAATTGCAGCAACGGATATCGCAATGCTACAATCCACGTTATGACAAGCTCTAACCCAATGGGACCATTCACACATCAGGGTGAAATCATGGCAAACCCAGGTGAATTCTTCAGTGGTTCAACAGGTAATAACCATCACCAGATTTTTGAGTTTAAGGGGAACTACTACATTGCATACCATACAATGACAGTACAGAATAAGGTTATGAGCAACCTTGGTTACAGAACAACTCAGATTGATAGGGTTAATGTATCAAATGGAAGAATTCAGCCAATCAAGGAGACAATGTCAGGTGTACCTATGAACCCTTCAGTAGACCCATATAGCTGGGTACAGGCTGAGACAATGTTTACACAGGCTGGAATCAAGGTTCGCGGTAATGGCGATGGTTCTGCATGGGTAACAGATATTAACAATGGTGATTTCACAAAGGTTAAGGGTGTACAGTTCTCTAAGGGTGTTAAGTCTATCACAGCTACTGTTCAGAGTGGCGGAAATGGAAGCATTGAGGTAAGAGAGGGCTCACAGTCTGGTACATTACTTGGAACAATTAATGTTTCAAATACAAGTGGTTCCTTCAAGGATTTCACAGCTAACGTAAGAAATGTAAACGGAGCAAAGGATATCGTTTTTGTATTCCGTGGCTCATTTGCATTTGATAGATGGAAGGCAAACACAGATAACGGCGGAAGCGAAGCTCAGCCTACACCAACACCTACACCAACACCATCACAGAATGTAGATGCAAATACTACAGCAAACATTGCAGATGGTTGGTACTATCTCAAGAATACACTTTCACAGAAGTACCTTACAGTTGAGGGCAACTCAGCTAAGGCTGCTACAAATGTATGTATTTCAAAGGGTACAGGTGTTGATGGACAGAAGTGGTATGTTCAGAACTTAGGAAATGGTTACATTTCACTTAAGTCAGGACTTGGAGATTTCATGCTTGACGTTGCAAATGGTAAAGATGAGGATGGCGCAAATCTTCAGATTTACAATGCATATGCACACGACCCACAACAGTTTGTAGTAAAGAATACAAACAAGAGTGGTGTATACACAATCGCTACAAAGACATCAGCTGGTACAAAGTACATTGATGTTTATGAGCACAAAACAGCTGACGGCACAAACGTATGCCAGTGGACATATTATGGAAATCCAAATCAGCAGTGGCAGTTTGAGAAGGTAAATGGTGGTTCACAGGCTCAGCCAACACCTACACCAACTCCAGCTCCTACAGCACAGCCAACTACAACACCTACACCAGCACCACAGCCATCTACAGAAAGTGGTCTTACAGCTAAGGCTACTGTTAACAGCTGGGGAAGCGGCTATACAGCAAGCATTAAGGTATCTAACAATACAGGAAAAACTGTAAATGGTTGGACACTTAAGATTAAGAAGAGCGAAGTAAAGATGGATTCTAGCTGGAATGTAAATGTAAAGGAATCAGGCGATTCTTATGTACTTACACCAGTAGATTGGAACTCATCTATTCCAAATGGCGGAAGCGTAGAATTTGGATTTAACGGCTCAGGCAATGTTGGAAGCATCAGCATTGATGTTCAGTAAAAATAAGGGATAGTTACTTATTGTAATTTGTATTGTATAATGAGTGGAGGAGCGTAGTGCTCCTCCATTTTTTTGTAACTGATGAGGTGTTAAATATATGAATCTATTTGATATTATAGGTCCAGTTATGGTAGGACCATCCAGCTCTCATACAGCAGGTGCAGCCAAAATCGGCAACGTGTGCCACAAGCTTATGGGAGAAAAAATAGATAAGGCAGAGATTTATTTGCATGGTTCTTTTGCTAAGACAGGAAAAGGCCACGGTACTGATAAAGCACTGGTTGCTGGGCTTATAGGAATGGATGTAGATGACATTCGCATTCCTGACAGCTTTGAACTGGCAAAGGAATATGGTCTTGATTTTACTATTAGTACAATCGATTTAGGTGATGCCCATCCTAATTCAGCCAAGATAGTTATGCAGGGCGCTAGCGGGCCAGTGGTAGAGGTAATTGCTGCATCCCTGGGTGGTGGACGAATCGAGGTTTGTCAGCTGGATGGCGTGGATGTCAGCTTCTCAGGTGAAAGCCCTACCCTTATCGTCCATAATATTGATCTACCAGGCTACATTACTGAGGTTACAAGCCTTCTTGGAAAACAGGGAATCAATATCGCTACAATGCAGCTTCACAGAAAAAATCGTGGAGGCGAGGCTGTCATGGTAATCGAATGCGATGATGAGGTCCCAGTGGAAACAAGACAGGAGCTTGAGGCCCAAGAAGGTATAATGAAAGTTTCGTATTATTCACCAAAGTAATTACAGTCCCAGCTACATTTTTGTGGTTGGGACTATTTACTTTGCACCACACAAATGCTATAGTGTCCTTCGGATGGTATTCGAAAGAAACTATACCTTTTAGCTTCTAAATTTAAAAAAGGTGCGCCCGATGGCATGCTCGTATCATTTTGAACGAGACTGTATCACCCCCGGATAAATAAGGAGGTGTTGCCCATGAAGGTTGGATTTGTAGGTGCTGGAAAAGTAGGCTGTTCTCTTGGCATGCTTTTTGAAACAACACAGCACAATCTTGCAGGCTATTACAGCCGCACGTCTTCATCCGCGGAAAGTGCAGCGGATTTTACCAAATCAAAACATTTTCAGAATTTAGAGACATTAATTGAAGAATGTGATACGGTGTTTATCACTGTTCCAGACGATTCTATTTCAACAGTTTGGGATAGCATAAAACACATGTCTATTGCTGGAAAAATGATATGTCATTGCAGCGGTTCTTTATCTTCGAACATCTTTAAGGATATTGAAGAGACTGGCGCATACGGTTTCTCGGTCCATCCACTACTGGCTGTATCAGATAGATACAGATCATACCAGGAGCTTCCAAAAGCATTATTTACAATTGAAGGAGATGCAGCCCACATCGCTGATATTAAGTCACTTTTAGAAGGAAGTGGTCTTAAATATTCAGTAATAAATGCTGATGTGAAAACACGTTACCATGGCGCAGCGGTTATGTGCTCAAACCTTGTGGTTGCACTTATACAGGCGGCAGAGGATGAATTACGCATATGCGGATTTTCAGAAGAACTATTAAGTGATGCTATTGCGCCACTTTTGACAGGTAACGTAAACAAGGTTCTAAAGGTTGGAACAAAAGATGCATTAACTGGTCCTATCGAGCGAAACGATGTGAGGACAGTGGGAAATCATCTTAATACCTTTGATAGAATCGACAGGCAGGTTTATAAAACGCTGTCTTTAAAGACTTTAGATGTGGCAAAGCAAAAGCATCCAGAAACAGATTATAGTGAATTGGAGCTTCTTCTTAAAAATCAGGAGGATTAGGAGAATAATGAAAAACACAGTAACAACTCTTCAGCAGATGAAGAAAGACGGAGAAAAAATAAGCATGCTTACCTGTTATGATTACTCAACAGCATGTCTTATGGAGGAATCAGGTATTAATGCCATTCTTATCGGCGATTCCCTTGGAATGACAATGATGGGATATAGTGACACTCTTCCAGTTACAGTTGATGATATTATTCATCACTGTGCTTCGGTTTCAAGAGGTCTTAAGGATACATTTCTTGTGGCAGATATGCCATTCATGTCTTATCAGACATCAGTTTATGATGCAGTAAAAAATGCAGGACGTCTTATTAAGGAAGGCCATGCACAGGCTGTAAAGCTTGAGGGCGGTGCATCAGTTTGTGAGCAGATTCGTGCTATCGTAAATGCGGATATTCCTGTTGTAGCACACATCGGTCTTACACCACAGTCTATCAACGCCTTTGGTGGCTTCAAGGTACAGGGAAAGAATGTAGAGCGTGCAATCCAGATTCTTAAGGATGCAAAGGCAGTAGAGGAGGCTGGTGCATTCATGGTTACTCTTGAGTGCGTTCCAGAGGAGCTTGCAACACTTATTTCTCAGGAGCTTACAATTCCTACAATCGGTATTGGTGCAGGAAATGGCTGTGATGGTCAGGTTCTTGTATATCAGGATATGCTTGGAATGTTCTCAGGATTTAAGCCAAAGTTTGTAAAGCATTTTGCTAATATCGGTGAGGAAATGAAGCGTGCTTTCAAGGAGTATGATTCAGAGGTTAAGTCTAAGGCGTTCCCATCAGCTGAGCACAATTTCAAGATTGATTCAGAGGTTATGGAAGAGGTTCGCAAGGCTGCAGCCACAAAGGAATTTACAGTAACACTTGAGGATGAAAGGGTAAAGGCATAATTATGATTAAGGCAGCAACAATTAAGGAAGTTAAGGATAATGTTAGAGAGTGGAAGAAGCAGGGCTTAACAATTGGTCTTGTTCCTACAATGGGGTATTTACATGAGGGGCACGCAAGCCTTATTAAGCGCGCACGTGGGGAGTGTGACAAGGTAATAGTTTCTGACTTCGTAAATCCGATACAGTTTGGACCAAAGGAAGATTTAGCTACATATCCTAGGGATTTCGACGCTGACTGTGAATTATGCGAAGGTCTTGGTACTGATTTGATTTTCCATCCAGAACCATCTGAGATGTATCTTGAGGGATTCCATTCTTATGTTGGTGTGGATACCTTATCAACAGAGCTTTGTGGAAAGAGTCGTCCTATCCACTTTAATGGAGTATGTACTGTTGTCAGCAAGCTTTTCAATATTACAGAGGCTGACAAGGCATACTTCGGACAGAAGGATGCTCAGCAGCTTGCAATCGTAAAGCGTATGGTTCGTGATCTTAACTTCAACATCGAAATCGTTGGATGTCCAATCATCCGTGAGGAAAGCGGTCTTGCAAAGAGCTCACGTAACACATATCTTTCTGAGGAAGAAAGAGAGAAGGCGCTTGTTCTTCACAAGGCTCTTACAGTAGGTGAAGAGATGGTTCGCTCAGGTGAGAAGGATGCAAACGTGGTAAAGAAGGCTGTTACAGATATTATCGAATCAGAGCCACTTGCCAGAGTTGATTATGTGGAAATCGTAGACTGGAACGAGCTTCAGAAGGTTGATAAGATTGATGGTCCTATCCTTACAGCAGTAGCTGTTTATTTTGGGGACAAGGTACGTTTGATTGACAACTTCATCGTGGAAGAAGCAGTAAAGTAAGAAAGGTATTAAGAATATGAATTTAACAATGCTTAAAGGCAAAATACACAGAGCAACAGTAACACAGGCAGAGCTTGACTACGTAGGCAGCATCACTATTGACGAGGATTTGCTTGATGCGGCAGGCATCCTTGAATATGAGATGGTACAGATTGTAGATGTAGAAAACGGAAATCGTTTTGAGACTTACACAATCGCAGGTGAGCGCGGAAGCGGTGTTATTTGTCTCAATGGTGCAGCAGCTCGTTGCGTATCAGTAAACGACCATGTAATCATCATGTGCTATTGCAGCGTAGACGCCGCTGAAGCCAAGGAGCACAAACCAAAGGTTGTTTTCGTAGACGACAAAAATAAAGCTTCTCGCATTACAAACTACGAGAAGCATGGAAAACTTGGTGAGCAGTAATTCATATACTAGATTGAATTAGCTATTTTTAAACCGGTAGGTGTGGCGGCTACGCCACCTGTGCCGGTTTCTTTTATGTCGGGATTCATGCTTTTTCCGATGGCACTCATTGCGTCAAAGACTTCGTCGGCAGGAATGCGGCTTTCGATTCCAGCCATAGTAAGCTCTGCAGATGTAACTGCATTCATGGCGCCACATACATTTCTTTTTACACAAGGAACCTCCACAAGACCTGCAACTGGATCGCAGGCAAGTCCCAAAAGATTCTTGAGGGCAAGGGCTGCCGCGTTGGCACATTGTCTGCCAGAGCCTCCCTTTAGATAAACAAGGCCGGCTGCTGCCATAGCGGAAGCTGAGCCAATTTCGGCCTGACAGCCGCTTTCTGCACCTGCAAGGGATGCACGTTTTGCAATGACTGCACCTACACCGGCTGTAACAAAAAGTGCTTCGGTCATTTTTTCATCTGATAGGCCAAGCTTTTCCTGTGCGGCTATAAAAACTGCAGGAACAACACCGCAGGAACCTGCTGTTGGTGCAGCAACGATACGCTTCATACAGGCATTGCCCTCGGCTACACGAAGTGCAAGCTCCATAACACGCCCTGTGAATTCTCCAACTAAAGGCTGACCTTCATCTAAATATTTTCTAAGAAGTCCAGCTTCGCCTCCTACGAGTCCACTGTTACTTCGTATATGCGAATCATAGTTTAAGGCAGATTCCTTCATGGCTGTGTACATAGCCTTCATAGCCTGAAAAGATTCCTCCAAGGAAACGGCACGCTCCTTGCAATCATCCTCCTGAACTATTTTCCAAAAAGGAATATGAGATTCCTCTTCAATTTTGCAAATATCTTCTATTGAATCAAACATAAGTAAAGCTCCTATTATCATTAAGTTTTTGTGAGTCGGTAGAAAACCAGACTACAAAAAACAGTTCTTCCATTGTATCACATAATTATCTAGATGAATCCCTGTAAATAATATCAGTTTCGATATATGTTTTCTTAAAAGGAATATGTGGATTAGCAATACGTGAAAGTAGTAGCTCTGCAGCAGTATAGCCCATAGAACTGCTGTGGATTTTTACAGTGGTAAGACTAGGCTCTGTAAGAGTGGACTCTGGTGCATCATCAAATCCGCATATACGAACTTCCTCTGGAACATTTTTACCAAGTAAACGAAGTGCCTTAAGCACTGACATAGCAAGGAAATCGTTTGCACAGAAAAATAAATCTGGCATAGAAGGCAGGGCTGCAATCTGTTCGCTTAGCCAGTTGGCATCAGAATATGGTGCGCTGTCTTCGGCAAGAATGCAACAATCAGTATCTAATGTAAGTCCTCTGTCTGCAAGGACAGAAACATAGGCCTGCCATCTTTCGTAGAAGGACTGGCAGTGGAAACGATCACCTACAAAGGATATTTTTTTGTTGCCTGTTTCCACCAAGGAATCCAACATATGGTATACACTTGAAAGATTTTCCATCAGCAAAACATCTGCATCTATAGAACATTTTTGCACGATAGGCGTATCTACAAAAAGAAGTGGAATACCCTGTTTGCATAGAAACTCACTGTATTCAGTTGAAAATAATTCCATACAGATTATGCCTGCGATGTTTTCTAAATTTATATTTGCTGGGAAGCATAGATTACTTATTTCGTAATCACGAATTATGTTTATAGAAAGCTTGTAGCCTAATGCATCAATTTTGTGATGGAAGGCTTCTAGCATTTTTGTTCCAGAATGGGAATTACCTGGAAATGCCTGTGTGAATAAAGCAATTTCAGATTTGGCACCAGGTGTAAGGCTTGGTGATTCTGAAAGTGGTGCAATTGAATCGGCTGATACAAACTGCTTGTAGCCCATAGCAAGTGCGGCCTGGCAGATTTTATTTCTGGTGTTGGCAGATACATTGCCTGTGTTATTTAAAGCTCTTGAAACAGTATTTCTTGATAGTCCAAGTGAATCTGCAATTTCCTGAAGGGTAACACGGTTACTCATTATATTCTCCTAAGTATTTTTAGTTACATTTATAGTACAGGAATATCAAAAATGTGTCAAATGCACCATTCTGAAAAATACTAGTGTGCATTTTATACAAAATCAAACCTTGAAAAATCAATGGTTTCTACAAAAATGTGATACATTTGCACAAACTAATTGATACATATGCACCATAATGATAGTATAAATGTAACATTCGAAGGTGCAGTAGCACCAAAAGGAGGGTATATGAGGAGAATAATCGTTATGCTTTTGCTTGGCACCCTTAGCCTAAGCTGTATTGGCTGTTCTGCAGGGACATCAGAAGCAAAACAGGAATCGGAGGAACAGTATTTGGGAGAGAGCATAGATAACCATGTAGTTTTTCCTGCATCAGTCGAGGGATTCGTAGGTGATACAATGCCATTTTATGATGATGGTACCTACAATATTTTTTACCTGGCAGATCAAAGAAATGGTAAGCAGGGATATCATCCTTGGGCAATGATGCAGACAAAGGATTTTGTTAATTATGATGACAAGGGAGTTGTAATTAATTACGGAGAGACTATTAAGGACCAGGATATTGCACTTGGTACAGGTAGTGTAATCAAAGATAAAAATGGAAAGTATCACGCTTTCTATACAGGTCACAATGATGCATATGAACCAAAGGAAGCTGTGATGCATGCCATTAGCGATGACCTTGAAAATTGGGAGAAGGTACCTGAGGATACTTTCTACGCAAACGAGAATTATGCAAAAAATGATTTCAGAGATCCATACGTTTTATATATGGAGGATGAGGATTGTTACTGGATGCTTGTTACTACCAGAAGCAACAATACTGGTGTAATTGCAAAGTACACTTCAAAGGATTTAAAGACCTGGAATGATGATGGCGTATTCTTTGAAAACGATATGGATACAGATTCAAATATGGAGTGCCCAACACTTCTTAAATATAAGAATAAATGGTATCTTTCATTCTCTGATCAGTGGCCAAACAGAATTGTTCACTACAGATTTACAGATGATTTAAAGGCTGGCTTTAAGAAGCCACAAAGAGATTTCTTTGATGGAAATGGTTTCTATGCCGGAAGAATGGAAACAGATGGTGAGAGACTTTTTGTTGTTGGCTGGAACGGCACAAAGGTAGGACATGCTGATGATGCTGAATACGACTGGGGCGGCAACATGGTTACACATGAATTGATTCAGGCCAAGGATGGAAGTCTTAGCCCTGTTATGGTAAATGAAGTGGAAGCCAGCATGACAAATAGTCTTGCAGTAGCTCCTGAAAAGATGACTGAGTCAATAAAGTCTGATGATAATACTTTAAATTTTGCCGGAGAAGAATACGAGGTGGCAGGCTTCAAGAGACTTCTTGGAAGCTACATCGTTAGTGGCAAATTTAAGAACTTTGATGAAAACGGAATGTTTGGATTTGCCTTTAATTTAGATAGCGAAAATGTAGGCAAGCTTAATATCGTTTTCAATGCTGCAAACAAGCGTATCGAATTTTACAACACAGACAATATCATGGCCGAGGTTCCACAATCATATGTTGATTATGATTTTGGAAAAATGGATGAGCTTGATGTAAAAATGGTTATCGCCGATGGTGTTGTTTCAATGTATGTAAATAACGATATCGTATTTACGGAGCGAATGTATCTTTCACAGGGAATGGAATGGGGCATCTTTAGTGTAAAATCAAAGGTTTCTGTGGAGGATTTGAAGGTATATAAGTAAGGGGGGATTGAAATGGTTAATAATGTGGTTAAAAAGCTAATCACAAAAAAGACGCTTATAGCTTTGGCTGGTGTCGCTGTTGTAGGAGGCGGCGCAGCAGCGGGAATACATTTGGCAGGGAATCTTAGCGAAGATGGAATGCTAGAGGAAACAGGACTTACATTTTTATCCGCAAAATGGCCAGAGGTTTTTGATGTAGAAGGATATGTTGAGCCAGAATTTGTGGATGTTCCAAATCGTACAAATAACGCATTCAACGTAAGTGATTTTGGCGAGCAGGGAAAGAATGGCTGGTTTTATCGATATGGTTCTGCTCAAAATCCTAGTCGCTCACAGCGCCTGGAAAATTTTGATGGAGAGAAATATTCACAGCGCGGTGTAAGTGGACTTGAGGTTAAAAATAATTTCATCCATACTTCTGAAGCTGCTGCTCCTATTTTAGAGTGGCGCGCTGCAAAGGATGGAAAAGTAAATGTTAGTCTTACATATGTAAAATCTGTAAATGGCGATAAGAATCCATCATATCCTGACGGCGTTACCGTATATGCGTATAAAGGTGACGAGATGTTGGGAAGATATGATGTGGATGTCAGCACAGAAACAGAAAAAGTTCTTGAGCAAAAGCTTGAGGCGCTAGATGTAAAAGAGCTTGAAAGCCTTTATTTTGTAGTAGATGCAAAGGCAAATAATGCTTATGATGGTGGCTCACTTTATGTATCAATAAATGATGTTGATAATAAGGGATTACAGGCAACTGTTGACAATGAAAGAAAAAATAATAATGCTAATAATTTTGAGGACTTTGGTGCTGAGGGCCATAGAGGCTGGACATATCTTCACGGTAAGAGCGTTAAAGATGCAAGCCTTGTTTCTACATTTAATGGTAAAGAATATTTAAATGCTACATCACCAAATCTCACAATGAGTGAGGGCTTCATTCATCCTTCTATCAATGACAATGCAATTCTTTGCTGGCAGCCAGCTGTGGATGGAGATATAGAGCTTAGGATGAAATATTCAAAGTTCGAGCAGAACGATGGAAATCCTAAGTATCCAGATGGTGTTACCGTCTCTGTTTATAAGAATGGGGAGAATTTATATACAAAGAAAGTAGCTGCTCCTTCATCAGGAACTAATGAAATCAAGTTCCGTGATAAGGACATAAAAGTAACGACTGCGGATAAGTTATATTTTATGGTGTCAGCTGACGGTAATGCATCCTATGATGGTGGTGCCTTTGATATTAACATTTTAGATAGAAAAGGCATCTCCACCGAGAAGGATGTGGCAATTGATGAAACCGAAACAAGGCAGAATTTTGCCGATGTAAAATACGATTTCGGTGAGCAGGGCAATAATGGTTGGTTCTATCAGGAAGGCTACGAGGATGACCCAACAGACACTCTGAATATGACAAACTTCGAAAAAGACGAAGAAAGATATTTTGATGAAAGCTATCTTGAAATTAAGCGTGATTTTGTAAATACAGGTAAGGGACGTTCCGCTGTAATCAAGTGGAAGGTGGCTCAAACAGGAAAGGTTAAAATCGATGCTTCTTACACAAAGTTTAAGAACGAAGATAAGAATCCTAGCTGGCCTGATGGAACAAAGGTAACTATTTTCCATAATGATACACCTCTTGTTTCAGAGGAATTTGCACCAGATCGTATAAACGAAGTGACAAAGCGTTTGGATGTTGCAGAGGTTGCTGTAGCAAAAGATGATTTCATCACAATGGTTGTAAATCCAAAAGAAAACAATGCTTATGATGCTGGTAAGTTTGAATTTTCAATTAAGGGAATCACTCCACTTACCGGTAAAACAGAAAAGGATGTTGTTTCTTATTCAGATAGCAGAAGCAACAACTGCTCAACAGTTGAAGATTTTGGTTCACAGGGAGCAAACGGATTGTGCTATCAGTCGGGATATTATCTTGATCCTGGCTATGCAGTAAATCTTGAAACCTATGCCAAGAATGAAAAGTACACAACAAAAGATGGTGTAGAAATTAAGCGTGACTACATCATGCCTGGCAACAAGGGGCGCTCAGCCATCGTAAAATGGGTTGCAAAAGAAGAGGGCAGTGTCGATGTATTAACTACATATACAAAGCACAAGAATCTTGATAAAAATCCTGAGTGGCCTGATGGTGTAAATGTTTTCCTGATGAAGAACGGACAGGTTCTCAAAAAGGAAGAGTTTGCTCCTGAAGTATCAAAGGAAGTTACAAAAGATTTGAGCTATGAAGGTCTTTGGGTTAAGGCTGGAGATTGCATTTCACTTATGGTAGATGGCAAGGAAAACACTGCGTACGATGGTGGAAATTACACATTCGTTGTTGAGGATGCTGATTACAAGACCACAAAAATGGTGAATAATAGTGGTAGCAACTATGCAAACCTCAAGGTTGATTTTGGTGAGCAGGGCAACAATGGCTGGTATTACTTAGAAGGACCTTCTATTAAAAAGGCAGAAATACTTACAAAGAAAACTGACGATGGAAGCGGTTATGTTTCGCGAAAGGCAAAATGGCTCGAAGTAAAGAGAGATTATGTACAGCCTAGATTAAACGCTCATGCAATGTATAAGTGGGTAGTAGCTGTTGATGGAAATATCGATATCAACGGAAGCTATGCAAAACATGGTAACGAAGATCCAAACATGGATTGGCCAGATGGTGTTGTTGTTTCGGTTTACAAAAATGACAGCGAGCTTCTAAAAGAGGTTGTGACTTGTCCAAGAGGTGAGAAGAATAGAACTGTTAAAAACATTCAGTTCAACAAGCTTGCTGTAAAGGCTGGCGATATCCTTACCTTTGATATTGGCTGCAATAAAAACAGTGCATGGGACGGCGGTTGTCTTGATATCGATATAGCAGATTCTGATGTGCTTAGAGTGACAGTTGGAGATGAGGAGCGTTCAAACAACACATCACTTGGTGCGCTTACAACACCACTTGCACAGGGCCAGGATGGCTGGTGGTTCCTTGAAGGAAAGAGTATTGATTCAGCCAGATGCTTGATGAAGACAAATGATGACAGCTCAGCATTCCTTTCATCAAAGAATGAAGGACTGGAGATGAAGAAGGACTATGTACATCCAGCAAAGGATGCAGCAGCAATTTATCAGTGGGTTGTCTATGAGGATGGCAAAATAGACGTTCTTGGAAACTATGTGAAGTACGGACAGAACGATGGCAATCCAAGCTGGCCAGATGGTGTAAAGGTTCTTGTTTATGTAAATGATACTGTTCTTGTAACAGAGGATGTAGAGGTATTCCAGGGAGATGGAAATGACAACTCTGTAAACTTTATGTTAGAGGGACTTAATGTATCTAGAGGAGACAAGATTTCCTTTGTAATTGATGCTAAGGATAATAATGCCTGGGATGCCGGTAGATTATCTGTAAACATTTACGATGCAAGCGATATTCCAGAAGAGGAAGCTAGAGAAAACAATACAACTCTTGCAGATGACTTTAGCGGCGTTCAGGGAGAAAACGGCTGGTACTATGGTATGTGCGATTGGGATGGAAAGAATTTTGAAAGACTTCCATTTGATGAGGAAAACAATCGTTACTACAATAACGGAAAGCCAGAACTCAAGCCTGATTTTGTAGAGCCAGGAAATGGCAGAAATGCAGCCTATATGTGGATGGCTGCCAAAAATGGAAGAATTGTTGTGGATGGAAGCTACACTAAATTTGCAAACAGCGCAGATCCAAATGCAAATGGTGTTTGCATGAGAATCTTCATTAATGGAGAGGAAAAGAAGTGGATAGGTGGCGATATCCAGGGTAACTTTGGCGAGGAACGTACAGTTTCCTTCAAGGAAATTTATACTGTTCATAAGGGTGACTCTGTAATGTTTGCAATCGACCCTGATGGTAACGACAGCTATGACGGTGGACGTCTGGAAGTAAAGATTTATGATGCAGACGTGCCTGAGGAATCAGAAGAAAATACTTCTGAGGAAAATGAACCAGGCACTCCTGATTCAGATGATTCTGATAAGAAGTCTGAGGATGAGTCTGAGGAAGAATCTGAGGGTGAGTCAGACGGTGAGTCAGAGGAAGAATCTGGCGAAGAATCCCAAGATAATACTAATGAGGATTCTGAGGATAAGGCTGAAGAAGAATAGTATTTATAGTAAAAGAATTTACAATGCTTTGAGGGCAGCCTTGAAGCATTGTATTTTTTTTGTATGGGAACTTCAGAAAAGGTGGACCGTTCCAGTGACAAAACTTTCACGAATTTGACGTATGATTACGTAAAAAATCGGCCTTGTGGAGATATTTGAAAAAATGCTTCCACAAGGCTTTTTTTATACGCAGAAAAAAGATATAGTAGATAATATGTTTTTTAGGAGGAACGAAGTGATATGAAGGTTGAACGCGACATTGAAACCCCAAGAATGATTATTAGATCGTATCAGGACGATGATAGAGCGTTTTGTATTTCTCTATGGTGTGACCCAGTAAATGGAAAATATATGAGTGACCCGTCTGTAGATTGTTTGAATGAAAAATATATTAAATGTTTTGACGGTATGGAAGATGAAGACGATGCTTATTATTTAATCGCAACTGATAAAGAAACAGGAGCGGCGATAGGAACTTGTTGCCTGTTTCCAGAAGAAGATAATTATGATATTGGGTATTGTATAAGCAAGCACCTTTGGAGGAAAGGTCTTGGTAGTGAGTTAATTCAAGCTATTATAGAGTTTGCCAGGGAGTTAGGGGGACGAACTTTGACTGCTGAGGTGGCAGATGAAAATATAGCTTCAGTTAAGTTACTTAAGAAGTTTGATTTTGAATCGTACAAGGTTGCAAGTTACAAAAAATGGAACAGTGAAGTAGTATTTGATTCACAGTTTTATAAATTGGCTTTATAAGCTTAAGAAGGAGTAGACATAATGTTAGATAATAAAGGATTTGATTTATGGGCAGATGGTTATGATAAAGCAGTAGGCATCTCAGAGGAGGCAAATGCATATCCATTTGCTGGATACAAGGACATTCTTGGTGGGATTTTTCAAGAGATATTGTCCATTGAAAAAGCAAAGGTTTTAGATATTGGCTTTGGTACAGGAACTCTTACCACAAAGCTTTATGAGAACGGTTGTGAAATATATGGTCAGGATTTCTCTAATAGAATGATAGAACTTGCAAAAGCAAAAATGCCAAATGCAAACTTATATCAAGGCGACTTTAACAAGGGCTTGGTACCTGAATTGAGTACCTGCAAGTTTGACTATGTAATTGGGACTTATTCTTTACATCATTTATCAGATGAACAAAAGAAGGTCTTTTTTTCAAATTTATTAAATCAACTAAATGAAGGCGGCAAGCTAATCATTGGTGATGTAGCTTTTAATACTAGAGATGAACTTGAAAAATGTAAATTAGAAGCAGGCGACGATTGGGATGATGATGAAATATATTTCGTAGTTGATGAACTAAGAAAAACATTTCCAACTCTTTCTTTTGAGCAAAAGTCTTATTGCTCAGGAATCATTTCCATCCAGAAGTCCTAGGCAGATAACTTGATATCATACAAACAACCTCTATCCCATGATGAATGGATGGAGGTTGTTTTTTCTTACGGTTATGTTCGTGGAGTTATACCGAGAATTTGGGGGTTGTTTGGAGTAGCAATGCTGTGAAAAGATTGTGGAGTGTACAGATTAGTCACAATGTGATGCTATAATTCATCTACAAAAAATAGCTGGGTTTTAGAGGAATTCACATGCTAGATGCAAAAAGATGGATGATTGTCATCAAAGATGAAATCAAAACCAATCAAATCGCGAATTACAATTGGAATAAAGCAACGAATAAACATGACATTACCTTTTCAAATGGAAAGACTTTTTCATATTTGCCGGGTAATGTTATTGTTATGCGCGAACCTAAAGTTTTAAAGCCAGAAAACTTTATCATATGGACAACTGATGGTCAGGAACTCTTTGATATTGATTGGATTTACGAATTTTCTGATGGCAACGATAAGTACTGGCATATAGAATTTAAGACCTATGAATATAGTTATAAAAAATCAGATTTAATTGTTAGGGAAAACTGTTTAGCAACTCCAAAAACTGCAAGAGTATTTGATTATTTAAAAGATGTGTCCGGTCTCAGTAAGCTTCCAGGCAGTGAGGGCGAGGGGAAAATACTTAAAAAGTACTACGAGAATATTAATTTCGTAAGTGATTCATCTGCGCTTTACTATTATCTGAATGGAGATAATAATCTTAATAAATATAACGTGGAGCATATCATATTTCCGTTTGGCTGTAATAAGAGTCAATACAAGGCAGTTAGGAATGCTCTTGAAAATCAGATTAGTGTTATTCAAGGCCCGCCAGGCACAGGAAAAACTCAAACAATTCTAAATATCATTGCCAATTTGTTGTTGGCAAATAAATCAATAATTGTCGTTTCAAATAATAATTCTGCAACAGCCAATGTTTTAGAGAAGCTTGCTAAAGAAAAGTACGGTATGGATTTTTTAGTTGCTGCTCTTGGAAGTGTAGAGAATAAGACTGCTTTTATAGAGAGCCAGACTGGTAGGTATCCTGATTTGTCTTCATGGAGAAAAGATGTATCAGATAGAAATTTGTTGCGCGAGATAGATTTTATTGCTACGCAGCTTCAGAAAGTCTATCAGTTAAAAGAGGATATAGCTAATCTCAAGTTAGAAAAGCACGATGTTGAGTTAGAGGCAAAGCATTTTGAAGAATTCTACGATGAGAATGTAGATGATTTCAATGCTATAAAAATACGCGGGAATATTCCTTCTGAAAAGGTTATGATGCTGTGGCTTGAGATTCAAGACAGAGCAGATAGAGGAAAGAATCTGTCATTATTCCAGAAGTTAAGAAGTGTTTTTGTTTATGGAATTGCTAATTGGGATTTTTACAAGCAGGATTTATCTAAAATCATTTCTGTTCTTCAGAGGCTATATTACAAAAACAAACTAATAGAGTTAGAAAACGAACTGAGCAATATAGAACGTGAACTAGAAAATTCAAATGCTGCTGATGAAAATATTTTAGAGAAACAGTCATTAGAATATCTAAAATCATTTATTGAAAAGAAGTACGACTGGAAGAAAGCGCGTGTTCAGTTTGATTCCGATGATTTGTATAAGAACTCGGAGAGTGTACTGAGAGAGTACCCAATTGTGCTTAGCACGACATTTTCGGCTAGGAATAGCTTGAATTCTAGAACCACTGAGTATGATTATGTGATAATGGATGAGGCATCGCAGGTAGATGTTGCGACAGGTGCCTTAGCGTTATCGTGCGCAAAAAATGCGGTAATTGTCGGGGATCTTAAGCAATTATCCAATGTCGTAACTCCAGAGGTTAGCAAACAATCAGATGTAATTTTCGAAGGTTATTCTATCAATGAAGCATATGATTTTGGAAAAAACAGTTTTCTGAAGTCCGTTACAAGATTGTTGAAAAATGTACCTTCGACGCTTCTAAGAGAACACTATAGGTGTAATCCATTAATCATAGAATTTTGTAATCGTAAATTCTATGATAATGAGCTGGTAATCATGACTGAAGATAATGGAGCTAGAAAGCCTTTAAAGGTTTATAAAACTACTCCTGGTAATCATACAAGAGAAGGTGGATTGCTCAATGAACGTCAAATAGATGTAATCAAAGAAGAGGTTCTTCCTGAACTGAACATGGATTTAAAAGATATTGGTGTAGTGGCTCCTTATAATAAACAGGTAGATGCTTTGAAGGCAGCTATACCTGGTATTGATGCGGCAACAGTGCATAAATATCAAGGTAGAGAAAAAGATGCCATTATTATTTGTGTAGTTGATGATTATAATCAGGGATTTATGGAAGATTCAGATCTTCTGAATGTTGCTATTTCTAGAGCAAAAGATAATCTTGCGATTGTTATTTCTGGAAACACAATGCCAAAGACGGGAAATATACCTGACTTGGTTTCGTATATTCAGTACAACAATATGGAAGTAGTAGAGAGCAAGGTCTATTCGGTATTTGATTATTTATATAAGCAATATGCTGAGCAGAGATGGCAATACTTAAAGAATCGAAGGAAAATATCACAGTATGATTCTGAAAATCTCATGTATGCTTTGCTGCAGGATATTTTAAAGGATTATACTTTCTTAGATGTTAGCTGCTTTACTCATCTTTATACGGTTATTAAAGATATTTCAAAACTCACAGATGATGAGGCTAGATATGCTTTTAATCCAGGAACTCATCTTGATTTTTTATTATATAAAAAGCTAGGCAAAGAACCTTTCCTTGCAATTGAAGTTGATGGTTTTAATTATCATAAAGTAGGTACAGCTCAGCATGAGAGAGATCTCAAGAAGAATTCTATTCTTGAGAAATGCGATTTGCCATTACTTAGATTACCTACAAATGGAAGTGGGGAACGTGAAAAGATTATAGCGGCTATAGAAGTGGGAATGTCTTAGAGATGGTAAGTCATATAAAAGAATAATAGATGTGTGATAACACCTAATCTTAGTAATAAGGTTGAGAGAGCTGATAATGTGATAACAATACAAAACGACCTATGTTTGAGTCGCTATGCAAAAGAGCAGGACATAGAATATCTGGTTGAGTTTACAGAAGAGAAGTCTGCAAAGAATTTTACTGAGAGACCTCAGTTCCAGAAGCTGGATAGAGCAGAGCGGCAGCGCTTATATATTTCCAAAGCAATCAAGGATGGTATTGCTGCAAGTAATAAACGTAGTGGAAGAAAGCTTGGGCAGTTTGATAAGCTCACACCTGAGCTAAAAGCAGATATTCAAGCATACCTGCATGACCGTTCAATTAAGCAGGTTGATTTGATGAAAAAATATGGGATTTCTAGGAATACACTGAAGAAATATATTGAGAGTGAACAGAAGCACTAGGATTCCTAGTGCTTCAAATTTGTATTCACATTTAGAATTTACAATTCTAATCTATATTATTTAAAAAGCTTTCTTGTAAATTTTAATACGAAGTCTTTTGTCTCATCGTATGGTATAGCATCTGTTATCAATTTCAACGTAGTAAGCTCATAATCAGATTTATAAAAATCTTTATCACAGTATTCTTTGATTAAATCTGGAATACTGTATTTAATATCAGCTGAAGGGGCTAAATTATTTTTCATCTGTAATCTGTGTTTACGCACCTCTGGAATCAACGCTTTAAACGAATCATCGATTTCAACATGCTGCGCCAATTTATAGATATCATAAAGATGACGAGAATTTCTGGCAGCTTTACCTTGAAGATAATAGTCACAAGTGGCAAAGATTTTGTCTATTAAAGTTCGCTTTAGCGATTGCACCTGCATAGAAAAAGGTGCCAGGTCGTAATCTGCGATAAGTTCTGGTTCATCATCTTTTAAAGCATCGTAGATATAATTACTTAACATTTGTTCTTCTGTAGGGAACGCATAGGACATGAGAGCTGTTTCAAGTTTCACAAAAGGAGTCAAAAATGAGTCCTCAACAATTGATTCATAGCCATAATCATAATGGTTATATTCTTTGTTGCTCTCGATGTCATCCCAGTTAAGAATTTTCAAGCCAAGTTTATCTGCCAAAGGTCCAAGAATCTCATATTTTAATTTCTTTCTTCTGGCAACACCTATGTGCTCAGTGAATGTGATATCAATATCCTCAGAAAAGCGGTCAATTACACCATAGGCTTTAGATAACGAGGTGCCGCCCTTGAAACAAATTGGATAATCGCTTTCTGAAAGTTCTTTAAGAATGATTGTTACATAATAGTCTTTTTCAATAATATCCTGAGCCTGCCCGGTTCTCTCAGCAGTGAGAGCGATAACATCTGCAAATAGTTCTTTATCTTCATGCAAGTACATTGTCTAACCTCAATTCATAATAGTATTTAAATGTTGTAAGTGGATAGTTTCTAATATATTTATCAATATCGCTCCGCTTGATATTATGAGCTTCTATAAACTTTATGAAACACTTCCTAGCTTCTTCGTAATCGTAATCTAAGTAAGAATCTAATTCTGAAAGAAGATCAAGCATTTGAAGAACATAAACATTGCTTTCATCTATTGAAACTATAGGCTTTTTTACGCTAAATTTTCTGCTGCCAATGGTGACTGTCCTAGGGGCAGAGTTGGTATTGTTACTAACAATTTCGACCACGTATGGAACCTGTGTCGAAATACCTATCTGATTTGCAAAGGTATTCCCTGCATAAAAGCCATCAATCTTTCCATTCTTCATAATGAACCTGTATTTAGCAACAGTATCAGCAGTAGGACCTACAGCTGATTTCAGTCTTGTCTTTTTAGGAATATAATAAATGCCATTGTCATACTTAGCCAACATTCCTTTCTTACAAAGAGTGGCTAGCTGTTGAGTCAAAGCAGGCTTTGAAATAGTTCCATCGTAAATGTCTGAGAAGAAGATTGGTTCTCCTTCTTTATAATGTTCAGTTAAGTATGTGTATATCATATAATCACCGCCTTAACAAAATAATATATCTCATATAATCTGTTAAGTATATTTTAGCATGGATTAATTATGTAATCAAGCAATTGACTAATGTTTCCAAATAAGAAAATATATTTATTCGAAACTAGAAAAATAGTATATTATATAATAGTAGAGAGGTTTCTATAATGCTATTATCAGGAGAAAGTAATTGGAGGAATGCATTATGGAAACACAGGGAAAAATCAGTTACTTAACAGTTTTAAAGCAAACAAATATAAGACGATTGCTAATTTCATCTGTAATCAATCGATTTGGTGATTGTGTAGATGCTATTGCTTTTACATGGCTAGTGTATCAGATTACGGGAAGCGCTACTTGGACTGCCGTAATATTTGCAATGAATCAATTGCCTGGAGTGGTGCTTTTGCCCTTTGCAGGAGCGTGGGTAGAAAGTAGAAACAAGAAAAAGATTATTGTATATACGGATTTTATTAGGGGCCTTATAATAGCAGGATTTGTCTGTTTGTTTTTTCTTGGCAAAGCTAATCCGTATTTGATGATTTTATTTACTGTGCTAATTACCACAGTTGAGTCTATAAATCAACCAGCAGAATCAGCCTTCGTACGAGAGCTTGTATGTCGAGAATACTATCCTACTGTGCAGAGTTTAAGAATGGTGGCGGGCCAAATGGCTACAATCATGTCAACAGCGAGTGCAGGCGTTATAATTGCGAAGCTTGGCGTAAATGTTGCAATGCTAATAGATGTTGCCACATTTTACATCTGTGGATTTATCATCCTTTTCATCCAATATCAGCAGAGAGAATTTGATGATGAAAGTATCAATGAGCAAAGCTATATGACTAAGCTGGCGGAAGGGCTTAAGTACATTAAGAGAAAAAAGATGGTTATCTATTTGTGTGTTGTTGCAGTGGCATATAATTTTTTCTTGTCGCCATATAATTGTTTGCTTACACCACACATAATTGATTTCTATAAAAGAGATGCGGATTTTCAAAGCTTTTGTTTGAGTTGGAATTGGACTGCGGCGATAGTTGGTTCGTTAATTGTTGCAAAGGTAGCAAAGAAATATCGTTTTAAAATAGTGAATGCCATAAGCGGGGAGTTTATTGGAGCTGCGCTAGTTTTATTTGCCATTGGAGGAAGTGTAGGGGTAGGAAGATTATCACCATTTGTTTTTGCATTGACGTCCATGGTTTTGATTGGAACCTTTGGTTCAATTACATCAGGAGTGCTTAATATAGAATTTGCGACTAATGTTGAGCAGGATTATGTGGCCAGGGTCTCATCAGTATTTAATGCATTTGCATGCGCATCAATGCCAATAGGTTCAGGGATAGTCAGCCTTTTTACATTAAAATTCAATTCTTTACAAATTATAGAGTTTTCAGGAATTGCTTGTGGAATGTTTTTTGGAGGCTTGCTGGTTTTGGCGTACATAGAGAAAAATAAGGAGAAGAATTATGCAACATCGATTACCAGAGAATATCAAATCATGCAGAAAGAAAATGGGGTTAACTCAGGAGCAGTTGGCTGAGACAATGGGAGTTACAGTTGGCACAGTTTCAAAATGGGAAAATGGAAACTGTATTCCAGATATAAATATGATTATGGATTTGGCTGATTTTTTTAATCTTTCTATGGATACTTTGGTAGGGTATGACTTGTCCTCTAAAAAAGTAGATGATATTTTGACAAGCATTCAGGAAGAGCTAAGCAACCATAATAATGAGGTAGCCTTGGATATGGCGGAGAAGGCGGCAAGAAGATATCCCTTAAATGTGAAGCTTTTGCAGAAGTGCGCATTGATATGCAAAATAATGTACATGGATGACAAGGATGATTTATATAGACTGAATGCGATTGAATATTTAGAGAAGGCCCTGGAGGTCGTAAAGAATTCGCCAGATAACAGGAGAGAGGAAAGTGAAATTATCCTGGAAATGGCAAACCTTCAGAAGGATGACGAGAAGGCCCTTTGGCTACTACAATCAATAAATGTAAAAGGTGTATTTAATGATTTGGTGGGTGATAGACTTTATAGTCTGGGGAGAAAAGATGAAGCACTGGACTATTATGATAAGGCAATCAATTTGGGCGTGTTTGATATTTATAGTGCAGTAGCCCAATTAAATGGGCATTTGATAAAAATGAAAAAATATGGCGATTCAATAGAATTACTATCATGGCTGGTTTCAATAATCAAGGGGATGATAAAAGGTAATAGTGTGTGTTATTTTCATCGCACACTGGCAATGATGCATTTGCAAACAGCTCTCGACTATTGTTTGCTAAAAGATAAAGAAAACATGATTTCTTCTTTGGAACAGGCAAAACAATACGCTAAGCTATTTGACTCAAATCCTGTTTTTGAAATATATACAGGCACAAAGTTTGTATATGGTCCGATGAGTGATAAGCCTGTTGCATATGATGACATAGGTGGTGTTAGCATCTTGAATGGACTTCAAACAATAATTATGAACTATGTACAAAGCGATAATATGGATTTTGATAAATCGGAAAAAGAATCAATTAGTAAGATGCTAGATTACTTTAAATAAAAGATAAATTACTAAGTCTCACAGAGCCTATAAAATAAGGCTTTTTGGGAAGTAGGATTTGATGGGATATTTTAAAGTGAAAATTCCTTAAATTCTACTTGGTTGCCACCTTCAAAATAATGAAGGGCAGCACCGCCACTACCGCCTAAAGTAACAAAAAAGGTTGATCACTATCAAGTGGACAACCTTTTTTGTTATGTGAATATTAATCTTTAGTGGAACCTCTTAAAATAAGATTTGCCTCCGTATATACGGTACGATAGTTCAAATCTGGCTGCTCAATTCTTGATACTAAAAGATTTGCAGCAGTAAATCCCATAATCTGGGAATGAATGTGGCAGGTGGTGAGTGCAGGAGTCATAACTTTTGATTCTGCAGAATCATCGAAGCCACAAATCATAACATCCTCTGGGTATGAATGCTTTTGGATCTTGAGACAGTTTACAAGATCGATAGCAACGAAATCATTTGCGCAGATAAATAGCTCTGGTAATTTCTCGAGCTTTGATAGCTTTTCGAAAAGACAAGCAAAGTATTCTGGTCCATGCGTATGGATATCTGTGAGACAGTATTTCTCGTCAATCTCAAGACCATTTAAAAACATGGCGTTTCTAAAGGCTACATATCTTTCAAAGAAAGATCGACAGTGATTTGATTCTCCTATGAATCCTATTTCTTTTACACCGCGTTTTTTCATCTCAGAGATGAGAGTGAAGATGCCAGTGGTGTTGTCCATAAGAAGAACATCACCAGCAAGCTGATGGGTGTAGCTTCCTACGGGAGCATCTACAAATAATATAGGAATGTTTAACTCGCAAAGCATTTCACAGTACTTTTGATTAAACATTTCGACACAGATGATGCCTTGAGTTCTTTCCTTATTAAAGCTAGCTGGTAAACTAAGTGCCTCAACATTCTCAGGTGTGATTCTCTGCATTGTAAGTCCATAGCCAAGTTGTGTTATTTCATATTGAAATTTATCAAGCATAGTAGATGCAAAATGTGAATTGTCTAGAAATGAGCCACTGAAAAAAGCAATATCTCCAGTTGCTAAAGGTTTTTTTGCTGAGGCCTTATCTAGGAAATCTTCCATAGAATTAGCATATGAGAATTGCTTATATCCCATCTCAACAGCTTTTGCCAAAACCTTTTCTCTGGTGGCATCTGCTAAGATACCTGTATTATTGATAGCCTTTGAAACTGTATTTCTAGATACCCCGAGGGCATCTGCAATATCTTGAATGGTGACTTTATTCGCCATAATAATCCCCCAAACGTAGTTGATTTTTATTGTCCTAACTATCATAAAATGTAAAAATCATTTTGTCAAATGTAAAAATGTGAAAAAATTATGATACATTTGAACAAAAGTAAACAGGCCATTCTGTATACTTTACACAAACATGAAATAACAATTGCGACATATGTAAAAATGTGCTATATTTAACACATCGAAAAACTTGTGCAAATGCACAAATGCACAAACAAGTGCAACATAAGGAGGAGAAATGAAGACGAAGGCGAAAATGCATAACACTTGGTTGTATGTGATGCATCATTGGAGATTATATGTGTTCTTTTTAGGACCAGCATTATTACTGACTATAATTTTCAGATACTTACCAATGGGTGGTATATTGATTGCTTTTGAAAAGTACAGTCCATTCAAAGGATTCTTAAATAGTGAGTGGGTTGGTTTTGAATATTTCAAGCAATTTCTTACATCACCAGATTTTATGACATATCTGGTAAACACTTTGAAGCTTAGTGTGTTCGGATTATTGTGGGGATTCCCAGTACCAATTATCTTAGCACTATTACTTAATAGAATAGAGAGCGCACGAATCAAACAGAAGATTCAGTTGGTACTCTATATGCCAAACTTTATCTCAGTTATCGTACTTTGCGGTATGGTTAGAATTTTCCTTTCAGTAACAGGACCACTTAATATGTTACTTGGAACTACAATCAATTTCCTAACATTACCAGAAGCGTTCAGACCAATTTACATTATATCTGGTATCTGGCAGGGTGCAGGTTGGGCATCAATTATGTACACTGCAGCACTTGCAAATGCCAGCCAGGAACTTAAAGAAGCTGCTCAGATTGATGGAGCAAACATCTTCCAGCAGATCAAAGCAGTTGAGTGGCCAGCAATTAAAGATATGGTAGTTATCCAGTTTATTCTTCAGGCCGGAAACATCATGAGCCTTGGCTTTGAAAAGGCATACGCATTACAGACAGATTTGAACTTAGGTGCATCAGAAATCATTGCTACCTATGTATATAAGAAAGGTCTTTTGGATGGAAACTATAGTTATTCAACAGCCGTTGGTTTGTTCAACACTGTTATCAACCTTATCTTATTAATCGTTGTTAATAAGGTGGTTGAAAAGATGAATGACGGACAGGGACTTTAATTGGAGGTTATGATGGAAACAAAGAAGAAAAAAAGTAAATTCGCCAAGTATTCACTAGGCGATAAGACATTCTTACTTATTGGATATATACTTTTGGGTCTATTCGTTCTTGCGATTATTGTACCTATGATTTACATCGTTATCGCATCATTTATGGATCCAATCACTCTTCAGAACAAGGGTCTTACATTTGATTTAGAAAAATGGACACTTACCGCTTATGAAAGAGTAATTTCAAATGCACAGATTTGGGTTGGATTTAAAAACTCAATTCTATATTCAGTTTTATTTACATTTTTATCTGTGTTTATCACAATGCTTTGTGCTTATCCAATGTCATTGGAGGAGTTCAAGGGAAGAAAATTCTTTAACACCATTTTTATGATTACTATGTTCTTTGGTGGTGGATTGATTCCTACATATTTGTTGATAAGCAAAATGGGCTTGCTTGATAGCATGTGGGCAGTAATCCTTCCTGGAACATTTTCAGTTTGGAATATGATTATTGCCAGAACATATTATAGAGGTATTCCTTCAGAGTTAAGAGAAGCTGCAGAAGTAGACGGAGCTAATGAACTAACCTTTTTCTTCAAAATCCTTTTGCCAGTTTGTGCTCCTGTAATTGCTGTTCTCTGTCTATGGCAGTTCGTTGGAATGTGGAATAGTTATTTCGACGCTATGATATATCTTAATTCTGCTTCAAAACAACCTTTGCAGTTGGTTTTAAGATCTATACTGATTCAAAATCAGCCAGATCCGGGAATGATTGCTGATATGCAGTCGACAGCTCAGAGAGCACAATTGGCAGAACTACTTAAGTACGCAACCATCATTATTTCAAGTTTACCACTTTTAGTAATGTATCCATTCTTCCAGAAGTACTTCGATGCAGGTATCATGGTTGGTTCAGTAAAGGGTTAATAAGTAAATAGCAGCAAAAGCTGTTATATAAATTAGGAGGAGAACAAGAAAATGAAGAAGAGAAATGCAAAACGTATTGTAGCTGCAGCTCTTGCGATGACAATGGCTTCATCAATGTTTGTCGGCTGTGGCAAGGGTGGCAACGGTGCCAGCAATGCAGATAAGGTAGATGCAAGCAACATCACTTGGCCACTTGCAGAGCAGGTAACAATCACAGGAACAATCAGCTATCCTGTAGGAACAGAGGAGAATCCTAACAACCGTACAATCTTCAAGAGACTTGAGGAAGAGACAAACGTACATGTTGATTGGACAGCAATCTCATCTGATCAGTGGGGTGATAAGATTTCCCTCAATATGTCAAATGTAAACACACTTACAGATATGGTATTTAACGCTGGTTTTGGCGACAACGACTTAATCAGATATGCAGATCAGGGCGTTATCGTTCCAGTTGAAGAGTACATTGACAACAACATGCCAAATCTTAAGGCAGTATTTGATAAGTACCCAGAGTACAGAACAATGTGCGAGGATGAGGATGGACACATTTGGGCACTTCCTTGGATCGAGCAGCTTGGTAGCGAAAAGACAGCTATCCAGACAGTTGGTAACAACATGACATTCATCAACCAGAAGTGGCTTGACTTCCTTGGACTTGAGACACCTACAACAGTTGATGAGTTCGAGCAGGTACTTTTAGCATTCCAGGAGCACGCTTCAGAGCTTCAGAAGGAATTCGGTATTGATGGTGACATCATTCCTATGTCTTGCATCGTAAACGATCAGGATCCAAACCTTCTTACAAACGGTTTTGGCGATGGTATCGGTGATGTAGATATGGGTCAGCATATTGCAGTAACAGATGACAAGAAGGTTATTTGTACAGCAACAACAGATGGTTTCAGAAAGGGTACAGAATGGCTCCACAAGCTTTACGCTGAAGGCCTCATCGACCCAGAGTGCTTTACTCAGGACTGGGCTACATACGTAGCAAAGGGTAAGTCACACAGATATGGTGTTTGCTTCTCTTGGGATGTTGCTAACATCGATAACATTACAGACTATGTACCACTTAAGGCTTTAAAGGCTGATACAGTAAACGTTACACCACAGAACGGTTCATTCACATCAGGTTTCGACAGAGGTCGTTGCGTAATCACAAGTGTATGTAAGAATCCTGCATTCGTTTGCGCTTGGCTTGACAAGATGTACGATCCATTCCAGTCTCCACAGAACAACTGGGGAACATATGGTGAGGACGATGATTTCGATATCTTTGAATTAGGCGAGAACGCTGATGGCGAGAAGATGCTTAAGCATGCACCACTTGGCGATGCTTCTCCAGTAGAAGTACGTGAGGCTGAGTGTGTTGGTGGTCCTCTTGCAATCTTAGATGAGTACTACGGAAAGTATGTAACTTGCCCAGATGATGCTCAGTATCGTCTTGATTGGATTAAGGATTACTATACAGATGATATGCACGGCAAGTATGTATACCCACGTGTATTTATGAACTCTGAAGATACAGAGAAGCTTTCAGCAATCCAGGCAGACTTAGTAAGCTACCTTAACTCAAGCAAGGCTGAGTTCATCAGAGATGGTATCACAGATGATTCTTGGAATGCTTACCTCAAGCAGGTAGATGATTATGGTGTAGCAGAGTACCTTGATATTTATCAGAAGTACTTTGACGATTTCTACGCTAACTAAAAGTATTTTGTGGGCGCTTTTATAAGTTGCCCACAAAGTTTTTATAAACAAGCTATAACTTAGGAAGGAATTTAATTAACTATGAACAGTCAGACTCTTCGCGAAGCAAGAAAATACGAAGAAGCACAGGAAAAACTTATTGCAAAAGAAACCCGACCAAAGTTTCATTTAACACCACGTGTTGGTTGGATGAATGATCCAAATGGTCTTTGCTATTATGAAGGCAAATATCACATGTTTTATCAGTATCATCCATATGATGCCCACTGGGGCCCAATGCACTGGGGTCATGCAGTAAGTACTGATTTACTTCATTGGGAGTTCCTTCCTGCAGCTTTAGCTCCAGACGAATTCTATGATAAGGATGGAGTATTTTCTGGAAGCGCTATTACACTTGAGGATGGTAGACATCTTCTTATGTACACAGGTGTTATGAAGCGCACAGTAGAAAATGGACAGATGAAAGAATTCCAGACACAGTGTGTTGCTGTTGGTGATGGAATTGATTATGAAAAATACGAAAACAACCCAGTTATTAATGCTGATTTGATTCCAGAGGGATCTAGCAAAACTGATTTCAGAGATCCAAAGATTTGGAAGAAAAAAGATGGCACATACAGAGTATTAGTTGCTAACCGTGCAGCAGATGGCAGCGGACAGCTCTTATTATTCAAGAGTAACGATTGCTTTAAATGGGAATTTGAAAAGGTTTTCGCGTCTAATAAGGGGAGATATGGTCTTATGTGGGAATGCCCTGATTTCTTTGAATTAGATGGCAAGGGGGTTCTTCTTACAAGCCCACAGGATATGCTTCCAGAAGGCTTCGAATTCCATAATGGTAATGGAAATATCTGCATTATTGGTGGATATGATGATGCTACCGATTCCTTTACAGAGGAAAAGGTTCAGGCTGTAGATTATGGTATCGATTATTACGCTATGCAGACTGTTGAAATGGTAGATGGCAGACGTGTAATGATTGGTTGGATGCAGAACTGGGATACAGCAGGTGCTCACGACGCCAGAGAGCCTTGGTTCGGACAGATGGCTCTTCCAAGAGAAATCTCTATCAAAGATGGAAGATTACGCCAGTGGCCAATCAAAGAATTAGAGGACATGAGAAGCGGCAAGGTTGAGTACAAAGACTTTGAAATTTCTGCAACAACAGATTTGAAGGACAGAGATAGTGAGTCAATTGACGGAGCAATTTCTCTTGAAGGAATCAATGGTCGTTGTGTAGATTTAGAGCTTGAAGTAAGACCAAAAGATGTTGATGCAATGTTTGACAAGTTTGTCATTTCTATTGCAGCAGATGAAAAATATCATACCGATATTGTTCTTAGACCTAAGGAGAATATCGCAAAAATCGATAGAAAGTTCTCTGGTAGCAGACGAGCAATAGTGCACCAGCGTAGAGCTCATATTCCTTGGAATAAGGATTCTATCAAGCTTAGAATTGTTATGGATAGATACAGTATGGAAGTATTTTTTGAGGATGGTCTTTATGTAATGACAGCTTCACTTCCTACAGATGTATCATGCGATGGAATCTTCTTCAATACAAATGAAGATGCAATTCTTAACATTGTTAAATACGATTTATAAAAAGCGCTTAGGGAGATTAATAAATGGTTGATGTAGTTGCATTAGGAGAGCTATTAATAGACTTTACTGAAAATGGCATAAGTGAGCATGGAAATCCACTGTTGGAGGCAAATCCAGGTGGAGCTCCTTGTAATGTGCTTGCAATGCTCCAAAATTATGGCAAGTCCACAGCCTTTATAGGTAAGGTTGGAGATGATAATTTTGGTCATATGCTTTCAAATACTGTAGCAGGTCTTGGCATTAATGTAAGTGGATTAAAGTATGACAAGGATGTTCATACTACTCTTGCATTTGTTCATACCTATGAGGATGGTGACAGGGACTTTTCTTTCTATAGAAATCCCGGTGCAGATGTTATGCTTTCAGCTGAAGAGGTAGATACTGACCTTATTAAGAGTGCCAAGATTTTCCATTTCGGTACCCTTTCTATGACACACAAGACTGTGGAAGAAGCAACTATTAAGGCTTTGGATACTGCAAAAGAAAGCGGTATCTTAGTAAGCTTTGACCCTAATCTTAGACCACCACTTTGGTCAGATTTAGAAATCGCTAAAGAAAAAATGGATTTTGGATTCCGTAAATGCGATATTCTTAAAATCTCTGATAATGAAATAGAGTTCTTTACTGGAGAGACAGATATCCTTAAAGGGGCTCAGATTATTAAGGAAAAATATGGAATAAAGCTTGTATGTGCCACACTTGGTAAAGATGGCAGCTATGCCTTGTATGGTGATACTGTTGTAGAGTGTGCTCCATTTTTAAATCCTAATACTATTGAAACAACAGGTGCAGGAGATACATTCATGGGGTCAGTTATCAATTCTGTTCTTGAGGTTGGAATAGACAATTATGATGAGGCTTCTCTTAAAGAGATGTTAACAACAGCAAATGCAGCTGCTTCTCTTATTACTACGCGACGAGGAGCTCTTAGGGTTATGCCTTCAGTAGAGGAAATACATAACTATATAAAAGATGCAAAATAGAATTATTAGAGATGAAAATTTGTGCACTACGGACAAATGTCTCCCGGGGACAAACTTTTTATTGTAATATGGATTGAATTATAGTATAGTATCAAAGGTGATTACTTTAGCTTACTAAAGTGAAAGCTTTTGATACTATTTTTATTTTATGAATAGAACGTTTGTGCTATAATGTTTGTGCTAATAATTCGAAAAAATAGGAAGGTATCACATGGATCTTTTTGATTATATGAGGCAGGAAGCCAAGAAAAAGGAGTCGCCACTTGCAGCTCGTCTTCGACCTACCACACTTGATGAGGTAGTAGGCCAGCAGCACATCATTGGCAAGGATAAGCTCCTATATCGTGCCATCAAGGCAGACAAGCTTTCTTCTATCATATTTTATGGGCCTCCTGGCACAGGCAAGACTACTCTTGCTCAGGTTATTGCCCATACTACAGCAGCGGAATTTACATCTATAAATGCCACCACATCGGGAAAGAAGGACATGGAGGCCGTGGTGGAGGCCGCAAAGCAAACGCTCGGGGCTTACGGCAAAAAGACCATCTTGTTTATAGATGAGATTCATAGATTCAACAAGGGGCAGCAGGACTACCTGCTTCCATTTGTTGAAGATGGCACCATCATCCTTATTGGTGCCACCACAGAAAACCCTTATTTCGAGGTTAACGGAGCTCTTCTATCAAGGTCTATCATCTTCGAACTGAAGCCACTTGAGGCAGATGACATTAAGACTTTGATAATGCGAGCAATCACCGACAGCGAAAAGGGACTGGGAAGCTATGATGCAGTCATTGATGATGATGCACTTGATTTCTTGGCAGACATTGCCAATGGCGATGCCAGAAGTGCCCTTACAGCAATCGAGCTTGGTGTGCTCACTACAGACAGAGCCGAAGATGGAAAAATTCATATTACAATAGATGTGGCCAGCGAATGTATTCAGAGAAGAGTTATAAAATACGACAAAGATGGCGATAACCATTATGACACCATCTCTGCTTTTATAAAGAGTATGAGAGGCTCGGATCCTGATGCAGCAGTTTATTATCTAGCTAGAATGCTATACGCAGGAGAGGATCCAAAGTTTATTGCCAGACGTATTTGCATCTGCGCATCTGAGGATGTAGGAAATGCAGATCCTATGGCGCTTGTAGTTGCTACAAATGCGTTTCTGGCAGTTGAGAGAATCGGAATGCCAGAATCACGTATTATTCTTTCACACGCAGCCACATATGTAGCCTGCGCACCAAAGTCAAATTCAGCCTACGGAGCTATTGATTTGGCTATGGCAGAGGTGAAGAATAATACCACGCGACCAATACCTACTCACCTTCAGGATGCTCACTACAAATCAGCTGGAAAGCTGGGGCACGGCATTGGCTACGAATATGCACACGATTTTCCAAATCACTTTTCACATCAACGTTACTTACCTGAAGGTTTGGAAATCGGTGATTTCTATCGACCAGGAAATCTGGGATATGAACAGATTATCAATGAGTACTTGGATAAAGTACGTAATGATAAATAAATTAGGTAATAAAGGAAGGACCATGCAATGAAAAAGTACAGCGAAATGTCATTACAGGAATTAGAAGCAGAGAAGGAGCAGCTCTTTAGTCAGTACAAAGACTGGCAGCGAAAAGGCCTTAAGCTCGATATGAGTAGAGGGAAGCCATCAACAGAGCAGCTTAATCTTTCTATGCCTCTTTTAGATATTCTCGACGGCAAGTCTCTTATGAAGTGCATGAACGGAGTAGAGACTAGAAATTACGGACAGCTTGAGGGCATCGTTGAAGCACAGCATCTTATGGCAGAGATTATGGATTGCCAGCCAGAGCAGGTTATCGTAGGAGGAAACTCATCACTTAATCTTATGTTTGATGCAGTGGCTCGCGGTTACATGTTTGGTTTCGGTGGATGTACACCATGGTGCAAGCTTGAAAGAGTAAGATGGTTATGCCCAGTACCAGGTTATGACAGACATTTCGCTATTACACAGCATTTTGGTTTTGATATGATTAACGTCCCAATGAACGAGGACGGTCCAGATATGGATGTTGTAGAAGGCTTAGTTGCAGCAGACGACAGCATCAAGGGTATCTGGTGTGTACCTAAGTATTCTAATCCACAGGGTATCGTATATTCTGATGAGGTTGTTAGACGTATGGCTAATCTTAAGCCTGCAGCTAAGGACTTCAGAGTATTCTGGGATAACGCATATGCGGTACATCACTTATATAAGGAAAAGAAGAAGATTTTAAATATTCTTCACGAGTGTGAGGAAGCAGATAATCCAGACTTAGTATTTGAGTTTGCATCTACTTCAAAGATTACATTTGCAGGGGCTGGAATCGCTGCTATCGCTTGCAATCATAGAAATCGTGAGGAGCTTAAGAAGACACTTACAGTTCAGACAATTGGATTCGATAAGGTAAATATGATTCGTCACGCAAGATATTTTGCAGATGTAGAATCAGTTGATAAGCACATGGAGAAGCATGCTAAGATTCTTCGTCCTAAGTTTGAGCTTGTAATCAAGACAATGGAAAGAGATTTGGCTGAGCCAGAGTGTGGTAGCTGGATTTCACCAAAGGGTGGATACTTCATCACATTTGAGGCTCCAAAGGGTACAGCTACTCGTATCGTAGATTTGGCTAAGGAGGCAGGCGTTGTTCTTACACCAGCAGGCGCTCCATTCCCATATCACATGGACCCTAACGATTCAATCATCCGCTTCGCTCCATCACTTCCACCAATCGAAGAGCTTGAGCAGGCAGCAGATGTATTTACAGTTTGCGCACGTATCGCATATCTTGAGAAGCTTATCAATATGAAGGCTGTATAAGGTGTTGCTATGAAAGAAGTCACATTAGGACGCACTGGTATTAAGGTTCCACAGAATGGTTTTGGGGCACTTCCAATCCAAAGAGTTTCTGTGGAAGAAGCAGTAAGGATTCTCAGAAAAGCTTATGATGGAGGTATGCGATTTTTCGATACAGCCAGAGCATATAGCGATAGCGAGATAAAGCTGGGAGAGGCCTTTGGAACAGGCTTTGTTAAAAGGGAAGAAATCGTAATTGCTACAAAAACAGCAGCAAAGACTCCAGATGATTTTTGGAAGGATTTGGATACATCCCTTACAAATCTTAAAACTGATTACATTGATATTTATCAGTTTCATATGATGGGACAGTGCTACAAGCCTGGAGATGGAACTGGTATGTATGAGTGTATGGAAGAGGCTAAGCGCCAGGGAAAGATACGCCATATTGCTGGAACTGCACATAAGCTTGGTGTTGCCAAAGAGCTTATTGAGTCTGGATTATATGAAACAGTTCAATACCCTATGAGCTATCTTGCATCAGATAAGGAGATAGAGCTTCTAAAGCTTTGTAATGAAAACAATGTGGGCTTCATTGGGATGAAGGGCTTGGCTGGAGGATTAATTACAAATTCTAAGGCTGCTATGGCTTTCATCAGCCAGTTTGACGGAGCAGTTCCAATCTGGGGAATACAAAAGGAATCTGAGCTGGATGAATGGCTATCATATATGGATAATACACCAGAATATGATTCTGAAATAGCTAAGTTTATTGCGGATGAGAAGAATGAGCTTAGTGGAGAATTCTGTCGTGGATGTGGCTACTGCATGCCTTGCACAGTTGGTATCCAGATTAACCAGTGTAACAGAATGATTCTTATGCTTAGAAGAGCACCTAGTGCTGGATGGCTCAGCGAACACTGGCAGGCAGAAATGGAAAAAATCAACGACTGTATTGAATGCGGAAAATGCATGACACACTGCCCATATGAGCTTAATATCCCTGTACTTCTAAGAAAGAACCTGGAGGATTATAAAGAGGTTCTTGCAGGAAATAGAAAAGTGCAGTAATCAAATACGTAAGATGATGAGTTTAGTCAGCCTGTACATACAGCTGACTAAACTCTTTTTTGTCCAGGTATACAAGCATCAGTGCTGCGATGACAGCGACCATTGTCATTGCAATAGAGAAGGCCCAGGCGTAGGCAGGGCCGAAGGTGTCAAACATTCTTCCACTGCCGAACTGTGTGATGCCCTGCATAAAAGCACCGGCGAAGTTTGTCACACCAAAGATGCGACCTCTATGGCTTTCAGGTACACGTTCTGCAAGGAATGCGCCCATCATAATGGTGGTAAGGATTTCACCAAAAGTAAATAAGGCGATTGAAACATAGTAGCCGCCAATGATTCCAAATGATAATAGGAATGCTGCAAAGCTAACGACCTGAAGGAACACTCCAAAAGCAAACTTTTTGGTCAGATCTACTTTTTCAAATACCATAGTGATAATAGGTGTAAACAAAACTACTAAGAAACAGTTTACACTAGTGATAGTTCCATAAATTACTGAGCCTTTCTCCGGAAAGGCTTTTGCTATGTCTAAAGGCATAAGGTATCCAAATTGAGAGTACGCGCCCTGATAAAATGCCAACGAAATAATAAATGCAATCAATGCACCGCTATTTCTGATAATGCTCCAGATGTTTAGGCCATCGTCGGCGGATTCTTCTACATCCTCTGTAGGAGCTTCCTCCAGCTTTTCATCTTTTACGAACAGTCCAATTAATACTGTTGATACACTGATAGACAGACCACTGATTACAAAACACAGCCAGAGATAATTATTGAAAAGCAATCCAGCTAATGTAGGCGAGAGGATAAGTCCGATATTAGCTCCTAAATATAATAAAGAAAATGCTTTTTCTCTTTTTTCTGCAGGTGTAATATCAGCAACCAGAGCCTGATATGCAGGGCTTTCCAAAGTCTGGAAAAAAGCGCCTACCAACAGTACGCAGATGGAGAATATTGAAAGAGGCAGGAAACCACTGATGACAAATAAAACAATAGACACAATGTCACAGTAAATAATGACATGCTTCTTATTGAACCTGTCAGCCACATGTCCACCCAAAAGATTTGCAGGTAAAAATAAAATGCCAGAGAAAATAGTAAAAAGCGCAGTTTCAGTGGCATTGAACCCAATTTTCTTATTAAGAATAAGTGTTAGCATAGGCCAAATCATGGCACCCATATTGGTGACAATTCGACCTATAAATAATATGTAGTTGGCCCTATTTAAACCCTTATATTGGCTGAATAATTTCATCTTGTCTCCTATTTGCGCTTCGTATTTACGATATTTATTGGATTATATCTGATAAAAAGCTTGATTACAAGTAGTGCCAGTGGGGGAGCAAGAATATAAAAGATATTCAATAACATCGCCAATTTCACCTGATCTCTGGAATCCAAAAGTGGTGTTACCATTAGTACCAATGATTGCATTCCAATTTTTGGATGGAAATTTTATATATTTTGCTACTTGATTTGCTCTACTACCTACAAAACCGCGGGATTTTCTAGGTAGTAAATATTGTCCCATTATACTACCAGCAGCCATGAAACAAGGAAAAATGAATGTACAGAATAATTCTAAAATGATACACTTAGTGTGTTGTTATAGGGCTTTTTTGATTGCAAGGAGGAAAACATGAAGATAGGTTTTATTGGTGCTGGAAACATGGGTAGTTCCATGATGGGAGGAATCATCTCATCAGGTACAGTTGAGGCACAGGACATAATGGCAAGTGATATTTTCCAGGCTACATTGGATGAGCTTAGTGGTGAGCTTGGTGTAAATACAAGTATCAGTAATAGGGACGTTGTAGATTTTTCTGACATCATTATTATTGCAGTAAAACCACAGTATCTTCCTGATGCAATTGGTGGAATAAAGGATATGGATTTTAGTGACAAGGTTGTTGTTAGTATTGCTGCAGGACAGTCACTTGCACGTTTGAAAGAATTATTTGGCAAGGATTTAAAGCTAATTCGTGTTATGCCTAACACACCAGCTCTTGTTGGAGAGGCAATGAGTGCTTTAAGCCCAAACGAGCTAGTAACTGAAGAGGATATTGAAATAGTTGTTGAGCTTTTTGAATCCTTTGGAAAGGCTGAGATTGTTCCTGAAAAATTGCAGGATGCAGTTGTTGGTATCAGCGGATCATCTCCAGCTTATGTATATATGTTTATTGAGGCACTTGCAGATGGTGCAGTTGCAGAGGGCATGCCAAGAGCACAGGCTTATAAGTTCGCGGCTCAGGCAGTTCTTGGTTCTGCAAAGATGGTTCTTGAAACAGGAGAGCATCCAGGAGTGCTAAAGGATAATGTTTGCTCACCAGGTGGCACCACTATAGAGGCTGTTGCAGCTCTTGAGGCCCTTGGTTTCAGAAATGCAGTAATCGAAGCAGAGCGTGTCTGCATAGAAAAATCCAGAGACTTGTAGTATTATAAGGCTTGGCCATGTGCCAAGCCTTAAATTTTGGAGTATAAATAAATGGAAGCAGTAAAAAACTTTATAAGAAATGAAATAGTATTAGTGGTAGCCTTTGTTTTGGCAGTGGTGTCCAGCTTTGTTGTACACCCAGATAACAAGTACATAGATTACATTGATTTTAGAACATTAAGCATTTTACTTGCCTTGATGATTACCATGGCAGGGCTTCAGCGTCTTCAGGTATTCAGACAGATAGGAGAATTGCTTGTGGCAAAGATGAGCTCTATCAGAGGAGTTGTGCTTGTGTTGATAGGTCTTTGCTTTTTCTCTGCAATGTTTATCACAAATGATGTGGCACTTCTTACCTTTGTGCCATTTTCAATTGTTACTTTGTCTATTTCCAATCGCAGAGATTTATACATTATTGTAATTGTTCTTGAGACAATCGCTGCAAACCTTGGCAGCATGCTTACACCTCTTGGAAATCCGCAAAATTTATATTTGTATTCTCTGACAGGCATGAGTCTTGGTGCATTCATAAAGCTCATGTTGCCATACAGCATAGTAGCTCTTATTCTTTTGATTATCTGTGGATTTGTATTTGTGAAGGCTGCTCCAGTTACGTTGGCGGAAAAGCATATATATGAGCGTACCAAGCGCGACAGGAATATGATAGCTATGTACGTATTTACGTTTTTAGTATCTATCCTTGTAGTAGCCAGAGCCTTAGATTATAGAATTGGATTAGCGATAGTGGTGGTGCTTACTTTGGTATTTGATAGACGTGTACTTAGAAAGCCGGATTACTCACTTTTGTTTACATTTATTTTCTTATTTATTTTTATAGGAAACATTAAGCGAATCCCAGCGTTATCCGATGCTATAGGTAGCTTTTTACAGATTAACGAGGTGGGAGTATCCATTTTCCTAAGCCAGTTCATCAGCAATGTCCCAGCAGCAATTCTCTGTTCAGGATTCACAAATAATGTTGATAAGTTGATTATTGGAACGAATCTTGGTGGACTTGGTACGCTGATTGCATCCATGGCCAGCCTGATTTCTTTTAAACAGTACAGCTATATTGACGGAGCTGATAAGAAAAAATATATGGGTGTTTTCACATTGGCAAATATCATTTTCTTAATTGTGATGTGTTTAATCTATATTTTATTGTAAATTAATAAAAAATAATTATTATCAGGGACTTCCTCGGAAGTCCCTATTTTACTGGGAAAAATGGAAATTGTCAGAAAAATATATTACAAAAAAGTTCATATTTATAACAAAAATATTACAAAAATGTTTACATTCATGGAGGCTTATGTTATAGTGTACTCGCAAGCGAAAATAAACAGTTTTTTATAAATTGTTTATTAATAATCAGAAAGGGCAGAATATGTAATGAAAAGAAGAGTAAGACTTATTACTTCATGCGCATTAGCTATGGCATTGGGGGTTAGCGGGCCCGCCTCCATTTCAAATGTTAATGCTGCAAACGTTACAGTACAGGCGAACACCGTGTCTAAAGCTCAGACTCCGGTTGGACAGCATGGTACATTATCAGTAAAAAAGACAAATGGTTATGCTGCACCAACTATCGTAGACAAGAATGGTAAGCCGGTACAGTTGCATGGAATTAGTACACACGGTGTACAATGGTTTCCACAGTACATAAGCAAGGATAGCTTTAGGAGCCTGAGGGATGATTGGGGAATCGACACTGTAAGACTTGCAGTATATGCCAGGGAGAATGGCTATACTCAGGGAAATAAGGACTTAATGGACAAGAAAATCGATGAAGCTGTTTCAGCAGCTAAGGATTTAGGAATGTATGTAATCATCGATTGGCACGTTTTAAGTTATAACCCTAATGAGGACATTGATGCTGCAAAGACATTCTTTACTAAATATGCGGTAAAGTACAAGAATGTTGACAATGTAATCTTCGAGATTGCAAATGAGCCTACTGGTACAAACTGGTATGACGGCAGTGGAAAAGATTTATACACATACAGCAAGACAATTGCTGGCATCATCAGAGGTACAGGTGCTAAGAACATCATCATCTGTGGTACAAATGACTGGTCTCAGAGAGTAGATCAGGTTGCGGATAAGCCACTTAAGAATGATGGTTTTGAGAACATCATGTACACAGTTCATTTCTACGCGGCAACACATTATGACAATATTAAAGAAAACGTAAGAAAGGCCGTTAAGGCAGGCACACCAGTTATCTGTACAGAGTTTGGTGTATGCGATGCTTCTGGAAACGGTGGATACGATTTCAGCAATGCTGATGATTGGATGAAGCTCTTCAAAGAGAACAACATCAGTTTTGCATTATGGAGCTTATGTAATAAGAATGAGTCTGCTTCAGTTATTTCATCATCATGTAACAAAACAAGCAACTGGACAGAATCAGATCTTACAGAGGCGGGTAAGTGGCTCGTAAAGACATGTAAGGCACTTAATGGAAACAGTGGTAGCGTAAACCCAACCCCTACCCCTACTCCAAAGCCTACACCAACACCTACCCCTAAGCCTACAGTTAAGCCAACACCAAAGCCAACCCCAACACCTACCTCAAAACCTACCCCTACTCCTACTCCTGAGGCAGGACAGACAACAGGTGGAAGTGTTACCTTTGACATTCCATCTGATTGGGGCACAGGCTTTTCAGCAAATAATACAGTAAACAATAACACAAACAAAACCCTTAATGGATGGACAGTAGAGTTCGATAGTGATGTTGAAATCACAGCAATCTGGAATGCTAAGATTTCTTCACACAAGGGTAAGCACTACGTACTTACGAACGAATCTTATAATGGTACAGTAGAAGCTGGCTCATCTGTTTCATTCGGCTTTAATGGAACTAAGAAAGATGGTTCCAAAGCTACATTCACAAATGTTAAATTACGTTAATGTTTGTATAACTTCGTAAAACCCAACCTTTTTCATATTTTTATACTCCCTAATATATATAGAAGGTCGCAATGGCGTAAGCTGTTGCGACCTCTTCGTTATTTTTCTTGCATTTTTTGATTTTAGGGTGTATTATATGCTGGCAATTAAAAAATAGAAGTTCACTCATATGAGTGAGGGACAGTTCATTAGTACCATCCTGTCCATAAACAAAACCAGGACTCACATTAGTTATTTACGTAATTTTGAGGCTGCTGGACGCAGTCTTTTTTATTTCTTTGGTATATCAGGTCCTGGGTTCATAGGAGATTTTCAATGTATTATTTAACTGCAGAAGCTTCATTTGATGGAGCACACTTTTTAGCTGGCTATGAAGGAAAGTGTTCTAATTTACATGGTCATCGCTGGAGAGTAATTTTAAAGATTAAGACAGATAAGCTGCAGAAAGAAGGTCAGCAGCGCGGAATGGTAGTAGATTTCGGCGATGTGAAGAATGCTCTTAAAAAGGAGACAGACTTTTTCGACCACAGCTTTATATATGAAGAAGGTTCTCTTAAAGAGGCTACAGTAGCGGCTTTAACGGCAGAGGACTTCGAGATGCATGCAGTGCCTTTTAGACCTACAGCAGAGAATTTTGCAAAGTACTTTTTTGATAAGTTTAAGGAATACGGTTTTACAGTTGCAGAAGTGACAGTATATGAGACTCCAAATAACTGTGCAAGCTATTCGGAGGATTAATTATGTCAGTATTTTTTGTAGTAGAAAAGTTCGTCAGTATTAATGGCGAGGGGCAGCACGCAGGTGAATTAGCAGTATTCATCAGACTTCGCGGTTGTAATTTGGCATGTAGCTATTGCGATACAAGATGGGCATGTAGCTATGAGGCTCCAGCTGAGCAGATGACTGAAACTGAAATTATAGATTATGTAAAATCAACAGGTATTAACCGTGTCACACTTACAGGTGGAGAGCCACTTAAGGCTAGAGATATTAAGGATCTTTTGAGAGCTTTCGCAGCAGAGCCAGACCTTAAGGTGGAGATTGAGACAAATGGAAGTGTTAACATAGTTCCATTTGCAGCTATTCCAAATGCACCTGCATTTACACTTGATTATAAACTGGCAGGCTCAGGTATGGAGGACAAGATGGATTTATCCAACTTCGCATTCCTTCAGCCTAAGGACACTGTTAAGTTCGTATGCTCAGACGTAAGTGAGCTTGATAAGGTATGTGAGCTTGTTGATACATACGGTCTGGCAATGAAATGCACAGTTCTAATCAGCCCAGTTTTCGGACGTATTGACCCAGCTGATATGGTCAATTATTTAATCGAACACAAGCGTAATGATATTCGATTACAGCTCCAGCTTCACAAATTTATCTGGGATCCAGATAAGCGCGGAGTGTAAGAAAGAGGACAGTATGGCAATTAATAAGGAATTAATTAAGGAAAGCGTTAGAAATATAATTATCGCTCTTGGTGACGACCCTGACAGAGCAGGTCTTATTGAGACTCCAGACAGAGTTGCCCGCATGTACGAGGAGGTTTTCGAGGGAATGAATTACAGCAATCAGGAGATTGCTGATATGTTTAACAAGACCTTTGACGAGGACTATTATGATGAGAACAGCCAGGACCTTGTATTCGTAAAGGATATCGAGGTGTTCAGCTACTGCGAGCATCATCTTGCCCTTATGTATGACATGAAGGTCAGCGTGGCATATATTCCAAATGGAAAGGTTATCGGCCTTAGCAAAATTGCACGTATCGCTGATATGGCTGCAAAGCGTCTTCAGCTTCAGGAGCGTATCGGAAATGATATTGCTGAGATTCTTCAGATGGTTACAGGTTCTGAGGATGTGGCTGTATTTATCGAAGCAAGCCACTCTTGCATGACAGCTCGTGGCATCAAGAATGCAGGAGCCCGCACTCAGACCCAGACTTTACGTGGAAAGTTTAAGACAGATAGAGATTTATTAGCGAGATTATTTTAGGAGATATTTATGAAAGCATTAGTTTTAGTCAGTGGTGGTGTAGATTCCACCACTTGCCTTGGAATGGCAGTAAAAGAATACGGAAGCGAGAATGTAGTAGGTCTTTCAATCTTCTACGGACAGCGTCATGATAAGGAGATAAAGGCAGCAGATGCTGTTTGCGAGCACTATAATGTAGAGCACATCACTCTTGATTTATCTACAATGTTCCAGTTCAGTGACTGCACACTTTTACAGCACTCAGATGGAGAGATTCCAGAGGAGTCATATGCTGAGCAGCTTGCAAAGACAGAAGGAAAGCTAGTGAGCACTTATGTGCCATTTAGAAATGGTCTTTTCCTTTCAAGTGCCAGCGCCATTGCCCTTTCAAAGGGATGTTCAAAGATTTACTATGGAGCACACAGCGATGATGCAGCAGGCAATGCTTACCCAGATTGCTCGGAGGCATTCAACAATGCCATGAACACAGCTATTTATGAGGGTAGTGGAAAGCAGCTCGAAATTGTTGCTCCATTTATAAGCCTTACAAAGTCACAGGTAGTGAAGAAGGGACTTGAGATTGGTGTTCCTTATGAGCTCACATGGAGCTGCTACGAGGGGCACGAGAAGGCCTGTGGCAAGTGTGGCACATGTATTGACAGAAAGGCGGCATTTGAGTTAAACGGGGTTACAGACCCAATTGAATACGAAAACTAATTATCGTATATACGAATTGAAATATGGAGGTAAATAATTATGGCAGATAGAAAAGACGAGGGAACATTAACCCTTCTAGGAAACAAGAACAACACATATCCAGATAACTACGCACCAGAGATGCTTCAGACATTCTTAAACAAGCATCCTGAGAACGATTACTTTGTAAAGTTTAACTGTCCAGAGTTTACATCACTTTGCCCAATCACTGGTCAGCCAGATTTTGCAAACATCATCATCTCTTATGTTCCAGGTGAGAAGATGGTAGAGAGCAAGTCACTAAAGCTTTACCTTTTCAGCTTCAGAAATCACGGTGATTTCCATGAGGATTGCGTAAACATCATAATGAAGGATCTTATCAAGCTTATGGATCCAAAGTACATCGAGGTATGGGGAAAATTCACTCCAAGAGGAGGCATTTCAATCGACCCATATTGCAACTATGGCAAGCCAGGCACAAAGTGGGAAGAGGTAGCCTTCAACCGCATGGCAAATCATGATATGTATCCTGAGAAAGTGGATAATAGATAAAGATGAGTTTATCTGATTAAGAGAAGTCGATATTTACCGGCTTCTCTTTTTATTTGTTTCAACCTGCTTGAAACTGGGACTGTGGCAAGTCACAACCTCTAACCAAGGTCCCTTAAGATTGCTTTATCAATTTGTAAGCTATAAACCAAGTGTTTTCGCTTGTCATTGATAAAATAACTAAGCTTGAGATGTCTAAATCATAATATTTATCAATGGAGCTTCTACTAATCGCATAAACACGTTATCTATTGATAATAATCGAAATTTTAATATTGCAATCAATAAATAATTATCAATAGAAAACGAAAGTATCAGAGTTACATACTTGTAAATTGATAAAGCCTGTCTTGAAAACTATATATAAGAAAAGTTTTGTCAGAAGTATAGCTTTAAAAGGCTTG
>NZ_AUJB01000001.1 GCF_000424005.1 Pseudobutyrivibrio ruminis CF1b | reverse complement strand
GAGGCGGTAAAAGAACAGACCGCTGAAGTATTAAAAGCATTTAATATTTCATTTGAGGAAGTGGAATCAATTTTTAAACGAGTAATATTTGAATAGTTATAACTGAAACAGGTCGGAACCATCACGGTTCCGGCTTGTAATTTTATGCGCCTACATTTCGTCACTAGAGCTTTTTATGTCTATTTAATAATTAAATATATCAAATTACTTCAAGACCTTGATTATGTAGCATAGAATACAATACAATGTAAAATGTATCTAAGGTTTGTAATTTCGAGGAGGCAATAAAGAGATTATGAAAAGAACAGGACAAAAATTAATAAAGTCTTTAATCGTAGGTGGTATCATAACAGTTGGATTTTCGATTAATTCAAATGAGTCACTAGCTGCGGAACTCGAAGGGGGAGAAGAACAAAATCTTATTTTAGAAGAAACTAATAGCATCTTTTCAGCTGAAGAAAGTGATACTAAACTTCAGACAATGGAAGACGCCGCAGAGGTCGTTGAGGGTGATGCCATTGCTGAAGAGGGGTATCTTGATGCTGCAAATGAAGCGATTGCGGCAGACAATCTTGACGAAGAAAAATCAGATGAGATATTGAATGGCGGAAAGGACGTGCTTGATCAAGCTGAAGAAAAAGCTGGTCAAGTGACAGAAATCTATGGAGAGATTTCAAATGACGTGGAAGAGAAAGCGGCTGACTTTGAAAATATAGCAAAAGAGCGTGGCCTTGAAGAATATGTGGAAAAGTGCAATGAGACAGCGGATTTACAGGAGAAAATAGATATTATTGATGAAGCTGATAAGGATGCATATAGTGAATATCAGAAAATGGAAGAGGAGCAAGCTGCACTTGAAGCAAAGTTGGATGAATTAGATAAGAATGAGACCGAGGAGCATGCTATCCTAGAGGCAGCAATAAAAAAATACGAAGAACTGTTGAAGATATATGAAGAGCTACATAATGAATGGCTGGCTCTAAACGAGGAATTAGGGAATGGTGCGAATGTTGACCCTGGTTTGTTGGCAGAATATGAAACAAGATTGAAAGAGTTTAATCAGGCCAAAGCAGCACTCGACGAAAGTAATGCTAAGTTTGATGAAATATATTATGAAAGAGTACAGGGAGAAGATAATTCTGAGGAAGAAATAGAAAAATGGTATTCTGATCTTTCAGACACCTTATCTTATAGACAAACGAAGAGAGCTGAGTATGTAGATGCTGATAATCGTTTGAAGGAAATAAATGCAGATGGAAAACTTGAGAAGTACAGATATTATTTAGAGTTATCTGAGCGTGAAGAGGAAGCATATTTTGCACAGGAAGATGCATATATTGATGTGGTTAATGCTGAGAGTAATGTATACGCACTTTATGATGAAATAATTGAGCGGTTAGAAGATTTGCGAATTTCAATGAGAGATGAGCACGCTTATTATCAGGAGTTCAATAATATATATTTGGAATATCGCGATGCTCTTTTGAATTTAGTTAAAGCTCAAGAGATAAAAAAACGTTCGGATGAAAGCCTTCAAAAGACAAAAGATGCGTATTCAAATTTAACAGAAGTTGTTTCTGAATATAGTTCTAAAGGGGCTGACGTACAGAATATAAGAGATGCAGTTGAAGATATCCAGAAAGCTGTAGACGAGATAAATAAAACTATAGACTATGAAGAAGCTAAGGATAATGACGAAATTGCACACAGCGAATACGAAAAAATCAAAGAAACAACTGAGGCTATAGCTGAGAAGTATGAAAAGGCTTCAAGTAATAATGGGCTCGAGGGATATGTAGATAGAATAAATGCGGCAGCTACAACTGAAGAAAAGATAGCAATTATCGATGAAGCAATTGTTGCTCTGAAGGCTAAGCTCGATTCCTATGCTGATGATAATGCAATTTCTTCTGAAGAATATCAAAATCTTATTGAAAAGATAGCTCTATATGAGAAGAATTATGTTGAAAGTGAGAAGAAATATAATGATGCACGGGCTGCATATGATAAAAAAATCAACGAGAATAGAGCTGCTTATGAGTCTTATGAGCAATCTTTGAAGGAAGAAGAGAGATTAAAAGCAAAAAAAAGTGAATTAGAAAAGCAGTTAAAAGAACTTAGTAGAGCTAAGGGAACTGTAGAAGAGAAATTTTATAAATACTACGATCGTGAATGGTACGATTCAGTGATGAAAGAGCCAAACGAAAGAGTAGAAAAAGCTGAAACGATTTTATTTAATCCTAATAATACTCTCGAAGATGTTGTGGGAATTTTAGGTGAATACATTGATGCGTCTTTCCAAAGAGCTATTTATGTAGATTTATTTGCAAAGGCTTCAAGAATTTATTCTGATATGCGTGATGTTTCTATGGAGTATGAGAAAATTCATGATGATTTATATGCACCATATGGAGTAGTTCGAGAGGGATATTACTTATATACAGATTATTTTGGAGAAGTTGACGAGGAACAAAAACTTGCTAAGAAGAATCTAGATGAAGTTAGTGCAGCGCTTGACGATTTAAAGAAACAGAAATATAGATATGTTTTAGGAAAAGAATATGATAGTGTTACTGGATTTTTAAATGCTGCAGAAGTATATAAGATGGCACTTATGTATACTGATGAGGCTAAAGAGTTGGTTTACAGTGCAGACTGTTTGACAAAAGAAACAGAATTGGCATACAAGCTTGCTGATTGCAGTACAACAATAACTAGTGAATATGATACTGTAATTAAAGGCAAACCAATGGTAATAACAGGAACGGTCTCTGCATATACAAAAGTTTTGGAAAGTACTGTTGAGTCAGTGGGAAATATTCAGCAGTTATGTGAAAATGCCAGAGATACTATATATTTAACAGTACAAGTTACTATTTCTGATATGACTGGTGTAGTTGCAACAATAGTAAGAAATATAAATGTTGCAGCGTAATGCAATAACATTCGTAGATATATATAACGTACATATTTTAAGAAACTCCTGTCAGAAAACGGCAGGAGTTTTTTATGTTGCATTGACGAAAATGGCTTGTCCAGGCAATTTGGGATTCATATAAAGGATCAAATTACGGCAATAACTTGATTATGTAGTCTAAAATACAATATTATATAAAATGTATCTTATGTACTATTTTCGAGGAGGAATAAGGTTATATGAAAAAAGACGGACACAATTTGATTAAGTCGTTAGTGTTCGGCGGTGTAGTGGCTCTTGGTCTTTCGACTAATTCCACAGAGTCATTTGCTGCAGAACTAGACGACGTAAGTAGTCAAATTCCGATATTAGAACAATCCACAAATATCGGAGATATTTCTAGTACGGATTCGAAAATCCAAACTATGAAAGATGCTGCTGAGGTTGTTGAGGGAGATGCTGTTGCGGAAGCAGGGTACCTCGATGAAGCTAATAATGCAGTTGAAACAAAAAACTTGGATGATGAAAAGTCAGAAGAGCTACTTAAGGGTGGAAAAGACGTATTAGATCAAGCTGAAGAGAAGAACGATCAAGTTAATGAAGTTTATGATGATTTTGTTGAGGAAGCTGATGAGGCTGCAGCTGATTTTGAATACTCAGCAAAGGATCACGGCTTGGAAGAATATGTCGAAAAATGCAATAACACTTCAGATTTGCAGGAAAAAATTGATATTATAGATGAAGCCAATCAGGTTGCATATAGTGAGGTTCGCAGACTTAAAGAAGAAGAAGCTCAACTTGAAGAAGAACTTGCAAAGATTAATTCTAGTGAGACTGAAGAATATGTAAGATATCAGGAAGCATCTGCAAAATATGATGAATTATTAAAAGAGTACCAGGAAATTCACACAGAGTGGTTAGCGCTCAAGGAAGAGTTAGGTGATGGTGCTGATGTAAGCCCTGAAGTTTTGGCTGAGTATGAACTTAGATTAAATGAGTTCCTTCAGGCTAAAGAAGCTTTTGAGGAAAGCAATGCTAAGTTTGATGAAATCTATTACGCTAGAGAGCAGGCTGAAGCAGCAGCTGAAAACTCTGAGACAAATGCTGAAAACTGGTATTCAGATCTTTCAGATGCTTTATCTGACAGACAGGTTAAAAGAGCTGCATATGATACAGCTGACAGCCGTCTGAAGGATATAGATAAAGATGGAGATCTTGATAAGCGTAAAGAATATGCTGAATTATCAGCAAAGCATGATAAGGCATATCAGGCTAAAGAGTCTGCACTTAACGAAAAGACAAACGCTGAAATGGACCTTGAGAGTTTAGTTGATGAAGTGATTAGCAAACAGATGGCTGTGCATGATGAACTCAGAGATGCGAATGGATTTTATTCTGAGTTTGAATGCTATTATGCCCCATACAGGGATGCATTAAGTAACTTATCAAAAGCACATGATATTAAGACGCGCTCAGAAGATGCTTTACAGAAGACTAGAATTACATATTCTGAGTTAAAGACAGTCATTGCTGAATATAAAGCTAATGAGTCGGGTGCTATAAATTACAAGAAGACTCTTGAGGAGATGCAGAAGGCAGTTGATGATATCGGTGCGACTATCGATTATGAGCAGGCTGAAAATGATAATCAGGCTGTTCGTGATAACTACGATAAGATCGCAGAAGCAACTGATTCTTCAGCTGATGAGTTCCTTAAAGCAGCTGCTGAAAATGGCCTTGGAGATTATGCATCTAGAATTGCAGCAGCAACTACAACAGATGAAAAGGTAGCTCTCATTGATGAGGCTATTGCTGCTTACAAGGAAAAGCTTGATTCTAATGCAGATAAGAGTGGAATCGACGCTGATGAGTATAAGGCGCTTCTTGAAGAATTAGCTGAATACGAAGCAAAGTATGCTGAGGCAGAAAAAAATTATAATGATGCTGTAGCAGCATACAACCAGCAGATTATTGACAATAGGGAAGTTTATGATAACTATCAGAAGTCATTAATCGAGCAAGAAAGATTATTAGCTAAGAAGAGAGTATTAGATAAAAGAAGCAAAGAACTTCAGAGAGCTAAAGATACTATCGATGAAAAGTTCTATAGCCCTTATGATAATGATTGGTATGAGTCACTATTACGTGAGAGTGAAGAGAGAATTGCAAGATATGAGGCTCTTTTGTTTAACTCAAAGAATACTATTAGTGATGTATCAGAGATTCTTGGCGAATATATCGAGGCGAATATCCAAAGAACAATTTATTCGGATTTGTATAAAAAAGTAACTCGTATAGACTCTGAAATTGAAGATTTAACAGCTGAATATGATTCAATCGATTCTGATTTATACGCACCTTATGGTATAGTTAGAGAAGCAGGCTATGCATATTCAGAATACTTTGGTGATCTTGAGTTAATTCGTGATTCAGCAAAGGCTGAATTTGACGGTGTAAGCGCAAACCTTGATGATTTACAGAGACAGAGATATAGCTATGCATATGGCGAGGATTATTCTAAGATAGCTGGATTATTAAATGCTGCAGAGTCATACAAGGAAGCTCTTCAGTATAATGATGAAGCTAAGACATTAGTTGCCAAGGCAGAAAGCTTAACAAGAGAGACAGAAGCTGATTACAAGCTTACTTCTTGCAGTGCTGATGTGTCTAGTGAATACAACACTGTAATTGAGGGTAAGCCAGTAGTAGTTAAAGGTACTATTTCTGTTTTTACCAGAGTTGCAGATAAAGCACTTTCTTCAATTCATAATGTTCAGGAATTGTGCCAAAATGCAAGAGATACAATTAATGTAGTTGTTTTTGTTACTATTTCAGATATTAATGGTAACGAGCTTACATCAGTTGTTAGAGCTATGGATGTAGCTGCATAAAAAACTAAAAATATGGTACATATATAAGGTACAAGAAAGGGCGTCAGTTTTTGACGCCCTTTAAATATTTTTACTTAAATGCAAAATCTTGATTATTTAGTATAGAATACAATACAATATTAAATGTATGTGAAGAGAATTTTAATGGAAAACGAATTTACGTTAAAGTAGACATTACTATTCATGCTTCTGTATTAGCAAGTAAGGAATATGGTATTTCAGACTTGAATGATTTGGCTAAATATACAATAGGTACATAGTGTAGTAAGGATGATTGATAATGGATATACTAATGATGTTTTTGATTGTAGTCTTTTTGATGTATTTGATTACTTCTAAAGCTGCAGTTGTTAATGTGGAGTCAAATTTTTTTGACAAGAATAACTCTAACGCAATGAGAGGCTTTTGGTGTCTTGTGGTTGTAATGGTGCATGTTCCTAGCGTGCACGGCAATATAATTCAGGATTTGATATCGTCTTTTGGTTTTATTGGAGTGACATTTTTCTTTTTGACATCGTCCTATGGATTGACCTTGGCGATGAACAAAAGAAATAATTTGATAAAAAGTTTTTGGCGGAAACGATTGCCGAAACTATTTATTACCTGCTGGGTAACCAATATTATATATATGTTGACAATGTGGGTTATAGCTGACGGCAAGATGAGTTGGATTTCAATCTTTGAAATTGACATTTGGGTTAGGTGGATGATTGCTTGTTATATTTTTTTCTGGATTTCACATATTCTCCTATCAAAGAAGCCGATTTTATGTAATTTAGTAATTTGTATATCTATTGCAGTTTTTAGTTTATGTTTTTATTTAATGCAATTTACTGGTAAATACACAAAAACAGTGTGGTCTACAGAAATTTTTGGATTTATTTGGGGAATCCTATTAGCTTGGTCTGCTTCAGCGTTTTATAATTTTTTTAGAGAAAAATGGATTGCAAAAATGGGGGCAAGCTTTGTTGCAGGTATTATATTAGGTGGTTTTTATCTGCAATTTAAATATGTTCCATTTTATGGAGACTATTTATTAAAAATTTTACTAGGATTTAGTATTACGCTGTTTGTGCTAATTTCGAATGTTAAATTAAAATACGGTAATAAAATTAGTAATTTCTTGGGGGAGATATCATTTGAGATTTATTTATTACATCAAAAAGTATTCATAATAGTGGATTCAATCACAAATGGGAAATTATCATCAGGAATATTTATAATAGTATGCTTAATCGTGACATGTGTTCTTGCATATATTACGCATATATTTGTTGTATGGATGATTTCTTTACTAAAGAAATATAGTGCTTTAGCAGTTGATTAATTGTATCGGGAATATAATATACTTGTATTAAGGGCGTCACTTTGACGCCCTTAAAAAATGCTTAAATGCAAAAAGAGTATGCTAAAACAGCTGTCTATATATAGTAGTATGAATATTTATGAACAAATTGTGAAAAGTAACATAAGATATCAAGATAATAGACAAAATATTTGTGTTAAACAATAATTGTCAACACTTATTGTAAGGATGTATAATTTTCGAGTATGACTACGAGTCTGCAAAAAAATAGGAGATTTATATTTATTATATGAAAATAGGTGTAATTACAAGACATGCAATTATCAATTACGGCTCATTACTTCAAGCGCTTGCGACTCAGGATGTAATCGAGTCGTTGGGCCATGAAGCTGAGATAATTGATTACATTAGATACGATGAGCATTATAAAAACCGTGAGAAGTTTTCAATTAAAAGAAAGCCAGAGTGGAATAGTAATCCGATTAAGAGATTTATTTATTTGCTTTTAAGACAACCTCAGAGCTGTATCGCAGGTAGAGGCTTTGAAAAAGAGCGTGAGAGACTATTACATATGAGTAAACGATATTCAGATAAAGCTGAATTGATGAACGACAAACCTCGCGCTGATGTCTTTATGACTGGTAGTGATCAGGTTTGGGGACCAGTTGAGAATGGAGAATATGATGATACATATTTCTTGAGTTTTACAGATGGTTCTGACAAGGTGATATCATATGCATCTAGTTTTGGTAGAACTGAAATGACAGATAAGGTTTTTCAGTTTTATAAAAATAACTTGAAAAGATATAGTCATATTACTGTAAGGGAAAATAGTGCGGCTGAAATTGTAAAGTCAATGGGATTTGATGTGAATCAGGTTTTAGACCCAACATTACTATTAGATAGAAGTCATTGGCAGAAATATTTTAAGCCAATCTCAAAAAAGAAATATATTCTTATTTATCAGATTAATAATGATGAAAAGCTTGGTGAGTATGCCTTAAAGCTTAGTGAAAAGACTGGATTGCCAATCATTAGAATTGGTGCGGCATTTCATTATATTAGAATGCCTGGAAAACTTAAAATTTGTTTCAATATGGGAGAGTTCCTTTCATATTTCGACAATGCTGAATGCGTAATTACTGATTCGTTCCATGGAACAGCTTTTGCAATCAATTTTAATACACCATTTGTGGAAATATTACCAAATAATAAGACTGGTACAAGAAATATGAGTATCCTTGAATTAACTGGTCTCACTGATAGAATTCTTAGAGATGAGAATGATTTAGATTTGGCTATGAAAAAAATTGATTTCTCAAGTGTTAATAAAATTATTGCCGAGCAGAGAAAAGAAAGCTTAGATATACTGAAAAAGATTATTGAAGAATAATTAATAATTTACGAAATTGCAGAGAGGATATTTTTGATGGGTAGAAATCTGGTTCTTGCTGATTGTGTAAAAGAAGAATTGAATGAATTTATAAACGCCATAAGATCTGAGGGTGTGGATATTGAATGTTACTCAGTTATATCTAATGGTGGTAGAACTAGTCGATTTAGTAATTTGGGAAGATATTTTAAGTATTTTAGTGTTCCATTTACAATTTTTCGACACAGAAAAGAATATGATTATTTGGTGGGATGGCAGCAATTTTATGCGTTAAACTTTTGTTTTTGGTGTGCTTTATTCCATGTAAAAAAAGTCAACAAAGTTTTTGCGGTGAATTTTACATACAAGAAAAAAAGTGGGTTTGTGGGTAAAATATACAAATGGTACATGAAAAAATGTATTTGCACAGAGTATATTGATTATCTTCATGTCCCATCTCCAAACTATGCAAAAATAACATCGGAAGAGTTTAATATTCCAATTGAAAAATTTGTAGTTGCACCATTTGGAATTGACGATAAAATGGACCAGTATGGCAATTTGGAATTTCCAAATCGAGCTCCTTCAGATAAGTATGTTTTATCTATTGGTAGATCGAATAGGGATTATGATTTTCTTGTTGATGTATGGCGAGAAATCGAAACAGATTTAGTCATTATTTCTGATGAATATAAGAGACAGGATTTACCTAAAAACGTGACACTTATTAATGATGTAAGTGGAGAAGAGCAGTATCCTTGGATTAGCAATTGTGCTGCACTGATTATCCCTATAGATGACGTGACAATTTGTTCGGGTGACACTGTCTTGTTGACTGCAATGTCTTTAGCTAAAACTATATTTGTTACACATCCAAGCACATTATCGGAAATGTATGTTACAGATAAAGTCGATGCTATTTTAATTAATAAAGATGTTGAACAAACACGCCATATCATAAACGAACATCTTCAAGGCGATACTCAAAATAGTATAGGAAAAAGCGCTAGAGAAACATTTATTGATAAATTTTCACGATATGCAATGGGCAAAAATGTTGCAGCCTATCTTAAATAAATAGGGAGAATTATGATTATGAAAGTACTTATGGTTAACAAATTTCTGTACCCTAACGGGGGTTCAGAAACATATATCTTCAAGCTTGGAGAAGCTTTAATGGCTAAGGGACATGAAGTTCAGTATTTCGGTATGGAGCATGAAGGTCGTTGCGTTGGCAACAGAGTGAATGCTTATACATCAGATATGGATTTTCATGACGCTAGTAAGTTTGAAAAGATGACATATCCTTTGAAGACTATTTATTCTAAGGAGGCACGTCAGAAGATTAGATTAGTTTTGGATGATTTTCAGCCAGATGTTATTCATTTGAACAATTTCAATTATCAGCTCACACCATCTATGATTTTAGAGATTGTTAAATGGAGAAAGCAGACAGGGCATGATTGCAGAATCGTATTTACAGCCCATGATTATCAGCTTGTTTGCCCTAATCATATGTGCAACAATCCAAACACTCATGAAAACTGTGAAAAGTGTTTATCTGGTAAATTCATGAATTGTACAAAAGGCAAATGTATTCACGGAAGCACAGCTAAGAGCTTTATCGGTACACTTGAGGCTACATTCTGGAAGCTCAAGGGAACATACAAATACATTGATAAGTTTATCTGCTGTAGTGAGTTCATGAAGAGCAAGCTTGATAGCAATCCTCTTTTTGCTAAAAAGACAGTTGCTATTCACAACTTTATTGAGTCTATTCCTTGGGTAGAGGCTGAAAAGGAAGATTATGTTCTTTACTTCGGTAGATATTCAGAGGAAAAGGGTATTCGTACCCTTATCGAGGCAGCAAAGAGAATGCCTGAGGTAAACTTCATTTTCGCAGGTAAAGGACCTCTTGAGGATTTACTTAATGGTGTTGATAACATCAAGAATGTAGGTTTCCAGAGTGGAGATGATTTGGCAAATCTTATTCGCAAGGCTAAGATGTCAGTATACTCATCAGAGTGGTATGAGAACTGCCCATTCTCTGTTATGGAGTCACAGATGTATGGAACACCAGTAATTGGTGCAAATATCGGTGGAATCCCAGAGCTTATCAAGGTAGGTGAGACTGGTCTTTTATATGAAAGCGGAGATGTAGATCAGCTTTGCGACGCTATCCACACAATTTGGCAGGATGATAACAAAGCAAAAACAATGCACAACAATTGTAAAGAGCTTAGCTTTGATACAATTGATGAATATTTAGAGAAATTATTAAAGATTTATGAAGTATAAGGAGTTAAAAAATGGCTGAGAAGAAATTAAACGGAACCGTAATCGTAACTTACAGATGTAACGCACGTTGCTCTATGTGCAACAGATACAAGGCACCATCTAAGCCTGAGGAAGAGATTTCAATCGAGACAATCAAGAAGCTTCCTAAGATGTACTTTACAAACATCACAGGCGGTGAGCCTTTCATCAGAACAGATATCAAGGATATCGTACGTGAGCTTTATAAGAAGTCAGATCGTATCGTTATTTCTACAAACGGTTTCTTCACAGACCGTATCGTAGATCTTTGTAAGGAGTTCCCACAGATTGGTATTCGTATTTCAATCGAGGGACTTGAGGAGACAAATAACAAGATCAGAGGTCTTGATAATGGTTTCCAGAGAGGTTACCAGACACTTAAGAAACTTCGCGAGATGGGTATGACAGACGTTGGATTTGGTATGACAGTTCAGGATATGAACGCTCCAGATCTTGTACCTCTTTACAAGCTTTCAGATGAGATGGGTATGGAGTTTGCTACAGCATCTCTTCACAACAGCTTCTATTTCGTAGAGGCAAAGAACATTATCAAGGATCGTCCAATGGTTGCTCAGAACTTTGAGAACCTTGTTAACGAGCTTCTTGCAAGCAAGAGCCCTAAGAAGTGGTTCAGAGCTTACTTCAACCACGGACTTATCAACTACATTTATGGTCAGAAGAGACTTCTTCCATGTGATATGTCATTTGATACATTCTTCATCGATCCATACGGTGATGTAATGCCATGTAACGGTACAAAGGATAAAGAGGTTATGGGTAACCTTAACAACCAGACATGGGATGAGCTTTGGAATTCTCCAGAGGCAGAAAAGGTTCGTTCAAAGGTTAGATGCTGTGACAGAGATTGCTGGATGATTGGTTCAGTTTCACCAGCAATGCACAAGTACATTTGGGTACCACTCTGGTGGGTAATCCGTCACAAGGCTAAGTTCTGGACAAAGAAGAAGTACAGCATGTATGAGAACAAGATCGTTCGTGATCTCCGCGATGGTAAGGTTTCAAAGGAAGATCTTGATAAGTGCTCTACATGTGATATGTGTGCTACAGTAAACAACGGTCTTTCAGCAGCTTCAATGGAGCAGCTTAAGGATAAGACTGGTGAAGAAATCGTAGATGCTGATATCGCAGCACAGATGAACAAATAATTATATTATATAGACTTGCTATGGAAAGAATACTTAGGTTTTAAGTATTCTTTCTAGCTATAGTCGAAGGATTTTATATAGGGAGCATTTTAATGACGGTTTGTGATATTGATAAATGTGCTGGATGCATGTTATGTATAGATGTATGTAAGAAAGAGGCCATTCATATTGAGGATAATATGGTCTCTTATAATGCTGTAATTGATGAGGATAAGTGTGTTAATTGTAATGCTTGTCATAAGAAGTGCCCACAGAATAACACCCCAGAAAAAATTTCACCAATTTCTTGGTACCAGGGGTGGAATAGGGATGATGAATACAGAAGTAAAGCTCCTTCTGGCGGAATAGGAATGGCGTTAGCCAAGCAGTTCATTAAGGATGGAGGCTATGTGTGCAGCTGTCTATTTAAGGACGGAGATTTTTATTTTGATATTACTAATGATTATGAACAGGCACTAAAGTTTGGCGGTTCTAAATACGTTAAGAGCAACCCAGTGGGGATATATCCAAAAGTATTGGAAGTATTAAAGGCTGGAAATAAAGTCTTGTTTATTGGATTACCATGCCAAATTGCTGCAGTAAAAGCCTATGTTGGTGCCCAGTATCAAGATAGGCTTTATACAGTTGATTTGATTTGCCATGGAACACCATCACCTAAGATTTTAGAATTATTCTTAAAACAATACTCAAAATCATTAAAGACTATAAAAGATATAAAATTTAGATTAAAAACAAAAATGCAGTTAGTAGTCGATGATAAAGGAATTGTATGTAAAGGTGTTTCTGATAAATATACAATTGCATTTTTAGATGGTCTTACCTATACATCAAATTGCTATTCATGCAAATATGCTTCTAGAGAAAGAATATCTGATATTACTATTGGAGACTCATGGGGAACAAAAGTTGACGCAGAAGAGATTCGTAAAGGCGTATCATTAATGGTTGTTCAGACCGAAAAGGGAGAGCAAATGTTAAAAAATGCTGATATTGAATTACTCCCAGTAGATGTTGAGAATGCTGTTAATAATAATGAACAGTTATCAAGACCTATGAGTATACGCAAAAATAGAAGCGCATTTTTTGAGTTGATAAAAAAGAAGAGTTTTAATCATATTATATTTAATCAATATAAATCAAATTGTTTAAAGCAGGACGTAAAGCTTGTGCTTATCAAGCTTGGCTTAGTTCATTAATAAAATTTGATGTACGAGGACATTTTTGTGAAAGAAAAATTGATTTCTATTATTATACCGGTATACAATGCTGAAAAATATTTGCCTAGATGTATCGAGAGTTTATTGAATCAGACTTATAAAGATATTGAGATTGTTTTAGTGAATGATTCATCAAAGGATAAAAGCGCTATAGTATGCGAAGAGTACGCTAAGCAAGATTCAAGAGTTAAGTTTTATTCGAAAGATAATGAGGGTGCTGGAATTGCACGCAATTATGGTATTTCTAAAGCGAATGGTGAATTCTTAGGTTTTTGTGATGCAGATGATTATGTTGAGCCTGATATGTATGAAAAACTTATAGAATCAGTTTCAGATACATATGATATTGCTTATTGTTTGCATACCAACGAAAAAAGTATACCAGTTAAAACTGGAGAGATTAAGATCTTTAATAGAGATAACATTTGGGATTTATTAGTTGGAGAAGTAGGATCTAAACCAAATCATAAGGCAGATTATTTATATGGGTCGGCTGTATGGCGAGGCTTATATAAGAAGAGTATTATAGAGGATAATGGTTTGGCGTTTATGTCTGAACGAGTCATTGGTTCTGAAGATTTGATTTTTAATCTAGAATATTTGAATCATTGTAACAATGCTATATATGTTATGGATGAATTGTATCGACATTGTGAAAATGAGGATTCAATGACACATTCAAAATTACATTTTGACATTGAAAACGAAATTAAGTTGTACAATAAAATTAATGAAGTTCTAGGAGTTAATCCTAGAGGCGATTATAAGCTTGAACTTAATAGATTTCTTATTAAGCGACTTCGTAATGCGATTATAAGAATTTCAAAAGAAACAAATCTAAAGGAATTTAACAAAGACTATATTGCTGTCAAGAGAATTCTTAATGATAAGATGTTGAGAGAAGTAGAAAGTACATATCCTTACAAGTTGCTTCCGTTTAAACAAAGAGTGTTTATGGTTTTTATGAAATACAGGCTAATATTAGGATGTATGCTTTTAGGGAAAGTGTCGTAATAGGTGAATAATTTATGTATTTAAAAGTAAAAAATTTCGGAAAAATAACAATGATAGCAATGATAGTAATGTCATTTATAGCGGACTTCCTTTCATCGATGTTAGGATTTCCAGAAGCTACAAGATACATTATATATGTGCTTGCATACTTAACAATGGCTAGCGTTTTATTCAGAATGGTTACTTTTGAAACAGCCAAGAGAACTATTATACATCTTCCTAGATGGGCGATTCCTATTATTTTATTTCAGGGTTATATTATTTTTACAGCATTTGTGCATAGGGATATTTATGCCGCAGAGTACTTTTTTAGACAATATTTAGTTGGTTATGCAGCGTTTGCTGGAACTATTTTATTTTTAGATGCAGAAGTAATTAGGAAAAATATTTATAAATTTATTTTTTCATTGTTGGTTCTGCATACAATACTTTCCGTGATTGAGTATTTTAAAATGGGTGACGCGGATAATGTTGGCGGTTTATTTGGTACATATTTTGGCTATAGTAATACATGTTTACACGCCTTCCTTTTGCTTTGTACAATTGTTTTTATTTCTGGATTCTTGAAAAACAAGATTAAGATACATATGTTCTTTGCTGTAATATTATTAGCAATGGTTACAGCTGCTATAGCAGAGTTAAAAATTTACTATTTTGAATTAGTATTAGCTTTTTTTGTGTATATGCTCTTATCAAAACAGTTTTTTAAGTCCTTGGTTTTAGCTGTTGTTTTGGGCGTGATTTTAGTGGTCGGATATTTCGTGTTCATTAGAATTTACCCTGGATTTGCAGTCTTTTTCAGTAAAGAAGGCGTACAAGCATATCTAGATTCGGGGTATGCAGGAAAGACTTTTAATGTTACTCGAACGAATGGTTACTCATTTATTTATGAATATATGTTTAATAAGTCAAAATTGATGACTATATTTGGGCATGGATTCATATCGGATGAGACGGCTTTAGTTACTGAATATAATGTTCACTATTTTACATATGCAAAACTGTTTTATTATGGTGGAATAGTTGGAACAATAATATATTATCTACTTCCATTACATGCTTTTTTGAAGATCTTTAAAAAAGATGCAGATCATTTTGCAGTAATATCAGCACTAACTGGAGCAGCAATTATTATTTTTAGTAGGTATAGTAGTGAGTGCTCTAATGCAGTAGGTGGATTGATGTATTATATTTTGCTTTCTCTTGGATATTTAGAAAAGGAGTCGGAAGCATAAATTGTTTTAGTAGAGAATATTAAGAAAAAAGTATTAGTAAAAAAGAATCATCAAGCATATTACGCTAGACACCAACTCGAAAAATTAATCATGAGGTAAATACGTTTAATACGCTTGAGGAACTTGTAAGCGAGTATTTGGAAAATTAGGTAAGGTAATTTATGAAAATTGGAATTATAACCATTACAGATGGTGCTAATTATGGTAACAAGCTTCAAAACTATGCTTTGCTAAAAGCTTTAGAAGGAATGCATGCTGACGCTGAAGTGGTTACTATGAATAATTATTCATTGGCAGGTGTGAGTGAGTTTGGTAGATTCAAGCACAGTGTCAAAATGATTTTAACAAAAAGAAAACAGTACGTTTGCGAAAAAAGAAAACTTAAAGTATTTAATGAGTTTAATAAGAAATTTTTAAATTTCTCACCAGAAATACTCTCTAATGATACATTGAGTAAAGCGGACGATTATGATTTATTTGTTTGTGGTAGTGATCAGATTTGGAATCCTTATTATGTTCCAAATATTGAGCTAACAACTGCTTATAAAGCACATAAAAATGCTCAGAAAATATCCTATGCTGCAAGTATGGGGGTAGAGAGTGTTCCAGAAGATAGGTATGAAGAATTCTGTAGATGCATACAAGCTATGGATGCTATTGCAGTTCGAGAGAATGCTGCAGCAGATTATTTAACTAGAGAAATAGGAAGAGACATTCAAGTTGTTGTTGATCCTACACTTCTATTACATAAAGAAGACTGGAATACTTTTGAAAACAAGCCAAAGAATTGTCCTAAGAAATATGTTCTTACATATTTCTTAACAAAGCCAAGTGCTGAGGTTGCAGCCGGTATAAAGAAATATGCTGACGATAACAATTGTGAGATTGTAAATCTTAATGATTTGACTCAGCCAGACTGGTATACAATTTCACCGAATGAATTTTTGTATATGATTCATAATAGTGAATTTTTCTTTACAGATTCATTCCATGGAACAGTATTTTCATTGGTTTTCCATAAGGATTTCTTAACTTTCCCTAGATATGGAAGTGGTAGTAACGGGAAACAAAAGCAAGGCAGTCGAGTAAAGACATTGCTTGGCATAGCTGGAAAGATAGAACGTTTTGTAGAAGAAAATAATTTCCCTGAAATCTCAAAAATTGACTATTCAGGTGTGGATGAAAGAATTGAGACTGAGAGGATTCGCTCTTTAGATTATTTACGCAAAGCAACAGAAAAAAAAAATAATTCTATAGATTTACCTGAGGATGAATGCGTTGGATGTGGCGCTTGTGCAGCAGCTTGTCCGACCAATGCTATTCATATGGTGGAAGTCGATGGATTTTATTATCCGCAAATATCGAAGGAGTTATGCATTAACTGTGGGAAATGTAAACGCACTTGTCCTCAATATAATGTTGATTCTGAGTCTTTAAAAAATAATATAGTACATAAGGCATATGCTATGGAAAATGCAGATGATGCAATTCGAATGAAATCTTCATCTGGTGGGATTTTTAACGAGTTAGCATCTGAATTTATTGAAAATGGTGGAGTAGTTTTTTCTCCTTATTTTGATGAAACTTTTACACTTGCACATCATGCCGTTACTTCCAAACAGGATTTGAAAAAGGCTTTAGGCTCAAAGTATATTCAAAGTAAGGCATGGCAATCATATCCAGAGGTTAAGGTTGCTTTAGATAATGGGCAAAAGGTTTTGTTCACGGGAACCCCTTGCCAGATATCAGCACTTAAAGCTTATCTTGGAAAAGAATATGAGAATTTATATACTCAGGATTTAATATGCCATGGTGCATCATCAAAGAAATATTTTGATTTATATCGTGAGTACTTAACAAAGAAATATAATAAAACTATTAAGGAGTTTTATTATAGAAACAAGGACAATGGTTGGAGTCCTTTTAGTATAAAAGTGATATTTGAGGATGGCAGCGAAATAACTGAAATATGCAGAGAAAATGTATATTTTAGTTTATTCTTGAGAAATTATATTCTTAGACCTTCTTGTTATGACAATTGCGTTGCACGAAAAGAAGAACGCAAGAGTGATATAACTTTGGCTGATTTTTGGGGTATTAAAGATCATGATAATACTGGTACATCCATGGTTATCACTCATTCCCAAAAGGGAGAAGAGATGCTAGCATCAATAAAATCAAAGATGAGAAGATTTCAAGAAGTTAGCTTTGAAGATGCAATAAAAATAAATTCGTCATACAATCATGGGGTCGACAGACCATTGGACAAAAAGTCTTTTGATAAAGAAAAAAATATAGATTTTGAAAACTTATTTAGGAAGTATGTAGAAGTTAATCTTATCAAAAAGATATATAGAAAAATTCAAAGAATTGTGAAGTGAAAAAATGAAGACTAGTTTAAAGAAAAATTTTATACTACAGGTTTTATATCAGATATTAATAATTATTACCCCGCTATTCACTGCACCATACATTTCGCGTGTTCTGGGACCTGAAAATGTTGGTATCAATAGTTATTCTTACGCGGTCACATCATATTTTGCGATAGTAGCTGCTTTAGGAATAGAAAACTATGGTAGTAGATTAATAGCAAAGACAAAAGATAATAGGGAGGAATTGAATAAGCAATTTTCACAACTATTTACTATTCATTTTTTGTTTGCGGCGATTGTTTATATTATATTTCTACTTTATTGTGTATTTGTAGTTAAAGAAAATAAGCTTGTTTTCTTTATCCAATCGTTTGTTGTACTTGGTGTAGTTTTTGATATAAACTGGTTGTATTTTGGCTTAGAAGAGTTCAAAAAGGTAATTACTAAGAATTCTATTCTAAAACTACTAAATGTTGCTCTTGTATTTCTGTTAGTTAGGGATAAGGCAGATTTACCTATTTATGTTGGAATTATTGCAATTGGTATTTTTGTAAATTATGCCATTTTATGGGTTGGTACCCAAAAATATGTTAAATTACAAAGAGTAAATATTAAGGATTGTCTAGTTCATATTAAGCCATTATTTGTTTTATTTTTACCTGCGATTGCGGTAATGCTTTACAAATATATGGATAAGATTATGCTTATGAATCTAAAAGACAGTTCATCTGTAGGTTTTTATGATTCAGGCGAAAAAATTATTGTTCTTTGTTTAGGACTTATCAATGCATTAGGTGTTGTAATGTTACCTCGAGTATCTAATCTAAAAGCTCAAGGAGACGAAGAATCTATTAACAGGTATTTTGATAAATCATTATTTGTAATTGGATTTATTTCTATTGGATGTGCCTGCGGTGCTTTTGGAGTTGCTTCTGACTTTGTACCTTTATTTTTTGGTAAAGGATATGATCCGAGTATAACAGTTATGAAGGGGTTGGCTATAACTTTACCGTTTTCTGCTTATGCAAATGTAGCTAAAACGCAGTATGTTTTGCCTAATGGTAAAGATACTTTTTTTGCTAGAACTTTGATTGGCGGCGCATTGATTAATTTTGTAATAAATTTTCTATTAATACCAAAATGTGGAGTATTAGGTGCTACTATAGGAACTATATGTACGGAAGTCTTTGTGTGTGTTGTTCAGTTAGTTGCTGCAAATAAAGATATGCATACATTTAAGAAATTGGTGAAGGTATCAGGTTTTCTTGGAATAGGAATTATTATGATTCTCACATTATCGCTTCTAGATGGGATATCTTCGGATTTCCTTAGAATCGTAGTAAAAGTATTTTCAGGAGGATTAACATATCTTATATTATCAGTTTTGTACTGTTGGTTTGTTAATAAACAGATTCTGGTTGAAATATCAGGTACATTGATGAAAAAATTAAGAAAATAAGTAAATTAGGCTATCACAATTATAATATTGTGATAGCCTTTTTTTCAATTTATACAGAATAGTTAATTCTTTACGATGATATCTGAAGCTTTTAAGTTGCCACCATGATACTCGTATAACTTAGCATTTGTAGTAAAGATGTTATTAGAATTCTTCAAGCGAATTTCATCATTTGAAGAAAGGCCAGAACCAACAAATTGAGTTCCATATACAGAAGATGTACATGTGTTATTAGTAAATTCATAATCAACGTCAGCAGAAGAACGTACGACGTTATTTAATTTATTCTCTATAGTATTATTATTTATAATAACTCGACAATCTTCCACTGAATCTAAGGTACTAAGAATATCGGAAGTATTTATATTAGATTCTTCAACTGTAACTTCATTGTCAGAACCATTTAAAACAAATAATCCTGAGGATAATGGCGTGTTAATATTACTTTCAGTTACGTTATAAGTTTTTCCGGCTGTATTAGCTATACTAAGAAATGATCTGTATTTTGTGCCATTTTTTGAATTTACAACACAATTAGATACATCTATATTTGCAGAGCATAGTCCAGGACCCTCAGAATCATCGGCACTTGTGAAGAATACATTTATGTTTCTAGATGATGTATCTGTTATACCGGAATTGAGGTTAAATGTATCATTATCAAATGAAACATCAGAATCACCGGTTAGGCTTGTGACTTTGCAAATAAACTTACAGCCTGAATATAAAGAAAATTTACAATTATCAATATTGGTATTTGTGAAACTACCCTTATATAAAGCGATGACATTATCACAATCCTGTGTAGTGTTAGCAAAAGTACAATTATCAATAGTTAGCTGATCATAATGTCCGCGCCAAATAGCTATTGTTTCGTCACTAACAGTGGAAACGAACTCACAATTTGTAATTGATATATTATTCATTGGTAAGTCAGTTGTATTTGCTGATCCGCATATCCAGATGCAGGCTCCAACCAAATGGTCTCGTGGGCTTCCGACATATGCTTTTCCGGTATAATTTTTAAATATACAATGATCAATGTTTACATTATCGATTCTTGAGCTATGCTTAAACCAAAGTAAATCTATTTTACTGAATGCACCATTTGTTGAAGCTGGATATGCATAAAATCCACAATTTATAATGTCACATCCATCAATCTCTTGAAGTGAAACAAAAATCATTTCTTTATTAATCTGAGAAAATGATTTTGAAACGTTAATAACAAAATCTATATTCTCAAAAGATAAAGAGTAGACACTGTGCAATGAATCTGGATATGTATACATGATTTTATCATCGCCAGTTTGGAAATTTTCACTTACAGAGAGTTTTGTCTTACCAGTACCTATATAATTGAGGGATTTTAGTGAAATAGGTTTATTTAATGTATATGTACCGTCATTAAATCTAACGGTCTGTATTCCATACGACTCAGCTTTTGCTATGAGTTCGTTAAACTTATCGGAAATATAGTCACCACTTTGAATTCCAGCTTGTGCTACATTAATCTCATCATCATAGTCCAGTTCTGCTTTTAAGCCGTTTTTTAGTTCTAGAATAAAAATGTTATCAGCTTTTTTAGTCGTAGAAGAGATAATATATGTTGCGCCGCCACCATCACCAGCGTGGTAATAGCCCTCTGTACGGACATAGCTTCCCTCAGGTAAATTACTACGTTTCAAAGCAATAATATCAGAGAAAACATCAGCAATTTCAATGTCAGGATTGATTGGTTCTTCATCATGCAGGAGTAAGCCTATGACATAAATCTCTCCATCTTCAGTGTAAAGAGTGTTCCATTCAATGTAATCATTATCGCCAATAAGGTCAGAATAATCAGGAGCTGAAGTAATTAGAGCTGAAAGTGATTCAGGATCATCAAATATATCATTTGCTTCAGATACAGTTCCTTCACCAACATATATACAAGAATCTATGTCAATTTCGGCATCAGTATCATTCGGGTCGAATACATAGAAAAAAGCTTCAAAATCATTTCCTGTAGGAGTAATAATATCATCAATTATTCTATGTGTTAGAGTATAGCTAAGCAAAAAACATAAGAACAATGATGTAATTAATACACTAATCAGCTTTTTAGGTGCTTTTGCCATAATCTCTCTCCTTTCTTACGTTTTTTTTGGCTAAATTGTACTAAAAGTATAAGCTTTAAATGTGATACAATTGTCAAATATATGTGGAAGTTGTGTTATTAATAACAAAAAAGGCTTAAGCATTACGCTTAAGCCTTTTTGCTAGTATTTTTCATGTTGATAAAGCGCTATTCCTTAACTAATATATCTGATGCTAATAACCCATTATTGCTATAAAACTCTCTTAGTTTTGAACCGGTAGAAAATGTGTTATCTGCATTATTGTACACAATAGAAGAATTAGATGCAACATCTATACACGTCAATAATGCAGCAGCGGATGTAGATGTACATATATTGTTTCTAAATACATAGTTAATTTTCATATTACCTTTAAATACGGACTTTGGTAAACTGTATATTTCGTTATTCGAAATGCTAACAGTAAAATTAGAGGAATTTTCAATAGTAGATAAATATGTCTGAGTATCAATTTTTGAATCATCCAAGGAGATTGAACTATTATTTCCACTAATTGTAAACACACCATAATCTAACGGGAGAAGCATTTCGCATTTTTTCAATGAATAGTGTTTGTTATTCACATTTGAAAAACCAACTATTGTTCTATAATGAGTGTTTTTTTGAGAAATAAATTTGCAGTCACTAATACCAACTGAACAAGGAATATTTTGAGATGCTCCAGCCATGTCCTCACTAGTGGAAAAGATAGCGACTTGTCGTTTTGAGGAATCAGTACTTCCAGTTGCCAAATTGAATGACGAACCAGAGAAGGTAAAATCTGATTCATTAGCCAAACGTGTGATTTTTACTATATATTGTGCAGGTGCATATATGTTAAATACTGAGTTTGTAATTGATATATTTTTAAATGACCCATTATAAAAAGTGATGGAATTATCACAATCTTGAGTAGCGTTAGTAAAAGTACAATGATCAAAAGAAATATCTTTAAAAGCACCTCTCCATAATGCAATATTTTCATCAGTTACAGTTGAGTAAAAACTACAGTTTGATATTTTAACATTTTCAACAGGGCTGGTATAGGAATTTGATTGACCACAAATCCAAAAACACCCACCACGCAAATGATCTGTCTTTGAACCAGAATATCCATCACCGGTAGTGTTTGAAAATGTACAGTTATTGATAATAACGTCTTTAGTTAAAGAACTATGCTTAAACCATAGAAGGACGACATCCATATAAGTCCCGTTAGTATTATCAGGATAGGCTTTGAAGTTGCAGTTAGTAATTGTACATTTATTTGTTTCTTGCAACGCAACTAATAACATTTCTTTTCCCGATTGAGGATGGTTTTTTACAGCAGGAAACAAGAAATTAAGATTTGAAAAACTTAATGTATATGATGAGTGAGTACTATCAGGTAGTGTGTATAAAATTTTATCTCCAACTGCTTGAAATTTGGTCGACACACAAAGGTTTGTTTTTCCAGTACCAATGTAGTTTAAGGATTTTAAGGCAATTGGTTTATTTATAAGATACAGTCCATCATTAAATTTTATGGTTTTTATACCATAGCTTTCTGCTCTTTTCTGAACAGTATTGATTTTGTCAGATATTACATTATTAGGAAGAATACCAATCTGAGCAACATCTAGTTCACTTCCACAAATAAGCTTAGCCTTTAAACCATTTTTTAGTTGAATAATTAGAAGATTGTCAGCCGCTTCTGAGGTTGAGGTAATATAGTATTTTGCAGCTCCACCATCACCGGAGTTATAGTATCCGTCAGTGTATACGTAGTTTCCTGCAGACAAACCACAATTTTTTAGTGCTATAAGATTAGAATAATGATTTGTGGAAGATGCAGTACCCTTACTCTCCAGTAGATATTGAGAAGAATCAAGTGAATCAGAATCTTCGATTGCGTAATCATAATCATCTATAAATAAATCTAGAGAAACATTATCCTCAACTGAAGATAGATTGATTGATGGAGTGTATTCCTTAGAGGTAATTACTAAATCTTCGTTTGTTGTCGCAAGTGACAATAATGCAATAGTCATTAGAGTAAAAAATGATGACATCTTATTCATATAGTTGTCCTTTCTGTAAAAGTTATATTTGTTGTGAGACTGAACAATTAAATGATAAAAGGTACTTCTTATTCTGGTTTATAGTCCCAATTTATATTTATGGCAATAATGAAAAATAAAAAAGTGAAAAGATTAATTGTACTTATAGTAGTAAGTAAATAAGCAATAAATGACAATAAATAGAATTTACGTTTATGTAAATTTAATGTTATGAAAATCAATAATGAAGCCAAAGCCAACGTTCCAATTATTCCCTCACTACAAAAGATTTCTACTAAACCATTATCAAAGGTATGGATGGTTTGCCATTTTTGATAGAAATAGTATTTTAGGTCATCTCTATTTTGGGCACCTGCACCAAAGCCAAAGATGGGATGATGTAAGGCTGTGTAATATATTCCAGATAACTGTACGATTCTTGGTGTAGAATCTCTTCCAGTCATGGATATTTTCATAGATTCATTTGGGGCACCTTCATTAACATCAAAATTAAAACCAACTTCATTTAAAACTGATTTTGCAGTAGCTGAATAATAAAAATGTAAATTAGTTGGTAAAAATGTATATATAACTAAAAAGCATATTATAACTACTGTAAGCGTTTTGGAAAATTGTATACGTCTATCCCTTTTCTTGATAATAAGAATAAAGTAAATACCCAGTATAGCGATGAAATACAGGACGGATGATCTGCAACCTGAATGAATAATAGCTAAAAAACAAAGTACAGATGAGACAATATATATTTTTTTTCGAGTTATTTCATAAACGTACAGAATCAGCGGAAATAGTAATACACAAACGTTTCCATATATAATGGGCATAAGCATGGTTGTTGTTGCTCTTAATAACCCAAATTTGACCTGAGATTCATTAATTATTCCGCGTGAAACGGTATATAGAATATCAAATGGTTTTATAAAGGTGATACTTTCAAATATTCCAACTAAAAACAGAATGTTGGAAGTCCATACAACAGATTTAAGCAGAGTAATATATTCTTCTTTTGTTGGGGAAAGCAAATAGAAGGCTAACAGTAAGAAAACTTGTTCAATTACAATGCTAAAAATAGTTTTATACGCTTGATTGTAAGTGGTTATGTATCTAAGATTTGAAATAATACGTAAAATAAAATAGGTGAATAAAAAATAGTATTCACTTGGTATTTTTATATGTTTTATATTCTTTATAGTAGAAAAGTTGATAGATCTTCGTTTGTATTTTAAAACATATATGGCGAATAAAATAAGAAAAATTCTAGAAACAGAAATAACTGGCAGAGCATCACTAATATCTATACCATAGTAATCTGGCAAAAAAAGAAAACATGGAATAAAAAAATATAAATAAAGCTTATTTTTAAAGCAATAAATACAGCCGATAAATAAGGCTAAAGTGAAACATAAAACCATTATTTGCATAAAATACCTCCAAAAATATATTGTTTTATATTAGTAGTAAATACTACGAAAATATTTCGAAACTATTGCGAACCAATTAGAACATATTGAAAGATTATAACATAATATTTAAATAAAACAAAATGAAGATTGCAATAAACAACCAAAAGACATATTACAAAACTATTACGCTAAAATCAATAGATAATTGACATGTGAGTATTAAAAAATATAATAATAATTATGTTTCATATTTTAACATAATTGTTATGTTTCATATTTTAACATAATAGTGAAGGCGCAAATAGTTGTATAAAGGCATTTATCAATGTCTATTTTGTGTATTATTTGTGAAAATAGACAAAAAATATAAATTATTGAAATCGTAATCTTTAGTTTTTATCAATATACATGTTTGGATTTGGATGCTATAATTTATAACATTGCAAAATGTATCATTTTATGAACGAAGGAAGGATATTTTAATTATGTTTAAAAATGAGTTAGAAATTGATGTGGGAAGATGTTTCTTAGCACTTCGCAAGAAAAGAAGATTTATAGGTTTACTGACTGTACTCTTCTTTATAGTTGGGTTGGGTCTAACACTTGATGTGGGTGAGGATCAGTACACAGCTACTGCGACAGTTTACGCCCAGGCAGATGGCTCTTATGTAGATGCTGCTAACGCAGTTACAGCGATGAATGCGTATTTAAATGTAGCTAGCTCATACAAGGTTAGTCAGAGAGCTGCTCTTATAATAGGAAGAAATGATGTTTCAGCAACTGATGTTCAGAATGCAGTAGAGGTTAGTTCGTCAGCAAATAAGTCTACATCTTCATCTTCAATTGCAAATTATATGAATATTTCTGCTACAATCATGAATTTTAGTGCTACAACAAACGATCCAGCACTTTCTATGGAAATGGCAGATGCTATGGCTCAGTCTTATGCTATCGAAATGTCAGAAATTTTAAGTACAGATTCTGTTAAAACTCTTGATAATGCATATACTTACGACAAGACACGTGATGCAAATTCATCTGCATGGACAACTAGAATTGCGTTTATGTTAGGTGGATTTTTCATAGCTGCTATAATCGTTGTTGTTTGTGAAATCTTTGATAGAAGAGTACGTACAGTTCGAGAAGCATCAATCAGAGATGATCTTCCTGTAATCGGTATCATTCCAGATTATAAGGAATAAGGAGGTATAGAGTTGAAAAAGTTAGACATATACAGAAATGATAATTATATATTAAATGATGCGTTTGACCAGGCGGTTATGAACCTCCATATTCTTAAAAAGCAGCATGATTATAAGTCTTTTGTTATTTGCGGAAGTGAGGCTGGAAACGGAGCTACTACAGTAGCAATCAACCTTGCAGCAGCTCTTGCAAGTTCAGGTTGGAAGACAGTTTTAATTGATGGAGATATGAGAAAGAAGAATCGCTATAAGAGATTAAATGAGAATGTCTCTGAGGGACTTTCAGATTATCTAATGGATAGAGTTACTCTTGATAGAATTATTTGCGAGACAACTACAGAAAATCTTTCTTATATTCCTTGTGGAGAGCTTATTGATAATCCCGTAAGACTTCTTTGCTCAAACAAAATGAACGTTGTTAGAGATGAGCTTGCAAATACATATGACTTTATTATTTTCGATATGCCTGCTATTAATGCAGCAATGGATGCTAAGGTTATTGCAGTAAATGTTGATGCAGTAATTCTTGTTTCAGCTATCGGCGAGACTACTAAGCGTGGTGTTATCGAGGCGGCTAATGCGCTTAAAGATGTAAAGGCGAACCTAATTGGAACTATCGTTAACAAGCTCACAATGGAAGAATATATTGAGCAGAATGTTGATTATGATTATTTCCAAAATGAAAGATACGCAAAGAAGATTAAAAAGTAGTGGAGGCAGAAATGAGAAATTTAAAAACTATTATTAAGAATATTACAATTTGCCTCGTTGCAGTTGTCTGCATGGTGGCTAATTATACAATGGTTGCTGATGCTACTGAGGTTATTGACGGCTCAGCTGTAGCGATTATCGAGATTGAAAGCTACAATGTAGAAGGTGGTATGATTGAAGCTGGTAAGAATATTACTGTTAATCTTACTCTTCATAACACTTCTAATTCATCTAATGCAACTAGCATTATTATGACAATGTCTAACGCTACTGGTAGTGTTCTTCCGGCATATGGAAATTCTAACCAGGTATATGTAGGTACTATTTCAGCTGGTAAGAAAAAAGAAGTATCTGTTCCACTTACAATTGGTGAGACTTATATGGGCGGTGCAGTTGACTTGTCTTGTCAGTTTGATTACTTAACTAGTGGAGCTAGAATGAATAATGTTGCTACAATTGCAATTCCTGTTTCAGGTGGAAGCACATTAGGTGTTAAGTCAATTGATGTTAACACACATGCAATTGTAAACGGTAAGTCATTACTTTCATGCAGTTATATCAACCAGAGTTCATCAAACATTACTGATGCAAAGCTCATCATCGACGGAAATGTATCTTCTGCTAGTAAGGAGATTTCTCTTGATACAGTATATGCTGGAAAGACATATACCCAGGACTTTTATGTAACATTTAAGGAGCCAGGAAACCAGGCTATCAATGTTACACTTCAGTACACAGATGTTGATGGTAATCTTAAGACTACAGACTTAGGAAAGTTTGAAGTATCTGTAAGCAAGGAAAGTGTATCAGAAGAAAACGCTGATAGTATAAGTGGCGTTATTGGTATTGCGGGCAAGATTGTTGCGCTTATAGTTCTTGTGATAGCTGCAGTTTCAATAGTAACTTTTATAAAGAAAAGATAAATAGGATTTTATAGTAGGGAGATTTAGCAATGAAAATCGCAATGATCGGTCATAAGCGTATTCCTTCCAGAGAGGGTGGAATTGAAATAGTTGTTGAAGAATTAGCTTCAAAGATGGTAGCAGAAGGACATGAGGTATATGCATACAATAGAGCTGGCCATCATGTTTCTGGTGCGGAGAACGACACACAGGTTGGAAAGATGTATAAGGGCATTCACATTATCACTGTTCCAACATCTGAGAAAAAGAGCCTTAATGCAACTATCTACTCAGTTTTGGCTACATTGCATGCTGTATTCCATCATTATGATGTAATTCATTTTCATGCTTCAGGCCCTTGTGCGATGCTTTGGCTTCCACATCTTCTGGGTATTCGTACTGTTGCTACTATTCACGGTATTGACAGCCAGAGAGCTAAGTGGGGCGGTTTCGCTACAAGATATCTTGAGTTTGGCGAAAAATGTGCTGCAAAGTACGCAGATGAGTTAATCGTTCTTTCAGAAGGCAATAAAAAGTTCTTTAAGGAAAAGTACGGCAGAGAAGCTACACTTATTCCTAACGGAATTGGAAAGCCAGAAATCCTTGAGGCTCAGGAGATTACAGAGCAGTTCGGTTTAAAGAAGGATGAATATATTTTATTCCTTGCTCGAATAGTTCCTGAGAAAGGTCTTCACTATTTAATTAAAGCTTACAAGCAGATTCATACAGATAAGAAGCTTGTAATTGTTGGTGGTACTAGTCATAGTAACGATTATGTTTCTAAGATTAAAAAGGCTGCCAGAGAAGATGACAGAATCATGTTACTTGGATTCCAGCAGGGTCAGATTTTAGAGGAGCTTTACTCAAATGCTTATCTCTATGTTCTTCCTAGTGATGTTGAGGGAATGCCTATTTCTCTTCTCGAGGCTATGAGCTACGGTAACTGCTGCCTCGTTAGTGATATTAACGAGACTGCAGGTGTTGTTGCTGATAAAGGTATCACCTTCAAAAAGGGAGATGTTGATGACTTAAAGGAGAAGCTTGTTCAGCTCTTAGATGATAAGAATGAGGTTCATGCTTATAAGGAGCAGGCTGCAGATTATGTACTCAGCAAGTATAACTGGGACGATGTTGTGGCTAGAACTATTAACCTATATAAGTGTGGATTAAAAGCTTTATAATGAGATATGAAAAAGATAGCAATTATTGCACCATGTATTCTTCCAGTCCCGGCTTCTAAAGGCGGGGCTGTTGAAGAATTAATAACATTTATTATCAATCAAAACGAAATATCCCCCAAATATGTGATTGATTTATTCACAATCGCAGATAATTCTTATTCTCAAACGAGATATTCTTATACAAATATTATCCCTATAAATTATAGTGCTTTTACAGCTAAACTGGATAAGGTATGCGATAAGTACTATAGAACTGTAAAAAATAAAAGTGCAAAGCGTGTTTTTGATAAAGAGATAATTTCTATCTTTTTGAACCATGTCCACGAGATGTCTGAGTCTTATTATGCAGTGATAATTGAGAACCAGATGTCATTGGCTGTTGAGCTTTTGAAGGAAATAGGATATTCAAGAGATTATCCTATTTATTTTCATATGCACAATGATGTGGATATCTATCGTTCGTCAGAATATATCAGGACTCTTACTGAAAACGGAGTTCAATTTATTTCCATAAGCAATTATATTACCGGTCAGATTAAAAAATATTCGCCAGACGCTGTTGTACACCTTTTGTATAATGGCATTTCTCTTGATGATTATTCAATGACTACGAGAGTGAATGACGGTAAGATACGTTTTTTATATGCAGGACGCGTAATTCCTACAAAAGGTGTAATGGAGCTTGTTCAAGCATATCTGAAAATGCATGAACATATAGCTCCAGAATATGCAGCAAAAACAGAGTTGGAGATTATTGGTTTTTCCGATAAAAGTACCCAATACGAAAAAAAGATATATGAGCTGGCAAAGAAAAACAGCGATATTATAAAATGTCAAAAACGTTTATCTACAGCAGAAATGGCTAAAAAGTATAATGAATTTGACGTTGTAGTAATGCCTACCATAGATGAGGAGCCGTTTGGATTGGTGGCACTGGAAACCATCGCAAAGGGAATGGCTTTGATTGCTACTAATTCTGGTGCTATCCCAGAGGTGGTGGGTGAAGGTGCCGTTATTGTTGACAAAAATTCAGATTTCATCAGTAATTTGGCCATGCAGATGGCAAAGTTGGCAGTTGATTCTGACTATAGAAATGAACTTGGCAAAAAAGCTTATTCTATGGCAAGAAGAGTAGTAGCGTTTAATATTGATAACTATTATTATAGACTAGTGAATATTTTAGACACAAAATGTTCACAAAATACCATTTCGGTAATTGTTCCTGTATACAATGTTCAGGATCAGTTGAAAAAATGTGTTGATTCATTGATTAATCAGTCATACACCAATCTGGAAATCATTCTTGTTGATGATGGTTCCACAGATAACAGTGGATTGATGTGTGACGAATTTGCTGGGGTAGACCAAAGAATACGAGTTATACACCAAAATAATGGAGGTCTTTCGGCAGCGAGAAATTCAGGCCTTGATATTGCTACAGGAGAATATATTTTCTTTGTAGATAGCGATGATTACCTGGATTTGAGCACATTGGAAAAGCTCATGAATCATATGAGTAGATGCAATGCAGACGTAGTGGCTTGCGGTTTCGCCTATACATATGATGAAAAACCAGAGAGCCCATTCACTAATCCATCTCCTGGAATATGGAGTGGAAAAGAGGCGGTCATACAGATGATGACAAATAACAATCTTTGTACCACTGCCTGGAACAAATTATACAAGGCTTGTTTATGGAAAGATGTTAGATTTCCAAAGGGCCGAGTTCATGAGGATGAAGCCACCACATATAAAGTATTGTATGCGTCAAATACAGTGGCCTATTTGCCAGAATGCCTTTATAAGTACTATCAGCGTGAGAATACTATCATGAAGGGAAATCTGGAAAAGAGATATAAGGATTATCTTATGGCTATCGAAGAGCGCATCCAGTATTTCGCGGGATGTGGGGAACAGAGATTAGTTGATAACAGCATTCTCGTATTACTTGAATATACCAAGTATGTTTACAGGTCAATACAGAGTAAAGAGCGAGGCTGTTTAAAACATCAATACAATAAATATATTAAGGAATATGGTATTCCAAAAAGCATTAGGGCTAGAAAGAAGATAGCTTTGCTTGTGTGGAAATATGTTAAGGCTTAAGGGATGAATGATAAGTTACTATCGGTGGTTATACCGGTCTATAATGCTGAAAATTGTATAAAGGATTGTTTGAATGCTTTAATTAATCAGAGCTATTCTAATTTGGAAATCATCGTAGTTGATGATGGTTCTACAGATAACAGCTTGGATGTATGTAAAAAATATGCAGAGCGGGACTCTAGAATTAAGGTTTTTACACATGCCAACATGGGCGTATCTGCCACAAGAAATGAAGGCATCTACAAGGCTACAGGAGATTATATTTTTTTCTGTGATTCAGATGATTATCCAGAGCCAGAATTGGCTGAGAGATATGTACAGGCCATAGAGAATTGGCAGAATTCAGACGTAAGTTTCATCTGCTGTGGAATGTTCTTCGATAATGTTTTAAATAAAAACGTTAAGAATAAGGAACACATTCTTGAAGCAGATTATGGTTTTGTCAGAGGAGAAGATTATCTGATATCCAGAGCAGCTGCAGCTACACTGGCATGGTTAAAGCTTTTTAACTTTGTCACTAATAAGTGCTATGACTTAAATCTTATAAAATCAAACAATATAAGATTTGATAAAGATATAAATATAGGTGAGGATCTTAAATTCAATTTGGATTATCTAGATATTTCCTCAGGTAATATCGGAGTTATAAATCAGCCTCTTTATCATTATGTGAGAAGAAGGGGAGACAGCCTTTCAATCTCTTATCATATAAATGACTTGGAAGATACAAAGTGCATCTACAAGCGTTTCGTCAACTGGCAGATAAATCAGCATGATTCTACAAGAGAAAATATTCTTGTAGTAAAAGGAATATATATAACAGATTGGGTTAGTCGTCTTACTAGCATGTATGAAGCATATAAAGCTGGTGAGGTCGGAGAGAGTGTTTACAGAAAACTTTCAAAGGATTTGAAGTCAAAAGAGTTTCAGAATACTTTGAAAGAAATACATAGAGGCAAAAAAATAAGCACACTTAGATATGTGTGCTTGAGGACAGGAACATTTAGATTGTTCTATTTCTTCAGAGGAATTTACCAGGTTATGAAGGGCTAAGGTGGCTGAAAATAATCGGAGCGATTATGTAAGCCAGACGCCTTTTAGAGGAATGAGTTGGCTGGATGGTTTTTAGTTCAGCCTGTACACCTCGGATTTGAGGTAACACCTGCTTATTCCCGTTTTTATATTCTTTTAACAGACAGTACATACTATATTCCAAAATGGAATTATAATTGTCGTCAACATAGCTTTTAGATATAAGTTTTCTTATTTCATCAAAAGCAGGTTTATATTTAAATACTGCACCATTAAAAAGATTTAAATTAGTGGTTGCAGAAGAGTTGTTTTGCACATAGTGATACAGCGGAAGATTTACACATGCAAATTTCAAATCAGGGTACTTTGTAAGCAGAGTAGTCTGAAACAGCAAATCTTCGCAGATATGGATATTTGTATTGAGAGAAATATTTTTAATAATCTCTGTTTTAAAAAGACGGGTAACTAAAAATCCTCTCACATTATCATTGGTAAACATTGCTTCAAGTAATGCATCAGAATCCATGATTTCAGCCTGTGGATTGGCATAGGCGGTGGACATACCATTGCTTTCAGTAAAGTATCCGCAAACACTACCAGCAAAAGAATCGTCGGAAACGACGTTGATCATACATTCGTAGAAATTATTTTCTACATAATCGTCTGCATCTAGAAAACTAATCCAATTGGATGTGGCATATTTGACCCCAAGGTTTCTTGCGGTGGATACACCAGAGTGTTCCTGGGTTATACATTTAATAAATGGATACTGATTGGCATAGCTTTCAGCGACAGCCACTGAATTATCAGTGGAACCATCATTGATAAGAAGTATCTCATTAGGCAATACAGTGCCTGCCAGAATGCTATCGAGCATTCCGCAGATAACATTGCCACAGTTGTAAAATGGAATTATTGTTGTAATTGTTTTATTCATATCTCGATTATAAGAGAATTAAACCGTAACTTCAATGAAGAGTGAGGGGCAGAATGAGTGAGTTATTAATACCAAAGACAATACACTATTGCTGGTTTGGTGGAAAACCAAAACCTGAGTCAGTTCAAAAGTGCATAGATAGTTGGAAAAAGTATTGTCCTGATTTTGAAATAAAAGAATGGAACGAAACAAATTACGATGTTCACAAACATCCATATATGGAAAAGGCTTATCAGGAAAAGAAATGGGCCTTCGTTCCAGATTACGCCAGATTGGATATCATGTATAACCATGGCGGAATTTACTTAGATACTGACGTTGAAGTTATTAAAGATCTTACTCCTCTTTGTGAGTTGAAAGCCTTCAAGGGGTTTGAGACATCTCAGGCAGTCAATGATGGTCAGGGATTTGGATGTATGCCAGGTCTTCCAATTTTTAAAGAAATGATTGCATGTTACGATGGAGAAGAGCCATACGAGTTAATCGATGGAAAGCTTCAAAATATTGAAAGCCCAAGACTATGTACAAAAGTTTTACTTAGACATGGACTTAAGTTGGATGGCTCAAGACAGAAGGTAGCAGATGTAGACATTTTTCCAGCTGAGTATTTTTGCCCTAAGAGCTTCACGACAGGAAAAATAAAAATAACAAAGAATACCTATTCTATCCACCACTTTGATGCAAGCTGGAAGGATAAGGGCGAGCAAAAATATATTGCGCTGATGCGCTTCTTGAACAGATTATTTGGCGAAGAAAAGGGTCCAAAGGTTCTTGAAAAGATAATGACTTTGAAGGACAAGATTAAAGGAGAAAAATAAGTTGGAAAATGGTACACAGAATAAATTAATATCGGTCATTGTGCCAGTTTACAATGTGGAGAGTTTTCTTGACCAGTGTGTCACCTCTATTATCAATCAGACATACAGCAACTTTGAGTTGATTTTGGTTGATGATGGGTCAAAGGATTCCAGTGGAGCTATTTGTGATGAATGGTACAAAAAGGATTCCAGAATCAAGGTCATCCATCAGTCAAACGGCGGATTATCCGCAGCTAGAAATTCTGGACTTGATCAGGCTAAAGGTGATTATGTTTGTTTTATAGATTCAGATGATTTTGTTAAAGAAAACTATCTTGAAGCATTCATGATTACTATGAGCAAAACAGATGCAGATATTGCTATTTGTGATATTATATCTGCCAAGCTTGCAGAGCCAGAAAAGCCACTTGATAGAGTAATTCAGTTTACAGCCAAGGAGTGTAGAGCATGGCTTACAAATCCTATCGCACGTGAATATGTGTTGATGGTTGTATCATGGAATAAAATGTACAAAAGGGAGTTATTTAACGAACTTCGTTTTGAAAAAGGAAAATTACACGAAGACGAGTTTATGATAAACAAGCTGCTAAAGATGGTTAACAAGGTTACTTTTGTTCCAGTAAAGAGCTACGTTTATCGTAATAACGAAGAAAGTATCACAGGTAAAAATAATAATAATGATATACGTCATCTTCATGGAATAGATGCCTATGTTGAGAGAATTAAAAGTGTTCTTGAGGACGAAGATGACGACAAAGAATTTGCAGCTATTACATTAAAATGGGCTTTGTTAAAGCTCGCAGATTTCTATAGAAATGGAAATCCTTCTATGCAGAATGCTGTAAAGAAAAAATACGATGCTATTTTTAATGAATATCAGTGGTTGTTAACAGATAAACAGAGATTAAAATATAAAGTGTTTACCGTGACACCAGGACTGTTTTGTAAGAAATTTGTGAAGTTTTAATCGGGGAAATAATCTAAGTTATGAATAATGTTGATAAGCTGGTATCTATTATTATTCCAGCATACAATGTTGAAAACTACATAGATAAATGCTTAGAATCAGTATTGGACCAGACCTATAAGAATATTGAGGTTATTGTGGTTGATGATGGATCTTCAGATGACACATGGTCCCATATTGAAGAATTTAGTAATCGAGATTCCAGAGTAAGAGCTTTTAGAAGAGATAATTCGGGAGTTTCTGCTACAAGGAATTTTGCATTGGACCAGGCCAATGGCTATTACATCCAGTTTGTGGATTCAGATGATTACATCTGCGAAGAAGCCACACATAAGCTGGTTAATGCAATAGAAACAACAAATGCCAGCTGGGTCAACTGTCAGTATAATCGTATTGACGATAATGGCAATCAGCTAGAGGTATTTGATTTCATAAAAGGCATTTACGTCACTGACACAGAAGAGTCTCGTCTTAAATTTATAAGGGATAATCTTTTAGAATACCGAGTTGGATATGAGGTTTGCTTTAAGCTCTTCAAAGCATCAATAATAAAAGAATATAACCTTAGATTTAATGATAAGTGCCGAATAGGTGAAGACTTAGCCTTTAATATATGTTATGGCTTTTATGCGGACTCAATTGTTTGCATTGAAGATAGAATTTACAATTACATAATCAGGTCCAATACCGCAATGGAGAATGCCAAGTCTCTTAAGACTAATTTTGAAGAACGTCTGACTCTTGTGAAGGGTATTGAGCCAACATTTAAAAATGTTTTTAGCGGAAAGACAAAGGACGACTTTTATCAGTTATTTTATAAGCTAATGCTGCTGGGGTGTTGGAAACATACCGCAGAGGAGTCATTACAAATGATAAAGGAAGTAAATGATAAATATTTTGAAGAATATTTATCAGAGTCCTTAAAGCATAAGTCGGAATTCGGGAAGATCTTTCGACCTGACCTGGCGATGCTTTATTACAAGTATGGATTATATATTGATTCATATTTAAATGGGAGAAAATTAAATATTATATATTTGGAAATGTATAATATGTATCGCAGATTGCGAAAACGGGATACCCTAAGAGAGTGGCGTTTATCCTAGAGGAGAATAGTGTTGGAAAATAAACATGCATATCTCATCATGGCTCATAATGATTTCCAATCATTAAAACATCTAATGCAGGCCATTGATGATGAGAGAAATGATATTTATTTACATATAGATAAAAAGACCAGGCTTGTTGATTTCAACGAAATAAAAACATGGGTGAAAAAAGCAGGCTTGTTTTTCGTACCTAGAATAAAAGTATTTTGGGGCGACAAAAGTTTTGTCCAGTGTGAACTCAACTTATTAAAAGCATCGACAGGTAATGGGCACTACCGTTATTATCATTTCTTATCTGGTATTGATTTTCCACTTAAATCCCAGGATGAAATACACGCCTATTTTGAAGATAAAGATTTAGAATATCTGAATTATCATTTCCCAGGTGAGGGTGGTGATGATTTTATATATAAAATTAGATATTACTATCCGTTTATGAGATGGTTGGGCCGATGGGATGCTCATGGCAACAAGCTTAAATCTAAATTCAGGTATCATCTGGATGTGTTTAATAAAAAGCTGTTGGCCAGGCAGGAATCCAAAGGTGTTGATCGAAGAAAGCGATATCCTGATATCACATTTGTTAAAGGTGACAATTGGGTTACCATAACAGATAGTTTTGCAAGGTTTGCATTATCAAAAGAAAGAAAAATAATGAGGATGGCCAGATTTTCGGCTACTCCTGATGAAATATTTTTAGCGACACTTGCATACAATTCATCATATAAGAATAAAATCGCAAATGATATCAAGCGATTGATTGACTGGAATAGAGGCGGTCCATACGAATTTGTGTATGAGGATCTGCCGGAGCTATTAGAAGCAGATGCTTTTTTTGCCAGGAAGATATCCTATAGCAGACAGCCAAAGCTTGTAGAAGCATTGGAAAAACACATAGGTTTACAATAAAACACAGAATTAATTAGCAGAGAATGGAGTAAGTTTTGGGTAAGTACAAAAACAAAGTATTGAATTACAAAGACGGCATAATCATAAGACTTTATCAAAATTTAAAATGGGCTTTCTCATTTTATAAGATGTACATGGGAAGAATTCTCCTTTATGCATTCACTGAGATTTTACGTCTTGGAGTTGATTTCTTCATCACTTATAAGATTGGAAACATTGTAGATTTTGCCATTGAAAAAGACACTGAAAAAGTAATAGCAATGGGACTACTTTATATTGGGTTGTTCATTGCAAACGCTTTTCTCAGCATTTCTTCAAACAGATTGGCAGCATGGAATTACAATACTATGCAGGCTGATATGGTTAAGAAGGTCTTCAATAAAGTTTTAAAGGCAGATTGGGAAGAGCTTACAGCGTTCCATTCAGGAGATTTGATTTCCAGAATGTCTAACGATTCAAAGACTATTTCGCAGAATGTTACAACTTTCCTTACAACAATCATCACACAGTCACTTATGGTGATCGTTTCACTGGCAGTTATTCTTATGAATGACGCCAGCATGATACTTGTTGTTGTAGTAATTGCTCCAATTATTGTGTTCTCATCAAGAATCTTCATGAGAAAGATTTATGATTCTCAGGCAGAGATTCGTCAGATTGAGAGTAGAGAGGTAGCATACAACAAGGAGTCATTCCATAATATTCAAGCTGTCAAGGCCTTTGGTTTGGCGGATGAGTTTTATGACAGAATACAGCAGTTGGAAGCAGACAGATATAAGGCTGACATGAAATCCAACTTATTCTCACTTATGTCTTGGATAGTTACTTATCTTGCAGGTATTTTCTCAGGAATTATCTGTATCGGCTGGGCATTCTACAGAGTGGATTCTGGAGCTATGACATTCGGTGCTCTTACAGTTGTAATCATGATGGCATACAGAATTGCTGTTGCTGGAAAGGCAATCTTACAGCAGATTCCAGTGTCTATTCAGCTTACAGTTGCAATTGAGCGAGTTAGAGAAATTATCAACATTCACAATGAGAAGCTTGTTGAGACTGCAGAATATGAGAAGTTCGCAGTTCAGACATATAAAAATGGTGTAGCAGTTCACGTTGATAACATGAGCTTTGCATATAAAACAGGACGTCAGATTTTCGATAATGTAAATCTTGAAGCTAATCCTGGAGAGATAATTGCTCTTGTAGGTCCTTCCGGTGAAGGAAAGACAACAATGCTTCGTATTCTTCTTGGAATTTTGAAGGCAGGTTCAGGAGATGTATATGCACAGCTTCCTGTAGAAAATGGAGAAAAATATTCATTCTCTACAGAAACAAGATCCCTTATAGCATATGTGCCACAGGGAAACACAATGCTTTCGGGAACTATCAAAGAGAATATGCAGCTCATTGCTCCAGATGCCACTGATGAAGAAATCATCGATGCATTACAGCAGGCATGTGCCTACGATTTTGTTAAGAAACTTCCTGATGGTATTTACCATAATATCGGCGAAAGCGGAGTCGGTTTTTCAGAGGGACAGAATCAGAGACTTGCCATCGCACGAGCAATCCTTAGAAAGACACCAATTCTTCTTATGGACGAGGCAACTTCAGCACTTGATGTTGCTACAGAGAGAAAAGTACTTAGCAATCTTATGAAGAAGGATACAAAGCGTACTTGCATTCTTACTACACACAGACCTAGCGTGTTGTCTGCCTGTGACAGAGTTTACAGAATTAGTGATACTAAGGTTAATGTTATTAATGAAGCTGAGATACAGCAGCTTATGAATGATTTTTAAGGGAATATAGTTAAGAAAAAAGGTAGTGTTATGAATAAGGAAATCTATGTTACAAAACCGGTGTTGCCACCATTTGAGGAGTTTGAAGCCTATCTTAAAGATATTTGGGAAACCCATAATCTTACAAATTTAGGTAAGTACACAAGAGAGTTTATATACAAACTCAAGGACATAATGGATGTGGAATATTGTATTACTTTATGCAATGGCCATATGGCGCTGGAGATGATTCTTCAGGCAATGGAGCTTTCAGGCGAAGTGATTACCACCCCATTCACATTTGCATCTACTACTCATGCTGTCGTGAGAAATGGTTGTACCCCTGTTTTTTGTGACATAAAAGAAAGTGATTGTACAATCGATGTAGATAAGATTGAGTCACTTATCACAGATAAAACAACAGCAATCGTACCAGTTCATGTTTATGGTATGCCTTGCGATATTGAGGGTATTGAGAAAATAGCAAAGAAGCATAATCTTAAGGTTATTTACGATGCCGCTCATGCTTTTGGAGAAACTGTAAATGGTGAAAATATCGCCAAGGCCGGCGATGCTTCAATGTTCAGTTTCCATGCCACAAAAGCATTTAACACAATAGAAGGCGGTTGTGCTGCTATTCATGATATGGATATCATGACACGAATTTATCAGCTTCATAATTTCGGTATTATGAACGAGGAAAATGTGGAATTCGTTGGTGCCAATGCTAAGATGAACGAGTTTGAAGCAATCATGGGCCTCTGCAATCTTAAGCATTTCGAAGAGAACAGACAAAAGAGAAAGGTACTTTTCGATTATTACAGAGAAGCACTTGCTGATATTCCGGGCATTAAGCTTCTTGAATATGATGAGAAGGCAGTTGAACTCAATTATACATACATGCCAATATTCGTAAATGCGGATGAGTATGGTATGAACCGTGATGAACTTACTGATGAGTTATTGAAATATGGAATTCATCCAAGAAAGTATTTCTACCCATTAACAAGTCAGTTTAATTGCTATAAAGATAGTGGATATAAAGCAGATGTACCGGTAGCCGAGAAAATGTCTAAGCAGGTATTAACATTGCCACTTTACACTGATTTGGATATAGAAGATGTAAAGCGTATTTGTGATATTATCAGGGGGACAAGATAATGCTTACCGATTTAATTGCTTTAGCGTTATATCCATTAAGCTCAATTATTGCTTTAGCGCATCCGTATAAAGCTGGTGAATTTGCTGATGAATTTTTCAAAAAACGGCAGACCACAACCATGAAGGGAATCATGATATTGATTGTTTTCTTTCATCATTTTTCTCAGATATGTGCGCCTGAGACACTTACTGAATATGCATATCGAATAGGGCAGCCATGTATCACATTTTTCTTTTTCCTGTCGGGATATACAACATATCTTGGACATTCAAAAATGGAAAAAATTGATTTGAAAAAATTATGGATAGGAAGAGCCTGGCGTTTATATTTGCCAGTAATGATTTTTTCAATTCTATTTAATAACTTTCTTGGCGGACTGTTAGCCTTCTTCGTATTTACGGATTTGGCTTTCATCATATTCAAGAAAGATATACACAGATTAGCGTTCATTACATTCGGAAACTTTTTGTATTTTGTTTTCCTGATTGTTATTGGCGCACCAAACTACTGGTTCGATGATATTCTTACTTACTTTGTAGGTGCTGCATTTGCAATATATAAGAATCAGGCAATAACATTCTTTGAAAGTAATGTTAAATATGCATTGTGTTTAATAGCTTTAATAGTTCTTGCAATTCCATCAGGGTATTTTGGAATCAATTACAGGTACTATGATTTGGCTATAACAGTATTTTCGTTTGTTGGATGTCTCATTGTTGTCTTGTTGATGATGAGATTAAATATAAAATCGAATATCTTCCATTTTATTGGGAATTACACATGGGAGATATTTATGTTCCATCAAATGTTTATAATCTTGTTTAACAAGGTTATTTATAGAAACTCCATTGTATTAATACTATCAGCAGTATCAACACTGGGGCTTTCTGTGGCAGTACACGAAGGTGTAATTGCTATCAGAAAAAGAGTTAATGAAAATAAGAAGTAAAAAGAGGTATTAGAAATGAAGATAGGAATTAATCAGCCATATTTTTTCCCATATATTGGATATTGGCAGTTGATAAATGCAGTTGATGAGTACGTAATTGCGGATAACTTACACTATATTAAGCAGGGTTATATTAACAGAAATAAGATTCAGATTAATATGGAGCCACAGTATTTCAAGCTCCCTGTACATAAGGCTTCTCAGAATAAGCTTATATGTGAATTAGATACAGCTCTTACACAGGAAGAAGTGGATAAGCTTTTACATACTCTTCAGTGTGAGTACAGACATGCTCCAAACTTTGAGCGTGTATATGCTTTGGTAGAAAAAATTTTGACATATGGTCTTACTGAAGAAGGAAAGAATCTTGCAGCATTCCTTGAGAACGCTATTAAACTTACAGCAAAAGAGCTTGGTATCACAACACCAATCGTAAGAGCTTCTAAGGATGTTCCTCTCGATAGAGACTACAAGAGAGAGAACTACGTAGTAGCAACCTGCAAGAAGCTTGGTGCTACAGAGTATGTTAATGCCATTGGTGGTACAAAGCTTTACTTCCAGGATTTCTTCAAAGCGAATGGTTTGGAATTAAAATTTGTACATACAGACAGTGATATTTCATACAAACAGTTTAAGGATGATTTTATTCCTAATTTATCGATTATTGATGCCATGATGTTCTGTAATGACGAGCAGATGGAGGAATTGTTGAATCAGTACGAGCTCGTGGACGGTTATGAGAGTCCAGAAGAGTTAGTGGAGGAATAGTTTTATGGGAAACAAAAAGGTTAGCATTGTAGTTGCTACATACAACCAGGAAAAATATATCGGAAAGACTCTTGAGAGCATTGTTTCTCAAAAAACAAATTTCGAATTTGAAGCAATTGTAGGCGATGACTGTTCTACAGATGGCAACGCTGCAATCATTAAGGAATACGCAGAAAAGTATCCTGATATTATCGTTCCAATTCTTAGAGAGAAGAATCTTGGAATGGCTGGCAACACCATGGATATCATGATGCGTGCCACAGGAGAATATATTGCATTTATCGAGGGTGATGACTACTGGCTTGATGAAAACAAACTTCAAAAGCAGGTAGATTTCCTTGATTCCCATCCTGATTATGTTGCCTGCTTTGGCTTGTGTCAGATTGTTGATGCCAATGGTGTCAGACAGGAAGACTGCGAGCAGTGGAGCAGCTTCATGAAGGAAGGCGGAGAGTATACAGTAGAGATGTTCCAGGATTACATCCTTCCAGGACAGACAGCTACATCAATGTATAGAAGAGTCGCTTACGGCGCTTTACAGCAGAAGCTTATGGAAGCAAAGATTGACGTAAGCAAAATGATTGATCGTTCACAGGTTCTTTGCATGCTTTCTGTAGGAAAGATGTATAACCTTGGTGAGTACCTTGCAGCATATCGTTATGTAATCACAGAGGGAAGCGGTTCATGGTCATCACAGAATGATTTTTACAGTAAAAATAATGTTCTTAAATATCTTCAGGGGATGAAAGATATGGAACACACAGCTGAGGTGCTGGGACTTAAGCTGAATTTTGACGCAAGAAGAGTTTTTGAGCTTAATAAGCTTGAGGATTCAGCTAACCAGTTTTCAAAAGAGGATTATTGTGAAATCTACAACCAGCTTGTAGAGGATTCATATAATAAAAAAGAATTAATAGGCATTCACAGGAAGAGACAGATTAAGAGATTAATTCGCAAAGTAGTAGGGAAGAATTAATAGTAAGGGGATTAAATCAGAAAGGTAAACGTTATGAAAAAATTATTATTTTTAGGAAACAACTGTCACGTAGATGAACTTATTAAGTACGCAAAGGAAAGAGGAGTTTATACAATTGTTACAGACAACCTTCCAGTTGAGCAGTCACCAGTAAAGGCTATGGCTGATGAGGCATGGAATCTCAGTGTACTTGATTTAGATGCCCTTGAGGCAAAGTGCAAAGAAGAGGGCGTTAATGCTGTCCTTTGTGGAGCCAGTGAAGTTTGTATTAAGGCAAACAAGGATCTTTGCGAGAGATTAGGCCTTCCATTCTATGCAAATCAGAAGGCATGGGATATTACAAATGACAAGATTTCTTTTAAGAAGGTATGTGAGGAGTGTGGCCTTCCTGTACCAAAGGAGTTTGCTCTTGATATTGAGTTTAAGGCTGAGGATTTAGCAAAGATTGAGTATCCTGTTGTTGTAAAACCAACAGATGGCTGCTCTAGTATTGGTCTTCATATCTGCAATAATGAAGCAGAGCTTAAGGAAGGCTACAAGGATGCTTACGAGAAGTCAGACGCAAAGAAAGTTGTTGTAGAAGAGTTCGTAGCAGGTGAGCAGGTTGGTCTTATCTATGCAGTTGTAGATGGCAAGCCACATTTAAATGCAGCAGGTGATGACTGTGCATGTAAGGATAACGCTCATCGTCGTGTATTTGGCGCTTCTCCAACAAAGCACATGGCATTATATAACGAGAAGTTAAAGGATGGTATAGATAAACTTTTTGCAGCATTAGAGATTAAGGCTGGTGCAGCAGGTATCCAGGCTATTACAGATGGCGAGAAGATTGCTGTATTAGAGATGAACTACAGATTACCAGGTGGAAAGTTCCCAGGAGAGAAGCTTCTTTGTGAGGTAATGCTTGATAATGCACTTGGTGAGAATACTAATCCACAGCCAGCACCTATGAATGGCCAGCTCTTTAGTTATGCGCTTTGGCTCAACCCAGGAAAAATTGTTGAGATTCAGGGCATTGAGACTTTACAGGCAAGACCACAGGAATTTAATATTCAGCAGTTTAGACATGTTGGCGATGTAGTTGAAGATAACGCAGGAATGCGTCAGGTACTTGGATATATTATGTTCTTCACAGACCTGGCACATCACGAAGAATACATTGAATTAATTAATAACACAGTTAAGGTTATTGATGAAAATGGCAATGATATGGTATGCCACTATAGATTCGAAAAGGGATACGCTGTGTAATAATATACACACACATGGGGTTGGTGTGTCAAATCACTATTATGCCACATAAATTAGTTGTATTTTTATGCACATTTTTTCCCAAAAAGATAGTATTATATATACACTTGTGAAGAAACTGTGAACATTGTAAAATTTGTGGCTAAATATTGGTAGGATTTAGTAGCAAATTGTATCACGGTGAAAATATTTTAGTTGGGAGACAGAGATATATGACAAAGGAACATGCAATTGAGATTCTTGAAAAGGCTGGACAGGGCCATGTAATGAGAGGATTTGATAATCTTACTGCTGAAAAGCAGCAGGCTTTCCTTGCTCAGATTGAGAACATTAACTGGTCAGATTTTGAGCTTATCGGAAACGATTCAAACGAGGCAAGAGGAGAGTTTACAGTTCCTCCAGCAATTGAGCTTTCAGAAATCGCTGAGAGAAAGGCTGAGTTCGAAGCAGCTGGTCTTGAGGCTATCAAGAAGGGTGAAGTAGGTGCAGTTCTTCTTGCAGGTGGTATGGGAACACGTCTTGGTTTCGATTTACCAAAGGGTTGCTATAACGTAGGTCAGACACACGAGTTATTCATTTTCGAGTGCCTTATCAACAACCTTATGGAAGTTGTTAACAAGGCTGGTGCATTCGTACCTCTTTACATCATGACTAGCGAGAAGAATGATGAAGTTACACAGAAGTTCTTCAAGGAGCACAATTTCTTCGGCTACAATCCAGAGTACGTAAAGTTCTTTATTCAGGATATGGCTTGTGCTGTTGATTATGACGGAAAGCTTCTTCTTGAGGAGGAAGGTCGTCTTGCTACATCACCAAACGGAAATGGTGGTTGGTATGCATCAATGATGAAGGCTGGTCTTAAGGGCGACATTCAGGCACGTGGTCTTAAGTGGATTAATGTATTCGCTGTAGATAACGTTCTTCAGAGAATCGCAGATCCATTATTTATCGGAGCTACAATCCTTGGAAACTATGTTTCAGGTTCAAAGGTAGTTCGTAAGGTTGAGCCAGCTGAGAAGATGGGTCTTCTTTGCTTAGAGGATGGCAAGCCAAGCATCGTTGAGTATTATGAGATGTCAAAGGAGATGTCTGAGGCTAAGGCTGAGGACGGAAGCCTTCTTTACAAATATGGCGTTATTCTTAACTACTTATTCTCAGTTGAGAAGCTTGATGAAATCGTTGATAACAATCTTGTTGTACACGTAGTTGAGAAGAAGATTCCATTTGTAAACGAGGCTGGTGAGAAGGTTTCTCCTACAGAGCCAAACGGATACAAGTTCGAGCTTCTCGTTCTTGATATGATTCATATGATGGATAACAATCTTGCATTCGAGGTTGATAGAAATTATGAGTTCGCACCAATCAAGAATCTTCATGGGGTAGATTCAGTAGATAGTGCAAGAGAGTTACTTCAGAAAAACGGCGTTGTATTGTAAAGGGTTGGGTAATGTATAAGAAAAAGAAAAAATTTTGGGCTAAACACTGGGATGTAATTGTGTTAGATACAGTCGCAGCGTTGCTTGCGATGATACTTGCCCTGTTTTTCCGCTTCGACAAAATACTCTTTTTGGATGTAATCCCACATGAGTATATTTATGAAAATATCCTGATTATGATTATCTTTGCCAGCATTTTGAATGCAGCGCTTAGAGATCCATACACAGGAATTGTTCATAGAAATAAGTGGCAGGAGTTAAAGGCAGTCGCAATTCATTCTTTTGTGAATTTATGTGGAATATTAATTTTCCTCTATGCTTTCAGATATTCAAATCGTATTTCACGAGCTGTTATCTTATCATGGTTCGGTCTTATGATTTTTATCATGTTTGCATTCCGTATTGTGTTTAAGCGTATCGTTCGTTTGCGTAAGCATGACGACAGCTTAAAGTCTACAATGCTTGTTATTGCAGATTCCAGCACAATTAATCACTGCCTTAGCCAGTTGGCTAGCTCTGATTATGTAGAGTATAAGGTCGTAGGTTGTGCTATTATCGACAAGGATTGGGTCGGTAAAAAGATTCAGGGTGTTCCTGTAGTCGGCGATTGTGATTCAGTATTTGAATACATTCGTACAAACGTAGTTGATGAGGTGTTCATCGACGGTAAGAACAGATACAGCGAGGAACTTCTTGCTGAGCGTCTTACAGATTTAGGATGTACAGTTCATATTTCTCTTATTCATACAGAGCACTTAATGAAGAACCGTACAATTGAGTACTATGGTGATTACATCACAATGACCACTAGTATGCACATGGCTACAAACCGCGAAGCATTTGCTAAGCGAACACTTGATATCATCGGCAGCTTAGTTGGATTGATTTTATGTGCTATAGCATTTATATTCCTTGCACCAGTGATTAAGATTCAGGCACCAGGTCCTGTATTCTTCTCACAGACACGTATAGGAAAGAATGGTCGTAGATTTAAATTCTACAAGTTCCGAAGCATGTACACAGATGCTGAAGAGCGTAAGAAAGACCTTATGGATCAGAACGAGATGAGCGGTCTTATGTTCAAGATGGAAAACGACCCTCGTATCTTCCCAGCAGGTCACTTCATTAGAAAGTATTCTCTTGATGAACTTCCACAGTTCTGGAACGTACTTATCGGAGATATGTCATTAGTAGGAACCAGACCACCTACAGAAAACGAGTTTGTACAGTACGAGCTTCATCACAAGGCACGTCTTGCCAGCCGTCCAGGTCTTACTGGAATGTGGCAGGTAAGTGGTCGAAGCGACATTACTGATTTCGAAGAGGTTGTGGCTCTTGATACAGAGTACATCAAGAATTGGTCACTTGGCCTTGATTTACAGATTCTCTTTAAGACAGTTGCAGTAGTTTTAAAGGGTTCAGGTTCTAAATAGACTAAATGGACAAACATACCTCGTAAAGGTTATAATAACCTTTACGAGGTTATTTTTTATTGGAGATAATAAAATGAAAATTTCAGTAATTACCCCATTTTATGAGGGTGATAAATATATGGATAATCTGGTAAAAGCTCTTATTGCTAATGAGGAATCATTGGCAAAAGTTGGATACGAGCTTGAGGCCATTCTTGTGAATGATAGTCCTTGGAAAAAGCTTGAAGCACCAGAATCAGAAAGTCAGTTTTTAAAAGTAATTACTAATCCAGAAAATAAAGGTATTCATTATAGTCGTGTGGCAGGCCTGGCAGAAGCCACAGGTGATTACATTATGTTTTTGGATCAGGATGACATTATCACAGATGACGCGCTTGTGAAACTTCTTAAGTCAGCAGTCATATCTAAGTCTGATGTGGAGGTTGCTAACGCATCATTAGAGCAGTCTGATGGAAGCAGATTATTATGGTATCGTAATGCTGCCCACAAGGCTTTAGTAGGAGATTTGACTACGTATTTACGAATTGGCATTCAGATCATCTCACCAGGTCAGTGCCTTATTAAGAAGTCATCTATTCCTGAGTTTTGGAAAGAGCATATCATGACAAAGAATGGTGCAGATGATTATTTCCTCTGGCTGCTTATGTTGGCCAAGGGATTAAAGTTCCATTACTACGATGAGCCATTATATGTTCATAAATATACTGCAGCTAATTTATCTGCTGATACGACTGTCACTGATGAATCAGTTTTTGATTTCATCGATTTATTACATGACTGTGAGTATTTTAAACAGGAAGATATATTTACTCTTCATGAGATGATAAGCTATAAGAATCAGTTTAGAGCCAGCGGTACATTTGGAAAGATTACATGTTCATTGGCAAATCTTAGCTTATTTATTGACAACCTTAAGTTTAAAAAGAAGACAGGAACTGGATACGGGTTTAACAGATAATGAAAGATATTGTGATACTTCTTGCTACCTACAATGGAGAACGTTTCCTGAGGCAGCAGTTTGATAGTCTTTTTGGACAGTCCAATCAGGATTTTCGTTTGGCGGTTCATGATGACGGCTCTACAGACGGCACTGTAGAGATAATAAATGAATATCGAGACAAATACCCAGACAGGATTGAGATATTTTATGGCAATTCCTGCGGTGGTCCAAAGGAGAATTTTCTTTGGATGCTGGGCAGAGTGGAGGCAGATTATTATCTGTTTTGTGATCAGGATGATGTATGGTTTCCGCAGAAGCTCCAGCGTTCTATAGAAGCTTTAACAGAGGCTGAAGGATTGATTCACCATGAAGGTGATGAGATTCAGCCGGTATGTGTTTTCACAGATATGAAGGTAGTTGATGAGGAGCTTAATGTCCTTTCCGATTCCTTCATCAGGTATATTGGCCGTCTTCCATCCAACACAGCATACACTCAGATTCTCATAGACAATCCAGCAGCTGGATGTACAATGTGTTTCAACCGTCAGTTGAGAGACCTGGTAGTTCAGCTGGCACCACAGCTTGATATGAAGAAGATTCCAATGCATGATGTATTGGTACTTGAAACAGCGGCGATTATGGGACAGGTGGTTGCTATTGATGAACCAATGGCATATTATAGACAGACAGGTTTTAACACAATGGGTGCCACAACAGAATCTGAATCGCAGAAAGCTTCCAGAAATCTTGAGGATCTGAAGCAGGGAAGTATCTTTGCAAAGAAGAAAGCTTTTGTGAACGAGGCAAGAGAATTTGCAGGAGAGCTTCTTAAGGCTGATTGGCTCCCAAAGGATAAAAAGAATATACTTCTCCGTTTTTCTAAAATAGGAGAAAAGGGGAAGTTTAGGCGTATGAGTTTTTATTCAAAAAATAATTTCACCAGGGCGCACCATAATCTTTGGTTTCGCCTGTGGGTATAGGAGAATAAAATGAAGAAAATATTGTTATACATGAAAAAGCATGCAGACTTCATAATTCTGGATATGGTCGCGCTTATTATCGGCTATATCGTAGTTGTTCAGTTTAGATATTTAGCAAGACCAGTTCATCATGGAGAGCTGTTCTTTGATTATGGTGTTGTTTTATCAGCGGTATATTTCTTTACTTTGATTATAAGTAAGAACTTATCAGGCGTAATCAAACGAAGCTTTTTCAAGGAATGTCAGACTTTGCTGGCGCAGGTACTTATCAGTTGGGCCTTCTTCACAGTAGCACTTTATGGTGTTAAGAGCGCGCAGAACTTCTCACGAAGTGTTTATGCTGCCGCATTTATTATCTGTTACATTTGCTTATTATTTGAGCGAAGCGCATTAAAATGTTTTATCAGATTTAGCAGATTCCATTCAGCTCTTTGCCCAAAGCTTATTGTTGTTTGTGATAGCAATCATTCACAGGAAGTTATCAAAAGAGTTCTTAAGGGTTCATTTGAGAATGATTATGAAATCATTGGCGTGGCAATGAACAATGAGGGCGTTACAGATTACATTGACCATTTTGATTCTTTGATTGGTCTTGATAAGCTGGAAGAATTTATCGCTGACAAGAAGATTGATGAAGCTTATATTGAGGTGGCTGATGCAGGAGTAGAGACTCATGTAATCAATCTTTTACTTAAGCATAATATTATTGCTCACCGCAGTCTTCGTGAGAGCACTATGAATTACGTGGAGCAGGAGATTGATGAAATCAGTGGCCACTATGTAATTACGATACGTGATACTCAGGTTTCATTTGTAACCAGAGCAGAGCGTCTTGAGACAAAGTTATTTAGAAAGTTGACAAAAAAGGATTAGCATGAAATCAGCAGTATTTTTTGATATAGATGGTACAATTTGGGATTATGACAAGTACATTCCAGAAAGTGCCAAGTTAGCTATAAAAAAGCTTAGAGAGAACGGGCATCTGGCTTTTATTTGTAGTGGTAGAGCCCGTGCATTTATCAATGACCCAGAGCTTCTTGGCCTTGGGTTCGATGGAATAGTTTGTTCCTGTGGATGTCATATTGAGATTGATGGAAAGATTATTTACCAGAATATTATCGATAAGGATGTGGTAAAGAATACTATCGAGATGATTCGTGAATACGGATTCAGACCTATTCTTGAAGGGCCAAAGAACATCTACATGGATGAGTCGGAATTTGGTCTTGATGACCCATTTGGAAATGTCCTTCGCCGTGATGTTGGTGAGAATCTTGTCCCAGTAGGTGGAGATTATTATGGCGACTGGGTAATTAATAAAATGTCCTGTGCCACAGATGTGGAAGCTGAAAAGAGACTGGAGTGCTTTGACAAGCTTTCAGCTCATTATCAGGTTATTGAGCACAATGAAAATGTTTGCGAGCTTGTCCCTGTAGGCCACAACAAAGCAACAGGAATGATTAAGGCCTGTGAACTTGTTGGTATTGATTTGGCAAATACATACGCCATTGGCGATAGTGAAAATGATCTTGATATGCTTCAGGAAGCTCATGTAGGTATTGCCATGGGAAATGGTACAGACAGAGCAAAGGAAGTAGCGGATTATGTTACTACCGATTTTGATAAAGATGGTATTTACAATGCGCTTAAGCATTTCGGATTAATTTAATATTAGATATGCAAAATGCTCCCAGCAATTTAAGTTTGCTGAGAGCATTTTTTAGTATGTGAATTTCATGGATGTAACGCCGATAACAGCTGTTGATGGTGAAGGAATTCCTGCGGTAGCACTTACCACATGTTTTGTCGTAGCCTTTCCGGAAATAGTCACATAGCTATTGTATAAATCAATATCAGAATTAGCGTATAGCACCACTGTGATGGTGTTATTTTTTCTGTCGATAGTATCTGACATGATAGACCCACCTCGTCCAATAACCTGTCCTGAAGGTGAAAGTACAGAAACAATTATTTCCTCTAGTTTTTCAGAAGCCACATAGTTGAATGTGATTTTCTGAACACCAACAGGGATAACACCTGCTTTGACAGAACCTTTTATAGTAGAAGCTGCCTGAGTAATCAACAAGGTGTTCAGATAACCTGAGCTTTGGTGTTCATCAATTATTTGTGTGTTAGTGATACTTTTATAGTAATCAGTGGCAATATCATTTGTTAATGTGACATTAGAAGTAACAGCATTTTCTGATCCACCTGCGCTTACAACTTTAGTATAACTCTCGTTGTACTTTCCAAGAGCTTTATAGGTAATGATACCTGCAGATGTGGAAGCAGTAATGTTTTTGGTACGGATGGTTTTCACATGCTCTTTATCTTTTGTACATGAGTAAGTGATATCGGCATAAGAAAAATCAGGTGCCCAGGAAATAGAGCGTTCGTCGTAGGCATGACCATTTATATCGCAGTCCGGTACTGGGCAGGTGATATAAACAGTTGGCATGGCACCACAGCTGGCATAAGCAACACAAAATCCGTAGTCAGTAGCGTAACAGTAATTTCCTGCAGCTGTATTAATTTGTATATATCCGGTCTTTAACTGTTCTAAGGACAAGTGACTTACGTCAAAAGTGTAGTATCTGTAACTTGTGACATTACCATAAGTGGAAGGTGAAGCTCCAGTGTAATTGAAACTGCTGGTACCTGCTGACGGTGGAATAATTCCAGAACTGCAGTTGAAGCTCAGCTGTCTAGTATATCCGGCACTGTCATTACATTTGTTGTTGTCATTGCTCTTGTAGCTGTAGGCTGCACATTCAGCACCTATCCAAGATGCTTCATACCATACACCTACAGTAACAGTTTTAGGAGCATTGCTTCCAGTTTTAGTCTCTGGATTATAGAGAAGATCCTTGGTGCGGACGATAATTGTTCCATAGGCGCTGCAAGTAGCCATACCTGTACCAGTGTTTCCATCGAAGGAAGAGCTGGCTGCACCTCTGGCAGAACGACCAGATGCTGCATTGATTCCCTTAGATTCTATAGGACCAGAAGCTCCCCATTTTGTGTGTTTTACAGTGTAGCGGTGCCACCATCCTTCAGAGTCATCTTTACTTGTGCCAAAAGATGTATTTGTAGTCTCATTATTTTGAATATAAGCAAGAGCCTTAGGATTTTTGTAAAGAGAGTAAGCAATAATATCGTTGGCTGTGGCTTTTTCGGTACAGTCGTCAGGTTTATAACACTCCCTATTTGTACTGTCGCCACACCAACCGTCGGAAAGTGCAAATACACTTGAAATATCATCCACGCCAGCCATGGCAGGAATATTTATATTGTCGTTAAGATTAAGCCATGCACCTGCACCTTTACCTGACTCTACAACATAATCAAAGAAAGTCTGGCCGTAACCATTTCTGTCGTTGGCAGCATATGAACTTCTTGCTATAAGGTCGTAGAGATTGTCGTTGTTGGAAACCAGATTTTTTAGAAGTTCATTTGTGTTTTTTGTATAGGCATCATATAGTTCTTCCTGATAGCTTTCAATCCATCTAATCTGTGGTTCGGATAAATACTGTTCTCCAACAATGTTAGTTTTACGATATCGAGCAGCAAGAGTGTTGAGCATACAGTAGTCAGCTCTGATACCGTTACAGTAAATGGTCTTTAAATCGTCATTGAGATATGCACCGTCTTTTGTAAGATTAACGATGTTATTCACAAAATAAGAATCGTATTTAGTTGGATCGGATTCATCCAAAAGATATTTACCAATAATGTTTCTAAAAAGGGTAATATCTTCATCTGAGGTGGATAACTTCTGGTAACCATCCAATCCAAGAAGCTGCCCTAAAAATTCTGGGTTGGCCTCAAGGGAGTTACCCAGGAATGCTTCGAAATCGCCTGCAGAAAAAGTAATCTGACCCTCGAGCTTCTTCTGAATACCTCCAAGTCCTATATATTCTGTTGTATTATATTTCTCCCACCATGATCCAAAATTTGGATCATAAAAATTATGGTTTTCATTCCAATTCATTTCCTCGTAAAAGACCTTTGTCCATATGGCCTTAATGGAGTCAGACTGCATGCTGGAATTAGTGGATAAATAAAATGGAATCTGGTCTCTGAAAGGAATGAATATTTTATTTTCTGTTTGGATATTTGCCTCAGCAGCCACTGCTGTAAGTGGTGACGCTGGCATGGCTAGGCAAATGGCCACAGCTATACTCACAAAAGGTTTTATTATATTATTCTTTATCATTAATTTCTTTCTCCTCAGTGTAAGAAACATCAATAGACTCAAAGCTATTATTATCATCCATGTAAAGTGTAATCTCTAAATTTTCAGGGCAATCCTGAGGAAGGTCATTAGCAATAACTGCTTTGTATTCCTCGGAATTGTATTGTGGTGAGAGGATAGATTTTACAGCCTCTCTGGTAGAGATGGCTTCCTGAAATACGCAGGTGTTTTCCAAAGAAGGTATATAGTCTTCAACGAAATTGCCATCTTCATCAAAGCAAGGTGTAAGCTTCATTACTTTGATGGTAAGAGAGCAAGGTGTATCTTCTTCATCTTCGGTTTCTTCATCTTCCTCTTCTTCAGCTTCTTCCTCATCTGATTCGTCCTCGGAATCAATATTATTTTCAGATTCAGCTTCTACATCTTCGTCTGTGCCAGTTTCCTCAGACGCAAGTTCCGATATTTCCTCAACATCTTCTGTTTCCTCAGTCGTAGTCTCTTCCGTGATGGCGTCTTCAGTTTCAGAAGCCTCAGTTAAAAGTAAATTTTCCTCTGCAAAAGCAGTCATAGGAGCGCGGGAAACCAAAAGTGATACTAAAACAGATATAGTTAATAATTTTTTTAATCTCATAATAATCCTCCCTAAAATGGCTTAAAGCCTTCGCCCTCGGCATAGTATCCGTAACAGCCGTTCTCATATCTAAAATCAAATTCGTACATCTTTTCATCGTGTAAATCGCTTGTACGGTTTTGGAGAATTTTAATTTGTTCCCATATCTTGTCGCTGTCATTGCGGTAATCGTTATCAAGGGTCTGAATGCTTGACTTATTCTGCTCCGAGTAAGATTTAAGGTCATTGATTGCCTGAGTGAAGCTTGCTTTGCTGCTTGCGTCAGCGCTTTCATTTGAAGAAAGCAGATTATTCAATTCCTCAATAAGTCTGGTGAGTTCATCGTAATGCGCCAAGTCCTTCGATGAAGCAGCATTTAATTCTGCTTCCAGCTGAAGTTTTGTTTCCTGGAGATATTCTCTGTTTGACTGGTACTTTGCATCGATTAAGCTGTGAACCATGTTCATGTCATCTTCTGTAATGACATTCTTCTCAGCCAAATAATTGTTGATGATGGAATCTAAGGCACTTCGCTGTTCATCTGTAAAACCATTGAGGGAATCGATGTAGTCGTAGATTTCCTCCATAGCTTCTGAGTAAGATAATTCTGATGCACTGGATTTGTTTGCCAGGATAAATCCCTTGAAATTAATCAGTAAAAGAACTATCAAAGCGATAGCAAGCCCCGATAAGAATAGTGCGAACCTGTTAAGGGTATTATCCTCCTTAACATATATTTTCCTAATTTGGGTAGAGAACCCTCTTGTATTCTGTTTTTTATTCATTTCAATACTCCTTATAAACTAAAACTACTAAGGAATATGAAAGTGGTTTAGATTCTGTTAAATTCCTGTGGAAAAAATGTTGAACCAACCTGATATAGCATTTTGAAAAAAGACAAGCGCTACTATAACACGGTGAGAAAATTATTGCAAGAGAAAATTTTGATTTTTCCATGAGAACTATAACATGACTCCTTAATCTGCCTTGACAGATTTCAGAAATACTTATATCATAAGTTAAGTTTTTTAATGCGATGATGAAGAGGAGTACTCAGTGTCGTCCTGTAGAGAGGGTCGCTCACCGGCTGAAAGGTGACCTAGGAGCAGAGCTGACGAAGGTAGCTTCGGAGCAGGTGGTGAACAAAGCGCCCCAGGGCGGACAAGCCATCCGAGTCGTTCCCGTAAGGAATAAGATGAGAGATAAATGCAGGTGGTAACGCGAATCTTCGCCCTGTGTGTCGAATTTACCGACGCACGGGGCTTTTTTAATGCCTAGAAAGGAAGAGAAAATGAAAGAATTAGCTAAGACTTATGATCCTAAGGGTCTTGAAGACAGACTCTATAAAAAGTGGGAGGAAAATGGCTATTTCCACGCTGAGGTAGACCGCAGCAAGAAGCCATTTACAATCGTTATGCCTCCTCCAAATATCACAGGACAGCTCCACATGGGACATGCATTAGATAACACAATGCAGGATATTCTTATTAGATATAAAAGAATGCAGGGCTACTCAGCTCTTTGGCAGCCAGGTACAGACCATGCAGCTATCGCTACAGAGGTAAAGGTTATCGAACACCTTAAGAAGCAGGGTATCGAGAAGGACAGTCTTGGCCGTGAAGGATTCCTTGAGAAGTGCTGGGATTGGAAGGATGAGTACGGAACACGTATCATCAACCAGCTTAAGAAGATGGGTTCTTCAGCTGACTGGGAGCGTGAGAGATTCACAATGGATGAAGGATGCTCTAAGGCTGTTGAGGAAGTATTCGTTAAGCTTTTCAATGAAGGTTACATCTATAAGGGCAACCGCATCATCAACTGGTGTCCAGTTTGCCAGACATCTATTTCAGATGCTGAGGTAGAGCACGAGGAGCAGGCAGGTCACTTCTGGCACATGAAGTACGAAATCGTTGGCGAGCCAGGTCGCTTCGTTACATTCGCTACAACACGTCCAGAGACAATGCTTGGTGATACAGCTGTTGCTGTAAACCCTAAGGATGAGAGATATCAGGATATCATCGGAAAGACTGTAATGCTTCCATTCGTTAACCGTGAGATTCCAGTTGTTGCTGATGAGTATGTTGATATGGAATTCGGTACTGGTGTTGTTAAGATTACTCCAGCACACGACCCTAACGATTTCGAGGTTGGTAAGAGACACGACCTTCCTGTAATCAACGTTCTTAACGACGATGCTACTATCAATGCAAATGGTGGCGAGTTTGAGGGAATGGATAGATATGAGGCTCGTGAAATCATCGTTAAGAAGATGGACGAGATGGGACTTCTCGTTAAGATTGAAGACCACTCTCACAACGTAGGAACACACGACAGATGTAAGACTACTGTAGAGCCTATGGTTAAGCCACAGTGGTTCGTTGCAATGGAAGAGCTTGCTAAGCCAGCTATCGAGGCTATCAAGACAGGTGAGCTTCAGTTCGTTCCTAAGAATTATGACAAGACATATTTACACTGGCTTGAGAACATCCGTGACTGGTGTATTTCACGTCAACTTTGGTGGGGACACAGAATCCCTGCTTACTACTGCGAGAAGTGTGGTGAGACAGTTGTTGCACGTTCTTCAGAGGTACCAACAGTTTGCCCTAAGTGCGGTCACACTCACATGAAGCAGGATGAGGATACACTTGATACATGGTTCTCATCAGCACTTTGGCCATTCTCAACACTTGGTTGGCCAGAGAACACAGAGGAGCTTGATTACTTCTATCCAACAGACGTACTTGTTACTGGATACGACATCATCTTCTTCTGGGTAATCAGAATGGTATTCTCAGGATATGCTCACACAGGAAAGAGCCCATTCCACACAGTACTTATCCACGGTCTCGTTCGTGATTCACAGGGCCGCAAGATGTCTAAGTCCCTTGGAAATGGTATCGATCCACTTGAGATTATTGATAACTACGGTGCAGATGCACTTCGTCTTACACTTATCACAGGTAATGCACCTGGTAACGATATGCGTTTCTACAACGAGCGTGTAGAAAACAGCCGTAACTTTGCAAACAAGGTTTGGAACGCATCACGTTTCATTATGATGAACCTTGCAGATAATGCAGTTACAGAGCCAGCTGAGGCAGACCTTGCAACAGAGGATAAGTGGATTATTTCAGCAGTTAACACTTTAGCTAAAGATGTTACTGAAAATATGGATAAATATGAGCTTGGTATCGCAGTTCAGAAGGTATATGATTTTATTTGGGATCAGTTCTGCGATTGGTATATCGAGATTGTAAAACCTCGTATGTACTCTCAGGAGTATACAGCTAGCAAGAATGCAGCACTTTGGACAGCTAAGTTTGCACTTACAAACGCCCTTAAGATGCTTCACCCATTCATGCCATTCATCACAGAGGAAATCTTCTGTACACTTCAGAGCGAAGAGGAGACAATCATGCTCTCAGCTTGGCCTGAGTATGATGAGGCAAAGAACTTCCCAGTAGAGGAAGCAAAGGTTGAGCGTGCCAAGGATGTAGTTCGTGGTATGAGACAGCTTCGTACAGATATGGATGTTCCACCTTCAAAGAAGGCTGCTATCCACATCGTAGCTGAGGATGCAGAAGTACGTGGTATTTTCGATGAGATTACACCTATCTTTGCAACACTTGCAGGCGCTACAGACGTAATCGTTCAGGCTGACAAGCTTGGAATCGGAAGCGATGCAGTTTCAGCTGTTATCCCAGATGCAACACTTTTCGTTCCACTTGAGGATCTTGTAGACTTCGAAAAGGAAAAGGAGCGTCTCACAAAGGAAAAAGAGAAGCTCGAGAAAGAGCTTGCTCGTTCACGCGGAATGCTTTCAAACGAAAAGTTCATGAGCAAGGCGCCTGAAGCAAAGGTTGCTGAGGAGCGCGAGAAGCTCGCAAAGTATGAGCAGATGATGGCTCAGGTAGAGGCACGTTTAGCCTCAATGAAGTAGGAGGAAAATAAAATGGATGTAAAGAATATTTTAAGCAAATGCGATCACACTCTTTTAGGAGTAGATGCAACATGGAATGACATTAAGGGAATCGTAGATGATGGTATGAAGTATGAGACTGCTTCAGTATGTATCCCAGCAAGCTTTGTAAAGCAGGCTGCTGAGTACGTTAAGGAGCAGGGTGGACACCTTCCAATCTGTACAGTAATCGGTTTCCCAAATGGTTATGCTACAACAGCTTCTAAGTGCTTCATGGCTTCAGATGCTGTAGATAACGGCGCTGAGGAAGTAGATATGGTTATCAATGTAGGTTGGGTTAAGGAAGGACGTTACGATGATGTTCTTGCTGAAATCAACGCTATCAAGGCTGCCTGCAAGGGCAAGCTTCTCAAGGTTATCATCGAGTGCTGCCTTCTTACAGACGAAGAGAAGATTAAGATGTGTGAAGTTGTTTCTAAGTCAGACGCAGATTACATCAAGACTTCTACAGGCTTCTCTACAGGCGGAGCTACATTTGATGACATCAAGCTTATGGCAGACCATATGACAAACGGCAAGCTTATCAAGGCAGCTGGCGGAATCGCTAACCTTGATGATGCTCAGAAGTTTATCGACCTTGGTGCTTCAAGACTTGGAACAAGCCGTGTAGTTAAGGCTGTTAAGGGTCTTCCAAACGACGGAAAGTACTAAGAAATTATAAAAAATGCCTCAATCGTGAAAATTTAATGAAAAATACGCAAAATTTAGTGAACTTTGTGACAAAACATTAGTATTGAAATATAATTAAGCTATTCAGAATAGGCTTATTGTGAGCATATTTTGAGCCGAAATAGTAAGTGAAGGACTAAATTAACTATTTTCACGTGGGGGACTTATGGCATTACCAGCACAAGCGCCAAAAGTACAGGTTTCATCGAATGGTTTGGAGGCCACTATGACCTTCAAGATTCCTGATGGAAAAAACGAGGTACCAAGCTTTACTGCATCACAGTTGCTTGGCTTCTTGAATAATGCCAATGTTACTTTTGGGATTGATCAGGAAATGCTTAAACGTCTGGCAGATAGTCCAATCTACGGCAAACCGGTCAAGGTTGCTGAAGGAACAGCCCAGCAGCAGGGCACCCCAGGATATTTTGAATACACTTTTGAGACAAAATTCAACAGAAAGCCTACCATCAGACCTGATGGTACGGCTGATTATATGAGTATTAAGACCATCGAGACTGTACAGAAGGGTGATGTTATTGCTATCTATCATCCTGCAGTACAGGGTGCTCGTGGTATGTCAGTTCGTGGTCAGATTCTTGAGCCAAAGCCAGTGCGTGACCTGCCTCCTCTCATCGGAAGAGGTTTTGATCGTTCCAATGACAATCTTACCTATACAGCAAAGCTTGATGGAAAGATTGAGGTAAATCAGGGAAAGATTCTTATTTCTCCAGTACACGAGGTGCAGGGAGACGTTGGAATTGAAACTGGTAACATCAGATTTAATGGTGACGTAATCATTCATGGTGGAGTTCGAGATGGTGCAGTTATAGATGCAGCAGGCAACGTTATTATCCATGGTCTTATCGAGGATTGCGATATCAGAGCAGGAAAGGATTTATTCCTTATCTCAGGTGTAAAAGGCAACGAGAAGACTATGATTAAATGTGGCGGTTCGATTACCGCGCAGTTCGTTGAGTATGCAATAATCAACTGTTCAGGTAATATCACAGCTGATTATTTCTTTAAGAGTAAGATTTCCTGTGATGGCAAAATTGAGCTCAGTGGAAATAACGCCTCCATAATTGGCGGTTATGTTTCTGCTGTTCAGGGAATTGATGCCAATGATATTGGAAATTCATTTGGAACAATTACTAATGTTTCTGTGGGCGTTGATGTAGAGCGTACTGCAGAGTTTGAGATGCTTGCCAAGAAAATCGAGGCCCTTAATTCCAACGTTATGAAGATTAAAAAAGGAATTGAGGATTTTGATAAGCTGGGCGAGGAACGAGGAATTAATGTAAAGGAAGACCCTCGACGTATGCAGCTTCTTCGTGTTAGAATTCGAGATGAAGCTATTGTACAGGAAGAGACAAAGCGTCTTGCCAAGATGAAAGAAGTTATTGTGGCTGGCAAGGATGCCTCTATCAAGGTGTACAGGCGTATGTATGCTGGTGCCAATATTTCAATTGACGATCATCATGTTGCTATTACTGATAATCATGAGAGAGTTGAAATTACAAAGACGCCAGAAGGTTTGAAACTTACAAGAATTACTGGTGAACGTGCAAAGGGATAAATAAAATGATTGATTTCGAAGAGGAGTTAAAGAAGTTTGAGCCAGCCATTGAGGTAGAACAGGCGGAAGCTGATATCAAGGCTAGAGATTTAACTGATTTAACAGATTTACTTGTAAATATGTCGGCGCAGCAGACTAATGCGCCAAAATAAAGAGACAGAAAAGTAGCTTTTATTTACGGAGAATAATAAATGCAATGTTTTATGTGTGGTGCCGAAGTTGGTAACGATAAAGTCTGTTACAATTGCGGCGCCGATATTTTGTTATATAAACAAATCATATACACATCTTATGTGTTCTATAATCAAGGCTTGGAAAAAGCCAGGGTTCGAGATTTATCAGGAGCCATTGAGGCACTGAAGTCATCTCTCCAATACTACAAGTACAATACCAGAGCTAGAAATCTTCTCGGATTGTGCTATTACCAGGTTGGAGATACTGTCAGAGCTATTAATGAATGGGTTCTATCCAAGAATCTTCAGGAGGAGGATAATCCTAATGCTGACAGATATCTTGCGGAAATTGAGAATGACCCGGGACTTTTAAGCAGGCTTAATTCCACTATAAAAAAATATAATCAGGCAATTGAATATTGTAAGGCCGGAAGCCGAGACCTGGCTATGATTCAGCTGAAGAAGGTTATCAGCCAGAATCCTAATCTGGTAAAGGCTCATCAGCTTTTGGCTCTTTTGTATATACAGGATGAAAAATACGCTGATGCCAGAAAGATACTTTCAGCAGCAGCTAAAATCGATAGTAATAACACTACAACTATCCGCTATATTCATGAGGTTAAGGAGCTCTTAAAGGAGCAGAACACTGGTAAGCGCAAGAGAAAGAACGATGTGTTTACTTTTAATGATGGAAATGACACCGTCATTATGAATGAGCGTGCCTTAAGAAGCATGCTGGATACCACACGTACCAGTCTTATCAACATTGTGCTTGGCCTTGTAGGTGGATTGCTCATTTGCTTCTTCCTGATTGTTCCTACTGTAAAGGACAATATGGCAGAGGGAAATACAGACACAGTATTAGCCTTAAATGAGGCTCTTTCTGAGTCGAGAACTCAGAATCAGGAACTTCAGGATGAAATAGATGGCCTGAAGTCAAGTCTCTCAGCATATGATGAGACACAGGATATCCCTACATCATATGAAAACCTTCTTGCTGCACAGAATGCTCATATAGCTGGAGATGATGCAGCAGCATCTGAAGCAATTCAGCTTGTTTCAAAGGAGGTACTTGGGGATGCGGGCAAGGCAGCTTATGACAGTCTTTACTCTCAGCTTGCTCCAACTATCATCAAGGGATATTATGACGATGGAAATACATTCTACAGCGACGAAAATTACGAGAGTGCTATCGTAAACTTCCAGACTGTAGTTGAAATTGATGAGACATATAATAATGGTGCGGCTATGTTCCTTTTAGGAGACTGTTACAGATTAACAGGAGATTCAGCCAAGGCCTTAGAATGTTTTAACAAAGTAGTAGAGCTTTACCCAAGCAATCAGTGGGGACGTCAGGCAAAGGTGTACATAGCTGCTGACGACACAGAGCTCAGTGCTACAGAGGTAGGTGACTAATTTGACAGATTTTCAGTTGATTAAGATGGCTTTAGAGGCCAGAGAGATGGCATATACTCCATATTCACACCATAAGGTTGGAGCCGCTCTCCTTTGCGCAGATGGAACAGTAGTTAAGGGCTGTAACATAGAAAATGCAGGATATACTCCTACAAACTGTGCAGAACGTACAGCTGTTTTCAAAGCTGTTAGTGAAGGAAAGAAGGATTTTACAGCAATTGCCATAGTCGGTGGAATGGATAACCTAAAATCATTACCACTTTGCGCACCTTGTGGCGTATGTAGACAGGTGTTGAGAGAGTTTGTAAATCCAGAAAATTTCAAAGTTTTGCTCGCCGAGGTGGATGATGTTACTAATATCCCTTCCCTTAGTGAGTCGAGTGTGAAAATTCAGACAATGAGCCTATCTGAGCTGCTTCCACTAGGCTTTGGACCTGAAAATTTAGTGCTCTAATAGAGTAAATTCCTTGCAAAATAATCTAAATAATTTATAATTTTAGATAGGTGTTTTCAATTATTAAATGGAAACGTAATTAATAGGAGGAATTAAGAATGAAAAAGAAGTTATTAAGCGTACTTCTTGTAGCTTCAATGGTAGCTACTATGTTTGTTGGTTGTGGTTCATCATCATCAAGCGACTCAGCTTCAGATGCAACTGCTACAACAGAAGAGGGGGCTGCAGATGCAGCAGGCAGCGATTACAAGATCGCTATGATTACAGACTCTGGTGACATCACAGATATGTCATTCAACCAGACAACTTACGAGGCTTCAAAGGCATTTGCAGAGAAGAACGGAGTTGATTTCCAGTACTATAAGCCAACAGAGGATTCAGATGATGCTCGTGTCGCTTCATTTGAGAACGCTGTTACAGATGGTTACAACGTAATCGTTGTTCCAGGTTACCTTTTCGCTGGTATGATCGCACAGGTTGCTGCTGATTATCCAAACGTTACAATCATCGCTCTTGACTGTGGTGAGGGTGACTTCTCAGGCGCTGGTATGGATTCACTTCCAGAAAATGTTTGCTCATTCACATATCAGGAAGAGCTTGCTGGTTACATGGCAGGCTACGCAGCTGTTAAGGAAGGCTACAAGAAGCTCGGCTTCTTAGGTGGTATGGCTGTTCCAGCTGTTATCCGTTATGGTTTTGGTTTTGTTCAGGGTGCTGATGCTGCAGCAGTTGAGCTTGGCAACGCTTCAGAAGTAGAAGTTAACTACGTATATGGTGGTCAGTTCTACGGTGATGATGCTGTTACAGCTCAGATGGACACATGGTACTCTAATGGTACAGAAGTAGTATTCGCTTGTGGTGGTGGTATCTACACATCAGCTTGCGAGGCTGCTACAAAGGTAGATGGTAAGGTTATCGGTGTTGACGTTGATCAGTCTGGTACAATCGAGAACGCTTACGGTGTAGAAGGACTTTGCATAACATCAGCTATGAAGGGTCTTGCTGCAACTGTTGATTCAACACTTACAGATCTCTTCGCTGGTAACTGGTCTAAGTACTCAGGAAAGATCGAGAACCTTGGTATCGTTTCAGGAGATGATCCTTCACTTAACTATGTTCAGCTTCCTATGGACACATGGACAATGAAGAACTTCACTGTTGATGATTACAAGGCACTCGTTGCTTCAATGAACGATGGTACAGTTAAGGTTAGCAACTCTACAGATGCTATGCCTAAGACATCAATCAAGGTTACAGAGTTCGATAACATTCACTAAATGCATGTTATTTTGATTCAAGGAATCAAAATGACTTGCCACAGCGCACATCCATTTGCGGAGCAAATTTAAAATATGTGCGCTTTCCCGTTTTGGATAATATAAGGGAAGGTTTAATCGCCTTCCCTTATTTTTAGAATAATGATTTATTCAAAGCTATATAAAACATTATTATCAATGAGGGAAGTATAATGATGTTTTCTATGGTTTTGCAGTTCTAGGGAGAAAGGCATCATCAAATTTTTTTTATATTTAGAAAGGTGTATTCGATGGAAGATTATGTAATTGAGATGTTGCATATTACAAAAGAGTTTCCAGGCATCATTGCAAACGATGATATCACTTTGCAATTAAAGCGTGGCGAGATTCATGCGCTTCTCGGTGAGAACGGAGCTGGAAAGTCCACACTTATGAGTGTATTATTTGGACTTTACACACCGGAAAAGGGAGTTATCAAAAAAGACGGTAAGGAAGTTAAGATTAACAATCCTAACGACGCTACCGACCTTGGTATTGGTATGGTACATCAGCATTTCATGCTGGTTGATATTTTCACAGTATTAGACAATATTATTTTGGGTTCTGAGCCTAGTAAGTTTGGCTTCCTCACAAAGGCAGAGGCTCGTAAGAAGGTTATGGACTTATCAAATAAGTACAACCTCAAGGTAGATCCAGATGCTTTAATCGAGGATATTACTGTTGGTATGCAGCAGCGTGTAGAAATCCTTAAGATGCTTTACAGAGATAATGATATTCTCATTTTCGATGAGCCTACAGCTGTTCTTACACCACAGGAAATCGATGAGCTTATGAAGATTATGAAGGATCTTGCTGCAGAAGGTAAGTCAATCCTCTTCATCACTCACAAGCTTAACGAGATTATGGAAGTTGCAGACAGATGCTCTATCCTTAGAAAGGGTAAGTACATCGGCACAGTTGACGTTGCAAACACTACAAAGGAAGAGCTTTCTTCTATGATGGTAGGACGTAACGTTAAGTTCGCTGTTGATAAGACAGAGGCACAGCCTAAGGACGAAGTTCTTAAGGTTGAGAATGTTTGCGTAAAGAGCAAGCTTCACTCAAATGATTCTGTACACAACGTATCATTCAACGTTCGTGCAGGAGAAATCGTTTGTATCGCTGGTATCGATGGCAACGGTCAGACAGAGTTCGTTGGGGCTCTTACAGGTCTTGATGACATTTCAAGCGGTAAGATTACACTTTGCGGTGAGGACATTACAAAGAAATCTATCCGTTATAAGAATACACACGGTATGAGCCACATCCCTGAGGACAGACATAAGCATGGTCTTGTTCTTGATTACACTCTCGAGGAGAATATGATTCTTCAGAGATACTTTGAGCCTGAGTTCTCAAAGAACGGTATTATCAAGAAGGCAGATATGAGAAAGTACTCAGACAGACTTGCATCTGCATTTGATGTTCGTTCAGGACAGGGAGCAAAGACAATCGTTCGTTCAATGTCAGGTGGTAACCAGCAGAAAGCTATCGTTGCCCGTGAGATGGACAGAAAGCACGAGTTACTTATCGCTGTTCAGCCTACACGTGGTCTCGATGTTGGTGCTATCGAGTATATTCATAAGGAAATTGTAAAAGAGCGAGACAATGGTAAGGCTATTCTTCTTGTTTCTCTTGAATTAGACGAAGTTATGAACCTTTCTGACAGAATTCTTGTTATGTATGAAGGTGAGATAGTAGGTGAGGTTGATCCAAAGACTACTACACTTCAGGAATTAGGATTATACATGTCAGGCGCTAAGCGTGATGACAGAAAGGAGGCTAAGTAATGGAGAAAACAAGCTTTATTAAACGACCAGCAGTGCAGACATTACTTGCTTCAATTCTGTGTGCAGTTTTAGGTATCGTTTTAGGTTATATCATTCTCTGCTTCATGAATGCAGAGCACGCTGGAGAAGGTATGGCAGCTATCCTTACCAACTTCTTCAAGTATCGTATCGCAAGCACAAATACTCTTATGAAGTATATGGGCTCATTTTTAGTTAAGTCAGTACCAGTTATCCTTTGTGCAGAGGCTATCCTCTTTGCATACAAGGCTGGTCTTTTCAACATCGGTGTTGCAGGTCAGTATACAGTTGGTATTATTGCCGCACTTTATACATCACTTGCACTTGGGTGGCATTGGAGCCTTTGCCTCCTTGCAACAATCGTAGCAGGAGCTGTTTGGGGCTTTATCGCAGGATGCTTTAAGGCGTTCTTCAATGTAAACGAAGTTATCGCAGGTATCATGCTCAACTGGATTGGTCTTTACATCTGTAACATCATTCTCGGTGGCGAGAAATGTATGAATCAGAGTAAGTCAGAGACATACGAAATCAGCGATTTAAATCCAGCAGGACTTCTTCCAGGATTTATGCAGGATTTCTTTGGTGGCAACCAGTACATGACTATTGCTATTCCAATTACAGTTATCGTAGCCATTATCATCCTTGTAGTTTTAAACAAGACTACATTTGGTTATGAGCTTAAGGCTACAGGTCACAATAAAGAAGCTGCTAAATACGCAGGTATGAATGCAAAGAGAAACATCATTCTCACACTTGTTATTTCAGGTGCTATTGCAGGTATGGCAGCAGGCTTATATTACCTTACAGGAGTAGAGCACTTTAAGATTGCATCTTCTGTTCCAGGCATGGGCTTCAACGGAATCGCTGTTGCATTCCTTGGTGGTCTTCATCCAATCGGCGCAATTATTGCTGGACTTTTCGTTGAGTACATCACACTTGGTGGTCAGTACCTCAACACAAACTACTACAATCCACAAGTTGCAGATCTTATGATTTCAATCATCATCTACCTCTGCGGATTCGTATTATTCTTCAGAACAATACTTAACAGACCAGGCAAGGTAAAGGTTAACGCCAATGCCGAGCCAGACAATACAGCTAAAAATGCTGAAGAAAAGGAGGTGTAAAGGATGGTATTATTAATTCAGTACACACTTATCTTTTCAGCAGTACTTATTCTTGTAGCTTTGGGCGGTATGTTCTCAGAGCGAAGTGGTATCATCAATCTTGGTCTTGAAGGTATCATGGTATTTGGTGCAATGGCAGGAGCTATGGTAATGGTTCTTCTTCCAGCAGATGCATCAAGATTTACAATTATCGCACTTACACTTTTAGCAGCAGCAGTTGCTGGTATGCTTTCATCACTTTTGATTGCAGTTGCTTGTATCAACTTTAAGGCTGATCAGACACTTATCGGTACAGCTCTTAACATGCTTGCTACAGCATCAGCAACAGTTATCATCAAGGGCTTCAACACAGCACGTTCAGGTGGTACAGATTTCTCTGCAAAGCTTGATTATGTTAGAGGCCACAATGCTTTCATGTTCAACATCGGAAAGCTCCAGCTTAGCTGGTTTATCGTAGTTGCAGCTGTTCTTCTTGTAATTGCTATTGTATTCTTCTACAAGACAAAGCTTGCACTTAGAATCAGAGCATGTGGTGAGCATCCACAAGCAGCTGATTCTGTTGGTATCAATGTTTATGCAATGAGATACATCGGTGTTCTCATGTCAGGTTTCCTTGGAGGACTTGGTGGTATCATCTACATTGCAGCAGCTAACTCAACATGGCATTTTGATTACGGTGTAGCAGGTGCAGGTTTCCTTGCTCTTGCTGTTATGATTTTCGGTCAGTGGAAGCCAGAGCGTATCGCTTGGTCAGCAGTGCTCTTTGCATTGTTCCGCTCACTTTCAAACGTATACATGGGAATCGGATTCCTTCATGCACTTCCTATTTCAGGAACTGTATACAATATGTTCCCATACATCGTTTCACTTATCGTACTTGCATTTACATCACAGAACTCTAGAGCACCTAAGGCAGAAGGTATTCCATACGACAAGGGAGCTCGTTAATAGCTTAGAGGAAGGCTGTTTATTATGAGAGTAATCAATGTAAGCGAAATTAAACCAGGAATGATCCTTGCGGAGGAACTTGTCAGTCCGCGAGGACAGGTCCTTGCTGAGGTAGGTACTTCAATTACCGCTCAGCAGCTTTTGCATGCTTCTTACTACGGCATCCAGCAGGTTGCCATTCAGGATGAAGAAGAGGCCATTGATAAATATGACAATGAGGCTCCTGATGAATTTATTGGAGAGACTCAGTCATGGCGAATATTAAATAGCAAAGAATTTAAAGAGTTTAAACAGGCTTATAACAGATGTACAGATAAGCTTGAAGCGATTATTACAGACTTTGTTGAACGCAAAGTTCCGATTAATAACGACGAAATTATACAAGAGATTCACACAGTGTTTGAAAAACACTCTACGGGTCTTGGAATAATGGCAATGATGCTTAATATTCAGGAGATTGATGCATCTACATTCCAGCATTGTGTTAATGTAGCAATCATATCCCGAGTATGCGGCGGTTGGATTGGTATTAAAGATGAAAAAGAATTAGATGTTCTTACCATGTGTGGTCTGTACCATGATATTGGTAAATCACTGGTTCCTCACAGCATACTTACCAAGACAGATAAGCTTACAGATGAAGAGTTTGCAAGAATGGCAGAGCATCCATTACTTGGCTACAATCTTCTGATGGACGCTGAGCTTGACAGGCGAATAAAGTTGGCAGCACTTCAGCATCACGAGAGAAATAATGGCACTGGTTATCCATATGGTCTTACGAAAGAATTTATCAGTCCATTCTCTAAGATAGTGGCAATAACAGATGTTTATGACGCTATGACTGCTGACAGATGCTACAGAGCTGGTATTTGCCCATTTGAAGTAATTGCTCAGTTCCAACGAGAGGATAAGACAAAATATGATCAGCAAATTCTACAGATATTCCTGGAGAATATTGCAGAATCATACATCAGCACCGGCGTACTTCTCTCAGATGGAAGCCGTGGAATTATCAGTATGATTAATACCAAGGCTTTATCAAGTCCTCTAGTAAAGTTAGATGATGGCTCTTTTGTAGACTTACGTGAAAGGACAGACTTATTCATCAGAGCTTGTATATAGTGAATTATAAAATTTGTAGGTCAGTTCCTATAGGAACTGGCCTATTTTTGTGCAGTTATCCTCTTGAAATTTATATATAATAATGCAGCAACAGTTTATAATGTGTATTTTTGGAATTTGACAATATAAATATTAGGCTGAAATATAAGGAATAAATATAATGAAAAAGGAAAAAATAGTAATAAAAAATACCCTTGGAATGTTTGATTTAATCAAGGGAATTATGTTGCTTATGATGCTTTTAGGGCATTCTACAGTTTTTAATGGAATGTATTCCAATTTAAATGTAGTTACATATTTGATAATTGGAATCATTACTGTATTAGGAGAGGCGGCTATGCCTGCTTTGTTCGTAATCAGTGGTTATGGATTAAGAAAGACAATATTTACAAAATGTGTGAAGAAGCAATTTAAAATATTGATAGTACCATATCTTATTACCGTTGTTGTGACTTCAATCGTAGCTTTCGTTTCAATGGCAATCGAGTATGGAGATATCATCCGTGTGGTTAAGGAAACTGCCAGTCTGTTCTTAGGAAGTCTTTTTGGAATTACCCCTGGTACTGGATATCTTGGTTTTTATTTTACAGCCTGTGGTCCTGTTTGGTTTTTGGTAGCATTGTTCTTTGGAAATATTATTTCCAACCAGTTGCTTAGATATTTTGAAGGCCAGAAGTTGCTTGTGGCAGCTTTTGTTGTTTCACTGGTTGGCTGGGGATTGACTTTCGTCAGACCTCTTCCAGGTGCACTTTCACAATCATTCATTGCACCTTTATATATTTGTTTTGGGTATTATGCAAAGAAGCACAAGCTTTTTGTATCCCAGGATAATGTTGCCAAGAGAAATATAAGCATAGTTTTGGTAATTGCGGTTATCCTTGCACATAAGGCAATGGCAGGTGAGTTCTATATGGCTCATAATGTATATACATATGGACCTTTTTCTATAGTAGTAAACGGACTTGCAGCACTATTATTTATATATTGGTTCCTGCACCTGAATACACTTAATGGCGTTATATCTTCAAACATCAGAAAAATAGGAAGATATTCACTTTATTTACTTTGTATTCATTCGATTTTATATATGGCTATAGGTACAAGAATACAGCAAGTTTTCGCTTCATCATGGCAAGGCTCTCCATGGCTTGGATTTGCAATTGTACTTACAACCCGTTTGGTAGTAGATTTATTCATTACATTTATTTTTGTACGTATTAAAAATTCTCTTACAAAGTAATTAGAGATTATAAAATAGATTTGGAGGAAAATAAGATGGAAGAAATTTTTGAGAAGATTGCTGATATCATCGAGGATGTTGCTGATATCCCAAAGGATGAAATTAGCATGGATAGTTCATTAATTGATGACCTTGATTTAGCTTCTCTTGAAATCATGGCAATTGTTGCAAAGATTGAGAAGCAGTTTTCTATCAAGTTTACAGAGAAAGAGTTATTAGGTCTTTCTACAATCGAAGATTCTGTAAAACTTATTATGGAAAAAGTTGCGTAATCAAAAAAAGACTGTGGCCTTTTGTAGACCACAGTCTTTTATTTTATCCTTCAGTCTTTGCTGCGTTTTCTGCAGCTTCTGTTGTATTCTGAGTTTTACCTGAATTCTTCCAGTCATCAAATTTCTTTAATACTGCATCATAGGTCTTAGAAGAAATATCTGGAAGATCTTTGCCCCATGTGCCAGTTGCCTGCTCGTATCCTTTTTTGAAAGCTGATAATAGTTCATCTGCCTTATCAGGATCGTCACCAGAAAGAGCTTTGGCAAATTCAAGGATTCTGTCAGATGTTTTCTCTACACCCCAATAGCCATCTTCAGAAATATCTTCTTTTGCCTTGGCAATTGTATCAGGGTCTGCAGTAAACTTACCCTCTGCCAGGAATTTCCACATATCATCCTGTGAAGCAATAGCGAATGTACTTCCCTGACCGGCGATAGTCTTTTGTACTATCTCTAAAAGATTATTCATCATCTTTTCCTGATCAGCTTTCAATTGCTGTACAAGTGCTGTTCTGTCGCCTTTTGAATACTTTTCAGATTTAACTGCAGTATCATCACTTGATTTCTCATAAACAGCAGCTTCCTCAGAAAACTTTCCAGCCTTCTCTTCATTTTTTGCAACTTCCTGGGTATCTTTTGTAGATTCTTTAGCCTCTGCAGGCTTGGTGTATGTTGTGGAAACATTAGAAGTAACGCTATTTAGAATATTAGCATCCATAATAAAAACCTCCTTGTACCGTGGCCAAATAACGAACCATATGGAAATCCTTTTCCTATTCTTTTTATCGGCACCTTAATGATAAATTTTCACCTATAGATTGTATTTATTTTAATACAAAATCCTTGTAAATGTGTGGTACCTTTGTTAAAATTTAATAGTATTGAATACAAAAAACAAACAAGTGCAAAATACATAGCAATACAATTTTGCATGGAGGCTCTAATAGATGGATAGTATTGATGTAAAAGCATTAGCTAAAATCAACATCGGACTTGATGTTACAGGAATTCGAGAAGATGGATATCACGAGGTTCGCATGATTATGCAGACAGTGAATCTTTTCGATAAGCTTACAGTGAAGAAGGTTAAGGATGGAACAGTTTCCATGTCCACTAATCTTAAGTTTCTTCCGGTAGATGATGATAACTTATGTATTAAGGCAGCCAAGCTGTTGATAAATGAATTTGGAATTAAAGAGGGTGTGGAAATCTCTTTGGAAAAGCACATCCCGGTAGCAGCAGGTATGGCGGGAGGTTCTACAGATGGTGCAGCAGTTTTATTTGCAGTAAACCGTCTCTTTAATTTGGGACTTTCAAAACAGGATTTAATGGATAGAGGTGTTAAGCTTGGAGCAGATGTACCTTATTGTATAATGCGAGGCACAGCTCTGGCTGAGGGAATAGGAGAAATCCTTAGCCCGCTTCCTCCTATGATAAAGTGCCCGGTGCTTATAGCAAAGCCTGGCATCTCAGTTTCAACAAAGCAGGTATATCAGAGTCTGGATGCCACTTTTGATACAGTAAAGCATCCTGATATTGATCAGCTTATTTCAGATATCGAAGCACAGGACCTTAAGGCTCTGTGTTCACATATGGGAAATGTTTTGGAGGAGGTTACAATACCTATGCACCCAATCATTTCTGATATAAAACAAAACATGATGGACCATGGTGCAATTGGTTCCATGATGAGCGGAAGCGGTCCTACCGTATTCGGATTCTTTGAGGACAACAAGACTGCCAAGGCAGCAAAGGAGGCTCTTACAGAATCAGGAATGGTTAAGCAGTTATATCTTACAACACTGTTTAACAACAGGTAGGGGAGACTTGTTATTGAGGGAGGTTACTAAAAAGCAATGACAGAAAATCTTACATTACAAATGGATGACTATTTACCACTTCGAGATGTGGTATTCAACACATTGAGGGAGGCTATTTTAAAGGGGGAGCTTAAGCCAGGCGAGAGATTAATGGAGATGCACCTTGCCAATAAGCTTGGGGTTAGCCGTACTCCTATCAGAGAAGCAATTAGAATGCTTGAGCAGGAAGGACTTGCAGTTACTATTCCTAGAAAAGGTGCTCAGGTTGCAAAGATGACAGAAAAGGATCTTCAGGATGTTCTTGAGGTGAGAGATGCCCTTGATGCTCTTGCAGTTGTATGTGCCTGTGAGCGCATGACAGACGCACAGTTTGTTGAGCTGAAGGAAGCAATGAAGGCATTTGAGGCTGCCACAAGAAAGGATGATGTTCGTAACATTGTTGAGGCTGATGAAGCATTCCACGATGTTATTTATGCGGCAGCAGCCAATCCAAAGCTTGAGACAATTATCAACTCAGCAAGAGAGCAGATGTATCGTTATCGCTACGAATACGTTAAGAATCCTTCAGTTTATTCACAGCTTATTGAGGAGCACAAGCAGATTATCAACGGTTTTGACAGAAGAGATGTGGATTTCCTTAAGGATATAATGCATACACACTTATCTAACCAGATTAACGCTGTAAGAGAAGTTATTAGAGAGCAGAAATAATATATGGAAAAAAATCATTGTAAAATACGTCTTCAGTCCAGACAGAAAATGGGCGCAGATGATGAGACTACAAACCAGGAATATATAGGAGAGATGGCGGAGAGAGATGACCGCAGATATCTTTCTTATCAGAGGAGCAGCGAGGATGGAGATATCAGCTGTCTTATTTCCTTTGACAGACGCAGCCTTTCAATGACTCAGAAAGGAGCATTGAACTCCAAATTAGAGCTGTTTCCTGGTAAACAGACAGAAAATATCTATAGCACTCCAATGGGAGATTTAAATCTTCCAATTTTCACTAGAAACTATCAGGTTGTGGAATTGGGTAACAAGATTAAGCTTGTATTGGATTACGACATTATTACAGGAGGGGACCCAATCAGAACCTCCATGGATATTGAAATCGAATTTTAGAGAAAGCTTTGGTCAATTTGGCCAAAGCTTTTTTATTTTATATGTCATTAATATCGTATACGTAGGAATTGATAAAAATAGCTGACAACATGGAAAAAAGCTGATACAATAGCCGAGTTGCTTTTTAATGTTATATATTTAACAATATATTCAAAGTTAATACACGATATAACGCAAGGAGAGAATTAGGAGGAAAGATTCCGGTGTTTAAGTATTTAGCCACACTTGAGAAATTTTGCGGGGAGTGTGCATTCAGATTTTTGAATGAGGAGAATACTTTTGAGGTAAGTTATGAACAATATTTAAAAGACATCAGGACTTGTGCTACTAGATTAGAAAAAGTTATTGGAGATTTAAAGGGCAAACATGTTGCGCTCATTGGTTTAAATAACTATGAGTACATTGTTACCATGGCTGCTTTACTTTTTAGCAGAGCAGTTTTTATACCAATTAATTACAGGGAATCTGCCCAGAATATCGAGTTCGCTGTAAAGAATTCAAAGACAGAGATTATTATTACAGACAATCTGGACGAGAATAATTTCGGAGATGAGTTCAAGTATTTTGGATTTGATATAGCCCTTGCAGGCGATGCAGAGGAAAAGGATTTAAAGGATTTCACAGATGAGGAAGAAAACGATCTACTTATGATTGTTTATACATCTGGAACTACAGGTTTATCAAAGGGTGTTGCCCTTTCAGTTGGAAATATCTTTAAGGACGTGAAGGAAACATTTCCTATCAATCATCCAAAGGGATACAAGGCTGTGCCAGGAATAAAGGCATATGTAAACTTCCCGTTCTATCATATTGCGGGTCTTCTTGCCTGGCTTACATGTACAGAGCACGGTGTTACATTTGTACAGAGTGTAAATCCACATAATGTTTTGACAGACCTGGAGAACGAGCAGATAGATTATGCAGGTGTTCATCCAGCTACTATCAAATTATGGCTTAAAACAATTAAGAGAGGTCATATCGAGCGTCTCGGCGGTGTAAAATTGATTATTACAGGTTGTGCACCAATGAGTATTTCGGATATTCAGGATCTTCAGAATAACGGTATTTCCTTTGGTCAGTTTTACGGAATGACTGAGACAGGCGGTAACATTACTGTTAACTACGATATGGAAAATCATATCGGTTCAGTAGGACGCACTTATGAGGATGCTGAGATATCTATTATCGACGGCGAAATTTGCATATCATACTGGGGTAACATGCTTGGTTACTTCGAAAATGAAGAAGAGACTAAAAAGGCTGTAAAAGATGGTATTATCTATACAGGTGATTTAGGATACATCGATGAAGATGGATACTTATATATTACAGGACGAAAGAAGAGTCTGATTATTTTATCAAGCGGTGAAAATGTCAGCCCGGAAGAGTTGGAAAATCTTCTTTATAAATGTGCAGATGTTAAAGAGTGCAAGGCATTCGAAAAGAAAGACAGAATTGCCGTAGCCATCTATGCAGAGGAAGAGTCTCAGGATAACATTCGTGAGTACATTTCAGAACTGAATAAGACATTACCTATATACAAGAGAATCTACGGAATAGAATTCCAGACAGAGGAACTTGAAAAGACAGCAAACGGTAAGATCAAAAGAAGAGAAACTGTTGCATAAATACATAAATAAAAAGCTTTGGTTATTTTGACCAAAGCTTTTTTTATTTTTAACTGATACAATAACAGGGATATGTCTATAAAAAGGAGGTAATGTTATATGTTTTCATATTTGGCAACTTTAGAAAAATATAGCAGTGAATGTGCTTTTAAATTTCTTGATGATGAAAAGACTTTTGAAGTAAGTTATGAACAGTATTTAAAAGATATTAAAACATGTGCTTCAAGATTGGAAAACAATCTTGGTAATTTAAAGGGCAAACATGTTGGTCTTATTGGACTTAACAGTTATGAATATGTGGTAATTATGGCTGCTTTGATTTTTAGTCGTGCAGTTTTCGTTCCTCTTAACTATCGTGAAACATATGAAAATCTTGATTTTGCAGTAAGAAATTCAAAATTAGATTGTATAGTAACTGATGATCCGGAAAATCATACCCTTGGGAAAGATGTTAAATACCTTGGATTTGACGTGGCACTCAAAGGAGAAGCAGAAGAAAAGGATTTAACTGATTTTACTGAAGAAGAAGTAAATAATCTTATGATGATTGTTTACACATCAGGAACTACAAGCCTTTCAAAGGGAGTTGCACTGTCAGCAGGAAACCTGTTTCAGGAAGAACGAATTGCATTGCCTGAGAAATATACAAATGGTTACAGGGCAGTTCCAGGGGTAAAGGTTTACACCAACTTCCCTCTTTATCATGTTGGAGGTCTGCTTACATGGCTTTCATGGTCAGAGCATGGCTGTACACTGGTTCAAAGCGTGAACCCACAGAATATTTTAAGTGATTTGGAAAAGGAAAAAATTGATATCGCATTTGTTATACCGGCTACTATAAAGCTTTGGCTTAAAACAATTCACAGAGGTCACATTGAGCGACTTGGAGGAGTGAAGCTTGCTCTTACAGCTGGTGCGCCAGTAAGTGTTGATGATGTAAAAGAACTTGCTGCTAACAATATCGACTTCGGCCAGTACTACGGAATGACTGAGACTGGTGGTAACGTTACATACAATTTTGATATGGCAAATCATATTTCATCTGTTGGTCGTCCATATGATGATGCTGATGTTAGAATTGTGGATGATGAAATTGTAATTAGGCATTGGGGCAATATGCTTGGTTACTATGAGAATGAAGAAGAGACTCAGAAGATTATAAGAGATGGGGTTATCTATACTGGTGACCTTGGTTATATGGATGATGATGGATATTTATATATCACAGGCAGAAAGAAGAACCTTATCATCTTATCCAGCGGCGAAAATGTCAGCCCTGAAGAGTTGGAAAGACTGCTGTATGAATGCAAGTCTGTCAAGGAGTGCAAGGCATTTGAATCCAATGACAGAATTGCTGTTGAAATCTATGCAGAGGAAGAGGCTCAGGATAATATTCGTGAGTATATTACAGAGCTTAACAAGACATTACCTATATATAAAAGAATTTACGGAATCGAATTCACCACTAAAGAGCTTGAAAAAACAGCAAGCGGTAAGATAAAGAGAATTGATACAGTTGCATTACAGCAAAATGAAAAGAAGCTCGGGTCATAAGACCTGAGCTCCTTTTTTTATGAGGAATTAGTTATTTGACATGTTTTTAAGTCTAATCATAAGGTCTCTTACAGGAGGAAGAAGTAATACTACAATAGTAACTGCTGCCTCTGTGAAGATATAGATTCCATTGTATGCAAGGGAGTATGGTAATGCACTCCATCCTTCAGGTGCATACTCCCCAAAGAAGAGCCAGCCTGATAATACCGCAAAAGCGTAGCGGCCAAGAACTGCTACAATATATCCTTTAATGAGACCATTTTTTGACTTTGCAAAAAATCCTGAAAAACCAAGGGCTCCGAAAGCCAAAATGTAATCTACAATAACCTGGGCTGGAAAAAGAATATATGGATCTACAATAAGATTTAAAAGTCCGTAAGCTACTCCTGTTACGATGCCAATAACTGGTCCAAAGAAGAATCCAGGAAGGCATGCTACCAACATTGAAAGTGGTGTGATAGAACCTCCCATAGGAAGCTTAAGGAGCTTAATGTTTGAAAGAACGAATGCAATTGCCATTGCAACAGCGCAGAATGCAAGCTGCTTTGCTGTAAAACTGATTTTGCTGTTTTCATTTGAAGAAACGTGGTTAATCATAATAAAAAAATCTCCCTTCATACATGATGCTAGGAGATCGTCTAAAAATAGCTTCCTTACGCTGGTATTATCCAGTTCAAGTAATAAGGGTCGGTGAAACACCTCTCAGCACAAATGCGCCCCTAGCAAATAGTTTATTTAATTCAATAGAAAAATAGCATAATTAATACTGTGCGTCAATAGTTTATGTTACAATCAAGGTGAAAATATTAACAGATAGGAAATAGAATGGTAAATACAGAAAAGATTATAGAAAAAGTAATATTGGTTGCAGTAAATGAAGGAGACGAGGCGGAAGCCTGGGATTCCCTCAAGGAGCTGGAAGATCTTTGCGAGACAGCAGGAGCAGAAGTGGTAGGTCAGATTATGCAGAATCTGGACCGCAGAAATCCAGGAACCTACGTTGGAACTGGAAAGGTAGAGGAGATAGCTGACCTTATCTGGGAGACTGGTGCTACAGGAATAGTATGCGATGATGAGCTTACCCCTGCACAGATGAGAAATCTGGCAGATGCACTGGATACAAAGGTAATGGACAGAACTTTGATTATCCTTGATATTTTTGCTGCCCGTGCAGGAACAGCAGAAGGAAAGATTCAGGTAGAGCTGGCCCAGCTTCGCTACGAGATGACAAGACTTACAGGTTTTGGTAAGAACATGTCCCGAGTAGGTGGTACTGCTGCTGGCGGAGGTGGTGCTATTGGTACCCGTGGTCCAGGTGAGAAGAAGTTGGAAATGGACAAGCGTCTCATTGCAGGTCGTATAAGCCAGCTTAAGAAAGAACTTGCAGATGTTGTTTCACACCGTGAGATTACAAGAGCTAAGCGCCAGAGAAACGGCGTGCCTGTAGCTGCGATAGTAGGATATACAAACGCAGGAAAATCATCTCTTTTAAATAAGCTTACAGATGCAAACATCTTGGAGTGGGATGCTTTATTTGCAACTTTGGACCCTACTACAAGGGAGCTCTTGCTTGATAACGACCAGAAGATTCTTCTTACTGACACAGTAGGATTTATAAGAAAGCTTCCTCATCATCTTGTAGATGCCTTCAAGAGTACACTTGAGGAGGCAAAGTACGCTGACTACATTATTCATGTGGTAGATGTGAGCAATCCTCAGATGGACAGACAGATGGAGATTGTTTACCAGACACTTGATAAGCTTGGGGTGTCTGACAAACCTATACTTACAATATTTAATAAGGTTGATAAGGTTGCAGACGAGCATGACTATCACGATTTAAGAGCAGATTACACAGTTCATACTTCAATAAAAACTGGCAAGGGACTTGATAGAGTTCGCGAGATTCTTGCGGAGCTTCTTCGTGATGGAAAAGAATATGTGGAAAAGCTGATTCCATATACAGAGGCTGGAACAATTGCCAAAATTCGTGAAAATGGTGAGCTGATTTCAGAAGAATACCGAGAAGATGGTATTTTTATCAAGGCTTATATGTAGGATGTGCTGAAATTGATTTAATTCTTAGACATTCATCTTCTAATTTGGTATGATAATTTCGGAAGAAAAGCGAAGGATAAAAATTTACTTTTCATGAAGGAAAAGTGCGGTTACTAAGAATGTAAACCGGGTAGAAGGAGAATAAAATGACAATTGCACAAATGATATCACTGTTAGGTGGAGTAGGTCTTTTCCTGTTTGGAATGTCTATCATGTCCACTGGTCTTAAAAATAGCTGCGGTGATAATCTTCAGGTTATCTTAGAGAAGGCTACTACTAATAAGTTTGTAGCTGTCGTTGTCGGACTTGTAATGACAGTCCTCGTTCAGAGCTCTTCAGCTACTGATGTTATGGTTATCGGCTTTGTTAACTCAGGCATGATGACACTGGCTCAGGCTATTGGAGTTATCCTCGGTGCCAATATCGGTACCACTGTCACAGCACAGATTACAGCCTTTAATATTGCTACATTCACACCATTGTTCCTTTTCTCTGGTGCGGTAATGTACCTATTTATTAAGAAGGATTTGGTAAAGCACATTGGTACAGTTATCATGGGCTTTGGTATGCTCTTCCAGGGTATTACTATTATGAAGGCTGCCATCGCACCACTTTCACATTCTGAGATGTTCAAGAACTTCCTCAGTGGTCTTACCAATCCATTCGTAGCATTAGTATTTGGTATTGCATTTACAGCTCTTTTACAGAGTTCATCATCTGCAACAGTTATCTTCCAGGCCTTTGTTGTACAGGGTATTTTGGATTACAATGTTGCGGTATATCTTGTAATCGGTGCAGCCATCGGTTCTGTTACACCAAACTTGCTTGCATCACTTACAGCAAATAGAAACGGTAAGCGTTCAGCTATTTTGAACCTTTTGTTTAATGTAATTAGAGCAGCTATCATTGTTATCATTATAAATGTAACACCACTGCTCAGCTGGATTCAGTCTACATCATCAGATCCAGCCCGTCAGATAGCTAACACACATACGATTTTTGCTATCCTTGCTGTATGTATCATCTTCCCATTTACAGATTTGATTATTAAGCTCACATATATGTTTATCCCTGAGCTTCCAGAGGAGACAAGAGCAGCAGAGGACAGAAAGCTTGTATTCATGACTCAGATGGGCAATGTACCACCAAACATGGCTATTCACCAGGCGCAGCTTGAGGCAGCCAGAATGGGCGCTATTGCAGCTGAGAACTATGAGAAGGCTATCGATTGCTTCTTCGATTACTCACCTGAAAAGGTGGAGGATGTTGAGGAGCGTGAGGAGACAGTCAATATTCTTAATCATGCTATTCAGGATGCCATGGTTAAGCTTCAGACTTTGAACCTTACACCTGCAATGCTTCGTCGTATTTCTGCTATTACAATTGCAGTTACAGATATGGAGCGTATCTCGGATCATGCAGAGAACATCATTGAGTACGCTACCCGCATGAAGAATAAAAAGACAAAGCTTTCAAAGAAGGCTGCCAAGGAATTGAAGGAAATGGCAGAGAACTCAATGGAAGAAGTTGAACTTGCCATTGATATCTTCACTTCTGAAAATTATGATAATCTTTCAAAGATTGAGAAGCTCGAGGCAAAGGTTGATAAGCAGGAGAAGCAGCTCATCAATCATCACGTAGAGCGTCTTATGGAGAACAAATGCGAACCTATCGCAGGCGTCATCTTCTCCGATATGGTTACGGATATTGAGCGATGTGCGGACCATGCTATTAATATCGCGTATGCACTTAAGGATACAAATAAGTAGGTAAAATCCACCCTATTGGGGTGGATTTTTTTGTGTGATACTTCTGTGATACTTTGTGACGTATACTGTGTTCAGAAAATGAAACAGAGAACAAAGTAGACGTTGAGCGCGAGGACGCAGGAGGTATTGAAATGATTTTAATTATCGCATATGTAGCATTCGCAATCGTAGGTATCGCAGTATTCCTTTATACAAGAGACACTGATGAGGAGTTTTATGATGAGCCACCAGTAGAGAATGTAATTGGTGATGCTTATCTCTACAGATTTGTTGAATCTGATTATGAGCGAGTAGAAAAAGAGTTAATGAAGTTCGCAGATGAATTTGCTCTTGGAAAAAGAATCGCCTAGAAGAATTTCTTAGAAGAAATTATTAGAGAACTTAGAAAAAAGACCTTAAAGAAAACAAAAAATACACAACTGTTGATTATAATAATTCACATAAAATACACAAATGGAGGACAGAGGTATAATGAAGAATAAGATTTTGGTATTAGCTTTGGCAGGAGTTATGACACTTTCAATGGTTGCTTGCGGTAGTGCAGCAGCTAACACCGAAACAGAGTCAGCACAGGTAGAGGACGAGGCAGTGCCAACAGCTTCTAATGAAGCAGCACAGGATTTGGATGAAAACTCAATAGACTTTATAAAGCAGGTTTCTAATGAGTGCGCTCCAGAAATTGATTTTAGCGATTGTGATACATTCACAGATATGCTAAACAAAAAGAAGATTACAGCAGGCATGGGATATGCAAATATCACTGTTGGTGATGTAGATGTTTTTGCAGTTACAAGCGGAACATATGACAATATGGATGGTAACATGGCTGGTATCGATGCCACACTTTTCACATATGACGATGGTAATATCGTAGAGCTTGGAAAGATTTGCTCAGGTGGAACAGCTTACCCAATCGCGACAAAAGATGGATATATTTACACAGCTTCAAATCACTGGGTTTGCAAGTATGTAATCGGTGATGATAATTCACTTAAGATTATGGAGAAGGCATCAGTAGTTTATGATGAGAATGGAGATGGAACATACTTCTATGATTCAGAGGATGGTGGAGATTACAGCCAGATGGATCAGGAATATCTTCAGGAAATCATGGATCAGCTTTTCGAAGAAATGAGCAACGCAGAGATTATCAACTTTGATACAGTTGCTGAGTAACATATAGAAAACTTGTTTGCTTTTTAAAGTCTATCACTATAAAATAGTGGTAGACTTTTTTGTTTTTGAAAGAGAGAAATGTTATGAGTTTTGTCCATCTTCACACCCATACGGAGTATTCACTCCTTGATGGTTCCAATAAAATAAAATCATATGTTGCAAAGTGCAAAGAAAACGGCATGACTGCAGCAGCTATTACCGACCATGGCAATATGTACGGCGTCACCAAGTTCTACGACGAGTGCATGGCACAGGGGGTCAAGCCTGTTATCGGTTGTGAGGTGTATGTTGCTCCAGGTTCTCGTTTTGACCGTGAAATGGTAAAAGGTGATGACAGATATTATCACCTTATTTTGCTTGCAGAAAATAATGTTGGCTATCACAACCTTATCAAGATTGTTTCAGCAGGTTATGTGGATGGCTTTTACTATAAGCCTCGTGTAGATTTCGAGATTTTAGAGAAATATCACGAAGGTCTTATTTGTCTGTCTGCCTGTCTGGCAGGAGAGGTGGCCAGAGCTCTTGCCCGAGAGCAGTACGAAGAGGCAAAGGCTATTGCCCTTAAATACAGAGATTTATTTGGCGCTGAAAATTATTTCCTTGAGATGCAGGATCATGGTATCGATTTACAGAAAAATGTAAATCAGGGACTTATGCGTCTATCAAAGGAGATAGGTATTCCACTTGTGGCTACAAATGACTGCCACTACACAGATAAAGAGGATGCCTACAGTCACGATGTTTTGCTTTGTATTCAGACAGGAGCAAAGATGGATGATGTGGATCGTCTGCGTTTTGAAACAGAAGAATTTTATGTTAAGACAGAGGAGGAGATGTTAGATCTTTTCCCATATGCAAAGGAAGCAGTTTTCCGTACACAGGAAATCGCTGACAGATGTAATGTGGAGATCGAATATCACATTGCCGGCCTTCCACCATTTGCAGTGCCAGAAGGCTATGATGCATGGACTTATCTTAACAAAATCTGTTTTGATGGTTTGAAGGAGCGTTATGGAGATGATGCTCATCTTTATGAAGAGCGTCTTACCTACGAGCTTAACACCATCAGGGAAATGGGTTATATTGAGTACTTCCTTATTGTTTGGGATTTCATTAATTATGCGCGTACCCATGATATTCCTGTAGGCCCAGGCCGTGGTTCCGCTGCCGGTTCACTTATCAGTTACACTACAGGAATTACTGATATTGACCCAATGAAATACAATCTGGTTTTCGAGCGATTCCTCAATCCAGAGCGTGTTTCCATGCCTGATATTGATACCGACTTTGACCCAGAGGGCCGTGAGGAGGTTATCGATTACGTTCGTAAAAAGTATGGTGACGATTGTGTTACTCAGATTGTTACCTTCGGTACTCTTAAGCCAAAGAGTGTTGTTCAGGATGTTGGCCGAGTGATGGGACTTCCTATTCCATTTACAAACAGCATTAAAAAGCTTATTCCGGATGTGCTGCCTGATGGTAAAAAAGTTACTATCGCAAATGCGATACAGTACGGATCTGAGCTTAAGGCTATGTATGAATCTGATGATGAGGTACATAAGCTTCTTGATATTTGTAAGAGCTTGGAAGGCCTTCCTAGAAACACCGGTGTACATGCAGCAGGTGTAGTTATTTCTGGAAAGCCTACTGATGAATATATGCCACTTGCCCTTGGAAAAGGTGATGTTATTATCACTCAGTACGAGAAGGAAGTTATCGAGGAAATCGGTCTTTTGAAAATGGATTTCCTTGGCCTTCGAAACCTTACTGTAATCAATGACACACTTAAGCAGGTGGAGAAGAATTACGGTATCAAGCTTGATTTACATGACATTGATTACAACGATAAGGGTGCAATGGAGCTTTTCGCAGCTGGAAAGACGGATGGTGTTTTCCAGTTCGAGTCGGCAGGAATGAAGAGCTTGCTTAAGCAACTGAACCCTACCCAGATTGGCGATTTAATCTTGGCCAATGCAGTATATCGTCCGGGTCCAATGGATTTCATTCCAAACATTATCGAGTGTAAAAATACTGGTAAGGAATCACCATTTATCAAACGATTCCCACTTCTTAACGATGTGCTTGCGGATACATATGGATTCCCAGTTTATCAGGAGCAGGTTATGCAGATTATGACTACCTGTGCTGGATACACACTGGGACGAGCTGACAATGTCAGACGAATGATGAGCAAGAAAAAGAGAGATAAGCTGGCAGCAGAGCGTCCTACATTCGTAAAGGGATGCTTTGACAAGAACGGCATTTCAGCGGAGGAGGCAGACTGGCTCTTTGATCAGCTTATGCCTTTCGCTGAGTACGGATTTAATAAATCACATGCAGCAGCATATTCTTATGTTGCAGTTCAGACAGCATATTTAAAGAAATATTATCCACTTGAATTTATGGCAGCTCTTATGACATCAGTGCTCAACAGCAGTACAAAGATTGCTGAGTACATTGCAGTATGTCGTGAGTCAGGTATCGAATTGCTCCCTCCAGATGTTAATTACGGAGAGGCAGATTTCGCCGTTGATAATGGCAAGATTCGATACGGATTGTCTGCTATCAAATCAGTAGGAAGCAACACTATCGCAGCTATTATTGAGGACAGAAAAATAAACGGGCTCTATCGCGACCTGGAAGATTTCATAAAGAGAGTCTTAAAGTACGATGCCAATAAACGTACAGTAGAAAACCTGATTAAAGCAGGCGCTCTTGATTCATTGGAGGGCAATCGCCGCCAGAAGTGCTGTATCTATGAGGTTATCATGGATTCAGTAAACAAGACCCGAAAGAATGATATCGAAGGTCAGATGTCACTTTTCGATTTTGCCGACGAGGAGCAGAAAGAGTCATTGAAGGTTAACCTTCCTGATTTGGATGAGTTCCCAAGAGAGATTCTTCTTAGCTTTGAGAAGGAGCTTATGGGAATTTATGTTAGTGGTCACCCACTTGATGATTTCCTTCCACTTCTCAGCAAAAATGTCACAGCTCATGCAAGCGAGTTTGACACAGCAAAAGACGAAGGGGAAGAAGTATCATTTGGTGATACAGAAGAAAGTGGAGGAGCTTCAATCAAAGATGGTTCTGAGGTAATCCTTGGTGGAATCATTATGGAAGCTGCTTTGAGATATTCTGCAAAGGGCAATGCCTACTGCAACATAACCCTGGAAGATTTGTCAGGAACAGTGAAGGTTCTTGCATTTGCCAAGACCTACGACAGAGTTCGCTCATTACTTGTGGAAGGAAACAAGGTCTTTATCAAGGGACGTGTTCAGAACGATGGTGAGCGTGAGGCTATTCTTATCTGCGAGGATGTAAAAGCCTTTGACGACTGCAAGCGTGAGGTTTGGATTCAGTTTGAAGACAAGAATCAGTACGAGGCATCAGAATCAACACTGGCTGATTCCATTCGTGCCATGGATGGAAATGACAACATCGTCATCTATCTGAAGGCTGAAAAAGCTAAGAAAGTTATGCCTCCAAGCTGGGGTATTTCCGTAACTGATGATAACATCAAAGCACTTAGTGGAAAATTCGGTGCAGACAACGTCAGGGTTGTGGAAAAAAAGCTTGAGTTTGCAAGGAACGCAAAATACTAGTTACAAATGTCATAAAATTTCTATTACAATACACACTATTTTCATATTCATCTTTTCCTTTAGATTGATGGCAGGTATCGCCGGAGTTGTTGTTGCATCAAGACTATATTCTGGTCAGCCAACATCTGGTGATGGTGCAGAATTCTACAACGACAGATTACAGCATTTTTGAAACGATAGGAGGTCAAAGAAAAATCCTTAAATAATCACAGAAAAAGAATAATTGGATGATAAAATCATGATGGTGATATCGGGGGAAGAACGTTAAAAAAATAACTATTGAAAACGTTTGCAAAAGAGGCTAAAATAGATTGGGATTGTTTGAAAAGGGATACATTTAGGAGGAATAATCAAATGGCAGACAAGATTAAGACTATTGGTGTTCTTACCTCCGGTGGTGATGCACCTGGTATGAATGCGGCTATCCGTGCCGTTGTTCGTCAGGCTATTGCTCATGGTAAGACAGTTAAAGGAATCAGACGAGGATACGCTGGTCTTCTTTCCGGCGAAATTATAGATATGAACGCACACAGTGTTTCTGAGACTATTCAGCGCGGTGGTACTATTCTTCAGACAGCTAGATGTCTTGAGATGCTTCAGCCTGAGTACCAGGAGAAGGCAGCACAGATGTGCCGCGAGCATGGTATTGATGGTCTCGTAGTTATCGGTGGTGACGGTTCATTTAAGGGTGCACAGAAGATTTCTCACTTCGGCATCAACACAATTGGACTTCCAGGTACAATCGATCTTGATATCGCTTGTACAGAATATACAATCGGTTTTGATACAGCTGTAAACACAGCTATGGAAGCTATCGACAAGGTTCGTGATACTTCTACATCACACGAGCGTTGCTCTATCATCGAGGTTATGGGTCGTGGAGCAGGTTACATCGCTCTTTGGTGCGGTATCGCAAACGGCGCTGAGGATGTTCTTCTTCCAGAGAGATATGATTACGACGAGCAGAAGCTTGTAAATCACATCATCGAGGGACGTAAGAAGGGTAAGCAGCACCACATCATTATCAATGCTGAGGGTGTTGGTCATTCTACATCTATGGCAAAGCGTATCGAGGCTGCTACAGGTATCGAGACACGTGCTACTATCCTTGGTCACATGCAGCGTGGTGGTTCACCTACATGTAAGGACCGTGTTTACGCATCTACAATGGGTGCTATGGCAGTTGATCTTCTTTGCGCAGGCAAGACAAACCGTGTAGTTGGTTACCGTCACGGTGAGTTCGTTGATTTCGATATCGACGAGGCACTTGCAATGCACAAGGATGTTGATGAGTATCAGTACAAGATTTGCAATTCTTTGAACAATGATTACAAGTACGAGTAATAATCAAATCAAAAACATAATGACACTTAACAAAAAAGCCAGAGAGCGTAAAGCTCAAAGGCTTTTTGTGGTTGAGGGAATTAGGGCGGTGGCGGAAGTACCAGCGTCTCTTTTGCATGCCATCTATTATGTGGAAGGCTTTAGTTCTTCTGCAGATGGGGCTGCATTTATTTCAGAGATTTCAGCTAAGGCACCATCCGTGCCTATGGAAGAGGTGGCAAAGAAGGTTTTCGATTCCATGAGTGACACAGTTACACCTCAGGGAGTCCTTGCTCTTGTGAAGATGCAGGATTTTACCATGGAGGATGTGTTAGGCAATGGTCGTCCAGCTCATATAGTCATTTTGGAGTCGCTTCAGGATCCTGGAAATATGGGCACTATTATCCGCACAGCAGAAGGTGCAGGTGCCACAGGTATTATCATGAACACTACCACTGTGGATCTTTATTCACCAAAGGTAGTTCGTTCTACAATGGGTAGCATTTTCAGAGTGCCTCATCTTGTGGTTTCTGATTTAGGAGCTACTTTGACTGAGCTGAAGGAGAAGCATGGCGTTTCAGTTTATGCTGCACATCTTAAGGGAGAGAAATTCTACGACGAGTTTGATTACTCAGGCCCTACTGCCTTTATGATTGGAAACGAAGGCAATGGACTTACAGATGAGACAGCAGCTTTAGCTACCAGCTATCTAAAGATTCCTATGGAAGGTCAGCTGGAGTCATTAAATGCATCAGTGGCTGCAAGTATTTTGATGTATGAAGCATCACGCCAGAGAAGATGTGCTTTCCCGTTAAAAACAGAGGTGTAAAAGATGAGAATATGGTTTAAATCGTGGCAGGATAATCATCTGCTTCACGACCTTGTTATAGAAGACAATTCAGAGGAGACTCGCACACATAAGATTTTCAATGCGGTGGATAAAGCTTGCTATGAGTTCGATACCAGCAAGCCAGTCTGGCTGGAATCCACCATCCGTGAGTTTAAGCGTCATGGAAAGGCCAGATTCACTCAGGATAACTTTGTGGACGAGGTTCCGTTTGACTATCTTGAGATACACGTACTTGATGAGGATTAAATTTATATGAACAACAGTAAATCAATTGATTTATTAAATGGGTCTATAGGTAAGGGAATGTTTCAGTTTTGCATTCCTTTATTTATGGGACAGCTTTTGCAGCAGCTCTACAACATAGCTGATGCATGGGTTGTTGGTAATTTCGCTGAAAGTAATGCCTTTGCAGCTATTAGCTCGGGCGGAGCTTTGAGCTTTTTTATTGTAGGTTTCTTTGGGGGAATGGGTGCCGGAGGCGGTATTATCATCAGCCGATACTATGGCGCTGGTGATGATGAGAACATACGCAAGTCTATTCACAGCAATGTTTTATTTGCTTTGATTTGCTGTGTGGTGGCCACATTGATTGGTGTCACTTTTGTACCTGCCATGCTCAGAATAATTGATACACCAGCTGAGGTACTTCCATATTCACTGACCTACTTCAATATTTATTTTGGTGGAATCTCTACCATTGTTTTATACAACGTATTTATGAACATTATGCGCTCGGTGGGAGATAGTTATCACCCATTGTTGTACCTTTTATTCTCATCGGTTCTCAATGTTGTACTTGATGTGATTTTAGTTGCCGGCTTCCACAAGGGAGTTGTAGGTGCAGCAGTTGCCACTGTAGTATCTCAGGGTATTTCAGCATTGTTATGCTTCATCAGATTGATTCGTATAAACGATAATACTGGAATTGTAATTAAAGATATTTTTAAATGGCATCCTAGAATGATGCGAGAGATTCTGGTGCAGGGACTTCCTATGGGACTTCAGAATTCAGTTATCTCTATAGGAAACATTGTGGTTCAGAAGAACATCAATGCTTTTGGTCCTCATGCCATGAACGGAATGGGAGCATATTCAAAGATTGAAGGATTTGTATTCCTTCCAATCACAAGTATCTCCATGGCTATTCCAACATTTATTAGCCAGAATCTTGGTGCCAGAAAATATGACAGAGCAGTTAAGGGTGCCCGCATGAGTGTAATAGCTGGAGTGGTTCTTGCGGAGACTATTGGACTTATTTACTATATCTTCGCTGATACAGCCCTTGGCTGGTTCATTAAGAATCCAGAGGATATCTCTTACGGTCACATGCAGGTAGCAGTGTGCGCATTCTTCTATTGCCTGTTGGCATACTCACACTGTGCAGCCGGTATTATGCGAGGCGCTGGAAAGTCCATTGTGCCTATGGTGACTATGCTTACCTTCTGGTGTGGAGTCCGCATCATCTACGTGACTACAGCCATTCGCTTCATACCGAAGTTCACCACCATCAGCTGGTGCTACCCACTTACCTGGGCATGTTCGTCTATCGTATTTACCATATGGCTTCTTATATCCGACTGGCCACACGCCTATGATACCCAGCACGTTTGGAATTAATAACAAGTTTTAAGAAAGACTTAATAAATACTTGCGGAAAAATGTGGTATAATATATTCGAAGAAATACGGGGAGGTGATTCAGTTTGGATTTGAGTATGTTTCCAGATGATGGTGTGAACTCATGGAACACCGTCATGTTACTTTATGAATCAGCTATAAAAAAAGTTCGTACCAAGGTGGAAATCTTAAATGATGAGTTCCAGCAGGTACATCAATATAATCCAATTGAGTACATCAAGACTAGGGTTAAGACACCGGAGAGTATTGTTAAGAAGCTTAAGAAAAATGGTTATGAAGTTTCTATACCAAGTATGATTGAGCATTGTAATGATATTGCTGGTGTGCGAATCGTTTGTTCATTCACTTCGGATATTTATCAGATAGCCGAGATGATTGGACGCCAGACAGATGTTACTGTAGTTTCAATCAAGGATTATATTAAAAATCCTAAGGAGTCAGGTTATAAGAGCTACCACATGCTTGTAACTATTCCTATCTATCTGTCAGATAAGACAGTAGATACAAAAGTAGAAATCCAGATTCGTACAATCGGAATGGATTTCTGGGCCAGCCTTGAGCACAAGATTTACTATAAGTTCGAAGGTAATGCACCAGATTATATCAGCCGCGATCTTCGTGAATGTTCTGAAATCGTATCCATGATGGATACCAAGATGCTTCAGCTTAACACAGCTATTATGCAGACAAAGAAAGAAGAGGAAGAACGTGAACGCCACGCCAATGGATGGCAAGAAAAGGTTGTGGAAGGAAATACCTTGTAGTATGATAAAAGCTGTCGGAAAAATCCGGCAGCTTTTTTTAGGAGGAAAATCATGTTAGAGATTTTAAAAGCGATTTTATTTGGTATAGTTGAGGGAATCACAGAGTGGCTCCCAATCAGTAGTACAGGTCATATGATTCTTTTGGATGAGATTGTAAAGCTCAATGTTTCAGAAGACTTTTACAGTATGTTCCAGGTGGTTATTCAGCTTGGTGCCATCCTTGCCGTAGTGATCATTTTCTGGAATAAGATTTGGCCATTTGGTAAGAAGGGCAACAGAGCTCCTCTTAGCGAAAACGGTATTGGCGCATGGATCAAGGGAGATATCTTTGTTCTCTGGTTCCATATTTTAGTTTCTTGTGTGCCAGCTGCGATCGTAGGTGTTCTTTGGGATGATTTATTCGAAGAGCTTTTCTACAATCCTACTTGTGTAGCCCTTGCACTTATCGTATTTGGTGTGGCTTTCATCATCGTTGAGACAAAGAAACATGGTCATAATGCAAAGATTAATTCCGTTGCAGATATCACATACACTACAGCATTTATAATTGGTATGTTCCAGCTTATTGCAGCTATCTTCCCAGGTACATCACGTTCTGGAGCTACTATTGTTGGTGCCCTTATCATTGGTGTAGCGCGTACAGTTGCAGCAGAGTACACATTCTACCTTGCTATTCCAGTTATGCTTGGAGCAAGTCTTCTCAAGATTGTAAAGTTTGGTCTTAGCTTCACAGCAATGGAAGCAGTTATCCTTGTTGTAGGTATGGTTGTAGCTTTTGTTGTATCTATGTTTGTAATCAAGTTCCTTATGGATTACATCAAAAAGCACGACTTCAAGGTATTCGGATGGTACAGAATCGTGCTTGGTATCATCGTACTTGTTTGCGGATTTGTAGGATTGATTTAATTTATATTTCTTTAGATTAAAGCTTTTGTTTATAAAAGTAACAGAAATATTTATGGGGATAGAGAATTATGAATATAAAACAGAGTCAGGGTATTAAATTTATTTTTATAAATTGTATTATTGCAGTGCTATGCTATATTCCGTTAATTTCAAATGGATACACTAACTCAAGGGATGGTTTATGGAAGAGTACTATCCATCAGGCAGGTAATTTGGAACTTGAATCAGGTAGATGGGCATGGTTATTCCTGGATAAAATTAGATATGGGTATGCAGGTGATCCGCTGAATTCTATCTTGGCACTTTTATGCATAGCAGGTGCTGCTTTTGTTTTGGTTAATATTTTCACCACGATTTCAGCAAGACATTATGTATTATCATTAGGACTAGTTATAAATACAACTGTATGTTGTTATCTATCATATAGATTTCAATCGCCTTCATTTGGTGTTGCTACTTTGTTACCAGTAATAGCAGGTTGGTTGATGGTTAAAAGTATATACACCGAAAAAGTCAAGCGAACTAATTACGTACTTTCGGTGATATGTCTTGTCTTGACATTGGGATTATATCAGTCCAATCTAGGATGTTTTATCGTTATAATCATAATTTTATTCATGAAATTACTTCTATGTGATGAATCTCAAAAAGCTTATTTGTTACTTAAGAGTAGCATAGTTATAACTATTATAAGTTGTGTATTGTATAAGATATCATGGGATGTTTGCCTTTGGGCTAGAGGTGTTAGTGCTTCAGATTACAATGGTGCAGGTTCTACTAATATCCTAAGTCTGATTATGAATATGCCAATTGATATTGTTAAAGCATATTTTTTGTGGATATCTTATTTTTCATTTGAAAACGGTAATTATGTATTTAAAATTATTCGTCTTTTAATTATAGCGATTTTATTTGTTTTTGTTTTGGCTGTGGGAATTAAGAGATTAAGAAAAGCACCAGCTAAAATGGTTATGTATATAATTGCCTTTATATGTATACCAATGGGAGCAAATATTGCATTACTATTGGCGCCTGGAGCTGATTGGGTTTTATGGGAGCAGATGACAGGTCCGCATCCATTTACATTAGCTCTCTTATTTCTGCTGGTTGATAGTCTAGATTTAAAATATGACAAGGTATTTATAGTTCTTGCAGCCTTGATTCTTTATGGAAATATTTATGCTGTAGGGGTAGATATCGATGCCTTGTCTCAGGGAAATATATCTAAAGATGTCATAATGAACGATATGGTTTCAAATTTAATGCATGAAGAAAAATGCGCAGAAGACACACAGTATGCATTCGTAGGGAATATATGTTATAGCAATCTGTTCAGAAAAAATGAAAACTGGGATAGAGCCAGTAACTATGCAAAGGCAGGTGATTTTGGAAATCTGTCACACTGTGTATTGGATTGCTATAATGGTACTCTTGAGGATATAGGGATTACTTTAAATCTGGTGGATTTAGATACATACAATGAGATACTTGCCAGTGAAGAGTTAAAAAATATGCCGACTTATCCATATGCTGGATCAATCATTCAGAAAGACAATATTGTGATAGTCAAGATATCAGAAGAATACTAAAAAGGTGGCTAGCTGTGTGCTAGCCACCTTTTGTTATTAAAGATTAATAATATTGGCATTAAATGCCTGAGGTTCGCTGTCGTCGTGAGTTGTCATGATGACAGTTTTATTTTGGGTTAATTCTTTTATTATGTCGATGACCTGCTGTTTGGTGTCTTCGTCAAGCCCTTTAAGTGGTTCATCCATGATTAGTAAATCAAAGTCGGCAAGGAGTGCCCGAAGGATAGCTACACGGCGTTTCATGCCACCGCTGAACTCAGAGACTGGCTTTTTTGTTTCATTTCCAAGACCAATTCTATCTAGATAAGTTCGTATTTGCGTATCTGATATTCTGGCGGAATCCTCAATCACCATTTTGATATTAAGCAGCGCTGTAAGATTATTGCACAGTCTGTTTTCCTGAAAAACAACGCTTAGATTTTTATCGTCAACACCCAAAATAGTACCTTCATCAGCCTGTTCTAATCCCATAAGGATAGATAGAAGAGTAGTCTTGCCTACGCCTGATTTACCCATGAGGCAGGTAAATGACTTCTCAGGGAAAGTGACAGAAAGATTATCTAGAACCTTCTGGCCGTCGTATGCTTTTGAAAGATTTTTAATTACAATATCCATTCTATCTACCTTCCAATTTATTCATTAAAAGATTAATGACTGCTGAAAAAGCACGGTTAAAAACGATACTTAAAACAATGATTACGATTGTCCAGGCAAATAACTCTGGAGTGTTTAGATAAATCTTTGCTTCGTAAAGACGTTCTCCAATAGAACCACGAGGCAAGCCAATGATTTCTGCGGCTATGCCAGCCTTAAAGCTTAGTCCGTTGGAAAGATTGGCAGCAGCCCTGTAATAAGGAATCACTTCTGGCACATAGATGAATCGTAGTTTTCGTTTAAAAGGAATCTTAAATACCTGAGCCATCTCAAGCATTTTTCCATCCATCTCAGTAAGACCCTGTAAGATATTGGTGTAGATTACAGGAAAAGCCATGAGGAATGCTATAAATACAGAAAGATTCCTGGATGGAATCCAAATCAGCACCAGGATAATAAAGGATGCTACCGGAGTTGATTTTATTACTGCAACAGGTACGGATATCAACTCTTTGAATGGAGTGTAAACATAAGATATGGCAGCAAAAATAACACCAAGTACATTGGCGATAATCAAACCTGTGAAAATTCGTATAAACGTAAATAAAATGGATTGCCAAAAGGAAATTACCCCCAACATCCCTACAAGGCTCTTTAAAACCTTGATAGGAGATGCAAGGAGAATATCAGAATCTAAATAAATAGACAGGAGCTGCCATACAATTATCCAAAAGATGACAGCCCAAAGTCTTAAGTTTTTCTTATTTTTCGATGTAGTAGAATTCATCTGCTGGTACCTGTCCACCTACAGCTTCAGGGTTCTGGTTGTAAAGTTCTTCCAAGTAGCCACCAAGCTTTTCCTTCATATCTGAGCCTGCAATAAAAGTGATGTTGCAGTAAGGAATAGCCTTCTGTGCTACTGCTGCCTTTATAATATCATATTTCTCAATTAATGCAGAAGCATCCTCTACATTGTCATTTGTGTATTTGATTGAATTCTCATACTGATTCAAGAAAATCTCAACAGCTTCTGGATGAGCGTCAACAAAGACTTTTCTTGCTACAATAACTCCAGTCACAAGTGAAGCTGATGAACCATTTGCCTTTGCAGCTGATTCCCACTCTTTAGTCATATCAAGAGCGATTCTCATGTTCTCGTTCTGCATAAGTGCTGTCGTTGCAAATGGCTGTGGAAGCATTGCTACACCATCTTCGTCATTTACAAGTGCGCTTACACATTCAGCATGCTCAGATTTGTATTCAATAGTAACATCCTTTTGTGGATCAATACCATTTGAAGAAAGCATGTAGTTGAGAGCATATTCAGGAGTAGACCCCTTACCGCTGGCATAAATTGTCTTGCCCTTAAGGTCTTCTACACTGTTGATTGTCTCACCGTTTTCTACAATGTATAAAACGCCAAGCGTATTAATTGCAAGCACCTGCATCTGGCCGTCTGTTTTGTTAAAAAGAACAGAAGCGAGATTGGCTGGAACAGCTGCGATATCGTAGTTGCCCTGAATGAGGTTTGGAGTGATTTCATCAGGTGCAGCAGCGATTGTAAATGTGTAATGGTTTGTAGCTGTTTCGCCATTGTCGCTTTCAGCCATCAGCTTGACCATACCCATAGCAGTAGGTCCCTTTAATGCTGCCACGTTAATATCAACGTCCTCAGCAGCGTGTGCCTCTTCAGCTACTGGTTCGTTTTCCTTTGAAGCCTCAAATTCAGCGGTAGGACCATCCTCGCTTGAGGCTGCACTTCCGCAACCTACGAGGCATGTTGCCATTAAGGCTGTTGCCATTAACAGTGAAATGATTTTCTTTTTCATATTTGCCTTCTTTCTTTGCTACTTTACGTAGTTCACAATTAACTTAAATGTATTTTCAACGCCCTTTTTGTGTGAGCGCTCATAACCGTGACTAGCGTATACACCGGCACCGATAAGACCATGCTTTACATCGTAACCAGCAGCAAGAGCTGCATCTGCATCTGAACCATAGTGTGGGTATACGTCGATGGCAAAATCAATTTTATTTTCTTTAGCAACCTTTACAAGATTAGAAACAACATCATAGTTGTAAGGGCCAGCTGAATCCTTGGCACAGATACTTACCTGTGTCTCCTTACAATCAAGTCCCTCACCGATACAACCCATATCTACAGAAAGAATCTCAGTAACTCCCTCAGGAACAGTACCGCAGGCACCGTGACCAACCTCTTCGTAAACTGTGATGTGGTGGTAAACCTTGCGCTCAGGAGTAATCTTGTTGTCTGCAAGATATTTAGCCTGGCCAAGGAGAATACCAACTGAAAGCTTGTCATCAAGGAAACGGCTCTTGATGTAGCCAGATTCTGTAACACGAGTACGTGGCTCGAAAGCTACGATGTCACCAATCATGATACCAAGCTTTTTTGTATCCTCTGCACTTGAAACTTCCTCATCAATAACAACTTCCATACTCTTGAACTCTCGAGCTGTTGTCTTATAATCATCATTTACGTGAACTGAGGCATCGTTAAGCTGGAATGTACCCTCATATATCTTTCCTTCACGAGTGTAAATGCGGCAGTTTTCAGCCTCACCATTGTTAGGAGAAAATCCGCCAAGTGGAGTAAGAGCAAGATTACCATTACCCTTTATCTGGCAAACCATTCCGCCAAGGGTATCCATATGAGCCTCGATAAGAATGGCATCATCTTCATTCTTACCACCAAGATCTACAAGGACACCGCCCTTTGTAGTCATGACTGGCTTGTAGCCAAGCTTTTCATATTCCTTAATAAGATGTTTTGCAGCGTTGTTTGTGAAGCCTGTAGGGCTGTCGATTCCGAGAATATCCACTGTCTGCTGTACCATGTAGTCTACGTATTTTTTTGTCTGCATAAATTCCTCCAAAATCTATTCTATTCCAACTTCGGCTTTGGCCATTCTATCTGCTGCCTCATTGCCGGGGATACCTGTGTGAGCCTTGACATGAACAAAATTCACCCTCAGTTTATCCTTAAGCTGGTCATATTCTTCAACATAAAACATTGAAATCTTCTTATTTGTCTTCCAGTATCTGAGAGGCCATTTTTCGATTCCCTCATAATCATAGAAGAGTGTCATTTCTGTAAGGCCAAGTTCCACTGCCTTTCGCATGGCTGCCACCGCCCCGTGAACCTCGCCAGCTACGTTTCGTGAAACTGCTTCCTCAGGATCATTTCCATTGCCGCGGATTTCAATATCATCTTCTGTATCGCTGTAGTGAAGAAAGCCTCCGAAACCATACACACCAGTGGCCACATTAAATGAACCATCCGTAAATGCGTATATATCAGGAAGATTGGTTACGCCATCAGCTTCTGAAGTAGCGGATTCATTGCTTGGGGAAGCTATGGTCGCTGTGCCGGACATAAATGCTTCTGCCTCTGCAAGGGTCTCAAATCCCTTAAAGACAGCACCTGGATATCCTGACACATTGGATTGGCATTCAGGCCAGGATTTATATATGCCAGGAGCTTTTCCAACCTTCACAGCATAAAAGTTTTTCTTTGCCATATTATTCTCCTAACTTTTTTCTATTTAATATAGTAAAGATAATGGACAGATTTTTCAAATATTAATCACAGTCTATTGTTATTATAGACTATCATAGTGTTTGCAAATTTATGGGGGATAGAGGATGCACGATGTAATTGTTTCAAATATTAATATTATATTGTGGGTTGTATCTGTAGCTGAGCTGGGGCTTGTCTATGTGTTTGCCAATGAATTGAAGCAGAAGAGAAACCTTATGGTGGTATGTATGCTGGCTGTGGCAGTAGGTTTGACTTTTGATGCATTTGTTGTGGCATTAGGGGGAATAATAGATGAATTTCCAATTATATTTTCCCAGTTAAGATACATTATGCACGGAACTATGGTTCCACTTGTGCTGCCTATATGCGGATATAGTCTGAAGCTAAAGAAAAAAGGCATGTGTCTTGTTTGGATTATAACTGTAATACTGATGATACTTGGACTAGTGCAGTCTTTACATGTGGAACTGGTGGAAACAGTAGTTGGAGCAAACGTCAGAATGGCTACAGGTCCTGGTACTCCTGTATGGGCCAGGGTAATTAGCCGTATACTTTCCTTTGGAACAATCATTCCACTGATTATTTCAGGGGCAATTGTTTGGAAGAAATTTAAGATTTCATATATGTTTACAGGTGGAATATTGATGTTTGTTTTTGCAGCTCTTGGACCAGCTACAGGAAATATGGATTTATTATTCTTAATTTCTATGTTTGGAGAAGTATGTATGCTGGCATGCTATTATTTCTATCTAAAGAGCCTTTACGGAGAGCTATATTCAGAGTCATAGAAATGGGGTTTACATCACTACTTTATTATGGTAAAGTGTAGAGCAAATAAAAATCCCAAGGCAAATCAGCCCTGGGAAAAAGAAAAGAGCTGGTGACGGGAATTGAACCCGTGACCCCTTCCTTACCAAGGAAGTGCTCTACCTCTGAGCCACACCAGCTTGCTTATTCAGCAAGAAAAAGGATATCAAAAGTAGGTGGTGAAGTCAATACTGTAGCGCTATTTTTGTTGTTGTAATCAGGGGTTTAGGGGAAAAAGAGTATGAAAATTTCGGTAGTCTCAACAGGGGCACAAGTGGTCTATGAAGAGTTCATGCAGGCCATCAATCAAAGCTCATCTCAGGGCAGAAACAGTGCCTCAAACATTAGCAAAGCTTTTGCAAAAGCACTGAATACCACCACGGTGGCAGACAGTATTTCCAGTGCAACTTCCTACAAAGACATTTTTATCGAGGCCAGCAGAAAGTATGGAGTAAGCTACGATTTACTTACAGCAATGGCTCAGCAGGAGTCGGGATTTGACCCAGATGCAGTCAGTCGTAGCGGAGCTATGGGAATTATGCAGATTATGCCTGAAACAGCCAGGGAATTAGGGCTGGAGCATCCATTTGATGCATATGAGAATATTATGGCAGGTGCCAAGTATATTGCTCAGAAATTGCAGGAATTTGGTGGCAGTGTAGAAAAGGCTCTTGCAGCCTATAATGCAGGCAGCAGCGTTGTTAAGCAATATGGTGGAGTGCCACCTTATGGAGAGACACAGAGTTACGTGAAGAATATTAAGGCTATTATGAAGCGCGGAGCAGATGTGCCTTATACAAATTATATTTCACGTACAGCTTCCAAAAATCAGCTGGAGGAAGATTTGAAAAAGCTTTTACGCGAACTACCAGACACAGAGGAATATGCAGTACTTAAGCAAACATTAGCGGAGATTAATTATTTATGAAAACCCCATTTGTCACAAAAGAAAAGATTCAAGAGATTACAAAGGAGATTCCTACACCATTTAACATTTATGATGAGAAGGGAATACGCGAAAACGCCCGCAAAGTAAACCAGGCATTCAGCTGGAACAAGGGCTTCAAAGAATATTTTGCTGTAAAAGCAAATCCAAATCCATTTATTTTAAAAATCTTACAGGAAGAAGGCTGCGGTGTAGACTGCGCTTCTTATGTTGAGCTCGCTCTTTCTGATGAAATCGGATTTAAGGGCGATGAAATTATGTTTTCTTCTAACGACACTCCAGCCAGCGAGTTCAAGTATGCTGACGATTTGGGAGTAATCGTTAATCTTGATGATTTCACACACATTGATTTTTATGAAAAAGTAGTGGGACATTTTCCAAAGAAGATGTGCTGCCGTTATAACCCAGGTGGAGTTTACGAGCTTTCAAACGGTATCATGGATAACCCTGGTGACAGCAAGTATGGTATGACTAAGGACCAGATTTTTGAGGCATACCAGATTCTTCGTGACAAGGGTGTTGAGGAGTTCGGTATCCACGCATTCCTTGTTTCAAACACAGTTACTAACGAATACTACCCAGCACTTGCAAAGACTTTATTTGAGCTCATTGTTGAGCTTAAGGAAAAGACTGGAATTTCTATTTCATTCGTAAACCTTTCAGGCGGTGTTGGAATTGCATACAGACCAGACCAGACACCAAACGATATTCTTGCAATCGGAGAGGGAGTTCACAAGGCATTTGATGAAATCCTTGTTCCAGCAGGACTTGGTGATGTGGCCATCCTTACAGAGATGGGACGTTTTATGATGGGACCTTACGGTGGACTTGTGACTACAGCTATCCATGAGAAGCACATATACAAGGAGTACATCGGTGTGGATGCTTGTGCAGTAGATTTGATGCGTCCAGCAGTTTATGGTTCATATCATCACGTGACTGTTCTTGGAAAGGAAAATGCACCTGAGGATCACGTATATGATGTAACAGGTTCCCTTTGCGAAAACTGTGATAAGTTCGCAGTGGACAGACAGCTTCCAAAGATTGATAAGGGAGACATCCTTTTCATTCACGACACAGGAGCTCACGGCTATTCTATGGGCTACAATTACAACGGAAAACTCAAGAGTGCAGAGGTACTTTTGAAGGAGGACGGAAGCTTCAAATTAATCCGTCGACCTGAGACAATTAAGGATTATTTGGCTACATTTGATGGCCTTGGAGTGGTTGACAATTTACTTTAAAATATGACAAATAAAAAAAGTGGCCTAGCTTTGCTAGACCACTTTTTTGCTTATGCCGGCTGCGGGACTTGAACCCGCACGATGTTGCCATCAACAGATTTTGAGTCTGCCTCGTCTGCCAATTCCGACAAGCCGGCGTCCGCAAATTAGTATACTAAATTAGATATTTTAATGCAACGCTTTTTTCATTTTCTCCAACAATTCCCCATACATCTTCATAACTTCCTCATGATGCTCCTCGATATATTCATATCGCTCCTCTTTAACAGCAAACTCAAGTCCTTTTGCAGCTTCAGAAACTTCAGTTGCTCCAATGGTAAGCGAAGTTCCTTTGATGGAGTGAGCTACAATTCTGTAGTTTGCCCAGTCCTTATCCTGGTAGTGTTTATCGAGCTGCTCACGTTTGTCGTCATTCATGTAGGTAGTCAAAATCTGATGATAAAAATCTAAATCTCCGGCAGCAAATTCCAGTCCTGATTTAGTATCGAGGAAATCAAGCTTCGAGGTAAAATCACCTGTATCAGAAGTGATATCAGGAGAAGGTTCCACGTTATTGTCTTCGGTAATACTTGTTATCAGCCTGTCTGGAAGATGTTTAAGTACCATGTTTTCAAGGGCAGAAGGATTGATTGGCTTTGAAAGGTAATCATCAAATCCGTCTTCCAAATACTTTCTGTCAGCGCCCATAAGTGCGTTTGCTGTAAGCATGATAGCTGGAATGTACTGGTTGATACAATCTCTGTCAGCACGTAACAATCTAAGAACCTGAATACCATCCATTTCCGGCATCATATGGTCAAGGAATACGATATCGTAATGCTTTTTGTGAAGAAGATCCAAAGCCTGATAACCATTCTGTGCACAGTCTATCTGTATTCCTGTCTCCTTAAGAAGTCCAACAAATACATCCTGGTTCATCTGAACATCGTCAACTGCAAGTATTCGAGCGTCTTTTGCTTTGAAGCTTACCTTGTATTTTGCGCTTGAACCGGCAGCAAACTGTTCTTTGGTCTTGCCCAGAGGCGAGTGGTCAGAGACAATAAATGGCAATTTGACTGTAAATGTTGATCCTCGGCCGTACACACTTTCAACTGAAATTGTTCCATGTAAAAGTGAAACAAGGTTTTTGGTGATGGCCAAACCAAGTCCGGTACCCTGAACAGTCCTGTTTTTACTAAGCTCGAATCGCTGGAAGTTCTCGAACAGATTTGGGAGATCTTCCGATTTGATACCGATACCATTATCTCTAACTTTTATAGAAAGAAGTATTTGCTGTTCATCAAATTCTTCATAATTTACTATTACATCGATAGTTCCACCATCTGGTGTATATTTTACTGCGTTGGAGATGAGGTTTGAAAGAATCTGCTTCAGACGTACTTCATCACCATGTAAAATGTTAGGCGTATCAGGATCACATTCCAAAGAGAAATTCTGCCTCTTGGTTTGGGCCATACTGAGGAACATATTGTAACTGTCACTTAACGCCATACCAATGTCGAAATCAGTAGAAACAATCTCAATCTTTCCGGACTCAATCTTTGAGAAATCTAATACGTCGTTAACCAGAGATGTAAGATTTCGCGAGGCAACATTTATATTATCAGCATATTTCAAAATATTAGCTTCGTGGCATTCTCTCAGGATAAGTTCGTTCATACCAGTGATTACATTGATAGGAGTACGAATCTCATGGGAAATGTTGCTCAGGAATGTACTCTTTGCAGCGTTTGCAGACTGAGCTTCCTGGATAAGTCTGTTTTCTTCAGTCAGATCAGTCGCTACCAAAATGTAACACATAGGCTGGTTGTTTCTATCCATCTTGCAGGAGAAATTTACCAGTGTAACTTTGCCGGTTACGTTGGCGGTGAGACGATAATCGATGGCAATACCATCCTGAGCTTTATCAAACATTCTCATAGGTTCGCCACTTCTCAAATCAAAAATTTCTCGAAGACGAATACGCTGAGGTTCCTTGTCCAGACCCAGTAGTTTGTTAGCATAATCATTTGAAAGATTCAGATGATAGTTGGTATCAAATACCAAAAGTCCTGTTCCTAAGGTTGAAAAGATATCCTTACTGATACTATTGATGGTGATATAGAAAACCATGTAGTCATTGGCGGATATAAAGAACACCGCAAAAGCTATGGAAACACCAATACAATAGAAAGCATGAAGGAAAGGCACTTCGTGCATGGTAAGGAATAAATCTGGAATAGAAGATGACGCAAAAATAAAGTTTGATAAAAATGCGAATAATACCAGCTGTTTATCACGTCTGTACTTTACGTTGAATGCCCAGACAAAACCTACTGTTAAAAGGCAGATTGCTATCAAAAGCTGATATGAATAATGGAAAAGATGTCTGTAAGGGTCATCTCTAACGTAGATAGTATAGTTGTCCAGTCTGTAAAATTTGTTTGAACCAGGATTTCCATAAATAACCAGATCCAAAAGGGCAGCCAGAGATGTCACCCATATAATGAAAATCTCAGCGGTTTTACTGATGTTCAGACAGCTGGTGATAAGGATGATTTCGGCAATTATATAAATGTCTATACCAAGTAAACCTATAACTCTGAAAACATAGGCGAGAGTCAGGTTTGGACTTAAGGACATGAGAGAATAGCCTAAGGAACAAAGACCACTTCCCAGGGCAAGCAGGAAAACTGAGTATTTAAAAAAGCCCTTGGTATGGCGCTCTCTTCGTAAGAAGCTGACACCCAGATGAACAGAGGTGGTGCCAACGATCAGAATAATAATATTGACATAGAGCATATTTTCTTGAATAAATGTCATGGTTTTTTCCTTTTAATATATAGAAGAAATAAAATATGAATATTCAAGACTATTATATATAAAATACAAACAATTTTCATTATCAACTACACAAATATGTGGTATTATGAATTAAAGTAATGTGTTGCGTGTATTTTTAGCACAATCACTTGGGGAGGGAAGATGAGAGTAGCAGTTATTGATGATGAAAGCATTTTCAGAATGCAGCTCAAAATGATGGTGGAGAAGGTGGCCAGCAAAAGGGCATTAAACCTGGAGGTAGAAGAATTCGAGACAGGTCAGTCCTTTGTTGAGGCATTGACAGAACGTCGTTTTGACATTGTTTTTATGGATATTTTTATGCCGGACATGGATGGCATAGAAACAGCAAAGAAGCTGAGAGAGCTCACTGAAAAAACATTCCTTATTTTCATGACTGCTTCAGAGGGACATTATCCTGATGCATTTTCTCTTCATGCTTTTGATTATGTGACAAAGCCTTTCACTTTGGAAAGAATAGATAACGTAATTGCAGAAATTGTTGATCATACACCAATAGATGCAATCTTTATTAAAATCACAGTTGGTTCTGTAGACGAGAGAATTTATCTTAAGAATATTGTTTCCGTGACTACAGATGGACATTATCTGGAGATTCATAAGGATGACGGAGGCTCATCAAGAGTGCGTCTGACATCGGGAGAATTTCTTAGCATGACTGGTTCTGACAGAAGATTCATTATGATTAACCGAGGTATTATAATCAATATGGATTACATTGACAGAATTGAAGGTGGAGATGTTTATTTAGATGACAGATCCATTTTCCCAATGTCAGCAAAGAAGATTGCAGACATCACTCAAAAAATTAGAGATTACCAGTTCAGTAGCAATTAAAAGTAAATTTAATAACAAATAACCAATTAGAGACGTAGGTTTTTGCCAAAATCAATGCGATTTTGCCAAAGCACTTGCGTCTCTTTATTTATTTGGTAAGGTGGTATTAACGGGAATTATATCCTATAACGTTTTTCTCGGGAGAGTATAAAGAAAAAATAAGAAGGACTAGAAAAGTTTATGAAAAATCGTTCGGTGCAAGCTATAACCATTGGCTTGTCTGCTCTTTCTTTAGTTGCCCCGACTGGCATGACAATGTATGCCCAGGCAGCTGAAGCAGTAAACGATGCAGATACCACCACAGAACAGCAGTTATTTAGCGATTCTGGAGAGAAGGCTATAGCTGAAGAGGTTTCAAATTTATCGGAACAACTCAATACGAACACTACAAGCCAGCTTAGTGAGGCTGCTTCTGCACCAGCGGCAGAGGGGCAGTTTGACCAGGAGGTTTCAGCGGTATTAGAAAACGAAGCTACTGCAAAGGACGCGGTAGGTTCTGTTAGTGCGTCTTTAGATAATATTGTAAAAGCAGGGGAGGCTATCGGCGAAGCCCAGACTCAGGTGCAGGATGCGGTTTCACAGGCAGATAGCGCCATTAAGAATGTTGGAGAAGCTACATCTGCAGCAAATGAACAGGCTCAGGATGCAGTTTCTATTATTAAAGATGAAAACGTTTCCGAAGCTGATGCTGCCACTATTATTGCGGACACAGATAAGACTGTAGAAGAGGCACAGACAGCTTTTGACGAAGCTGAGAATAAATATAATGATGCATTGTTGGCATATAATATTGCCAAGGATGACTACGAAACAGCACTTGTTGCATACAACCTCAATAAAGAAGAGGCCACTGGTAATTTAGCTGGTGCAGAGTCAGCATTGGAGTCTGCTCAGGCACATTTGGATGACCTCCAAAAGCAACTTGAATCTGCACAGAAGGAAATTGCCGATGCTGGAGCAGATGCATTGGTAGCTGCTGAGAATGCAGCAGTTAATGCTTCAGATGAAGATCGAATGACATATGCAAATACATATGTTGCTGCAATACTCCAGTATTATTATCTGCCAAAGGTTGAGGGGCTTTTAGTCGGTCAGACAATCGAAAACTTAAGAATCGAACCTATGGAGGATGACGGTAGTCGCGTCAGTGTTATTTACAGCATTGCCAACGAGGATAAAAAAGTTGTCCGTGAAGTATATGCTATTTATGGATGCATAATAGACAAAGAGACCTGGCAGGTGCAGATTTATAGCAAAAAATACATGGAAATCCAGGTGCCTGTTTCCCCAAAAAAGGAATCAAAGAAACCTCTTTTGATGGGTAGTGCCAAGAAAGCCAACAATAGCTTCGAAGAAAGATATATTAACGTTGGAGATGAAATGTGGATGCAGTTTGTTACTGATTATACTACCTACATTTCAGGCGTTAGAGCAAAAATTGACGCATACAACAGTTTATTGGCATCAGTGGAAATTGCAAAGGCAGATTTTCAGGATGCAAGGGATAAAGTGACTTCTATAAAATTGCAGATAGAAGAGCTGAATAAGGCTACAGATTTAAATTCAGCCGCAGAGATGGCACGTTTGGAAGGTTTACTTGAAAGCGCACAGCTTGAGTATACTGATGCAAAAGAAAACCTTGAAAGTGCCAAGGCTACACTTTCTGATGCAAAGATGTTGTTTAATGAAAAATTCGTCAAGGCAACTCCTGTTTCACAGAATAGTTCCTCAGGCAGTGCCCAGTCATCAGGCACTCTTGCCTCTAATATTGCCAGACTGGAAGCAAGAATCGATCAGGAATTGGTGGAGCTGGAGGAGATTCAGGATGAAGTGACTCCTACCACTGCAGGTAGTGGTGCTGAAGTTTCAGTTATAAATGAAGCAGAAGTAGCTGGTAATACAGGTAAATCTGAAATGGCAGGTGCTGAAAAATCTGCTTCTAAAGATAAGGTTGTTCAGCCACAGGATATTTTGCCTGTTCCAGATGAAATCGTCACAATCGACGAAGAGAATATTCCACTTGCAATCACACTTGCGGGTATGATTCAGCATGCAAAGTGGTTTATCGCTCTCGGTGGAGTTTCACTTGCAGGAGGACTTGTTGGTTTGATTGAAGTGAAGCGTAGAGCTGCAACAAAGGTAATAGATAAGCTTAATCAATAGTGTTGTTGCCAAAAAATCGACGATTTTGCCAATCTATTGTTCAAAGCTCTTTAGAATGGTAAAGTACATATTGTTAGATGACGTTCACATAACCATCACAGATATGACACAGAATAGACGCAATTGAGATAATTGATGAATTATTGAGAACGGCAGTTATAGGGATAAAAATGGTGTCGAGGTGTTGAGAAATATTCACAGCCAGAGCGGCTCGTGGCAGGGGAGGCCACAGCTACTCAAATCGAGATTACATTGGTCGCTGAGAATGAAAGAGAATGGTGAGAGGTATTGTGGTTATGAAAGTGTTTATCCTTAAGATGAAAATGTTTAGGACTATGGTTGAGAATCACAGGACTAGACGTATGCTCAAAAGGCTGGAAATGAAAAAGAGCTAATCATCCACGACGACACGAGAAAGAGGAATCCGAGAGGGTTCCTTTTTTTGTGGGCAAAACATTAATATTGTTCCTAAAAGAAAACAGAATTCCTACAAATAATTGTGATATAGTATACTTTGTGAAAAATTAAACGATAATTTTTTATCAATAAGGTATGGATTCAAAGTTAATAGAAACACTAGACAAATTAAATAGAGAACATTCCCTTGAGCTGGAGGAATATCAGCTTCTTATAGAGAATATTAATCCTGATTTAATGAAACGTGCAGCAGAGTATGCTGTGAAGTATCAGGAACAGTTTTATGGAAAAAAGGTATTCGTAAGAGGTCTGGTAGAATTTACAAATTATTGTAAGAATGACTGCTATTATTGTGGCATCAGAAGAGGTAACAGGGAGTGCGAAAGATATCGTCTCAGAAAGGATGATATCATTGCCTGTGCTAATGAAGGCTACCAGCTTGGATTTAGGACAGTAGTTCTTCAGGGCGGAGAAGATTATACATATAGTGATGAGGATATTTGTGAGATTATCAAAGGAATCAAGCAGTCTCATCCAGATATGGTTATTACTCTTTCCATTGGTGAAAGAGAGCGCTCTAGCTACGAGGCATACTATGAGGCAGGGGCCAGAAGATTCCTGCTTAGACATGAGACTGCCAGTTCAGAGCTTTATGACAAGCTTCATCCTGAGGAGATGAGCTTTGAGCACAGAATGAACTGCCTTCGTGAATTAAAAGATATCGGTTATCAGGTAGGCGCTGGATTTATGGTTCAGTCCCCTGGGCAGACTGCCGCTGATTTGGCAAAGGATTTGAAGTTCATCGAAGAATTCAAGCCAGACATGTGTGGCATCGGGCCATTTATTAGCCATAAGGATACACCTTTTGCAAAGGAAGAAAGCGGCACTATGGAGATGACTCTTTTCTTGTTGTCATTGCTTAGAATCATTTATCCACAGATGCTTATTCCAGCTACAACAGCTCTTGGTACAATTGATCCAAAGGGAAGAGAGAAAGGCATCCTGGCAGGAGCCAATGTTCTCATGCCTAACCTTTCTCCTACATCAGTGCGAAAGATGTACACATTATATGACAACAAAATCTGCACTGGCGAAGAAGCCGCTGAGTGCATTGCATGCCTTAAAGGGCGTGTCTCGTCCATCGGTTATGAGGTCGTTACAGACGCTGGTAACAGGGCGGGTTTTATAGAAAAGAGGTAAAGAAATGTACAACGTAAAATCTATGAAAGCTGATGAGTTCATTGACCATCAGGAAATCCTCGACACAATAGAATATGCCGAAGCAAACAAAAACAATTTTGAGCTTATTGATCAGCTCCTTGAAAAAGCAAGACCAGTAAAGACAGCAGAAGGCTGTGTATGCAGCGGTCTTTCACATCGTGAGGCAGCAGTTCTTCTTGCCTGCGATGATTCAAAATATATCGAGAAGATGTACAGCGTAGCACAGGAGATTAAGGATGCTTTCTACGGTAACCGTATCGTTCTCTTTGCTCCACTTTATCTTTCAAATTACTGTGTAAACGGTTGTGTTTACTGTCCATATCACATTAAGAATAAGCACATCGCACGTAAGAAGCTTACACAGGAAGAGGTTAAGGCTGAGGTTATCGCACTTCAGGATATGGGTCACAAGAGACTTGCCATCGAAGCAGGTGAGGATCCAGTTAACAACCCAATCGAATACATCCTCGAGTGTATCGATACAATTTACAGCATTCACCATAAGAACGGCGATATCAGACGTGTAAATGTTAATATCGCAGCTACAACAGTTGAGAATTATCGCAAGCTCAAGGAAGCAGGAATCGGTACATACATCCTCTTCCAGGAGACATACAATAAAAAGAGCTATGAGGAGCTTCACCCAACAGGACCAAAGCACGATTATGCATACCATACAGAGGCTATGGACCGTGCCATGGAAGGTGGAATCGATGATGTAGGTCTTGGTGTTCTTTTCGGACTTGAGAGCTACAAGTATGAGTTCACAGGACTTCTCATGCATGCAGAGCATCTTGAGGCAGTTCACGGCGTTGGCCCACACACTATTTCAGTTCCACGTGTAAAGCACGCTGATGACATCGACCCAGATGTATTCGACAACTCTATTCCAGACGAGATGTTCACAAAGATTGCAGCCTGCATCAGAATTGCAGTTCCTTACACAGGTATGATTATCTCTACTCGTGAGTCTGAGGAAGTTAGACGTAAGATGCTTCAGGTTGGTATTTCACAGGTTTCTGGTGCCAGCCGTACATCAGTAGGTGGCTACACAGAAGAGGAGAGACCACACGATACAGAGCAGTTTGATGTTTCTGATCAGCGTACTCTCGATGAGGTAGTTAAGTGGCTTATGGAGACAGGTCACATCCCTTCATTCTGTACAGCTTGCTACCGCGCAGGACGTACAGGTGACAGATTCATGTCACTTTGCAAGACAGGTCAGATTATTAACTGCTGTCATCCAAATGCTCTCATGACTCTTACAGAGTACCTTGTAGATTATGCTTCTGAGGAGACAAAGAAGGTTGGCTACAAGATGATTGAGGAAGAATTAAAGAAGATTCCAAAGGAAAATGTTAGAAAGACTGCCGAGGAAAATATAGAGGCTATCAAGAACTCTAACAGAAGAGATTTCCGCTTCTAGTTCTTAGTTTTTTAATAAAATAAACAAAATTTTATTGTATTCTTATAGGAGGCGAGTATGTCCCTTAACAATACAGCCAGTGGCCAGCGTGTCCACATCGGCTTTTTTGGAATCAGAAATGCTGGAAAATCCAGCATCGTAAATAAACTTACAAATCAGGAGATTTCTCTGGTTTCAGCTCACAAAGGCACCACTACTGACCCTGTAAAAAAGGCAATGGAGATTTTGCCAATCGGTCCGGTGGTTATCATCGATACAGCAGGTTTCGATGATGAGGGAGAGCTTGGCGAGCTTAGAAAGAATCGTACATATCGAATCCTGGATGAGATTGATATTGTGGTGATGGTACTTGATGCCAGAGAGAAAGAGCTTTCTGAAGAGGAAGCTGATTTCCTTAAAAATGTTAAGGAGCGCAAAGTTCCTTACATAATAATTGAGAATCACACAGATGAGGCCGAGGCCCATGGCTATCCAGGTCTAGAGGAAGAAAGCCTTATATATGTGGATGCCACATCCGATGATATGTCAAAGGTAAAGGAAGCCTTGATAAAGCTTCTTCCTGATATCAAGGAGCCAGCGCTTGTTGCTGATTTGGTTGAGCCAAAGAGCACAGTGGTTTTGGTTATCCCAATTGATGAGTCGGCACCAAAGGGAAGAGTAATTCTTCCACAGCAGATGGTTCTCAGAGACCTTCTTGATAACAATTGCAAGATTCTTTGCTGCCAGGTAGAAGAGCTGGCAGAGGCACTTGAAGAAGATAAAAATATATCATTGGTAATTACTGATTCACAGGCATTTGAAGAAGTTTCAAAGATTGTTCCTGAGGATACAGCACTTACATCATTCAGTATTCTTATGGCTCGCTACAAGGGCAGCCTGAATACTCAGCTTGAGGGTGTTGCAGCTCTTAAGAAATTAGAGGATGGGGATAAGGTTCTTATTTCAGAGGCCTGCACTCATCACAGACAGTGTAACGACATCGGCACCGTAAAGATGCCAGGATGGGTTAAAAAATACACTGGCAAAGAAATTGATTTTGAATTTTCTTCTGGAAATGATTTTCCTGAAGATTTATCAAAATATAAACTTGTGATTCATTGCGGTGGTTGCATGATAAATGGGGCTGAAATGCAGAATCGCGTTAAACATTGCAAATCCCAGGGGGTTCCAGTAGTTAACTACGGAATGGCCATAGCGGAATTCAATGGCATTTTAGACAGAAGTCTAAGAGTTATTAATTAACAACAAACTGGCAAATAAAAAAAGTAAAAGGAGACAAATATGGTAACTTCAGATCAAAGTATTGTACGTTTGAAGCATGACATTATGGAGCAGGTTTGTAAGCTTGCTTGGAATGGTGAGCTTGATGCAGAGCACAAAGAGGCTGTTTGCTACGAAATCATCCCTGGTCCAAGACCAACATATCGTTGTTGTGTTTACAAGGAGAGAGAAATCGTAAGACAGAGAATTATTCTTTCTTGCGCAGAGAACCTTCCTACTAACCCGGATTCAAAGAACGTTGTACAGGTTATCCAGCCAGCATGTGATGACTGTTCAATCGCTTCATATTCAGTAACAGATAACTGCCGTTTCTGTCTTGGAAAGGCATGTCTTAACTCTTGTAAGTTCGGTGCTATCACTCCAGGTGAGAGAAGAATGCACATCGATCCTACAAAGTGTAAGGAGTGCGGTATGTGTGCTAAGGAGTGTCCTTACCAGGCTATCGTTCACCTTGAGAGACCATGTAAGAAGGCTTGCCCAGTTGGCGCTATTTCTTACGATGAGTACGGTCACTGTGTAATTGACGATGAGAAGTGTATCTCATGCGGTCACTGTATCCACAGCTGTCCATTCGGTGCTATCGGTTCTAAGACATATCTTGTACATATCATCAAGGCTATCCTTGAGGGTAAGAAGGTTTACGCTATGTGCGCACCTGCTACAGAGGGACAGTTCGGTGAGGACATCTCAATGGCAGCAGTTAAGGCAGCTTGCAAGAAGCTTGGTTTCACAGATATGATCGAGGTTGGTCTCGGTGGAGATATGACAGCAGCTTACGAGTCTGCTGAGTGGTTCGAAGCTAAGGAAGAGGGACGTCAGATGACAACATCTTGCTGCCCAGCTTTCATCAACATGCTTAGAAAGCACTTCCCAGAGCAGTTCGAGAACAACATGTCTTCAACTGTATCTCCAATGTGCGCTATCTCTCGTTTCCTTAAGGCTACAGAGGGTGATGACGTTGTAACAGTATTCGTTGGACCATGTATCGCTAAGAAGTCTGAGGCTGCTGACGAGACAGTACCAGGAAATGCAGATTACGTTATCACATTTGGTGAGCTTCGTGCAATGATGCGTTCTAAGGGCGTTGAGTTCGAACCAGTTGCTGAGGATTACCAGGAGTCATCTACATTTGGTAAGCACTTCGCTTCTTCAGGCGGTGTTGCTAAGGCTGTTATCGAGTGCATGCAGGAGCGTGGACAGAATACAGATGATATTAAGCTTATGCAGTGTGCTGGTGGTGCTGAGTGTAAGAAGGCACTTATGCTCCTTAAGAGCGGAAAGCTTGATGCAGACTTCGTAGAAGGTATGATTTGCGAGGGCGGTTGCGTTGGTGGCCCATCTAAGCATAGAGCTGAGAGAGAAATCCTTAAGGCTAGAACAAGCCTTATCGGAAAGGCTGATGGACGTAAGATTCTTGCAAACCTTGAGAACTACCCAATGGATAAGTTCTCTATGTACCGTGATGGTCATATGGAATAAGCAAATTAAAAAGGCCTACCTCAATGAGGTGGGTCTTTTTTGTTTGCCACAGCGCGCCCCCATTGCCGGAGGCAATCTTTAATGGGCGCTGCTTTCCCGCTTTATTCAAAATTGCCAAAAAATAGCAATAATTAGCAACTATTTTGTGGAATATATGCTATACTAGTATAGCTGAATGCTATTGGGGATAGGAAAAACATTCAGTATTTAATAATGTATTTAACTTAATAAGGAGGGGGAAATAATGGAAACATTAGTGACAGCATTGATTTGCTTTCCATTTCTCTGGGCGATTTTGCCTGCGGTGATTCATAATTCAAAACGCAGAGCATTCTTCGTCTATCTGGGCTGCGGAATAGTTATGGTTCTGTCAGTCTTCACTGCGGTTCGGTGGTATCTTGATGGGGGTCAGACACTGAATTTCAGATTGCCTTATCAGGAGATGTTTGGGCACATCTTTTTGGTAGGCGACGTATTCCTGATGTGTTTTATCACATATCTCGCATATAAGTATAAAAAATTAATAATATCTGTACTTACTATAGTATCTACAGTGATCCCATCAGCATTTGAGTTGGTTGGTCCAAAGCTTCCAAACAACTACACAATGCGTTTTGACTGGCTCACATTCATAATGATTTTAATCATTGGTGTGATTGGTTCACTGATTGGTGTCTATGCAGTAGGTTATATGCATGGATATCACATTCATCACCATAAGGAGCTACCAGACAGACGAAGCTTCTTTTTGGCAATGATATTTGTATTTTTCGGTGCTATGTTTGGACTTGTATTTTCTGCTAATCTCTTAAGCTTGTATTTCTTCTGGGAGATTACATCTGTTACATCTTTCCTTCTAATAGGATACACTCACACAGATGAGGCAATAAATAATTCCTTCAAGGCACTGTGGATGAACCTTTTAGGTGGCTGCGGTATGGCAGTGGCTATTTCAGTTGGATATTTGTGGTTCAACACAGTAAATCTTTTCGATTTCATCGATTTAGCTAAAGCTTCACCAGATAACATGAGGTATTTGCTTCCAATAGCAATGCTTGCTTTTGCAGCGCTTACTAAGTCTGCACAGTTCCCATTTTCGGGATGGCTTCTTGGTGCCATGGTTGCACCTACACCATCGTCAGCACTTCTTCACAGTGCCACAATGGTAAAGGCTGGAGTATATCTTCTTATTAGATTAACAACAGCTATGGCAGACAACTATGTAGGAAACATGGTAGCTCTTATCGGTGGATTCACATTCCTTGCAGCTTCTTGTCTTGCAATCTCAGTTTCAGATGGCAAGAAGGTTTTGGCATATTCTACTATTTCAAACCTTGGACTTATTGTTGCATGTACAGGCTGTGGTTACGAAGAAACAATTTGGGCAGCAGTATTCCTTGTAATCTTCCATGCTGTTTCAAAGTCTATGCTTTTCCAGTGCGTAGGTGCTATTGAAAACACAATCGGAAGCCGTGATGTAGAGGATATGCAGGGACTGATGTCAATCTTCCCTAAGCTTGCATTCATTCTCATGATTGGTATTGCTGGAATGTTCCTTGCTCCATTTGGAATGCTTATTTCAAAGTGGGCAGCACTGAAGGCATTTATTGATACTCGTTCAGTATATGTATCATCACTTATGGTTCTCTTCATTTGCTTTGGTTCAGCTACAACAATGTTTTACTGGACAAAGTGGATGTCAAAGATTCTTGGCGCAGCAACGCGTGAGAAATCAAGAGACCTTACAAAGTGGAACGAGTACACATCAATGTTCTTCCATGCAGTTTTGCTTGTTGCACTTATACTTGGATTCCCATGGTTATCAGAGCATGTGCTTAAGCCACTTTCAAATGATATGTTTGGTGTGGTTAAGCAGGTTATTTCATATCAGAATATCATCATCATGATTGTTCTTCTGGTAGGTGTATTTGTAATTCCATATGTAAATTACCTGATGACAAAAAATACAAAGGCTAAGCAGGTAATCACATACATGGGTGGTGCAAATGCCGGCGACAATATGAACTTTATTTCATCAACAGGTGAAGCTAAGGAAATGCATGTGGCTAACTTCTATATGGAAGAGCTTATGGGAGAGAAGAGACTCTTTACTCCAGCCATTATGATCTCTACCTTCATAATAATTGTTTATCAGATTATTGTAATAGGAGGTGCGTTCTAATGGATGTAAGTACACGTATGATTTTGGCTGGATGTTATATTATCTTTGCACCTTTTATTATCGGTTTGCTTGAAGGCTGCGACAGAAAAATTTCAGCACGTATGCAGGGACGTAGAGGTCCTTCAGTGCTTCAGCCATTTTATGATTTAAAGAAATTATTTGAAAAGGAATTTTTAACAGCAAACAAGATGCAGCTTTTTATGATACGTTCATATCTTTGCTTCATCATCCTGTCAGGAATCCTTTTCTTCGGAGGCTTTGATTTACTTCTTGTAGTATTTGCCCTTTCAACATCAGCAATGTTTTTGATTCTGGCATCTACTACAACACATTCTCCATTCAGCTCACAGGGTACACACAGAGAGCTTGTACAGATTATGGCATGCGAGCCAATGGAGCTTTTGGTGGCAGTTGGTTTTTACCTTGCCACAGCAACATTTAATGTATCAGACATTGTAATGAATAGTGATTTTGCAAGAGTAATCATGTTGCCAGGATTTTTCGTGGGATTTGTATTTATCCTTACAATCAAATTCAGAAAATCACCATTTGATATTTCTACATCTCACCATGCACACCAGGAAGTAGTAAAGGGTGTTACATCAGAGATGGTAGGTAAGGAATATGGAATGGTAACACTGGCTGAGTGGTATGAAAATGCAATCCTTTATGGAATAGTTGCATTGTTCTTCCTGAACAGTAATCCATTGTCAGTAATATGGGCAATTGTTGCAATATTAGCAGTATGGTTCCTTGAAATTCTCATCGACAACACATCTGCAAGAGTTAAATGGCAGCTGATGTTAAAGCTTGCCTGGGGCGTAACAATTATTGCAGCAGGAATGAATTTATTCTTACTTGAGATTATTAGGGGGAACTTAAGATGAGTACAATACATAAATCGCCATGGCTGCTCCACTATGATGGCAGCAGCTGCAATGGCTGTGATATAGAGGTTTTGGCATGCACCACACCTGTTTATGATGTAGAGCGTTTTGGAGTCATCAACACAGGTAACCCAATGCATGCAGATATTTTCCTCATTACTGGTGGTATCAACTCTCAGAATGAAGCTGTAGTTAAGCAGATTTATGACCAGATGCCACAGCCAAAGGTTGTTATAGCAGTAGGTACCTGCGCCTGCACAGGTGGCATTTTCAAGGAATGCTACAACATTAAGGGCGGTGCAGACACAGTTATTCCTGTGGATATTTACGTGCCTGGCTGCGCGGCTCGCCCAGAGTCAATTATTGATGGTGTAGTAAAGGGCATAGGACTTTTCAAGGAAAAGGCAGAGGCTCTTGCAGCATCGCAGAAGGCTTAAGTAGGAGGAAATTATGCAAGAGTTAAAGAAAGACTTATATTTAATAGATAAGGCAGAGCTCCTTCAGGTAATCATGGAGAAGAAGAATGCTCTCTGGAGACTTTGCCAGATTTGCTGCTCTTATCCAAAGGCAGAAAAACATTACGAGATAACATATTCATTTGCCAATGGCTATGAATTTGCAAATTACAGATTAGTTGTGGAGCGTGAGGAAGAGGTTCCATCCATTTCCCGTGTATATAAATCAGCTATCTATTATGAGAATGAAATGCACGAGCTCTGGGGACTTAATGTAGACAACATCAAGGTGGACATGCACGACAAATTATATCGTATAGACGTAGAGACACCATTTTTAGAGAAGGAGGGTGAGTAAGATGGGAAACAGAAGTATAGTACCTTACGGCCCTCAGCATCCGGTACTTCCTGAGCCGATTCATCTTGATCTGGTTCTTGAAGATGAGAAGGTTTTGGCAGCAATTCCTTCTATCGGATTTATCCACAGAGGACTTGAGAGCCTCACAAGCAAGAAAGATTTCAACGAGATGGTATATGTTGCAGAGCGTATTTGCGGTATTTGCTCATACATGCATGGTATGGGATACTGTATGGCTCTCGAAGAGATTATGGGAGTAGAGGTTCCACGCCGTGCCGATTACCTACGTACAATCTGGTGTGAAATGAGCCGTCTCCACAGCCACTTATTATGGCTTGGACTTCTTGCTGATGGCTTTGGATTCGAGTCACTTTTCATGCACTCATGGAGACTTCGCGAGAAAATTCTTGATATGTTTGAGGAATCAACAGGTGGACGCGTTATCTTTTCTGTAAATACTATCGGTGGCGTTCTCAAGGACATGCCGGCTGATATGCTTAAGGATTTTGTTCGTCAGCTTAATGAGATGGAAAAGGAAATCCGTGAGACAACAAGTATTTTCATGGATGACTATACAGTAAAGAGCCGTCTTGTAGATATTGGAATTATCACTGGTGAGGATGCAATTCGTCGTGGTGCCGTTGGACCAATGATGCGTGCATCTGGTATCAATGTTGATATGAGAAAGAATGGATATGCAGCTTACAATGATATTGATTTCGAGGTAATCACTAGCAACAAGTGCGATTCATATGCCCGCTGCGAGGTGCGTATTGGAGAAATCTTCCAGTCAATCGATATCATCAGACAGTGTGTGGAAAAGATTCCTGACACAGAAATAAATACAAAGGTTACAGGCATGCCAAACGGAGAAGCTTTCATCCGCGTGGAGCAGCCTAGAGGAGAGGCATTCTATCATGTTCGTGCCAACGGAACCAAGTTCCTTGACCGATTCAGAGTTCGCACTCCTACCTTCGCCAACATCCCAGCATTGACACAGACTCTTCAGGGATGCCAGTACGGCGACGTACCACTTTTGATATTAACTATCGACCCTTGTATCAGTTGTACTGAGAGGTAATTTAATGAGCTAGTAGGTAACAAGCTCTTAGATTTCTTAAGCGAATCGTGTTAGATGAGCGGAGAAATACTAAGGCTTGTTACTGTAACTAGCGGATTGGAGGAATTATAAATTGGGACAGTTTTTACCATTTACAAAACAAGTAATCAAGAACCTCTTTTCTGAGCCTGCTACAACTCAGTACCCTTTTGTACCACGAGAGTATCCAGAGCGCACAAGAGGTCATGTGGATATCAATAAAGATAATTGCATCCTTTGTGGAATGTGCATGCGCAGCTGCCCACCAGGAGCAATTACAGTTGACAGAGTTGGCAAGACCTGGAGCATCAACCGCTTCGACTGCGTACAGTGTGGCTACTGTGTAGAAAAGTGCCCTAAGAAGTGCCTTTCTATCACACCAGGCTACCAGGAACCAGGTCCAGAAAAATTCGCATATACGGTAGAGGTGCCTTATGAGCCACCGAAACCTGCTGCCAAGCCTGCAACACCTGCTATGGCTAAATAAAAAGAGGCGTTTTGGGTTAGCCAAGGAGTATGATTATCACAAATTAATGATAAGACGGGCGCTGTGGAGCCTCTTGTGATAAATTTATCTGGATTTTTTATCTGATTTATCACATGAGGCTTTTTAAACGGCATGTATTCGTTTTGATGTGATAAACATAATGCACAGTAGGAGAATAATTGTGTAAAATTAGCTGAAATTATATCGCAAGGCAGATCTTAAATGGCATTGAACCGCTATTTTGCGATAATAGAATTTTTTATAGAAGGAAATTCTTAGTATTTGAGGGAATACCGATAATGATAATATACTAAGATTTTCGATTAGTAATACTGGAACACATATTGAGAAATGACAAGAAAATATATTATTAAAGGTTTGGTACAAGGGATAGGCTATAGACCTTGGGTTGCTAAACTTGCAGATGAACTAAATATAGATGGGTATGTGAGAAACACAGGTGGCATAGTGACTGTGGTTGCGTCTGGCGAAAGTGAGCGATTGACTCAGTTTTGCAACAGGCTTTCTTCAGATGTGCCAACTGGTGGCTTTATTACTTCAATAGAAGAGGAAGACCTGGAGGGCCAGAAGATTGAGCCAGGTTTTAAAATCATAAAATCAGATAAAGATGCCGAGAAGAATCTTCCTTTGATTCCAGCAGACATTGCAACATGCGACGAGTGTAAGCGGGAGCTGTTTGATCCTAAGAATCGAAGATACAGACATCCTTTTATCAGCTGTACAGTCTGCGGGCCAAGGTATTCTATTATAGAGAAGCTTCCATATGACAGGGACACTATCACTATGAAAGATTTTGAAATGTGCCCTGATTGCCAGGCAGAATACACAGGTAAAAAAGACAGAAGAAGACATGCCCAGACCATTGCTTGCAAGTCATGTGGGCCTCGTCTGAAATTTACCTATTTAAAGTATAAAAATGCTGACAATATTACGGATGAAAACACTGTTGATAACTATGTGGAAAACTATAACGAAAACGATGTAGATGGCGAAATTACGGCATCTTTATCGTTGATAAATCATGGTGGAATTTTGGCAATCAAAGATATTGGCGGATATCATTTAGCATGTAGTCCATTTAACGAAAAGGCAGTTTCGGCCCTGAGAAATTTAAAACACCGAGAGGCAAAAGCTTTTGCTGTAATGTTTGAAGATGTGGAACAGGTAAAAGAGTTCTGCAAGGTAAATCAGCAGGAGGCAAAGTTGCTTGAGGATCCCGCAAGACCAATAGTGCTAGTAAGAAGAAAGAAACATATTAGTGCAGGCAAAAAGCACATAGCTGAAAATGTTTACCTCACCAGCCCTGATATTGGAGCAATGCTTCCATGTAATCCAGTGCAGATGATGCTGGTGAAAGAATGCGGCCCACTTATTATGACCAGTGGAAATGCCAGCGGCGATGTGCTTGAGATAGATAATAAGAAGATGCTCCAGTGGCTTAAGGAGCGAGTTGCCTCAGGCGAAATAGATGGTACACCTATTGCCATGTTAAGCCATGACAGGAAAATTCTCCGTCCTATGGATGATTCTGTTATGAAGGTGGTGAAAGGGCGTCAGCAGTTTATACGCCGTGGAAGAGGACATGTTCCAAATCCTATCCCTGTGGATATTGATGGAGAAATATTTGCAGCAGGTGGAGATCTTAAATCCAGCTTCTGTTATGTAAAAAATGGACTGGCATATGTAAGCCAGTATTTAGGAGATTTGGAATCTGTAAGCTGCCAGAAGTTTTATAGAAATGAAATGGCTGCTATGGAAAAAATCTTTGGTTTTAAACCGAAGGAAGTAGTGACTGATTTACACCCTGGATACTTTAGCGGTCAGGTGGGCCATGAGTATGCCCAGAAAAAGAACCTGCCAATTCACAAAGTACAGCATCACAAAGCCCATGTTTTATCTGTAATCGCAGAACATAAACTAAAAGGTCCAGTTCTCGGATTTGCATTTGACGGGACAGGATATGGCGAGGATGGAACCGTCTGGGGTAGCGAAGTATTTCTATGGGATGGGAAGTCTGGTATAGGAAGAGTTGCGGATTTGCGCCCATCCAGATTAATCGGAGGAGACGAGGGAGCAAAGAACTGCGACACTATTTTAGTGGGAATTCTTCATGAAAATGGTCATGATGAACTGATTGAAAATGAAAATGCAAAGATTATCAGAACTGCTATCGATAGCGATATAAATGTGGTGACATCTACATCAATGGGACGTCTCTTTGATGCGGTCTCTGCCATGCTTGATATATGCCATTACAATACATACGAGGGCCAGGCCCCTATAGAATTAGAAAACATGGCAGCCCGAACAGAGGAAGTTTATCCATTGTGCTTTGGCGAAAATGGCTCAACAGAAGAAATCTTCTTAGAGATAGCAAATGCAATCACTCATGACGTGCCAAAAGAATCCATAGCAAGAGGATTTATCTACGCTGTAGCAGATTACATTTTGGAGATAGCGACAATTTATTCCGAAAGACTTGGAAAAGAAAAAAAGATAGTCTTGTCAGGAGGTACCTTCCTGAACAGGATACTGTTAGAACGTACAATAGAGTTGCTTGAAGCTGATGGTTTTAAAGTATATATCTCAGAGCAGCTTCCACCAGGAGATGGTGGAATATGCTTAGGTCAGGCTATGGCATCCCGCCTATTGGAGAGATGCTAAAGCCTAGGATACTTCGATATTTTTTACAATAAAATCAGTGCACCTATTCAGCTTTAAATTTTCACTGCCACATTTAGGGCAGACATCCTTAAACTCGTGACGGGTGAATTCACTACCGCAGTCAAGACATTTGACCATGGATTCCTTTACAGTGGCATCCACTTTCACACCTTCAAGGGATGTGCCCTCACTCATTACCTGAAGATATTCTTCGATTATCTCAGGTACATAGTCGCACTGATCACCAAGTAGTAAATGGATTTTATCTACATGGCTGACGCCTGCTGCATCAGCCTGTTTTTTTACCAGGTTAAAAACGTATTCTGTTACCGCTAATTCGTGCATTTTATCCTCCCAAAACATCCAAAAAGTAGTACAATTATACCATATGTTATAAGGTTAGGAGAATAATGTAATGTGTGTTGCAATACCAGGTTTAGTTAAGAAATTAAAGGACGGTAAGGTCACTGTAGATTTCAACGGAAATGAAGTGGAAGCCTACGCCGGACTTGTGAATGTAAAAGAGGGGGATTACGCTTTAGTTCACGCGGGGTGCGTGATTCAAACATTGAAGAAAGATGAAGCAGAAGAAATCATGGAGCTGATGGGAGGCCTTGAGGCGTAATGGAGATTCAGCAGCTTGTTGATTTTTTGAGAGATTATGACGGTGAGAGAATCCGTTTAATGGAGGTGTGTGGCAGTCATACACATGCCATCGCCACCAATGGAATCAGGGATATTCTCTCACCTAAGATAGAGTTATTGTCAGGGCCAGGCTGCCCTGTTTGTGTTACACCTACAGCCTACATAGATAAGCTGATTGAGCTTTGTCTGCAGCCGGACACTACAGTGGTTACCTTTGGTGATTTGTTAAGAGTGCCAGGTTCAAAAGAAAGCCTGAACGAGGCAAAGGGTCGTGGCGGAAGCGTGGAGATGGTGTATTCTCCAATGGATGTGCTTGCCCTTGCGACAGCTAATCCATATCGTAAATACGTATTTGCCGCCGTGGGATTTGAGACTACTGCACCGGTTTACACTTTGCTTTTGGATAATGCCATAGCTCAGGGGCTAAACAACATCCAGCTTCTTACAGCACTTAAAACCATGCCGGGAGCCATCTCATATCTTTGTGACAATGGAGCAGAGATTGACGGATTCATCGCACCAGGCCATGTATGCGCTGTAACAGGTGCTGATTATTTTAATGATTTAGCTGAAAAATATCAGATACCATTTGGTGTATCTGGTTTTGGGGCAAAAGAGCTTGTAATTGCCATCTATGGACTTGTTCAGATGGTGTTAAATAAAGAAAATACAGTTAAGAATTTCTACACCTCAGTAGTGGCTCAGGATAAAAATCCTATCATTGAAAATCAACTGGATAAATATTTTGAGCCTGCTGATGTGGCTTGGCGCGGTATGGGTATCATCCCAAGATCAGGCTTACTACTCAGGGAAGAATATAAACAGTTTGATGCAGGTAGTAAGGGCCTTGATGTGGATAACAAGAAGAATAAAGCCTGCAAATGTGGAGAAATTCTTATGGGCAAGGCAAAACCTACCGACTGCCCATTATTCGGAAAAGTCTGCACGCCTATGTCACCACAGGGGGCATGTATGGTGTCAGAGGAAGGAAGTTGTTTTAACGACTATCTGAACAAGAATTAATAGAACGATTAAAAATATAAATGAACAAATTCCAATTAACAATCTATTAGAACTTTGAACGAGACATGTTAGTCGGGTGAGAAGTTACTAATGATTGTTAATGTAGGGATTTGTGGATTAGGATTAAATTATGGAGAAGATAATTATGGAGCATGGCTCAGGGGGCCGTGCCACCGGTGAACTTATAAGAGAGATTTTTGAATCCCAGTTTAACAGCGATGTACTTTCAGAGATGGAGGATGCGGCAGTCGTTCCAGGTGATGGCACTATTGCCATGACCACTGACAGCTTTGTGGTAACACCGCTTGAATTTCCAGGAGGAGATATAGGTCGCCTGTGCATTTGCGGTACGGTAAATGACCTATGTATGAGAGGTGCCGTTCCAAAATACATCACCTGCGGATTTATCTTAGAGGAAGGTGCCGATGTTGCTACTCTCAGAAGAATTGTAAAATCCATGGCAGAGACTGCTGAGGAAGCTGGTGTAAAAATCGTTGCTGGAGATACGAAGGTTATAGAGGGTGATGGTGGAATTTACATTAACACTGCCGGAGTGGGATTTGTCCCAAAGGGCATCGACATTAAGGCAAAGAATGCCAGTCAAGATGACGTTATCATCGTTTCGGGAAATGTGGGAGATCACCATGCCACAGTCCTTAGCCAGCGCATGGGCATCAAAAATACTATCGTAAGTGACAACGCACCTCTTCAGGAGATGGTTGGGAAATTAATCGAAAATAAGATTCCTGTTCATGTCCTTAGAGATGTGACAAGAGGCGGCCTTGCCACAGTTTTAAAAGAATTAGCCCTGGCTAGTGGCCTGAGATTTGATATTTTACAGGAAAAACTTCCAGTGGACCCACAGGTAAAATCATTCTGCGGCCTTCTTGGACTTGATCCATTATATATGGGAAATGAAGGTAAGCTTGTGGCCATTGTCCCAAAGGAATACGGCGTAGATGCTGTAGAAATCATAAAGGGATGCCAGTATGGAGAGAATGCCTGCATGATAGGTTCTGTGAACGAGCCATCTGATGAATCAGAAAGGGGTGCCCTTATAATGAAGACAGAAATAGGCGGAAGACGCTTCCTCGACATCCTTCAGGGGGAGGGTTTGCCTCGCATCTGTTAAGTAATACCAATAGAAGATAAACCCCAACGTCACCAATAGTTAACATAAAGTTCATAACTAGTTTGGGGGTTAGTATGCTATAATATAACTACACATCCTAATTAACAACCATAATAAGGAGGATGCTTGCTGTGGGCAAAACAGTTTTGATAGTTGATGACTCCCGATTTATGCGTGCGGTAGTCAGAAATGAATGCGAAAGAAATGGCTGTACTGTTGTAGCCGAAGCTGACTGTAGTGACGGAGCAGTGGAAAAATACAAAGAGTTCAAGCCTGACATAGTAACTATGGACATCACGATGACTGTCGATGGACACACTGTAGGTCGTAGTTCTAATGGAATCGATGCTATTAAGCAGATTAAGGAATATGATCCTGAAGCCAAGATTCTTGTAGTAAGTGCTATGGGCCAGAAATGTTACGTTATTGAAGCCATCGAAGCTGGGGCCAAAGATTTTGTTATTAAGCCTTTTGACGAGACTAGATTTGCAGAGGCATTATCTCATTTCATGTAAATATTTAATATTGATTTCTAAGGGTTACGTTTTGTAGCCCTTTTTAATTGGATGCAACGGAAACTCGGGTTTTTGGTGCGTAAAAGACACCTGTGTATAAACTAGATGATCCAAAAGAAAAAGACCGAGTTTTCGGTCTTTTTGAGGGGAGTATAAATAATTAATAAGGGTATGATAAGGAAACTCCTTATCATGGTTGTGATTATAATATAGTTAATCGACTAATGCAAGGAAAAGTTGAAAAAAGATAACATCTAGTCTAAGATATTTTTAGTTAGTTAAGTAATAGGAGATTTAGAATTGCCAAAAACATTTACCATTAGCTGCCCATGTCACTTTGGACTTGAGGCACCATTAAAAAGAGAAATTTATGATTTAGGCTACGACATTACAGAAGTTACTGATGGAAGAGTGACTTTCACAGGTGATGCCGAGGCTGTTTGTCGCGCAAATATCCATCTGCGCACAGCGGAAAGAGTCCTTGTAGAAGTGGGCCGTTTTCACGCTACCACATTCGAGGAGCTTTTCCAGGGAATCAAGGCTCTCCCATGGGAAGAGTACATTCCAGAGAATGGTAAATTCTGGGTTACAAAGGCTACATCTGTAAAGAGTAAGCTTTTTTCCCTTACAGATATTCAGTCCATTGCGAAAAAAGCAATGGTTGAGCGCATGAAGACATATTATGACGTTCAGTGGTTTAAAGAGGACGGAGCAGACTATCCTGTTCGTATCTTCTTATTAAAGGATGATGTGGTAGTTACACTTGATTCTACAGGTACACCACTTCACAAGAGAGGTTACCGTACTTACACCAGCAAGGCTCCACTTTCAGAGACTATGGCTGCAGCACTTATTCAGCTGACACCATGGCGTGCTGACAGAATTTTGGTGGATCCATTCTGCGGTTCAGGTACATTTTTGATTGAGGCAGCCATGATTGCCGCAAATATCGCACCAGGCCTCAATAGAGATTTCACTTCTATGGACTGGACAAACCTTATCTCGCCAAAGCTTTGGAATGAGCTTTTGGATGAGGCAAGAGAAGAGGTTGATACATCAGTTGATTGCGACCTTCAGGGATTTGATATTGATCCTGATATGGTAAAGATTGCCCGCCTTAATGCAAAGCAGGCAGGCGTTGACCATATGATTCATTTCCAGGTGAGAGATGTTGGTGCCCTTAGCCATCCAAAGAAATATGGATTTATCCTGACAAATCCTCCATACGGAGAGCGTCTTGAAGATAAGAAAGATTTACCAGAGATTTATGGTAAGCTTGGAAAAGCCTATGCAGCGCTTGATAGCTGGTCTATGTATGTAATCACCAGCTACGAAGATGCACCAAAGTCAATTGGAAGAAAAGCAGATAAAAACCGCAAGATATATAACGGAATGATAAAGACTTATTTTTATCAGTTCCTAGGACCAAAGCCTAAGAAAAAGGACTAGAAGATGAGACTTTCCAAAAGATTTACGGTGTTTTTCTTAATAATAGCAATCACCGTATTTGGAAAATTAAATAATTGGAACGACAGGTATGCAGCCGTCGAATCATTTAGAGGAGCAGCTTTAAATGAGGACGTGCTGTATCCTTTAATGTCTAAAAATTTAAATGACTCAGGAAAACTGAGGCTTTACATAAATAATATTCTTTATACCAGTTACGAGCAGGATGCCATTTTAGATGACAGGCTTAATCCTGTAGGATCTTTGGAGTTTATCCGCAGCGTTTTAAGAGGGTCAGCTTTTATGGAAGATGACGGCTGTGCGGTAGTTCAGATTTCCAATAACATCTATGAATTTCTTGTAGATAATAAGACTGCCACTGCAAATGGTGAGGATATGGATTTGGCCATCAAGCCATCTATGCATATGGGCAGATTGTATGTGGGACTAAAGGATTTATGTGATATTTTCGGTTATGAATATTCTTATGACCGCTCAACATATACTGCACACATTAAAATCAGCAAGATTCCAAAGCTTCCTCTCACCTATGATTTGAGAGATATGGACAGAGTAAGCTTCATTAGAAACCAGGGCTCTAACGCCACTTGCTGGGCGTGTGCATCTTTAGAGGCACTGGAGTCATCTCTGTTGCCTGCATCACAGTACAAATTCTCTGTTGATTCAATGATTAATAACAACAGCTTTAATTTGGATGAGTCTGCCGGTGGAGAGTACACCATGGCGTTGGCCTATCTGCTTTCATGGCAGGGTCCGGTTGAAGATGAAAATGAAGGCGGTCTTATTCAGGAGCTTACAGGTGAGACCACACCACCTTCAATACATTTGCAGGAAGCTCATTTCTATGACTCGGAAAATCTGGATGACATAAAGTGGGCAGTTTACAAATATGGTGGTGTTTCCACATCTATTTATGCAAGTGTTAATACAGCTAATTTGAATGGGTCAAGCTGCTACAACCGCAGCACTAACTCATATTGTTATACAGGAAATGCAAAGCCAAATCATGACGTGGTAATCATCGGCTGGGACGACAACTATCCAGCGGAGAATTTTAGCACTGAAGTGCCTCGCAGCGGAGCTTTCATTTGCCAAAACAGTTGGGGAAGTGGTTTTGGAGATGACGGTGTATTTTACATTTCCTATTATGATTCAAATATTGGAAATCAGGCGGTTTCTTACGTAAAGGTAGATACCAACAATACATATAACTACATTTACCAAAGTGATTTATGCGGCTGGGTTGGTCAGATTGGTTACAGTAAGGAATGGGCATACGGCTGCAACACATTTACAGCTGAGGCAAATCAGCAGATAGAGGCAGCAGGCTTCTATGCATTGGGAAAAGATACAAGTTATCAGATATATTTTGTGCCAGATTATAAAAACACCAGCACACTTTCTTCAAAGGAAATTGTTGCTTCAGGAACAGTAGACCAGGCGGGGTATTATACTGTAAAATTTAATCAGGCGAAAACAGTGGAAAAGGGAGAAAACTTCGCTATTATTCTCTACATAAACACACCAGACACCAAGCGTCCACTTGCAGTAGAGTACGTCAGTGATTCAATGACAGCTAATGTTGACATCACAGACGGCAAAGGTTTTATCAGCAACAATGGATTGGACTGGGAAAATGTAGAGGATGTTGCAAAGGCAAATCTTTGTATCAAAGCCTATGCAAACGATGTCGTTGAGGTATTCGAGGACGACAAATAATTTTTCCCGTAAGGGAGCGGAGAGATAATGTAATGGAAAATAAGGTTTTGGGGGCCTTCACGGCTATCATCCTGGCGGTGGTAATTGCCATGAGCTGTCTGCTTATTTATGTACCAAACATGCATATCATTGCACTGAAGGTACAGGACAGCAAGGTGTCAGGGGGACGTGTATCCGTAATGGATATGCTTCGTGCTTCTGATGAAGAATTGCAGGAAGACTCTGAGGAGATTGTACAGGATGTTTTAAAGGGACATCAGATACGATTAACATTGCCTCAGAATGTTACCAGCGCAGGGGTTTCAATTATTAATGATTATGTAAATCGAAATATCGCAATTACGATAAATGGAATTGGAAAGGATTACTTTTCCAAATATCCTATGCGTGGAAATGCAGATAATATCGTGGATGTTATCTACGACAGCGAGAATTTGATTGGCGTTATAGAGATTGCCCTCGATGATGTTAAAGAGGTACAGATGACCTCTGAGGGCGAATACATTTATCTGGATTTTCTTGACCCACACGACGTATATGATTATGTTGTGGTTGTGGATGCTGGCCATGGAGGAAATGTGCCAGGTGCCACAAAGATGGGTGTTAACGAAAAGGATTTGGATTTACAGTTTGTTCTCCAGCTGAAGAGACTGTTCGATCAGAGTGGAAAGAATATTGGTGTTTACTACACTAGAACTGACGATAGCAATCCATCCTTTGAATCCAGAGTTGGTTTGGCAAATGATTCTGATGCGGATCTATTCCTATCAATACACAACAATTCTACCGCTTCTGGTAGAATGTCTTCCATCAATGGAACAGAGGTTATGTACAAGGGCGCCGATACCACAGGCAATTCAAAGCGCTTTGCTTCATTATGCCTTGATAACCTGCTTAATGCTTTAGGCTCAAAGTCAAAGGGCACAGTAGTGGGAGACGAGGTATACATTATCAGAATGTCTCAGGCTCCGGTGGCGCTGGTAGAGGTAGGCTTTATGACCAACACAAAAGAGCTTGAAAAGCTTCAGGACAATGAGTATCAGAAGAAGACTGCGGGGGCGCTGTATGATGCCATCGTAGCGTATCTTTATGAAAAATAAGTGAGCCAGTAGCTATCAATCTCTGAGTGTTGCTGAAAGGAACATCTAGTGACTGAAAGCAATATCTCAGGATTGAGAGAGTAACTGGCGGAGGGAATTATTTATGAAAACTAGAATTATTTTTGCAACAGGAAACAAAAACAAGCTTCGCGAAATCAAAGAAATTCTTGGTGAAGAAAAATATGAGATTCTTACCATGAAGGAAGCAGGAATCGACATTGATATTGTTGAGGATGGTAAAACATTCGAAGAGAATTCTTTGATTAAGTCCCGCTCTATAGCAGAACACGCTAAAGATGCAATTGTTCTTGCCGATGACAGCGGACTGGAGATTGATGCTTTAAATAAAGAGCCAGGTATCTATTCAGCCAGATATATGGGTGAGGATACTTCTTACGATATTAAGAATGCAAATCTTATTGAGAGACTTGAGGGAGTTGAAAAGCAGGATAGAAGCGCACGATTTGTATGTGCCGTTTCAGCAGTTTTCCCAGATGGTAAAGAGGCAGTAGTCCGCGGAACAATCGAGGGCTATATCGGCTGGGAGCCAATGGGAACAAACGGCTTTGGCTACGACCCAATCTTCTATCTTTGGGATAAGGATGTGAGCACAGCAAGCATCAGCCCTGAGGAGAAGAATGCAATCAGCCACAGAGGCCAGGCTCTTAGAATGATAAAGGAAGAAATTATTAAGCATGAAAATATTAGTTGTTAGTGATACACATGGCAGATCAGAAAATTTGAGGGATGCCATTCATATAGAAAAACCTGATATGATTTACCACCTGGGGGATGGTCAGGGGGTAGAGGACAATCTCTGGATGATGTCCGAGGCACCTGCAGAATGTGTCTGCGGAAACTGTGACTGGGGCGGTAGTTTACCAAATGAGCTTGTTCTTGAAGCAGGCAATCATCATATCCTCATTACTCATGGCCATTATTATGGTGTTAGCTATGGATATGATAAGATTGCTGAGGCTGCAAAGGCAAAGGGCTGTGACATAGCTTTATATGGTCATACCCACGTTCCAACTATCGATCACTATCAGGATTTAATTATCGCAAACCCTGGAAGTATAGCATTTCCAAGACAGGAATCACGTGAACACACTTATATGACAATTTTAGTAGATAATAGTGGTGAGCTGACAATGGAACTGCATTCACTCGAGGAATACGATAGAACACATGGAAATTAAAGTTGTAATTGAAGATGTTGTTCCTGAGAAGGAATATATATTGATGACTAAGCCAAATGAGTCCATTACCTTTGTAGAGGCGATGGACCGTTTGGGTTTCAAATATTACAGACCTTGCGGAGGCTTTGGTAAGTGCCTTAGCTGTGCTGTAAGGTTTGTGTATGGCGCGCCAGAAATGACCGCCGACGATGAACGAGCACTTGAATTTTGGGAAATGCGAAATGGTTGGAGACTGGGATGTAAATGCGTCATCACTAAAGACTGTAAAATTCAGGTGCCAAAGAGACTTGTATCTGAAATAAATTCTATAGGAGTTCCTCAAACTACGGAGGAGCTTCCTCTTGATAAGACCAACATAGCTATCGCTGTGGATGTTGGCACCACTACACTTGCCGCTACGGCAATAGATCTTAATACTGGAAAAGTTTTACGGCAGCATACTTGGACAAACGGCCAGACTAAATATGGAATGGATGTTATGAGCCGAATTAAGGCTGCTATAGATGGTCATGGTGAGGAGCTTCAGCAGTTAGTTATTGGTGATTTAATGAAAATGGGTGTAAAAATCATTGGTGAAGATTTTCTTACCCATAAAGTGGTTATGTCCGGAAATACGGTAATGACGCATTTGCTTTTAAATTATCCTGTGGATGGAATGGCAAAGTATCCATTTGTTCCATACACTTTGGATGCAGTTAAATTTAGGGAAGAGCGAAGAGATATCTTTTTCATGCCTTCTATCAGTGCCTTTGTTGGAGGCGATATAGTATCAGGTCTGTTTTATATAAAAGAACAGGCAAAGGCTCGAAAAGAGGAAGACGATACTTTCCTGATGGTAGATATGGGAACAAATGCGGAGCTTGTTTTGTTTGATGGAGAAAAATACTGGTGCTCATCTGCATCAGCAGGGCCTGCCTTAGAGGGCGCCAGTCTGAAATGTGGAGTGGCATCTGTCCGCGGTGCCATCAATCATCTTTCAATCCATGGAAGAGAAGTAAAATATACAACTATCGGCGGAGAGAAGGCAATCGGTCTTTGTGGAAGTGGTATTATCGATTTGATTCACGAGCTGCGCCGTAACAATATTATTGATGATGGCGGTCTTTTAATTGATGAATATTCTGAGACAGGATTTCCTGTGGCAGAAGATATAGTGATTTCTGGAGAGGATATCCAACAGGTGATTCTTGCAAAGGCAGCTATACGAGCTGGTATTGAAATGCTTCTTGATGCTGCCAAGCTTAGTTTGGAGCATATCGATCATCTTTATGTGGCAGGAGGACTTGGCTCATCAGTAAGTATTTGGGCGGCAGCGGGAATAGGTCTTTTTCCAAAGGAACTGATTCCGAAATTTGAATCAGTAGGCAATGCTTCTCTTCATGGTGATATCGCATTTATCATGAATCCAGATGAAGATGCGTTGAAAGAAATAAAGGAAAATTCGCAAATTGTAATACTTGCAACGGACCCAAAATTCGAAAAGCTTTTCCTTGAAAACTTGAATTTATCATAACTGTGAATTAATTGAGAACAATTAGTGTATTTACACAGGGGACGACATATGTATGTTAAGATGACCTTATACACCTGTAAATTAGGTGAATATAGAAAGGAGTCTAGTTATGGCAAAGTATGTATGTCCTGTTTGTGGTTACATTCATGAAGGTGACAATCCACCTGATGAGTGTCCAGTATGTCATGTGAGTGGTGATAAGTTCAAAAAGGTTGAGGGTGAGATTACCCTTGCGGCTGAGCATGTATTTGGCGTTTATGGCGCTACAGTAAAGAACAATCCTGATATTACTGACGAAGATAAAAAGTACATCTTCGAGCAGCTCAAGGCTAATTTTGAAGGTGAGTGCTCAGAAGTTGGAATGTATCTTTGTATGGCTCGCGTGGCGCACAGAGAGGGCTACCCAGAGATTGGTCTCTATTGGGAAAAGGCAGCTTGGGAAGAGGCTGAGCATGCTTGCAAGTTTGCAGAGCTCCTTGGCTCTGACTTAGAGTCAAACATGACTGATTCTACAAAGAAGAATCTTGCTTGGCGTGTTGACTGCGAGTTCGGAGCTACACAGGGTAAGGTTGATTTGGCAACCTGCGCAAAGAAGAATAATCTGGATGCCATCCACGACACAGTTCATGAGATGGCTCGCGACGAAGCCCGCCACGGAAAGGCGTTGGAAGGCTTCCTCAACCGTTACTTTAAATAGTGATAAATGTATTTTTATTTAGGACACCTGCATAATGTAGGTGTCCTATTTATATTTAGCCAGTAGGCATCAAGCTCTAATATTTCTTAAGCGAAGCCTTTTGTGGCTGAGCGTAGAAATAATTTGGCTTGTAGCCGTAACTGGCTAGTAAGTGTAACAGATGCTAATTTAATGTAGATTATACTTTAATTCTTTATCACTTTAGTACTTCGATTTGCATCCACTTTAAAGTGTGTATATAATAAAAAAACTTGGTTCAATAGAAGGAGAGATATATTTATTATGAAAGAACAATTTAAACCTTACATTCCAGCGGATAAGGTTACTCCAGAGATGACTCCTACATCTATTATTATGGGTCTTCTTCTTGCGGTAATCTTTGGCGCTGCTAACGCATATCTTGGTCTTAGAGTTGGTATGACAGTATCTGCATCTATTCCAGCCGCAGTTATTTCAATGGCTGTTATCCGCGTTATCATGAAAAAGGATTCAATCCTTGAAAGCAATATGGTTCAGACAATCGGTTCTGCAGGTGAAAGCCTTGCAGCAGGTGCTATCTTTACAATGCCAGCACTTTTCATCTGGGCTAAGGAAGGTGTTATGGACAAGCCTTCACTTATTACAATTACAGTAATCGCACTTTTTGGTGGTCTCCTTGGTGTATTCTTCATGGTTCCACTTCGTAGTGCACTTATCGTTCAGGAGCACGGTGTGCTTCCATATCCAGAGGGAACAGCTTGCGCAGAGGTTCTTCTTGCAGGTGAGGAAGGTGGTTCATCTGCTAAGTCTGTATTTGTTGGTATGGGTATTGGTGCAGCTGTAAAGTTCATCGTTGATGGTCTTTGCGCAATCCAGGGCGTATTCACAATTAAGCTTCAGTCTCTTAAGACAGAGTTTTCTGCTCAGGTATATCCAGCACTTGTTTCTGTTGGTTACATCTGTGGCCCACGTATCTCTGCATATATGTTTGCAGGTGGTGTACTTGGATGGTTCGTACTTATTCCAGCTATTGTTGCTTTTGGTGGCGACATGGTTATGTACCCAGCTAGCGCTTCTGTTGCAGAGCTTTATGCAGCACATGGTGCATCAGCTATCTGGTCAAACTACATCAAGTATATTGGTGCAGGTGCCGTAGCTTCAGCTGGTATCATTTCACTTATAAAGACACTTCCACTTATCGTTAGAACATTTGTGGATTCAATCAAGAGCATCAAGACTGCAGGTTCTACATCTACAGAGCGTACAGCACGTGATATGGACATTCGTTTTGTACTTGGCTCTATCGTAGTTCTTATTCTTGCAATTTGGCTTGTACCAGCAGTACCTGTTACACTTCTTGGCGCAATCATCATCGTTGTATTCGGTTTCTTCTTTAGTGCCGTTTCTTCACGTATGGTTGGTCTTGTAGGTAGCTCAAACAACCCTGTTTCAGGTATGACAATCGCTACTATCCTTATCGCAACAATCTGTCTTAAGGCTATGGGTGATACAGGCGTACACGGAATGACAGGTGCTATCGCAATCGGTTCAGTTATTTGTATCGCAGCTTGTATGGCTGGTGATACTTCACAGGATTTAAAGACAGGTTATATCCTTGGTGCTACACCAGTTAAGCAGCAGATTGGTGAAATTATCGGTACTGTTGCAGCAGCACTTGCAATTGGTGGCGTTATGGTACTTCTTGATTCAGCATACGGATTTGGTTCAGACAAGCTTGCAGCTCCACAGGCTACAATGATGAAGATGGTTATCGAAGGTGTTATGGATGGAAATCTTCCTTGGACACTTATTTTCATCGGTGCTTTCATCTCTATCACAATCGAGATCCTTGGCATTGCAGCGCTTCCAGTTTCTATTGGTCTTTACCTTCCACTTGAGCTTTCTGCTACAATTATGATTGGTGGCCTTATTAGAAAGTTTGCAGATGCAAAATTCGGCAACAAGGAAGACGAGTCAGGAAAGGGTATCCTCTTCTGCTCAGGACTTATCGCTGGTGAAGGTATCATAGGTGTACTTCTTGCTATTCTTAAAGTAGCTGGTATTACTGATAAGATGGATCTTAGCTCAGTAATTCCAACAGGTAATGCACCAGCACTTATTCTTATCGTGTTAATCGCAGCTGCAGTATATAAGGCAGCCATGGGAAAGAAGAATGACAAATAAAGAAAACTATTTAGATTTCGTATATGCGATAAATTCTGACCTCATCTGGACTCTTTCCGAGTCCGGAGAGGTCATTGTTGAAATGGAAAATAAAGGATTTACAAACCGCGTGGCTCAGAAGTTTTTTAAGAAACCTGCAGTCAGCAAAATTACCCTGGAGGGCATGGGTTCCTTTATCTGGACCTGCATCGATGGAAAGCGTAGCGTCTTTGATATCGGTGGGCTTGTACATGACAAATATGGTGATGAAGCCGAGCCCCTCTACGAGCGCCTCAGTGTTTATATGAAGCACCTTGAGCAGTTTGGGTTTGTGAAAAGAGTAAAATAAAGATGAGTTTATCTCAGAGGTTTAGTCTATGGCTAAACCTCTTTTTATTTGAGCTTTGTCCATTCTATCTGCCAAGAGCCCCAGTCAAGTGCAAGGCCTGGCGGCTCGGCTTCGCCGCCTCTTGACAGCGACTCTTTTGGCAGATACTAGGCAAACAAGCTCAAAAAAAATAGGACTGTGGCGAAGCCCTTTGTCAAAAGATAACGAGAATATGCAATTTATAAGAATGGCTCTGACAAAAATTTGCCTGCAAGTTTCTTATTTTGTCACTGGACAACGAAGGTATGCGACTTACAGAACGCTTCCTGACAAAAAATGACTATTATTAAAGTTTTTT
>NZ_AUJB01000017.1 GCF_000424005.1 Pseudobutyrivibrio ruminis CF1b | reverse complement strand
CGCATACCTTCGTTGTCCAGTGACAAAATAAGGAACTAACAGGCTTATTATTGTCAAAGAGTTTCTTGTAAACCGCATATTATCGTTTTCTTTTTGACAAAGGGCTTCGCCACAGGAAAAAAGGCCCCACACAAATGTGAGACCTTAGTGAGTTAAACTTATCTTTAACGTCCAAATATCTCAACTACAAGATTCAGCTTTCCTTTACGAGAGAGCCCGCCTTCTTCGAGGATGTTGAACTTTCCGAAGCCGCGGACTGACACGGAGTCGCCTGCGGAGAGAATCTTGTCATTGTTTTCAACGATGTGTCCGTTTACAGAGACCTTCTTTTCTGTGAAGTAGGGAATGGTATCCTTACGGCTTAGGTTGTAGACTCTGGCGATGACAGCATCGGCGCGGGGAGATGCCACTTGGATGGTGGCTTCCTTCAGGGCTGCACGCTTGTAGGATTCTGGAAGCTCTGAGATGGAGCATTTTACAGAATTACGGCCTACAGATACAAAATTTTCAAGAAGATAATCGGCGGTAGATTCGTCGGCATAGATGTAAGCGTCCATGCCATCCACGAAGATGTCGCCGAATTTTTTTCTATCGATGCCAAGACTCATGAGAGAACCGAGATAATCCCTGTGGGTGTATTCCTTGGCAAACTTCTTTGCAAGAGGCTCCACCTTGATACACTTAATAGGGAATTCCACATCGTATCCAAAGTCTGATTCACTTCCAAAGCGAACCATCTTTCGCTCACAGTTTTCATAGCCACCAAATAAATCATAGGAAATAGGCGCAAAGCTTTTGTCCCTTGCTGCCTGGTACATGACCTCCTGCTGACTGAGGCTCAAAAAATCGCTGAAAGTGTATATATTGTTTTGATAAGCTCTGTTTGAGAGCTCGATTAATCTTTTATATAAAAGCTGCTCGTCGTCGTTCATAATAAATCCTTTCTATGAGTTCCCATTATACGAGAAATATTGTAAAATAGCACCTAGTTGATATTAGAAAGTAGGGTAAGTTTTATGGGAAAAATTAATACAGACGGTATCATTTTTGATATGGATGGAACTATCTGGGACAATATTCCTGTTTTCGCCGGCAGCTGGACAAGAGCCGCTAAGGAAATGGGATATGATGTAGAGTTTACCCCTGAGATGCTGATGGGCTTGTTTGGAAAGACTATGACTGACATTGCAGATGCCAGCATTCCAGATCCAGACCCAGCAAAGCGCTATAAGACTTTGGAGCTTTGCGAGGAATATGAGATGGCAGATTTAGCTGTCAGCGAAATGGATACAACATATCCAGGGCTAGAGGATGTGCTTGAAGATTTAAGCAAGCGTGTGAAGCTTTACATTGTCAGCAATTGTCAGGCAGGCTACATCGAGACTTACTTAGAACGCAGTGGTCATGGAAAATATTTTACAGATTTCATTTGCTATGGTGACAATGGTCTCGGAAAAGCAGATAATATAAAGGGACTTGTGGCAAAGAATAATATCAAGCATCCAGTTTATATTGGAGATATCCAGGGGGATAAGGATGCGTGCGATGCCGCAGGAGTAGATTTTATCTGGGCAGCTTATGGATATGGAAAATCTATCGACAGCTATGTGGCGAAGATTGATGATATAAGCCAGCTTAAGGAAATAATAGAGTAATAGAAATGGAGAAGGTGTTATGAGTTACAATGTAAACAAAATTTTTGAGGATGTAGTATATCTTAGCACGGTTCACAGCAAATCTAGCTATGAGTCAAATACAAATCGCTTCAAAGAAGAAAGATACCCAGAGTTTTCAAACCTGGTAAAGGCTGATGAGGTTGCAGCTGAGTCTCAGAAGTTTTGTGAGGATGTTTTTATAGCGTTCAAGAAATTTGGCAAGGTTCGTGCAGCAGATTTAATGAATCTTAACTACTTTATGATTTATTATGTTTTCCCAACAATCCTTTGCGAGGAGCAGGAGGGAAAGGTTATCTGCGATACACTTAGAGATACATGGAACAGCTATTTCAAGAGCAATATTAATTACACAGATTACAATACTTTATATGAGGGATTCCAGACAAAGATTTTCGGAATTCCAGTAGGAAAGAACTAGAAATGAAAAAGATACTTATGATTGGTACAGGCGGTACCATTGCTTGCAAACAGACAGATTCAGGACTCACACCAGGTCTTACAGCCGAGGATGTTCTTGCATATATTCCAGCAGTGGAAAAGGTTTGTCAGGTTGAGACGATTCAGGTTATGAATATCGACAGCTCAAATATGACACCTGTACTTTGGAAAGATATCGTAAATGCGATAGAAGAAAACTATGCTAATTATGATGGCTTTGTCGTTTGTCACGGAACAGACACCCTGGCATACACAGCAGCAGCCCTTAGTTATATGATTCAGAACTCTGCAAAGCCTATCGTTGTCACAGGTTCACAGAAGCCTATCAGCAAAGATGTTACCGATGCAAAGACAAATCTTTTGGATTCCTTTATCTATGCATCAGATGATGAGTCTCAGAATGTCAGCATCGTATTTGATGGCAAAGTTATCTGCGGCACAAGAGCAAAGAAGGAAAGAGCAAAGAGCTACAATGCTTTTTCAAGCATCAACTTCCCTTACCTTGCAGTTATTCAGGATGGAATTATCATCAGATACATTCCTGAGGTGCCAGTTCGTGGAATCCCAAGCTTTTACTATGACATGTCAGATAAGGTTACATTGCTCAAGCTTTACCCTGGTATGAAGCCAGATGTGCTCAGTTATCTTTTTGAGAATTATGACATCGTTGTTATTGAGAGCTTCGGTGTAGGCGGTATGCCAGAGACTCTTATGGAGACTTTCTACGAGGAAATGGAAAAATGGAAGGGCACAGATAAGCTTGCTGTTATGACTACTCAGGTTGCCAATGAAGGCAGCAACATGACCATTTACGAAGTTGGCCGTCAGGTAAAGCAGGACTTCCACATGATAGAGTCTTACGATATGACACTGGAAGCTACCATGACCAAGCTTATGTGGCTTCGCAGTATGAACTACAGCAATAAGCGTCTTAGAGAAGCATTTTATACAGAAATCAACAGAGATATTCTTTTTAGAAAGAACTAGACTAGAAGGGCTTTTTGCTTAAAGGCAGAAGCCCTGATTTTATATAGGAGAAGTGTAAATGAAAACAATAGCTTTATACGATGATGATTCTTTTGCAACTGAATTTTCGGCACAGGTAGTATCCTGTGAAGAGGCTGAGGGTGGCTTTAAGATTGTTTTAGATCAGACATTATTTTTCCCTGAGCAGGGAGGCCAAACAAGCGATGTAGGCAGCCTTGGTCAGGTAAATGTTACTGATGTGCAGATAGAAGATGATGTGATCTATCACTTTTGTGACAAGCCTATTGAGGCAGGCCAGAAGGTCATCGGCACAATTGACTGGAATCATCGTTTTGGAAATATGCAGCAGCATACAGGTGAGCATATTTTTACAGGCCTGGCTCACAATCTTTATGGTGCTGTTAATGTGGGATTCCATCTCAGCGATAACACTGTGACACTTGATTTGAATATAGAGCTAAGCGAGGAGCAGGTACGTCTCATCGAAAGAACTGGTAATGAGATTATTGCAAAGGATGTACCAGTAAAGGCATATTTCCCTGATGAAGCTACTCTTACTGCCACAGATTACCGCAGCAAGAAGGAGATTGATGGAGATGTGCGTCTGGTGGAAATCGAAGGCGTGGATATTTGCGCCTGCTGTGCACCGCATGTGAAGACTACAGGACAGGTAGGCATGCTGAAAGTGGTATCTTACGGCAAATATAAGGGCGGTACCAGAGTGTATATTCTCTGTGGACTTAGAGCTCTTGATGATTACAATCGTCGCATGGATTTACTGGCAAAATCATATCAGCAGCTTAGCTGTTCAGAGGAAGATTTGCCAGGAAGAATAGCAGGGATTATTGATGAGAACAAACAGCTCAAATATAAGATTTCCCAGATTAAGGCTGATATCCTTATGAATCAGATTGTAAAATATCCGTCAGAGCTTTCTGATGTGACAATTTTCACAGAGGATTTAGATGCAAAAACAATGCGTGATGGTGTAAATGCATTAGTGGAGAGACATGAGGGCTTATGTGCGATTTTCTCCGGTGATGATGAGGAAGGCTACAACTTCGTAATCGGAAGCAAGACAAGAGACTGTAGTGCTATTGCTGCAGGCCTTAGAGAGCTTCTCGGTGCCAAAGGTGGCGGAAGCAGGCAGATGGCTCAGGGCTCTGTTCAGGCTACACGAAGTGCAATTGAGCAAACAATGTAATAAAAGTGTAATAAATGTTACAGAATTAGATAGATTTGTGTTATAATTTCAAATGGTTACAATATGTAACGGATTAAATCAAAAAGGGAAGAATTATGGAAGAAGTAAAAGAGAGATTTTTGGATTTTAGGGATTGGGTAGTTGATAGATTTTACGATATCAAAGACTTTTTGGCTGATAATCCTAACGTAAAAAGATGGCTTGTAGAGGGATGCATTGCTATAGCTGTTGGTATTTTAGCTGGTGTTATCACTTTCAATGTTCTCAATCATGAGAAGAAGTCACTTGCTGTTAGCGAGGAGAATGCAGCACATCCAGCTCAGGAGCAGTCAGCAGATGGTTCTGAGGATATTTCAGCAGGCGCGTCAATGGATGAAACAGATTACGGTGATGTTGTTATCGAAGTAGTTGACCCAGGCGTTTACGTTGGCGATATTGCGAACTGGTCAGAGGAAGAAATTGCCGCAGCAGTTTCAGAGCGTTCTCACTATTTAGATGAGACCACATATTGGCCAGCAGTTGAAAGCTATTGGCAGACAAGAGGTGTGTCTGGCAACGCACGCTTCTGTACATATTTATTTGATACTACAAGCAAAGTATATTCAGCTTCAGATTTTGAGGGTGTTCCAAAGGACGTTATCCATATCATCAAGAATGAAATGTATGCTCGTCATGGATATTCATTCAGAGATTCAAACCTTATGAATTACTTCATGGGACAGGTTTGGTATAGTCCATCAATTATGCCTGCAGATTTCTCAGAGAAGACATTTACTGAGACAGAGGTTAAGAATCTGGATTTATTAAATTCTATAGATCAGTAAAAGGAGTTATTGTTTTAAATGGAAAAGTTTACTTATGTTCCAAAGGGCGTGTGCGCACGTCAGATTGATTTTGAAGTAGAAGATGGAAAGCTTCACAACGTAAAGTTCACAGGCGGCTGTGATGGAAATACAAAGGCAATCAGCAAGCTTTTAGAGGGCGCTGATGCAGCTCACACTGTAGAGGTATTAAAGGGAAACCTTTGCGGCATGAAAGGTACAAGCTGCGCGGATCAGTTAGCTAAGGGTATTGAAGAAGCTTTAGCAAAATAAGAGATGGATTATTAAAGGGTTGACACTAATTAAGTGCCAACCCTTTTTTTACTCTTTTATATATAACCACTTTGTCTTTTTAATTATGAATCCCAGTAAAAGGAAAATCCAGTAAGCTATAAGGCCTACAACAAATACTCCTGCAGTCCAAAGTCCAAGCTTAATCATGAAGCCCCAGAAATCATTGTAAAGGAGTGTAATCCAATCCTGTGTCTCCCAAATACTGTATGCAAATCCATTGTCGTGAAGAAGGTAGATCATAAATGTACCCTTGGCAATGGAATTTAAAATCTTTAACTCAGGAAGATGAATTCTTCTGAAGAGCTCGAATAAACAAACACCCATGATGACAACAACAATACTGTAGTTATCGAATTTAGGAATAGATTGTGTGAAGTCTGTAACCTGAGCACCTGTAGTACTCTGATTGTAATAATATGCCTGAATCTTTCCTATAGCAGTGTTGTGGTAGGAAATTCCGATAAGTACGTTGGTAAGGATAATAGTAAGAACGAAAACGTACCCACGAATCTTTTCGAATGGATTGTATTTCTTAATATATCCGCCTAATGCATAAAGGAAAATGCCAATTACAACTGTGCGAAGACCTTTTGCCAAGTCATCCAAAAGTGAACCAGACCAGCTGAGCTGTGAAATTGCAAGGATTGTAAACAGAAATCCTAAGTATTTGTTTCTATCAAGTGTTGCCAAGAACTTGTTCAAAACACAGAATGCCAAAAGCATAATGATGAAATAGTAACCAACGAACCATGACATCTTGTTAAAGTACTGGATTCTGATGTAGCTGAAAAGATTTTCATTTACATCAATCTGTGTGTATTTCCAAATGAATAATGATGAGGCAAGCACCAGTGAGACAGCAGCAAATAATAGCTGTGACAACAATTTCTTAGATATCTTGAACATGTCGATTTCTCTGTCTGCAAGGAAATATCCAGAAATTATAATGAAAAGTGCGTTACCTACAAGTCCAAATGGCATCATAAGCGCCAAAGCAAGGAGCTGCTTGTAAAACATTGGGTTGTTAAACCAGCCATTCTGAAGCTTTTCAATTGAAGTGACATTTACCAGCTGCACATTTACACAGTGAAGGATAATGTGATAGCTAATAATCATAAACATCGCAACGATGCGAAGCAATTCTATATTTGAAGCTCTTGAGCTCTTGTTATTCATACGAATCTCCTAATAAATTGAATTACTATTGATAGCTACATAATTATACATATTCAGGCCAAAAAGTCCAATCGGGCACTATTATTTTTACTGTTTTTACAACTGTCTTGTCAGTAGACTTTACATGTGATATATTTATTGTCAACTGAAAAGGAGTATACGTTATGACACTGGTAGAAGAAATTAAAAAGCTTAAAGCAGAAAAGAACGCGGTTATCCTGGCTCACTACTACGTAAATGACGAGGTTCAGGCTATCGCAGATTACATTGGTGACAGCTACTATCTGGCAAAGGTAGCTGTTGATTTAAAGGAAAGCACCATCGTTTTTGCAGGTGTAAAGTTCATGGGAGAGTCAGCAAAGATTCTTAATCCTGAGAAGACAGTGCTCATGCCTGACGAGAAGGCAGATTGCCCAATGGCTCACATGGCAGAGGTATGGAGAATCGAAGAGGTTAGAAAAGAGTACGACGACGTGGCAGTTGTCTGTTATATCAATTCCACAGCGGAGCTTAAGATGCATTCAGATGTGTGTGTGACATCAGCAAATGCAATGAAGATCGTAAAGGTCCTTCCTAATAAGAATATCTTCTTTATTCCAGATGAGAATCTTGGAAGATACATTGCTGAAAAGGTGCCTGAGAAGAACTTTATTTTCAATGATGGATTCTGTCATGTACATAAGAATGTGACAGCAGATATGGTGAAGAAAGCCAAGGAGGCTCATCCAGAGGCAGAGGTGCTTATTCACCCTGAGTGTACATTGGATGTACTTGAGCTTGCAGACTACATCGGAAGTACATCAGGCATTATTGATTATGCTACAAAGTCTGATAAGAAAGAGTTCATCATCTCAACAGAGCTTGGTGTTCTTTATCAGCTTAAGCAGAACAATCCTGATAAGACTTTCTTCTCAGCAGGTGGAGTTCAGATTTGTCCAAATATGAAGAAGGTTACTCTTGAGAAGATTCGCGATTGCCTGAGAGATGGCACAGGAGTGGTAGAAGTCAGCGATGAGAAGCGTGAGAAGTCGCTGGTTCCCCTCAAGAGGATGCTGGATTTAGCAAAGTAGAGGTATTTTCATATGGATAAGAGATATGATGTGATAATAGTAGGCAGTGGCGTAGCTGGATTATTCTGCGCTCTCAGTTTGCCAAGAGAAAAGAAAATACTTGTGATTTCAAAGGATGCATTGGATGGTTGTGATTCATTTTTGGCTCAGGGCGGTATCTGCATGCTCAGAGATGAGGATGATTATGATGCATACTTTGAAGATACCATGCGCGCAGGTCACTATGAGAACCGAGTAGAGTCCGTTGAGATTATGATCCGAAGCTCTCAGGAGATTATAAGAGACCTGGAAAATTATGGAGTAGAGTTTGAAAAGAAGAATGGTGAATTCGTATTTACGAAGGAAGGTGCTCATTCAAATAATCGAATTTTATTCCATGAGGATGTTACTGGAAGGGAGATTACCAGTAAGCTTTTAGCCAGAGCTCAGGAGAGAGACAACATCACACTTATGGCCCATACCACTATGGTGGACTGGGTATGTAAGGATAATGTATGTTACGGAATCGTTGTGGCAGATATGGACGGAAAGACCAGAGCGATTCAGGGAAATGTGACAGTCCTTGCCTGTGGTGGTCTCGGCGGAGTATATCCACATTCCACAAACTATCGCCACATTTCAGGAGATGCACTGGCACTTGCCATGTATCATAACGTTAAATTAGAAAACTGTGATTATGTGCAAATTCATCCAACTACTCTTTATTCAAATCAGAGCGGAAGAAGTTTTTTGATTTCAGAATCTGTAAGAGGTGAGGGTGCTGTTCTTCGTGATAAGAATGGTGAGCGCTTTACAGATGAGCTTCAGCCAAGAGATGTTGTTAGTAAGGCCATTTTTGCACAGATGGAAAAAGATGGAACAGAGCATGTATGGCTTGATTTTTCACCTATTTCAAAGGAAGAGATTTTAAATCATTTTCCTAATATTTATGCCCGTTGCAAGCAGGCAGGCTATGACCCACTTGAGACCTGGGTGCCTGTAGTGCCAGCCCAGCATTACTTTATGGGTGGTATCTATGTTGATAAGGACAGCAAGACTACAATGGAGCAGCTTTATGCTGTTGGAGAGACCAGCTGTAATGGTGTACACGGTCGTAACAGACTTGCCAGCAATTCTCTTTTGGAGAGTCTTGTTTTTGCAAAACGTGCAGCACAGGATATCGTAAATACGAAGCAGTTTAAAACTACTGATAATTTTGATAATCTTGTTAATGTTGATGGATATGAGGATCTTCCATCTATCATGGAAAACTATCATGCAATGGTAGTTGGAGAAATAAAAAGAGAAGAAACTTTAAGAGCCAAGAAGGAGGCTATATAAAATGAACAATATTACAATGACTTTAAATGCAGATGAGCTTATCAGAATGGCTCTCAGAGAAGATATTTCAAGTGAGGATGTCAGCACTAATTCAGTAATGCCAGAGGCTAAGCCAGGCGAGGTTGAGCTTATTTGTAAGCAGGACGGTATCATCTGCGGTATGGATGTTTACGAGAGAGTATTCAAGATTCTTGACGAGGATACAGTTGTAGAAAAGTACGTTAAGGACGGCGACGAGGTAAAGAAGGGCCAGCTTATGGCAAAGGTAAAGGGCGACATCAGGGTTCTCCTTTCAGGTGAGCGTGTAGCTCTCAACTACCTCCAGAGAATGAGTGGTATTGCTACTTACACAAATGAAGTTGCATCACTTTTAAAGGGTAGCAAGACAGTTCTTCTTGATACAAGAAAGACTACACCAAACATGAGAATTTTCGAGAAGTATGCAGTAAAGTGCGGTGGCGGACAGAATCACCGTTACAATCTTTCAGATGGAATCCTTTTAAAGGATAATCATATTGGTGCAGCAGGCTCTATCACAAAGGCTATCGAGATGGCAAAAGCCTATGCTCCATTTGTTCGCAAGATTGAAATCGAGACAGAGACACTTGAGCAGGTAAAGGAAGCAGCTGATGCTGGCGCAGATATTATCATGCTTGATAACATGGATGTTGCAACAATGAAAGAAGCTGTTAAAATAATAGATGGCCGAGCAAAGACCGAGTGCTCTGGAAATGTTACAAGGGAGAATATCGCAAACATTATCGACAGCGGAGTTGATTATGTTTCAAGTGGTGCACTTACTCACTCAGCACCAATCCTTGATATTTCAATGAAGAATCTTCACACAGTTTAAACGGAGGATAGAATGGACGGACAGGCTAGAAGACAAAAATTAATAGAGATAATCCAGAAATCTGATAAGCCTGTATCTGGAACAGCATTGGCACAGCAGCTTGACGTGAGCCGTCAGGTAGTTGTTACAGATATCGCCCTTATCAGAGCCAACGGCATCGAGGTCACCTCTACAAATAGAGGGTATGTAATTTCAAATACCAACAAATGTAAGAGAATAATCAAAAGTCGTCATACTGATGATCAGATTTTGGATGAGCTTTTCACTATCGTAGATAACGGTGGAGTGGCTGAGAATATCATCATCAATCACAGATATTACAACAGACTTGAGGCACCGCTTAATGTAAGCTCGCGTCGTGAGGCAAAGGAGTTTATGGAGGCCATTGAATCTGGAAAGTCAAAGTCGCTTAGTTCTGCCACAAGTGGGTATCATTACCACATCATCAGCGCAGATGACGAAGCTACGCTGGATATCATAGAAGACGAGCTAAAGCAAAAAGGTTTTTGGTTACCTCTTGATGACTGGATTTTAAACTAGGGAGAATAGAATGTCTGCAATTTCAAATGACTGGCTGGAGCCACTGACTCCAGAATTTAAAAAGCCATATTATAAGAACTTATATGAGAGCGTAAAGCGAGAATACCATGAGCATCAGGTGTTTCCACCAGCGGATGATATTTTCAATGCTTTTGATTTCACACCACTTTCAGAAGTAAAGGTGGTAATCATCGGACAGGACCCATACCATGATGATGGTCAGGCCCATGGACTTTGCTTCTCAGTAAAACCTGGAATAAAGACTCCACCATCACTTGTAAATATTTATAAGGAGCTTCAGGATGATTTGGGCTGCTACATTCCAAATAATGGATATTTGGAGAAATGGGCCCGTCAGGGAGTTCTGATGCTGAACAACGTGCTTACAGTAAGAGCACATCAGGCAAATTCACACAAGGATTTAGGATGGGAAAAGTTTACAGATGCTGTAATTGATATTTTAAATAAGCAGGATCGACCAATTGTATTCCTGCTTTGGGGTTCACCTGCAGCCAAGAAATGTGCAAAGCTTAATAATCCAAATCATTTGATTCTAAGAGCGCCACATCCATCACCACTTTCAGCCTACAGAGGCTTCTTTGGATGTAAGCATTTTAGTCAGACAAACGAGTTTTTACAGTCCAAGGGTCTTACTCCTATAGACTGGCAAATAGAAAATATTTAAAGAAAAGCCTGCTATCCGCGGAATGCCGTAGATAGTGGGCTTTTTTCACAAATACTTCATGGTTTTAACATTGTGTCTATTAAGCAATTCAATTATAGTTATATTAGAGTAATTTACGCTAGGCGGATTGTGTAAAAAAGTACTTTTTATGAATATAATTGGAGTTTGCTTTGAAAAGACTAATTGGATTTATAAAACACTTTTTTAGTCCGGATTTACCAACGGACCTGATATTATTCAACATCATTACCATCATAGGTTTCATTGGTGGTATTATTGCTATTCCATTTAATGCTATAAATGGCACAACACCAGCTCTTACAATAGTAATTCTGATTGCCTGCATTAACGATGGAGTATGCATTTATATGGCAAATTACAGAAACAGGCTGAAGAACGCTACCATAGCGGTCACATTTACTGTGGGAATTGGTCTGTTTCCGGTAATGTTCTTCCTGACTGGCGGTATCAACAGTGGTATGGTCTGCTGGCTGTCTATGGGAATCGTATTTGTATTTATGCTTCTTGATGGCATGGATTTTGTTTTTATGCTGTTGACTGATGTTGCCATTATCATAGGTTGCTTTGTTATCTCTTATTATCATCCAGATTACGTAATCGCGCTGGATTCAAAGAGAAGCGTTTACTATGATGTAGTGCAGTCTCTTTTGATAAGTGCCCTTGCTGTAGGTTCTATTATCAAGTTCCAGAAGTCCATTTATGTAAACCTCTTCAAGCAGGCGGCAATTAATAACGATGATCTTTTGGAAAAGACTCTTCAGGCTAAGAAGGCTGAGCGCCAGGCTCAGACTGCTACAGAGGCAAAGAGTAGTTTCCTTGCAAATATGTCTCACGAAATCCGTACACCTATCAATACTATTATGGGTATGGATGAGATGATTCTTCGAGAGACTTCAGATAAGGTAGTAGAGGAGTATGCTTTGGATATCAAGGCTGCATCTCAGAATCTGCTTTCACTTATCAATGATATTTTGGATATCACCAAGATTGAGTCAGGTAAAATGGGACTTGTTAACGGTGAGTACCAGTTTATGAGCCTTATGCATGATGTTTTAAATAATGTCATGATAAGAGCTAAGGAAAAGGGCTTGGAAGTAAAGCTTGATATAGCCAGCGATATTCCATGTGATATGTTTGGTGACGACGTCAGAGTAAGACAGATTCTGACTAATATTCTGACAAACGCAGTAAAATATACTCAGGAAGGCTCTATATCGATTTCCGCAAGATGTAAACGTAATTACGATAATACAGTTGATTTAACCTTCTCAGTAAAGGACACAGGAATTGGTATCAAACCAGAAGATATCAAGCGAATGTTTGAGTCCTTTGAACGATTGGAGGAAAACCGTAACAGAAATATCGAGGGTGCTGGTCTTGGAATGGCCATTACTCAGAATCTTTTGAAGATGATGGGAAGTAACCTTGAAGTGGAAAGTGTTTACGGCAAAGGATCAACATTCTCATTTACAATCAATCAGGAAATTGTAAATGACGAGAATATTGGAGATTTCAATCAGAAGCTTAAGCAGCTCACATCTAATTATGAGTACAGCACCAGCTTTGAAGCTCCAAGGGCTAAGTTCCTTGTAGTTGATGATAACACCATGAACCGTAAAGTTTTTGTTTCTCTTTTGAAGGAGGCAAAGGTTCAAATTGCAGAGGCTGCAAGTGGTGATGAGTGTCTTTCTATGATAAAGAAGGAACACTACGATATGATTTTCCTTGATCATATGATGCCAGGGCTTGATGGTTTGGAGACCTTCAAGATGATGGCAACCCTTCATGGAAATAAATGTCTTGGAACACCAGTCATTGCCCTTACGGCTAATGCTATTGCCGGAGCGAAGGAACGCTATATGACACTTGGATTCCACGGATTCCTATCGAAGCCAATCGTTCCAGCTCAACTGGAAAAGATGATTCGAGATTTCCTGCCAGAGGATTTACTTGAATATCATGAGACCAACGCTACAGACGAAGCCAGAAAGAATCGCGTTAAGCAGGTTGAGCTTCCTGAGGTGGAGGGAGTGGATTGGGATTATGCCCTTCTTCATTTCCCAGAGGCCAATATGGTTTTCCAGACGGCAATTGATTTCCATGATTCCATCGGCTATGAGCGTGATGAAATTATGAGATTCTACAGTGAGATTGATGGGGATAGCTTTCCACTGGAGGATTACAGAATTAAGGTTCATGCGGTAAAGAGTATGGCTAACACCATAGGAGCAACAGCCCTTGGCGGATTGGCTAAGCTTTGCGAGTATGCGGCAAGAGATCAGCAGATGGATCGAATAAGAATCCTGACTCCAGTGCTTGTGGACGAGATGGACATTATGAAAGACAGGCTTTCAGTTCTCTCTTCAGATGTGGAAAAACCATTGATGGAGGATATGGACGATCTGTTTGCTCTTCTTGAAATGCTAAAGATGGCAATCAGAAGCCACAACAGTGATCAGGCGGACAAGATTATGAAGCAGCTTATGGCTTTCTCATACCCAAAGGATATACAGGAAAAAATAGATCATCTTAATCTCCATGTCATGAACCTGGAGGAAGATGAAGCTCTTATGGAAATAGACGAACTGCAAAAGTAACAACTAAGGAGAATAGACATGCGAAAAATATTAATTGTAGGAGATTTCAGTAGCGACACCAGTGATGTAAATACATATCTTGAGCAGCACTTTCATACTCAACTGTGTACCAACAGCGGAAAGATAGTAAAGAGTATGTTAAAGATGTATGCACCTGAGCTGGTTTTGATGGATATTGATGGTTTTGAGAATCTTCAGGAGGAGGTTTTTGAGGCTATTAAGGAATACAACCCAGATCTTCCAGTTATTACATATGGACGTGAGAAGAAAAAGCAGTTGTTCATATCATACTACTATTCAGGTCAGTGCAGACATATAGCTCAGCCTACAAGAGAAGTTCTCATCCGTGAGATATGCAAGGAGTTCAACATGAATGCCGACGTTATTATCAATGCGGTTGTAGATACAGAGAAGAAGCACATTATTGTTGTGGATGATAACCCGGTTCTTTTGAGAAATATGCGCAACATGCTTCAGGACAAATATCGAGTTACTCTTGCTACATCAGCAGCACAGTGCATGAAGGCTATGGGACAGGATAGTCCGGATTTGATTATTCTGGATTATGAAATGCCAGTTGTAGATGGAAAGCAGACACTTGAAATGATACGTGCTGAGGAGGATTACAAGGATGTGCCAGTTATTTTCCTTACAGGAATAGCTGACAAGGAGCATGTAGATGCTGTTCTTGACCTTAAGCCTGCAGGTTATTTTGTAAAACCACCAATGCAGACAAAAATTATTAATGCTATTGAAAATATATTTTTAAAGCAGGGAGAATAAACTAAATATTGGAACAATGTAGTGGTGAATATTAGGTAGAGATAAATGTAATTTCGGGGGGTGCCTATGAATTTCAGAAAGATTGGAACCAAGATGTTAGTTATGATTCTGCCGGTATTGGTTTTGGCGCAGATTGTTCTTACAATCATGTCTGCAACATCAAGTAATGCATTGGTAGATGAAAAGACACAGCAGGCAATGGAGGCAGAGCTCAAGGCTAACAATTCCATCGTTGGAGGATACCTTAGAGATGTTAAGACCTTAGCAGATGCTATTGCTATCAGTGTAGCAGATTCCTACACTTACACTCAGTGGGACGATTACGAGAAGATGTTACAGGATATGATTGCTACTAATGACATTGTTCTAGGCTCTGGACTTTGGTTTGAGCCTTATGCTTATGACCCTGAGCAGCAGTACTATGGTCCTTATGTTTACAAGGATGGTAATTCCACAGTAACTACCTGGGATTATAGCAATGCCGAGTATGATTACTTTAACCAAGAGTATTATACCAATGCTATGGGTTCCGATGTTGCAATGATTACTGACCCATACTATGATCCATCATCAGGAATTGTTATGTCATCTTGCTCTACTCCTATTATTGCAGGAGGTAAGAAAATCGGTTGCGTAACTGTTGATATTGAGCTTACCGCAATTACGGATATTATAGCCAATGTTAAGGTCGGAAAGACTGGTGTTGGTATTCTTACGGCTGCAAACGGCTTGCTTATAGCAGGTCATGACGACCAGATGGTTCAGGACGGAAAGAGTGTGTCAGAAGATTCCAATCCATCCTTTGTTGCTATGGCAGAGGATGTTTTGAAAAATCCATCAGGTGTTACAGGCTACCAAGAAGGAAAAACCAATTACAAGGTATTCTACGACACAATAGAAGAAACAGGCTGGAAATTTATGATTTGCATTGATGGCTATGAGCTTCTACAGCCAATATATCTGTTGATTAATAGACTTGTACTTGTTTGTATCGTAGCAGTTTGCCTTGCAATTATAATAATCATCATAGGTATTGGTGGCGTAGCCAAGACTATCAAGAGAGTACAGAAATTTGCCACAGAACTGGCAGGTGGAGATTTTACTATTAATCAGCTTTCAATAAAGGGTAAAGATGAGCTTGCAGTAATGTCTAATTCCCTTAATGAAATGTACGGAAATAATAAAGGGGTTATTCAAAGCATTTCTGATTACGCAGTTGAGATAAATGATTCCAGCAGCAATCTTAAACATGCGTCAGAAGAGCTGAAGACAGAGTTTGATAAGATTGTTGATATTATGACATCTGTAAATGCGGATATGATGAATTCATCAGCAGCTACAGAGGAGCTTTCTGCTTCTGTTGATCAGGTAGCCCAGTCAGCTGATAATCTTAACGAGGAAACAAAGAATAGTCTTGATTTGGCAATTGATATCGAAAAGAGAGCTACAGATATCGGAAAGAACAGTCAGGAGGCATTTGATAAATCCCAGACCCTTCAGGCTAGCTTCCAGGAGAAGTTAGAGGAAAGTATTTCTCAGTCTCAGGTTGTTGAAAATATTGGTGAGATGGCCAGTGTTATTGCAGATATTGCTGACCAGATTACATTACTTTCTCTTAATGCTTCTATTGAGGCAGCAAGAGCAGGTGAGCAGGGCAAGGGCTTTGCAGTAGTAGCAACTGAGATTGGAAAACTTGCAGGTCAGACTTCTGATTCGGTAGAAAAGATTCAGGAAACTATTTCTGCAATCAAGGATGCATTCGAAGGTCTTTCTACAAATGCTAAATCACTTCTTGATTATGTATCAGACACAGTTACACCTGATTACAAGAATTTCGTTGGTGTAGCAGAAAGATATGGACAGGATGCAGAGAATATTAAGAATAGTTCAGAACAGCTTTCAATAATGACTGATTCCATTCAGAACATAATGAGTGAGGTGCGTCTTGCATTGCAGAATATTGCAGAAGCAACACAGAATACTGCGGCCAACAGCGGAGAGGTCATGGATTCTATAGATCACCTTTCAGGTACTGTATCTAACATTAATGATATGTCAGATGACCAGAATTCTATCTCTGACGATCTTTCAAGAGTTGTTAGTCAGTTTAAGCTTAGTGAATAGTTTAAAATGCTAGACACAAACCCGCACTAATATTATCATATATGGGGAGCATTAATGTTAGGGAGATTGTATGCGTATTATTCATTGTGCTGATTTGCACTTGGACTCCAAAATGGAGAGCAATTTAGATAGAGACCAGGCTGCCCTTAGGCGCGGAGAGCTCATGGAGACATATGAGCGCATGGTCGAATATGCTGAGGCAAATCAGGTTAGAGCGATTCTTATATCGGGAGATTTATTTGACAAGCCACACATCCGTAAGGAATATAAAAAGCGTGTGGTGGAGCAGATTGTTTCCCACCCGGAGATAGATTTTTACTATCTCAAGGGAAATCATGACAGATGTGATTTTATGGAAGAGGGAATTGATACAATTCCCTCTAATTTCCATATGTTTAATTCTGAGGGCTGGGTGAGCTATACCTGTGACGATGTTGTCATTACAGGTATGGAGCTTAATTCTTCCAATGTTTCCACATTGGCTCAGCGTCTCGTACTTGATTCTGCGGCTACCAATATAGTTATGCTTCACGGTCAGCAGTCTGACTATGATGGCAAGGATGGCGCAGAAATCGTTAATACCACCACACTTAAAGGAAAGTTCATAGACTACCTTGCTTTAGGACATGTCCATAAGTATATCTATGAGCCACTTGATGACAGAGGTGTATTCTGTTATCCAGGCTGTCTGGAGGGACGTGGCTTCGATGAGACTGGAGACAAGGGCTTTGCTCTTTTGGAGATTAATGATGGCAAAATCGAGTCAGAATTTATCCCATTTGCAAAGAGACGTCTTCACGAAATAGAGGTAAATGTAAAGGCAGAGATGGATCTTCAGGGTGCTATTAATAAGGCAAAGCGTCTTATTGATGATGTGGATCCTCAGGACATGATTAAGTTTGTAATTACCGGCGAGCGCGAGCTGGATGATGAGCTTGATATCACCAGATTTGTCCGTGCCTTCGAGAATAAATATTTCTTTGTAAAATGCTACGACCGTACAAAGACAATGGTAGATTACGACAGCTTTCTTTATGACAAGTCTCTTAAGGGAGAGTTTGTTCGTCTTGTTCAGTCTCAGGATATGGATGAGGATGAGAAGGCTAAGATTATTGAATTAGGCATCAGAGCCATTATGGGGGAGGATATCGAATGAAAATAATATCATGTTATATCGCCCATTTTGGTAAGATTAAGAATTTTAGATACGACTTCGAAGATGGGTTTAATTCAATTATGCAGGAGAATGGCTGGGGCAAGACCACATTCTCGGTATTTATGAAGGCTATGTTTTATGGCCTTGAGTATTCACCAAATACAAAGAAAAAGCTTTTAGATAGAAATCATTATCTTCCTTGGGATGGAAGCATCTGCGGTGGAAATATTGTATTTTCTGCAAAAGGCAAGGAGTACCGTATTGAGCGTACCTTCGGTCAGACAGATAAAGATGATAAGTTTGCCTTGTATGACAATGTTACAGGGCTTCTTTCTGATGATTATTCAGAGAATATTGGCGAGGAGCTCTTCAGAGTAGACAGAGATTCTTTTGAGAAGAGTGTGTATATTCCTCAGACCAGCCTTGCTACAGCAATGACAGATTCCCTCAACGCAAAGATGGGAAATCTTGCAGCAGCCAAGGATGATATCAGCAATTTTGATGTTGCTTTAAAGAGTGTAAAGGATGCCAAGTCCAACTACACCAGAAATAGTAAGGTTAATCCTGGTAAGCTTGTTACTGTGAAACAGGAGATAAGCCGTTGTAGAGAAGAATATGAAAAGCTTCCGGCAATCGAAGAAAGCGTTGAGGCCATGAGCTGTCTCGTGGAGGAAAAGCAGGATAACATTGACAAGCTGGCTGCAGAAAAGGCAAAGCTTGCAGAGACTATCCAGCTTCAGAGTAAGAGAGAGCAGGAGCTTGGTGCTTACAGAATTCATAAGGAAAATCTCAGTAACGAGCTGGCTTCACTTGAGAGTCTGAAAAAGTTTTTTGAAGCAGGCGTTCCATCTGATGATGAGATTGCAGTATTAGAGCAGACTGAACGTGATTTGGCAGTGCATGAGCGTGCAGTAAAGGTGCTTGAAGACGAGCAGGAGAAAGAACCTCCTGTATTTGACAAGCCATTTGAAAACAAGATTCCAGATGAAAGTGAGATAGCACTTTGGAATAAGATGGCAGCGAATCTGTCAGAGCTTAGAGCAAAGGCAGAGCATGCAAAGCTTTCAGAAGAGTCCAGCAGACAGCTTACAGAGTTGAAGTTCTTCTTTGATAAGCTTGTGCCTACAGATGAGCAACTGGCTCACATCGAGCATCAGACTACACTTATCACAGGTATCAGCGCACGAGTTGATCAGAGCAATGAGCGTCTGATTACTCTTATTGCCGAGCGTGACGCAGAGGAGAAGCACAGCAAAAGTAAGAGTATTTCTGTATGGCATATTTTAGGAACAATTCTCCTTGTTATTTTTATTCTTATTGGATTGGTTTTCACCAGATATATTGATGACCAAATTGGAAGAATAATTGAGATAGGCAGTTTTGTAGCAGTTATTCTTGATTTAGTTCTTCTTTTTATAACAGGCAGAAGAGCTTATAAGAAAAAGATGGAGACTGCAGAGGAGTACCGAGAGCGCATTAAAGAGGAAGAGGACGCACTGGAAATCAGTAAGCTGGAGCTTCGTGAGCTTGAGGAGGAGTGTGAAGAATTCCTTTCTCATTTCCTTTTGACCAGAGCGTCAACCATGCAGGAAAATGTTTACGAAATCAGAAGAAAGCTGGATCAGTACAGACATCTTTTAGCTGAGGAGCAGTCCCGCCACCAGGAAGCAGAAGGCACTTTGGACGAGCTTGCTGATTTACAGCTTGAGCTTTATACAAAGATTCAGCCATTTGCATCTGCATACGGAATCAACCTTTACGACATGGGCGGAGAATATGAATTCCTTTCCCAGCTCAAGAAGGATGCCCAAAGATTTATTGATTATCTGGCAAAGCAGGAAGAACTTGCACGCCATGAAAATACTATCCGCACAGTATCTGCAGATATTAATAACATCCTGAAAAATTATCCTGTTGATGAGAATCTTGGCCGAGCTGAAAAAGTTCAGGAGATAAGTATCAAGAAGAAGGAATATCAGGCTGTATCTGAGCGTGTAAAGAAGCTTAATGAAGAAATCGCACGATTTGAGGCTGAGCATGATTTGAACGAGCAGGTTCTTTCAGTAGATGATTTGCAGCAGCAACAGACTGCCATTGATGAGCAGATTATGGAGTTGAACCGCCAGATTATTCAGGAGAAGGATAACCTTTCTCAGGCACTTGAAGAGGTGGAGCGTCTTGCTGATATTTCAGAGCAGATTGAGCGTCTGGAGGAGCAGGAAAAGGAATACAAGAAGAACGCAGATATTCTTGCCAAGACAGAGGAATTCCTTCAGAAATCTAGGGAGAGCTTCCTGTCTAAATACATGCAGCCACTTCAGAATGGTTTGCACAAGTATCTTAGTCTTTTGGACAGCCCAGATGGAACAAAGTCTGGCTATGCCATCGATGACTTTGAGCTTGATATGGATCTGAACATTAAGCTTTCTTATTCAGGAAGCACAAAGAGTGCTGAGTACTTATCTCAGGGTTATCAGGATTTAGTGGCACTTTGCTCACGTCTTGCCCTTGTAGATGTGCTTTACGCAGATGAGAAGCCTATTCTGATTCTGGACGATCCATTTACAAACCTTGATGACAAAAAAATAAAGGAGTCGTTAAAACTCCTTCATAAAATATCAGATGATAGACAGACTGTGTATTTCACATGTCATGATAGTAGATTATAGGCGCTTCTTATATTCCAGATGCCCCTCAACAACCCACTCGTGGACGATTGAGCGCTCAATCCCGAACTCCTGAGCTACTATCATTTCATTAACATCATCGTTTTCATTTATGAACTCTTTCACTTTGGGAAAGAGTTCTTTTTTCATGCAATCTTTGCAAAGATCATAAGGAGAGTTTACAGGCACACGGCAGCCGCAACGGCTACAAAACTTTACTCTTGGTCCTTCTTCATTTAAAAATCCAGAACGTGAACGTGCCATAAATCTCTCCTCCTAAAAGGGAAACCTTTTACAATCCAATATGTTCCTTAAAGAAATCGCCGCGCTGCTCGAAGTTCTTGAATACTCCGTAGCTTGCTGCAGCAGGTGAAAGAATAACTGCTGTGCCCTTGCTTGCATTTGCCTTTACATATTCGCAGGCATCAGCTAATTCTTCTATGTAATGCACATGCTCCATAAATTCAGGTGTAGCAACAGCCTGAAGCTTCTCAAGGAGAACCTTTCCGCTGTCGTACATAAGGATAATGTGCTCTAAGCTTCTAGTCTGTAAAAATTCTACAAGTGGGTCGTAGTCGATTCCTCTGTCCATACCACCAAGAAGAATAGTGCCAGCATTTGGAATAGCCTTTATAGCGCTGATAGCTGATTCTACAGTGGTAGAGATGGAATCATCATAATAATCTACGCCGTCCTTTGTGCCGATGAACTCCAGGCGATGTGCAAGAGTCTTGAAGGTTGCGAGAGCATCCATAAACTCCTTATCGCTGATATCGTAGCGACGGCATACGTCATAAACAAAAGCAGTATTGAAAAGATTGTGAGTACCTCGAAGTGTAACTCCTGGAATCTCTTCAAAGTTTGCAAATGGAAGGTCGCCAGATTTAACTTTGATGATAGCTGCCTTGCATTCGCCCTGTTTTGGAAGGAAATCTGGGTTGCAGAAAAGGAAATCGCAGTAGCCCTGATTTCTATAGATATTCTGCTTTGCATGCCAGTACTTTTCTACCGAACCATAGTGATCAAGGTGATCCTCGTAAAGATTTAAGAGGATAGCCTTTGATGGTGAGTAGTGTGCATACTCAAGCTGGTGGCATGAAAGCTCAAAAACGATAATTGTACGTGGATGAATCTGATCTGTAATATCGAAAATAGGAAGTCCGATGTTTCCCCCGAAGAGAACATCCTTACCGCATGTCTTAAGTATATGATATAAAAGTGAAGATGTTGTGGACTTGCCCTTAGTTCCTGTGATTCCTATTGTCTGAGCGCCGTAAACCTGAAGAAACAGGTCTGCCTGACAGGTGATATGACACTTATATTCATTGATATCCTTTGGAAGAACGATTCCTGGGCTCTTGAAAACTACATCGTAATCATCAAGACAATCAAGGTAAGCTGCGCCAGTGATAACATTGTGCATAGCTGTAAGATCTGAGCTGACAGCGTTAGCATCTGCAATATCGAGGCACTCATATCCGCCTACTGATGAAATCATTCTAAAACTTGACTGGCCCTCACGGCCGAATCCTAAAATTAAAACCTTTTTATTATTAACTAAATTTCTAATTGTTTCCTTCATTTGATAGTGCGTCCTTAATTATTTTTTCAAAGAATTCATCCAAAGCATGCTCTGATGAATACTGATTTTTAAATTTTTCGAATGTGATGGCAGGAACTACTGCAGAGTCCTGATAGTGCAGCAAAAGTGCTGGAAGTGGAATCTGCTTTTTGGCATACTTGCTGATAGCTTCTGTGATAGCGGCATTTACCTCGTCTCGGCTACCTACACATTCAAATGGCTTCTCTGGTAAGATGCCACAAAGCTTGTCGAAATCTTCCATGAGAGTCTCATCCTCGAAAAGTCTCTTGCCAAAGATAGCATCCAGCTCCTCAAGCGTGAGGAATGGAGACAGGATGATGTAAACGAAAAGGCACTTTGGGCAGTGTCCACACCAGATGTCCTGCTTGCTGCCTACATTACAGCTCTTGAAGATGCCGTGGTACTTCTTGAAACGAGAGAAGAGCATGGCAATCTGAAGCTCTGAAAGTGGGCGCAGGAAGCTGAAGTAGAATACTCCTGAGCCGATAAAGTTCTTTTCATAATGTCTGAAATCAGCCTCGAATTCAAAGCTCTTTGAATACTGGTGATTTACATAGCTGTCCTTTACAGTGGATTCGTTGGCACTGCCTTCATTTGAAAGTGCCACGAACTGTAAGTCGTTAAGGTATCCTGCGATGATACTTGAAAATGCAACGAGAGCAGAGAACGGTGTGTGACCATTTAAGAAGCCCTGAGCATTAAGGTCTAACATGTTCTTATCAAGAGTACGCTTAGCGTAGATAGTGTGGTCAGTAAGTCCGCCTACTTCCACTGTGGCATCTGTGGCACCTCTTGAATTGATAACATAACAGTTTACATCTGCCTTTTCTCTAAGAAGCTCGATAGAAACAACAGAATCCTTTCCGCCGCCTACTGGAACCATGACTCTAGGCTTCTTTGTACCAGAGATTGCAGGACGGTTTTTTGGAGTGATGCTGCGAGGAGCCTTAGTGCCTTCACATTTTACAGTCATGAAATCATCGAAGTCTTCCTCAATGCAATTTGTGTAATAGAATTCTCCAAGGCCGTTGAAATAAAGCTTCTTCCACCAGCTGATCTGCTCTGCTGAAAGCTGTCTGTTCTTGATGATAACAGTAGGAGGGCAGGCAATCTTCCAATAGCTGACAAGCTCAACCATTCCAAGGGAGAAGACCATCTCATCGATAAGCTCCTCATCGATGTTTTCAACTTTGTTGATGCGTGGAATGCTCCAGGTTGGGTGGAACTCAGAAAGTCCGTCGATAGAAAAATCAAAAGTCATGCTGATGCCTGACTCATTTAAATCATAAGAATATCCCTGATATGTAAATGTAGGGTAATCTTCTCTGCATTTTTTATAAAAATCTTGTCTACTCATATAATTCCTTTTATTTTTAATCCTAGTTTGTTTTATAATTAAAGAAAAAATGTAAGCTAAAGCTTACTAGACCACAAAAGTTCCCTGCTTTCGCAGGGATGCCTTTTGGGTCATATTATAGCACAAAATGTTTAAATAAAATAGCAAAGCGGGGGACAGTCAAATGCCACATGTTGGAGGCCAGAAGCTTAAGATTATAAATGAATACCAAATCCTTATGAATGAAAGTGATGAGCAGCATCAAATCAATGCTGTTGAGATGACCCGCCGTCTGAAATCCAGAGGAATTCCGGCTGAGAGAAAGACGGTCTACAAGGATATGGATACACTTATGGATGCCGGAGTAGATGTGGTAAAAGGAGATTTTGGCTACTACATTGGGACCAGAGTTTTTGAACTTGCTGAGTTGAAACTTCTTGTGGACGCAGTGGGTGCATCAAAGTTTATATCTCAGAAGAAAACTAAGGATCTTGTGGAAAAGATTACTACACTGGCAGGAATGGATGATGCAGCTCAGCTTCAGCGCCAGGTGGTTGTGCCAGAAAAGGCTACTGCTGCCAATGAGAAGATTTTCTATACAATAGATGTTATTTATCAGTGCCTGGATAATGATAAGAAGATGGCCTTCAAATATCAGGAGTGGACTCTTACAAAAGAGATGAAACCACGCCATGGTGGCAAGATTTATAAGGTAAGCCCAGCTTTCCTTATAAGAAATGATGAGAACTATTATCTGGTTGCCTATGATGGAGAAAGTGGTCAGATTAGACATTACCGCGTAGATAAAATGGTGTCAGCTGAGATGCTTGATGAAGACCGAGATGGCAAGGAAGAGCGAAAGGCTTTGAATCCCCAGGAATATGCCAGACAGCATGTCAGCATGTTCGCCGGAGATGAGCGCGCCATCACCATCAGATTTGCCAAAAATCTTGTAGGTGTTGTCCTTGATAAGTTTGGCACTAACATTGACCTTCGCCCTGATGGCGATACTCACGTAAAGGCTCGCCTTTCAGTTGCAGTCTCCCCTCAGCTCTACGGCTGGCTCACTGGCATCGGAGCTAGCCTCTGCTACCCAGAAGACGAGGCTGCTAAGTTTAGAGAATACCTAAAGAGAATAATTAGTGAATAGAATATAGATTAACTAAGGGCTTCACATTTGTGGAGCCCTTTTTCAAACCGAAAACGATAATATGCGTTTTGCAAGAAACTCTTTGACAAAAATAAACATGTTAGTTCCTTGTTTTGTCAGTGGACAACGAAGGTATGCGGCTTACAGAACGGGGCCTGACAAAAATTGGCTATTTTTAAAATTTTTTTGTCAAAGACTAATGAATGATTAAGCTTTATAAATGGTTTTATGACAAAATGATTGATTAATGCTCTATTCTTTGTCAGCCACTAACGAAAACAAGCCATTTAAAAATATTCTCCTGACAAAGTTGTTAAAAAATGTAATCTGCTGTTGCCATCAAAACTAGGTTTATCAATTTGTGATCAGGGAATCCTTTACTCCTAGACTTGGCAGATATCATATGGCAAAAGCAGGTTGAAAAAAGAGGTTTAGCCAATGTGACTAAACCTCTAAGTATTTTTATTCCATAACATATTTCATGCATTCATTACCTTCATCTATGATAGTAACCTCAATGCCACTTTCGGTGGCGCCGCATTTGCGCAAATGTTTTTTGATTTCAGATAATCTGTGGTTGTAGGTGTTGAGGTAGATGCCGTCAACACCTGCGGCAGCGGCTGAGCCCATGTCTGCAAAGACCTCATTGCCGATCATTAAAGATTCTGAAGGCACAAGTGAGTGCTTTTTCATAAGGGAATCAATAAAATTAGGATCTGGCTTCTTGATGCCCATGTCAGATGAGATGAAAATGTCATCAAAGGCATCTAAAATGCCGGTAAGTTCCAGCTCGCGCTCAGTAAAGAGGCGCTGGGCATTAGATAAAAGATAGATTTTGCCACCGCCGGTGCGAATCTTATCAAACACATCCATAACTCCAGGATAAAGCTGAAATTTTACTCGTGACTTTTCTCTGAAGGCAGTGCATAAATCAAGCATTTCAGCTTCTGAGCAAGGTACCCCGAGGAGCCTCTCCCATACCCATTCGATTTTAATCTCTGGATGGGCACTGCCGTTGCGCTTGGCAAGATTATCCACTTCTTCAGCACAGATTTTCTTGTAATCTGATTTAAGCTTTCTTGCCGTAGTCTTTATTCCAAAATGAGTATCAAAATAATCTACCATGAACTTCCAAAGCTCAGGATCTTTTTCATCTGTGTGAATATCAATAAGTGTTCCGTATAAATCAAATATATAGTTTTTGTAGTGCATTAAATATAACCTCCATCGACTCCGATAATCTGTCCCGTCATGTAAGCTGGGGAATTGATGATGCTAAGTACTGTCTGTGCAATTTCAGAAGGATCACAGAAGCGGCCAACAGGGATTTCATCTGCAAGCTCAGCCTTTTCCTCAGGGGAAAGCTGTCCATTCATGTCTGTATCTACAACTCCGCAGGTGATGGCATTGACAGCCACGCCATTAGGAGCAAGCTCCTTGGCAAAAGCTTTTGTAAAGGAATTGACGCCACCCTTTGAAGCTGAATAAGCTACCTCACAGCTGGCACCAACTGTGCCCCACATAGAGCTGATGTTGATAATATCGCCAGTTCTGCGGCTGACCATGGAAGGTGCGATAGCCTTTGATGTATAGAAAATAGAAGAAAGATTGGTGTTAATCACATTGTCCCATTCATCAATAGACATATCTGTTAGCAATCCGATGTGAGCTACACCGGCATTGTTGATAAGTACGTCTATCTGTCCTAGCTTATCGAGAGCATCCTCGCAGGCAGGAATGGTGAACCCATAGTCGGCAACATCTCCACAATATGTGTAAACCTCGATTTTATAATCTGTATGAAGCTCCTCTGCAAGGTCGTTTAGCATATCTATATTACTATGGCAGAAGAGTGCAAGGTGGTATCCATTTTTGGCAAGCTCTATAGCTATGGCACGACCGATACCTCTGCTGGCACCAGTAATTAAAGCGGTCTTTTTCATTAGAATCTCCTTATTATTTAGGGTTTATAAGAATAGTAGTATATACAATATATTAAGAAAATATTAATTATCTGATAAATTCTTGAGGTTTTTACACTCAATTGATATACTGTTTACATAATAAATCAATTTCTCTAAATATAAAAGAGAAGGGGGTTTGTTAAATACTTGGTAAAGGTGGTACGACATCATGAAAACAACAATTACAGGAAAGAACATCGAGTTAACTCAGGGTCTTAAGGAAGCGGTGGAGGAGCGCTTTAAGAAGTTAGACAAGTATTTTAACAAGGATACTGAAGCAATCGTAACATTAGACGTAGAGAAAGGACGTCAGAAAATAGAAGTTACAATCCCTATGAAGGGAAGTTATTTGAGAGCAGAGGAAGTTACTTCAGATATGTATGCTTCAATCGAAGCAGTAACAAATACACTGGAGGCTCAGCTCAAGAAGCACAGAAATAAGATTATCGACAGAAAGCAGTCTGATTCAAGAGCGATTTTTGCTCAGGATTTCATTGAGGAAAAGGTGGGAGACGAGGAGAAAATCCAGATTATCCGTACCAAGAAATTTGATATGAAGCCAATGTATGCTGAGGATGCATGCCTTGAAATGGAAATGCTTGGACATGATTTCTTCATGTTCAGAAATGCTGATACAGACGAAATCAATGTAGTTTATAAGAGAAAGAACGGAGCATACGGTCTTATCGAGCCTGAGTTCTAAAGTTCGAAATTTAATAAAGAATTTAACAATGTTTTTTAACCTCCTATTGATATAATGCGAGTCATCACATTATGGAGATTAGGAGGTATTTTTTATGCAAAAGACAAGTTTTGGTAAGTACTTGAAATGGTTGAGAAAGAAGTTCAAATTAACACAGCAACAGCTGGCAGAAATGGCTGATTGTGCCATCAGTACAATAGCCAGACTGGAGTCAGGAGTGGAGTTACCTAGTCGTAGAATTTTTATGAAATTGAACAGCATATTTGAATCCATTGGCATTGTATACGATGAGCTATGGATGGAAAGTGTATTTGGTTTTAAGGCGGCAAGAAAGGAACTCCTAAACGCCATAAAAAAAGGGAGAGGGGAGGAAATCGAAAGGAAACTTGAACAGTTTAGATATCTGATGGAGGAATGTGAAGAAGAGAATGATGAGGAAGAGAAACGGGAAAACATGCAATATTATGCATTAGGACATCTGATATCTATAAGGGAGAGAGGTTTTTCTGTAGAGCAATACTTAGATGAGATGATTCAGACTTTCGAGCTTAGACGAAGGATTCCTGATTTTGAAGATATCCCTAATATAAAATTATCTCAGATTGAATACCAGATACTGTATGAAATGGGTGAGGCATATAGAATAATGGGTGACACAGAGACCGCTGAAATTATATGCAGAGGGCTGCTTGCAAACGAAATGGATCCAAGAAGTCCTTTTGTAATAGATAAATATATGGAGACTTCATTTGCCTTGGCAAGAGTTTGTATGAGTAAAAATGACTTCGCTACAGTAGGCGAATGTTTGAATTATATATTTAGCCAGTATGTGAATAATAATGACACTCGAACAATTTTACATTCACTGATGATTCAGATGGAGGTATGTGAACAACTTGGAGATAAGAAAGGGGCAAAACTGATTAAGGACTTTTTGGAAGCTACAAATGAGCTTGTGGGATATATGGCTGGGAAGTATGATTTGAATTGGAACAAAAGATGATAAAAGCTTGCTTATCCTGTAGCACTTGTATTTTTTTGAAAAAAATACTATATTAACGCATGGTAAAATAAATTTTTTTATAAATGAAAGGTAGATTTATGGATATAGTAGTTTTGGCTGGTGGATTAAGCTCAGAGAGAGATGTTTCCTTCAAGTCTGGCACAATGGTGGCAAAAGCCCTCAGAAATAGAGGACACAGAGCCTTAGTTCTTGATGTTTTCATGGGATATAAGGATGCAGAATGTGACATCACTGATATTTTTGAGAACAGTGAGGCTAATTCTGTTAAGGTTGCTGATATTCCTACAGAGGCACCAGATATCGAGGCTATTAAGGCCAGCCGTCCAGATCAGAGCCCAAGCTTCTTTGGACCAAACGTTATAAAGATCTGCCAGAAGGCTGATGTTGTTTTCATGGCTCTTCATGGTGGTGAAGGTGAAAGCGGAAAGGTTCAGGCTGCCTTTGATTTATTTGGAATTAAATACACAGGCAATGATTATGTTTCAAGTGCAATTGCCATGGATAAGCAGATGACTAAGAATGTCATTGAAAAAGCTGGAGTTCCTGTTCCTTATGGTGTTACCCTTAAGAAGGAGAACCGTAAGAAGTTCAAGTTTGACAAGTATCCATGTATCGTTAAGCCAAACTGTGGCGGTTCATCTATTGGAGTTACAATTGTAAATACTCCTGATGAACTTGATGGAGCTTTGGATGCCGCTTTCAAGTGGGAAAATGAGGTTGTTATTGAGCAGTTTATCAAGGGTAGAGAGTTCTCTGACGGTGTTATCGAAGGAAAAGCTCTTCCTATTATCGAGATTGCTCCTAAGCAGGGATTCTATGATTACAAGAATAAGTATGCTGCTGGTTCAGCTGTTGAGACATGTCCTGCAGAGATTAGCACAAAGGCTACTACTAAGATGCAGAAGTTTGCTGAGACAGCATTTAAGGCACTTGGTCTTACAACATATGCCCGCATCGATTTTATGATGGATGAGCATGAGAATATTTACTGTCTGGAGGCAAACACTCTTCCTGGCATGACTCCAACAAGCCTTCTTCCACAGGAAGCAGCAGTTGTTGGCATGAACTTCGAGGATTTGTGTGAGCATCTCATCAAAGTATCATTAATGAAGTACGCATAAGTTTAGTTAGAAAGAATAGATATATGAGAAATATGACATTGGCACATGTTGCTCAGGTAGTTGATGGGCAGCTGATTTTGCCTGAGGGCATGGAAGCCCTAAAAAATTCAGAAATACAGGGTGCGGTCAATGACAACCGTAAGGTGGAAAAGGATTTCCTGTTTATCCCAATGGTTGGAGCCAGAGTTGATGGCCATGATTTTATTGAGGATGCATTTTCAAAGGGGGCTCTTGCCAGCCTTTCAGAAAGAGCACTTGAGAATCCTTCAGGCCCATACATTATTGTAAAGGACACAAAGCTTGCGCTTAAGCAGATTGCCACAGACTACAGAATGCAGCTTAGCATTCCTGTTATTGGTGTTATCGGTAGCGTCGGAAAGACTAGTACAAAGGAGATGCTTGCATCAGTACTTGGCACAAAGTATGAAGTCCTTAAGACAGAGGGCAATTTCAACAATGAAATCGGCCTTCCACTTACAATCTGCCGTATAAAGGACGAGCACCAGGTGGCAGTTGTGGAGATGGGAATCTCAGATTTCGGTGAGATGCACCGCCTTGGAGATATTGCAAAGCCTGATTATGTAGTAATGACAAATATTGGTCAGTGCCATTTGGAATTCCTTAAAAATCGTGATGGTATTCTTCAGGCCAAGACAGAAGTGTTTGAGCACATGAATAAGAATGGCGTGGTTATCCTTAACGGAGATGACGACAAGCTTATCAATGCAGACACACTTGGAATGAGAAAGATTTTCTATGGTCTTAATGGCCAGGAAGTCAGCGCCAGCGAAGTTACAGCTGAGGGAATGACAGGTACAAGAGCGGTTATCACAGCTTTTGGAGATACATTCGAGGCAAGTATTCCTCTTCCAGGTACACACAATGTTATGAATGCTCTTGCAGCTACAGCAATGGGCAAGGAGCTTGGCCTTACAGACGAAGAAATCAAGCGTGGTCTTGAAAAGGCCAGCACAATAGCAGGACGTAATAACGTTATCGAGGTTAGAGATATCACTATCGTTGATGACTGTTACAATGCAAATCCTGTATCTATGAAGGCTTCTATTGAGGTCCTCGGCAAGGCGCCAGGGCGTTCAATTGCAGTTCTTGGAGATATGGGTGAGCTTGGTGAAGATGAGCGTCAGCTTCATTACGAAATCGGACAGGCTCTTGAGGACAACCATATTGGATATGTTTTCACAGTAGGAGAGTTGTCTGAGGAGATTAATAAGTCTCTTAGTCAAAAAAATAGCTCCTGCATGGCACATCACTATGCCGATGTAGAAGCTATGTTAGAAGACTTATTACCAATTATTCGTGGTGGCGACACCATTTTAGTGAAGGCGTCTCACTTTATGAACTTCTCAACTGTTGTTGAGGCTATTTGCGAGAGATTCGCTTAATTAAATTAATTTTGCATCAGCTTCAAGCTGTTTTGCCATAATGCCCTGGACATATGCTCCGGGGCGTTTTTTGTTTTCGCCTTCAAGTGCGTTAGGATCGATAGCTGGAAGGAAGGTAACAACAACCTTTGTCTTTTTGATTCTAGGCATATGAGCTTCCAAAATTTCTCTGGTGTTTGTGAAACATACAGGAACGATTGGACAACCAGTCTTTGTGGCAATCTTAAGAGATGCTTCGTGGAATGGAGCCATCTCACCAGTCTTTGAACGTGTTCCCTCAGGGAAGATGAACATTGAAATGCCGGCTTTGATGTAGTCCTGTGCCTTTAAGATAAGCTTTAAATCCTGTCTTGGATCTGTACGAGTAAGGAAAAGGCAATAGTTCATCATCATCCAGACATTTAAAAGAGGTACCTTCTTAAGGTCATCCTTTGATAAAAATCCTGTAACATGTGGTGAAAGGTGATAAGCCAAAACAATATCGAAATAGCTTAAGTGATTTCCAATGAAAAGAACTGACTTGTCCTTTGGCACGTTCTCGATACCGTGAACCTCGTATTTAACGCCAGCCAGGAAAGCTACCACACCAAATGCCCAGGCAACACATTTGTAGCCAATAACGTCTTTGGCCTTTTTATTGAAGAGACCTATAATGAAAAGAATTCCCCAAATAGGAATACTACAAATCAAAAAAATGCTAATAAATAAAACAACTATGACAGTACGAATCATGTCTACCTCCAAATTTAAGATAATATAATTATAAAATAGTAGTAGTTATTTATCAAATAGCTAGAAACTAATTTTCCGGGAGGCTTAAATTTAGTTTTAATTAACGTTATAAAGCGTAACATTTATAAGGGTTCACGGGCATTTTTTATGATAAATATTCAAAAAATTCCTCCAAAATTTTGACAAATTGTACAAAAAATGGTAAACTACACCTAGCAAATTATAAATTGCTAGAACTGCAATATTTATATTGCTAGAAAAGGGGGAGACATCATGGAACGAGAGGACTTTGACAAGGTGCGCGAATCTGTTAGATCGCAGTGCGGTAGTAGAGTTGTTATTCAGTTAGACAAGGGTCGTAACAAGGTTGACATTCAGCAAGGTGTTATTCAAGAGGCTTACCCAAGTGTTTTTACTATATTAGTTGACGACACCGAGACATGTCCATCACAGTTGTTATCCTTCAGCTATACAGACATCATTACTAAAGAAATTCGCATGAAACTTTGCTAGTTACAATTTCATAATGGCTTCAAATTCGACCTCAGCTTAGGCTGGGGTCGTTTTCTTTTTATAGGTTGAAAAGGTCTTCTATAACTTGTATCATAATATAGAGGGATTGTGTAAAAATCCCCAGATATTGGGTTTACCAGCTTTTGGAGATAGTGTTTATGAAATATTCAAAGATTGCTAAGGCAGCAATATGTATAGTGGTTAGCGTGGCAGTTCTTGCTTCCGATTCCACTGTCTCTAATGCAGTTCGTTCTATCTCAGAGATTGAGGCAGAGCAGGATGCTTTGCAGGATGAGATTGATGCCTTAGATGCTGATTTATATAGCTTGGTTAGTCAGATAGCCGAGATAAATGCAGAAATTGATACCACTGCAGCAGAAATAGAAGATACTCAGGCAGCCCTTGTGGAGGCCACTGCAGCCAGGGAATCTCAGTATGCAGCTATGAAACTTCGTATCAAGTACATGTACGAAACTCCTCAGGAAAGCGTTTTTGAAATGCTTATCCAGTCAGGTTCCATCACACAGTTTTTGAATCGAATGGATTACGCCAACAGCGTTTATGAATATGACAGAGCAAAGCTTGATCAGTTTATTGCCACACAGGCAGAAATCGAAGAGCTTGCCGCTGCCCTTGAAGAGGAAAAGGCATCACTTGAGTCAGCAAAGAAAGAGCTGAAGACTCAGGAGGCTGCTCTTGAGGTTATGGTTACCGAAAAGCGAGGCGAGATGGATGATTTGGACGCTGAGCTTAAAGAAGCAAAGGAAATTGCCGCTCGTGAGGCTGCTCTTAGAGCCGCCAGAGAAGCCGCTGCCAGAGCTGCCGCAGGAGGTGCCTCTGGAGAGGTTAGAACCAGTGGAAATTACAACGTTAATGGCGATTTAAATCCAGGTTATAGAACAGGAACCAGCGGTTCCAGCGTAGTATCATACGCAAATCAGTTTGTTGGAAACAGATATGTTTGGGGAGGTAATTCCCTTACAGATGGTTGCGATTGCTCTGGCTTCGTTCAGGGTGTATTGGCAAACTTCGGCATCACATATGGTTCACGTATGACATCAGGTTCATTCCGTGGTGTTGGTCAGGAAGTAAGTTACAATTACATGCAGCCAGGAGATATAGTATGTTACCCAGGTCACGTGGCTATTTATGCCGGTGGCGGTCTTATTGTTGAGGCACAGAGTACAGCCACTGGTATTACAAACTATCGACCTGTCACTTGTCACTCAATCATTACGATTAGAAGGGTGCTATGATTATTCAAAAGCTTATAAAAATAATATTGGTTATTTTGTGCGTAGGTGTTATAATCTACGCACTTATTACCATGAGAGATGGCAGAGGGCCGTTGAAATATAACGAGCACTTAGATGACACTGCGGTTACCATCGATGATGAAGAGGTTACTTTCAGGGATCTTGCTTTTTACATCCTTTTTGAAGAGAGGAAGGTAGAGGAGCATGCAAAGGTGTATAATAAGGACTACACTAAGGATTTCTGGAATCTTTACACCAACGAGACATTTATCCAAAGCGCATCTAAGGACGTTGTTATGGATATGGCTATTCATGACCATCTTTTTTATCAGCTTGCAGTAAAAGAAGGAATGGATACACTCACTGCAGATGAGGAGGAAAATCTCTCATTTGCAATGAATGATTTTTGGGAAGATTTGCTTGATGTTCAATGGGAGAAGCTTCCTTGCGATGAGGAAACTATCAATGAACAAATCAGAATTGCAGCAGTAGCAGAAAAATATCAGAATTACCTCGCTAAGGAAAAGGGGCCTAGTCAGGCTGCCTACAAATACGATGGTTATTACTATGGCCTTATCAGAGACGAGCATTCTGTTAAAATAAATGATAAATTATGGGACAAATTTGTTCTTGGAGATATTACTCTCAAACATACTAAGATAAATTATATTAATGGATTGACCGATGAGGACAAGGAAAAGCATAAAGAAAAGAAGAAAGGACTTTAAAATGATCAAGTTAAATAGAAATGACCCATGCTGGTGTGGCAGTGGTCGTAAGTATAAGCAGTGCCACGAGGCAATGGACAGAAAGATAGAAAGCTTTGCTGTTAAGGGGCACAAGGTTCCTACTCATGATATGCTTAAGACACCGGAGCAGGTTGAAAAGATTAGACAGTCAGCAGTTATTAACATGGCTTGTCTCGATGCAGTTGCTGAGGCCATTCACGAGGGAATGAACACAGCAGAAATCGATAAGATTGTTTATGATACCACCACAAAGATGGGTGGTATTCCAGCTCCTCTTAATTACGAGGGCTTCCCATACAGTGTTTGTACATCTGTAAATGATCAGGTTTGCCACGGATATCCTTCAAAGGATGTTATCCTTAAAAGTGGCGATATTGTAAATGTAGATTGCTCTACAATTTTAGATGGTTATTTCTCTGATTCATCAAGAATGTTTATGATTGGTGATGTTGATCCAGAGACAAGAAAGCTTGTAGAGGTTACAAAGGAATGTTGTGACCTTGGACTTGAGCAGGTTAAGCCATGGGGATTCCTTGGCGATGTTGGAGCTGCTATTTGCAAGCACGCTCATGCCAACGGATATCAGGTTGTTCGTGAGATTGGTGGACACGGCGTAGGTCTTGAATTCCACGAGGAGCCATGGGTAGGTTACAATACACTTCCTGGAACAGAACTTCTTTTGGTGCCAGGATTTATGTTTACAATCGAGCCTATGATTAACATGGGTACTCAGAAGATTAAGACTGACCCTAACAATGGCTGGGAGGTTTCTACACTTGATGGAAAGCCTTCTGCACAGTGGGAGTATCAGGTACTTGTTACAGAGACAGGATACGAAGTAATTTCATACTAAGGTAAATTGAATATGATGCGATTAGACAAGCTTTTGGTAGAATTAAATATCGGAACAAGGTCTGAGGTAAAGGCTCTTCTTAAGAAGGGCCTTATTTTTGTAGACGGAGAGAAAGCTACAAAGCCTGAGACTAAGGTAGATGAAAATACAGCCCAGATTTCATATCAGGGCAAAGAATACACATACAAGAAATTTTCTTACTACGTTATCAACAAGCCTAAGGGGGTTATCACCGCTACAGAGGATGCTCACGAGAGAACAATTATGGATGTGTTCTACAGTCAGTGCCCTGATGCCCCAAAGGGTCTTGCGCCAGTGGGAAGACTGGATAAGGACACAACAGGTCTTCTTTTGATAACAAATGACGGCCAGTTGGCACACGACATGCTTTCTCCTAAAAAACATGTGGATAAAACATATTATGTGGAGTTAGATGGTGAATTAACTTCTGAGGATGTGGCTGCACTTGAGGCAGGGGTTCGTATAGGTGAAGGAGACCTTACAGCACCAGCTACTGTGAAATATGAGGGTGGAAAATCCTGCTATATTACCATTCATGAAGGAAAATTTCACCAGGTAAAAAGAATGTTTTTTGCAGTGGGAAAAACCGTGCTAGAGCTGAAAAGAACGGCGTTTGGACCGCTTGTGCTGGATGAGGAAAAACTACCGGAAGGACACATTAGCGAGTTAAAGTGTGAAAGTTTTTCTTGCAAATAATTTAAACAAGATTTATTATATCTTCAAAGTAGTTTCGCAAACTAAAGTGTTGAAGTGAACGAGAGGTATCACTTGCGAAGAAAACAGGAGGTATAATTATGAAGAAGAAGGCTTTAAGTTTAGCACTTTGTGCAGCAATGACAGCTTCTTTATTTGTAGGCTGCGGAAGCAATTCTGGTTCAGCTACAGGTGGAGAATCAGTAGACACATCAGGAGAGCTCACATGGAGAATTGGTGGTATCGGACCAATCACAGGTGGTGCTGCTCAGTACGGACAGGGTGTTATGAATGCGATTCAGCTTGCAGTAGATGAGGTAAACGAGGCAGGCGGAATCAATGGTTATAATATTTCTTTCAATTTCCAGGATGACGAGGCTGATCAGCAGAAGTCAGTAAATGCATACAATACTTTGAAGGACTGGGGAATGCAGATTCTCGAGGGAACAGTTACTTCAGGTGCAGGACAGGCAGTATCAGCAGAGACATACGCAGACAGAATGTTCATGCTTACACCATCTGCTTCATCTACAGATGTAACAAACGGACATGACAATGTATTCCAGGTTTGCTTCTCTGATCCTAACCAGGGAAAAGTTTCAGCAGACTATATTAAGGATAATGAGCTTGCAACAAAGGTAGGCGTAATTTACGATAGCTCAGATCCATATTCATCAGGTGTTTATCAGACATTTGCAGCAGAGGCTCAGGCAATTGGACTTGAGATCGTAGCAACAGAAGCTTTCACTGCAGATTCAAAGACTGATTTCACAACACAGCTTCAGAAGTGTAAGGATGCCGAGGCAGATTTACTATTCCTTCCTTTCTACTACACAGAAGGCTCGATTGTTCTTACACAGGCAAACCAGATGGGATATGCTCCAGTAATGTTTGGTGTAGATGGCTTTGATGGACTTCTTTCAGTTGAAAACTTCGATGTTAAGCTTGCAGAAGGTGTTTACCTTCTTACACCATTCGCTGCTGATGCAGATGACGAGGCAACAAAGAACTTCGTTTCTAAGTATGAGGAGAAGTTCGGTGGCACACCTAACCAGTTCGCAGCTGATGCTTACGACGGAGTATACATTTTAAAGAAGGCTCTTGAGTCAGCAGGTCTTACACCAGAGGCTTCAGCAGAGGAAATCTGTGAGGCACTTATCACTGAAATCCAGAACGTATCATACGATGGACTTACAGGTGAGGGAATGAGCTGGAATGACAAGGGTGAAGTTTCTAAGGCACCTAAGGCTGTAGTAATCAAAGACGGTGCTTATGCTTCAGTAGACTAAGGAAAATAGAAATTTAAAGATGTATCAAAGGCGATGCATGGTCTCTCTAATCAGGGGGACTTTGCATCGCAATTTATATTTTTTGAAAGAGAGATTGTAGTTATGGGATTTTTAACCTATTTAATCAATGGATTAAGCCTTGGAAGCGTATATGCAATAATCGCTTTGGGATATACCATGGTTTATGGTATCGCAAAGATGCTTAACTTCGCTCACGGCGACGTTATCATGATTGGTGCATATGTTGTTTTCATGTGCATGGCCAACTCGGGCATGCCTGCTGTACTTTCTATTGTTATTTCAATTGTATGCTGTACAGCACTTGGAATGATTATAGAAAAGATAGCATATAAACCACTTAGAAAGGCAACTAATCTGGCAGTGTTGATTACAGCTATCGGTGTCAGCTATTTCCTTCAGAATATGGCTCTGATGTTGTTTGGTTCAAATCCTGTAAGCTTCACATCTGTAATTAAGTGGCAGGGAATCACACTTGCTGGTGGCGCTCTTAAAATCACAGGCAATGCCATTATCACAATTATCACATGTGTAGTGATCATGATTGTCCTTATGTGGTTTGTAAAGAACACAAAGCCAGGTCAGGCAATGCGTGCAGTATCAGAAGATAAGGAAGCAGCAATCCTTATGGGTATCAATGTAAATGCAACTATTTCACTTACATTTGCCATAGGTTCAGGACTTGCAGCAATCGCTGGTGCACTTCTTTGCTCATCATATCCATCACTTACTCCTTACACAGGCTCAATGCCAGGTATCAAGGCATTCACAGCTGCTGTATTTGGTGGAATCGGTTCAATCCCAGGAGCGCTTATCGGTGGACTCCTTCTTGGTATTATCGAGATTTTGGCAAAAGCATACATCTCCAGCCAGCTGGCAGATGCTATCGTATTTGCGGTATTAATTATTGTATTACTTGTTAAGCCTACTGGTATTTTAGGCAAGCAGATTAAAGAGAAAGTGTAGGTGGCGACGATGAATTTATACAAGAATTTAAACAAATCTACACAGAAGCTGATTACATCAATTGCTGTAATTATCGTTCTTTATATTGTTATGTCTATTATGGACAGCACAGGAAATTTAAGCTCACTTATGAAGGGACTTCTTGTTCCAGTATGTGCCTATTCACTTGTTGCAGTAGGGCTTAATCTTTGCGTTGGATATTTGGGAGAGCTTTCCCTTGGTCACGCAGGATTCATGTGCGTAGGTGCGTTTACATCGGCATTCTTCTCACGTGCCACTCAGGAGACTATTCCTGATGTACCTAGATTTATCCTTGCCCTTGTAATCGGTACAGCTATGGCAGCCCTTTTTGGATTCTTAATTGCCATTCCAGTTCTTAGATTAAGAGGTGATTACCTTGCTATTGTTACACTTGCCTTTGGAGAGATTATCAAAAATGTTATCAACGTAATGTATATTGGTAAGGATTCAAAGGGAATCCATTTTTCAATCAAGGATCAGCTTTCACTTGGCTTGGAACTTGATGGAAAAATGCTTATCAATGGCCCACAGGGTATTACAGGAACACCACGTCAGTCTACATTTACAATTGCAGTATTACTTTTGATTCTGGCACTTGTAATTACACACAACTTTGTAAACTCAAGAACAGGACGTGCTGTAAAGGCCATTCGCGATAATCAGATCGCAGCTGAGACAGTAGGTCTTCCAGTTACAAAGTACAAGCTTATCGCATTTACGATATCAGCAGCTATCGCAGGTCTCGGTGGAGTGCTTTATGCTCACAACATCAATTCCCTGACAGCTACAACAAACAACTTCGGTTACAACATGTCTATCATGATACTTGTATATGTAGTTCTTGGTGGAATCGGAAACTTCTCTGGCTCAGTAATTGCAGCAGTAGTTCTTACAATGCTTCCAGAGCTCCTTCGAGGACTTTCTACATACAGAATGCTTATTTACTCAATCGTGCTGATTGTACTGATGCTCTTCAACTGGGCACCAGGTATCCTTAAGTGGAGAGATGACCACGGTCTTACAGCAGCAGCCATACTTGGTAAATTTAAGAAGAAGGAGGTGCAGTAATGAGCTTACTTGAAGTTACAAATTTAGGCATTTCCTTCGGTGGTCTTAGAGCAGTTGACGAGTTCAATCTTTCTATTGAGGAGGGAGAGCTCTATGGATTAATCGGACCAAACGGTGCAGGAAAGACTACAGTTTTCAACATGCTTACTGGTATTTACAAACCTACAGATGGCAAGATTTTCCTTGCTGATAAGGATGTTACTGGTAAGAAGACGGCTGATATTAATAAGGCTGGTGTAGCTCGTACATTCCAGAATATTCGTCTTTTCGGAGACCAGAGTGTACTTGATAATGTAAAAATCGGATTACATAATTCCTTTGAATATGGCACAGCTACAGGCATTTTCAGATTGCCAAAGTATTTTGCTACAGAAAAGGAAATGGATAAAAAGGCACTGGAGATTCTTTCAGTATTTGGACTGGATTCTTCAGCAGATATTCTTGCATCTAATCTTCCTTATGGAAAGCAGAGAGAGCTTGAAATCGCAAGAGCACTTGCCACAAATCCAAAGCTTCTTCTTTTGGATGAGCCTGCAGCAGGTATGAATCCAAATGAGACTCGCGATTTGATGAACACCATTGCACTTATCAGAAAAGAGTTTGGTGTGACAATCCTTCTTATCGAACATGATATGAAGCTTGTTTCAGGAATCTGCGAGAAGCTTACAGTATTAAACTTTGGACGAGTATTAGCTCAGGGACGCACCAGTGAGGTGTTAAATGATCCTGAGGTTATTAAGGCATATTTAGGAGAATAGTATGTTAGAAGTAAAAGATTTAGTTGTAAATTATGGAGTAATCCAAGCCCTTAAAGGGATTTCATTTGAAGTCAATGAGGGTGAGGTAATAGCATTAATCGGTGCCAACGGCGCAGGCAAGACCACCACTCTTCAGACTATATCAGGAATGCTTCAGCCTACTTCAGGTCAGGTCCTGTTGGAAGGCGTTGATATTACAAAGGTTCCAGGCCATAAAATCGTATCTATGGGAATGGCTCACGTTCCGGAAGGACGAAGAGTTTTCCCTGGATTAACAGTGCTTGAAAACTTGAAAATGGGAGCATATACTAGAAGTAACAAGAAGGAAATCGCGGATGCTTTTGATCGTGTATACGAAAGCTTTCCACGTTTGAAGGAGCGTCAGAATCAGCTGGCAGGAACCCTTTCAGGCGGTGAGCAGCAGATGCTTGCCATGGGTCGAGCTCTTATGAGCCAGCCCCGTATTATCCTTATGGATGAGCCTTCAATGGGACTTTCACCTATCTACGTGGAAGAGATTTTCAATATCATCCAGGAGATTTCCAAGGCAGGCACCACAGTACTTCTTGTAGAGCAGAATGCAAAGAAGGCACTTGCTATTGCAGATCGTGCGTATGTATTGGAAACGGGGAACATCGTACTTTCTGGAGATGCCAAAACTCTTATGAATGATGATTCTATCAAGAAGGCATATCTAGGAGAATAGGGAGGTTTCATCATGGGGGATGAAAAGAAGCTAGTTATTAGTATTGCTAGAAGTTATGGTTCGGGAGGTCTTACTCTTGCGAAGAAGCTTGGCAAAGAATTGGGTCTTCCAGTTTATGACAGAGAGATTCTTAGAATGGCATCTGACCAAAGCGGAATAAACGAGGAGTTGTTCGGTGAGGTGGATGAACACGTTAGAAAGATTTTCCTTTCTGCCAAGGCTCATTACAAGGGACTTCCATTAAGTCCAGAGTATGCAGCTTTTACATCAGATGACAATCTGTTTGAGCTTCAGGCAGATGTTATCAAGAGAATTGCAAACACACAAAGCTGCATTATCGTAGGTCGATGCGCGGACTACATTTTGAAGGACAGGGCATATGTGCTTTCCCTTTTCTTTTATGCATCAGAAGAAGATTGCCTGACACGTTTGCGCAGACAGGTAAGCGGAACAGATGCAGAGCTTATTAAGCGCATGCATGATATCGATAAGCACCGTGCAGATTACTACAAGTACTACACAGGTCGTGACTGGAATGATGCCAGAAATTATGACTTCTGTCTGGATACAGGCGTCATGGATTATGACAGACTTATCGAGGTAGTGAAATCCTACATTGAAATTAAAAATAGAGAAATCTAGAAGTAAAAAAAAGGGTTGGAGCAATTCCAACCCTTATATTTTTATCGCTTAATCTTTCCAAGCTCTGTCTTTTCAAATTCCTCATCACGGAATTCTACGTTGTAAATTCTCTTGAAGATAGGAAGCTTCTTGTTAATCTCAGCAATGTGATTCTTAACTTCTTCCTGAGCATCCTGCTCACAGAATACTTCGATGTTAATTCTGTCGTTGTTTGCGAATACCTTACACTCTTTTACTGCTGGGCAGCCGTAAGCGAATTTCTCAAGCTCTTCAGGGCTAACATTTTCACCACTTGAAAGGATGATAAGATTCTTCTTTCTACCTGTGATGTAAAGGAATCCATCTTCATCAAGATAACCAAGGTCACCTGTGTGAAGAGTACCGTCCTCATCAAGGATTTCTGCAGTACCCTCTGGATCCTTGTAGTAGCCAAGCATTACACCGTAGTACTTAATACAAATCTCGCCGTCAATGAAAACAACCTCACAGCCGTCAACCATACGACCAACTGACTCAAGGTGATTTGCAACGTCGAAGTTACATGTGATGTTACCGCTTGCCTCAGTCAAACCGTAGTACTGACCGAATCCGATACCGTTGCTAAGGAATGTGTTGATTACATCAACATCAGGCTTAGCGCCACCTGTAAGAACAAGCTTAAGACCACCTAAACGGTCCATGTTGCCCTTCTTGATACATGTCTCCCAGAGATTCATGATACCAGGAGTAACAAGACCAACATCAATCTGCTCACCCTCAAGATCTGAAAGTACATTTCTTGGATCAGCGCTGAGATATGTGGTAGCTCTCTGCTCGATTCTGTAAAGCCATCCTACAATACCCGCAACATGATAGAATGGGAATACGTTGTATATTCTAAGTCCAGCAGCACCCTTTGCATCCTCTGAGTAATCATTGTTGTGACCTGTAGCCTCAAAACCTAAAAGGTTCTTAACTGAAAGCATAACGCCCTTTGAAAGACCTGTTGTACCAGATGTGAAGATGATAAGAGCAAGGTTGTTCTTCTCTTCCTCTGTGAAGTCTTTAAGCTCAATGCTGCCGTTACCTTCCTTAAGGATTTCATCCTTATCCGCAATAGTGAAGTTGCCAACAGCCTTTTCTCTGTACTTTTCTTCAACGATGAAGCCATCTAAATCTGAACGATAAATAGCTGCTTCGATGTTCTCTGGAGTCTCGAAGAAGTTTACAGGTACAAGGACGCCTCTGCTGAAAAGAACAGCACCGAGGATAACTGTGTACTCGTAATTGCTGTCGGCCATGATACCGATGTGCTTTCCTGTGAGATCACCGAAAGTCTGCTGAAGGTTGTAAGCACAAGCCTTCATCTTGTTAAGATACTGTCTGTAAGTAACTTCAAAGCTGTTTTCACCAGCCAAGTTTTTGAAAGCTGGAGCATCTCCATAGCTCTCAATAAGTTTCAATAATTCTACCATTTCATTCTCCCTTAAAACTTAAAATACTTATAATTCCGCAATTATAAATAAGTATAAAAAATAACGCGCACATTATAACTGTTGTCAAGGAAATATGAAATAATAAAAATGCCGAAATTATACAGGATAATGTGTGTATTAATTTGCATTTTTATAATAAAAACCTTATGATTGAGGTCATCACAGGTAATTTTTATTTTCGGAGTGAATTATGAACTTAAAAGTATTAAAAACACTAGAATATGACAAGATAATAAACAGGTTATCGGAGCTGGCTACATGTGAGTCAGGAAAGCTTCGTTGTAAGCAGCTTCTTCCTATTAACGATATCGAGGAAATCAAGGTGATGCAGCAGGAGACTGCCTGCGCTTTTAATCGTCTTGTAAAGTTTTCAGATGTAAGCGCCAGCGGTACCACTGATTTGCGTCCGTCACTTGCCAGATTAGAGCTTGGTTCTTCTCTGAGCATTGAGGAGATTCTTGCAGTGGCAAATGTTCTTGAGGTTACAAAGCGCGTGGCTGCATACGGCAAGCAGATGGAGGAAGAGGATGCCCTCAGCTTCTATTTCAATGGCCTTTCTCCAGAGGTGCAGATTCTAAATGAAATCAGAAGATGTATCATCGATGAGGAGACAATCGCAGATGATGCCAGCACAGCCCTCTACGATATCAGAAAGGGAATGCAGCGCACTAATGAGAAGATTAAGAGCGTAATGAATTCCATGCTTAATAACAGCACTACAAGAGGCTATTTGCAGGAGCCAGTAGTTACAGTTCGAGGTGGCAGATTCTGTCTACCTGTCCGTGCTGACTACAAATCAAGAGTGCCAGGTATGGTTCATGACCAGTCTTCAACAGGTTCTACATTTTTTATTGAGCCTATGCAGGCTGTCGATTTAAATAATGAGATGCGCGAGCTACAGGTACGTGAGCAGGATGAGATAGAGCGTATCCTTGCTATTCTTTCAAATAAGATAGCTGATGCTTCTGAAGGAATAATTCGTAATTACGAATTGCTTACAGAGATTGATTTCATTCTTGCAAAGGGCCGTTATGCAATCGAGCTTAACGCAAGCAGCCCAGAGTTTAATGAGGATGGAATCATTAACCTTCGCGGAGCAAGACATCCACTTCTTGACCCTAAGAAGGTTGTTGCTACAGATATTAAACTTGGAGAGGATTACAATCTTCTTCTTGTTACAGGTCCTAACACTGGTGGTAAGACTGTCTCACTTAAAACATGTGGTCTTCTTACACTCATGGCACAGGCTGGTCTTCATATTCCTGCAAAGGATAGAAGCCAGGTGGCAGTATTTGATGATGTTTATGCAGATATTGGTGACGAGCAGTCTATCGAGCAGTCACTTTCCACATTCTCATCTCATATGGTTAACATTGTCCACATTTTAGAAGCAATCAATGGTGGAAGCTACTCAAAGGAGACTGAGAAGCTTAATGCAGAAAATAAGAAGGACTTTGTACATTCAAAGGTAATTCACGGAACAAAGGAGGAGCAGAAAGTTCCACAGTTCCTTATCCTTATTGATGAGCTTTGTGCTGGTACAGATCCTAAGGAAGGTGCAGCCCTTGCCCAGTCTATTTTAGACAGACTTCATGTATTAGATGTTAGGACTATGGCTACCACTCACTACAGTGAGCTTAAGGTATATGCTCTTTCAACAGAGGGTGTTGAGAATGCTTCATGTGAATTCTCCCTTGAGACCCTCAGCCCTACATATCACTTAATTATTGGTGTGCCTGGAAAGTCTAACGCATTTGCTATTTCTTCTAAGCTTGGAATTCCAGCAGACTTAATTGAGGATGCCCAGGGACGATTGTCAGAGGATGACAAGTCTTTTGAAGATTTGATGGTTGATCTGGAGCAGAAGCGTCATCAGGTAGAGGAGGATGCAGCAGAGGCAGCCGCAGCTTTAAAAGAGGCAGAGGCAAAGCTTGCCAGTGCTACAGCAAAAGAAGAGAAGATTAAGACTCAGCGTGAGGAACTTATCCGTCAGGCACACGAAGATGCAGCAGCTATCCTTCAGGAGGCCAAGGACATTGCGGATGAGACCATTCGCGACTTTAATAAATTTGGCAAGGGTGGCGGAAATATTTCTGCCATGGAGGCTAAGCGTGCAGCCCTTGGTCAGGGTATCAACAAAGCTAAGAGCAAGGCCAAGGAAAAGCAGGAGGTTCAGGAGAACCACAACGTACCTACAAATCTCCGTGTGGGAGACAAGGTAAAGGTACTTTCTATGAATCTCACAGGAAATGTTTGTACCGCTCCTAACGCTAAGGGCGATGTGACAGTACAGATGGGTATTATGAAGTCCACTGTAAATATCAAGGACCTTGTGCTTATAGAGGAAGAGGATAAGTTTGTTCCTAAGAAGGGCACAAGAGTCAAGAATATGACTTACGGCGGATTCAATAAGGCAGCATCTATTTCACCAGAAATTAATCTTCTTGGATGCACAGTTGATGAAGGTATCGCAAAGCTGGAGAAGTATCTTGATGATGCATACATCAGCCACCTTACCTCAGTTCGAGTTGTTCATGGAAAGGGTACCGGAGCCCTCCGAGCTGGTGTGCAGCAGTACCTTCGCAAATGTAAAAATGTAGCTGAATTCCACCTTGGAGAATTCGGAGAAGGCGACGCCGGCGTTACGATTGTAACTTTTAAATAAATGTAGAATATTGAGGCCAATCTGTAGGTAACAAGCTCTAATATTTCTTAAATGAAGCTTTCTTCAGCTGAATGTAGAAATATTATGGCTTGTGACTGTAACAGATTGGCCATTTTTAGTGTGATACTTGTGTGATAAAAGTTATGATATATTTTTTTTTGTAAAAAGGACTAAAGAAAAAAAGAACACGTCCGATAAAAAGACTAGTGAAAACAAATTACGAGGAGGAGTTAGAAAATGAAGATCGGCGAAATCATTAAGTGTGCAACATTGGAGGAAGTTTTTAGAAAGGCTTTTGAGCTTAACAGAGTGGGGATTAAAACAGAGTTTATCTCAAGCAATGAGCTTAGAGTTGTTGCAGTGAATGCAGTATAAAAAGTATCGCACATTGAGCTATCTGGAACGAAAGTTTCAGATAGCTTTTTTGTTGTATAAAAAAAATTTTACAAAAAGGTGTTGACATACTTTGTCTGTCGTAGTATATTTACTTCAACAGATGAAATACTTCATCAGACGTAGTACGACACGCAAAGTACGATAGACATAGTACGACAGATAAAGGAGGTTAATATGGGCGAAATCAGTAGTGACGTAATCCGAGGCTACAACGACACCATGATTCTTAGCATCCTTATTAAAGAGCCATCCTATGGTTATGAAATCTCAAAGCAGATAAAGAAAATCTCAGAAGAGAAATACATAATCAAGGAGACCACACTTTATTCGGCCTTCACCCGAATGGAGAAAAACGGATACATAGAATCCTTCGTAGCAGACCCGGATCCAGAGGGGAACGGAAAAAAGAGAACTTATTACAGAGTCACAGACGCTGGTAAAGATTTTTACCGAGAGAAATGTGAAGAGTGGGAACTAACAAAAGAAGTTATTGAACGATTTATAGAAGAACAATAACAGGAGAAGATAGGAGAACATATATGGAAACAATAAAAAACTATTTGGAGACAATGTTCGCAAATATGCCAAATACTCCAGAGGTTAAGAAAGCTAAGGCTGAGTTGCTTTCTATGATGGAAGATAAATTTAATGAGATGATTGCTGATGGGGTAAATGAAAATCAGGCAGTTGGAACAGTTATTGCAGAGTTCGGAAATCTCGATGAGCTTGCTGAGGATCTTGGACTTACAAAGGCGCTTCAGGAGACACACGAGAGAGAAGAATCAAAGCCACGTCGCTTCCTTAGAATGGAAGAGGTAGAGGATTACTTAAATGTAATGAAGGGAAATGGATTATTAATCGGTATCGGCGTGCTACTTTGCATCACATCAGTTACATGGCCAATTCTTTTTGAATTCCTTCTTAGAGGAGAGGTAGGAGATGGTCTTGGTGTAACAGGAATGTTTATCAGCATCGCAGTTGCAGTTGCATTATTTGTATTTGCAGGCATCAGAGGTAATGATTGGAGATTTTTAGATAAGGAGCTTTGCCAGATTGACCTTTCTACTGCAGATATGGTAAAGAGCAAAAAGAGAGACTTCAAAGTTCCACATGCAATAATGATTGCTGTAGCAATTATGTTATTCATATTATGGATTCCTACAGCAGCAATTGATATTGATATCGTTTCTAATTGCTTATTCTATTTCGTAGGTGCAGGTGTTTGCTTGATTATATATGCGACTACAGTAATGGGAAGCTATGAAAAGGTTTTAAAGCTTAATGATTCAAAGACAATCAGTGGTAGTTATGGAAAGGATAAAGGTGATATCGTGTATGTAAATAAATTTGCAGAGGGCGTTATGGAAGTTTACTGGCCAACAGTTACCTGTTTATATCTTATTATCAGTTTCGTTACTATGGATTGGCATATCACATGGATGATTTGGGTAATAGGTGCAATCGCACACAGATTGTTAGAGGTTGTATTGGCAGCGGAGGAGGATTAAGCAATGGAAAATAAGAAATGGACTAAGAAATATTTAGTTATAATATGGTTGGTTACACTAATTATTGTAGTGGCAGCTATGTGGGGACACATTATGAACTTTGGCGGTTTTAGCTGGTTCAGTGACGGCTGGCACAACGGAAATTCAGAGACAAGGAATTATGATTTTTCAAATGAAAAGGTAACAGATATTGTCATCGATATGAGTGCAGCTGATATTAATATCAAGTATGGCAGCCAGCTTTCTGTAGATTCAAGCTTCCCTGAAAAGTATGAGCCAACTGTAGAGCTTAAAGGTGGAAAGCTTACAATTGTTCAGAAAGATAGTGCTAAGCATAAGAAGAACCTTGATGGTTATAAGCTAGATATAGTTGTCCCAAACAATACAAAGTTAGACTCTCTAAAGATTGACATTGCAGCAGGAGATATTGATATCAAGGATATTCAGGCAGATGATTTTGATATCGATGCAAATGCTGGAGATATCGATATTAATAATATTACAGCTGAGAAGATTGATATTGATGCTAACGCAGGAGACATCGATGTAAAGAATGTGACAGCAGAAAAAATTGGTATCGATGCAAATGCAGGTGATCTCAATCTTATGGATTCTACAGCTAAGTCAGCTGAGGTAAGTGCAAATGCAGGTGATATTGATATTACAGGTACTTACGACCAGATTGAGTGTGCATGCGATTTTGGTGATGTAGATATTGATGCTCCTAGTACAGAAAGAAAAAATATTGATGTTGATTGTGCTTTTGGCAGTGTCAACGTTAACAGCAAATAATATTTAATATAGCAATACAGCGAGGCGCTTTAATCATAGGTGCCTCGTTTTTATTTAATTTTTGCTGTGACACTTGTGTGATAATCGGGATGATAATATGGCATCAGAATAAAGGAAGGGATGAGGAAACAGAGGTAGTATTAGGAGGACAAAGAAATGAGTTTTGAAAAGTTAGTAAAAGGAATGATGAGCTTAGGTCTTGTAGCAATAACATCAATGTTAGTAGTTGCAGGAGTCAAGGGAGAAGTATTTGAAGTAACAGGAGATGATTATGTTCCAACAGTAACAGCAGCAGAGCTTGAGAATGTAACAGTTACAGAGTATTGCCTCCCAGAATATAAGACATTTGAAGGTAAGGAAGGTTGGACAGTTCAGTACAATTCAGAAGTATTCCAGGTAGAAGAAGGAAATGATTTCGTAGGATTTGATTACACCGGCGACTGCTCAGGCAGATGCATGGTTACCGTTTCAACACTTACAGGTATGACAACAGAGGAAGCCAGAGATGAGTTAGTTGCAATGTGGGGTGATAAAGCTACTACTCACGAAGGACCTTTTACTATAGATGAGAAGTTCGCATATTGGGTTTGTATGGAATCTGAGGTAGGAGAGGGCTTAGGTTTATACGACACAGCAATCGTTGTAGAGCACAATGGACAGACTATTTTATTCGAGTGTGTTGAGTATATGGGAACTGATGAAGAAGTAGATATGATGGTAAGCGATGAGCTTTCAATGATAATTGATTCTGTAGAATTCAATTAATTCTACATTTTGATAGATATTTAAAGGTGCTAGTTCTCTATAATATTTTTCATTATAGTTCTCCTTTAAAAATGAGCGGGGCCAAAAAGCCTCGCTCAATTTACGTTTACTATTTTTTAATTATTGCAACCTGATATCTGCCAAGATTTAATTCGCCGCTTACCTCAGAGCCTGTAAGTAAATCTACACCAGAAACATCAGTAATTGTTTTTTCATCTTCAGTGCAATTCAGATAGAAATCATATGCAGTATCGTCAGAATACCTGCTGTGTTTTTCAACACCTTCAGGAAGCTTTGCAAATGGAATATCCGCATGAGCAAGCATCTCACGATAAATGAATTCGATATCATGCTGATTGGTGCGACATGCCACGTAGTAAGCGTGTCCCTTGCCATATTTATTGCAGGTAATGGCGGGAGTACCAGCCATGTAATCATTCTCATAGTGAGCAATGACATCAGCTGAAACATCACGAAGCAGCTCCTGATAATCATAGACTGCAGCAGAATGTGTGCTTGTGCTGGCCTTGTCACGAATCCTGATTGTCACCTGATCCTCAGCATAAAGTGTGTCGATTTCCTCAGAACGAAGACCAAAGACTTTATCCAGGCCATCACCAGGGAAGCCACCAAGATTTGCAAGTAGATCCTTATTAACATAGCCGGTGAAATATGTAGCCATAAATTCACCACCATTGCTGACGAAATCACTTATTTTCTGGCCGATTCCATCATGAAGAACATAGAGCATTGGTCCGCAGATGACCTTATATTTGCTCCAGTCACTATCTGAAGAAACAATATCTGGCTCAATGCCCAAATGCATGAATTCATTGTAAATATTTATGCAGGTCTCATCGAATTTCTTGGTTTCATTGGCAAGTGCCCAGGCATCATCAATGGCCCAACGGTTATCCCAATCATAAATGATAGCTACTTTGTTATCAGAAACAGAGCCGGTAATTTCTGAGATATTTTTCAAATCAGCGCCAAGAGAAGCTACCTCTTTGAAAATTCTTGTGTCGTTTGTGCCAATATGGTCGATGACAGCACCATGCCATTGTTCAGAAGAGCCACGGCTTTTTCTAATCTGGAAATACTGAACAGTATCGGAGCCTGCTGCGATTGCCTGCATGGAAATCAGTTTGTGCATTCCAGGACGACGATATTTATTGTAAGGTCTCCAATTTACAAGACCAGGAGCTGATTCCATCATCATAAACGGCTGCTCAGGCTTGAAACTTCTAAATAGTGCGTGGTTAAAGCTTCGCTCTAAAAGGTGTTCAGAGTCTGACTGCCGGTTGTTATGTATTTCAGGATAATTATCCCAGCTGATAACATCGATGAATTTGCTCATATACCAGTAATCATAATCGTAGAACATCTCCATGAAATTGGTGGTAGTAGGCTCTTTTGCGCCAGCAGCACGAAGAGTATCTATCTCGAATCTCATGAAATCTGTAGCAGACCATGTGGTAAATCTCTTCCAGTCAAGATTTAGCCCAAGTACGCAGTTTTCACCATTTGCATAAGGTGGGTCAATCTGATCAAAACTATTGAAGGTGTGAGACCAGAAGGTGGTCCACCATGCTTTGTTAAGCTTATTTATGTCATGGTCATAGCGGTCAGCAAGCCACTCCTGGAATTTCTTGCGACAGGTATCGCAGTAGCAGTAGCCGCTCAGCTCATTTGAAATGTGCCACATTAAAAGTCCTGGATGGTTGGCAAATCTCTGGGCAAGAGCAGTGTCCATAATGCGAACTCTTTCCCTAAATTCTGGAGACTGCATACAATGATTATGGCGTACACCGTGGTGATTTCTAACGCCGCGCTCATCACATCTCATAGCTGAAGGATATTTCTCATCAAGCCATGCAGGACGTGCACCAGTTGGAGTGGCAAGTACTGTATATATGCCGTTTTCATAGAGCTTATCCATGATTTTAGCAAGCCAGTCGAAGCTGATGTTGCCTTCTGTAGGTTCATGAACTGCCCATGAAAATACACCCATAGTGACTGTGTTTATGCCAGCCTCCTTCATGTATTGAATATCTTTTTCTAAAATGTCAGGTCTGTCCAGCCATTGCTCTGGGTTGTAGTCTCCCCCGTGGAGCATGCCTTTAACCTGAGGAAATAAAATCTTACTCATAGTTACTTCTCCTTATATGAAAATCCTAACATATAAAATGTGCGAAAACGATTAAAAATAAGTGAAATAATTTATATTTTCGCTCATGGTCTAGTCATTGATTATGCTGACTTCATCCCTTATAATTAAAGAAGCTAAATTGCAGCTTATGCTGCGCGGCTCCTTTGGAGCTTAGATTGGAGATATACATGAAGTACATTAACACCCTCAGAGAGGGAGACAGAGGCACAGAGACTTACTTGTGCAAGAAGAAGACACAGGGCATTTCTAAGACAGGAAAGGCTTTTGAGTCACTTACATTATGCGATAAGACTGGCACTATCGATGCAAAGATTTGGGATGTAGATTCCGAGGGCATCAGCGATTACGATGAGTTGGATTTCATCACAGTTACAGGTGATATCACCAGCTGGAATGGTGCATTACAGTTCAATATAAAGCGCCTTCGCAAGGCTAATGAGGGTGAGTTTGATATCTCAGATTACATCCCATCCAGCAAGAAGGACATCGGTGTTATGTGGAATGATTTGATGGCTCTTATCAATTCCATCCAGGCACCTTACATGAAGGCATTACTCAAGAAATATTTCGTTGAAGATCAGGCATTTATCGAGGAGTTCAAAGCTCACTCAGCAGCCAAGTCTGTTCATCACGGTTTTACAGGCGGTCTTTTGGAGCACACACTTTCAGTTGCTACAAACTGCGATTATTTCAGCAGACAGTACCCATTCTTAGACAGAGATTTACTTATCACTGCCGCTATCTTCCACGATATCGGTAAGGTAAAGGAGCTCTCAGAGTTCCCACGCAACGATTACACAGATGAGGGTCAGCTTCTTGGCCACATATACGTAGGAGCTACGATGGTAGACAGAGCTATCGATGATATCGAAGGATTCCCAGCTGTTAAGCGTAAAGAGCTTATCCACTGTATCCTTTCACATCACGGAGAGCTTGAATTTGGTTCACCTAAGAAGCCAGCTATTGCAGAGGCTATTGCTCTTTCATTTGCTGATAATATCGATGCAAAGCTTGAGACTATCTACGAGGCTCTTGAGAATGTTGAGGAGAACAATTTGACATGGCAGGGATTTAATCGTCTGCTTGATTCAAACATCCGTAGAACAGGAAAGAATTAATGAATAAAAACGATATTGTAAGATTAACAATAGAAGATATGTCCCTTGAAGGGGCTGGAATTGGTCACACTGATGGTGTGACCATTTTTGTCAAAGACGCAGTTGCTGGCGACCTTTGTGATGTCATCATTACTAAGGTGAAAAAGACATACTGTTTTGCAGCGTTAAAAGAGGTTGTTGAGCCATCACCGTTCAGAGTAGAGCCTGCCTGCCCTAATGCCAGACAGTGTGGTGGCTGCCAGATTATGCAGGTGGATTATGTCAAGCAGCTGGAGCTGAAGGACAGCATTGTTGCCAATAACCTTGTGAAAATAGGCGGATATGACAGAGATTTTGTGGATTCTATCAGAGAGCCTATCCTTGGCATGACGGATCCACTTCGCTACAGAAATAAGGCACAGGTACCTGTGGGCCTTGATAAAGAAGGCAATATTGTTGCTGGATTTTACGGTGCACGCAGTCACAGAATCATTCCATCAGAGGATTGTAAGCTTTGCTCAAAGAAGAGCATGGATATCGTATATGCGGTAATTGATTACATGAAGGAATGCAACCTTGCTCCTTATGATGAGACTACTGGAAAGGGTGTTATCCGCCATGTGCTTGTCCGTGAAGGCAAGGCTACAGGCGAGACCATGGTCTGCGTGGTTGTAAATGGAGACAAGCTTCCAAAGGTCGATTCGCTGATTTCCCATGTGAAAAAAGTAGAGCCAGAGCTAGCTTCCCTGGTTCTTAATATCAACACTCGTCGTGACAATGTTATCATGGGATTTGAGACAAAGACACTTTACGGCAAGGATGCTATCAGAGACACTATCACTCTTGAAAATGGTGATACCATCGCTTTTGATATCAGCGCAAATTCCTTCTATCAGGTCAACCATGACCAGATGGAACGTTTATATAGCAAGGCCTTAGAATATGCAGATTTACACGGCACAGAAGAGGTTTGGGATCTATATTGTGGAATCGGAACTATTTCCCTTTCAATGGCAAAGCATGCTGGCAGAGTAATAGGAATCGAGGTAGTGCCACAGGCCATCGAAAATGCAAAGGCAAACGCTAAGCTTAATGGTCTTGATAATGCTGAGTTCTACTGTGGCGAGGCAGAGGTAGTTCTTCCAGAAATTTATGAAAAGATGTCACACCCAGATGTCATTATGGTGGATCCACCAAGAAAAGGCTGTGATGTTACAGCACTTGATACCATGATTAAGATGCAGCCGGCCCGTATTGTTTACGTCAGCTGCGACAGCGCTACATTAGCCAGAGACCTAAAGCATCTTGAGGCAAATGGATATAGCTTACAGAAATATACTGTCTGTGATCAGTTCGGTCATACAACACATACAGAAACCTGCGCTTTACTTACATATCTCACAGAAAATTCACAGTGTACACACCAATAGAAAATCATAATCTGATACATTTAAGATAGCGTTATTGTGTGATTAGTATTCATTGAAGCAAAGGTGAAATATAATGCAGGGACATATGTATAGATCTGTTGTGAAACACCAGCAGAAAAATGCAGATATCAATGAATATTTTGAAGTATGTATAGATTCAATCAATGAGGGTAATCTGTACATGCTTCGTCGTGCCTGCATGTACATTTCCATCATCTATCTTTTGATGATAGTTATTGCTCTTATTTTCGTTCCAGATTTCAGAATTTCATGGGTTCATGTCTTAATGCTTCCTCTGATGGTAATTCAATATCGTGTGAATGTATATCTATTAAATCACGGCCCAGTAAGTTCTCAAGTGGCAGGAATAGTTTGCTGCTCATTCTATTTTTGGCTTGCTCTGGTCTTTATCCTTGTTGATACGGTGGTATATTCAGATAAGCAGGCCTATTTTGTTCCGATGCTGATACTTGTTTTCCCTACATTATATATAGACAGGATGTATAAGTATGGTTGGGAGGAGCTGGTAGCTACTGTTACATTCTCCGCATTTTCTTATACCTTCAAAGATTTTAACTTGTTTAGACGAGATGTTTACATGATCCTTGGTGCTTATTCTGTTTCCATGGTCCTTGGTCATCTTATTCTTGAGATGCGAAGCAGAGAGGCTTTGGCCATGAAGGAACTGAAGGGTGAAAGCTCGTTGGATAAGCTTACTCACGTATTTAATAAGGGTGCTCTTCTTTCAAAGATTGATTTATATTTCCTTCAAAAACCTGAGGATGATTATTGTGCCATGATGATTTTGGATTTGGATGATTTCAAATCAGTAAATGATAATCTTGGACATAACACCGGTGATATTCTTTTGGAACATGTGGGAAGATTATTGCTAGACAGTTTCAGAGCTTACGATATTACAGGACGATATGGGGGAGACGAGTTTGTGGTATTGATGCCACAAATGAGTGATATTACCATTCTTCAATCTCGTTGCAGGGCTTTGCAGAAGCTTTTAAGCGATATAAATCTGGGCAACAGCGAGCCATTTACCATGAGTATTGGTGCTATTATCAGTAATAGCATGCGCGACAGCAATGAAGTGTTTATGATGGCAGATGATGCTCTTTATAAATCAAAAATTGGTGGCAAAAATAACTGCACAATTTGGAGTGTGGACTATCGTCATTATGAGAAGCCAATTCTCATTAGCATAAATGATGGAAGAATGGATGTTATTAAGAAGTTGAAGGAATATAAAGGGGAAACCTTTGAGATTCTTTCAGCAGCCAGTGACCATGATGCTCTGTGCACCATAAGCCAGTATCATAAGCAACTGAAGTTGGTATTACTGGAAGTTAATGAAGATAATGAATTTGGTGTATTAACAATGAAATACATGAAGCAAAGAGAAAGCTTCAATAATATCCCAATCCTTGCCGTTGTTAAATCTCCGGAAGGAGAAAAACTGGCGAAGGATTTGGGAGCAGATAAAGTCCTAATGTACGATTTACCTGATGAAGTATTTGGTGAAGCAATCGATTCATTAGTACGTATGTGAGAAATAAGCTTCGGCGGCCAGTATGACTGTGTCGCCGATTTTTAATTTCAAATCTTGTACAGGAATCATAGATTCACCCTCTCGGGTAACGATAGCCGGAAGGAAATGATCTGGCACCCCAATTTCTGAAACCTTCAATCCATTCCAACAATGTCCCTCTGTAACATGAATTGTAAGCAAATCAATCTGCTCGTCCCTGGCAAAATTGTTAAGTAGCTTCATCTTTGCGTAGTGCTCAACGAATCCGGCACTTAAGATACCAGTAGGGATAGCCACGACGCCAACACCCAGGAAACCGGTAAGTATGGCCATAATACGTCCGGCAGTAGTGATAGGGTAAATGTCACCGTATCCAACTGTAAGAAGTGTGGAAACAGACCACCATATTCCTGAAAAGGCATTTCTGAATACACGAGGCTGAGCATCGTGTTCTGCGTAGTAAATTCCAATAGAGCTGGCCAGCATGAGAATCATCAGGATTACGAGAGAAGATGTAATCTGATTTCGCTTTTCCTTTAAAACTGAAAAGATAACTGCGAAAGAATCGTACTGCCCATTGATTCTAAACAGGTGGAAAATTCTTATTACTCTAAGAATACGAAATGCTACAAATCCTGATAAGAAGAAAAATGGAAGTATGGTAAATAAATCTACTATACCGTCAAAGGATAGCAGGAATTTTACTATAGCCTTTGGGCGGGAATCCTCTGGATAAAGCAGGTCTGCAGTCCATATTCTAAGTACATACTCCACACAGAAGATAAGTATTGTAATTAAAGACAGAGCATTTAATAAATCAGCATATGGCGAGAACTGTTCGTATGTCTGGAGCACCATCACAAGAACGTTTATAAGGATGGTTGCAGTGATGAAAATATCGAAAGTACGGCTTGCCACATCTCCCTTATGGCCAATCTGAATAATATTAAAGATTTCCTGCCTGTTTAGTTTTTTCATTGATATTCTCCTAAAAATTCTCCTATTTCAGTTTTAATCCGTAATAGTTTGCAATTCCAGTAGCATCTGCGATACCTAGCTGCTGATACTGTTCTGGTGTGCTAAGGTGATTAATTCTATCTGAGTCATTGGTGCAAAAAGCGTGCTCCACAATAATAGTGGCAAAGCCAGATACCTTTGATTTATTAATCAATGCATAGTAATCCTTGGCAGAACCATCAGGATATTTACCACCTTCAGAATCTCTTGTAACAAGACCTGTTCCGTTAGGGCAGAGCTTCCAGTCGTTTACGGCAAGACCTGTAGTGGTGAGCTGAGTCAAAATTGACTGACCAAGGTCATGTCCCTTGATACATAAATCAGGTCTGTAGTTTGGATTAGGAATGATGACCTTTGCACCATTCTGTGACTTATCCAAATCAGGATCATAATCGTTGTGAAGGCTGATAAGCACATCTGCTTTTACAGACTTAGCATACTCAACTCTTGATGTGAGACAATCAGATGTTGTTTCAGGATTTGCACCGTAAGGACAATCGAATCCGTAGCGGGTCATGTATACAGTCACACCTGAATATTTTTCCAACTCCTGTTTGCAGTAGTAGGCAATATATAAATTAGCGATGCCTTCTTCAAAATTTTCATAATGGCATCCCATGTGGGTAGTGTCATGACCAGGGTCAAGGACAACTACGATGTTTTTAGATGATTTCTTTGATGATTTGGATTTGGCCTCAGAAATAACAGTATTGCTGGCCATGAGCGAAAGGATAGTTATTAAACAAATCGCGATAGTAATGATTTTTTTGAAATATGTTTTCATAATTTTACTTGTCCCCCAATTAAAAAATCTTGAAATAATTTTATCATCACTATGATTGTTTATCAATTTGTTGTTGACACTAGGTACTTACTGATGTAGTATAAGCACAACTTAATAAGAGATAGAGGTTGCGAGAAACATTAGTAATCTCATTGATGGGACAGGCCCAAGTGATATGAGATAAAAGGGGATTTCGCCGAAAGAGAGCACACTCCTGTGTGTGTTTGTCTTGGGCATACGGTTAAGAGCCGTATGACTGTCATCTAGTAATAGATGGGGAGCTATCATTGAAATGAACGTATTTTTTGGCTAACCATTTATTATAATGGTTAGCCAATTTTTTTTAGGAGGATATGATAATGAGTATTTTTACTGGCGCTGCAGTGGCTATCGCTACACCTTTCAACAATGACGGTTCGGTTAATTATGAAAAGCTTGATAATCTGATTGAATTTCAGATTAAGAACAACACAGATGCTATTGTTATCTGCGGAACTACAGGCGAAGCATCTACACTTTCTCATGAGGAACATATAGATGTAATCAAACATTGCGTACAGACTGTAAACAAGCGTGTACCTGTTATTGCGGGAACAGGTTCAAACTCGACTGAGACAGCTATTTATCTTTCTCAGGAAGCTGAGAAGGCTGGCGCAGATGCAGTTCTTCTTGTAACACCTTATTACAACAAGGCTACACAGAACGGTTTGTATGAGCATTTCAAAGATACTGCAGATGCCATTAAGATTCCTTGCATCCTTTACAATGTACCATCACGTACAGGCTGCAATATTCTCCCAGAAACAGCTGTAAAACTTGCTAAAGATGTGGATAACATTGTGGCAATCAAAGAGGCTTGTGGAAATATCAGCCAGATTGCAAAGCTTGCACAGTTAGCTGATGGATGCATTGATATCTACTCTGGAAATGATGACCAGATAGTACCAATCATGTCACTTGGTGGAAAGGGTGTTATCTCAGTTCTTTCAAATGTGGCACCACAGCAGACACATGATTTATGCCAGGCATGTCTCGATGGAGATTTCAAGAAGGCAGCTGCTATGCAGCTTAAGGCACTTCCACTTATAGATGCTCTATTCTCAGAGGTTAATCCAATCCCTGTTAAGAAGGCTCTTAACATTATGGGATTTGAGGCAGGTCCTCTTAGAAAGCCACTTACAGAAATGGAAGAGGCTCACGCAAAAGTTTTGGAAAGAGAGATGAAAGAATATGGAATTTACTAATACAATCTGGTCGCTTCTGCCACCACTTATCGCCATCATTTTGGCACTGATTACAAAGGAAGTTTACTCTTCTTTGTTTATAGGAATTTTCGCAGGTGGACTCTTATATGCAGGCTTTAATCTAACGGCTGCTATGGAGCACATCTTTGTAGATGGAATGATTGGTCAGCTTTCAGACAGCTGGAACGTAGGTATTCTTATTTTCCTTGTTATCCTTGGAAGTATGGTAATGCTTATGAACAGAGCCGGTGGTTCGGCTGCTTTTGGTAAGTGGGCAGTTACTCATGTAAAGACAAAGGCCGGCGCACAGGTAGCTACAATCATTCTTGGTATGCTTATTTTCATCGATGATTATTTCAACTGCCTTACAGTAGGTTCTGTTATGAGACCAGTTACAGATAAGCATGGAATTTCACGTGAGAAGCTTGCATATCTTATTGATGCAACAGCAGCTCCTGTATGTATTATCGCTCCTATTTCTTCATGGGCTGCAGCTGTTACAGGTTTCGTAGATGGAGCAAATGGACTTACTCTTTTCATCAGAGCTATTCCTTACAACTTCTATGCATTGCTTACACTTGTAATGATGTTTACCATTACATTTATGAATTTTGATTATGCTTCTATGAATCTTGCAGAGCTTAATCACAGAGCAGCTTTAAAGCAGAGAAAGAAGAAGGATGCAGCTTCATTAACTGGTGCAGAGGATCAGCCACATCCACCTGTTTCTGAAAAAGGAAAGGTTATTCACCTTGTGCTTCCTATCGCTGCACTTATTATCTGCAACGTAATCGGAATGATTTACACTGGTGGATTCTTTGAGGGGGAAACATTTATCGATGCATTCTCTAATTCAGATGCTTCAGTAGGTTTGGTTTACGGTTCAGTCGTTGCTCTTTTAATTACTATCGTATTTTACCTTGTGACAAGAGTTCTCAGCTTTAGCGAGTGCATGAACGCCATCCCAGAGGGATTCAAGAGTATGGTTCCTGCTATTTTGGTTCTTACTTTTGCATGGACACTTAAGGCTATGACAGATTCTCTTGGAGCAAAGGAATATGTTGCTGGAATAGTAGCAAATATTGCTGATAACGGTCACTTTATGAGCTTTATCCCTGCTATCGTATTCTTAGTAGGTATCTTCCTTGCATTTGCAACAGGAACATCATGGGGTACATTTGGTATTCTTATTCCTATCGTAGTAAATGTATTTGGTGGAGATATTAATAACGAGCTTATGATTATCTCTATTTCAGCTTGTATGGCTGGTGCAGTTTGCGGTGATCACTGCTCACCAATTTCCGATACAACTATCATGGCATCGGCGGGAGCTGATTGTGATCATATCAGTCATGTAAGTACTCAGCTTCCATATGCGTTTACAGTAGCAGGTGTTTCACTTTTATCTTATGTTATTTCAGGTTTCGTAAGAAACTGGATTGCATGTCTTGCTATTGGAATCGTAGTAATGATTGGAACTTTATTTGGAATAAAGGTATTTTCAAAGGGACAAGAAAAAGCATAGTGTGGTATAATCTCCTTGGTGTGTTTGGCACCAGGGAGTTTTTTTATGAGAAGGGGTTTACATGGAAAATAAAGCAGGATTTCAAATAACTGGAAATGGATTAAAGCTCATCGCCATAATCACAATGTTGGTGGACCATGCTACTTATGGCTTGTATTACACATATGGCATGGCTAATGATTGCCTGAACTGGGAGCTCTATCGCTTTTTGAGAGGCGTTGGCCGAATGGCATTTCCTATATACTGTTTTCTTTTGGTGGAAGGATTCTTTCATACCAGAAATGTGAAAAAGTATGCTATCAGACTGGTTATTTTGGCACTGCTTTCAGAAATACCATTTGACTGGAGCTTGTTTGGGGACTTATTTGTATGGAACAAGACCAATGTAGTATTCACTCTTTTAATTGGACTTCTTTTGATTTGGATTTTGGAAGAGTCAAAGAAGGAAAAGTTTTGGGGTATTGAAAATATAGTGGCAAAGAAGCTGGTGGTTTTATTATGTTATGTGGCAGGAATGGTCGCAGCTTATTTTGCCAGTGTGGACTACAACATAGTTGGAGTGGCAGTTATTGTTTTGATGTACTGCTTACACGGAGAAGAAAGGAACAGACGATTACTGGCATTTGCTGCTGGTGTAGCTATCCTTACCCTGGGATGCGGAACACTGGAATCAGCTGCATTTTTAATGCTTATCCCTATCGCATTTTATAATGGAAAGCGCGGAAGTTCTTCGAAAATCATGCGCTACAGCTTTAATTATTTTTATCCAATACATCTTTTTATAATTGGGATTGTCAGAGCAATCCTGTTGTGATAGAATACTGAAAGTTTAAGTTAAATTAAAGTTTAGGGAGGAAATGTATGAACACTCATGCACCAATCAAGGATGCCTCTACGCTAGGTATTCCTAAAATGCTCATCTTAGGTCTTCAGCATTTATTTGCAATGTTTGGAGCCACTATTTTAGTTCCAATTCTCGTCAACAATTATTTCAATGGCGAAGGTCTTTCAATTCAGGTTACTTTATTTTTCGCAGGTGTCGGCACCTTATTTTTCCATTTATGTTCTAAATTAAAAGTTCCAGCTTTCCTTGGTTCCTCATTCGCTTTTCTCGGAGGATTTCACACTGTTGCTAATTTAAATACTGGTATTTTCAAAAATATGACTATGGGCGAAAAGCTTCCATACGCATGCGGAGGTATTGTTGTTGCCGGAGCCCTTTACCTTATTCTTGCATTAATCATTAAGCTTGTTGGAATCAACAAGGTTATGAAATTTCTTCCACCAGTAGTTACTGGTCCTATTATCATTTGCATTGGTCTTTCACTTGCACCATCAGCTATCACCAATGCATCTTCAAACTGGCTTCTTGCTTTTATAGCTCTTGCAGTAGTAATCATCTTCAACATCTGGGGAAAAGGAATGTTTAAGATTCTTCCTATTCTTATGGGTGTAGTAATTTCATATGTATGTGCACTTGTTTTCAATGCCTTTGGCATGACAAATGCAGACGGTAGCGCAATTCTTGATTTCACAGCTGTAAACGAGGCAGCATGGGTTGGTCTTCCAGATTTCTTCATCTGCAAGTTCAACATTTCAGCAATCCTTGTTATGGCACCAATCGCCATTGCTACAATGATGGAGCACATCGGAGATATGTCAGCAATCTCAGCTACAGTTGGCGAGGATCTTGTTACTGATCCAGGTCTTCACCGTACACTTGTAGGTGACGGTTTTGCTACAGCACTTTCAGCATTCTTCGGTGGCCCTGCTAACACAACATACGGTGAGAACACTGGAGTACTTGAACTTTCAAAGGTTCATGATCCAAAGGTTATCAGAATTGCAGCAGTTTATGCTATTGTACTTTCATTCATTCCTAAGATGGCAGACATCATTGGCACAATGCCTAGCGCAATCGTAGGTGGAATAAGCTTCATGCTTTATGGTATGATTAGTGCGATAGGTATTAGAAATGTGGTTGAGAATCATGTAGATTTCACACATTCAAGAAACCTTATTATTGCAGCAGTTATCTTAGTTTGCGGCCTTGGTTTCTCTGATGGACTTACATTTACAGTAGGTTCTACAGACATCACACTTACAAGCCTTGCAATCGCTGCAATCGCAGGTGTAGTTCTCAATGCGATTATCCCAGGAAGAGATTACGAGTATGGTAATCCTGAGAGATATCGTTTTGATAAAGAAGGTTGGTAAAGGCAGTTTTATTATGCAATCTATGATTGCATAATGAAATTGCTGTGAGCCCCCTTGCCGCAGGCAATTTAAAATGGGGCGAACTACCTTGTTAATAAAGATATATTTAGGAGGTATCTAATGGAAAAGTTAGATAATGTAGTAGAGTTAACACATCCTTTACTTCAACACAAAATTACAATGCTTAGAGATAAGAACACAGGTACAGCAGAGTTCCGTGCTCTTGTAGAAGAAATAGCTATGCTTGAGGCTTTTGAAGCTCTCAACGATTTACAGACAGTAGACATCGAGTGCGAGACACCAATCGAGAAGTGCATGGCACCAGTTATCGCTGGTCGTAAGATGGCAATCGTGCCAATCCTTCGTGCAGGTCTTGGTATGGTAAATGGTATTCAGCGTCTCGTTCCTACAGCTAAGATTGGTCACATCGGTATGTACCGTGATGAGGAGACACATGAGCCACACGAGTATTACTGCAAGCTTCCTAGCCCAATCGAGGAGCGTCTCATCGTAGTTACAGATCCTATGCTTGCTACAGGCGGTTCTGCAATCGATGCAATCAACCTCATCAAGCAGCACGGTGGAAAGCGCATTAAGTTCATGGCTATCATCGGTGCTCCAGAGGGTGTTCGTGCTCTTCATGAGGCTCACCCAGATGTACAGATTTACATCGGACACATTGATCGTGAGCTCAATGCAGATGCTTACATTTGCCCAGGTCTTGGCGATGCCGGAGACAGAATCTTCGGAACTAAATAATCAAGTCTTGCATTTCCCTCTTATCGTGATACTCTTATGTCTAGGGTATAAATGATAAGGGGGAATTTTATATGGGAAATAATACTCTTGAGAAGGAGGCCAAGGAGTTAGTGCGCCTTAGAAAGGCTGCCAGTGCACCTAAGCCTGCTTACTATCTTGGTATGATAATGGTGGTTCTTACTATTATCTACATCGTTGATGAGGTTACATCTAACATAAATTCGGCTATGCAGCCATACATTATTTTTGATTTATTCAAAATATCATCCAGGGACGTAAATTCAACAGAATATAAGGAGTCGCTAAACTACGTGGCAAGTTGGAATTTGCTGTCAAACCTATTCCTGATAATAGCGCCTTTTTATAAGGCTCTGTCCGATCGCTATGGAAGAAGATTATTTCTTATGATTAACACCATAGGTATGGGTCTAGGTATGCTTGTTGTTATGACTTCAACAAGTGTTTTTCAATATATAATAGGTATGCTTTTCATGTTGTTTTTCACACCTAATGATATGCAGGTTCTTTATATTATGGAGACAGCACCAAAGGAGAAACGTGCCACCTACAGCTTTGTAGCTAAGGGCATAGCCCTTATTTCAGTGTCATCTATTGGTGTTCTTTCGAAAGTTTTTTTGAATGATGGTGTATCATCAAGTTGGAAATATGTATATGCCATACCTGTTGTAGTGGCATTAGTGGTAGGAATTTTATCAGTGGTTTTAGTTAAAGAAACACCTGTGTTCTTAGAACAAAGAATATTTTATCTTTCTTTAACTGAAGAAGAGAAGGAAAGACGCCGCCAGACAGAAAAGGAAAACAATACCTCCAGCCAAGGTGGAGTTTTTAATGCAGTTAAGTTTATATTTTCAAACAAGCAATTGAGATGGATTTTAATCGCAGGATTTTTATTCTTTGCAACAACCTTCTACACATCCTACTATGCAACAGTTTTAGAGGGAGCCATGACAACGCAGATGGTGTCATTGGCACTTTTGATATATCCATTCTGTAATGGAATTGTTACTATACTGAGCGGTCTTTTCTCGGACAAATTAGGAAGAAAAAGAGTATGCCTCTTACTTGGAACAATAGCTTTAGGGGGACTTTTAATTTTTGTATTAGCATGTAGACTAGGCTGGGGTCCAATTACAGCAGGAGTAGCTTATGGTTGTTCTATAGGTGGCCTTTGGTCCATGTCAGATACACTGATTCTTACAATGCCTGCAGAATCATCTCCATCAAGCATGCGTTCATCTGTTATGGGTACCATATCAGTCCTTATTGGAGCCGGCATGTTTATAGGACAGATTGCATTTATTATAGGTCAAAAGTTTATTCCTATTGATGTGCTATTCTTAGTAATCTGTGTTCCGTTTATGGCATTATCACTTTTAATATTAATGACCAAGGTTAAAGAGACCAAGTTCGTTAATCTGGATCAGGTTACAGTGGATACATTTAAATAGATTTAAATAAATAGTAAGCAAGTTTTTGGAGGCTATATATTAGCAAAAGATTAATCGGCGTTTGTGAAAAATCATGAATAAATTATTTAATATAACTTTTTGAACTTGCGCAACAGCTGCGCAAAAATGTGGGGTTTTAACAAAGATATTTCTAGTAAATCGTTTGTAATGTCAATGGAATTTACGGGATTTAAAGTGCTATATTATCACTTGCAATCGGTTGCAACCAGAGGAAAACTTAAGGGAGGGTATAGAATGAAGAGAAGAAGTGTGTTTGTGCGCGCTCTTAGCGCATTTTCTATTGTGTCTGTGGTACTTGCCCAGACTCCAATATCAGCAAATGCTGAAGAAGAAAAGACTTGGAAGAAAACAGATTATATTGAAAATGGTGACTTTGAGAAGGGCGATTTGTCTGGCTGGTCAGTGTCTATGCCAGATGATGATAGCGAAAATGTCGGCTCAAAAATAAAGGTAGATGAATGGGCCAGCAATAATAAAACTAACATTTTTAATTACTGGAATAACAATGCTGATGGGGCAGAGCTTTCTTTGTCTCAGACAATTAAGAATCTACCTGCCGGTTCCTACAAGCTGTCCTTTGAGGCTGATGGTGCAACCAGCCAGTCTGGAATGACAGTCAGCATCGCAGGAGAAGACATCGATGTAGAAACTACAGGCTGGGATTCATGGAGTGTATTTACAACAGAGGAATTCACAGTTGAGGATAAAGAGGATATTACCGTTAGCTTCAGTGGAAAAGTTGAAAGTGGCTACTGGGGCGATGTGGACAATTTTGTATTGTACACACTAGAGGACTCTTCAGCAGAGGAACCTGGTCAGGAAGAAACAGAGGAAACTGAACCAGTTGACTCAGAGATAAATGTAGAAAAGGTAGCAGGCTGTGATGACAATTTCATTACAGGTGTGGATGTAAGCTCATATCTATCTGAGAAAAATAGTGGAGTAAAATACTATGATTTCGACGGCAATGAGCTTAGCAATCAGGGATTCTTTGACTTCTTGCATGATTGTGGAGTCAACTATGTGAGAATCAGAGTTTGGAACGACCCAACTGATGGCAACGGCAATGGCTACGGTGGCGGAAACTGCGACATCGACACTGCTGTTAAAATCGGTAAATGGGTTACAAGCGCAGGCATGAAGGTACTTATCGATTTCCATTATTCTGATTTCTGGGCAGACCCTGGCAAGCAGACTGCACCAAAGGCTTGGAAATCTATGTCTATCAATGAAAAATCTGAGGCAGTAGAAAAGTACACAAAGGACAGCTTAGACAAGCTTATTGATGCTGGCGTAAACGTTGGCATGGTTCAAATCGGAAACGAAACAAACAACGGAGTGGCCGGAGAGAAGTCATGGGAGAACATGTCAAAAATCTTTTCAGCAGGCAGCAAGGCAGTAAGGGCTGTTTCTAAGAATCTTGATAATGACATATTAGTAGCAGTTCATTTCACAAATCCTGAGACCAGCGGAAGATATGCAGGCTACGCCAAGAAGTTAGATGAATATGGCGTTGACTATGATGTGTTCGCATCATCATATTATCCATATTGGCATGGAACTTTAAGCAATCTTAAGAGCGTCCTTTCTGATATAGCGGACACCTATGACAAGAAGGTCATGGTAGCAGAAACATCTTACGTTCACACACTTAAGGATGGAGATGGTCATACAAATACTGAATACGAAGGCAAGTCTGGAGATGCCCTAAACTTCGACATCTCTGTTCAGGGCCAGGCAGATTCAGTTCGTTCAGTAATCGACACAGTTGCATCGATCGATGATGGTATCGGCGTGTTCTACTGGGAGCCAGCTTGGATTCCAGTAAAGGCTTATGATGCAGATGCAGAGGATGCAGCAGATGTGCTTGCTGGCAATAAGGAAGCCTGGGAAAAATACGGCAGTGGCTGGGCATCATCTTATGCCGGTGCTTATGATAAGGATGCTAAGGATTGGTACGGCGGTTCTGCAGTAGACAATGAAGCATGGTTTGATTTCGAAGGCCACGCCCTTGCATCAGCAAAGATTTATAGCTACGTTCGCTCAGGCGCCAAGGCTCCTCTTTCTGTCATCCGAATCGATGTGGAAGCAGTGACAGTGGAGCTTGGTGATGATGTGGTTCTTCCTGAAAATGCATCAGTAGTATATAACGACGGCTCAAAGGTTGATGCCAAGGTTACCTGGGATGAGGCAAAGGTTGCAGAAGCTATGGAAGCCGGCGCTGGCGAATACGAAATCCCTGGAACTGTAGTAGTTAATGATGAAACAAAGGATGTAACTTGTAAGCTTACCATCAACCCTAAGAATCTTCTTGTGAATGGAAGCTTCGAGGATGGCAACAAGGCTTGGACTATCAGCGACATCAAAAATGCCGATGGCAACAACGGTGTCTCAATCCAGGCAGATTCTTCAAATGTAAGAACAGGCCAGATGAGCCTTAAGTTCTGGGACAACGAGGAAATCTACTACACAGTAGAACAGAAGGTTACTGTCGATAAGGGCGTTTACAAGCTTGGTGCCTTCGTTGAAGGTGGAGATTGCGGTGACGCAGCTGAGTTCAAGCTTTACGCAGTTGTTGGTGATAATAATCTTTCTACAGATACAAGTGTAACAGGCTGGCAGAACTGGGCCAACCCAGAGGTCACAGACATTATCGTAAATACGGATTCAACAGAAATCACTGTTGGCGTAAGTGTCAAAGCTGCAGCAGGCGGCTGGGGCGCATGGGATGACTTCTATCTCTACAAAACAGCCGAGGCTTCATCCGAGGAAATCGGCGGTGGCGACGACCCAACACCTACACCTGGTGATGATCCAGTAATCGATGACCCAGGTGCAGGCAACCAAGATGACCCAGCCCCTAGCGACACCCCATCCGACGACAACAAGGACAAAGAAAAAGAAGCTGTAGAGAAGGCAGTCCAGGAAATAATAAAAGCTGTAGACACCTTCGTAAAGCAGGTTGTAGTTCCAGTAGTAAAAGAAATCATCAAGGTTGTGAAGAAAATCTTCGGATGGTTTAGATGGTAATCCCCCTCAGCCGTTAAATTTTTGTGAATTTATTTCAATGGAATTGCAATAATATTCAGACAATTCTATAATTATAGTAAGTTATAGTATCCTGCAGGAAAGTGTGCCGGTAGGCCGCTGCTAATGAATGACGTTGTGGTATATACAACTATTGAGGGGAATCTTTGGAACCTATTAATGTTGAAAAGGGGAAAAAGTTAATAAACGAGGGTGATCCTGTAGATAGCATGTATGTTGTTGTTACAGGTGCTATTGAACAGGTGTGGCGAGGCCAGCATTTGACACTGGGGCCTGGTACTATCGCGGGTCTTTCCGATGCATTAAACGTGGACTATGAGGCTGACTATACTGTGGCAGAGGATGCCATGGTTATAAAATGTCCTTATAAGAACATGAACGATTTCGATGCTATTTTTGAGGCTCAGCCTGTATACATTTTTGGTTTCTCAAAGGGTGCCTTTAGGCAGTGTCGAGATGTTTTTAAAATCTACGATGACAAGAAAAAGAAGGTAGATGATTTTTACAGCTACTGCCGAGGAATTAATAATGAATATAAAAAGCAATGCAGAACAATAGGCGCCGAGATTCAGGAAATTCCTATGCTTGAGGAAATTGAGCCACTTGATTTAAAGGATGAAATTCTTAAATGGGAGCATGGATACATCGATAGCTTGAATTCCGTTGATAATAAAGAAATAGAAAATATTTATGGAAGTCGCAATGAGATTGCTACAGGTGTAATCGGAATCAGCTGTGGATATATGAAGCGTGCTATAGAATGTGTAGAGACTATGGGCTTTTATTTAGACGAGTTCTCATCCATCCTGTTATCTCCAGATAAAGGGGATATGTTTGAGTTGATTTTTAATCTTCAGATATATGCAGCCCAGCATGGCGCAAAGCAGGATGATATTAAAAAGCTCATGAAGATGCTCTATAAGTTTATGTCTCAGTCTGGGCTTTATGATAAGGCTCTTATCAAAGAACGTTGGGCAGAATACGAAGGACACGATTTTGCCGCCACAGCTGCAAACTTTGATGAGGCTAAGATGATGAAGCAGGCTGAGTTTACACAGACCTTCGAGCATATCTGTGAGTTCGCAGAGGTTGATGAAGAGAAGACGGCTGAATATAAGAGTCAGCTTGATGAATACTTAGCTTTGGCTGATAGAGAAGGTAAGGAGGATAATGAACGTAAGGTTCGTAAGAAAGCCGTTGATTTGTTCTACGAGCTATACCAAAAGACCTTCTTTAGAGCGCTAGAGTTTGAAGCATACGGCGGTGAGCTTGATACTATCATAAAGATGTTCCTGAATATGGGTTACATTTATTATGATGCTATTGGAGATGAACTTACAAATGAGCTCGCTGACATCATGGATAGAATGGATACGTTATGTCAGGGTGAGCACGTATTTACTATCTACACCTGGCTTAGAGCGGTATACGCTGGCGAGCGAGAGCCTAGTCGTAACGAGCTGGATTTAGATTATCGTGGTTTTGTTTTAGAGGAAAGAAAAGCAGGAAATATTTCAGAGGCTGATATGCCAACCTGGATGAATGACCAGGAGCAGAAGGTTAAGTTCGAAATGAACAATTTCTTCGTTTCAGCAAACAGAACAACCTCTGGAAAAATGACTTCATTCTGCCCGGTACTTACAAAAGAAGATTTTGGCGCAGAAGTAATGAAAATGTTACTTACAAAAGCCAAGCTCGAAGAGGCCATGGGAAAGATTGAAGAGGTTGATTATGGTATCTTCCTTCGAGAAGGATTTTTTACCGATATGGAAGCTGGCGTAAAGAGTGAATCATACTTGAAACGAGTTCAGCCTGATATCATCCTTCTTCCAAACTGCGGCATGCGTGCAATGATGTGGCAGGAGTGCGGCGGTATAAAGGTTGATTCACCAGGTCGATTCGTATTTCCGATGTTCACCTTTGATGATTTGGATAAGCTGATGATTTACTGCTGTGGTGCCTTCCGTTGGGAGATTTGCCGAAAAGAGCAGGGCTCTCGTTGGAACGATATTGGCTCAGAGTGTCTTACATCAGACTTTTATGATTACTTTACTTTCTATCGCAAGAACAAGGATTTATCAGCTGAGAATAAAGAGAAGGTAAAGACACTGCTTAAATCTTCCCGCAACAACATGCGTGAAGCATTCACGAAGCAGTATACAATATGGATTAACTTCGAGGCACAGGGAAGTATCCGCTTGAATAAGGCGGAACGTAATATCCTGAACAAACATTGCACCTTTGCAAAGGCGTATCGCTCGAAGGTGGCAAACCATCCAATGTACGAGCAGGTTATTTCACGACATGAGATTAAGTGCAGTCAGGCATATAATCACCTGAAAACCATGATAGATAAGGTGGAGAAAAACGAAGGCGTTGTGCCTGATGAGGTAAAACAGGGATTGGAATACTTGAAAATGTAATGCGATTATGGCAGGTCCGATGGACCTGCCATTTGTTTGACCACAGTATTATAGAATGATAAACTAATTTGGCAATATTTAAGTTATGGAGTTTAATGTATGAAAACAAAGATTAAAATGCGAGCAGTATCCTGCTTGCTTCTTGTTTCATTGCTTTGTAGCGATAGTATTATTTCCATCGCCACAGAAACTGCGGATATACCCCAGGAAGAAACAACAGAAGTTACGCAAGAAGCTCTACAAGACAATTCTAATGACAGTTCAGAAGAAAATTCTAAAGAAAAATCAGACGATAATTCAAAGGATATTTCCCAGGAAGAATCTACAGAGGAAGTAGAAGATAATTCATCTGAAAATGAAAAGAACGAATTAGATGAATCCAAGGAAGATTCAGAGGAAGAAGATCAAGAGGAATTAGATGAAGAGGAGCTAAAGGAAAAAGAGCTAGAAGAAGAGGAAGAAACCTCAGAACTTATTACAGGCTTTGACGAACTTGAGCCTATAGAAACAGAGTATAAGCTAGCCTTCGTCAGCCTTAAGAAAAAGTTCCCAGAAAGCATCGTAGCTCATACAGAGGATGATGAGGATATAGATGTAAAGGTCACTAAGTGGGAGCCTGTAACAGATTATAATGAGTGGCTTGGCACCTACACCTTCAGTCCAGTTATTGATGAAGAATATGAGTTGGCAGAGGATGTGACGGTTCCTGAAATTACAGTGAAAGTACAGGACGAAGAAGCACCAGCAGATGGAATTGTAAATCCAGAAAAGCCTATAGAGCCAACTGAAAAGGTTGAAAAGAACATCTTAACTTCATTATTTACAAAGATAAGTGATTTTGCTGAGGCTAAGTTTGCCAAGCTGTTTGACTGGGTGGATGGCTCGGATGAATCAGAGTATGAGGACCCAGACTGTCCAGAGTACGAAGACCCAGATTGTCCGGACTGCCCAGACTGTCCAGAGTACGAAGACCCAGATTGTCCGGACTGCCCAGACTGTCCAGAGTATGAAGACCCAGATTGCCCGGACTGTCCTGATTGCCCAGAGTATGAGGACCCAGATTGTCCTTATGATCCAGAGTGTGATCCAAATGCTAATTTCAGACCATATATTGATGACCCTAATTATGAGGGACCCGGCTACGAGCTACCTTCAGCATACAATGGCTACGAAGCAGGAGCACTTCCTTCAGTTAGAAACCAGGGAAATTATGGTACCTGCTGGGCTCATGCAGCTATGTGTTCTATTGAGACAGATGTTATAAACAGAAACACCTGTGTTGATAATAGCTTTGATTTATCTGAATACCAGATGGCATATTATTGTGCTCATTATTACGATGACCCAAAGGATTGCCATGATAATGATAAATATACTATTTACCCAGATACTGATTACCTTCAGGACGGAGGATTTGTTCAATACGTTTACGCAACTATGCTAAATGGCGTAGGTGCTGTTCCAGAGTCAGTTGTTCCTTATAGCATGGCAGGACAGGAGCTAGAGCCAAAATATGCTATGGATTTCAACTGTGTAAGAATCGAGAGCGTTAACAATATTAGAATCTATCAGAGAGACAATGTTAAAGATGCGATTTTAAAGCATGGCTCGGTCTACACAACTATTGATGCAGATGATATGGCATACAATTCTATGGAAAACTGTATGTATAATGGTAGCGATGATGCCATTCCAAACCATGCTGTAACAATCGTTGGATGGGATGATAATTTTCCAGCAGAGAATTTCACAAACACTCCACCTGGTGATGGAGCATGGTTAATCAGAAACAGCTGGGGTCTTGATGATTATGGTTTGTTTGGATATTTTTGGGTTTCCTATTACGACAAGGGAATAAATTGGGATGAGACAGTTACAGCCTTCTCAACAAGTATCCATCCATACGATAACACTTATACCTACGCTTCTTCTCTTAACCTGAATAATGTTCCTGTAAAGTCAGCTCATGCAGAAATATCCACAGATTACAATGTTAAAGCTGGTGAGACAATAGAGGCTGTTGCTGCATTTGTTACTAATCCCAACTCAGAACTAGAGGTAGAAGTCAAGGCGGGAAGCAAAACAGCTACAGGTCATACAGATGCAAAGTATAGTGGTGCATATACCCTTCACCTTGACAATCCTATAGAAATCAAGAAGGATACAAAGGTTACAGTTACATTATCTATTACAGATAAGGAAGATTACTGGATTTATGTACCAGTGGAGCCTGATTATAACTATATGAGTGATTCCTATGAAATTGAGAATCCAATAGATCACGGCTGTACTATCAATGGGGAAGAATACGATAGGGACCCTAGAATCTACCTTTATACAAATAACACTGAGGATGAAGGTTCTACAAATCAAAAAAGAGGCATTATCGTAAAAGAGGAAGCTTTTAAGGGTCATAAGGATGATACCTTCCAAATTCAACTGGAAGAGAACTCTGTTGTAACAGAACCATCAGAGATTAAATGGGAATCAAGAAATCCAGAGGTAGCTGATGTAGATGAAAACGGTCTTGTCACTATTAATGGAAAGAAGGGAAATGCGGCAATTATCGGAACCTATGGCTCCTACAGAACTGTTTTATATGCAACAGTTGAGCCATATAATGTGGAGTTTAAATTTGGCGATGATGTGCAAACCTATAATGTTCCAAAGTACTACTATCCAGGAGACTCAGAAAATTGCCCTTATTATTTCAAAGGAAACTATTATAAAAAGGGCTATGCAGTTTACGAGTGGTATTTAGATGAGGACTTAACCAAGCCTGTACCAAATTGTGATTTGGCAGAATTAACCGGTGATATTGTTTTATATCCTGAGTGGGGATATGAGTATGGCTCGGTAGCGTACTATATTCCAAATGAAGATTTGAAGAGCTATACAGATGAAAGGATGTATATGGAATATGAGGTTGATATAGAACATATGCCATATAAGATTCCTGCACTGGATGAAGCCATGATAAATATGGTAAGTCCAGAAAGCTATATTCCAGAAGATTCCAATATGGAATTTGCTTATTGGTCGTTAGATCCAGAAGGTAAGCAGCCTGTCACAGAAATAACAGAAGATCAGATGTTTAGATGTCATTTCAGTAATTATCAAAAGCAATTTATAGTTGATACAGAGGTTTATCTTTATCCTCAGTACAGAGAGAAAAAGGAACCTGTAGAAGAGAAACCTGTGGAAGAGAAACCTGTGGAAGAGAAACCTGTGGAAGAGAAACCAGAGGATAAAAAACAAGAAGATACTAAGGCTGATGAGAAGACTGATACTCAGGAGGAAAACTCAACACAGATAGAAAATGACTCTTCAAAGAATGTTGAAACTGAAAAGATAGATAATAAAAAGAATTCAACTAAGAAACAGGTTAATAAAAACAAACAGACCAAGAATAACTCAAAGAAGAATTCCAAAAAGAAAAAAGACAAAAAGAAGTCTAAGTCTACGAAAAAGCAAAATAAAAAGAAGCAGACAAAGAAGACAGAAGCAAAAGATAACAAGACTAAAAAGAAAAGTAAGAATAGTAAAAGAACTTCTATATGGTCAATTATTTCGCAAAAATTGAGAGATATACTATCTTAATTTTCTTAACCAGATATGTTTAAATGGTAAGTAAAGCTATAACATATAACTATCAAGAGATAGTTACAGCGACTTAATCGCAGAAGGAGGAAATGTATGGAACTAATTCCTATTATTGCACTTATTATAGTGCTTCTATTAATTATTGTAGCAGGCTACGTAAAGGCACCACCTGACAGAGCTTTTATCATTTCAGGTCTTAGAAAGAATCCTAGAATTTTAGTTGGTCGTGCTGGTATCAAGATTCCATTCTTTGAGCGAGTTGATAAGCTCTATCTTGGACAGATGACAGTAGATATTAAGACAGAACAGTCTGTACCTACAAACGATTTCATTAATGTAAATGTTGATGCTGTCGCAAAGGTAAGAATTGGTACTGACCCAGCAGCTATTCAGCTTGCAGCAAAGAACTTCCTTAACAAGAACCCAGAGCAGATTACTCAGGATCTTCAGGATTCATTACAGGGTAACATGCGTGAGATTATCGGTACCCTTTCTCTTAAGGTAATCAACACTGATCGAGACAGTTTCTCAGATCAGGTTATGGAAAAAGCCTCACGCGACATGAGTAAGCTTGGTATCGAAATCCTTTCTTGCAACATCCAGAATGTAACTGATGAGAATGGTCTTATCAATGATCTTGGTATGGATAACACAGCTAAGATTAAGAAGGATGCCGCAATTGCTAAGGCGCAGGCTGACAGAGATGTAGCTATCGCACAGGCTGAGGCTGATAAGGCAGCAAATGATGCCAGAGTTACAGCACAGACAGAAATCGCTGAGAAGAACAACGCACTTGCTATTAAGCAGGCAGAGTTAAAGCAGCAGGCAGATACAGCAAACGCTGTTGCCGATGCAGCATACTCAATCCAGCAGCAGGAACAGCAGAAGACAATTGAAGCTGCTACAGTAAATGCTCAGATTGCTAAGGCAGAGCGCGAAGCAGAACTGAAGCAGAAGGAAGTAATTGTAAAGCAGCAGGAACTTGCAGCTCAGATTGAGAAGCAGGCAGATGCTGAAAAGTATCAGGCTGAAAAGAAGGCTGAGGCAGAGTTAATCCAGAGACAGAAGAAGGCTGAGGCTGCTAAGTACGAGCAGGAGCGCGAGGCTGATGCTAGAAAGGCACAGGCTGAGGCTCAGAAGTTCGCAGCAGAGCAGGAAGCAGCTGGTATTAAGGCTAAGTACGATGCTGAGGCAGCTGGTATCGCAGCAAAAGGTAAGGCAGAAGCTGAAGCTATCAAGGCAAAGGGTCTTGCAGAAGCTGAGGCAATGGAAAAGAAAGCAGAAGCATACCGCAAGTACAACGGCGCTGCTATGGCAGAGATGATGATTAAGGTAATGCCTGAAATCGCAGCTGAAATTGCTAAGCCACTTTCGCAGATTGACAAGATTAACATCTATGAGACAGGTGATGGCGGCCAGAGCGGAGCTTCAAAGATTTCTGGTAACATGCCAATCGTTATGAAGCAGGTATTTGATACCATGAGTGAGGCTACAGGAGTAGATTTCGCAGAAATCATGAGAGCTAACACATACGACGCTAAGGTAAATAAGAACGTAAACATCACAGGTGCTGATGTAAGCGTGAAGACTGAAGAGAAGTAAAAATGGTGGCAAACAAAAAGAGACTAGGACTCCTAGTCTCTTTTTTCATGCATATTACAAACAAGTATAACCTCCATGTCTTCAGAAGAAGTAGCTCCTGAACCAGTACCAGCATTGGTTCCGGATTATTATTTTAGTAGCTATTAAACATTTACACTTCTCTTAATAGCTTCACATATTACATGATTTGCAAGTGTGCCAACCACATCAAGGGATGCCTCAACATCACCAAGTGACATGGCGTAAATGCTGTCTCCATCCATAGAAGTGTGAACAGGTCGAATAGAACGTGCATATCCATCGTGACCCATTCCAGCCAACTTGCAAAGCTGAGTCTTATTAAACTTCGCATTAGTCAGAATGATTCCGATGGTTGTGTTTGTGGTCATTCCAACTGGAGGATTTACATACATATCGTATAAAAGTTCCTCGCAGGAAACCTTGTTCAGGCCGGTACCCTTTTCATTTTTTACTCCCGCAATTCGCTTACCATTTTTAGCATCATATACATCACCAATTGCATTTGTACAGATAATGGCACCTACCTTAAGTTCACCAAGTTCTACAGCATAACTGCCTAAACCAGATTTCCAGCATCTATCAGGGCCCAGGAGCTTTCCAACTGTTGCGCCACATCCCGCACCTAAACTGCCATCTTTATAATTTCCATGCTTACCCTTGAAAGCATTTTCTGTAGCCTTATAACCCATGGCCTTATCTGGATATACATCGCTTCGGCCATATCCTAAATCAAAAATATCTGACTGACAAACAAGTGGAACTACAACATCTCCCACAGGGAAACCTATATTGTGCTCTGAGAGATACTGCATTACACCGCTGGCTGCTTCTAGTCCAAATGCTGAACCACCGCCTAAAACTACGCTGTGGATTACCTCTGCAGCTGCAAGTGGATCTAGCAATCCTGATTCACGACCAGCGGGGCCACCTCCTCTGATATCAAGTCCACAAGGTGCTCCCTCTGGAACAACAAATACTGTGACGCCGGTGCCAGCCTTCTTATTCTCTGTTTGTCCAATCTTAACGTTACCGATTGAGTTAATAGAAATCTCTTTAAATTTCATATATACCCCCGCTCAATTGTTTTCATTTTCAGCTTTCATATTACTACTTTTCATATCTTATAGCTATAAATCCAAATATTTGGTAATATTTTTATGATTTGTTTTTGGGATGATATTTATGAAAGGAATGATGATAATGAAAAAGAAAATAATTGCTGGTGTATTGGCCATAGCCTGCTCATTGTCACTTATGGGTTGTGATGCCAATGTATCAGATAAGTTCAAGGGCCTCATCGGGGATAAGAGCAGTTCTCCTATTACAGTTACAATAATAGATCACCCTGTGGAGGCAAAGCAGGATGGTCAGGTACTGGCTACAGGAAATTATGCTGAAGTAATTCTTTCTGAAGATAGTGCTAAAACATTTCCTAACTTGAACAGTTCATTAGAGGAATATAGCAACAACTGGAGAGAAGGTTGCGAGAACACTGTGGCAGAATATGGCGGTTATGCATTAAATGACGAGGACAATGTAGAAGGCAAATATGTTGATGAAACTACATTTGAACTTGTACGTGCCGACTCAAGATTGTTCACTTTATTAGGTTCATCATATTACAGCTCAGGCGGTGCGCATCCAAATCACTATAATTTTTCTTTGAACCTGGATGTTACAACAGGCCATGTTATTAATTTATCTGAGGTTGTAAATAATAAAGATAAGCTTGTTGATGCTATCCGCAATAAGGTATATGAAAAATATCCAGAAAATAAAGAGGAAATCGAGAATTATTACATATGTGAATGTGCTACAGATGAAGATCCTTTTAAAACTATGATGGATGATAATACTTATACTTGGACACTTACAGATGAAGGATTGCATATTTATTTTTCACCATATGAAATTGCAAGCTATGCAGCCGGTGAAATGGATGTTGTAGTTACTGAAGATGATTTACCAGGCTTCATCCAGGATGCTTTTAAGCAGAAATCACATCAGGACATTTCAGCTTTATTGACTACTGAAAAAGCTGATGTTACTACGGTGGAACCATCTGAATATAATTATGATGAATACGATGAAGAAAATGACAGAGGTGTTTCTATCGAGAACCCAACATGGAAGCGCTATGTAAGTGATAAGGCAAAGCCAGCAGCTGCAAAGCACATCACTCTTACTGAGACAAGCAAGGAAACAACAGATTGGCTTAGCACAGAAGTATGGGCTGAAAAGAATGGATTTGAGCTCCCATTCCTTAGCTATGGTGATGGCAATTACTACTATGCACCTGGTAATGGTGGCGAGTACGGATACGAGTTCACTACTATTTTCTTATATGATTATGAGGTAAATGATTTGCTTCATACATATGACCTGGCAGAGCTTTGCAATGGTCCTGACCAGGAGGAAAATGAGTACTCAGCTACTACACAGTATGTCCGTTGGGCTAAGGCCATGGACGGAGTATTATATGTTTCTCTCGGACATAATGGCTATGCATCTGAAGAGCCTTGGTCAAATTATATGGTAGCCATCGATATGTCTACAGACAAAGTACTTTGGAGAAGTGAGCCACTTGTAAGTAATGCTTCAAACTTCCAGATTGTTGATGACACAATCATCTGTGGATACGGATTTACAGAGGAACCTGATTACCTCTATCTCCTTGATAAAAATACAGGTGAAAAGGTTGATCAGATTAAGCTTGTTACAGGACCTGAACAGATCGAAGTTAGAGATGATACACTTTATGTGGCAACTTACAATACCGCATATACGTATAAGATTAATAGATAATGTGCAGAAGGCAATCTATCGCAAATATGGTGTGAACCCGGGTAAAAAAAGAGCCAGCTCTTGAAGGAGCTGGCTCAATTTTATTTCACATCATAATATATTCTTGACTCAGGTGGAACCGATTCTGTGATGAAGGTAGAACCTCCGATGATTGAATCGTGTCCGATGACTGTGTCGCCTCCAAGTACGGAAGCGTTAGAGTAAATAGTAACGTTGTCCTCGATAGTAGGGTGACGACGTACGCCGCGAAGGTTCTGGCCGCCTCTTGTTGAAAGAGCACCTAGAGTAACACCCTGATAGATTTTAACGTTCTTTCCGATAACTGTTGTCTCACCAACTACGATACCTGTGCCGTGGTCGATGAAGAAATATTCACCGATGGTAGCACCTGGATGGATATCGATTCCGGTAAGAGAGTGAGCATGCTCAGTCATGATACGAGGAATGATAGGCACCCCAAGGTCGTAAAGCTCGTGAGCCAGACGGAAAATGGTGATTGCCAAAATACCTGGGTAAGCAAAGATGATTTCATCGATGCTTGTGGCAGCGGGATCGCCATCGTATGCAGCAGTAAGATCTGTATCAAGTAAAGCACGAACCTTAGGAATACGCTTTAAGAATGCCAGTGACATTTCTTCGGCTTTTGTAGTGCATGACTCCTCACAGATATTGCAGTAAGAAGGATTGTAGCAAAGCACTAAAGCAATCTGCTTATTGAGGTTGTAAACAACATCCTCCATTAAAGTGTTAAGGTTTGTCTCTACATTGTAGACCTTATAAACGTGGTCTCTATAGTAGCCAGGATAAACGATTCTAAGAAGCTTCTTAGTGATATCGATAATGCTATCCTTATTTGGCTGATGGTATGTGTCCATCTTATCTATAGCACGGTCTGATTTATAGTCTTTTATGAGCTCATTGGTGATTTCTAAAATCTCCTGCTCAATCTTTTTACCATCCATAATAACTCTCCTCGTATCTTTTATATAAAAGAATTCTAGCACATTATAAAGCATGTAGCTATCAATCTCATAATGTTACTTAAGCGAAGCTTTCTTCAGCTGAGCGAAGTAATATTATGGATTGAGAGTGTAACATGCTTAGATAGCATCACAAATTTCTTTTGTCATCTTAGGTTTGTTCATGCAGTAGATATGGATGTGCCCCATTCCGCAGCGCTTCAGGTCATTAATCTGATCTATCGCATATGCGATACCGGCCTTACGCATATCCTCAGGTGACTCACCGTAGCGGGCGCAAATATCAGCAAGTTTCTTTGGAACAGAAGAGCCTGCCAGAGTGACTGTAGAGCCAATCTGCTTAGCAGATGTGATAGGCATAATACCTGCAACGATAGGTACTGTAATCTCAGCTCTGCGGGCACGCTCGATAAATCTGTAAAAGTCTGCATTGTCAAAGAAGAGCTGTGAGATAAACATCTCGGCACCCATATCCTGCTTCATTTTCATAAACGCAATGTCAGAATCCATAGAAATTGCTTCAGGGTGCTTTTCTGGATAGCAGGATGCTGATACAATAAGGTTAGTATTTTTATTAATGAACTGAATTAGGTCAGTAGCATGTGGAAAGATTCTCTGTTCGAACTGTTCATCTGACATATCTCTTGGCTTATCTCCACGAAGAGCCAGTACGTGATTGACGCCTACAGCCTCAAGGTCTCTTGTGACAGCAAGGATATCTTCCTCAGATGAGCCTACACAGGTCATGTGTGCCATGGCATCTATCTTTAACTGATTCTGTATATACGAAGCGATATCTACAGTTTTCTTTGAACGACTGCCGCCAGCACCGTAGGTAACACTTATGAAATCAGGATTGATCTCAGCAAGTGAATCCAAAACCTTGTAGCAGTTTTCGAATTCATCATCTTTTTTAGGTGGAAAAACTTCAAAGGAAAGAGAGGAATCTCTTTCGAACATATCTTTAAACATGCAGGCCTCCTTAATCGTTTAAAAATGCGTAAAATTCACTTTTTTATCACATTTTTTAAATAAAAAAATATTATCATATAATTTGTCGAAATGAAAGATTTCTGGGGAGGGATTTTTCGGGGTTATGTAATTGCTAAGGAGTACTTGAAGATGAACCTGAGACAATTGAGGGGAATAATTACTAAGAGTGGAAAAATGGCTTTTCCTGAACACAGGGACTTAGTCCGCCAGCTTGGTGCCGACAGTATGGTGTTGCTGAAAAATAATGGAATTCTTCCTATTCAAAAAGGAAAGGTTGCATTGTTCGGAGCAGGTGCTGTTGACACTCTTTTTTGCGGCATTTTTTACAATAGAGTGCATACTGATAAAAATGTAAATGTACGAGAAGGTCTTGAAAATAACGGATTTACTTTTAGTACTGAAAGCTGGCTTAACAAAATGGAAAAGGCTGTTAAGCAGGCGGAGAAGGAATTTTCAGATTTAAAGAACAGGGTAAATGTTATGTTCGGCGGAATGAAAATGCTTTCCCCTGAAGTACCTATTTCAGAAGCTGATATGGCTGAGGCTATTCTTGGAACAGACACATGTATCTATGTTGCCAGAAGACCATTTGTTGATGACCCAAGTTTTTTTGAGACAAATAAGACTTATCAGTTATCACAGGAAGAGCTTGATAATATTAATCGCATAAACAATTCTTTTAAAAATGTAATCCTTGTTTTGAATTCAAACGCCCTGGAGATTGCATCAGTTGCCCGACTGAAAAATATTAAGGGCATTATTTTGATGGGTGTTCCAGGTATGGAAGCAGGAAATTCTCTTGCGGATGTTCTTACAGGAGCTGTGAATCCAAGTGGACGTCTTACAAGTACATGGGCTAAGAAATTCAAGGATTATTCTACATGCTATACCCACGCTGCCACTTCCAAAGCTGTTAAGAATAAGACTATCGATTATAAGGAAGGTATCTATGTTGGATACCGTTATTTTGATACATTTGACATCACGCCGCTTTATCCATTTGGATATGGACTGAGCTATACCACCTTCGATATGAATCTGGAATATTTCGAGGCTAGCTGGATTTCCATCATGATGAGAGTGAAGGTCACAAATACAGGTAGCTGCTCTGGTCGTCAGGTTGTGCAGGTGTATTGTACATTGCCAGAAGGCAAGCTGGATAAGCCATATCAGGTACTTTGCGGCTTTGGCAAAACAGGAAAAATAAAGCCTGGAGAGTCAGAAGAGATTACCGTAAAGATTCCTATGATGGCCATCACATCTTTTGATGAAGAGAAATCTGAATTCCTTATGGAACAGGGTGATTATATCTTTAGATTGGGAAGTCATTCCAGAGATACAAAGATATGCGCCAAGATGGTATTGGATAAGACTACTATCCTCAAAAAGGTTACGCAGTTTGTGGAGAACAGAGATTTTGGCAATTTCCTTACTCCACCTCCTAGAAAGGAAGAGGAGGCAGGATACATCATGGTGGCATCCCTGTCAGGGGATGATTACAACTCATTGAACAGAGATGTTAATCCGCAGGAAGAATTTACAACATATATTTCTGAGGGAAGTAACTATGCATCTTATGTAAATAATAATGCCTATGAGATTCCTTTCAGAGCTTATGAAAATATTGAAACTGTAAAGCCTTGTGGTAACGCTACTTTTATAGACGTGATAAAGGGCAAAGTTACCATGGAGGAATTTATTGCATCTTTATCACCTGAAATTCTTGCCAGAATCGTAGTGGGGGCAGTGGAAGATTCAAAGCTGGATAACGATAGCAGATTCAATTATAAGTTTAATATTAAAGATAAGAAACTTGATATAGCTGCCAGAACAACCAATCAGTTCGAGACTACTCTTGGAATTCCAAGGGTGAGGTTTGCAGATGGTCCTTCGGGTTTACGAATTATAGGAATTCCATGTACCTGTTTCCCATCACCACTTAACATGGCACAGACCTGGGATATGAGCGCAATGGTTAGAATGGGACGCGCCTATGGACGTGAGATGGAAGCTTATGATATTGATTACGGTCTAGCACCATTTTTGAATGTAGACCGAAACCCAATGTGGTGCAGATCTTTTGAGTTTTACTCTGAAGACCCTGCATTGTCAGGTGTTTTAGGCGCTGGCTTCATCATGGGCGTAAAGAGATATGAGGGTAGAAATGTAATTATCAAGAATCTCGTTACATTTAACCAGGAGACCTTTGCATTGGATGCTGATATTAATCTTACAAGAAGGGCATTTGCTGAGATTTATCTGAGACCATTCTCTGCGTGTGTGAGCATTATTAAGCCAGCGGGCTTTTTGACATCTGGAAATAGAATAAATGGAAAGTACACATCATCCCAGAAGGGACTTATTACAGATATTGCCAGAAATGACTGGGGATTTAACGGATTTATAATGTCTGACTGGGGATCAATATCTGACAAGGGTGAGGATATTCATGCAGGCTGTGATTTGATAATGCCAGGTTATGATCCTGATAAACTTCTGGAGTCTATGATGAATGTTTCGCCTACATTTGAGCCAGATGGATATGTATCAATTGTTGAACGAGCATATCTTTATGGAATGCCAATGATAAAGTATGAAAAATGGGGTTCCTTCAAATTGGATAAGAAGGGAGATTCCCTTGTTTCTACAATCGTTGAACCAGGCAAAAAAATTAGTGATAAAGCTATAGAATTGCAAAAAGCTGGCGTGTGCAAAATCAAGGAAGAAGTTGATGGAACAACCAAAATCACTTACAAAGGATTCAATCGTGGTCCATATCTTGCTCTCGGCGATTTGCAGCAGGCAGTCATTCACTTATTAAATGAATATAAGAATACTGCATCGATGAAAAAATTAATAGAAAATGCAAACATTTAGTGCAAAATGTTTATTCAAAAAGCAACTCTCTTCGTATACAATATGTTGGAAATAAAAAGTATACGAAGGGGGTTTTTATGTTAGCAGAAATATTAGCTATAGTCATTTTCGTGGCTATGTTCGTGCTGATTGTATGGGATAGATTTCCAAAGCATTATGTCACACTGTGCTGTGCTGCTCTTACCAGTATTTTTGTATTTGGTATTGGTTTGAGAGATGCTCAGGCATTCGTAAATACGTTAGCATTTAAGAACATTTTTAAAACTAGTTTTTGGTATTCAGCAGGAGAGGCAGCAGAGCAGACCTCAGGTATTAACTGGGCTACTATCATTTTCCTTTGGGGTATGATGGTAATGGTAGAAGGAATGGCAGCGGCAGGATTTTTTGACTGGCTTTGTCTCAAGATTGCAAAGCTGGCACATTTCGAGCCTAGAAAGATTTTTGTGGCTTTCATGGTACTTTCATCAGTACTTGCCATGTTCATTGATTCAATCACAGTAATACTGTTCCTTTCAGCAGTTACAATCCGTTTGGCACGTACACTAAAGTTTAATCCAGTGCCTGTTATCATGGCGGAGATTTTCTGTGCAAACCTTGGCGGTAGTGCCACAATGTGCGGTGATCCACCAAATATTATCATTGGTACATCGCTTGGTTATTCATTTGCAGATTTCGTAATGAATACTGGAGCACTTGCTGGTGTTTCACTGGTAATTATCATTATCTATTTTTACTTTACAATGCGTAATCGTTTACAGGCTCCAGGAGACAAGGTAGACCCTAGTACAATCGATGTAGATGTTAAAATTGATGATAAGAAGATGTTCTTCTGGAGCGTGGTAATTTTCGCCATCGCAGTTGGACTTCTTATTACACATGCTATGACAGGTCTTACCGTAGCATTCATTGGTGTGTTTGTGGCAATTATCACATTATGCGCCGGAAGAAAGAGATTCAAAGAGCTTATCACAAGAGTAGATTATGAGACACTTCTTTTCTTCATCGGGCTTTTCGTTGTAGTTGGTGGTCTGGAGGAGACAGGAGTACTTGTTACTATCGCAAATGTTATTGCAAAGATTTCAGGTGGTAATGCTCATGTTATGATTGCGATTATTCTTTGGGTAAGTGCAGTTGCATCAGCATTCATTGATAATATTCCATTCTCAGCTACAATGATTCCTGTTATCAATGCATTGGCACAGGCTACAGGCGTTGATCTTTCTACAATGGCTTGGACACTTGCAGTTGGTACAGATATCGGCGGCAGCATGACTCCAATCGGAGCATCAGCTAACGTAGTTGGTATCTCTACAGCAGGTAAGGAAGGTTATCCTATCAGCTGGGCAACCTACTGCAAAGAGCTCGTACCAGGCACAATCATTGTACTTGTCGTATCGATGCTTAATATTTATTTGAGATACTTATAAAATATAGATAGCCTTTAGTAGCTATCAAGCTCTTAATGTTTCTCAAGGGAAGCTTTTTCCAGCTGACCGGAGAAATATTAAGGCTTGAGAGCGTAACTGAAGGCTTTTTTGGGCTTTTAATTATTTGAATAATCATATAAAATAAAATTAACAAAATACTGAAGGGGGTTAGTTTATGGGGCAGTTTATCATTTCAGTTGGTAGAGAGTACGGAAGCGGAGGTCATTACATCGCTTCAATTTTGGCAGAACGTTTCAATGTACCTATGTATGATCGCAACATGCTAGATCAGCTGGCAGAACGTAATGGAATCGATGCTGAAAATCTTTACAAGCACGAGGAAATGAAACGCCAGGGTCTTCATCGTACCGTCAGAGGGCATTCTTCTTCTGTTCAGGATTCCATTGCACAACTTCAATTTAATTTCATCAGAGAGAAAGCTGAATCGGGCGAAAGCTTTGTTGTAGTTGGTAGATGCGCAGAAAATGTTTTGCGCGATAATCCAGCTCTTATCTCTATCTTCGTCAGAGGCGAGGAAGATGCAAAGGTAGAACGAATCAGCCGCCTGTACAAGCTTAACAAGCTTGAGGCAAAGGCAAAGATGTTCCGCCACGACAAAAAAAGAAAGGCATATCACAACTATTACTCGAAGATGAAATGGGGTGACAGCAGAGGTTACGATTTCTGCGTTAATAGTTCATTGATGGGTGTAGAAGCTACAGCGGAAGGCTTATATCACTTGATTTCAGAGTATCTGAAAAACAAAGAGAAGTAGTATTAGTTTTAGTTAGTTTTAGAAGGATTTTGGGGAATAATGTATAGTGTATTTTTGGTCGAGGATGAAATTGTTATCCGCGACGGGTTAAAAGCCAGCTTTCCATGGGAACAGTATGGGTTCGCTTATGTAGGGGATGCAGCTGATGGGGAGATGGCATTGCCACTTATCAGACAGACTAAGCCAGACGTTTTAATTACAGATATTAGAATGCCTTTTATGGATGGCATAGCCTTATCTAAAATGATTAAGAAGGAGCTTCCTAATACAAGAATTATTATTATTAGTGGCTTCGATGATTTTTCTTATGCCCAGGAGGCAATAAGCATTGGCGTTGACAATTATCTTTTAAAGCCTATCACAAAGGATAAGCTGAAAGAGGTTATGGCAGATGCCAAGGCAAAGCTGGACAAGGAAAATGAAAAGGATAATTATCTAGAGCAATTCAAAGCAGAAAGTCAGGAGTACGAACAGTTCGCCAGAGTAAGATTCTTTAATCAGCTCGTTAGCGGCGCCATGTCTGTCTCAGAGGTTTATGAGAAATCTGAGGAGCTGGGGCTTTCTCTTGATGCCACAAATTATAATCTGGTGCTTCTTGATTTTTCACCGATGACAGAGGTGGCGGCAGCACCTGTTTATTCTAAATACATGGCACGTCTTTCAGAGCAGCTGATGCAGTTTTTGAAGTGCTGTCCGGAATATATTGTGTTCCATTGGAATATGGATACTTATGCTATTATCGTAAAGGGAGATGCTGACACAATAGCAAGTCATACCACTACTCTTATTGAAAACATCCAGCGACGCTGCATGGTTTATGAGGATGAGATAAATTGGTATCTTGCTGAAAGTGGACCTATTACAAGATTCTCCGAATTTTCTAAAGCATGCAAAATTGCAAACAAGAGACTTAGCTGTAGATACATGAATCCTTCGGGACATGTATTTACAGATGTGGATATTGAGACAATCAGAAATAACAACGAGGAAAGCGATACAGCTGCCATTGATCAGAAACTGGTTATGCTGTTCCTTGAAAATGCAGAGGAATCTGAGATACAGGGGTTCCTTGGCAACCTCATCAATAAGCAGACTAAGAATGCTATGAAGTCTGTATTATTTAGCAAGTATTTTGCTATGACAATGTATATGTGTGTCTGTGATTATCTCAGAAAGCTTTCGCTGGACCCTACCGCAGCACTGGATCCAAACACAAGAGCTTCCATTGAAAATGTGGAGCCTGAGACTGTTATGGAATTGGTGGAGCGCATGTTTGCCATCGCTATTTCAAAACGTAAAAACGTAGTAGGTAATCAGTCAAAATCTCAGTTGTCTGCTGCTATTAAATATGTGGATGAACACTATTTCGACAGCAATCTCAGTTTGAATGAGGTGGCAAAAGAGGTGAATATTTCACCTAGTTACTTAAGTGCCATGTTCTCCAGAGAAAATAAGACTACTTTTGTTGAGTACATGACCACAAAGCGAATGGAGCATGCGAAAAAAATGCTTCTTACCACAGGTGAAAAATCTCAGGTGATTGCAGAGCAGGTAGGCTACAAGGATCCACATTATTTCAGTTATATATTCAAAAAGACTTATGGCCTCAGCCCTAAGGAATTCCGAGCAAAGGGGCAGGGCGCATGAGAATAAATACTGCAATCAAAAGAAAGTCTACCACCAGCAATATGCTTCGAAGACTTATAGCAGTTACCCTGATACCTATGAGTATCGTTGTAGCGGTACTTATAGGAATACTTTGCTGGTATTCAATTCAATACAGAACCATTCTGCAGAATGTTACAGCGGCATCAGCCTTCAGCCAGAACTTCAAAAATGATGTTGATTTGAAGATGTTCTATTACGTTAGTGATAGTGCATATTCTGAGGGTAAACCTGTTGATGAGGTTGAGCGTGCCCGCGAACTGGCGGATACACTTTTGTCTCATACCACTCAGAAGAAAAGTATAGAGGCTATTGAATCCGTGCGCGACCTGTGCGTGACACTGGAACAGCGAATGGATGAAATCGATGATGCAGGCTCTTACGACGAAGGCATGACTCAGTTGGAGAACAATATTTATATTCTGACTGAGTTGATTCAGACCTACATGTATGATTACCTGTATTACGAATCAGCTCACCTGAGCCAGCTGCAAAATGAAATTACTGAACAGTTGCAATATGTCATCCTGGCAATCGTAGGTGGATTTTTGATTCTGGTGGTGGGTATAGCAATTTACGCTTCTCATCTTACAGACAGAATCACATCACCTCTTACAAAACTTACTGACAGAGTAAAGGACATTCAAAGAGGTGATTTTGAGCAGCATATTCCGGTAGAAGCCAAGGCGGTGGAGATTCAGACCTTGTCAGATGGTTTCGAGGAAATGGTAGGCCAGCTCAATTCTCTTATTCAGGAGAATAAAAAGGCTGAGCGAAGAAAACGTCATGCGGAGCTGGAGCTTTTACAGGCCCAGATTAATCCGCATTTCCTATATAATACTTTGGATACAATCATCTGGCTCATTGAGGCAGATAAAAAAGAAGAAAGTATCGAGATGGTCAGCGCTCTTTCAGATTTCTTCAGATTCTGTTTGAGCAGAGGTAAGGATATTATCACACTGGAGGAGGAGCAGAAGCATGTGCTTAGCTACCTGTCTATCCAGAAGATTAGATATCAGGACCGAATGGATTATGATGTCAGCATACCGGAAAGCCTTTATGGTTATTCCATTCCAAAGCTGACTCTTCAACCATTGGTTGAAAACAGTATTTACCATGGAATTAAGCTTCAGCGTGAGAAGGGCGTAATTAAGGTAAATGCGGTGGATATTGGAGATAAAATCGAACTCACGGTAAGAGACAATGGTGCAGGTATGAGTGAAGAGCGCCTTGCCGAAATGAGAAGTGCCATTGAAAATGGCGAAAAAGTAGGCTTTGGCCTCAGGACGGTTCATCAAAGAATGCAGCTGTTATTCGGAGATGAGTATGGTCTTAAAATATCAAGCTCTGAGGGAGTAGGAACCACCATTACAGCAGTAATTCCAAAGGTGGAGAGTATTGAAAAGGGGATTATAAATGTTTAGGGTAAAGAGAAAAATGTGTGCCTTGATGGCAATAATGTTGGCGATTAGTATAACGGCTTGCGGTTCGCAGCAAACATTAGGAGTATTCGAAGAGGACAATGGCGATCTGATTGTGGTTGGTTTTTCCCAACCCGGGGCTGAATCGGCTTGGCGTGTTGCTCTTACAGATTCAGTAAAGGAGAATTTTACTGAGGAGAGAGGCTATAAATTAATTTATAGAGATGGCCGCTCTAAGCAGGATAATCAGATAAAGGATATTCGCACCTTTATCCAACAGGGAGTAGATTACATTATCATCAGTCCTATTGTTGAGACAGGATGGGATACCGTTTTATCAGAGGCAAAGGATGCAGGCATTCCTGTGATTATTTGCGATAGAAATGTGGTTGTGGAAAATGAATCCTTATATACAGCTTTTGTGGGTTCGGATTTTACAGCTGAGGGAGAATATGCAATTTCTAATCTGGAAAAATATTTGCAGAATGATGAGGATGGACAGATAAATATAGTTCATATTCAGGGAACACTTGGCTCATCAGCACAGCTTGGCAGGACCAAGGCAATTGAAGAAGCTGTGAAGGAACACAGCAATTGGAACATTGTAGCTCAGAATTGTGGAGAATTTACAAAGGCTAAGGGTAGAGAAATAATGGCTCAGGCTATTGAAGACCTTGGAGCCGAAAATATTGATGTTGTTTACTGTGAAAATGACGAGGAAGCTTACGGCGCTATTCAGGCAATGAATGAGGCCGGAGTAAAATATGGAAATAAAGAAGGAATAAAGATAGTATCTTTTGATGCCATGAATTCGGCAATGGTACTATGTATGAATGGTCATATTAGTGTGGAAGTGGAGTGCAATCCCCTTCAGGGCCCTTACATCTATAACCTGATTAGTCGCCTTGAAAGGGGAAATGCGGTTCCTAAAATCACATATGTGCACGAGGAATGTTTTACTGCTGACAATCTCGCACCTGAAATAATTGAAAAAAGAAGATTCTAGTGATATGGAATGGTGATGCCTGAGGCATTGCCATTCTTTTTTATTTCTATAAATTTCTTTGCGGCTTCTTTGCCGAAAGGTTTGCTTAATTCCAGCTGGTTTGTTTTAACTGGGAAGAGCCACTCCGTACCAATCTTATCGTCATCAAGATATATGATTTCAGCTTCTTCACAGGCATGTTTAAGAAATTTATTTATAAAGGTAGTATTTCTGGTATTGATGCCCTGAGGGGCTACGGAGTTGCACCAGAGGAAGCAGGAATCGCAGATGGTAAGGCCGGCATCTCTTATAGCATCCACATAGCCTGAAAAGGCAGCAATGGAAGAGGCATTGTCATGGATAAATATTCCACCAAGCTTTTTTCGACCGGAATTAATAAAGCGCCTTGCCATCTGGTAGCCACGGCCGTAATTGTCGGAAGCTACAACAGTTGTGTTGTAAAGTCCTGCAGGTGCAGATTCTAAAAATACAACAGGCAGCTGTCGTTTCAATAGAATATGAAGCAGGTCAGAGTTTGTGGAAGGCATGGCAGAAAGGACAGGGGAGATAATAAGACCACTGTAGATATCGGTCAGCATTGTTGATAAATATTCTCTCTCGAGAGAGTACTGTTGAAGAGTCTCGTGGCTTTCTATAGAATAGCCTTCTTTTAATAAAGTAGAAGTCAGGTCATCAAGAATAGCCTGTGACTGAGGCGATTTCATCTCAGGCATAAGCAACATGATTGTCTTCTTTTTGGAAGAATCACTTTTAGAGATGACAGTGTTTCCACTGCCCCAACGTTTGCTGATAATCCCATCGTTTACCAAAAGCTCCAAAGCCTGTCGGACAGTAGAGCGGCTAACATTATATTTCTTAGCAAGCTCCACTTCGGTGGGTAATTTTGAATCCAGTGGGTAAACCTCTGATAAAATATCCTCATTTATTTTTTCTTTAAGAATTATATATTTTGGAACCATAAAAAATTATTCCCCTTTATTCAAAGAGTTTCCACGCGTCTATATAAGATTTTAGCATATGACCGATAAAATTGGTATGAAAATTGTAGCATTTGAAAACATACCAATCGAAAAATAATCAATTTTTGATTAAAAAATATTCAACACTTCAACGAAAGAATCCCATTATCATAAAAATTGGTATGTAAAAATTTGTATATTTAAAAATTGGTATTATCTCAAAAATAGAAACCTTTCTTTTTGATTCCATTTCATTGTTGTAAAAAATTCATAATGATAAATTAATATCAGAAAAACAAAGGGGCCAGGAAAAAGGTTGCCTGGCAGGAGAAGGAAGGAGATAACCTTATGAAAAAAAGAATAGTAGCAGGAATGCTCACAGCACTTATGGCTGCATCAATGGTAGCTTGTGGAAGCTCAGATACAGCAGCAGACACATCAGCAGATACAGCAGCTGAGACAACAGAGGAGTCTGGTAGCGAGGCAGCAGCAGACAGCGGGGAAAAGATTACTGTTGGTTTCGCACAGGTTGGACACGAGTCAGATTGGAGAACAGCTTCTACAAATTCAGTTCAGGATGCTTTCTCTGAGGCTAATGGATATGATTTACAGTTCGTTGACTGCGATAACGACTCTGCTAAGCAGATCGAGGCAGTTAGACAGTTCATCCAGAACGACGTTGATTACATCGTAATCGATCCTATCGTTTCAACAGGATGGGATACAGTTCTTACAGAGTGCGAGGATGCTGGTATTCCAGTAATCGTTATCGATAGAACAATCGAAGATTCAGATAAGTATGTTTCATGGGTAGGCTCAGAGTTCATGAACGAAGGTCTTGCATCAGGTGCTTGGTTAAAGGCTTATGCAGAGGCTAAGGGTATTAAAGATCTTAACATCCTTGTTATCGAGGGTTCTAATGGTTCTTCAGCTCAGATTGGACGTACAGATGGTTTCAAGAAGTACGCAGATGCTGAGGGATGGACAATCCTTGATTCTCAGGATGGTGACTTCACACAGGACGGTGGACAGCAGGTTATGGAGTCTTACTGCAAGTCTTATGCAGGCAAGTTTAACGTAGTTGTTTGCCAGAACGATAACGAAGCTTTCGGTGCTATGGATGCTATGAAGGCAGCTGGTGTTTCTTACGGTGTTGATAAGGACGTAATCCTTATTTCTTTCGACGCTTGCAAGGCTGGTCTTGAGTATGTACAGTCTGGCGACATCAACGCAGACTTCATGTGCTACCCACTTCAGGGATCTTACTGTGCAGACATCGTTAAGGCTCTTAAGAACGGTGAGACAGTTGCAAAGCAGACATTCATGACAGAGCCATGGTATGTTGCAGAAGACATTCTTAAGTCAATCACATACACAAACAACGCTGGCGACGAAGTTACAGAGGATCTTATCCAGGTAACAGACGCAGCTTCACAGGCTTCATACTAAAATTTAGATTTTGTTATGGGGGAAGGCCCATCGCCTTCCCCTTATTTTTAAAGAAAGTGGAGAAAGATTATGGATGAAAATATACTGATTACCATGCGCGACATATCCAAATCCTTTCCAGGCGTAAAAGCATTAGATCATGCACAGTTTACTCTTAGAAAGGGAGAGATACATGCGCTGATGGGAGAAAACGGTGCGGGTAAGTCTACATTGATTAAGGTGTTGACTGGCGTTTATTCTCTCGATGCAGGCGAGATACATGTAGCTGGAGTTGAGGGTCCTGTAATTAATCACTCAACATTAGAAGCTCAGGAAAAGGGAATTGCTACAGTTTACCAGGAGGTAAACCTTTGCCCTAACTTAACAGTAGCAGAAAACTTATTCATTGGCCGTGAGCCAAAGACAAAAATAGGAACCATCGACTGGCGCACAATGAACAAGCGTGCAAAGGAAATAGTGGATGGACTTGATTTACATATTGATGTAACTATTGCACTTGAAAATTATTCTCTTGCAATTCAACAGATGATAGCAATTGCAAGAGCTGTAGATATGGATTGTAAGGTCCTCATTCTTGATGAGCCAACATCATCACTTGATGACAACGAAGTAGAAAAGCTCTTCAAGGTTATGAAGGATCTTAAAGCAAAGGGAGTTGGAATAATATTTGTAACTCATTTCCTTGAGCAGGTATATGCAGTATGCGATACAATCACTGTTCTTAGAAATGGCGAATTTGCGGGTGAGTATTCTGTTGAAGAGATGCCACGTGTCAAACTTGTTGCGGCTATGCTTGGAAAAGACTTCGATGACCTGGCATCAATCAAGAAGGAAGGAGCTGGAAATGTTTCTGAAGATGTTGTTGTTGATGCAAAAAATCTCAGTCATAAAGGTACTATTAAGCCATTTGATTTTCAGATTAAAAAGGGCGAAGTTGTTGGCGTTACTGGCCTTCTTGGGTCTGGTCGTTCAGAGATGGTTCGTTGCATCTATGGTGCAGATAAAGCTCAGACAGGCTCGTTAAAAGTTAACGGCAAAGAGATTAATATTAAAGAACCACTTGATGCAATTAAAGCTGGAATGGGTTACCTTCCAGATGATAGAAAAGCGGATGGTTGTATCGGTGATCTTTCAGTTAGGGAGAATATTATCCTTGCCCTTCAGGCTAGAAGCGGAATGTTCAAAAAGATTCCAATGTCAAAACAAATTGAACTTGCTGATAAATTTATCGATATGCTTCAGATAAAGACAGCATCAAGGGAGACTCCTATAAATCAGCTTTCTGGTGGTAATCAACAGAAGGTAATTTTGGCAAGATGGTTATGCACACATCCAGATTTCTTAATCTTAGATGAGCCAACAAGAGGTATCGATATCGGTACTAAGACTGAATTCCAGAAACTTGCATTAAAGTTTGCTGAGGAAGAGGGAATGAGTATCGTATTCATCTCTTCAGAAATCGAGGAGATGCTTCGTACCTGTTCAAGAATGTATGTAATGCGTGATGGCGCTCAGGTAGGAGAGATTTCTGGTGAAATGACTCAGGAATCAGTCATGGCAGCTATCGCAGGAGGTGGAGAATAATGGAAAACTTTAAGAAGCTTACAAAAAAGCCACTGTTCTTGCCAATTTTCTGTATGATATTGGTACTGTTGATAAACTTGATTAAGTCGCCTGATTTCTTTGCAATCAGTATCAACAACGGTGTTTTATTTGGTAGATTAATTGATATTTTAAATCGTGGATCTGAAATCGCTATTCTGGCAGTTGGTCAGACACTTGTAGTAGCTGTTTCAGCCGGAACTGATATTTCAGTTGGTTCGGTAATGTCACTTTCAGCTTGTAGCTGCTGTATGTTACTTGCTGGATATGGCAACAACTCAGTTTCAACACTTGCTGTTCCTATGATTGTAGGTATGCTCTTTGGTGTACTTATGGGTGGTGTCAGCGGTGCGATGAACGGAGCACTTGTAGCAAAACTTAAGATTCAGCCAATGGTTGCTACTTTGATTTTATTCACAGCAGCACGTGCTATCGGCTTACTTCTTTGCAACAACCAGATTACGTATATACGATATGAGCCATATAAATATCTGGGTAACTTTATACCGGGATGTCCAATCCCTACACCAGTGTTTGTGGCAGCTATCGTAATTGCGATAGTAGCAGTTCTTCTTAAGAAGACAGCTCTTGGACTTTATGTTCAGTCAGTTGGTATCAACGGCAGAGCAGCTCGTATTTCAGGTATCAATTCAGATGTAATCTGCTTTATCTGCTACGTAGTATGCGGCCTTTGCGCTGGTATTGCTGGTATCGTTGCTTCATCAAGAATCTATTCAGCAGATTCAAATAACATTGGTCTTAACTACGAGCTTGATGCCATTCTTGCAGTTGCTCTTGGTGGTAACTCACTTGGTGGTGGTAAGTTTAATCTTGCAGGCTCTATCATCGGTGCTTACACGATTCAGGCTATCACAACAACACTTCTTGCTATGGGTGTTTCAACTGATAAGGCACCAGTATTTAAGGCAATAATCGTTATTATTATCGTAGTTGTGCAGGCTCCAGCATTTAAGGCTTACATGGCTGCCAGAAAGGCTCAGAAAGCTTCAAGAGCTCAGCAGCCAGTAGTAAAGGAGGCAGCATAATGAAGACAAAAAAGAAATTAGATTCAAACACAGTACTTATTTTCATTACAATTGCATTATTCGTATTCATGTATGCAGTTGGTTGTGTAATTTACGCTGATAAGGGATTTGGAAATCTTCAGACTTTCCTTAACGTACTTATCAACAATGCTGGTCTTATCTGTGTAACCTGCGGTATGACCTGTGTAATGCTTACAGGTGGTATTGATATTTCAGTTGGTTCAGTAATTGCAATGGACTGTATGCTCCTGGTATTTGGTATGACAGAGTGGCACATGGGCGCTGTTCCAATGGTAATACTTGTTCTTGTTATTGGTTTGATATTCGGTGCTGTTCAGGGATTCCTTGTAGGTTACCTTGAAATTCAGCCATTCATCGTAACAATGGCAGGTATGTTCTTTGCAAGAGGTATGACAGCAGTTATCTGCTCAGGTCAGATTTCAATCACAGAGGCAGACAACCCAGTGTTCTACGCATGGGCAAACTCAAAAATTAATCTTCCTGAGTTCCTTGGAAAGGCAAACAAGCATGGTAAGATTGTTGCTCCATACATCAGACCAACAGTACTTATCGCTTTGATAGTATTAGTACTTATCTTCTTAATGCTTAAGTACACAAAGTTTGGACGTAACCTATACGCAGTAGGTGGCAATCAGACATCTGCAACAATGATGGGTCTTAATGTTAAGAAGACAAGAATGCTTTCACACATCCTTTCTTCATTCCTTTGTTCAATCGGTGGTATTCTCTACTGCCTGAACACAATGTCAGGTTCTGTAAACCAGGCAAAGGGACTTGAGATGGATGCCATTGCTTCAGCAGTTATCGGTGGAACACTTCTTACAGGTGGTGTAGGTAACGTAATCGGATCACTCTTTGGTGTTCTTATCAATGGTACAATTACTGTACTTGTTAATACAAACGGAAAGCTCCTTTCAAGCTGGGCTAACATCGCAACAGCAGCACTCCTTTGTGTATTCATCATCCTTCAGTCTATCTTTGCTTTAGTTAAGGCACAGAGAAACAAATAGTAAATATTTATTATTATGAATGAAAGTCTCGGAACTATCTAAATTTGGATGGTTTCGGGACTTTTTTAATATAAATCCACAGATATTTCTCAAATATGAAATAATACAATAATTAGTTGTGCTGGTAATTATTTTATGTAATAATTTAGTAACAAATTGCATTTTAATAATGCTTGAATAACTTACACTTGAACAAAGGAGAATGATGAAATGAAAAGGGCTAGGTTAATTATTGGGAAGGCAGTAATGCTTTCGATATTCTTGCACCAGTAATCAATGATCCTAACGCTTCAGTACCTTGGGGTAAAGCTGAGATTATTAGCTATAGTGAAAATTAGTTTATTCAGTGTTTAAACAGGTAAAATCGAATTATAGTTCACGATAATGACATAATATTATGGGAAAATAACTAAAAGTGGCCACCTTTAAAGGGGGAGGGCGGCTGAGGAGTTTCCCATGGCGAAAAGGAAATTTAGCAATAGTCTAAATAGTCAGATGCTACGTATGACCCTGATACCACTTACATTGATGGCAATCATTATTATTTCTGTAAGTGTCAGTGGTCTTTATCAGCTGGTGGCAAATGAAACAAAGGAAGAGCTTATTCGTGATGCTCAGCTGGCGCAGTATGTTTTAAATGAAATATATGTTGGTGAATACTGGGCAGAAGATGCTGACGGTGATGGCGTGGCTGAGATGTATAAAGGCGAACAGCGTATCAACGGTGAGTATACTATGGTTGACGATTTGGCAGATATGCTTGATATAGATATATCTGTTTTTTACAACGATGTTCGTTTGATTACAACCTTAAAAGACACCGACGGGAATAGAGCTACCGGAACAAGTGCTTCTGTAATAGTAAAAAAGGAAGTTCTGGAGGAGGGTGCCAGCAAGTTCTACAGCAACGTAATGGTATATGACAGGAAAAGTTATGCATACTATATGCCATTAGTAAGTGAGGCTGGGACAACAGACGGAATGATTGCAGTTAGCCGTTCTCAGGAATCTGTTAAGCAGGAACTTTTACAATACATCTTTCCTATTTGTGTAACCTGTGGATTGACCGCCTTTCTTATGGGCTACATAATGATTTACTTTAATAGAAAGCTCGCCGGCAGAATCAGAAAGATGGACAAGTATATGAACGCTCTGGCTGATGGAAACTTTGATGTTGAAATGCCTAGAGAACTTATGCTTGAGGATGATGAGATTAAGCATCTTGCCACTGATGGAAAGCGTATGGCAAAAGCAATTCAGATGCTGGTCGATTATGATGCTCTGACTGAGCTGAATAACAGAAGATACGCAGAGAAGAAGCTTGAGGATATAAGAATTAGATCCGTTGAACAGGGAATGCAATATTGCGTATGTATTTCTGATATCGATTTCTTTAAGAAAGTTAATGATACCTTTGGCCATGAGATGGGTGATTACGTTCTTAAGAAGGTTGCCGAAAAACTCAAGGCTGGAATGGTTGGAAAGGGAATGGCAGCCCGCTGGGGTGGTGAGGAATTCCTTCTAATCTTTGATAACCGTGAGCTGGATATTGCCAGACGAGAACTTGAGCTGATTATGGACGAAGTAAGAACCATCTGGGTGCCAGATTCAGATCGCCAGATCACAATGAGTTTTGGATTGACTGCACTTCAGCCTGGAGAATCTGTGGATGATGCTCTTAAGCGCGCAGACGAGAATTTGTATCAGGCTAAGGAAGGTGGAAGAAATCAGATTATATGTAAATAAAATAGAAGTGCCCACCATATGGTGGGCACATTTTTTAGCAGTTTTTAAATTCTGGATGATTGAATTCGCGCTTTACGAGGATGTAGCAAATTGTAAATGAAAGAGCATCTGCAATTGGTCCTGCGTAAAGAACTCCGTTGAATCCAAAGATTAAAGGTAAGACAATGATAAGTGGTGTAAGGAAAAGCACCTGTCTTGTGAGGGACATGAATACACCCTTCTGAGGCTTACCAATTGATGTAAAGAAGTTTGATGACAATGGCTGAAGGAAGCATGTGAATAATCCTACAAGGAAGATTCGGAAGTACTTTGTACAGAAATCAAAGTATAATTCGCTACCTGAACCAAAGATCGAAACAATCTGTCTTGGGAACAGCTGGAAGTTTGCCCAGAAGAAAATAGCTAAAGCGGCTGCAATTCTAATGGCAAGATTGTAAGCCTGCTTAACACGTTTGTAATTCTGAGCTCCGTAGTTAAAGCTGATAATTGGCTGTAATCCCTGTGAGATACCAATGATAAATGAGAAGCAGATTCCATTTACCTTTGAAATGATTCCAGCACATGTAATTGGAATATCTGGTCCGTAAATTGACTGAGCACCATAGTGACCCATTACGTGATTCATAACAATCTGAACAAGCATCATAGCAATCTGATTAATGAAAGGTGCAGTACCAAGAGATGCAATGGCACCAATCATGTGAAGATTTGGAACAAAATGCTTTTTCTCTAATCTAACAGTCTTAAACTTTGTAAGGTATACAAGAACCATGATACCTGAAATACACTGTCCAATGATTGTGGCAACAGCCGCACCTGTCATCTCCCATCCAAATACAGCAACGAAAAGGAAATCAAGAATGGTATTGATAATGGCACCAGTCATGTTGATGGCCATTGTCATATTTGGGCTGCCATCAGCTCTTACGATGTGAGCACCACCGGCTGAAAGGATAAACAGTGGGTATCCTAATGCACAGATACGAGAGTATTCCATTGCATAAGGAAGAATATTCTCAGTAGCGCCGCATCCTAAAAGGATAGGCTTGAGAGCAACTTCTGTAATAACAGTGAGGGCCAAGCCTCCGACGAGCATAAGTGAAACAGCATTTCCTATATAATATCCGGCTTTTTCTGTCTCGCCACGTCCCATTGCAAGATTGAATGTGGAAGCAGCACCGATACCGCAAAGTAAAGCGATACTTACATTCAAAATCGAAAGTGGAAACTGGATATTTGTGGCACCATTTCCAAGAGGACCTACAAAGTTTCCTATGAATAACTGGTCCACCATGTTGTAAAGTGAACCTACAAGCATAGCGATGATACTTGGTATAGCAAATTTTCTAAGAAGTGTTCCAACTGGCTCGGTTCCAAGTGGATTCATAGTTGTCGATTCATTCATAAAATTATTTTCCTTCTATATAGATATGGTAGATATTATAGTCTAATCAGAATACAAAATGATAGTTAAATTTTGTGTTTCTTCTTATTATAATGTGTCATTACTTTCTTACCCATCTACCACTGGCTCCACATGGAAGCACAAGTCCTGATTCAGTAACAGGAAGTCCAATCTCGTCTGCTGTAACTTCACCAGGATGATTCTTAAGAAGAGCAGTGCTAATCATATAATTTAGAACTGCAGGCTGGAGGCCTGTTGTGTATGAGTTAACCAGGAAGAAGAGAGCATCATCAGCAAGAATCTCTTCGCAAAGCTGGATGAATGGGAAGATATCATCTTCAATCTTCCACACCTCATTTTTTGAACCTCTTCCATATGAAGGAGGATCCATGATAATACCGTCGTATTTATTTCCACGACGAATCTCTCTTTCAACAAACTTACGACAGTCATCTACAAGCCATCTAATAGGAGCATCAGCAAGACCGGAAGAAGCAGCGTTCTCTTTTGCCCACTGAACCATACCCTTAGACGCATCAACGTGAGTGACCTGAGCACCGGCTGCAGCTGCAGCAAGTGTAGCACCACCTGTGTAAGCGAAAAGGTTAAGTACTTTTACCGGACGATTCTTCTCTTTGATTTCCTTATTTATAATAGAAGAAAACCAATCCCAGTTAACAGCCTGCTCTGGGAAGAGACCAGTGTGCTTAAATGCGAATGGCTTAAGATTGAATGTGAGATTCTTATCACAGATAGGGTAGCTGATAGTCCACTGCTCTGGTAAGTCAAAGAACTCCCACTCGCCGCCACCTTTGTTTGAACGATGATAGTGAGCGTTTAGCTTCTTATAATAAGGAGACTTCTTTTTTGTGTTCCAGATAACCTGTGGGTCTGGACGAAGAAGAACATAGTCTCCCCAGCGCTCCAGCTTCTCGCCTGAGCTACAGTCTATTATTTCGTAATCTTTCCAATTATTAGCTGGTTGCATATTTGATACCTTGCTTTCTATATAATAATGAAATAAGTCTTTACAAAACTCTTTGCCTTGACTATTATACTTAAAGATTATTAATCTTCAATGATTTCTAGTTTAAAAATATCAATTCATCTACTAGATTTAGTGGTTCTAAAAATTGTACCTAATAAAATACAATTTTTTTCATCTTTTTCTTGCATATACCCCTGTTCGCGTGTATATTATAACTTGCTGTGACATGATAGCTATGAAGCGTGAGGTTGCAACTCAGTTTTGAGTTGGTTTTCCGTGGAGCGAATGTCAAGTTAGGAAACTGACGACAAGTCACTGTACAACAGAAAACCGTCCGCATTCGCGGAGACGACGTGTGAGAACTTGGTTCGAACTTTGAGTTTTAAACCATGATACACACGGGTAAGTGTACAGTCGCCACTTGTTCGATTTTTCAGAAGTCAGAAAAAACGAAAAAGGAGGAGACTTTTTTTATGGCAAATCAAGTTATGAGAATCACACTCAAGGCTTATGATCATGAGTTAGTAGATTCATCTGCCAAGAAAATCATCGAGACTGTTAAGAAGAACGGAGCACAGGTTAGTGGTCCAGTACCTCTTCCAACAAAGAAGGAAGTTGTTACAATTCTTAGAGCTGTACATAAGTACAAGGACTCTCGTGAGCAGTTCGAGCAGAGAACTCATAAGAGATTGATTGATGTCATCGACCCAACACAGAAGACTGTTGAGGCACTTTCTAAGTTAGAGATGCCAGCAGGTGTTGAGATCAGCATCAAGAACAAGTAATTGAGTTCAACCAATTTTAGTTAACATCCAAGATGGTTTTATATAGAAGCAACTTAGATTTCTTATCTAGTTCCACTTATATGACACTGTTCTAGGATGAACGGTTCCGCTACCCCATAGTATGGGCAAGAAGCGTTCCGCTGTAGAAAATGGAGGTAAGAAAAATGAAGAAAGCTATTTTAGCTACAAAGGTCGGAATGACTCAGGTCTTCAATGAAGGCGGCGAGCTTATTCCTGTAACTGTACTTTCTGCTGGCCCATGTGTTGTTACACAGATCAAGACAGTAGAGAACGACGGTTACGATGCAGTTCAGGTTGGCTTTGTTGACAAGAAGGTTAAGCTTGTTAATAAGGATGCTAACGGACGCAAAGAAATCATTCATCGCAATGGCGTAAACAAGCCAGAGAAGGGTCACTTCGATAAGGCTGGTGTTGAGCCAAAGAGATTTGTTAGAGAGTTCAGATTTGATAATTGTGCAGATTACGCACTCGCTCAGGAAATCAAGGCTGATATCTTTGAGGCTGGCGACAAGGTTGACGCTACAGCAACATCAAAGGGCAAGGGATTCCAGGGTGCTATCAAGAGATTAGGTCAGCACAGAGGACCTATGGCTCATGGTTCTAAGTTCCACAGACACCAGGGTTCAAACGGTGCATGTTCATCACCTAGCCGTGTATTCAAGGGCAAGGGTATGCCTGGTCAGATGGGCGGAACAAGAGTTACAATCCAGAATCTTGAGATTGTACGTGTTGACGTTGAAAACAATCTGCTTTTAGTAAAGGGTGCTGTTCCAGGACCAAAGAAGTCTCTTGTAACAATCAAAGAGTCAGTTAAAGCAGGAAAGTAATCTTACGATAGGAAAGGAGGAACTTAGCAATGGCTAAAGTATCCGTATTTAATATGGAAGGCAAAGAAGTTGGCAGCATGGATCTTAACGATAGCATCTTCGCAGTTGAGATCAATGAGCACTTAGTGCACATGGCAGTTGTCCAGCAGCTTGCAAATAACCGTCAGGGAACACAGAAGGCTAAGACTCGTTCTGAGGTTTCTGGTGGTGGTAGAAAACCTTGGAGACAGAAGGGAACAGGTCATGCAAGACAGGGTTCTACAAGATCTCCACAGTGGACAGGTGGTGGCGTAGTATTCGCACCAACTCCAAGAGATTATTCATTCAAGCTTAACAAGAAGGAGAAGAGAGCAGCTCTTAAGTCTGCACTTACTTCAGTTGTTAACGAGAACAAGTTCATCGTTGTTGACGAGCTTAAGCTTGATTCTATTAAGACAAAGGATTTCGCAAAGGTTCTTACAAACCTTAACGTTGAGAAGGCTCTCGTAGTTCTTGATACAAACGATCAGAACGTAGTAATGTCTGCAAAGAACATTCCTACAGTTAAGACAGCTCTTACAAACACAATCAACGTATATGACATCCTTAAGTACAACACAGTAGTAGTAACAAAGGCTGCTGTTGATCAGATTCAGGAGGTGTATGCATAATGGCAAACGTACAGTACTATGACGTAATCCTTAAGCCTGTAATCACAGAGAAGTCTATGAACGCAATGGCTGAGAAGAAGTATACATTCCTTGTTCATCCAGAAGCTAACAAGACTATGATTAAGGAAGCTGTTGAGAAGATGTTCGACGGAGTAAAGGTTGCATCAGTTAACACAATGAACGCTGATGGTAAGACAAAGAGACGTGGAATGACTTACGGAAAGACAGCAAAGACAAAGAAGGCTATCGTACAGCTTACAGCTGATAGCAAAGACATCGAGATTTTCTCAGGTCTTTAAGATTTAGGTCTTTTATAGACAAGAGTTAATTAATTTTATGTGCAGTCGAGCACGACAATAAACGAGTTTTTGAAAGGAGAATCAAAATGGGAATTAAGACATATAACCCATATACACCTTCGAGAAGAAATATGACTGGTTCAGATTTCTCAGAGATCACAAAGAACTCTCCAGAGAAGTCACTTACTGTTTCACTTAAGAAGCACGCTGGTCGTAACAATCAGGGTAAGATTACCGTAAGACACCACGGTGGCGGTAATAGACAGAAATATAGACTTATCGATTTCAAGAGAAATAAGGATGGAGTTCCTGCAAAGGTTATCGGTATCGAGTACGATCCAAACAGAACAGCTAACATCGCTCTTATCTGCTACGCAGATGGTGAGAAGGCTTACATCCTTGCTCCAGCTGGTCTTACAGACGGCATGACAGTTATGAACGGTGCTGACGCTGAAGTTAGAGTTGGTAACTGCTTACCACTTGAGAAGATTCCAGTTGGTACACTTATTCACAATATCGAGCTTTATCCAGGTCGTGGCGGACAGCTTGTTCGTTCAGCTGGTAACTCAGCTCAGCTCATGGCTAAGGAAGGAAAGTATGCAACACTTCGTCTTCCTTCAGGCGAAATGAGAATGGTACCTCTTAACTGCCGCGCATCTATCGGTGTTATCGGTAACGGTGATCACAACCTTGTTAAGATTGGTAAAGCTGGTCGTAAGAGACACATGGGTATCAGACCTACAGTTCGTGGTTCTGTTATGAACCCTAATGACCATCCACATGGTGGTGGTGAGGGCCGCGCTCCTATCGGACGTCCAGGTCCATGTACACCTTGGGGCAAGCCTGCTCTTGGTCTCAAGACTAGAAAGAAACATAAGCAGTCTAACAAGCTCATCGTAAGAAGACGCGATGGTAGAGCAATCAAGTAAGGAGGATACACATGGCACGTTCATTAAAAAAAGGACCATTTGCTGATGCAAGCTTATTAAAGAAGGTTGACGCTATGAACGCAAACGGCGACAAGTCAGTTATCAAGACATGGTCACGTCGTTCTACAATCTTCCCACAGATGGTTGGACATACAATTGCAGTACATGACGGAAGAAAGCATGTTCCAGTATACGTAACAGAAGATATGGTTGGACACAAGCTTGGTGAGTTCGTTGCTACAAGAACCTACAGAGGTCACGGCAAGGACGAAAAGAAGTCAAAGGTACGCTAATTAACAGAAAGGAGTTTTAATCATGGCTAAGGGACATAGATCTCAAATTAAACGTGAGAGAAACGATGTAAAGGATACAAGACCTTCAGCAAAGTTATCTTATGCTAGAATGTCAGTTCAGAAGGCTTGTTTCGTACTTGATGCCATTCGTGGTAAGGATGTTGATACAGCACTTGCTATCGTAATGTACAATCCAAGATACGCTTCAAGCGTTATAGAAAAATTACTTAAGTCTGCTATTGCAAACGCTGAGAACAATAACGGCTTAGATCGTAAGGACCTCGTAGTAGCTGAGTGCTATGCAAACAAGGGACCTACAATGAAGAGAATCAGACCAAGAGCACAGGGTAGAGCTTACAGAATCGAAAAGAGAATGAGCCACATCACAGTAGTGCTTGATCAGAAAAATTAAGGAGGCAAAACATGGGACAGAAAGTTAATCCTCATGGCTTAAGAGTCGGTGTTATTAAGGACTGGGATTCTAAGTGGTATGCTGAGGGCGAGAACTTCTCAGACTACTTAGTTGAAGACTATAATATCAGAAAATTTCTTAAGAAGAAGCTTTATGCTGCAGGCGTTTCTAAGATTGAAATCGAGCGTGCTGCTGGTAGAGTTAAGGTTACAGTTTATACAGCAAAGCCTGGCGTAGTTATCGGTAAGGGCGGCGCTGAAATCGACAAGATTAAGACAGAGCTCCAGAAGCAGACAAGCGATAAGCTTGTTGTAGATATCAAGGAAATCAAGAGACCAGATCGTGATGCACAGCTTGTTGCTGAGAACATTGCAGGTCAGCTTGAGAACCGTGTATCTTTCCGTAGAGCAATGAAGTCTTGCATGTCAAGAGCAATGAAGACTGGCATCAAGGGTATCAAGACAAGCTGTTCAGGTCGTCTTGGTGGTGCTGATATGGCACGTAGCGAGTCTTACAACGAAGGTACTATTCCACTTCAGACACTCCGTGCTGATATTGATTATGGATTCGCTGAGGCTGACACTACTTATGGTAAGGTTGGCGTAAAGGTATGGATCTATAAGGGTGAAGTACTTCCAAAGAAGAAGAATGTGGAAGGAGGAGCCGAATAATATGTTAATGCCAAAGAGAGCGAAGCATAGAAAACAGTTCCGTGGAAACATGGCTGGTAAAGCTTCAAGAGGAAATAAGATTTCATACGGTGAGTATGGTATCGTTGCAATGGAGCCAGCTTGGATTAAGTCAAACCAGATCGAAGCAGCTCGTATCGCTATGACACGTTACATTAAGCGTGGTGGTAAAGTTTGGATCAAGATTTTCCCAGACAAGCCAGTTACTGCAAAACCTGCTGAAACTCGAATGGGTTCAGGTAAGGGTACACTTGAATATTGGGTAGCTGTTGTTAAGCCGGGCCGTGTATTATTCGAGATCTCAGGAGTATCTGAGGAAGTTGCTAGAGAAGCACTTCGTCTCGCTACACATAAACTTCCTTGCAAGTGCAAGATAGTTTCCCGTGAGGATTTAGAAGGCGGTGAAGCATAATGAAGAATACAAAGTACGTAGAAGATTTAAAGAACACTTCAGTAGCAGAGCTTAACGCTCAGCTCGTAGAAGCTAAGAAAGAACTTTTCAACTTAAGATTCCAGAATGCTACAAATCAGTTAGACAATACAGCAAGAATCCGTGAGGTTCGTCGTAACATCGCTCGTATTCAGACTGTTATCACAGAAGCTGAGAAGAACGCATAATTAGTTTTGGATCTTAACTATTTGAAAGGAGAACAAAGACGTGGAAAGAAACTTAAGAAAAACACGTACAGGTGTTGTTGTAAGCGACAAGATGGATAAGACAATCGTTGTTGCAATCCGTGACAATGTAAAGCATCCACTTTACAACAAGATCGTTAAGAAGACATATAAGCTTAAGGCTCACGATGAGAACGGCGATGCTCACATCGGAGATACTGTAAAGGTTATGGAGACAAGACCACTCTCTAAGGATAAGAGATGGAGACTTGTAGAAGTAATCGAAAGAGCAAAATAATTAAAGGAGGCTACTATAATGGTACAACAGGAAAGTAGATTAAAGGTAGCCGATAATACAGGAGCAAAGGAAATCCTTGTTATCCGTGTTATGGGTGGATCTACAAGAAGATATGCCAATATCGGCGACGTAATTACTGCTACCGTTAAAGATGCAACACCAGGTGGCGTTGTAAAGAAGGGTGACGTTGTTAAGGCAGTAGTTGTTCGTTCAGTTAAAGGTGCCCGTCGTAAAGATGGTTCTTATATCAAGTTTGATGAAAATGCTGCAGTCATCATCAAAGATGACAAGACTCCAAGAGGAACTCGTATTTTTGGACCTGTAGCTAGAGAGCTTCGTGAGAAGCAGTTCATGAAGATTGTTTCTCTCGCTCCAGAAGTATTGTAGGAGGAAGAGTAGAATGGCAACTATGAAAATTAAAAAGGGCGATACAGTTCGTGTCATTGCTGGTGGCGATGTTAACAACGAAGGTAAGGTTATCGCAGTAGATAAGAAGAATAACACCGTTACAGTTGAAGGTGTTAACATGGTTAAGCGTCATGTTAAGCCTAGCATGGCTAACCAGGCAGGCGGTATCATCGAGCAGGAAGCTCCTATCGATGCTTCAAATGTTATGTTACTTCATAACGGTCAGCCTACACGCGTTGGCTTCAAGATGGACGGAGATAAGAAAGTCCGTTTCGCTAAGAAGACTGGCGAAGTGATTGACTAATTGAAGAAAGGAGAACAGTTCGTTGAGTAGATTAAAAGATCAGTATCTTAATGAGATCGTACCAGCAATGGTAGAGAAGTTTGGATACAAGAATATTATGGAAGTTCCTAAGATCGAAAAGATCGTTGTCAACATGGGTGTTGGCGAGGCAAAGGACAACGCAAAGCTTCTTGAGTCTGCAGTTAATGATATGGAAAAGATTACAGGCCAGAAAGCTGTTACAACAAAGGCTAAGAATTCTGTTGCTAACTTCAAGATTCGTGAAGGTATGGCAATCGGATGTAAGACTACACTTCGTGGAGAGAAGATGTACGAGTTCGCAGATCGTCTCATCAATCTTGCACTCCCACGTGTACGTGACTTTAGAGGTGTAAATCCTAATTCCTTCGATGGTAGAGGTAACTATGCACTTGGTATCAAGGAGCAGATTATCTTCCCTGAGATCGAGTACGATAAGATCGACAAGACTCGTGGTATGGATATCATCTTCGTAACTACAGCTAAGACAGATGAAGAGGCAAGAGAATTACTTCGTTTATTCAATATGCCTTTCGCTAAGGAAGCATAGGAGGAAAGTTATGGCAAAGAAGTCAATGAAAGTTAAGCAGCAGCGCGCAGCTAAGTTCTCTACACAGGAATATAGCCGCTGCAAAATCTGCGGTCGTCCACATGCATACCTTAGAAAGTATGGTATTTGTAGAGTATGTTTCCGTGAGTTAGCTTACAAGGGTCAGATCCCAGGCGTTAAGAAAGCTTCATGGTAAGATAACGAGCACAGATTGAAAATTAGGAGGAAATTTGCATCATGAATATGAGTGATCCAATAGCAGATATGCTTACAAGAATCCGTAATGCAAACACTGCAAAACATGATACAGTAGATATTCCTGCATCAAAGATGAAGCTTGCAATTGCAGACATTCTTGTTGATGAAGGATTTATCACAAAGTACGACATCGTTGATAATGGTAACTTCAAGGATATCCGTGTTACATTAAAGTACGGTGCAAACAAGAACGAGAAGATCATTTCTGGTATTAAGAGAATCTCTAAGCCAGGTCTTCGTATTTACGCTGGTAAGGACGATATCCCATACGTTTTAGGTGGTCTTGGTATCGCTATCCTTTCAACAAACAAGGGCATCATCACAGATAAGGAAGCTCGTAAGCTTCAGGTTGGTGGCGAAGTTCTTGCATACGTTTGGTAATCATTTCCAAACAATAAGTAACTAATTACCAAAAAGTATAACCCGGTTACAGAAGCCGGACATACTATCTTATTTAAGGAGGTACGGGCATGTCACGTATAGGAAGAATGCCAATCGCAGTTCCAGCTGGTGTTACAGTTGAGATTGCAGAAAATAATCATGTGACTGTAAAAGGTCCTAAGGGTACTCTTGAGAGAACACTTCCATCAGAGATGGATATTAAGCTTGAGGGTGCAGAAGTTGTTGTTACTAGACCTAATGATTTAAAGAAGATGAAGTCTTTACATGGTCTTACAAGAACACTTATCAACAACATGGTTGTTGGTGTTACTGATGGCTATGAGAAGACTCTTGAGGTTAACGGTGTAGGTTACAGAGCATCAAAGGCTGGTAAGAAGCTTACTCTTAACCTTGGTTACTCACACCCAGTAGAGATGGAAGATCCAGAGGGTATCGAGTCAACTGTTGACGGAAATAAAATTATCATCAAGGGTATCGACAAGGAAAAGGTTGGTCAGTACGCTGCCAACATCAGAGATAAGAGAAGACCTGAGCCATACAAGGGTAAGGGTATTAAGTACTCTGATGAAGTTATTAGACGTAAAGTCGGTAAGACCGGTAAGAAATAGTAAAGGAGTGAATGTAAAATGGTAAGTAAGAAATCTAGATCAGTAGTTCGCCAGACAAAGCATAGAAGACTTCGTAACACTCTAGCCGGTACTGCAGAAAGACCACGTTTAGCAGTGTTCAGAAGCAACAATCACATGTATGTTCAGGTTATTGATGATACATGTGGAAATACACTCGTTTCAGCATCTACTCTTGACGCAGACGTTAAGGCAGATCTTGCAAAGACAAATAACGTAGAAGCTGCTTCAAAGCTTGGTACAGTTATTGCAAAGAAGGCACAGGAAAAGGGAATCAAGGAAGTCGTATTCGACAGAGGTGGTTACATTTATGCCGGCAAGGTTGCAGCTCTTGCAGACGCAGCTAGAGAAGCTGGATTAGAATTCTAGGAGGAGAACACATGAAACGTGAAATCATTGACGCTAGCCAGTTAGAGTTAACTGAGCAGGTTGTAGAAATTAAGCGTGTAACAAAGGTTGTTAAGGGTGGACGTAACATGCGTTTCACAGCTCTTGTTGTAGTAGGCGATAAGAACGGACACGTTGGCGCTGGACTTGGCAAGGCAGCTGAAATTCCTGAAGCTATCCGCAAGGGTAAGGAAGATGCAATGAAGAAGCTCATCACAGTTAAGCTTGATGACAACCACAGTATTACACATGACATTCAGGGTAAGCACACAGGTGCTTCTGTCCTTCTTAAGAAGGCTCCAGAAGGTACTGGTATCATCGCTGGTGGTCCAGCACGTGCCGTATGTGAGCTTGCAGGTATCGGAAACATCCGTACAAAGTCACTTGGATCATCAAATAAGCAGAACGTTGTTCTTGCTACTATCGAGGGACTTAAGCTTCTTAAGTCACCTGAAGAAGTAGCTAAGGCTCGTGGCAAGAAGGTTGAAGACATTCTTGCTTAAGGAGGAAAGTTAAAATGGCAGAGAAGAAGTTAAGAGTAACACTCGTAAAGTCTACAATCGGTGCTGTTCCTAAGAACAAGAAGACTGTAGAAGCACTTGGCCTTAGAAAGGTCAATAAGACTGTTGAGCTTCCTGACAACGACAGCGTTCGCGGAATGCTTAGAATGGTCAATCACTTAGTAAAAGTTGAAGAAATTTAATAGAAGGAGGTGCCATAATGGATTTATCTAACTTACAGCCAGCAGAAGGCTCAAAGCATAGCGATAATTTCAGAAGAGGCCGTGGACACGGTTCAGGAAATGGCAAGACTGCTGGTAAGGGTCATAAGGGACAGAAGGCTCGTTCTGGCGGAAGCATTAGACTTGGATTCGAAGGTGGACAGATGCCTTTATACAGACGTCTTCCTAAGCGTGGTTTCAAGAATAGAAACACAAAGGAAATCGTTGGTATCAATGTTTCTTATTTAGAAAGATTTGATAATGGTGCTACTGTAACTGTTGATACACTCATCGAGAGCGGTATCATTAAGAACCCTCGTGATGGCGTTAAGATTCTTGGCGGCGGCGAGCTTACAAAGAAGCTCAACGTTCAGGCTAATGCATTCAGCGCTAGCGCAAAGGAAAAGATTGAAGCTTTAGGCGGAACTGTAGAGGTGATCTAATATGCTTCAAACACTACGCGATGCTTTTAAAATTAAAGATTTAAGAAGACGAATTGGTTTTACATTTTTAATGCTTATTGTTGTCAGACTTGGAAGCTTGCTTCCAGTGCCTGGCATCAATGGCAGTGCCTTTAGCAGTCTCTTCGCGGATAGTGACAGTGCGTTGAATTTCTTCGATTCAATCACTGGTGGTTCTTTTTCAGCAATGTCAGTATTTGCACTGAACATTACACCATACATTACCTCTTCAATTATTATGCAGTTGCTTACAATTGCATTTCCTAAATTAGAAGAGATGCAGCGAGATGGTGAAGCTGGTCGAAAGAAGATGACTCAGATTACACGTTATCTTACAATCGGCTTAGCACTGGGGGAATCTATTGCTATGGCAATTGGTTTTGGAAGAAGCGGATACCTTGTAGCTTATAATCCTTTATATGTTATTTTAGTTGTAGCTTCTCTTACAGCAGGTTCTGCAGTCCTTATGTGGATTGGTGAGAGAATTACAGAAAGAGGAATCGGAAATGGTATTTCAATAGTTCTTACTATTAACATTATCAGCCGAATCCCATCTGATTTAACAAAGCTTTATGAGCAGTTCATGAAAGGTAAAACAGTACCAAAGGCAGTTCTTGCTGGAGTTATTATTGCAGCAATTATCGTTGCTCTTGTTGTATTTGTTGTTATCTTACAGAGCGCTGAAAGACGTATCCCAGTACAGTATTCCAATAAAATTCAGGGTAGAAGACAGGTTGGCGGTAACTCATCTGTAATTCCTATGAAGGTTAATACAGCAGGTGTTATCCCAGTTATCTTCGCACAGTCCCTGTTACAGACTCCAATAATGCTTGTTCAGCTATTCGATAAGGATGGCGTTCAGGGATTCTGGGGTAAAGTTTTAAATGCTATGAATCAGTCTAACTGGTTTAACCCAGGAAATTGGGTAAATACAATTGGTGCAGTTGTATACGTACTTCTCATCATTGGATTTGCTTATTTCTACACAGAGATTACATTCAATCCACTTGAGATTGCTGAGAATCTTAAGCGTTCAGGCGGATTTATCCCTGGTATTAGACCAGGAAAGCCAACTTCAGATTACTTAACAAGCATTCTGAAGCACATCATTTTCATTGGTGCAATTGGTCTTTCAATCGTAGCTATACTTCCACTCATCTTTAATGGTTTACTTGGCGCAAGCGTTTCATTCGGTGGAACATCAATCATCATTATTGTTGGTGTTATCGTTGAGACACTTAAGCAGGTTGAATCACAGATGATGGTTCGTAATTACAAAGGATTTTTAAATGACTAAGCGTCATTAAGATACCGAGGGAGATACGTGAATTTCACGTATCTCTTAAGGTGTTTTTAGAGAAAAAATTTTATCGACAATCTACCATGCAGGAGGTTTTTATAAAAATGAAGATTATTATGTTAGGTGCACCTGGTGCAGGCAAAGGAACACAGGCAAAGCAGATTGCCGCTAAGTATTCTATTCCTCACATTTCGACAGGTGATATATTCCGTGCTAACATTAAAAACGGTACTGAACTTGGCAAGAAGGCAAAGGAATACATGGATCAGGGTTTGCTTGTTCCAGATGAACTTACATGTGATCTTGTTATGGACCGTATTGCACAGGATGATGCAAAAAATGGATTTGTATTAGATGGATTCCCAAGAACAATTCCACAGGCAGAGGCACTTGATGCAGCTCTTACAAAGATTGGCCAGGCTATGGATTATGCAATCGATGTAGATGTTCCAGATGAGAATATCATCAACAGAATGTCAGGACGTAGAGCTTGCCTTAACTGCGGTGCTACATATCACATCGTTTCTATTCCACCTAAGAAGGAAGGAATTTGCGATACATGTGGCAACGAGCTTGTTTTAAGAGAAGATGACAAGCCAGAGACAGTTAAGAAGAGACTTGATGTATATCATGATCAGACACAGCCACTTATTGATTACTATAATGGTAAGGGTATTCTTAAGTCTGTTGATGGTACACAGCCAATGGAAAAAGTTTTTGAGGATATCACAGCTATATTAGGAGCTTAAGATGTCGGAAGTTATAACTATTAAAACTGAAGAAGAAATTCAATTAATGAGAGAAGCTGGAAAGATTCTTGCTCAGGTACATGAGACTCTTGCAAAAGAGATTCATGAAGGTATGTCTACTTTAGATGTGGACAGACTGGGTGAGGAAGTCATTAGAAGTTATGGCTGCGAGCCAAACTTCAAAGGCTTATATGGCTATCCAGGAAGCGTTTGTGTTTCTGTTAATGATGAAGTGGTTCATGGCATACCAACAGCAGATCACATTTTAGTAAATGGTGATATTGTTAGTTTGGACACAGGAGTTTTGTACAAAGGCTATCATTCAGACGCAGCTCGTACAGTTGGCGTTGGAGAGATTAGTGAAGAGGCAAGACTTCTTATAGAAAGAACACGACAGTCTTTCTTTCAGGGAATGAAATTTGCAACAGCTGGAAATCATCTTTATGATATTTCAGGAGCGATTGGCGATTATGCTGAAAGCTTTGGTTATGGAGTTGTCAGAGATTTGGTTGGTCACGGTATCGGCCGTTCATTACATGAAGCTCCAGAGATTCCAAACTTCCGTCGTAAATTTAGAAAAGGACCTAAGCTTGTAAAAGGCATGACTCTTGCAGTTGAGCCAATGATTAATGCAGGTGGTCCTGATGTAGCTTGGATGGATGATGAGTGGACAGTTGTTACAATGGATGAGTCTTTATCAGCTCATTACGAAAATACAATTGTTATAACAGATGGAGCTCCAGAGATTCTTACACTTACTCCAACAGAGCTTTCAAATCCGGAGGGAAATAAATGGATTTAATGCTTGCAATATCAAAGGCAGGTCATGATAGAAATCAGGTATACGTTATTATAGAAGAAAACAATGATTTCTATATGATAGCAAATGGTACAACAAAGCCAGTTGCCAAGCCTAAGAAAAAGAAAAAGATTCATTTACAACTTATAAAAAATATTCCATCAGAAGTGTTGGATGAAATCCAGGATAAAGAAGCGCTGGATGATATAACTATTAAAAGAATTCTTAAGGTTTATAATAGGAGGAACCAGGATGTCTAAGGCAGATGTTATTGAAGTAGAGGGAGTTGTTGTTGAAAAACTTCCAAACGCTATGTTTAAAGTAGAGCTTGAGAATGGTCACCAGATTCTTGCTCACATTAGTGGTAAGTTAAGACAGAATTACATTCGTATCTTACCAGGTGATAAAGTTACAATCGAAATGAGTCCATATGATCTTTCTAAGGGAAGAATTATTTGGAGAGATAAGTAACAAATAGTTATTGAAAAAAGTTATTGACATACTGACAAACGGTCGCTATACTATTAAGCGGACGTTTTTAGAATGTTCAAATAAAAGTTGACCACAACCTTTGAAAAAAGGGCATGGAAAGGAGGAAAATCGTGAAAGTAAGATCTTCTGTAAAGCCTATGTGCGAGAAGTGCAAGGTCATCAAAAGAAAGGGTAGCATTCGCATCATTTGTGAAAACCCAAAGCATAAGCAGCGTCAGGGTTAATTTCTGATTAGTTTATGTAATGCATTTATTATGTGCGGCTGCAGCCTAAAGAGTATCTAATTTAGGCTGTTCATAATAAAACGGCCCATCATACCGGGGCCACTTTGGACAAGATATAGGATATGCACACATTTCAGGCCGACTATTCGGAGCTGCATTATTTTATATCGCTTATTAATTGTAGAAATATTTATGGAGGTGTAAACACACATGGCTCGTATTGCAGGTGTAGATTTACCAAGAGACAAGAGAATTGAAATTGGTTTAACTTACATTTACGGAATTGGTAGAGTAAGCTCAAACAAGGTTCTTGAGGCAGCTGGCGTAGATCCTAACACACGTGTTAAGGATTTAACTGATGAAGAAGTTAAGAAGATCAGCACAGTTATCGATGAGACATTAACTGTAGAAGGTGATCTTAGAAGAGAAGTTGCCCTTGATATCAAGAGACTTCAGGAAATCGGATGCTATAGAGGAATCCGTCATAGAAAGGGTCTTCCTGTTCGTGGACAGAAGACTAAGACAAACGCTCGTACTCGTAAGGGTCCAAAGCGTACAGTAGCAAATAAGAAGAAGTAATTATTTTAATAGAAAGAAAGTAGGTTAGTTTAATTATGGCTAAAGTTGCAAAGAAGACAACAAAAAAGCGTGTAAAGAAAAACGTTGAACACGGACAGGTACATGTTCAGGCATCTTTCAATAACACTATCGTTACTATTACAGATGCTCAGGGTAATGCTCTTTCATGGGCAAGTGCTGGTGGTCTAGGATTTAGAGGTTCAAGAAAATCTACTCCATATGCTGCACAGATGGCAGCAGAGACAGCAGTTAAGGCTGCATTAGTTCACGGTTTAAAGAGTGTAGATGTATTCGTTAAGGGACCAGGTTCAGGACGTGAAGCTGCAATCAGAGCAATCGATGCAAACGGCGTTCAGGTTCTTACAATCAAGGATGTTACTCCAGTTCCACATAACGGATGTCGTCCACCAAAGCGTAGAAGAGTCTAATTAGGAGGAAAATCTAATGGCAGTTAATAAGACACCAGTTCTTAAAAGATGTAGATCTCTTGATTTAGATCCTACATTTTTAGGATATGATAAAAAGTCACGTAGACAGAAGAATAGAGGAAGAGGTAAGAAGTCTGAGTACGCTCTTCAGCTTCAGGAGAAGCAGAAGGCTAAGTTCATCTATGGCGTACTTGAGAAGCCTTTCCGTAATTATTATGAGAAGGCAGACCGTCAGAAGGGCATGACAGGTGAGAACCTCATGACTATGCTTGAGAGCCGTCTTGATAACGTCGTATTCCGTATGGGATTCGCACGTACAAGAAAGGAAGCTCGTCAGGTAGTAGATCACAAGATGTTCCTTGTAAACGGAAAGCCAGTTAACATCCCTTCATACCTTGTAAAGGCTGGAGATGTTATCGAAGTTCGCGAGAAGTCAAAGAGCATTCAGAGATTCAAGGATATCACTGAGGTAACAGCTGGTAGAACAGTTCCTGAGTGGGTTGACGTTGACGCTGAGAACCTTAAGGGTACAGTTAAGGAGCTTCCTAACAGAGAACAGATCGATGTTCCTGTAGACGAGATGCTTATCGTCGAGTTATATTCAAAATAATAAATTTTAGTAAATTATTACAAAAAGCACTTATACAAGCTTGCTTGTATAAGTGCGATTTGTTAAAATTTTTCTATACGGCATAAGCAGATTCAGAATATTTTTAAAATATTCTGTTTTTTAGAGTCTAGCAAACTATATTAAGGAGGCAATGTAGTGTTAAATTTTGAAAACCCAAATATTGAAATCGCTGAGATTTCTGAGGACAAAAAATACGGCAGATTCGTTGTAGAGCCTCTTGAGAGAGGTTATGGTATAACACTTGGCAATTCTCTTCGTAGAATTATGCTTTCATCTCTGCCAGGAGCTGCAGTTAGCCAGATTAAGATTGAAGGCGTTCTTCATGAGTTTAGTGCCATCCCAGGCGTTAAGGAAGACGTTACAGAAATCGTTATGAATATCAAGGAGCTTGCTATTAGAAATAATAGTAGTTCAGATGAGCCAAAGACAGCATATATCGAGTTCGAGGGAGAAGGAGTAGTAACAGCTGCTGATATCCAGGTTGACTCTGATATCGAGATTATTAACCCTGATCTTGTAATTGCACACCTTAACGGTGGTAATGATTGCAAGCTTTACATGGAGCTTACAATCACAAAGAATCGTGGTTATGTTTCAGCAGATAAGAACAAGACTCCAGATACTCCAATCGGCAAGATTGCAGTTGACTCAATTTACACACCAGTAGAGCGTGTAAATATGACAGTAGAAGACACTCGTGTAGGCCAGGTTACAGATTATGACAAGCTTACACTTGATGTATATACAAATGGTACTATGGGTCCTGATGAGGCCGTTTCAATGGCTGCAAAGGTACTCAGTGAGCACCTCAACTTATTCGTTAATCTTTCAGAGGCTGCTCAGGATCTCAGCGTTATCGCTGACAAGCCTGATGATACAACAGGTAAGACTCTTGAGATGAGCATTGATGAGCTTGAGCTTTCAGTTCGTTCATACAACTGCTTAAAGAGAGCTGGTATCAACACAGTAGCAGAGCTTTGCGACAAGTCACCTGATGATATGATGAAGGTACGTAACCTTGGTCGCAAGTCTATGGAAGAAGTAGAGCAGAAGCTTAGCGAGCTTGGTCTTTCACTTAGATTAATTGAGGACTAAATCGCCTACATAAAGTTACAGGAAATAATACGTGAAATATAAGACCGATGAGCATTTTCGCGCATGCCTTTCCATTAATCAAGTTACGGGGTAAGACCGATGAGCACCTGTGACGCCAGTAATAAGGAGAAAAGAAATGGCAAAGTACAGAAAGTTAAGCAGAACATCTTCACAGAGAAAAGCACTTTTAAGAAATCAGGTAACTGAGCTTCTTTATCACGGAAAGATCGTTACAACTGAAGCTAAGGCTAAGGAAGTAAAGAAGATTGCAGAGCACATCATTACACTTGGTATCAAGGAAAAGGATAACTTCGAAGAGGTTACAGTTCAGGCTAAGGTAGCTCGCAAGGATAAAGATGGTAAGAGAGTAAAGGAAGTTGTTGATGGCAAGAAGGTTACTGTATACGATACAGTAGACAAGAAGATCAAGAAGGATTCAGCTTCAAGACTTCACGCTCGTCGTCAGATGATGCAGGTTCTTTACACACCAACAGCTAAGGGTACAAAGAAGTCTGAGACTCACAAGGTTGACATGGCTAACTTCGTATTCGATGAGATCGCTCCAAAGTACGTTGATCGTAAGGGTGGTTACACACGTATCGTTAAGATCGGACCACGTAAGGGCGATGCAGCTATGGAAGTTGTTCTTGAGTTAGTATAATTTAAGACTTTCATAAATCCCAGAACAGAAATTGTTCTGGGATTTTTTTGCACATTTTTTGAAAAAAATTCATATCATATAAAAGTCATATATTGTATTATGAAGACAACGACAATTTAATGGAGCAAAATTTATACTAAAATACAAAGGAGTATTTCATGGCTGCAGATTCAACAAAGAAGTTAACCGAAGGAAATCCACTTACTCTTATACTTGGTTTTTCAATTCCTATGTTAGCAGGCTTGTTATTTCAACAGATGTATAGTTTGGTGGATACTATCATTGTAGGGCAGACTCTTGGAGATAGCGCTCTTGCAGCTGTAGGTTCTACTGGTTCAATAAATTTCCTTATTAACGGATTCTGTATAGGCGTATGTTCGGGATTTGCAATTCCAGTGGCACAGCGTTTTGGAGCAGAATCTTATGACTCAATGAGAAAATTCGTAGGTAATTCTATTATCTTATCTGTTATTTTTTCTGTAGTGCTTACTACAGTTATATCTATTTTTTGTTATAATATTTTATCGATAATGCAAACACCAGATGACATTATCGATTTAGCTTATGCTTATATATCAATTATTTTCTTTGGAATTCCAGTTACTTTCCTTTATAACTTAACAGCAGGTATTATGCGTTCCTTAGGCGATAGCAAGACACCTACATACTTCCTTATAATGGCGGCAGGAATAAATATCGTACTTGATATAGTATTCATTGTCGGCCTTAAAATGAATGTAGAAGGACCAGCCCTTGCTACAGTAATATCACAGCTTATCGCAGGTTTAAGCTGTCTTATTTACATGAGAAAGAAATTCCCAATTTTAAAAATGGAGAAAACAGATATGGTTCTCGGTAAACACCATACTCAGGTGTTGATTGCCATGGGTATTCCTTTTGGATTACAGTACTCTATTACAGCCATAGGTTCAGTAATTCTCCAGACTGCGGTTAATGGACTAGGTACAATTGCCGTAGCATCCATGACAGCGGGTGTAAAAGTATCCATGTTTGTAGTATGCCCATTTGATGCCTTAGGCGGCACAATGGCCACATACGCAGGCCAGAACGTGGGAGCAAAGAATATCCCACGAGTTAAGAAGGGCGTTTGGACAGCACAGCTTTTGGGAACAATATACGCAGTTATTATATTTATAATACTGTTCTTCTCAGGAAGATATATACTTAGATTGTTTACAGCTACTGATATAGTTATAGAGCAGGCAATGATGTTCCTGCTTGCAAATGCAATTACATATACATTGCTTGCGGCAGTGAATATATTCAGATTTGCAATTCAGGGTATGGGATTCTCTACCTTCGCAATATATTCAGGTGTAATGGAGATGATAGCAAGAATTCTCGTGGCTTTTACATTTGTGCCAATGATAGGTTATGCAGGTGCAATCTGGGCTAGCCCAATTGCATGGCTGTTTGCTGTTTTCTTCCTTATTCCAGGATTCTATTATTGCTGCAAAAAGCTGGATAAGAAATTTGGCGAAGATGGGTTTCACCATTTCTAATAATCCCAATAATGCAATCCCTAGAAATTAAATCAAACAGAAAAATCAATTAAATACAGAAATAATTTCCCTCCAAAACCTTATTTTGACTAATTGACTTTAGCCATTAAAAGTGCTAAAGTGTACACATTGAATATTAAGGAGGAGAAAATTATGAAGAAAATTGTTAGTCTGATCGCAGCAATGACAATAACACTTTCATTGGTGGCCTGTGGAACTGATTCCGCTGCTCAGAAAGAAGCTGAGAGCGCACCAGCAGAAGCTGCTACAGAAGCAGCAGCTGATTCTACAGACTCTTCAAAGACTTATAATGTGGGAGTTATTCAGCTTGTTCAGCATCCAGCTTTGGACGCTGCTACTAAGGGATTCCAGGATGCTTTAGTTGAAAAGTTAGGTGATAATGTAACAGTTACAATTGAGAACGCTTCAGGCGATAATGCTACATGCGCTACAATTGCCAATACATTTGTATCTGATAACGTAGACTTAATCATGGCAAACGCTACACCTGCATTACAGGCTGCAGCTACAGCTACAAATTCTATTCCAATCGTTGCTACATCAATTACAGATTATGCATCTGCACTTGATATTGAGGATTGGAGCGGCGCTACAGGCGTAAACGTTACTGGTACATCTGATCTTGCACCACTTGATGGTCAGGCAGAGATGTTAAACACACTTTTCCCAGATGCAAAGGAAGTTGGACTTATCTATTGCTCAGGTGAGAAGAACTCATTATACCAGGCAAAGGAAATCACAAAGTACTTAGAGAAGTATGGTTACAACGTAACAGATTACACATTTGCTGATTCTGCAGATGTTGCAACAGTTGTACAGTCTGCATGTGGCTCTAGCGACGTTTTATATGTTCCTACAGATAATGTAGCAGCTAACGCAGCAGAGACAATCAACAACGTAGCATTAACAGCGGGTATTCCTATCGTTGCAGGCGAGGAAGGAATCTGCAAGGGATGTGGTATCGCTACTCTTTCAATCTCATACTATGACATCGGTTACAACGCTGGTCTCATGGCTTACGAGATTTTAGTAAACGGAAAAGACCCAGCAACATACGACATCGAGTACGCTACAGAGTTCACAAAGGAATACAACAAGTCTATCGCAGATACACTTGGCATCAAGATTCCAGAAGACTACGTAGAAATTGAAATGGAATAAGGAAAAGTATTATTAACTAAAAAATAATTAATACGGGCAAGGTCAGATATTTTGACCTTGCTCTTTGGAGTTTAAAATGGGAATTGAAACATTAATAGCAGGAATGCCGGGCACCGTAGCTCAGGGTATTATCTATGGAATTATGGCTCTCGGTATATTTATTACATTTAAATTATTAAATTTCGCAGATTTGTCAGTAGACGGATCTTTCGCAACAGGCGGCGCTGTAGCAGCAATGGTTATCCTTTCAGGCCGTTCATGGGTACTTGCCCTTGTACTTGCGTTTATTGCAGGAGCAGCAGCTGGTCTTATCACAGGTGTGCTTCATACAGTACTGGGAATACCAGATATTCTGGCAGGAATTTTAACACAGCTCGCATTGTATTCTATCAATCTTAGAATAGCTAACAATCAGCCTAACACTCCTATTTCTGTAGATAAATATAATTTGGCAGTATCACTTAGATATAAGACAGATGCACTTCTTACAGTTATTGTTATGGCAGCATTTATTATAGCTCTTATGTACTGGTTCTTCGGTACAGAGATGGGTTCTGCTCTCCGTGCCACAGGAACAAATCCTGCAATGGCAAAGGCTCAGGGTATCAATGTAAATGTAATGAAGGCACTCGGCCTTATTATCTCTAATGCATTAGTTGCATTTGCTGGTGCCTTATTTGCTCAGTTCAACGGAAATGCAGATGTAAATATGGGACGTGGTGCAATCGTTATCGGTTTGGCGTCTATCATCATAGGCGATGTTTTGTGCACAGCATTATTCAGAAAGAAATCAAATTTTGCCCTTTCATTGGCTTTTGTCATCATCGGTGGAATTCTTTACTATTTATTTATCGCAATCGTACTTTGGCTCAAGATGCCTGCAAACGACATGAAGCTTTTCACAGCAATTATCGTTGCAGTATTCCTTGCAGTACCATACTTGAAAAATAAGGCAAACAGCTCATTTAGAAAGGCTGCCAGAAGAGGAGGAAAGGGAAATGCTTAATGCTTTTAATTTACAAAAGACCTTCAATCCTGGCACTATAAACGAAAAAATAGCATTGGCTGGTGCCACACTTAATCTTGAGGAGGGAGAGTTCTGCACAGTAATCGGTGGAAACGGTGCAGGAAAATCCACATTCCTTAACGCTGTTGCAGGCGTTTGGCCTGTAGATGGTGGAAGCATTACAATCGATGGAATTGATGTAACAGGGCTTCCTGAGCACAAGCGTGCAAAGTATCTTGGAAGAGTATTCCAGGATCCAATGACAGGAACAGCTGCAAATATGCAGATTGATGAAAATATGGCACTTGCAGCACGCCGTGGAAAGGGCAGAGGCCTTGGATGGGGTGTTACACGTGCAGAGCGTGCCCGATATCATGAGATGCTTAAGGAACTTGATCTTGGCCTTGAGGACAGACTTACTGCAAAAGTAGGACTTCTTTCAGGTGGTCAGAGACAGGCTCTTACACTTCTTATGGCTACACTCCAGAAGCCAAAGGTATTACTTTTAGATGAGCATACAGCTGCTCTTGATCCAAAGACAGCATCAAAGGTTCTTGAGATTACAGATATGCTTATCAAGGAACACAATCTTACAGCCATGATGGTTACACACAATATGCGTGACGCTATCAATTACGGAAACCGCCTTATCATGATGAATGAGGGTCGTGTAATCCTTAACATCAGTGGAGAGGAAAAGAAGAATCTTACAATCGAAGATCTTCTCCATAAATTTGAGGAAGTTTCAGGTACAGAGTTCACAAACGATACTGAAATCCTTTCTAAATAAAGTATTAAACTTTTATTAAAATCATTACATTTGCTATTAATTGTGTTAAATTAGAATGAGAAAAAACTAAATACACGGAGGCAGATGTGAACGAAAATAATAACAACCAGAATGGTGGGGATAAAAAGAATAATCGTCAGCCTTTTTATACATTAGGAATCCTTGTGCTTATTGCACTTTTCTTTACAAGTATGATGTATAAGGGCTCAAGTTCCAGCAGTAATCAGGAAATCACATATACTGAGTTCCTGACATTAGTTGAGGACGACAAGGTAGATAGCGTCACTTTCAAGGATGACGTTATTAACATTGAACTCAAAGAAGGCGAGACATATGGCGTTTCAGAGGAAGAGGCAGCCAAGCTTCAGCAGCTTTACGAGGCAACAGGTCAGAAAGCAAAGGCCACTCTTTACACAGCCTATGTTGATGATGAGGATCTTATTCCTACATTAAAAAAGCATGATGTTGAAATCGAAGGTACAATTGCTGATTCTACAGCAGCTATCATTTACAACATCTTATCCTTTGTTCTTCCATTGGTATTGCTTTGGGTAATCCTTGGCTACCTTATGAAGAAGATGGGCGCAGGCCCAATGGGCGTTGGCAAATCAAATGCCAAGCTCTACAACATGGAAAAGGCTACAGGCATCACATTCAAGGATGTGGCTGGCCAGGATGAGGCGAAGGAATCAGTTCAGGAAATGGTTGATTTCCTCCACAATCCTAAGAAATACACAGAAATCGGTGCCAAGCTTCCAAAGGGTGCACTTTTAGTAGGCCCTCCTGGAACAGGTAAGACACTTCTTGCAAAGGCAGTCGCCGGAGAAGCTGGAGTTCCATTCTTCTCACTTGCAGGTTCTGATTTCGTAGAAATGTTCGTTGGTGTAGGTGCATCACGTGTACGTGATCTTTTCAAGGAGGCACAGAAGGTAGCACCTTGTATCGTATTCATCGACGAGATTGATGCCATCGGTAAGAGCCGTGACGCTCACTATGGCGGTGGCAATGACGAGCGTGAGCAGACACTTAATCAGCTCCTTTCAGAGATGGATGGATTTGATTCAAACAAGGGTCTTCTTATTCTTGCAGCAACTAACCGTCCAGAAGTTCTTGATAAAGCTTTGCTTCGTCCAGGACGTTTCGACAGACGTATTATTGTAGACCGTCCAGATCAGAAGGGACGTCTTGAAATCCTTAAGGTTCATGCCAAGGATGTTAAGATGGATGAGTCAGTTGATTTGGATGCACTTGCTCTTGCATCTGTTGGTCTTGTTGGTTCTGATTTGGCCAACATTATCAACGAGGCTGCTATCCTTGCAGTAAAGGACAAGAGAAAGTTCGTTAACCAGAAAGACTTATTTGAAGCCTTCGAACTTGTTGCCGTAGGCGGTAAGGAGAAGAAGGATAGAGCAATGAGTGAGAAGGAGCGCCGAATCGTTTCTTATCACGAAGTTGGTCACGCACTTGTTTCAGCACTTCAAAAGGATGCTGAGCCAGTTCAGAAGATTACAATCGTACCACGTACTATGGGCGCACTTGGTTACACACTTCAGACTCCAGAGGAGGAGAAGTTCCTTGAGACTAAGGATGAGCTCATTGCAAAGATTGTTACATACATGGGTGGTAGAGCAGCCGAGGATATCAAATTTGGTTCATTTACATCAGGTGCTGCAAATGATATTGAGCAGGCTACAAAGATTGCCAGAGCTATGGTTACTCGCTTTGGTATGTCAGAGAAATTTGGAATGATGGGACTTGCCACTGTTGAGAGCCAGTACCTTGATGGAAGGGCATCTCTTATCTGCGGCGAGAATACAGCTGCCCAGATTGATGACGAAGTTCTCAAGATGATTACTGAGGCCTATGCTAAGGCTAAGGAACTTCTCTCAGAGAATATGGAAAGTCTTGATAAGATTTCTGAGTATCTTTTCGAAAACGAGACCATTACTGGTAAAGAGTTCATGAAGATTTTCAGAGAGAGCAAGGGCATCCCAGACCCAGATGCAGATAAGGAGAAAAATCCTGCATCACAGTTTAAGAGCCTCTTTGAAGATGATCCTAACAACGTAGTTACAGATAGTATTTTTGATGAGTAATTTATGGTAACAGAACAAGACTTAAGTAAACTCCCGGACCAACCGGGAGTTTATCTAATGCACGGAAAAAATGATGAGATTATTTACGTGGGCAAAGCTTTGTCGCTTCGTAACAGAGTCCGTCAATACTTTCAGCCTAGTCACGATGAGGGCCTAAAGAAAAAGCAAATGGTTCAGAATATCGATTATTTTGAATTCATTGTTACTGATTCCGAAATGGAAGCCCTCATTTTAGAGTGCAATCTAATAAAGGAATATCGTCCAAAGTACAACACAATGCTTCGAGACGATAAGACCTATCCTTACATCGAAGTTACCCTCACTGAAGCTTATCCGAGGGTTCTTTTTTCCCGTAGACTTAAAAAGAATGGAAGCAAATTCTTTGGCCCTTTCACTTCAGCGGGAGCAGTTCACGACACAATTGATTTAGTACAGAAATTATATAAGATTCGTACCTGCAATCAGAAGTTGCCAGAGAACTTTGGCAAGAACAGACCATGCCTGAATTACCATATTGGGCAGTGTCTTGGTCCATGTCAGGGAAATGTTGATAAGGATGAATATCGGAAAAATGTTGATAAGGTAATCGAGTTTTTAAATGGAGATTACTTCGATACACTTAAAGATTTGGAAGCAAAAATGTTTGCCGCTTCAGAGGAGATGGATTTTGAAAAGGCTGCACTTTATCGTGATTTAATCGAATCAGTAAAAGCCTGCGCCGGCAGACAGAAGGCTACACAGCTTGATGGTGAAGACAGAGACATTATTGCCATGGCAAAAGCTACCGAGGATGCTGTTGTGCAGGTATTCTTTATCCGCGGTGGCAAGATGATTGGCCGCGAGCATTTCTTTATAAATGTTCGGGTGGACGATACTGACGAGGAATTATTACAGTATTTCCTGGAAGATTATTATACTGGCACTCCATTTGTGCCAAGGGAAATTTTTGTTCAGTATGATTTAGAGGAAGCTGAGCTGATAGAGACATGGCTTACAAATAAAAAGGGCGCGCGAGTGTACCTTAGAACTCCTAAGCGAGGAGCAAAGGAAAAGCTGGTGGAGCTGGCAGCCAAGAATGCCCAGATGGTGCTTGATCAGGATAGAGAAAAGATTAAGAAAGAAGAGGGCCGTACCATTGGAGCCATGAAGGAGATATCTTCACTTCTTGGTTTGGAAAATGCCAGCCGAATGGAAGCCTTCGATATTTCCAATATTTCTGGATTCCAGTCAGTAGGTTCCATGGTAGTCTTTGAAAAAGGTAAGCCAAAACGCTCAGATTACCGCAAATTCAAAATAAAAACTGTTGAGGGTCCGAATGATTACGCATCCATGTATGAAGTTCTTAAACGCCGTTTTTCGCACGGATTAGAGGAGTTGGAAGAAAACGGTGGAGTCATAGAGGACAGTTTTACAAAATTCCCTGATATAATCATGATGGATGGTGGTAAAGGACAGGTGCATATTGCAGAGCAGGTGCTTGCCGAACTAGGGCTCCACATTCCTATAGCCGGAATGGTAAAGGATGATCACCATAGGACCAGAGGTCTTTATTTCAGAGACCAGGAACTTCCTATCGACACCCACTCTGAGGGCTTTAAGCTTATCACAAGATTACAGGATGAGGCCCATAGATTTGCCATTGAATATCACCGAAGTCTTCGTAGCAAGGGGCAGGTTCACAGTTTCTTAGATGACATTCCTGGAATTGGACCAAAACGAAGAAAAGCTCTCATGAAGAGATTTGTGTCAGCAGAGAAAATGGCGGAGGCTACAATTGAAGAACTGGTAGCTACAGATGGAATGAATCAGGAGGCTGCAACCAACGTTTTCAATTACTTTCACCCTATGAATTAATTAAAAAATGATATATCATATATAAAGCGATATCTTTTATAATGGAGGGAATTTTATGGCAGCAAACAAATTTGTTACAGTGGCTACTGTCCAGGAAAGATTTAATCTTACAAATTACACACCTGAATTGAACTTGGGGGAGGTAAAGGTTACTTGTTCCGATGTCAACAGACCAGCTCTTCAGCTTCATGGATTCTATGAGCATTTTGAGCCAAGCCGTATTCAGGTTATTGGTAATGTTGAGGCTGCATATATAGCAAAGAAGACTGATGAGGAAAAGGCAGAGAGCTTTGCCAAGCTTTTCTCATATGATATTCCTTGTATCATTTTCTGTAGAGGAGAAAAGCCGGCAGATGTTCTTTTAAAGGCAGCTGTTAAGGCAAATGTTCCAATCCTTGGAACAGACCGTGCTACATCAGAATTTATGTCGGCACTTATCTTCTCATTAAATAAGGACTTTGCTCCATACACTACTATTCATGGTGTATTGGTTGATGTATATGGCGAAGGTCTTCTTATAACAGGCGAGTCTGGTATTGGTAAGTCAGAGGCAGCGCTTGAGCTTATCAGACGTGGTCACAGACTTGTATCTGATGATGTGGTTGAGATTCGTCGCCCTAACAACGAGAGATTATATGGTCGCGCTCCATCTATCACTCAGTACTTAATCGAGCTTAGAGGCATCGGTATCATCGATGTTAAATCTCTTTACGGTGTTGAGGCTGTTAAGGATGAGCAGAGAATCGACCTTGTTATTAAGCTTGAAGATTGGAGCAAGGAAAAGGAATATGACCGTCTTGGTATGACAGATGAGTACATGAACATTCTTGGTATTGATGTTACATGTCATTCACTTCCAATCAGACCAGGTCGAAATCTTGCAATTATCTGTGAGGCAGCAGCTGTTAACCATCGTCAGAAAAAGATGGGTTACAACGCAGCAGAAGAGCTTTACCGCAGAGTTCAGAACAATATTGCAGGAGAGCAGCAGTAAGATAATTACAATTGCCTAAATATTAAATTAGGGTGATTGAGTATATATAAGTAATATTTATTTAGAAGTAGGAGTTATTAAAAAAAATGGAACGCATTAACGCATGGAGTAAGTATACTTCAGAAAAAGATTTAAAGAAGGTTATGGCATTTGGTGAGGACTACAGAAAGTTCCTTTCACAGTGCAAGACAGAGAGAGAATGTATTGATTTCTTTGTAGAAAAGGCAGAGGCAGCTGGATATATTAATCTTGAGGATGCCATTGCAAAGAATACAAAGCTTAAGGCTGGAGACAAGGTTTACGCTGTAAACAAGGGCAAGATGATGGCAGTATTCAACATCGGCTCAGAGTCTCTTGAGAACGGTCTTAATATCCTTGGAGCACATATTGATAGCCCTCGTATGGACTTAAAGCAGAATCCATTATACGAAGATTCAGATATGGCGATCTTAGATACACACTACTATGGTGGTATCAAGAAATACCAGTGGGTTACTATTCCACTTGCTCTTCACGGTGTTCTTGTTAAGAAGAATGGTGAGGTTGTAAAGGTAAATGTAGGTGAGGACCCTACAGATCCTGTATTTGGTATATCAGATCTTCTTATTCACCTTGCAGCAGACCAGATGGACAAGAAGGGTGCCAAGGTAGTTGAGGGTGAAGATCTTAACGTAATCATCGGCAGCATCCCAGGCTTCGACAAGAAGGGTGAGAAGGAAAAGGAATCTGTTAAGAAGAATGTACTTAAGCTTCTCAAGGAAAAGTACGATATTGAAGAGGAAGATTTCATTTCAGCAGAAATCGAAGTTGTTCCAGCTGGTGAGGCAAGAGATTTCGGTTTTGACCGTTCAATGATTTTAGGCTATGGTCATGACGACAGAGTATGTGCTTACCCATCATTCATGGCACTTCTTAATACTACAAAGAAGCTTAAGAAGACAGCCTGCGCACTTCTTGTTGATAAGGAAGAGATTGGTTCAGTAGGTGCAACAGGTATGCAGTCTAAGTTCTTTGAGAACACACTTGCAGAGGTATTTAACCTTATGGGAGACTACTCAGAGCTTAAGCTTAGAAGAGCTCTTACAAACTGCAAGGTACTTTCATCTGATGTATCTGCAGCATTTGATCCAAACTATGCTTCAGCATTTGAGAAGAACAATGCAGCTTACCTTGGACGCGGTCTTGTATTCAACAAGTACACAGGCGCCAGAGGAAAGAGCGGTTCAAACGATGCTTCGGCAGAGTATGTTGGAGAGGTTAGAGCAATCATGGATAAGGATAAGGTTTGCTGGCAGACAGCAGAGCTTGGTAAGGTAGACCAGGGTGGCGGCGGAACAATCGCTTACATCATGGGTAACTACAACATGCAGGTAATCGATTCAGGTGTTGCAGTACTTTCAATGCATGCACCATGTGAGATTATCTCAAAGGTTGATTTATACGAAGCTTTATTAGGATACGAGGCATTTATTAAGTATGCATAACAGTTTTTCTAAAAAAGATTTTTATAATGAGCTGCAGAAGCGTTTTCCTGAGGTGGACTTCATTCTTGATGAGCCAATGAAGAAGCACACCACCTTCAGGATTGGCGGCCCTGCAGACATTTATGTGGAGCCATCTGTTTCTCAGGTGGTTCCTCTTATTGCTTTCCTGAAAGAAGCAGATGTACCATTTATGGTAATCGGAAATGGAAGCAATCTTCTGGTTTCAGATGATGGAATAGAAGGGGTGGTTGTAGCTATCGGAAAGGCTATGTCAGAAATAATCATTGATGAGGCTAACCAAACCGTTACAGCAGATGCAGGTGCAATGCTTTCATCTGTAGCCAACAGAGCAGCAGATGCAGGCCTTACAGGTCTTGAGTTTGCTTCAGGAATCCCTGGAACCATCGGTGGTGCAGTTTATATGAATGCTGGTGCCTACGGCGGAGAGATGAAGGATGTTATCACATCTGTTCAGATTTTAAAGGCTGATGGAGCGGTTGAAGAGGTTTCTGTTGATAAACTTGATTTATCCTACAGACATTCTGCTCTTATGGAAAATACAGGATTTGTCCTCAGTGCAAAAATCCAGCTTGCAGCAGGCAATGTTGAGGAAATTAAAGCTACAATCGATGATATCAGACAGAAACGCATCGACAAGCAGCCACTTAATTTCCCAAGTGCAGGTTCTACATTTAAGCGCCCTGAGGGATATTTTGCAGGGAAACTTATTGATGATACGGGCCTTAGAGGCTATACTGTAGGAGGCGCACAGGTTTCAGAGAAACATTGTGGCTTCGTCATTAATAAATCAGATGCCACAGCTTCAGATGTATTAAAGCTCATGAAGGATGTGGACGAGAAAGTATATGAAAAGTTTGGAGTACACCTTACTCCAGAGGTTAGAATTATCGGGAGGAACGTCAATTGAAGCTACTAATTCTTACCGGAATGTCCGGGTCAGGTAAAAATACAGCATTTAAAATGCTTGAGGATATGGGCTATTATTGTGTGGATAATTTGCCTGTACAATTACTTAAGAGCGTAGTGGAATTGGCTGACAATGGTTCCTTTGATAAAAAAATTGTAGTAGGAATTGATGTACGTAATGGCAATGCCATGAAGCTTTTGCCTGACATCCTGCAGGAATTAGACAACGATCAGAAGCCATTTAATATACTATTTCTCGATGCTGAGGATGATGTCCTTATAAAAAGATATAAGGAGACTAGAAGAAATCATCCATTATCAGGTCGAGAGAGAATTGCAGCAGGTATCAAAGAAGAGAGAAAATCCATCGGTTTCCTTAGAGAAGAGGCTGACTATGTTATTGACACCACTCACCTGCTTACAAGAGAGTTGAAGCTGGAGCTTGAAAAGATTTTTGTCGATGACGTGGATTACAAGAGTCTTTTCGTTACAATTATCTCATTCGGTTTCAAGTATGGTATTCCAGAGGATGCGGATCTCGTCTTTGATGTAAGATTTCTTCCTAATCCTTATTATGATACTGAGCTTCGCCCATTTACGGGAAACGATCAGCCTATCAAAGATTTTGTATTAAAATATGATGAGGCTCAAATCTTCCTGGAAAAGACTACTGACCTTATTAAGTTTTTGATTCCAAACTACATTAATGAAGGAAAGAATCAGTTGGTTATTGCTGTGGGATGTACAGGCGGAAAGCATCGTTCAGTATGTCTTGCAGATGAGATATTTGAAGCATTAAATGGAGATGAGTCTTACGGACTTAAAATTGAGCATCGTGATATTGGAAAAGATGCTTTGAGAGGGAAATAATTGTCATTTTCGAAGAGTGTAAAAGAAGAGCTTATTTTGGTTGTTCCGAAGAGCCGACATTGTGTGGTTGCTGAGCTTGCCGGAGTCCTTATGTTACAAGGGCTCGACAGCTTCAGAGAAAAATCTGAGGACCATTTAAATAGAAAAGTCTTTACTTTATTAAATAATGCATGTAATATAGGGAAAGATGCCATCGTGATTTCCGACGATGTTTTTTTTGACACGCAAAAAATGTTGAAGCTTTCTAAGGATGGACAGTTGGTTGATGAAATTATCATTCAGCAGCCATGTTGTAAGAGAGCATTCATTAGAGGAGCATTTCTGGCAGCGGGTTCTATATCAGATCCAAACAAAGGTTATCATTATGAAATAGTGTGTAACATTCCTCAGCAGGCCAAGTTGCTTCAGAAGGCGATGAAGGCATTTGATGTTGAGGCCAAGATTGTAGAGCGCACAGGTAAACATGTGCTTTACATCAAAGATGGTGCGCAGATAGTTGAGATACTTCGTGTTATGGAAGCAGCTCATTCTGTTATGGATTTGGAAAACATCCGTGTGGTTAAGGAAGTCAGGGGCACAATAAACCGAAAGGTAAACTGCGAAACAGCTAATATAGGAAAGACGGTTAGTGCGGCAGTTCGTCAAATTGAAGAAATCAATCTTATCAATGAAAAGATAGGATTGGAAAATCTTCCGGAGCAGCTGCAGGAGATCGCCAATTTGAGATTGGCTTATCCAGACACGCCACTGGCTGACTTAGGGCAGTTGCTGGAGCCACCTATCGGAAAATCAGGAGTTAACCATCGGTTTAAAAAGCTGGCTGCAATAGCAAAGGAATTATAATCAGCCGGCATTAGGTTTTATTAGAAATTCAGGAGGACGTCATGCAAAAAGAAGTTACTATTCAGATGTCAAATTCAATGGAAGCTACACCTATAGCCCATTTAGTTCAGTTGGCAAATAGATTTTCTAGTTCCATTTATTTTGAAATGGATGAGAAAAAGGTTAACGCAAAGAGCATTATGGGAATGATGAGTTTGGTATTGTCTTCAGGTTCACGCGTTGTTATTGATGCAGCAGGTGATGATGAAGAAAAAGCAGTAGCTGAGCTTTCTGATTTCCTTACAAAATAAGTAAATTAAATTAGAGGGATATATGTCAAAAAGATTATTATTTATAGTAAACCCTCGCTCAGGCAAGGGGCAGATAAAAGAACATCTGGCTGACATCTTAGATATTATGATCAAGGCAGGCTATCAGGTGAGTGTTCATATTACTCAGGCTGGTGGTGATGCTACAGATCAGACAATTGCACAGGCAGAGAATTTCGACAGAATCGTGTGTTCAGGTGGTGACGGTACACTTGATGAAGTGGTTACCGGCATGATGAAATTGGAACCATCTCAGAGAAAGCCTATCGGATATATTCCGGCAGGCTCTACTAATGACTTCGGAAACTCTCTCGGTATAGATAAGAACATGTTAAATGCAGCGCGTATGAGTGTTTCTGACAACCTATTCCCATGTGACATAGGTCGTTTCAATTCAGATTCATTCGTTTATGTGGCTGCATTTGGTTTATTTACAGAAGTTTCTTATGCTACACCACAGGACATGAAGAATATTCTAGGACATGCAGCATATATTATAGAAGGAGCCAAGCAGCTCAGAGACATTCCATCATTCAGAATGCAGGTTGAATACGATGGAAATGTGGTATACGACGAGTTTATCTATGGAATGATTACCAATTCTAAATCAGTTGGAGGATTCCAGGGCATCATTCGTGGCGATATTGGATTAAATGATGGTGTATTTGAGGTTACTCTTATTAAAATGCCACGTAATCCTATCGAGCTTAATGAGATTCTTGGCTTCATGACTGGTATTATTCCAGATTCCGACATGGTATATTCATTCCAGACAGAGGAGGTTAAATTCCTCAGTACAGATGTTGTTCCATGGACTTTAGATGGAGAATTTGGAGGAAAGCATGACGTGGTTGTTATCAAGGATGAGAGCCACGCTGTGGAAATAGCTATTGAATAGAAATTTAGCTTATGCTAAAATTTCGTTTAGATAGGGTAAAAAGCCTAAAACGAAAATATGGAGGAATAATTTTATGTTAGTTTCTGCAAAAGAAATGCTTGATAAGGCAAAAGCAGGCCACTATGCAGTTGGTCAGTTCAACATTAACAATCTTGAGTGGACAAAGGCCATTCTTCTTACAGCACAGGAGCTCAACTCACCTGTAATTCTTGGTGTTTCTGAGGGAGCTGGTAAGTACATGACTGGTTTCAAAACAGTTGCAGCTATGGTTAAGGCTATGGATGAGGAGCTTGGTATTACAGTTCCTGTTGCTCTTCACCTTGATCACGGTACATACGAAGGATGCTACAAGTGCATTAAGGCTGGTTTCACATCTATCATGTTCGATGGTTCACACTATCCATTCGAGGAGAACCTTGCAAAGTCTCAGGAGCTCGTTAATGTAGCTCATGGTCTTGGCCTTTCTATCGAGTGCGAAGTTGGTTCAATCGGTGGTGAGGAAGACGGCGTTGTAGGTATGGGTGAGTGTGCTGATCCAGAAGAGTGCAAGACAATCGCTGACCTTGGCGTTGATATGCTTGCAGCTGGTATTGGTAACATCCACGGCAAGTACCCAGAGAACTGGGCTGGTCTTTCATTCGAGACACTTGATGCTATCCAGCAGAAGACAGGTGCTATGCCACTCGTTCTTCACGGTGGTACAGGTATCCCAGCTGATATGATTAAGAAGGCAATCGAGCTTGGCGTTTCTAAGATCAACGTTAACACAGAGTGCCAGCTTTCATTCGCTGATGCTACACGTAAGTATGTAGAGGCTGGTAAGGACCTTGAGGGTAAGGGATTTGACCCACGTAAGCTTCTTGCTCCTGGTACAGAGGCTATCAAGGCTACAGTTAAAGAGAAAATGGAACTTTTCGGTTCAGTAGGTAAGGCTTAATATTTCTAGAATTTCAGCTCCTACATGAGCTTTTGAAATAGACAATCGGCGAGGCCTTTTGGACCTCTTCCTGATTGTCTATTTCTATATTATCAGTGAAAGGATACATATATAATGGAACGATATTTTAATGTGGCTGACATCTTTGGAGAGAACGTATTTAATGATACAGTTATGCAGGAACGCCTTCCAAAGAAGACATATCAGAAGCTTAAGCAGACTATCTCAGAGGGGAAAGAACTTGATTTAGAGACAGCAGATGTTATTGCTCATGAGATGAAAGAATGGGCAATCGAGAAGGGTGCTACTCACTACACACATTGGTTCCAACCACTTACTGGTATCACAGCAGAAAAACATGATTCCTTCATTTCAGCTCCATTACCATCAGGAAAGGTTCTTATGAGCTTTTCTGGTAAGGAATTAATTAAGGGTGAGCCAGATGCATCATCATTCCCTTCAGGTGGATTACGTGCCACATTTGAGGCTAGAGGATATACAGCCTGGGATCCAACTTCTCCTGCCTTCGTTAGACAGGACGCAGCTGGAGCTACACTTTGTATTCCTACAGCTTTCTGCTCATACACTGGCGAAGCACTTGATCAGAAGACTCCACTTCTTCGTTCAATGGAGATTCTTTCTGAGCAGGCAGTTCGTCTTCTTAGATTATTTGGTAACACTACATCACAGCGTGTCACACCATCAGTTGGTGCAGAGCAGGAATATTTCCTTATAGATCGTGAAATGTATCTTGCACGTAAAGATTTAATGTACACAGGACGTACATTATTCGGCGCTATGCCTCCTAAAGGACAGGAGATGGACGACCATTACTTTGGTTCTATTCCAGAGCGAATTGAGGCATATATGCGCGATGTAAACATTGAGCTTTGGAAGCTTGGTGTATCATCTAAGACACAGCACAACGAGGTTGCACCAGCTCAGCACGAGCTTGCACCTATCTATGCACAATGTAATGTTGCTGTAGATCACAACCAGATTATTATGGAGACACTTAGAAAGGTGGCTAACCGTCACGGTCTTCAGTGTCTTCTTCATGAAAAGCCATTTAGCGGCGTTAACGGTTCAGGTAAGCACAACAACTGGTCACTTGTTACAGACGATGGTATCAATCTTTTTGAGCCAGGAAAGTCACCACACGAGAATATCCAGTTCTTACTTGTTCTTTGCCTCGTATTAAAGGCTGTAGACCGTCACGCAGACCTTCTTCGTGAATCTGCATCAGATGTTGGTAACGACCAGCGTCTCGGCGGAAATGAGGCACCTCCAGTTATCATTTCTGTATATCTTGGAGAGCAGCTTGAGGATGTTCTTACTCAGCTTATTTCTACAGGTACAGCTACAAAGTCAAAGAAGGGTGAGAAGCTTGCTACAGGTGTTAAGACTCTTCCTGATTTTAGAAAAGATGCTACAGACAGAAACCGTACATCACCATTTGCATTTACTGGAAACAAGTTCGAGTTCAGAATGCCAGGTTCTCAGGATTCAGTTGGAGAGCCAAACGTTGTATTAAATACAATTATGGCAGAAGCACTTTGTGAGGCTTGTGACGTTCTTGAGAAGGCAAAGGATTTCGATTCTGCTGTTCATGATATGATTAAGAAGCTTGCTACAGAGCATCAGCGTATCGTATTCAATGGTAATGGATACGGTGAGGAATGGATTGCAGAGGCTGAGAAGAGAGGTCTTCCAAGCATCAATTCTCTTGTAGAAGCCATTCCAGCTCTTACAACAGATGCTACAGTTTCAATGTTCGAGAAGTTCGGCGTATTCTCTAAGGTAGAGCTTGAATCTCGTGCAGAAATCGAATACGAGCAGTATATCAAGTCAATTAACATTGAGGCCCGTACAATGATTGATATGGCTTCTAAGCAGATTATTCCAGCTGTAATCAGCTACGCTACAGAGCTTGGACTTTCTATCGGTACTATCGCTGATGCATGTCCTGAGGCTGATGTAAGCACACAGAAAGAGCTTCTTGTAAAGGTATCTAATTACCTTCGTGAAGCAAAGGATGCTCTTATTGCCCTCAAGGAAACTAATGAGAAGGCATACACTATGAAGGCATCTAGCTGCGAGAAGGCCAACTACTATCACAATGAGGTTGTAAAGGCTATGGAGAACCTCCGCAAGCCTGTAGACGCCCTTGAGATGATTGTAGACAAGGATTCATGGCCAATGCCAAGCTACGGCGACATGATCTTTGAAGTTTAATATGTAATATAAAAGGACTAGTCATTTTTGACTAGTCCTTTTTTGTTTGTATTAAATTCGGGTATTTATTCGCCACCAATTACTTGGATCTTTACACCGTCTGAGGTGGTTTCTGTGGCGCCTCCAGCGCTTCCTCCGAAGGAGCCTGAGTTAGGTAGTGGCTCACCTCCATGGAATGGGCAATACTGTCCGAATGTGGCTGGATCAACGCCATATGGCTCATCCTGAGAGCCTGCACCTGCACCGATTATGAATACACCTGAGTAAGATGGGCAACCTGATGTTGCAAACATGTGAGACTGAGTACATACATTGCCAAGGTAGTGCTTGTCGCAATACTCTGTTGGTTCTGTACCCTGCTCGAAGTATTCTGTGTATACCTGAGAACCTCTAGGGTCGCAGTCACAAACGCCAGGAACGGCAATCTTACCTGATTTCTTACATACAGTAGCCTGTACGATTCCAGAAGGCTGAGTGAAGTTCTTGTATGGCAATCCCTGATGGATTCTGCTCATAACTGCTTTCCAAATAACCTTTGAATAAGTGGTGTAGCTCTGTGGTGTATTGTCATCAAATCCACCCCAGATAACACCTGTATAGTATGGTGTAAAACCAGCAAATACAGTATCTTTATTCTTTGTTGTTGTACCAGATTTACCAGCAACTGCCATTCCTTCGAAGTTTGCAACTTTACCGGTTCCGGCAGTCATAACATCCTGCATAGCACTTGTAAGAAGCCATGCTGTTGTTTCTTTTAAAACTCTCTTAGGAGCGTTTTCTCTGTTATCAAGAATTATATTTCCCTGATGATCAACTACTGTTGTGTAGAAGATTGGCTTGTTGTATTCGCCACCATTGGCGATTGTGGCATATGCTGATGTCAAATCAACGTTTGTAACACCATCTGTGATACCACCTAAAGCAAGAGCCTGATTGTTATCACCGTCAACAAGAGTTGTGATTCCTAAATCTTTAGCGTATTGGAAACCAAGACTTGTGCCAATATCAGCCATTACTTCGATTGTAACAACATTGATAGAATGAGTAATCGCTGTACGAATATTAGTCCATCCAAGGTAAGCATTATTATAATTCTTAACTGGTTTACCATTTCTATAAGTGGTAGGCATATCGTTCTCAACAGATGCAAGTGTCATACCGCCGGCGTCAAGTGCTGCTGCGTAGCAGGCGATTACCTTAAAAGTAGAACCTGGCTGACGTTTAATACCAGTAGCACGGTTCAATGTTTTGGCTGCTGTCTTGTCTCCACGTCCACCGACCATAGCAACAACTTCTCCAGTAGAGTGATTGATGATGGTCATTGCTGCCTGAGGCTGAAGTGTGTAAGTGATTGACTCGCCGGCAATTTCATCGCCTTCTTCCATAACAGCTGCCTTGTAAGCTTCGATAGCTTCTGCAGCTGCTTCCTCAGAATCAAATTCCAAGTTGTAATTGCTGTTATTCTTAGCTGCTTGATAATAAGAAAGCATTGTGATATCAGAATAGTTTTTTGTAGAACCATCTGCTTTATTAATAGTAAGTCTGTATGAGAAAGAAACCTTTTCAAGCTTGTTGTAGTTATCAGTGTTGTTAATTTCCTCTTCTACAATAGACTGGATGTTTGAATCCTGAGTAGAGTAGATTGAAAGACCGCCTGAATATAATAATGAATATGCTTCCGTCTCGCTGTATCCAAGTTTATCCTGTAAATCCTCAACGATTTCATCTGTAAGCGCATCTACAAAATAAGACGTAGATGAAGTTGAAAGCTCAGTGTTGAGAACCTGGATTCTGTCGTAAACATCATCTGAAAGGGCTGTTTCGTACTCATTTTCTGTAATGTAGCCTTGATCAAGCATATGATTAAGACATTTTTTACGACGCTTCGCGTTCTCTTCAGGATGAGTAATTGGATTATACTTTGATGGATTTTGTGTAATACTAGCTATAACAGCACTTTCTGAAAGGGTAAGCTCTGAAACTGGCTTGTTAAAATATCTTTCAGCGGCAGATTGTACACCTAATGTGTTCTGGCCTAAGTTGATACTGTTAAGGTAATTCTCAAGAATTACTGATTTTTTAACTATTTTTTCAAGCTGAACAGCTAAATACTGTTCCTGAATCTTTCGATTAATACTGTCCAGCTTGGTGCGCTCAGATGTCCAGGTTGTGAAATAGTTGTTTTTTAGTAACTGTTGGGTAAGAGTACTGGCACCCTGTGAAAAATGAAAACCATTTAAAACACCATCAACGGCAGCTCTTATGATACCCTGAGGATCGATTCCGTTATGTTCATAGAAACGGGAGTCTTCTATTGCAACAAATGCATGTTGTAAATCTTCTGGGATTTGATCCAGCGTGACGTAAGTTCTGTTGGCACCTGTGGATGCTAAAGTTTCAATTTCGTTGCCATCTGAATCATATACCTTACTCATATACCCTGTAGGTGAGATGTCTATAGTAGAAACATCTGGTAATTGATCGATGAGATTTTTAGCATAGAGGTAAGCAAAAACACCGCTTGCTACTATGACAGAGACTATACATATCAATGTGATACGAATTATAGCAAGACCGGCACTGTGGCGCTTACGTTTGCTTCGTCCTGCAAGCTTTGCTGATTGCTTAGCTGCATTTTCTTTTCCGTAATTCATAATAACCTCCAAATTTAGACTTCATTATAGCAAAAAAATTCTATATAATAAAGTGAACTAATATCGGGAAGGAAGCGGTATGGCTGATAAAGAATTTAGAATCGTATACAAAGGTGGTATTGGTGAGATAGAAGAGAAGAAATCTCGCTTTATTGCCCACATAGCTCCAGTTACTTCCGAGGAAGAGGCTGTGCAGTTTATTAATGGAAAGAAAAAAGAATTCTGGGATGCCAGACATAACTGTTCCGCTTTTGTAATTGGCCAAAATAATGAAATAACAAGATGCAACGATGATGGCGAGCCAGCTCAGACTGCAGGACGTCCAATGCTGGATGTATTGCTTAGGGAGAACATTCACAACTGTGTTGTGGTCGTCACTCGCTATTTTGGAGGAGTTCTCCTTGGCACAGGTGGTCTCGTGCGAGCATATCAGGCAGCAGTTCAGGAAGGCCTGGCTAATTGCCAGCTTCTTTCACCTAAAACAGGAAGAGAATGTTCCATCGCTACGGATTATAATGGATATGGAAAAATAGAATATGTCCTTCGTGAAAATAATCTTCCAATTTTAAATACGGATTTTGGTGCCGATGTAAATATTTTTTCTGTTGCACCATCAGAAATGATAGAAAATATAAATAAAATTATCGCAGACAAAACTGCGGGAAATGCTGTAATTACGTGGGGTGACGAGATTAAATACGACATCTTAAACGACCAACTTTTAAAATTTTAAAAAAAGTTGAAAAAAGTACTTGCACTTTTAAAATCTATGTCTTATAATAGCATTCGTTGACGCGGTAAAGAAACAAAAACACAGCGCAACGAATAGTAATGGCCCATCGCCAAATGGTAAGGCAACGGACTCTGACTCCGTCATTTCAAGGTTCGAATCCTTGTGGGCCAGCTTCAAGACCTAAGCGAAAGTGCTTAGGTCTTTTTTTATTCTTAAGGAGAAATCATGTATCAGTACAACGGTAGAGTAAGCTACAGCGAAGTTGATTCCAATCTTAATCTTACTTATTTTGATTTGGTTAATTATATGCAGGATTGCAGTTGCTTTCATTCTGACGATGCAGGGGTAGGAGTACATTACCTTGCACCACAGAACATGGGCTGGTTTGTTACTTCATACGAAATCCATATAAACAGAATGCCTAAGTATATGGAAAGAATTGTTGTAAAAACATATCCATATCAGGTGAGAGGCATGCTTGCCAGACGTATGTACCTTATCTATTCAGAGGAAGGTGAGCTGCTTGTGTATGCTGATTCACTCTGGGTATTGATGGACTTGTTAAATTCACGACCAGCACGTCTTACAAAAAAGATTATCGAAGCATATCCGGAAGATCCTGACAGACCCGAGGTTGAATTTAGTCGCGAAAAGCTCAGATACAATGGGCAGGGCAAACAGGTAGGTACTTTCGAGGTCGGTGAGTTCCATCTTGATACAAATAGTCACATGAACAATTCCTACTATATTGATGTGACAAGACGTTTTCTTCCAACAGAAGATTTCTCTACCATAATGGTTAATTATAAGAAGGCAGCATTGCTATTTGATGAGTTACAGGTTTATTTGGTAGAATTAGAACATGGTTACCAGGTCGTTCTTATGAAGGACGATGAGATTTATACAATTGTGGAGTACAAATAATGAAGCTAGGAGAAATACAGAAGCTTAAAATAGAAAAAAAGGTAGAGTTTGGAGTATATCTTTCCGACGGACAGGACAGAGTTCTCCTTCCTAAGAAGCAGGTTCCAGAGGGAGCAGGTATTGGTGATGAGATATCGGCCTTTGTTTACAAGGATTCAAAGGACAGACTTATCGCTACTACAAACATGCCAAAGTTGACATTAGGTCAGTATGGCGTCCTTTCAGTTAGCCAGGTAAATAAGGTTGGAGCATTCTTAGATTGGGGACTTGAAAAAGATTTATTCCTTCCATTTAAGGAGATGACACGCCAGCCATCTGAAGGTGATGAGATACTTGTCAGAGTTTACATTGATAAGAGTGAGAGACTTTGTGCCAGCATGAAGGGAATATATGAGCTCCTTTCAAAGAAGCCACCATATCAGGTTGGCGATGAGGTTGAGGCTCGTATTTATGAGTTCGGTCATGACTTCGGTACATTCGTAGCCCTTGAAGACAAATATTCATCTATGATTCCTCGTCACGAGGACGTTTCTAAATACCGCATCGGTGATGTCATTATGGTTCGCATCACTGGCATCAAGGAAGATGGCAAATGTGATGTCACCATCAGAGACAAGGCATATGTTCAGATGGAGGACGATGCAGAGGCACTTCTTGAGCTTATTGACAGCTATGCAGGTGTACTTCCATTTTCTGAGAAGGCATCGCCTGAGGTTATCAAACGAGAGACTGGTCTTTCAAAGGCTGCATTTAAGCGTGCCGTAGGCCGTCTTTATAAGGAAAGAAAAATTACTTTGAATGATGGCAAAATTCGTCGTGCCGAATCGTAAAAATTAATGTATAATATACAATAGATGAGCTTGTAGATATCGTGACAAGCGTATTTCTGGGAGAAAAAGGAGGATATTGGTATGAAAAATGTAATTTCTACCGAATTGGCTCCGGCAGCAATTGGCCCATATTCACAGGCTATTGAAGTGAATGGTATGGTTTACACATCGGGAATTATCCCTGTGGATCCAGCTACAGGTGTTATCCCTGAAGGTGCAGCTGCTCAGGCCGACAGAGTATTCAAAAGTATGTCTGCTCTTTTAGAGTCAGCAGGCACATCTATGGCTAATGTTGTAAAGACTACTGTGTTTATCAAGAACATGGAAGATTTTGCAGCTATTAATGAGGTGTACGCTAAGTACTTCCCAGAGCCATTCCCAGCACGTTCGTGCATCGAAGTTGCCAGAATCCCAAAGGATGTTCTTTTAGAGGCAGAGGCTATTGCCACTAAAAACTAGGATTTTGGAGAATAAGTTATGATTTATGACATAGTTGTTATAGGCGCAGGTCCTGCAGGGCTTGCGGCGGCTATCTATGGCAAGAGAGCGGGAAGAAACATTCTTGTCTTAGATACCAGTTCCATCAGCGGTGGACAAATTCTTAACACTTACGAGATTGACAATTATCCTGGAATGCCAGGTGTCTCAGGTGAAGGATTGGCAGAGGCCATGAAGGCACACTGTGAAAAGCTTGATGTTGAGTTTGCCAGAGGAAGAGTTACTTCTATTATAGATAAGGGCGATACAAAGGAGCTTATCACAAAGAAAGCTACATTTGAGACCAAAGCAGTTGTCATCGCTACAGGAGCTTCTAATAAGAAGCTTGGTTGTCCTGGCGAGGAAGAACTTTCAGGAATGGGAGTTTCTTACTGTGCCACATGTGACGGTGCCTTTTTCAAAGATAAGGTAGTCGCTGTTGTAGGCGGTGGTGATGTTGCATTGGAGGATGCTATTTATCTTGCGAGATTTTGTCAGAAGGTTTATCTGATTCATCGTCGCGATGAGTTCCGTGGAGCAGCAGTGCTTCAGGAGCAGGTAAAGGCCACAGATAAGATACAGATTATTCTCGACTCTACAGTTGAGGAAATATTAGGGCAGGATAAAGTTGAAGCCATCAGTGTTAAAAACAAAAACACAGATGCTATTCAGCAGATTAATCTTGACGGTGTGTTCATTGCAGTTGGCAATGTTCCAAATACTGGGGCGATTGAGGGGTTGCCAGCACAGGATAAAGCAGGATACATTATTGCGGATGAGACTTGCGGCACATCTATAGACGGTATTTATGCTGCCGGAGATGTTAGAACAAAGCAGCTCAGACAGGTTATCACTGCTACTGCAGATGGAGCAAATGCTATTGCTTCTATAGAAAGGTATTTACAATTATCATAGAAGCGTATATAATGTCGAAATATTACAATGACACACATGAGAATTAATCATTGTAAGGGTAGGGATATATCCGGACTTGACAGGATTGAATTTAGACTATATAATGTAAAAAGTTGTAATAAAGTTGTAACAAATTGGAGGATTTCTTACATAATGAATAATAAATTGACAAGAGCCGTTAGCTATACCATCGCTGCTTGCGTCGTTGTTTCTAGTATATCACTCACCTCAGATGCAGCCGTTGCTACATCAGGTGTTAGCGCACTTTCAAGTGCTACAGGCGTTTTAGAGACTACTAATTACACTGCTTTTGCAGGAGCGCAGCTTACAGTTAACGATATGCTTGCTAATGCAACAGTTATAGCAGCAGATTCACAGTTGGCAGACAATGGGGCTGATGCAGTAGCTGCAGCAGAGAATCCATACGCTAATATAGCTATCGCACAGGTTGATAATTACGTATACATTCGCGAGACAGCTTCAGCTGAGAGCGAGTACGTTGGAAAGCTTTATAATAATTCAGCAGCTACAGTTTCAGATACTGTAGAGGCAGAAGACGGTACATGGTTACTTATCACTTCTGGTGATGTAACAGGTTATGTTAAGAGCGAATACGTTGTACAGAACGACGAGGAGCTTGCTAAGCAGGTTTCAAAGCGTCTTGCTACAGTTACTACTACTACTCTTCATGTAAGAGAGTCAGCTTCTACTGATTCAGCAGTTATCGATTTACTTCCTATCGGAGATGACCTTGTTGTTATCGATGAATCAGATATCGATAGTGGTTGGGTAAAGGTTACATGTAACGAGGGCGAAGGATATGTCAGCACAGATTATGTTGATATCTCTACAGACTTCACAGTTGCAGAGTCAAAGGAAGCAGAGCAGGCTCGTTTAGCTAAGGAAGAGGCAGAGCGAAAGGCAGCAGAGGAAGCAGCTAGAAAGGCTACAGCATCTGCAGCAGCAAAGAGCTCTACAAAAGAATCATCTGGTTCTTCTTCATCATCAGGTAAGAAGAGCTACGCTGCACCATCAGGTTCAGGCGGTGGTTCAGTCGTAAACTATGGATCACAGTTCGTTGGTAATCCATATGTATATGGAGGTTCATCACTTACAGGCGGTACTGATTGTTCAGGTTTCGTTATGAGCTGTTATTCAGCATTTGGTGTTAGCCTTCCACATTCTTCTAGTTCAATGCGTAGCGTTGGATATGGCGTTTCTTATGATGAGATGCAGCCTGGAGATATCGTATGTTACTCAGGTCACGTTGGTATTTATGCTGGTAACGGTACTCTTCTTCATGCATCAAACAAGAGAACAGGTATTACATACTCAAATGTAAACTACAAGAAGATTTTAGCTATCAGAAGAATCTTCTAATTGATAAGATAATTTAAATACTTAGGCATCACCCAGTGTGATGCCTTTTATTTTGGCTATATCGTCATACTATTTTTACAATTGTCAGAAAATGATATTTACACTTTGAGATGTTTTTTTAGATAATATTGCACAAAAGAATTGAATGTTAAAAATACATATAATAATCTATTGTGTGGAAACACAATATTTTATCAACAAAAAATCATACAATCAACGCGAAAAATCGGACTTGTGCACGGCTTATCCACTTTATCCACAATAATTGTGAACTAATAAGAAAAGTTATCCACAATTTACCGAAACATCTGTTTTGTCTCAAATCTACAAAACTTGTGAAATTGCTAAAAAGTCTTGACTTTAGAACTGAAGGAATTCTATCTGAAATATCTGAGTATTATCTGACAATTATTCATCGATTTGGTAATTATGTGAAACCGCACAAAAAACTTTTTGGAGTATAATTGTAAATTTGCATAAAAAAACACAATATAAGTATTCCCATTTTTGGTTATTTATATTAGAATAGGCATAGGTTATGTGAATTTGTATGCAAAATGGGAGTTTTACATTGTTTATATTGCATATATACACAGGAGGTATTCGATATGATTTCGAATCAAATTATGCAAAATACGCTAGAAGGGCTTCATCAGCTGACTAAGATAGACTTAGCAGTTATGGATTCTGATGGTGTCATGTGTGCAGCTACATTTGGGGACACTGCTCAATACTCAGACGCAGTGGCTGTTTTTGCGGCATCAGAGGCTGAAAGCCAGGTCGCTTTAGGCTGTCACTTTTTTAAGGTATTTGACGACCAGCAGTTAGAGTTCGTTGTCTTAGCTATAGGTGACAACGAGGAGTCTTCTACTATTGGTAAGATAGCAGCTTTTCAGATTCAGGAGCTGATGATTGCCTATAAGGAGCGTTTTGATAAAGATAATTTCATCAAGAATTTATTATTGGATAATTTACTTCTTGTTGATATCTATAATCGCTCAAAGAAACTGCATGTGGATATTAATGCCCGCAGAGTAGTTATGATTGTCGAAGTGGGTCCTGAGAAGGACGGCGATGAGCTCGACAGAGTGCGCTCTGTATTCGGCGGCAAGAATAAGGATTTCGTTACTGCAGTTGATGAGAGAAATATTATCGTTGTCAAAGAGCTTGGAGAGAACGATTCAAACACAGAGATTGATAAGATTGCAGCGGTTATTATCGATGCTTTCCATGATAAAGATACAAAGAAGGTTAGAGTCTCTTACGGTACAGTAGTAGGAGAGATTAAGGAAGTTTCTCGTTCATACAAGGAAGCTTCTATGGCTATGGATGTAGGCAAAATCTTCTTTAACGATCAGAATGTTATTGCATATTCTCAGCTTGGAATTGGACGTCTTATTTATCAGCTTCCTATTCCACTTTGCAAGATGTTTATCTCTGAGATTTTCGAGAACAAATCTCCAGATGATTTCGATGAAGAGACACTTACTACTATCAGCAAGTTCTTCGAGAACAGTCTGAACGTTTCAGAGACATCACGCCAGCTTTACATTCATAGAAATACTCTTGTGTACAGACTTGATAAATTGGAGAAGAGTACAGGTCTTGATTTACGTGTATTCGAGGATGCCATTACTTTCAAGATTGCTTTAATGGTAGTAAAATACATGAAGTATATGGAAAGTGAAAAGTTCTAGATATATTAGTTAGTTTGGAAATGAGGTATAGAATTGATACGATTAGATCATGTTAGTAAGTCCTATGAGGCTGGCAAGCCTGCCCTTGAGGACGTCACTATTCACATTGATCCAGGCGAATTCGTTTTTGTTGTTGGAGATAGTGGTTCTGGTAAGTCTACCCTTATCAGATTATTGTTGAAAGAATTGGAGCCTACCAAAGGCAAAATTTATATTAATGGTCAGGACTTAAAAAAGGTTACTCATAAAAAGGTTCCTATGTATCGTAGGAATGTTGGAGTAGTATTCCAGAACTTCCGACTTTTGCCAGATAGAAATGTCTACGAGAATGTAGCATTTGCTATGAAGGTTGTAGAGCGTTCAAACAGAGAAATAAAAAAGACAGTTCCAACAATGCTTTCACTTGTTGGTCTTGCAGCTAAATATAAATCAAAGCCTAGTCAGCTTTCCGGAGGAGAGCAGCAGCGTGTTGCTATAGCAAGAGCTCTTGTTAATGAGCCAAAGATTATTTTGGCAGATGAGCCTACCGGAAACCTTGATAGTGATAATACATGGGAAATCATGCGACTTCTTGACGAGATTAACCAGCGTGGCACTACAGTTGTTGTAGTTACACATAATATGGAAATCGTCAGAGCCATGAAAAAGAGAGTCATCACTATTAAAAAAGGTGTTGTAGTAAGTGATGTGGGAGGTGACAGCTATGAAGATTAGTACCCACATTTACAACCTGGGACAGGGCTTAAAGAACATCTGGAGAAACAAGATGTTCTCACTTGCTTCCATTGCTACAATGACAGCATGTATTTTCCTTTTTGGTATTTTCTTTGCCTTAGGAACTAACTTCCAGGCAATGGTTAAATCTGCTGAGGAAGGCGTTGCAGTTACAGTTTTCTTCGATGAGGGAATTACTCAGCAGCGTATAGATGAGATTGGTAATGAGATTAAAAAACGTGTAGAGGTTAAGAGTTACAATTATATATCTGCCGAGCAGGCATGGGCTGATTACCAGGAAGAATACTTTGGCGGAAATGAGGAGCTTGCAGCTGGTTTTGCAGATGACAATCCTCTTGCTAATTCAGCAAACTACGAGATATATCTTAACGATGTATCAATGCAGCCTACATTGGTTTCGTTCCTTAATGGTCTCGATGGAGTACGTCAGGTAAACCAGTCAGAGGTGGCAGCTAAGACACTTACTGATATCAATAGAGCCATTACAATTGTATCGATGGCAATTGTCATCATACTTCTTGCTGTATCTGTTTTCCTTATCAGCAACACTGTTATGGTTGGTATTTCAGTTAGAAGAGAAGAAATCGCTATTATGAAACTTATCGGTGCAAAGGACGCTTTCGTCAGAGCACCTTTCATAGTAGAAGGTGTTTTCATTGGTTTGATTGGTTCAATCATTCCCCTTGTCCTTCTTTTCTTCATTTATGAAAAGGTAATTGAATACGCTAGTTCAGAATTCAATTTCTTGAGCAATATGGTTACATTCATCCCAGTGGAGGAGATTTTTAGAACCTTGGTTCCAATTTCTCTTATTCTTGGTATCGGAATCGGCTGGTTTGGTTCTCGTGTAACACTGCACAAACATTTAAGAGTATAGTTAAAAATGTTTTATACAGGGAGTGCCTTGGCGGATGCTGAGGCACTTCTATATATATAATGGAGGTATGTAATGTTTGAAGATCAGAATGAACGAGTTGGGAAGGTAGTAGATCCAGAGTCAGTTAATTATTATTTTGAGGAAAAGGTACAGCCAAAGCCAAAGAAGTGGCCATTGTTTCTTGTGGGATTTTTAGGCATTTTACTTGGATGTATCGCGACAGTAATTGTTGGCCTTGGAATGGTTGGTTCAAGGATTTCATTTAAAGATGAGTCTTCTAAGGAAGTACTTGAATCCCTTCAGGGAGGAGAGTCTGGAGATTCAAAATTCAGCACTATTCTTTCTATAATAGAGACATATTATTATCAGGATGTTGATAATGACAAGCTGGTAAATGGTGTATACAAGGGTGTAGTTGAAAGTTTGGACGACCCATATTCTGAATATTACACAGCTGAGGAGTATCAGGATTTGATGGCTACCCTCACAGGAAATTATGCCGGCATAGGTGCCCTTCTTCAGAAAAATGCTGAAACAGGTGCAGTTTCTATTACAAAGATTTACAAGGATACACCTGCTGAAAAAGCTGGCCTCAAGGAAGGGGACTACATTATTTCTGCAGATGGATATCTTGCTACTGATGAAGGCCTTGATACTTTTGTTCAGCACATTCGTGGCGAGGAAGGTACAGACGTTGAGCTTGTTATTTCTCGAGATGGAGAAGAGCAGACAATAGTATGTACAAGAGCTTCTATTGCCACTCCTACAGTTGAGCATCAGATGCTTGAGGGAAATGTTGGTTACATTGCAGTTTCTCAGTTTACAGATCACACTTACAAAGATTTTGTAGAGGCATATAAAGACCTTGAGAAGCAGGGCATGACAGCAGTTGTTTTTGACATGAGAAATAATGGAGGCGGATTGCTTGATTCTGTTGTAGAGATGCTTGATTATCTTCTTCCAAAGGGCACTGTTGTTTACACAATGGATAAGGAAGGCAATCGTGAAGATTTCCTTTCAGATGAAGGCTCATCAAAGGATATTCCTATGGTAGTACTTGTAAATGGAAATACTGCATCAGCGGCAGAGATTTTCACGGGTGCCATCAGAGATTTTGAATATGGAACAATCATAGGAACAAACACATTTGGAAAGGGAATTGTTCAGTCTACAATTCCTCTTAGCGATGGTTCGGCATTAAAGCTCACCACTCAGACTTACTACACTCCAAGTGGCGAGTGCATCCACGGCAAAGGAATCGCTCCAGACATCGAGCTCGAGTACGAATTCCAGGGTGGCGAAGACGACGCTTATAGTGTAGACTTAGATAATCAAATCCAAAAAGCGTTAGAGGTATTACGTAAGTAATCAAAGAAATTATCTAATAGCATTTTTAGAAAAAGTAAGCCTGTAGCTATCAAGCTCTGAGTGTTACTCACGCGAAGCTTTCTTCAGCTGAGCGGAGTAATATCTCAGGCTTGAGAGCGTGACAGGCGTGTGATTTTGGAAAGAGGTGATTTCGTGATAGAACTTGATCAGTTCAAGCAGCGACTTACGTCGCAAAAGAATTCTATGACGGAAGTGAGGGATTCACTTTGACGTCGCAGCCAAGAAAGCTCGCATAGAAGAGCTTGAGCGCGAAATGGAAGCTCCAGATTTTTGGACAGATGCTACCACATCTACAGCCAAGATGAAAGAGCTCAAATCCATGAAAGATGACGTTGCGGTCATAGATAAGCTTGAGGATTTATATAAGGAAATAGAAGATTACATAGAGCTTGGAAATGAAGAAGAGGATCAGGAGATAGTAGATACTGTGGCTCTTCTTATTGAAGAGTTCGAGACAGATTTAGAGACTCTCAGAATGAAGACTCTTCTTTCTGGGGAATATGATGGAGATAGTGCCATCGTTACATTGCATTCAGGTGCAGGTGGAGTAGAAGCCTGTGACTGGGTACAGATGCTTTATAGAATGTACAGCCGTTGGGCTGGTGATATGGGCTTTGCCTTGGATGAGCTTGATTATCAGGAAGGCGATGAAGCCGGAATCAAATCAGTTACATTCCAGGTAAATGGGGAAAATGCCTATGGATATCTTAAGTCTGAAAAAGGTATCCACCGTTTGGTACGCATTTCTCCATTTAATGCACAGGGAAAGCGCCAGACATCCTTTGCCAGCTGCGATGTTATGCCAGACATAGAAGAGGATGTTGATGTAGAGATTAAGGATGAGGATATCCGAATCGATACATATCGTTCATCAGGTGCCGGTGGTCAGCATATCAATAAGACCAGCTCGGCTATTCGAATCACTCATTTCCCTACAGGAATCGTGGTTACCTGTCAGAACGAGCGAAGCCAGTTCCAGAATAAAGATAAGGCTATGCAGATGCTGAAGACTAAGCTTCTTCTTTTGAAACAGGAGGAAAATGCAGCCAAAGCCAGCGGTATTCGAGGCGAGGTATCAGAAATTGGATGGGGCAATCAGATTCGCTCTTACGTCCTTCAGCCTTACACTATGGTCAAAGATCTCCGTACTGGAGAAGAGTCAGGAAACGCCGATGCAGTCCTTGATGGTAAGCTAACCCCGTTTATGAACGCGTACTTAAAGTGGCTTTCTTTAGGATGCCCAGAGCGTAATGCATCAGATGATGAATAGAGTGTAACTTGCGTAAGGTTTAGAATACTTTCACAATTTAATATGATAAAGTACTTGAATTTAGGTAGTGTTTAATGTTATTATCTTTGAAGCGTGTACAAATGTATTTGTACAAAAGACACTTGTGGAGGAGATATGGCAGAGAAGACTACCTATTTTGTTTTAAAAGAAAAAGCTGTACCAGAAGTATTGCTAAAGGTTGTTGCCGCTAAAAAGCTTATTGATACTGGTAAATGCGATTCAGTTCAGGAGGCTACTGAAAAAGTTGGCATAAGCCGTAGCTCATTTTATAAGTATAAGGATGACATTTTCCCATTCCATGAGGATATAAAGGGAAAGACTATTAATATGGTTATCCAGCTGGAGGATGAGCCGGGAATTCTATCCAGAGTTTTGGAGGAGATGGCCCACTTCCATGTGAATATTTTGACTATACATCAAAGTATTCCGGTCAATGGTTTTGCCACCCTTACTATATCGGTGGATGTACTTGAGGATTCAGGAGATTTTTCTGATCTGGTTAGTGCTATCGAGGCCGTTGATGGTGTTCATTATGTAAAAATTTTAGCAAGGGAGTGACAACAGGATGAAAGCAGCAATTATGGGATATGGAACTATCGGTTCCGGTGTAGCAAAGGTTCTTGAGACAAACAAGGACATCTTGGCCGAGAGAATAGGTGAGCCACTTGAGCTTAAATATATTCTTGATCTTAGAGACTTTCCTGGTGACCCTAACGAAAAGTTATTTGTTAAGGATTACAAGGAAATTGTTAAAGATAAAGATGTCAAAATCGTTGTCGAGACAATGGGCGGAGTTGAGCCTGCATTTACCTTTGTGAAGGCAATGTTGGAAGCTGGTAAATCAGTCACCACATCTAATAAGGCGCTTGTAGCTGATAAAGGTGCGGAGCTGATGCAGATTGCAGAAAAGCACAAAGTTAACTTTGTGTTTGAAGCAGCCGTAGGCGGCGGTATTCCTATTATTAGAACCCTGACTGCCTGCTTAACTGGTGATGTTATAGAGAAAATCGATGCTATCTGCAACGGAACTACAAACTACATGCTTACAAACATGGAACAGTTTGGAAGTGATTATGCAGAGATTTTAGCAGAGGCTCAGTCATTAGGTTATGCTGAGAAGGACCCAACAGCTGATGTTGAAGGATTCGACAGCTGCCGTAAAATCGCCATCCTCACATCTCTTATTACAGGAAAGAATGTTGATTTCAATGATATTCCTACAGAAGGAATCAGCAAGATTTCCGCTACTGATTTCAAATATGCAAAGGCAATGGGAAGAAGCATTAAGCTTATTGCCCGCAGCGTAAAGGTTGGAGATAAATATGCATGCCGCGTAGCTCCATATTTAGTTAAGCCAGAGAACATGCTTTACCATGTTTCAGGTGTTATGAATGCAGTTTCTGTTAAGGGAAATATGCTTGGCGAGTCTATGTACTACGGTGCAGGCGCCGGAGCCCTTCCTACAGCATCAGCCGTTGTAGGAGATATGGTTTTCCTTGCTAAGAATATTGATAAATACGTGAAGATTGGCTGGACAGAAGATAAGTACCAGCTTGCAGATCCTTCTGAGGAGAAGTTCAGATACTTCGTAAGAACCTCAGCCCTTCAGTCTAATATTGAAAATGAATTCGAATCTGTCGAATACGCAAGCCTCGATTTAGACGAGGAAGTAGGTTTCATTACTTCAGAGATGACAGAGCACGAGTTCAACGAAAGAAAAGCTGCACTTGGTGGAATAATTTCAGTTATTAGATTGGCATAAGGAGAATAGACATGTACGTTACTTGCTTAGATTTAGAAGGTGTTTTGGTTCCAGAGATTTGGATTGCATTTGCAGAAGCTACAGGCATCCCTGAGCTTAAAAAGACAACAAGAGATGAGCCAGATTATGATAAGCTCATGAATTACAGAATCGGTATCTTAAAGGAGCATGGTTTGGGATTAAAGGAAATCCAGAACACTATTGCAACTATCGACCCACTTCCAGGGGCAAAGGAGTTCTTAGATAAGCTTAGAGCCTTTGGCCAGGTTATCATCATTAGTGATACATTTTCACAGTTCGCAGGTCCTCTTATGGAGAAACTTGGAATGCCTACTATTTTCTGTAACGAGTTAATCGTTGGAGACAATGGAGAAATCACAGGTTACAAGATGCGCTGTGACAAGAGCAAGCTTACTACTGTAAGAGCGTTACAGTCATGTGGATTTGAAACTATTGCCAGCGGCGACAGCTTCAATGACCTAGCAATGATTGAAGCATCAAAGGCAGGCTTCTTATTCAGAACTACTGATGCAATCAAGAGGGATTACCCACAGTATCCAGCCTTTGAAGAATACGACGATTTATACAACGCAATAATTGAAGTTCAAAAATAACAAAAAAGCAAGTTTTGGTATCTATTATCAAAACTTGCTTTAATTTTACCAAAATTCTTTCCCTGTCGAACACTTGTCTATTTTACCTAAAGCTAGAATCCCTTAAACTTACGAAAATATACATAATTGACAGTTTGTTAATATACTAACAATGACAATTTTGAGCAATTATGAACAACTAATGGTAAATATGTGAAAATTTTATGTTGAATTTTACCCAAGTGTCGTGTATCATTTACATATAAAAGTTAATAAATGCCCGTGAGAGATGAGAATGTGGCTGTGTCGAGAGTTGGAGCTCTTGTATCTTTAGGCATGTTCTTTTTTTGTGCCTAAAAACAATAGGGGTATTAGAGGGAGTAAACATAATGCACAGAGACTTCATTGAAAAGCTGGAGGCAAATCCAGTAATCGCAGCCATAAAAGATGATAAAGGGCTTGAGAAGGCAATAAAAACTGATTGCGAGATAATCTTCATACTGTATGGAGATGTTTGCACGATTCCAGGTATCGTGGAACGAATCAAATCTTCAGGAAAAATCGCCATGGTTCACCTTGACCTGATTGCAGGTCTCAACAATACCAAAGAAATCTCAGTAGACTTTATCAAGAATAACACCCACGCTGATGGAATTATCACTACAAAGGGAAATCTCATCGGAAGGGCAAAGGAGTTGGGCTTATATACAGTGCTCAGATATTTCGTAATCGACAGCATGGCGCTTGTTAACATTGAGAAACAGGACCGGCACGGGGTATCTCAGCCAGATGTCATCGAGATTCTCCCTGGTATAGTCTTACCAAAGATTATCAAGAGAGTTAACAAAGCCAGTAAGGTTCCTGTTTTGGCAGGAGGTCTTATCGGCGACAGAGATGATGTAATGAATGCACTTAATAATGGGGTGCTTGCCGTATCTACAACGAACGAAGAGGTATGGAAGCTTTAAGTGATTCATATTTTGACCACTCCTTAGTATTAGCCAAAGCCACAAGGCAAAAGAAGGAGGAGTAATAATGGCAAAATACGTAATGGCGCTCGATGCCGGAACAACAAGTAACAGATGTATCCTTTTCAATGAGAAAGGTGAGATGTGCTCTGTTGCACAGAAGGAATTTACACAGTATTTCCCACAGCCAGGCTGGGTAGAGCATGATGCTAATGAAATTTGGCAGACACAGCTTTCGGTAGCACGTGAGGCTTTGAGAAAGGTTGGTGCCAAGGCTGAAGATGTGGCAGCAATCGGTATCACTAACCAGCGTGAAACAGTTATCGTTTGGGATAGAGCAACAGGACAGCCTATCACACACGCAATCGTATGGCAGTGCCGTCGTACAGCTGACTGGGCTGAGCAGATGAAGGGAAAGATTCCTGGCATCGTTGAGAAGTTCCAGCAGAAGACAGGTCTTAAGTTTGACCCATATTTCTCAGGAACAAAGATTCGTTGGATCCTTGATAATGTAGAGGGTGCTCGTGAGAGAGCGGAAAAAGGTGAGCTTTGCTTTGGTACTGTAGATTCATGGTTAATCTTCAAGCTTACAAAGGGCAAAGTACACGTTACAGATTACTCTAACGCTAGCCGTACATTATTATTCAACATCAACACTCTTGAGTGGGATGATGAGCTTTGCCAGATTCTTGATATTCCAAAGAGCATGCTTCCAGAGGTTAAGCCTTCAAGCTGCATCTATGGTGAGTCAGATCCAGAATTCTTTGGCGGTCCTATCCGTATCGCTGGTGCTGCTGGTGATCAGCAGGCAGCTCTTTTCGGACAGACATGCTACAAGGAAGGCGAGGCAAAGAATACATATGGAACAGGTTGCTTCATGCTTATGAACACAGGTGAGAAGCCAATCTTCTCTAAGAATGACCTTCTTACAACCATCGCATGGGGATTAGATGGAAAGGTTACATACGCACTTGAAGGTTCTGTATACGTTGCTGGTGCTGCTATCCAGTGGCTCCGTGACGAGTTAAAGATTGTAGATTCTTCACCAGATTCAGAGTACTTCGCTACTCGCGTTAAGGATACAAATGGATGCTACGTTGTACCTGCATTTACGGGTCTTGGTGCACCTTATTGGGATCCATATGCACGTGGAGCTATCACAGGTCTTACACGTGGTGTAAATAAATATCACCTTATCAGAGCAACACTTGAGTCTCTTGCTTATCAGACATACGATGTTCTTCATGCTATGGAGCTCGACTCTGGAAAGCATCTTACAGCTCTCAAGGTTGACGGTGGTGCATCAAACAACAACTTCTTGATGCAGTTCCAGGCTGATATCATCAACACTGACGTTCTTCGTCCAAGCTGTGTTGAGACAACAGCTATGGGTGCTGCTTACCTTGCAGGTCTTGCAGTTGGATATTGGAAGAGCAAAGAAGACGTTATCCAGAACTGGTCAGTTGATCGTGAGTTCAAGCCAGAGATGACAAATGCTGATAGAACAGCTGCTATCAAGGGATGGTCTAAGGCTGTTGCAGCTACAAGAGGCTGGGCAAAAGAGTAAACAATTAAAATTAAATAAAAGGGGGTTAATATTTATGTCAGTTTATGTAGGCGAGTTTATAGGTACTATTTTACTGGTATTACTCGGAGATGGTGTTTGCTGTAATGTTTCATTGAACAAGTCAGGATTCAAGGGCGGCGGAGCTGTTCACATCCTTATCGGTTGGGGAATGGCAGTTATGGTTCCTGCATTTGCAATGAGCAACTTCACAGGATGTCCTTCAGCATTCAACCCTGCAGTTACAATTGGTCTTGCAATCAGAACAGGTGACTGGAGCACAGTTCCTGGACAGATTGTAGCTCAGATGCTCGGTGGTTTCGTTGGAGCAGCTATCCTTATCCTTCTATACAGCGATCACATCAAAGCTACTGCTGAAGATGATGTTGTTAGAGGATGCTTCTGTACAGCACCTTCAATTCCAAACCAGTGCTTGAACTTCCTTTCAGAGTTCGTAGCTACATTTGTACTTGTATTTACACTTGCTCTTATTCCAGCAGGTTCAGATCGTACAGTTTGGGTACTCGTTTACGGCGTAATCGTTGCTTGCGGTGCTTCATTTGGTGGTCTTACAGGATACGCAATGAACGCAGCAAGAGACACAGCTCCTCGTATTGCTTACCTTTGCCTTGCACCAAACTTCGGCAAGAAGAATGGTAACTGGAGCTATGGATGGATTCCAGCTGTAGCACCTATCTGCGGCGGTGTTGTTGCATCACTTCTTTATAATGCACTTGCAGCTGCTCAGATGTTTGGCTAAAATATAAATATAATTAAATAGCGATTCATTGAGGCGAGAGAATAATGAGACTACGGGGGACGTAGTTTATTTCTCTCGCCTTATTTAATAAGTTTTATTAGAAGGAGAAAAAATATGTTGTATGATGTCATAATCATAGGCGCAGGCGTTTCAGGAAGCGCAATTGCAAGGGAACTCTCACGTTTCGAAGCTAACGTCTGTGTTCTTGAAAAGTGTGAGGATGTATGTGAGGGTACATCAAAAGCAAATTCTGCAATTGTTCATGCAGGTTTTGATGCTGCAGCAGGTTCGTTAATGGCTAAATTAAATGTACGTGGAAATGAGATGATGGACGACCTTTGCCGTGATTTGGACATTCCGTTCAAACGAAATGGTTCTATGGTTGTTTGCATCCATAAGGAGGCACTCCCAGGACTTCAGGACCTTTATGACAGAGGCGTTAAAAATGGTGTAAAAGGATTAAAGATTCTTACACGTGAGGAGGCTCTTAAGATGGAGCCAAACCTTTCAGATAATGTTGAGGGGGCTTTATATGCACCAACTGGCGGTATCATCTGCCCATTCAAGCTTTGCATTGCAATGGCAGAAAACGCAAATGTAAACGGAGTCGACTTTAGATTCAATACTAAGGTTGAGAATATTGTAAAAGATAAAGATGGATTATGGCACATTCGCACCAACAATGGTGAGTATGTTTCTAGATATGTAGTAAATGCAGCAGGTGTTTATTCTGGTGTTATCCATAACATGGTTAGCAAGGATGATGATAAGATTGAAATCATTCCTCGTCGCGGAGACTATTGCCTCCTTGATAAGGAAGTGGGTGGTCATGTTAGTCACACAATCTTCCCACAGCCTACTAACCTTGGTAAGGGTGTTCTTGTATCACCTACTGTTCACGGCAATCTTATCGTTGGTCCTACAGCTATCGATATCGAAGATAAAGAAGGTACAAACACAACAGCTGACGGAATCAATGACCTTATTGCAAAGGCAAATGACCACGTAAAGAACCTTCCAATGAGAAAGGTTATCACATCATTTGCAGGCCTTCGCGCGCACGAGGCTCGTCACGAGTTTATTATCGGCGAAGTTGATGGCGCTCCACACTTTATTGATTGTGCAGCCATCGAGTCACCAGGTCTTACATCAAGCCCAGCTATTGGTGAGATGGTAGGAAATATGTTAAAGGATATGATGGGACTTACTCCAAAGGCTAACTGGATTAGCACACGTAAGGATGTTATGAACCCAGCAGACCTTTCAGTAGAAGAAAGAAATGAGTTGATTAAGAAAAATCCAGCATATGGTAACATCATTTGCCGCTGCGAATCCATTTCAGAGGGAGAAATTCTTGATGCAATTCACAGACCACTTGGTGCTCGTTCTCTTGATGGTGTTAAGAGAAGAACACGTGCTGGAATGGGAAGATGCCAGGCAGGTTTCTGTTCTCCTAAGACAATGGAAATTCTTCATAGAGAGCTCGGCCTTAAGTATGAAGAGATTACAAAGAGCGGTGGACGTTCAAACATTGTTATTGAGCGCACCAAGAATCAGAAGGGAGGCGAGCAGTAATGTTGAATTATGATATTGTTATTGTTGGCGGTGGCCCAGCAGGTCTTGCAGCTGCAGTTGCAGCAAGAAACGCTGGTGTAGATAAGATTCTTATTTTAGAGAGAGATAAAGAGTTAGGTGGTATCCTTAATCAGTGCATCCACAATGGTTTTGGTCTCCACACATTTAAAGAGGAGCTTACAGGTCCTGAGTATGCTTACCGTTTCATCGAGAAGGTTCTTGATGCAAAAATCGAGTATAAGCTCAACACAATGGTAATGGATATTTCAGGTGACAGAGTTGTTACAGCCATGAGCCGTGAGGACGGTATGTACCAGATTAAAGCCGGTGCAGTTATCCTTGCAATGGGATGTCGTGAGCGTCCAAGAGGAGCTTTAAACATTCCAGGTTACAGACCAGCTGGTATTTTCTCAGCAGGTACAGCACAGCGTCTTGTTAACATCGAAGGCTATATGCCAGGTCGCGAGGTTGTTATTTTAGGTTCAGGTGATATCGGACTTATCATGGCACGTCGTATGACACTTGAAGGCGCAAAGGTAAAGGTTGTAGCAGAGCTTATGCCTTACTCAGGCGGATTAAAGAGAAATATCGTTCAGTGTCTTGATGACTTTGGTATTCCTCTTAAGCTCAGCCATACAGTTGTTGATATCGAGGGCAAGGAGCACCTTACAGCTGTTACAATTGCAGCAGTTGATAACAAGGGCAAGCCAATTCCAGGCACAGAGGAAAGATATACTTGCGATACTCTTCTTCTTTCTTGCGGACTTATTCCAGAGAATGAGCTTTCGAGAACAGCAGGCGTTGAAATGAGCCCAATCACAAGCGGACCAGTTGTAAATGAGTCCCTTGAGACAAATATCCCAGGTGTATTTGCCTGCGGTAACGTTCTTCACGTACATGATCTTGTTGATTATGTTTCAGAGGAAGCAGACAGAGCGGGACAGAATGCAGCTAAGTTTGTTAAAGGTGAGCTTTCTGATGGTGCAGCTGATATCGAAATCGTTGCAACAGAGGGCGCAAGATATACAGTTCCATCTACTATCAACGTAGACAGAATGGATGACAAGCTTACAGTTCGTTTCAGAGTTGGCGCTGTTTACAAGGATTCATATGTAAGTGTTTACTTCGATGATGAAAGAGTAATGCACAATAAGAAGCGAATTATGGCACCAGGTGAAATGGAGCAGGTTATCCTTCTTAAAGATAAGCTTGCTGAAAAGCCAGGTCTTAAGAAAATTACAGTAAAGATAGAAGCAGAGTAATAGGAGGCAGAAGATAAGATGGAAAAGAGAGAATTAACATGTATCGGCTGCCCAATGGGTTGCCAGATTACAGTAGAACTTGAGGCAGGAGAAGTTGTCTCAGTTACAGGAAATACCTGTAAGATTGGCGAGAATTACGCTAAAAACGAAGTTACACATCCAGAGAGAACAGTTACATCTACAGCTGTTATCTTAGGCGGGGACAAGCCACGTGTATCTGTTAAAACGAAGTCTAATATTCCAAAAGATAAGATCGCTGACGTTATGAAGGAGATTGATGCAGCAGTCATGAAAGCTCCAGTTCATATCGGAGATGTTGTTGTGAAAGATGTCTGCGGAACCGGCGTAGATGTGGTAGCAACAAGAAATGTAGAGGTATTATAAAATGAAATGACTGACACTTGGTGTCAGTCATTTTTGTATTATTCAGAAGAATTATCAAAAGACTTCCTGTTTCGGGACTTGACTATTTGAAAAAAGAGGACTATAACATAGTCGAACACGAGAAACAAACGAAACGCCAATTGAATATCGACATTCCGCAAATTTCCCTGCTCAAATATTTGTATTTTAGGAGGAAGAGACAAATGGATACTTACAAGGTACAAAGACGTGACATGGAAAAGAAAGCAAAGAGGTTGAGAAGAGAGGGCTACGTTACAGGTAACCTGTTCGGTAGAGATATCGAGCAATCAATCCCACTCCAGTTCGAGGTTAAAGAGGCTGAGGCTCTTAGAAAGAGTAAGCACACTCAGATGACCCTTGATTTGGAAGGAAAGAAGTACAATGTGTTATTAAAGGAACTGCATTTCGATGCAGCAAAGCACCAGATTTTAGAGATGGATTTCCAGGAGCTTGTTAAAGGAGAGGTTATCCATGCAACAGCAGAGGTTGTTCTTGAAAACAAGGAAGCTGTTACAGAAGGTGTTTTAGAGCAGTTAGTATCAGAGGTAGCCTACAAAGCTAAGGCCGAGGATGTAGTCGAGAAGATTGAAATAGACTGCAGTTCACTGAGATTGGGTGATACAATTAAGGTTGCAGATTTAGCAATAGCAAAGAACAAGAAGGTTGAAGTAACCACAAGAGCTGATCAGGTAGTTGTTGAGGTTATTGCAGCAAAGAATAAAGTTGCAGATGCAGAGGAAGAAGAGGATTCTACTCAGGCAGCATCATAGAGAGTTATCAATATGGAGTCTCCGCTCGGAGGCTCCTTTTTATATGTATTTTGACAAGTGGGAGTTAGTATGATGAAGTTGCTATCCCAATCCATTTTTAATATACTTATCTAGAAAATAATTCTAGGAGAGTATACATGAAAAAACGAATCATAGGCCTTGATATCCTCCGTGATATCGGTGTCATTTTCATATTCTTTTACCACTTCTTTGTGGAGTACATTGTTACAGCCCAGGGCACAGATAGTGCTATGTTTGGCTATAACTATTTCTTTAATATTCTGGCTCGTCCAGCCAGCCTTTTCCTTTTTGTAATTTCAGGCTATGCCCTTATGTACAATCATGAGGATGAGCTTCCTCTTGGAAAATATTATTTAAGAAGATTTAAGGGACTGTTCATTCCATTTTATGTAGCATACACATTGATGTTTGTGGTTTGTTTTTTAGTAAATAATCAGGTGGTAGGTCACGATCTTCCAATCAGCAGATTCATTTTTACTATTCTTGGTGTAGATGGAGTGGCTCAGCTTGTTACAGCAGATTTTTATCTTATTGGTGAGTGGTTTATGTCCTGCATAGTAATATGCTATGCATTGTTCCCAATCCTTGCCAAGCTACTTAAGAAGTATAAATTCGTCACACTTGGAGTATTGCTTGTATGGTATATTGTGGTGCTTTTGATTTACAATCCATTCCCATTTACACAGCTGATGAATCCATTATTTATCATTGTATATTTTTATATTGGAATGCTTCTTCAACAGCAGTCCGGAGAAGAAAAGATTAACACAAAGCTAAGATTAGTATGTGCAGTCCTTTCAGCACTGATATTTATATATTTCTGCCTCATTGGTTTTGTTCCATCTTTGGAGTGGATGAAGCTAACACAGGAGCAGAATGAGCTTATTTACTTTGCAATCAGCATGACAATGCTTGTTGCACTTCGTGATGTGGAAATCTCATCAGATAAATTCGTATATACGTTAATAACTTACATCTCTGGCATTAGCTGGTATGTAATTTTATTACATCATAGAATAATGATTCTATTCTACTCACACTTATCAGTAGAAGCTTACAATCATCGAGAAATATTTGCGCTGCTCTTAGCGTGCATATTCATCACCTGGTCGGCGTCAATTCTCGTTCGTAATCTTTCATCACGTGTGAAGAAAATTTTTAAATAGGAGTACATCATGGATATTACTAAAAAAATAGCAACTGAATTACAGGTTCGCCCACAGCAGGTTGATGCTGCAATAAAATTATTAGATGAGGGCAACACAGTTCCTTTCATCTCACGATACAGAAAGGAAGTTACAGGCGGTCTTAATGACGAGCAGCTTCGTGCTCTCTCAGAGCGTCTCACATATTTAAGAAACCTTGAAGATAAAAAAGCTACATGCCTTGCTTCTATCGAAGAGCAGGGACTTCTCACAGAAGAGCTTAAAAAGGCAATTCTTGAAGCAGAGACACAGGTAGCTGTTGATGACTTATATCGTCCTTACCGCCCAAAGCGTCGCACTCGTGCAACTATCGCTAAGGAAAAGGGCTTGGAACCACTTGCAAACATCATCATCCTTCAGATGACAGATAAGTCCCTCACAGACGAGGCAAAAGCTTTCCTCAATCCAGAAAAAGAGGTTAATACACCTGAGGAAGCTATTGCAGGTGCCTGCGATATTATCGCTGAAAGCATTTCTGACGATGCAGATTATCGTACCTGGATTCGTGAAAAGACTTTCAAGAATGGCCGTATTGTTTCAAAGGCAAAGGATGCTGAGGCAGAATCAGTTTACGAGAATTACTATGATTATGATGAAGCTATTGCAAAGCTTCCAGGACACAGAATCCTTGCCCTCAATCGTGGTGAAAAGGAGAAGATCCTCAAGGTGAGCATTGAAGCTCCTGTAGAGGATATTCTTAACTACCTTCAGAAGAAAATCATCAGTCGTGATAACGTAAATACGAATCAGGCTCTCATCGATACAATTGAGGATGCATACACAAGACTTATTGCACCTTCAATCGAAAATGAGATTAGAAACAATCTTACTGAAATGGCAGAAGACGGAGCTATCAAGGTATTCGGAAAGAACCTTACACAGCTTCTTATGCAGCCACCTATCGCAGGCCGCAATGTCCTTGGTTGGGACCCAGCTTTCCGTACAGGTTGTAAGATTGCAGTAGTTGATGCAACAGGAAAGGTTCTCGATACTACTGTTGTTTATCCAACAGCACCTCAGAACAAAGTTGAGGAGACAAAGAAGGTTATCAAAGGCCTTATTAAGAAATACAATGTTTCTCTTATCTCTCTTGGAAATGGTACTGCCAGCCGCGAGTCTGAGCAGATTATCGTTGATATGCTTAAGGAGATTCCAGAGAAGGTTGAATACATCATTGTAAACGAGGCAGGAGCTTCAGTTTATTCTGCCAGCAAGCTTGCTACAGAGGAGTTCCCTAACTTCGATGTAGGACAGCGTTCAGCCACATCTATGGCTCGTCGTCTTCAGGATCCACTTGCTGAGCTTGTAAAAATTGATCCAAAATCAGTTGGTGTTGGTCAGTATCAGCACGATATGAATCAGAAGAAATTAGACGAGACTCTTGCTGGCGTTGTAGAGGACTGCGTTAACGCAGTTGGTGTTGATCTTAACACTGCATCAGCATCTCTTCTTGAATATGTATCAGGTATCAACAAGACTCTTGCAAAGAACATCGTTGAATACCGCGAAGCAAATGGACGCTTCAATTCCCGCACTGAGCTCAAGAAGGTTCCAAAGCTTGGACCAAAAGCATTCGAGCAGTGTGCAGGTTTCATGCGTATCATTGGTGGAAAGAATCCTCTTGATGCTACGGCCGTGCATCCAGAGAGCTACGATGCAGCAAAGGCTCTTCTTGAGAAGCTTGGCTTCGATACAAAGGATATTGCAGCAGGTACACTAAAGGATATCCACAAGAGTATTTCTAACATCAAGGCTTTATCCACAGAACTTGGTGTTGGTGAGATGACTTTGGAGGATATCGTTAAAGAGCTTGAAAAGCCAGGTCGTGATCCACGTGAAGATATGCCAAAGCCTATCCTTAAGAGTGACGTTCTTGAGATGAAGGACCTTAAGCCAGGCATGCAGCTTAAGGGTACAGTAAGAAACGTAATCGATTTTGGTGCCTTCATCGATATCGGCGTTCACCAGGATGGTTTGGTACATATTTCTCAGATGACAGACCGCTACATCAAGCATCCTCTTGAAGTAGTTTCTGTTGGTGATATCGTTGATGTTGAAGTTTTATCTGTTGATGAGAAGAAGGGAAGAATCGCCCTCACAATGAAGCTCAATAAAGCTAAGAAATCTTAAAGGTTTAAGTGTTGTAATCCTACACAGATATTAATGCAGGAAATTGTCACAATTATACAAAATAATACTCTCCTAATGGCAAACTGTTGACATTTTTTACCATGACTTCTATACTTTTCATTAGTCGAGAAAAGTAACAGTGAGTTTGCTTTTTAGGAGATAAGGTTTGAGTGAGTCGTTAGGGGTTTCGGCTCACTTTTTTTATGCACAAATATATGATAAACTAATAAAAAATAGGGAGAGTCTGATTATGAACAACATAAAGTTTAGTGTAAAGATTAGCGAGAGAGATTTATACAGATTTAATTTGTTCCACACATACAGATCCAGCCAGGGTATACTTTCGGTGGTGCTATTTGTTCTTTTGATAGCAGTTTGGATTATGCGCTTCCCAGTGCTTTCTCCAATTTATCGCCTATTCTACCCACTCATTGCGGTTATTTTCCTTTTATATATTCCAATGAGTCTTAAGCTCAGAGTCAAAAATCAGATGATGCAGGATGTATTTCAGCACCCACTTACTTATGAGCTTATTGAGACTGGCATAAAGGTTAGCTCCCCAGCATCGGAGGAGCCAGCAGAGCTTCCTTGGGAATACATTTACAAAATTGCCACATGGAAGGAGTATCTTCTTGTATATAGCAACCGTGTAAATGCTTATATCGTACCAAAAGAAGAAATTAAGGATGTATATCCACAGGCAATTGACTACATTAAAAATCACGTAGAGGATTACAAATTACAAATAAAATGATAGAAATATTCGAAACTAATTCACCAGAAGAAACAGATGCTCTCGGCAGAAAGCTTGGCGCTGCAGCCACACCAGGGCAGGTATTTACACTTATCGGAGATTTGGGTGTTGGCAAGACCGTGTTCACACAGGGCTTTGCTACAGGTCTTCAGATTGATGAGGCTATCTGCAGTCCTACCTTCACCATCGTGCAGGTATACGACACAGGCAGATTGCCATTCTACCACTTCGACGTATATCGTATAGGCGATGTGGAAGAGATGGATGAGATAGGTTACGAGGATTATGTTTACGGTGATGGCGTCTCACTTATTGAGTGGGCAAATCTCATCGAAGATATTCTTCCTGAGCACTACACTCAGATTACTATCGAAAAAGATTTAGAAAAGGGATTCGACTACCGCAAAATCACGGTAGAACAGATATAGAATATGAAGATTTTAGGAATAGATGGCTCAGGGCTTGTAGCCTCAGTAGCTATCGTAGAAGACGACAATTTAATTGGCGAGTACACCACAGGTTATAAGAAGACTCATTCACAGACATTGCTTCCAATGCTTGATGAGCTTTCAAAGATGGTAGAGCTTGATCTTAATTCAGTAGATGCCATTGCAGTTTCCGCAGGCCCTGGTTCTTTCACAGGCCTCAGAATCGCATCTGCCACAGCAAAGGGACTTGGTCTTTCGCTTGGATGCCCAATCGTGTCAGTGCCTACAGTAGATGCCATTGCATATAATATGTGGGGAAATGACGGTATTATCTGCCCTATCTTAGATGCAAGACGTGGACAGGTTTACACTGGTCTTTACAAGTTCGAACAGTCAGGTGAATTTACTGTAGTACATCCACAGTGTGCAGTTGATTTCGCTGAGATAGCAGAAAAGATAAATGAAATGGGACAGCCAGTTACATTCCTTGGAGATGGCGTTCCAGTTTTCAAAGATAAGATTGCAGAAATCATTAAGGTTCCATACAGATTTGCGCCAGCACATCTCAACCGCCAGCATGCATCTTCGGTAGCTACACTTGGTGCTATCTACTATGCAAATGGAGATTGCGAGATTGCAGCAGACCACAGACCAGAATATCTTCGTCTGTCTCAGGCTGAAAGAGAGCGTATGGAAAAGGAAGGAAAAGCTTAATGGCTTTTACATATAGATTTGCAAATGCACAGGACCTGCCTGCGATTGTTGAAATCGAAAATGCAGCCATGAGCTGTCCATGGTCCTTAAAGTCTTACGAGGAAGCAATATCCTCCGACCACTCATTTATTATGGTGGCAGAGGATGATGGGCAGATAGCAGCATTCAGTGTTTTCTATCTCACTCCGCCAGAGGCAGAACTTCCAGATATTGTTGTGGACGAAAAATATCGCGGCCAGGGATTAGGTCGTCAGCTTCTTTCCAAAGCTTTGGAAGAACTTGAAAGTCGCGGCATTGACACCATCTTCCTTGAGGTTCGTGTCAGCAACACACCAGCCCGCCACTTATACGAAGGTTTAGGCTTCGAAGAAATTGGCACGCGAAAATATTTCTACAGCGATCCAGTAGAGGATGCTATTTGCATGAAACTTGAAAGGAATATTTAATGTTAGACGTTTGTTTACTAGGCACAGCCGGCATGATGCCGCTGCCTAATAGATGGCTCACTTCATGTTTATTCAGATTCAATGGAGAGGGCTTGTTAGTAGATTGTGGCGAGGGCACCCAGGTGGCTCTGAGAGAAGCAGGCTTCTCACCAAACCCAATCTCTATCATATGTATCACTCATTATCATGCTGATCACATCAGCGGTCTGCCGGGATTGCTCCTTTCCATGGGCAATTCAGACAGAGTAGAACCAATCACCATCGTTGGTCCAAAGGGACTTGAAAAGGTGGTAAATTCTCTCAGGGTAATTGCTCCAGAGCTTCCCTTTGAGATTAAATTTCACGAGATTACAGAAGCGGATGAGCACTTTGAATTATTAGGTTATCATATCCATGCATTCAGAGTTAATCACAATGTACTCTGCTACGGATATACGATAGATATTCCACGAAAGGGGCGCTTCGATGTGGCGGCAGCCCAGGCACTTGGACTTCCAGTTACATTATGGAATCCACTTCAAAAAGGAAAAACCGTGGAACATGAAGGAAAGACCTTCACTCCTGAAATGGTTATGGGAGATGCCCGAAAGGGAATAAAGGTTACCTATTGTACAGATACTCGTCCTACCAAATCACTTGTGGAGGCGGCAAAGGACTCAGATCTTCTTATCTGCGAAGGCATGTATGCAGAGGAAGATAAGTTAGCAAAAGCAAAACAGAATAAGCACATGACCTTCTATGAGGCAGCCCAGGTTGCCAAGGATGCAAATGTAAATGAGCTCTGGCTCACACATTTCTCGCCATCCATGACAGGTCACAAAAGGTATATGAAAGCTGTCTGTGATATTTTTCCACAGGCTAAGCTCGGGGAAGATGGCAAGTTCTTAGAATTGGATTTTGCGGAGGAGTAATATGAAAAAGGTACTGCGAATAGGAATAGCGGTTATCTGTATGGCATGCCTTATTGTGGGCTACTATACCTATTTATCACGCCGTAATGCCACAGCTAAGGCGGATGAAAATGTAGAAATATCCGAAGTACAGACAATCATTTCGAAGAATTTTAGAGATGATTATCCGGGGACGCCTAGAGCAGTAGTAAAATGGTACAATCGAATAATCACAGCTTACTATGCAGAGGAGTATGATCAGGCACAGCTTGAAAAGATGGCAGATCAGGCCAGATTTCTTATGGATGACGAGCTATTGCAATACAATCCAAGAGATACATATTTGGCTTCTCTAAATTTGGAAATACAGGATTACAAGAATCGTTCGAGAACTATCGTTTCTGCTACGGTTAGTGATTCTAAAGAAGTTCAATATAAAACCGTTAATGGATACGAGTGCGCTTTCGTTTCTACTTATTACTTTATCAGGGAAGGAAGCAGCTATGATCGTACCTACGAAGATTTCTGTTTAAGAAAGGATAAAAACGGCAATTGGAAGATCCTTACATGGAGGCTGTCTTCAGAGGATAAAGTAAATGGATACTAAAGAAATAAAAATATTGGCAATTGAAAGTTCCTGTGATGAGACTGCAGCAGCGGTAGTTATCAACGGAAGAGATGTTAGAAGTAACGTGATATCCACACAGATACCACTTCATACACTTTACGGTGGTGTCGTTCCAGAGATTGCATCACGTAAACATATAGAGCGTATAAATCAGGTTATAGAGCAGGCTCTCGAAGAGGCTGATATGGGCCTCGAGGATATGGATGCCATTGCTGTTACCTATGGTCCTGGTCTTGTTGGCGCTCTTCTTGTAGGCGTTGCAGAAGCAAAGGCTATCGCATTTGCGGAGCAGCTGCCTCTCATTGGTGTTCATCATATCGAAGGTCACATCAGTGCCAATTACATCGAGAATAAAGAACTGAAGCCACCATTCCTTTGTCTGGTAGTTTCAGGCGGTCACACACATCTTGTACGCGTGGCTGATTATGGTAAATACGAAATCCTTGGTCGCACCAGAGATGATGCAGCAGGCGAAGCCTTTGATAAGGTTGCCCGCGCTATCGGATTAGGATACCCAGGAGGACCTAAGATTGAAAAGGCTGCCCACGAGGGAGATCCTTTTGAAATTCAGTTTACAAGACCTAAGGTTTCTGACGGAGTTTATGACTTCTCTTTCAGTGGATTAAAATCTCAGGTATTAAATTATATTAATGGTGCCCAGATGAAGGGTGAGGCAGTAAATGAGGCTGATGTTGCAGCGTCATTCCAGCAGACTGTTATTGATACTCTTTGCGAGCATGCGGCACTGGCTATCGACGAATTTGGTATGGACAAATTTGCAATCGCTGGAGGTGTTGCATCCAACCAGACTCTTCGTACCGCTATGGAAAAAATGTGTCAGGAGAAGGGTGTAGAATTCTATCATCCATCACCTGTTCTTTGTACAGATAATGCAGCCATGATAGGTGCAGCAGCATACTATGAGTATCTTGCAGGCCGCCGCGATGGCTGGGATCTTAATGCTATACCAAATTTAAAATTAGGTGAGAGATAATGAATAAGTTTACAGCAATAGTTCTTGCAGCAGGTAGTGGTAAGCGAATGGAACAGGAAATTCCAAAACAATATATGCGTATGGGTGATGCCCCTTTGATGGTTCATTGCCTGCGCACTTTCCAGGAAAGCAAGGTTACCCAGATTGTTCTTGTAGTGGCTCCAGGTGACGTTGAAAAATGCCGGAAGGAGATTATCGAAAGATATCGCATCACAAAGTGCGTTGCCATAGTTGAAGGTGGAGAAGAGCGCTACAATTCCGTTTACGCCGGACTCAAGGCTATTGATGATGGCTATGTGCTTATTCATGATTGTGCACGAGCTTTTGTTTCTATAGATATTATTCATAGATGTATGTCAGCCGTTACTCTTTACGAGTCTTGTGTTGTTGGCATGCCTACAAAGGATACAGTAAAGCTTACAGATGATCATAGAAAGGTTCTTGATACACCAGACAGAAGTAATGTCTGGATAGTTCAGACACCTCAGTGTTTCGAGTACAATCTTATCCGTGGAGCATACGATAAGATTATAGCTTCAGCTGATACATCTATTACTGATGATGCCATGATTGTGGAAAGAGCTACTGATCATGATGTACATATGATTCCTGGGTCTTATTCTAATATAAAAGTAACCACACCTGATGACATTGCTTTTGGTGAAGCGATCCTTAGAAATCAACGTAAAATCTAGTGGTTTAATGGCATAAATAAATGTGCCAGAAAAGTTGGGAAAAACCTAATATTGTCACAATATTTCGAATTCAAAAATTTACAAAAAAACTTCTAATATTTTGTTGACATATAGGTAGACGGATGTTATTATACTATTCGTGTCCGAGAGATACATGCAGAGGTATCGAAGTGGTCATAACGAGGCGGTCTTGAAAACCGTTTGTCCGCAAGGGCGCGTGGGTTCGAATCCCACCCTCTGCGTTAAGATAGGCAATCGCGAAAGCGGTTGCCTTTTTTCGTATATTCGTATATAAAATGTATATTAATATTGCAGGTAAGCTTCTAGCTAACAATCTCCATATACTCTGAACGAAACATATTAGTTGAGGGAAGAGTACTATGGGATTGTTAGTGTAAGAAGCGTTGGTTATATGTATGTAGGAGGTAGTATAATGTTATATTTTTCATGTGATTATGCCGAGGGCTGTCACCCAAAGGTACTTGAAGCTTTAACAGAATCTAATTTGGTTTCTACACCAGGCTATGGTGAGGATCAATATTGCGAGGAAGCTAAAAAGAAGATTCGTGATTATATTAAATGTCCTGATGCTGACATATATTTTCTTGTAGGCGGCACACAGACTAATCAGACTGTAATTGATTCAATGCTTTCTAATTATGATGGTGTGGTTGCGGCATCTACTGGTCATGTGGCTTGTCATGAAGCAGGTGCTATTGAGTACAGCGGTCATAAGGTTATTACTTTACCAGCTCATGAAGGCAAGATTGATGCTGCTGAGTTGAAAGATATGTTAGAGACTCATTATGCAGATGCCAGCTGTGAGCACATGGTTAATCCTGGAATGGTTTATATCTCTTATCCAACAGAGTATGGAACACTTTATTCCCGTAGCGAGCTTGAAGCTGTTTCTTCTATATGTAAGGAATATGATATGCCTCTGTTTATAGACGGCGCTCGTCTTGCATATGGACTGGCTGCTCAGGATGATCTGACCATGGCAGATATTGCTTCCTTTGCAGACGTCTTTTATATAGGAGGAACAAAAGTGGGCGCACTCTTTGGTGAGGCTGTAGTCTTCACAAGGGGAAATACTCCAAAGCATATGATTACACAGATCAAACAGCACGGTGCACTTTTGGCTAAGGGCAGATTGCTTGGAGTTCAGTTCGGTGCATTATTCACAGACGACCTTTATATGGAAATGGGGCGTCATGCAATTAAACAGGCTTCTATAATAAGAGAGGATCTTCGTCATAAGGGTTATCAGCTCTTTATGGAGAACCCTACAAACCAGATCTTTGTTGTAATGGAAAATGAGACCTTGAAAGCATTTGGAGAAAAGGTTGCTTACGGCTTCTGGGAGAAGTACGATGACAGCCATACAGTAATCCGAATTGCCACCAGTTGGTCCACTTCAGATGAAGCTGTAAATGAGCTGAAAAAGATTCTGTGAAAAAAGTGAAAAAATATCTAAAAAGCTGTTGACACATAAGGGGCTGGGTGCTATTATAAACAAGCTGTCGCGTGAGCGAAAACACTTGAAAAAGTGCTTGTAAATACTCACAAAATCAGCTGAAAAAATTTAGTAAAAAGTGCTTGACAAAAAGACATCCACTTGATACTATATACAAGCTGACTCGAGAGAGCATCAGCCCTTGGTTTTCCTGAGAAAGTCAAGAAAAATTAATTAAAAAAGTTGTTGACAAACAGCCGACATCGTGATACTATAAACGAGTTGCTGCTGAGAGCAACAATAAAGCGAAGATTGATAACTGAACAGTGAAACAAACCTTGAATTAATACAGTTTTATTTAAAACATGTATCCTTGAAATTCATTTAGTTTCTAAGACGAAATAAAAACCTTTATTAGTAAACAAGTCAGTTTTATACTGATTCGGAATTAAACTTTTTAACATGAGAGTTTGATCCTGGCTCAGGATGAACGCTGGCGGCGTGCTTAACACATGCAAGTCGAACGAAGCAATTTCTTACGATCCCTTCGGGGTGACGAGTTATTGACTGAGTGGCGGACGGGTGAGTAACGCGTGGGTAACCTGCCTTGTACAGGGGGACAACAGTTGGAAACGACTGCTAATACCGCATAAGCGCACAGCATCGCATGATGCAGTGTGAAAAGTTTTTTCGGTACAAGATGGACCCG
>NZ_AUJB01000016.1 GCF_000424005.1 Pseudobutyrivibrio ruminis CF1b | reverse complement strand
TTTTTTTGAGCTTGTTTGCCTAGTATCTGCCAAAAGAGGCGCTGTCAAGAGGCGGCGAAGCCGAGCCGCCAGGCCTTGCACTTGACTGGGACTCTTGGCAGATAGAATGAACAAAGCTCAAATAAAAAGAGGCCTAGCCTTCACTGACCAGACCTCTGGGTTAAACTTTTCTTTAATTCACTTCTCCAATTTTATTCCAGCAAATTTTTAAATACCTTAATAATTCTGGATTCCCCTTTGTGGTTCCACTCGAATATTACATCGCTGCCAGCTATAGGCTTCTGTGACAGGTCTGATAGAATTCTTGCAGGGATGAGAAATTCCCAATATCTCACCTGACAGATATCTCCATCTACTGATTCCACCACTCCAAGATGCTTTTCAAAAATCTGCATGAACCCTTCCTGTACTTTTACTTTTCTGTAAGCTGGGAATTGCTTGCTAATTTCCTCCAGTGCCTGCTCATCTTCAACCTTCTCAAAATCTGGGCTTTCATACAACTTACCTTTGATATTTGAAAAATCATCATTCAGTGGGAGTATCATTAAGGCATCAAAAGTATTACCTTCAGGATCTGTTATGCCGTATTTTGCTCCACGCTCAAATCCAAATCTTGGGTAATAATACGGCTCACCCATAAGGGCTATCCCGGCGAAGCCTGCCTCCTTCGTCAGTCTGATTGTTTCACGCATCAGAGCTCCACCTATGTCATTTCCTTCTAGCGTAGGCTCAACTGCCAATGGTCCAAAAGTGACCACCTCATGCCTGGTATCTCCATCTACAATCCAAGCCCTGGTATAAAATACCGCTCCAACGATTTTCCCATCCAACTCTGCTACACGGCTAATCTCAGGAATATAATCCTCTGATTCTCTGACAATGCGAATCAGATAATGTTCTGAAGCCCCTGGATAATACTTGTTCCAAAAGCTACGCATCGCCATAAGTTCTGTATTGTAATAATCTTCAGGTTTTTCTTCCCTGATAATTAAATTCTTAATCAAATCCTGCCCTCCTTTACATTTCCCAGAACTCAGGGACTTCTTTTAGTATCTCGTCAGCAGGAAGGATAGTGGCTTTTTCTATAGGCATGCCAGTCTTTTCAAGATAATATTTGACCAAATAATATCCTGTGGCATAGCCTGCACAGTATGGCAAGCCCACCTTTGGGAACTGGCGCATTTCCGCCATTTCATCACCATAGAGATATGAAGTAATGTTGTCAAAACCTGTCACCTCCAGACCATCATGGATGATTTCCTTGATAAGAGGCATCAGCTCCATGTCTGTTTTTGTGACCCATGGCCCAAGGTACTCTTCGCCAAAAATTGTAGTGGCATAATTTTCCGCCAAACCTTCACTTACAATCATCTCGGCCACATTTACATCGTTTGTCCATTTGATAAACTGATAGCGCACATTGTGATTTGTTTCATGAGCAAGAGCAACTGGAAGTCGCTTTATATTTTCCTCGGTAGGTATAAGCCAACCCATGATAAATCCTGGAATTCCGCCATCCCCACAGTAGCCATCATTCATGATTGTGTATGGACTCTTTGGGTCTGCCAGAAGAATTGAATAGGTATATTCTTCTGTCTTCAAATCAATCCCATTATCGTAAAAACGAAGTAACGCTTTCTCGATAGAATCCTGACAGGCTGTCCACATCTCATCATTTGCCAGTGAGTTTATCTGATTTTCGTAACTTCCATCTATGTCCGATGGAGATGCCAAACCAAACATTCTATTTGCCATTATTATGTCGTAACCACCTGGGTATTTAGGTGTCATAGGTATGTGATAAATATCCCATTTTCCTTTAAATGGCATCATCATATCATAGCGGTAAATATCATCCTTTTTATCCTGGTCCGCCAGCATAATCTTCCTGTAAATATCTGGTGAGTATAGTCTGTTAACTTTCATTTTGTCCTCGATTTCTAGTAATTATTGTTATCAGTTACAGTATTAAAATTTGTTTTTCTTATAGGCCTTGGCCCACTTTGAAATCTCTTTTTTCTTGGCATAATTTTTTGTATTTTCCTGACCAAGATTTTGATAAAGCTGGAATCTTTCCAGGGATAATTCTCCATTTTCTATAGCAGCCTTTATAGCACAACCAGGCTCTGTATCATGTCTGCAGTTGCTGAATTTACATCTACTTTCAAGCTCGATAATATCTGAGAAAGTGCTATCAATCCCATCCTCCACCATCGCCATTCCAAGCTCTCTCATACCAGGAGTGTCGATAATAGAGACACCATTTTCTAGTTCGATTAACTGTCTGTGTGTGGTAGTGTGTCGACCCGTATCATCAGATTCTCTGATAGCAGAAGTCTTCATAACTTCTTCCCCTGTAATAGCATTGAGAAGTGTTGATTTTCCTGCTCCGGAAGAACCCATCAGGCAAATTGTTTTTCCTGGCTGAAGGTATTCTTCCAGCTCATCCATGCCAATGTCATATATGGCTGATATAGCATGAACTCGCACGTCTTCTGCAATTGTTTCCACCTCACGGATGTAGCGTCCCACGTTGTTGCAAAGGTCCGACTTCGTAAGAATCACTACAGGTGTAGCACCACCCTGAAGAACCATGCTGACATACCTTGCTATTCTGTTGTAGCTGTAATCCTCATTCAAAGATGTGACTATGAATACATAATCTACATTTGCAACCATGTACTGCATGACGCCTGTTTTGGCCTGATCTGGTCGCTGCAAAAAGCTCTTTCTTTCCTGCACTGACTGTATCATAGAGTCACCAGTTGAATTGTAATCAAAGCTTACATAATCTCCCACAACTGGCAATTTATCAGCACTTTCCTCATAGAAAAATCCCTTTAATTTAGCCGGAATATCCTGCCCCTGAAATTTGATTCTGAAGCTGTTCTTTTGAACCTCAGAAATACGTCCAAGCTGTTCATTACTAGTAATCTGTTCATTAGTATTATTCATTTCTTTGTCTCCTATTATTTTCAAAATCAAGAAATCGTACGGAGACCCTATATGGAAAACTGCCAGAAATAGGCATAAAGAAACCGTGACAAAATAGCCACGGTTGAAATCATATCAATAAGTTAAAATCCCAAAACCGAGGTCTTCATACGATATTCAGTTACAATCTCTGTGCTCATGACACGCATCAAATTTACCTCGCTTTCCTCTATATTTTTTTTTACTACGAGCACATTATTGCATAATTTTCAGTAAATATCAACACATTTATCATATTGATATATTATGTATTTAATTGTATTAGTGAGTAATAACGATTATAAATAGCAAAAGACTCAAATTTTAAGGAGGATAATGATGGCAGATATTTTATGGCATGACAGAAAAAGACATTTTGGACTTCCACTTAGTTTTACAAAATATAGCATGAGCGAGGACAGATTATTTGTTGAGACAGGATTTTTTAATCTTGTTCAGAATGAAGTGAGATTATATAGAATTCTTGATCTTCAGCTTAAGAGAAGCCTCGGTCAGCGAATCTTTGGAGTAGGCTCTATTTTTGTCAGCTCTTCTGACAAAAACCTTGGAACATTTGAAATTAAAAATGTAAGAAATTCTGCAAATGTAAAGGAAATGCTTTCCGTTCAGGTTGAACAGCAGCGTGAATCTAAGCGTGTGGTAGGCCGTGAATACATGGGCAGTGAATTCGAGCTGGACGACGATGATGACGATAGATAAAAAAATTACAGGGTACATGCCGAATGGCGCGTACCCTGTTTTATTGTCTTTAATTATCCTGTTGTAAAGTGAAAAATGGTCCCGGATATCTAGGCTTTCCGATTGTGTTTTCACCATACTCAATGGAGCCCTTCGGACAAAGATTAATGCAAGCCATACAGTGTGTGCAATCATCACCCCAAACTGGCTTACCTTCCACAATACTGATATTACCAAAGGGACATACTCTTGCACATTTTCCGCAGGAAATACAGTCGTCCTTTACCATAAATTTTTTGGTTCCCATGAAGTATTTATAATAAAGATTACCTATAGAAACAGTGAAAACATGCTCCAGCAATGAAATCCATCTTTCTTTTATTTTCTCACCATTTTGTATTTTGGTTGCAAGCTCCTCAATGTGTGAAACGGCATCCTTTATGACTTTAAGATTCTCAGCACTCTCCTGGGTTTTAAAAAATACAATATAATTCTGTGGCATCTGAATCTGTGCAGAGCCCATGTATTTAAAGCCCTTTTTCTTACATAGCTTTTTAGCTATCTTTGGTGTGGTGCCCATAGAAGCCACACAGGTAACTACAAAATATGCCTCTATGCCCGTAGGAAATGTAGCATCCTCAACGAAATCAACCATCGCCTTGGCAGGTGCTGACATATAGGATGGTGCAACAAAGATGTATTTTCCACCCTCTGTAAATGCAGGTTTCTCCTTTTTCTTTATAAACTCTGAGATATCACAAACTTTTTCATTTAAGGCATTAGCTATTCTCTCCGCAACAAATTTGCTATTGCCTGTACCACTAAAATATAAAACCATTATTCTCTTCCTAATTTTTTAATTAAAAGAAAAAGAACGAGCAACCCGCTCCTTTTAATAGACCTGCGGCAAAAAACCCGTTCCCAAAGAATTCTTTCTTATTCAGCAGCATCGATCTAGGTCTTAACCTTATCCGCTGTAGTGTTTAGTTTATACATAATACTTATAAATGTCAAAGCAAAAGTGTTTAACTAGGGATTTGTTGCACCAGGCAGTCTCTTAAGCCCCTCATTATTTACATATTCCAATGTTTGCATCTGTTTTACTACAAGCTGTCTAAGAAGTACCAATCTTTCTGATTGTGGCTTCCCCTGCTCAATTAAGATAGCATTATAGCTTTCCATATTTGCAAGTACCAACAGTTGATTTAAGCTTGCGAAATCTCGCATATTGTCTTTTTTATCTTTATTAGAATCTCTCCACTGTTTAGCTGTCTTGCCAAATAATGCAACATTAAGAAGATCCGCTTCACTTGCATATTTGAATGAAATCTGCTCTGGTGTAAGCTCTGGTGGAATAAGATTATCCTTAATTGCATCTGTGTGTATACGATAGTTAATCTTTGCAATTTCACGATTTAAATTCCAATTAATTGAGAGTTTACTATTTTCATCCTTCTTGAGTCGCTTATAGTCTTTAATGATATATAGTTTAAATTCAGCTGATATCCAAGACGCAAACTCCAGTGCAATGTCAGAATGCGCATATGTCCCACCATATCGACCAGCCTTTGAAACAATACCAATAGCATTAACGCTTTCTATCCACTTTGTTGGCGACATTGTAAATGCGTGTAGACCTGCCTCGCTTCTAAACCCGTCGAATTCGACGGGTTTAAAATCCGGATTATGAAGACTTTCCCATAAACCCAAGAATTCAAGAGTGTCCCTGTTTCTCATCCAGTTTTTTATGACATCATTTGGCGCATCACTCTTGTATTTTGCAATATCGGTTAAAGATATAAATTCATTCTCATAGTCCATAGTATAAATTCCTATGTCAAATCCTTTAGCGTGTATAGTATCTTTTATTATTGCTTTTCCCATGTTTATCTCTCCTATCTTTTAAGTTTTTAAACTTATCGAAATCGATAAGTTTAAAATACATAATCCTAATGTATCTAAACCGTATGTAAATGCACACGGTTAAAACTATAAATCTTCTAGTTTCGTCAGCTCCCCCAGCTTCTTAGCATACGTCAGCAGCCTCTTCTGGGCATCCTCATTTAAGCCTTCATATTCCAATAGTAGCTGTTTACCCTTGTAATCTACCTTAGACTCTGTGATATCAGCTTCATCTATTCCTTTCCCAGTAAGAAGAGCCTCAGGTGTTACCTCTAACACTCTGCATATATCCATAATCTTATCAGCTGAAGGTGTATGCCCCTTTGTCTTCCAGTCACTTATAGTGCTAGGAGCAATACCAGCTGCCTTGCCAAATGCATTTTGGCTTAACCCACGTTCTTTTATAAGAAAAAAAATTCTTTCTATAATTGTCATTGTAACTATCCGCCTTTCCGAATTGTGCAAATTCGTCATCACGTATATATTATCATAAGTGTTCATATTTGAACACTTAAAAAAGATTTAAAAAATAGAGGTCACAAATTGTGACCTCAAAAGTTTTTCCTATTTCATTTTGTAATTACAGTTCTACTAATCCCATACAATAATCCCCAATTATTTTCTAGTCAGTGCACAAATAGATTCACAATGATATGTTCCAGGGAACATGTCCACGCAAGCAAGGCGTGTAACCTTGTAGCCACGTTCAAGGAATACCTCAAGGTCGCGAGCAAGGCTGGTAGGCTTGCAGGAAATATAAACAAGTGAATCTACACCGTAATCAATAATCTTATCAAGTGCCTTTGGATGGATACCATCACGTGGTGGATCAAGGATGATATAATCTGGCTTCTCAGTGATATCATCGAGAACCTTAAGTACATCACCTGCGATGAAATCGCAATTCTCAAGTCCGTTGAGCTTGGCATTATCCTTTGCTGCCTCAACTGCCTCAGCGATAATTTCTACACCTGTTACATGCTTTGCTGCTGGTGCAATAACCTGAGCAATTGTACCAGTGCCAGAATACAAATCATATACCTCTGCACCGTCAGCACCGCTGGCAATAAAGTCACGTGCTGTGCTGTAGAGCACCTCAGCACCAAGTGAATTTGTCTGGAAGAATGAGAATGGAGTGATTGTAAAAGAAAGTCCTAAAATCTCCTCCTTGAACCAATCCTGACCATAGAGGATTTCTGTACCCTCATCGCAGACAACATCTGCTTCTCTATCATTCTTTGTATGAAGGATTCCTGTAAGCTTTCCTTTCCAATCTGGGCAATTAATAAGCGCCTGCTTCCAGCCCTCTAAAAGAGCAATCTCATAGATAGATGAAATCTGTGTGCTTGTAACAAGATCAACAAGGATCTCGCCTGTCTTTGCTGCCTTACGAACTAAAAGATGACGCAAATATCCTTCGTGAGTATTCTTGCGATAATATGGCTGCTTCGCATTTGCGAAGTACTCCAATGTGATAGTAAGAACGCGTCTCATATCAGCATCGATAATTTGGCAACCATCTACAGTGACAACATCGTAGAAGCTACCCTTTTTATGCATACCAAGAGTGAGAGGACCATCCTTTACCTCGTCACCAAAAGAGAACTCCATTTTATTTCTATATTCAAACTGCTTAGGGCTGGCCTTAATGCCTTCGTATGTGGCATTCCAAACATCCTCTCCGATTACAGGAGCCATAAGGTCATGAATCATGCCCTCCTTAATCTTAAGCTGCTCCTCGTATGGAAGAGACTGATATGTACAGCCGCCACACTTGCCATAGTGAACACATGCTGGCTCTGCCATCTCAAGTGCTGATGGCTCATCCACTGAGAGCAGATTGCCCTGTGCCTTTTCCTTGGAAGATTTCTTCACACGGACAGATACAGTCTGACCTGGAAGAACACCTTTTACACGAAGGCGGTCACCCTCAGCTGTCTCCACAATGCCCTTGTTGGGGAAATTTACTTTTATAACTTTACCCTGTACGATTTCTCCACGTTTCATAAATACCTCTTATAACTTTTTAAGTTTTGCGAAAGATGCGAACATCTTCTTCACACCGACACCATCGAACTCTACTGTAACCTCGTAATCGCGGCCCTCGTCGATGATATCTTTAACTGTTCCTTCTTTAAATTTGATATGGCTGACACGGTCGCCGATGCCATAATCCAAATCAGTTTTCTCAATCTTAGTGCCATTCTTATTGGCCACTGCTGTTGTAGAGCTGCCTACAGAATATCTGCTGGCGCTGTAGCTGCCCTTGCCTGTGCCGGCTGTAGATCCAGCTGTACCGTAGCTTGTAGAAGCGGCAAATGGCTTTCCAAATCCTGATGGCTTCTGATATACAGAATACTCCCCGATAGGTGTGCTGCTATAATCATCCATTGGCTTTGGCTCCCAAAGATTGCCCTTCACAAGCTCCTCTGGAATCTCCTTTACGAAGCGGGAAATCTTATGGAATGCAGTCTCGCCTCGAACCATTCTCATGCGTGCTGCAGTCATAGTCAGATGCTCTCTGGCACGGGTGATACCTACATATGCCAGACGTCGCTCTTCCTCAAGCTCTGAATCTGCTCCGCCACCATCAAAAATAGCTGCCTGGCCTGGGAACAATCCGTCCTCCATGCCGGCCATATATACACGAGGGAACTCCAATCCCTTTGCGCCATGAAGAGTCATGAGCACAACGTAATTGTCGCTTTCCTCGTAGCTGTCTATATCTGCAACAAGCGCTACATCCTCTAAGAATCCTGAAAGTGTAGGCTCCTCTCCATCGTCTCTTGCGTCCTTCTCATAGGCAACAGCCTTTGTAAGGAGCTCATCGATATTTTCGATACGAGCTTTTGCCTCATCTGTGCCCTCAGCTTTCAGCTCTGCCACATAATCTGTCTGATCCAAAATCTCCTCCACAAGAGCTGAAACGGATTCTTCCTGAGCAATCTGACGAAGCTTTTCAATCAGACTGGTAAAGCCCTGAATCTTTGTCGCTGCCTTTCCAATAGATGGCACCTCTTCGCAATGAAGCAATGCCTCATAGAAATTCAGGCCTCGTTCTCTGGCAAAATCAGAAACCTTAGTGATAGTGGTAGCACCAATTCCACGCTTTGGAATATTGATAATACGCTGAACAGCAATATCGTCACTGCCATTATCAACAGTCTTTAAATATGCAAGAACGTCCTTGATTTCCTTACGGCTATAGAAATTAACACCGCCTACAATCTTATAAGGGATGCCCTCATAAATCATTTTTTCTTCTATAAGACGTGACTGTGCATTGGTACGATAAAGCACTGCGCAATCCTTATAATCTGCTTCGCCTTTACGAACCAAGGCTCCAATATTACTAGCTATAAAGCTAGCCTCTTCATAAGCACTGTCAAACTGCTGGAACTGGATTTTATCTCCATCCTCAGCCTCTGTCCAAAGAGCCTTTTCCTTACGTCCCTCGTTGTTGGCAATGACAGAATTGGCAGCCTCCAGGATGTTTCCTGTGCTTCGATAATTCTGCTCAAGCTTAATAACGTGAGCTGCAGGGAAGTGCTGCTCAAAATTCAAAATATTATAAATATCCGCACCACGGAACTTGTAGATAGACTGATCGTCATCACCTACAACGCAAAGATTCTGCGCACCACCTGTGAGTAGACGAACAAGCTCAAACTGAGCCGCATTGGTATCCTGATACTCGTCTACCATGATGTATTTGAACTTATCATTATAGTAAGCACGAACGTCTCCATCTAAACGAAGGAGCTCTACAGTCTTCATAATCAAATCATCAAAATCAAATGCATTATTCTGGCGAAGACGAGCCTGATACTCACGATAAACTGTGGCCTGACGGGACATATTAAAATCTCCCATGGCACGATTAGTAAATTCTTCTGGACCAATCAATTTATTCTTAGCATCAGAAATAACATTTAAAAATGTGCGCTCCTTAAACTGCTTTGTATCTATCTGAAGATATTTGCAAACCTCTTTCATAAGAGTCTTGCAATCGTCTGTATCGTAAATAGTAAAATTGCTGCTGTAGCCCTGTCCAAGATTCTCGCAGAAACGACGGAGAATACGAACACAGCTGGCATGAAAGGTAGCTACCCAAACACCATCTGAGCCGAAGCCTACGATATTATCTATACGCTCCCTCATCTCTCTGGCAGCCTTATTAGTAAAGGTGATGGCCATGATGTTATAAGGCATCACACCCTGTTCTATTAAATAAGCAACGCGGTGTGTAAGCACTCTTGTCTTTCCGGAACCGGCACCCGCCAAAATAAGCACAGGTCCTTCGGTTGTGACTACACCCTCTCGCTGCTTGTCATTCAAAAAATCTAAATTCATAACAAAACTATCCTTACATTTATGATTATTTTCGAAACTTTGTTCTATAATTCTAACATAGAAACATAGTTGCTTCTACCTAATAATCACTTTTCTTTTGGTTTTTCTTTGGAACTATTGTCTGCCTTTTCCTCATCTTCACGACGGTTGGAAATATACTGTTCAATCATCATTTTCTTAACAAATACATCAAATGAAAGCAGGCAAATGAAGGTGAAATCCTGAAGTACATCCTTGCTTTCCTCGTCCTGGTCTGCAAAAGCCTCGCGACTTATGTTGTACTTCTTGATAATGTCCTTTGTTACTTCCTTTGCGACCTTGCGCTCGTAGCCTACCATGTCGCTATAAATATCAAAGAACGACAGACCTTCACTGTCCCCATAATACTTGTCGTTGATTGGATCCAAAATACTTTTGATATCCTTCAAACCTAAAAAATTCTTAAAGTAATAAATAAAGATAAGATTCAGCATATGCTCTCTGGAATACTTTTTCTTTTCTGGAGGTGGCATAAGCTGATTCTTGGTATAATTGTTTATCATAGTCTTAGTCATTGCCTTGTCTTCTGTGGCCTCACGAACTGTTCCTAGCTCCTGATCCAAAAATGTCAGCACCTGATCCATATATAAATCAATATTTGGAATATCAGCAGGATGAACATAGTCTATCTCAGCCAGCTGATGAAGAATTTCGTTAAGTCGTTTTCTAGAATTATCCATACGTTTCCCCTTATACAAAAAATGAGATGTAGTTTCAGAAACTACATCTCACATTTTAGCATAAATATAATACGAATCCAATTAAGCTATAATACTACTTACTGATTCTCTTAAGAACCATGTCGTAACCATCGTTTCCATAGTTAAGGGCACGATTAACACGGCTGATTGTAGCTGAGCTGGCGCCAGTCTCATCAGCGATGTCCTGATATGTACGCTCTTCACGAAGCATCTTGGCAACCTCGAAGCGCTGCTTCATAGCTACCATCTCGTTAACTGTGCAAAGGTCTTCAAAAAATTCGTAGGCTTCCTCGACTGTCTCGAGGCTAAGAATGGCTCTTAAAAGCTCATCCATCTCTGCTGTTTCAAGTTTCTTATTCATTATCTCAAATACTCCTGTAAAATCCCTATAATACTTTACTGCCCTTTAATTCCTAAACTTTCCCTATGCAAAGGCCAATTCCCATAATCAATCCTCAGCATAAGTACAGTTTATCACACTAAAGTTTTAAAGTAAAGAATCATAATAAAAAATATGTCTAAAATAAAAAAATTTAGTTATAGTAATAATTTTAATCGCAAAAAATCGGCCCTCTAAAAGAGAGCCGAAGGATATTTTACGATAAAATTATTAATTTGTAAAGGATTTTGTTTCTCTCAGAAAGACACTATCGTGAAATATTCCGCCTACAGGATAACAACGCCCTTTTCATTTGCAGTCTTTACATCCTCTTCAGGCCAGATAGAACACTGTACCTCTCCGATATGGCACTTTCTGAGGAAGAACATACAAATACGGCTCTGGCCGATACCACCACCTATTGTATATGGAAGCTTCTTTTCAAGAATAGCCTTCTGGAATGGAAGCTCTGCTCTTTCTTCGCAACCAGCCTTCTGAAGCTGAGCCTTAAGGCTGTCCTCATCAACACGGATACCCATTGATGAAAGCTCAAGTGAAATATCATCTACTGGATAGTAAACGATAATATCACCGTTAAGCTGCCAATCATCATAATCAGGAGCACGACCGTCATGCTTCTCACCTGACTTAAGCAAATCACCTATCTTCATAAGGAAGATTGCGCCGTATTCCTTAGCAGCCTCATACTCACGCTGAGAATGGTCAAGATCTGGCCATCTGTCCTCAAGCTCCTGAGTAGTGATGAAGTGAATCTCCTCTGGGAGAATGCACTGTACATAGTCATATGAATTTGCAATATATTTCTCAGTAACGCGAAGAGCTGCATAAACGCTCTTTACGTACTTCTTAAGAGTCTCTTCGTTACGAGCAGATTTCTCGATGATACATTCCCAATCCCACTGGTCAACATAGATAGAATGAATGTTATCTGTATCCTCATCGCGGCGGATAGCATTCATATCAGTATAAAGGCCCTCGCCTACATTGAAACCATAACGGCCAAGTGCCATTCTCTTCCACTTTGCAAGAGAGTGAACAACCTCAACCTCTTTGTCGTTCTGTTCCTTTACACCGAAAGCAACTGGACGCTCAACACCATTTAAGTTGTCGTTCAAACCTGACTCAGGTCTTACAAAAAGTGGTGCTGTAACACGGTGTAAATTTAACTCAGCTGTAAGCTGTGCCTGGAAAAAGTCTTTAACTTTCTTAATAGCTATCTGGGTCTCTTTCAAATCTAACGCTGACGCGTAGCCATCTGGGATGTAAATCTTACTCATAACTTTCTTCCTCCTAGTCTATCTTATAAGTCACAATTTCCAACTGTACGTGGGAATGGAATTACGTCACGGATGTTACCCATTCCTGTGAGGTACATTACGCAACGCTCGAATCCAAGACCAAATCCAGCATGTCTAGATGAACCATACTTTCTAAGGTCAAGGTAGAACTGGTAATCCTCTTCCTTGAGACCGCACTCCTTCATTCTCTGAACAAGTACATCGTAGTCGTCCTCACGCTGTGAACCACCAATGATCTCACCGATACCAGGAACGAGACAGTCCATAGCTGCAACAGTCTTTCCATCCTCATTGAGCTTCATATAGAATGCCTTGATTTCCTTTGGATAATCTGTAACGAATACAGGCTTTCCAAAAATCTTCTCTGTAAGATATCTCTCGTGCTCTGTCTGAAGATCACAGCCCCAAGATACCTTGTAATCAAACTCATCATTGTGCTTCTCAAGCTCAGCAACAGCATCTGTGTATGTGATGCGACCGAAATCAGAAGAAGCTACGTGATGTAATCTATCAAGAAGTCCCTTGTCGATGAAGTTGTTGAAGAACTCCATCTCCTCTGGAGCATGCTCAAGAACGTAGTTGATAACGAACTTAATCATGTCCTCAGCGAGAATCATATCATCCTCAAGATCAGCAAATGAAATCTCTGGCTCAATCATCCAGAACTCAGCTGCGTGACGAGTTGTGTTTGAATTCTCAGCACGGAATGTAGGTCCAAATGTGTAGATGTTCTTGAATGCCTGAGCATATGTCTCACCATTTAACTGACCTGATACTGTGAGGTTTGTAGCATGTCCAAAGAAATCCTGTGAGAAATCAACCTTGCCATCCTCTGTCTTAGGGATGTTGTTAAGGTCCATTGTTGTAACCTGGAACATCTCACCTGCACCTTCACAGTCAGAACCTGTGATAAGTGGAGTGTGTACGTATACGAAATCACGCTCCTGGAAGAACTTGTGAATAGCGTATGCACAAAGAGAACGAACTCGAAATACTGCCTGGAATGTATTTGTACGTGGACGAAGATGTGTCTGTGTACGAAGATATTCCATTGTGTGTCTCTTTGGCTGGATTGGATAATCTGGTGTAGACTTTCCTTCTATCTCAACCTTTGTAGCCTGAATCTCAAATGGCTGCTTTGCCTCTGGTGTAAGTGTAACGATACCTGTTACATATACTGCTGCACCTACATTTAGATGGCAAACCTCGTCGAAGTTGTCAATCTTATCCTGGTTAAATACAACCTGTACTGGGTTGAAAAATGTTCCGTCAGCAAGTACTAAGAAACCGAATGTCTTAGAATCACGCATGTTGCGGACCCAACCTGAAACTGTAACTTCCTTGCCGTCGAACTCTTTAAAGTTTCTTGAAAGTGTTCTTACGTCTGTAGTTTTAACGCTCATTGTTTTACTCCTTATAATTTTTATACTGAAGAACAGCAATAAAATAGCCCCACCAAACTTGCGCTTGATGAGGCTTTCTAATTCTTACTTAATTTGAACAATCTTCAAATCTCATCAACACAATAAAATTAAATCCCCTGATTATTATTCACGGAATTATTATTGTTATTATTGAGATTGTTAAGCATAGATGTAAATGCCATGACTGTTCCCCTTCTTTATTTGAGTAAAGTATAGTTATTTAGACTTTTAAAGTCAAGTGCCTTTTTAAGCCTGCCCTTCCAAAGTCTCCACCAAAGCCACTTCTCCAAGGGCAAAATGCATGCCTTCGGCCTTTTCAAGCCTTCCAGCCATTGTGGAAGAAACGTCCACTACCACATCTTCCTTCTTTGGTGTGATATAAAGTGTCAGCACATCTCCTTCTTTTATGCCAAGCTCTTTCAAACCAATTTCCCAGGTCTTTTCACAGCAAAAATCATCGTGAACCAGCTTGCCTGATGCATCAAAAAGGCTGCCAATGTCGCCGCTATAATTAATCTGAAGCAATGTATCCTTTGCTTCCTCATTGAGCATCGGAATCTCAATAGTAAATCTGGACTCCCCGCACTGCACAGGTGTAAGTACTCTTTTATTTTGATTAATAAGTTCTGCAGGTGGCTTTATTTCCGTAAACTCGTAGCTCATCTCTCTGGATAGGGTAATGAAGCAAATTGTCTTCCCGTTAACGTACATAGGAAAACTATAGGAAGGGCTATCTTCTGGAACAATAGGTTCCTCACCTTCAAATTTATATACTGGCTTCATTCCCTCTGGTTTAAAGAAAATATAGGAAATCACATCCGGTGATTCCACCCTGGCCAGTGGCTGCACTGTAGCATACTCAAGCTTTATTCCATCCAAATCAAGATTAATAGGAAGTATGGCTTCCTCTCCTGCTGCAATGATCAAATCATCTATGTTTATTTCCTTGCCCGGCAACTTGATTGTTATTGATTCCCCTGCCTTATCGGAAAGCTTCACATGATCCTGATAATTATTGATAAAAAGGAATCCACTTTCCCCATCTGTGCGGGCAGCATATCGTAAATACGAAGTATCCTCAGGCTCCCTACCTTCATTATCTTCAGCCAATAGCGTGGTCATGGGACAAAGCAAATGGCCAAAATGCTTTACAAAGGTATGTATACATCTCAGCCTATAATAGCTTGGACGAAGCTGACCAAACTCACCTATAGGTGCATTGTAATCATATCCCAGCTTTGGCACCTGATGCTCATTTAAAAATTCCGTAGCAAATCCATGAGGATTGGTGCCACCACGGTACATGTAATAACCAAGGAAATTACATCCCCCCGCCATCTTCACGTTCGCCATAGCATCCACTGATTCATATGGAAAATGGAATCGATAATTATAGAAAGGAATCATTCCTCCGCCCATTTCACAGCAGGAATAAGGCATGGATTCCGGCTCATAAAATGGCTCAAAATTGTAGGTGGATTTCACAGCATTATTGTGATTATCCCTGTAAATATATTCTGGTGTGGCTGGATGCTTGTAGTCCTTATTTCCATAGAACATCCAAGGCCAGAATGCATAACCTCCCCAAAGTGGAAGCATATGCTCTGTAGGTGTGGCAGCACCACCCCAGCCTGTACATGTGTAAAATGGAGTCTCTATTCCCTCTTCAATAGCAAGCTTTTTCAACGCGATAAGATATTCATCACCATCTTTTCCACCATTCACCCACTCGTTGGAAATTCCTGTGGACATCTCCCAAGGCGCCGCTGAGTGCATATATTCATTGTCAAGTTGAGCAGCGATGATTGGGCCTCCATCCTTAAAAAGTAGACCCTGAATCTGCTGTCCTATAGCCCTGTAAAAAAGTCTCACCTGCTGCAAAAACTCAGGATTATTACCTCGCACATCATAAGGCTTTCCATAAAGCCAGTCTGGCAGGCCACCATTTCTACACTCACCATGACAGAATGGACCAATTCTAAGGATTACGAACATGTCATGCATCTGGCAAAGCTCCACGAACTTTCTCAGATTTCTTCTGCCAGAAAAATCAAACTGCCCCTCTATCTCCTCATGATGGTTCCAGAAAACATAGGTGGAAATTATATTTAATCCACCTGCCTTCATCTTCAGGATGGTGTCCTCCCACTGGTTTTCAAACACCCTTGAAAAATGACACTCACCGCTTATAGCAAAGAAAGGCTCCCCATCTATTGTCATATAATAGTTGGTAAAACCTATCTCCTTCCCATCAGGATTTCTCCCATAAAATGTCTTTGGTAATGGGTAAATCTCCTGCTTTCTTGCCTTTGTAAAATCTAGTATATGTTCCATAAAAATCCCTCAATTTCCTTTAAAAAGAAAAACTCTTGATATCAAATTTTGACGCAATTATAATTATAAAGCATGTTACAAAAGATGTAACTAATTACTATTTAGGAGTAGCGATTTATGAATAAAAAAGAAATAAATGAAATAAAACGACGCTTTAAAAAGGATTCCTGCAACTTCGACAAGATGGTAGGTTGCTATGTTGATGCCAACAAGGAAATGGTTCTCACTTTTAAGGAGACCTTCCTTAATCTTGAGGATGAAGAATTCCACAAGTATCTTGAAATTGCAAACAAGTCCCTTTCAGGAACTGTAGGAAACAACTTGCTAGAGCTTCCATTTGACCCAGAATCTGAAATAGAAGGAAGCGGTCACGACCTTCTAATGAGACTTCGTGAAAGCCGTCTTCAGGATGAGAAGCTTCTTATCGAATATTACAACAGAATTATCGAGTCATATGATTTCGTTGGAAACTACTTGATTCTTCTCTATCACGACACATACGATATTCCTATGAAGACTTCAGATGAGCTTACACTTGATGAGTCTGAGGAAGTTTACGATTACATCATCTGTGCTATCTGCCCTGTAGCTCTTTCTAAGCCAGGACTTGGATATCGTGAGGATGAAAACAGAATCGGTGCACGTATCCGTGACTGGGTTGTTGGTCCTGTAGATACAGCATTCACATTCCCATGCTTCTCAGAGCGTACTACTGATTTACATGCATGCTTAGCTTACACAAAGAATACAAAGGAGCCTCATGTAGAATTCTGGGAGAACTGCATCGGCTGCGGCACAAAGAAGACTTCTACTCAGAAAAAGAATGCCTTCAACAATATTCTTGATCAGGCTCTTGGAGAAGAGACAGATGAAACTATCGAGACAAAGCTTGATATTCAGCAGAATCTTTCTGATTTCATCACTGTAGAGACTGAGCGTCTTGGTCAGGATGAGCCTATCATCCTAGAGCCACAGGATGTTGCAAACATCCTCACTGATTCTGGTCTTTCTGATATAAAGGTGGAAAAGATTCAGGCCAAGTTTGAAAACTACTTCGAGGAGCAGCTTCCACTTGCAGAAGAAATCCTGGATGAGAAGGCTCTCAAGAATAATGAGCTTCGTGTAGAAAAGAATGTTCTTAAGGAGCGTGTTGTAGATCTTACAAAGCAGCTCAAGGAAGCAACAGGTGTCACAGAAGATGGCAAGCCAGCCGATATCGTAGTGAAGGTTTCAGAAGACAAGGCAGCCACAGTCACTACAGCATATGTAGATGGAAAGAAATGCGTCTGCGTTCCAATCGAACCAGATGAAGTATTGTTCTTGAATGGAGAACAAATATAATATAAAGCTTTTGGCTAGTCAGCCTTTCTTTTGCATTTTACATCGTTTATGCTGCAAGATATCTGGACTACTTATGTAATAACCAAAAGGTCCAATACATCCGTATACTTTTTACATACATTTACAGTCATATACATATTATCGAATTATATGACCGTAATATAATTTTTTTGAATTTGAAGACTACGGTCATATTTAGATAAACATCAGATATGACCGTAGTCTTTTGATTTATTTCCATATATTTTACGGTCATACTGCCCAATTATTACCTGATGAATGAGCGCCAACTCTTTCATATACAATCTATGCTCTAATCCTACGGTCATCCGTCTTATTTTCTCTTATTTGACCGTAGGATTGAAAAATCAATTTTTTAAACTACGGTCAAATACCAATAAGTTTGTCTGATTACCGTAATAATCCACATAAAAAAAGAACTAGCATTGTGCTAGCTCTTTTAGATATTCCTTACATTATACTAATGTCTTCAACTCTTCTACGATTTCTCCCATCTTAGCAAGTGCTGCTTCGATTGGAGCTGGTGTGGTGAGGTCTACACCTGCAATCTTGAGAAGCTCAACTGGTGCGTCTGTGCATCCACTTGAAAGGAACTTCTTGTAGCGTGCTACTGCTGGCTCACCCTCCTTTAAAATCATGTCTGCAATGGCAACTGCTGCACAGAAGCTTGTTGCATACTGATATACATAGAAATTGTAGTAGAAGTGAGGAATACGTGCCCACTCATATGCAATCTCATCATCAGAAATCATATCTGGACCATAGTACTTCTCGTTGATTTCCTTATAAAGCTTGCAAAGATTCTCAGAGTTGAGATTCTCGCCAGCCTCTACCATCTCGTTTGTAGTCTTCTCAAACTCAGCGAACTGTGTCTGACGGAAAACTGTACCCTTGAAGCTGTCAAGGTAGTGGTTGAGAAGGTAAGCCTTCTCCTTCTTATCAGTGCAGTTCTTAAGAAGGTACTCTAAGAGAAGAATCTCGTTACATGTAGATGCTACCTCTGCAACGAAAATCTTGTAACCACTGTAGATATATGGCTGTGCCTGATTTGAGTAATAGCTGTGCATAGAGTGCCCCATCTCGTGAGCTGTTGTAAACATGTCATCAAATGTATCTGTGTAATTAAGAAGCATGTATGGGTGAACACCGTACGCTGTAGCTGAATATGCACCGCCGCGCTTGCCCTTGTTCTCATAAACATCAATCCAACGATTTGCAAAACCTTCCTTAAGAAGAGCTACATAATCATCACCAAGAACTGCAAGAGCCTCACAGATAGTCTTCTGAGCCTCCTCATACTTAACTGTCTTTGCAGCATCTGGAATCATTGATGTGTAGATATCATACATATGAAGCTCATCCACACCCAGGCACTTCTTACGAAGAGAAACGTATGCATGTAATTTATCAAGATTTGCATTTACTGTCTTAACAAGATTGTCGTAAACCTGTGGTGACACATTGTTTTCATCAACAGCTGCCTCGAGATTTGAGCTGTAGTTGCGCACACGTGAATTGAAGATATGCTGCTTTACTTCACCGTTATAGATAGCAGCCATTGTATTTAAGTACTTCGCATAAACACCATAGTATGCTTTGAATGCATCCTCGCGAACTCTTCTGTCGGCAGACATAAGCATTGGTACAAAACGGCCATCTGTAAGAACTACTTCTTCGCCATTCTCATCCTTGATTGCAGGGAATGTCATATCAACATTCTTAAATGCGCTGTAAACTTCTGTTGGTGTGTTGCCCATTTCCTGTGTCATGGCAACAACCTTTTCCATCTCTGCTGAAAGTGTGTGAGCCTTTAATCTCTGAATCTCCTTAATCTGGAGTCTGTAAAGCTCAAGCTCTGGCTTTGCTGCGATAAATCCCTCGATTACTGCTGCATTGCAGGCAAGGATTTCAGGTGAAACAAATGCTGTGGCTGCATTAATCTTTGCATAGAGAGCAAACATTCTCTGTGACATTGACTGATGCTCAGTATTTCCCTGATCCTGATCAAAGATACGCTCAGCATAGTTAAATGCAAGCTCAAACTTTTCCTCAGCTATAGCGCTAAGCTTAAGAACTGCAAGAAGGTTCTCTGCACTCTCACATACCTTTCCCTGGTATTTACCCACCTCAGCAAGCTTCTCATTTATAAACTTGATATCAGCTTCCCAAGCTTCTTTATTCTCGTACATTGCGCTAAGATCCCATGTGTCCTCTACACGAACCTGGTCGCGGCTTACTAATTCCTTTGCCATAAAAATATTCTCCTATTAATTAAATTTAGCTGAAAGATATTTTAACACATTTCAAACTTTCTACACCATTTTTTCAAAAATACATTGTATCCTAATAATACAGTACAAAATGTCGTTTGAAAAAAGGAGTCGTTTATGTCAGATAGCAGAGCAGATCTTATCAAAGGACTCAATCAGGCAATGAATGGTGGCAAGGAAGACGAGCTTGGCCGTCAGTTCTTTGCTGATACCAACACACTTAAAACTGGCGCAGCTGGTGGAAATGTTGAGGTAAGTGTTTTAGTTTCAAAGGCTGAATTTGCAAGAATTGCAAGTGGCGTTGTGAAATATCACATCACAGACCGCCGCGGAATTGAAGATGGAAATGATATTATTTTCAATGAAGTGGAATCTGATGGATTTACCCAGACAGGTCACAAGCTGACCAAGAGAGTATGTGATGTTAAATCTTATCTTCAGGTGCCAGGCCTCAAAGATGGATTCAATATCGTATCATTTTAAAACTAAATATCGAAGTAAACTGCGTACTTTTTGTACGCTGATATAATAAAAGGACTCAGCTACCATCCAGTTTAGATGGAACGCTGAGTCCAATTTTTTATTCTGCCTCTACAAGCTTACGTGTTGTAGCACCCTTATCTGCATCGCTGCAGCATGGGTCTTCTTTCTTTGGTGTCTCCTTCTTAGGAGCTGATTTGTCGATTGGTGTGCTCTCACCAAATCCAAGCATCTCAGTCTTGAATGTAAGATCAGCTGCTGCTGATGCAAGGTCTGTAGGAACTACAATCTTTGTTGCTCTGCCATCGCCCATCTTCTCTAATGCTTCAAGCTTCTTGATAAGAAGAACTCTCTCATCCATATTTGCTGCCTTGAGCATTTCAATACCGCGAGCCTCAGCCTCATATACAAGGCGGATTGACTCAGCCTGACCTGTTGCTCTTGCGATAGCTGCATCTCTTTCAGCCTCAGCTTTAAGAACCAGGGCCTGCTTATCACCTTCTGCTCTGGTGATAGATGCCTGCTTGTGACCTTCTGCCTCAAGAAGAGTCTCACGACGATCACGCTCAGCCTTCATCTGCTTCTCCATTGAACGCTGAATTTCCTCTGGTGGAATAATGTTCTTAAGCTCTACACGGCCTACCTTGATTCCCCAAGGATCAGTAGCCTCATCAAGGATAACTCTCATCTTAGAGTTGATATTGTCTCTTGATGTAAGAGTCTGATCAAGCTCAAGCTCACCTACGAGGTTACGAAGTGTTGTAGCTGTAAGATTTTCAAGAGCAAGGATTGGGCGCTCAGCACCATAAGCATAAAGCTTAGGATCCTGTACCTTGAAGTAAACTACAGTATCGATTTTCATGATAACATTATCCTTTGTGATAACGTCCTGTGGTGGGAAATCAGCCACCTGCTCCTTCAAAGAAACCTTCTTTGAAACTCTCTGAAGGAATGGAATCATAACATGGATACCTGCCTGCCATGTAGCATGGTACTTACCAAGGAACTCGATTACATATACGTAGCCCTGTGGAACAATACGAATGCCAAAGGCGATTATAACCAAGATTATGACTAAAATAGTAATTAATACTGGCATAACAAAACCTCCTCATTAATTGTTTTTTATGGTTTAAGTATAATAAATAAAGGAGCGGATTTCTACTCAAAATCTGCTCCTTTAAACAATTCTAATTGTTCCAAAATAGTAATTTAACTCTAGTTATTTCCCTTTAATAATGGGCGAAGTGGCTGATAGATAAGCACTGTAATAATTGCTGAAATCATACCCTTTATGAAAGTGAATGGTACGTTGAACATAAGTAAGCACTTCTCGATTGAATCAACCTTTGCAAATGGTGCTACAGCCTGGTAAGCCTCCACGATAACTTCCTTTGGCATGAAGTTGTAGTATACCGGATATACGATATAAAGGTTTGATGGGAAGCTGATAGCTGCCATGATAATCGCACCTACAACTGCACCAAGAATTGCATTTGTCTTTGTCTTCTTGTGGTGATAAATAAGACCAGCTGGAAGTACAAAAGCTGCACCTAAGATGAAGTTTGAAAGCTCACCTACACCACCTGTCTGAGTAATTGTAAGGTGGATGAGATTCTTAATCAAGCAAACGATAACGCCATATACTGGGCCAAGTGCAAATGATGCCATAAGTGCTGGAAGCTCTGAAACATCAAGCTTGATAAAGCTTGGCATAATAGGCACTGCTGTGTCTAAGAACATGAGGACGAATGCAATTGCTGAAAGCATTGCTGTCACTGTCATGCTTCTTACGTTTACTTTTTTCGCTGTTCTACTCTCCGCATTTGTTGCTGAAAAATTTGTTGTATCCATGTTGGACCTCCCTGAATAATTAATTTGATAGGAAGTCTTCTAAATTAAGAAAAGCCCTGAGCATAAACTCAGGGCATTGCGTACACAAATAAAAATATCTGCACATCTTCTTCCATCCAGACTATACTGTCGGTACTGGAATCACACCAGTTCAGTCGTAATGACTCGCGGACTATCACCGCCGGTCAGGAATTGAAAGCATAAGCTTTCGCACCTTGCCCTGAAGATTTCCTATTTAACTAATGAAACTATACTATATTTTGCACAATTAATCAACAAAAAAACGTCTACTCTACAGGTGTATAAGTCTTGTGGAACAGCTCGTTATCTACCACATAGATGTTTGAAAGATCGTTTTCTGAAACTACCATGTAATCACCTGGACGACCTAAGCAGTAGTTCTCTGGATTCCATTTTGTAAATACCTTTGTACGGCACATGAGCTCCTTGGCATAAATGTTTCCATTGCCCTCATAAGTACATGAATGAACAAGTGGAAGTAAGCCCATGGCAGTTCTATCTTTAAGCTTTCTGATAGAAGGTGCATATTCACCTGGGAACTCATATTTCTTGTCGCAAATCTTGTAGTATTTATCGAAAAGCTCTACCTTAGTGATGTAGACTTCTCCACGAACACCTACTGCAATGATAGTGTCTTCTTTTATTTCAAGCTCCTGGTCACCTTCCATGGCACGGATAACAGCCTTTGTACCAACTGGGAAAATCTCACTTCCCTTAACATATCCGATAGTGACACCCTTGCTCTTGTATAAATCCATGGTGCTGATATCAGCTGAATATTTTCCGGCGTAGATAATCTCATTATCCATGAAGTATTCATCCATACGCTCTCTGAAGAAATGCTGAATAGCTGATGGAGTGTAATCGAGCTCCTGTCTTTCAAGGAGTGAGCGAACGATGAATCCGCCGGCCTTTGTGAGGTGTCCACCTCCATCGCCTACACCCTGACAAATAAACTTGGCAAGCTCATCTGCCTTTACTTCCTTAACGCAGCTACGCACTGAAAGCTTAATGCCACCCTCGTGAATAGAATACGCAAGACAGCTCTCCACATCCTCCACCTGGAGCATCATGTCGGAAATAATACCAAGGATGTTAGGATCACATGGGTCTGTTTTAACTATTGAATAATGATTCTCGTGGTAATACTCTGAACCGAGCAGCGCAATTCCCGCAATGCGGAGCTCTTCCTGAGAAATATTAGAATTCTTAAACTTTATGATGGCAGAATTACTGTATTTGAGGTAATCTCGCATATCCATGTCCAAAGGATGCTGGATTTCGGAGAAATTATTACTGTCTGTCATAAGACCATAGTAAAGAGCTGTAGAAAGCTTTTTATCTTTCTCTACTGGATAGCCTTCTTCCTTGAGCATGTCCCAAAGAATAGTAGAACAGCTGGCAAGATAAGAACGAATCTCTGAAAGCTCTGGCAATGGATTAGATATCTGATGATGATCTATGACTGCTATCTGTCTGGCCTTAAAGATGCGGACATTTCCCTCTCCGTACTGACAGTCTACTGTGACAATAAGCTCTGGAAGCTCCTGCTCACGAATGCCTAGAAGCTGTGAAAGCTGAGCCTGATGACGCACATAATGAATGTCTACGCCAAGGTCGGAAATCATAAGCTTAAGATTACTCTTAGTAATCTCGAAATTTCCTCCATAGACGAAGGCTACAGTCTTGTCATGGGCCCTGAGGTACTGTGTCAGAGCCATTCCTGAGGCAATAGCATCAGCATCAGGGGTGTTATGACACTGAACTATTATATTGTTGTAATCTAATAACTGTGTAAGTTTCATATATACTCCCAATATTTTATCTGAAAACATTATACCGTATAACGCTTGGTAAATGTTAACAAAAAAGGTTTGAAACCTAAAATAGTCTCAAACCTCTGAATTATATATCTATTATTGAGTAACTTCAACAGGTGGAATTGCCACTTCATGCATAAGTTCAAGTGACATATCCCTAAGGATACCATCCAATATCTCTACCTGCTCAGCTGAGAAATATTCCTGAGCACGTTCTACTACAGTACTAACGTACTTCTGAGAAAGATTGAAGTAGTTATAATATTTTTCGGTCACGTGAAGATGGTACTCGCGTCTATCTGTCTCTGACTGTACCTTTTCAATGTAACCCTTCTGAATCAAGCTGTTTACTTTGTAAGCTGCGTTTGGTGATGATACATTAATAAAATTTGCAAACTCTGCAACTGTAGGGTTCTTAAGTGCGTGAATAATCTCCACACAGAAAAGCTCCACTGTGGTCAGTGATGTCTCACGAGAATTTAACTTCTTGAACATCTCCTGATAAAAGTGAATTTTAAATTTGGTGTACACCTCGGAAAGTGTCTGTTCTAACATTTCTAGTACCTGTTCCTTTTTGTTATTTATGTCCCCAAGTACCATCATAGCGAAATTACTCTCCTATGGCAAAGGAAATTTCTGCCTTTGCTGCAATCTGGCCATCTACATAAGCTACGGCCTCACCAAATCCTACAGGTCCTTTTCGAGATGTGAGCTTGCATTCAAGCTCCAAAACATCTCCTGGTTCCACCTGCTTTTTAAAACGGGCATTCTTTATTCCACCGAAAAAAGCAAGCTTGCCTTTGTTCTCTTCCTCTGTCAAAAGAGCTACCGCCCCAACCTGGGCTAAAGCCTCTATAATCAGCACTCCTGGCATAACAGGATGCCCTGGGAAATGTCCAAGAAAATGCATTTCGTTTGCTGTTACACATTTGATACCCTTGGCATAATTTCCAGGCTCACACTCCTCTATTCTATCCACCAAAAGAAATGGATAACGGTGTGGCAAAATCTCCTGAATCTGTGATGAATTTAGCTTCATGCGTACCTCCTGAATACCAAGGATGCATTGTGACCACCAAAGCCCAATGCATTTGAAAGAGCCACATTAATCTTCTCATTACGACCGATGTTTGGAACGATATCAAGGTCGCATGCCTCATCCTTTTCACGATAATTTATTGTAGCAGGTACAAATTCGTCTTTAAGTGCAAGTGTTGTAATGATAGCCTCAACAGCTCCTGCTGCGCCGAGAAGATGTCCTGTCATAGACTTTGTAGAGCTTACCTTAAGCTTGTATGCATGGTCGCCAAATGCCTTTTTAATGGCAAGTGTCTCGCCAGCATCGTTAAGGCTTGTGCTTGTTCCGTGGGCGTTGATGTAATCCACATCTGACATTTCAAGGCCAGCATCCTTAACAGCAAGTGCCATACATTTTGCTCCGCCTTCTCCCTCTGGATTTGGAGCGGTAACATGATAAGCATCACAGTTTGAACCATAACCAACAATCTCACCATAAATCTTTGCACCACGGTTGAGAGCATGCTCTAATTCCTCAAGTACAAGAATACCGGCACCCTCGCCCATAACAAAGCCATGACGTTCCTTATCAAATGGGATTGATGCACGATTTGGATCCTCGCTTGTGCAGAGAGCCTTCATGGCCTGGAATCCACCGATTCCAAGAGGAATGACTGTACCTTCGGCACCACCGCAAACCATAACATCTTCATAGCCATCACGAATTCTGTGGAAGGAATCTCCAATGGCATTATTTGAGCTGGCACAGGCTGTAACTACTGATGTGCACATTCCCTTTAATCCGTATGTGATAGCAATCTGACCTGCTGCCATGTTGCTGATAGACATTGGGATAAAATAAGGTGAAATCTTGTTATAGCCCTTTGTCTCACCCTTTCCATGTTCCTCAGCGATTGTTGAAAGACCGCCGATTCCTGATGACATGATACAGCCCATTCTGTCGTGATCTTCCTTTTCCAAATCAAAGGCTGCATCCTCCATAGCTTCCTTGGCAGCTGCACAAGCGTACTGCGTATACACATCCATACGTCTTGATTCCTTTGCGCCAAGTATCTCGGCTGCATCAAAATTCTTAACCTCTCCTGCTAGCTTTACCTTGAAATCAGTGGTGTCAAAATGGGTAATCTGACCGATTCCGCACTTTCCTTTTTTCACAGCATCCCATGTAGACTGAACGTCGTTTCCAAGTGGATTAACTGTGCCCATTCCAGTAATTACAACTCTTCTCATTACATTCCTCCGGTAACTTCTATAACCTGTCCTGTTACATAGTCAGATCTCTCTGACGCCAAAAATTCAACCACATTAGCCACATCCTCAGGACTTCCAAAGCGTCCTACAGGAATCTGCTTTAAATAATCCTCCTTCACATTTTCAGGAAGCTTATCTGTCATGGCTGTCTGAATAAATCCAGGGGCTACCGCATTTACGGTAATACCTTTGCTGCCATATTCTCTTGCAACTGACTTCGTAAATCCGATAATTCCAGCCTTGCTGGCAGCATAATTTGACTGGCCAGCATTTCCATTTACACCGACGATAGAAGTGATGTTTACAATCTTTCCTCTTCTGGCCTTCATCATGTCTTTAATTGCAGCCTTTGTACACAGGAAAGTGCCCTTGAGATTGGTATCAACAACGGCATCGTAATCCTCCTCGCTCATACGAAGAAGAAGTCCGTCCTTTGTAATTCCCGCATTGTTTACAAGGACTTCTACCGGACCCATAAGATCCTTTACTTCATCAAACATGTTTTTTACATCAGCTTCGTTACTTACATCAGCCTTTATAAACATTGCCTGAACTCCAAATTTCTTGCACTCAGAGATAGTCTCCTGTGCAGCAGATTCATTTCCGGAATAACAAATGGCAATATTAAATCCCTGTCTTGCAAGCTTCTCTGAAATCACTCTGCCGATACCTCGGCTACCACCTGTAACTAAAGCTACACTCATGCCAACTCCTCCAATGCATTTTCAAAATCTTCAACAGTGTCTATTGAATAAACCTTTACATTATCAACAGTCTTACTAATAAATTTGCTGATAGCCTTACCTGGTCCAATCTCAATGATTGTATCCACTCCGGCATCAGCCATATATTTAATGGAATCTTCCAGGTAAACTGATGACTGCACCTGCTTTTCCAAAAGCTTTGGAATCTGCTCGTCACCTGTTTTTTCTCTGCCAATGCAATTGAAAATAACCTTTGAATTTCCTTCCTTGAAATCTACCTTTTCAAACTCTGCAGCCAATTTATCTCCTGCTGGCTTCATAAGTTTTGTATGGAAAGGACCACTTACCTTCAGAGGTAAAATTCTCTTGGCTCCTGCCTCTTTCAGATATGTACTTGCCTGATCTACTGCAGCTGCATCTCCTGAGATTACAATCTGTCCTGGGCAGTTGAAATTTGCTGCCTGAACAATAAGCTCATTACAGAAAAATGCGTTTGCTTCATCACAGGCTTCCTTCACGATATCTCTGTCAGCACCAAGCACTGCGCACATCTTTATAGGTCTGTCTCCAGATGCCTCTGCCATAAACTTTCCTCTCTTGGCAATAAGCTCCAGGATTGTAGACTCATCCAAAATTCCTGCCTCATAAAGGGCTGAGTATTCTCCAAGGCTGAGGCCACAGGTGTAGTCTGCCTTGATGCCCTTCTTGTGAAGAAGCTTTGTAACGCCGATGGCAAATGCAACCATTGCTGGCTGAGTGTACCTTGTCTCTGAAAGCTGCTCCATCGGACCATTAAAACTAAGGTCTGCCACATTCATCTCTGTAACACCACTTACTGCATCAGTTGCATTATCTATGGTCTCTCTGAACTCTTCATATTTTTCATAAAAATCCTGACCCATACCTACACGCTGAGAACCCTGGCCAGCATATACAATTCCTAATTTCATAATTCTCCTAATCCGCTGATTACGCTCGTTTATATTGCTATATTTCCCGCACTGTGTAATGTTTTCTTAGCATTTACATACATCTCATCCAGGATTTCTACTGCAGGACGTATACGTGTGAGCTGCCCACAAGTCTGACCTGCCATAAGTGAACCATGAACTGTGTCACCTTCTACTACGGCTTTGCGAAGACTTCCTAGAGTCATACGCTCTAAATCCTCGCGGCCTGCACCTTCAGCCTCAAGCTTGAGATACTCGCGAGCCATCTCATTTTTGATGACACGTACTGGTGCGCCCTGACTGCGTCCAGTTACAGTTGTGGAATTATCCTTTGCCTTGATAAGAGCCTGCTTGTAATTCTCGTGAATTGGACACTCCTCTGAAACCAAAAGACATGTTCCAATCTGTACACCGCATGCTCCCATAAGAAGGGCTGCAGCCATCTGCTTTCCATTTGCAATTCCACCTGCTGCGATAACAGGCACATCCACTGCTGCTACCACCTGAGGAAGCAGGGTCATTGTGGTCATATCACCTACGTGTCCGCCAGACTCGCCGCCCTCTGCAATGATTGCATCAGCGCCTGCTCTCACCATCATCTTTGCAAGTGCCACAGAAGCCACTACGGGGAATACTTTTGCGCCCATAGACTTCCAACCTTCCATGTACTTTCCAGGATTTCCAGCACCAGTTGTAATGAACTGGACCTTTTCCTCGATGAGCATTTTTGCAATGTTGTCCACATCAGGATTCATCAACATAAGATTTACACCAAATGGCTTGTTGGTTAATGATTTGCAAATCTTTATCTGCTCACGAAGCTGCTCAGCATTCATACCACCAGATGCCACCAGACCAAGTGCTCCTGCATTGGAAACTGCTGCTGCAAATTCACCTGTAGCGATGTTAGCCATACCGCCCTGAATAATAGGATATTTAGTTCCTGTTAAATCATTTAATTTCATAATCTACATCTCCATAACCACGGCGCCCCAGGTCTTTCCTGCTCCAAAGGCACACATGAGAACTTTATCGTTTTTACGAATTCGGCCATCAGCTATTGCCTCATCAAGTGCAAGTCCCACACTGGCTGCTGATGTATTGCCGTACTTTTCTATATTTACAACGAATTTATCCATCGGTTGTTTTACTTTTTTCGCGATGGATTCAATTATTCGAAGATTTGCCTGATGTAATACAAAATGGTCAATGTCGTCATAAGTAAGTCCTGCCTTTTCAACCACCTGCTCAATAACCTTTGGCACTGTGGCAACGGCAAATTTATATGTGCCCTGACCATCCATGTGAATAAATCCATCTGGGGATTTGATGTTAATCATCTCCTCATCCCCGCTTACGCCAATCACCGATGTATAGCTGTTCTCCGCAAGCTCCACCACTGCAGCTGCAGCGCCATCACCAAATAACACGCAGGTACTTCTGTCTGTCATATCCATTTTCTTGGAAAGTACCTCAGCACCAACTATCAGTCCGTACTGTGCATTTCGCGCCATCATCAGTGCTCTGATTGTTTCAAGCCCAAATATAAATCCGGAGCATCCAGCGCCAATGTCCATGGCAATTATGTCATTTGAAAGACCAAGTCTGCCCTGAATAATACATGCGCAGGATGGTGAAAAATAATCTGCTGAAACGGTACAAACAAGTACCACTCCAATCTTTTCTTTTGGAATACCAGCACGCTCAATCGCCTGTTTTGCAGCCATCTCGGCTAGCCATGTGTGATTTTCTTCACCTTCCACATGATGTCTTTCAGACATGCCTGTGCGCTGACTAATCCACTCATCACTGGTCTCAACTATCTTTGCCAAATCGTCGTTTGTAACTATCTTCTTAGGAGCCTGAGCTCCTGTAGCTATAATTTTTATTCCAGTCATTTACACATTTTCCATTCTAGCCGAGGTTCCTGTCTGTAAGAATCCCTCGTCAAAGCTTCTAAATTTTTCAAATCTCTCCTGGGCCAGTTCTTCCCCTGACATTTCGTCTAATTCCTTTAGGGCGCTGGCAATCACATTTGAAACCCTGATATACAAACCTCTCTCAGGAATAATTCCATCGATAACACCAAAATCAAACAAGTCCTGAGCAGTAAGCTTCATAGCCTCAGCGGCCTCATCACGTCTGCTGCTGTCACTCCATAAAATAGATGCAAATCCTTCTGGGGAAAGGACTGAGTACACAGCATTTTCCAGCATGTAGACTCTGTTGGCCACAGCAAGACCAAGTGCGCCACCACTGCTACCCTCACCTGTAACAATAGTGATTACAGGAACCTTCAGAGAACTCATGGCTGCAAGATTTCCTGAGATAGCCTGGGAAATTCCATAAGCCTCAGCCTCCAGTCCAGGATATGCACCTGGTGTATCAACAAAAGTGATAATTGGACGACCAAATTTCTCCGCCTGCTTCATAAGTCGAAGGGCTTTTCTGTAGCCTTCAGGACCTGGCATGCCAAAATTGCAGGTAATATTTTCATTTACATCATTGCCTTTACGATGACCAATTACAGTAACTGGTCTTCCCTGAAAAAGCGCGATACCGCCATATATGCTGGCATCCTCTTTTCCGAGCATATCTCCCTTCTGCTGGAAGAAATCCGTAAATACGTTATCGATGTAATCAGTAATCTTTGGGCGGTCCTTTTCACGGGCTGCCAGAACTCTGTCGATAGCTTTCATATAAACACCTCATCAGTCACCTGTAGTGACCTTAACTATGTAGCATCAATATTTTTGTGAGAGTCACCTTCATATCATCTCTCTTCACTACCTCATCCACAAATCCGTGCTCCTCAAGAAACTCGGCTCTCTGGAAGCCTTCTGGAAGAGTCTGTCCTATGGTCTGCTCGATTACTCGAGGGCCTGCAAATCCAATAAGTGCTCCTGGCTCTGCAAGTGTGATATCTCCCAGTGTGGCAAAGCTTGCGCTTACGCCGCCTGTGGTAGGATGGGTGAGAACTGTGATATACAATCCACCCTGACTCTTAAACTTTTCAATAACCGCACTGGTCTTTGCCATCTGCATCAGAGAGAGGATTCCCTCCTGCATTCTGGCGCCACCGCTGGCAGTGAAAATAATAAGTGGAAGCTTGTGTTCCATGGCATACTCAGCACTTCTGCAAACTGTCTCACCAAGCTCGATTCCCATGGAGGCCATCATAAATTTCTTATTCATGATAGCCAGCACCACAGGATATCCACCAATCTTGCATTTGCCAGCAATTATTCCATCATGCTGTCCACTTTCGGCTCGAAGTTCTTCTTTCTTTTCCACATATCCTTCGAACTCTAAGGGGTTTGTTTCGGGAAAGTCAAAATGAAATTCTTTGAAAGTGCCGGCATCTGCAATATCTTCTATGCGATCTTGAATAGTGTACTCTGAGACTGGCTTGATAGCTGGAGCCAACACCTCTTCAGGGTTCTCGCGAAGTTCTTTATAGCGATTAAATTTTTCTTTTCTTTCATCGACTACATTCATTCGTCTACCGCCTTATCCCATGCCAAAATCTCATCAATGTGTTCCTCGATGAAGCCCACATTATAATTTCCTTTTACGAAATCCGGATGATGTAAAAGCAAATAATCGAAGTCACCATTTGTGATAATGCCTTCTGTAACAAGCTCTAGAAGTGCTCGACGCATACGTCTGATTGCTTCAAGTCTTGTCTGGGCATGTACGATAATCTTTGCCATCATGGAATCGTAAAAAGGACTTGTCTCGTAGCCGTTGTAAAGAAGTGTATCCACTCTTACTCCCGGACCACCAGGTATATTTAAGAATGTGATTTTTCCAGTGTTTGCCATAAATCCCTTTGAAGGATCTTCTGCGTTAATTCTGCATTCAATGGCATGTCCTTTTAGTCTCACATCTTTTTGTTTTAAATTCAAAGGCTCGCCAAATGCTATTCTGATTTGCCATTTAATCAAATCTATTCCAGTAACAGCCTCTGTCACTCCATGCTCCACCTGAATTCTTGTATTCATCTCTATGAAGTAGTAATGATTTTTCTCATCAAGTACGAATTCAACTGTTCCAGCATTGGTATAGCCTGCAGCCTTTGCCGCAAGCACTGCAGCCTTACCCATAGACTTACGCAAATCCTCATCTATGAACATGCAAGGACTTTCCTCGATAAGCTTCTGATTCTTTCTCTGAATAGAGCAATCACGCTCACCCAGATGGATTACATTGCCATACTCATCTGCCAGAATCTGAAACTCAATGTGACGAGGATTCAAAACAAGCTTTTCAACATACATTTCATCGTCGTTAAAGCACGCTCTTGTCTCTGCCTTTGCTTCCTCATAAAGCTTCTGCAAATCCTCTGGATGATAAACACGGCGCATTCCTCGGCCACCACCACCGGCACTGGCTTTGATTAACACCGGGTATCCGATTTTCTTTGCAATCTTTTCAAGTTTCTTGAAGTCCTCAACAGGTCCTTCGCTACCAGGAACAACTGGAACACCTGCCTTCATCATCATTTTTCTGGCAGTGGATTTGTTTCCAAGTGCATCCATAGCATCAGCTGTAGGTCCTATAAATGTGATTCCTGCTGCTTCGCATTTACGAACAAACTCAGAATTCTCTGAAAGAAAACCAAAGCCGGGATGAAGTGCATCGCATCCTGTAACCTGAGCTGCTGTGATGATAGCATCCATATTCAGGTAACTGTCTGCTGCCCTGCCGCCACCTATGCAAATGCTTTTTGTGGCAAGCTTTACATGAAGTGATTCCTTATCTGCTGTGGAATAAACTGCCACACTTTCGATATTCATCTCCATGCAGGCTCTGATTATTCTGATTGCAATTTCCCCGCGATTAGCTACCAAAATTCTATTAAACATAACTACTAATCTCCTATGAGAAACAGCTGATCTTCAAAACCAACAACGTCCTGATTCTTAGCGTATATACTCTTAATCACACCATCTCTTGGTGCAGTGATTTCACTCATCATCTTCATGGCCTCGATAAGACATAAAACCTGTCCGGATTTAACCTTATCTCCCACCTGAACATATGGCTTATCCTCTGGGGATGGAGCTGAATAAAATACACCTACAAGTGGTGCAAGGACAAGGTCGCCATCTGGCTCTTCCTGCTCCTGCTCCTCTGTGCTGACAGCTGTTTTTGGAAGTGGCATCTCTACAATGTTGCTCTTTGGTGCCACATCCTGAGACACCATAATAGTCTGTGCCTCAGATGGCTTTTTGAATTTGATTTCCACGCCATCCTGTTTAATTTGAAAATATGAGCTGCCGCTTTCATCGAAAGCTTTGAGCAGCTCCTTAATTTCTTTAGTATCCATGATTACTTATGTGCCTCAAGATAATTTACGATATCAGCTACTGTCTTAATCTCTGCCATAGCATCCTCATCGATAGTGATGCCTGTCTTTTCCTCTACTGCAAGTGAAAGCTCTACAGCGTCAAGTGAATCAGCACCAAGATCCTCGAAAAGGTTAGCTTCCATTGTTACCTTCTCTGATGCACAGCTAAGTGTGTCGATAATAACTTCCTTTACCACATCAAACATTGCTACTTCTACCATAATTGTTCTCCTTCTCTGTTGATAATTATTCTCATTGTTTAAAAGATTTTAGTTAAAATATTTTAACTAACTAAGCAATATAATACCCATCTTTTTTACTATGTCAAGGTATTAGTTAAAAATTTTTAGGTATTTACTCAGCTGTTGTATTATTCTCTAATGAGTTTTATAATTAGTTGCATACAATTGAACACACGGAGGAGGATAAAAATATGCAGGAAGTATTAGAATTTCTCAAGGCTTGTGGTACATACTACTTAGCTACTGTTGATGGAGATCAGCCAAGAGTTCGTCCTTTTGGAACTATCCATATTTTTGAAGATAAGCTTTACATCCAGACAGGAAAATCAAAGGATGTTTCAAAGCAGATTCAGAAGAATCCTAAGGTTGAGCTTTGTGGATTCGCTCAGGGTAAATGGGTTCGCGTAGCTGGAGAGCTTGTACGCGACGACAGAATAGAAGCAAAAAAGAGCATGCTTGACGCATACCCTTCACTTCAAAATATGTATTCTGCAGAAGATGACAACACAGAGGTACTCTACTTCAAGAATGCAACTGCAACATTCTCATCTTTTACAGAAGCACCAAAAACTGTAACATTTTAAACAAGACACAAATTAAGCACCTGTAACTAACAAGCATTAGCCTGTTAGTTACAGGTGCTTTTTCTATCTTCTTTTCTTACTGTACAACGCCTTGAAACGCTCCCTAATCATGGCCGCCATCAATATTCCTGCTGCAATAAACCATCCAAGATTATCGTTTGCAAATAACGAAATCTTATGATCTTTTGCTTTCACTACAGCTGTTGTGGCTTTCTGTTCCTGCTCATCAAAAATAATTGTATATACCTCCAACGAATCAGCATTGATTGTTATAGTGTCAGACCTCTTATCTAAATCCTCATGAATTTCGGTTTCATTATTATGCAGGCATATAGTGTAATAATCCTGTGCCAGTCCTCTGTAATATTCAGGAATTATCAGTGTCAACTTGATTGGTGCCTGCAATTCTTTTACATCTACCCAATTATCATGATTCATTTTTACCTGAACAGATACATCAATAAAATTTCCTTTTTTGATATTTGGAACTGTATTTCTAAGGTCTGATATAGCTTCTTCTATAAGTGCCAAATCATCTCTCGAAACACCACTTTGGTAAAGAGGAACAGTTCTCAAATTAATCTGAGCCTTGCTTCCTGCCCTTACGCTTTCCATCTGCTCTGGTGTCAAAATGGCCTGTACAGCTGCCTCGGCATCCACTATACGAGCCTTTGAAACAGTCTTATTATCATTTTTTATTGTCAGTACAATTGAGCCATGACCTATTCTGAAGTTGACAGGCTTTTCTTTAACTGTGATAACGTTTTCGTCTGACTCCTCATCTAAATATCCTTCGTCAGCTTCTTCTGTCTCTATTTCAGCTGCAGATTCCTCAACCTCTTCTTCATCAGAATCAAAAAGTTTTTCCAGAACTTTTAGTTTTGGAATAGGGGCCTTTACTCTGCCTTCAGTGTTTTCTGTATTTGTTTCTTGGGCAACAGCAATATTGCCTGCGCATGTAAATGTAAGCGCAGCCGCGATTCCAAATACTACTATTTTTCTAAATGTAGCCTTAATCATAATCACGACCTCCTATCTATCACCCATTACAAAAATCCCCTTATCTACCTTACATATCGGATAGATAAGGGGTTCTGTTTACATTAGAGTCTTATGATTTCGAGCTTTTTTCACACTTTCACGTCTCTTAGCCTGAAGTGAAAGTCTATCTCTTAGGAATACTAGTAATAATGCAATACCCGCTACAATCCATCCCATTATGCCCTTGAAAGGTCTGGAATTATTACTGTTAACAACTGCTGCCTTAGCAGCGTTGTCTTCATAGAGAATTGTGTATGTAGAGAATCTGTCACTACCGATTGTGATAGTTTCATCGTCCTCATCCAAATCCTCTAATAATGTTGTCTCACCCTCATGTACTCTGAGAATGTAGAATTTTTCTGACTTTCCTTTGTCTTCATCAGATATGCCAACTGTGATTTCGATTGGCTTTCTGGTAGTTGTGATAGCATCCCAGTTATCATGGTCAAACTTAACCAGTAATGAAATATCGATAGACTCAGCCTGCTTGAGATTTGGCATAGTCGCTTTCAAATTCCTGAACTCAGCAGCGATTATATCCTTCTCATCGTCTGTGATACTATCCTCTGACAAAGCTGTTGTCTGAACTTTAATCTTAACCTTGCTACCATTCTCAACCATTGCGAGAAGCTCATCTGAAAGAATCGCCTCAACAGCTGCCTTAGCATCAGCAAGACCTGCGTTTAATGCACCTGTTCCGTATGCTCCGCCACCCTGACTTGTGTTAGCCATAGCAACTTCTATTGCGCCACTACCATATTTGAGTGTTACAGGCTTATTTGATTCTACTGTAACAGGCTCTGATGATGTAGAAACATCTACTACCTGCATGATATCAGGATTGAAAAGCTCCTCGTCAGATATTGTCTCTTCAGACTCTTCATCATTATTCAGTAAAGCATCAACAACCTTATTTATTGGATTCTTCTTATCCTCGCCAGTTTTATCCTTATTGTCCTTATCCTTATCATCGGTCTCATCTTCACCCGGAATCACGGATGGAGTTGCACTTGGACTAGGGCTTGGAGTACCTGGATTAGGCTTTCCTGAATCAGAACTTCCTGAATCAGCCTCTGGTGTTGGTGTAACTGTTGGTACTATGGTGCCTACAGGGATTGTTCCTTCGGAAATATAACTAATAGTATCAAAGGCATTTTCCCTTACTGGTAACAACTGTATTACATATAACACAATGGATTTGCCATCGTCATTATCAGTAATTGTGTAGTCCTGATTAGCAGCAAGTAGCTTTTCATTCACTTCTTCAAGTGTAATGGTTCCATCTGGATGTAAATCATCTGCATAAAGCCATGCATATCCTGACAATTGTAAATTCTTTAGCTTATCACTGACTGTAAGCACATCTCCTACCTGTGGTGCCGAATCCAAAACCTCGCCTGTATCTGCCCTGTAAATTTTCGCCATGCTCTTTTTCAAACGAGTGTATTCATCATAGAAATATGCTACTAATACCATATCCTCAGCTGGCATAGTATATTCGTAATAATAAACTCCATCTTTCTCACTCCAGCTATCTGAAATTTCAATGATATAATCCAGCCATATTACATCAAAATCATCTGAGATATCATTAGATGCAAAGCATATGAACTCATATTTGTCTGCAGGGTCAATCTTAATCTTTACTATATCACCTGCATTGTAATAATCCTTCTTTGTCTCAGGTGTAATTTCAGCTGTTCCATGTGTCTGTCCATCCTCAGGATTAATTCCTGCATGAACATCTAATATAAACGTTGTACTTTCTTCATATGTTACAGTAACAGTAACATCGCTATCAGGCTCTCTGAAACAATATGTATTACCTGATATTTTGACAAGATTTACATCACGCCCCTTTGCATCCTTGGCTACAACTGTCTTTGGCTTATAACCTGCCTGTGGTGTAAGAGTTAATACCACTCTATTCTTAGTCCTTATTTTACTTACATCTGGAGAAATTGAATATGACTCACCTCCATATCCATTTTCCACTATAACAGTATGATGTCCCGCATGTATACGATTAACTGATCGGGTTCTTGCAGACTTGTCTGTTGCCTCATTTGTTACTTCAACATATATATATTTGTCAATATCTTCGCCTGTAAGAAGATATGTATCACTTGTAGCCCCCTGGATTTCCTCATCATCGCGATACCACTTATATTTAAGTGGCTCTGTGCCATAAATCAATTCACCTATACTAGCAGACAACTCATTTCCATCTTCCTCTGTACCAGTGAGACTAACAGTATTTGTTGTCTCTCCAACTATAACTGAATCGGTATAGCTGGCAAAACTATTGCTTGTAGCTTTATATCGAACTACATAATGGCCCTTCAAAACAGGTGTAATATCATATAAAGCATCGGTGTATTCTGAATCATCAGCATCCTTAAGCTTATACTCCATATCTGTTGATGTTCTGATAATCGCACCATATCGCTTTAATGTTCCAGCATCCCACTCGTATACCTGAGGAGCTCGTGGTATATCTAATTGGACGCTAACCCATTTACTAGGTAAATCCGTAGCTGTTTCTTTAGTTCTAATATAGATATATTTATAATATGTATCATTTCTTGCAAGGGTTTCTGTAAGAGAAATAGTTGCACTTCCTGTAGTTGCTTCATTAGATGTGGCAAGCTCATATATTCCATCTGCTGCAACAGATGCGGTCTCACCTAAATAATCATATGTAATTGCATCTGCAGAATAAATGTAGGTGCCTGCTCGTTTTCCTACAGGTTCTGTTGTTATAGTAGCTGAATACTCTACATCTCCATAAGTCTGAATAGCTTTTACAACAATTCTCTTACCCAGATATTCCTCTTCAATTTTATCCAAATATGCACGTTCACTAATAGGATTATCTAAATCATCCTCAAGATACCATGCGTAACTTATGAAACCTGAATTATATCCAGGGATGGCCTCTGTATATGCCTCCAACAAATCATCTATTGAAGGTGCTACAAATGGATTAGTTCCGTAATAATACTTAATATGTAAATTATCATTGCTTAGCGGAATTATCTCGTCAAACTCTGCATAGATAGTGACATCCTGTGCTGGCATTTTAAAATATCTGTTTGCTACATTGATTCTGCCATTAATTCTTGGTCTGTAATATACATAAGCAGCATCTTCACTAATCCAGATTTTCTTTAAATAGTAACCTTCATCAGGAGTGACCGTAATATCTATCTCCATATTCACTTTAGAAGTATTACCTGGTTCTTTCGAATGGCTTATTGTTCCATGCCCTGTTACATTTTTAGAGATATTGTAATAAATTATTGTAGTATCAAACTTTAAATAAACTGTCTTTGCTGGCTGTACGAAGCTATATTCTCCTGTCTCGTTATTTGTTGTGTATGGTATATCATTCTTGCTACCATCCTGAAGAGTAAAGCTATTTAAAGTATAACCAGGCTTTGCTTCCAGTTTAAAAGTAACAGTGTCATTTGTTCTAATTGATCCCTTAGCTGGAGTAATAGTAACATTAACCGCAGTTTGGCTATAAGATACAGTTCTCCTCTTACCAATTACTACGTCTGTATAATCAGTCTCAGCTTCTTTATCCGGTTTAGATTGAGTAGCCTTAACTTTAAACCTATGTCCTATATCATCTGTTGTTAATACATATTTATCCTCAGAATCAGCCACTGTATTAGTAGCAAATACTTCATCATCTCTATACCAATAAAATATGTATGTACCTGTGGTACCTACAACCTTTGCTGTTAAGGTTTGTTCCTCTTCTATAGCTTTAGCAGAAAGAGTGACCTTGAAATCGACAATACTAAATTCTTTCGCAAGCTCAATTTCTTCAGAAGCAGTTGTTATAGTTACCTTAACAATATAATTACCTATTTCGCTTGGTGCGCTGGCAAGTACCTGGTCTGAATCTGCGCTGTAATATCTATAATCACCTATAGAATAGTTTCCTTCAGTAGCTGAAGGGAAACCATTTTCCTTTACTAATTCAGCTGATACAGCAGTACCATTATAAGCTTTATCATCACATACTAATTTTGCATTTTTGCCATATAAATAGCATTCTTCTTTATCGCATGAAGCTTTAACTGTGACATCGTCAACTTTCTGAATATTCCAGTCATGGGTAGTTACTAAACCATCAACAGCTTTTACTGCATAGTGATTTAGTTCTCCAAATGCTTGGACAGCAACGAGGTATAGTTGTTTTCCTATATCTTCTGGCTGAACAGTATAGATTCCATCATTTACATCGTACAGATAATAATCTGTCTTATCAAAATCTCCGTCAAAACCTAAAGCTAGTAACTCTGCTAATTGTGTAGCATCCACCCATCTATAATAAAGTATTGGTGAATCATAGATGGTTGCTGATGCAGTTATAATTGTCTTTAGTTCATCCCCAACACATGGGTCTCTTCCTAGATAATCCTCCGTTTCAGCATCAACAATATATACTCTGCTACTGTTTAGTCTGTAAAAGTCTTCTATAAATAATCCACGTAATATAACATCCTCAGCAGGCATTATATAGTTGTAGTAGTATGCATTTTCTGTCTTAACATATGTAACATCATCAGATAAGAATTTGGTAACACTAGCATTACAATCCTGATTAAAATCATTTATAGTAATAAAAATAAAATCGCAATCAGTATTAGGGACAAATTTTAGTTTTATTGTTTCTCCTTCGCTATATCTTCCATCTTCGTTACCATCTATGATTGTTACAGTTCCATTTGCCTGGCCATTACTGTCTGGAATAATACCTGCCTCGGCTGTAAAGGTATACCTTCCATCAAAATCCTGAAGAGTAATATTTATAGTTACTTGCTCTATCCCAGCTACCTCAGGGTTATCAGATTCAACATCATAATTGATAGTAAGTTCGACTGTATCACCCACTACGAACTCATCCTGTATTGTAATAATGCAATGATCCTTTCCGTCAGACAAATATGGTGTACCTAAAGTTACTTTCCCCAAATCATCTGTATTGTCCACTTGTACACCACACGAAAATGAATCTGATGCAGCTACTCCCAATGTCTCAGCCACTTCGGTAATATCAAAGGAATCACGATTATATATATTCCACACATTAGCGTTGCTTGTAAAAATAAGCATATACATTGAGAAGCCATCAGTCTCAACACTGATTGTGGAATTATTCTCTTCTACAATTGCCAATTCATCTACCTGATTATTATCATCAATATGGTAAACTTCTGTCTCTAATTTTGAATTGCCAATCTCATCAGTCTCAAAGGAAACTGTTACATTGCCACGGCTTGTGTCAGGCTGTACTTCATTACCTGCTGCATCAACTATAGAAATATCAAAAGTATAGCTGCTGGCAACATTCTTGTGTTCACTAGTCTGAGCGTCTACAAGCTCTTCTACCTGTGCTTCCTCTTCACCTGTTATTTTGTGTGCGATAAGTCTTACTCCTTCTGGGAATACACCTTCATCAGCACTAACTGTAATCTTCACGCCATCAATAATAGTAGACTGAGTGAATGCTGGTCTGTTTTCTGCAGGAAGTACTCTTACTTCGATAGTTGGAAGATTTGCTGCCACATCATAAAGCCATGAAATTTCAGGCATCAAAACATAGTTTGATTCCACACTAAAATCAAATTTTCCAAAAGTACTTCTTGCCGAATCAATTTTCCAAGATACATTTTCAAAAACAACAGTCTCTCTATTTGTTACTGTCTCAACTACAGTTTCATACTCTATCTCTGGCTCTGCTGCTGGAGCTTCTACAGGCTGGTCTGTAGTCTCTGCAGGTGTTTCTTCTGGAGTATCTAATTCCTCTGCATGAGCAATAATCGCAGGGAATAATAAACCAACTAGATCCGGTTCTGCTGAAGGATTATCTGTTGGTTCACTAACAGGCTCTGCTACTGGCGCTTCTACAGGAACTGGTGCTGGTTCTGGTGCTGGAGCAGAAACTTCTGGAGCTGGCTCAGGAGCTGGTGTCTCTGGAGATGGTTCTTCTGGTGTAGGCTCTTCTGGCGCTGGTGTCTCTGGATTTGGATCTGGTTCTGGATTTGGAGCATCTGGAATTGGCTCACCTGAATCAGGCTCCGGTGTTGGCGTAACCTCAGGAGCAGGCTCCTCTGGTGTAGGCTCTTCTGGAGTAGTCTCAGGATTTGGTTCTGGAGTAGATGTGTCCTCAGGAGGGGCCACTGGATCCTCAACAGGTTCCTCTTCCTGTACAGGCTCCTCTGTTTTCTCCTTTGGTATAAGAGTTTCCTTTTTAACTTCCTTTTCTACAGTCACAGTCAATGTAGAAGGGAATACGATTTCCTCAACACTTGCCCCAACTGTGAATTCCTGAAGTCGAATGCTGTCTGGTATTTCTTCAAATGCCACAATACGACCAGACGAGCCTCTAAGCTCATCTGCTATAGTGTTGAAGTTCAAACCTGTCACAATAAGAAACAGTATTAAGATAATCGATACAATTCGCTTTACTTTAATCTCCTTCATATTGTGCACCTCCTCTCTAAAACCCCAACCAGAGGTGGCTTTATTATCCCCACATTTAAATTCTAAAATAAACCAAAAAGGACCTGGTCATGAACCAAGTCCTTTCGCAACATTTCCCTAATTGAATTGTATCACAATTATCGTTATAAATCAAATATATCTGATAATATATTTTAAAAATATAACTTTTTCTATAATATGTGGCTATGATTTAATGCTTTTCTAAGGCTTGCACGTCTCTTTACATTAATTTCGTGCCTATCATTAAGGTAAACAAATAACAATGATAAACAAACTGCCAACCATCCAAGCTTAATTCTTGATAAAGGAATCACTGATGATTTCTCATTATCAGCACCATTGTAAGTTTCTATCTTATCATAAAGTATAGTGTATGTTGAGAATCTGTCACTTCCAATAGTGATTGTATCTTCATTGTTATCTGTATCCTCTAACAAAGTAGTCTCAGTGCCGTGTACTCTGAGAATATAATAGTTTTCTGACAATCCCTTATCATCATCTGGTATGCTAACCGTAATCTCAATAGGCTTTCTTGTGGTTGTTATATAATCCCATTCATCATGGTCAAATTTAACCATTAATGAAATATCGATAGACTCTGCCTTCTTAAGATTTGGCATAGATTCCCTAAGTTCTTTGACACCCTTATCAATAAGATCCTTTTCATCATCAGTAATGCTGTCTGATGTAAGCGGAGTGGTTCTAACTTTGATTTTCACCTTACTTCCTGACTCAACCATGGCCAGGAGTTCATCTGAAAGGATTGCCTCGATTGCTGCCTTTGCATCAGCAAGACCTGCATTGAATGCTCCACTACTTCCATCGCTGTTGTTTGCCATTGCAATTTCTACAGCACCGTCACCATATTTGAGTGTTACAGGCTTATTGCTTTCTACTGTTACAGGCTCTGACGATGTCTCTAAATCTACATACTGCATGTTCTCAGTGTCAAATAATTCTTCGTCTGATGGCTCTTCAACGGTATCATTGCCACCTCTGTTAATAATCTTGTCGATGACTTTCTGGATTGGGTTCTGTGGCTTCTCTTTTTCATCTGCATCATCTTCTGAAGACTTAGGTGCAGGCGTCGGTGTTGGAGTTACAGTTGGAGAGGTTGTAGATTTACCTCCACCTGATGAGCCACCTCCAGAACTGTTATCCTTTTGTTCCTGATTATATCCCTGAGTTCTTTCTCTTACAACAGCTGGGAATTCTTTAACAGCATACAGATTAAGATCTTCAAAGGACTGAATAACTATGAGATAAAGTTTATTTCCTATATCTGATTCCTTTACCTCATATACTCCGTCTTCTACCTTATATCTATAGTAGCCATCCTTATTGAAATCATATTCATATCCTCTAGCTACCAGCTGCTCCAATTCTGCTGCATCTACCCATTTGTAATACAGCATATAATTATCTGTATTTTCATCAAAGTTGTAAGTAACTTCTGGTATAATAGCCAACTTGTCACCAGGACATGGTGCTGATGTCAGCTCCTTATCTGTGTTAGTATCATAAACCTTTACTCTTTCAGGAATCACCCTTATATATCCAGGCATGAAGTATACTTTTAGGTCAGCGTTCTCATCTGGCATAGTGTATTCATAATAATATGCACCTTCGCTTCCAACATAAGTAACCATATTTTGAAGCAAAGACACCTTATCCATTTCAAGGGAGCCATTAGGAGCATTTAAAGTAGTGCAGAGTAAATCAAACCCATCTTTAGGTGTAAGTTTTAACTTTATTTTATCTCCAGCCTGATATTTACCATCTGCATGTTCACCACTAACTATTTCTACAGTTCCATATGGTGCTTCAAGTCCTTCGATGTCAAAGCTGCCTGCAGAAACAACAAAATCTATACCTTCGATAACTTCACCTGATACGTATTGAATATCATAACAAGATGTATAATCATCTTTCGAATAATCTGTGATTATTGCAGCGGAAGGTATAATAGAACCACCACTAACCGTTGTTGTTATCTGTGACAGGTAATGTTTATCTACTAAACCCTGACAAATAACACGAGAGACATCATTGTCTACTATATTAAGACCGCTGTTAGCCACTTCCTGACTAAAATATCTATCCTTGGCCGTTATGGTAATCTTTTTTTGCCTTACTTTAACAGTTCCCAGTCTCTCAGGAGGCATATCTTCGTAATCACTGTTTCTTGACCAAATCATCCACCATACATAATAAGTACCGGCATTTCTGACAAATGGTGTATACTGCACGAAATCACCAAGTTCAGGTGTATAACCATTATCTTCTGTCACGAAATAACACATGATTCCAAGATCAGACTCACCTCGTATTAAAAGATCATGATAATCACCATCATATGTCCATCCGGACACAATTTGTGGTGCTACTGTAGCTACTGCCATAGGAGCATCTGAAACAGGATATGTGGCAGCTGAATGAGAAAAGGTAACCTGATAATCAATCTGGCCGTACTCGTTAACAGGTCTGCCCTGAACGACTATAGCAATAAGATGTTTTCCTATATCTTCTGATCTGACAGTATATTGTGTTCCCGTAGTGTACCAACCATTTATTTGTGGGGTAAACACTTCGCAGGTATAGCTTACATCTGGATCTGAATAATCTCTATTATCATGCAAGCTTGCATTTTCAGAATAAGTCCAATAGTAATAAAGTGGAGAAGCATCTGTGTTTATATTCATAGTTAATACTTCACCCACTAATGGATTTCTATTTAAATTATTGCCATCTATATCTTTAATTGTAACTGTACAACCACCTATATTAATTATAGGTACTTCTTTTATCTCAAATGTCAGAACAATTGGGTCTCCAGTTTCTGATTCATATTCACCATATATATCAATATGAGCTGTATAAATGCCTACATCGATAAATGGATGCTCAATGTTTTCATAGTCCCACTGTAAATCGTATTGATTTCCTACAACAAATTCTGGCACGTCTTCTCTAAGGCAAACCAATGTTGGAATATGTTCATTTCCATCATAAGTCACTGATGCGGGATCTAGTTGTAAATCTGATGCCCTAATAATATTTGAATCATCTGGCTCTGGATTTGCACCTAACAAAACAGGAGGCTCTGGATCTGCTGTGTCTGGATCTGCTGGGTCTGGGTCTGCTGGCTCTGTATCTGCTGGATCTGGGTCTGCTGGGTCTGGACCTGCCGGGTCCTCAGGGACCTCTGGTTCTTCAGGTTCCTCTGGTTCCAATAGTTCTGGCTCTTCTATGTCTGTTATTGGCTCTTCAGCTGGAATAGCCTCTATGATTTCATCGTCTGTATTATCTAAATTATCTAAGTCGTCAGCAAAAGCATAAAAACCTAACCCTGTCAAAGTCAACAGGATTACCATTCCCAATGCTGTTATTTGCTTAATTCTACTCTTCATAACTGTGTCCTCCTTATTTCCATATTTCGTTGGAGTCACCTTTATCTATAATAATCATCGGCTGCCAGATTATCTCTTCATAGTTTTTTCACCGATTTTTAACAGATTCTGAGTAGTAAAATACAAAGAAGGACCTGGTATTAGAACCAAGTCCTTCCAAATAACAATTCCCTATTCAAATTGTACCACAATAATCATTATATTTCAATTATATCTGACAATTATCCCAGATAGTATAACGCTTTACCTCTTTAATTCAAACTTCTCAACAAGACCCTTCAATGAATTTGCATGCTCGTTCATCTCATGGCTGAGAGCCAGTGATTCTTCTGAGGTTGCAGCGTTGTTCTGACCAACGGAAGAAATCTCTCCGATATTAGCTGACATCTCTTTTACAGATACTGCCTGTGAATTTGATGCCTCAGCAATAGTCTTAACCTTTTCTGCGATGCCCTGAACCTGAGCCACCATGCCATTGAGCTTTTCAGCTGTATCGTTGGCGATAGTAATACCTTCCTCTACACTCTTAAGAGATGCACCGATAAGTCCTGCTGTATTCTGGGCAGCCTCTACAGTCTGACCAGCAAGCTGAGATACCTCAGTAGCTACGACTGCGAATCCCTTACCAGCTTCACCTGCACGGGCTGCCTCAATTGAAGCGTTAAGAGAAAGCAGGTTTGTCTGGTCAGCAATGGCATTGATTGTATCAATAATCTTTGAAATCTCCTGAGATGACTCAGAAATTGCATCCATAGCCTTAACCACATCCTGCATTCGCTGATTACCTTCTACGATATTCTCAGCAACAACTTCAACCTCTTTAGAAATAGAAGTTGCATCAGTAGAGTTACTTGAAATCTGTTCTGTAATATCCTTAACTGTTACAGAAAGGTCATCAACAATATTAGCCTGTGATGTAACTGTATCTGCAAGGTTTTCACCTGCACCCGCGATCTGATTTGCACCGTCTGAAACCATTTCTGATACTTCCATAATTTCTGTCATGGAATCCGAAATCTTTCTAGAGAATTCATCAATAGAATCCTGAATGGCTCTGAAATCACCACGAAAATCTTTTTCAAATGATATATTAAAGTTTCCGGCTGCCATTGTGGACATCTTACTTTCAATTTCATCTATACAGTACGCAAGGGAATCAATAGCACTTTTCAACTGCTTGATAACTCGACCAATTTCATTATCCACATCAAAATCAATGTCCACGTGAACATTTCCATTTGCCAGCTCGCTTGCTGCATGGTCGAGGATTTCCAAATCGTCATTAATCTGCTTAGTCAAATCCCTTGTTGTTTTCTTGCTTCGTGTAACTATGATGACAAGTGCTACAAACAGTATCACGATTGCAACAATAATAACTATACTGATAATACGATATTTACCAGCAGCTGCTGCTTCTGCAAGCTCGCCTGTCTCATCAAGAGAATCTGCCAGAGTCTCAGCTGCTTCATTCAGTGTGGAATTAAAGTATTCAACTGCCTCCTGATTCTGTCCTGCTTCCACCATTGTAAGCATTTCAAAGGAAGCTGTCTCAAATGCCTTCCAGTTAGTGGTCAGTCTTGAACCAAGCTCTTCATTATTAAGATTCTTTGAGATTACTGCAAAATATCCCTCAATCTTTGGGAATCTCTTTTCAAGATCTTCTTTCTGAGCTGCAGTTACATCTGGATTATTAGATGCTACTGCGAACAACAGACGCTTATTAATTGTCTGTACGTCTTTACGAATTTCCATCTGATACTTTTCAGTTACAAACTGGACATTGTAAAAACTGTAGAAATTCACAAAGATAACCGCCAGAAAAATACCCATTACGATGGCGCTGGTTAAGAACATTTGGATAGAGAAACCAGAAAAGTATCTCAACGCACCTGCAATAGTTCTCTTGTCATTTGCATTTTTAGACCTCATAAAATTAACCTCCAATATAATATGCCAGCCTTATGATTTCCAAGAGTATTATTCCACACACCACCACACGCTTATTATATTGCAAGCAGACAATCAAATTGTTGATTTTCACATAAAGTTTGCAGTTTCTTTATAGTTTTTTAACTAATACAACGATATTTTCCCTATCCGCTTAGGTTACATACTTTTGACATATTTTGATGTTAGACTTTTTTAATAATGCAGTAGTATGTGTTTTTTTACTATAGAGGTTTCTTGATGGCTATATTTGATTATTTCTATTACAACTGGCCAAAGCTTATTTTTGCTGCCTGGTTTTCAATCTTCAACTTAATACTTGTGGTCACATACGTAAAAGATAAGCGCTTTCTTATCGAAAGATTTCTTATTGGCTTTTTTGTATCAAGTGCCTTCATGTCTATAATCGCGGAAATAATCGGTGTTTCCGTTTACAACATAATAATCGACAATGGTCTTATTACTGATAGTTACAATTTCTTCTTTATAGCTAACAGTATTCTTTTTGACTGCCTTTTTGTTTTTATCGGCGGAAATCTTTTTAGTTATTTCACTGGTTTAAGAAATTATGTAGGTGCCAGCATTTACATGGAATATGTGTGTCTGGAAAGATTATGTCTTGTAGTGGCTACAAATTATGCCAACTATATTGGTTGCTATGTCGTATTCCAGTTTTTAATGTTCGTAATGATGAAGAAGAACCTGAAGTATTTGTTTGACACTTCTTCATTGAAATGGAAAAGAATATTCATGTATTTGATTGGTCTTTTCTATACATTAGACCTGTTATACTCTGCATATCTTATTTTCCCAGAGCTTGGAACTAACGTCATAAACATCCAAAATGTATTTTGGCTTGATACAATGGCAATTATCTCATGCGCATTTGTAGCAGGCTATGTTAGTATTTCCATTTCTGAATCTAAAGAGCATGATGGAAAGATAGAATATTTTGAACGTCTTCAGCGTTCTCAGGAAGATATAATAATCACTCTTGCAGAAATGTCAGAGGCAAAATCTGGCGAAACAGGCCAGCATGTTAGACGAGTTGCTGAATATAGCAAACTTCTAGGAACAAAGCTTGGGCTTGAATATGAAGAAACAGAGAATTTAAAAATCGCTGCCATGATGCATGATTTAGGCAAGCTTATGATTAGCCATGACATAATTGAAAAGCCTGCAAAGCTTACACCAGAAGAGTACGATATCGTGAAGCAGCATACTCAGTATGGCTGGGACATCCTTTCAAAATCAGATGGTGAGCTTATAAAAATGGCCCGTATAATTGCAGTACAACATCACGAGTACTGGAACGGACAAGGCTATCCTCTCGGATTAAGTGGAAATGGTATCTCTATCTATGCCCAGATTGTATCTGTGGCTGATGTTTTTGATGCCCTCACAAGCGAGCGTTCTTATAAGAAAGCCTGGTCTACAGAAGAAGCATATGATGAAATAGTAAAACAGCGAGGAGAGCAATTCTCTCCTCGCGTGGTTGATGCATTTGTTGAATGCTTTGATATGATTTGTCTAATTAGAAATACTTATTTAGATTAATTATATGTATTTAACAATCTTATAAATATTCTGACCGCCCTTGTATTCATACTGGAAGCTATCCATAGCTATCAATACCATGATAGCGCCAAGATAATTAATATTTCTGCCTTCATTAATAAGTTCTTCCTGAGTCTCATCAGCGAACTCATTGAAAGGTTCTCCTGTATCTACCAATACAAGGGTTACACTTCTGGACATCTTATCGAATCCGTATTTTACAGTTATGTTTTTATCACTGCTTCTGCGAAGCTGGTGTACCATATTCAGGTAGATTTCTTCAACAGCCAAATCGATTATCATCTTATCTCTTAATTCGCATTTACGATAATCCAATTTAGAGTCAATGTATTTCAATACACGAGGAAGATTACTTCTACGCCCCTCTATGCTGAAGTTCTTAAGCTTCGCTTCTGTAGATTCGCTCTCATCATTATAGAATATCTGCTCTTTACTTCTAATGCGGGTAGCCACTTTATCTTTTCCAGTAACAATAGTCTTATGCATACGTCTTCTAACTTTAATAATTCCGTTAATAACATATCTTAGAGACGCTGCAAATATTACCATAGCCAACAGGACTAAATACTTATAGGCAACTCGTTCTCTTCCTGTAAATCGTACGTTAATATTCAACTCATTTCCTTCAACTTCATAGGTATTGTAATTACCCATTTTGCCAGTAGGAACTATAGATGTCTCACTTCCATCTGAACCTATAACAAACAACTCAGGAGCATAGGAAATATCACCCAGCTCTATTGTTGATTTAAATCTAATGGTATGTTTCTTCTGACCATCATCAGGAATAACAAGTTTTATGGACTCATAATCTGAAACACCATTAATTCTTGCATTCATGTTTTCATATAAGTCCACATCATACAGATATTCTCGCTCAACTTTAAGAACATCGTCCTGCTTAAATAGACCGTCAACCAGAATATCACTTTGGAACATCTTCTTGCTGTCACCTGAAGTATCCTCTCCAATGGTGGTTCGGTACTTAACATATCTGCCAGTTATGATTTCATCATTTTTGATATCCAATAATCCTTCCGTATCCCAGACTACATAATAACCAGCCCTTGCTGGGAGGCTTGGATATTCTTCAAGAGTAACACCTTCACCATATTTTTTATGCTGGCTCTTTAAAAGAATTTCTCCATCAGGATACTCAGGATCACTTAAAATATATGAAACATTAAATTCCGTCAAATCGGCTGGCAGGTTTTCATCTGTTATTGAAATCGGCTCAGCTTTTAATGAATAGCTCACTCTGTCTAATCCCGCAAGATCATCACTGACAAAGTAATTATCCCTTACGACGCCTTTATCTCCCACATAGCCAGCTATAGAACCGTAGCAACTCTTGGCATTTTTAACCTTAACCACTGAATAGCTGTCGCTAATGTGCATGCCTTCTCCAGCTATTCCACCCACATATTTACTTCCATCAACAATACCTCTTGTTTTAGAAGATAAGATATAGGAAATAGACTGGCCGCAAATACCACCAACATATTCGCCGGAAATGGATTTGATGTCACCATAATTAGCGCACCCCTTTATAGTTCCCATTTCCTGTATACCGCAGATTCCACCTTCGTAATTTTTCTCTCCAATTACACTGTTGTAATTTGTATTGTTACGAAGGACGCACTTGGTAACGTACTTGGACAGCAGATTGCCCTCTGCCAATCCAGTGGAATCACTTTCTCTATCCAAATCGTACTCAATAGCCATAGTTCCAACTATTCCTCCTACATCCAAATCGGCCTGAATGCGGGCAAAATTAGAACAGTTTTCTATAGTGGCATCAGTGGTAGAATCAACCTCTTTAATGGAAACATCTTCGTATATCTCATGATCTCCAATATTAGTCACACCATTGATAGCCTCAGAGAACAATTTCATGACAGTGTTAAACTGCTTATTAACAGCCTGCAAATCATCTGCAAGATTTCCTGTGGCATTATTTGCTTCCTGATTAAGAATGCCAAAATTATCATTGAGACTGTTAATATTATTTATCAAAGACGCAGAGTGGGCCTGATACAAATCAGAGAATGGAATAATTTTCTTGAGCTTACCGTCAGCAGCCTTATCAGCTGTAGCACTTATTGTGTTTCCAACGGCTTCTATCTCTGACATTGCCTTTTGAATAACATTAATAACAGTAAGTGCCTGGTCTCTTGTATCTCCTGTCATCCTTGGCAGGTAATCAACATAAAGGGACAGAATTCCTGCTGCACCTCGTAATGTTGACCATGTTGAATCGCTATCCAAAAGTGTCTTGGCATCTTCGTATTTTGTCATATCTTCATCAGTCAGATATTTTAGAATATCGAATTCTTCAATTGCTGCTTTGATTCTGTTTACAGCATCTATCACATCTGTTGTCGCATTTGCGGAATGGTCAATAACACCTCCACTACCTGCCACACCTTCCATGATATAGTCAGCTCTTGATAAAACATCATTTGCAGCACCGGCAACACTGTTTGAATAAGTAACTGTACCCGTCATAACGTAATACAGGTCATCTATGGTAGATGATGTAAGGCCCTGAATAACACTCATTCTATAGCTAATTAGATTTGACTGCTTCTTGGCATCTGAAATCACTTTGCTGATACTGTTGCTTAATTTATTTATTTCTGTATCCAGTCTTCCAGCTGTGGAACCATCCATATCTACAGTTAAAAATGGCTCGGCCTGACCTACGATTCCACCTACATCTTTTCTTCCTAAAATTTTGGAATTATTAATACAACCTACAATATATCCTGACTGTCTTCCTGCTATACCACCAACGTTGTAACCTAAATGTTCATATCCAACGTTTTCTGAATTAATACAATCCTGAATAACACCAAGAGACAGACCGGCTATTCCACCTACATCTGTGATAGCTGCGTCAAGGTTTCTAACATCGCTAGGATTCCTGTTGAAATGCTTTACAAAGTTCATCATGTTACTGATGGCACTCATCATGTTGACCTGCTCATCAGTTTTTGATGTATTGACCAAAGCATCATTTTTACAATTAGCCACGTAACCCCTGTTCTCACCAACAATACCACCAACAAAATGCTGGCCTTTTACATATCCCCTTGATGAGCAGCCAAGTATCTGACCATTAAGCTGGTTTACACCTGCAATGCCTCCAATATAATCACTGGATGAAATGACACCATCAAAAATACAATCATTAATAACGCCGTAGTTATTTCCTACTATTCCAGCCACGACTGCCTGCTCACCTACAGGCAATACTCTACCTGCAACTCTTAGGCTTGTGATGACTCCGGTGTCCTGAAGGTTTGAGAACAGTGCACAATTTGAAATACTTTCATTAGAGATATATATTTGGATTGTATGTCCGCCACCATCGAAATATCCGCCAAAAGAAGGCACCGAAATAAAATCATAGCCAAGGTCAATGTCCTTCTGAAGAATAACCTTCTTGTTTACCGACCATGTATCAAGGCTACAATTTTTTACAAAGGCAGTGAAATCATCTTTTGAAGATATATAAATCTCCTCTATTTCACCATCAACTATCTCCAGTCTTTTATCACGAATATCTGCATCAACATCATAGCTGTGTTGAACTGACTTTTCGTGGGTACCAGTTTTAAGGTCTGTTACATTGGAAGCACATACACTCATGCCCATCATATTAAATGCCAAAAATGAGATTAAAATCAGACTCATTAACTTGGTTTTGCTGGTCTTCTTGTGTGGAGTCAGGCTTTCTTTGAGCTCATCAATATTACCCTTTGCAAAGAATGATGTAACTTCAATCACCTTGTCACCCACAAGCAAAATCTGAGGAAGCACGAACATGGTAACAAGGATAGATATAATTGTTCCCTGTCCAAGATATTTTCCTATGCCATAAATAGAACGCTCAGATGTCATTCTTCCAATCAATACTCCTGAGGCTGCAAGCATAGTTCCAGAGGTAATGATTGTTGGGAATGAAACATTCATTGTCTCTATAATAGATGCCCGCTTACCTGTGTTGGTTCTCAGCCTTATGTATCTGCTGGCGATTACAATGGCATAGTCAATATTTGCACCCATCTGAATAGCACTAACCATTAAGAATGACAGGAAGAAAATATTATCGTGAGTGATAGTTGCACTTGAGAAATTAATCCAGATACATCCCTGAATTACACCAATCAAAAGCAGTGGCATTCCTACTGACTTAAATGTAAACAGCAGAATTATAAGAACGGAAATGATAGAGATTGCACTTGTCACAATGTTATCTCTGGCAAAGCACTTCTTCAAATCATAATCCACCACCGATTGACCTGCCACGAAGAATTCATCTACTGGGAAAAATTCCTGAGTCACTTCATGAAGATCATCTATATACTTAAAAGTTTCCTCGGATTCCTCTGGAAGATTCAGATTGATTATAATTCGATCATATTCTTCACCTTGAAGCTGATTCTTGGCGAAGCTTATCATGGTATTGGATTCTCTTATCTGCTGAGTAAGTTCCTCGCCAACAGTAACATAACCTTCGTCAACTTCTCTATAAACAAATGAGAACATATCAATAAATGGAACCTTGTAATTTTCGATTCCATTAACAGCCTTGGTATAATCTTCATCATCCACGGCGTAAGCAGTGTAAATCAACTCAGCCATTTCATAATCAACATTTACCAGCTCAGAGAACTGTCTAGGTGTGAGCTTCTCTGTCAGAGTATGGCCATTCATAATCTCAATGTTTGCCAGACCCATAACATTGTTTACTCTGTCGTCTAAAACAAGCTCATCTATCAAAGCTTTTTGAATATCATAGTCGCCCTTTGGGAAAATCAATATTAAAGAATTCTCTTCCTCAAAGTTTTCTCTTATCATCTCTTTTGCGATATAGACAGAATTTTCTTTAGGGGTTGATACCTTGGAATATCCGTAAACATATGGTACCTTTGATGAAAGATTAATGGCGATTACAATAACCAATAAAAATATAGGTGGGATAATATATCGTGTTTTATACGCAAATCTTCCAACGAAGCTTATATTTGGAATAAAACTTTTATGCTCAGTCCTTTCGATTGCTTCGGCGAAAACCATAACAAGACTAGGCAGTAACGTAAATACACAAATGATACTTATGACTATTGCCTTAATCAAAACACGACCTACATCGCCAACTATTGTGAACTCCATGAAAAGCATGGAAATGATACCGCCGATAGTTGTAAGAGAACATCCTAATATCTCAGGAATTGCCTTTGACAGAGCTACTATACAGGCGCCCCTGACATCTCTATATTCTCGTTCTTCATTATACCTGGTTACATAAATTACGGTGTAATCTACAGAAAGAGCCAGTTGAAGTACGATTGTAATTGAATTTGATACGAAGGAAATGGTACCGAACATGTAATTTGTACCCTGTTGAATGATTGCCGCACAGGCAAACATCACCAACATAATTGGCACATCTATATATGATTTGGTGGTAATGATAAGAACCACGATTACCAGGAAAAATACCATTACAGCAATAACCTTGATTTCTTCTGTAGCCAGCTCAATATTGATGGTACTCATATTAGTAGAGATATAGCTGTCGTATTTAGAAAAATATTTTTGAAGTTTTTTAAGAAGAACGGCACTCTCATCATCTTTAGTACCGTAATCAAATACGATACCCAAAAATGCAGAGCCATTCTTGTAGTGTTTATCTGAATCATCAAACTCCACCTGGAAAACACCTTTTATATTTTCCACATCCTGTTTAACCAGAAGAGCCTGATCATAAGATATGTTTGCAATCATCACATCCATTGTTGCATAGGTAGAGAACTCTCGCTCCATGATGTCCAAACCGCGACGAGTCTCAGAGTTTTCCGGTAAATATACCTCTAAATCATCCTCTACCTTTACCCAATTAGATGAGAAGAATGAAAAAATACATAAGATTGTAAAGATAAGCAAGAAAAGAACATGTTTATCAACTATAAACATGCACAACTTCAATATCAAGTTGTTTCCAGCCTTATCGGCTTCATTTCCCACTTTACCCATATAGCATGCCCTGAGCCCTCAGCCAGTGGCTATGAGGGCACAATAGACTATAGTACTACTTAAATTATAGGACATTACTATATGGTTCTTTAGGGTTTTAACCGAATTTTTAGGCTTATTTCATTGAATCTACATACTTTAAAATAGGATTAAAGTTTTCCACCTGATGTAGCAATTCCTTCGATAAACTGCTTCTGGAAAATTACGTAGATTACTATCATTGGAAGACATGCAATAAGTGCTGCTGCCATCAGCTCTGGATAATTAGAAGAGAACTGCCCCTGCATCTTTGAAAGTGCGCTGGCAAGTGTAGTCTGATTGGTATCTGGACATACAATCATTGGCCACATCAAATCCTTGTAGGCAAACACTGCGGTGAAAATGCCCAGCGCTACCATGGAAGACTTAGTAAGCGGAGCCATGATAAATAGGAATGTCTGTCCAATATTACAGCCATCTAATCTCGCAGCCTCCTCAAGCTCTCTTGGTAGGCCCATGTATGCCTGTCTCAAAAGGAAGGTTCCAAATGCTGATACCAGACCTGGGAATAACAAGCCCATCATGGAATTTGTCCAACCTAGCTTACTTACCATGACATACTGTGGAATGATGAAAATCTGTGATGGTATCATCATCTGAAAAAGCACCAGCCCAAACATCAGATTCTTTCCCCTGAAATTTAGTCTGGCAAAGGCATAGCCTGCAATTGTAGATGTAAGCACCGCGCAAAGAACGCGAAGTACAATCATCATAACCGTATTAAAATACAATCTTCCAAAATTTACATTATGAAGAACTTCGTTAAAGTTGCTAAGTCTAAAATGAGATGGGAAAATAACAAATGGATCCATCTGTGTAGACTCACCAACTGTCTTGAATGCTGTAAGAACCATCCATGCAAAAGGAACCAGCATAACGAAGGACATAATCACTAGTACTATATATATTATGGTTTTATTTTTGTTCATAGCTTTCCTATCCCTTCTATGTAAGAAGATTCCCTCCTTATTACGTATAGTGTACCCACTTCTTCTGTCCTATCATCTGAAGGACTGTGAAAATCATAATTACAACCAAAAGTACAACTACAACTGTAGCTCCATAGCCCTTATTGCTCTGCTGGAATGAATACTTATAGAATAAGCAAACCAGTGACTGGGTCTTGAAAAGAGCTGGGTTGTTGTTATCAATAACCATGTAGATAACATCAAATACCTGCATAGCAGCAATGATTCGTGTAACCATTACAAAGAAAATAGTTGGTGAAACCAAAGGTATTGTGATGCTAAAAAACTGCTGCACACCGGTAGCTCCATCAATTGCAGCTGCCTCATAATAATCCTTTGGCACCTCCTGAAGACCTGCCAAAAACAAAACCATATTGTATCCAATAATCGACCATATACCGATTACAGCAATCGAATAAATTGCGATTTTCGGATTTGAAATCCAGTTTGTTTTACCTGGAAAAATATGATTCAACAAACCAAATTCTGAATTATAAAGCCATTTCCAAACCATAGCTATAGCAGCTGGTGCTGCAACCATTGGAAGGAAGAATATAGTTCTAAAGGTACTTTTACCTTTTATTTTCCCATTTAAAAATACTGCTAAAACCAACGCAATAATAATTGAAAGTGGCACCTCCACAACTGCGTATTTTAAGGTGTTAAAAAGTGCCTGCCAAACCTCTTTATCTGCAAAAACCTTTTGATAATTAGCAAAGCCTACAAAAATATTTCCTCTTCCAAAATCACCTGTCTTAAAAAAGCTCTGATAAATCGTTTGAAAGATTGGAATGATATTGAGAACAATCAAACCAACCATTGTTGGCAAAATAAACAGCCAGCCCCAAATGAACTCGCTTCGTTCTCTATGAGTTGTTTTTCCCTTTTTATTCATAACACTAATCTCCTAACTAAAAACGGTTAAAGGGCACAGCCCAAAAGCACTGCGCCCTCATCCCCAATATTTTTTATACCTATGAAAAAGAAGAAAAAGAATTACTCCTCACTAAGAGTCTGATTCATGCTATCGCAGATTTCCTGGCAAACTGTCTTAACATCCTTATCGCCAGTCCAAGCTTCCTTGAGCTTCTCTGTCTGCATATCTTCCCATGTTGTTGTGTACTTAGAATATGGTCTAAATACAAGGTCAGCATCAAGCATCTTCATATGACCATTAAGATCAAACTTATCTGTGCAGTTTACCCAAAGATCAGAGCAGCCCTCGTAAGCTGACATTGTTACACCAAGCTCAGCCTGCTTTTCCTGCATCTCCTTAGAACCGAACCACTCGATAAGTGACCATGCAGCATCTGGATTCTTTGTGTTAGCTGAAGCAGCCCATCCAAGACCATTGTAGATAGAAACTCTCTTACCTGTCTTTGCATCCTTTGGAAGAACAGCTACATCACAGTTCTCTGCTGTATACTCGTTGTCCTTGAAGGCAGCTACCATCCAAGAGCCCTGTGTAACCATTGCAACCTTACCTGACTCAAAGAGTACATCTGCACCTGACTCAGAAATTGTATTAAGATCTGGGCAAGAACCATCCTGAACCATATCTACGAAAAGCTGAATAGCCTTCTGTGTCTCTGGCTTATCATAACCAGAAGACTTCTTGTCTTCACTGATGATTTCTCCGCCCATAGAATATACTGCGTTGTAGAATGAATCCTGATTGTTTGATGGAGCAATTGCATATCCCCAGTGATCATCATTTGTGAGCTTAGCTGCTGCATCTGCAAAATCATCCCATGTCCATGTGTCATCTGGATAAGCTACGCCCATCTCATCAAAGATAGTCTTGTTATACCAGAGAGCGATTGTATCGATATCCTTTGGAACTGCATACTGCTTTCCATTTGACTTATAAAGATCAACAATACCCTCATAGTAATTGCCCATGTCAATCTTGTCGCTCGCTGCGATCTTATCTGTTAAATCCATGAGCATGTCATTTTCCATGTACTTCTGTGCCTGATTTGAGTGCATCCAGAATACGTCTGGAAGCTCTCCACCTGAAGCACCAGCCTCAAGAAGTGTCCAATAATCATCCCAGCCAACTACCTGAATAGTAGCCTTTACCCCAGACTGAGCTGACCACTCGTCAATGATTTTCTGAAGACCAGGTCTCTGATTTTCGTCCCATATAGAAACTGTAAGTTCGCCTTCAACACTGCCCTTCATTGCCTCTGGAGCCTCTGTAGCTTCCCCACCTGCAGAATCTCCTGCGCCGGATGTATCACCACCAGCACCACCACACGCAACCATAGACACTGCCATGAATGCGCTAAGAACCATTGCAGCTAATCTTTTAGCCATCATAATACATACCTCCCATATTTTCCTTTTTTCTTCATTGTTCGTTCCTTCGAACATATACCCATCTTAGCTAATCTGTCCCCTTATTAGCATGGAATAATCACACTATTAAATGTCTAAATGTGACATATTTCGACAATACTATTTCCAAAATAAAGAAAGCAGATTTTGCAATATGCAAAACCTGCTTTCTAAGCTTACTCTGCTTCAAGTATAAACATACGAGATGTGAAATCCTTGTCGGCATGATACCATGGTTCGTCAGCACCCATTGTGCCAAGTCCACGTTCCATAAGGAAATCTCCGTATAATTTTTCCTTGTTATTAATATTGTAAATAAGGTTTTCGTCGAGACCCTGAAGTTTAATTGTCTCCATTCCGATGTTTGGAGTCTTGTGGGTCTTGTACATAACTACGACCGCCTTCTTCTTATCATCTGAAACAACCATCCAGCTTGCAATATTCTTCTCAAATGGAGACTGCAATCTGTAAAGTGTTCCGTACTGGAAAAGTCCTCTGTATTCCTTCATAAATACAATTTGGCGCTTAACTGCTTCGAATTCTTCCTCATCCACATCGTTAAGATCCAGCTCGTAGCCAAAGGTTCCGAAGCATGCAATATTTGCTCTGTCATCTACGTGCATGATACGTCCAGTCTGGTTGTTAGGTGATTTAGAAACGTGAGCACCCATAGATGCAATTGGATAACCGTAGCTTGTACCGTACTGAATCTTCACACGCTCATGTCCATCTGTATCATCTGATGTCCATGCCTGTGGAGCGTAATATAATAGTCCTGCATCAAATCTTCCACCGCCGCTTGCGCATGACTCAAACAAGATATGTGGGAAATCCTTAATGAGTCTCTCGTAAAGTGAGTATACTCCAAGGATATATTTGTGATAAACCATGCCTTGCTTTTCAGGCTCTATTCCTTGGCTAAAGCACTCTGTAATTGAGCGGTTCATATCCCACTTGATATAGCTAATATTTGCCTTTGAAATAACGTCGTAAAGCTGATGATAAATGTTATCTACAACCTCTGGCTTTGAATAATCAAGTACCATCTGGTGACGACCAAGAGTTCTTCTGCGTTCTGGTGCAGCAAGTACCCAATCAGGATGTGCACGATATAAATCAGAATCTGGATTTACCATTTCTGGCTCAATCCAAAGACCAAAATCAAGACCAAGCTCGTTTACTTTTTTAGCAAGTCCTGTAATTCCATCTGGAAGCTTATTCGTATTTACGAACCAATCTCCAAGTCCTGCATAATCATCATCACGCTTGCCAAACCATCCATCATCAAGTACAAAAAGCTCTACGCCTGCTTCCTGTCCCTTCTTAGCAATATTAAGAATCTTCTCCTCATCAAATTCCATCTCTGTGGCTTCCCAGTTGTTGAGAAGAATTGGTCTTGGCTTGTTCTTGTATGGTGAACGAACTAGGTTGTTGTTCATAAATTTATGAATGTTCTGGCTTAAATCATTAAGACCCTCCTTGGTATATGAAATGATAACCTCAGGTGTATCAAACACTTCCCCTGAATTAAGAGGCCATACAAACCAGTTTGGATTTATACCCATTGTGAAGCGAAGTTTACCAAAGTTATCCACCTCTGCTGCCGCTCTAAAGTTACCGCTGTAGACAAGATTTACACCGATTGCTTCGCCCTGAAATTCATCTGTATTTTTACGCTTCAAAATTACAAATGGGTTGAAGTTGGCACTTGAATGTCCACGCATGCTTTCGATGGAAATAATGCCCTTTTCTACTGAGCGAACATGTGGATAACGCTCTCTTCCCCACGCTCCCTCAAACTGCATCCAGTCATACTCATAATCAGGCAAATCTAAGCAAACACTATATGCCTTTGTAAGCTTTACTTCCTCAGAGCCAAGATTTCTAAAACTTGAATGACGAGTAATGATATTGTAGTTTTCATAGATTGTGTAATAGAGAGTTACCTCTACATTTATCAATTCATCCTTGCAAACAATCTCAAGGGTTGTCGCTTCTGAATCCGTATTTACGTAGCTGGCTGGAAGACCAGGAATTGGTTTCTTGCCCTGATATATTTCATATCTATCATAAACAAGATTGGTTACTCTAGAGCCATTTGCCTGTCTGATTTCATATGCTGGTCCTCTGAAATCACCATTACCAAAAGCTGGATATTCAAGGCTTGCAAGCTCCTTTGTGTAATTCTCATCATCTGTTACTGGACAGCAAAGTGGTCTTCCTGCCAATGTCTGATATCCATATATAATCTGATTTTCATTTATTCTTTTTCCAAAATAAAGCTGACCGATTTCACCATCACGGCATTCACCGATTACATAGCTAACCTTTGAATTGTATAAATGAAACTGCTTCTCTTTTTCAAAAATTTTGATAGCCATATGTGCCTCCCATTGAAACTAATTTTTCCTTACGATAAAATGAATTATAGTATTCATAGGCGTTTTTGGGGATGTTTTTGTTGACCAGATTAATGTCATAATGTGACATATATGATATGCACCGCGGCTAGCGGCATTTAGGAGAATAATAAAATGGAAGTTACCGGCGTAGACAAAGTCAAATTCATTGACTGTACAAAATCCAACGATTTTTATCTTTTCGAAGTGGGACGTTACAAGTGTGTTCCAAACTACAGCTATGGCCCAATTGTGCGCACCCGCACCATTTTTCATTATGTAATTTCTGGCAAGGGATATCTCATTTTAGATGATAAAAGATATGATATAGAAAGTGGCCAGGGGTTCCTTATTCCAGCCAAATGCAAAGCCTACTATGAGGCCGACGCAGAAGATCCATGGGAGTATACCTGGATTCATGTGGACGGTCCACGAACCATGGAACTGTTTAACAGTGCTGGAATTTCAGAAGAGAATCCTATATATATTCCAAAATCTGACTCTGGTATTATCCTGGATATTCTCGGAGATATCTATGACCACAGCGACAGGGAATGCTATTGCTATGCCAAGGTTTACGAGTTCTTTGACACCATCATTTCTCTTTCTAAAAACAGAATCTTTAATGATGTGGATCCTCGCCTGGCATATGTAAAAAGCGCAATCAATTTTATTCGACTTAAATATTCGGAGCCTATCAGTGTGGAGGAAATTGCTGCGGCCTGCGGCCTTAATCGCAGTTATTTATCAAGACTTTTCAAGCATGCCACCGGATACACTCCGCAGGAATACCTCAGCTCTTATCGCATGAAAAAAGCTACTGAGCTCCTTCTGGAAAGTACAGAAAGTGTCAGTAGCATAGCATTACGTGTAGGATACTCGGATGCATTTACGTTCTCGAAGGCTTTTAAGCGCTTCAAGAGCGTAGCACCCAGTGAATACCGAAAATCACATGGTGTAGAAGTATAGCTACAAGCTATTTATAAATTCTTTACTAACTCATCCATCTGAGCTTCTGATACGTCGTTTAATGTAGATTTGATTGATACGACTGGCTCGATGAATTCTAATCCCTTAGATGACTCGAGGATGGTCTTCATGCAACGTGCCGCCTGAGGTGCCCATGTTCCGTTCTCTACGAAGCCAACCTTACGATTCTGGTAAGCCTTTGCTGTAAGGTGATGTAAGAAGTCCTGCATAGGCGGGAATAATCCACCGTCATAAGTACATCCACAGCATACCATCTTATCGTAATAGAATGCTCTGGCAACTGCCTCTGACATGCTGTCACGAGTCACATCGATAAACATAGTCTTCTTACCTGCTGCCTCAAGCTTCTCCTGAAGTTTGAGAGCGGCTTTCTTTGTATTTCCATGGATAGATGCGCTTACGATAAGCACGCCCTCTTCCTCTGGCTTATAGCTGCTCCACTTGTCATAAAGATCAATATAGTGACCAAGATTCTCTGTAAGAACAGGGCCGTGAAGTGGGCAAATCTTTGCAATATCAAGACCTGCTGCCTTTTTCAACAATGCCTGTACCTGAACACCATACTTACCAACAATGTTAAGATAATATCTACGAGCCTCATCATCCCATGGCTCATCACAGTCAAGGGCGCCAAACTTTCCAAAGCCGTCAGCAGAGAAAAGAATCTTCTCGCTAGACTCGTACTCAACCATAACCTCTGGCCAGTGAACCATAGGTGCAAAAACGAATGTAAGCTCATGGCTACCAAGTGAAAGTGTGTCACCTTCAGCTACTACATGCTTTCTATTCTCAAAGAGAGCTGCATCCATAAACTGTCCCATCATAGTAAATGTCTTTGCATTTCCTACTACTGTTGTCTCAGGATACTTCTCAAGGAATACCTTAATAGAACCAGCGTGATCTGGCTCCATATGTGATACTACAAGATAATCTGGCTTGCGACCTGCAAGCTCTCTCTCAAGATTTCCAAGCCACTCATCTGTGACTCTTGGATCTGCTGTATCCATAACAGCTACTTTTTCGTCTAATATCAAATATGAATTATAAGATACTCCGTTTGGAACTGGATATTGACCCTCGAACAAATCAATTGTCTTGTCATTACATCCTATGTACTTAATAGAATCTGAAATATGCATGATTAACCCTCCTTCTGAACTTATCTATATAATAGCAAATTCGTGTATAAAAAAGAACCTTGGAAAACCAAGGTTCTTAAAAGATTCAATTATTTATTTTCCAGAGAGTCTCTCAACAATTGTATCAAGTGTCTCGCGAGGCACTGTACCGTCACGATATAACTGATTTATAGTGCTGTCACTTCCAAGAAGTGCTGTGGCATCAAGCCATGTACCTTTTTGGAATTCTTCATCAAATACAGCAAATATTTTTCTGTTTTGTAAAAGCTGTGAAAGCGGAAATTCTCTGTAATCCATAATAATCCTAACTAAATAACTGTCTCAATATTAAACACGTGAAAGATACTCACCTGTTCTTGTGTCGATCTTGATTGTCTCGCCGTTCTCAACGAAAAGTGGAACGTAAACAAGTGCGCCTGTCTCAACAGTAGCTGGCTTTGTAGCACCTGTAGCTGTGTCGCCCTTGAAACCTGGCTCTGTATCTGTAATCTGAAGCTCTACGAACATAGGTGGCTCAACTGAGAAGATTGAACCATTGTGTGAAAGCATCTTAACGATCTCGTTTTCCTTAACGAACTTAAGAGCATCACCGATCTGATCTGCTGTAAGAGCAACCTGATCATATGTCTCAACATCCATGAAGTTGTAAAGCTCACCATCATTATAAAGGTACTGCATATCCTTACGATCGATACGTGCAGCTGGGAACTTCTCTGTAGGACGGAAAGATGTCTCTGTAACACCGCCACCCTTGATATCCTTAAGCTTTGTACGAACGAAAGCTGCGCCCTTACCTGGCTTTACGTGCTGGAACTCGATAACCTGGTAAACCTTGTTATCCATCTCGATAGTCATACCGTTTCTAAAATCACCGGCTGTAATCATTATAAAATCCTCCTTAACAGGTGCGAAACAACATCCTTTCGCACATTTAATACTAATTCAATTGGCCCTAGGCCACACTCGTATACAGTATTTTACCTCAGAAGCGCAAGAATTTCAAGACATTTATATATTTCACACCTATGTTACTATGTGTAAAAGGAGCGAAAAAACTATGGAAATTGAACGCAAATTCTTAATAAAAGAATTACCAGATTTATCTAAATATAATTATGTTGATATCGAGCAGGGCTACCTCTGCACTCATCCTGTTGTCCGCATAAGAAAAAAGAATGACAAATATATTCTTACCTATAAGGGTAGTGGACTTATGGCTCGTGAAGAAATCGAGGCTGAGCTTACAAAGGAAGCCTATGAGCACCTTAGAGAAAAGATTGATGGCCACGCTATTACTAAACGTCGCTATCTCATTCCATTTGATCCATATACTATAGAGCTGGATGTTTTTGAAGGACATAAAAAGGGCCTCATCATGGCGGAAGTAGAATTTCCATCCATTGAAGAAGCCCAGAATTTCGTTGCCCCTGATTGGTTTGGGGAAGATGTGACAGATAATAGAGAATATCATAATTCTAATATGATCTGACACCTCATCTTTATTTCATGTAGTCCTTCACATTGCTGGCATCTACTCTTTCAAATGGAACCCAAATGTAATATCCATCTTCTGATAATCCCTCTATTCCATCTGCTGTGCCACCGCTTGCCAATGCCTTTGTTAACTGAATAGCCTTTTGAGCTTGGCCATCTGCTGACTGATAAACTGTAAACTGCATCTCGCCCTTTGCAATAGATTCGCATCCTGCAACAGTTGCATCTACACCTACTACAGGATATTTATCCAAGTCATAACCAGCTTCTTTTAGAGCTTCTACGGCACCAAGTGCCATATCATCATTATTACAGAAAATTGCATCAAAGCTTTGATTCGTTTTCTGGAAAATACGGAACAAATCCTTTGCCTGATCAGGATTCCAATTCGCAGTATCATCAAAAACGACATTAACTGCAACCCCTTGGCTTCTCAACCAGTTCTTTACTGATACTGAACGGGCTACTGCTGCATTATGAGTTGCCTCTCCACGGAAAATAATAATGTTCATTGAGCTTGGCTTGCCCAGTTTATTGTAAACATACTCAGCCTGATATTCACCGGCATTCATCTCGTAGCTACTAACAGCCATATATTTATTTGGCTTTAGGAACTGCTCATCAGGACAAGCATTAACGTAAATAATTGGTTTATCACCAGCTGCAATTTCAAGCTGCAATGCTGTTGCTCTATCAACAGGCAAGCAAATGATAGCATCATATCCATCCGCTACCGCTTTTTTAATCTGCTCCACCTGATCATTTGTAGAAGCGCAAGCCTCCCCAATTGTAAGATCTATACCTTCACTAGGGGCATATTCTGCAAGCTTATCCATCAGCATCTGCTTAAAAGTATCAGATGGAGGCCCTGAGTAGAAAGCCTTGAGTCCTCCAGAACCTCCAGAGCTACTAGAACCTCCAGAGCTTCCACAGCCTGTCAAAACCAATCCTAAGGACATTATAATTGTAAGAAGAAGTACCGTAAGGTTTCTACATTTTCTGCTAACCTTCATAATCACTTACCTCCTCATCAATCTTGAATTTCTGAACATAATCCGTAAGCTTCTGAGATGTATTTGCCAACTCGTGAGAATTGTCTGCTACATCCTGACTGCTCTGACTAATGCTATTGGCCTGTTCAACCATATTCTGTGATGTTTCAAGAATCTCATCAGCACTAGCTGCCTGCTCCTCAGATATTGCAGCAACATTGTTTGCTACATCATCAACCTTCTGAATATTATCAAGCATCAATTCAATCAATTCATTAGATTTTTCTATGTTAAGATAAATCTTATCAAAGGTTTCAAGCGCTGTACCGATTCTCTCTGAGTTTTGCTCAATTTCCTCCGCACTTGACTGAGCCTGCTCTACAACACTATCTATTGCTCTACTAACCTCATTGATAAGGTTCGAAATATTCTCTGCACTGGAAGCTGAATTCTGAGCAAGTTTTCCAATTTCTGTTGCAACAACTGCAAATCCCTTTCCTGCCTCACCAGCTCTTGCCGCTTCAATGGAAGCATTAAGTGAAAGTAGATTTGTTTCATCTGCAATATCTTTAATCAAGCTGACAATCTTTGTGATTTCCTCAGAAACCTTTCCAACCTCATTGATTGATTCTACCAGCTGATCATTACTGCTCTTGATTTCTTCCATGGCAGCTGAAAGCTGTTCCATGTCAGCCTTACCTTTCTTACTTATCTCTACAGTCTCTTTCATGCTGACATTAGCCTCATTTGAATTATCTCTTGTGTCTGCCACTACCATAGCAAGAGTTGTTGCATTTTCAGCAATTTCATTAACTGCTATTGCGAGCTGATCTACTGTAGCATTCAGATTCTGCATAGCATCCGCCTGTGAACGAGATGCATCAAACATATCCTTTGAAACTCTATCTGAGTTATCGGATTGTTCTTTCAGTCTTTCAGACTCATTATTAATCTCAGATAGCATTCCTCGCATCGACTCTACAAACTCACTTACCTTCCGGCCCATAAGTCCGATTTCATCATTGCTCTCCTGTTTAACCTTAATTGTAAAATCACCAGCAGACATATCAGAAATATGCTTTGTAATATTTCCAATAGGTGCAATAACTCTACTTACAAGTACATTAATAAGAATAACTATAAGGATAATTGCTACTACACCAATTATTGCCAAAAGCTGTATCAATTTATTTACGTCCTGTAAAATTACACTATTGCTAATATAGGAAACAAGATACCATTCAGTTCCAGCAATATTTCTGAATGCCACCTGATAACCTTCTATTTCGGTGGTTGTATAATCACGTTCAGCAAATTTCTTTGCTATACCTGCCATAAGCTTATCTGAATCATCTTCACCAAGAACTGTGAATATTCTAGAGGCATCTCTGTGAGCCAATATAGTGCCATCAAAAGAATCAATAAGGAAAGATGTTGCCTGATCCATTTTTACACCAGAATTAACGATAATACTAATTTGGTCTAGTGTAACATCAGCTGCAAAAACTTTAAGTTCGTCGCTTCCATCATTAAGAATACCTGATGCACTTATAACGGAATCACCATTTGCATTTTTATAAGCCCCACCATAATTCAGGCGCACACGAGTAATACCCTGCTTATACCATTCCTCATCCTTTGGATTTGAAACAGTTTTAGAGGATTCACTAGCCTTCATGAATTTACCTGATTCGCTGGCAATATAAAATCCGTCAGTACAATAGGTGTTGTAGCCATAGAATGCATCCAAAAGAGACTGCAGAGCCTCATCGTCAGGCTTCTGAGTCTCAATAACCTGCTTGGCTGTTGAGAAATTCTCGAGATTTTTCTGTAACCAGGATTCGATATTATCTCCCTGATTTGAAATAGAAGAATCAAGCTGAGCTGTTGCCATTTTTTTCAGACTCTGGCTGGAAATATAACCAGAAATAACAACCAGTAGTATCACCTGAAGCAATACTACTGGCATCAATAACGCAATCAGCTTATTCTTTATTTTTGCGTGCTTTTCTGAAGATTTTGTATTGGCCATGGTATTCTCCTTAACTAAGAAAAATGTATCCCTTACACACTACACTAAAATCATTTTAATACCACAGCCACATTATTTGTTGTTTTTCGCCAAATTTTCATACATATTTAACATTAACGTCTAAATCGTAATGTCTCGTATTTTGATCGAGTTCGAACACAATTTTTTAGATCCTGAACTCTGGATTCGATATCTCCATCTTCCACAACTACATCTATTGATGAAGCCATATTATCAATGAGAAGATTGTCAAAATCCATAATAGGTGTAGCTACCAAAATTTTGTATTTCTCCTCAAAATCGTCTGTATCCAAAAAATCTAAAAGTATTGGATTGATTTCTTCTTCATCATAATTTCTTTCCATAATCTATATTGCTCCTAACTTAAAAATTCGAATAATAAATATGTCTTGCCAAATCAGCTGTACCAAAATCTACAATGATAACACCATAGCTGGTCTCTGATTTTAGCTCATATTCCATAAGCAGAGTATTCAAAGCTTTGGCGTAGCCCTTTGGATGGCCAACCTTGCCATCTCCGGCTGTGCTGACGAAATTCAAAAACATGGTAGTCTCGTCAGCTTCGCAGTTTTCCAAACCATCCACTACAGCTTCATATTTATCCTCAACTGTGTATTTATATCTGTCCTGAACCCAGAATCTGTAACCTGAATTAACATAGAGCTCGTAAGGAATGTCCGCTGGTACTCTGTTGTCCTGCTCGTCCCATATCATGTTCAGACCAGTAATATCTGATGCAACCTCATCATTAAATCTGGTGCCAAGGACAATTCTGCCTCTGGCCTCGCCCAATGTAGGAATCTCGTTTTCTGTATACCAGTAATCCTTATTAGACTTTACCTGCTCTAACAAAAGCTTCTGGATGTCGGCTGTAGAATAATCTTCATCCTCAATCTTGATATTGATAATGACTGTCTCTGTGGAATGCTTCTGAAGGAATTTGTAAACGTCAGCAACAGCATCATCAAAATACAGAAAGTCTGAGAAAAGATTTCCGTCGATGTGGCAGCTGGCAAAGTCATGAACCAGCTTTAATTTATCCCCATCCTCAGTCTCCTCGATGGCAACTCTGAAATCCAGATATCTGTAACCATTCTCAAGCTGCTGAGCTATGGATGTATCCTGGCATCTCATAACATAACCCAGTGCTACATTCTGTGAAGCACTGTTGTGAGCACCTGGAATAGTAATCTGCGAAATGTAAACATCGTCAGAAAGCTTCTCCATCCAGTTGGCGGTATCAGAGTAATCCTTTGACATATCAATGGTGAATTCCGACTCTGTATCATCATCACTGACGAACAGAATAACAAGAATTCCTACTATGATTGCAATCATCACTCCACAAATTATTCTGAAAAGCCTTCCTTTATCCATAAGCATGTCCCCCGTTAATTAGGCCTTAACATATTCTATATAAATATATTACCATTCTTTAGTGACAAAGTCTTTCAAAATCGGTACTATTGAATAGAATTATATTGATTTTCGGAGGAAAAATAATGATAGACAGAGGAAGACTCTTATCACTTGGATATTATAAAAAAGCTCCCTCATTTACAGGGAGCGATAAGAATAAATGTTATAAAATTGAAAGATTCCGTGAAGAGGATTCTGAGGAGGATATGTTCAAGGCCACCATCTGGCCTGGCCCATTCAGTTCAGAAAACACTCCTGAAGAATCAAAGCAGTCGAAGCTCGCTGCCTTCACCGAAGATGGCTTGCAGGAACTGGTCGACTGGATGAATTCTTTGGATATCTAGCAGGATTTACAAGCTTTTTTATTTTCATACATCGATGCGTCTGCGCGCTTTACAAGTGCGCGGAAATCCTCATCGAGCTTTTCATCAAACATTGCAGTTCCGATGGCTACACCAATCTTATACTGATAGCCGCCTTCGTGATTTGCTGTGTAAATCTTTGTCATAAAGAGCTTCTTCAAACGCTCCATGTTAACTGCCTTATTGGCAGGAATAATACAACAGAACTCATCTCCACCTGTACGGTAGCAGGTTCCATATCTTCCAAATACACTATTGAAAATCTCTGCAACAAGTGTGATGTACTCATCTCCAGCTTCATGACCGTATGTATCATTACAAGCCTTAAGTCCATTAGCATCAGCAACTACAGCAATAATTCCATCAAGCTTCTTTTCTGCCTCTACATGACTTTCAAAAGCATTTCTATTGTAGAGACCAGTCATTGTATCCGTAAGGGCGAAAATTTCAAGCTGCTTAACATGGCGGCCCTTCTCAATAATCTCGTTAGTTCCCTTAATCAAATCCCACGCAAGAAGACTTACAAAAATAAGGAACATATAGCGACCCATTTTATCTGAGTCACCAACCTCACTGTAATAATTTCTTACGTCAATGATAATCGAGATAGTAAATAGTAATACTCCGGTAGCACATATTTTTGTCTGACGAGAAAAATCTCTATGATAAAGCTGAATAGCAATCGCTGAGACAACATATATAGCTGCAACAAGAATTAAAATCTGCATGTAAACAAGAGTCTCTCTATATTCTAAAATCTTCAATAAATGAAGCGCAGTAAATACGACAAACTCGACCATAGATGCTATGACTATAATTCTCTTAACTATCTTTCCATTGATTCCCAAATAACCATCAAAGAACAGTACAAATGGTGCAATAACCATCATTAAACATAAATATGGAATTACAGAGTCAAAGATTTTGTTATTAAAAAGAAGCACTGATACGTCTGTCTCGTTCAATGTCCATGTTCCAATGAATAATGCAAAATACGCCAAATGAACTAACTCTCTGCCCAAGTTAAGTCTCTTGTTCATAAATGCATAGTAAATCAAAATGATAAAACTAAATATCACAATTAATAAACTTGCACAGAACTTTGGCAAAGAATTTCTGAGCAAATTATCATACATCTGGTATGCATTTCCCACATAAAATGTAGGAACCTGATCCTGGACACATTCATATACTGGCTTAATGATAATAGCCACATTAAGCATCTTTTCATTTACTGATATAAAATTGTAAGCTGAACCTGGTGTAGAACCTAAGATGCCTCCTGTTTTGGTAAATGAATAAATCTCTCGTCCAGAATTATAAGCTTTTACAAACTGATGAGATGTGTAAAACATGAAGCCGGAATAATGGCTATCAAAAGAAGACAAATCAAAGAAGTACTCCTTTGAACCATCTTCTAATCTTGCCACCTGATATGGCTCAATCTTGATGGTAGGAGTATCACTCTCTGATTTCTCGTTCGTCACTAAGAAGCCTATAACAAGTGCACATGCGCACAGTATAAGCATCAGATTATTTAAACGTTTTTGAAAATTAAAAATTAACTTATTCTGATTCATCGTCATTACCAATTGAAAACTTTTTCACGTAACATTATATTTCTGAATAGATTTCACATTTCATTCACATTTTATAACATTATACATTCCTATTGGTATAATGGCAACTATCAAAATTATCTAATAAAACTTTCTATATGTGGGTATAAAGTATCTTTTTGTACAATATAGCTACTATGAGTTTCCCCTGAGAGTATTTTTAACACTGAATTAGGGATGCTAGAAGCTATCTTTTCGGATTCCTTCTGTCTTACACAATCCTTCTCTCCGGCAAAAATCATAGCTGGAACAGCAATCTTTTTCAAATCCTCTGGACTGATATCTGGTTCCTGTAACATCATCAAAGTTTTAGGGTCGTTGGTTTTCTTGTAATACCTTTTCATTTCCCTGATATCCCTGTGATGTAATCCTGCTGGAGTAAGGTTTGCTCCGCAGCAGATAATTCCAGAAAGTAATTCACTAGCCTCCATAGCCACCAAAAGGGCAATAATACCTCCGTCAGAATATCCAAGAAGATATGGCTTTTCAATATCTAATGCCTTAATCAGATTAATGACATCCTTTGCCATATCGCCATAATGATATTCCTTTGGTGTGGCGCTCTCACCGTGGCCTCTTGAATCCATGGCATAAACTACATGGTCTCTGCTGAGAGGCTCTACCAATGGATCAAAGATATGGTGGTCTTCGCTATTTCCATGTATGAGAATAACCGGGGTTCCCTGTTCCCCGGTTCTTTCATAGCATATTATCTGTGAGTTTAACTGAATATACATATACACCTCATCCATCCCCCCTAGGGAGAAGGCTATTTATTTTCGATAACTTTCTTCATATCATAGAGTCCTGCTGGCTTACCAGCAAGGAACTTAGCTGCCTCTACAGCCCCCTTACCAAATACGCTCTTTGAATAAGCAGTATGCTTGATTGTGATAACCTCATCAAGTCCTGCAAAGATAACCTCGTGTTCACCTACGATATTTCCACCACGAACTGCTGAAATACCGATTTCATTCTTAGGTCTCTTCTCACGTCTGTCTGCTCTACCATAGCAATACTCGTACTTCTCGTCTAAAGCATCATTACATGCATCTGCAAGTGCAAGTGCTGTTCCACTAGGAGCATCAAGTTTCTGATTGTGATGCTTCTCCACGATTTCGATATCAAAACCTGCGTCAGCAAAAATCTGAGTAGCTTTCTTACATAAATCAAATAGTGTATTTATACCCAATGACATGTTTGCAGAGCGGAGAATCGCTACCTTTTTACATGCAGAATCAACGTGTGCAAGCATCTTGTCATCAAGTCCTGTAGTGCAAAGGACAACTGGCTTCCCATTCTTCTCGCAAACATCAAGCATATCATCAACAGCTGCTGCTGTAGAAAAATCAATTACAACATCGTAGTCCACATCAACCTCTGCAAGTGAATCAAATACTGGATACTCATTGTCGATACCCTTAAATTTATCTACTCCTGCAACAATAGTTACCTCAGAATCATTTTTGCAAATATCTGTGATAACTCTTCCCATGTGTCCGTTGCATCCGTGCATTACTACTTTTGTCATTATTCTACCTCTCTCTTTCTACTGCTTTTGCCAACTGTCCTATTTGGTCATATATAAACAGAACTGCCATAGAAGCCCAAAAAGCCCATGGCAGTTCTATGGAATTACTTCTCAGGTTTTAAATTTAAAACACTGTCAGCAATTTCAAATATTCCTCTTGTAATATTTAATCCTGTCAAAATGACATTAGTTGAATATGAACGTCCCTCCAAAGCGCATAAAATATCCTGCTCTGGAACGATGCCTTCATCAACAACGCCAAGAATCTCATCAAGAATAACCAGATCGCTTTCGCCTGTACCGAGAACCTTCTTAGCATAGTTAAGACCATTTTGAATATTCAAAATCTCTTCCTGCTTTTGTTCATCTGTTAACTCAGCGAAACTCTCTTTTGAGCGCTCAAATCTAAAAAGCTTAATTTCAGGCTCAAGCTTACTTAAGTACTCAGTATTTGTCTCAGATTTAAGGAACTGAATAATAGTAGTGGTGCGTCCCTGCGAGGCATTACGAATAGCCTGTCCTAAGGCTGCAGCTGACTTTCCCTGTCCAGTTCCGTAATATACTTGAACAATTCCTTTTTCCATAAGTCTCCTTATTTCTTAAAGCTAGCTCTCTTTCTAAGTGTAGGATCAAGAATTCTCTTTCTGATACGAAGAGATTCTGGTGTAACCTCTAAAAGCTCATCTACATCGATGAAATCAAGTGCCTGCTCAAGGCTAAGTACTCTTGGTGGTACAAGTGTAAGTGCTTCATCAGCTGAAGATGAACGAGTATTTGTAAGGTGCTTCTTCTTACATACATTAAGTTCAACATCCTCTGCACGAGAACACTGACCAATAACCATACCAGAATAAACCTTTTCGCCTGGTCCGATGAAAAGTGTACCACGATCCTGAGCTGAGAAAAGTCCATATGTAACTGACTCACCAGTCTCAAATGCGATAAGTGAACCAAGCTTACGATAAGCAATGTCACCCTTGTAAAGCTCATAGCCGTCGAAAATTGTATTGATTATACCATTTCCCTTAGTATCTGTCATGAATTCTCCACGATATCCAATAAGACCACGTGAAGGAATCTTAAACTCAATACGAGTGTATCCACCTGCGATAGGTGTCATATTCTGAAGCTCACCCTTTCTCTGAGAAAGCTTCTCGATAACAGCTCCTGTAAACTCATCAGGAACATCTACATAAGCGCGCTCCATTGGCTCGAGCTTATGGCCCTTTTCGTCTTCCTTGTAAAGAACCTCTGCCTTTGATACAGCAAACTCAAAACCTTCACGACGCATGTTCTCGATAAGTACTGAAAGGTGAAGCTCACCACGTCCAGAAACCTTAAGTGAATCTGGTGAATCTGTATCCTCTACACGAAGTGATACATCAGTGTTAAGCTCCTTCATAAGACGCTCACGGATGTGGCGTGAAGTAACGAACTTACCTTCCTGACCAGCAAGTGGGCTATCATTTACAATGAAGTTCATTGAAATAGTAGGCTCAGAAATCTTCTGGAAAGGAATTGGATTTGGAGCATCTACTGCACAGATTGTATCTCCAATGTGGATATCTGAAATACCAGAAATCGCAACGATAGAACCAATCTGAGCTTCTGTAACATCTACTTTATTAAGACCGTCGTACTCAAAAAGCTTTGAAATACGAACCTTATTATTCTTTGTCTCGTCGTGTGCATTAACAACGATAGCATCCTGGTTAACCTTGATAGAACCATTCTCTACCTTACCAATACCGATACGTCCAACGTACTCGTTGTAATCGATTGTAGAGATAAGTACCTGTGTAGGTGCCTCTGGGTCACCCTTTGGTGCTGGGATGTAATCAATGATAGTCTCGAAGAGAGCTGTCATATCCTTATGCTCTTCGTTAAGGTCTCTGATAGCAAAACCTTCCTTAGCTGAAGCATAAATGAATGGGCAGTCAAGCTGCTCATCTGACGCATCAAGATCCATGAAAAGCTCAAGAACCTCATCGATAACTTCGTCTGGACGAGCCTCTGGTCTATCGATTTTGTTAATACATACAATAACTGGTAAATCAAGATCAAGTGCCTTCATAAGAACGAACTTGGTCTGTGGCATTGCGCCTTCGAAAGCATCTACTACAAGTACAACACCGTTTACCATCTTAAGTACACGCTCAACCTCACCACCGAAGTCAGCATGACCTGGTGTATCAATGATGTTAATCTTTGTGTCCTTGTAATATACTGCAGTGTTCTTTGAAAGGATAGTGATACCACGCTCACGCTCAATATCATTTGAGTCCATGACACGCTCTGCAACTTCCTGATTCTCTCTAAATACACCTGACTGCTTTAAAAGCTCATCTACAAGTGTAGTCTTACCATGATCTACGTGTGCGATGATGGCAATGTTTCTAATATCTTCTCTACTCTGAATTGACATATAATTCTCTTTTCTTAATTCTTACAATAAACTACATTGTAAAAACCTACCCCTAAATATCAAGCAGTTCTCAAAACGAGAACTGCTTGATTATAAAACGTTATTTCAAAGGTGTCAACTCAGTCTTTCCACCCATGTATGGACGAAGTGCTTCTGGTATAGCAACTGAGCCATCTGCACGTAAGTTGTTCTCCAAGAATGCGATAAGCATACGTGGTGGAGCAACTACTGTGTTGTTAAGTGTGTGAGCAAAGTACTTGTTTCCGTTCTCATCCTTAACACGAATCTTAAGACGACGTGCCTGAGCATCGCCAAGGTTAGAGCAGCTACCAACCTCGAAGTATTTCTTCTGACGTGGTGACCAAGCCTCTACGTCACAAGACTTAACCTTAAGATCTGCTAAATCTCCTGAACAGCACTCAAGTGTACGAACAGGAATATCTAAGCTGCGGAATAAATCAACTGTGTTGTTCCAAAGGATATCGTAGTACTTCTTTGAATCCTCTGGCTTACATACAACAATCATCTCCTGCTTTTCGAACTGGTGGATACGATATACACCACGCTCTTCAATACCGTGTGCGCCCTTTTCCTTTCTGAAGCAAGGGCTGTAGCTTGTAAGTGTGTATGGAAGATTAGCTTCATCATTGAGTGTATCAATGAACTTACCAATCATAGAGTGCTCTGATGTACCGATGAGGTAAAGGTCCTCACCTTCAATCTTGTACATCATGGCATCCATTTCTTCGAATGACATAACACCAGTTACTACGTTTGAACGAATCATGAAAGGTGGGATGCAATATGTAAATCCTCTGTCGATCATGAAATCACGAGCGTATGAAATAACTGCTGAGTGAAGACGAGCGATGTCTCCCATAAGGTAGTAGAAGCCGTTACCAGCGACCTTACCAGCAGCATCCAAATCGATACCATTGAATCTCTCCATGATATCTGTGTGATAAGGAATCTCGAAATCAGGAACAACTGGCTCGCCGAACTTTTCGATTTCTACGTTGCAGGAATCATCAGGACCAATTGGAACGCTAGGGTCGATAATGTTAGGAATCTTCATCATGATTTCCTCAACCTTATCAGCAAGCTCCTTCTCAACTGGCTCTAAGTCCTTAATCTTCTGCTTGAGCTCTGCTACCTCAGCCTTAGCCTTCTCAGCCTCATCCTTCTTGCCCTGACCCATAAGAGCACCAATTTCCTTTGATGCCTTATTCATCTGAGCACGGAGGTCGTCAGCTTCCTGCTGAGCAGCACGTCTCTTGTCATCAAGCTCGATAACCTCATCTACGAGGCCAAGCTTATGCTCCTGAAACTTTTTCTTAATGTTTTCCTTAACTGCGTCTGGATTCTCACGTAAAAACTTAATGTCTATCATGTTTATTCTCCTACTTCTAATCTTAATTCTTTGAAGCAAACTTAAGCTTAAAGATGTACCAAAGCTGTGTTGCAATAAAGATTGATGAATATGTACCAGCAATTACACCAGCAAGAAGTGGTAATGCGAACTCTCTGATTGATGATACACCAAGGATGAGGAGCATAAGTACCATGATTGCTGTTGTGATTGATGTTGAAATAGAACGTGAAAGTGTCTGAGCAAGTGAGTCATTACAAAGTGCCTTAAGTGTCTCAGCATTTTCTGTTCTGATTGCCTTATGGTTTTCACGGATACGGTCGAATACGACGATTGTATCGTTGACTGAGTAACCGATAACTGTAAGCATACATGCGATGAATGCAGCGCCTACTGAAATTCTGGCGAATGCATAAAGTGCAAGTACGATAAGTACGTCATGTACAAGGGCGATGATTGCTGAAGAAGCAAATCTGATGTCCTTGAATCTGAACCAGATATATACAAGCATGCAGAGTACTGCAACAAGTACGGCAATTGTAGACTGGCTACGCATCTCGCCTGAGATTGTAGAACCGATTGTCTGCTGTGTGATAGATGTTTCCTTAACCTGGAACTGGCTCTCGAACATCTCATTTAAAGACTCTCTCTCTTCAAGAGTAAGGTTTCTTGTCTTGAAGATTGCCTGATTGCTTCCATCTACTGTTGTAGTCTGGATGCTTCCCTCGCTAACACCGATTGTCTCAGCGATTACAGGTACTACCTTTGCATCTAAATCTGCAAGTGAATATGTCTCATTGAAATCAACTGTTGTAGATGTACCACCAAGGAACTCAAGTGAGTAGTTAAGACCTGTACCTGTCTTAGCCTTGCAAGCTCCCATTGTGATAAATCCAGCTGCGATAATTACAACTGAAATTGTAATGAAGATTGCCTTCTTGCCAACGAAGTCGAACTTTGAAGGCTCCTTAGCCTTTCCATAGAACTTAGCATCACGAATACCAAGTGCATAGAAAGAGTTAATAATAATTCTTGTAATAACAAGTGCTGTGAACATTGATAAAACAACACCGAGTGCAAGAGTGATTGCGAATCCCTTTACAGAACCTGAACCAAGGATACCAAGTACTGCTGCTGCGATAAGTGTTGTGATGTTACCATCAAGGATGGCTGAAAGCGCCTTTGAGAAACCTGACTCAATAGATGAAACTACTGGGCGACCATTCTTGATTTCTTCACGGATACGAGCAAATACGATAACGTTAGCATCAACCGCCATACCGATTGAAAGAATCATACCTGCGATACCTGGAAGTGTAAGTGTAATATCAAATGCCTTAAGAATGCTGATAAGCATTGCTGTGTAAAGTGCAAGTGCAAGTGAAGCTGTAACACCAGGTACAAGGTACATAATGATAAGGAAGATCATTACGAGACCAAGACCAACACCTGCTGCGATAAGTGATGTTCTAAGAGCATCAGCACCAAGCTGAGCACCTACAACCTGTGACTCTAACTCCTGAAGCTCAATATCAAGACCACCGATACGGATGTATGAAGCAAGCTTGTCAGCTTCTTCCATAGAAGACATACCAGAAATTTCACAGTTACCTGTTGTGATTGCTTCGTTTACCTTTGGAACTGAAACGAACTGGCCATCATAGTAGATACCAATTGTCTCGCCTGCAAGAGCTGCTACTGTAGTAGCGTCGCCGAATGCCTTTGTTCCTTCGTCGTTGAACTGAAGTGTTACAACATACTTTGTAGCGCTTGTTGTCTTGTCCTGCTCGGCTCTTCCCTGAGCTGCTGTAACTTCTTTACCTGTACAGATTACTGAACCATTATCAATAAGTGTCTGGATATCGTAGTTGAGAACATAGCCAGCCTGACCATTTTCGTCTGTGCCGTATGTGTAGTTCTCATTTCCATCGTTATCCTTCTGAGCGATGAAATAAAGTGTACCAGGAGTACCTAACTCCTCCAATAATGCGTTTGCATCTGAAACGCCAGGAATCTCAACTGTGATTCTGTCATCGCCTACGCGATAAACATTTGCCTCTGTTGTTGAGCTCTCCTCGCCAAGGTCATTTTCAATACGCTGCTGAAGCTTAAGAATTGTGTCTGCCATCTGCTCATCTGTAGGCTTGTCTCCAACTGCTTCGTATGTAATGCTGACACCACCATCAAGGTCGAGACCAAGCTTTAGGCTGTCATCATTTTCTTTAATTGTGCCTGTAATAACTGTGAATGCATAGTAGCCAAGTAAGCCAAGAATAACTACAAATGCAACGAGCCAGGCAATCCCCTGTCCTTTTTTTAAACGTTTCATTATTTATTCTCCTATCTTGTAATTTATAACTGCTGAGCAGTCTAAAGAGGTGGTTTATGCCTCTTTTGTTTCGTTAATCTCTGCATTGTGCACCTTTAATGCAATAGCACACTCAACACGCTTCTTCTGAAGCTCACATCCTACGTGGTAATTTCCAAGGATGCTTCCTGTGAAGTTAAATGCATTTGCTGCACATCCGCCGCTGCAGTAGAATCTTGCAAAGCAATTCTTGCATTCTTCTTTTGCATAAACATTGCAGTGCTTGAACTGATTTACAACTTCTTTGTTCTTAACCCCGCTAAATACATCACCGAGACAGAAATCAGTATTCCCAACGAACTGGTGACATGGATAAAGCTCACCAGTAGGTGTAACTGCCATGTACTCTGTACCAGAACCACAACCTGAGAGACGCTTGTAAACACAAGGACCGCCCTCTAAATCAATCATGAAGTGGAAGAAGTTGAAATCTTCGTCTGTACCCTGACGACGCATCATCTCAGCACAAAGTGAATCGTACTCTTCGAAGAGCTTTGGTAAATCCTCCTCACGAAGAGCATAATCATCTGTCTCCTGTGCAACTACTGGCTCAACGGAAATCTGCTTGAAGCCTTCATTTGCGAGATGAATAACATCCTTAGAGAAATCAAGATTGTTACGTGTGAAAGTACCGCGAATATAATATCTGTCCTGATTACGTGAATCAGCAAGCTTCTTGAATTTTGGCATTACGATATCGTAGCTGCCTGCTCCCTTTTTGAATGGACGCATGAGATCGTGAATCTCTGGACGACCGTCGCAGCTAAGAACTACGTTAGCCATCTCCTTATTAGCGAATTCCTGAATCTCATCATTTAATAACACACCGTTTGTGGTGAGTGTAAATCTAAAGTTTTTGTTGTGCTCTTTTTCGATTGAGCGACCGTAGGCAACTAAATCCTTAACTACCTGCCAGTTCATAAGTGGCTCGCCGCCGAAGAAATCTACTTCAAGGTTTCTTCTGCTGCCAGAATTTGCAACGAGGAAATCAAGTGCCTGCTTACCAACCTCGTAGGTCATAAGCTCGCGCTTTCCTGTGTGATATTCTCCCTCTTCTGCGAAGCAATACTTGCAGGCAAGATTGCAATCGTGTGTTATATGTAAGCAAAGAGCCTTTACAACTGTAGGACGTGCTGTAAAATCAGCAATCCTTGGCTCGTAGTTGTCTTCTGTAAATAATGCTCCATCGGCGATAAGCTGTTCAATCTCAGACTGAATCTCTGAAAGCTCTGCCTCTGAAACCTCTGGATGGCTTTTCTTCATCTGATCAAGTGCTGCATCCTTTCCCTGCTCCTGCCAGAGACCAAGGAAATCGTATGTGATCTCATCTACTACGTGGATGGCACCGCTATTGATATCAATAACAATGTTGTAACCGTTGTTTTTAAACTGGTGAATCACTAAAAAAATGTCCTTTCATAAACGCACAATAGACCGTTCCCCATCCCGTGGGATGAGGACCGGTCTGCGTTAAATATTACTTCATTAAATATGAGCAATTACTTAGAGTGCTCACAGCTCTGGTTTCCAACTGTACAAGAAGTCTTGCAAGCTGACTGGCATGATGTCTGGCACTCGCCACATCCGCCTTCCTTAACAGTGTTCTGTAATCTTGCAGTATTTAATGTTTTGATGTGTTCCATAATGAATATCTCCTTTTCTTTAAACAGCTACTACTCACAGTAACCCTAAGATTAATTGATTATACTATAAATCGGCCAAAATATAAAGTATTTTCCTTATTCTGCCTCAGCAGGTGCTCCTGTGTAATTTGCATTGTCGATGCAGAAATCAAGTGCCTTCTGTGTAAGGTAGGCCTGACGGAAATATCTCTCGCCTGTGTAGCCGTCTACATCATATACTTCATAGAAGCTTGTCTCATCAGATGTGCCTGATGATGAAAGAACTCCCTGAATGAACTCCTTGTATCCTGCCTCGTCAATCTCAATGCCCTCAGCCTTTGCAATAGCCTCAAGGATAAGCTCTGTCTCTGTAGACTCCTGAATGCTTGTCTTCATGCTTTCAACATAAGCATCGTAATCCTGTCCCATTGACTCAAAGTATTCCTTTGCAGTAGTGCCATATGACTGATACTGCTTGTCATAAACACTAAGGTACATATCTACTCTGGCCTGAAGAAGATCCTCAGGTACCTTTGATACCTTGCTATTATTTAAAACTGCGTTTAAAACAGCTGTCTGCTTGTCGCTCTTAAGATTGTTCTCAAGGCTTGCTGTGTATTGTTCCTTAAGTGCATCCATGTAAGCATCTACAGTGTCGTAACCAAACTTATCAGATACGATTTCATCTGTAAGAGCCTCCTTTGAATCGATGGCCTTTGCAATGTAATTAACCTGGAATGTGAAGATAACTGTCTGTCCAGCTAGATCTGCATTGCCATAATCCTGTGGGAATGTAACCTCGTAAGCTACTTCCTCGCCTACCTTGTGTCCTACAAGGCCAGATGTAAATCCTGAGATATATCCGCCGCCTGTAGCAGAGCTGTTGTTTCCAATATCAATAAGCTGATCCTCTGCAGAACCGCCGTCAAAAGCTACGCCGTCCTGTGAACCAACATAGTCGACATTTACGATAGAATCCTCTGCGATTTCCTTTGCGCTGCTGTCCTCTACATAGATAGCTGCCTCAGAGATAGTCTTTGATACATACTCATCAAAGCCCTTGTCTGTGTACTCGTACTCACCGTCAAGAGTGATATCAAGTCCTTTGTAATCGCCTAATGTAACGAACTCGTCTACATCATATTCAATAGGTTTTACATCAGACTTCTTATCTGCCGACTGCTCTGTCTTTGTATCAGCTTTCTCCTCTTCCTTGCTGCCGCAGGCTGTAAAAGAAAAAGCTAAAGCGCCCACTAAAATCAGTACCAAAAATCTATTTTTCATTTGTAAATTCCTCCTCAAAAGTCTGAATTAGTTTACCACATATTCAATTTTTAGGCAAAGAAAAAGCTCGCTTACTTGCGAGCCTTTTTCTTAGCTTTAGGGGTTTTTTTAGTTCTGTCGTACATAACCGACATATCGAATATCTTCTTAGCCAATTCAGGAGCCATCTCCTTAGCAAGAAGTCGCCACTGCCAGTTACCACTTTCTGTGCCTGGCACGTTGATTCGATTATATTTGCCAAGTCCAAGGAAATCCTGCATCTGAGCTACAAATAAAACTGAAACTGAGCTCATTCCGCCGCGAATCATGCCCCAGTTAAATCCCTCAGCCTTTGAAATACCAAGGTACTTGCTGGCATATTCCTTGTCCTTCTTATCTGCCTCTTCATACCAGCCCATGATAGTTGCATTGTCATGGGTTCCTGTGTAGCAGATACAATTTTTATCATAAGTGTGAGGCTGATAGTTGTTTGGTTCACCTGAATCAAAAGCGAATTCAAGAACCTTCATTCCTGGCCATCCACTATCCTGAAGAAGCTTTACAACTGTAGGTGAAGGCTCACCTAAATCTTCAGCAATAAACTCGATACTTGGGAATGTCTTTGAAAGAAGTCCAACAAGATCCATTCCTGGTCCCTTCTTCCATTTACCATTCTTAGCTGTCTTGTCCTTTGCAGGAACAGCCCAGTACTCATCAAAACCTCTGAAATGATCAATTCTGAGAACGTCATAAAGCTTTGCAGCTCCGTCAATTCTTCGAATCCACCATTTATAACCATCATTTTTCAAAGCCTTCCAGTCGTAGCATGGATTCCCCCAAAGCTGACCGTCTTCGCTGAAATAATCTGGTGGCACACCAGCCACCTCTACTGGATAATTGTCTTCATTCAGACTGAAGAATTCTGGCTCAGCCCAGACATCACATGAATCCAGTGCAACATATATAGGAAGATCTCCAATTACCTCAATGCCAAGACTGTTAATATAAGTCTTAAGCTTAGCCCACTGCTTAAAGAACAGATACTGAATATATACGAAGAATTCAATATCATCCTCAAGCTTCTTAGTGTACTTTTCAACAGCCTTTGCCTCATGAAGACGAATGTCCTCCTCTGGCCATTCCTGCCAGCTAAGCTGACCAAAATGCTTCTTAATTGCCATGAAAAGCCCGTAATTTTCAACCCATGGGTTTTTCTTTCTGAAATGAAAAATCTCACCGAGAGCATCTTTATATCCTCTCTCCTTTGCCTTTTCAAGGATCTTGAAACGACTTTCATAAATCTGACCATAATCCACATAACGTGGGTTGGTTCCCCAGTTTTCAGCCTCGACCTCTTTCTTGGTCAGAAGGCCTTCTTCAATAAGCATATCAAGATCAATGAAATAGGGGTTTCCGGCAAAGGTAGAAAAGCTCTGATATGGGCTGTCTCCGTAACTAGTTGGACCTAAAGGAAGTACCTGCCAGTATTTCTGGCCGGCAGCCTTCAGAAAGTCCGCAAAATCATATGCGGCTTTTCCAAAGGTACCTATTCCATAAGGTGAAGGTAATGAAGATATAGGGAGCAAAATTCCACTACTTCTTTTCATATTTAATCTCCTTTAAATATTATAAGGCTAGCGGGAAGGCAGGCTTAGCCCTTAACCGCACCTGCGATTACACCTTTAATAATGTATTTCTGTAAGCATATATACATAATTATGATTGGTAATACTGTCATCATAATACATGCCATCATTGGTCCCATCTCTACATGTCCATAGCTTCCACGGAAGTACTGGATAAGGATTGGGATTGTCATATATTTCTTTCTGTCGAGAACAAGGTATGGCAAAAGGTAATCGTTCCAAAGCCACATTGTCTCTAAGATAGCTACTGAAATAAGTGTTGGCTTCAAAATTGGAAGCACGATCTGGAAAAATGTCTGGATTGGATTGCAGCCGTCAATCATAGCTGCCTCTTCAATCTCAAGTGGAATTGACTTCATAAATCCTGTGAACATGAACACCGCAAGACCTGCGCCAAATCCAAGGTAAATAATGCAAATATTATATGGTGTATCAAGGTCCATTCTGTCAGCTGTAGATGCAAGTGTGAACATCAGCATCTGGAAAGGAACTACCATTGAAAATACAAATAAAGCATAGCATACCTTTGAGAGAATTCCGTGAACTCTGGTGATGTACCAGGCACACATTGATGTACAAATTAAAATCAAAACCGCAGATGATACCGTGATAACCAAGCTGTATCCAAATGCTGCTGCAAATCCCTTTGATGAAAGAGCATCTGTGTAATTGCTGAAGCCTACAAAGCTCTTTGCATCTGGAAGTGTAAATACACTGTTAGTGCTGATAAAAGCATCACCCTTAAGTGAGTTAATCAAAATCATAAATACTGGATAAATCCAGCAAACAGCCAGAAGACACAATACTATAAACACGATAAGACGTGCAACCTGTTCTTTTGCTTTCATTACTGCTGTACCTCCTTTGATTTAGTAATCTTAAGCTGAATCATGGAGATAAGTATTACCATAATACAGAAAATAACTGCTTTTGCCTGACCATATCCCTTCCACTGTGGGCCTGTACGGCTGTAGAAGGTGTTGTATATGTTAAGGGCAAGCATCTCTGATGCGTGAGCTGGCTCACCGCCTGTTAATGCAAGGTTCTGATCAAAGAGCTTGAAGCCGTTTGTGATTGTCAGGAATGAACAAATTGTAATTGAAGGCATTACGTTTGGAATCTTAATCTTGAAAAGAATCTGTCCTGTTGTAGCACCATCAATCTTCGCTGCCTCGATATAATCATCTGGAATAGACTGAAGACCAGCGATGTAAATAATCATCATATAACCAATCTGCTGCCAGCACATAAGTATTGTCAAACCTATGAATCCGTATGTAGCATTAAGTGCAAGAAGTGGCTTTTCCAAAAGTGAAAGCACGCAGTTGATAAGAATCTGCCAAATGTATCCAAGAACGATTCCTCCGATAAGGTTTGGCATGAAGAATACTGTTCTGAAGAAATTTGAACCTTTAATCTTATTTGTAAGTGCAAGGGCAATAGCAAAAGCTATTACATTTATAAGTACTGTGGATACCACAGTAAAAAGCGCTGTGAACCAAAATGAATGCCAGAAATCAGCATCTGTAATGGCATACGCATAATTTCCAAATCCAATGAATGTAGACTTCTTTATAGTAGTAAATTTACAAAATGATAAATATAAGCCCTGAACAAAGGGATAAATAAATCCAACCGAGAATGCAGCCAATGTTGGCAACACAAAAATCGGCCAGTACTTTCTTATTGCTTTTTCCATAATTATTCCTTTTTTGTGTATTATTTGCAGTGAAACTTTCCAAAATTATGGAGGGCGTTAGGCCTCGCCCTCCAATGTTAGTTATCCGCGTTTTATGCCGTAGCAAGAACCACGAATTGGGAAGAAAAACTCTTCTATGTGAACTGCCCTTTGAGAATGGTTAATTCAGGCAGTTTACATCAATATAAAATTAGTGACTTGCAGCGTACTCTGAAGCCCAACCATCAACGAATGCTGTAACAACATCGTCCCATGAACCTGTACCAGCTGCATAAGCTGTAAGAGCTGAACCTACACCGTTCTTCCACTCTTCAGATGGCATTGTTGTAAAGTTCCAAGAAACTGGAGTCTTGCCTGCCTCTGTGTATGCTCTATCATTAAGAACGAAAAGGTTTGTTGTATCTGCTGCCTTCTTGAAAGGAATAACACCAATCTGCTCAGAAAGCATCTTTGTACCTGCATCAGATGTTACCATCCATGTAAGGAAATCAATTGTTGCCTGAATATCTTCCTCAGAAGCCTCTGAGTTTACACACCAGAAGTTCTCTGTACCTGTGCAAAGACCCTGATTCTTCTCATCGCCAGCACCAACATAGATAGGGATCATAGCGAGCTCATCATCTGTCATGCCCTTATCTGTAAGGTTTGCATACTCCCAAGAACCATTCTGATAAAATACAGCCTGTCTGTCAGCGAATTCGTTCTCAGCATCATCGCCTGTCTTTCCAGCAAGGTCAGCTGGCTTGCATGTAGCGTTATTGATGTAGAGATCCCAAATTGCCTTGTAGTTATCAAGGTACTTGCCCTCGATAGCGTCTGTAGAATCGATGCCCTTATCCTGATATTCGAAGTAAATTGGAAGGTTTGCAAGGTGTGTCTTGAATCTCCAGTCAGAAGAACCATCCATACCTGCTGATGTAAATGCTGCGAATCCAAGCTCATCCTTGCGAGCTGTAATATCCTCTGCAACTTTCTTTAAATCATCAAAGCTCTGAATATCCTCAAGTGTGTAACCAGCCTGCTCAAGAAGCTTTGTGTTTGTGATGATACCGTAAGACTCGATAACGTATGCAATACCAGCAACTGCATCATCATTGTAAAGTGCGAATGAATCGCTTGTAAGCTCATTGTAAAGTGATGAATCCTTAAGGTCATAGCAATAATCTGCCCAGTTTGCAAGACCTACAGGGCCATTAACCTGGAATAATGTAGGAGCCTCATCCTTTACGATTTCAGATGAAAGTGTCTCCTCATATGTACCAGAAGCTGCTGTGATAACAGTTACAGGAACGCCTGTCTCCTCTGTGTACTGCTTAGCAATCTCCTGCCAAGCCTCATCTGCCTCTGGCTTGAAGTTAAGGTAGTAAACCTTTCCACTTGCTCCATCAGTTGATGCAGAATCCCCTGCTGAATCTCCTGAAGCGCTTGAACCACAGCCTGCGAATGTAGCAGCTGCCATCATTGCGATTAACCCCAGTGCCAATACTCTCTTTCTCTTCATTTCTTACACTCTCCTTTTTTGAAGTTTAAAATTTTATGTTTCTCATCCCTATATTCGATAGGAATGTTAAAACCAATTTTTAAACTTCTCGGAAGGACTCACCTTCTCGTAACGTGGTGGACAGTAAGATGTGCTTGTGATTCTTTTTACCTTTAATAATATCTACCACAAGCTTCACTGCCTCATCACCCATTTCTTTCATAGGCTGACAGAGAGTGCTCAAAACCGGATTCATATACTCAGAAGCCTCAATACCATCGATTGCAATTACTGCTACATCACCCGGTATTGATTTTCCAGCCTCTCTAAGGGCTTTCATAGCGCCCATAGCCATATTATCCGAGATGGCAAATACTGCCGAAAAGTCGTTATTCTGTTTTAACCATGCTTTCATGCCCTCATAGGCATCAGCGATGTTGTAACTATTTATAGGAATGATGAGATTCTCATCAAGTTCTATCCCAAAATCATTAAGTGCTCGCTCGTAGCCGGCGAATCTCACCTGGCTGACTGAGCCATCATCTGGACCTGAAAGAAGAACTGCAATTCTTCTGTGCCCCTCTTTAAAAAGATACTCAACTGCTTCATATGCAGCCTGATTATCATCTATACAAACACTCGAATAATCTGATTTATCAAGTGTTCCGTACTGGTTGTTAAATGTACAGCAAACAAATGGCACATTTATAGCTGAAACCTGCTCCTTAGTGTAGTTAAGTCTTCCTCCAAGGAAGATAAGACCAAGAAGCCTCTTATCCCTTTCCATTCTGGCTGCTGCCAGGATTTCATCATCTGAGGTGCCAATCTGCTGCATCACCATTGTGTATCCAGCCTTCTCAATCTTGTCGGCAATCTCAGTAATAATCATTGTATAGAATGGATTAGAAATACCTCTTACCACCAGTCCAATGTTGTCTGAAGATGATTTTCCCAAATCTCTCGCACTGGTATTAGGTATGTAATTGTATTCGTCTACTACAGCAAGGACCTTTTCCTTTGCTGTCTCACTGACATCTGGGTGATCGTTAAGGACACGTGAAACCGTGCTAACGCTGACCCCTGCCAGCTTAGCTATGTCTTTGATTGTCATTTGTTTTCCTTCCATTGCATATAAATGCTTTTTTACATGGGGCCTAATCCATGTTATTTTGGAAACGGTTCTGGGAACGTTTCCAGTTCATGATAAAATCATAGCCTACTGACCTGTCACAGTCAATAGGCTATAAACATTTCGCTTTTTATAACAAATTTAATCCACAGTTGTCGTGCACATTTTACAAAATAATTCTTTTAAGTGATTTTTATATCCTTTTTGTGTCTAGGGCTAGCGCCGCCTGATCTTTTATTACAATATATTGCCGTCAATCCATGCCTAGTCATGACCTTTTATCATAAAATACCCTAGAAAACCTATACTTTCGTTAGCTTCTGATAAAATCTTGCTGCCTTTCTCGCTTGCACCTCTTATTTATCAATTTCCCATTCTCCACTCCGCATATCTTCATCGTCTATTGATAAATCCCAATAAATTCTATAGCCTTGCACCTTATTTTTATCAATGGCCAATGAGAAACCAATGCTTCCCAGCTGTGTTTCTGATAAATATCATTTACAGGCCGGCAAAACTATACATTTTTATCAGAGCCCAACGAGAAATCAAACCTTAACCACCGTCGTTTTGATAAATGAATTTCAACCATAAAAAGAGATCCAGATGTCTCTGGATTTCTTGCATCACAACTTCATCGTAGCTATAATAGCCTCCGCCTCAGCATAGGAAAAAGGATTATCCTGTGTCTCAAATGAAAGGAATAGGTTTTTTCCTGGAATCAAACCATTCTGATAAAGGACTTTCAATTTCATGTACACTCCTCTTGCGTAGTCCACATCATCCATCCTGCCTAAGTGCTCCCAATATAGGATGGATTTAGTATGAGGATTTAGGATTGTGAAATCTGGATAAAATTTATTTTCTCCAATAATAAGCTCAGCTTCATATCGATAAGGTATCCCCGCATGACTTAGTGCCATAGATATGAATACTTCTGATTTAGAACGGACATATTTACCATCTGGGCAGCAATATTTTAATTTCTCCGGATAATTAGGATTGGTGTTATATTTTTCATTGCGCCATTCTTCTATGCTTCTTACATTGCCGATGTTATTAGGTAAAAGTTCGAAATACCCAGGATCCTCCACAAACCATTTCAACTTTGATTCAGCATTTGAAAACTCAGAAACCGCATTTTCTATATAGTATTTCTTTTCTAATAAAGCTTCTCTTTCAAGAGTTATCATCTGCTTTTTTGCGTACTTTTCTGCAAGCTTCCTATTTTTCTTTGGTATGTATATATATTTAGATTCCTGAATTAGATACCATCTAAAGGATCCATTATTTTTATATACTTTCAGCTCACCCTCAGGGAATCTGGACAATTCTTCTTCTATTTGTAAAAGTCTGGAATCTATATGCTGTAATTGATTTTCTATATAAATATCGATACTTCTGTACCTCCTAACTCTATATTTTGTTTGGTGTAAAAAGTGGAAATATTTGTGTGAACCACAAAAGAAATATATGCATACGAAAAAAAGACTTAACTACAATAGCATCTCTTCTGGATGAAATCAAGAAAAAGTTATTTTTACCAAATCAATAATTTATCTTTGCGCATTTTATAATGTTTTCATCTCGACTCTTATTATTCAAAAAACCTAACTTCCACATCAAAAAAGGAGCCCCAAATATGTGGAGCCCCAATAAAATCAATATTTATATGAAAATATTATCTAGGTGCAATGAGAGTATTTAAATCTACTCCTACCATTGCGCTTGCCTGTGCCACGTATTCTGGCTCTGCAGCGTGTTTGTAGTAATCATAAGATGGCTTGTGAGTGTTGCCATAGCGCATAAGTCCAAATGCGAGGCCCTGTGGAACCTCGATGACTGGATCATCCTTCTCGCGGGAAAGAATGAAGCCATCGATGTGACTGTTGTTATTTACAACAAGCATCGCATATGTAATAGCTGCGCATTGGACTTCTTCCCCCTGTGAAGAGGTGTAGCCCTGCTCTGAAAGTTTCACTGTACGTACTGCGCCGGAAGGTGAAAGCAACTCTGGCTGGCTAAGGAAATCTGTTACCACATCTATATTATATACAGATACAAATCTTGTACCCTGATTACGCTGAATGTTGGCTGTTGGCACCCAAGGTGTTGCAGATGTCAGTGGATAATTGTATGCGTGGAAAGCAAGTCTCCAGTCGATATTTCCCTGAGCTCTGATACAGTTGTTGAACTGGGTAATAAATGCCTTTGCACCATGAACTGTTTTCTCGTTGAGAGCCCAGTGATGGTCTGTACAAATATATACGTTGGCATTTGCATTTTCTGACTTAATCGCATTGTAGAGAACGCGGAATGCATTAGCGTACTCCTGAGCATATACTGGAAGATTTCCACCGCAGCTCATGTAGTTCCACTCATTCCATGCATTAACCTCGTTACCAATAATGAAATTATCTACTCTGGCATTCATACTAAAATATGAACGTGTGAGCCATCTCTGAGCGATGAATGAACCTGCTGCTGCAAGCAACTCAATACCTTCAGTTGATGTAGCATTGAGACCATAATAGTTGTGCTTACCAAGACCATTTAAAGCATATGGGCTGATGAATTCACCCTGTGAAGCCTGGTCTACAAGAAGAATCATTGTAACCTGAACACCCTGCGAATTAAGACGTCCAAGGTAATTATCAAAAGCTGTAATGTAACGTGTGTCAAAGTTGTATGTCTTTCCGTTGTAAACATAAGGCACACCTGAGCCACCTGAAATCTTTGAAAGTGGAAGGGATACTGTTGCCTGCTTTACACCAAGGTCTGCAAGTGTACGCATACCAAGGTTGTCCATGCTGGCATCTGTAAGGATACCCTTCTTACCATTGTCCATTCTAGGAACAGCTCGAGAACCGCAAGCCTCTGGGTTGGTGATATACATGCTGTTTGAAGCAGCTGTAAGAGCTCCGCCCTTCATAACGCAAACTGTAAACTTCTTATATAAAACAGAAGCTGCTGAATTCTTATTTAATGGGAATGTGAAATTTGCTGCTGCGGCAACTGGAGCCTGAGCAACCTCCATACCTACATTGCCTGCCTGATTTGGGTCAGATGCAATAAGGTGATAGATTCCATCATCAGATGCTGTCTGTCCTGAGGCTGCAACTACAACATTGCCGCCTTCAATAACTGCTCCGCCAATAGCTACGCCACTGGCTGCCTCTGCTGTGAGACCAGGCCCTCCAGCAAAAACTGTAACAACAAGTGCCACTACCATTAAAACACTTGTAAGCTTCTTGAAAACTTTCATAATTCATCCTTTCATTATCTAGGTGTGATAAGTGTAGTAAGATCAACTCCTGCTGCTGCATTTGCCTGAGCAATCATATCCGGTGCAGTTGGGTTCTGATAGAATGCGTATCCCATCTTCTGCGAACCGTCCATATTGCAAAGTCCATAAGAAAGGCCCTGTGCCAATTCTTCTGGATGATCCATTTCACGAGTAATAATCAAACCATCGATATATCTGTTGTTCTCAGCTACAAGATTTGCATATACAAGTGATGCTGCCTGAAGTGCTTCGCCCTCGTGGCTCACATATCCAACCTCAGACATCTTTACTGATCTGACAGCTCCTGTTGAAGAAAGCATATCAGGTGTGCATAAGAAATCTGTAAGTACATCTATATTTGCTACTGTAACGTAAGGAGTACTCTGGCTGTGTGAAACGTTCTTTGATGTCTCCCATGCTCTTGGCGCATAAAGTGGAGCATTGTATGGATGAACTGCTACTCTCCAGTCAACATTTCCTTCGCTCTTAATAATGCTGTTGAGCTTTGTGAGGAATTCTTTGCCTGAAATATAATAAGAAGCCTCTGCTCTAGCCCACTGGTGATCGATACATGTGTAAACATTTGCTGTAGCATTTTCTGACTTAATTCCGTTGTACATAATACGGAAAGCCTTGGCATATTCCTGCATGAAAATATCATTTGAACCACAATTCATGTAGTTCCAAAGCCACCATGCATTTACCTCATTACCAATGATAAAGTTATCAACCTGGCCATGACCTGTTCCGCCATAGTGTCTTGCAAGGAAAGATGCTGCATCCTGAAGTGCTGTGATACCTTCAGCTGTGTTTGCGTTCATTCCATAATAATTGTGAGCGCCTAAGCCATCATAAGAATATGGATTGATATACTGCTGTGGTGAAGCTCCATCAATAAGGATAATTACGTTAACCTGCATACCAAGTCTGTTGTATTTCATTACTGAATAATCATATCCAGCTAATCTTCCAATCTGGGAAATAGGGATATTTAAATTAACCTGCTTTGCGCCAAGGGCTGCTGGCTGGTTTTTGTCAGCAACTGACTTTAACAACTCAGGAAGAATTCCCTTCTTTCCAAAATCCATACGGCCTGGTGCCAAAGATGCACATGCTTCTGGATTTGTAATATACATGCTGTTTGAAACAGGCTTAAGAGCTCCGCCTGACATTACACAAACAGTAAACTTCTTATATAACATAGAATTTGCAGTGCCCTTTGCAAGAGGTACTGTAAATGTTGCTGCCGCAGATACAGCTGCCTGAGCCACATCTGTTCCAGCTGGTGCAACCTGATTTACATCTGAAGCAACAAGATGATACATGCCATCATCTGAAGCTGCAGTTCCCTGTGAAACAACGGCCACGTTGCCACCCTGTATTAAAACACTACCAATTGCAACACCAGCTGCTGCAGCTGTTGTCTTAGCTGCTTTAGCCTCAGCGGTAAGGCTAGGTGCTGCTGCAAATGTAGTAACCATAAGTGTCAAAACAAGTGCGATACTAGCAATCTTTTTAAACAATTTCATATAACCAATACTCCTTTCACATTCAACCCTGTGATTCTCCCCCGCAATAAGGGAGCATATCAAATATACATTGGAATTATAAAAAATGTGTGAATAAATATTTGATTGGCAAAATATAACACAAACAATTCACATTTAGAATCCCTATTCCTGTGAAATGTTTGTGAAAAACAAAAAAGCCTGTGGATATACCACAGGCCTATAAATCTATTGATTATTATTTTGATATTTTCCACTCTTCTACATCTACTACTCCCAAGGTAGTGATTCTTAGGGCTGGAATTACTGGAAGTGCCGTAAAACTCAGGGTCATAAAAGGGTCGATGCCTTTTCGTACCCCGGCAGCATATGCTGCTTCATGAATCTCAACCAGCCTCTCTTTTGCATTTTTCGCAGACTCAGAGCTCATCAAACCTGCCACCGGCATAGAGTATGCAGCCTGCACCTTTCCATCACTGTAAACCAGGGCACCGCCATTCATATCTTTCAAGGCATTAATACCTGCAGCGATGTCCTCATCTGAGGTTCCAATGGCAATTATGTTGTGACTGTCATGGGCAACAGAAGTAACTATGGCGCCATTTTTCAAACCATAACCATGAATAAAACCAACGCCTACGTGACCGGTATTTTTATGTCGTTCCACAACAACAGCTTTTAAAATATCTGCCTCAACATCTATCTCCTTAGCCATTCCCTCTCGGGTGGTATAGAGCTGTCCATCCACAATGCCAAGGACTGGAATCTCTTTTTCCACATTCAACATCTGCACAGTGATTTCCGGCATATGGAAACTGTCCATTGCTTTAGCCTTTAACTCAGGAGAAATAGTGCTGCGGCAATGAGTCTCAAGATAATCATCGGTAAGCTCATTTCCTTCTTTATATACGCTGTGAATATCTACAGTCTCCACATCATTAAGCACCACAAAATCCGCTAAAAATCCAGGGACAATCGCGCCTCTGTCTCGCAATCCTATATAATCTCCGGCTGTGTAGGCTGCCATTTTAAAGGCAATCGCAGGATCTGCTCCCAGCTTAATTGCCTTTCTTATAATATTATCAATATGGCCATCATCCATGATGTCATTTATATGTCTGTCATCAGTGCAGAACATACTGTGAGATGCATATGGCTCTTTGCAAAGGTCAATCAAAGCCTCAAGATTCTGAGCCGCTGTGCCTTCGCGAATCATAATCCACAGGCCAAGCCCCAGCTTTTCCATTGCTTCATCCAGGTATGTACATTCATGGTCTGAAAGTACTCCTGCAGCCGCATAGGCCATCAACTGATTTCCCGTCACAGCAGGTGCATGTCCATCTATACGGCTTCCGTTTTCGATTGCCGCATATGTTTTGTCCAGCACGTCCTTTTTTCGTGACACTACACTATTAACATCCATTACCTCCGCAATTCCGCGGACTCTTTTATTTTTAAATAATGGCACCATATCCTGAGCCATAATGGATGTAGCCGACTCATCAAATTCGCAGGATGGTACACAGGATGGAACCATAAAAAATACGTCCAGCGGAAGTTCTTCGGTAGCCTCCAGCATAAGATTAATTCCGTCCACTCCCATAACATTGGCTATTTCATGTGGGTCAGTGAGAATAGCTGTGGTGCCATGTTTTAAAGCTTCCTTGGCAAAAATCTCTGGGATGACGGTAGTACTTTCAATATGAATATGGGCATCAATAAATCCCGGAACAATTGTCTTTCCGGTCATATCGATTTCCTTTTTCCCCTGGTACTTTCCAATTCCTGCAAAGGTTCCATAAGCGATTGCTATATCGCCTTTACGAAACTGATTTGTAAAAACATCCAAATACGATACCTTCTTTAGCACAAGCTCAGCCGGCTTTTCGCCACTTGCAACAGAAAGAAAGTCCTCATACTCTGCCCTTGTCATGTTCTTCTGTTGGTAATTCATTATATAATTCTCCTATGTGCACAAAAAGGCCCAAGGGAAATTCCCTCGAGCCTTTAAAACTACGCTTTTGCCCTGGCAATCTCCTCTTCAAGCCATGCAATAACATCATCCAAGCCTTCACCAGTCTTACCGCTTACAAAGAAAATCTTTGCATTTGGGTTCAGCTTCAATATTCTTTCTGTAACCTTTTCCTTGCTGAAATCAAAATAATCCAGCGTATCAATCTTATTAATAAGAACCACATCACTTATCTCAAACATAAGTGGATACTTAAGTGGCTTATCATCTCCCTCTGGAACTGATAAAAGCATAAGGTTCTTATTTGCTCCAACATCAAACTCCGCTGGACACACAAGATTTCCAATGTTCTCTAAAATAAGAAGATCGAAATCCTTTGTATCATACTCCATAAGGGCGCGACTGGTCATATCTGCATCGATATGGCAAAGTCCCATGTTGTGAATCTGAATAGACTGCACACCTGTGGCATCAGCTACGCGCTGCGCATCGATGCTTGTCTCGATATCCACATCCATCTCGCCAATCTTATATTTACCTTTCATTCTGTTGATGATAGCAGAAAGCGTGGTAGTCTTTCCTGAGCCAGGACCTGACATTACATTTACAAAAAATGTGCCCTGGTCTTTCATCTGCTGACGAATGGCTGCGGCAGCAGCTTCGTTTTCAGCGAAGACGCTCTCTCCAATTTCAATTACTTTTACTTCACTCATTAATTATTTACTCCTTAAAATACCCTTTGAAATATATTAACTTATAAGTATAAAAAAAGCCAGCGAGTTGTTCGCTGGCGTTATTTTCGGGGAGTGCGACCAAAGTTGCCCTTGGTCGCTGAGTTATGAAAAATTTGGTATTAGCTTTTCGCTAGTACGATAAGTACTATAACATGTGCGGCGCGTTTCCGCAAGATATTTTTTCATATTTTTTTCACAAAATTGTATTTTCCTTGTATTTTGAGTTTGTAACGCCTAACCTAATACACAGGGTGTGTATTATTGTTGAAAATCCGGCATTACCAAGGCTTGCAACCCGTTATGCAAAACATCTTATCAGGTATGTAAAACTCATCATGTTCTATGAAAATGCGGCTTCCAAAATCAATATCTTTCGTAATGTTTTCGTAATTATTTCGTAATAATACCTCTTCATCCCACTGTGGTCTGTCCAGCGTACTGATTGTCAGCATATGGTAAATGTCATGACATTCATCTTTCAGACTATCTGAGATTTTGCTGTGAGCAAGATTCTCTGGACTCTTGAGATTATGGGCTCCCTTGGCGTACTCAGCATCGAAATTAATTAGAATTCCGCCTTTTTTCAGCACTCGGTTCCACTCACAATAAGCATCTATAGGATGTGGAAGTGTCCATGTAAGATTGCGGGAAATGACAACGTCGAAGGTCTCATCCTCGAAATCAAGCTTCTCTGCATCACCGGAAACTGCTCTTACCTGAGAGGAAACTAAACCGTATATCCGAATCATTTCATTAGCTTTTGCAACCATCTCCTCTGTCAGATCGATTCCTGTGACCTGGTGTCCCAGTCTTCCAAGAATAATCTCGAAGAAACCTGCTCCACAACCAACATCTAATATCTTAAGACTTTTGCCCTTTGGAAGAAGCTTCACTATCTCTTCTGTCCAGCGGGCTGCCTTATTACTTTCTATCTCATCATGACGGAGTTCGAAGAAGCTCTCGGCACGCTTAGTCCAGTAGCACTCCACTTTCTCCTTTATGTTCTCTGCCTCCTCCTCGAAGGCAATATGATGTAACTCACCCATCGTTAATTCCTAACTAACTCCACCAATGTGGAGAACAACTATTTATACTGTACCCTTAATTAATTTCACCATAAAAAGTGGTGTAGATTTATAATTTACTAATTCCTTTTGAGAATAAACCTGCTGGCCCACGTCCTCCTGGACTGTGACATTACCAACATTTAACCCTGTGAGATACTCCAAATCCCACTGTGGACGAAGCTTTGCTGTGAGAGGCATCTGGCCTGCGATAACTTCCATCTTGTCAAAATTTTCCCCGATGTTGTAATCGCCATATCCTTCCTCTGCCACATTCTGGCGGTCCTCAGCAAAGGCTGCACGCTTTTCTTCATCTATAAGGTATCTGTACCAGTTGGCATCAAAAACCATCATGAGACCACGTGGCTTTAACACGCGGCTCCACTGCTGATATGCCTTTGACGGATCTGGAAGATTCCAGGTAAGATTTCTGGAGATAACCACATCAAAACTACAATCGTTAAATGGCAGCTCCATAGCATCACCCTGAACAAACTGAATCTGTTCTGCAATATCCCCTGCATTCCCCTTTGCCTCAGCAAGCATAGTCTCCGCGAAATCAAAAGCTGTGACCCTGTATCCAGCCTCAGCAAGGATGATAGAGATAAACCCTGGCCCTGCACCAATATCGATGATGCTGATGTCAGATGGCTGTCTTCCAGGAAATACTGCCGAAATCTCTTTAGACAAAAAAGACGTCCAAGTATTTCTTTGGACGCCTGATAATTCTTCTTTATTAACTTCCGAATAACCTGCTGCCCTCTGTAACCAGTAGGCTTTGTTCTCCTTTGTTAAATCCGCGTTCATACCGCAAAGTATACCACACCTGTCCATTATTCCCAACCACAGTTACAGAATAGAGTCCACTAATAACTTAGTATACTCAGCCTGTGGATTATTGATGATATCATCTGGTTTTCCCTGCTCTACAATCTCACCATCATAAAGCACTATCACCCTGTCGCAAAAGCTCTGTACCAAAGCCAGATTATGACAGATAAAAATAATACTTAAATCTCTTTTTCTGCGAAGCTCGTCCAAAAGCTCAATAATCTGTTTTTGGACTGTTACATCAAGTGCGCTGGTAGCCTCATCGCAAATCAGGATTTTTGGCTCCACTGCAAGAGCTCTGGCAATTGCTGCTCGCTGACACTGTCCACCGCTGACCTGATGTGGGTATTTGGTGGCAAAATCAGGTGTAAGACCAACCTTTTCCAAAAGCTGTGCCACTATTGTAGCTGCCGCTGATGGTGAAATTCCTCTGTTTCTTAACGACTCATCAATTCCGTAGCCAAGAGTCTTTCTTGGATTGAAAGATTCCACTGGATTCTGAAACACCATTTGAATATTGCTATAGAGACCAAGTGGATCTTCACATCTTTGCTTTTGAATATCATTATCGCATATACGAATTTCACCAGAAGTAGGTGAAATCAAACCAGTGATAAGTCTTGCCACGGTACTCTTACCACTTCCAGATTCTCCAACTATACCAAGAGTCTCGCCACGCTCCAAAGTAAATGATATGTCTTTTACTGCAAGAGTGTCAGCGCTGCCGCGATTTATGAAATTTTTGCTTACATTTTTAACAGTAATCATTTCTTCCATTAAACAATCTCCCGACGCTTCTTAAGTCTTGGTACTGCCGACAGCAGCATCTTGGTGTAATCATTTGTTGGATTGTGAAGGATGTCCCAGGCTGGCCCGTATTCCATCTTATATCCATCCTTCAACACAAGAACTGTGTCAGCCATGGCCGATGCCACGCTGATGTCATGTGTAACTATAATAATGGCTGTTCCAAAAAGCTCTCTGAGAGCAAGCATCTCATCCACCACCTGCTTTTGAACCGCCACATCAAGGGCACTTGTAGGTTCATCTGCAAAAAGGATTGATGGATTTAAAAGCATGGAAATTGCTATTCCCGCTCTCTGATTCATTCCACCTGACAGCTCAAATGGATAACTGTTCCAAATCTTTTCTCCATCCTTGAAGCTAAGCTTTTCAAAAAGCTCAATTGATTTGGCTTTGGCCTCAGCCTTGTTTACTTTTCCATGGGCACACATACTTTCAAGTATCTGGTCCCCGATAGTTCTAATTGGGCAAAGTGAACCTTTTGCATCCTGAAAAATCATTCCGATTTCGGCACCGCGAATCTGTCGCAGTTCCTTCTCTCGAAGTGATAAAAGATTAGTTCCTTTATAGCTAATCTCGCCCTTGGTCACCTTACCATTGTCGTTCAGCAGCCCTAGCGCAGAGCGAATCAGCGTGCTTTTTCCACTGCCTGATTCGCCTACAAGAGCCAATATCTCCCCTTCATGTAAAGAGAAGCTAATGTCGTGAACAACGGGGCACTTCTCGAAGGAGATTTCTACATTTTCGTAAGTTAATAATGAATCCATATTATTCGATATCTAAATCTGCTGTGAACTCGTAGTAATCACTTGGGTGTGCCTCAAGTCCTACTACGTTTGATTTCATAATCATGCTCATACGAAGGAATGAGCAGAATATGAATGCATTGTCATCAAGAATTTCCTGCTGCATCTTGATAGCGATATCACCTCTGGCATCTGCATCAAATGTTGAGTTCATTTCCTCTGCAAGCTTCTGAATCTCATCGCTGTGATATCCGCCACGGTTCTTTGATGAGTCATCTAAACAATGTGTTGTGAAGAAATACATTGGGTCGCCGATACCGCATGTAACGAATGCAGCTGCGTATACATCCCACTGATCCTTCTCAGCAACGATTGTTCCATGGTCTGCAGTAACATTTAACTGGATATCAAAACCGATATCCTTAAGAGTGGCCTGGGCACTTTCTGCAAGAAGTGGAAGCTCCTGACGGCTAGGATAACTAATCCATCTGATTGTAAGAGTCTTTCCATCCTTCTCTCTGATTCCATCTCCATCTGAATCAACCCAGCCTGCTTCCTCAAGAAGAGCCTTAGCTGCTTCTGGGTCATAGCTTTCTGTCTTGACTACATCGCCACCAAATGTGAAGTTCTCAGGGAATGCGCCAACGCCAACATAGCCATAACCATTTAGTAACGTATTTACGAATCCCTCTTTGTCGATACCCATAGCAAGTGCCTGGCGAACTGCATCATCCTTAATTACAGGTGAGTTGTAGTTCATCTGGCAATAGAAAGCACGACTTGTAGGTGTACCTGTGAATACATAATCATCATTTTCAAATAATGGGTAGTTTGCATACGCCATACCATATGCCGCATTAATGTCACCATTCTGAAGTGCAAGTGCAAGTGTATCGCCATCTGTGATAGTAAGAACAGTGATTTCATCCATCTTTACTTCACCATTCCAATAGTTATCGTTCTTTACAAGATTAAGGTGATCACTTGTAACAAGCTCTGTACATACGAATGGACCTGTACCTACAACGATGCCATCAGCATTTCCAGCCTCAACATCGATTACGCATCCATAAGGATCGCAAAGGTAATTCATAAGTGTAGGCTTTGGTGTCTGTGTCTTGATTGTAAGAGTCTGACCATCAGCCTCAATTGTATCGATTGCAAGGTCGCCTGCTGCTCTCTCATGAACAGCTACAAGGTCCTCGATGCAAGCCTTTACTGCTGCTGCATCTACAGCCTTACCATTTGAGAATGTAACACCATCCTTAATGACAACCTTCCATGTAAGTTCATCTACATTTTCAAAACTCTCAGCCACCCATGGCTCAAGCTCCATATTGTCGTTGAATTTAAATAATGTCTCACCAACGCCGTAACGAATGCATGCCCATCCACAATATGTATCATGTGGATCAATGTTTGCCTCCTCGTTTTCAGCATTAAATGTTGTGTCGCCAAAAATAAATGTCTTTTTGCCATCTTCTGTCTGTGTGTTATCTGTGGCTGAGCCTGACTCAGTCTTTGATGCTCCACAGCCTGTGAATGCCGCTAATGTAAGCGCCATTGCAAGACATACTGCAACTGACTTTTTTAATCCTTTCATATTTCATACTCCTTTCTCTATATGGCGCGGTTACTTAGGATCAAAATAATCCCTAACCGTATCACCCAACAAATTGAAAATTACTACCGAGACGAAAATTGCAAATCCCGGTGAAAGTACCACCCATGGATAGGTCTGAAGCATGCTTCGTCCGTTTGACATCATGCTTCCCCACTCTGCAACAGGTGGCTGGGCTCCAAGTCCTAAAAATGAAAGACCTGCAAGTTCCATCATCATTGTTCCTATATCTAACATGGATGTGACCAATATTGGTCCCATGATATTAGGCAAAATATGGCGAGTGATAATCTGTATTGGACTATCTCCTGCCAGCCTTGCTGCCTGGATGAAGGATAATGCCTTCACGGATAATGTCTGGCTTCTGGCAACTCTCGAATATTTCGGCCAGCTTATAACCGCCAGGGCTATTACTGCATTTACGATTCCACCTCCCAAAAGGGCTGCCACAGCAAGGGCAAATACTAGCCCTGGAAAGGCCAGAAAGAAATCTGATATTCGCATTACCACTGAATCGATTTTGCCTCCGCAATAGCCGCATATGACGCCTACAGCGGTACCGAATATTGTAATGATGGCAACCAATGCCAATGTTGATAAAATGCTGGCTCTGGCGCCAATGATGACTCTTGAAAACATATCCCTGCCATAGGTGTCTGTTCCCATAAGATGCTCCGCTGATGGAGCGTTGTAGCTAAGGGATAAATCCTGTGCATAAGGGTCATATGGACATAGCCTGTCAGCAAATATGGACACAAGAATCAGGGCAGCTGCCATTATCGTAAATACGATAAGTTTTTTACTTGGCTTCTTAATCATTGCATGTGTCCTCCAATCTGATTCGTGGGTCTAAAAGCCTGTATGATAAATCTGTAATCAGATTAACTGTCACGTAGATAATTGCCATCCACATAACATAGGCCTGAATGATTGGATAGTCGCGCATGTTGATGGCATCTACCGCCATCTTACCAACACCATCCCACATAAAAATGGATTCCACTATGGCTGTTCCACCAAGAAGACTTCCTATGGAAAGCGCGAGCAATGTGATAATTGTCACAAGGCACTCTCGAATTACACTTTTCCAGAGAATCACTGGAAACTTCACGCCGCGGGATTTTGCTCCCAATATGTAATCCTTGCTAAGCTCATCTAAAACTGTGGCACGGACCTGTCTTAAATACTTTGCACTCATGGCAATTGCCAGTGTAAATGTAGGCATAGCCACGCTACCAAGGGTCATATCTTTGGAAATGATTGGAAACCAGCCCAACTTGATTCCAAGCAAATACATCAACACCAGGGAAACAAAAAAGTTTGGCATACTGTTACCAATAAAGCTGATGAATCTGATTAAATAATCCCAAAATCTGTTTTTATAAACTGCTGAAATTATGCCGAGTGGGATTGAAATTACTATGGTAAGTAAAATAGATGTAACTGTAAGAAACAGTGTGGCAGGCAGCTTGGAAATGAATGTCTCAAAAACATCCTTTCCTGAAACGTAGCTTACGCCCATGTCTCCATGGAGCAGCTTTCCGAACCACACAAAATATTGAATTAAGAAAGGCTTATCCAATCCCAGTTCTGCCTTTGCCGCCTGAAGCTGCGCCTCTGAGACCACCTGCCCTGTGTTAAGCATCTTCTGCTCTACAACATCGGAGCCAGCCAGTCTCATCATTGCAAAGGACAAAAATGTGATTGCAATAAGTATTGGAATCAACTGTAAAATACGTTTTATACTATATTTCAAAAAAGAATACCTCTAAATAATCATCACCATTTCATTAGACACCTTAGTGTACCTTCTGCCTGTGACAGATTCAAGAAATTAGAGAGATGTAAGGCATTCATAAAAAGAATGGTGATATTCTTGTCGGGAATATCATAAAAATACAGCAGGTAATTTCTTACCTGCTGCATACTAGAAATGGGGTTTTATTAGGTTTTTGTACTTTAATAGGTTTTACGATTTATGAAAAGTTTATGGGAAAAGCTTGCTTAACCAGCCAAGAATAGTCTTTACAACCTTAACAACTACCTTAACTACCTGCTTGATTACTGTGATAACCTGCTCAGGTGTAGGAGTTGGTGCTGGTGTTGGCTTAACCTCTGGAGTTGGTGTTGGTGTAGGTGTTACTACTGGTGTAGGAACTGGAGTAGGCTCAACTACTGGTGTTGGCTCTGGGTCTGTTGGGTTGCTTGGACTTGGCTCAACTGGAGCTGGCTCTCCTGACTCACCTGGAGCTGGTGCTGGTACTGGCTCATCACCATCCACCTCTACTAACTCGATATCATCAATATAAACGTCATGCTTTTCTGTAATTCTGATTCCATCTACAGATCCCATTGTGATGTTGAATCTTGTATTAGAATCTGTCTCATTCTCCATTGTGAATGTGTGAGTGAACGTCTTCCACTCTGGACCGATTTCTACAGAACCTGTGCCGCTGTAGTTTGTCCAGTTACCTTCAAATTCCTGGAGAGAGTACTTGATTACTCTATCGATAGTTGACTTTGCTCTGAATGAAACCTTGTATGTCTTGCCCTTCTCAAGATTTACACCATCCTGATTGAGCTGTACATACCAGCAATTGTCATCTGTATCTGCAACTGTATCTTCGATTGTCATAGCAAATGTGTTATCGTTTCCGTTCATGTTATCGATAACATAATTTGCACTTACTGAATCGTAAATGTATGGGCTGAATCCAGCAATACCTGCATTGAATGAACCATTCTTGATAAGAGCTGCCTCTGTGAAGAATACATTATCAAGATAGTATGTGCCTGGCTTTGTGAAACGAAGCTCTACATTTGATTCTGAGCGATCAAGGTTGTTCTCAACTACAACCTTCTTTGCGAAGTGCTTAAGTGAATCTGTAAGCTCAGGTGTTACCGCATGACCTGCAACGCTTACTGTGATTCCATCCTCAGCGCCATCTTCTGTATAAGCATCAAAGCTGATTTCGTACTGACCTGCTGCGATTGGTGAAAGCTCGCTCTGGCTGATTACGATTGGCTTCTTTGCACTTGTGCCCTTAGGTGCAACCACCTTGAGCATACGTGAATTCTTCTTATTTGTAACCGAAACTGCATCCTTGTCATTGTCATCAATATCCCAATATCCAAGTCTGCCCTCGCCCTGGTCAAATCCACCGTTGTAAATGTAGTTGCCATCTGGACGAATTTCCTTTAAATCTCCATCATCAACTGTCTCGCCTGACTTGTGAACAAGCTTAACATTTGAAATAGTAACTGCTGCTGTTGAGCCCTGCTTACCAAGGTTGAACTCAAGTGCTGTGTTAGCATCAGTCTTGTCATTCATTGTGAATGTGTAAGTGTAAGACTTCTTCTTTGTGCCAACCTTAACAGATGTATCCTGCATGTAACGTGTCCATCCTCTGTCTGGACCTTCAACATCAACAATAATATCTCTGTCTTCATCTGCTACAGCATCAAATGTGAGCTCATACTCCCAACCCTTGTACATTGGGATGCCAGCCTGCTTAAGCTGTACACTGTGATTCTGTGAACCTACTGCAGATGGTGTGATCTTAATCTTGTTGTTCTTTACCTTGTAAGTAGAGTCCTTAGCGTCGCTCTCAAGATGAAGTACCCAGTTATCTTTGTCAGCATCCTCTGCTCCGTCGAAAGCAATATCTTTAGAGAAATCACCATTTCTTACATAGTTACCTTCCTCATCTGGCTCTCTGTAAGTTACAGGCTCCTTTTCAGGACGCTTGCACTTAGCTTCTTCCTCTGCGTACTCTTCTTCTGACTTCTGATATACACGAACATAATCAACATCGTAGCTGTCGTCGTTCATGTGTGCATAAACATCATCATCTGGATATCCTACCCAGCTACCACCTACCGCAAGGTTTAAGATAACGTAGAAATCCTGATCAAATGGGGCTGGATAAGTGAGCTGACTTGCCTCATCTGCGCCTGTGTACCAGTCGTTAGTTGTGTAAACCTGCTCATCATCCACGAACCATGTAATCTTTCCTGGCTCCCAATCCATTCTGAATACATGATACTCATCAGCGAAGTCATTCTCCCTTAATGTCTTGCTGCCCTGATTCTCCTTATGGCCACTTCCCGCACTGTAACCATAATGAATTGTATGATAAGACTTTGTTGTATCCTGGCCCATTACCTCCATGATGTCCATCTCGCCACATTTTGGCCACTGGCCGTAAAGTCCCTCATCTGTTGCCATGAGCCAGAATGCTGGTAAGTATCCCTTTCCTGAAGGAACCTTTGCTCTGGCCTCAAATCTACCATATGTAAAATCGTGCTTGTTCTGTGTTGTGATACGTCCAGAAGTGATTTCTCTTCCACCGGCTGATGACGAACCGCCTGCTAAAGCTGAACCTTCGATTGTAGCTGTTGTTCCGCCGTACCATGCCCAGCCGTTGTCTGGATCAAGTACACTTACCTCTACACCTCTGTCTGCAGAAGCTGCTGTATCCATTGAGAATGCATAGTGATGATCCTTCTTAAGCTCAATGCCTGACTGCTGAAGCTGGATATGCCAGTTCTCATCACCAGAATTCTTAATCTCGATTACAGCCTTACCATCCTCGAATGAGCAAGAACCTTCACCTGGGCTGTTAAAGCCACAGTTCCACTCACCGTTCTCAAAATTTCTATCTGAAAGAACCTGAACATCATCTGTTGTATCTACAAGAGAGATGTTTGAAACCTTAACTGTAGCTGGTGCTACACCTGCGTCTCCAAGAGATGCAATCTTACCGAAATTTACTTGAAGAGCAATACTGCGTGAATCCTCTGCACTAAAATCAAAATCAAACGAAACATTTGTAATCTTCTCCTCTGCTGTCTCATCTTCAACTTCATCTGAAGTCTCTGACTCTGTTACGTGTGGCTTTAATGATAACTTTCCGTTCTTTACTTCGATATTCCCCTCATCAAGTGCTGTGTATCTCTGAAGCTCAGAGTTTACCCAGCCTGGTTCGTGCTGCTCTACGTTCCAGTCTGATGTGTTAAGTGAATCCCCCTCGAACTCGTCATTCCAAACAAGGCTGTAACCTTCGTCGGAATACTTGTTGGCGATGGAATTACTTGATTTTGCCTGTACCCCCATTGGCAAGCTTGTCACTGCCATAGCGGCTGACATTGCCAATGCGTAGGCTTTAAACCATTTTCCCTTTTTCATGCCATTTTCTCCTCCTTCATTAACATGAATATATGTATAGCTTAGGAGAATACATATCAAATTTATATCGAAATTAGATATTTTTTATCAAATCCATTCAAAGCATTTTTCACAAAAATAAAGACCTGTGGCTATGCAATTTAGCTACAGGTCTTGTAATTTTTATTATGGCTAGCACAGGTCTGTGACTGTAATAGCTGCTACCTTTATCAAATCTGCTGGAGCAAGCTCAATCTGGAATCCTACCTTGCCAGCACTGACATAGATTTTCTCATAGGTCGTTGCGGTCTCGTGGATGAAGGTCTTAAACTGCTTCTTCATTCCTATTGGTGAACAACCTCCATGCACATATCCTGTGAGAGGAAGCAGCTCCTTCTGCTTAATCATGCTGACAGATTTTTCTCCTGCTGCTTTGGCTGCCTTTTTAAGATCAAGTTCTTCCTTAACTGGAATGACAAACACGTAATAAGTATTTGTCTTGCCCTGTGTTACAAGAGTTTTGAAAACATGCTCTGGCACCTCACCCAGAGTGGCTGCAATCTCCTCACCAGTCATTGTGGCATCAGGCTCGTAAGAATATGCTTCATACTGGATTTTCTTTTGGTCCAGCACTCTCATAACATTTGTTTTGTCATTTGCTTTCATGATATTACCTCATTATTACTTTCTGTAATAACCCCTCAGCTGCCAGAATTATTTCTTTCTAGTTACAAGTAAGTATCTGTGAATTGTACCTTCCATCACTCCATTTTTATCAATGATTTCCTGCATCTCAAGAAGCTTGTCAAAGCACTTCTTTACAGAGAATCCTGGGAATTCCCACTCGATAATGTGAGCAAACCAAACGAAGGCTCCCACATCATAAAATTTGATTGGTCTGTAGGCTTCTTCAGCCTGAATAATTTCAAAACCTGCTTCCTCAAACTTCTTTTTCTGTATCTCAAGCTTGAGCTCTGGGAAAGGAAGTGGGGTATCTGGAAGAACAAACTCTACCAAATCTCTGTCATTATCTGCACCAACCTGCTCTGTGATAAACACTCCGTCTTTCTTAAGAATTCTGGCTGCCTCTGCTGCATTAAAATCACCGTGACGATTGATGTAAATGTCGAAGCGGTCGTTCTCAAATGGGATCTTATCTGCATCATCACATGCCTTGAAATCAATTCCAAGTGGGAGAAGTCTCTCCTTACAAAGCTCCACATTTGGTGGATATCCCTCTGTGGCAGCTGTGTTCTCATATGGGTGCTCAAGTGAAAGTAAAAACTCTCCACCACCTGTATCAAAATCTAAAAGCTGCATATCGTTTTTACGATATTTGTTTAATACCTCATCATACTCCCATGGAAGATCTTCCTCCTCCTCATAGCGGCCGTGAATATGAGAAAAATCCCATCCATGAATGTGAGCAATCTTCTCCTCCTCTAACCATTCTTTTCTCAACTGTTCAATTCTTGCCGAATCCATGTTGCCTTTGTGTCTCCTTTTGTCTCTATATTTTAGTCTTTATTTTGTTCTTCTTCTACTGGCGCATCCTCCACCAGCTCAAATCTGTCATCAGGCTGCTTGCATCTTGGACATACATCTATATCCCTGATGCTTTTGCCTTCTTTTTCTTCATCAAAAATGTACCCACAAACTCTACATCTGTACACTGCCATAGTAACCCCTCCCCTGTGATTCATTTATACTACCTGCAGCCTGCTTTGCTATTACAGATAGTAAGATTTTTTCTTCTTTTACTACCTATAGTTCATTTTCTGCCTCAGGCAGTAAACTTTTTTATTCCTCCTACTACCTAAATCTTGTTTTATGTCATAGGCAGTAATTTTTCCCCAGCTTGTTACTACCTCTCAGATTCTATTACAGTTTAGGTAGTAATATTAATTTTATTTTTTACTATCTACATCCTACTTTTTAACTCAGGTAGTAGATTCTTCTCATCTTTCTACTACCTATAAAAATCTCTCTGATGCAGGTAGTAGATTTCATTTTTTCTATTACTATCTATATCCTATTTTCTATTCTAGGTAGTAAGTCTCATCATAAATATTACTACCTAGCTTTTTATTTCTCTTTTGGGTAGTGGGAATGCTTTAACTTTCCCAATATCTCACTCTCTAAAACCTGTTTCCTCCTGGAATTATCCAAATAATAAATGCACTCTTTTTCCTGATTTGGAACTATGCAGCTATCATCCCACCCATGGAGACTACATAAAGCCTTGTTGAATTCATAATGTGATACCGGCTGCTCTTCTGAAATGTTGAGAACCCCAACATAGTCACTGCTGATTAACTCAACTATGGCTGCTGCCAGTTCATTTACTTCCACAATGCTGAAAATAATATTGTCAGCCCTGACATATTCTTCTCCAGAATCCAAATGCTCTTTTAGAGCCTTGCTTCTGACATCCATTTCTCCATATGGATTAATTCCATAGATGCTGCCAGGCCTTACTATGCAATAATTCTCCAGATTCTGTATTACTTTTTCTGATTTAATTTTACCATTAAAGTAATGATAATTGTACATATCAGATGTTCTTATAAGAGGTGTCACATCCTCAGACATTTTTTCTTCAAGAGCTACTGAGGTTGATAAAAATATCAGGCGGGCCGCACCAATATGCTGGCACAATTTCGGCATAACCTTATCTGCAATCTCTTCTTCCAGATTATGATTCATTACAGTCCAGATAATCGCATCCGGCTGAGAAGATTCCAGTATAGAAATAAGACTTTCCACATCTAACACATCCAGCTGCTGCATTCCATCAACTGGCTTGGAATTATATGTACCTATGACATCATTGCCTGCTTCTTTAAGCAAATGATATACAGTTTTGCCTAAAAATCCGCTTGTCCCAATTACTAAAACTTTCATTATTATCCTCTTAACAACTCTCTAGCCTCGTCCATGCTGATGCAATTAGCAAATCTATCATGCCACAAAAACTTATTATGGTAGTTATAACAAGTTTCCTTATCCATGTATTCATTATCAGAAGTTGAATTTGCATACTCTGGAACATAGATTTCAAAGCCTAAATCAAATGCTGTTTTTATGGTGGCATCTATACAGAAATTTGTCATAAGTCCCACTATCATAAGAGAATCTTCTTTCTTCTCTTTGAGATAATCATACAAATCTGTAGATGGATGAAGTGCACTGTTCACAGCCTTAGCGAAAATTCTTTCAGAAGCCTCAGGTGCAAACTCATCATAGATTTCATAGTCTACATCACCTACAGAAAATCCTGTTCCAGGTCCGTCATCATGCTGAACAAAAACTACCTCAACACCATTTGCTCTTGCCAACGAAATCAGCTTTTTGACATTTGCCTTAAATTTCTCAAACTTATAGAGTCTATCATCTGTGATTCCCTTTTGAGTATCTATAACTAACAGTGTCATTTCTACCCCTCCTTAACCAATTCCAAGTTCTTCAAGAGCCTTTTCCCAGCACTCATCTGGGGTTAGGTACCATGGCGATTTATATTCATCTATTTCCATAGCCTTACTCAATGCTGTGCCCTGAGAAATTTCCCCGGTACGAAGAACATGAATCACAGATCGACTCCAGAAAGGTGCGTACTCCATAAGCTCAGACTGGCGAATCTCTTCCTCTACTTTGTCCACATCCATTGGAAGAGTGATAAAGTCATATTTCCACTGGCTTCCATCTGATTCCAGCATGAGATACTTGGAGCTCTCTACACTGTTCATTGGAACTCCCACTGAACCTGCATTCAAAACCAGCTTGTCAGAATCAAGCACCACGCCCTGCACATGAGAATGTCCACAAAGGATATATTTCTCATGATAATTTTCAACAATCTCCCTTGTCTTTTCATCATTTGGAAGTAGCTTCTGTCTGTTGTTTTCTGCTGAGCCATGACATAAAAGCACAGGTTCCATTCCCTGTATTACCACATGTCTTGAAATAGGAAGACTCTCAAAGAAATCCAAATCTTTCTGCTCAATATACTTATAGCAATACTTCATGGCACCTACTGTGCTGTTTCCATCTATCCACTCACAATCCGGATTGTACTTTCTATCAAGCCAATAATTTTCCTTATTGCCTCTTATGAAAACACAGTCATTTTCTTCCTTAAACTTATAAAGAATCTCCATGGTCTTCTGTGGATATGGAAATTCCCCAAGATAATCCCCAAGGAACCAAAACTTTTCTGCTCCACGATCCTTAGCATCCTGCAAACAATTTTCCAGAGCATGATAATTTCCGTGTATATCAGATAGAACTGCTACTTTCATATTATTCCCCCTATTTATGCCTGTAAAACTTTTTATCTAAACTCAAGCACATCCTCAAGCTTCTTTCTAGGTCTGGTTGCAGGTGTCTCGTCTGCGTATCCAAGAGATACAGCTCCCACCAACTGTCCAGCTTCGCCAATAGCGGAAACTAAATCCGTATATGCGAAGCAAGTATTTGCAATCCATAATGTTCCAAGACCAAGCTCTGTGGCTCTGAGGAGCATGTTTTCTATTGCAGCTCCGAGAGATAATGTGTCACAAATCTCAGTGATTCTGTCATCTGTAGAAATAGCTTCATATGGTGACAGGCCATTTGTGTTCATAATCATGAATAACACTGGTGCCTCGCGCATAATCTTTAATGTATTAAATGCATCTGCAAGTCCCCCAGAAGACTCAGGTAATAGGGCGTGTGTCTCCTTTTCTTTTACAAGCGCCTGCTCCATTACATCAAGAATTTCATTCTTTTTTGTATCCGTATATACGATAAACTTCCAAGGCTGTCTGTTCTTTGCTGAAGGAGATAAAATTGCACCACTTACAATGTCCTCAATCATATCTCTGGAAACAGCCTTGTCTGTATATTTTCTAATGCTTCGTCGTGACTTAATTGCTTCCATAATATTACTTCTCCTTGTGATATTTTGTCCATTCTATCCTATTTGGGTATTAAAATCCACAAAAAAGATAGCCACGAACTAGCTATTCTAATATAATGGACATAATCGATTACGGAGGGATAAACCATGATAAAGACTATTATTTTCGATATCGGTGGAGTCTTAATTGGCTACGACTGGACTAAATATATGATGGATCTTTTCAACAACGATGAGACCACAGTCAATAAGTTAAAAGAAAACATTTTCAAACACTGGGATGAGGTGGACAGAGGCGTCCTTTCGGAAGATGAGCTTCTTGCCCTTTTCACAAAAGACATTCCAGAATTAACTAATGAAGTAAAACTTTTCTGGGAAAATCTTGGAGATGCTCTTTGGCAATATGATTTTACTAAAGACTGGCTCAATGACCTCAAAAACCGAGGCTACCAGATTTTATTCTTATCAAACTGGTCACACCATGTAAAAGAATGTGCACCAAAGCAATTAGACTTTTTGCCACTAATGGATGGCGGAGTTTTTTCTTACAAGGTAAATTTGATTAAGCCTGACCATGCCATCTACAAAGAAATCATCAAACAGTACAATCTCATTCCTGAGGAATGTGTTTTTCTTGATGACAGATTGGATAATTGTGAAGCTGCAAAAGAGTGTGGAATGAATGCAGTGCAGGTTATCAATCATGAAATCGCTGTAGAAAATCTTGAGAAGCTTTTGACAAAATAATGAGTAAAATCCCGATTTTCCGGGCCAAATTTAAAATGTAAAATCTTCTTTACATCCCGTATTTTCGCGGTTTGTAAAGGACATTTGATAGAAAATACATCAGAATTTAGCTAATCTGAAATCACAAACGAGGAGACAGAAAAATGGAACTAGGAAAAAGAATAAAGGAACTTCGTAAGACACTCAATTGGAATCAGGATGAGTTAGCCGAGAAGATGTTTGTATCGAGACAAACAATTTCAAGCTGGGAAAACGACAAGAGTTATCCAGATATCCAAAGTCTTCTTTTACTTAGTAATTTGTTTGACGTTTCCTTAGATCAATTAGTCAAAGGAGATGTAGAAAAAATGCAAAAGATCATTAACGACGACGATGTAAAGAATCTTAAGTTCTACTGGAAAATGCAGCTTGCTCTTGTAATTATCTTTGCTTTATCATTTGGTCCATTATTTTTGCTTATCGGCCTATGGTCACTTATTCCAGCATTGATAATTGCCGCATTATTAATGTATTTCGCCACTAAGGCAAATCAGATTTCAAAGTACAACGATATTTCTACTTATAAAGAAATCGTCACTTTCCTGAACGGCAAAACATTAGATGAAGCAAGCAAACAGCAGGAAATCGGCAAACGCCCTTATCAGACTGCTCTAGTGACTATTTGCAGCGGATTAATCGCAGGCGCCATAAGCCTTGCAGTTGTATTTGTAACAAAAAGATATTTAGGAATGTAAATTTTATTTAAAAAACGGAGGATAATTGAAATGAAAAACGTAAACAACAGATACTTAGTAATGATGATAATTGGATTAGCTCTTATTATTTTTGCAGGTCGTATTTTCGACAGAGAATACTTTATTGGAATCTTCCACGGTGCAGGTATTGTAACCTTCTTATATGCTATGGTTGCTAATGTTGTAGCCGCTTTCAGAACAGGGAAAAATGCTACTGAGCAGTAATTTTACTCAAGAAAAATGGAGTGATCAAATGATGATCACTCCTTATTTTTTACCTCAAATGTAATTGTTCCAGTCTTTATAGCTTCTTGGTAATCTTCTTTGATAAGCTTCCAGCAGTTTTTGTCATAGCCTTAAGTCCCTTAAGGCCACTGGTTTTCAGCTCTGAAAGAGTGAGGGCTCCTGTGGATTCAAAAATAGAAAACAGATTATCTACAAACTCATTTAATTCTTCATCAGTCATCTTATAAATGTTTTCCTTTAATTTTTGATCAACAAATTTTGCTGTTTTAGAAACATCATCTACAGTGACAAGCTGTTTTCCTTCGATACACCAGGTGGCAAGATTGTGCTGTGCCACTGCAAGGGCTGTGGATTTTACAACAATAGGTTTGTCAACTGGCTCCATAAGAAGACCAACAATTGACTCCTCAGGAATAATACTAATCAGCTTAGGACATATGGCCCTCATTTCCTTGGATTTTGCAATCTTCTCCATAAATCCAGGGCCGTCGTTACTATAAACATTCAGGATTCTTTCCCGGATGGCTGCGTCACACATGGCGGTGGCATACATAGCCAGGTGACCACCTTTAGAATGTCCACCTACTCGAAGCATCCTGTCATTTTCTGATGCAATATTATTCAGATATGTAACTGCCTGTCGCTCTGCTTCCACTTCTTCCAAAGCCAGCATAAAATCTTCCTTCCAGCCCACAATACTGTCATCTGTACCTCTGAAAGCGACATAGCTTGTTCCATCAGGGAGCAGAAATTCCATTGCGGCAAATTGCAGATTTTTATCCAGCTCATGCATACTAACGTAATTACGAATTTTCACATGGCGATATCTGTTAGTATCAGAGATGCTTTTCAATGTAATCGGCGCATCCCGAAGGATAGAGCCTTCCCCATATCTATTTTCATCGTGAAAATTTTTAAAATAGATGTCATTTACATCCTGAATATCAATTACTTCAGCGCCGTATTTCTCGAAAACACCATCTAATGGCACATAAGACAGACAGGAAAGTACCATGTTATCAATCACGTTGAAACCATCCTGCCAGAACTCCAAATCTCCACGCCACTTTATATAATCACTTAGTGTTCCCATAGGAAATTCCCTCCAATCCTTCTCTTCTCAATAATAGATTTGCACTCAGCTATTTCTTCCACAAGTCCCTTCATCTCCTCTGTGGCACTTTCCTCATCATAAAGGAGCTCGATTAATGATTCCTGTTTTGAAATCATCTTATTTTTAGCTGTTCCAACTGGATCCACAGTGGCAGCGAATTGCTCTCTGCTCTCTGCCAATCTTTCATTCATCTCACTCAGACGAACTTCGGCTTCTGCACGGAGACGTTCTGTCTCGATGCGAACCTCTTCCATGTGGGCTTTAATCTTTTCAGTACGATAGATTACATCAGGATAAGCATCTGCAAATCTGCGATAGAAGTATGATTTATCACTGAAGAGAAGAAGAATCTCTTTATTAATTTCTTCAGTATTATCAGCCTCACTGTTTTCAACGCCGGCCTTAACCATCTTCATGATAAACTGTGAGCTAATGTAATCTGTGATAAAAACACATGACAAAAGGCCTGCGATAATGCTTCTTGTCATGAGACTAATTCTGGAGAATAAATCGTAGAATATTGGATTAGCCAGCTCAATAATAGCAATTCCTCCAAGTCCGAAAAGGATCAGATTTCCAATCCATACTCGACCTTTAAGGTTCATTGGCTTTTGACTGTAATCCCACCATCTGGCATGATAACGTTTCTCCAGGAAATAGCTTGCAAGATATTCAACGATTCCACATACATTAAAAGAAATAACAAATGTGGTACCAATCGAAGATTCAAAGCCTGCTATCCCCTGCACTGAAACTGTAATAAGAACTGCCCCAAAGCCGTATATTGGCAGCCAGGGGCCAGTGAGAAAGCCTCTGTTAATGAATCTGTGAAACTGGCGATATTTCAGAGTAACCTCTATACACCAGCCGATAAATGAAAAAGCAAAAAACAGTAGTAGAAGATTGATTAAATATTCCATAGGGCACTACTCCTTATGATTTATTTACAACATCACACTGATAGTAACATATAAATGTGAATTGTTTTTCAATCTCTACTACTGTTTGTTTATTTACATGCTTGCGCGGTAAATTGCCAACATAGCCTCTCCTTTTTACTCTCCTATAGCCATTCTCATGCTGACAGTTCCTTCTATTTCAGACACTTCTTCAAAACCCATTCGCTTATACAAGCCATAGCCTATCTGCATTACAGCTGGTTTTGTGGTAAATGTGACCTCAGAAAACCCAAGTTCTTTTGACTTATCAAGCATGGTATTCAGCATGGTTCTTGCGTACCCTTTACCTCTACTATCTGGTTTTATAAATAATCTTTTAGCCTCGCAAGTAGAATCATTCAACTTTTTTATTGCTATACTCGCTACCGGATTATTTTTCTCATAGCCAACAAGAAGTGCACCCCCGCTGTAAAAGCCTTCCAAATCAGCTAGTTCCTTGTCAAAGGAAACAAAGCAGCTTTCTGCACCTTTAATCTGAGAGTATTCCATAAACAACTCTTTTACCACTTCAGTATCTTTACATTCTCTTACCTCAAAATCTGCCATAGTTGTCTTTCTCCCTTTCTTTTCATTCCAAGAATTTGATTCTGTATAAAATTCCAAATCACACCTTATGTAGTTGGAATGATGTGTGATTCCCATCTTATCCGTTTCGTAGTATTGCACCGTATGAATATAATCCATATCAAACCTCACTACCTTAATAATTGCTGGCGTATAGCGCAACTAAATTTATTACAATCATTCTAACTGTTCGTCTTTTCAAAATCTAGAGTTAGCTGCACTGCTCTCCCATTTCTTTGTCAATTCGTATAGATATCATCCTCCCAATCAAGTAAAATTGGAATCAACCAATCGGATTTAAGAGTTTTTTAATGTAGGAGAAAATAACACTATGGTAATAGAAACAGAAAGACTATATCTTCGCCCCTTTGAAGAGCACGATGCAGAGGATGTATTTGAATATCTAAATGAACCGGCAGTGAATTGTTTTGCTGATATGAAACTACATTCCTTGGAAGAAGCAAAAGAAGAAGTTTTAAAAAGAACGTCTGAGACAGAGTATTATTTTGCGATAGTTATCAAAGAATCTGGGAAAGTGATAGGCGAGATTGATGCTTATCCTGAACCTGCAGATGAACATGGCGCAGATTCTGTGCTGGATACCTTCAGTCCTTGCTGGATGTTAAATAAGGAATATCAGGGAAAAGGATACGCCTACGAGGCAGCACATGCATTTTTTGATTATCTTTTTAAGGATAAAGGGGCTAGGCGTATATATGCCTATACTGAGGACAATAATAAGGCAAGCCAGCATCTTTGCGACAAGCTTGGAATGAGACAGGAAGGCCTTTTCAAGGAGTTCATCAGTTTTGTTAAAAATCCTGATGGAACTCCGCGCTATGAGAATACTTATCAATACGCAATTTTGAAAAAAGAGTGGCAGTAAACTTTTTTCTTTCTTCTACTACCTAAATCTTGTTTTATGTCTCAGGTAGTAAATTCCCCCCAGCTTTTTACTACCTCTCATACTATATTGCAGTTTGGGTAGTAATATTAATTGTATTTTTTACTATCTACATCCAAATTTTTAGCTAAGGTAGTAGATCCTAATCTTTTTTCTACTATCTATAGAAATCTTTCTGACACAGGTAGTAGATTCCACTTTTTCTATTACTATCTATATCCTCTTTTCTATATCTAGGTAGTAAATCTCATCATGAATACTACTACCTAACTTTATATTTTTCTTTTGGGTAGTAGGAATGTTTTAACTTTTAAGATACCGTGGTAGTTAATACTTTAACAATAAAGAGGACAGCGGTTTTGACCACAGTCCTCTTCTTTCTATAATTTCCCATCTAGATTTTCTTATGTTCTCATCTTTGAAGATTACTTCAAAGCCATACCATCCTTAAACGCATTACCCACCTTAGCACCTATGCCAAAATAGGCATTTCCAAATGGATCAAAGCTGATAGGCTTAACCTTTGTAATATCCACAGCTCCGTCTGTTACAACACTTTCGTCAGCCGAGACATTTACGATTTCACCTACAAGGATTCCATTTTCAAAGCTCTTTACCCTGCATTCCATGGCAAGAGGAAGCTCATCAATAAGAGGAGCATCTACGAATTCACTCTTTGTGGCATGGAAACCGGCTTTAGCAAACTTCTCAGGAACTTTTCTTCCGGACTCAACGCCAACGTAGTCGCAAGGCACTACCTGATCTTCTGTAGCCATACTGACGGTAAATGCCTTCTTAACTTTAAGATTGTCCGTCGTCTTGTGATCGGACAGACTTATGGTAATCTCCTTAAAGTCTGTTGTAATTCCCCATGCAGCATTCATGGCATTAGGTACACCGTTCTCATCATAGGTTCCGATAATAAGTACCGGCTGTGGATACATAAGCGGCTTTGCGCCAAAATTAACTCTGCTCATTTGGATTTTCTCCTGTTCTTATCGTATAAAATGTGTCGGCTGCCACTCTTCTTTTTCAGGCAAGCCATATTTTTCTTTACCAAGTGCGATACTCTTCATAAGGAAAGTCATATTTCTCGCAAGAGTACGCATTGTCTGAAGTCCTTCTGCATCCTGCTCTGCCTGTCCTTTTTCTCTGCCATGTACGCTATTCCAGTACTGGCTGGATGCAACAGGCATTCCACTGATAGTGAAATACTTGTTTAGTTCATCAAATGTTGCAGATAGTCCACCTCTGCTTCAACACCTTCTGCCTCAAATACTTTTACCATTTCATTCAAAGCAATGCTTGTGTTTCCGCCCACACGTGGACTTCCGTTGATAATCAATACTTTTGCCATAAGATAAATCTCCTTTTACACAATAATCTTACCTTCTTATAAACTGATTTTCTGACTCTGGGGTATCAGCACTTACAAATCTTTCAACCTTCATATGACATTCTTTGGAGTAAACATATCCGTAGCAAGTGTAATGCTAAAATGATTTACAAAGGTAACTTTCTTGTGATCCACTTTTTCATTTCTCTGATTCCTCCTTCTCTACACTTAAAGTAATCGTAACATCTCCGTTGCTTAAGATATTTGTGAGTTCATCCTCGGACAACTCAATCTTTCCAAGCTTTGTATAAGCCCATGAATTTGAACCATAAAATACAACCAACTGATTACCGCAGTAAAGTACGATATCTCCCGGTTCTGTAGTGGTCTGTTTGTCATCTCTTGCAATACTTGAACCTATGGAACCCACCTGCTCAAAACCACCATACATTGACATGGAGATTTCAAGACCGGTCTTAGCCAGATTGCTAAGTTCTTTAACGGAATTATTATCTTCCCATGTGACAGGAACCACTGTCCCATTTATATTCATGACCATAATTTCCTCCACCTCCTGAAAGGCCTTTTATATCTCTATGTCTGTACTATACACCTTGGAGTTAACTCCAAATCAATAGTTTTCAATAAAATGTAAAACTAAATTCTTGATTGGGGCAAAAAATATAGAGATTGAAGCACAATCCCCCAATCAAGTATAATTGAACTCAACAAATCGAATTTTTTGGAGGAATGCTCACATGTTTATCGAGAATGTAAAATGGACCAGAAAACCTGCTGTGCATGAGATTCGGGAAGATCGGATAGAAATCACTACGGAGCCACATACTGACTTGTGGCAAAGAACATATTATCATTTTCGTAATGACAATGCACCCGTGCTTCAGATGGAAACGGATAAGAAATTCTTTTCTTTCATCGTGAAAACGGACTTCTCTGGTAGTCACCATCGCTTTGACCAATGCGGAATCGTAATGTATCTTGATAGCGAGAACTGGCTGAAAGGTTCTGTAGAATACGAGAATGATCAGTTTCAGCATCTGGGTTCAGTGGTTACAAATCATGGATATTCTGATTGGGCAACGACAGAAATTCCAGCCGATGTGAAAACAATGTGGTATCGCCTCAGTCGGAGAGAAAGTGATTATTGTATCGAGTGTTCAACGGATGGTGAGCATTTTAGTCAAATGCGTGTCTGCCATATGTGGGAGGGAAATGAAATAATTAGATTCGGTATCTATGCCTGTAGCCCGGAGAATTCAAGCTTCACCGCTGTTTTTACGGATATGAAAATCACGGAATGTGTATGGAAAGCACATGATGGTCAGCAGCCGGATTGACAAATTCAAGTTTGTAGCGAGCCTTTTGAATTTTAAGTAATTCCATTATCATCTTGCCATGGCTTTAGATAATTACTTTGTTGAAAAGTATGATGGTGTCTCTCTAGTATTTTTCAAATATTTTGTCTGAATAAGCTTTCGATTCTAGTATCGTCACTTTATCTGGGAAGAGCTCTCTGCAGATACGAATCTCTAGCTCCTGCCTGTGAGAAAAGTGTTTATATAATTCTTCTTCACCAGATATTTTTCTGTTTTTTGCAAAAGGGGATTCATCAAAATACTTCATCATCAATGGAAACCACATTTCATTTCCATTATCATCAGATCGCTCTTTTCTAATAACACCAATATTTTCTTCAATGTTCTCTGTTTTCAGGTAGAAGATGTGTAGTGGCTTGTTGCCTATGATACCAGCAAGTTCCCTGTAGAAAGCCATGATTTGTTCATCTGAAGCTTCCATGTAAAGAATCATATCTTCAACAATATTTTGAAATAAAGCGCACTCTGAAATCATGTTATCGTCATTCCAGTTTTTGTATCTTTCAAATATAATTCTCTTAAACTCATTTAAGGAAAGATGCCCGTTGTATATTTCGTAGTTTTCTAAATCTTTATGAAATCCTGGCACATCAGTAATAATTTGCGTATAGCAAATAATTCTATGATTACCTTCAATATGAGTTTTTTCATTGATTAATGCGCTAATGCTGTTATATTTCTCGAGAATTTCATCAAATTTATCTTTAGTCAGGTATGCACACCAGGCTAATTCAATAGGTGAATAATCCCCTTCACGAAAAACAGTACATACAGGATATTTTTTAGAAAGCTTTTCCACCAACGTACTTTTGCCGCTTCCTTGTAACCCTTCTATAAAATAATTCATATTCTTAATCCTTCGCTCTAAAGAGCTCGGTCAACTCCGATTTATCTATTACAAAACGCTAATACTTTGTCGTAAAAACCTTTATCTTCTTCAAATAGGCCATGCCCTAGACCATCAAAAATCAGTAATTCACTATTTTCAATGCCTTCTTTTAATTCATATGGTGCATCATTTCCAACAGTATTATCACAGTTACCAGACATGATATATGTAGAACATTTGATTTTTGATAATTCTGCTCTCGCATCAAAATCTAATATCGCATATGCGTTTGTACAAAATCTTTTGTAATTATCTGGTTTTGTAAATCTGGCTAACAATGGAAGGTATTTTTTATTTTTCTCGTTGAACTCTTTTGTGTATACCTTTTCAGCTGTATCAAGCATTAGCTCTGTGTGAGTATTCATAGTTGTCATCTCAATCCATTTTGCAACAACTTTTTTAATTGTGTCATTAGCATAAGGCGCTGTAACAACAAGAATAAGTTTTTCAACCATTTCAGGGTAATAAGCTGCCAAAAACTGTGACACCATTCCGCCCTGAGACACTCCCATAACCATAGCTTTATCTATTCCTAAATTCTTCATAGCCAAGGCCTGATCATTTGCCATCTCTTTTATTGAATATTTTTCTGGAAGTATATTTTTTCGGCTAAACATATATACTGTATAGTCTTTAAAAAAATGCTTATATGAACCAGATAATAACCAAGCCTTTCCTTTAACAGTCCATAAACCATCTGATAATCCAGGCAAAACTACTAGATTCTTTTTTCCCTCTCCAAAAGCCACATAATACATGTCTGTATCTCCGACTTTTACACAACCATTTCTGTGCATGCTATTCCCCCACTAAATGTACTATCTTCCGCATTTTATATAACAATAGCGATACAACTGATTTGCTCTGATTTGGGTTGCTTTTTCATTATTATCCTCGCAAATTACCACAGAATTTCTCCCTCTACTAATTCAAAATTGTTTATTACCATAATCGAGCCTAACTAGCCTCTTCCCATTAGGTAGCGGATTATTATCAATTTTTAATAAGCCATATCCAATATCTTCCATCTCTTGTGTCAGCTTCTTTTCTTCCATTTGATGATGGACTGCATCCAAACCGTCAAAGGCATGAATATATGGAGAATTAGAAACCCAAGTTTCCTCGTCTGTATTTTTCTGAATAATACAAGACACATATTTTGCTTTAGATTTCAATATTCCTTTTTTAAATCGCTCATATCCTACATATTCTATGAATATATTTGCTATAACAAGTTCAGACTCCGGTAGAATATATGATTCTTCATTTAAATCAATCCTACAGCATTCAAGAGTTTCTTCTAAGTAGGAGTAACGCTGCTTTACTGCAGCAAGATATTCTTCATTAATATCAATCCCGTAAATCTTCTCATACTTTTTTTGATTGATATGCTCAAGACCATTTCCGCCTGCTACCCCAAAAACCATTGCTGTTTTTACTGGATAGGCCTCAAACTGCATCTTCATCATTTCATTCAAAGTCTGAAGTTGCTTTACGGAATCTAAACTCATATGATTTTCATAATCAGACAGGCTGATTTCTTCCCATGGATTCATATCATTTTTCTATCTTCACAACTAAAATCTTAGTAACTCATAATCTCTTATTGCATCATCAAAATATTCCCTTAATCATAGTAATTCCTATATTCTTTCCAAAATTCTAAGTGCGATTTGAAGCTTATCGAGATTGTGATTTGCATCTTCCAAATCATCAATGCAATAATCATCCTCAACAAGGACATCACCGGCTGCAAGAAAATCATACAAATCAAATCCATAGAAATCACATACTGCCTGAACTCCAGCAACTTCCATTTCTACTGCAATGCAACCTTCTTGCTTTCTTTTATTTACAAGATTTACTGTTTCACGAATCATAGAATCGGTAGTCCAGATTCTTCCCTGTACAAATGGAACTTTTAATTCCTGGAATATATTTGCAACCGCATCTGAATTTTTTATTTTGATATAATCTTTTGCCTCAGCGAAATAATATGAAAGGCCCTCGCCGCGATAAGATTCTGTTGGAATGATAAATTTACCTGCGGTTTTCTCACTATCCAAACTGCCGCATGAACCAAACATAACAAATTTTGTCGCACCTATAATGTGATTAACTTCTGCTACTGTTCCTCCAGCTATTGCTGAGCCTATTGGCGATAGATAAAAAGCGACCTTTTCTCCTTTGTTATCAAATGACCAAATAGGTATTGCCCCATTGCAGGCACTTATTTCATCTAACTTTGTACATTCATATTTCTGAAGCAAGTGGTCATAAATAACTTTTGAAAAAATAACAATACATTTATCTACCAAATGTTTCTGAGGTCCATAAAAAGCTTCTACATTTACTATTGGTTCACTTTCAATATCATAAAAATCATTCAGCATTTAATTGTCCTCCCTTGTATCTTATCCTACCATTCTTCCATTTACACTGATTTTACAGCAAATATTTTTCAAATGCCTTATGTGGATCAATATGAGCCTCTTTAATAAACAACACTAGCCAAATTATAAAAGTAGGTATAGCCATATATGTTGTAATGAAATATGAAAGCACTGCTCCTACTAACATCACACCTGCCCAAATAAAGCAGTCTTTTTTAATATCACGAGAAATAGCTGCTCTATCATACAGTGCCTGCTCTTCCTCGGAAAAAGTGTTAAATCCCCCTACAATATTGGTAGCCTTTTCTTTCATTATTGCAAATATTATACCTACTACCGTAAATGGTATAACCAGTACACCACACATCCAAGCTCCTAAATTCATATCATTTTCTCCTAGCCTTTCCTAATATACACATCTGCTTGTTTAAGTAATTCTTTCTTATTGTCATGCTCGATAGTTTTAATAGCATCTTTGAGACTTAAGCTTTTCAAAGCTTTAACCTCATTAGGTCTTACTACACGTGGTTTTTCACCAGTATATTTAGCAAGAAAATATACAACCTGCTTTGTAACACCTGGCTTTTCAGCAGGGTCATATTGTTCACTCACCCTAAAATCAGTGTTAAGCTCAACCTCAAGATTGGTCTCTTCCTTTATCTCACGAAGTGCTGTTTCTTCTTCTGTCTCATCATTTTCCATATGTCCTTTTGGGAAACTATGGCAACCACTCATCTCCTCCACAAGAAGATATTTAATATCTCCATCTTCTACTGTATAAACGATTGCTCCACAAGATTTTTCAAGTATCATTTTTCTGCCCTCCATGTTGTCCCTACTTAACTGTCCACTCTGTCCAATCGATATGATTGTATTGCATAACATCATCAGAAAACTTCATTCCCAGCTTTTTATAAAATGGCACCGCATTTTCATTTGCTATGAGATAAACTGCAATATCCTTTTCTCCTCCGGCTAATTCATGAGCCTTTTTCATCATGCTTGTAGCAATCCCCTGTCTCTCATAATTTCTGTCTATACCAAGATCAGTAATATATAACCAATAAGAGAAGTCTGTCAGTCCAAAAAGTACACCAACAACAAGACCATCTTTATTTCTGGCCACAAGACTGATGGATACATTTTTTACAAGCTTCGCTATCCTTTCAGTAAACCTTTCCTTAGGATACTGGGAACCCAGATCAGTTCTTTTTAGGAAGTCTATATATTCTTCTGCTGATATGCGTTCTTCACTTATTATGATATTTTCTACTCCCATATCTCCCCCTAAATTAAAAGGTAGATTTATCTCTTTACCTTTATTGTCATTCATACTTTTTCCATGGTCTCTTCTTTGCAGTCCAACCCTTTTCTTTCCAGTACTCCATATCCAAAGGGTTCCAGCCATGTATCTGGACGAGACGCATAATTCCAAATGTGACTCTCAATTTTAATCCCGGCTTTACTTTGCCGTTGCTTCTTACTATTTTTTCTGCAATTTTCGATGTAGTCTTTTCAATCTGTGCTTTTTTCTTTGGGCTTATACCCTCCCAATCTGTGGCAGCTACTGCCAGACCACATTTATAGATTCGTGGTACTCCCCAGAAATACAAACTGTCTTTCATATCCTTAATAGTGGATTTTGCTCCTGCCCCCGCTGCTGTAGCAACGCACACTGCCTGTTTCTTAAACATACCTTCTTCAGGTCTATGTGCCATCCACATATAACAATGATGATCAAGAAATGCCTTCATAGCACCTGTCACATGATAACCATATACAGGACTCGCCAAAATAATCACATCTGCTGAGAGAAGTTCTTCTGTTATGGGCTGCAACTTTTCAAAGTGAGGACAATACTCTTTACCCTTAACAAAACAATTAGTACATCCCACACAAAACTCTCCGAAATCTTTTGGTAAAAAGAATTCTTTAATTTCACCACCAATTTTTTCTGCCAGCTCTCGTGCAATATTGTATGTGCTACCTTTATGGCTCTGTCCGTGAATTATTACTGTTTTCATACTTCCTTCCCCTTCACTACAAACCTATATTTTTACTCAACCGAAAAAATAGTATTCTTCTCAAACATCCCGATAGCAAATCCCATTTTCATAAACAATGGCATAGGTGAATAGGCTGCAAAACTAGTCCTGCTAAACAATTCTTCCAATGTAAGTTCCTCATAATACCCGTATGGATTAGCCACTGTAATTTTATCATTTGGTATATCTGCACCTATTATCAATGAGTAATGCAACGTCCATTCATCACCATATAGCGCAGCCCACTCAAATGGAACTGGCTTTCCTGAAGAGAGTGTGTCATACATGATGTCTATGAACTCTGTGTTAGACACATATTTATGAATCTCCGTTGTATATTCAGGGAACTGCTTATTCATTTCATCACAAAATTTCTGTCCAGTAGATGTGACTATCTTCCCATATTCTTCATACAGTTTTTCTTCTGTTACGCTACCTCCATTCCAGGCAGAAAACATTTCGATAACTGCATAACCACATGAAATATCCTGTTTAATGACTTCCACATTCTTTATCTCTATAGGAGTTTGATATTTCTCATCCGTATATACGTCAGAATACTCATTCTGTGTAAGTTTTGTTCGAATCACTACAATAAGCAAGGCTACAATCACCACTACCAATAGTGCTGCAACAATGCCCCCTACAATCTTTAATAATTTTTTCATCCCATCACCTCTAAATACTCTTTCATTCTAAATTAGGACTATTCTACCTGTTTATAGATGAAAAAGCCACAAAATTAATGATTCGTTTATAACTTAATTACTTCTGTGGCAACCTTTTCCTGAAATCTCGCATCATGCTCCACTATAAGCATAGTAGGACAGGCATCAAGAATCAGTTTTTCTATCTGCATTCTAGAAAAAACATCAATATAATTTAATGGCTCATCCCAGATATAAATATGTGCAGGCGTTATCAGGCTGGCTGCTATAAGAACCTTTTTCTTTTGCCCCTCCGAGAAATCTTCCATATTTTTGTAAAACTGCTCTCTATTAAAATCAAGCTGCCTTAAGATTGCCAAAAACAGGCTCTTTTCCAAACCGCTGGTCTGACAGAAATCCTCGATTGTTCCTTTCAAAAATGAAGTGTCCTGATTTATGTAGGATATTATCAAACCGGAAGCCACATTCAGATTTCCCTCTACTATCTCTAAATTTTCCAGACCACCAAACTCTCTAGCATTGTTATTCCGCAAAATAGCTTTAATAATGCTTGATTTTCCACAGCCATTCTCCCCTGAAATGACAATTCTGTCTCCTCGTTTAATTTGAAAAGTAAGGTTATCAAATAAGGGCTTTGCATCCTTATAAGAAAGTGACAGCTTCTGTGCATCCACCAAAATATTCTTATGAAACTCTAGAGGCATAACCTTTAAATCCACTACATTTTCAATATCCTGTAAAAGCCCTTCCTTCTCCTCAATCTCACGGTCCACTCTCTTTTCATAAGCCTTGACCCTTGCCTGCATTTTCTTGGTCTTGGCACCTATAAAAGAGCGTGTAGATATACTTCTGTCAGTTTCTTTTATCGGGTCGTAACCGATTTTTGAGCTTTCACTTTTATCTGCCCATCTGCCAGTCCTGTCAGCAGCAGCTCTGAGCTTTCCGATTTCCTTTAAATGCTTTTCATTTTCAGCTTTTGCAAAAGCATCACTTCTTTCCTTGTTCTCCCACCATGTTGAAAAATTTCCTGACTGTACCTCTATAGTACTTCTGTTCATAACCAAAACATGGTCACAGACGGCATCCAGTAAATCTCTGTCATGGGATACAAGAATAAACCCCTTCTTAGTTGCAAGATAACTTTTAACAATATCTCTGGCTGCCTGATCCAGATGATTTGTAGGCTCATCAATTAAAAGAAATTCATTTTCCCCGGCAAACAATACCGCAAGCATAACTCTGGTGCGTTCCCCATGACTAAGAGTTTTTATTGGCCTGTACAAACATTCAGCATCTATCTGAATCTGATTCATCTGAATTAAAATCTGCCATTCTTCTACCCCTGGTTTCCACTTTTCAATCAGCTCACTGGCTGTTTTATCCACATCTTTTTGCGAGATTCTATAAGGAAAATAATCAAAGTATGTGCTGCTTGTAATACTTCCCTGATATTTGTAATCCCCCATAAGAAGTCGAAGAAGTGTAGTTTTTCCCTTTCCGTTACGACCTATGAAGCCCAGTTTCCAATTTGTGTCTATATTAAATGAAACGTTTTCTAAAATCTCGTCTGCACTTCCCTCATATGAAAAAGAGAGATTACTAACCTGTATTTGTGCCATAAATATCACCCCTGTCTAAAAATGGGCACAAAAAAATCTGCTTTACACCTAAAGCAGACTAACGTACATATTTGAAAACACGCTATTAACACACAGATTTTCCACATGGCAAAAGCTTCAAAATGAATACGATAATCTAATTAGGCACACACAAACAGACCCTTTTGGGCCTTCTAACTTCATTTGCATTTACCGAATTAAACTATCTAATAATCATTCCTCCACCTTCGCTACACATAGCGCCTTTCTTGAGTATAAACTCATATTAGCACCTTATAAAAAAAAGTCAAGGGAGTTATAGGCACAATAATAAAGCTCCTATCCCCAAGTGAACTAGATACTCTGTCTGTTCCATTAGGGATAGAAGCTGTGTTGTTATATCTTATTAAATTCTACGATTGCTTTAAATAAATCTCCATCAATAGAGAGCTTCAAGGTTCCTCCCATTGCCTCTGTTAGGCTGCGGGCGATGGAAAGGCCAAGACCATTGCCGTCTGTGTAGCGGGATTTGTCACCACGTACAAATCTTTCCATAAGTTCATCAGCTGAGATATTCAGCTCTTCCTTTGAAGTATTTCTAAAAACAAATCTAAGCTTCTTATCATCCTGCTCTAAATCCACATATGCTCTGGTATTTGGCTGAGCATACTTTACAATATTGCTCATAAGATTATCGAAAACTCTCCATAAATATCTGTTGTCAGCCTTAAGATAAACATCTTTTTCGGGAAGGTTTGCTACAACGCTTATATTATTTGCATCAAGTCTATCTGAAAACTCTCCAAGTGACTGATTCAAAAGAACCACAGCATTTACAGTTTCAATATTGAAATTAATATTTCCACTGGAAACCTTTGAAGCCTCAATCAAATCCTCAATAAGCTTTTTCAATCTCTTAGACTGTCTATCAAGCACCTCTAGATATTCTTTAGCTTTTGCATTTTCAATTTCTTCTTTTTCAAGCAAATCTACGTAATTAATTATAGAGGTAAGAGGAGTCTTAATATCATGAGAAACATTTGTGATAAGCTCTGTCTTCATTCGCTCACTCTTTGTACGCTCTTCTAACGCCACTGAGATACCTGACTGAATATCATTCATAGCTTTTGCATGTTCTTCAAGGAAAAGTGGCATTCCCTTTACATCCACGTGAACATCAGTATTTCCTTTAGCTAATGCAATGGCTGCTCCTTTTACTTTTGCATAGTTTTTTAAAAGAATATACAAAGCAATTCCAAAAAGAACTTTTTCTATAAACCAAAGGAATAAAATATCCTCCGCATTAAAAGCCATAATTCCAAACCACTCTATGAATACAAGGATTGCAAATATAGCCCAGATTCTATAAGTCCACTTTATTGTGGAGCGTATATATTTTGTTTCTCTACTTAAAATGTTTAGCCATTTTTTTAATAACCCAATTAATTTATGTAGTAAGCTATTTTTCCATACCCGGTGAAGCTTTACATTTACTGAAATGTTTGATAGCCAGATGAAACCTGCTGCAAATCCTATTATCATCATGCTAACCATTCCAGTGATTGTGATTATTGGCGAATACTCCCTAATCTTATATATAAATAACACAAAGCCTGACAATGAAAGTGTTACGATTGTAAACATCAATACGAAGGCTAGGTCTGTAGGAATCTTATCCGTTAATGAAGCTGTAATTTCTGCCTCGCCTTTCCTATGTCCTGCTGCACGAATAAAAAGTATCAGAGTAACCCAAAACAGAACAAAGGAAAATATAGCAACAAACGGAATAATGATTTTTAATGTATTAGCCACTGCTATAAATGCTTTTGCCTGGCCATAGAAATCATTTGTGTAGGTATTTGAAGAAAGTTTCTCTTCATTAGGAAAGCATACAAGTGTATATTGCTTTGCACTTATATCAGGCAGATAAATTCCAACCTTGGAAATCTCTTCCAGGTATGCTACATCCATACTCTTATCGCTAGTAAGCTGCTTATGTATTGGAGATAAATCTGCTACATTTTTCAAATTTAGAACTCCATATGATCCACCAGGAGTCTGCAGGGTTAGCGAATACTTATCCACAGTATTTGATAATGGCATAAATCCTACATCGTTTATATACAACAACTTATCAGCGTCATCACCGGATGCGTTTGGAATCAATGTTTCTGCTGAATCAGCAGACTCCATTAATTCTTCATCCTGTACTGTTGTATCTTCAAGTAACTTTTTATTAGATTCTATATCAGGTTTGTTATTCGCCCAGATTTTTTCATAAATTAAATTTGTATTATAAGTTCCTGAATCATCAGATCCGCTAGAATAAATATAATTTCCTTCATTTAATGTATAAAAATGATCATTTGCATATATGTATGCTGTCTGATCTACTAAATCATAACCAATGCCATCTATGCTAAATTCCTTGTACATTGGCTCGTTTCTAGTGTCCATGCTATTTGTTGAAAACAAATCGAAAAGCTTTGGACTTGTAATAAAAGTTGTATCATCACTTATAGAGTAATGGCCAACATATGCATTTTTAGGAACTTCCACATTATTGAAGTTTTTATAAATGTAATTTTGTTCCTTATTAAGATAGGTTTCCCTGCTTCCTTCAATCACCCCATAGTAGCAGTTGGTTGTCTCTATTCCCTGGGGCATAAAATCCTTAGATGAAAAAATCATAGGAGCATAGCTATCCCCTGCATATTGATATATTTCATCCTTAAATCTGTCTGTATCACTATCGTACAATCCCAGCTCGCCTAATATGAGTCCAAGCACTGCACTAATCACAAAAAGTACTGCAAACACAGAACTACATATGGCAAGAATTAATCTCCTGGAACTTCTATAAAATATTTTCATATCATCCTCCAAAGGCATTAGCCTTCAAATTTATACCCGTGCCCCCAGACAGCCTTTAAGTGTCTAGGATTTGCACTATCATATTCCAATTTTTCTCTAAGATGTCTGATATGAACTGCTACGGTACTTTCTGCTCCAAGTCCTGTCTCATTCCAGACACTCTCATAAATGTCGCGTGGGGAGAGAACTTCACCCTTGTGGGTCATAAGTAGCTTTAAAATGTCATATTCTAATGGGGTGAGTGATACCGGAGTTCCATCCAATGTTACTTCTTTTGACTTGTCGTTTAACTCAATGCCGCCTATGGAAATAGTATTCGTATTTACGATATTATCATTGTTCTGTGAGCCAAGCATAGTGTATCTGCGAAGCTGAGACTTCACTCTTGCCATTAACTCTACAGGATTAAATGGCTTTGTCACGTAATCATCAGCTCCCACGGTAAGGCCAATCACCTTATCAGCATCCTCGCTTTTTGCTGTGAGCATTATGATAGGTACATTGGAAGTCTTTCTGATTTCTGCCATAGCAGCTATGCCATCCATCTCTGGCATCATCACATCCATAAGGATAAGCTGCATATCTTTTCCATTTGGCCCTGCCATAATGTCCACAGCCTCTCTTCCGTTTGAAGCTGCAGTGACATTCATACCTTCACTTTCAAGGTAAATGCGAAGGGCAGAAATAATATCTTTTTCATCATCACATATTAGAATATTGTTCATTTTTTCTCCCGATTCCTTTTGGAACTGAGTTTGACAAAGTAGCTCGTCAACTCGATTTCCTTTATGATTAATCACAAATTCATTGTAATGGTTATTATTTTAAGTTCCAAGTATGTAAATCTTTAAGATTTGATTAAGAAATATGTAAATGAGTATCTTTCATATCTCTTATATTGCTGAGAAAATCCATCCAAATATCGGTGAAAGCACAATCATAATCACGGAAAATGTAAATGAATTAATGGACATCAATGTAGCTCTTTGATCAGATGGCACCATATCATTTAATAACACATCCGTGCGTACTTCCAGGAAATTATCGAAAAAGGCACCAATGAACCCACCGACGATAATCAACCATACATTTCCTGTAAATATAGATGCAAGAGCTAAAAGTACGCCCAAAATACTCACACTTCCGATTATCATATATCTAAGCTTAGAGAAATACTGAATCACCTTTGCACCAAGTGCTGCTCCTAATCCCATGATGAAGAGGGCAGGTCCAAGCCATATTTTAGGTAGACCAAATTCAGGAAGCTTCGCCTGCAAAAAGAACAATATTAGGATGGATATAGCACCTGTAAGCGCATTGAAAAAGATTATAAATCTGGCTTTTCTATTGTTCTTTATAAATCTGGTGCTCTCCACTGCAACTTCTTTAAATCTACCAATTACACTTTTCTTTTGATTTAAATTTGTTTTGATTTCAAAAAAGGTACCGGCAATTCCTACGCAAATAATAGCAAGTATGATATCCACCAAATTTGCCTTCTTATAACCTAGCATTAGTGCTACACCTATTAGTAGGGTTCCTGTAGAGCTGAAAATCTGATAAATCATCAAATCGTTTGAGGCAAATTTCTGGTATTCGTTCTCTATCCCAGCATCCTTTAGGCTGTCGTAGGCTAAGGCTTCCCTTGTACCAGAAGCTAGATTATAGCTGAGTGCGCTAAAAATCATAGTGACCGCTATACCAACAAAAGACCTTGATAATATCATAAATGTAGAAGAAATAATGGTCATAATACTGCTTAGTATCATTATCTTTTTTCTTCCGAACACATCTGCCAATGCCCCTGATGGGACTTCAAAAATCATGCTTGCCACATGGAAAATACTTTCTGCAAAACCTATCTCAACAGTACTAAATCCTCTCGCTGCCAAAAGAGCCACCCATGATGCACCACCTATCATGAGACCGCCCAGGCTATCTATTAAATATAATTTCTTAATCTGATTTCTAGCTTTATTTTTGTCCATATAAAATTCCATAAAAAAATCTCCTTAATCATTTGTTTTAACAAAATTAAGGAGATAGTCCAATCTTTTTTTCTACTGTCAATTCAGCCCACTATTCGCAAAACCGCTGCTTCACAGCTTTACTTTTGCACCGAATTGCCTAAAAAAGAGCGCACTATCCCCGTAAACAGCTAAAATCGAACCTTTCATGAGATGAATATTAGTTGTTTTCCAGGTCATTCATGTGCTCCTTCCAATGAAAATTTGACTTAAGTTTACTTGTTATTCATCCACTAGTCAACACCATTAGTGGCGTATTTATAAAAATCTCTCACACAGATAAATAAATGCTGGCAGTGTCACAAGCATTATCAAAGTGTTTTGCATTATTGTAGTGGCTGCGTATTTTACATCTGCATCATACTTACGGCCAATGATTACATTCAGCGAGCCTGACGGCATGGCTGTGAGAAGTACCATGGTCATTGCAAGGGACTTTTCTACATTTAATAGTGCAAGCACCACCAGAGTGATACCCGGCGCAATAATCATTCTGAAAAATGAAGTGATGTAGGCCACCTTATCAGTAAAGACTTCATTAGGCTTGATGGTGTAAAGCTCCGCACCAATAATCATCATTGAAACTGGAAGCATACATCCGCCTAACACATCTACTGTCTCTGTTAAAACCACTGGGAAACGATATGGAATCACATAAAGAATAATTGCAGCGATAGCAATCCATATGATTACATTCTTCATAATTGCATAGATGGAAATCTTTTCCTTTTCGCTCTGCAAAAGCATTACGCCTATAGAAAAATACACTACATCAAAAATGCAATTATATACTGCTGCATATAGAAGTCCTGAGCCTGCCACTGTCTCTCTGATAATAGACATTCCTATGAATCCAGTGTTGGCAAAGGCTATAAGCAGTGCAAACATTCCGCTCTTTGTCTTTTTCTTAAAGAATGGACGACTGCCAAAATAACATATAGAGATGACAATGGCGTAGTACACTAACGTAAATACGATAGTATATCCTATTCCTATCATCTGACTGATTGAAAAATCCGCCTGTGATGACACAAATAAATTGGCTGGAAGAAATATATATATCAGCATTTCTGACATTCCTCTCTTCACAGCCTCATCCATGATTTTAAAATGTGCAGCAAAAAATCCTGCCGCCATTAAAACAAAAATTTTTAATGTAATTGATACTAAAACACTCATCTTACCTAACTAACTCAGTTATCTCCTCGTTTTTACCAGCAAGGAAATAACCAAGATTTGCCCCACTAATTCTTTGAAGTTTCTCGATAGACTCCTGACTGTAGAATGCACTATGAGGCGTTATGATTACATTTTTTCGGCGAAGCAGACTACATTTACTTAAATCAGGATCCTCTTCTTCAAGAACATCAATGCCTGCGCCTCTAATCAATCCTCTGTTCAGAGCATTTACAAGTGCATGTTCATCAACACTGCCGCCACGGCCCACGTTGATGAATATCGGTCTACGCTTCATTTTAGCAAAAGCATCCTCATTAAAAAAGTGTCTGTTTTCCTCGGTAAGATTCATGTGATTGGTAATTATATCTGCTCTGGCAAAAGCTTCCTTCTTATCCACAAACTCCACTCCTGCCACATCAAACTGGCTGGCAGCATATGGGTCCACCGCCAGGACTTTCATTCCAAGAGCCAGAGCTATAGTAGCCACACGTCTGCCTATTCTTCCAAATCCAAAAATTGCCAGTGTCTGGCTGCTAAGATTAGGATTTCCATCTATGGAATAATATTTCCATTCCTTCTTATCATTAATCTGTCTGTCATAGAATTTCAGATTACGATTCAGCGCGCACATCAATGCGATGGCATGCTCTGCCACCTCCTGCGTACAATATTCCTGAATATGGCACACTGCCACATTGTTCTGCTTAGCGCTCTCAAGATTGATATTTGAATATCCCACACCACTAACTGAAATACATTTTAAGCTTGGACATGCGGCCAGTATCTCTTCATCAGCCTCAATAAAACCAGTTACCAAACCATCTGCATCCTGCATAGCGCTGATAAAATCATTCTTGTCCTTATACGCATATACGATAGAGTCTACTGGCTCGCCAAGCGCCTCCTCAATACTTTCAATTGTGATGGTATAATCCTCTTCCAATGCGCTTTCATAATCCGCAATTACGATTTTCTTCAAACCTTAACCTCCGCAAGTATCTCTTTGATGGCAATCAGCACCACTGCCATCTCCTGCTCTGTTCCAATGGTGATTCTTAAATATTTATCCAGTTTTGCATCTGCAAAGTGACGAGTGAGAATTCCTTCTTCTTTCAGCTTCTCACAAAGTTCCGATGAAGAAATAGCATCATGATAACAAAATACAAAGTTTGCCTTTGATGGAATAACATGGAATCCCAAGTTCTCCAAATCTGATTTGAACTGCTCTCGATTAGTTACAATTCGGTTAATACATTTATCCAAATAATAGGTATCCTTTACTGCTGCAATTCCAGCTGCCATTGTCACCGAATTGAGATTAAATGGGTTAAATGAGAACTTGATACTATTCATATCTGCAATGATATCTTTTGAAGCAATAGCAAATCCAATATGTGTTCCCGCCATATTTCTTGACTTAGAGAATGTACGGACAACAACAAGATTTGGGTATTTTGTAGCAAGTGGCAAGCATGTCTCGCCCCAGTAATCTGCATATGCCTCATCCACAATTACCATTCTCTCTGGCTTCTTTTTAACAAGCTTTTCGATATCATCGATTGGAATTGCTCGTCCTGTAGGATTATTAGGGTTTGCAAAAATAATATCCCCTTCCAAATCCATATAATCATTTATGTTGATTGAAAAATCATCCTTTACAGGAATCTCTTCCATATCAAGTCCGTATGTTTTAGCATATGTACGATAAAAACCATAGGTAATATCTGGGAAATAAATCTTCATTCCTCTTCTGAAGAAACTCATAAGTACAAAGGAAAGAACCTCATCAGCCCCATTTCCAACAAAAACCTCTTCCTCTGTCACCCCATAAACAGATGCCACTGCCTTTCTAAATTCGTGACAATGTGGATCAGCATAGTAGCTCATGTTCCAAATCTCACTTTTTGAAATAGCCTCAAATACCTTTGGTGAAGGTGGAAGAGAAGTCTCATTGGCGTTTAATTTGATATACAGCTTATCCTTTGGCTGCTCACCTGGAACATAAGGCTCCATCTCTTTATATTCATCTACTAAAAAAATGCTCATTACAATAGTGTCCCTTCATAATTATTTATATGCGTACAAGTGGAAATGTCATACAGTGTGGTCCACCGCCCGCTTTTAAGATTTCGGTAATATCCATTTCGATTACCTTCATGCCTCGCTTAACAAGCTCCTCATTAACCTTTTTATTTTGTTTCAGCGATAGCACGCAGTGATTTCCAAGAGCCTGCAAATTACATCCATGGAGGAAAATTGCCTCCTCTGGAACGGGAATAAGCTCTATTCCTCTCTCTGCAAGGAGCTTCTTGAATTCCTCTGGTAATCCATCCACATATGCCACAGCCAGATGGTCATCCACCAGATTGAAGCACATGTCCAAATGTAAATATTCCCGCTTAAGAGGAACTCCAGTAACCTCGTATCCAAGTGGCTCAAGAATTGCTTTCAACTCCGCAAGTCCAGCCTCATCTTTTCTTTCAGCCATGCCAACTGCCACCCATTTTTCATTCATAAACATGAAGTCGCCCCCCTCAAAGAGACCTTCCTTCACTTCTCCAATTTTAGGAATTCCAAGCTCCGCCATGCGCTTTTCATAATCAACATGCTCCTTATAGCGCATATCTAGCTTAAAGTTTCCAAGTATATAGCCTTCCTTCACACAGCCACCAAAATCTCTTGCAAAAACTGAGTTTGGACGCTCATCATCCGCATCTAAAAACTCTACTTCGACACCAGCATCCTCATAGCTTTTTACAAACTCCTGATGTTCACGAAGCATCACATCCACATCCATAGTGGTATCCTTCCACTTCTTTGCTATCTCATTTATTGGAGCTGGCTTTAAATATTCTGGCCTTGAAACCAAAACCTTTTTTAATTCCCCCGTTCCATTCTTAACAAACATTTAAAAATACCTCCGTAGTTTTCATAATCAGCTCAGGCAACACTCCAAAGCTGTATGGTATCTGTAATCTTTCTGTGCTTTTATGAGCATCTTTTCCGTAAACTCCAAAATTGACTGCCTTAATATTCAGCTTTTTAATCTGTTCCAATGGAAGTGGATACAACTGCTGCATCTGTGGAAAGTTATGCTTAAGTGTCTCTATAGATTCCATGGAATCATCCAAGGATAAATAACTGCTGTCGGACAGGCTAGGGAAGAATCCGTCCATTCTATATTCAATGTTATTTTCTTCCTCCACTACCTTGAGAATCTTTTCCAGCTTCTCTACAGCCTCATCATTTTTCTCTAAGGTATTATGTGGACAATAAGGAGTTGCATAGTAAAGCACTACAACTGGATGATAAATATTTGCCCTTGCAAGCAAAATTCGTATATACGATACAGGAATCTCCCTTTTATCCACTCCAGCCTCCTGTAGCTTTACAGTCTCCTCAGCAAGAATTTTATCTATGTATTCATCATGATTCTTTACCATCTGATATAAATCTTCATATGACATAACCGACCAGTTGTTTTTTATCTGCTGAAAATCTTTTCCAGACTTTTCACAAAAGGCCTTGTACTTAATATTCAAATCTGCCGATGCTCGTCTAACAGCCTTATCCCCTGCAGACACAAGCTTTTTAGTAATGTCACGAACATCTGAATTCAAAACAAAATAATTAAAATATACCAAAGCTTCCTTGGCTGTCTGCACGTTATACCAGCCCTTCAAGTCCTTACTTTTTAATAAAGTAGGTGGCAATGCATATTCACCTTCATAGACGTCCGAATACTCAGGATTTAAATTCATTTCCTTTATTAACTCTGCCATCACTGTAGTAGGATCATAGCCCTCGAAGCACTGTCCCACATGAGTCTCTCGACCCTGAATATAAAAACAGGGAAGAAGCTTTCCGCCCACTCCTGTGTATATATAATGATGCTTATCTCCAGGATACATAGGACAGGTGTAGTCATTATTTATGGCAAGTACATAATCTAAGTCATATTCTTTCTTTAGCTTTTCAATTACTTCTATTCCCTCAATAATTCCAGTATGAAGATTTTCTTCAACAGGATTCAAAGACAAAAGAATATTTCCCGATAAATCACTGACGTGCTCTGAAAGCTCCTTAAGCAAAATCATGAATACTGCATCTCCGCTCTTCATATCACAGGCACCGCGACCAAAAAGATACTCACCAGACTCTAAATCCTTTTTTACTTCCTCTGGCAATTCAATTTCCTTTAACTGTTCTGCCAAGCCATCACAATCAAAGGCATAGCCGGCAAGAGCCCCATAATCTTCCACTCCCACCGTATCGGTGTGGCCATGGAAAATTATGGTTTTACTATTTTTATCCTTCTGGCCAAGCAACAGTGCAAACACATTTCTTCGTTCCAACTTATCGTTCTTAAGTGTCTGCACAATAACCTGATTGGGATGTTCTTTAAAATATGGTATCGCTCTTAAATAATCTTCAATGAAGAGCCCTATATCCTTTTCTCCCTTTGTAGTATTTACACTGCTTACAGCCACCATATCTTTTGTCAGCTGCAACATTTCTTCATTTATTTTCAACATTTTCCCAAAATAAAAAGGCACTACATCTCTTACAATGTAAAGCGCCTTTGCTTTCTCCTATATTACTTTGTCTAAAAATGTTTTAAGTCTTTCTGACTGTGGATGCTCGAAAATCTGCTCCGGTGTTCCCTGCTCAATTAGCTGGCCTGCATCCATGAAGACTACCTTGTCTGCTACTTCCCTTGCAAAGCCCATCTCATGGGTAACAACCACCATACTCATTCCCTGGGATGCCAGTTCTTTCATTACATCTAAAACTTCTCCTACCATCTCTGGATCCAAAGCTGATGTCGGTTCATCAAACAACATAATCTTAGGATTCATGCAAAGTGCTCTTACAATTGCAATACGCTGTTTTTGACCACCTGAAAGCTGACTAGGATACGCTGCAGCCCTATCTGCCAAGCCAACTCTTTCCAAAAGCTCCATTGCATATTCTGTAGCTTCATCCTTTGACTTTCCTAAAAGTCTGGTTGGTGCGATAGTGAGATTTTTCAAAATGTTCATGTTAGGAAACAGATTGAAGTGTTGGAATACCATTCCCATTTTTTGTCGATGCTTATTAATATCCGTCTTAGGATCTGTAATTAAAACATCATCTACAAAAATATTTCCCTCTGTTGGAATCTCCAGTAGATTCAACGAACGAAGTAACGTGGATTTTCCCGAACCAGAAGGCCCGATAATTACAACAACCTCACCCTCATCTACATTTATTGAAATATTATCCAGGGCCTTGATCGTTCCACCCTTATAATATTTCTTCAGGTTTTCCACTCGAATGATTTTGTTATCTTTCATTAGCGCGTAACCTCCTTTCCAGTTTTCCAACAAGATATGTCAATACAAGTACTAAAAGAAGGTAGATAGCTGCCACTCCGAAAAGTGGAAGGAACGCTGAAAATGTACGTCCTCGAATTAAATCTCCAGCCTTTGTTAAATCCGTAATTCCAATATAACCTGCAATTGATGTTTCCTTAATCAACACGATAAACTCGTTACAAAGAGCTGGTAAAACATTCTTTACCATCTGTGGGATGATTATGTGGAACATTGTCTGCACGTAATTAAATCCTAATGAACGTCCTGCTTCAAACTGCCCCTCCGGCACAGCCATAATTCCTGCACGGATGATTTCTGCCACATAGGCACCTGAGTTAATTCCAAAAGCAAATACTGCTATCTGAACATCGTTATTTGATGTGGCAAATACAATAAAGTAAGCAATCAACAGCTGCACCACGGTAGGTGTTCCTCGAATTACTGTCAGGTAGATTTTGCAGATTACATTACAAACACATAATATGTAGTAACCTAAATTTTTTCTTTTCTTCAGACTTTCAATGTTCTTATCATAGGTCGAACGAATTGAAGCCACCACTGTTCCAAGAGCAATACCGATTAGCACTGCGAACAATGTAATTTCAAGGGTTACTAACAATCCTTCAATGATTAGCTTATAGCGTTCGCTCTCAAGAAAAACAAATTTGAAATCTGAAATAAATTTACTGAGCCACATCATCTTTAGTCCTCAGCAGAAATATATTTGCTTACAATTGAATCGATTGTTCCATCAGCCTTAAGCTTAGCTAATGCATCATTAATCTTTTCAAGAAGCTCATCATCATTCTTTGAAACACAGATTGCATATTCTTCTTCGGCGTATGCTGAATCAAGTAATTCAAGTCCATCATTTGCCTTTACATATGCTTTTGCTGGCTCGTTATCAATGATTACGCAATCAACTTTACCTGATGCCAAAGCCTGAACTGCATCTGGGCCTGCTTTGTAACGAACAATTGCATCATCGCCATAATCGTCTGTAGCATAAATATCACCCGTTGTATCCTGCTGAACACCAATCTTTATGTCAGCTGAAATATCATCAATGGATTTGATATCAGAACCTGCTGGAACTATAACTGACTGAACAGCCACCGCATATGTATCTGAGAATTTTACACTCTTTTTTCTCTCATCTGTAACTGTCATACCAGCCATTCCCATGCTGTATTTACCACTTTCTACACCTGCGATAATAGAACCAAACTCCACATCCTCAATAACAAGTTCAAAGTTCAATTCTTCTGCGATCTTTTCAGCTATCTCAACGTCAATTCCTTCGTACTCTCCATTTTCAACGAATTCATATGGAGGGAATGTAGCATTTGTTGCCATTATCAACTCACCTTCATAGTCTCCAGCCTTTGTCACACTAGCTGCAGACCCACAGCCTGTCATCACTGCCATAGCAACTACCAGTGTCATTATCAATGCTACTAATTTTTTTCGATCCATCATACCATTACCTTCCTTTTCGTTTATTAACGTAAATGCGTTTTTGAATACAAAAAAGGGGCACATGTCATTTGACATATGCCCCTTTGCACATCGACGTTTTATTTATGTGCAAAATTATATCTATCCTTTATTTTGTTTGTCAACAAGAATGTTTATAACACTTTTGTGTATATTTATACTGTGTTAAAAGTGGAATTTAGCGTTAATTTTTATAGCAAATTATTCTCTCTTTTTTCATGTCATTGCATAACATAAATCCCATATCGCTCACATCGTATATACGAATTATATCTTTCAAATTTTCATATTTGGAATCAAACTCCTCAAGAATATTTTTACAATCTTTCAACAGCTCAACATTGAAAATCTTTGTCTTGTCATTTTCAAAAATGGCATTATAAAGAATTCCTGATTCCACTAAATCCTGAAAGAAATGGCTGCCATAAGAAAGCTCCGGATTGTATCCTGCCTCAGAATTTGCAATCTCACATATGGCCTCAAATTCACTAATATCAGCAAAGGATGTAGGCACGCCAAGCTCTGGTGAAGTGGTACCAATGCGGCCCGGCACCATAAGAAGCAGCTTCTTGCCAGAATCCCTCATCTTCCAGTTTATAGTTCCAATAGCATTTGCGATGGTATATTTGTCCTTGTAGTCCATGTTGTAATAATTTACAGGATCCACATAGACAATCATATCAAGCTTCTCCGAACGGGACAGTCCCATGGCCGACTTCTCGCATTCGAACAGTACCTTTTCAGCTCCAATCTCATCAGGCATTTCAAAGTCTCCCGAATCCTCGAAAACCTGTAGTGGTCTGCACTGCAGAATGTTTATTACATAGTCTCCATCCTCGGAAAAATTAATGGTAAACTCAGTATCCACAGGGTAGTCGTATTCCCTCTGAATTGTCCCCAATATATCTTTCATCTGAGCCATAATTTCCTGTTTTTCCACAATACCCTGACAGGAAATAAACTGGATATCACGGTTGTGTCCCTGTTCCCTGAATAATCGCTCCACATCAAAGTCATGCTCCAACAATAGGCGCTGAAGATAATACGGCATAAACGGCTTAATCACATCCAGCTCCACCTGCTGCAATTTTCCTTCACCTCTGTTTATCAGTTCCAGCTTCTTCTGTGAATATTTATGCTTCTCCCCACAGTCTCTTGCAGTGGTAGCCTTTGGATTATCCAAACTTACAAGTCTTGGATAGGAGCCTTCCGTTCTATCTACTGCCGATGTTCCAAGTCCCATTACAAGACGCAGCATACCTGCCTCAGGATCAAGGCTTTCCATAAATCTGTATGGACTGTAGGAATAGCCAACACCTGCTGCACAAGGCATATAAAATTCTCCGTAATAGGAGCCTGAAACTCTCTGAATCAAAAGTGCCATCTGCTCATCACGGGCCTGAAGACCACGTCTATTTCTGTAATCCAATGCAGACTTACTCATTGTGCTGGCATAAACAGTTCTGATAGCATCCTCCAGCTCATTTAATCTCTGATCCATATCACCGGCATTTGGGCAGAAAACCGATTCGTATTTTCCAGCAAATGCATTTCCAAAACCATCCTCCAGAATAGAGCTGGACCTTACGATAATTGGATCCTGACCATAGTACTCCAAAAGCTTTACCAGCTCCTCTTCCATATCTCGGGAGAATTTTCCATCTAACAATCTCTGAGCAAATTCATCAGCCAGACTGAAGTATTCTTCTGGCTTTCTCTGACGCACCCTAATATCCCAAAAATGATTTTCCACTATAAATGTATAGAACACATCAGAGCCCACATAGAAGGAATCATGTGGTTCGAACTTTTCAAACATATCAGGTCTGTTATTCTCTATTATCTTTCTTGCCAAAAGCATTCCGCATGCCTTACCGCCAATCATGCCAGTACCTATCATTCTGCTTTTCACATGAAGATAATCCTCTGGTTTGAAGTTCTCCTTTATCATGAAACGCATCCGCTCATCTCTGGTCATCATGATATTGCACATCCTGCTGCACTGCTCAGTCACATCCATACCATTTTCATGCATGGCTGCAGTCAAATCAAAAAATCTGTCCCAGCTATCCTTGTTATCTCTATCTGAGCTGGTGGCCTCCTTTTCCAATAGCTGATAAAAATGACTGGCCCTAACTCCATCCAGCATTGGCTTGAATGCACCGGTAGATGGCTCATATACATGAGGCAAAAACATAGTCTCTGAGTATCTGTTCCACACCTTATCCGGACGCACAAAGACATTATTAACATCTGAATATACATCCAAAAACAACTGGGTTGTATCACGAATTTTTGCGATTGCTTTAAAAGAATGTTTTCCTCGAATCAGCGGAAAGAACGCCACTGTATCCAGTTGGAAAAGATATGGGCAGGTCACCTGGAAGAAATTGCCCATCATAAGGTCTGTGGCCCACGCAGTCTGCAACTCAGAAAGGCAGTCGAATACATAGAAGGCGTCAAAGCCCTCCTTCTCAATTATTTCATGGATGTCCACTGTGAAGGTTTCAAATCTGTGGGACAGCTCCACATTTACAATCTTCAAACCTTCCTGTGGTTCAAACAGCGGTTCATGGCTTGCAAACCTGATATAAATCAGATTTCTTCCATCCTTTATGGCTTGCTGCACATACGGCCCTGCAAACAGCTTGAAATCCTCCAGCTTATCCACACGCCAAACCACATTATCCCCCAGTCGAATGTTATCAAACTGCTCATCCATCTGTGGAATTCCAGAACACACTCTATCAAACGCTGCCATAAAAACCTCCCCCCAATCCAAGTCCTATATAAAAAAAGGGCGCATGCTACCTGTAGCAAACGCCTTTGTTTTAATTTAACTTTACATCTATTTGGGCTGATATTCAACCCTCGTTGTAGTCCGGTCCTGAAAATCCCGTATCTATTCCATAAACATTATTCAACTGTAACAACTTTTGCCAAATTTCTTGGCTTATCAACATCAAGCCCCTTATCAGCAGAAACAAAATAGCAGTAAATCTGCAGGGCTACGATTTCTGGGAACGCCATATACTCATCTTCCAGATCTGGCAATCCGATAACATGATATTCCTCAGAAAACTCTCCTTTTAGTTCGTTCTTTGCAAGCAGCACGACATTTGCCCCACGAGCTCTTATCTCCTTAACATTTGAAAGAGATTTAGGTATCAAGTGAGTCTGTGTAACTGCTGCAATAACCGGAGTTCCCTCTGAAATAAGTGCAATTGGTCCGTGTTTAAGTTCACCGGATGCATAGGCTTCCGAGTGAATATATGAAATCTCCTTAAGCTTAAGAGCACCTTCCATGAGAACATAATAATCAAGTCCCCTGCCTATCATAAACAAGTCTGATGCAGTAATTACTTCCTTTGCAAGCCTGTGAATAAAGTCCTTCTGTCCAAGGACTGTCTGAATTGCCTCTGGCACTTTTCGTAAGTTATCAATAGCTGAAGCAACATCTTCCTCACTCATCTTACCTCTGACAGTAGCAGTTTTTAATGCGACCAAATAGAAGATAAGAAGCTGAGTTGTATATGCCTTTGTACTGGCAACAGCAATCTCTGGACCTGCATCTGTATAGAGTGTATAATCTGCCACTCTTGAAATGGAAGAACCACGAACATTAAGAATGGCAATGCAAAGTGCTCCGCTTTCCTTAGCCTTGTTCATGGCTTCAAGGGTGTCTATTGTCTCTCCTGACTGGGAAACAGCGATAAACAAAGTATCACTGTCAAGAACAGTGTCTGAATAGATAAATTCTGATGCCATCTCGATTTCCACAGGGATACCACACCATTTCTTAAAGAGCTGTGCCCCCATCATGCCAGCATGCAAAGCTGTTCCACAGGCCACTATACAAATTCTGTTGAAGGACTGTAGAGCTTTATCCAGCTCACCATTAAATCCTAACTCTATTTCATTATTGAGTAAGTAATTGGAAAGAATTCTGCGAATGCAGGAAGGCTGTTCGAAAATTTCTTTTGCCATGTAATAAGGGAATCCCATTTTATCAACAGCAGAAACCTCCCAATCGACCTTGGTCAACTGTACTTCCACTGGATTCTCATCAAAATCTTCGACAGTATATCCTGAAGGTGTCATTGTGAGAATTAAGTCTTCTCCTAAGACATAGTACTCCTTTGCATAGGCATAAAGAGCCGCCGGATCAGATGCAAGAATTGTCTGCTCGTCGGTCTTTGCTACAACAATAGGGCTGACATTTCTGACTGCAAAAATGGTATCAGGAATATCATCAAACATAATTACAAATGCAAAGGTACCCTTTAGCTTTTTGATAGTACGTTTGATTGCTTCCTTTGGATTGCCTTTATAAAATTTATCAATCAGAGCAGCGACCACCTCAGTATCTGTCTCAGAAACAAGCTTATCTTCCAGTTCGAACTCCTCTTTTAATAGGGCATAGTTTTCGATAATACCGTTGTGAACAAGAGTAACTTTTCCTGATTTATGAGGATGGGCATTTTTATCGCTGACACCACCGTGTGTCGCCCATCTGGTATGACCAATGCCGCAGCTAAAATCAGCGTTTGATGGAGCAATCTCTCTCAAATCACTGACTCTGCCCTGGCATTTATAAATCACAGACTGACCCTCGCTATTTCGTCGCACCGCAAGTCCAGCACTGTCGTACCCTCTGTACTCTAATAACTCTAACCCGTTTAAAATATTCGCTAAAGCATCATTTCCAATGAATCCAATAATTCCACACATGATTTATTCCTCATCCTTTCTATGAATGACAGCTACGCTGTTAAATTTATTGTTAATACCTATCGCACTGTTTTTGTTTTGCAGTTACCTGCATATTTGCCAATGCGTACGCGCTAGGCTGCACGGGAGGGCACCCGCCGAATTTTCGAAAATCCCTCCTCCTCGTTAACCAGTATTAACTGGTGCATGGCGCTAAAACGAGGAATAAATACGTGATTTCAAGACCTATTAAATTTTCAATCTACAACAAAAATGATTCTAGTATACCTTATAACCCCTGTCAATTAAAAAGCACACCCTCAGGTGTGCCATCTCTGTCAGAATCCTAAAATATTTACCAGCACGCCTATTGCAATACCTATTACAGTATCCAAAAATCTGTTGCAGGCAAATAAATATGGATTGGAATCCCCAATGTGATTTACAACAATACTTAAGAAAACCACACAGGAGAAATATGACGCTTGCTTTTTCTTTATTATTACCGAGGAATAGATAACAAGAATCACCATCGCAGAAATCATAACAGAGCCAATATAATCATAGGTTCCTATTTCCCGCAAAAATAATTGCTTAATAACAATATAAAGAAACCCATAGAAGGTCCCAATAAATGTTCCAATCATTCGCTGCTTTGCATTCTTAATCGTGCTCTCCTTTGTGGCTTGCATGCACCATAGAGCAGACAACTGTGAATAGAAAACAATTCCTGCTCCATTTCGAAAGTAATCAACTACAAAGCACAAAAGAACTGCTATGGAAGATTTAATTATTCGCATTCCAATTCTTGGAAACTCTAAATGTAATTCTTTCAGTCTCTTCAATAGTTTTAATCCACCAATCCATTTTGAAATCTTGACAAATGTTCGAAAGGTAAAATCTGTCGTCCTCTGAAAAGACCACAGCCATCATTAATTAAACTGTTATTCACCGCTGTAAACATATTTACATCCAGCTCTGACAACTCTATATCCTCCAGTGAAACAACTCTCTCATAAGCCTCATCAAAGTATTTACATTCGCCTACAGGAATCTCCTGTCTTCTATTCTTTTCCTGTTCCTGTGACTCCACATATCTCAGGTGATTTGATACACCAATTTCTGCACTATCATCCATTGATTTTGTTCTTAGCTGAACCTCCACATGGCACCTTGCCATATCATCAAACAAAGTCAAATGTAAAGACCTGTAGCCTGCACTTGTTGGCTTATAAACATAGTCTCTATAGGTGGTCCACAAACTCATATCCAAAAGGTCCGAGCACTCTCGTCCGGTGGTATTTGCTTTTACAATGGTAAATCCCTGCCCCTCCAGGAAGGTCGGTAATTTATTTGCAATCTCATATAAGAGTTTAATCTCTTCCTCTTCTATATTCTGTCCTTCTTTCAAATGACACTTAGGCAAAGAGATAACTATCCTGTATGCAATTATGTCTCTGAAACAGCTGAGCTTCTCCTTGATTTCCTGAAGTGCTGGAAAGTGATGATACATCTGATAATAATCATAAATAAAATCTACAATGTACCTGTTAAACTTTTCCTCAGATCTGATAATAGATTTTATTCTTCCCTTAAATGTAAAAGCCAGATATGGATACTCCACCACCATGTACTTATAAAACTCACGAATTCTCTGGGACTGGGAAGTCAAAAACTCATTATGCTCTAACAACTCATAAATAGTTTCAAGAAATGAGCAGTGTACCAAATCAATCTGATTATGAGTTTCTAGCGCATTTGATTCCAAATCATCTATGTATTTCTGAAGTATCCTAAAAATTGTTTCTCCGTCATATAAATAGTCATTAAGTTTAATCATGCTGCCTTCTCCGTACATTATTTACATTTATTTATAAAAGCACTTACCAGCTTCATGCTGTCCTCATTACTCTCATAAGAAAACTCTGGGTGCCATTGAACAGCTATAGCGAATGTTTGATTTTTCACTCCTATTGCCTCAACAAGTCCATCCTCTGATACTGCCATCTTTTCCACCTCAGGTGATAATTCTTTTATGGCCTGATGATGATAACTGTTCACTTCATGAATACCCTCGCCCAATATTTCTGCCAGCTTTGTCCCTTTTAATATTTCAACCTTATGGGCCGCCCTGTCATATGGAGGTTCCATGTGATGCTCCACTTTACACTGATATTCTGTAGGAAGATCTTGATAAAGTGTTCCTCCTAAATACGCATTTACGAATTGAATACCTCTGCATATTCCAAGTAATGGTTTGTCATCTTCAATACATTTTTTCAAAAGAAAACATTCCATGGAATCCCTTTCAAAACAATCCATGCCGCAGGTACTCTTCTTTTTCTCACCATACAGTGTGGGAGATACATCATGTCCTCCAGTAAAAAGAATACCAGCACAAAGGTTATATGCCTGTTCAAGCTCTTCTTTATCTGTGGTAAGGGGAAGCATTATAGGAAGTCCCCCGCATTTTTCCACAACCTTCATATATCCTGGAAGCATCCAATAGCTCTCTTTTTCGTCATCATACAAAGGTATTAATCCAATAACCGGTTTCAATTTTTACCTCCGAATTTAATACTTGTACTTATGCCGTTGTACCCAAATATGCCTTCTTTACTCTTTCATCCTTTAACAGTTCCTTACCAGTGCCTTCAATGGTAATTCTGCCATTTTCAATAACATAGGCTTTATCTGCCACATGTAATGCCATATTTGCATTTTGCTCTACCAGTAAAACCGTAGTTCCAGCCTCATTTACTCTTTTAATAATTTCAAATATTTCGTTTACGATTATTGGAGCAAGTCCCAGTGATGGTTCATCCATCATAATAAGCTTAGGATTTGCCATAAGAGCTCGTCCTACAGCAAGCATCTGCTGCTCTCCACCTGATAAAGTTCCGGCAGCCTGCCATGATCTTTCTTTTAATCTTGGGAAGATGGAATAAACCTTTTCTATGTCTTCATCCAGATTTCCTTTTCTCAGATAAGCTCCTATTTTTAAATTTTCAAGAACTGTCTGGTCTGGAAATACATGACGTCCTTCTGGAACAAGTGTTATTCCATTTCGAACAATTTCATCTGTGCTGGAACCCATCAACTCCTTACCTGCAAGCTTTATACTTCCTGACTTTGCCTTTACAAGACCAATGATTGAACGGAGTGTACTTGATTTTCCTGCACCATTGGCACCAACCAAAGTTACAATCTGTCCTGATGGGACCACAAAACTTATATCCCTTACAGCCTCTATTCCACCATAATTTATAGATAATCCTTTAATCTCAAGCATCTCATTCCTCCTGTGTTCCAAGATAAGCTTCAATAACCTTTGGATCAGAAGCAACAGCTTCCGGCTTACCCTGCGCAATCATTTTTCCAAAATCTATACAATAAATATGATCTGAAATGCCCATTACAAGATTCATATGATGCTCAATCAAAAGTACTGTAAGATTATACTTATCTCTTATCTGACAGATGAATTCAGCAAGCTCATCTGTCTCCTGTGGATTCATACCAGCAGCAGGCTCATCAAGGCATAAAAGCTTTGGCCCTGTAGCAAGTGCTCTGGCAATCTCCAGTCTTCTTTGCATTCCATATGGAAGACTTCCTGCCTCCCAGTCAGCATACTTATCCAGCCCCTGCTCTTTTAAAAGCTGCCAGGTTTCTTCTCTGCTTCGCTGCTCCTCACTCTTATTTAATCTAAATGTAGCAGTAAAAGGATTCTGCTTTGCCCTCATATGCTTTGCTATCAACACATTGTCAAAAACTGACTGTTTTGGAAACAGTCTTATATTTTGAAAGGTTCTGGCAATACCAAGCTTTGTAATTTCATCTGGTGTATGAGAAATCTTAAAGCTGTTTGCTATAGTTTCACCGCAAAAATCCACCTTTCCATTAGTTGGATGATACACACCTGTAATGCAGTTAAAAGCTGTAGTTTTTCCCGCTCCGTTTGGTCCAATTAGAGCAACTATCTCGCCCTCTTTTACCTGTGCTGAAAGATCATTGACAGCAATTACACCTCCAAACTGCATGGTAAGATGTTCTATATTTAATACTACGTTTTTATCTGCCATCTATTCAGCCTCCGATACAGCTTTTTCTTTCTTGCTTCGCATTAGTTTCTTAGCACCATTTATTAATCTGTCCCAAGTAATCTCTTTACTTCCTGTAAGTCCATGGTTCCAAAAAAGTACCACCAGCATAAGAAGTAAACTAAACACAACCATTCGAAATCCATTTCGTAGCAAAGGAACATTCATGGCACCAAAGCCTGTATTTCCAATGCCTGGAATAAGTTCTGACCAGGTGTACTCTCTGTCTAAGAAACGTAACCACTCCTGCGAACCAGTTACTATAAATGCTCCCAGAATCGAACCACTTATACTTCCAATTCCACCAAGTACTACCATCAACAAAATGTTATATGTCAAAGCAACAGTGAATGTACTTGTAACTGCTGATCTCATATATACTGCTAGAAGTCCTCCTGCCACTCCGGCAAAGGCACTTGATACAACAAATGAAAGCTGCTTGGTTCTAAATAGATTTATTCCCATAGCTTCAGCAGCAACATCATCATCACGAATCGCTTTAAAAGCACGTCCATAACTACTGTTCACCAAAAGAATCATAATAACAATACAGACAGCCGAAATAATAACGCATTCAAAAATACTTTTAAACTCTGGAATATTAGAAACTCCATAAGATGCATTTGTAATTTTTCCCAAGCCATCCCAGCCAAAAATTGCTCTTATTATCTCTGAAAAACCAAGAGTTGCTATTGCCAGATAATCACTCTTCAAACGAAGCACCGGCCAGCCAATCAAGGCTGCAATTCCTGCACAGACCACTGCACATAAAATAAGAGTTACGATAAGTGGAAGCTTGATATCATGTAGCCATGATGCCATTCCATACAGGTAGAAAATCTGGTCTCTCATCTCTACAGGAATAGTTAAGACACCAGTGATATATGCTCCAATGCACATAAAACCAGCTGTTCCAAGTGAAAACTGTCCAGTGAATCCAATAATTAAATTCATGGATACAGCTGCCACTGCATAAATACAGCTTCTTTCAATAATGGTAATTGCATAGGAATGAGCCACACTATCAGACTCCAAAATAAATAAGTATAAACAGCATAGTAAAACCGCTGCTATGCTGAGTATTAAGTTTCTCTTCTCTTTTACTTTCATATGCCTACCTCACACTTTCTGTACCGCTTTTTCACCAAACAAACCTGATGGTCTGAATATAAGAATAAGTACCAGCAAGGCAAAGGTAAAAGCATCACTAAATACTGAATAACCCATAGCCGTGATGACAATCTGGCAGATACCTACAATAAATCCTCCAATAACAGCACCCTGAATATTTCCAATACCACCTATGACTGCTGCGACAAAGCATTTCAATCCTGGAAGTGAGCCGGAATAAGGCTGAACTGTATTGCGGTCTGTGAAATATAGAATTGAACCTACAGCTGCCAGACCACATCCAATTACAAAGGTTGTTGTAATGATGTTATCAACCTTAATTCCCATGATTCTTGCAGTTTCCTGATCCTTACTGCAGGCTCTCATGGCCATACCAAGTTTAGTATGATTTACAAGCATAATAAGTAGGAATGTAAGAACTATGGTAAGCACTGGGGCTATTATAGTTACTCTGGAAACACTTATATTTCCGAATGTATAAACATGTTTTAGGATATCAATCTGAGGATAGCTCTGAGGCATTGCTGTAAAAAGATAGTTTGCAAGATTCTGTAATAGATATGATATTCCTATGGCACTAATCATTACAGACATACGAGGTGCATTTCTAAGTGGCTTATATGCTACTCTCTCGATTACCACACCTAGTACGATTGTGCATAAAATGACAAAAGGTATCGCAAAATACCAAGGAAAAACAGCTAACGAAAAAATCATGAAGTATCCTGCCATCATGAATTCATCGCCGTGAGCAAAGTTAATCATCCTAAGTATTCCGTATACCATAGTGTAACCAATAGCTATGAGTGCATAGGCTCCTCCTAAGGATAATCCATTCAAAAGCTGCTGCAACAAATATGAAATCATATAGTTTTCCACCTTATCTATAGTTTTAGGGCTGTGTGTAATGCACAGCCCCATTTTGCAATCAAATGCTATTTTTGTACTGTCTCAGTACTCTGATATGTCCATTCACCAGAAGTAATCTGGCAGATGTATGATGTATCTTTAATTGCATCACCATTAGCATCAAATTTGTATGGTCCGCATGCGTATCCTTCGCTCTCATCCAAAGCAGCCAGCGCATCTCTAATTGCCGGACCCTCTAATGAATCTGCAGCTTCGATAGCGTCACATAACAACATGTATGCATCGTAGGATACTGCATGATTACCTACAATTGCATCTGTATCAAGGTTGGTAGCTTTTCTTGAAGCATCTGCATTGAGCCATTCCTTAAAGCCTGCATCAAATTCTGGATTACCACCCTCTGAATAAAATGTATCAGCTACAACTCCATTTGCATTATCACCAGCATCCTGAATAAGAACGTTTGAATACCAGGTATCTCCTGCAATCCACTGAACATCAAGACCTAAGTCATGAGCCTGATTCAAAAGAAGTGGAGCATAAAGATAATCAGTAGGAGCGAATACAGCCTTAACACCGCTGTTCTTTATGTTTGTAAGAATAGCCTTAAAATCACTTTCGTTTGTCTGGAATGTTTCCGAATCTACAACTGTACCACCTAAAGCTGTGAATGAATCTGTGAAGGTCTTTACTAGACCTGATGTATATTCGTTACCGATGTTATCGATTGTTGCTACTTCTGTGAAGCCATTACTGTATGCCCAGTTTGCCATTACCTCGCCCTGGAATGGATCAAGATAACATGCTCTGAAGTAGTAATCATTTCCAAGAGTAACATTTGCATTTGTGCAGGATGTTCCGATTGCTGGAATCTTTGCATTGGAATAGTAAGAACCTGCTGCTATACATACACCTGAACCGTATCCACCTACAACTCCAACAACGCCGTCAGCGATAAGCTTCTGTGCAGCTGTAACTGCCACTGTCTTATCTGACTGATTATCCTGCCAGTCAAGTTGAATTTTATATTCCTTACCTCCAACAGTTACGGTTGGGCGAACATAATTCGCATATTCGATAGCCAATTCTTCCTGTGCGCCACCGCCACCATTCTCACCTGTCTTTGGCTCAAAGATTCCAATCTTTATAGTATCTCCTGATGCCGCATCTGAGCCGGTTGAAGAGGACGATGAAGACGCACCACAGCCAATCAGGTTCACAGCCATCAAACATCCAAGAGCGATTCCAAACAATTTAGATCTTTTCATATTACATTTCCTCCTTGGTAATTTCACTTTCGAAATGCATATATGAATACGCAAAAAGGCGCCGCTAAAAAATAGCGACGCCTTTGTCGAAAGCAAAATATATTTTTCTGTATTTTATTAGTTATGCCCATTAATGTCAATACAATTTATATTTAACATTTGGCAATCATTATAATGGTATCAATTTAAAAGCCGCTGTGTTCTGATACACTATCGGGCTATCATATTCAAAGGCTATGATGCCATCCTCCGGTGCTGTCACAATCTGGATGATATCACCTGTTAGTGGCTCTGTGACATGTGCCATTACCTGTCCCCTGATAACCACATCTCCTGCCTGAACCAGCGATTCCATAAAGCCTGCCGAACTGGTTCTGACACTAATAAAATTATTACTGTCAATCACTTTAGACTGACATCCCTGACTGTTTTCATAATCTATTATTTTTTCTTTTTCCAGGAATGCAAGGACTGCATCCACTCCCTGTCTGGCGCTTTTCCTGTTTATCTTTTCCGTACTGGAAGTATAAATAGAGAAGGCAAAGGTGTCCCAGATTTGCCAGTTGTAGTTTAGGGTTGCTGTATCAAAGGGTCTTGGGTTGTGAAGTACCACAAATGGTAATCCGAACTCCTTCGCCATCTCCACGTTTTCATTTCCAGTTTTCATGATTCTTACCTGCGGCACAAAATGCCCTGGCATATAAAAGGATGCAAACTGAATTCCATATCTGTAATCCTTTATCTGGTTAAATATTCCTGCAGCGATTCTCTGTGTGGTCTCGCCTTTATCATATCCTGGAAACATCCTGTTTATATCTGTATTGTCAATGCTCCAGAATCGTTTCTTGATATTTACAGAATATGGATTTCCGCAGGAAACTACCATGATTGATTTGCCCTGCCTAATCTTTCCCGCTTCTTCAAGCTTCTTTAGTTCCTTTATCAACAAGCTGCACACGTATATCTGCTGGTATTCGTTACCTCTCAGACTTCCAACGATGCAGACTGATTTTTCACCTTCTCCAAATTTAAAGCCCTTCACCCGGAAGCTGTCTCTGTATAATCCGTTAAACGAATAAATAGTTTCTTCCTTCATACCTGATTCTCCAATAATACTTTTTCTTTGAGAATTCGTCCCATCAGAGAACCTTCTTCAACTACTGGGTATTCCCTGACTGTAAAAATCATCCCCTTCTCAGGAGCCGTTATTTCTGCCAATACAGCCCCACTTAATGGATTAATAATTTTACCTACAGATTCTCCTTTTTTCACCCTGCTTCCATGGTCCTTTTCCTTCATGTAAATTCCGGAACAAGGAGCATTGAGATAGCATACATCTTCTTCATTGGCGTCATATGCTACTATAGCATTTCTTATTTCAGGCACCTCTCCAGTCCATATTCCCAGTTCGCTCATAAGAGAAAAAATACCGTCTGTAAGCTGATTTCCATATTCTTCCGTGATTCTCATTCCCACACCCATCTCCACAACAAGTGTATTCGTTCCTTTGTTGTTAAGAGAATATGCAAGTGTAGACTCAAGAACTGTGCTTGCTCCATGTACCCAAATCAAATCCATGTTTGCTCTTTTGGCAATTGGAACAAGCACATCTGCATTCAATTCGTTTATACGAATTTGTGGAACTTCCGTCAGGAAAATATTGCTGGCATGAATATCAATTACAAGGTCTGCTCCCTCCAGTTCCTCGATGATTCTTGATGCCACATACTCATTCATATCTCCCTCGAAATTTCCTGGAAATATCCTGTTCATATCAAGATCAAAGGCTGGAATTCCTCTAGTTATAGAATCAATTCCAAAGGGATTCATGGCAGGATATATGTCTACTATGCCGTTTAAGCTGCTTGCACATTCTCTAATACGCCTTGACAGCTCATAGCAGACATATTGTCCCTCAAGTTCATCTCCATGAATTCCGGTCACTATACAAATTCGTCTGAGTCCTTCCTTTTTAGATGACATCAGCCTGTGCTTCGTAATTACGAATTCTTCATCCACTGGAAGGGAAAGTCGTACCACATCTTCAATTGATTCTATTATTCCATTCATCAAAAACCTCTTCTACCACAACATTAATTTCCTGCATCTGACTGACATTTCCCGTGAATATACCCTGATTTACGAGACAATCCTCCGAATCCCGTCCGTTGGAAATCTTAATATACTCATCATTTACAAGCTTATGATTTGTAGGGTCATAGCCAATCCATCTGCCTTCATTCCATATCTCCACCCATGCATGGGATAATCCTTCTCCCATCATCATTCCCGCCACATATCGACAAGGAATTCTTTCCATCCTGCATAATGAAAGCATAATGTGGGCATAATCCTGACATACTCCACATCCACCTGCGAATGCTTCCTCCGCAGTGGTTTCCATATCTGTAATTCCCTGAACATACTGAAAGGCTTCACTGAGGCTATCCATGATGGCTGTGGCTTTATCAGTGGCGCTACCAAATCTTTTTAAATCTAATTTCTGATAGAACTCCAATATTCTGAGCCCCGGTTTTGTCTTTTGAGTCTGGTACTTAAATATACCTATCTTATGAAGTTCATCTGCTTTCTCGTACTCTTCTCTGCCAGTTACGGCAATTCCTTTTACGTCAAATCCGAAACTGTTATGGAGCTCATTTGTATATCCAAATAAGGTAATGTTTCCGTAGGAATCCTCATCCTCACTGGTCACATTATCTGGATATACCTCCACCGACATATTTTCAATTTTTTGTAAATCATTATCATGTGGAACACACTTAAGTGAAAATCTATGATTTTTTACGTAGTCACTAAAAGTAAGCTTCATATGATAGCCAAACTGTAGCTTTTTCAAAGCTCCTCACCTACCAATTGTTCAATCTCATCTGTTAACGTCTCATAAGGCATATCATCCAACTGGACCAGATAATTTATGTGTGCCATCCTCGTACTGTCATATCGCATGGTGCTTTTATCGATACGATTAGTTAGTCTTCTTGTCTCCTTACGAATCCTCTCCGGAAATACTTTTAGTCGTGAATATAAATCAATTCGTTCCACAAGCTTACCAACACGTATCATGTTCCGTATTGAGGACTCCTCAATGTCATCATCCGCCATTCCCCAGAATGCAGCTATATTGTCCGTCACATGCTGCAAGCCAATTAATGGTGATTTGTTAATTGCCGCCTGATTCATGGCATATACCGCCAATTGGATATATGAAAGGGATTCACTTCCGATTTCTTCCCTTAGCACAATCGCATTATCATAGGCCCTCATCAGGTTAGAAAAGATTGAATTCTCATCCTCCAAAGAAAAGCAATATCGAGCAACAAAATCCTCCTTGCTCTTGTAGATGTTTGGAATATCCTGACTTTCACAAAACTTTTCGTACTCCAAATCATCAATATCAATCATTGAATCAAATCTGGCTTCAAAAACCTTTATAGTTGTATACACTCGCTCTGTATATCTGCCAAGCCAGTATAATCTGTCTGTGTTCTCTACTGAGATAATACCCATGTATCTTTAAATCCTCCTCCCTGCGAAGAATTAACAATAAATGAATCTGGATTTCTGGAAAATCTGGTCAATCCACTTTTCCATACCATTGGTTCATCCCCCATAAGTACAAAGGCTCTCAAGTCCGCTTTTCTTGGAAGAAGCTCGCATTTTTCCATGATATCGATATCCAGAAAATCTATAACCTCCTGTGCAATAAATCTTCGAGGCTCACTCTTCAACATCTCCTTGAAGTTTACTTTTTCCTCTGAACTCATCTTGCTGCCGAACACTACTCCGTAACCACCAGCCTCTGCCACATCCTTTAAAACTAGCTTGTCAAAGTTCTCAAGCACATACTTCATATCCTCTTTGTAATATGGTAAATAGGTTGGTGCATTCTGTAATATTGGTTCCTCTCCCAAATAATACTTCACCATCTTTGGAACGAAATAATATATTCCCTTATCATCAGCCACACCATTTCCTGGTGCATTGATAAGTGCAACATTTCCCTTTCTGTAAATATCAAAAATGTGAGGAATGCCAATTACTGAATCCTTCCTAAAGGTCATTGGGTCAAGATATTCATCTGATATTCGTCTGTATACAGCTCCTACTCTCTCTTTACGTCCAGAATAATCAATAAAATACAAGTGATCATTTTCAACTATCAGCTCGTGTCCAGAAGCCAAATGCGCACCTGTCTTTTCTGCAAGATACGAGTGTTCAAAATAAGCTGCATTATATCTGCCTGGAGTCAAGATGACCGTGTGTCCTCCCATATTCACATGGTCCATAGTACGACGTAGCATAGCGGCATAGTTTCTGTTATCCTCAACATGTTTTCCTGTAAAAAGATCCGGTGAACTTCTTCTGGAAATCATTCGCGCAATCATTGGGTAAGATGCGCCTGAAGGAATTCTTAGATTATCCTCCAGAACATACCAGTCTCCATCCTTCGCCTGAACTAAATCAATACCTGCTATGTGGGCATATATTCCCTTTGGTGGCTTAATTCCATCGCACTGAGGTAAGTATCCGCTACCGGCGTAAATGAATTCCTCCGGTATGATGCCGTCTCTAACAATATGCTTATCGCCATAGATGTCGTTAATAAAACAATTTAGAGCTACAACTCTTTGCTTCAATCCCTTTTCAAGGTAAGTAAACTCATCCTTATCAATGATTCTTGGAATCATATCAAACGGAAAAAGCTGCTCTTTGAATTCATTGTTTTTATAAATTCCAAACTTAACACCATACCTGGCCAATTGCTCATTAACAGCCCCAGAACCTGCATAGATTTCCATATCCTCAACCCGTTCTTTTTTACTAAAAATGTCTGCGTATGTTGTCATGCTCTCTCTCCTCCTTTCTGTAAAATAAAAAGGCGCCTCAAGCCACAATTGTGACTCAAAACGCCTTTGTTTGATTAAAGTATACGGAAATTCAAAGAATATGCAACCGTTTTCTATTAAATTATCTCAATTTCTTTCATCCAAAGATTTACTGCTGCATCACTTGGCATTCTGAAATCTCCTCTTGGAGATAATGTTACTGTACCAACCTTGGGACCATCTGGCATGCAGCTTCTCTTGAACTGCTGAGTGAAGAATCTCCAGTAGAACTTCTTCAACCATTTAAGGATTTCTTCACGACTGTAGTCACCATCAAAGGATTTTTGTGCAAGCCTGAAAATCTTTGATGGTGAAAATCCAAAGCGAAGCATGTAATACAAAAAGTAATCGTGAAGCTCGTATGGTCCCACCAAGTCTTCTGTCCTCTGCGAAATCTTTCCATCTTCATCTGGTGGAATAAGCTCTGGGCTGACTGGTGTATCAAAAATATCTTTTAGTGTACTGCTGAGAATTCCCTCTGTTCTGTTTGCCTCATATTCCACAAGCCATCTTACAAGGGTCTTTGGAATAGACGAATTAACAGCATACATTGACATATGATCACCATTATAGGTAGCCCATCCCAGTGCAAGCTCCGATAAATCACCCGTACCAATTACAATTCCACCAAGCATGTTTGCCTTATCCATAAGAATCTGGGTGCGCTCTCGTGCCTGACCATTCTCGTAGGTGACATCATGATTATTACTATCCTGACCAATATCTTCAAAGTGCTGGCTGACACTTGCTATAATGTTAATCTCCTCAAGGGTTGTGCCATATGCTTCTGCTAGTCTGCAGGCATTGATGTAGGTTCTATCTGTAGTACCAAAGCATGGCATTGTAATACAGTGGATTCCCTTTTTATCAAGTCCCAATCTGTCATAGGCATGAACTGTAACAATAAGAGCAAGTGTAGAATCAAGACCTCCGGACAAACCAATAATCACATTTTTGCAACCAATATGTCTGATTCTAGTCATGAGACCTACTGCCTGCATAGTAAGAATCTCCTCACATCGGCTTTCCAAATCATATTTTACAGTAGGAACGAATGGTGTCTTTGGTGGAGCAAATGTTATCTTTGTCTCCACTGGCTTTAATGAAAACTCTGACTGATGACTTTCACAATCCGTATTTACGATAAAAGTATTCATGCGCCTGCGCTCATGAGCCAGTCTATCCACATCTACATCAGCAATTATCATCTCATTATCGAATATCTTTGATTCCGCATATACGGTACCATTTTCTGCAATGATATTGTGACCTGCAAAAACCATATCCTGTGTGGACTCTCCCACACCTGCATCTGCATATGCATAGGCACAAAGAAGACTTCCCGATTTTGCCTTAATAAGATTTCTTCTGTAATCAGCCTTTCCTATCACCTCATCACTTGCTGAAAGATTGAAAATAATAATGGCTCCGCTTTTAGCCAGATTTACCGATGGAGTCTCTGCCACCCAAAGATCCTCACAAATCTCTATTCCAAATTTCAGATTATTAAGCTCCTGGCAAACAAAAATGTGATTGCTGCAAAGTACTGCGATCCCTGCTGCACCAAAGCTAATCTCTTCATAAAGGCTGTCATCTGCTGGTGTGAAATGTCTCAGCTCATAGAACTCGCTGTAGTTTGGAATATTCCTTTTTGCTGTGGCACCGATTACTTTGCCACCCTTAATAACTGCTGCAATGTTATATAGCTTATTTCTCACCTGATACGGCAAGCCTACAATGCTGACAATATCTAAGGTGGCTGTAGCACTGGCAATATCCTCTACTGCCTTCACCGCCCCCTTTAACAAAACATCCTGTAAGAACAAATCTCCACAGGTATATCCTGTAACACAAAGCTCTGGAAAACATATAATTTTTACTCCCTTTTCCTGGGCTTCTTTGACTAATCTAATTATTTCATCTGCATTGTGCTCTGTATCTGCCACCTTAATATCAGGTGTAGCACATGCAATTTTTATAAATCCGTCTTTCAATTTAATTTCCTTCCCGAAAAAAAATAAAAGACGCCCGCTATCATAGCAGACGCCTTTGTCTTTTAAGATTTTAAAACTTATGATTTAATTTTGCAATACTTGGCCAGATTCATCATTGATTAGTCTATATAGACTTTATATGGCTTCCCACAACCTCAGAAACATCTGAAATGGTGGTGAAGGTACTTCCTGGAAAATCATTAAGCAGTGCCTTGAGCTCATAAATCTCAGCACGGGTTACAACACAATATAGAATATCCTTCTCATTGTTTGAAACAAGGCCTTCGCCGTGCATAAATGTTACAGTGCGCCCCAGCTTTGTGAATATCTCGTCAGCCAGCTTACTTCCCTCGTCAGTAATTATCATTACAGACTTTGCACTGCCAAAGCCTATTTCAACAACATCAATCACCTTTGAAGAAATAAAATACATCAACAAAGAATACATTCCTCTGTCAAAATCAAATACAACTCCGGCAACTGTAAAAATAAATACATTAAAAATCAAAATAACCTGACCTGTGGATATAGAAAAATTCCTGTTTAGGATAACAGCAACAACTTCTGTTCCATCCAGGCAGCCACCACCTTTAAGTACCAGACCAACACCCAGACCAAGAAGAACTCCGCCGTATGTAATGGCAAGCAACATCTCACCTGTAGCATTTTCAACTGGCTCAAAAACTCCTGTCATTACAGAGAAAAGAATGATGGCGTAAACCATTCTGACAACCAGCTGATGTCCCATTTTTCTGAAAGCCACTATAACAAATGGTGCATTTATAATTACAATCATTATTCCAAGTGGAAGTTGTATAAAGTGAGACACAATCATACTTATACCAGTAACTCCACCATCAAAAATCTTATTTGGAACCAAGAACTCTTCAATAGCAAATGCCGCTATAATAGCACCTAAAGTAAGCTCAACATAGGAAACCAACAGATTTTTCTTCTCTTTCATAGGCGATTCCTCTCACTAAAAAGCACATTAAATTATCTGTCTGAAGGTGTATAACAACATTCTAATCGTACAACTTCTCCTTTTCAAGAAAACTATCTGTTAAAATTTCTTGTAGACTTTGCTGCTTTAATGTGCTAAACTGTCCGTAATTTATTATGGCTTTAATTTTGGAGGGTTGTATATGGAAAACTTTTTAGCTTCTGTCGAAAACATCAATAATGCAGTGAATGGTTTCGTCTGGGGACTACCTATGCTTATCCTTTTGGTAGGTACTGGTATTCTTATGACCTGTCTTACAAGATTCTTTCAGATTTCACATTTTAAACATTGGATTAAGAACACTATAGGTGGTATCTTCAAAGATTCTCACGTAACAGCTCACACTGATAAAGAAGATACTCAGATTTCTCAGTTCCAGAGTCTTTGCACAGCCTTAGCTGCAACAATTGGTACTGGTAATATCGCAGGTGTTGCTGCTGCCATCGCTTCCGGTGGTCCTGGTGCGATTTTCTGGATGTGGATTGTTGCATTCTTTGGAATGATGACAAACTTCTCTGAAAATGTTCTCGGTATCTACTACCGTAGAAGAAATGAAAAGAACGAGTGGTGTGGTGGTGCCATGTACTATCTTCGCGATGGTCTTGGCGGAAAGAAGGGCTATAGACATCTTGGCTCTGGCCTTGCAGTTCTGTTCTCAGTTTTCTGTATTTTAGCTTCATTTGGTATCGGAAACATGGGACAGATTAATTCCATCGCTGTGAATTTAAATTCCGTTTTTGGAATTCCTTATATCGTTACCGGTATTTTCCTTATGATTTTCGCCGCTCTGGTAATTGTAGGTGGTTTAAAAAGAATCGCCGCTGTTACAGAAAAGTTGGTTCCATTTATGGCTCTTATCTACATGGTTTGTGCACTTATTGTATGTGCCTTCCATATTGACCAGTTCGGAGCAGTTTTCACTTCTATCATCAAGAGTGCCTTTGGTATGCGTGCTGTTGGTGGTGGTATCGTTGGTAGTGGTGTTGCCATGGCTGTACAGTTTGGTATGAAGCGAGGCGTTTTCTCAAATGAGGCAGGTCTTGGTTCTTCCGTAATGGTTCACTCAAGCTCAAATGTAAGAGAGCCTGTAGTACAGGGTATGTGGGGAATCTTCGAGGTTTTTGCTGATACAATCATTGTTTGTAGTGTTACAGCTTTTGCTGTCCTTTCAAGTGGATTGGTTGATTTGGAAACTGGAAAGGTAATTTCAGATCAGGTTTCTACTGCACTTGTTGCAGAGGCTTTCTCTACTGTATTTGGAAAATTTGGTTCTGCCTTTATCGCTATCGCAATAATTCCATTTGCTTTTTCTACTGTTCTCGGCTGGAGCCAGTATGGTAGCAAGGCTTTTGAGTATCTTTTTGGCAGAAAAACAATCAAGTTCTACCATATAGTTTTCGTTGCTTTTATCGTAGTTGGTGCCACTATGGATTTGACACTTGCATGGGATCTTTCAGATACATTCAATGGACTTATGGCTATACCAAACCTTATCGGTGTAGTTACTCTTAGCGGTACTGTTATGAAGATTACACACAACTATGTTCAGAGAAATATCCTTCATATGAACGTAAAGCCTATGCTTTCTGCTTTAGAAGACATTCAGGAATTACATGAGCAGGAGCTCCTTGAGAAAGCTCTCCAAAAAGAATTAAAAGAAAAAGAAAAAACAGCTTAAATAACTACAAAAAATTAGAGCTAAGACATTTGCGATATGCATTGTCTTAGCTCTTTTTTTATCTTTATTTTAAATATTCTGCTCATGAACTAATTTCATGGCTCTATAGGAAATCAACTCATCATCTGTCATGGCCAAAAGTTCATCTCGTGAAATCCATCTGTAATCAATTGTCTCACCCTCCTGCAAAACAATAGAATCTTTTTTGCAATCAGTCTCACAAAGGTACAGAACGTAGATAGAATGATTCTTATCAATTGACATACGACCGATTTCTCTTAGTGTTCCTTCTATGCCGGTTTCCTCTTTAAGCTCTCGCTTTGATGCCACCTCTGGTCCTTCGCCCTGTAGTGCTGAGCCTCCAGCAGAAAGTTCCCACTGACCACCATGAGTTTTCTCATGGTCGCGCTGCATTATCAGGTAGGTTCCATCTACATGTCTTACGATAATATCGCAAACCAGGTGATAGATATTGTCAGGAATATGCTGTCCACGTACAAGTGTGGTGCCTTCTATTTTAGTAAAATCTTTGTTGTACGCATCCCATAATTCTGCCATAAAGACTCCTTTCATCGACTACTTATAGCAATGATAAAAGATAGTAGCAATATCTACCACTACCTGTCCATCCTTTTCCAGTAATTTGGCAAAATATTCTTCAAGCTTTTTGCTGTTAGCCTTAATGTATTTTCCGCTGTTTGGGTAGCGTCTGTTGAGACGCTCCATCAGCTCTTCTACAGTAGTAAATCTAAGTGGCTGAGGAAGAATATCTACCTCAATCTCACGAAAAAATTCGGAAAGCATCTCCTTAGTCTGAGCCTGACGCTGCTCCATGGCTACACGCTCCTCCACCGCAAATGCTGGATTCACTCCTGCATCCTTGAGAATACACTCCCAGTAGCCATACTCTTCTACAACTCCATAATAATTTACAGAGAACATTCCGCCTGGCTTTAAAGTCTTTGCTGCACGCTTTACAAAAGCCTTCATGTCACTGAAGAAATTCAAAAGATAATGTGCAATCACCTTGTCATAAGTATTTTCTGGAATAGTGTCCCATGTAGCTTCCTGCTCCAGGTCTCCCCAGTAAAGGTTAATCTCTGTATCCTTTGAAAGTGAAGCCTACATGCTTAAGTGCAATTATCTTCTCCAAAACTGCAAGAGATTCATTATCGTATAAACGATAATTCCCTTCTGTGTATCCTACTGGCTTTAATAATCCCTTCTCGTCATATAATCTTAAAGCCTTCTGTGATACTCCTGTCTTCTCAGCGATCTCTCCTGATGTCATTTTCTTTTCCATTTTAGTTTTCCCTTTCCGAGGAAAGATTTCATGCGCATGTTTTGTTTCCCCTTGCTCTTCTTGTTTACAAATAGAAGAATAAAGTATGCCCCAAGGGAAGAGTCAACACATAATTTTAAAAAATTCCTTTTAAATATTTATAGCATATATCCAATATGTAATCACTTTGTGTCTTACATTAAATATTCATAAATTCTGTATGTCAAAAAGTCTAATGCTTCTTCATCCACCGAATAAATCATGAAGCTACCCTTGCGACTTTTTGATACTAGCCCGCCTGCACTCAATACTTTTAACTGCTTTGATACAGCAGCCTCAGATATTCCCAGCTTCAAAGCCAAATGTTGAGTTGTGTCCGGCATATTTTTCAGGCTTCTAAGGATTTTCAATCTGGTGCCATCTGCCAAGCCCTTGTAGAGCTTCACCAGCTCCTCAGGAGGACATGTATCCACAGCCTCCGCATAAAAGTGCTTCACTGTAAACAAATTATTCTTATGCAATCCAAGTATCAAATGTGGACTGAGGAAAATACTTCCTGTCACATATACTTTCCCCACATTCTCATATTCGAAATGATATTCCTTGTTCTTATAAAAAATAATTTCTTCCTGGGTAAGCTTTAATCGCTCATGAATTTCTGACAGGGATTTTGCCATCCCCTCATCCTCCCATGACTTCAACATTTTTCTTAAGGCTGAATTCATAAGAGGCTCAATTATAATTATCTCCTGATAAAAATATTTATCATAAAACTCTCTGGCAACCTGAATAATTTTTTTCTTTTGCGTTGGCGTAATTGTTTTACCATTGTCTTCAAAAATTCTTTTCCAATTACTAATGGGATAGGCTTCTAAAGTTATCAACGCCTCAGGTACATTCATATCTCTGATTTCCACCGATGCATCGCCAAAGGCAAAATCCATCGGTGCAAGCCATTCATCCGTACAATCTGACAACCCTCGAATTTCCTCTATCAGCTCTTCGTCTATCTGCTGCTGCAATCTTTCCCACCAATGGAGCCTCGCCGTGTGATGCTCAGGATTGCAGATTACATGCATAGCCGCAAACATCTCAAAAAGTGGGGAAAAGAAAATCTCCCCACTCATTTGATAAGTCAACGAATCTTCAATTCTATCAGTGCAAATGCCTATCCTCATAAAACTACTTTCTAAAACAGGACAACGTTTCCTGTCTTTCTCATATGTTTTTCAACTATTTGTATTGTAATCAATGTTGCACCTAAAAGCACCATAATTATTACCAAGCTGATTAAAATTGTTGTCTTTATTGAGGATATGCTGGCTGCATTTAATGAAACCTGTCTAAGGGCTTCCAGTACATAGGTCAAAGGGAAAATGCAGCTGATTATTCTTGCCCATCCTGGGAAAATCACCACAGGAACCTTCACCCCAGCAAATATTTCCATTGGCTCCTCCAAGATAGTAAACAGAAAATCTGTATCTCTCGAATATAAAAAGCACGCATTCAAAAATACTCCCCACAAAAGTGCCATCACCATAAAAATCGCCAACACCAAAATCAGTCCTACAATATTTACATTAAGTGCACTTCTGTTGAACAGTATGATGAGCATTCCAAAAATAAACATTACCACCGCACTTTCAAATACAGATGAAAGGGCATTTCCCAGTAGAACCGCCAGTCTGTTTGCTGGTGAAAGGTAAATGTACTCCAGTGTTCCGCTCTGTCTCTCCCGGGAAAAATTCCATGCGGACTGCACTACTGATCTAAAAAAGCTCATGGCCATATAGCCTAAAAGTATAAATACCAAAATGTTTTCTGTGCTGATATACGAAATAATATTTCCACCAAAATCAAATGCTCTATAGCTGTAATAGGCTGCCAAAAAGCTAAACATTGGCCATACAAATAGGGATACATATATCAGCCTGTTATTAAAATAATTTCTATGTTGCTTGTAGCTTTCAGCCAATAAAACTTTCATAAAATATTTCATGCGATGCCCTTTTCCTCTCTTTCAATATTTTTTGATAGCTTTATCACTGCCTGCTCCAAGGATGGCTCCAGCTTGTGAAGCTCGTTAATAACAAGACCCTCTCTAACTGCAAACTCTGCAAGTATGGATGATAATTCCAAGCGTGATGATATATTGGCAGTCCTTCCTTCCAGCTCTACACTTGAATCACCATCAAGGATTAACAAATGATTTCTCAGCTTTGCCACAACAGCTTCATCCATCCCCTGCACTGAGAATGCATAATACTTCTTCGTAAATACGAAGTCAGTCAATTCCTTCTTTGTTCCTTCCACAACCAGCTCACCATTATTTACCATATAGATATAATCGCAAAGCTCTTCCACTTCTGACAAATAATGAGATGTTAATAGGATTCCTTTTCCCTGCTCCTTGGCAAGATTTTTGATTTCCTCATGAAGCTCCTGAGTTACCACAGCATCCAGGCCTATTGTTGGCTCATCTAAGAAAATGTACTTTGGATTATTTATCATTCCTCTGGCTATCTGCAAACGCTGCTTCATGCCTTTCGAAAAAGTCTCCACAGGAAGATTTGCCTTATCCTCCAATCCTACCAGCTTTAAAAGCTTATCGATTCTACGGCGAAGCTCATTGTTTTCAATTCCATATAGCTGGCCATAGTACCAGAGATTTTCATAGGCTGTCAGTCGCCAGTAAATCATTCTCTCGCCACCAGCAATCATATTTATCTGCTTTTTAACCTGATGAGGATTCATCAACGCATCCATTCCATCAAACATATATGAGCCAGAAGTTGGTTCTATCAGTGTTGTAAGCATCTTGATTGTCGTTGTTTTTCCTGCTCCATTTATTCCAAGCAGACCTACTATCTGCCCCGCTTCTATTTTCATGGAAATATCTTTTACGGCTTCCACCTTCTCCCTTGTTGAATGGAAAAAGTTCTGTCTTCTCTTTACGTCATAGGTTTTCTTTAAATTATGTACTTCAATCATCTTCTAGCCCTCCATCTTTTCCAACGCTATTCTCTCCACCTGTTTCATCAGTGGAAATCCCACCACAATATATATTGTTCCTAGAATAAATACTCTCAAACTTACTAGCATAAAGCTTTCTGTGGATAACCCACCTAATAAAGCTCCGCGCATCAAGGTAAGTGCATCTGTAACAGGAATTATGCTTCCTATAAGCTGCAACCAACTAGGTAAATATTCCTTAGGAAATGTGATTCCACACACTAAAAACATTGCCGTAAACAAAGTGTTTTGGGAAATGTATGTATCTCTGGCATAGAGCATCAAGCATCCAAGCATTAGTGATAATCCGAAGAAACCATATAAGGAAAGTAATGTGGCTACCACAAATTTCAATAATGAAAAATCGTGTATTCTAAGTCCAAAAAATACTCCGATTAATGTGGCTATTGCTGTCTCACCAAAGGTCATAAACGTCTGAAGAAGCATGTTTCCCAGAAAATATGATGTTCGTTTGAAAGGAGCCAACATCAGACTTTCCAGTGTTCCCTCCCTCAGTTCCGTAATCAATGTCCTGCTTACATTCAGGCAAGTCCTGACCACAAACAGATACATCAAGCTACCAACAATGGCATAACTCATGTAATCACTGGTTCCTGCCAGCTCCGTAAAATCCACGGCTAATCGTTTTCTAAAAAAATAATGATACATAAGCCATGCACCAAAGGTGGTATAGAAGGATGTCAAAATGCATCCCACCATGAAGCTCATTGGGTAGGCGTGGAGTCTTATTTGAAACTCCTTTTTAATTGTTGCGTTCAAAACTTTTAAGTCCATTTACCCTCCCTTTTGATTAACCATTTAGTTAATCATTTTTATTTTTTCAAAAATATACGGAAGTATAATGGGTCATAAGCTTTTTGTCAACAAAAAAAAGAGACAGGTATATAAACCTGTCTCTCAGCTTATAAAGTTTTTTTAGCTCTAATCACTGAATACTTTTCTAATTCACAAACGTCCCCAAATTTAGCAAAGCCATTCTTTATCCAAAAGGCCTCTGCCTGTGGGTTTCCATCCACCCACGCCAACTGAATGGTACTAAAGCCATCATTCACAAGAACAGCTGACAGCTGGGCTATAATATCACTTCCGATGCCCTGCTTTTGCAAATCAGCATCTACCATGAAAAACCCTATATAAGCAGTCTGTGGACTTGGATATTTGCGAATCAAATCCAGTACTGCTATAAGCTTGTCCCCATCATAATATCCCACATAAAATTTATCTGAGATATTCTTACCAAAAGGCACAGCTTTCATATCAGATTCTATGCTCTGCTCAGTAACATATGGCGGGCAATAATCATAATACATTTTATTCTTGCTACACAGATTATATATTACCGGTATGTCATCCTGCTGCAATTTTCTCACAACGTAATTTTTTGAAAAACCAGCTATGTCCATGTGATACCCCCAATTCGTGCCAAATCCAAGTCTTTATATTTTGGTGACTTCTATAATAGCACTATTGAGTGCCCATTCTGTGACGTGAAAGAAAATTATAATAATCCGCCGTATTCGTAACCAGCTTCCTCAACTGCTGACTTGATAGCTGCCTCATCAACATCCTTTGAGTTATTGATTGTCACAAGGTTCTCCTCGTGTGATGCTACTACGCTGTCAATACCATCGATAGCCTCAAGTGCCTTCTGTACATGAGCCTCACAATGTCCACACATCATTCCAGTAACTTTAATCTTCATTTTTTTCTCTTCCTTTCTATCTTCAACTTTATTATTTTGTTCTATTAAAATCCCTGATACAGGGTTCTTAATCATTTTATCTTTTGAGCTATCATATGGCTTAATCAGGTTAAGTCTCAGTGCGTTACTTACCACGCAAAAACTTGATAGCCCCATAGCTGCTGCGCCAAAAATTGGATTAAGCTCCCATCCAAATGCAGCTACGTAGCATCCTGCTGCAAGAGGAATGCCAAGTACATTGTAGAAGAATGCCCAGAACAGGTTCTCATGAATATTTGTGAGAGTCTTTCTGGAAATCCTTATGGCAGCTGCCACATCTTTAATACTACTCTTCATTAATACTACATCTGCAGCATCAATTGCAATATCTGTTCCTGCACCAATGGCTATTCCAAGATTTGCGGAGGTAAGTGCTGGCGCATCATTTATGCCATCACCTACCATGGTAGTCATGCCATGTTCCATAAGCTGTCTTACCACAGTTTCCTTTCCATCAGGCTTCACTGATGCCACAACCTGGTCAACTCCTGCCTGCTTGGCAATAGCATCTGCCGTAATTTCATTGTCACCTGTCAGCATTACCACATGGATTCCCATGTTCTTAAGCTCTGTGATGGCTTCTTTGGAATCTTCCTTGATTACATCAGCTACTGCGATTATGCCTAGAAGCTCACCTTCCCTGGCAAAAAGTAGTGGTGTTTTGCCCATTCTTGCCAAATCATCGATTACCTTCTTATTCTCCTGGCTAAGTTCACCGGCAACACTCTTAATGTATTTGGCATTTCCACCATACACAATCTTGCCATCTATTCTTGCCTTCAATCCACTGCCTGAAAGTACTTCAAATTCTGTAGTCTCTTTCAGCTCTAAATTCTTCTCAGAGGCATATTCTGTAATGGCCTTTGAGATAGGATGTTCACTTTTTGACTCAAGTGCATAAGCAATTGTCAACAATTCCTCCTGTGAAATGTCAGCTACAGGAGTGATGTCTGTGACCTTCATCTCGCCTGTTGTGATTGTGCCAGTCTTATCCAGAGCCACAATCTGAGTCTTGCCAGCCTGCTCCAAAGAAGCTGCAGTTTTGAAAAGTACTCCAGTCTTTGCTGCCACACCATTTCCAACCATGATGGCTACTGGTGTTGCCAGGCCAAGTGCACATGGGCAGCTGATTACCAGCACTGATACAGCCCTTGCTATGGCATAACCTACAGTCTGTCCGACCAAAAGCCAGGCAATAAATGTTATAACCGAAATAGAAATTACCGCTGGCACAAACACTCCAGACACCCTGTCAGCAATCTTTGCGATAGGTGCTTTTGTGGCTGCCGCATCACTTACCATCTTTATAATGGCAGAAAGTGTTGTGTCCTCTCCTACTCGCTGAGCCTCGCAGACCATATATCCCGATGAGTTGATTGTGGCAGCGTATACTTTGTCGCCTACAGCCTTCTCAGCTGGAACGCTTTCGCCTGTGAGGGCCGCTTCATTTACAGCACTTTCACCTTCCACTACGATACCGTCCACCGGTATGCTGTCTCCAGGTCTTACTACAAATCTGTCGCCCACCTGCACCTCTTCAATAGCTACTGTGGTCTCCACTCCATCTCTGAGGATTACTGCTGTTTTTGGAGAAAGGTTCATCAATCCCTTTAAGGCATCCGTAGTCTTTCCTTTTGATTTTGCCTCAAGCATCTTACCAACTGTAATCAGTGTAAGAATCATGGCTGCAGCCTCAAAATAGAACTGCTTCATGAAATACATTACCTGCGTTTCGTCATTTGCCAGCACGGCTGATGTCATGGCAAAAAGTGCAACCACGCTGTACACATATGATGCTGTGGCACCTAATGCCACCAGCGTATCCATATTAGGAGATCTGTGAATCAAGCCCTTAAATCCACTGATGAAAAACTTCTGGTTAATCACCATGACAAGTCCAGCTAAAATAAGCTGATACAATCCCATTGCCACGTGATTGCCATCAAGAAATCCTGGAAGTGGCCAGTCCCACAGCATATGTCCCATAGACACATATAAAAGTGGAATCAAAAGAATAATTGAAGCAATCAATCTCTTCTTCATCTTTGGTGTCTCTGTGTCTTTTAGGGAATCATCGGATTGGGCCTGCGTCTTTTTGCCACCTTCTGCCTTAATGCTTGCACCATAGCCTGCTGCCTCAACAGCTGCTATGATTGCCTCGGGAGATGCTGTTCCCTTTACTCCCATAGAATTTGTTAATAAGCTGACTGCACAGCTGTCCACACCTTCCACAGCACTAACTGCCTTTTCTACTCTGGTCTGGCAGGCAGCGCAGCTCATTCCTGTTACTTTGTATTGTTCCATATAATCACCTAGATTCTTCTAAAAGCTAATTTCTAAGTCCTACTTTTAATCACCACTTAATTGTAAGAATTTTTATTAATTTCTAATTCATACTTAATTGCAATGATTATCCTTTTATTTCATTAATTTTTGTAATGTGCATACAAGCTCATCGATAACCTCGTCATTGCCTTCACGAATATTATCAGCCACACAGGTCTTCATATGATTTGCCAGTAAGACCTTGTTAAAGCTGTTTAATGCAGATGTAATAGCTGAAACCTGTACGAGAATATCTGTACAGTACGCATCATTCTCAAGCATGTTCTCTACACCTCTCACCTGGCCCTCGATTCTCTTGAGCCTGTTCATGAGATCCTTAAACTCTTTATCATCTCTTTCCTTTGTCTTTCCTGAGCAGCAGCAACATTCCTCCTGCATCATGTTCTCTTTATTTGTATTCTCTGCCATAAGAATAACTCCTTTTACATTTCTAACCGGGTATCCCAGATACCCCTATGGGGTATCTTTATTGATTGGATTATATACCCCCATAGGGTATCCTGTCAACCTAAAAAAGAGATAGGCTTTGACCTATCTCTTTTTGTTTGAATCGCTATGTTATTAAACGCTCTTTAGGATTAGCATTACTCCTGAAATAATCAAAAGAATTATCACTATTCTCTTTACTATTTTTTCATCAATAATAGTGGCACTTTTAATACCTGTAAATAATCCTATAAGTACAAATGGCAATAAAATGGCTGCTTGTTTTATGCTTGAAAATGTAATGATCCCCAGCACACTATATAGAATTAATCTGAATGTATTATCAACTATAAATACTGCACTGATATTAGCTTTGAATTCATTGCTGGTGTCTGCCACTCTCCCTATGTATGCTGCCAGTAATGCTCCTACGCCAAATAATCCACAAAGGACACCTGACAATATTCCAATAATCAACAAAAGTACTTTAGATTCTTTGAATTTTAGCGTCTGAACTTCTCTCAAATACATCTCTATCCCAAGAAGAATTATTATCACTCCAAAGAATGCTTTAATATGATTTGTGTTTGCATTCTTCAAAAGCAACGCCCCTGGAATACTTCCAAGTAGTACTAATATTGATAATGGAAGAAATATTTTTATATCCAGCTGCTTTCTATGTCTGTATGTGAGTATGAGATTTGTGGGATAACCAAGCATAAGCTCCACCGGCGATATGGCAATATTATTAACTCCAAATCCCAATATTGAAGTAAACACCAATGTATTTGCAAACCCGCACAGCCCCTTAATATAAAAAGCTGCCAACGTTGCTAGTATCCATAAAAACAATTTTCAAAATCCTCTTTTCTTTAAATAACTCTTTTAGGATTTTACACCAAATGAAATCAAATGACATCTGGCAGAAAAATAATTTGTGGCATCACTATATTTTTCATCTATGCCATGGTTATGCATAAAGGATTCTTTGCCTTCCTTGTAGTTTTCGGTCCCACTTTTGCTAATAAAATCCACATAGTCATTGACTCTGACTGAAACATTTTTCAATCCCAGCTGATTCATATAGCCAGGTATTTTCAATCCCACCAAAAAGTCTCTTCCACCATTTGAATATTCCTGCTGCCATCTCTCTTTTAAGAATTCATCATTCTCAAAAACATCAAAATCCTTGTCATCGATATAAAGCCCTGCATTTTCCATTCTTCTGCTAGGCTCTATACATATTACCAGACCTCCAGTGACTGCAGAATCTATCATCTTCTGTAAAACTTCTTTTACTTCCGGAATATGGCGGAGTACAGACTGACATATTACAATATCATATTTATCTGTGGGTTCGTATTCTAGAAGATTTATCACCTCAAAGTCTGTATTGTATTTTGTCTCCTTAAAATCTTCTCTAGCTTTTTCTATCAAATCCTCAGCGATATCTATTCCTTTATAGCTGCTTCCATCAGGAACTATAGGTAATAATCTTGTACCTAAATCACCATATCCACAGCCCACATCGAGAATCTTTACTGGATGATCTATCTTCCATACCTGCTTAACCAGAAATTCAAAATAGTCATCATTCCACATTCTTTTACGAGTATTTTCTAAATAGCCAACTTCTTTATTCCAGTCCTTCATTACCTCTCCTTGTTTAATTTTTTCTGAGTTTACACCTTTACGCTGCGTTAAGGTCAATACTACTTTTTAATTATTTTTCCTTGCAACAAAAGTTACTACATTTGTGGATAAAGAGCTTCTTATATTTTCTCTTGGAATCTCATAGTTCTGCTGAACCACATTCTTTTTAAGAATTTTCCAATCTTTGAAAATACTATCCAGCCTTTTTAAAAGGACCTCAGTAGCCAAATTTACTTCGAAGTTAGGCTCTATTTCAGCCACATTATTTATATTAAATTCAGTAACCTCAGTGTTTATAACCAAGCACACTATTCCGTATTTACGAATCCCTAGCTCTATCTCTCTTAGTTTATCAAAGAAATGTTCCTCTGTATCTATGTGTTCCAGAGCTGAAATAGCCATAATCAAATCATATGAATTCGCTTGTATTTTGTATTCTTCAATAGGTTTAATAATCCCACTAATATTCCCACTAACATCGTATTGTTCCGCATTACTTACAAGTATCTCAACAGCTATTTCAAGAATATCCACACAGTCAATCTGACAATTATTTTCCTTTAATTCCTGTGCAAGAAAAATACTATTTCTTCCTACTCCAGCCCCTAAATCTAAAATCCTTACTTCTTCATAATGTACAAATAAAGGAACTAATTCCTCAACAGTTTTTATAGGTTTCCTCAGCCATGTATCGGAATCATAAAGCTTCTCTTTGGTATAAACTTCAGTATGAGATTTTTCTTCATTTTGCCTAATTCTTGATATACGTGAATCCATTTTCCCATTAAACCTCACGCTCGTTCCTTCTAAATAATACCTTCTAATTTAATTTTTCTTATAAGTGTTTAATCTACATAATACAATAATAGTTGCTTTTTATATAGATATTTTTCGATTAATAAAATACAATATTTAACATATCACATAATGGAAGGGAGAAAGCTAATGCCAACGATAGATAATTTAGAATGGACCTTTGATAAAGTTCCAGAACTATATGCAAAAATCAGACCATCTTATCCTACTGAGTTATATGAATGCATTTTTGATTATTTTAATGTTGATGACAACAGCAAGCTAATAGAAATTGGCATTGGCGGTGGCCAAGCCACACCTCCATTTCTTAAAACACGATGTGATCTAACAGCAATTGAGTATGGTGAAAAGCTTTCCAAGCTTTGTAGAGACAAGTTCAAAGACTATCCAAAATTTAAAGTTATTACTGGGAAATTTGAGGACATTGAAATACCTGAGAATACTTATGACCTTATCTATTCTGCCTCAGCATTTCACTGGGTACCAGAAGAACTCGGATACACCAAAGTCTATAATTCTTTAGTAAGTGGTGGTGTATTTGCCAGATTTGCAAACCATCCATTCAGATGTAAAAATGATCCTGAATTATCAAAAGCAATAGATGAAATATATGAGCAGTACTATTATAGCTATTACGATAAGGCTCCTGCAGCACCTTCTGAATATACAGAGGAAGATGCTAAACTTCGAGCTGATATAGCTTTAAAATATGGCTTTAAGGATGTCACCTATAAACTCTTTCATAGAATTAGAGAATTTAATGCTCAGGAATATATACAGCTTCTTGGCACTTATTCTGATCACATTGCCATAGAATCATCAATAAGAGAAAAGTTCTTTAATGAGATTGAAAAGGCTATTGAAGCATACGGAGATACCATAAAACTTTATGATACCCTCGACCTTCAACTGGCTAGAAAATAATAACAAAGCTTATTTTATTGGTACAATTTCAGCATGAGCAGTTTTAAAATGTACTTCTTTATTTGTATATTCGATTCCTTCCTCTATGCAGCGAATGATATTAATCACTCCTGCATGGGTAACTAGAAGAATATCACCTTCTAATGCTTCTGTACTAATCTTAAACTTATTCCAGGCTTCCTTTATGCGATTATAGACCTGCTTAGGGCTTTCACCGTTAGGATACTGCTGCTCCCAATCCAGCGAAGAGAAATAAAGACCAGGATATTCTTTTTCAAATCTCACTTTTGGAATACCTGCCAAATCTCCATTATTTGTCTCTCTAAATCCTTCAAGTAAAGTAACTGGTAATCCCAGGTGCTTTGAAACTATTTCTGCTGTTTCTCTAGCTCGAGGTAAATCACTGGAATAAATATACTTTATATTAAAATTATTTTCATCTATTAACTTACAGGATTTCTCTACCTGCTCTTTTCCTTTTTGTGACAGACCTGCATCGCTCCAACCACCCAGTCTGGAATCATCATCTGCGCCATGTCGCATCAAAATAATCATATTCCCCTCCAAGTCACTCTATGTTATTTAACAATTATAATAGACAAGTGATTGAAATTATATATTATGCAATAAGATATTTCAAATATATTCTTAAATTTAAAACAAAAAAAGAGATAGGTTAAAACCTATCTCTTTCAAATAAAGCGTGCGTGAGAGGATTCGAACCCCCGACACCTTGGTCCGTAGCCAAGTGCTCTATCCAGCTGAGCTACACACACATATAATTTATTACTCCAGTGAGTAAATGCCGTAGACCGGAATCGAACCGGTACGATGTCGCCACCACGGGATTTTAAGTCCCGCGCGTCTGCCAGTTCCGCCACTACGGCATAGCCAAAAGGCTAATGGGACCTACAGGGCTCGAACCTGTGACCCCCTGCTTGTAAGGCAGATGCTCTCCCAGCTGAGCTAAGATCCCATAATGTTAAAACTGGAAACGACCCCAGAGGGACTTGAACCCTCGACCTCCGCCGTGACAGGGCGGCGCTCTAACCAACTGAGCCATGAGGCCATATTAAAAACTGAAATAGAAAGTGGACCCTCAGGGACTCGAACCCTGGACCGACCGGTTATGAGCCGGTTGCTCTAACCAACTGAGCTAAAGGTCCATATTGTAACAATAACAAGCAAGACCCTTACAAAAAAAATTGGCCTCTTTCTACTCAATAGAAAAAAGCCGATGATCGGACTCGAACCGATAACCTGCTGATTACAAATCAGCTGCTCTGCCAATTGAGCCACATCGGCTTAATACTAAGTATTGCCTTTAGGCAAATGACTCCGACGGGAATTGAACCCGTGTTACCGCCGTGAAAGGGCGATGTCTTAACCGCTTGACCACGGAGCCAAACTAGCTGAAATCCAACGCCTGAATTCAGCGACTGATTAATGATAACATACAAAATTGAAATAATCAACCTCATATGAGCTCCCCAAGTAGGACTCGAACCTACGACAACTCGGTTAACAGCCGAGTGCTCTACCAACTGAGCTATTGAGGAATATTACTTTGGCTGACTAGCAACCTCAAAACTTCACACAGTCATGCGAGAATTATTCGCTAAACATCTTTATAGAATAAACCTTCGATCTATTAGTATTCATCAGCTGAATGCGTTACCGCACTTACACCTTGAACCTATCTACCTTATCGTCTTTAAGGGATCTTATCTCCTTGAAGGAGGGGATATCTCATCTTGAGGGGGGCTTCACGCTTAGATGCCTTCAGCGTTTATCCCGTCCAGACTTGGCTACTCAGCTATGCCGTTGGTCGACAGCTGATACACCAGTGGTCCGTCCACCCCGGTCCTCTCGTACTAGGGGCAGCTCCTCTCAAATATCCTCCGCCCGCGCCGGATAGGGACCGAACTGTCTCACGACGTTC
>NZ_KE384121.1:84181-196793 GCF_000424005.1 Pseudobutyrivibrio ruminis CF1b | reverse complement strand
AATCATTTTGTCATAAAACAATTGATAAAGCTTATTCTTTCGTTAGCCTTTGACAAAAAACTTTAATAATAGTCATTTTTTGTCAGGAAGCGTTCTGTAAGTCGCATACCTTCGTTGTCCAGTGACAAAATAAGGAACTTGCAGGCAAATTTTTGTCAGAGCCATTCTTATAAATTGCATATTCTCGTTATCTTTTGACAAAGGGCTTCGCCACAGTCCTATTTTTTTGAGCTTGTTTGCCTAGTATCTGCCAAAAGAGGCGCTGTCAAGAGGCGGCGAAGCCGAGCCGCCAGGCCTTGCACTTGACTGGGACTCTTGGCAGATAGAATGAACAAAGCTCAAATAAAAAGAGGTTTAGCCATAGACTAAACCTCTGAGATAAACTTATCTTTATTTCTCTCTAAAAATAGTTCTAAAAATTAATCTTACGAATGGGCCACAGTAGAAGAGCTGATATAAAAGCGCCATTGGGAAATTCATACCCCATGTCTGAATCCATGTTCCAAATGAGTGTGTATCCTTGAAAAGGAACATAGCGATAAGGCTCATTGTAGGGCACATGATACAGCAGATGCAAATTGAAATAGCATAAGTGATGAAATGTGGATTGTCCTTAGTTGGATCAATTACTGAAAAAGCAAGTCCTTTTGCAATCTTTCCAACAATGAAAAACTCTAATACGAAAGCGATTGGCACCATGATAGGAAGCTCTGAAAGGGCGATTACGAAAGTAGCGTTTGTAACACCACCCATGTTAAGTGCTACGTTGTAAACTACCATTCCATAGACCATGACTGTGGCCATAATAATTGTAAATACTACATCCTGAAATTTGTTTTTAGGCATAAAAAATCCTCCTTCTGATAATGAATAACATAATAAAAATGTGTTGTTCGTTATCATCCGGAGGATGTTTCGTTTCCAATAAAACCATTTTTGTATTGCTGAGAGATTGTATCACAGAAAATTAAATTTTGTAACCCCAAAAATTATTTTGCGCCTAAAATCTCTTTTGCATTTGCAATACGTTCTGCACTAGGTGATTCCACACCTTCGAGACGATATGGAATACCCATCTCCATGTATTTTGGAACACCGAGTGTATGATATGGAAGAACTTCTACACGTTCAACTGATTTTAATGTGTCAATGAATTCTCGAGTTCGGCGTAGGTAGTCATCATTATCACTGCAACCTGGAACGAGAACGTGGCGGATCCAGATAGGAATATTCATATCTGAAATTTCCTGAGCCATCTGAATAATGTTGGCGTTATCCACTCCAGTAAGCTCCTTATGAGCAGCAGGGTCAATATTTTTAATATCTAGTAAAACTGTATCAGTAAGGCTCATTAGCTCCTTCCACTTAGAATAAAAAGGTTCATCATGAGTGAAAGGCTGGCCTGCTGTATCGATGCAGGTGTTGATACCCTGAGCTTTAGCTTTTCTGAATAAATCCAGCATAAAGTCAATCTGGAGAAGTGGCTCGCCACCACTTACTGTGATGCCACCATCTTTTTTCCAGTATGGCTTGAAGCGAAGAGCCTTTTTCAAAAGCTCATCTGCAGTGAATTCCTGGCCAACTCCCTCAGCCCATGTGTCTGGGTTGTGGCAGAAGGCACAGCGCATTTTGCAGCCGTTTAGGAAAATGATGTAGCGGACCCCAGGGCCATCGACGGCACCGAAGCTTTCCAGCTTATTAACATAACCAACTATTTCACTCATTATATTACCTCTTATATCTTAAAGTGCCTCGTGGCAAGTACGTGCGATAACGTCAAGCTGTTGAGTCTTTGTTAAGTCAATGAACTTAACAGCGTATCCAGATACACGGATTGTGAAGTTAGCGTACTCTGGCTTCTCTGGATGCTCCATAGCATCGATGAGCTTCTCCTTACCAAATACGTTAACGTTAAGGTGATGAGCACCCTGATCGAAGTAACCATCAAGTACGTTAACAAGGTTTGCTGTACGCTCCTCATCTGTGTGACCAAGAGCACCTGGGTTGATTGTCTGTGTGTTAGAGATTCCATCAAGTGCCTCTTCATATGGAAGCTTAGCAACAGAGTTGAGGGAAGCGATAAGACCGTTAACCTCAGCACCGTATGATGGGTTAGCACCTGGTGAAAGTGGCTCGCCAGCTGGACGACCATCTGGAAGAGCACCTGTAGCCTTACCATAAACTACGTTTGAAGTAATAGTAAGGATTGATGTTGTAGGCTCTGAATCTCTGTATGTATGGATGTGACGAAGCTTGCCCATGAATGTACGAAGAAGCCAGATAGCGATTTCGTCAGCTCTGTCATCATCGTTACCGTAACGTGGGAAATCTCCCTCAATCTCGAAGTCCTTTGTGATGCCGTTCTCATCACGGATAGCCTTAACCTTTGCATACTTGATAGCTGAAAGTGAATCTACACAGTGTGAGAATCCAGCAATACCTGTAGCAAATGAACGACGTACGTGTGTATCGATGAGGGCCATCTGGCAAGCCTCATAGTAGTACTTGTCGTGCATGTAGTGAATCATGTTAAGTGTACCTACATAGAGGTGAGCAAGCCAATCCATCATCTGGTCGAACTTCTGCATAACCTCATCATAGTCAAGGTACTCAGATGTGATAGCCTTGTACTCTGGTCCAACCTGGTCGCCAGACTTCTCATCAACACCACCGTTGATAGCGTAAAGAAGGCACTTAGCAAGGTTTGCACGAGCACCGAAGAACTGAAGCTCCTTACCTGTCTCTGTTGCAGATACACAGCAGCAGATTGAGTAATCATCGCCCCATGTTACACGCATTACATCATCATTCTCGTACTGGATAGAAGATGTAGTAACAGAAATCTTTGAAGCGTACTTCTTGAATGACTCAGGAAGACGGCTTGAGTACATAACTGTAAGGTTTGGCTCTGGTGAAGGTCCCATGTTCTCAAGTGTGTGAAGGAATCTGTAGCAAGTCTTTGTAACCTGGTGACGACCATCAAGACCAATACCACCAACCTCGAGAGTAGCCCAAACTGGGTCACCTGAGAAGAGCTGGTTGTAAGACTCGATACGAGCAAACTTAACCATACGGCACTTCATTGTGAAGTGATCGATGATTTCCTGTGCCTCAGACTCAGTGATGATTCCCTTTGCAAGGTCACGTGAGAAGTAGATATCAAGGAATGTAGAAACACGACCTACTGACATAGCAGCACCATTCTGTGTCTTGATAGCTGCAAGGTAACCGAAGTATAACCACTGAACAGCTTCCTTAGCTGTACCAGCTGGCTTAGAAATATCGTAGCCGTAGATAGCAGCCATTTCCTTCATGCCCTTAAGAGCATTGATCTGATCTGTGATTTCCTCACGAAGCTGGAAATCGTAACGACGCATACCCTGACGAGCTGTAGCTGCGAAATCTGCCTGTTTCTTCTCGATAAGGTAATCAATACCGTAAAGAGCAACACGTCTGTAATCGCCTACGATACGTCCACGTCCGTATGTATCTGGAAGACCTGTAAGAATTTTATTGTGACGGGCCTTTTTCATCTCTGGTGTGTAGATGTCGAATACACCCTGATTATGTGTCTTGTGATATTTTGTAAAGATCTCGTGAAGCTTCTCGCTTGGCTCATAACCATACATTCTGCAAGACTGCTCAGCCATTGTGATACCACCGAATGGCATGAAAGCTCTCTTAAGAGGCTTGTCTGTCTGAAGACCAACAATCTGCTCGAGATCCTTTGTCTCTTCTGAAATGTAACCAGCGCCGTGAGAAGTAAGTGAAGATACAATATCTGTATCCATGTCGAGAACGCCACCCTTTGCACGTTCAGCTGCCTGAAGTTCCTGAAGCTTTCCCCAGAGAGTGTTTGTAGCCTCTGTTGGGTCTGCTAAGAAAGATTCATCTCCATCATATGGAGTGTAGTTGTTCTGGATGAAATCACGTACATCAACGTTGTCTTTCCAAACGCGACCTACGAATCCATCCCACTGTGAGAAATCGTGATTTGCCATGATTATTCTTCCTTTCTACTACAATAACATTAAATGCTTCACGCTAGTTGGGGTTGTGCTTACGCATATCATTGGACAGTTAGATGCGTCTAACACGCTAGCTGAGAAATACTATAACATATGTCTGACAAGAAAATAACAATGTACTTCAATTAATACATTGCAGATATAATTTTTGTTCAATTAACCAAAAATAAGGAAATTTTTTGACCCCAGAGATGGAAACTTATTGATAATTAAGTTACTATTCACAGTAGCTCTACCCATATTCATAATGGAAGTTTTTCAGACTTCTTTCTCAGTGCTAAAGCACTTAACATTATTCATATGGTAGAGCCACTGATTCCAGTTTATAAAATATTAAAAATTATTCTTTACCAAATGAATTTGGACAGAATATATTTTAATATTTTATAACTGTGAATAGTAACTTTTTTAAAAATAAATAACGAAAAAAACATAAAAATAGAGTACAATAGTCACAGTAGTATGGGGTGAATTTCGTATTGGGAGAAATGCTATGATCAACGGCAAGAAATTAGTGGTTCTATGCGCATATCGAGTTTACGATGCGCAGGTATTTAGTTTTGTAGCAGAGTTAAACAGGCTTTTAAATGAAAAGGATTGCTGCCTGTTTGTCTATGCATTGAATACGGAGATTGGCAACAGCGGTGACAATCAGGCGGAAACTGCAGTCTTTGATTTGATTCCATACGACAAGACCGATGCTCTTGTTATCATGGATGAGAAAATAAAGAGTCGCGAGCTTGTCCAGAGTATTATCGAAAAGGCGGATAATTATAATGTACCTTCAGTTGTGATAGATGGTCATTATGATGGCGTTTCCTTTGTAAATTATGATTATGAAAAGGGCTTTGAGGCCGTAGTGCGCCATGTCATCGAAGATCATCATGTTACCCGTCCTCATTTCATGGCAGGAAAACGCACAAGCGAGTTTTCAAATGCCAGAATAGAGGTATTCAAAAAGGTAATTGCTGAAAACGGAATAGCTTTCGATGAAAGTATGCTTAGCTATGGTGATTTCTGGTCTATGCCAGCCAGACTTGCAGCCCAGGAAATCATTAGAAAAGGCAGCCTTCCAGAAGCAGTTATTTGTGCCAACGACATCATGGCTATTAATGTCTGTGATGTTTTTCAGGAGGCAGGGCTTAGGATACCTGATGACATTATCGTTACAGGTTTTGATGGTATAGAAGAAGCATTTTGGTCTGTTCCTGGAATTACTACAGCAGCCTGCAATAGCAAGGAGCTTGCTGCAGCTATAATGGAAGTAGTTAAGCAGTTGGTTAAGGGCGAGAAATATGTTGAAAAGTGGATTACACCATCATTTATTGCAAACGAATCCTGCGGATGTCCAAGATGTCAGCTTGATTTATTGTCAGTTGTAGATGGTTTGAACAATAGATTTTATCATCATCAGGATGATATCCATATTATGCAAAACATCGCTTCCCGCACAATGGGAGGACAGTCTTTGGAGGAATGTATTCATTATCTGAAGAATCCTATGACAGCTCATACCTGTTGCGTTATAGAGGAGTCTTGTTTTGATTTGGAAAACAATTTTTTCGTTGAAGAAGCTACCAGTGGGAATAAGTGCGTATTCCTTGATTCATATTCTGACGAGGACAAGATTAAACCTTATGATTCAGAGACAATCATTCCTCATTTAGATGGAATTTTGGAGAAGGGTTATCCATTGGTTTTCAATGCACTTGAATACATGGGTAAATCCCCAGGATTTATTTGCTATACATACCCACGATTTGATATTATTGACTACGCGAAAATGCCGGCTATTACCAACAGTATTGGAATGGGAATTGGCGGTTATGTTTCAATGAAATATCAGCAATATCTCCGTGATAAAATCAGGAGAATGTATCAGAATGATGCTCTTACAGGGCTCTATAACAGAATGGCATTCAAGGGTCATTTTGAGGAGTTGAAGGAGAATCCTGTTAATAACGGACAGCCACTCACAGTTATTATGGCTGATCTAAACGGTCTGAAATCTATCAACGATACCTGCGGCCATAGTGCTGGTGACCATGCCATTGCTACAGTTGCCAAGGCACTTACAGACGCATGCCCACCTAGCGCTATCAGCGTAAGATTCGGTGGCGATGAGATGTTTAGTTTTGTTATCGGTGACTGTAATACAGACGAAATCATTGCTGATATTGAAGACGAATTAAATGATGAAAGCGAGAGGCTGGAATACAATATTTCTGCCAGCCTTGGAATATATGAAACAATCTTCCATGAAGAAATAGACTTGGAAGAGGTTATTGGCCATGCGGATGAGCAGATGTACAGCGTGAAGCGCAAGGTCAAAGAAGGGCGGTAATTTAGTGAGCACTAACACAGCAAAACAAACTACAAAGAAAAAGGGGCCAAGTCAGACTGCACCATTAGGCTTCAAAGGAAAGAATCAAGCATTCCTGGATGCCGAATACTTAAGTGCCAGATTTAAAAAGACCTCGATTGAGGATGTTATTTCTGTGGGAGTGGTCATTACTAATCCAGAGCATGAGGAGTTGGACAGATTTTATTCTACTGTTCAGCTTACCAGAGGACATAAGCTTCCACCTCTTATTACAGAGCTTACAGGCCTTACAAATGAAGAGCTTGAATTCGCACCTAGTTACGAGGATGTTATGACAGAGCTTATTGACCTTATTAAGAAATGGCAGGTTGGTAAGATTTGCGTCTGGGGTGGCGATAAAAATAATTTCCAGAGAGATTTTGAGTCAAGAAATCTGGAGAAGCCTCTCAAGAGAAGCGTGGCAAAATTTATCAGCACTTTTGAGAATATTCAAAAGGACGTGAGTCTGGATATCACAGGTGGTTTGGATGCCAATCTTTCACTGGCAGATATGAAGACTATCTGTGGACTTGGTGGTCATGTAGCCCATAATGCATTAAATGATGCGGAAGATATGCTTGAGTGTATCAGAATCATCGAGAGAGATGAGATGAAATACGATGGCATTGAGGCTGCAGAATATAAGAAATTCCGAGGTGAATATGTGAAGAATCGAAGCTTCGATGATCCAGAGGTGGATGAGGATTATATTATCGATTCACCACTTGGAGTGCAGTTCTTAGAGGAGCTTAAGGGCAGAGGTTTTGCTGATGACCCTAAGACCAAAGCTTTCATGGATGATCTGGGATTTATTCTTGGTAAGGGAAATGTATATATGGGTACTTTCTCTGAGATGATGAATGAATAAGAAAGTATTACCCGATTTTCGGTTTAGAGGTTAAAATGTAGAATTCCGCGCCTGCATTTTAACCTCTTTTTTTTACTAGGGAATTAAGGTATATTGGTATAGATTTAGAGCGTTTAGGAGGTGCTTATGGCAAAGCAAAAATGGAAACCAGGAAATATGGTTTACCCACTTCCAGCGGTTATGGTCACCTGCCGCGGAAAAGATGGGAAAGACAATGTTTTGACTGTTGCCTGGACAGGTACAGTTTGCACTAATCCGCCTATGGCATATATATCAGTTAGACCTAGCAGACATTCCTATCCAATGATTATGGAGACAGGAGAGTTTGCTATTAATCTCACCACAGAGGAGCTGTCATTTGCTACAGATTACTGCGGTGTTACATCTGGAAAAGATGTAGATAAATTTAAAAAGTGCGGTCTTCATAAGGTGGAGGCTGACGAGATAAATGTTCCTCTTATTGAGGAATCTCCAGTTAACATCGAATGCCGGGTTCGCGAGGTTCATGAGTATGGCAGTCACACTATGTTTGTGGCAGATGTTCTCTGTGTTCATGCAGATGAAAAATATATGAATGAGACAGGCAAATTCGAGTTGGAAAAAGCAGGACTTTTGGCATACAGCCATGGCACTTATTATGGATTGACAAAGCCTCAGGGCACATTTGGATATTCAGTAAAGAAAGAAGGGAAAAAATAATGAACAAGACAGTAAAGGGTTTATTTGATTTTATAGAGAAGAGTCCATCACAGTTTCACGTTGTAGCTAATCAGCGTCAGATATTTTTAGATGCCGGTTTTGAGGAGCTGACAGAGGCAAGCAGCTGGAAGCTTAAGCTTGGTGGCAATTATTTCGTTACAAGAAATGGTTCATCAATTCTTGCATTCAGAATGCCAAAGAAGGAATACAAGAGCTTCATGATTATGGCATCACACAGTGATTCACCTACATTCAGAATCAAGGAAATGCCAGAGATGAAGGAAGGTCATTATGTAAAGCTCAATACAGAGCGCTATGGCGGAATGCTTATGGCACCTTGGTTTGACAGACCTCTTTCTATTGCAGGCCGTGCCATTGTCAGAACAAAGACTGGTATTCAGACAAAGCTTGTTAATTTAGACAGAGATTTATGTATGCTTCCATCCCTTGCAATTCACATGAATCGCGAGGCAAATGACGGCTACAAATACAACGCACAGAAAGATTTGCTTCCACTTATTTCCATGGACGAAAAGTTCAATCTTAAGGATTTTGTGGCAGAGTCTCTTGGCGTGAAGGCTGATGACATCGTTGGCTCTGATTTATTCTTATATAACAGAGATGCTGGTCGCGTATGGGGCGCAAAAGATGAATTCATTTCCATCGGACGTCTTGATGATTTACAGTGTGCATACAGCTCAATGATGGGTATCGTAAATGCGAAGAACAATGATTCGGCTGTGGAGATTCATGTAACATTTGATAACGAGGAAGTAGGCAGTGGTACAAAGCAGGGTGCTGATTCTACATTCCTTTATGATACTTTGGTTCGTATAAACGAAGCGATGAAAGGAAACAATTCAAAGCTTCTTGAAACAATCGCAAATTCATTTATGGTATCAGCTGACAATGCTCATGCACTTCATCCAAACTATGCTGAGAAGAGCGATCCTACTAACAAGGTATATATGAATGAGGGTGTGGTTATTAAGTTCAATGCTAATCAGAAGTACATGACAGACGGTCTGGCATTCGGCATTTTCTCAGAAATTTGCAAGAAGGCAAAGGTGCCATTCCAGACATTTGTAAACCGTTCTGATGTGGCAGGTGGATCTACACTTGGAAATATCTCAAATGCCCACGTGTCTATTAACGGCGTGGATATCGGTTTGGCTCAGCTTGCCATGCACTCACCTTATGAGACAGCAGGTGTGAAAGATACCGAATATTTATTGAAAATTGCTACCAAATTTTACGAAACTATCATTGAAAGTACAGCCGTAGACAGTTATACTTTGAAGTGATTTTTACTTTAGCGTGATAAAGAGCGCTGGAAATTAAATTTCACTGGGAGGATTTTGGGAGTATGGAATTCAGGCCATGCATTGATATTCATGATGGTAAGGTCAAGCAAATCGTTGGTTCCACAATTTCAGATTTGTGGAAGGAGAACGGTCATCCTCAGGAGAATTTTGTAGCAGATAAAGATGCAGTCTACTATGCTAATCTTTACAAGCGAGATGGTCTCAAGGGTGGACATATTATTAATCTCAACAAGAAGGGTACTAAGGAATACGAGGCATCAAAGGAAGCGGCAATTAAGGCCCTGAAAGCTTACCCTGGCGGATTACAATATGGCGGTGGTGTAGACGACACAAATGCCTTGGATTATATCCAGGCCGGAGCCAGCCACGTTATTGTAACTTCATTTGTATTTAATGGTGGTCGCGTTGATTACGACGCATTAAAACATCTGTCTAAGGTGGTAGGTCGAGAGCATCTGGTTCTTGATTTATCATGCACAAGAGTAGACGACAAATTCTACATTGTTACTGACAGATGGCAGAAGAGAACAGACGAAATTATTACATATAATTTCCTTGATAAACTTGCTTTCTACTGCGATGAATTTTTAGTTCATGCAGCAGATGTAGAGGGCAGACAAAATGGTATAGACAGAGATTTAGTTGGTTTGTTGTCATCATATAAAAAGGTGCCGGTTACATATGCCGGAGGTGTTTCCGATTATGGCGACATCGAGCTTATCAGCTATCTTTCTGATAATAATATGGATTTCACCGTTGGTTCAGCTTTGGACTTATTCGGTGGACATCTTTCATATGACAGAATAGTTAAGAGAATTGTTAACCGATAGTTTTTCGGTCACTTAAGGAGGTACACATGTTTAAGGTAAACACTAATTTTCAGAAGCTTCCAGGCAGCTACTTATTTTCTACAATTGCTAAGAAGGTAGCAGCTTACAGCGAGGCTAATCCAAATGCAGATATCATCAGACTTGGTATTGGTGATGTTACACAGCCAATTGCACCAGCAATGATTAAGGCTCTTCACGATTCAGTTGATGAGATGGGAAGCGCTTCTACCTTCCATGGTTACGCTCCAGATTTAGGATATCCATTCCTTCGCGAGACAATCGCAAAGAATGATTACCAGGCTAGAGGCTGCGATATTTCTGCAGATGAAATCTTCGTTTCAGATGGTGCTAAGTCCGACTCAGCTGATATTCAGGAGCTTTTCGCACCAGACGTTAAGATTGCAGTTTGTGATCCAGTATATCCAGTTTACGTTGATTCAAATGTTATGGCAGGCCGTCTTGGTACTTACGATGAGAAGCTTGGCAAGTGGTCAGATCTTATCTACATGCCAACAACTGCAGAGAACAAATTCGTTCCTGAGTTCCCTAAGGAAGTTCCAGATGTAATTTATCTTTGCCTTCCAAACAACCCTACAGGTACAACTCTTACAAAGAGCCAGCTTCAGCTTTGGGTTGATTATGCAAATAAGAACGGCAGTCTTATTATCTTTGATGCGGCTTACGAGGCATACATTTCAGAGGCTGATGTTCCTCACTCAATTTACGAGTGTACTGGTGCAAAGACTTGCGCTATCGAGATTCACTCATTCTCTAAGAACGCAGGCTTCACAGGTGTTCGTCTTGGCTACACAGTAGTACCTAAGGATCTTGTATTTGATGGTGCTTCACTTAATGCTATGTGGGCTCGTCGTCACGGTACAAAGTTCAACGGTGCACCATACATCATCCAGCGTGCTGGTGAGGCTGTTTACTCAGCAGAGGGACAGGCTCAGATTAAAGAGCAGGTTGGCTACTACATGAACAATGCTAAAACAATCTACACAGGTCTTAAGGACGCTGGCTTCGAGGTATATGGTGGTGTTAACGCTCCATACATCTGGCTAAAGACTCCAGACAACATGACATCTTGGGACTTCTTCGATTATCTTCTTGAGAAGGTTCAGATTGTTGGTACACCTGGTGCAGGATTTGGTCCTTCAGGTGAGGGTTACTTCAGACTGACAGCTTTCGGTTCAGCAGAAAATACTGCAAGAGCTATTGAGAGAATCAAGACTTTATAAGATTATTTTAAGAGCTAAGGAATTAACTTTCCTTAGCTCTTTTGTTATTATTAATCTATGGTTAAAGCGAAGAATGAATTGATAATTAAAGATATAAAGAAGGCAATAAATTCTGGTAAATATGAGCCGGGGCAGAAGATACCTTCGGAGAATCAGCTGGCCCTTGATTATGATGTCACCAGACAGACTGTGCGTAAGGCCCTGGGAAAGCTCATAGACGAGGGCTATCTCTATGCTAAACATGGCAGTGGAACCTTTGTGGCTAAGCGTCTTCAAAAGAGAGGAAAGAGCAAGAATATCGCCGTGGTTTCCACTTACATGTCGGACTATATTTTCCCAAGAGTCATTCAGGGAATCAATCAGGTCCTGTCTGACAATGGCTATAGTATTCTGTTGAAGACTACTAACAATTCCCGTAAGGGTGAGGCCTGGTGTATGGAGGAGCTGCTTTCAAAGAACATAGACGGCATGATTATTGAACCTAGCCAAAGCGCCATCAGTTGTCAGCATCAGGTACTGTATGACCAGATGGATGCCATGGGAATACCTTATGTTTTCATCCAGGGCTGCTATGAATCCATGATGGACAGACCACACGTAATGCTTGATGATGTGGAAGGTGGCAGGCTTATTACAGAGCATTTGATAAAGCTTGGACATAAGCGTATAGCAGGTATTTTTAAGGCAGATGATACTCAGGGAATTCTTCGTCACAAGGGCTATGTGAAAGCTCTACAGGATGCCGGAATTGCTTACGACCCTGATATGGTAATTTGGTTTCACACCAAGGACAGAACCATGAAGCCTATGGAAGGTATACTTGGACTTATAGAAAAAGGACTGGCGTTTCATGGGGTAGTTTGCTACAACGATGAGATTGCGGCAGATGTAATTAAGGGACTTAAAAATATTGGTAGAAATGTACCCGAGGACATATCGGTGACAGGGTTTGATAATTCACTGTTGTCACAGAGCAGGGGAATCACCACTATTTCTCATCCACAGGAAGAGTTTGGGCACAGGGCTGCTGAGACCCTTATAGGACTTATTGAGGGAAGTATTAGCAGGAAGGATGCTCAGGTTTTGCTGACACCTGAGTTGGTGGAGAGGAAAAGCACCGTGTAACTTGTACACCCTAGAATAAACATGTCTACTGTGGAAAACTATTGATTTTATAACGAATTTGTTGATAAGGAATACAACTTGTGCATAAAAGTGTACAAGTTGTATTCTTTTTTTAAGGACTATAGTTTTTGTAGTATTGGAGGATAATTTTTATGAAGACACAGCTTAACTACAAGTTTTGGTTCTGCACAGGTTCGCAGGATCTCTACGGTGATGAGTGCTTATCACACGTAGCAGCACACTCAAAGGAAATCGTTGAGTGTCTTAACAAATCAGGAAAGCTTCCATTTGAAGTTGTTTGGAAGCCAACAATGATTACAAACGAAGTAATCAGACGTACTTTTAACGAGGCAAACAATGATGAGACATGTGCTGGTGTAATCACATGGATGCACACATTCTCACCAGCAAAGTCATGGATTCTTGGCCATCAGGAGCTTAGAAAGCCACTTTGCCACTTACACACACAGTACAACCGTGAGATTCCATACGAGACAATGGATATGGATTTCATGAATGAAAATCAGGCCGCTCATGGTGACAGAGAGTATGCTCATATCCTTTCAAGAATGGGTGTTGAGAGAAAGACAATAGTTGGATACTGGCAGGACGCTGAAGTTCAGGAGAAGCTTGCATCATGGATGCGCACAGCAATAGGTGTAGTAGAGTCAAGCCATATCCGTGTAATGAGAATTGCAGACAACATGCGTAACGTTGCAGTTACAGAAGGAGATAAGGTAGAGGCTCAGCTTAAGTTTGGCTGGGAGGTAGATGCTTATCCAGTAAATGAAATTGCAGAGGCAGTTGCAGCAGTTTCTCAGTCAGATATAAATGCACTTGTAGATGAATATTATGGTAAATACGATATTTGTCTCGAGGGACGTAATCCTGAGGAGTTTAGAAGACATGTAGCTGTTCAGGCTCAGATTGAGCTTGGTTTTGAGAGATTCCTTGAGGAAAAGAACTATCAGGCAATCGTAACACACTTTGGTGACCTTGGCGCATTACAGCAGCTTCCAGGTCTTGCTATTCAGAGACTTATGGAGAAGGGCTATGGCTTTGGTGCAGAAGGTGACTGGAAGGTTGCTGCAATGGTTCGCCTTATGAAGATAATGACTACAGGCATGAAGGATGCAAAGGGTACTTCAATGCTTGAGGATTACACATATAACCTAGTAAAGGGCAAGGAAGGTATTATACAGGCTCACATGCTTGAGATTTGCCCAACTATTTCTGACGGCCCAATTCAGATTAAGTGCCAGCCACTTTCAATGGGAAATCGTGAAGATCCAGCACGTCTTGTATTCCAGTCAAAGGAAGGCAAGGGTATTGCTACCTCTCTTATCGATTTAGGAAATCGCTTCCGTCTTATTATTCAGGATGTTGATTGCAAGAAGGTTGAGAAGCCACTTCCAAAGCTTCCTACAGCTATCAACTTCTGGACACCAAAGCCAGACTTCTATACAGGAACAGAGGCATGGCTCCTTGCAGGTGGCGCTCATCACACAGCATTTACATATGATCTTACTGCTGAGCAGATGGGTGACTGGGCTGCAGCTATGGGAATTGAGGCGGTTTACATTGACGCTGATACAAAGATTCGTGACTTTAAGCGCGACCTTGCACTTGGAAGTCTTGTGTATGGAAAGTAAAAATCTTGCCATTAGTTAGTCATTAATTTGATTGTGGAGGTTTTAACGTAGTACTAGAATTGTTATCACAGACACAATTGATTAAAAATATGGCTCAAGTATTTGAGCAGTAGAAAGAAGGAGAAAAGAAATGAAGTTATTCGTTGACACTGGAAAAATTGAGGACATTAAGAAGGCAAATGATCTTGGAGTAATCTGCGGAGTTACTACAAACCCATCACTTATCGCTAAAGAGGGTGGACGTGCTCAGGAAGATATCCTTAAGGAAATTGCTTCAATCGTTGATGGACCTATCTCAGGAGAGGTTAAAGCTACTACAGTTGACGCTGAAGGTATGATTAAGGAAGGTCGTGAGATTGCTGCTATGCATCCAAACATGGTTGTAAAGATTCCTATGACTGCAGAAGGTCTTAAGGCAGTAAAGGTTCTTTCAGCTGAGGGCATCAAGACAAATGTTACACTTATCTTCTCAGCAAACCAGGCTATTCTTGCTGCAAATGCTGGAGCTACATATGTTTCACCATTCCTTGGTAGACTTGATGACATCAACATGGCAGGTATTGATCTTATCCGTGATATCGCAGAGATCTTCGACATCTATGGATATGAGACAGAGATTATTGCTGCATCAGTTCGTAATCCAATTCATGTTACAGACTGCGCACTTGCAGGTGCACACATTGCAACAGTACCATACTCTGTAATTGAGACAATGATTAATCATCCTCTTACAACTGCAGGAATTGAGAAATTCCAGAAAGACTATATCGCAGTATTTGGAGAGTAAAAATTAAATTATTGGGGGAAATAATTTATGAATATTAATGAAATTATCGCGGAGGGTAAACGTACCGCCCTCGGAATCGAGTTCGGTTCAACACGTATTAAGGCAGTTTTAGTTGACGAGGAGAACAAGGTTCTTGCGCAGGGAGATCATGAGTGGGAGAACCACCTTGATAACGGTATCTGGACATACCCACTTGAAGAGGTATGGGAAGGTGTTCAGGACTGCTACGCTAAGCTTAAGAAAGACGTTAGCGACAAGTACGATGTAAAGCTAAAAAAGCTTGGTGCAATTGGCTTCTCAGCTATGATGCATGGTTATCTTGCATTTGATAAAGATGATAATCTTTTAGTTCCATTTAGAACTTGGAGAAACACAATTACAGGAGAGGCAGCAGCAGAACTTTCTAAGGAACTCAACTTCAACATGCCTCAGCGCTGGAGTATTTCACACTACTATCAGTGCATCCTTAATAAAGAACCACATGTACCAAATGTAGCTTACTTTATGACACTTGCATGCTATGTTCACTATAAGATGACAGGCAGAAAAGTTGCAGGCGTTGGTGAAGCATCAGGTATGTTCCCAATCGACTCAACAACATGCCAGTACGACAAGGCTATGCTTGAGAAGTTCAACAAGCTTGCAGCAGCACACGGTGTTAGCACAAAGGTTGAGGATCTTCTTCCAGAGGTACTTGTAGCTGGTGATGATGCTGGTACTCTTACAGCAGAAGGTGCTAAGCTTCTTGATCCTACAGGAGAGCTCGAGCCAGGATGCCCACTTGCTCCACCAGAAGGTGATGCAGGTACAGGTATGGTTGCTACAAATGCTGTTTCTGTTGGAACAGGTAACGTATCAGCTGGTACATCTGTATTCTCTATGGTTGTACTTGAGAAGGCTCTTTCTAAGCCATACGAGGAAATCGATATGGTAACAACACCAACAGGTGAGGCAGTAGCTATGGTACACTGCAACAACTGTACATCAGACCTTAACTCTTGGATTGGTATCTTTAAGGAGTTTGCTGATGCATTTGGTGTAGATATTTCTATGAATGATATTTACGGTACTCTTTATCGCAAGGCTCTTACAGAAGATGCAAACTGCGGCGGAGTATTATCATACAACTACTTTGGTGGTGAGCCAGTAGTTGGTGTAAACGAAGGACGTCCTATGGTTGTTCGTCAGCCAGATGCCAAGTTTACACTTGCAAACTTTATGCGTTCAAACCTTTACGGAGCCCTTGGTGTTCTTAAGATTGGTAACGACATTCTCTTAAAGCAGGAGAAGGTTAACATCAAGTCTATTACAGGACACGGCGGATTCTTCAAGACAAAGGGTGTTGGACAGTCAGTACTTGCAGCAGCTTTAAATGCACCTATCACTGTAATGGCTACAGCTGGTGAAGGCGGCGCTTGGGGTATGGCAGTACTTGCAAATTACTGCATCCGTGATGACAAGGCTCAGGACTTCCAGAGCTATCTTGATGAGAAAGTATTCGCAGGACAGGAGTCTACAACAATGGAGCCAGATCCAGAGATGGTAAAGGGTTACGATGAGTGGATTGCAGAGTACAAGAAGGCTCTTAAGGCTGAGGCAGCTGCAGTAGAGAACTGGAGATAGGAGAACTTTAATGTTAGAAGAATTAAAAAAACAGGTATACGAAGCAAATATGGAGTTGCCTAAGCGTGGCCTCGTTACTTATACATGGGGAAATGTTTCAGGTATCGACAGAGCTTCTGGAATCTTTGCTATCAAGCCATCAGGCGTTGAATATGAAGATTTAAAGCCAGAGGATATGGTTCTTGTAAATCTTGATGGTGAAGTTGTAGAAGGTAAGTATCGTCCAAGCTCAGACACAGCTACTCACTGCGAGCTTTATAAGAAATATGAGAATATTGGTGGTGTTGTTCACACTCACTCTACCTATGCAGTAGCATGGGCTCAGGCAGGCAGAGACATTCCTCTTTATGGTACAACCCACGCAGATTACTTCTGCGGAACAATCCCATGTACCAGAAATCTCACACCTGAGGAAATCGATGAGGCTTACGAAGTTAACACAGGTAAGGTTATCATCGAGACATTCGAGGAGAGAGGTGTTAATACAAAGTATGTGCCTGGTGTTATCTGCAAGAACCACGGACCATTCACATGGGGCAAGGATGCAGATCAGGCCGTATACAACGCAGTAGTACTTGAAGAGGTTGCAAAAATGGCACTTTTCACAGAGCAGGTAAATCCACAGGTTGAGCCAGCTCCAGATTGCATCCGCGACAAGCATTTCAACCGTAAACACGGAGCAAACGCATACTACGGACAGAATTAAGACTTTTTTCTCAGTTTTTACTCAGAATCTTCACAATTAGAAATACGTGAAGTTATATAATGGTATCACTAATAATAGATTAAGCCATTCGTTACCGAACGGGGTAGCGGGTGGCTTTTTCGACGTGTATAACAAAAAAGGAGATAGCGCTAAGGCTATCTCCAAAACACTATTCTTATTTACTTCTGAGAATAATAGCTGTCAATTCCAGAAACGATACCTTCGGCGATTTTCAGAAGGTATTCAGAATCTGCAAGCTTTTCGTCATCTTCCTGATTTTTAAGGTTTCCAATAATAACTACAGCATTAGGAACTGTACACCAGTTGATCCCCAATAATTTATCAGATTCAGCCACCTCATATTTCTTAGGTGCTGCTTTCTCAGTGATACTACCAAGTAAAGTATCAGCAAGCAATCTACTGTTTCTGTAGTTGGTCATGCTATAAGGATTATCCTTTGTCTGGCAAATGACCTTCACGCCACTTGAATCATCCTCAGGACCACTTGCGTGGATGCTTATATATAGATCAGCTTTAAGAGTATTTGCAATCATAGCTCTGTCTGAATTAGACATGTTCACGTCATTAGTACTACGTGTAAGCTCAACTTTATATTCATCACCAAGAAGCTCTTTTACTTTTAAAGCAACGGAAAGATTCATGTCATATTCGTTCGTGCCAGTAGTAACGCCCTTTGCACCAACCATATCCTCTGAAACCCATTTCCATGTTCCTGGTCCAATAGATTCTTTATCATTGTTCTCTATAGCCTGACATCCAGGATCAATAACGATGACACGTTGCTTAGCCTGAACATTAAGGTTGGACAAACTAAATGTGGCAAAAAGGAGAATTACCAGAATTATTGAGTTGAACTTTTTAAGATTTTTAATCATGGACAACACTCCCTTCTTATAATTTCAATACCTAAGTATATTATCGACCTTTCCTGTGAAAAATGTATGTTATTTTTCATTGAAAAATAATGTTAAACGATTAAGTTTTCTTAGGTTTTACAAATAATAATTTTGGAAGCCCATATTGATTAATCTGTTAGTTTCATAGTATCTCATTGAGACTGTATTGCCATCGAACATCTTGCGGTTTTTAGCTCCAAGAACAACAGAAATAACTGATTTTTCATTTTGCTTGGCTACACAAACAAGACACTGGCCGGCTCTGTTAGCAGTTCCCGTCTTACCACCGATTACATATGGATTGTAGTATCCACTTTTAGGATTAATTAATGAATCGGTATTCTCAAGGAGTCTTGGTGTAGGACACAGATTTGTAGCTGGAAGAACAGCAGTAGTAACGTTGAAGTACTTATTAAACAAAGGATGTTGAATTCCGTTAGCTGCTATTAAGTATAGGCTGTATGCATTGGTGTACATATTTTTATCTGGATAACCTGAAGGATTTGTAAAATTGGTATCCACACAACCAAGCTGAGCAGCCCTTGCGTTCATCATTGCTACGAAGTTTGGAACAGAACCAGCAACTAATTCTGCAAGAACATTACACGAATGACAGTCTGAGCTTACCATCATAGCTGTAAGGAGCTGATCCACATTGAATACTTCTCCGGCCTGCAGACGTGGAGAAACATGGCTGGCATCCCGTGGCATTCCCTGAATAGATGTAGCAGAGACTATTACAGGGGTATCAAGAGTGAACTGGCCAGCTTCGATTGCTTCTATAGTAAGTAAAGCTGTCATTATCTTTGTGGTGCTGGCTGGTTCTAATCTGTCTGTGGCCCCCTGTGAATAAAGTGGCTTTCCATTACTTAGATTCATAACAAGTGCAGCTTTGGCATCCATGGATGTGAGCTTGTAAGCTGTAGTATTTGGCTGCATGGAAAGAGCCTGCTGTGAAATATAAAAAGGTGAACCTCCTATATCAACACGCCAGTAGCCGTTGCTGGTTAAGCCTGTTACAAGTACAGGACTATTAGCTGTCAATGTAGTTACATATGTAGCTGGATCTGCGTCAGCAAAGACTTCTGTACCGTTGCAGGACAAAAGTGTACCGTTTGCTTCTGAAACGGTGTAGGATGCTGCTCTTGCATGAATTGAATTTGCAGGAATGAATCCTAGCAATAGTGAGATAACAAATGCGAACTTAAGAAAGTTTAAGACAATCCCCCTGGAAAAAATAGACTTTCTCATAAATCACCCTCCCCAATAAAAATACTATAATTATTGTAACAGATAAGGCAATAAATGCTCAATCAATAAAAATTCACAAAATAATTGTTGACAAATAAAATTTAATTGCGTACAATCTAATTATAAAATCGATTGCACGCAATTTATTGAGAAAAAAAGTAACGAAAATATAAGTCAATGAAAACGGAGGATTACACAATGGGATTCTATGATTTATCAGTAGAGCAGGCAAATGGCGAGATGCTTTCAATGAAGGAATTTGAAGGCAAGGTAGTAATGGTTGTAAATACAGCTACAGGCTGTGGTTTTACACCACACTACAAGGATATCGAGCGTATCTATGAGACATATCATGAGAAAGGTTTCGAGGTAGTAGACGTTCCTTGTAACCAGTTCGCAGGTCAGACACCTGGAAATGATGATGAGATTCATGAGTTCTGCCAGCTTAACTACAACACACAGTTCCCACAGATGAAGAAGACAGATGTTAATGGCGAGAACGCTACAGAGTTATTCAAGTATCTTAAGTCTCAGAAGGGCTTCGAAGGATTCGGTAAGGGTCCTGCAGCTCTTGCTATGGGCGTAATGCTTAAGAAGATTGACAAGGATTACAAGAACAACCCAGAAATCAAGTGGAACTTTACTAAGTTCATCATCGATCGTCAGGGTAATGTTGTGGCACGTTTTGAGCCTACAGCAGACATGAAGAAGGTGGAGGAATGTGTAGCTTCTCTTATCTAATATAGGGGTAGTCATTTGAGGACAAAATCGTTACAATTATCTGAGGGGTAAGAATGGAGAATTGTGATGAATTTTGAATATGTTTTTGACAAGTTAAATAACTATAAAGCTAATCTATACAAGGAGTGGCTTTTGACAAATGGCCTTGGTGGCTATGCGGGAAGCACCGTCATCGGTGCTCATATGCGTACCCATCAGGGCTATTTGATTGCCAGCCTTCGTCCACCAGTGGACAGATACCTTGTATTTTCCAAGACTAATGAAAGACTTGTGTGCGGCAGTAGAATCTACGATTTGACCACTGCCCAGCACAAAGGTCCATACACCAGTGAGTTTAATCAGGGCAATATGCACCTGAAGCTTTTTAAATATGACGGCACCATCACTTATATCTATGAGGCAGGCGGAATGCGTCTTACAAAGACCATATCTTTAGTGTATGGAAAGAATCAGTGCGTTATCGCATATACGTTAGAAAATAATGGTCCAGCTGCCGGTGTTGTTATCACACCTCTCATGAACTTCAGAGAGCATGGTCAGCACATGACTGTGGATGATTTACGTTGGGAGCTTCCAGAGGAAGTGTTCCAGGAAGTAAGAGATGAGGCCAGTGGAAATATTGGTTTCTTCTATAAGCCGGTTGGCCATTCTAATGTTCGCATTTCTCTAATGAGTGCCGGATGCGAGATGGTAAAGCGAAACAACATTTACGACGAGAATATGGAGCTTCAGTTTGAGCTTGATAACGAGGCAGATGGATTAGATTGCCACCTTAAGCCATACGATTTCGTAATGGAAGTAGAAGCAGGTGGAGTGGCAAGGTGCTCATTTGTCTGCACAGTTGATGTACGTGAAAATGTTGGAAAAAAGAGAGGAGCTTTTGAAAAGCTTCCTGCCATTGAAAAGGACACAGCATTTATTGAGATAGAAAAAGCAAAGAAGCGTGTTGCTGATTTGATTGAGAGAGCAGAGTTCTCTGAGGAGGATGAGCTGGCTCAGCTGCTTACTGTTGCAGCAGATCAGTTTATCGTAGACAGAAGGTCTACAGGACAGAAGACTATCATGGCTGGCTATCCTTGGTTCACTGACTGGGGAAGAGATACCATGATTTCCTTCACAGGTCTTTGTCTTGAAACAGGAAGATTTGAGGATGCCAAATCAATTCTTTTGTCGTTCTCAAAATATATTAAAAATGGACTGGTTCCAAACATGTTTCCAGATGATGGAAAGGAGCCACTCTACAATACAGCAGATGCATCTTTATGGTATTTCTACGCAGTATACAATTATCTGAAATACGTAGATACGGATGAGGCATGGAAGTTTGTAGAAGAGGAAATTTATCCAGGTCTTCAGGAAATAATGGGTGCTTACAGAAAGGGCACACTATTTTCTATTGGTATGGATGACGACGCACTTATGCGTGCCGGAAGTGGACTTGATCAGGTTACATGGATGGATGTCCGCATTAATGATGAGGTAGTCACACCTCGTCATGGTAAGCCAGTAGAGATAAACGCTCTTTGGTACAATGCACTGATGACAATGGATGAGATTTCCAGAGGAATCGCACGTCGTACCCATAACAAACCAGAAAATTACCTTGCCTATGCAGGTGGCTGCAGCCAGCTTGCCATGTGGGTAAAGGAAGCTTTCAACGAGGAATTCTGGTACGAAGAGGGTGGATATCTTTACGATGTTGTAGGTGATGATTTTAAGGATGCATCTCTTCGTCCAAATCAGATTTTTGCAGTAAGCCTTCCATTTACAATGCTTGATCCTGCAAAGGAGAAATCTGTTGTACAGGTGGTAAAGGATAGATTATATGTAGGTGTGGGACTTCGTTCGCTTGATGTAGATGACCCACAGTATGTAGGCGTATATCAGGGGACTTTAGAGAAACGTGACCACGCTTATCATCAGGGCACAGCCTGGGGATTTCTACTAGGAGCGTTTATTGAAAGTTACCTTAAGGTTGGTGGCGGCAGCCCTCAATCTATCGAGGAAGCAAAGGCCTTCTTTGAGCCTGTAGAAAAGCACCTTGTGCAGAATTGCATCGGATCTATCTCGGAGATTTTTGATGGCGACGAACCACATCCAGGTCGCGGCTGTTATGCACAGGCATGGTCTGTTGGAGAGGTGTTACGAGCCTATGCGTTGCTTAAATCAGAATAAAATGTTAAATTATAGACGATTAATAAATAATTTTTGGAGGACAAAAATATGTTACCAGAGCAGTCAATTGAATTTAGATATGATACACAGCTTCTTATCGAAGGAGAGGACCTTGATGAGGATGCTATCAACGATTACATTACAGAGAACTTTGTAGGCGATAGCCTTCTTGCTGTAGGTGATGAGGAGCTCATCAAGATTCACTATCATACAAACGAGCCATGGAAGGTATTAGAGTATTGTCGTACCCTTGGCGAGATCTACGATATCGTAGTTGAAGATATGGATAGACAGGCTAGAGGTCTTCAGGGCTAATAGCTTTCCCGCTAGGAGGATAAAGAATTCATGATTCAAGAATCATTTGTGTTGCGAGGAGGCATTGCCTTCTCCGATAACAAAAATAATATTACTACATATTATAGAGGCTACCTTGTATGTGTCGATGGAATATGCAAGGGAGCCTTTCCTGCTCTTCCGGAGGAATATAAAGGGCTCAAGCTTTATGATTATGGCGAGAGACTTATTATTCCAGGAATGACAGATTTGCATGTTCATGCACCTCAGTATACCTTCCGAGGAATAGGTATGGATGAAGAGCTTTTAGAGTGGCTTTCTACATACACATTCCCAGAGGAAGCAAAGTATTCTGATATGGAGTATGCTCATCGCGCATATAATTATTTTACAGAGGATTTGCGCAGATGTTTCTCTACACGTGCTGTTGTATTTGGCACTCTTCATAATGAAGCTACATTAGAGCTCATGAATCAGCTGGACCAGACAGGTCTTATCACATATGTTGGTAAGGTCAACATGGACAGAAACGGTGGAGAGAATTTAGAGGAGGCAGATGCAGCAGCTTCCCTTCAGGCTACAAGAGAGTGGCTTGAAAGATGTGAGGGTAGATACGTAAATACGAAGCCAATCCTCACACCAAGATTTATTCCATCTTGTTCCGATGAACTTATGAAAGGTCTTGGAGAGCTTTCAAAAGAAAAGGGACTTCGAATTCAGTCTCACCTTTCAGAGAATCTTTCAGAGATAGCATGGGTTAAGGAGCTTGTTCCAGCTTCAAGCTGCTATGCAAATGCCTATGAACTTTTCGATACAATGGGTACACCAGAGTGTCCTACTATTATGGCTCACTGTGTTCACTCAGATGAAAAGGAAATGGAGATCCTCAAGAATCATGGAGCTTACATAGCACACTGTGCTGATTCAAATATGAATCTTACATCAGGAATTGCACCAATCAGAAAGTTCCTTGATGCAGGAATTAACATTGGCCTTGCTACTGATGTGGCAGCCGGTTCTTCAATGAACATGGTTAAGACAATGCTTATCACACTTCAGGCATCAAAGATGTATTATCGTCTGGTGGATCAGAATGTTAAGCCGCTTACTTTCGAAGAAGTTTTCTATCTTGCTACAGAAGGCGGTGGAAGTTACTTCGGCAAAGTTGGAACATTCAAGCCAGGATATGATTTTGACGCAGTGGTTGTTGACGACAGTAAGATGTGCTCTATGAGAGACATGTCGATTCGAGAACGTATAGAGAGAATGTGTTATAACGATGCGGATGCTGTTATAAAAGATAAATTTGTAAAAGGTCGAAAAGTATATACAAGAACAGAGTAGCGAAAGCTGCTCTGTTCTTTATTTGTTTATTTTTAAAAATAACATTTAAAACACAGTTCTAACAAAAACTTCTACTATAATCCATTAATGTAGAACTATATGTCGTGCATTATACAATATTCATAATTTGTATCTTATATTTTTGTCTAAAAGGTCTAAAATAGAGGACATATGAATAAGATAAGGAGGTGTTTTCTTGAATTTAGCAGAAGAGCTTATTGAAGAGCTAAATTGTGAAGCCGTTTTTACCCTCCACATAGGTAGTTATGAAATTCCGGTTATGGAGTCAGTTGTAGTTACCTGGATTGTAATGGGCATTCTTATTCCGTTAGCTATATTCTTAACGACGGGATTAAAGACACAAAATATCAGCAAGAAGCAGGCTTTCGCTGAGTTTATCTACGAAAAGCTGCACAGTATCGTAGGCGGAATGCTAGGCGAGGAAGCTAAGCAGTACACGGTCTACCTTTCAACAGTCCTATTATATATTGGTCTTTCAAATATAATCGGATTAATTGGATTTAAGTCACCAACAAAAGACTTGAATGTTACATTAGCTTTAGCGCTTATGAGTATCATTCTTGTTGAGGGCGCAGGAATATATCAGCACGGAGTTAGAAAGTGGCTACACAACTTTACAGAGCCAGTGGCCATCGTTACTCCATTCAATATCCTTGATGTATTCACAAGACCATTGTCTTTGTGCATGCGACTTTTCGGAAATGTACTTGGCGCATTCGTAATCATGGAATTACTTAAGATTGTATGCCCACCAGTTATCCCAGCAATCTTCAGTGTATACTTCGATCTATTCGATGGATTGCTGCAGGCATACGTCTTCGTATTTTTAACATCGTTATATATTAAAGAGGCAGTAGAATAAAACTCTAGGAGGAAAAATTTATGAACACACTTATAGCAATTGGAGCAGGTATCGCAGTTGTAACAGGACTTGGAGCAGGAATCGGTATCGGTATCGCAACAGGTAAGGCATGCGAAGGTATCGCACGTCAGCCAGAGGCAGAAGGAAAGATTCAGAAGAACCTTATCTTAGGTTGTGCCCTTGCAGAGGCAACAGCTATTTACGGTTTCGTTATCGCACTTATGATTATCGTAATGCTTCAGTAATCGAAACCAGTACTTCATTGTAAATATAAAAATAAGAGGATTAAAAAATGATTAACGTTTCATTTTGGAATATACTCTGGACTGTTGTGAATCTTCTGATTCTTTGTCTTGCATTTAAGAAGTTCTTCTTCAAGCCAATCGATAATATCATCGAGAAGCGTCAGGAAGAAGCTAAAGAAATCTACGACAAGGCTGAGGAGACAAACCGACAGGCTGAGGAGTACGCAAAGCAGTATGAGGATAAGCTTGCTAATGCTGAGTCTGAGAAGAAGCAGATTATTCTTGAAGCAAGAAAGAATGCAGATAATCACTATCAGAAGATTATTGCAGAGGCTCAGGAAGATGCAAAGACTATCCAGGAGAACGCTATTGCTGAGGCTACAATCGAGAAGAACAAGATTATTTCCAGTGCAAAGAAGGAAATTGCTGATATGGTTGTAGAAGCTACAGCAAAGGTTATCGGAGGAAGAACAGGGGCTGATATTGACAGCCAGTTGTTTGATGATTTTATTGATAAAGCAGGTGAATAACAGTGACAGATAAGTCTTTTAATTACATTAGTGATTTACATAGTATCAAAAACGCGGGATCTCACCTGCAGAATGCTGCATCTATCATCGAGATGGTGCCAGCAATTGGTGAGGAGCTCGCAGATCCTACTGTGCCTGACACTAAAAAGCACATGATAGTTGATAAAATCTTTCCACGTGAAATCAGAGATTTTATTAAGCTACTCTGTGACAATAGTGATTTTGACTCATTTGGTGAAATCGTTGCTGACTACAAGGCTTTCCTTGAGAATCAGGGAGAGAACATTGAGTATGCAACACTTAGATATGTTACAGCACCTACAGATGAGCAGCTTGCAGGAATTAGAAAGTTCCTTGCAAAGGAATATGGCAGTGAGGATATCCTTATTAAGAAGGAAGAAGATCCTTCACTTAAGAGCGGTTTCGTTCTTACAGTTGGCTCAAGGGAGTACGACTGGAGCGAGCAGAGCCGTATCGAGCAGCTTTCTCAGAGAATTAATGAGGCTGTTCAGAAGAGTACAGTAGATGAAAATATCCTTTCAATCTTAAGATCTAGTATTGATGATTTCGAGGTTAAGGATAAGGAAGTCGGAATCGTAAAGTGGGTTGGTGATGGTATTGTTAACGTTAACGGTATCGACCACGCATTTTATGGTGAGATTGTTATCTTTGATTGTGGCGTCAAGGGTATGGTTCAGGATATCCGCCGTGATGAAATCGGTATTATCCTTTTCGACCGTGACGTAGATATAAAGGAAGGTTCGAAGGTAGTACGTACTGGCAAGATGGCTGGTATCCCTGTAGGCGAAGGCTTCCTTGGCAGAATCGTAGATGCACTTGGTACACCTATTGATGGAAAGGGTGAGATTGATGCTGATGGATTCAGACCAGTAGAGTGCCCGGCACCAAGTATCGTAGATAGAAAATCAGTTAGCCAACCAATGGAGACAGGTCTTCTTTCAATCGATTCAATGTTCCCAATCGGTCGTGGTCAGCGTGAGCTTATCATCGGCGATAGACAGACAGGTAAGACATCAATTGCTACAGATACAATTATTAATCAGAAGGGCAAGGATGTTGTCTGCGTTTACGTTGCAATCGGACAGAAGGCATCTACTATTGCAAAGCTTGTTAATACATTAAAGGAGCACGGTGCTATGGATTACACTATCATCGTTAGTGCCACAGCAGCAGACCCAGCTCCACTTCAGTACATTGCACCTTATGCAGGTACAGCTCTTGCAGAGTATTTCATGTACTCAGGCAAGGATGTACTTATCGTATATGATGATTTATCAAAGCACGCAGTTGCATACCGTGCTATTTCACTTTTGCTCGAGCGTTCTCCAGGACGTGAGGCATACCCAGGTGATGTATTCTACTTACACTCAAGATTATTAGAGCGTTCAGCAAGAATCATTCCAGAGGCAGGAGGCGGTTCTATCACAGCCCTTCCTATTATTGAGACTCAGGCAGGCGATTTGTCAGCTTATATCCCTACCAACGTAATCTCAATTACTGATGGTCAGATTTTCCTTGAGTCACAGCTGTTTAACGCAGGACAGAGACCAGCGGTTAACGTAGGTCTTTCAGTATCCCGTGTAGGTGGTGCAGCTCAGACTAAGGCTATGAAGAAGGCTGCTGGTTCAATTCGTATCGACTTGGCTCAGTATCGTGAGATGGAAGTCTTTACACAGTTCTCATCAGATCTTGATGATGCAACAAAGAGACAGCTTGCTCACGGACGTGCTCTTATGGAGCTCTTAAAGCAGCCACTTAACAGACCTTTCTCAATGGCAGAACAGGTTATTATTCTTGTGGCCGCAAATGCACATATTTTTAGTGACTTAGATGTTATGAAGATTAAGAAGTTCAGACTTGATATGCTTGCATTCTTCCACGAGGAGCACAGCGATATTATCAATCAGCTTAATCAGACTAAGAATATGACAGATGAGTTAAAGGAAAGTATCATCGAGGCAGCTACTGAGTTTAAAAATAATCAGGAGTAAGCTATGGCAAGTACAAAAGAAATCCAGAATAGAATAAATAGTATTCAGGATACGATGAAGATTACCAATGCCATGTACATGATGTCCTCAATGAAACTTAGAAAGGCAAAGCAGAAGCTTGCCGATACAGAGCCTTTCTTCGATGCAGTTCAGCGAGAGCTTGCAGAGAACCTTGTTCATTTCCCAGATATCAGACATATATATTTTGATAATCGTGTGGAGGATGAGCAGGAGTGCTTAAAGCACAGAGGTTTTATTGTTTTCACTGGTGATAAGGGCATGGCTGGTGCTTATAACCATAACGCCATTAAGATGGCCCTTGATCGAATTTCTGATTTGCAAAAGGATGAGTACACATTGTTCGTAGTTGGTGAGGTTGGACGAAATTTCTTTATCAATGGCGGATACAATGTGGATGAGAATTTTAGATTTTCTTCAAATAATCCATCCATGCACAGAGCCAGAGTTATCTCAGAGTACATGATTGAAAAGTATAACAATGGCGAGCTGGACAGAATTGATGTTGTCTACACTAAGATGCTTAATTCTGTAACAGAGGAAACCTGTGTAGAACGTCTTCTTCCTCTTAGAACACACAAGTTCATTAAGGAAAAGGCTAAAGAGATTGAGGAGGATATTGAGGGAACAGGTAAGGCAGCTCAGGAAATGAAATCCGGAGTTAAGCATGTTCACTCAATTAACAGTTATGAGTACGAGGCTGTAACAAAGGGTGGCGACAAATGGATGCCATTCTTCCCATCACTTAAGGCAGTTTTGGAACAGCTGGTTCACAATAATTTTACAGGCTTCATTTACGGAGCACTTGTAGAATGTTCAGCCAGTGAGGAAAATGCCAGAATGATGGCCATGCAGTCAGCTACAGATAATGCAGAGGCAATTCTTCGTGAATTATCTATTGAATACAACCGAGTGCGTCAGGCCGCTATTACCCAGGAAATTACCGAGGTAATCAGTGGTGCCAAGGCACTCAAAAAGAAAAAAGCAAAAAAGTAATTTTTTTGTAGGCAGTTCTACATTAGGAAAGGAACAAACATGAAATTAAAAGGAAAAATCGTACAGGTTTCAGGACCTGTCGTAGATGTAGAATTTTCAGGGAATGACCTTCCTGCCATCAGAGATGCCCTTTACGTAATGGTAGGGGACGAAAAGAGAGTAATGGAGGTTTCTCAGCACATCGGTCTTGGCGTTGTAAGATGTATCTTACTTGCGCCATCTGAGGGACTTGCCCGCGATATGGAGGTTGTAGCCACAGGAGAGAGCATTACTGTTCCTGTTGGTGAATGTACTCTTGGTCGTTTATTCAATGTTCTCGGCGATACACTTGATAAGGGTGAGAAGCTTGATAATGAGGAACATTGGAGTATCCACCGTGAGCCACCTACATTCGAGGATCAGAGCCCTGTAGTTGAGATGCTTGAAACAGGTATCAAGGTTATCGATCTTCTTGCTCCTTACGCTAAGGGTGGTAAGGTCGGACTTTTCGGTGGTGCCGGTGTAGGTAAGACCGTACTTATCCAGGAACTTATCCACAACATCGCTACAGAGAGTGGTGGTTATTCAATCTTTACTGGTGTTGGAGAGCGTTCCCGTGAAGGTAATGACCTTTGGACAGAAATGGCTGAGTCAGGAGTTCTTGATAAGACAGCCTTAGTCTTCGGTCAGATGAATGAGCCACCTGGAGCACGTATGCGTGTTGCTGAGACAGGACTTACAATGGCTGAGTATTTCCGTGATGTTAAGAATCAGGATGTGCTTTTATTCATTGATAATATTTTCCGTTTCGTACAGGCAGGTTCTGAGGTTTCAGCCCTTCTTGGTCGTATGCCATCAGCCGTAGGTTATCAGCCTACACTTGCAAACGACTTAGGTGAGCTTCAGGAGAGAATCGCATCTACAAAGAACGGTTCTATCACTTCAGTACAGGCTGTATATGTACCAGCTGACGATTTAACTGACCCAGCACCAGCTACAACATTCTCTCACTTGGATGCTACAACAGTTCTTTCACGTAAGATTGTTGAGCAGGGTATTTACCCAGCTGTTGACCCACTTGAGTCAACATCGCGTATCCTTGAGCCAGACGTTGTTGGTGAGGAGCACTATGCAGTTGCCCGTGGCGTTCAGGAGATTCTTCAGAAGTATAAAGAACTTCAGGATATTATTGCTATCCTTGGTATGGAAGAGCTTTCAGACGAGGATAAGCTTACAGTATATCGTGCCCGTAAGGTGCAGCGTTTCCTTTCACAGCCATTCTCAGTTGCTGAGAACTTCACAGGCGTAAAGGGACAGTTTGTTACTGTAAAAGAGACAGTTCGCGGATTCAAGGCTATCTTAAATGGTGAGATGGACGAGTATCCAGAAGCTGCATTCTTCAATGTTGGTACAATCGAGGATGTTAAGAAGAAGGCTGCAGATCTTGCAAAGGAGTAACCTATGGCATCTTTATTTAATCTTAAAATAATTGCCTGCGATGGAATCTTCTATGATGGGCCATGTGAAATCTTAGTATTTCCAGGCGCCGATGGTGAGTATGCTATTCTCAATCATCACGAGGTATTTACCGGCATTGTGGAGATTGGTAACATCCGCTTCACAACAGGTGATGGCGAATTGAGACATGCTATTATTTCCGATGGACTAGTTACAGTTGAGCCTGATGGTTCGGTTGTAGTAGTTGCATATTCATGCGAGCGCCCAGAGGATATTGATACATTCCGTGCGCAGGAAGCTCTTGAGCGTGCTCAGGAACAGCTTCAGCAGAAGCAGAGCCGCATCGACTATCAGATTTCTACAAATAATATGGCTCGTGCCATGGCCCGACTCAAAGGCGCAGGCGCGAAAAATCTTTATAAAATTTAATGTATACCACAATCCCCCTGGTAGCTATCAAGTTCTGATATTTCTTTAGCGAGACATGTAGTCGAGCGGAGAAATCATCAGGCTTGATAGTGAAACCAGGGGTTTAGTTTTATATTGAATAACCATGTGAAATACAATAAAATGGTAGTACTTAAGGGTAGGATTGGAGGATGTGTTATGATTACACAGCAGGAGTATACATTTAATTCAGCCGATGGGCACTCGGTGATTCACTGTAGAAAATGGCTTCCAGAGGGGGAACCTGTTGCAGTTTTGCAGTTGGTTCATGGAATGCTTGAATATATTGAAAGATATGATGAGTTTGCTACATTTTTGGCTGAAAGAGGTTACGTGGTTGTTGGACATGATCATATTGGTCATGGTCATTCAGTTGCAAGTAATGATGAACTTGGTGTTATGACAGGAGTTCATCCATCAGATGATATGGTGGAGGACATCTATACACACTATTCAATGACAAGAAAAGCTTATCCAGCTTTAAAATATTTTATTTTGGGCCATTCAATGGGCTCATACATGGTAAGAAAGTTTCTTTCTGTTAAATCAGCATATATTGAGGCTATGAGCGGTGCCATTATCATGGGTACTGGTCAGGAAACTGCAGCTACATGTAATGGTGGTCTGGCAGTTATTAAGCTTTTATCAATATTCAGAGGTAAGAACTTCAGAAGCACACTTGTAAGGGATATGAGCTACAGCGCTCCTTATAAAAAGTTCGATTGTTTTGGTAAGGACTATGCCAATTCATGGCTCACAAAGAATATTGAAGAGGTAGAGAAATACTACAGCGATGAATATTGCACATTCCTGTTTACAGTCAATGCCTATAAGGGCTTGGTTGAAGCAGTTAAATATGTAGGCACAGCAGAGTGTGTTTCAAAGATGCGCACTAGCATGCCACTTTTTGTGGTTTCTGGAGATTCTGACCCTGTTGGAAATCTCGGAGAAGGCACAACAGCAGCGTTTGAAGCTTTCAGAAAGGGTGGCATTAAAGATGTCACTATGAAGCTTTACAGAGGGGACAGACACGAGATTCTCCACGAGATGGATAGAGAGCAGGTTTTCCAGGATCTCTATCAGTGGTTAGAGGCACATAGATAATTATATTCTGGAGATTATATGGATTCACTGGAGCATTTAATTACAAGGTCAATAAAAACATATTACAAAAATAGGCTTTATGCTCCTATCATATTTCTGGTTATTCTTCTGACATTGGCAGCAATTTTTCCGGTAAAGCATATGCTTTTTCCAAAGACCTACACTGCAGACAATGTTAGCCTGTACCAGCTCTATAATAATAAAGAGACATACGGCAAATTTAAGCTGAATAATCTTTATTTTACAGGTTACACCAGTAAATGGCTGGATAGAACCAGAGGCTACTATTACTACACTATGTTTAATTCAGAGTGTGTTATTGTCCTTTTGGATCCAGATACTTGCGAGCAGGGCGCACCTACTATAGATGAACTTACTGTAAAGGGACAGATTCTCTATGAGTCAGAGGCAGCCAGATCCTTGCTTTCTAATCTGGCCAGAGATCTTAATTGGAGTGAAGAAGGTATTTTGTCTACTGTTTCCAGCTATACTATCTCGGAGCCTGATGCCACAGGACTGGTATCTGAACTATTCGAGTTTTTCTATGTTTTTTCTAGTATATATAGCATTATATCTATCATTGTATATTGCGTTTTTATAGCTTTTCCTGTAGTATCTATTCCGGTCCAAAAGACAAGGGCTTACGGAAAGCCTGCGGAGATTTTGGCGGAGGCAGAGGAAGAGCTTGCCACACTTCCACAGTTGGCCACAGAGGATATGTTCATTACTGAGCATTACTTCATCGAGACCAGCAGCTACGGCGTGGCTATCGTTCCTATTGATGCCATCATTTGGATTTATAAATATTCCACTATGCATAAGTTCTTATGGCATCATTTTTCAATCACCTACACTCTTTATATTACTGCGGCTAAGCGTCATTACATCAAGTGCCCTAAGAATATTAAGAGTGATATCGACGGTATTATGGACTACCTTGCAGAGGCCAATCATGACATTCTTGTGGGCTTCTCAGAGGAGAATCGTCTCAAGGTGGAAGAAATCCAGGACGATTTCGAAATTATTAGAAAGATATCAGGCTTTTTATCTAAGAGGGTATAGAGGATGGAAGCTTATACAGGTTTTGCCAGTGTGTATGACAGGTACATGGATAATGTGCCATACGACACCTGGACAGAAAATATAAAGACTTTATTTAAAAAATATAATATGCCAATGGAGATTGTCTGCGACCTTGGTTGCGGTACTGGTCAGATTACCAGAAGGCTTAAGGAAGCAGGATATGACATGATTGGCATTGATGTTTCCTATGATATGCTTATGGAGGCGATGACTGCAGAGGATTCCGAAGGAATCCTTTATCTATGTCAGGATATGCGCGAGTTCGAGCTGTACGGTACAGTGGGCGCTGTTGTTAGTCTCTGTGACAGCATAAATTATCTTCGTAATTACGAAGAGCTTCTTACAGTTTGTAAACTTGCAAACAATTATCTTGATCCTAAGGGATTGTTTATTTTTGATGTAAAGACAGAGCATTTTTATCAGCAGCTAGGGTGCAGCACCATAGCAGAGAATCGTGAAGAGGGCAGCTTTATCTGGGAAAATGATTATGACTCTGAGACCAGAGATAATGCTTATTATCTTACGATTTACGAGGAAAATGAAGAAGGTACCTTCGACAGATATGAGGAGGAGCATCTTCAGCATGGCTTTACAGTAGATGAGATAAAGACCGCTATTAAAGAAAGCGGATTAGAGCTTTTGGAAGTTCTTGATGTGGCATCCATGTCAGAACCAAAAGCAGATAGTGACAGGTTGTATTTTATAGCAAGAGAGGTAACAAAATAATGAGTGATTATATAGTTAGAGCAACAGCAGCAAATGATGCCATCCGTGCATTTGCAATTACAAGTAGAGAATTAGTAGAGGAAGGACGTGTACGTCACAACACTTCTCCAGTAGTTACAGCTGCCCTTGGCCGTATGCTTACAGCAGGCTCAATGATGGGTGTTATGCTTAAGGGCGAGGACGATTTAGTCACTCTTCAGATTCAGGGTAGCGGTCCACTTAAGGGCGTTACTGTTACAGCTAACAGCAAGGGTGAGGTAAAGGGATTCCCTAACGTTTCAGTGGTAGATTTACCTCCAAAGAATGGTAAGCTCGATGTAGGCGGTGCTATTGACCTTGGTATTATGCGTGTTATTAAGGACATGGGTCTTAAGGAGCCATATGTAGGTACAGTTGAGCTTCAGACAGGTGAGATTGCAGAAGATTTGACATATTACTATGCAGTATCAGAGCAGATTCCATCATCTGTAGGTCTTGGTGTTCTTATGAATAAGGACAACACTGTAAACTGTGCAGGTGGATTTATCATCCAGCTTATGCCATTTACAGCAGAAGAAGTTATTGCAAAGATTGAGGAGAACCTTAAGACACTTCCATCAGTTACGGATATGCTTTCAGCTGGCAAGACACCAGAGCAGATGCTTGAGACAGTTCTTGCTGGTCTTGATATCGACTTCAAGGAGACATACCAGGTATGTTATAAGTGCGATTGCTCAAGAGACAGAGTGATAAAAAGCCTTGCATCTTTAGGTAAAGAAGATATGGATGATATCATTTCAGATGGCAAGCCTGTTGAGGTTAGATGCCAGTTCTGTAACGAGGCTTACGAGTTTGCTATTGATGAGTTAAAGAGCTTTAGGAAAAATTAATGATAGATGAGTGTTTACAGGGAAAACTTTAGTTGATTTTACTTGGATTTTTCCTGTAAACTATCAAGCGGACAAAGTATGTACTTATATATAGATATAGAGGAATTAAGATAATGAGTGGAGTTAAGAAGACGGCAAAAGCTCGTAGAAAAGCTCATAAATTTTATTTTGATAAAAGAACAATGCTTCGTATAGAAATCATCGCGGGCATTGTTTTATTTGTGTATCTGGCTGGAAGTATTTTCTTTGGAAGCCATTTCTATATCAGAAGCAAGGTAAATGGAGTAGGGGCATCATTTAAGACTGCAGAAGGCGCATACGAGAAGATTCTTACAAACGCAGATAAATACACCATCACATTTGAAAATGCAGAAGGCGAAGTGATTAACGAGGTTAGCGCTGCTGACCTTGGTGTGGATGTAAATTATCAGGTAGATGAGGTTCAGGCTCTTTTGGACCAGCAGACTGGTTTCAACTGGATTGGACGTCTTATTATCCCAGAAGAGAATTACACAAAGACAGGTAATGCTTACGATGAGACAAAGGTTAGAGCAGTAGCATCAAGTCTTGATTTTAGTCATCAGAAATCCACTAAGGAATCTGAGAATGCATACATTAAGTTCGACGGTAATGAGTTCGTTATTGTTGACGAGGTTTATGGAGACCGAATCGACGCACAGGGCGTAGAGGAAGCTATCATCTATGCAGTAGAGAATCTCCAGACAAAGATTAGTCTTGCAGATGGCACATGCTATCACAAGCCAGAAGTTAAGGCTGAGGATGCTAATATTATCGCAGCTAAGGAACTCCTTAATAAATACATGAATGTTAATATTCATTATGATTTAGGCGAGGGCATCTCAGAGGAGATTCCAAAGGATATTAAGGCTGGATTCTTCACCTGGGATGACGATTTCAAAGTTGATTTCGACAGAGAGGCCATTGGCGAATACGTTAATTCCATGGGCGACAAATACAACACCTATGGAAAGAAAAAGCAGTTTGTTACTACAGAAGGTGAAGAGATAGAAGTACCTGCAGGTTCATTTGGCTGGAGAATCGCATACGATGGTGAGATTGATGCCATCATTGCAGATCTTAAAGCTGGCGAGGATGTGACCAGAGATTTCACATACCTTTACCGTGGAACAAGCCATGGCGAGAAGGATTACGGTAACTCGTATGTTGAGGTAAATCTTACCACTCAGCATGTTTACGTTTATAAAGATGGAGTAATGGTTCTTGATACAAGCTGTGTATCAGGAAATATTTCTAAGGGACATGGCACACACACAGGTGTATATCCAATCGCTTACAAGCAGAAGGATGCCACCCTTAGAGGAGATAATTACGAGTCTCACGTAAATTACTGGATGCCATTTAATTTGGGCGAAGGTCTTCACGATGCTACATGGAGATCTAAGTTCGGAGGCACACTTTACAAGACCAGCGGTAGCCACGGTTGTGTAAATCTTCCACTTTCACAGGCTGAGAAGATTTACGATATCGTTGAGGCTGGTTGGCCAGTAATCGTATTTTATACAGGTGATACTGAAGAGGAGAATTTCAGACTTCAGAATCCACAGATTGATGTTATGAATCTTATCGCAGATATTGAGACAGTTACCCTTGAGTCTGAGGCAAAGATTGCTCTTGCAAGACAGAAATATGATTCACTTTCAGAGGAACAGAAGCCTCTTGTTACGAATTATGAGGATCTTGTAAATGCTGAGCTCGTTCTTCAGACTTTAAAGGCACAGGCAGCGGAGTTGGCACCTACAGAGGGAGAAGTTGTAGATGGAAATGCAATCATGGACTAACAACATTAGAAAAGTAATACCTTACACACCAGGCGAGCAGCCAAAAGTCAAAAATATTATTAAGTTAAATACAAATGAGAATCCATACCCACCAAGTCCTTTGGTGGGTAAAGCTATTTCTGAAGTTAGTATGGATTCCCTTAGAAAATATCCTGATCCAGCCTGCTCAGTATTGATTAAAGCCTTGGCTGATTATCACAATCAGGATATTTCAAAAGTTTTCGTGGGAGTGGGTTCAGACGATGTTCTGGCAATGGCATTCCTTACATTCTTTAATTCAGATAAGCCGGTTCTTTTCCCGGATATCACTTATTCATTTTATGATGTGTGGGCTGATTTATTCAGAATCCCATATGTTCAAAAGCCACTTGATGAGGAGTTTAAGATTAAGGCATCAGATTATGAGCAGCCTTGTGGCGGTATCGTAATTCCGAATCCAAACGCACCAACAGGTGTGGCAGAGCCAGTAGAGTTTTTCGAGAGGATTGTAGCAGCTCACCCAGAGTGTGTTGTTATCATCGATGAGGCTTATGTTGATTTCGGTTCAAAATCTTGCATAGATTTGACAGATAAATATGATAATGTGCTTGTTGTTCGCACATTCTCAAAATCCAGATCCATGGCAGGCAACCGCATTGGTTATGCCATTGGCTCACCAGAATTGATTAAGTATTTGTCTGATTGCAAATTCTCATTCAATTCTTACACTATGGATACTATCACTCTTGCAGCAGGCGTAGCCTCTATCCAGGATGATAAGTATTTCAAAGAAAAGATTGATGCTGTCATTGCCACAAGAGAGTGGACAAAGGAACAGCTTAAATCATTGGGATTTACCTTCCCAGATTCAAAGAGCAATTTTATTTTTGCCAAGCATGAATCCGTAAATGCGGTATACATTTTTGAGGAGCTGAAAAAGAAGGGCATTTATGTCCGTCACTTCTCAAAGCCAGAGCGCATCGCAGATTACCTTCGTATCAGTATTGGTACGGATGAGGAGATGCAGAGGCTTATAAAAAATATTAAGGAAATTTTAGGAGTAAAGTAATGATTAGATATTTAATTGTATTTTTTGTTTCAATGGTACCACTTGTAGAGCTTAGAGGAGCTATTCCATGGGCATATGGATATAAGGCTTTAGATCCAAACTTTAATCTTTTAGCATCATATATCATAATTGCAATCGGAAATATGCTTCCAATGCCAATTATTTATTTATTTGCACGTAAGGTTCTTGAGTGGGGTAAGGATAAGCCAGTTATCGGTGGTTTCTTTACCTTCTGCCTTGAAAAGGGAGAGAAGGGGGGAAAGAAGCTTCAGGAGAAGGCAGGTCGTGGCCTTTTCGTAGCACTTCTTCTTTTCGTAGGTATTCCAGTTCCAGGAACAGGAGCTTGGACAGGTACACTTGCAGCATCTATTCTTGATATGGATTTCAAGTCAACAATTCTTGCTGTTGTAGGTGGAATTGCACTTGCAGGTTGTATCGTAGGTTTAGTTTGTACATTAGGTCTTGGTGCTTATATAGGAGTGGCAGCTTAGTATGGATACAGCAAATATGTTAATAAACGTAGTTGCAATTTTAGCAGGGTTATTTCTCTACATTGGTGTTACAAACACCAAGTGGGGGAAGGAGCATGAAGGCTATCAGTATGCCATTATGCTTGGAACAATTCTCTTTGCAGTTTTAGTAGGAGGATTTATAAGATGGCTGGTGTAAAAGGCTCAACAGCTTGTGAGTACTGCAATAACTTCGTTTGGGACGAAGAGGATGAGCAGTATTACTGCGAAATGGATATGGATGAGGACGATTATGTCCGCCTGGTTTCAGGTCACTATAAGGAGTGTCCATATTTCGTAGATGGGGACGAATATAAAGTTGTTAGACATCAGAACTAACAAATATGATAGAATAAACTTAATATAATGGAGGAGGGTTTAGTTTATGAAATTTAAAGGTTTGGTAAAGGCGTGCGCTGCGTTAATGCTTTCAGCTGCATTAATGGTTTCCACACCACTTACAGCTAGTGCGGCAGGCATTCAGGGTATCGATGTTTCCAAGTATCAGGGAGGCATCAACTGGGCTGCAGTTGCACAGTCTGGTATCACCTACACATTTATTAAGGTGGGTAGTACAAACACCGGAATAGACCCATATTTCGCAGCAAACGTTAAGGGAGCGCAGGCTGCAGGTATACGTACAGGTGTATACATCTATTCGTATGCCACAACAGTTGAGGCTGCCATTCAGGAGGCACAGCTTGTAGTACAGTGGATTGAGGGATACAACATCAATTTCCCTGTAGCCTTCGATATTGAGGATAAGACTCAGAAGGGATTGGATGCCAACACATGTACAGCCATGGCAAACGCTTTTGCAAGTGTTATCAACCAGGCTGGTTACACACCAATTCTTTACACATACACAAATTTCTATAAGTCACATTTTACATCAGCACTTGCATGTGACAAGTGGATTGCTCAGTATGCAGACCACAACGACATTGCAGGATGGCAGATTTGGCAGTACTCTTCAGGCGGAGCAGTACCTGGTGTAAATGGTCGTGTTGATATGAACGTAGCTGTTAAGGATTACACAGCTTTCATTCCTCAGGTTGGTTTACTCGACCTTGGACAGGGCAATGTATTCTTCTACAACAACTTCCGTAAACAGTACGGTTGGGTAGACATTGCAGGAGTTAAATATCACACAGATCCAGCTACAGGTCTTGTTACCACAGGCTGGTTTGCAGATGAGACTGGAGCATATTACTTCCTTCCAGGAGCAGCGAATGCTGTTACAGGTTTAAATACCATCGATAAAGGTATTTACTACTTCAATGAGGCTGCACAGCTTCAGACAGGTTGGATTGACCTTGGTGGAAATACATTCCTCTTTAATCCAGCAGAAAATGGTAAGCTTTACACAGGCTGGTGGAATGATGTAGAGGGCGTTCGTTACTTAGATGCCACAGATGGTCACTTGGTTAAAGGTCTCAACGCTATTGATAAGGATGTTTACTATTTCAACGAGAAGGGATTCCTTCAGGTTGGATGGGTTACACTTGATAAGATTACATACATGTTCAATCCATTGGATGGCGGTAAGCTATACAAGGGATGGTGGAACGATGCTACAGGTGTCTACTACTTAGACCCTACAGATGCACATCGTGTAACAGGACTTGCAGCTATCGATGGAGCAGTATACTACTTCAACGAGCAGGGCCAGATGCAGGTAGGTGTAGTTAAGGTTAACGGAGCAACATTCTTCTTCGGAGCTGATGGCAAGATGCAGACAGGCATGCAGACTATCGGAGATGGAATCTTCTACTTCGGTGAGAATGGTGCCATGGTTACAGGAAGCTTCGCAACACCTGACGGTATCTACTACGCAGGTAAGGATGGCAAGCTTGTATTCAATCAGGTAATCACCATCGACAAGAAGCCATACCTCTTCGGAGCAGATGGCAAGCTTGTAGTTAACCAGCTTGTACAGGTTGGAAATATGTATTATCAGACTGATGCAGCAGGCATCGTAATTGCACAGGCTCCAGCTACTCCAGCACAATAAAGATAAGCTTAATTCAGAGGTTTAGTCAGTGATGGCTAAACCTCTTTTTATTGAGCTTTGTTCATTCTATCTGCCAAGAGTCCCAGTCAAGTGCAAGGCCTGGCGGCTCGGCTTCGCCGCCTCTTGACAGAGCCTCTTTTGGCAGATACTAGGCAAACAAGCTCAAAAAAAATAGGACTGTGGCAAAGCCCATTGCATTTACTACCTGAGACCTACTAATTTGATAAGGTAGTAAATTTTTTTAGATATTCTACTACCTATATACAAGAAATGAACACAGGTAGTAACTTTTTACTACCTCAGGAAAAACTATCAAAATAGGCAGTAGTTTATAAGTCAAAAACTACTACCTCTATAAGCAAAATCTTTTCAGGTAGTAAAACTCCAATTTTTTCTTACTACCTATATCAATATATTTACCATTAGATAGTAAAATTGATAATCTATCTGTATTTTTTTATATAAATAATTGTCCCAGTTCCAAATATGTAGTGTGGCTCTGTCACAATCCTATTTTCACCCCTGCTTGATTATCACATATCAGCTAAAGGTCGAGATGTCAATGCCGCGCAGCGCCAAAGGGAAGCATTGACTTTGAGACTGAGCTGATATGCTGTATCAAGCAGTGTGAAAATAAAAAGAGGTTTAGCCATAGACTAAACCTCTGAGTTAAACTTTAATTTATTTCTTTCCTGTATATTTCTCTTCACAGTATTTACAACGATATACTTCGTTCTCTTCGTCGGTGAGTACGAATATCTGAGCAAGTTCCTGCTCCACAGTGCTGATGCAACGAGGATTCTTGCAGGTAATTACATTTTTGATTTCCTTAGGAAGCTTAAGTGCACGCTTCTCTACGATAACATCATCCTTAATGATATTGCAGGTGATGTTGTGGTCGATGAAACCAAGGATGTCTAAATCAACTCTCTCGATAGGACACTCGATTTTGATAATGTCCTTGCGACCCATCTTGTTTGACTTGGCATTCATAATCATAGCTACTGTACAGTCGCAGCCAAGATTTCCAAGCTGAAGGTCGTTGTATATTGTCATGGATTCGCCGGCCTTGATGTGATCAAGTACGAATCCCTGATGAATTCCACTAATGTTAAGCATTTGTATTCCCTCCCTATACTAATTCAAGAAGCGTCAGTATCAGCGCCATTCTGATGAATACACCGTACTTAGCCTGGGTAAAGTACATTGCTCTTGGGTCATCGTCCACATCAACAGAGATTTCATTAACTCGTGGAAGTGGATGAAGAACCATCATATCTTTCTTGGCAAGACGCATCTTCTCAGGAGTGAGAATGAAGAAGTCCTTCAAGCGGATATAGTCTTCTTCGTTGAAGAAACGTTCACGCTGAACTCTTGTCATGTAGAGGATGTCCAGCTCGCCCATAACATCATCTAAGGAATCTACTTCCTTATACTCGTATCCATTTTTATCAAGTACATCCTCGCGAATATACTCTGGAACACGAAGTTCCTCTGGTGAAATAAGTACGAATTTAATTCCCGGATAACGAACAAGTGCATTAATAAGAGAGTGCACTGTACGGCCGAATTTTAAGTCACCACAAAGTCCGATAGTAAGGTCTTTGATTTCGCCACGTAAAGAGCGAATGGTAAATAAATCTGTAAGTGTTTGTGTGGGATGTTGATGACCACCATCACCGGCATTAATAACGGGAATAAGAGATCGCTGAGAAGCGACTAATGGAGCGCCTTCTTTTGGATGACGCATAGCGCAGATGTCTGCGTAAGAAGAAATAACACGAATAGTATCAGAAACACTTTCGCCTTTTGATGCTGATGAAGAATCAGCTGAAGAAAAACCAAGTACAGAACCACCAAGATTAAGCATGGCAGCTTCAAAAGAAAGTCTTGTACGGGTGCTTGGTTCATAGAAGCATGTAGCTAGCTTTTTGCCGTGGCACTTCTCGCTGTACGAGCTTGGATGAGCTTTAATATCATCCGCCAGGTCCATAAGCTGCTCTAGCTCCTCTCTGGTAAAGTCCAGAGGGCTCATTAGATGACGCATATGTATCCTCCCTGAAAATGAATGATTGTTTTCAAATCAATTTATTCTATCATATTGAATTCAAAATAAAACCCTTTTATGCTAAAATATTTTTTATGAAATACGCAGACGTTATTATTGACATCTCTCATGAGAGATTGGATAAGACATTTGAATATATAGTTCCAGATGAGTTGGAAGAGCAGGTTACAGAAGGGGTTCAGGTAGTTATTCCCTTCGGTCAGGGCAATCGTGCCATCACAGGTTATGTGGTAGGATGCCATGACAAGCCGGGTTTCGATGTTACTAAGCTGAAGCCTATTGCGAGAGTTGTAAAGGACAGTATCGCCATAGAGTCTCAGCTTATTTCTTTGGCTGCCTTTTTAAAACGTAATTACGGTAGCACCATGAATCAGGCACTTAAGACAGTCATTCCTATTAAGAAAAAAGAGAATGAAAAACTTAAGAAGGAAATTTCACTTGCTATATCACTGGAGCAGGCAAAGATTGAATTAACAGAGCTTCTTACAAAGAAGAATCATGCCCTTGGTAAGGAGCGTTTACTCCGAGAGCTCTTGGAAGTGGACACTCTTGATTGGGAGCTTGCCACAAAAAAGCTTCAGGTACCTACAGCTAACATTCGTGATTTGGAAAGGAAGGGGATTATCCACATCGAATCAGTTCGTACTTTCCGTAATCCACATCTTAATAAAGATGCAAACAGAAAACAGATTACCCTCAATGAGGAGCAGGAGGCTGCAGCTGAACAGATTAAGGCAGACATAGATACAGGGCGCCACAAGACTTATCTCATCCATGGTGTCACAGGCTCTGGCAAGACGGAGGTCTACATGGATGTTATGGAACATGTGATTAACATGGGACAGCAGGTTATTGTGCTGATTCCAGAAATTGCACTCACATACCAGACTGTTATGCGATTCTACACCCGTTTCGGAGATAAGGTCAGCATTCTAAACAGCCGCATGTCACCGGGAGAACGTTTCGATCAGTTTGAGCGTGCCAAATCCGGTGAGATTAGTATTATGGTTGGCCCTCGTTCTGCATTGTTCACACCATTTGCAAATCTTGGGCTTATTATCATAGACGAGGAACACGAGCCAAGCTACAAGTCAGAGGTCATTCCTAGATATCATGCCAGGGAGACAGCTGTTTACAGGGCAAAGCTTGCAGGTGCCACAGTTATCTTAGGTTCTGCCACCCCAAGCCTTGAGGCATACAGCAGAGCCGCTGCTGGGGAGTATCAGCTTATCACTCTTCAAAACAGAGCCATGGGCCAGGATATGGCCACATGTGAAATCGTGGATCTGCGAGCAGAACTTCAGTCTGGCAATCGTTCCATGATTAGCCGCAGGCTCAAAGAGCTTATGGCAGACAGATTAGCAAAAAAGCAGCAGATTATGCTGTTTTTAAATAGAAGAGGCCTAATGGGCTTCGTTTCTTGTAGGGCATGTGGTCATGTGTTAAAATGTCCACATTGCGATGTTGCCCTGCATTTACACAATGGCGGTATTATGAAATGCCACTATTGTGGATTTACTACCAAAGCGGCAAAGACTTGTCCTAGCTGCGGAAGCAAATACATCGGCAGCTTCAAGGCTGGTACACAGCGCCTGGAGGAGATTGTTAAGGAATCATTCCCACAGGCTAGAGTACTTCGCATGGATGCTGATACCACCTCAGGCAAAAACGGTCATGAGGAGATTTTAGCAGCTTTTGCAGCCCATGAAGCAGATGTGCTTATCGGCACACAGATGATTGTAAAGGGCCATGATTTCGCCAATGTTACTTTGGTAGGAATTATCGCTGCAGATATTTCTTTGAATGAGTCTGATTTCCACAGTGGAGAGCGTACCTTCCAGCTTCTTACCCAGGCTGTAGGTCGTGCAGGCCGTGGCGTGGAGCCAGGTATTGCTGTTATTCAGACATATCAGCCAGAGAACTATGCTGTAGTATCATCTGCAAATCAGGACTATGACAGCTTCTATTCTCAGGAGATAGCCTATAGAAAATTATTGTCATATCCACCTTGCTCACATATGCTTGGCATTCAGGTGAGCTGCGACAAGCAAAAGGATGCCTACGGTCAGGCAGATGTTCTGGCGGACCTGATTAGACGAACCGACCCTGAAATTGTTATAATGGGTCCTGAGGATGCCTACATCGGAAAGCTTAAGGATGTTTACCGCAGGGTAATTTATCTCAGGGCTGACGATTACGACAGGCTTGTCCGAATTAAAGATGCAATCGATAAATTTTTATTGGAGCAAAAACAATATCGAAATACCAGCACATGGTTCGATTTTGATCCAATCAATACTTTGTAAATGTGTTTTATAGAAAGGAAATAAAATGGCAGTTTTAGACATTAGAGAATATGGTAAGGATGATGTTCTTTTAAAGACATGTAAGCCTGTAAAGGAGCTTACACCAAAGCTCAAGACATTAATCGAGGATATGTATGACACAATGTATGATGCAGATGGTGTTGGTCTTGCAGCACCTCAGGTTGGCGTACTTCGCCGCATCTGTGTTATCGATATCGGTGAGGGCCCTGTTACTCTTATTAACCCAGTAGTACTTGAGACATCAGGTGAGCAGACAGGAAACGAGGGATGCCTTTCAGTTCCAGGAAAGACAGGTGTTGTTACACGTCCTAACTACGCTAAGGTTAAGGCTTTCAATGAAGATATGGAAGAGATTATCGTAGAGGGTGAGGAGCTTATGGCTCGTGCACTTCTTCATGAGATTGATCACCTTGATGGCCACATCTACACAGAGAAGGTAGAGGGTGAGCTTTACGATGTAGAAGATTTAGTTGAAGAAATCGACGAGGACGAGGAGTAATAAATGAAAGTTGTTTTCATGGGTACACCGGATTTTGCGGTGGAGACTTTAAAAGCAATATATGAAGCTGGTCATGAGATTATCTTAGTAGTATCTCAGCCAGATAAGCCAAAGGGGCGTAGCGGAAAACTTCAGCCTACTCCTGTTAAGGAATTTGCTGTAGAGCACGACATCCCAGTTTATCAGCCGGTAAAAATCAGAGCTGAGGAGTCTGTTGAGTATCTTCGTAAATACGAAGCAGATGTATTTGTGGTAGCAGCATTCGGTCAGATTTTACCAAAGGTAATTCTTGATATGCCACGTCTTGGATGTGTAAATGTTCACGGCTCACTTCTTCCTAAGTACAGAGGTGCTGCTCCTATTCAGTGGGCAGTCATCAATGGGGAGAAGGTCAGTGGAAACACTACAATGCTTATGGGACCAGGTCTTGATGATGGAGATATGCTTCTTAAATCAGAGGTTGTTCTTGCAGCAGACGAGACAGGTGGAAGCCTTTTCGACAAGCTTGCTATCGATGGTGGACAGCTTGCTGTTAAGACTATCGAGGCTCTTGACAGAGGCGAGATTACACCAGAGCCTCAGGACGAAGCTCAGGCTACACACGTAGGCATGATTAAAAAAGAGATGGGTCTTGTGGACTGGACAAAGCCAGCTGTGGAGATTGAGCGTCTTATCAGGGGTCTTAATCCATGGCCATCAGCATTTACATTTGTAGATGGAAAGCAGCTTAAACTTTGGAAAGCTACAGTAGTAGAAAAGTCTGGCGAGCCAGGCACAGTTATAGATGTTAATAAAAACGGATTTACCGTAGCCTGTGGAGAGGGTGCATTAGAGATTAATGAACTCCAGCTGGAAGGCAAGAAGCGTATGGCATCAGGAGATTTCCTCAGAGGCTATAGCATTGAAGCAGGTAAGAGGTTTGTAAATGGCAGGGATTAATTTAAGAGAAATCGCCATGGAGACTGTCATAGAGATTCTTGAAAATGGCCAGTTTTCGCATATTTATCTAAAGGCAGTTTTAGATAAATATGGATATCTCGAGAAAAACGAGAGAGCCTTTTTGAATCGTCTTGTAAACGGCACTGTGGAGCGTAAGCTTCAGCTGGATTACATTATTGACAGCTTCTCTAAAACAAAAGTGAAAAAGATGAAGCCTCTCATTCGCACCATTATGCGTTTGGGAGTTTATGAGATTTATTATATGGATGCAGTGCCAGATTCTGCGACCTGCAACGAATATGTGAAGCTTGCCAAGAAGCGAGGCTTCGCAGGTTTATCAGGATTTGTAAACGGTGTCCTCAGAAACATTTCCCGTAAAAAGGGCACCCTTGAGTTCGAGGCTTTAAGCGTTAAATATTCTATGCCACAGTGGATTGTAGACAAATGGACTGCTGACTATGGCAAAGAAAAGACAGAAGAGATTTTGGCAGGATTCCTTACACCTGAGGAGCTTTGCATCAGAGTTAATCTTAATAAGATTTCCCGCAAGGATTTGGCAGAGCGACTTAAGGGTCAGGGAATTTCAATTCGTATATGCGATACAGTAGACAGTGCCTGCTACATTTCAGATTATGACTCACTGACAGCAATACCAGAGTTCAATGAAGGACTTTTCTATGTGCAGGACTATTCCTCACAGATGGTTCCTTTTATGGCGCAGGTTGCAGCAGGGCAGCAGGTTATTGATGTGTGCGCAGCACCTGGTGGGAAGGCACTTCACTGTGGAGAGCTTGTGGCAGACGGAACAGTCACAGCACGAGATCTTACAGAACAGAAGGTGGCATTGATCCAGGAAAATATCTCACGTACCGATGCCACAAACGTCAAGGCACAGCAGTGGGATGCCACGGTTTTAGATGAAGAATCAGTTCGTAAATACGATACTGTTATAGCTGATTTACCATGCTCTGGTCTTGGTATCATCAGAAAAAAGCCTGATATAAAATATAATCAGACAGAGGAATCATTGGCTGAGCTTGCAAAGCTTCAGTGCCAGATTCTTGACACAGTTTGCCAGTACGTTAAGGACGGAGGAGTTCTTTGCTACAGCACCTGTACTATTAATAAAGATGAAAATGAAAATCAGGTAGAAAACTTCTTATCGTCACATAAGGAATTTAAGGTAGATAGGATGGAACAGCTCTTTCCCAATGAAGAGCACGATGGATTTTTTATATGTGTAATGAAAAAGAATTAACCGATATTCGGTCACTTAATTTAACAGAGCTTACAGACTACGTCACAACAGAGCTTGGGGAGCCGAAGTTTAGAGCAAAGCAGCTTTATGAGTGGATGCATCAGCATTTGGCTCAGGATTATGACGAGATGAAAAACATCCCTAAGTCCCTAAAGGAAAAGCTTGCGGCTAACTGCAATTATCATCCTCTTAAGAAGATTGATATGCAGGTTTCCAAAATCGACGGCACTCGCAAATATTTATTTGAGCTTTACGATGGTCAGATGGTGGAAAGTGTATGGATGAGCTACAAGCATGGCAATTCCGTATGTATCAGCTCACAGGTAGGCTGTAAGATGGGATGCCGTTTCTGTGCATCTACTCTTGATGGATGGGTTAGAAATCTTACTCCATCAGAGATGCTTGGACAGATTTATGCAATCCAGAAGGATACTGGCGAGCGCGTATCCAACCTAGTAGTTATGGGTACAGGTGAGCCTATGGACAACTACGATAACATCGTTAAGTTTGTTCGCCTTCTTTCAGACGAAAATGGACTTAATATTTCCCAGAGAAATATTACAGTCAGCACCTGCGGTATTGTGCCACGTATTAAGCAGCTGGCAGAGGAGGATTTGACAATCACACTTGCCATTTCTCTTCACGCACCAAATCAGCAGAAGAGAGCAGAGCTTATGCCAGTGGCGAATAAATATGAAATTCATGAGCTTATTGATGCCTGCGAATATTATTTCAAAAAGACAGGACGCCGTATCACTTTCGAGTATTCACTGGTGGGCGGAGTCAATGACAGAGATGAGGATGCAGCTGAATTAGGTCAGCTTATTGGGCACCTTAATTGCCATGTAAATCTCATTCCAGTTAATCCTATCAAGGAGCGAGATTTCGTTAGTCCTTCAATGGATAGAGCCTACGCATTCCAAAAAAAGATTGAAAAATATGTCAATAATGCTACTATTAGAAGGGAAATGGGCCGCGATATCGACGGGGCCTGTGGACAACTTAGAAAGAGGCATTCAGATGCCTTGAAAGGGAATAATTAATGATAAGTTACAAGATAACTGATGTTGGCATTAAGCGAAAAGTCAACCAGGACACCGTTTATGCCAATGACAGTGGAGTTGGCAATTTACCGAATCTATATATAGTCGCCGACGGCATGGGTGGCGAGCTGGCAGGAGATTATGCCTCAGCCAAATGTGTCGAGATTGTAGTAGATGGTGTCAGAACTTCCAGAGAGTCAGAGCCTGTTAAAATTCTTGAGCAGGCAATTCAATCAGCAAATCAAATAATATATCAGGAGTCTAAAAATGATTCGGCAAAGGCTGGAATGGGTACCACCCTGGTTTTGGCCACATTCATTGATGGACATCTTTACGTTGCAAATGTTGGGGACAGCCGCCTTTATGTGGCTACCGTTACAAAGCTTTTGCAAATCACTAAGGATCATTCTGTGGTGGCAGAGCTTGTTCGTACGGGAGAGCTTGATGAGGATGTTGCCCGCACCGACAAACGCAAGAACATGATTACAAGAGCCATTGGCGCAGAAGACAAAATCACCCCGGATTATTTTGATGTTATCCTTAGGGGCGGAGAAAAAGTTTTACTTTGTTCCGATGGTCTTACAAATATGGTTGAAGATAAGGATATTTATTCAGTCATAACAGCTTCAGAATCACTGGAGGCAAGAGCCAAGGAGCTCATCCAGCGAGCTAACAGTAATGGTGGTAAAGATAATATTTCGGTTATTATCATAGAATAGATATCGAGTAGAAGGAGAATACATGATTACACAAGGCGTATTTATAGCAGATAGATATGAAATTATAGACAAGGTTGGTTCAGGCGGAATGTCTGATGTATATCGCGCAAAGGATCACATCCTTGGCCGCGAGGTTGCTATTAAGATTTTAAAACCAGAATTTTCCGAGGATGCTACTTTCGTAGCAAAGTTCAGAACAGAAGCTCAGTCAGCAGCTGGTCTTGAACATCCAAATATCGTTAACATATATGATGTAGGTTCTGAGAATGGTATGTACTTCATCGTTATGGAGTATGTAGAAGGTATCACTCTTAAGACATACATTGAGAAGAAGGGACAGCTCAATTTCAAAGAGGCTATCTCTATTGCAATTCAGGTTGGTCGTGGTATTGAGGCTGCTCATCAGAAGGGCATCATTCACCGTGACATTAAGCCACAGAATATCATCATTTCTACAGAGGGTAAGGTTAAGGTTACAGACTTTGGTATTGCCCGCGCAGCAAGCTCAAACACTATCCATGCAGATGTTATGGGTTCTGTTCATTATTCATCACCAGAGCAGGCTAGAAATGGTTTCGTAGATGGAAAGAGCGATATTTATTCACTGGGTATCGTTATGTACGAGATGGTTACAGGCCGCGTTCCATTTGATGGCGACAACACTGTAGCTATTGCTATCCAGCACCTTCAGGAGGAGATGGTTGCACCTAGCGCTTATGCACCAGACCTTCCTATTTCACTTGAGAAAATTATCCTTAAGGCTACTATGAAAAAGGCAGACAGACGTTATGCCACTATTTCAGACATGCTTATGGATTTAAAGAAAGCTCTCGTCAGCCCTAACGAAGATTTCGTTACTATCGTCGAGTCAGATCTTGGTCAGACTCGTGTTATGCACAAGGTTACACCAGAGCAGGAGGAGACTCTTACAAAGCGTGCAGCAGAGGCTCTTACATTCAACGATGAATATGAAGACGAGTACTATGATGATGAGTACTATGATGACGAATATTACGATGACGACGATTACGATGATGAAGAGGAAGATTCAAAGATGGATCGCATCCTTACAATCTCAGGTATCGTTGCAGCTATCGCTATCGTTGCAATCCTTGTAGTTATCGCTGGTAATTTTGTAGGCCTTTTCAACTTTGGTTCAAAGAAGGTCACAATGATTAATCTTGTTGGTACACAGTACGAAGAGGCTCTTAAGCAGCTTGAGGAACTTGGACTTACAGAAAAGAACGTAGTTGTATCTTATGAAGATAACAATGATGTTGAAGATGGAATTATTACAGAGCAGTCAGTTCCAGAGGGAAAGGAATTCTCTCTTAGTGACACACTTCGTCTTACAGTAGAAGGCTCTGATGGTTCATCTAATTCAGGAAAGTCAGAATCGGGAAGTTCTGATTCAGGCGATTCATCTGCTGATGGAACAGTATCAGTTCCTAGTGTTGTTGGTATGACTCAGGCAGATGCTACACAGACACTTAGCAACTCACAGATTATTGTTACAAGCACAACCCAGGAGTTCTCAGAGGACGTTCCTGCAGGTTCTGTTGTAAGCCAGTCTATCGAAGCAGGCGAGAAGGTAACACCTAACACAAACATTACTCTTGTAATCAGCAAGGGCAAGGAAGATGTTACATACAGCTACAGCATTCCAAATCCATATGATGGCGAGTGCAAGTATGAAATCGCTGAGCTTGGTAAGTCAGGAACAATACCAAAGAATGGTTCAATTAATATTTCTGAGGTTAAGGTAGATACACTTACTGTAACACTCACATATGTTCCTTTATATCTTTCAGGAGATGGAACTATGAAGGAAAATCCTAATGCAACTGAAACATCAACTCAGACTGTAAAGGGAACACCAAACTAATTTATGACAGGTAAGATTATTAAAGGTATCGCCGGATTCTACTACGTACAGGCAGAATCCGGTGTATACGAGTGCAAGGCCAAGGGCGCCTTCAGAAAAGACAAAATAAAGCCTCTTGTAGGGGACGACGTGGAAATCGACGTTATTTCAGAAGAGGAAATGACGGGCAATGTTATCAGCATTCTGCCAAGAAAGTCTGAGCTTATCAGACCTGCCGTGGCGAATGTAGATCAGGCATTGCTCATTTTTGCTACTAAAAGCCCTGAGCCTAATCTCAATCTTTTGGATAGATTTTTATGTATGATGGAGGAGCAGGAGCTTCCAATCATCATTTGTTTCAACAAAGACGACCTGGCGGACGAAGGTTTTCAACAGCAGATGCGTGAGACCTACGAGCCTGCTGGCTACAAAGTTATCTTTACATCTGCCAAAGAAGAGGCAGGTATTGATGCTATAAAAGAGATTTTAAAGGGAAAGACATCCACTGTGGCTGGCCCTTCCGGTGTTGGAAAGAGTTCCATTGTGAATATTCTTACCGAAGGTCAGGTTATGGAGACTGGAGAAGTTTCCGAGAAGATTGGTCGAGGAAAGCACACCACAAGACATTCAGAGCTTTTATATCTTGGAGATGACACATACATTATGGACACTCCAGGGTTCTCATCTTTGTTTGTCCCAAAGGTGGAACCAGTGGATTTATACAGGCTGTTTCCTGAATTTATCGAGCCTGCTGAAAATTGTAGATTTACAGGCTGTGCCCATCACAAGGAGCCTGATTGTGGAGTCAAGGCTGCTGTGGAATCTGGAGAAATCGCAGCCAGCCGATATGAAAACTATTTACAGATTTACTCTGAAATGGTTGAGCAACAAAATAATAAATATCGATAGGAGAAGACCATGGAAAAATGTCTGGCACCATCAATTTTATCTGCTGATTTTGGAATACTTAAGGAGCAATTGGAGCTTATTGACGAGGCAGGCGCCCAGTATGTTCATTTTGATGTAATGGACGGTGTATTCGTTCCTAGCATCAGCTTTGGACTTCCTGTTCTTCGTACCATTCGTAAATATACAGACAGACTTTTTGATGTACATCTTATGATTGTGGATCCTGAACGCTACATTAAGGACTTTGTAGATGCAGGAGCCGATATTATAACAGTTCATGCTGAGGCATGTAAGCATCTTGATGCTACAATCGATTTAATTAAAAAATCAGGGGTTATGGCAGGCGTTGCTATCAATCCAGCCACACCAATTTCGCAGATTATGCATGTCCTTGAAAAGGTGGATATGGTTCTTATCATGACTGTTAATCCAGGCTTTGGTGGACAGAGCCTTATTCCTTACACTATTGATAAGGTTAGAGAACTTTCCGTTATGGCTCGCCAGAGAAAGTTAAAGATTGATATCGAAGTGGACGGCGGTATTAACGAGGACACAATCGAGGATGTATTAGAAGCTGGAGCTAATATTATTGTTGCTGGCTCAGCTGTATTTAACGGCGACGTGAAAGCTAACGCTGAAAAATTATTGGAGAAAATGCAGTGATAGTAGTTATAATTGCAGGTGGCAATATTGATGAAAAGTTTACAGGAGGATTCATTGAGGATTTAGATGAGTCCTCCTTATTTTTGATTGCTTGTGACAAAGGGTACGAGGCATGTGAGCGCATGGGAGTAAAACCTGATGTGTTGATAGGAGATTTTGATTCTGCTAAAGGGGACGTTAGTTCCAGAGCCACGGCAGCAGGTGTGCAGGTGATTACCCTTAATCCTGTTAAGGACGACACTGACACAGAGGCCGCCCTTGATCTTGCCATAGAAAAGACTTCAGAAGATGATGAGATTTTCCTTCTTGGAGCCACAGGTACCCGTCTGGATCATGTGTTGGGAAATATTAGCCTTGTGGGCAAGGGCCTTAAGGCAGGCAGAATGGTTACAATGATGGATTCACACAATTCTATTCAGATGATTCAGCCTGGTGAAACCTACGTGGTGGAAAAGGATTACCAGTTTGGAAAATACATTTCCGTATTTCCGTATATGGGACCAGTAAAGGGCCTGAATATGACAGGTTTCAAATACCCTGTAAAGGATGGCGAAATACAGGGCTTTAGTACACTTACTGTCAGCAACGAGCTTGCTGAAGATGAGGGAGTCATAACTATAGAAGAGGGGACGCTGATTGTAATTGAGTCAGTAGACTAATACATTGGCTTACGGTAGATGTCATGGACATTAGAAGAATTGTGAGAGGCTTATTTCAGAGAAAGATGGTTGTATTACTAGTTGCGATAGTTTTGCTTTTTGTTGTGCTTTTTAATTCAGGAATGTTTGGAGGCAAAGACACCAGAGTTCGTATCACCTGTGTTGGTGACAGCCTTACTTACGGCAGTGGTGTTTTAAAGACTAGAGAAATAGATTCTTATCCTTCACAGCTTCAGACTAAGCTTGGAACAGGTTATCTTGTATCAAATTATGGCCTTAGAAATGCTACAGCATCAGCAAGTGGTGATTTGCCATACGTGGAGTCGGAGCAGTATAAGGAATCATTAAAATCTAATCCGGATATTGTTATTTTGATGCTTGGCACAAATGACACAAAGACTTTTAACTGGAATCAGGAGGACTACAGAGAGGGACTTTTAAATCTGGTAAAAAGCTATCAGAACCTTGATTCTAAGCCGGTAGTTTATTTGATGAGAAGTCCTTATTGCTTCCCAATAGATAATAATATTCAGGCGGAATATAGTGTTCAAAACGATATTGTAAACGGTGAGCTTGGAGATATTATTTCTTCTGTGGCAGAGGAGACAGGTGTAAATCTAATAGATTTAAATGCAGTAACAGTCGGTAAAGAGAAATTATATACTGATGGAATTCATTTTACAGCAGCAGGCTATGATTTGATTTCTGACACTGTATATGATTTCATAAAGAAAGCAGTTAAGGAAGAAAATAAAAAATAAGAAAAAATTATGAACCCCATTGACAGATGATGTTAATGGGGTTATATTTATATCAACATATGAACAATCATTCAAATGTTCAAGCGAGGAGGAAATATAAAATGAAGAAGACTTATAAGATTGAAGTTGATTGCGCAAACTGTGCAAATAAAATGGAGCAGGCAGCTAAGGATACTGCAGGTGTTGCAGATGCATCTGTAAACTTTATGGCTCTTAAGATGAGCGTAGAGTTCGAGGAAGGCGCAGATGTAAAGGCTGTAATGGATGAGGTTCTTAAGAATTGTAAAAAGGTTGAGGACGACTGTGAGATATATCTTTAAGAAGTAGGTGATGGCATGACTAAGAAGCAGAAGAAGGTTTTATATAGAATAATAATTGCAGCGGTGCTGATGGGAGTGTTGCTGGTTCTTCCACTGGAAGAGGGCAGCATCATCAGATTTGCCCTGTTTTTGGTTCCATATTTCGTAATAGGTTATGACATATTACAAAAGGCATTTAAGGGAATTAAGAATAAGCAGGTCTTTGATGAAAACTTCCTTATGGCAGTGGCCACCATTGGTGCTATGGCACTTGGCGAGTACACAGAGGGCGTCGCAGTTATGTTGTTCTATCAGATTGGTGAGCTGTTTCAGTCATATGCCATCGGAAAGAGCCGTAGGAATATTTCAGCCCTTATGGATATCAGACCTGATTATGCTAATCTTAAGCAGAATGGTGAGCTTGTTCAGGTTGATCCTGATGAGGTTGAAATTGGAAGCGAGATAGTGGTTCAGCCCGGCGAGAAGATACCTATTGATGGTGTGGTTATCGATGGTTCTGCCAGTCTCGATACAGCAGCTCTTACAGGTGAGAGTGTACCTAGAAGTGCTAAGGTAGGAGACGAGGTAATATCTGGCTGTATCAACATGTCAGGTGTACTTACAATCCGCACTACAAAGGAATTTGGTGAGTCTACAGCTTCTAAGATTTTGGATTTGGTGGAGAATGCTTCATCAAAGAAATCTAAGCCGGAGAATTTCATTTCAAGATTTGCCAGAGTTTACACACCAGTGGTTTGTTACTCAGCATTGGCACTTGCAGTTATACCACCAGTGGTAAGACTTATTATCGGTATGGATCCACTTTGGACACAGTGGATTTACAGAGCTCTTACATTCCTTGTAATCAGCTGTCCATGTGCCCTTGTTATCAGTATTCCACTCACATTCTTTGCAGGAATTGGTGGCGCCAGCCATGCAGGTGTTTTGGTTAAGGGTTCTAATTATTTAGATTTATTATCACGAGCAAAATATGTTGTAATGGATAAAACTGGTACACTTACAGAAGGTGTATTTCAGGTTACGAAGATTGTTCCGTTTGACATTTCAGAGGAAGAGCTTTTAGAGAAGACTGCAATGGCTGAGGTTTTCTCTAATCACCCTATTTCCAAGAGCCTTAAAGAGGCCTATGGTAAACCTATAGACTCATCTAAGGTTGTTGATGTACAGGAAGTGGCAGGAGCTGGAATTAAGGCTAATGTAGACGGTACAGAGGTGGCTGCTGGTAATGAAAAGCTTATGACATCCCTGGGACTTTCTATTGATAACGTAAATGAGCCAGGCACTGTAATCCATGTGGCTATCGATGGTCAGTATAAGGGATACATACTCATTTCTGATAAGCTTAAGGCTACTTCTAAGGAAGCGGTGAAGGCATTAAAGAAAGCAGGAGTTAAGAAGACTGTTATGCTTACTGGTGACAGTAAGCAGGTTGCAGATATAGTTGCTGCTGATTTAGGACTTGATCAGGTATATTCAGAGCTTCTTCCAGCTGATAAGGTCACAAAGGTGGAAGAGTTGTTAGAATATAAGCAGCCTAAGGAACAGCTTATTTTCGTTGGAGACGGCATCAATGATGCTCCAGTATTATCAAGAGCAGATATAGGTGTTGCCATGGGTGCATTAGGCTCTGACGCAGCGATAGAGGCAGCTGACATCGTTCTTATGGATGATGACCCTAAGAAGATAGCAAAGGCTATAGGAATTGCACGTAAGTGTATGAGAATAGTTTACGAGAATATTTATTTTGCAATTGGAATCAAGGTGGGTTGTCTTATTCTTGGTGCTTTCGGAATCGCTAATATGTGGTTTGCGATTTTCGCAGATGTAGGTGTTATGGTTATTGCAGTTTTAAATGCAATTAGAGCGTTAAGAGTAAAGTAAACTGTGATATAGTATTAATATGATTTCTTGTGGGCAACTAAAAAAGTCCACAAGAATATAATTGAAATGGAGTATAGATATGGGAAAACATGTAGAGTGTTGTGAAGAGCACTGTGTTCATAAAAATTTAGTAGATAAGGTTTTAACAGAATTGCCAGATGAGGATGCTCTATATGATTTAGCAGAGCTTTTTAAAGTATTCGGAGATAGCACAAGAGTGAGAATTCTTGTTGCTTTATTTGAGGCAGAGCTTTGCGTATGTGATATTTCAGAGAGCCTTGGTATGACTCAGTCTGCAGTATCACACCAGCTTCAGATTCTCCGTACTAATAAACTTGTAAAGAGCCGCCGCGAAGGCAAGCAGATCTACTACAGCCTTGCAGATGAACATGTGGTAACGATTATCGCTCAGGGCCTGAGTCATATCTTAGAATAGCCTGGAGGTATCAGTCTCACTACAAAAAGAAGTTGTCGGAATTTCAGAAACTTTAGGTTAAAATCTAACAATTAAATTTAAAAAAAGTTGTTGACATTAACGCTATTCTCCTATATACTTCTTTTTGTTCGCGAGAGAGATACGCATGGTTCTCGCGGGCATCACTTATCGGGGTGTGGCTCAGTTTGGCTAGAGCACCTGGTTTGGGACCAGGGGGTCGCAGGTTCGAATCCTGTCACCCCGACTTAGAAATTAATAAAGCATGCGGGTGTGGTTCAATGGTAGAACATCAGCCTTCCAAGCTGAATACGTGGGTTCGATTCCCATCACCCGCTTTTTACTTTCTAAGATTTATCAATATGTGTCAGTAGCTCAGCTGGATAGAGCAACGGCCTTCTAAGCCGTGGGTCGGGGGTTCGAATCCCTTCTGGCACATTTATACGGTTTAATTTTATCAGTATGGTGGGTGTGGCACAGCTGGTTAGCGCGTCGGATTGTGGTTCCGAAGGTCGAGGGTTCGAACCCCTCTACCCACCCTGTTGCGGTAGCAACTCAATACACGTTGGGCTATCGCCAAGCGGTAAGGCACCAGATTTTGATTCTGGCATTCGCTGGTTCGAATCCAGCTAGCCCAGTTTCGGATCTATGCCTTTTTCTTTTAGGAAATATCGCAACTAATTTAATATGGGGTTGTAGCTCAGTTGGTAGAGCACCTGACTTTTAATCAGGTTGTCGGGAGTTCGAGCCTCCTCAGCCTCAGCAAATGAAGCCTTCAGACTTATGTCTGAAGGCTTTTTCTTTTATGTAGGAATCTGTTATATTATTTATGTAGGAGTTAATTTAACAAAGGAGATTAAATAGATGAATCAAGAATCTTTTTCGTTTGTAATCTACATGATTCATGCTTGTGCTAATAAGTGGGGGAAACTACCATCCGAGGTTTATACTATGCTTAGTAGTGTTGATTGTATAAATAATTATTTAGTTAAGCATTTTGATATAATTCATACTCAAAGCACGTCCTATGTTATTGATGACATTACAGATTATTTAAATGCAAGAGGTGTTAAAATATGATTGTTTACCATGGCGGAATTGATGTAATTAAGAAGCCAGATATTAATCACTCATATAGACCATTAGATTTTGGTAAAGGTTTTTATATTACTACAGTTAAGGAACAGGCTGAAAAATGGGCTAGAAGAAAGGCTGATATCTTTAATAAGGATGTGTCTATAGTTAACTGTTACGAACTGAAAGCTGATTATGATTCCTTTAAGGTAAAAACATTTCCTGATGATTTGATAGAGTGGATAGATTTTGTATGCTCATGTAGAGATGGAAATGAAGAATACAAACAATATGATATCATCATTGGAAAAGTAGCTGATGATAAGGTTTTTAGAGTTGTAGATATGTATCATCAAGGCATCTGGGATAGAGATAGAGCTTTGAAAGAAATCAAGGTATATGAAACTTATGACCAGATAGCTTTTATATCACAAAAAGCTATAGATAATCTTTTGACTTATACATCTTCATATGAGGTTTAATAATGGACGATAAAGTATTAGAACAGGTATACCAGGAAAGTTTGGAAGAGAGATTGATTTCTTATATAGCAAAAGAAAACAATGTTTCTCTAGAGAAAGCAATGGCTATCTATTATGGTAGTAAGCTTTCAAATAAAATAAATCAAGGCAAGGAAGGAATGCAGTATCTAGACTACAAGGTACTTGCGGATATATTAAAAGAATCAGAACCAGAGTTGTTTGAAAAATAGTCTTCGATATGAAGGCTTTTTTTGTTATTGTATGTATCTATAGTAAGATTATCTATTGGTGACAAGTTGTCTCCAGTTGGTGTCAAAATGTCACCGACTCAATTTATATTATTCTCGTTAAAATAGATTGCATAAATTGGACTTATGTTGCATTCTTGTTTTAGGAGGAGATATCCATGGATAAGGAAAAGACAGGTTTACTTATAAAGAGTGCACGTCTTCAAAAGGGATATACGCAAACAGAATTAGGGGATATTTTAGGGGTATCAAATAAAGCGATATCACGCTGGGAAAACGGTGATAGTTTTCCGGATGTAGGGATTCTAGAAGATTTATCTAATTGTCTTGATATCAGTATCGAAAAGCTTGTTAGTGGAGAATCTTCTGAGGATAAAGAAGAAGCACTTTCAGAGTTATTAAGGATAGTCAAAATACAGGCAAGAGATTCGGTCAGAAGAAAAATAGATATAATTTCAAATATAATAATCTTAATTATTATTTTAATACGGTTTTATTTTGCTTTTGTTTCAGGAAAGGGCTACAGTTGGAATTTTAAGTATGATATTGTGTTCCTAGTGATTTGCAATTTGATATTGATTGGAAGTACCACTAGAAAAAGTCTGGTGTGTGAGGATAAAAGAGATAATCAGTATAGAATCATTAGTCTAATTACATTGTTATTATTCGTAGTGAGTGTAGTTATCATGATTGGAGCAATTTATTATTTAGATTTGCTAGCTGTTTATGTTGCACCTGAGAATTATGGACCGCTTCTTTCAAAAATATTGGGCAGTATTACATTAGCTAGTATAGGATTATTTGAATATGAATGGTATAAATTAAAACATATGAAAAAAGTATCTGCTTCGGCAGTCTTTGTAAGCGTAGCTAATGTATTTTTATGTATTTCTTATAGAGAATGGATGGGTTCATTAGTAACTTATGAAGATGCATTGCAATCAATAGGTGTTTTATCTATATCAATATTTATAGTTTTGATAATAACGATGGTTGTTATGAAGTACATACAAAAATATGGTAATTTAGATTGATAGCGTGTCGAGACCTGTGTCGAGACCAATAATTGCAGAGGTGACAATTTGTCACTGGTTGAAACAGCAATATGTAAGAAAATAGGATTTTAAGTAAAGATATATACAACGCAGCATAATTATGCTACAATATGTTTAACAAAGGAGGTAGACACTATGCCAACAATCATGCCTATTAGAGATTTAAGAAATACAAGTGAAATATCAGAAATTGCACATAGACAAAAGGAACCTATTTTTATTACTAAAAATGGATATAGTGATCTTGTGGTTATGAGTGCAGAATTATACGAGAAGTTCGCAAGGGAAAATCGTATAGATCAGGCTATTTTTGAGGCAGAGCAGGAGTTTGCTGAAACTGGTAAGACAATAGATGCAAAGGATGCTTTTGCAGAATTGGAGAAAAAGTATTTTGAATAAGTATACTGTAGAATTAATGCCAAGAGCGTATAGGGATACAGAAGAAATATATGCTTATATTGCTTATGAAAAGTTGTCTCCAGAAAATGCAAAAGGACAGATTGATAGAATAAAGAAGGCTATTCTTGGTCTGGATACATTCCCAGAGTCGCATCAAGATAGGACAGCTGGTAGATATGCTAGTAAAGGATATAAACAATTAATAATAGATAATTATATTGCTATATTTAGAATTGATGAAGAAAAGATGAGAATACTAGTTGTAACGGTGCAGTATCAAGGAAGAAACATTTAGATTGGACAAAATTGTATACAAGGTTAGATAAGACTAACAAAAACATTCAAAACATGTTATTATGTATTCAGGACAACAAATTGTTTTAGATAGGAGGTTTGTTATGTCAGGTTTAAATTACAGAAAAGTAGCAGTAATTGGATGTGGATTTGTAGGTGCAGCTTCGGCATTTGCAATTATGGAAAGCGGTCTTTTTTCTGAGATGGTTTTAATAGATGCAAATAAGGAAAAGGCTGAAGGAGAGGCGCTTGATATCAGCCATGGACTTCCTTTTGCAAAGCCTATGAAGATATATGCTGGCGATTATAAGGATATTTCAGATGCTTATCTTATCATTGTGACTGCAGGTGCAGGCCAGAAGCCAGGTGAGACAAGACTTGATTTGGTAAAGAAGAATGTAGGAATCTTTGGATCTATCATTCCTCAGATTGCAGAGGTAAACAAAGATGCCATTATGCTTATAGTTGCAAACCCTGTAGATATTCTTACATATGCTGCAAAGCAGCTCTCAGGTTATCCTGAGAATAGAGTATTTGGTTCAGGAACAACACTCGATACAGCAAGATTTAAATATCTTTTGGGTGAGCATCTTCAGGTCGATAGCCGCTCAGTGCATGCTTTTATCATTGGTGAGCATGGCGACAGTGAGATAGCTGCATGGAGCAGTGCAAATGTTTCCGGTATACCTATCAATGATTTCTGCGAGATGAGAGGTCATTTCGAGCACGAGGCATCAATGAAGGCTATTGCTGAAAACGTAAAGAATAGTGCTTATGGAATTATTGAGAAAAAGGGTGCTACTTACTACGGAATAGCAATGTCAGTTCGTAGAATCTGCGAGGCTATAGTGCGTGATGAGAAGACAATTTTACCTGTCTCAAGTATCCAGCATGATAATTATGGTATTTCTGATGTGGCACTCAGTATGCCAGCAATCGTTGGTAAGAATGGTGTAGAGACTACAGTGCCAATTAGTCTGAGTGACTCAGAGGTTGAGGCATTAAAGGCATCTGCAGCGACTTTGAAAAAGGTAATAGACGAAGTTTTATAAAAAGAATGCGTCAAATAAAAATCCCAGGAGAATTTAAAACTCCTGGGATTATTTTTATTGATTTATAATTCCAAATAAGAATGCTGCTACGCCAAGAAACCAGTGGATAATCCAAACTCCTAAGACTGTCTTTTGTTTTTCGTAGACAACGCCTAAAAGACCGCCGAGGAAAGCAGCTCCTATCATGAACCAGAAACCATACTCAATATGGAATACAGCAAAAACAACGGACGCGTGAACTATGGCATACATTGTTTTATGTCTGGTGGCGCAAACTCTTCGAAGGTTAGTCTGCATAATGCTTCGGGCTGTGAATTCCTGAATGAAAGCTGTAAAGAGGTAGAAAATCTGATATAAGTTAAATCTTCGAATATCAAAGAAGCCTCTTTCAGTTTGGAACAAAGTAGGGTCATACATTTGTCCAACAAATTTAATAGTAGCAAGTATCACAAAAGCTATTCCGCATAATATTAAAGTTTCAATAGCTACTTTCTTTGGATTTTCAGGAAAAAGTCCAAGTTCCTTAACAGAGAAGCTTGTAAAACGCCAAGCAGTAAGGCACATGGCTATGCCAAGTAAATCAACGGCCTGGACCATATATGAAACCGGAACTGGTCGACCAAGGTGTTCCCAGAGCGCATAAATAATCACCCAGACACCTACTCCTGATAAAAGAATTCCTAAAATAATGGAAGCATCTCTAAATTTTGCTTCCGCTGTTCTATTATCTTCATAAGAAGAATTACCGCAGTTAATATCCATTTTATTTCCCTCTCGAAATAATCATCACCACGCTCGCCATTCTAGCATCATTTTCAAATAATGCCATACCAATATGAAGATTTTGGATATATATCATCGCAATTTTACACAATGTTTACATAGTTTAACTTTATAATGATTCCCTGTCATATATAATATTGACATCGGAAAATTGGGTGATATAATTAGTTACATGCAATTAAATGGTGCATAATCAGAATAAAGAAGTGAGTGTAAGAAAATGAAAGAAAGAAATTTTGACATTCAGAGTTACATGACAAAAGGTGTAGAGCGAGTTGTTAAGGATGCTCTTCGTGCTACATTAAAGGACCCAGCAGAAAGTATCTTTATGGCAAGCTTTGCCAAAGCATCCAAGAAGGCATCAGACACAAGACTGAAATATAAGGAGGAAGGACTGCATGTCCCTCCATTTTTGATTGCCTCTATCACTAGTAACTGCAACCTTCATTGTGCAGGCTGTTATTCTAGACAGAATGAGGCCACAAAGGACTGCGCTCCGGTAGATCAGATGTCTGGAGAAGAGTGGGGCAAGATTTTTGAGGAAGCACGAGATTTAGGTATCAGCTTTATCCTTCTTGCAGGTGGTGAGCCATTACTTCGTAAAGACGTAATTCAATCAGCTGCATCATATAAGGAAATTCTTTTCCCCATTTTTACAAATGGAGTATTCATCAGTGATGAGTACTTTAAGATGTTTGATAAGAATCGTAACCTTGTGCCTATCATGAGTATCGAAGGTCATAAGGAGGCTACTGATAACAGACGTGGTGAGGGCATCTATGATAAGCTTATTTCCAACATGGAAAAGTTTAAGGAGAAGCATCTCATCTTCGGAAATTCTATCACTGTTACTACTGAGAATTTTGATGATGTTTTATCAGACGAGTTTGTATCCATGCTTGGTGGATATGGATGCAAGGCAGCAATCTATGTAGAGTATGTTCCAGTATCTGATGAGAGCAAGCATTTAGCATTATCAGAGGAGCAGGAAATAAAGCTTCGTGAAAGAATTGATGAACTTAGAGAAAAGTATGAGGAGATGGTATTCATTTCATTCCCAGGAGATGAGAAGTCATCAGGTGGATGTGTGGCAGCAGGCCGCGGATTCTTCCATATCAATTCTCATGGAGGAGCAGAACCATGCCCATTCTCACCATACTCAGATACTAATGTAAGAGAGGCATCTCTCAAAGGTGCTATATCATCAAGACTCTTCAAGGTGTTGCAGGATACTGACGTCCTTATGGATGATCATGTAGGTGGATGCGTTTTATTTGAAAAGCGTGATCAGGTTGAGGCTATTTTGCAGCAGAATTAACAACACTTATATGGTATAATACGGATTAAAATTTTTTATCAGTGAGGATTTGTCATGAAAAATAACATTGTTTTAATCGGTATGCCTGGAGTAGGAAAGAGTACTCTTGGAGTTGTTCTTGCAAAGAAATTGGGATATGAGTTCGTAGATGCGGATTTACTTATCCAGAAGCGCGAAAAACGCCTTTTAAAGGAAATAATCGCTGAAGAAGGTGTTGATGGTTTCCTGAAGATAGAAAACGATGTTAATGCGGGAATACAGACGGATAAGACAGTCATTGCAACTGGTGGCAGTGTTATCTATGGCGCCGAAGCTATGGAACACTTAAAAGAAATCGGAACTGTAGTATACCTTAAGCTTGATTATGAAACACTTGATAGCAGACTTGGAAGCCTGAAAGGACGTGGAGTCGTATTAAAAGATGGACAAAATTTGAAGTCTTTATATGAAGAGCGTGTGCCTTTGTATGAAAAGTATGCAGATGTTATCGTAGATGAACATGGATTAGATTTAGAGACTACGTTAATAAAACTGCTAGAAAAAATAGAAAAATAAAAAATAGCCTGTAGCTATCAAGCTCTTGGTAATACCTTAGCGAAACGTGTTAGTTGAGCGGGGTATACCAAGGCTTGAGAGCGTAACAGGCGTTATATTATCTATCGGCTACTCTTTGATAGCGAGTTTTTACCAGCCATTTTTGGTCAATGACTTTTACTTCGTCACCAAATGCGATGTGAAGTCGGACTGAAGATGGCTGTTTTTCTATTTCCTTAACTGTGCCTTCGCCAAACTTAGGATGTGTAACCACATCACCAACTTCGTATTTAACCTTTGCATTTTCCATGTTTGCATACATCTTCTGTGTGCGATATGTATCAAGCATCTGCACCTGCTTATGGTCAACGCTAGGGCGCTCTAACACTGAATCATAGTCAATTTTCTGAATGCTTGCATTTTCAATATAGTAATCAGATGGAATAGCTCCGATAAGTGAGCAGCAGTATTTCCATGCACTGCCGTGTACACCTGGCTGCCAATTATATTTTTCTGGGATACTAATGTGTCTTGTCATGTAGTGGGCATATTCATGCTTGTAGAGATTGACTCTGTCAGCCTTTGTGAGCTGATCATTCATACAGAAGCCAATGAAGAAAAGTGAGAACTGAAACTGTTCTTCGTTATCATAAGATGGTGGGAGATATGAGCCTAAGGCCTTTTCGTCCATTCCAAATGTGATAGGTACATCTGCACCATGTAAGCCCAGCTTGTGATCTAAAACTGAGTAAAGAGCGGTGATTTCTGCACGTAAAACGGGTTCTTCGTTGTGCAACAATTTTAGCATATCTTTTTTTGTCATTTCATACTCCTTAAATTTAGAAAACTGAGAATCAGTATATCAACTGGGGGTTCAATTTACAATTACCAATACTTTGAATTAGTTACAAAAAAATCATAAAAGACTATAAAGTAAAATTACGAATTGCCGATAAATGTTTTGAACTATAGATATGATATTTATTGGAAAAAATATACAGGGGTTGGGTATGAAAAAAATCAATTTATATATGAAAAATATTATGGCATTGGGTATGGCAGTTTTGATGCTGGCATCTTTTATTGGGACACCGATAACTGCTGAGGCAGCCAAGAAAAAAGGATCTGGAAATGCCACTTATGCAGTTGGTGATGATATAGCATTTGGACACTTGGATGGCACTATTTTGTCATGGACAATATTGACCTATGACGATACAACAAAGATGGCTTTGGTTACTACCCGCAAACCATTGAATTCTAAATCAGTAACAAACTATAGGACAGCTATCGCTCAGATGTTTAAACAAAAGGGAACAGCAGCCGGATATGTTAGATGGTCTGAAAATTATTGGAGAGGTTGGCTGAATCAGACATTTTACAAGGAATGTTTCAATGATGCTGAGAGGGCAATGATTAAGAAGACCACTCTTTCTGAACAGGATGCCAAGAATTCAATAATGAATTATTACCATGACACTTCCATGGACGCTGCATATGTAGGTGGCCAGCAAAAGAACGCCCTTAACATGGCGATATATAATTCCCAGACAACAACCTCGGATTATGTATTCTTCCTTTCAAGTGACGAGTACACAACCCATAAGGACACTATGAAGAATGAAACACTTCTTCAGTTCCCACTGAGAACTAATTCTTATGATGATCCTACGTTTGGATTGTTTGGAAATGATACGGACAAGCTGATATATAGAATGTATTATTATGCTGGAGATTCAATCAGACCAGCTATGAATGTAAAGCTGGGAGAAGTGGATGAGAATACAAGCGACAGCAGTTCAAAGGATAAAAAGTCTTCTGGCACAAAAACTGACTCTGCTGCCACAACTACAAGTACAAAATCAGCTACAACATCTACAACAAGCGGGACTGCAACAACTACAGAGACTAAAGCCGCAAGCACAAGAACCTACGCAAACAATGGTACAAACGTAGGTGATATAAATCTTCCTGAGGATTCAGATTATTCAATGCGACCGGGAGGAGTGGCCCAGGTGGCAATTGATATGGACTACCTGAACAGCACAGATAAACAGTACAATTGTACTTACACCACTTCGGACGCTAACGTATTTACGGTAGATTCTAATGGGCAGGTAACAGCTGTTGGAAAAGGCTCTGCCAATGTAACAGTTCGTATGAAGAAATCTAACGGAAAGATTTATACCATGTCCTGTCGAATAGATGTGAACTGATTATATTAATGAATGCTATGCCCCTGATTAATTCAGGGGCTTTTTTAATAAATCTTTTATACTTTTTTTATTAGTAATCTTGGGCTTAAACAATTATACTATAGGAAGATAAATATTCTTTTTTAGGAGGATACATATGTATTACGGATACGGATATGGGTATGATTGGACAGTTATCTTAGTACTTATTGGAGCTGCTATCAGCGGACTTGCTTCATTAAATGTTAGAAGAACATACGCAAAATATAGCAAGCTCAGAAATTATAGAGGAATCACTTCTAATGAAGTGGCGGAACATATTTTACATGCAGCAGGTATTTACGATGTTAGAATAGAGAGAATCAGAGGAAATCTTACTGATCACTATTCTCCAACTGAGAAAGTGCTTCGCCTTTCCGATGCAGTTTATGGACAGACCAGCGTAGCCGCTCTTGGTGTAGCAGCTCATGAGTGTGGTCATGCCATCCAGCATCAGGAAGGATATGCGCCACTTAAGCTTCGTTCAGCATCGGTGCCACTTGCAAATATAGGTTCATGGGTTTCATGGCCAGTTATTTTACTTGGTTTTATCCTTGGATATACACCACTTGCTCAGGTTGGTATTTTCCTTTTCACTTTCGTAGTAGCTTTCCAGCTCATCACACTTCCAGTAGAGTTTGATGCCAGTGCAAGAGCACTCCGCATTTTGGAGCAGGATCGTATTTTAGAGGGTGAGGAGCATGCAGGTGCCACTAAGGTATTACAGGCGGCAGCTCTTACATATGTTGCAGCATTATTTACTACAATTCTTCAGTTGCTCAGAATGGTATACATCGTTAATGGCAGGAGAAGAGATTAGTGGCAAGTTATCTTGAAAGAACTATCAAAGTTAATAAGCTAGATGATTTACAGCCTGACTATCCGGAGGGAGTTCTTGTACTCTCGGACAGCCAGGCTGTTCTTGATGAGTGCCTAAATCGCCAGATTCCTGTGGCAGGTTATGAACATGATGAAATTACAGGTTTGGAATGTGATCATCTGCTATTGGATGTAGATGAGGTAGAGGATGAGGATTTTGAAAACATCTACCGCAGATGCAAAGGAATACCCTGGGATATAGTAAAGACAGCCCGTACTTATATCAGAGAGTTTTCCATGGAAGATTTGGATGACCTGGTGGCTCTTTACAATAAACCTGGGATGACAGAGTATATGGAGCCTCTTTTTGATTATGAGGCGGAGAAGGCATATGAGCAGAATTATATCGACTATATTTATAAGTTATATGGCTTTGGAATGTGGTTGATTTATGATACAATTACTAATGAACTTATTGGCAGGGCAGGCATAGAGGTTCGTGAGACCTGCACTGAGGAGGGACAGGCCGAGTTAGGCTTTTGCATTTCCTCAGACCGCTGGAAACAGGGACTGGCCTATGAGGTATGCTCTAAAATAGTTCAGCTTGCAAGGGATGAATATGGCATGAAAAGTCTCATAGCCAGATGCGACCCGGCAAACACTGCAAGCAGAAGGTTATTAGAGAAATTGGGATTCACCTTCCAGTATTATCAGGAAGATGGAGACTGCAGGTATTTTATGGAGATATGTTAGATGGATTTAAAGGATTATCAGCACGAGGTAGTAGTCACTGATGCGGGGCTTCCTTTCAAGTTATTTTCATTTGAAGGAGCTAGTGGCAATTATATTCGTGACAAGCATTGGCATCGTTCTATTGAGATTTTCGCAGTTTGGGAGGGCAAGTTAGATTTCACTCTTCACGATAAGAAATTCCCACTTACCAATGGTGAATTTGTTATTGTTAACAGTAATGAGGTACACAGTATCTTAGCACCAAACCCTAATAAGACAGTGGTGCTTCAGATACCACAGGATACCTTTGCAGAATATTTTACAGATGACCAGTTTATCTGGTTCTCTCACGGTGACAGAGAGTCTGATCACCGAGTATTTACCCTTCTTCAGGAGATGTATCTTATTTATACAAATGGAGGAGAGGGTAACAAGCTTCAGGTACTTAGTTTGTACTATGAGCTTTTGTACATTCTTGTTACAAAGTATAGAAAGTTCAATGTTAATGAGGATATTGTAAAGAGCAATAAGCAGTTAAAAAAGCTTTCAAGTATTACCAGATACATGAAGGATCATTACGCTGAGCCACTTTCACTTGAGCTGATGGCAGATCAGTTTAATTACTCGCCATCATATTTGTCTCGTATGTTCCAGAAACACGCTGGTATTAACTTCAAGGATTACCTTCTTGGCATCCGTTTAGAGCACGCAGTTCGTGAGCTTGAGGAGACAGGTGGACAGATAGTGGATATCGCACTTGGCAATGGCTTCCCTAATTCAAAGGCATTCTCTAATGCGTTTAGGGAAAAGTATGGAGTGCTTCCAAGTGAGTATAGAAAGAACAACTAAATAGAAGATTATGACAGAGCAGCTTCGTTTTGAGGTTGCTCTTTTTGCCTATAGTTATTTTGGGTACAAAAAAAGCACCAAGTAAAACTTGATGCTTGAGTGCGCGACCAGGGGTTCGAACCCTGGACACCCTGATTAAGAGTCAGGTGCTCTGCCAGCTGAGCTAGTCGCGCTTATATGTAAAGCTGTTTTTCAACAGCAACGATAATTATTATATAAGGTTTTCAAAATTTTGCAAGCCCTAATTTTAAATTTTTTTATTTTTTATTATGATTCTTGACAGCCGTAACAAGGTGTCGTAGTATTTACTCAATTAAATAGTATCTTCAGGGCAGGGTGTGATTCCCTACCGGTGGTATAGCCCACGAGCCGCAAGGCATGATTCGGTGAGATTCCGAAGCCGACAGTATAGTCTGGATGAAAGAAGATGGTAGTTTATTTGTGGAACATATTTGCTCTGAGATTATTTTATAGTCTCAGAGTATTTTAGTTTAAGGGATGAACTATATTTGGCCTTGGAATTTTTCCAAGGCCATTTTTTATTTGGGAGGAAAAGAATGGAAGACAAGGAATACATGCAGCGAGCGATTATGCTTGCGAAGCTTGGAGCAGGATTCGTAAATCCGAATCCAATGGTAGGTGCAGTAATCGTCAAGAATGGGAAGATTATTGGCGAAGGCTACCACAGAAAATATGGTGATTTACATGCAGAGCGAAACGCGTTGAGAGATTGCTCGGAATCCCCTGAGGGTGCCACAATTTATGTCACCTTGGAGCCGTGCTGTCACTATGGAAAGACACCACCCTGTACCGAAGCCATAATTGAAAGTGGCATCACAAGAGTTGTGATTGGAACCCTTGATGTGAATCCCGTTGTGGCCGGCAAAGGTGCCAGAATTCTCATGGAAAATGGTATTAAGGTAGAGGTGGGACTCCTTGAAAAAGAGTGTAAAAAACTAAACCGTGTGTTCAACAAATACATGTCTTCCAAGCGCCCTTATGTAGTTATGAAATATGCAATGACTGCTGATGGAAAGATAGCCACAGTTACAGGGGAGTCAAAGTGGATAACTGGAGATGAGGCAAGGGAGAATGTGCACAGACTTAGGAAGAATCTGTCGGGGATAATGGTAGGAGTTTCTACTGTAATAATGGATGATCCTGGTCTTGACTGCAGGCTGGATGAGCCGGCAAAGAATCCGGTGAGAATAATTTGCGATTCGCATTTACGTACACCGCTTACATCAAAGGTGGTAAATACAGCTGATGAAATCGAGACAATTATTGCCACATCATCTGAAGATAAGAAAAAGGTCGCTGAGTTTAAGAAAAAGGGTTGTAAGGTAATTAACATTCCACAGGCAGATAATGGGATTGATTTAAATGTGCTAATGGCGAGGCTTGGAGAAATGGGCATCGACAGTGTGCTTTTAGAAGGAGGCGGAACTCTGAATTACAGTGCGCTGGAAAGCAGGATTGTAGATGAAATCCATATCCATATGGCTCCAAAGATTTTTGGAGGAAACAGCAAATCACCTGTGGAAGGACTTGGAATTGAAAATATAAATGATGCCATTCGTCTGAATCCTATCGAGACTGTTTGGGCAGGAGAAGATTTGATCATAGAAAATGAGGTTGTTTACTAATGTTTACTGGAATAGTTGAAGAGCTGGGGAAGGTTCAAAGAATCGAAAGAGGTGGAAGACAGCAGCGCATTACCATAAATTGCAGCAGAATTCTTGAGGATATCCACATGGGTGACAGCATAGCTGTAAATGGCGTGTGTCTGACTGTAGTGGAGTATAACTCAAATGGATTTTCTGCGGATGTGATGAATGAGACGTTTTCCCGTTCCAGTCTTGGGTCTCTTACAGTTGGAAGCCCTGTGGATTTGGAAAGAGCTATGGCTGCAAATGGCAGGTTTGGAGGCCATATTGTCAGTGGACATATCGATGGTACAGGAAAGATAAAAAGCATAAGACAGGATGGTAATGCAGTCTGGTTCGGGATAAAGACTGATGGAAAGATAATGGATGGAATCGTTGAAAAAGGCTCCATCACAATAGATGGAATCAGCCTGACTGTGGCAGATGTGAGCCGTGACAGCTTTAAGGTAAGTATCATACCCCACACCTTAAAGGAGACAGTTTTAGGTCATAAGAAAATTGGGGATGTAGTTAATCTGGAAAATGATGTGGTTGGAAAATATATAAAGAAGTTTTTAGGAAGGGAAGAAAAATGCGAAGAGAATCGATTGAAAGAGCTATTGATGATTTGAAAAATGGTAAGGTCATCATGGTTATGGATGATGAGGGGAGAGAGAATGAAGGAGATTTTATCTGTGCAGCAGAGTTTGCTACTACAGAAAATGTAAACCTTATGGCATCTGTGGGGAGAGGTCTTATCTGTATGCCAATGAGCGAGGAGCTTGCTTATAAGCTGGCACTTCCGCCAATGGTCAGCCACAACACTGATAACCACGAAACCGCATTTACGGTATCTATTGACCATGTGGATACCACCACAGGAATATCAGCAGCAGAGCGTGGCCTTACAGCAAGAAGCTGTGTTAAGGATAATGTGAGCCCTTTGGAATTTAGACGTCCAGGCCATATGTTTCCTCTTGTGGCAAAGGCTGGTGGTGTCATTGAGCGCCCAGGTCATACAGAGGCCACAGTGGATTTAATGAAGCTGGCAGGTCTTAAGGAATGTGGTCTTTGCTGTGAGATTATGGCTGAGGATGGCACCATGATGCGTGGAACGGCATTGCGTAAACTAGCAGAGGATATGGGGATAACCTTTATCACAATCCCTGAGCTTGTGGAATATCGCAAGGTCTATGACAAGCTGGTAGAGTGCGTTTCTATTGCAAAGATGCCTACACGCTACGGTGAGTTCATGGCACACTGCTATATCAACAAGTTAAATGGAGAACATCATGTAGCGCTGGTTATGGGAGATATAACAGATGGCAGGGATGTGCTTTGCCGTGTTCATTCAGAGTGCCTTACAGGAGATGTGTTTGGTTCAATGAGATGTGACTGTGGACAGCAGTTTGATGCAGCTATGAAAGCAATAGCAAGAAATGGTAGAGGTGTCCTTTTATATATGAGACAGGAGGGTAGAGGTATCGGTCTTGTAAATAAGCTTAAGGCATACAAGCTTCAGGATGAAGGTATGGATACTCTCGATGCAAATATCGCCCTTGGTTTCCCAGGGGACCTTCGTGAGTACTATACAGGTGCACAGATTTTACGTGACCTTGGAATTCATTCCCTGGAGCTTCTCACAAACAACCCTGACAAGGTTTACCAGCTGTCTGATTATGGAATGGAGATTTCCAAGAGAGTGCCTATTGAAATAGAAGCAAATAAATATGATGTGTTCTATCTGAAAACAAAGAAAGCAAGAATGGGTCATATATTAGAAGTAAAAGATGCATAAATAAAAGAAGGAGATAATGATAATGAAAGTTTACGAAGGAAAATTAGTATCAGAAGGTGTGAAGGTAGGTATTGTTGTGGCTCGTTTTAATGAGTTCATTACATCAAAATTATTAGGTGGAGCCATTGATGGCCTTAAGCGTGAAAACGTAAAAGAAGAGGACATTGATGTGGCATGGGTACCAGGTGCCTTTGAGATTCCACTTATTGCAAAGAAGATGGCAGAAAGTAAAAAATATGACGCTGTAATCTGTCTTGGCGCAGTAATCCGTGGCGCAACATCACACTATGATTATGTTTGCTCTGAGGTTTCAAAGGGAGTGGCACAGGTAAGCATGAGTGCAGGAATCCCTGTAATGTTTGGAGTTTTAACGACCGATACAATTGAGCAGGCTGTAGAGCGAGCTGGTACAAAAGCTGGTAATAAAGGCTTTGAATGTGCTCAGGGAGCTATCGAAATGGTCAATCTTATCCGTGAAATGAAGTAAAATTTTGACATAATCAACAAAAGAAAGTCAAAAAAATTCCATCACGTAGTAAATTTTTAAAAGTCTCTAAAATTTTTTGTCTGATATTATAATCATACAAAATAAACGTTTTAGAGGCTTTTAATTTTTGTAAAGGGAAGCCGGTAGTATTAAGGAGGGTAATGACAATGAATAACATGCCAAATGTAAAAATTGGTGTAGTAGCAGTTTCTCGTGACTGCTTTCCAGAAAGCTTATCAGTAGACAGAAGAAAGGCACTTATCGCTGCATATACAAAGAAGTACGGCGCTGAGCACATCTATGAGTGTCCAGTATGTATCGTTGAGAGCGAAATCCACATGGTACAGGCTCTTGAGGATATCAAGAAGGCTGGATGTAATGCACTTTGCGTATACCTTGGAAACTTTGGCCCAGAAATTTCTGAGACACTTCTTGCAAAGCACTTTGATGGACCTAAGATGTTCTGTGCAGCAGCTGAGGAGTCAGGCAACAGCCTTCTCGATGGTAGAGGAGATGCTTACTGCGGTATGCTTAACGCATCTTACAACCTTCAGCTTCGCAATGTAAAGGCTTATATCCCAGAGTATCCAGTAGGTGATGCTGAGGATTGCGCAGATATGATTCATGAGTTCGAGCCAATCGCTCGTGCCGTAATCGCACTTTCAGATCTTAAGATTATCAGCTTTGGTCCAAGACCAATGAACTTCCTTGCTTGTAATGCACCAATCAAGCAGCTTTACAACCTTGGTGTTGAAATCGAGGAGAACTCAGAGCTTGATCTTTTCGAAGCATTCAACAAGCACGCTGGTGATAGCCGTATCCCAGAGGTTGTTGCAGATATGGAGAAGGAGCTTGGCGCTGGTAACAAGAAACCAGAGGTTCTTGAGAAGCTTGCTCAGTACGAGCTTACACTTAAGGATTGGGTTCGTGATCACAAGGGATATCGTAAATACGTAGCAATCGCTGGCAAGTGCTGGCCTGCATTCCAGACACAGTTTGGTTTCGTTCCTTGCTATGTAAACTCTCGTCTTACAGGCGAAGGAATCCCTGTATCATGCGAGGTTGATATCTACGGATGTCTTTCAGAGTTCATTGGTACAGTTGTATCAGAGGATGTTGTAACACTTCTCGATATCAACAACTCAGTACCAAAGGATATGTACAACGAGGAAATCAAGGGTAAGACAGATTACACACTTGAGGATACATTCATGGGATTCCACTGCGGAAATACATGCTCTAGAAAGCTTGCATTCTGCGAGATGAGAAACCAGAAGATTATGGCTAGAGCACTTCCTGTAGAGGTTACAAACGGAACACTTGAAGGTGATATCGCTCCAGGTGAAATCACATTCTACAGACTTCAGTCTACAGCTGACAACAAGCTTCGCGCTTACATTGCACAGGGTGAAGTTCTTGATGTTCGTACAAAGTCATTCGGTTCAATCGGTGTATTTGCAATCCCTGAGATGGGACGCTTCTATCGTCACTGGTTAATCGAGAAGGGATTCCCACATCACGGAGCTGTTGCATTCGGACACTTCGGAAAGTCACTCTTCGAGGTATTCAAGTACATCGGAGTAGATGTAGATGAAATCGGATACAACCAGCCAGCAGGCGTAAGATATCCAACAGAGAATCCTTGGAGATAATTTAAGGCATAAATATATGGCTGGCTTTTAGCCAGCCATTTTTAGAATAGGAGAATAAAAAGATGTTATATATTGGTGTTGATTTGGGTACATCCGCTGTTAAGCTTCTTCTTATGGAAGGTAATGGCGAAATCAAGAAAATCGTTTCAAAAGAATATGACCTCAGCTTCCCACATCCAGGTTGGTCTGAGCAGAAGCCAGAGGACTGGTGGACTCAGGTAGTAGCTGGTATTAAGGAGCTTACTTCAGAGGTAGATAAGAGCCAGGTTGCTGGTATCTCATTCGGTGGACAGATGCACGGTCTTGTAACACTTGATGCTGATGATAATGTTATCCGTCCAGCTATCCTTTGGAATGACGGACGTACAGGAAAAGAGACTGAATACCTTAACAACGTAATCGGAAAGGACAAGCTTTCTGAGTACACAGCAAACATTGCATTTGCTGGTTTTACAGCTCCAAAGATTCTTTGGATGCAAGAGAACGAGCCAGAACTTTGGGCTAAGGTAGCTAAAATTATGCTTCCAAAGGATTACATTGCTTACAAGCTTTCTGGAAGCTTCTGTACAGATTATTCTGATGCCAGCGGTATGCTTCTTCTCGATGTAAAGAACAGATGCTGGAGCAAGGAAATGATGGATATCTGCCACGTTTCAGAGGCTCAGCTTCCAAAGCTTTATGAGAGCTACGAAGTAGTAGGTACAATCAAGCCTGAGGTTGCTTCAGAGCTTGGCTTCACAAATGATGTTAAGATTATTGCTGGTGCTGGAGATAATGCTGCAGCAGCTGTTGGTACAGGTACAGTTGGAGAGGGCAAGTGCAACCTCTCAATTGGTACATCAGGTACAATTTTCATCTCTAGCAAGAACTTTACAGTAGACCCTGCAAATGCTCTTCACTCATTTGACCATGCTGATGGTGGCTATCATCTTATGGGATGTATGCTTTCAGCTGCATCTTGCAACAAGTGGTGGATGGATGAAATCCTTAAGACAAAGGATTATCCAGCAGAGCAGGCTGGTATCAAGAATCTTGGAGAGAACCGTGTATTCTACCTTCCATACCTTATGGGAGAGCGTAGCCCACACAACAATCCAGATGCACGTGCTATGTTCATCGGAATGTCAATGGATACTACACGTGAGGATATGACACAGGCAGTTCTTGAAGGTGTTGCTTTTGGCCTTCGTGATTCACTTGAGGTAGCACGTAGCCAGGGCATTAAGATTGAGCGTTCTAAGATTTGCGGTGGTGGTGCAAAGAGCCCATTATGGCAGCAGATTATCGCTTCAGTTATGAATCTTAAGCTTGATATTCTTGAAAACGAGGAAGGACCAGGACTTGGTGGTGCTATCCTTGCAGCAGTAGGTTGCGGAATGTACGCTTCCGTAGAGGAAGCGTGCCAGGCGATAGTAAGAGTAAAGGAAACAGTTGAGCCTGATCCAGAATTAATTCGTAAATACGAAGAGAGATATCAGGAGTTCAAGAAGCTTTATCCAACAGTAAAGAGCTTATTCTAATTTTTAAAGTGTAAATTAAAATAGAATTTATAAAATAAAAAGATTCTGTGACCAGAAATAATTGGCCACAGAATCTTTTTTTTAAAAATATCTGAGTGCAAAAGTCAATAGCACAATTTTGCTATTCATATAGCAAAATAATACTAATTGAGCATTTTGTTGATTATCTTTGCTTAAAACGCTCAAATTATCATCAAATAAAACCTTTAAATTCCCTAAATGATGATTAGGTTGACTGAAAATACTCACATAATGTCACATAATACGCATATTTGTGTGTATTTAACAAAATATTCAATGTTAAAATCACTAAAATTTACAAAAATCAAATAATTTTAGCATTTATATTGACCGAAGCCCACTCATGAATTAATGTGTTAACAACGTTAAGTAATTAACTCTTGAAATACAATTTCTGGAGAGAAGGTATGGATAAAATAAAAGAGGTAGCGGGGAACAATACAAACGATTTAGTGGAGATGAATCGTTCAGCTATTGTTAGAATACTCCAGCAGACTGATGGATGCTCCAGGGCGGATATAGCAAAAATGACAGGCCTGACACAAGCATCTGTCACAAAAATAGTTGCAGTTCTAATTGAAATGGGAATTGTTTCCGAGGTGGGCTTTGTCAGGGGAAACGGCAATCGTCGCTCTATCGGACTCAGACTAAATGCCGAAAAGAATCTGGTTATTGGGGTAAAGTTTTCAAGGCATGTTTTTTCAATCGGGGTTTTTGATATTTGTGGAAAAAATTACACGAAGCAGGAAACAGAATTTGGCCTTGATGAATTTGCAGAAGATGTTTTAGCTGAAATGAAAAAACAAATTCATGAACTGCTTAATAAATACAAAAACATTGTTGCAATTGGAATGGCAGTACCTGGGCCTTATTTAAGAAAAGAAGGTCGAATAGCCATGGTAACAAGGATGCCAAGCTGGCATGATGTAAATTTTATAGATGAGTTCCAAAACGAATTTGATAAGCCATTTTTTATCGAGCAGGATGCTAATGCGGGTGCACTTGCTGAATGGTGGTTTGGAAATCATGGAAGACCATTAAATTCGCTTACCTACTTCCTTGTGGGAGAGGGAGTTGGTTCAGGGATAGTTGATCACGACAGATTGCTGCTTGGGAATCTAGGCATAGCAAGTGAGATAGGACACATCAGCATAGATGTAAATGGACCAGCTTGTGAGTGCGGAAACAGAGGCTGCTTGGAGCTGTATTGTTCAGCAACAGCCATGCTGAAGAAAGCCAAAAAGCTTCTTCCTGAAATTTTTCAGGAGGAAATTACAAATAGATGGGAAGCATGCAATAAAGTTTTTATTGCTGCAAAGGAGGGGAATGAGAAAGCCCTCGAATTGGTAGATGAGATAGCTGAGTACATAGGCTATGGCTGCGTAACCTTAATTAATGGTTATGATCCAGAAATCATAGTAATTGGCGACAGCATTTCTCAGGGAGGAAATCTTTTGCTTCCAACAATAAACAGGATTGTGAAGGAGCGGATTTTACCAGAAATCAGCAGTAGGGTGCAGATAAAAATATCAGAGCTTACAATCGACCCTACACTTTACGGTGCAGCTGCGATAGCAACTGACAAAATGCTTAGGAAACCAAGCGAGTATCTAGTTAGAAAATAGAGCTTGTTTTAGGTAATAAAAGGGAGGAAGTATTAACTATGGAACGCAATTCTTATATCCTTCAGATGCAAGGGATTACGAAAGAATTTCCAGGTGTACGAGCGTTGGATGATGTAAATCTCAATGTTCACACAGGTTCCATTCACGCAATATGCGGTGAAAATGGAGCAGGAAAATCCACGCTGATGAAGGTTCTGTCAGGTGTTTACCCATATGGTACCTACGATGGGAAAATCATATATATGGGCCAGGAAATGAAATTCAAAAACATCAAAGAATCTGAACATGCAGGCATTGCAATCATTCATCAGGAATTGACAATGATTCCTGAACTTTCAATCACTGAAAATATTTTCATGGGAAATGAAATTACTCATAAGGGATTGATAAATTGGGCAGAGGAGAGAGCTAAAACAAGCGAGATTCTCAAAAAAGTAGGTCTTACAATTAACCCAGACACATTAATAAAGCACTTGGGTGTTGGACAGCAGCAGCTGGTAGAAATTGCAAAGGCATTGTCAAAAAACGTAAAGCTTTTGATTTTGGATGAGCCAACATCAGCATTAAATGAAGCAGATTCAGCAAATCTTTTAGAGCTGATGAAGGGACTTAGAGATAAGGGAATCACCTGTATCATGATTTCCCACAAATTAAACGAAATTGCAGAGGTATCTGATGCAGTAACAGTTATCCGCGATGGACACACAGTGGAAAGCTACGATGTGGAGGCTGGTAAGGTTGATGAGGATCAAATCATTAAATCTATGGTTGGTCGTTCAATCGAAAACAGATATCCAGAGCATGAGCCAAAGATTGGCGATATTATTTTCGAGGTAAAAAACTGGTGCATTGAGGATCCAGAGGTTGCAGGCAGAATGGTTTGCAAGAACTCAAGCTTCAATGTAAGGGCTGGTGAAATCGTAGGATTTGCAGGTCTTATGGGCGCAGGTAGAACAGAGCTGATGCGTTCTATATTCGGTAAAAATTATGGAATCTACAGAGGTGGTTCTATAAAGATAAAGGGCCGTGAGGTGACCCTTAATTCAGTTGAGCAGGCAATCAAAAATGGTATTGCTTACGTTCCAGAGGATAGAAAAAACTTAGGTCTGAATCTGCTTGATTCAATCAGAAAAACAGTGGTTTCAGCTGACCTTGATAAGATAACAAAGGGTGGTCTTTTAAGTCCTGATATGGAGCAGTCAGCTGCCGAGGAATACAGAAAATCACTCAAGATAAAAACATCAAGTATTGATGTTGGAGTTACAACTCTTTCAGGTGGAAATCAGCAAAAGGTAGTCCTTTCAAAATGGATGTTTACCGAGCCTGATATTTTGATTTTGGATGAGCCTACACGAGGAATTGATGTAGGTGCAAAATACGAAATCTACAAGCTGATTCATCAGTTGGCAGATCAGGGAAAGGCAGTAATTCTTGTTTCTTCAGAGCTTCCAGAGCTTCTTGGAATGGCAGATAGAATTTACACAATTTTCGAGGGCACAATTACTGGTGAGATGATGAGCTATGAAGCAAATCAGGAAAGCTTAATGAAGAAGATGACAATCACATCGAACTCTTAGTCTAGTTCTTGTTTTTCTGAGGAAAAACAAAAACCTAAATATACTTGGTATTTTGAAAGGAAGGATAGATTTATGAAATATATAAAACAGGTATTGGGTGGGGATCTTCGCCAATACACAATGGTAGTTGCGTTAGGCTTATTGATACTTATTTTTAATGTTATTTCAGATGGAAGAATGCTTACTTCATCAAACTTCCAGAATCTTTTATCTGGAAATGCTTATGTCCTTGTGCTTGCACTTGGAATGCTTATGGTAATCGTAATTGGGCAGATTGATTTGTCTGTTGGTTCTGTGGCGGGCTTCGCCGGAATGGTAATGGCACTGGTGGCTAAAAACTACAATGTACCTTGGTGGGTAGCGGTTCTTATTGCTCTTGCTATTGGTATTTTAGCTGGTGCTTGGCATGGTTTCTTCCTGTCACAGCTTGGAATACCAGGCTTCATCACAACACTTGGTGGCATGATGATTTTCCGTGGTGGTGTAATTTGGATTTCTCGTTCAATTTCAGTTCCAGCTCCAGAAGAGCTTAAGTGGTTCGGTGCTGGATACTTACCTGAATGGGGTCCTTCATTTACAGGAATGAACAATTCTACACTCGTTCTTGGACTTATTGGAATTGTATGTTTCGCAGTTGGCCAGATTCGTAAATACAACCGCTCAAAGAACTCCCCGGTTGGTGAAACCCCACTTTGGGCTGTAGTAACAAGAATCGCACTTATGACTGTGCTTATCGGATATTTTACATACCTTTTTGGTTCAGGACGAGTTGGAACATCATTCCCAGTACCAGGCCTTATACTTTTGCTTTTAACAATTATCTACCACATCATTACACAGCGCACAAAGTTTGGTCGCCACGTATATGCTGTTGGTGGTAACAAGGCGGCAGCAGCTTTATCTGGTGTAAATGTAAAGAGAACTTATTTCCTTACAATGATGAACATGTCATTCCTTGCTGCAGTTGCAGGTATCCTTTTCGTAGGACGTTCAACAGCAGCTGGCCCTGCAGATGGTACTTCATGGGAGATGGATGCTATCGCTTCTGTATTCATCGGTGGTGCAGCAGTATCAGGTGGTGTTGGTACAATCCTTGCTACTATCGTCGGTGGTATGGTTATGGCAGTTCTTAACAATGGTCTTATGCTTATGGGTGTTGGTGCCGATAAGACACAGGTTATCAAGGGCTTTGTACTTCTTGCAGCAGTAGCCTTTGATGTATATAACAAAAAGAACGGAAAGAGTTCTATCATCGGTAGAATTTTTTCAAAATAAAAACTAGGAGGATGTATTTAATGAAAAAAAGAACACTTTTATCTATGGCAATGGTAGCAACAATGGCATTTGCTACATTCACCGGATGTGGGGGAAGTAGAGAGGGGGCTGCTACAACAGATACAGCTGCCGAGACTACAGAAGAGGCTGCAACAACAGAGACAACAGCAGAGGAGTCATTCCCAGGCTTTGAGGATGGGGCAACAATTGGTGTTTCTCTTCCATGGCTTGGAACTCAGAACTGGAAAGAGGCTGAGGAAATGTTTACAGCACAGCTTGAAGAGGCAGGCTACAAGCCAATCGTTCAGGCAGCTGACCAGAAGGTTACTCAGCAGCAACAGCAGATTGAGTCTATGATTGAGAACGGTGCAAAGGTTATCGTTGTAGGTCCTGTTGATGGTTCGCAGCTTGGTGCTGTCCTTGAGCAGGCTAAGGAAGCTGGCGTATATGTAATCGGCTATGACCGTCTTCTTGAAAACACATCAGGTGTTGATGGTGTAGTACAGTTTGGATCTGTAAAGACTGGTGAGCTTCAGGCTCAGGCTCTTTTACAGGGACTTGAGGAGAAGAAGGGTGAGCCTCCATATAACATCGAGCTTTTCGGTGGTGGCCCTGCTGATCCTAATGCTCCAAACTTCTTCACAGGTGCTATGTCAGTATTACAGCCAAAGATTGACGATGGAACACTTGTAGTTGTATCTGGACAGACAGATTTCACACAGTGTGCAACTGTTGATTGGGATAATGCTAAGGCACAGTCAAGAATGGATTCACTTCTTGCAGGTAACTACTCAGACAAGGAAATCGATGGTGTTCTTTCACCTAACGATGGTATCGCTCGTGCAATTATCACATCATGCGAGAATGCTGGTCAGGAAATTCCTGTAGTATCTGGTCTTGATGCTGAGAATGAGTCAGTTGAGTGGGTATGGTCAGGACGTCAGTATTCTACTGTTGCAAAGCCAACAAATGATCTTGTAGCAAAGACAATCGAAATCATCGATTCTCTTAAGGCTGGCAATGGTATGCCTGCAACAGATGTAGAAGTAGACAATGGTGTTAAGAATGTTCGTATTTACGAATTACCACCAGTAGTTGTTACAAAAGACAACGCAAAGGAAGTATTTGCTAACGACCCTTCAAGATTAGAGCTTTTGAAATAATATTTTTAGGTTATAATTTAGGGGCAGGATTTCTATAGTCCTGCCCCTTTATCTTTTAGGGGCCTATAATTTTCCTGTAGAACTATTAAGTTACTAGATAAGGGAGACAGCATGAATTACAAAATAGTTTTTAGTGACATCGATGGAACGCTTTTAAACAGCAATCATAGAATGTCAGAAAATACCGAAAATGCCATTAAAAATTTGAAGCGTCAGGGCATTCCATTTGTCATAGTGACAGCCAGAGGACCATCTGGAGTTTATCCTATTTTTCGAAGATATAATTTTGTGGCTCCTATCATATGCTACAGTGGGGCATTGATTTTGGGAGAGGATGGAGAAATTATTTTTTCGAAAGGTATCAGCAAGTCTACTGTTTCAAGCCTGATAAGGGTAATAACGGAAGAAGGCTGGGATTGCACCTGGAATGTATATACCATGGATGATTGGATTGTAAATGACAAATCCGATGAGAGAGTCATCAATGAGGAAAATATCGTTGAAGTTCAGTCCACAAAAGGCACCGTGGATGATATTCCAAATGGTATGGAAATAGGTAAATTCCTTTGTATGTGCAACCCTGACGAAATAGATGAAATTGAAGCTGTTCTTAAGAAAAAATATCCTTCCCTTTCTATTGTTAAGTCATCTGATATCCTCCTTGAGGTGATGGAAAAGGGAGTAAACAAGGGAATTGCAGTAGAAATGTTTTGCGAAAAATTAAATATAAATAAAATTGATGCAGTTGCCTTCGGAGACCATTATAATGATATTGAGATGTTAAAAACTGTTGGTGCACCATTTTTGATGGAGAATGCTCCAGAGGATATGAAAGCCGATTTTAACATCACTTCGAGCAACGACGAAGAAGGGGTTTTTCAAGCATTAAAAAAGATAGGGTTACTAGATTAATTCAGCATCAGTGGATAAGGGGGATATCTACTATGGGAAAATACCAACTTGATACACCTGAAAACAAAGCCTTTGTCAGAGAGATGAGAAACAGTCTGCTGTCCTTTGGACACCAGTTTCCATCCCCTGGTGGAGGCTCTTATTATTTAGGAGATGATGGCACTCCTTGGAAGGACAGACCTCGTGAAACCTGGATAACAAGCCGTATGGCCCATGTGTATTCTCTTGGCGTGATGCTTGGTCATGAGGGAAGCGAAGCATTGGCGGATACAGCTTTAAAAGGCCTTTTAGGAGAGCTTTATGATGAGGATCACGGCGGATGGTATGCTGGGATTACATCAGATGGAGATTATTTGCCAAATAAGCAGTGTTACGCCCATGCATTTGTAATATTGGCTGCTACTTCTGCCTATCTTGCAAAGCGTCCAAAGTCAAAGGAATTGCTCAAATCGGCTATCGCAGCTTATGATGCACATTTCTGGGAGGGGGATAGGGGACTATCAGTTGATACCTGGAATACCGAGTTTACAAAGCTGGATGAATATCGTGGCATGAATGCAAACATGCACTCCGTGGAAGCATTTCTTGCAGTGGCAGATGCGCTGGATGATGAAAACTATCGAATCCGCGCTGGAAGAATTATAAATTTTGTAATCGGATGGGCTCGCGACAATGAGTACAGAATTCCTGAGCATTTTACAAGTGACTGGATACCTGATTTAGAGTGCAATAAGGATAAGCCTGATGATTGCTTCAAACCATATGGTGCTACACCAGGGCATGGTATCGAGTGGGCAAGGCTTATAGTACAGTGGGCCATCTCCACATACGGAAGCAATGGCGAGAATGTAAATGACTATATCAAGATAGCTGAAAAACTATACAATCGCGCCATAGAAGATGGCTGGAATGTAGATGGAGCACCTGGTATCTGCTACACCACTGGATGGGATGGCAAACCAATCGTCCATGACAGAATGCACTGGACACTTGCTGAGGCAATTAATACTTCTGCAGTTTTGTTCAGAGTGACAGGCAATGAAAAGTATAAGGAAGACTACGCTGCATTTATGGAATATCTAGATAAGTATGTTTTTGACCATGAGACTGGTTCCTGGTTCCATCAGCTGGACCAGAACAACAAACTTCTGGACACAGTCTGGCCGGGCAAATGTGATATTTATCATGCCCTACAAGCTACAATGATTCCATATAATGAGATGGTAGGTGTTTCAATTGCAGCAGCTTTAAGCAGGACTAGATAATACTTACTAGAAAAATAATAGGAGACATAAAATGGATTACATAGGAAAACTTCGTAAATACGTAGGACATGATTTGCTTATAGGAGTAGGCTGTGGTGTCTTAATAGAAAATGATAAGGGACAGGTGCTTCTTCAGAAGAGAAGTGATACTGGAGAATGGTGCGTGCCAGGTGGTGCATTGGATGCATATGAGACTTACGAGCAGGCAGCGAAAAGAGAGCTGTTTGAAGAAGTAGGAATTCATGTGGATAACCTTAGATTATTTGGACTGTATTCTGGAGAAGATAGAGTAATAACATATCCAAATAAGGATGTGGTTTATTCGTTATCGGTTATCTTTATTACTGATACTTATACAGGAACCATTTCTGATGAGGATTCTGAGGTGTTGGAACATCGCTTTTTCAACCGCGAGGATATTCCAGTAGATAACTTATTCACACCTGATGCCAGACCAATTCTTGACTGGAAGAACGTAAAGATGGAAGTGACTGTAGATTAAAAAAAAGCATCGCAATCTGCGATGCTCTTTTTTAGCAGTTCCTAGCGGAATCGAACCGCTGTTTTCGCCGTGAGAGGGCGACGTCTTAACCGCTTGACCAAGGAACCATGTTGTCTGTCGTTTAGGTGTTTGCCTCAGCGACAAGACATATATTACTATGGTTTTATCCATTCGTCAATAGAAAAATCACTATTTTTTTATATTCAGAATTATTTGAAAAGTATGACAATACTCAGCAATATCATTTCATAAAAAGCCAAATCAAATAGCGCTAAATTTATCTGTAAATTTTCACAACAAATATATTATTTTCGTTGCGACTTTTGTGCAAAACTATTAGAATATTAATTAAGAGAATGTAATGTTATTATTTGTCGAGGGAGGAATAATATATGGCTCAGACCAGTATGCTAGCTATGATTTTAGCTGGTGGCCGAGGCAGTCGTCTACATGACTTGACCAACAAGGTGGCTAAACCAGCAGTTTCTTATGGCGGTAAATACCGCATCATTGATTTCCCACTTAGTAATTGCGCCAATTCAGGCGTAGATATTGTAGGTGTTCTTACACAGTACGAGTCTGTTCTTTTGAACAGCTATGTTGCCGCTGGAGGTAGATGGGGACTTGATACAAAGGATAGTGGTGTATTTGTCTTAACACCAAGAGAGAAAGCAGATTCAGGTCTTGATGTTTATCGAGGAACAGCTGATGCTATTTCTCAAAATATAGATTTTGTAGATGCCTATGACCCAGAGTATATTCTGATACTATCTGGGGATCACATTTACAAAATGAATTATGACAAAATGCTTACCTATCATAAGGAGCAGGGGGCAGATGCTACTATAGCTGTTCGTGGTGTTCCTATGAAAGAGGCTAGTCGCTTCGGTATCATGAATACTGATGGCCAGGGACGTATCATCGAGTTTGAAGAGAAGCCAGCTAAGCCAAAGAGCAATCTGGCATCTATGGGTATCTATATTTTTACATGGAAGACTCTTCGAAAGCTTCTTGTGGAGGATATGAAAAATCCAGATTCAGATCATGACTTTGGAAAAGATATCATTCCTGTTATGTTAAATGATGGCAAGAAGCTTTGTGCTTACGAGTTCTCAGGATACTGGAAGGATGTAGGAACTATCGATTCGCTTTGGGAAGCAAACATGGATCTTCTTGATAGTGACAACGAGCTGGATCTCGATGATACATCATGGAAGATTTACACAGAGGACAGTGGTATCACGCCTCAGTACATTGCTTCAACAGCCAAGATTGATGGTGCATACATTAATCAGGGTGCTGCAGTGGGTGGAACTGTACAGCGTTCAGTCATTTTCACAAACTGCAAAATTGCTCCGGGGGCAAAGGTTATCGATTCTGTTTTGATGCCTGGTGCTATCGTCGAGGAGGGGGCAGTTGTTACTAGAGCTCTCGTGGCAGAAAATGTACGCATCGGAAAGAATGCAAAGGTAGGAGAAAAGAAGAGTGAAGAAATCCTTCTTGTTGCAAAAAATGTAAAGGGGGAGGACTAAGCTATGGCAAATAAAGCATTTGGTGTAATAAATTCAGCACCTAACTATATCAGAGTTGAAGGTCTTCATGATTATCGTCCAATCGGAGCCTTCACATTTATCGGAAGATTTCGTGTAATCGATTTCCCACTTTCTAACATGAGTAACAGTGGTATAAATCGTATACACGTATATTTGAACAGTAGACCACGTTCCCTTGTTGAACACATTGGTTCAGGTCGTCACTATAATATCAATTCAAAACGTGGTAATTTGCAGCTTCTTTTTACACAGCAGAATGGTGCAAATTCAATTTATAATACTGATATTACTGCATACATGGAAAACCTGGAGCAGCTTGAGCGTATGCCTCAGGACTATGTAATCGTAGCCCCTAGCTACATGGTGTATAAGCAGGATTTCCAAAAGCTTTTAGATGAGCATGTGGAAGCAGGTAATGATATCACACTCCTTTATCACAAGGTTGATCAGGCTAAGGAATACTATAGAGCATGTAATGTTGTGGAGCTGAATAAGCAGAAGGGTGTTCAGAGTCTCACAAGAAATATGGGCACCGCAAAGGATAAGAACATCAGCATGGACACATATGTAATGTCCAAGGATTTGTTTATTGCTTTGATTAAGAAGGCAAAAAGAGAATCAAGTGCTTATTCATTTGCAGATATTATTGCCTTAAGCTGCGACACCCTTGATATCAGAGGATATCAGCATAAGGGATATTTTGCAGCAATCACCAGTCTTGATGACTTCTACAGGGCAAACATGGAGCTTTTGGATTATGGTACAGCGATGGATTTCTTCAAGCAGGATTGGCCATTCTATACCCATACCACAGATGCCTGCCCTACACACTATTATCCAGGTGCTAAGGTTGTAAATTCGCTGGTATGTAATGCTGCTACTATTGAAGGAACTGTTGAGAACTCTATCATTGGACGTCATGTTCATATTGGAAAGGGCGCTATAATAAAGAATTCCATCATACTTTCATATTCTGATATCAGTGATGGAACCTATATCGAAAATGCGGTAATTGATAAATGGGTTAAGGTTAAGAACGTGAAGAAGATTGTATCTGAATCCGTAACACCTGCATATATAAAAAGAAATGATGTGCTGTAAAGATAACTAGTTTAAATAAAATAAAAATATTTTAGATTTATAGGTAGAAAATTTTTAGGTAGATTATCTAAAAATTTTCTACCTTTTTTTAATCAAGGCTAAATTTTTACGAAAGCTGTGACGAAACTGTGAAAGAAATTCTATTTACCCTAATCAGGCTATAACATAAAATTTTTAGTGTACCCGCTAGTGTCGCTACTTGGGGCGTAGCTGCATTAGCATAACTACTCTAATCAAATTGGGGGAATAAGAATGAAGCATGGAGAAAAGATGAAACGTCTCCTGGCAGTCTCTCTTGCACTAGCTATGGCCTGGTCAGGTATAACACCTGGCTCAGGTCTTAATTTGGTTCAGGCTACAGAGACTGACGAGACAACAGTAGAAGAAAATTCTTCTACAGCTGATTCTTCAGATTCAACGGAAGAGGAAACTTCTGAGGAGAAGGAAGAGGTTTCTGAAGATGAGGAATCAACAGATTCCGTTGATGATGCTGAAGAAGAAATTTCCGAAGAAGCTTCTTTGGAAGAGGATGCTTTAGAGGCTGACAGTGAGTTGCTTGAAGCTGAAGAAGACCTTGAAGAAGATGACGAGGAGGAAGAAAAGCAGAGCTTGGAGCTCTTGGCGGATTTCAATTTTGAAGACCTTGAAAATGGCGATGATATTACTGGGGCTGAGGCCATTGCAAAAGGATCTTACGATGTTGTAAAGAGTTATGGCAATGCTGGTTCAGCAATTGCGCTGAATGGAAGTAATCAGTTCCTTTCAGTAACAAAGAAGGATGGAAGCAGTCTTCTTGCAGGGCTTGATGAAGTTTCCATTGCAGCAGATGTTTATTTCGAAAGAACAAACACAGACTGGCTGTATTTTGCAGCAAATGATACTTCAGCAAGAAGTGAAAGCAATTTACACTACATTGGTGGATTCCAGAATGGTTCGAAGCTTAATATAGAAAGATTTGACGAAGGCCGAGCTGGTAATTTTGCACCTTCACTTTCAACAAATAGCTGGTATCACGTAGAAATTGTTTATGGAAAAGATGAAACAGTTGCTTATATAAATGGAGAAGTTGCTGGTAGTGCTGCATCAGATGATGCGCTTACAAGTATTCTTGGCACATCACCAATTTTCAATATTGGTAAAGCAAACTGGGGAAGTGGTGAGTACTGCAAGGCTAAGCTTGATAATTATCAAGTATACGCAGGTGCACTCACAGAAGAGCAGGTAGCTGATTTATATAAGAACTATATAAATCGTAAGGCTGGCAAGGTAACAGAAACAGAGTTTTCTTTAAACTTAGGTTATGTTACAGATGATATTGATCTACCTGGAGAATATAAGGAGAAAAAGATTACCTGGTCTACAAGCGATGAAGATGTAATTACCGCTGATGGTAAGGTTACACGTTCTTCAAGGGACAAAGAGGTAACACTTACAGCTAAATATAATGATGGTGAAAATGACGTCGAGAAAGAATTCCGACTTATTGTATTAAAAGAAGGAAAGGATGTTGCTACATATGTTAGCAACAGTCCAGCCACAGGTCAGGATGGTGGTATGAAGATTGCCGCAGAAGAAAACGGAAGCTTCAAGGCACTTCATAAGAATCAGCCAATCCTCTACACAGCAGTTGGCAACAAAACATTTTCAGCTCCAACTGTTATGCGTAGCGCTGATGGCGAAACCTTCTATCTGGTAGCCGCTGATGGAAAAGGAAGCCAGATTATTACATATACATCTGAGGATTTGATTACATACGCAAATGAGACAGCAATCGATACCGGTGATGTTTCAGATGTGAGAAAGATTCAGGCTGTATATGATCTTACAGATGAGAGATATGAGATTTATCTTGGAACTGCTGATGGTACATACTTCATTCATTCAAAGGACATGAAGGAATTCAGCAGACCTGTAAGAATCGATTATACAATCAAGGATATGACCGGTGCCCCTTCTGATGCTGTTTATGGTTCAGAAATCGGTCTTACAAATGCAGAATATGAAAAAGTAGTAGAGAAATTTACTAATCCTTACAACACATCTCTCAGTGAACTTCCAACTGATGTAATCAAAGTTGATGCCCTCACATCACAGGAAGAATTCAGAGAGATTCTCGAGAAGTACATCAAGAAGAACACAGTTAAGGCTGAGTATTCTGATGGAACTAAAAAGACATACTCACTTAGATTTACAGAGGATAGTGTTGACAATGTAGATTTAGAGCTTCCTGGAACATACACACTTGAAGGTGTGATTGGTGGTTCAGGAAACTTCACTGACGCAGCTGATCCGCTCATTCCAGAGAGAGCAGATCCATATGTTGTCTACAATGAAGATGATGGATATTACTATTTCACAGCTTCATATCCAATGGATGGAAATGGTGATAAAGATGGTTACGACAGAATCATCTTAAGACGTGCAAAGACAATCGAGGGTCTTGCCACAGCTGAAGAGGTTAGTGTTTGGGATGAGAATACAAGCAAGAGCCTTGGCAGATTTATCTGGGCACCTGAGATGCACAAGATTGGTAATAGCTGGTACCTGGTTGCAACAGCAGGTCTTAATACAGGCAGTGGCACAACATTTAACATCCGCCCATTTATGATCAAGTTTGAAGGTAATCCAAAGAAGGAGAGCATGCTTGATGCTGAAAAATGGGGTGAGCCAGAGCTTGTAAAGCCTGTTAGCGGAGACAATATTTTAAATGCTATGTCACTTGATATGACATACTTCGAGGCAGGTGGAAAGCATTATCTTATCTGGGCAGACGAGACAAAGAATCTTAAGAACCCTGATGGATTAAGCTACTTATTCATCGCAACAATCGATCCTAAAAATCCTACTCAGCTTACAAGTGAAGCTAAGCTTCTTACAAAGCCAGAGTTCGCTTGGGAACTTGTAAGATACAAGGTAAATGAAGGTCCAGGTGTATTCCACAAGGATGGCAAGGTATACATGACATTCTCTGCATCAGGAACAGGTTCAGAGTACTGTGTGGGACTTATGTATGCTGATGAGAGAGCTGACCTTACTGATGTTAGCAACTGGACAAAGCTTCCATATCCTATTCTTACAAGCTCAGATTTTGATGACGAAGTTTCAGGTCCAGGTCACAACTCATTTACATATGATGAGAACGGAAATCTTGTAATTGTTTATCATGCAAGAGAGTCAAGAACACACGCTACACACAGCGGAGATCCACTTTACGATCCATGCAGAAATGCATACGTAAAGACGGTATTGTTTGATGAGGATGGACTTCCAATCTTTAATCTCAGCTCTGAGGATTTCATTAAGGGCGGAGACACTTTCAGGGTTAACGTAGTAGTTGAAGGTGAGGAGATTAAGGCTGAGCCTATCTTAGAGTACAACTTCAATGAAACTCTTTCAAAGGGCATTGTTAAGGATGCTTCAGGAAATGGAAATGACGGAAAGGCATACAAAGGCGAGTACGTTTCAGATGATGACTACGGCAAGGTGCTTTACCTTAGCGGTGATGATTCAGTAGGCGGAAGCAATTCTTATCTTGAATTCCCTAAGGGATTCTTTGATAACAGAAATAAGATGACAATTTCCTTTGATGTGAAGGAAGTTACAAGAACTGGAAATTACTTTACATTCACCTTTGGTCAGGACAACAGCAAGTACTTATTCTACAAGGCAATGCCTACAGCAGAGAAGCTTGCTATTACCAAAAGCGGTGGTGGTGCAGAGCAGAAGGTTGAGGATTCAGCTAAGTATCCAAACACAGCAAGCACATGGATTAACATCACAATCGTAGTTGATGGTTCGAAGATGTCTCTTTACAGAGATGGAAAACTTATCGGAGTTAACAAGAAAACTGGAATGAAGGTTTCTGATTTGGGAGAGGATTTACTTGGATATCTTGGTAAATCATTCTACTCAGCAGATGATTATTTCAGAGGTTACTTTGACAACGTAAAGGTATACAACAGAGCTTACAAGAACGATGATGTTGCAAGACTTTATGTCGCAGGCAAGGTTGCCCGCCTTGAGGAAATCGGGGATGTAAATTATGTAGCTAATAACTACGTTATTCCTAATATGAACAAGATTAAGGGCAATATCTCACTTCCTTCAGAGGTAAATGGCGTAAGCATTTCTTGGGAATCTTCTGATGAAAAGGTAATCAGCACAAAGACAGTAAAGAATGCTGGTTATGATGCAACTCCAGCCGGTGTGGTTACACGTCAGGATAAGGATACAAATGTAACACTTACTGCTACATTCTCTAAGGGTGATGAGAGTGTAACAAAGACATACAACTGCAAGGTAGTCAAGGCTCCAAAGGATGTTGATGAATATGTTGGATACTTATTCGTTCACTTCACTGGTACAGAAGGTGCAGCAAGTGATGAGCAGGTATACTTCTCTGTTTCAACTGATGGATTCAACTGGGAAGACCTTAACAACAATAACCCAATCATAACAAGTACAATCGGCGAGAGTGGTCTTCGTGATATGTATATCGCAAGAACACCTGAGGGTGACAAGTTCTACATGATTTCTACTGACCTTAGCATTTATCACAATAAGGCAAATGCTTGGCCAGCTGCTGGTAGCAACGGAAGCCACAGCATCGTTGTTTGGGAATCAAGTGATTTGGTTCACTGGTCAAAGCCATGGCTTGCAGAAATCGCTCCAGAAAATGCAGGTTGTACCTGGGCTCCAGAATTTGTTTACGATGATGTAACAGGCGAGTATGTTGTTTACTGGTCAGCTACAAGACTTGAGGTAGATGAGAACGAGAAGATTACTCAGGATTATGAGAATCATGCAATCTACTATGCAAAGACACGTGATTTCGTACACTTCACTGAGCCTAAGCTTTACCACGAAGGTGGACGCAACAGTGATGGCGTAATCATTAAGGTAATCGATTCTACAATGATTAAGGGTAACGATGGAAAGTATTATCGTTACACAAAGAACGAGTCTAACGGATCAATAAAGATTGACGTGGCAGACAGAGTTCTTGGAAACTTTACAGATATTAATTCTAAGTTCCTTGATAAGACACTTCCTGGAAAGGTTGGTGCAGTAGAGGGACCAATCATCTTCAAGCTCAACGAGAAGAATGAGGCTGGTGAGGATCAGTGGTGCTTGCTTATCGACAGATTCGCAAGAGGTCAGGGTTACTATCCAGTAGTTACTACAGATTTAGCATCTGGTGACTTTGAATTTGTTGCTGATGACAAGCTTGGTTCTTACAACAAGATTAAGTATCGTCACGGTTATGTAATGCCAATCACAGCTGATGAGTATTCAGCTCTTACAGGTTCTGATTGGAACGACTTTGATGATGAGGCAGAAGAAATTGTTCTTGAGAAGAGCAACTCAGGTAACCCAATGCTTGGCTTTGATGAGAATGGCGATGTGCTTTATGGTGGAGATCCTTCTATTCTCGTAGATGGTGATACCGTATATGCGTATGTTGGCCACGATACATCTTCTAACGAAAGTTATGTGATGCCAGACTGGAGATGCTACTCATCTAAGGATATGAAGAATTGGAAATACGAGGGCGAGTTCCTTAATGATTCTGATATATCTTGGGTACAGGATAAGAATAGTGCATGGGCTGGACAGGTGGTTAAATATAACGGTAAGTATTACTTCTACTATTGCTCAGAGGCAAAGGGCAGCTATGGTGGTGGCAAGTGCATCGGCGTTGCTGTTTCAGATTCTCCTACAGGTGGATTTGTGGATATCGGAAAGCCACTTGTAAAGAATGTTGATACCTATGACGGCGTCAGCACTTGGGAAGACATTGACCCAACCTTCTGGATTGAGAAGGATGAAGATGGCAATGAACACCGCATCCTTGGCTGGGGCAACGTAAGATTCTTCAACTGCGAGCTTAAGGAGGATATGATTTCTATCGTTGATAAGGATGGAAACGAGGATAAGCTTTCAGTGGAGAAGGCATCTGACAAGAAGAACGCTGATATCAAAGTTGGCGTAATTAAGGGAATGCCAAGTGGACATCAGTTTACAGAGGCTCCTTACTACTACAAGCACAAGCTTGCAAACGGCAAGGACAGATATTACATGTTCTTCGCTTATGACTGGAGAGAGCAGATGGCTTATGCATATTGCGATAGTCTGGAGGACTTCCTCAATAATGAATGGACCTTCGGAGATGTTGTAATGGAGCCAAGTGCTACATCAAATACAAATCATATGGCAGTATTTGATTTCAAGGGTCATACATATTTCGTATATCACGATGGTAGCCTTCCTCACGGAAGTGGTTTCAGAAGAGTTGCCTGCTGTGAAGAGTTTAAGGTAAACGCAGACGGAAGCATTCCATATATTAAGAAGACAGCAGTTGGTCTCACAGGAACAGTCAGCAAGATTTTTGATTCTAAGAAGAACACAATCTTCGTAAAGGAATTCGAAAATACACGTGATGATGCTGATTATCCAATGACAGGCAAGACTGTTGGATGTGATTTCGTATATGACGGTGAGAATGCTGAATGGGAAATCAACCCAGGAAAGCTCAACAAGAATAACGAAGCATTAGTATCAATCGAATCTAACTACAAGCCAGGTATGTATCTTGCAGTTGGTAAGGCTGACAAGAATGGTAATTATAGTGTTGTTCTTTCACAGGATGTAAATGGTACAAAGGATGAGGCAAAGGCTATGACCTTTAGAACAATCAAGGGTCTTTCAGGCAAGGGCGTAACATTCGAAAGTGCATTACATCACGGATATTATCTTGCATCAGTTAATGGCAAGCTTATCCTTACAGAGGAGCCAGAGGCAGATGAGGCTACATTCTTTACAGAAAAGGTTGCTGAAGGAACAGTGAAGGCATCTGAGGTTATCAAGTCTTCAAGAGTTCAGAAGTCAGTAAGAATGTATGTTGTTGGTGAGACAGTTAAGACTGATGATATTAGAATCAGAGCAACTCTTGAAAATGGCAAGAGAGTAACTATAAATGAAGGTCTTAAGGTTACAGTTCCTGAGGATGTTACAGCGGAGACAGGAAAGAAGACCATCACAGTTTCTTATGAGTTCTGCGGAACAGAATACGAGGCTGAGGTTACAATCAATGTTGTTGACAAGGCATACAGAAAGTAGAAGCAAGGAGAATGATGATGAGAAAAAATAAGAAATATTATGGCTTACTTGTCGGCGTCATGGCACTTGCTTTGGCAACACCTTTCGTTGGCTACAATATAGCTAAGGCGGATAAATTATATGATGATGTAGTTGCCTGGTATGATTTTGATGGCGGCGCCCTTAAGAATGTTAAGGGCGGCAGCCAGGCTGTGGCAATTGTTAAGGGCCTTGGAAATTATGATGGCGAAGTAAAATATGATGCAAACAGGGATGAGACTAAGGACGGAAACTCACTTAAGCTTGATGGAGGATATGGTCTCAAGCTTAATCAGCAGAATCTTGGAGAAAACTTTTCTGTTTCACTTTGGGTAAAGCCTTCAGTACAGCAGCTTGAAAATCAGTCAGTGCTGTTTCTTGGATATCATGACCCGGAAAAGTGGTATGCAGTTTCTGGAGACAGAAATAAGACACTCCTTAAGTTCTGGTATGACAGAAAGCCTGAATTTTCATGGGTTACAAAGACATTTGCGACCTATGCTGCAAATGAGTGGCACCACATCGTAATCACAGGTGAAGGTGATACTGTAAAAGCATATTACGATGGAAATCGTATTTCCGAAGGCAATGAGTCATTCCTTTCAGTATTATCCGGAGAGAATCAGGATATTTACATTGGTGCAAACAACTGGGATAAATGCTTTGAAGGTCTCGTAGATGATGTTATGGTTTACGACCGTACACTTTCAGAAATAGATATCGAAAGACTTTTCACAGGTAAGTCCTTAAAGGAAGTCGAAGAGGAGACAGGTGTTGTTGATTACGACAATTATCTTGTTGGTTCTTATGATTTCGAAAATGGCATCGGTGACGCAAAGGCTATTAAGCAGGGACTTGGTGCATACGATGGCGAGCTTAAATTTGTAAACGGCGCAAACGGAAAGGCTCTTGCTACAGATGGATATGGTCTTAATCTTGGAAATAAGGTTAATGGAACAGACTTTACTATTTCATATCTTGTAAAACCAAATAAGTCACAGGCTAACAATCAGGTTATGATGCTTATGGGATATCATGCCCCAGAACATTGGACAGCTATTTCAGGAGATGGTGGCGACCAGACATACAAGCTTTGGGGTAGAACAGAAGGTAGTGCAGTTACTGTTGGAAATGCTGCAGCTATGAACTGGACAACTATTGGAAATCCTACTATAGCAAATAATTCATGGTCACTTGTTACTTTGGTTGGTACAGATGGTCGCCTTGATATGTATGTAAATGGCGAGAAGGCAGCAAGCGGTGCGTACAACAACCCACTTGCAGGTGAGAATGAGTCAATTCTCTTTGGAGCCAACTACTGGGATCCATGCTTTGATGGTTCATTTGACGAGATTAGGATTTACAACAGAGCAATGGATGCAGCTACTATCAAGGCTGAGGCAGAGAAATTCCTTGATAACAGACTTCAGACAAGTCTTGATGCCGCTTGTGACTTTGAGGCAATCAAGGGACAGAATACTGATAGAGAACATATCAGATATAACCTTGAGCTCCCAACAAGTGTTGTTGGTACTTCAATCAACTGGACATCTTCAAAGCCTGAAGTAATCTCTGAAAAGGGTGTAGTTACAATAACTGATGAGTCTTCAGAGGTTAAGCTTACAGCAGAAGCTTCTCTTGAAGGCAAGACAGCTAGAGTTGAGCTTTACCTTGCAGTAGATGCACTTGATAAGTCAGAGCTCACTGCCCTTATCGAAAGAGCAAAGGCATTTGACCTTACATTTATGTCAGCAGAATCTGCAGGACGCCTTCAGGAGGTAATTGCCGAGGCTGAGGCAGCTGCTACATTTGATGAGATTGATTCAGCTACAGTAAGACTTACGAAGGCAATTGAAACATTAGAGCTTGCTGATGAATATGTTGATCCATTCGACGTAATTCCAGAGGCAGAGGTTACAGTTTCAATTGAGGCTGGAAGTAATAAGGATTTATTTGTACTTCCAGAAACAATTCTTAATAAGGTTACAGTAGAATATACATCTGAAGATGCAGCAGTAGCTGCTTATGAGGATGGAAAGATTGTGGCAAATAAAGTAGGAAAGACAATTGTGACAGCTACGGTTAAGGCTGTTTCAGATGGATTTGAGATGCAGTATGCTACAGCAGTTGATGTTACAGATAAGACACCAGCACCAGCACCAGCACCAAGCTCAGGTTCAGCTCCTGCACCAGCGCCAAGTTCGGGTTCTGGTTCTACAGGTGGAAGTACAGCATCATCTGGAAGCTCTTCATCTGGAAGCTCAGCTTCAACAGGTGGACAGACTACACCAGCTACAGGTACTGAGACAGCTACAACTATCACAGATCCACAGGCTCCAGCAGCAGGACCACAGCAGCCTGCAGGTTCTCAGACACAGCCTGGTCATGCAACAAAGCCAGAGGCATCTGAGGGCGAAGCGCTTGAGACAAGTGAAACAGATATCGAGTCAGATTCATCACTTGAGGAGAAGGCAGATGAAGAGACAGAGGTAGAGGCTGATGTAGAGGAATCTGTTGAACAGCCAGCAGAAGAGACTGTTGTTGATGAGCCAGTTCCAGAGGCAGGAGAGACAGCAGGACTTAGCGCCGGCGCTATTGCTGGAATTATTGCAGCAGTAGTTGCGGTACTTGCTTTACTTGGATTTGTTCTTACCAAGCTTGGATTACTTACAATATTTAAATAAGAACTTTTTGTTAAATCTAGGGGCCGACTGATGTCGGCTCCTTTTTCATGTGGTAAAATAAAATCGGTGGTTTACGTAAAGGGTGATTGGTGGTATTATAGAACAGATTTCGTTCTTTTTTTAAAACAATTTGTTTATATAGATAGGAGTTATTTAATGAGAAAAACTAAGATTATTTGTACAATTGGTCCAGCAAGTATGAACGAGGAGACTCTCACAGCTATGGCTAAGGCCGGCATGAATGTTGCCAGAATGAACTTTTCACATGGTGATCATGAAGAGCAGGGCATGAAGATGGATTTAGTTAAGAAGGTTCGTAAGAAGCTTAATCTTCCTATCGCTATTCTTCTTGATACAAAGGGACCAGAGTATCGTATCAAGACATTCAAGGATGGTTCTGTTACTGTAAAAGAAGGTGACACATTCATTTTCACAACAGATGATGTAGAAGGAGATCAGACACGTGTATCTGTTACTCACAAGAACCTTCACAATGATCTTAAAGTTGGTGATACACTTTCAGTTTGCAACGGTATCGTATTCTTCGAAGTTACAGATATCAAGGGACACGATGTTATTACAAAGTGTACTGCAGGCGGAACAATGAGCAATAAGAAGTCTATGAGCTTCCCTAACAAGGTTATGTCAGGCCCATACCTTTCAGAGCAGGATAAGAAGGATATCCTTTTCGGTATTGAGAACGATGTTGATTTCGTTGCTGCATCTTTCGTTTCTACAAAGCAGGATATGGTAGAGCTTAGAACATTCCTCGATGAGAACGGTGGTAAGGATATCGTTGTTATCGCTAAGATTGAGAATCAGCCAGGTGTTGACAATGTTGAGGAAATTCTTGAGATTGCTAACGGTATCATGGTTGCTCGTGGTGACCTTGGTGTTGAGATTCCATTCGTTAAGCTTCCAGCAGTTCAGAAGGAGCTTATCTCTAAGGCTCGTGCCCTTGGTAAGAGCGTTGTTACAGCTACAGAGATGCTTGAGTCTATGATTTCTAATCCACGTCCTACACGTGCTGAGATTTCTGACGTTGCTAATGCTGTATATGATGGAACATCAGCTATCATGCTTTCAGGCGAGTCTGCTCAGGGTAAGTTCCCAGTTCAGGCTGTTGCTACTATGGCTGAGATTGCTGAGACTACAGAGAACGACATTAACTACGAAGGACGTTTCCATAAGGAAGACATCGCTGTTATCAACACAGCAGATGCTGTCAGCCACTCAACATGTTCTATGGCTATCGATGTTAATGCAAAGGCAATTGTTGCTTGTACAAAGTCTGGTTACACAGCAAAGCGTGTTAGCCGTTTCCGTTGCCCAGTAGATGTTGTTGCTATGACAACAGATAAGAAGGTATGGAGAAGACTTGCACTTAGCTGGGGTGTTACACCAGTTCTCGTTGATAAGTTTAAGTCACTTGATGTTATGTTCTACCATGCTACAAATCGTGTTCAGCAGATGCTTGATTTAAAAGAGGGCGATATGGTAGTTCTTACAGGTGGTCCAATCGATGGTTCTGTAGGTAATACAAACACAATCAAGGTTGAGACAATCGGCTAATAATTGACTTCCAGGGCAGAATAGTTATATGAAATAATGATTTGTCAGAAATTTATTTTTATTCACAGACAATTCACACTTCTTACATGACTTGAACATAAATTTCAGTTAATATATACTCATCTCGAGAGAGATACAATTTTTTCATAACATTATTCTCCCTTTTGAAAGAGACGCTCCGCTGGCGTCTCTTTTATTTTGCAGAAAAATATAAAATGGCATAGAAAAGGGAGCTCGCATCAAAACGAGCTCCCCAATTTATCTCATGTGAATGAATGAAAAGAATGGTGAATGTGTTTATTCAAGTACGTAATTGATTGTTGAACCAATCTTACCAGAACCCTGGATACCGAACTGAGCGCTTCCGCCGTTGTAAATAGTCTTGTTCCATGACATTGGAGTGATTACGTAGTAGTCACCTTCTTCAGCAACATTTACGCACCAGCTGCTGTCAATCTTAACATCTTTCTTGCTAAGCTTAACCTTCCAACCGTCAACGTTCTTACCTGTCTTATTTACTACAGAGAAGTTTACTGTATATCCTGTTCCCCAGCTGTTAATCTGATACTCAAATGCGAGATCCTTATTAACTACAGGAGTAGGTGTAGGTGTAACAACTGGAGTAGGTGTAGGTGTAACAACTGGAGTAGGTGTTGGTGTAACAACAGGTGTAGGAGTTGGAGTTACAACAGGTGTTGGTGTAGGCTTTGATGGAGCTGCCTTAGCGATAATTGAATCTACTGTTACATTTGAGTTAGCAAATGTATTTACTAAGTAGATATCGTGAACACCTGTGATATCCTTCTTAATCTGTACTGTCTTAGCACCGTCGTTAGACTTAGAGAACTTAGCATTACCTACAGAGTTAGCAGCATCAAGACCATCAACTCTGATATCAAGGATAGATAAATCACTTGTTGTCTTACCATTGATTGTGATAATAGCAGCGCCATCAACGAAGTTTACATTCTTGATGAGTGCATAGCCATTAGACTTAATCATAACAGCAGACTTGTTAGGTGTAACCATTGCATCCTTAAGCTCTGCAACCTTCTCAACCTCTACTGTCTCATAAGGGTTTACAGAACCAACAACTGGTGTAGGAGTAGCAGTTGGAACTGGAGTTGGAGTAGGTGTTGGAGTAGGTGTTGCAGTAGGTACTGGTGTAGGTGTTGGTGTAGGAGTAGCAGTTGGTGTAGGTGTAGGCTTAGATGGAGCTGCCTTAGCGATGATAGAATCAACTGTTACATTTGAATCAGCGAATGTATTTACTAAATAAACATCGTGAACACCTGTGATGTCCTTCTTGACCTGTATTGTCTTAGCTCCCTCATTTGCCTTAGAGAACTTAGCGTTACCTACAGAGTTAGCAGCATCAAGACCATCTACTCTGATGTCAAGGATAGATAAATTACTTGTTGTCTTACCATTGATTGTGATAATAGCAGCGCCATCAACGAAGTTTACATTCTTGATGAGTGCATAGCCATTATATTTAATCATAACAGCGCTCTTATTAGGAGTAACCATTGCATCCTTGAGCTCTGATACTTTTTCAACCTCAACTGTTTCATATGGATTTACTTCGCCAGTTACAACAGTAGTAGGAGCTGGTGTAGGTGTAGCAGTTGGTGTAGGAGTTACTTCTCCTGCAGCAGTAGCATTAAAGAAATCTACATCAACATCACCCATCTTACCTACAAAATAAAGTGTGTGCTGACCTTCGATGCTCTTTGACACCTTTGCTGTGTAGCTCTTGAATTCGCCATTAGTGTTGCTAATCTTGAATGAGCCAAGTGCCTCACCATCTTCTTTATCAAGTCTTACTTCTACTAAACCAGCGCCTGCTGATCTAAATGAAGCAGAAAAACCTGTTAACCCATTTGAAAAATTCAATGGTGTTGTGCTGAATGAATCACCTTTCTCAAGGCTTGTAATATATGAGTTTGTTCCATCAGTTGCGACCTCAACACCATTTTTGGTAATTGCCTTCTCAGCCTGAACTGTGTCATATGGGCTGATGCTAGGTGCGGCCATAATTGTTGCACTGCTTGATAAGAATAATCCAGCAGCTAAGCTTGCGCTTAATAGACCTGCGACTTTTTTCTTCATCTTCAAAAGTCCCCCTTTTCTAGTAATATAAATATCTTTTCAGTTCCTTAAACGTTTTCGTTGCTCGAGCAATTAAATTGTAACAAATCCGTAATAATCAAACTGTCTAATTATTGCTCTACGATTACGAAAAATTGTCTTAAATGCACAATAAATTTAAGTTTGAGTAATATCTCACAAATAATCAGTTCACAATTTAGTCACATATTACTTAAATGTTTACTTAATTTGGAGAGTCTGAAAGACCAACAAGATAGTCGAGAGATACGTCATAGAATTTAGCCAGTTTAACGGCATAAGACAGAGGGAGTTCACGGGTACCTTTTTCATAGCGACGATAGACCTCACGCTGGCACAGCAAAATATCAGCAACTTGCTGCTGAGTTAAGTCGTTATCAATTCTGAGATCTTCTAGTCTCTTTAGGTACATATTGTCTCCTCTGATAAGTTATTTGTTCAGAACCTAAAGTTATATAAGCAATCCTAATGATACACAGTTAAATAGTCGCACAATAAACGACAAAAATGTCTAAATGTGTGAAAAGATTGTGAAACTTTCAGTTCTTCTGAGACAATGCTACCAAATGGTGATATAGTAGTCGTAAAGATGCTACCAAACGGTGGCAAGAAAAATTTAGGGGCACAGCTTTGGCTGTGTTAAATTTAACTCTTCCATGCTACCAGTTGGTTGCATTATAAAATTGGCACAATGGGAGAAATATTTTATTAGGAGGAATCAAAAACATGGCTAGAAACAAGAAACTAGTAAGATTCATGGCTATCGCAGTTGCGGCCGCAACTGTAGCCGCATCCGTACCTGCATATGCAGCATTTGACCCTGACTATTATGCTCAGCAGAATCCGGATGTAGTAGCTAAGGTTGGCACATCTCGTAAGGCGCTCGAGAACCACTACAATCTGTTTGGTAAAAATGAAGGCAGAGCTTCTAGTGCCGCTGATGTTACAAGCTCACCTATCCGTCAGTTATTCGACGCTGCTTTCTATGCAAAGCAGAATCCAGATGTAGTTGCTGTTTTTGGCGACAATGCAGATGCCTTATTTAGTCATTTTATGAAATTTGGTATCAAGGAAGGCAGACAGATTAATCAGTATTTTGATGTTAATGCATACAAGGCAGCTTATCCTGATCTTGCAGCAGCATTTGGTGATAATATGGAAATGTATTATCAGCACTTTGCTACATTAGGACAGACAGAGCACAGAACATTAGGTGGCTTCCCATCTGAGAGTATATTACCAGGTAAGACTACAGCTACTAAGGCAGCAGCTTCATCTGGCGGTTCTTCAGGAGGATCTTCTGGTGGTTCTAGCTCATCTTCTAGTACAACACCTAGCCCAGCTCCTGCTCCTACAGCACCTGCGTTGGAGGACGCCACAATTGCTGTTGGTGAAACGAAGATTCTTACAGTAGCAAATCTCCCATCTGGATATTCTATAGCATCTACAACATTTGCATCAACAGTTCCTACAGTTGCAAATAAAACCGCTACAGCTATGACAGCAGATACTTTTGAAATAGAAGGTTTAGCATCTGGTACAAGTACGGTTTCTATTAAAATAGATGATAGTGATCCTGATACACCTTCTATTGAGCTTTCATGTACTGTTACAGTAACCGCTGCTTCAATTAAGTTAGATACAAATGAACTTAATGTATCAAATGCTACTGGTAACAATACAGAAACAATAACAGCAACAGTATGGCCATCAGGTGCAACTGTTACTTGGTTCTCTAGTGATGAATCGGTAGCTACAGTCGTAGGTGGATCTACAACTGGTCATACTGCAAATGCAACAGTAACTGGCGTGGGTTCAGGAACTGCAACTATTAGAGCTCGAATTACAGAAGGTAATTCTGACTATGAAGCAACATGCAAGGTTAATGTTGCTAAACCTTCAATTAATCTTACCAAGACATCATTAGCACTTCAGAAAACAGAAAAAGCTGCTTTGAGTGCCATCGTTGTTCCTTCAAATGCTACAGTTACTTGGCTTTCAACAGATGCTGATGTAGCATCTGTAGCATATGCTGATGCTTCAACTGGTACACATCATGATGCTGAAGTAACAGCATTGACTGTTGGTCCTACAACTATTAAGGCAACTATTCAAATTGGAAATAAGACATATGAAGCAACTTGTAATGTAAATGTTACAAAGTGTGTTCCTGAAGTTAAACTTGAGAATAGCAAATCTGCTATAGAAGTTGGTGAAACTGTAAATTTAAAAAACAATATCAATCTTAAGCCTATTTCAGGTACAAGTGGAGCTACATTAGGATGGACATCTAGTGATTCAAGTGTAGCATCTGTAGATGGCAATGGTGTTGTTACTGGTGAAGCAGCAGGAAAAGCAACTATTACAGCTACATACACTTATGATGGTGAAACAGCTACATCAATATGTGAAGTTGAAGTTACAGCTCCAAAGCTTGTAACAAATATCAGTATATCTGGTGCTGACTCAGTTACTATCCCTACCTCTGATGCAACAACAGAAACATATATTGCTGATGTTTTACCTGCTGATGCAACAAATAATGGTGTTGCTTGGTCAGTATCAACTACAACAGGTGCAACTATTAATGAGGACACTGGTGTGTTGACAATACCAACTACAGCTACTACTGGTTCTGTTACTATTACAGCAACAGCTAAAGATGCTAGTGGCATAACAGCAACAAAAACTGTAGAACTAGTAAATCCTTAAAATAAAAAACATCTTCATGTAAAAAATACCTTTTTAAATCAGGGGCGCCCGTTTGGGCGCCTTTGGTTTTGCAGATATTTAGATTCTAACTGCATTCTATAAAATAAACTTTAGTGAAATGCTATCAACAAAGCTCGGATTTACGGGTGGCCTGCTATATATTTGTGCTCAACCCGTAAATTCAGAGTATGGATATTGGGGGTTACGGGTGAGACTAGTTCAAGGAGGTGTTATACCCGTAGAAGAGAGGAGGGTTTACGGGTGGGAATAGAAAATTATAAAATCTGCCTGTAAATTAAATTTGTTAATGATCAATTACAAGGGATTTAACAGTAAAATCAAGAAAAATTACGGGTACATAACAGCGCCAATGGGCCTACCCGTAAGTAGAATTTTATTGTTTTTTCAATTACGGGTGAAGATAGAAATTAATGTATGTTACCCGTAATCTGTTAGTGATTTATATCGGAATTTCAAAGATAATATGATATAAATGGACATATATAATAAATAGCCTATAAACTCGAAGGAGAAAAATGTTATGACAAAGACAGCTGAAGAACTAAAGAAACAAAAGCGGTATCAGGCATTTGCTATTTTATTGTTTATATTAATAGATTTAGGGATGATTGGTTTAGTAATATTAAAGTCTTTGAGGACTCCTTTTTAGAACTATTAGCTAGCTTTTGGTTCTCCGTATTCTCTAAGCATAGATTCATATGAAATGACCCATTGCTTACCAAATTTACAGACATCAATTCCAAGCAAGAATCTACCATAGATGATTGCTCGTCTGAGGGTACTTTCATTCAGTCCCCACATTTCGGTAGCATCTCTTAAGGACATAAGCCCATCAAATGGAGAATCTACCTTTTGACCATGCTCCCAAAGTTCATCACATGATAAATCCAGGTCATCATTCCATATTATTCCAAAACCACCTACATCCACTTGCACAGAATTAAACAAATCATCATCGGTTAACAAGTCTTTGAATAGAGGGTGTTTAGAAGATAAAGGGACGATATCATATAATTTTCGCTGACCTTCAGAAAAATAAACATTTAGTTTGTGGTCTGGAAGGGGTTGTACATCTTTTATTTTATGAAACATAACTACCTCCTGTATTATAGTGGTGGAATTTTTATGAAATTTTGAGTTTCCCATATTTGTAGTAATTCATCTCTGTGAAGAGATATCCACTGTAGAACTAATTCCATAGTCTTAGGTGGTAAATATCCATCTAGAATTTCATCAGTCTGAAAATCTATAGCTGCTACATCATCACCATAAATAGCATGAAGATGAGGGGGATTGTGCTCGCTTGAAAGAAAATACATTCTAATCACAATCCCATTAAATCTTGATATAACTGGCATATTATTCTCCTTTAGAAGAATTATATCACGATACCGTGAAGTATTAAAGGGCAAGTTATAGATAGTTATCTTTGTTATAATAGTGTGAAGTCAATGATTTGGCTCTTTATAATATGTACAAATCTGATTTTTTTTGGTAATATAACTCTGTTTGATTATTAGTTGGACTTCATTGGCTTGCCTTGTTTTCCAACTTGTTTTTTTGTATAGAGAAAGGAAAATCTAATGATTCAAGCAAATAACGTCACTCTTCGTTTCGGCAAGAAAGCCCTTTTCGAAGAGGTTAATATCAAATTTACAGAGGGAAACTGCTACGGTATTATCGGTGCCAACGGTGCAGGTAAGTCTACATTCCTTAAGATTTTATCTGGCCAGCTTGAGCCTACAAGCGGTGAAATTACAATGTCACCTGGTAACCGTCTTTCATTCTTAGAGCAGGATCACTTTAAATATGATGAGTTTACAGCTCTTGATACAGTTATCATGGGTAATCAGCGTCTTTACGATATTATGAAGGAAAAGGACGCTATTTATATGAAGGAAGATTTCTCTGACGAGGATGGTATCCGCGCAGCTGAGCTTGAGACAGAGTTCGCTGAGATGGATGGCTGGAACGCAGAAGCAGATGCAGCTACTCTTCTTAATGGTCTTGGTGTAGACACAGAGTTCCATTACACACAGATGGCAGATCTTCCAGGCGCATTAAAGGTCAAGATTCTTCTTGCACGTGCACTTTTTGGTTCACCAGATGTACTTCTTCTCGATGAGCCTACAAACCACCTTGATTTAGATGCTATTGGCTGGCTTGAGGAGTTCCTTATTAACTTCGAGAATACAGTTATCGTCGTTTCCCACGACAGATACTTCCTTAATAAGGTATGTACTCACACAGCAGATATCGATTATGGTAAGATTCAGCTTTACGCTGGTAACTACGACTTCTGGTATCAGTCTTCACAGCTTATTATCCAGCAGCGTAAGGAAGCTAATAAGAAGAAGGAAGAGCAGATTAAGGAATTGCAGGAGTTCATCCAGAGATTCTCTGCTAACGCTTCTAAGTCTAAGCAGGCTACATCTCGTAAACGCGCATTAGAGAAGATTCAGCTTGATGACATCCGTCCATCTAGCCGTAAGTACCCATACATCGATTTCCGCCCAGCTCGTGAAATCGGAAACGAGGTTCTTTCAGTTGAAAACCTTACAAAGACAATTGACGGTGAGTTAGTACTTGACCACCTTTCATTTAACGTAGGTCGCGAGGATAAAATTGCCCTCGTTGGTTCTAACGAAAAGGCTAAGACAGTTCTCTTCCAGATTCTTGCTGGTGAGATGGAGCCAGACGAAGGAAGCTACAAGTGGGGTGTTACTACATCTCAGTCTTACTTCCCTAAGGACAATACAGAGATCTTCTCAACAGACCTTCTTATTGTAGACTGGCTTACACAGTTCTCTGAGATTAAGGATGCTACTTATGTCCGTGGTTTCCTTGGACGTATGCTTTTCGCTGGCGATGACGGTGCTAAGAAGATGAAGGTATTATCCGGTGGTGAAAAGGTTCGTGTTCTTCTTTCGCGTATGATGATTGAGAACTCTAACGTTCTTATGCTCGACGAGCCTACTGACCACTTAGATATGGAAAGTATCACAGCACTTAATACTGGTCTCCAGAAGTTCTCAGGTGTTATCCTTTTCTCTTCTCGTGACCACGAGATTGTGCAGACTACAGCAAACCGTATCATCGAAATCCTTCCAAACGGACAGATGATTGATAAGATGACTACATACGATGAGTACCTTGAGTCTGATGAGATGGCTCGTAAGCGTACAGTACTTGAGCTTTCATCTGATGAGCTTGAGGATGATTAATTAAATGGTTATATTTAGAGGCTTTGGTGAATTTCACCAGAGCCTCTTTTTTGTAGATTAATCGTCACTATGGTAGAATATACGGAACATGCTAAGATGCCGGCTTGGCATGGAGGAGAATAGTTGTGCCTTTTAGGCAGTAAAAAACATGGAGGATAATGTTTATGAAGCAAAACTTCAGACGATTTGCGGCGGTTTTTACTATGGTGCTTGTCACTGTATTGTCGCTCATCGCAGCACCAGTATTAGATGCTCACGCGGAGGCTATAACGCCTGAAAGTGGTAACATCTACTACATCAAAAACAAGAAAAGCGGACTCTACTTGACAGTAGAAAATGACTCTGCAGACAACGCAGCTAACGTAGTACAGTCCACAGGAACTGGCTCACTTGGTCAGCGTTGGATTCTGGAAAAGAATGATTCAACAGGTAATTTCAGATTACACCCAGCTACAGATATGACAGGAGGAATGTCACTGGACGTAGCATGGGGTTCAGCAGACAATGGTACCAACATACAGATTTATTCCAACAACGGTCAGGCTGCACAGAATTTTTCAATTCGTCAGGCGGACAACAGTATGGGATATTACATTGCCACAGAAGTATCAAATTTTGCTTCTGCTTTAAATGTTTATGGTGCCAGAAAAACAAGTGGAACAAATATTATAGAGTATAAGTACTCTGGAAAAGATAATGAAATCTGGTATTTTGAACAGGCTCCATGGCCATCAAATAATGGTGGTAATGGTAATAGCGGTAACAATGGAGATAATGGAAATACTGGGAATAATGACAGCAACACTGGAAATAATAATGCCGGCAGCTATGAGCCTGCTCCAACCACATCACCTCTTGGAAATGTTTATCCTGAACAGCAGATTAACTTTGTAAACTGTTCTGACGGGAAATTCTTAAATGATAATGGTTCAAATGGCGCTGCTCTTACATCCGAAAGCAACAGCAATAATTCAAACAGATGGATTCTTTCATATGTGAATAACGGCGTATATAGAATCGTAAACGTAGCTACAGGCTATTGCCTCACTCCATACGGCAGCAATGTTTCAGAGGGCGTTACTGTTGCAGATGCGGCTGTTTCAAATGGTGATAGCTCACAGTGCTGGAAAATAGTGGCAACAAAGAACGATGCCACAGGAAATGCACTGAACTATAAAATTGTAAATAACAACAATACTAATCTTGCACTTACACTTTCTGGCGATACCTATAAGCTTGGCAATTTCAATGGTTCTGCCAGCCAGTGCTTCAGAGTGGCTCCTTACGGAGTAGAAGGCTTTGCAGGCTATTCAAAGGATATGAATGGCAGAGAAAAAGCTTCTGTGACTGGAGGTGTGTTCGGACAGACAGTAACTGTAAACTCTTTAAGTGATCTTTTAAGATACGCTTCTGGTTCTACACCTTATACAATCGTAATTGGTTCTAATATTTCTCAGAACTCACTTACAAAGGTAAATGTTGGTTCAAATAAGACTTTCATCGGTTCTTACAATGCCCACACACTTAACAATATTCACTTTAGAAACATACAGTCATCAGGAAATAATATATACAAGAATCTTACATTCTCACATTCTGTAAACATCAATAACAACGATGATATTCAGATGTACATTTCAGATGGCAATAACTTCTGGCTTGATCATTGCTCATGGCCGGGCCACAACATGAATCAGGATACATATATCCACAACAACGATACAGATAAATTCCTTTACGTTGGATTAAAGGCAAATTATGTATCTGTAACAAGCTGTTTCTTCGGGGGGCATAAATATGGTCTCATCCTTGGTTATCCAAACGAGGATGGAAGAAATACTTACAGTGGTTATCCATGTATGACTATCTGTAACAACTACTTTAAGCAGACAATCACAAGAGCTCCTGGTCTTATGCGCTACGGTTATTTCCACTGCTATAATAACTATGTATATGACTTTGATTTGGGTTATACACCTTACACTGAATGCAACATTTATTCAGAGAAGAACTGCTTCGAGGCAGGCAGTCATAAGGGGGCAGTTGTAAATGATATGGACTACCAGGGAAGATTTACTGACAGTGGAAGTATTCTTTCAAGAAGCATTTCAAATCTTAGAATTGCTGGTCCTACAAACTGGCGACCAGGTTCAAACTATGGCTATGCCACACGTGATGCTGGCAGCGCCAAGTCATGGGCTTCAAGCTACGCAGGTTCACAGAATCATGCACTTACATACCCTGTAAATTAAACATATTTCCGGCAAAAATAATGGCGCCCATCGGGGCGCTGTTTTTAGATTGTACACAACTTTTGTGGCAGATAAGGTGCTTTGGATTATAGGTATTGTCAAAAGAGTAGCCGGCAGGCCGCATGTTGTCATCGCCTCCTGACAAAAGCTTTAAAGCTTCTCTTGACTTGCTCGGTGACTTGATTTTGGAACGATGGGTATATATATGGACACAAAAGTGGATTACAATTATTCACATGAGCGCACATGAGTGGAGATGATTGAAAGTTGAACGCATTGATGCTATCATTATTTTAAGAAACGAGGTTCTTTTATGTTTCAAATTGACTTTTATCGCACTGCAAGAGGAGATTGTAATATAGAGGCTTTTTTAGAAGGTCTTGAGAAGAAAGCAAGCACAAACAAGGATGCTAGAATCCAGTATAAACAAGCAATACAATACATACAGTTTCTAGAAGACTATGGGACTCAGCTTGGAGAGAATGTAACTAAGCATCTTGAAGAAGATATTTGGGAGTTAAGACCTGGGAATAACCGAGTGTTATTCTTTTATTTCAAGGACGACACTTTTGTTTTGTTGCATCACTTTAGAAAGAAAACACAAAAGACTCCACGGAGAGAAATAGAAAAAGCAAAAGCAGAACGAAATGATTGGATTTCTAGAAAGGGGTAACCATAATGAGCGATTGGAATAAGTACAAGGAAAAAGTTAGAAAAACAAATCCAAAGTTAGGTAGAGATATTGATGAGGCAGAAGAAATATCTGCTATTGTGGGGGCTATGATTCAGCAAAGACATAATCTTCATTTATCGCAAAGAGAGTTAGCTTCTCTATGTGGAATACCACATTCTTCAGTTGCTAGAATAGAATCCGGGGTAAGCATACCTAATTTAGCCACTGTGCTTAAAATTTTTAAGCAGTTAGAATTGTCATTCACTGTTCAGCCAATGAGAAAATAAATGATTATAGGGAGGGATTTTAACATGTACTATCAGAATTTAACAAAAATGTATCCAATTAGTAAAACACTTAGAAATGAATTGATTCCTGTAGGTAAGACACTTGAAAATATTAGGAAAAACGGGATTCTTGAGGCAGATATCCAGAGAAAAGCTGATTATGAGCATGTGAAGAAATTAATGGATAATTATCATAAGCAGTTGATTAATGAGGCATTGCAGGGAGTTCATTTATCTGATCTATCAGATGCATATGATTTATATTTCAATTTATCCAAAGAGAAAAACTCAGTTGATGCATTTAGTAAGTGTCAGGATAAACTACGTAAAGAGATAGTTAGTCTCTTAAAGAATCATGAGAATTTTCCAAAGATAGGCAACAAGGAGATTATAAAATTACTACAAAGTCTATATGATAATGATACTGATTATAAAGCACTGGATTCATTTAGCAATTTTTACACATATTTTTCTAGCTATAATGAGGTTAGAAAGAATTTATATTCAGATGAAGAAAAATCATCTACAGTAGCATATAGATTGATTAATGAAAACCTGCCTAAGTTTTTGGACAATATCAAGGCATATGCTATTGCTAAAAAAGCAGGGGTAAGAGCAGAAGGGTTATCTGAAGAGGATCAGGACTGCTTGTTTATTATAGAGACATTTGAAAGGACGCTAACTCAGGACGGGATAGATAATTATAATGCGGCCATTGGCAAGTTGAATACCGCAATCAATCTTTTTAATCAACAGAATAAAAAGCAAGAAGGATTTAGAAAAGTGCCTCAAATGAAATGTTTGTATAAGCAGATATTGTCAGATAGAGAGGAAGCATTTATAGATGAGTTTTCGGATGATGAAGATTTGATTACTAACATAGAATCATTTGCAGAGAATATGAATGTATTTCTAAATTCAGAAATCATTACAGATTTTAAGATTGCGCTTGTAGAATCCGATGGAAGTCTAGTTTATATTAAAAATGATGTTTCAAAGACATCATTTTCAAATATAGTATTCGGCTCTTGGAATGCGATTGATGAAAAACTCTCAGATGAGTATGATTTAGCAAATTCCAAGAAAAAGAAAGATGAAAAGTACTACGAAAAAAGACAAAAAGAATTAAAAAAGAATAAAAGCTATGATTTAGAAACAATCATTGGTTTGTTCGACGATAATAGTGATGTAATAGGAAAATATATCGAAAAACTAGAATCTGATATTACTGCTATTGCAGAAGCAAAAAATGATTTTGATGAAATTGTTCTTAGAAAACATGATAAGAATAAATCGCTTCGTAAGAATACAAATGCTGTTGAGGCAATAAAATCATATTTAGATACAGTAAAAGACTTTGAGCGAGATATAAAGCTTATTAACGGTAGTGGACAAGAGGTAGAGAAAAATCTTGTGGTTTATGCTGAGCAAGAAAATATTTTGGCGGAAATAAAGAACGTGGATTCTCTGTATAATATGTCGCGTAATTATCTCACTCAAAAGCCATTTTCTACTGAGAAGTTTAAGCTGAACTTTAATAGGGCAACATTACTGAATGGATGGGATAAAAATAAAGAAACAGATAATTTAGGAATTTTGTTTGAAAAAGATGGAATGTATTACTTAGGAATCATGAATACAAAAGCTAATAAAATTTTTGTTAATATTCCTAAGGCTACAAGTAATGATGTGTATCACAAAGTGAATTATAAGTTATTGCCAGGACCTAATAAGATGTTACCAAAAGTTTTTTTTGCTCAGTCAAATTTGGATTACTACAAGCCTTCCGAAGAACTGTTAGCGAAGTATAAGGCAGGCACGCATAAAAAGGGAGATAATTTTTCTTTGGAAGATTGTCATGCATTAATTGATTTTTTTAAAGCTTCTATAGAAAAACATCCAGATTGGTCATCTTTTGGATTTGAGTTTTCGGAGACATGTACTTATGAAGACCTTAGTGGGTTTTATAGGGAGGTTGAAAAACAGGGATATAAGATTACATATACAGATGTAGATGCAGATTATATCACAAGTTTAGTAGAGAGGGATGAATTGTATCTTTTCCAAATTTATAACAAGGATTTCTCTCCATATAGTAAAGGCAATCTTAATCTTCACACGATTTATTTACAAATGCTGTTTGACCAGCGAAACTTGAATAACGTAGTTTACAAATTAAATGGTGAAGCTGAGGTATTTTATAGACCGGCATCAATCAATGATGAAGAAGTTATTATTCATAAAGCTGGGGAGGAAATAAAAAACAAGAATTCAAAGAGAGCAGTTGATAAGCCTACAAGTAAATTTGGCTATGACATTATTAAAGATCGCAGATATTCTAAAGATAAATTTATGTTACATATTCCAGTAACCATGAACTTTGGCGTAGATGAGACCAGAAGATTCAATGATGTTGTTAATGATGCTCTGAGAAATGATGAGAAAGTAAGAGTTATCGGTATTGACAGAGGAGAGCGAAATCTACTTTATGTTGTAGTGGTTGACACAGATGGAACTATCTTAGAACAGATTTCTCTTAATTCAATTATCAATAATGAGTATTCTATTGAAACGGATTATCATAAGCTGCTAGATGAGAAAGAGGGAGATAGAGACAGAGCACGCAAAAATTGGACTACTATAGAGAATATCAAAGAACTGAAAGAAGGTTATTTAAGCCAAGTAGTTAATGTGATTGCTAAGCTGGTATTAAAGTACAACGCTATTATTTGCCTTGAGGATTTGAACTTCGGATTTAAGCGAGGGCGTCAAAAGGTTGAAAAGCAGGTATATCAAAAGTTTGAAAAAATGCTTATTGATAAATTGAATTATCTGGTCATTGATAAGAGTAGAAAACAAGATAAACCGGAAGAATTTGGTGGGGCTTTAAATGCACTTCAATTAACATCGAAATTTACAAGTTTTAAGGATATGGGAAAACAGACAGGTATTATTTATTATGTTCCAGCCTATTTGACTAGTAAGATTGATCCAACCACTGGTTTTGCAAATCTCTTTTACGTTAAGTATGAGAATGTTGAAAAAGCCAAAGAATTTTTTAGTAGATTCGATTCAATTTCTTATAACAATGAGTCTGGATATTTTGAATTTGCATTTGATTACAAGAAATTTACTGATAGGGCTTGTGGTGCACGAAGTCAGTGGACGGTATGCACCTATGGAGAAAGAATAATAAAGTTTAGAAATACTGAGAAAAACAATTCTTTTGATGATAAAACAATAGTGTTATCTGAAGAGTTTAAGGAATTATTCAGTATATACGGAATTAGTTATGAAGATGGTGCAGAATTAAAGAACAAGATAATGAGCGTAGATGAGGCAGATTTCTTTAGAAGCCTAACCAGATTATTCCAACAAACAATGCAAATGAGAAATAGCTCTAATGATGTTACTAGAGACTATATTATTTCACCAATAATGAATGACCGAGGTGAGTTCTTTAATTCTGAAGCATGTGATGCATCAAAGCCTAAGGATGCTGATGCTAATGGTGCATTTAATATTGCTAGAAAAGGATTATGGGTTTTAGAGCAAATCAGAAATACTCCTTCAGGTGATAAGCTTAATCTAGCAATGTCAAATGCCGAGTGGTTAGAGTATGCGCAGCGTAATCAAATATAATAAGGAGATTTCATGGATGATGCAATTCTGATTACTGAATTGAATGATTTTATTTTTTGCCTGTTTCTATATATTTTCATATCCAAATCTTGTAAAACCATAAGATATGGTTATGCTAAAAATACAGAGACGGATTTGATTATGGTGACCTAATTGCAAACCTATAACTTAATTTGTGGATACTAAGTCTTGAGTGATGAAAATGGCAGTTTTGTTAGTAAATAAACATAATAATATGATGAATAATAGGTCTTTG
>NZ_KE384121.1:0-83625 GCF_000424005.1 Pseudobutyrivibrio ruminis CF1b | reverse complement strand
TAATAAAAATATTGTAATCAAAATAGGATTTGATAATAATGAGATATTTAGATTTAATATCAAATTTAAACGGTCTACAAGATTAAGTTATAAAACTATAAATCTTAAGAAACACAGAATTTTCGGGATTAGAAATATTGCTTTTTAGAGGCCTAAATAATATAATATCTAATAAAATTTTTTAGGAAGGTGGTGATATCGTGGCAGAGAAAAATAAGTCTGAATTAGAAGTGCTTGAAAAGAAAATCTCTGGGGAGAACCGCGGTGTCATCGCTACGACTGATTTTGTGGATCCTGAGGAGCTCTACAAAGAGCTTATTTGTCGTGTCCAGAAATATCATCCTAATACAGACATATCAATGATTGAAAAGGCTTATCAGGTTGCAGCCACAGCCCATGAAGGGCAGGTTCGCAAATCTGGTGAGCCTTATATTATTCACCCACTTTGTGTAGCTATTATTCTTGCTGATTTGGAGCTTGATAAGGAGACTATCGTAGCAGGTATTCTTCACGATGTTGTAGAAGATACTATTTACACTAAAGAAGAATTGGCTGAGATATTCTCTGAAGAAGTTGCAGAGCTTGTTGACGGCGTTACAAAGTTAGGTCAGTTAAATTATGATGCTGATAAGGTGGAGATTCAGGCAGAGAATCTCCGTAAGATGTTCCTTGCCATGGCAAAGGATATCCGCGTCATCCTTATTAAGCTCGCCGATAGACTTCACAACATGCGTACTTTAAAGTACATGATTCCTGAGAAGCAGAAGGAGAAGGCACGTGAGACTATGGAGATTTATGCTCCATTGGCACAGCGTCTTGGTATCAGCAGGGTCAAAATTGAGCTTGATGATTTATCTCTTAAATATCTTGAGCCAGATGCATATTATGATTTGGTGGAGAAGATTGCTCTTCGAAAGAGTCAGCGTACAGATTACATTAATTCATTAGTAGATGACGTGCGTAAGCACATTGATGCTGCAGAGATTCAGGCAGAGGTTTATGGCCGCGCAAAGCATTTCTTCAGTATATATAAGAAGATGGTCAACCAGCATAAGACCATCGATCAGATTTATGATTTATTCGCAGTTCGTATTATCGTAGATTCTATCAAGGACTGTTATGCTGCCCTCGGTGTTATCCACGAGATGTACACACCTATCCCAGGCCGTTTCAAAGATTACATAGCTATGCCAAAGCCTAACATGTATCAGTCTTTGCATACTACAGTTATCGGTCCTAATGGTGCGCCATTCGAAATCCAGATTCGTACATATGAAATGCATCGTACCAGTGAATACGGTATCGCAGCTCACTGGAAATATAAGGAAAGTGGAGAAGGCTCCACAGTTGTTGGCGAGGAAGAGAAGCTTTCTTGGCTTAGAGAAATCCTCGAGTGGCAGCAGGAAATCTCCGATAATAAGGAGTTCTCATCACTGCTTAAATCAGATCTAAATCTGTTTTCTGATACAGTTTTCTGTTTCACTCCATCAGGAGATGTTAAGAACCTTCCAAATGGTTCTACACCTATCGATTTTGCCTATGCTATTCATTCGGCAGTAGGTAATCGTATGATTGGTGCAAAGGTAAACGGAAAACTTGTACCTATCGATTATGTTATTCAAAACGGCGATCGTATCGAGATTGTCACATCTCAGAATACAAACGGACCTAGCCGTGACTGGTTAAATATTGTTAAATCTTCACAGGCTAAGAACAAAATCAACCAGTGGTTCCGCACCCAGTCCAAGGACGAGAATATCGCAAAGGGAAAGGAATTGCTCATCAATTCTGCAAAGCAGAAGGGTGTGGATTTAGGTGAAATCAATAAGCCTAAATACCAGGAGCTCATTAAGAATAAATACGGCTTCCACAGTTGGGAAGATACTCTGGCTGCAGTTGGTCAGGGTGCCATCAAGGAAGGTGCCGTTATCAATAGAATGTTCACTGCATGGCAGAAGGATCATCCAGTGAAGATGACTGACGAAGAAGTGTTGGCAGAGCATACAGGCTCCGAGAAGATTCGTCCTAAGTCAAAGAATGGTATCACAGTTAGTGGTCTTTATGACGTTTCAGTACGTTTCTCTAAATGCTGTAATCCAGTGCCAGGTGATGAAATCGTAGGCTTTGTTACAAGAGGTCGTGGCGTTTCTATCCACCGTACCGATTGTATCAACATGATTAACCTTCCAGACTTTGAGAAGGAGCGTCTCATTGAGGCTGAATGGGCTGCTGGAGCAGAAGCTGACGGCAGAAGTGGCGGTGTATATCTTACAGAGATTAATATCTACGGCAATAACCGTACAGGCCTCCTTGTGGATATCACACGTATCTTTACTGAGCGTGAGATTGACATCGATTCAATCCACTCTAAGACCAGCAAGCAGGGTGTTGCTACCATTACTATTAAGTTTGGTACACAGAGCAAGGAACAGCTCAGAGCCCTTGTTGAGAAGATTAAACAGGTAGAATCTATCATAGATGTAGAAAGACCTAGAGGATAGTTTTATTTAATGAAAGTTATGCATATATTATTGCCAGTTTGCGCTATGAACTGCTATCTGGCAATCAATGAAGAGACAAATGAATCAATTATTATAGATCCAGGCTCATCGCCTAAGCGTATCAAGGCAGGCATTGAGCAGTCAGGTACTACACCAGTTGCTATTTTAATTACTCATGGTCATTTTGATCATGTAGGTGCAGCCGATGAAATCGCCGCAGAATACGGCGTTAAGATTTATGCATACGAAGGTGAGCGTGAGACACTTGAAAATCCTCATATCAATCTTTCAGCTGATATGATTTTCCAGTCAACAGCCTATCACGCAGATGTTTATCTTAAGGATAATCAGGAAGTGGAGTTGGCAGGTCTTACAGTTAAATGCCTCGCCACACCAGGTCACACACCAGGTGGCTGTTGCTTCTATTTTGAAAAAGAAGGAATCGTTTTTACGGGAGATACTCTTTTCTGTGGTTCGGTTGGACGTACAGATTTTCCAGGTGGTTCTATGTCACAGCTTGTGCATAGCATCAATGAGAAGCTTTTAGTGCTTCCAGGTGATACTATTTGCTATCCTGGACATGAAGCTCCTACAACTGTTGAGTTTGAACGTAACAACAATATGTTTTTATAATAGGAATAATTAATGATATACATACAGTTAAACGAAAATAATTTCGAATACGACATATATTCACTTGTGAAAGCCTTCTATCCAAAGGAAGAGGTCAAGATTTCTACAGAGCCTGTCCCAGAGGATGCAGGGCTTCTTTTTTCGATGCAGGTGAACTATTCAAATAATATACTGACTCTGGATGGAAGAGAGATTCAGATTGATTACGAGAATCGTCCAGATACAAAGAATCGCCTGAAACTGGCTATTTATGAGAGCTTACATGAGCGCACAGGTAAGGATTTGCCTTGGGGTACCCTCACAGGTATTCGTCCTACAAAGATTTCCCTTGGAATGATAGAAGAGGGCTCCAGCGATGCAGATGTCACAGCTTATATGCGTGAGACTTACCTTACATCCCAGTCAAAGATTGACCTGAGCCTTCAGGTTTCCCATAAGGAGCATGAGCTTCTTTCAAAGATTGATTACGATAACGGTTATTCAGTGTACATCGGCATTCCATTTTGCCCTAGTACATGTCTTTACTGCTCATTCACTTCTTACCCAATTGGACTTTGGACAAAGAAGCTTGATGATTATATTGATGCTTTGGAGAAGGAGATGGCCTTCACAGCAGAGTCTTGCAAGGGCAAGAGCCTTACTACTATTTACATCGGTGGTGGCACACCTACATCCCTTGATGCAGAGCATTTAGAGAGACTTCTCACACTGGTTGATAGATACTTCAACACCAGTGATTTGCTGGAATATACTATAGAGGCAGGCAGACCTGACTCTATTACACTTGAGAAGCTTCAGGTTATAAAGAATCATCCGGTGACTCGTATTTCCATTAACCCACAGACCATGAATCAGAAGACTCTTGATCTGATTGGTCGTTTCCACAAGGTGGAAGATATTCACAGAGTATTTGGATGGGCAAGAGAACTGGGCTTTAAGAATATCAACATGGATCTTATCCTTGGTCTTCCAGGTGAGACTATCGAGGATGTGGCATACACATTATCTGAGGTGGAAAAGCTTGCTCCGGACAATCTTACAGTCCATTCGCTGGCACTGAAGCATTCAGCTCGCCTTAATTATGACAGAGAAGCTTACGAGGATTATCTTATTGATAACTCTCAGAAGCATATGGATATCTGCCTTGAAGCTGCAAAGCGCATGGGTATGGCACCATACTATTTATATCGCCAGAAAAATATGGCAGCTAATTTAGAGAATATAGGCTATTCTACTCCAGGAAATGAGGGATTATATAATATCTTGATAATGGAGGAGAAACAAACTATAATGGCACTTGGTTGCGGCACGGCCTGCAAGTTCGTTACAGACCATGGCAAGACTGTTACAAGATGCGAAAATGTCAAGGATGTCCAGCTTTACATGGACCGAATTGATGAAATGATAGAAAGAAAACGTGAAAGACTTAGAGAGGATTTGAAATGGCTTTAAACAAGAAACCAGTTAACGGAATGAAGGACATTCTTCCATACGAGATGGAAGTTCGCGATTATGTTACATCTATTATTAAGGATACATATCGTTCATTTGGATTTACACCAATTGAGACACCAGCTATGGAGTCTATTGGAAATCTTTCAAATAAGCAGGGTGGAGAAAATGAGAAGCTTATCTTCAAGGTAATGAAGAGAGGTGAGAAGCTCAACATCCCTGAGGCAACTACAGAGGAGCAGGTTGTAGATTTCGGTATGAGATATGACCTTACAGTACCTCTTTGCCGTTTCTATTCAAATCACGCTAATGAGCTTTCATCACCATTTAAGGCTCTTCAGATTGGTTCTGTTTGGAGAGCAGACAGACCACAGCGTGGACGTTACAGACAGTTTACACAGTGTGATATCGATATCCTTGGTGAGCCTAGCAACCTTGCAGAGATTGAGCTTATCCTTGCTACTACTACAACACTTGGTAGAATTGGATTTAAGAACTTCGAGATTCGTATCAACGAGCGTCGTATCTTAAAGGCTATGGCTGCTTACGCAGGATTCTCTGAGGAGGATTATGATTCAATCTTCATCACACTTGATAAGATGGATAAGATTGGACTTGATGGAGTATCAGCAGAGCTTCTTGAGGCTGGATATTCTAAGGAGTCTATCGATAAATACGTAGAGTTATTTGCAGTTCTTGAGAATGTTAAGGATGTTGCAGCTGGCATGGATGTACTTCTTGATAAGCTTGGCGAGTTCCTTGATACAGAGGTTGCAGATTGGATGCGTGAAATTGCAGCAGCAGTTAACGCTACAAAGGAAGCTAAGTTTGAGCTTGTATTTGACCCTACACTTGTACGTGGTATGAGCTACTACACAGGTACAATCTTCGAGATTGCTATTCCAGAGTTCGGCGGAAGCTGCGGTGGTGGCGGCCGTTACGACAAGATGATTGGAAACTTCACAGGTCAGAACACACCTGCATGCGGATTCTCAATCGGATTTGAGCGTATCATCCTTCTTCTTATGGAGCAGGGCTTCAAGGTTCCAGGCGCTAGCAAGAAGGTGGCTTACCTTGTAGAGAAAGGCTATCCAGCAGAGAAGCTTGCTGAGGTAATGTCTCAGGCTAAGGAAGCTCGTGCAAACGGACAGACTGTACTTGTTGTAAGAATGAACAAGAATAAGAAGTTCCAGAAGGAACAGCTTACAAACGATGGATATGAAGAGTTCGTAGAGTTCTTTAATCGATAGAACGGCAAATCAAAAAGGACTGGGAAACCAGTCCTTTTTAATTTGCTTATCTTGCTCTTATATCAAGAATTTCTCCAATATACATTGTGTGGAAATCATCCAAATGCTTTTCAGTATATTCTGTATCCAAAATCTTAGGGTCTAAGATTGTATTCTCAGTCATTGGCACTGCAGCAATTTTTCTGCAGAGGATAATAAAGTTTGCGTCATCAATGTATGGGCAATTCATTGCATGCTCAATTTCAACGCGACAGGCAGCCAGCTTATCCTCGTTACGTCCGCTTAGCTGATCAAGTACTTTCATAAGTCTCTCATTGTTTTTTTCGTTCATATCAAAGAAGCAGGCACTGAAATATTCACTGTCATCCAAAAGCTCTTTCGTGTATCTTGTATTTCGAAGGAAGGCAAATACTACATTTTTACCCCAAATATGACCAACACCACCATTGTGGGATGACATAGCATTGATTTTTCCATTGGCTTCAGCGACGATGGCAACGCCTTCATCTGCCACCTTTTGAATTGGATTCCATTCTAACATGTTGATTGGATAAGGTTGAAATGTGTGCATATGAAACCTCGCTTTCTTATTGGTACATGTATTTTAGATTATGTTCCTGAATAAATTTCAAAAATTCATGCTCTGGTAATGGTTTTGAGAAGAAGAATCCCTGTATGTAATCTACACCCAGTGATTTCATCTCGTCGAATTCTTCCTGTGTTTCAATACCTTCGGCTACAATCTGTATTCCCATAGAATGGGCCATTTCAATGACTGCATTAACAATAGCCTGAGCCTTATTATTTTTCTTAAAATACTCTTCGGATAAAAGCTTGTCTAACTTAACAACAGTGACAGGCATATCAATGATATAGTTAAGATTTGAACTGCCTGAACCAAAATCGTCAAGTGAGAAGGAAAGTCCGTGAGCTTCCAGTTTGCTCATGTTCTCATGAAGTCTTTCCTTACTTCTAAGTGAGCTTGTCTCAGTAATTTCCAAATTAATCAAATCTGGGTTAATCTGATAATCATCCAGCATCTGTAAAAGCTTAGTGGTAAAAGTAGGGCTTTCTCCCTGTTTTACTGACAGGTTAAGCTCAATATGTTTGATTCCAATTCGCTCTATATGATAAGACTTGATAAATGAAAGAGCTCTTCTGTAGATAGCATCAGAAAGAGGAATAATTCTACCGCTTATTTCTGCAATCGGAATAAATTCGTTTGGCTGCAGGTATGTACCGTCTATTAACTTGATACGAACAAGCGCTTCTGCAGATGAGAATGTGTTTGTTGCAAGGTTGAAAATCGGCTGGTAATGAACCTCGATTCTGTTGTTTTCCATTGCATCAATGACAAGTTTTTCAATATCTTTCTGATGACGTACATCTGACATTGTTTCAGCTGTAACCACAACCTCGTTTGATGAAGAATTGCCTTTGATGGTAGGTACATAGCTGGCCAAAAGCATCATCAATTCATCTGCATTTTCAGAAATAGAGCAATCAGGAATGATGGTGTAGAACGGTCGCATCAATGTGATGGCATTTCCCACATCCGAACTATTTTCTATAGATTGGAAGTAAGTGGATATCTGGTACTTTGTGCTCTCCAGGAAATCCGTATTTTCAAATATTAATAGGAAATAGCCTTCAGCTGTATCGAATATCTTTGCAGTATCTATTGAAAATAGAAATTCTGAAAGCATCTCGATTGTCTGGCGTAAAAGCTTATTTTCATCAGAAGATTCTGCCGATGTCTGGAACGAAATTCTCATGGCAGAAAAGTTTTGCTTAGTCTGATATAAATAATCCAAATATTCATGGATTACAGCCGAACTAAAGTGACCGGTACGTCTTGAAAGTGAACTCTGAGGATTTTCCAATTCAAAATACATAATTAGAGCACCGATACAAGATGCGAAGCTGACAATAAGCAGCTTAGGATTTAAAAACTGAATGATAGCTGAAATAGCCCAGACTGCCATCCATAAATTAAGAGCATATACTTTTTTGTCCTTTAAATGATTCCTTAGTAAAGCGGCAGCTATAATAATTGAAAGAATATAGATTGAAACAAAAACATAGGTGGCAATAGCTGCAGGACCGTAGGTATAAAGGGTCTGGCCGTCATAGTAATAATCAAGAGGAAGATATACTGTGACAATAACGCCAATAATACAGAATACCTGGTAACAAATACCTAAGAATTTCTCGTTTATAGTACCAAAATATTCAAAAATGTCTGAGACAGCATATCCTAAAGCAGAAAAGGCAACGCAATGAAGGGATATCAGATATAGTTTGCAAACTGCGATTACTACATATTCCTCATATCTTCGGGATTTTACAATAAAATAGCAGGATGCAATATCCAATAGAACGCATCCTAAGATTATAAATAGAATATATCTGAATTTTCGTTCAGAGCTTAGCCCCATTGTTGGTTGTTTAATGTAAAAAAATAGGAGCATAGCAATAATGACCAGCCCGCATACTTGTGTGTATATATTCATATAGTTGCCCCACTATCTAAACCTATTTGGATTATAGCATTAAAGGTCAGTTCTATTTGCAAAGAAACTATGAAAAAAATGTAAAAATAAAGGGATGATTTAGCGCACTAAAGTGTTGACGTATCGAAAAAAAAGTAAGATAATAAATCTCAAGTTTAAAATGTGAGCAAATGTTATGGAGGCTTAAAAATGGAAATCAGATTTGAAAAACGTGAAAAATTGAAGGATAAGCCAGATTGGAACAACCTTGGTTTCGGAAAGTACATGACAGATTACATGTTTATCTGTGATTGGGATAGAGAGATAGGTTGGCATGATGCAAGAATCGTCCCTGAGGGACCAATCGAGTTGGACCCAGCTTGCATGACTCTTCATTATGCACAGGAGACATTTGAAGGATTAAAGGCATATCGCAGAGAGGATGGAAAGATTCAGCTTTTCAGACCTGAGATGAATGCCAAGAGAATGATTAATTCTAATGAGAGACTTTGTATGCCAGGATTCCCAGTTGAGGATTTCGTTGCAGCTATTAAGGCTCTTGTTAAGGTAGAGGAAGACTGGGTTCCTACTCAGAAGGATACTTCACTTTATATTCGTCCATTTATGTTCGCTACAGAGTCAGCACTTGGTGTACATATGGCAAAGTCATACAAGTTTATGATTCTTTGTTGTCCAGTAGGAGCATATTACGCTACAGGTCTTGACCCAGTTAAGATTTTAGTAGAAAATGAACTTGTTCGAGCAGTTGCAGGCGGTACTGGCTTTACAAAGTGCGGTGGTAACTATGCAGGTTCTATTGCAGGTCAGGTAAAGGCAGAGAAGCTTGGATATTCTCAGGTACTTTGGCTTGATGGTAACGAGAGAAAGTATGTAGAGGAAGTTGGAACAATGAACATCATGTTCAAGATCGACGGCGAGATCTGGACAGCACCTACAGTAGGTACTGTACTTCCAGGTGTTACCAGAGATTCTATGATTCATCTTCTTAGGGATTGGGGATACAAGGTTAGAGAAGAGCGCCTCGCAATTGATGACCTTATGAAGGCAGGCCATGATGGCAAGCTTGAGGAGGTCTTCGGTACAGGAACAGCAGCTGTCATCTCACCAGTAGGTGAGCTCCGTTATAATGACGACGTTGTTGTAATAAATGGAGGTAAAACCGGAGAGCTTACACAGAAGCTTTATGATACTTTAACAGGCATTCAGTGGGGAAGATTACCGGACAAGTATGGATGGACTCAACTAGTAGATTAATCAATGAATTAGAAGTAAATAATGATGACTTACAGTCTCTACAGGACTCATTCTGTAAAGCCAATGATATGTATATGATATGCATTGGCAGAAAGCGTGGTCAGCTTACATCCTTCTCAGGTTCAAAGCCTGAGGAGGATTTTGTTGATGCCAATTTTCCAGAGAGTCTCAGGAAAGAGCTGATAGAATCCTTTGTGGATGGTGCACCGGAAAATATTGTGGAGCGCGCTGGCACAGAGGATTATTTTTTATACAGAAGTGTTGCATTTAGAGGTGAGAAGGATGAGGTCGTTGGCAAATGGCTTTGTTTTGCTGTCGATAAGGATAAGGTTCCAGCAGGCAAAGAGCTTCCAGCATCACTTCGCAAGACTACACTTATTCAGTTTGATAAGGCTATTGCTTTACTTGAAACATTTTCAAAGCATTTCGTGACAGAGATTCTTCGCAATGAGCAGCTTAAAAAGAAGCTTTCTCAGACTCAGAGCGAGGAAAAAGAGGTTGAAAACAAGCTCATAAAAAATGAATTGATGACTGAGATTTTACGTCTGATGGAGTCAGATGATTCTTTTACAAATGTGGCTAATGAAATCCTTGCCTACGCAGGAAAATATATTGAGTGCACTAACACAGCACTTGTACAGATGTCGGTAGATGGTCAGACCGCAGATATGATTTTGGAATGGAACATGGGAGATGATAAGCTTTCGCCTATATTCCAGGGAGTTCCTGTAAAAGAGCTTCCATTTATGAACGGTAAGCCATACACCATTTCCAGTGATGCAGCTCTTCCAGATGCGTTTATGGATTTCTTCGGAAAGTATGCAATCAAGAGTGCCATCCTGCTTCCTATCAATGTGGATGATGAGGCGGCTATGTACCTTTGCTTCCTTTCAGTTAAACAGGACCGACAGTGGACTGTTGATGAGATTCGATTCTCAAATGACATCAAGAATATTTTGCACTCTATTTTGATTAAGAAAATTACTGCTAATTCCCTTGCTGGTTCATATTCAGCATTGGAGTCTATTTTGCAGAATGCAGGCTACGGTGTAGTAGTGGTGGATTCAGAGCAAAAGCAGGTACTATATAAAAATGATACTTTCGGCGACATGTTCGATAATTCCATCGATTCCGTTGCTGTTGAGGAACTTATATTTAATAAGAACTACAGCCTTTCAGAACTTAATGGCTATTCTGCAAACGGCTCTGGAAAATGGTTTGATATCAGTGTTGCAGATATCAGATGGGTAGATTCAAGAGAAGTGAGACTTATCACTTTCTACGATACCACCGATATTCGCAACTACCAGAAGAAGGCCGAAAAACAGGCTCAGACAGATACCCTTACAGGTCTGTTTAACAGACAGGCATGCGAGAAGGATATCGCCATGGAATATCACATCGCCACCAAGCTTGGAAAAGAGTTTGCAGTGCTGATGTTTGATATTGATAATTTCACTACCATGAACCAGGGATTAGGATATCGCATAGGCGACGATTTGCTTGAGTTTATTGCCCACAGCATTGACGAAATCTCTTATGTTAAGGGTAAGTGCTACCGTATTGGTGGTGATGAGTTTGCTGTTCTTGTAGACCATGAAAATATTAAAAACCTTGATATTATCATCAAGAGAATCATGAATCTTTTTGATAATCCTTGGGTTTTAGACGATAAGGAATACTTCTGCACAATAAGTATGGGAGGCTTAAAGGCTCCTGAGAATATTTCCGATGCTTCAGCTATTTTGACACGTCTTACAATTGCCCTTCATGGCTCAAAGGAAAAGAGTCATAATAGCTTCCAGTTCTACAACGAAGAGGCAGAGGTTATCGTGGCTGAGAAACAGGAGCTGGAGGACGATTTAAAGAAAGCTGTAAAGCACGGCTGCAGAGAGTTTGTAGTTTACTATCAGCCTATAATGGAATTTGTTGGCGGTGTGCCAAGCTGCTGCGGTGCAGAGGCATTGGTTCGCTGGAATTCTGAAGACAGAGGTCTTGTGATGCCATCAGGATTTATTACAGAGGCTGAGGAGCAGAATCTGATTGGAGATATTGGTCACTATGTACTTTTAGAGGCTGCTAAATCCTGCAAGCACTGGAATGATTTTGGTCATCCTGAGTACAAGATTAATGTTAATATTTCGCCTGTTCAGCTGGTTCAGAAGGATTTTGTGGACAGGTTGGATGCGGTGCTTAAGCAGACAGCTATCAATCCTAAGAATCTGACTCTTGAGGTGGCTGATGACTTTGGTCCAGGTGCACTTCCAAAGGCGGTAAAAGCTCTTGATGCCGCTCGTGCCCTTGGTTGTAGAGTTGCCCTTGATAATTTTGGTGCTTCAAATTCAGCTTTAAATAATATTAAGAATTTACCAATTGATACCATAAAGATAGACAGAACCTACGCAAAGGATATGCAGGGTGATACATTTGCCCAGTCGTTTGTAAAGACCGTTGCTGAGCTTGCAAACTCAGTGGATGTGGATGTTTGCGTGGAGGGTGTTGAAGAAGACAAACAGATTACCATGATTGGAGATTATCCAATTAATCTGGTTCAGGGATTCTTCTTCGATAAGCCACTTTCAAAGGAGGAATTTGGCAAGAAATATATTTAGGTGAATGCCGGTATACCGGTTCACAATAGAACTATTTTAGAAGTAATAGAAAGGGAAAGTAATGTACACATTAAAGGACATCAAAAACACAGATCCAGAGATCGCAGAGGCAATTGTTAAGGAATTCAATCGCCAGTCAGAGCACATCGAGCTTATTGCTTCAGAAAACTGGGTATCTCCAGCTGTAATGTCAGCTATGGGCTCAGTTCTCACAAACAAATACGCAGAAGGATACCCTGGAAAGCGTTACTATGGTGGATGCCAGGAAGTCGATGTTGTAGAAGAGCTTGCAAGAGAAAGAGCAAAAGAGCTTTTCGGATGTGATTATGTTAACGTTCAGCCACACTCAGGCGCACAGGCTAACATGGCAGTTCAGTTTGCCGTTCTTAAGCCAGGCGATACAGTAATGGGTATGAATCTTGATCACGGCGGACATCTTACTCATGGTTCACCAGCCAACTTCTCAGGAACATACTTCAACATTGTACCTTATGGAGTAAATGACGAAGGCGTAATCGATTATGATGATGTTGAGAGAATTGCAGTAGAGTGCAAGCCTAAGATGATTATAGCAGGTGCATCAGCATATTGCCGCAAGATTGATTTCAAGCGTTTCAGAGAGATTTGTGATAAGGTTGGCGCTGTCCTTTTCGTAGATATGGCTCACATTGCAGGACTTGTTGCAGCAGGTGTTCATGAGAGCCCAATCCCTTATGCAGATATTGTTACAACAACTACACACAAGACTCTTCGTGGACCTAGAGGTGGTATGATTATGGCCACAGCTGAGGCAAACGAGAAGTACAACTTCAATAAGGCTGTATTCCCAGGAATCCAGGGTGGTCCACTTATGCACGTACTTGCTGGTAAGGCAGTATGCTTTAAAGAGGCTCTTGACCCATCATTCAAGGAGTATGGTCAGCAGATTGTAAAGAATGCTCAGGCACTTTGCAAGGGCTTACAGAACAGAGGAATCAAGATTGTTTCTGATGGTACTGACAATCACCTTATGCTTATCGACCTTACTCCATTTGAGCTTACAGGAAAGGTTGTAGAGAAGCTTCTTGATGATGCTCATATCACAGCAAACAAGAACACTATTCCAAATGATCCTAAGTCACCATTCGTAACTTCAGGTATCCGTCTTGGTACTCCTGCAGCTACAACTCGTGGTCTTAAGGAAGAGGATTTCGACAAGGTGGCAGAGGCTATCGCTGTTGTAATCAAGGAACAGGAAGCTGGTGTTGATAAGGCTCGCGCTATTATTAAGGAGCTTACAGACAAGTATCCACTTCCAGGCGAAGCAGAGTTTAAAGCTGAGGTATAAAATTAAAAAATATGGGTTGATTGCTTTTTGCAATCAGCCCTTTTTTTATCCATTTGACATATTCTACAGTTTTTAATTATAATGCTTGTTAATTATTCCTAAAAAGAATAGAAGCATTCTAAAAGATAATACACACGTGTGTATTAATGGCGCTTTGTACTAGAATTTATACGGACTAAAGACATCAACCTAATTGACAATAATTTATCAATTAGGTTATATTTATATACAGAGGAAACTCTAAATATTCATTACAGTTTACTTTTATGTGGCTTATCACACACTTGCTAGATAATGTGGAGGGATAAATGGAAGACTACAAAGTAATAGAGGTGAAGCAGAGTATCTTTGAAGATAACGATGCTGACGCTGAAAAGCTTAGGGGCGAGTTAAAAGCTCAGAAGACATTTTTAGTTAATCTTATGTCTGCTCCAGGCTCAGGAAAGACCACCACTTTATGCCAGACAATTTCACGTCTTAAAGACGAAATGCGCATTGGTGTAATGGAGGCTGATATTGATTCTGATGTGGATGCTGCCACTATTCAAAAAGCTGGCGCTCGCGCTATTCAGATACACACAGGAGGCATGTGTCACCTCGATGCTGACATGACCCGTCAGGGTCTTAAGGAATTTGGTACCGAGGATTTGGATCTTGTTTTCCTGGAAAATGTTGGAAATCTTGTCTGCCCGGCAGAATTCGATACCGGTTCATCGAAGAATGCCATGATTCTCTCGGTTCCAGAGGGAGACGACAAGCCACTCAAGTACCCACTGATGTTTTCAGTATGTGATGTGGTGCTTATTAATAAGTGCGACACCCTACCGGTGTTCACAGAGTTCTCTAAAGAGGCTGTTAAAGAAAGAATACACAAGCTAAATCCTAATGCTAAGGTCATATTTGTTTCGGCAAAAACTGGCGATGGCTTTGACGAATGGGTTGACTGGTTGAGGGGCCAGGTGAATTCTTTCGTTAATGAATAGTCTTTTTGAGGTGTAGTATTAATAATTTTTAAGGTTTTAGTTAAGGAGGATAATAACTAATATGGGTATTGGACCAGATAACTTGGGAGATTTTTATCCTGATTGGGTAAACGATTTAAAGGATGAGGACCTTCGTCCTGAGATTCTAAAGCTTGGAAAGGTAATCACAGACCGTGCAAAGATTAAGCTTGGTCTTCAGAAGATTACAAAGTATGATCCAGAGTACTGGGCAGTTGCAAATCTTGCACCTACAAAGGAAATTGCAGAGCTTGCACTTTCTATGGGTGGCATCAGAAAGCCAAAGACCTTCAAGGAGCTTCTTGCAATTACAGGTCTTGATGAGAAGACTCTTGAAGAGAGATTAGAGAAGGCTAGCTGGACTGGTCTTTTAGAGTGGAACTACGAGAACGATGCTCACGAAAAACAGTGGGTTCTTCCAATGTTCGTTCCAGGTTCTGCTGAGTTTTCTAACATGAATCAGGATTTCCTTAACGAGCATCCTGAGATGGGACGTTTCTTTGAGCGTATGAGCCGTCTTCCACTTGAGGGACTTACACACATGGTACCACCAGGAGGCGCTGGTATCGGTATGCACGTTATCCCTGTAGAGGACGCTATTTCAATGGAGCAGGAAGCAATTGGACTTGAGAAGATTTCTTACTGGCTCGATAAATACGAAGGAAAGTATGCTAAGTCACCATGTTCATGCCGTCTTTCTAGAAAGACATATGACGAAGGCTGCGCTGACGATCCAGAGGGTTGGTGTATCGCAGTTGGTGATATGGCAGACTACGTTGTTGAGACAAATAAGGGTGGTGTATACATCACTCGTGAAGAAGCTCTTGAGATTTTCAAGCAGGCTGAGGACAACGGCTTCGTTCACCAGATCACAAATATCGATGGCGAGAACAAGATTTTCGCTATCTGTAACTGTAATGTAAATGTATGTTACGCACTTCGTACATCACAGCTTTTCAACACTCCTAACATGTCACGTTCAGCTTATGTGGCTCACGTTACAGCTGAGGACTGTGTTGCTTGTGGTAAGTGTGTTGAGAACTGTCCAGCAGGTGCTGTTAAGCTTGGTCAGAAGCTTTGCACAGCTGATGGTAAGCAGGTAGAGTATCCAAAGCAGGTACTTCCTACAGAGAAGAAGTGGTCTACTGATGAGTGGAATGACAATTATCGTGACACAAACAGAATCAACTGCTATGAGACAGGTACAGCTCCATGTAAGACAGCCTGCCCTGCACACATCGCTATCCAGGGTTACCTTCGTATGGCAGCTCAGGGCCGTTACAAAGAGGCTCTTGCTCTTATCAAGCAGGACAATCCACTCCCAGCTATCTGCGGTCGTGTATGTAACAGACGTTGCGAGGCTGCTTGTACAAGAGGTACAGTTGATGAGGCTATCGCAATCGATGAGGTTAAGCGTTTCTTAGCAGAGATGGATCTCAAGGCTGAGACACGTTACATCCCTAAGAAGATTGTTCCTTCACAGAAGGGTGAATTTACAGAGAAGGTTGCTATCGTTGGTGCAGGTCCTGCAGGTCTTTCATGTGCTTACTACTTAGCACTTAAGGGCTACAAGCCTACAATCTTCGAAAAGAGCAATCATCCAGGTGGAATGCTTCGTTATGGTATTCCTTCATTCGTACTTGAGAACAACGTTATCGACGCTGAAATCGAAATCATCAAGGAGCTTGGTGTAGAGATTAAGTGTGGCGTTGAGGTTGGTAAGGACATCACTCTTGACGAGTTACGTAGCCAGGGCTACAAGGCATTCTACGTAGCTATTGGTTGCCAGGGTGGTAATCGTCCAAACGTACCAGGTGATGATGCTATCGGCACAGCTACAGCTGTTGATTTCCTTCACGAGTGTTCAGAGAACGAGAAGTACGATATCAAGGGTGACCTTGTTGTTATCGGTGGTGGTAACGTTGCTATCGACGTTGCTCGTTCTGCTAGACGTGTTGGTAATGAAAAGGTTTCTATGTTCTGTCTTGAGAGCAGAGACATCATGCCAGCTTCTCCAGAGGAAATCGAAATCGTTGAGGCAGAGGGCGTTGAGCTCAACTGCGGATGGGGACCAAAGGAGGTTCTCGTTGACGAGGCAGGCGCTGTTAAGGGTATCGTTCTTAAGAAGTGTACTCGTGTTAAGGATGAGACAGGTCGTTTCTCTCCACAGTACGATGAGAATGACACAATCACAGTAGAGTGTAAGCACGTTATCTTCTCAGTAGGACAGCGTAGCGTTTACGGAGATCTCTTCAAGGGCTCAAAGGTTGTTATCGAGCGTGGTCCTAAGGCTGATGCTCTTACATACCAGACAGATGAGCCAGATATCTTCGTAGGTGGTGATATGTACACAGGACCAAAGTTTGCAATCGATGCTATCGCAGCTGGTCGTGAGGGTGCTATCTCTATCCACAGATTTGTTCAGCCACACAGCTCTCTTACAATCGGACGTAACCGTCGTGATTTCGTTGAGCTTAACAAGGATGATCTTCGTATTGATGATTACGATCACAGCCCACGTCAGATTCCAGGCGTATCTAAGACTACTGTTGACGGAGAGCTTACATTCCGCGACAAGACAGTAGAGCTTACAGAGGAGCAGATCAAGATTGAGACAGCTAGATGTCTTAAGTGTGGTGCTTCTGTAGTAGATGAGAATAAGTGTATCGGTTGTGGTGTATGTACAACTAAGTGCGAATTCGACGCTATCAAGCTTTACAGAGAACACCCAGAGTGCTCTAAGATGACTCCTTCAGAGGATAAGCTTAAGTACGTGCTTCCAAATGGATTAAAGCAGCGTGTAAAAGTTACTTTCAAGGGTGGTCGTAAGTAATAGATATTGATATAATTAAGAGTGTCACATATGTGACACTCTTTTATTTTGGAGGCATAATGTTATGCATTTTTATTTATTTGCAGAAGGTTTCGCACAGGCTGTACGAACTATCATTTTAGTTTATCTTATACTTACATTTGTGTTTACCGTATATTCAGTGGCTCGCATGTTTTATTATGAACACATTGGTAATGACGTGAAGGGCGGTAGAGCCCGTGTAAAGGAGCTTTCAGCCAACGGTAGATATATTCAGATGCCAGTTTATTCCATGCAGGAGATGGCAGAAGATAAGCATAAAAGAGACGTAAGGCTGATGTATTTCCCAGCAGATGAACCAAGGGATAAAAGATTTGCCATGGTTCTTCCAGGCGGTGGTTATGCCCATGTATGCCTAAAGGAGGAAGGCTATCCTGTGGCTGCAGAGCTTAATAAGATGGGGATCAATGCATTTGTTCTGGATTATAGAGCTGGCAGGGATTGTGCACCATTTGCTCCAATGGAGGACTTAGGAGCGGCACTTCGTATTATTCAGGATAATCCAGAAAAGTTTGATGTCACTTTTGATAATTATGCCCTTGTAGGCTTTTCTGCAGGAGGCAATCTTGCAGGTATTTTTGCTAGTCACAAATTTGGATACATGGATTACCAGCTTCCTAAGCCAGGAGCCATTATATTGGGGTACCCATGGACATGCGTAAATGACTTTTTACATCATCCATATTGGAATATTTGGATTGGTTTACTTGGAGTTTGGCTTTCTAACAGAGGAAGCTACTATATGTTTGGCTTGAGACATATTAGAAAAGGACGTCAGCTTTTAGATGTTCAGAATTATATAGAAGAGGATTACCCAAAGACCTTTATGTATTCTGGCAGCTGGGACGTGCTGGTGCCAGCCAGCCGCCATGCAGATGTGTTTGATGCGGCTCTTACAGAAAAGGGCGTAAAGCATGTTTACGAGAAATACTTTGGCTTACCACATGGAATTGGCCTTGGTAAACGTACTAAAGCATCAGGATGGCTTAGTAAAGCTGTAGATTTCTGGCTCGAAAACAAATAATAAAAAAAACATCTTGTAACTATCAAGCTACAAGATGTTTTTATTTTTATTTACTCTGGAAATGCTTCTGCAAGCTCACAGATTGTCTTTACACACATTTCCTCTCCAAGTGAGCCACTGTCAAGGATGACGTCGTACTCTCTAAAATCACCCCAGTTTTTATCAGTGTAATACTTGTAGTATGTTTTACGCTGCTTGTCTTTTTTAGCTAGGCGCTTTTCAATACTGACATTCTCAATATTTTCGTAGCGCTCTAATACACGTTTCTTGCGGTGTTCCATATCTGCATGAATCATAACGTTCATGCAACGGATACCTTCTTTGCGAAGAATATAGTCAGCGCAACGTCCTACGATTACGCAAGGTCCCTTGCTGGCGCACTCGAGAATAACTTTCTTTTGCGCAATAAATATCTCATCCTGTGGGCTCTGGAAATACATTGTTCCAGCTGCAGAAATATCAAACCACATTGCTGTTGAGGAAGTATACTCGCCCTGAGTTTCGATGAGCTCCTTGGCGTAGCCGCTTTCTACAGCAACTCTGTTTACAATTTCCCCATCATAAAAAGGAATGTTCAATTGCTTAGCAACAGCTTCCCCAATGCTATGACCACCGCTGCCGAATTCTCTTGAAATAGTAATTACTGGATACATAGTGGTTCCCTCCAATCAATTTTCTTACCACTATTATAAAATATTTTCGGATAAAAAGTCAAAAAGTGTTGCATTTGTCAGATTATTGATTTTTCCGCCAACTGGGGCGTCTTCGCCTGAATCTCCGCATATATCCACACCAATTATTTCATGATTTGCACACAATTGGTCAAGCATTTCCAACATAGTGGAAAGTTTCATATCGCCCTGATCCCAGTCGGTGATGGCATCATCCGTACAAAGAACGTCCTTATCTATGGAAATATATATAGGTAAATCCTTTGAAATCTGCTCAATAGGCACTTCTTCACCTACACCATAGGTATAAACCTGCTTGAGGTGCGGAAGGCTCTCCTGGGCCTCTAAAACCCATCCTCCGCAGGAGGTAATCATGCCAAAGCTAGGAGGCTGGTTATCAGGATGATGATCAAAGAGAATCAGATTGAAATCCTCCTGAATTTTGGTGAGCCAAAGTAGGCTCAGATAATGATAGTTTCCGGAATCAATAAAGTGAATTCCATCAGCGCCAAAAGGCACAAGCCTATCTATCAGGACTTCCTTGGCAAGGTCGTCCAGATAGCAGCGTGTGCCTTCTATTGATTTGCAATCTAAGATGCAACAATCTTTAATTTTTTCGTAGAATGACTGATAATCGTATGCTTCAGTCATCTTCATTAAAACTGTATTCATAAATTATTTTTTAAAATCGTCATTAAGTACTTTGCCAGCGTGCTTTAATTTTTTTACTTTGCGCTTGGTAAACAAGTCCTGCCAGATATTTGGATGGAAGAGCATCAAAATAGGGAAGAGCTCTAATCGTCCTGCAAGCATATCAAGAATAAGCATAATCTTAGATATGTCTGTGTAAAACGCAAAGTTTCGGGTAGGACCAACCATACTAAGGCCAGGTCCGATATTACTAAGGCAGGCAATAACAGATGTAAATACAGTTGAAAAATCAATATTTTCAAAAGATAAAACAAATACGCTTACGAAGAACACAAGCATAAATGTACCGAAGAAAACGTTGTTTGAACGAACTGTATCGTGAGTAACTGGCTTGCCATCCATAAGTGTCTTTCTAATGCTACGTGGATGGATGTAGCTGATAAGCTCCTTGTGTACAGCCTTTCCCATAAGAACAAAGCGGGAAACTTTAATTCCACCACCTGTAGATCCTGCGCAGGCACCGATGAACATAAGAAGTACTAAAACGCAGCGGCTTGTCTGTGGCCACATATCAAAATCAGTAGTAGAGAAGCCTGTAGATGACTGGATAGAGGTAACCTGGAAGGCTGCCTTTGTAAGTGCATCGAAAAGGCCAGCACTGCAGCTTAATGTGTTTAAAGTAATAATGACAATGGAAATTCCAGTAAGGAAAGCGTACATTCTAACTTCTTCCATACGGAAGGCATCTCTTGCATGATGGAAAAGTACATAGTAGTAGAAGTTGAAATTTACACCGAATACAAACATGAAAATAGCAACTATCCACTGACATGCCACATTAAAGCCACCGATACTGCTTGAGTAGATACCAAAACCTCCAGTACCTGCTGTGGCAATTCCTGTATTGATAGCCTCAAATGGAGTCATTCCTGCGATTAAAAGAAGGATAATCTCCAATGCACATAAACCTAAGTAAATAAGATAGAGCATCTGTGCTGTGTTCTTAAGCTTAGGTACAAGCTTTCCAACAGATGGTCCAGGTGACTCTGCTTTCATAAGATTGAACTGAGAACCCTCACCACCGGCCAAAGGGATGATAGTAAGAAGGAATACTAAAACTCCCATACCACCAACAAGGTGAGTAAAGCTTCGCCAGAACAGAGAGGCATGTGATAAAGCCTCTACATTATCCAAAATAGACGCTCCAGTTGTGGTAAAACCTGAAACTGTTTCAAAAACTGCATCGATAAAGTGAGGAATCTCGTTTGTAAGCCAAAGCGGGATAGCACCGATTACTGATAAGATAACCCATGAAGCTCCGGTGCAGAAGAATCCTTCCTTAAGATAGAAGGAAACTTCCTTTGGTTTTATTCTACTGTTAATAATTCCGAGAATGAGGCAAGGTACCGCAACAACAGCGTAATCTACCCAAACATTCTCGTGATATATAAGTGCTACAAAAATCGGTAGCATCAAAAATATTCCCATGAATCCCACTACATAAAGCAGGATAAAACGAATGACGGAATTATTCATGCCCTATTTTACCTCAATGTATCTAATATAGTTCCAAAGCCAGTATGTGTGGTAACAACCATGACTGTGTCTCCGACCTCGATAGTGTCAGAACCGCTTGGGATAATGATTTTACCGTTACGATTAATAAAGGCAATTAAGACATTGTCTTTAAACTGTAAAACTGAGAATGGAACGCCAGTAGCATTTGATTTCTCAGTAATGTTAAACTCGATGGCCTCTACCTTTCTATCAAACATATGATAGAGTGTGAGGATATCATCACCATCGCCAGATGCGCTCTTGGCACGTACATAGGCGATGATTGATTCAGCTGTAATATGGCGTGGATATACCACAGAACCAAGGTTAAGCTGAGATAATACATTATCAAAATTAATACGGTTGACTTTTGTTACAACTTTCGCATTACTTACCTGATTAGCATAAAGTGTGAGAAGAACGTTCTCTTCATCGATTCCTGTAAGAGGGACAAAGCTCTCTACATACTCGATGCCTTCTTCACGAAGTAACGCTTCATCGCCACCATCACCGTTGATAATAGTAGCCTTTGGAAGTGCAACTGAAAGCTCTTCACAACGCTCCTTATTACGCTCGATAATGCGGACATTGATACGAGCCTGAAGGAGAAGGTTTGCAAGATAATATGAAGCCTTACCTCCACCAACAATAAGACAGTCCTTAACCTGACGTGTTTTGAATCCGATTTCATTTAAGAATGTACGGGCGAAACGTCTGGCACCTACGGCGCTGACAATATCGTTAGCCTGAAGAGTGAAATCACCGGTAGGGATAACAATCTCAGAACCACGCTTTACAGCTGTAACAAGCACCTTGCTAGAGATGTTTGAGCTAAGGTCCTTAATCTTAAGACCATCGAGAACATTGCCTTCTTCGATTTTAAACTCAACCATTTCAGCCTGGCCGTGGGCAAATGATGAAACCTCCAATGTAGATGGAAGAGAAAGGATTGAAGAAATCTCCTTTGCAGCCTCCAGCTCAGGGTTAATAATCATTACAAGACCAAGCTTTTCCTGAAGGTATGAAATTTCCTTTGAATAGTCTGGGTTTCTAACTCTTGCGATAGAAGCGCAATCACCAACCTGCTTTGCAATTGTACAGCAGAGAAGATTAAGCTCATCAGAGTTAGTAACAGCGATGATAAGATCAGCATCCTTAATACCTGCTTCCAACTGTGTGCTGTAGCTGGCACCGTTTCCCTGAATGCCCATGATATCGTAAAGATTTGTAAGATTATCTATTCTTTCCTGTTTCTGGTCGATGACAACGATGTCGTGACCTTCTTTGGAAAGTCTGTCAACGAGGGTGCGACCAACCTTACCGCATCCTACAATTATTATTTTAAGTCCCCTTTTTTGAGACGAACTAAACAACATCTTAGAAAATGCCTCCAAAATAGTATTAGGAGATTACATAATCTCCCATATGATAATGTAATCTATATGGGGCAAAAGTTCAAGTTAAATCCTTACGTCCACGCGGCGTGTGATTCTTTGGGCAGCGCTGTAAAGGTCGTTTAAATACTTGGAATCTTTGTCGAAGAACTTTGAGAATTTTTCTTTACTATATAGCTTGGAAGCAGATTCATAAACAGACATGGAGCCGTCTTTATCCACAGTGATTCCGATTTTCTTTAAGTCAGATGCGTATTCTTTATTGAGATTTTTTATCTTCGATACAGCATTCTTTACAGATGTGCTGTTACCCGCATAGTTTGCCCCGGAATCCAGCGTATTATTAACAGCATCAGAGAATGCCTTGAGTTTTTCCTGAATTTCAGCCTCGGTCCCATCTTCAAACTTGTAGTCCTGGAGTCTTCTGACAGCATTACGAAGGGCACTTGCATCGGCAAAAGAGAGAGTGCCTACAGTGGCATCCTTTCTGGTTGAACCTTTTACAAGTGCTGAGTACTGTCCATAATATAATCTTAGTGAAAGGGAATTGGTAACACTTATACTCATATGAAGCTCCTGAAACCCTGCATAGTTACATATTTCTATATACGTTATCGGATACGAAGAATAAATTATTAATATTAACTGTTGAAGAAAAAGGGAAAAGCATATATTATATAGGAAATTTAAATATCAATTATAATTTCAAAGGAGCGACTAATGAACCAGGAAAAAGTCATCGTTATTGACTTTGGCGGTCAGTACAATCAGCTTGTAGCCCGCCGTGTCAGAGAATGTAACGTCTATTGTGAAATCTATTCTTATCGTACCCCGCTTGAACAAATCAAAGAAATGAATCCTAAGGGAATCATCCTTACAGGTGGTCCAAATTCATGCTATGAGGAAGGTGCCCCTACTTACACTAAGGAGCTTTTCGAGTTAGGAATACCTGTGCTTGGTCTTTGCTATGGCGCACAGCTTATGATGCATGTGCTTGGAGGAAAGGTTGAAAAGGCCCCAGTCCGTGAATATGGTAAGACTAAGACTTATATTGATGGAGCAGGCGATACTTTATTCGCAGGCGTTGAAAAATCAACTATCGTTTGGATGAGTCACTTCGACTACATCAGCAAGGTAGCTCCTGGTTTTGAAATAATTGCCCACACAGCAGACTGCCCAGTTGCAGCATCAGCTTGTGAGGAGAAGAAGCTTTATGCAATTCAGTTCCACCCAGAGGTGCTTCACACTGTTCAGGGTAAGGACATTTTATTTAACTTTGTTCGTAATATCTGCGGTACAGCAGGTACTTGGCGCATGGATTCATTCGTTGAGCAGACTATCGGCGAGATTCGTGAGCAGGTTGGCGATGGTAAGGTATTGCTTGCACTTTCGGGTGGTGTTGATTCATCTGTACTTGCAGCACTTCTTGCAAAAGCTATCGGCAAGCAGCTTACATGCGTATTTGTAGATCACGGTCTTCTTCGTAAGAACGAGGGCGATGAGGTTGAGGGCGTATTTGGTCCAGCTGGTTCATTTGATATCAACTTCATTCGTGTTAACGCAGCAGACCGTTATTACGCAAAGCTTGCTGGCGTAGAGGAGCCAGAGCAGAAGCGTAAGATTATCGGTGAGGAATTCATCCGTGTATTCGAGGAAGAGGCTAAGAAGATTGGCACTGTTGATTTCCTTGCACAGGGAACTATCTACCCAGACGTTGTAGAGTCAGGACTTGGCGGCGAGTCAGTAGTTATCAAGTCTCACCACAACGTAGGTGGCCTTCCAGATTATGTTGATTTCAAGGAAATCATCGAGCCACTTAGAAACCTTTTCAAGGATGAAGTTCGTAAGGTTGGTCTTGAGCTTGGATTACCTGAGTATCTTGTATTCCGTCAGCCATTCCCAGGCCCAGGTCTTGGTATCCGTATCATCGGAGAGGTTACAGCTGAGAAGGTTCGCATCGTTCAGGATGCTGATTATATTTATCGTACTGAGCTTGCTGAAGCTGGTCTTGCAAAGCTTCCAGATCAGTATTTCGCAGCCCTTTCAAACATGCGCTCTGTAGGTGTTATGGGCGACGAGCGTACTTACGATTACGCAGTAGTGCTCCGTGCAGTTGAGACTGTAGACTTCATGACAGCAGAAGCTTCAGAAATCCCATTCGAAGTACTTCAGCGTGTTATGAGTCGTATCATAAACGAGGTAAAGGGCGTTAACCGCGTAATGTACGATTTGACTTCTAAGCCACCTGGAACAGTGGAGATGGAATAAACAAAAATCTTCATACTGAGAAAAACGTGACATTTGATTAGTTTTGTGGTATAAACAAATAGTCGTGCTATGAATGTATAGTTCGTAGCACGGCTTTTTTAATGAAATAACAAATTGGAGGAAAATGAAATGGTAATGTTTTTAAAGTTAAGAAATATCTAAAAGCATGAGACTTATTGAATAGTTTCATGCTTCGATCAACTCGAAACTAAAAAACTATTTATATAAGGAGAATCGAAATGATATTTCAGGACAATATAATTAAAGAGTATTTAAGAAACGTTTACTTTATTACAGGTACACCTTGCGGAGGCAAGACAACAGTTTCAAAAGCACTTGGCGAGAAGTTTGGTATTCCAGTTTATGATATTGATGAGCATTTTCCAGTTCATCAGGCTTTATCGGATAAAGAGCATCAGCCAAACATGAATAAAAGCTTTGAAAGCGCAGATGAGTTCTTTGGCAGAGAGCCAGAGGAGTATAAGCAGTGGTTACTTGATAACACAAGGGAGCAGTTGGATTTTGTTCTATTGGATCTTATAAGATTATCTCAGAATGGGCCTGTTATTTGTGATTGCCATTTGACACTAGACCAGGCAAAGACATTAACTGAGCCATCAAGAATAGCATTCATGCTTCGAGAGCCTGTTGATATAGTTGATGAGTATTGCAACAGACTAGACCATCAGGGCTTTAAGGAATTTATAGAAAGTACTACTAATCCTGAGGCGGCAAAGGCAAACTGTAATGAAACTCTATGCTCTTTGAATGCCAATCCTTATAATTCTATCAAAAACAGCGATTACTTCTGGCTTGAGCGTGACGAAAACAGAACTGTTGAGGAAACAGCGAATCTTGTTGCCAAGCATTTCGGATGGTGTTTACCTGAGGACTTTGAGATACAAAAGGTTGATAAAGGTACACCGTTGGCAGATGATTTATTGAAGTTTATAGAGGGCTGTTCATGGATTGAAGTAAAGGAGCATATCGCAAACCTTGTGAGAAACTGGGAGTTTTCTGATTGGGAGACCATGTTCGTAGCAAAGGCTAACGGTAATATAATCGGAATGGCATCTGTTATGAAAGAGGATTATTATCCTTTGCCAGAACTATATCCTTGGGTATCCTGTGTGTTTGTGACAGAAGAATACCGCGGACACAGAATAAGCGGAAAGCTGATTGATTATGCCAATGAGTATCTGAAGGAGCAGGGATTTACAAGAAGCTATATTCCTACACCTTGGGAAAACGCCGGATTATACGAACACTTTGGATATTCCTTCGTAAAAGAGATTACTAATTATGGTGGCGACGATGATTTCCTGTATTCAAAGGAAATAAAGTAAATATGGATTATTTTGAATAGATATCTTCAAGAGAGCCGAGAAATCGGCTCTCTTTTTTATTTTGTGGGGATGCAGTCATCAGATGACTTGACATTTTATTGGCAGGGAGTTATATTTCTATCTATCGTTTGAAAGGTGATGTTAATTTATCACTGTCATGGCAGATTATTTCATTTCGCCAAAGTTTTCCAATTTATTTTTTGATGTTGAAGAATGGATTTACGGGTAAATTGCTATTTACTGTCTCTGCACCCGTAAATTTAAATTGTTGTTTTTGAGGGTTACGGGCGGGATTGACTCCAATGTAAGTTTTACCCGTAAGAAATAAAAGTTGTTACGGGTGAGTATATTGAATGGCTGAATTCACCCGTAAATTGAGAGCAGGTTACTTTAGGATAATGAGGAAATGCTGTGAAAAGATGGAATATTTACGGGTATATTGCAGGAGTTATAAATAATACCCGTAAAAATTTTTTTAGTGTTTTTAAACTTACGGGTAAAAAAGGTAATCTATTTGCTTCGCCCGTAAATGTAGTTGATTATGGAGGAATGGCTGTTGAAAAATTATAAAATGGACTTAGTAAAGCAATTGAATGAAATAGAAAATCTGATAGCAAAAGGGAATAGAAATATCGCAAAGCTAAAAGATATTCCTGACTTTAAAGTAAATGTTTCTAAAAGTCACGGTAGCACACAATATTATCTGGTTGATAGAAGCACTGGAATAAAGAAATATGCCGGCAAGAAGCAGTTGAGGCTTGTGAATAAAATTATTCAAAAGGATTATGAAATGGCTGCTGTAAATATTTTAGAAATGCAGAAGACTAAGCTTGAGCAAATTATAAATACTTATGATATAGAGATAATAACTAAGCTATATGAGGATATGCCTGAAGCCAAGAAAAAAATGATAATCCCCATTATAGAGCCAGATGAAATGTATATTCAAAGATGGCTGGAAGAGCATACAGGTAATCAGAATCCATTCCCAAGCGATGGTAAGTACTATACCTCACAAGGTGTTTATGTTAGATCAAAATCTGAAAAGATAATTGCAGACTTGCTGGATAAATATAATGTGCCATATCGCTATGAGCCATTGCTTGAGCTTAATAGCAGATATACAGTCTATCCTGATTTTGTGATATTAAATGTGAGGAAGCGGAAGACTATTTATTGGGAGCATTTGGGAATGCTTGGAGATGTAGATTATGCTAGGAAAAACTTCGAAAAAATAGCCATATATGAACAAAATGGGTATAATGTGGGAGATAACCTTTTAATATCAATGGAATCAGAGGATAAACCATTTGATGCTAAAAGTGTAGAGAACAAGATTAAGAAGTATTGTATTTGACATAGATACTAATTTTGGCAGTTAAACCTGCCAAAATTGAATTATTATTTAGGGAGAAGATAATGGCGGATTTTACAATTAATGAGATGCAGGAAATGCAAAGACAGCTTCAGGATAAATATAAAGATAAATGGGAGCCTATTGGTCCGGAGACGGGGAAGAATAAGCTGCTGTGGATGGTTGGAGAAATTGGTGAAGTCATAGACATTGTTAAAAAGAATGGTGGGACAAAAGCCTGCAATGATGCCGAACTTAGACACCACCTTGTGGAAGAGATGGCAGATGTCCTCATGTACTACAATGACGTGATGCAATGCTTTGGGATTACAGCAGATGAGCTTAAAGTTGCATATGAGAATAAATTTGAGACAAACATGAAGAGATGGTAGAGACATGCAGAAGATTAGATTACAAAAGATGACCAGAGAGCTTTGTCATGAGCTTTATAAAGGTTGGCAGAATGATGATGCTATTTTTATGGATATGTCAATGTTCAAGCCGTTTGAATACAGCCCAGAAAAGGTTGATAAATATTTTGATTCCAAACAGGAGCCAACAAGAATACTGTTTGCCATAATGCTTGAAGATAAGCCAATTGGTGAAGTTCAGCTGAAGCAAATTGATTTTGATAATAAAGAATGTGAACTCAGTATCCATATGCAAAATGATGATTTCAAATGCAAGGGCTATGGAACAGAAGCTGAGCGACAGGCTATTCAATATGCTTTTGATGAGCTAGGACTGGAAAAAGTAAATGCTGATATCATTGTAAAAAACACAAGGAGTCAGCATATCCTCGATAAGCTGGGATTCGAATTTATCAAGCAAGAGGGCGATTTTAAATACTATCATTTGGAGAAGAAAAAATGGCTTCAAGCATAATGCACTTGGCGATAACAAATGAGCTAACAAAAAAAATAGATTTTACTGATACGAACAGGCTTAAGTTTGGTGCCATCCTAGTAGATGCAGGGATTAAAGGCGAGAAGGAAAGGAATGCCCACTTAAAAATCTTTGTTAATGAGGGTACAAAGAAGACCTACGACTTTGACAGATACAGGCAAGAGTTTGGAGAGAAGATGCTTTCTGATGACCTGTACATGGGTTACTATCTTCACCTGGTTCAAGATGCCCTTTACAGGCAATATGTATATGTTAGGCATAGCTGGAACCCGCATAAACAGGGCAATGTAGAGCGATTGCATAAGGATTATGGGATTGTAAATCAGTATGTGATAAACAAGTATCAGCTAGAGAATGACGTTGTGATACCGGAGGATTTTGCCAACGAGGATCTCAACCAAATCAGCGATTTTGATCTGCCAAATTTTATGGCCAACCTAAACTACTACTTCCAGCCAATCAAAGAAGAGCCTATTTTCTTTTTCACAAAAGAAATGTCAGATGAGTTCATCAACGAGGCTATAGATTTTTGCACCAAAGAAATCGAGAAAATCCGGAGTGGCAAGCCTGGCATAGACATGATGGAATACGCATGGAATAACTAACGGAGGGGAAGATGCATTTCGTAAATGCGAAGGGGATATTAACTGCAAATGGTGGCGGGCGTAGCGGTATGAATATATATCGTGGGTGTACTCATGGCTGTATTTATTGTGATAGCAGAAGTAAATGCTATCAGTTTACCCATGCCTTCGAGGATATCGAAGTGAAGCAAAATGCCCCAGAGCTTTTGGAAGCAGCCCTTAAATCTAAAAGAAAGCGATGCATGATAGGCACAGGTGCCATGTCGGACCCATACATGCACTGCGAAGAGCAGCTGCAGCTTACAAGACAATGCCTGGAAATCATCTCCAGATATGAATTCGGAATAGCCATCCAGACAAAGTCAGACAGAATCCTCAGAGACATAGACCTCCTGGAGGAAATAAATCGAAAGGCTAAGGCAGTGGTTCAAATGACCCTGACCACCTATGATGACAACCTGTGTTCCATCATAGAGCCAAATGTCTGCAACACGAAACGCAGGATACAGGTGTTAGAGGAGATGCAAAATCGTGGCATCCCCACAATAGTCTGGCTCACGCCAATACTTCCTTTTATAAACGACACAGAGGAAAATGTAAATGCGATATTACAGGAATGTATTCGTGTGGGAGTGAAAGGAATCATCTGTTTTGGAATGGGGGTGACCTTAAGAGATGGTGACAGAGAGTATTTCTACGAGGCACTGGACAAGCATTTCCCTGGTCTGAAAGAAAAATACATAAATACCTATGGCAATGCCTACGATGTGCCAAGCCCTAACAGCCAAAGGCTTATGAAGCTTCTCGAAGATACCAGTAAAGCAAACAAAATCCTCTACAAGCCTAATGATTGTTTTAGCTACATGAATGACTTGCCAGAAAAATATGAGCAAATGACCTTGGATTTGATATAATGGTCAGGCATAATTCAACCAATAGGAAAGAGGAAAATTAATGGTATACATAGGCTGTCACTTATCAGTGACAAATGGATATGAAGCAATGGGACGTCAGATGGTGGACTTCGGCGGCAACACCTTCGCATGGTTTACAAGGAACCCAAGAGGTGGAAAAGCCAAGGATATTGAGCCAGCAGATGTGGAAAAGCTTCAGGCAATCCTTGAAAAGGAAAAGTTTGGAACACTTGTAGCACACGCCAGCTACACAATGAATCTTTGCTCGGCAAAGCCGGAGACCAGAGCTAACGGACTTGATATGTTGCAGCAGGATTTGCAGAGAATGGAGCAGGTGCCAAATCAGTATTACAATTTCCATCCTGGTTCTCACACTGGTCAGGGTGCAGAGGTGGGAATTCAGCAGATTGCAGATGGCCTGAATCAGTCATTATGGCCAGAGATGAACACAACAGTATTGCTTGAAACAATGGCTGGAAAAGGTTCAGAAGTAGGTAAGACCTTTGAAGAATTAAGAGAAATCATAGACAGAGTTGAGCTCAATGACAAGCTTGGCGTCTGCCTTGATACCTGCCATGTGTGGGATGGTGGCTACGACATCGTAAATGATTTAGATGGTGTGCTTACCCAGTTTGATAAAATCATCGGCCTAGAAAGACTTAAGGCCATACACTTCAACGACAGCAAAAATGAATGCGGCGCTGCCAAAGACAGACATGAAAAGCTGGGCCTGGGGTACATTGGAATGGAGGCAATGAAGCGCGTTGCCACACATCCAGCTCTCCAAAATCTTCCATTCATTCTTGAAACACCTAATGATGACGAGGGATATATCAAAGAAATCGCAATAGTCAAGAATTGGTAAAGATTTCATCATCCTTTTTTAACAATATAAAAATAGTTAAATGGTACACTTAATCTGTGTTATTGTGTATAACTTTTTAGTTTTTACAGGGGACGCAGATTGAAGAAACGATATATTTTCATCATAAATATATTGATAGTGGGTTTGATTCTTTTCATAATCCTGAAGTATGCCAACGACAGGGCAGAAGAGTCAAACCGTGCTTCAATTGCGTCTTTTGAGAAAATGACAACAACCACAGAGCAAATCATCGCCAACTATCTGGAGGATGAGCAGCATCTGTGTGATATTTGGTCAAATTATATCAATAGGTCTGCGGAGGCAGGGACTCCTATGACCATTGAGGAGGCCATTTCTTATATTCGAAAAGCAAAAATTTCTCCCGAAATTTCGGGACATCTTATCTATATTGATGACGGTTCTATGACGGGCATATCTACCTCCGCCAAATCAACAGATCCGTCGGATTACTCTGTGAGATACACCAACATTAATATTTTTGACAATCTTGAAATCAGTAACGTGAATGGTGTGGTAAACCTGACAAGGGCATATACCAACCCTTTAAACGGCGTGCAGTCCATCGCTTTTTTAAACAATGTAAAAGTGTTGGATGATGAAACCGGTGAGATGAGGCAAGGCCTTATTATTCGCGTGGTTCCTGTAAGCCGTTTGGAACAGAAACTGGTCTTTCTGAAGGGGGAATATGAAAAGGTGGAAATATCCCTTATTGACTGGGATGGCGACTACATGATCCACGGAAAATCCCTGAAAAACAGCAACTTTTTTGAATATTTTAAATCCTACAATCCGATGACCACTCAGGAATATAACAATGTAGTGGACACTATTCGCACCAGCATTGGCTCTATGCACATCCGCAACTCTAAAAATGAGGATAGTGTCATAGCATACTCTCCACTGACTGGCCTTGATTCCTGGTTCCTTGTAGCATACATTCCAGCCAAGGAGCTGACGGTCAACAGGTCCATTGACTGGATTCTTTTGGGAATCGTCTCCTTTGGACTGGTGGTTCTTCTACATTTCAATATGGGAGTGCTTTTGAACTATAACCGAAAGCTGTCAGTTGCGGCAGAGGCTGCAAATCAGGCAAATGAAGCAAAATCCTATTTCCTGTCCACCATGTCCCATGACATCAGAACCCCTATGAATGCCATAATCGGCATGAATGAAATGATTTTGCGAGATAGTGAAGATGAGAAAGTCATAGGCTACTCAGAAAACATAAGGGCTGCCGGAAATACCCTTCTTGGAATCATCAATGACATCCTTGACTTCTCAAAGATAGAAGCTGGAAGGATGGAAATCATAAATGTGGACTACAACATTGCTTCTCTTTTAAATGATCTTGTAAACATGGTCCAGCGAAGGGCAGAGGAAAAGGGGCTTAGCTTCGAACTTAATGTGGATAAGGATATTCCAAGGCTCCTCCACGGTGATGAAATCAGAATAAAGCAGGTAATCACAAATATCCTTTCAAATGCTGTTAAATACACAAATGAAGGAAGAGTTATTTTCTCTGTATCTAGCAGTAAATGCCAAGATGAACCAGACCACATACTTCTTCATGTCAGTGTGAAGGATACTGGAATAGGTATTAAGAAGGAAGATTTGGACAAACTATTTGCTGCCTTTGAGAGAATTGAGGAAAAGAAAAATCGAAACATTGAAGGCACTGGCCTGGGAATGGCTATAGCCCAGAGCTTTCTTAATATGATGGGCAGCAGAATTCAGGTGGAAAGCGAATATGGCACAGGTTCCGAGTTTTCTTTCGCCCTAAAACAAAAGGTAGTGGAATGGGAGCCACTTGGAGAATTTGATTTGGCCTACAAACACTTCCTCAGCGAAAGAAAGGCTTATCAGGTACAGTTTGTGGCACCTAGAGCACGAATACTTGTGGTGGACGATAACGAGATTAACCTTAAGGTATTTGTAAGTCTTCTAAGTGAAACGAAAATGCAGATTGATACGGCAGATAGTGGTGATGCCTGTATAGCCCTTTTCAAACGGAATTTCTACGATGTGGTTTTCCTGGATCATATGATGCCGGATAAAGATGGTATCGAAACCATAAAGGAAATGAAAGAGTGTGCGGATACTCCAAATCAGAAAACCCCTGTAATCTGTCTTACCGCAAATGCTGTTTCAGGCATGCGTGAAACCTATATAAATGCTGGCTTTGACGATTATCTGACAAAGCCAATTGATACAAACAGACTGGAAAGTATGTTGCTTTCATATCTGCCAGAGGACCTTCTGGAACAGCCTGATGCAACCCAAGCAACAGAAACCAAGACAGAAAACGACAAAAAAGTTGCCTCAAACGAAGAAAAATCTAAAGCTGAGAACATTCAAAGCATCCTCATAGTGAGTGAAGATGTGGGATTTTTAAAGAGAATCAGGGCACGGCTGTCGGGCCGATACAATGTGGCAGTAGTTAAAACAGAAGAGCAGGCTTTAGCTTATTTACAGAAGCAAGAGGCTATTGATACTGAAAGGAGAGAACATGAATAAAAGCATTAATAAAATCCTATCCACAACATTAATAACAACATTGATACTTGCCATGGCAGGTTGCGGCCAGTCTCAGAGTCAAAGTCAAAATGAGAACAATAACGACACCCAGGCTCAGGAGCAAAGTCAGGATGAAAACCAGGATAAGGCCAGCAAAGAGTTTTCTCCCAAATTACCTTCAGATACAGAGTATAAGCTGTCTGTGGCCGGAACCTACTCCAATTTTGAATCTTTAGAAAGTGCCTTTGAGCGATTCTACAGTCATTACCCAGAGGGGGAAATCCAGTACACATATCTTGATGACTACAGTAACACCATCAGGCAGGCCATTGTAGGAGAGGAGCAGCCTGATATATACGTAGTTCAGCCATGGATGTACGGTGATGAGCGTTATGATTGCCTATTCGAGAGCGCAGAGGTTCTTTCAACACCAGAACTTGAAATCGACTTGGATTGTATCCGAACAGACTTAAGATGGGAAATGAATAATGGTGAAATCAAAACCCTTCCAATATTTGCCACATCCTACGGAATGCTTGTGAATATGGATATCTTTGAAAAGGAAGGGCTTCAGGTTCCAACCACATTTGGCCAATTAAAGGATACCTGCGAAAAACTTAAGGCAGCAGGCTATGAATCACCTATTATGGGTGCCAATACCTCAACCACGCCAGGAATAGGCTATGCCTTTGCATACCCAATGTTTGCAAAAGCTGTAAAGGATGACAGAAGCATTGAGGACGATTTAAATAATCTTGAGCCTTCTTGTGGAGAAACTATGCGAGCAGCTCTAACAAGATTAGCGGAGCTGATAGATTCGGGCTATATAGATGTAAATAAATGTGCTGCTGAAATTGAAGATGATTACAATGCAGTAATTCTGAGATTCTTTGAAGGAGATGTGCCTATGATGCTCTGCTCTGGAGATGTTGTCTCTGGAACAAAAAAGCGTGAGAGTAAATCAGAAGCATTCGAGGTAAATCCTTTTAAGTATGACTTTTATGTAGCTCCTTCCGGTGATGATGGGGGTTATTATATGGATTCAATGTCGCTGTTATTCTGTGTAAATAAAAACGGAGCCAACATCGACATGACAAATGAATTTATCAGATTCCTTACAAGTGAAAAGGAACTTGACCTTATGGCCCAGGAAAAGAGACTGATAACACCTACTCAGGATTATTCTTTGGACGAGGTGTATGCTTCACTTTCAGATTTTCCAGCGGAAAGAACGATTAGTTTTAGAGATACAGAAATTCTGGATACAGCTGTAAAACAGTTCAGGGCAGCAGCATACGCAGTTGTTAATGGAGAAATGACAGTGGATGAAGCAGTAGCAGCTTACGGAACTTTAGAGCTGAAATAAATTAGCCTATAGACTATCCAGAATCTGCTTTGCAAGAGCCTTTGCCTCGTCATAATCGATATTAGAAACCAGCTTATCCAAATCGTCAAGCTTACCAGAAAGCTCTTCATCACAATCATAAGAAAAGAGCTGTTTGGTGGCTTCTTCGGCGACACCAAGATTAAAGTCATCTATTGCCGCAATGAGCTTATTTAGGATAACTGAAAACGCGGTTGAATCAAAATCGATTTTTTCGCCTGTATTATCCATTGAGGCAAACGGTTCTAGGTAAGGTTTAAATGTCCGCAAGGAGTCCAACACGCCTGGTGTGAGCGCTTCAATTTGAGCCAAATCATTTTCTTTACCAAGTTTTTCAAGGTTAAAGAATTCCTCACCGAGATCCATGGCGCCAATCATGCGGCAGGTGGTCTTGAGAGAGTGAACCTGAACGGTGTAGTTTTGAATATCCTTGTCAGCCAGGTAGGATTCTACAAGATTTATTTTTTCATCCATGAGCTTGTAGACATCACCAAGAAGCTCTGTGAAAAGAGCCTCAGAACCAGTGTTTTTGATAGCCATTTCTACTTCGATACCAGGAATATTAATGTTCATCGTAAAATCCCTCCATGTCCTGAGTATACCACTATGAAGTTGATGCATAAACGGTTTTACGATATCATTTGATAAAGGAATTGCCCTTCTGGAGGTGAAAATGATTCCACAGATTATAGTTGTTGACGACGACCCTATAATTCTTAAAGGAGCCTGGAATACCCTTACAGGTGCTGGGCTTAAGGTGGTTGCGCTCAAATCCGGAAAAGCTCTTTTGGAACATACTAAAGACAACCCGGAGCCAGACCTCATCCTGATGGATATCAGTATGCCGGAAATGGACGGGTTTGAAGTAATAAAGGAGCTGAAAAAGAGCGATTCTGGATGGAAAGACGTGCCGGTAATATTTTTAACTGCCAACGAGGATGAGGATGCCGAGACAAAGGGGCTTTCCCTTGGTGCAATGGACTTTATCAGAAAGCCATTTGTGGCAAGTGTGCTGGTGCTCAGGGTGAAGCATGCGGTGGAGCTGGTAAGACTTCAGAGAGACCTGGAAAGCATGGTATATGAGAAGACCAGAGAAAATGAGAATCTCTTTATCCACGTCGTGGAGAGTCTGGCAGATGCCATCGATGCAAAAGACAATTACACAAATGGTCATTCCGGAAGAGTGGCGATTTATTCAAAAGAAATAGCAAAAAAATATGGCTATGACGAGAAAAGGCAGGAGAAAATTTTCATGATGGGACTCCTTCATGATGTAGGTAAAATCGGAGTTCCTGATGAGGTAATAAATAAGCCGGGAAGGCTTGTAGATGAAGAGTTTGCCCGAATAAAAAAGCACCCTTCAATTGGTGGAAAGATTCTTGGCAATATTCAGGAAATGCCAGAGCTTGCAGCAGGTGCAAAATGGCATCATGAAAGATATGATGGCAAGGGATATCCACAAGGGTTGTCAGGTGATGACATTCCAGAGGAAGCCAGAATTATCGCTGTGGCAGATGCCTACGATGCCATGACCAGCAACCGAAGCTACAGAGGAGCCCTTCCTCAGGAAGTGGTCCGAAGCGAGATAGAAAAGGGCAAAGGAAGCCAGTTCGATCCGAAGTTTGCAGATATTATGCTTAAAATGATAGATGAGGACAAAGAGTATCACATGCGGGATAATCCCTGTGATTCATAAAGAAAGGACAGAATAATGAACTACACAATCGAGAACGACAAAATTAAACTTACAGTTTCAGACCATGGAGCTGAAATCAAATCACTTATCAGAAAGTCAGATAACACTGAGATGATGTGGCAGGCTGACAGCGCTTTTTGGGGACGTACATCACCAGTGCTTTTCCCATTAGTTGGAAATTACTACGATAAGAAGTCAGTATATGCTGGAAAGACATATGAAATGGGTCAGCATGGCTTTGCAAGAGACATGGATTTTGAGTTGGCAAAAGAATCAACTGATGAGCTTGAATTCCAGTTAAAGGACTCAGAAGCCAGCAAAATTAAGTATCCATTCGATTTTATCCTTACACTTAGCTACAAAATCACAGATGCAACAGTTAAGGTGGGATGGAAGGTAGAAAATCCTGGTCAGGAAACAATGTATTTCTCAATCGGTGGCCACCCAGCATTCAACTGTGACCTTGATACATACACATTAAGATTTGAAAAAAACGGAAATACGAATTCAGAAATCACTGCAAACATAATTGCAGGTGATGGCAGCGGATGTCTCGGCAATGACCAGAGCACTTTCAAGCTTGATAACGGCATCCTTAAAATGACAGATGAGCTCTTCAGCAGAGATGCTCTCATCATCGAGGATCAGCAGTCAGATGCAGTAACACTTGTGGATCCAGCAGGTAAAGACGTTCTTACAGTTGCTTTCACAGCGCCACTCTTTGGCGTATGGTCACCAGTTGGAAAGCATGCACCATTCGTATGCATCGAGCCATGGTACGGCCGTTGCGATAGAGTAGGCTTTAACCAGAAGCTTGAAGAAAGAGAATACGGAAATACGTTATTAGCTGGCGAGACTTTCGAAGTAAATTACGATATTATCCTTAAATAAGTCACAATTTTATAAAATTATGGTGTTAAAATCAGAAGGAAATAATGGGAAACTAGCAGTACTATACCAATGAGAGGGCAAAAATGATAGAAGTACCTGGTTGGGTGATACTAAATTTTTTCACATCGTTCCTTCTGATTCTTCTTTTGATTTTTCAGAACAAAACCTCTAGGTTGCAGAAAGGTAGAAAATACTCTGCAATTCTTATTTGTACGCTCGTTTTATTATTTTCAGAGTCCATAGGTAGAATAGGCGAGAACAATCCAGATTCCCTTTTGATTCTGGCACGAATAGGCTATTTCATTATTTTCATATTAGATCCAGTGGATATTTTGTTTGCGGTGAACTACGTGGACTGTTGGATGGACAAGGAAAGCAGCAATGCCAGAACCAGCTTTAGAACTGCATTCCAGGCATTTTCCATTATAAATGTTGTCCTTGTTACCATGTCTTCAGTATTACAACTGGGGTGGTTTTTCTACTTTGAAGATGGCCTGTATTACCGTGGCCAGTTCTTTATGATAAGAGCTGTTCTTGTCATGGTCTTTATCATTCTTCTTCTGGTATATACCGTTGTTTTTAGAAATGATTTTATGAGTGAATATAAGAACATGATTCTGTTTCTTCCTATATTTGCTCTTATCGGAGCTTTGTGTCAGGTCTTTTTGGCCAGCATCGATTCCACTTACGCAGGTATTTCCCTTGGTTGTTTAATCCTGTTTTTCTTCTTCCAAAGTAATGACGTAAACGTTGATTATCTTACAGGTGTTTTGAATCGACGTGGTCTTGATATTAAGATGGAGGAAAAAATCAAGACAAGCCAGCAGAGCAAAAAAAATTTCGCAGCAATCATGATGGATATAGATAATTTCAAAACGATAAATGATACCTATGGTCATGATGAGGGCGATAAAGCTATAAAAATTACTGCAGATATATTGTCGGATTTATTTGGTCGAGAAGCTTCCATTGGAAGATTTGGTGGCGACGAGTTCTGTGTAATTACCGATAATGTTTCAGCCATCGAACTTGATGAGCTGATTCTGCAGACCAGAGAAAAGCTGGCAAATGTAAGGGATAAACGTAAATGGCACCCAGATGTTGATTTGAGCTGTGGATATGCAATTTACAATTATAGTACCAATATGAGCAGAGAGGAGTTTGCAGATAATATAGATAATTTAATGTATACGCAAAAACAATTACATCACAATGGACAAAATTAACAGAAATCTTATTGTGAGTATTATTGTAATAGAGTATAATTATCGTATAAACGATATCGATTAATGTGGTGGGAGGGCCGAGAGATGATAATTAGCGAAAGAATTTTCAAAATTATGGAAGAAAAGGGCATGACTCAACTTGAGTTTTCTGCTGGTACAGGAATTGCCCAGAGCACAATCAGCGATTGGAAGAGAAAAAAGACTAATCCATCTGCTGAAAAGATTATGGCTATCTGCGATGTACTTGATGTTTCACCATTCGATATCCTACAGGATACTATTCCTGGAAAGGGTGCCGGAGATGTTGATTTTGTCATCGCCAGCAAGGGTACCGGAGAGTACGAGGTAGTTAAAAAGCTCGAAAAACTTAACAAGGCGACTAAGGCTGAAGTAGTTGACTACGTTAAGAAGGTTAAGAATAAAAAGTAAAAATTTAGCCGTGAAAAACTAAAATAAATCGGTTTTCAACCTCCCAAGATTCTAGTATAGTATTCTAAGAACGCTAGAAATTGGGAGGTTTTATTATGAAAAGCGAAGTAATTAAGCTTATTGAGGGTAGAGATGATGTGACTCTTACCACCTATATCTTAGATGATTCACCAGAGATGACTCAGGGCAAAGCGCGTCCTGCAGTTCTCATCTGCCCAGGCGGCGCATATCTTTGCTGCAGTGATCGTGAAGGCGAGCCTATTGCAATGGCATTCCTTCGTCAGGGCTACAACGCATTTGTTCTCAGATATTCAATTGCATATGATGGTTCAAAGCCTTATTGGGAGACAGATTTCGCACACCAGGCAATCAATCCTGACAAACTTCATCCACAGCCAATGCGCGAAATTGGTTTGGCATTTGCTTATATTAATGAGCACAAAGGAGAGTGGCAGGTAGATGCCAAGAGAATTGCAATCTGTGGATTCTCAGCAGGCGCACACAACTGCGCCATGTATTCAACACACTGGTCAAAGCCTGTAATCACTGATTTCGTAGGAGTAGATAAAGAGGTTCTTCGTCCAGCAGCCTGCATTTTAGGATACCCACTTACAGATTACATCTACATGTATGAGGCAACAAAGAAGGACAGCGAAGGTGCATTCGAATTCTTCTCAGTATCAAACCGTCTTATGTTAGGGGAGGATTGGGAAGATCAGGAGAAGCTTCTTGATATGAGTCCTGCACGTCTTGTTGATGAGGATGTTCCGCCAACATTTATCTGGTCAACATCAAAGGATGAGCTGGTGCCTGTTGCTCACTCTACCATTTATGCTACATCCCTTGCAGAAGCAGGCATTCCTTTTGAACTCCACATCTTTCAGGATGGTGGTCATGGAATGGCTCTTTGCGACCAGAGTACATCATGTCGTGATGCATATGACATTCAGACAAATAAGGATGCAAAGGCTTGGATTGATCTTGCAGCAGCATGGCTTGAGAAGTATTTTGCCATCTACAAAAGAAAATAAGTGACAATTTAAAAGAACTTAAACTAAACAGTTTTAACAAAAAGGGTTTGACTTGTATACAAGTTGAATCCTTTTTGTTAGAATAATAACAAACTTTCATTCTAACCTTAAAATGAGGAGAACTATGAAAAAAATCGAGAGGTTGAGCTCAGAGACTGCGAGGGAGTATGCCCTTAGAGCAATCACTGAGAACATTAAGTCAGCAGATTTGGAGCCGGGACAGGCTATCAGTGAAAACGAAATATCAGCATTCTTAGGCGTTAGCCGTACTCCAGTAAGAGAGTCAATCCAGGAATTACATAAGGCAGCTCTTATCGAAATCTACCCACAGAGGGGTAGCTATGTTTCCCTTATCAACTCCCAGTATGTGGAGGAGGCTGTATTTCTTAGAAAGGTGCTGGATATCGCCGTAATCGAAGAGGCATGTGATATGGCCACAGAGGAGGATATCAAACAGCTGGAGGAGAACGTGGCCCTGCAGGAATTCTACCTTGAAAAGGACAATACAGAGAAGATTTTCGAGCTGGACAACGAATTCCACAGAATGATTTATGTAACTGCCAAGAAAGAAACCATTCATAATATGCGTCAGATGATTATGATTCATTTCGACAGAGTCCGTACACTTTCTATGCTTACTGTTAAGGATAAGAAGATTGTAGGGGACCACAGACTGATGCTTGAGGCTATTAAAGAAAAGGATAAGGAGAAGGCCAAGGAAATCGTTGAGAAGCATTTGAATCGATACAGACTGGATCAGGAAGAGCTGATTAAGACCTTCCCGCAATATTTCGAAACAGCTTAGCAAGAATTAGTCAACAATAGAATAAATTCGTGTAAAACAACCAAAATGTTAAAGTCATTTTGGTTGTTTTTTTAATATGGACTTCACCCCTCTGACGTACTAATATACTTGTATACTAGTTTTATAAATTTATGAAGTGGAGGATAGAAATGAAAGTTGTTGCAGCGAAAAACTCAGCAGCAGCGGTAGCTGAGAAGACTAACTGGAAAGCCTACTTTAAGAGATATTGGCAGCTTTACGTTTTACTATTATTGCCAATGATTTATCTTTTGGTTTTCAAGTATGTTCCAATGAAGTACGTATTAATTGCCTTTAAGAAGTACAGTATTGTGCAAAAGGTAGGAGAGATGCCATGGGCAGACAATCATGGCTTCCAGTATTTTATTCAGGCCTTTCACAACAGAGATTTCTTAAATGCTTTGAGAAATACAGTTGGCTTGAACCTTTTAGATTTGGTTATTGGTTTCCCAATCCCAATCATTTTCGCATTAATCCTTAACGAGCTTAATGTTAAGTGGTTCAAGAAGACAGTACAGACAATTGCTTACATGCCACATTTCCTTTCATGGGTTATCATCTATGGTTTGGCAATTCAGCTTTTTGCTCCAAGTAATGGTCTTGTAAACATGTTCATTACAAACCTTGGCGGAGAGGCAGTTCCATTTTTGAATGATCCACACAAATGGGTAGGAACTTACATCTTCCTTGGAATCTGGCAGAGCTTTGGATGGAACTCAATCATCTACCTCGCAGCTATTGCAGGTATCTCACCAGAGCTTTACGAGGCCGCTTCAGTTGATGGAGCAGGACGCTTCCGCAAGATGTGGCACATCACACTTCCAGGAATCAAGAGCACTATCGTAGTTCTTTTGATTATGGCACTTGGTAATATTTTAGGTTCAGCATTCGACAGACCATTCGCTTTACAGAACAACCTGGTTATGCAGAACGCAGAGGTTATTTCAACATTCGTTTACAAGAACGGTATCAAAGGCCTTCAGTTCTCACTTACAACAGCCGTTGGTTTGTTCCAGTCAGTTGTAGGAGTTATCTTCCTCCTTTTCGCAAACTGGCTTTCACGTAAGCTTGGCGAGCGCGGTATTTGGTAGGAGGTGTGAAGTATGGCAAAAGAATTAGTTATGACAGCAGGAAAATTTAGTACAAAAGGCTTTGCACGTTCTAAGAGAAAAGACAAAGACGACGAGACAGAAACAACCCGCATGGTTAGATCTGATAAGACAAAGGTGGGAGATATCATTTTCATTTCAATCTGCATAATTATCAGTTTGATTTGTATCATTCCAATGATCAACCTTTTGGCACGTTCACTTTCAGCAACAGACTTCCTTGTAAAAAGAGAGGTATATCTGCTTCCAAAGGGAATTAACTTATCAGCTTATTCAACAGTTTTAGGAGATCCAAAGTACATTAAGTCATTTGTATGGACCGTAATTTTAACAGTGATTTGTACATTCCTTTCACTGACAATGACAGTGCTTTGCGCTTATCCACTTATTTTCAACAAACTTAAGGGACGTTCAATTTTCAACATTATCATTACTATTACAATGTTCTTCAACGCAGGAACAATTCCAAACTACTTACTTATGAAGGACTTGAACCTTTTGGACAACCCACTTGTACTTATAGTTCCAGGATGCTTAAGCGTTTACAACATGATTATCATGCGAAGCTTCTTTTACGGAATCCCAGATTCCCTTAGAGAGTCAGCAGAAATCGATGGAGCATCATTCTTCAGAATTCTCTGGAGCATTTATTTACCACTTTCAAAGCCAGTTATCGCAACACTTGCTCTGTTCTACGCAGTAGGAAGATGGAACGGATACTCAGATGCTTTGATGTATATGAAGAACAAGGATTTCTATCCTCTTCAGTTACTGCTTTACAACATTTTGAACAACATGAATTCAGTAGAGGTAGCTACACAGGAAGGCTTCTCAACACCTGGTCTTTCTGAGTCACTTAAGGCTGCAATCGTTATGTTCTCAACGATTCCAATCCTTTGCATCTACCCATTCTTGCAGAAGTATTTCATTCATGGTGTAACACTTGGAGCAGTTAAGGAGTAGAAATGAGTTTTTATCAAAAAAACTCATTTCGTAAACGGCAGTAATTTTGAATGAATGTAATTCATTTAAAATTGCTGTCTGCTGAAAGCAGATTAAACTGCAGTTTCCTTGACTGCAGTTTAACCCCTTATTAAGGGAATAAAAATAAATTAAAAACATTATTGGGAGGATTACGATGAAAAGAAGAATCGTAGCATTAGTGCTTGCATGCACTATGGGTCTTAGCATGGTAGCATGTGGTTCAAGCAGCTCAGATGCAACAAAAGAAGGCACTACTTCCATCGAAGAAGGTTCTGGCGTTTCAGAGCTTGTTGATGGAAAATTTGCTGAGACAAAACACATCACAGTTGAGGTTTACGACAGAGGAAACGATGGCGGTACAGACCCAACAGACAACATGTACACAGAGTACATCAAGAAGGGAATGCTTGAGGATCACAACGTAGAAGTTGAGTTCGTAGCAGTTCCACGTTGGACAGAGACGGAAGAAATTAACAACCTTCTTGCTTCAGGCGGAGCTCCAGATATCTGCCTTACATACTCATATCCAACAATTCAGACATACGCTAACATGGGCGGTGTTCTTGATATGAAGCCAATGCTTGATCAGTATGGCAGCGAGCTTACAAACCTTCAGGATTGGCTTGGCGATACAAACATCTACTGGGATTTATCAGATGAAGATGGAACACTCTGGGCTATCGAAGGAAAGCGTGCTAACAACAGACGTATCAACACATTCATGAGAAAAGACTGGTTAGATAAGCTTGGTCTTGAAGAGCCTACAACACAGGCTGAGTTCTATGATTGCATCTGCGCATTCCGCGACAATGCTAAGGAACTTCTTGGCAAGGATGCAGATAAGATGGTTCCATTCTCTGTTTCATTCGATGTAGGCTGGAGAGCAGCACTTCTTATCGAGTCACAGATGGATCCAAAGATTACAGATAAGGAATTCTACATCAACGGATTTGATGACAGAAAGCTTACACAGAAGGGCACAAAGGAAGCTATGAAGACACTTAACAAGTGGTACAACGAAGGCCTCCTTTGGAAGGATTTCGCTCTTTACACAGCTGGTGATTCTACAGAGGATGATATGATGAAGGCTGGTTATGTTGGTGCATTCCAGCACAACTGGGATTATCCTTTCAGAAGTGGTGAGGATTCAATCCAGGCTAACCTTAAGAGAATCGTAGGCGATGATGCTAAGTACGTTGCAGTTGACTGCTTCGAGAACTCAGAGGGCAAGCACCTTAAGTATGTTGACTCTACAGCAGGTGACAGAAAGATCTTCTTCCCATCTACAAACGATGAGCCACTTGCATCACTTCTTTACCTTGACTGGATCTCAGCTCCAGAGCACATCAAGTACTTACAGATTGGTGATGAGGGTGTTACACACAACGTTCTTGAGGATGGCGCTATCGAGTGCATCGCAGCAACAGGCGACCCAATCATGAACTCAGGTAACAACATTGATTACACAATTACATGTAACGGTCTTAACCTTGGTGATGAGGACCTTACACTTCTCTCTATGGCTCACAGCTATCCATGCTGCGATCCAGAGGATGTTCAGAGAGCACTTGATATTGCAGCTACAGACAACAAGATTGCTAAGAACGTAAAGGTTCCAGAAATCGTTGCTGAAAACGGTATGGGCGAGGCACTTGGCTCAAAGAGAGACGTTGTTTACGATACAGCACTTGCTGCTAAGGAAGCTGATTTTGATAAGGTTTGGGACAGCGCTATCGAGGATTACCTTGCATCAGGCGGACAGGCTATTATGGATGAGAGAACTGAGAAGTTTGAGGCTAAGTTCGGTTCAGCTACATCTATCGACTAATAGCAAAACAGTCCTAAAAAAATAAGACTAAAATTTACCCCACTAACATCTGAACTTTGTCAGTAGATGCTGGTGGGGATTTTTTTGTAAAATGTTACCAACTCAAAGTAGTATTCGGAGGAAGTAATGTTATGCAAATATTTAGTCCAGACAGCGAAGTAATGGAGTTTCTTAGCAAGGTTACAGATTTTATCATCCTTAATCTTCTTACAGTTCTTTGCTCAATTCCAATTATCACTATAGGCGCAGCCCATACTGCGAAATTTTATACATCAATGAAAATAGTTCGTGGCGAGGAACCAAGTGTTACAAAGAGCTATTTCAAATCCTTTAAGGATAATTTTCCACAGGTAACAGTTGCCTGGCTGATAGTTCTTCTGGTGGGACTTGTGCTGGCATTTGACTGGTACAACGTGCTCTATGGCAGAGCAGCATCTATGCCAATCCTCTTAAAGGCAGTCCTTGGTGTGCTTTCCTTTGTGGTTTGGTCAGTTGCATACTGCATGTTCCCATTTGAGGCGAGATATAAAGTGACATTGAAGGAACTTTTCAAGGCATCCATGGTAATGGCACTTCTAAATTTCCCAAGAATGGTTTTGATTTTTATCGTGACTTTTTTACCTTACATAATCTGTGCATGGTACATCGAATGGGGCCTGGCAATCTGGCTTCTTTGCACCACAGTCACACTTTATTACATAAGTAGGGAATTCAATAAACAGTTAGAAATGTTAAACAAGGAGGAAGAGATAGTTGAATCAGGAAACAATGAAGCGTGCTAAGGAATTAGTATCGCAGATGACAATAGAGGAGAAGTGTTCGCAGATGCTTCACCACGCAGAGGCCATCGACAGACTTGGTATTCCAAAGTACTGCTGGTGGAACGAGGCACTTCACGGAGTGGCAAGAGCTGGAGATGCCACAGTTTTCCCTCAGGCAATCGGCCTTGGTGCCACATTTGATGAGGAGCTTGTTCAGAAGGTGGCAGATGCAACATCTACAGAGGGACGAGCAAAGTATAATGAGTTTTCAAAGCATGGCGACAGAGATATATACAAGGGTCTTACTTACTGGGCTCCAAACGTAAATATCTTCCGTGACCCAAGATGGGGCCGTGGCCATGAGACATACGGTGAGGATCCATATCTTACAGGTCAGCTTGGCATGGCTTACGTAAGAGGTCTTCAGGGTGATGATTTAGATAATCCAAAGTCTGCAGCGTGTGCAAAGCATTTTGCTGTTCACTCAGGTCCTGAGGCAGACAGACATCATTTTGATGCGAAGGTAAATGACCAGGATTTATATGATACATATCTCTATGCCTTCAAGCGGCTTGTAAAGGATGCAAAGGTAGAGGCTGTTATGGGTGCTTACAACAGAGTAAACGGCGAGCCAGCCTGCGGCAGCAAGAGATTGTTGAAGGATATTTTAAGAGGTGACTGGGGCTTTGAAGGCCATGTAGTTTCAGACTGCTGGGCAATCAGAGATTTCCACGAGAATCACAAGGTAACCACATGTGAAGTGGAATCTGCAGCACTTGCAGTTAATAACGGCTGCGATTTGAACTGCGGTTGTGTATATGAGAAGCTTCTCTATGCATACAAGGCAGACCTTGTTTCTGAGGAGACAATCACAGAGTCAGTTGAAAGATTAATCGAGCTTCGCCTTCGCCTTGGAACTCTTCCAGAGAGAGGCAGCAAATATGATGACATCCCATACGAGATGGTAGAGTGTAAGGAACACAAGGAGCTTGCAAATGAAGTAGCTAAGCGCTCTATGGTACTTCTCAAGAACGATGGACTTCTTCCACTTAAGAAGGATGCTATCAAGACAATCGGTGTCATTGGACCAAACTCAAATTCAAGAATCGCTCTTGTAGGAAATTACGAAGGTATTTCTTCTGAATATATTACAGTACTTGAAGGAATCCAGCGTTACGTTGGAGATGATGTGAGAGTATTCCATTCAGACGGAACTCCACTTTGGAAGGACAGAATGCACGTGCTTTCTGAGGCAAGAGATACATTTGCTGAGGCTATGGCTGTAGCAGAGCACTCAGATGTTGTAGTACTTGCAATGGGTCTTGATTCTACAATCGAAGGAGAGGAAGGCGATGCTGGAAACGAGTTCGGTAGTGGAGATAAGAAGGGACTTAAGCTTCCAGGCTTGCAGCAGGAACTTGTAGAGAAGATTACAGCTATTGGAAAGCCAGTAGTACTTCTTGTTTTAGCAGGTTCTGCAATGGATCTTAGCTGGGCTAACGATAACGTAAATGCGATAATCCAGTGCTGGTATCCAGGAGCAAGAGGCGGACGCGCAATCGCTGAGGTACTTTTCGGCGAGGACAGCCCTTCAGGAAAGCTTCCACTTACCTTCTACAAGTCAGATGCTGATTTACCACCATTCGAGGACTACTCAATGGAGGGACGTACATACAGATATTTCAAGGGCACACCACTTTATCCATTTGGATATGGTCTCAGCTATTCAGATATTCAGTATTCAAATGCTGGCATCGACAAGACTGAGGGTGCTATTGGAGATAAATTTACAGTTAAGGTAACAGTTAAGAATGCAGGGGATTATGAGGCACACGAGACTGTTCAGGTATATGTGAAGGATGTTGAAGCATCCACAAGAGTTGCCAACTGCATGCTTAGAAAGATTGCAAAGGTTGAGCTTCTTCCAGGGGAATCAAAGGAAGTGAGCCTTGAGCTTTCAGCCCGCGATTTTGCACTTATTGATGAGAAGGGCAGATGTGTGGTTGAGCCAGGTACATTTAAGGTATCTATCGGAGGCCAGCAGCCAGATGCGAGAAGTGCAGAACTTACAGGAAAGCCAGTAGATATTTTTGATGTGGTGTTAAAGGGAGAAGTAACTGAAGTAGAGTATTAGGAGGATAATGTAATGGAAATGCAAATTGCAAAGGCACCAACAGACCCAGAAAAGAATCGCCCATATTTCTATATAATTAAGGATAAGGAATTATTCACACAGTCTGATGAGGAAGGTAAGGGTGTTTCTTTCCTTTATCAGAGTGATGGACGACTTATCAGCAGCGCAACCTTCACAGGAAATGTTACTGATGAGCACATCTTAAAGCTTATGGAGACAGTAGACGGCTTTAAGAAGCTAGTTCATTCTGTAGGCGTTTCTGTGGAGATGGATGATAAGGATAAGCAGGCAGAGTTTGTTTTCCAGATGTACGGCAAGAAGGATTTATATGGTGGCGGAGCCAACCTTATTGCTAACGTAAATACGAATTCAAAAGAGGAGAGAATCTACCTTTCTGACATTGACTGGACAGAGGATGATGATGTTCCTGGGCAGATTCGTGTTCACACAGATGCACCAGAGGAGAAGGCATTCCTCTCTGTAAGATTCTTTTTAAATGATGGTTTTGAGGCACCACCTCAGCTTGAGGAAAAGCCAGTAGATACTGCATCACCAGAGTACAAGGAGATGATTGACCGTTCTTTAGTAAACCTTGGAAACACAAAGCGTCTTATGGATGTTGTTAACAAGGCAAAGGCAGGAGAGGATGTAAACATCTGCTACATCGGTGGCTCTATTACACAGGGTGCAGGTGCTACACCTATTAACGAAGAATGCTATGCACGTAAATCCTTCCTTGGCTTCAAGAAGCTTATGGGTGGCGGTGACAACATTCATTTTGTAAAGGCCGGCGTAGGCGGAACACCTTCAGAGCTTGGTATGATTCGCTTTGACAGAGATGTGCTTCGCGATGGCGCAGTAGAGCCTGATCTTCTTGTAGTTGAATTTGCAGTCAACGACGAGGGAGACGAGACAAAGGGTAACTGCTTTGAGAGTCTTGTAAGACGCGCATTAAAGCTTCCAAGCCAGCCTGCAGTAATGCTGATGTTCTCAGTATTCTCAGATGATTACAACCTTCAGGACAGACTTGCTCCTGTAGGATTTAGATATGACCTTCCAATGGCAAGCGTGAAGGATGCTGTTGTTCCTCAGTTCTATGACAGAGACAAGAGAATCCTTACAAAGCACCAGTACTTCTATGATATGTTCCATCCTACAAACCTTGGACATACAATCATGGCAGACTGCCTTATCAACATTATGGCTAAGGCTATTGCAGGAGAGACTCCAGCAGAGTACAATCCACGCTTGGATGAGGCTCCAGCAATTGGAAATACATTTGATGATGTTATCCTTGTGGATAAGAAAGACAATACAGACCTTGTCAGTGTACAACCTGGCGGATTCGTATATACGGATGATGTTCTTCAGTCGGTTGAGATGGATATGGATTTAAAGCTTTCGCCAGAGTTCCCATACAACTGGATGTACGATGGTGCTAAGGGCAGCAGTGAGCCATTCGAAATGGATGTAGAGTGCAAGGCTCTCGTAATCGTAATGAAGGATTCAGGCGAGGTTGATGCAGCCACAGCAAAGGTATACGTAGATGGCAAATTTGTCCGCGACCTTGACCCATATGTAAACCGTTGGTGCCACTGCAACCCACTCATCGTAATAGATGAAAACGAAACTGCTAAACATCACGTACGAGTTGAAGTAGATAAGGATGACATAAGAAACAAGTTTACAATACTTGGTTTTGGATTAGTTAAATAAATTAGAAATAGCATGTAAGAAACAAGCTCTTAGATTTCTCAAGCGAATCATGTTAGATGAGCGGAGAAATACTAAGGCTTGTTGCTGTAACATGCGGGAGGTAAATTATGGTAACTGCACACAACCCAATACTTAAAGGTTTTTATCCAGACCCTTCAGCATGCCGCGTAGGGGATGATTTCTATATCGTTTGCTCAAGCTTCGTTTATGCACCAGGTGTTCCAATTTTCCACAGCAAGGATTTGGCACACTGGGAGCAGATCGGACATGTTTTAGACAGAGAGAGCCAGCTCCCAGTAAGCGGCGAGATTTCAAGAGGAATCTTTGCTCCAACGATCCGCGAGCACAAGGGTACATTCTATATGATTACTACAAATGTTAGCCATGGTGGCAACTTCGTAGTAACAGCAAAGGACCCAGCAGGTCCATGGTCTGAGCCATACTATCTTGGCGAGGATGCACCTGGTATCGACCCATCACTTTTCTTTGATGACGATGACAGATGCTACTATGTAGGAACAAGACCAAATCCAGAGGGAGTTCGCTACAACGGCGACTGGGAAATCTGGGTACAGGAATTAGACCTTAACACAATGAAGCTCGTAGGTGAGTCTATGGCAATCTGGAAGGGCGCCGTAAAAGACGTTATCTGGCCAGAAGGTCCACACCTTTACAAGAAGGACGGTTATTATTATCTTCTTCACGCTGAAGGTGGTACAGGCCCAGAGCACGCTATTTCAGTAGCCCGCTCAAAGGAACTTTTTGCATGGTTCGAGGGCTGCCCAAGAAATCCTATTTTTTCTCATAGAAATTTAGGTAAGGATTATCCTATAATATATGCTGGTCACGGTGATTTAATCGATGATAAAAACGGCAACTGGTACATTGTTATGCTTGCTTCACGTCCATGCGAAAAGCACTGCAGCATCGGTCGTGAGACCTTCCTTGCAAAGGTTGTTTGGGAAGAGGGATGGCCTGTTATTAATCCAGGCATTGGTAAGCTCGAGGATGATGTGGAGCTGACCTTTGAGGAGCATCCATTTGCAGCAGAAAATGAGTGGAGTGATGAGCTTCACTTCTGGACAAATGAATTAGACCAGCGCCTTGTTGGTATTGAAAAGAGAAACGAGGATATCTACTCACTTACAGAGCGTCCAGGATTCCTTCGTCTTTTCACTCGTCCAGAGCGTGCAGAGGAAATGTGTTATCCATCATATTTGGGATTGCGTCAGAAGGATTATTCATTTAAGGTAAATACTGGAGTTGATTTTACTCCTGCAAATGAAAATGAATGTGGTGGTTTGGTTCTTTTCCAGAATCACGCAAATCATCTTACACTTGAGATAGTATTAAAGGGTGGTAAGAAGGTTCTTCAGGTACGCAAGACTGTTAAGGGAGAAGAGACTGTTACAGCATCGGCTGAGGTTAGCACAGATGTTGTTACAATTGAGCTTCAGGCTAAGGCACAGAAGGCAGATGCTTATCTTGTGGAGAATGGAAAGCACACACTTCTTGAAGCAGGTATCGATTTATTGCCATACACCACAGAAGAAGCAGGCGGGTTTGTAGGATGTACAGTGGGAATGTACACTTCTTCAAATGGTAAACCAAGCGAGAACCACTGCGATTTCGCATGGCTTACTTTAGAGAAAAATTAATTTATTGGGTGATGTTAATGACAAAATTTGATTCTTATTTTGGGAGATTTATTTCTAAAACAACTTCAAAGAGAAGACTGATGGCATTCTATATTGTGTTTGTCATCATTCCTATCCTTTTGGTTGATGGTCTTGTTGTTTCGGGAGCATATCGTGCTGAGTTGGCAGCAAGAGAGCATACCATGGAGAATCAGGCAAATGCCATTACATACACTTTTGAAAATCAAATAGATCAGGCTGCTAAGCTGGGCAATGCTCTTTATAGCAGCCTGTATGTTGATAGATTTTTAAACACAGAGTTTAAAACTAATCTTGAATACTATAATGCATATCATGATTTCTTTGATGACACTCTCCTTAAGCTTGTAGAGGGGCAGTCAGGTCTTAATTTTTGTATATACATAGATAATGATACAGTCACAAATGGTGCTGAGTTCCAGCGTTTGGACCAGGCCGTTGGCACTGACTGGTATACCTATGTTGAAGAATCCGATTTAAATAAAGGCTTATATTTCGGCAGAAGAAAAACTGCAGATAGCCAGATTCAAAAGACTATCTATTATTTCCAAAGATTGAATTATTACAACAGGGTTTCCAGAAACATTTTGCTTGTTATCATCGATTATGGAAAGATTTCTGATAGTATTTCCAATTTAAATTTTGAAAATCGTGCTTATGTATGTGACAATTCGCGAGTAATTTTGTCCAACAGTAAGTATAGCAATATAAATAAAGACTATGGTTTAAAGCTTGATCTTAAAGATATATCTTATTCACAGGAGTTTCAGAGCTATAATCAGATGCTTACAGTGGATGTTTTAGCGGGGAATAATTCCTTCCTGAATGCCTTTAAGCGCCGCTGGTATCAGTTCCTTCTTCTGATTATTGTAAATATGGTTTTACCTATCTATGTCAGCAGCATCTTGAACACTGTTTATCAGAATAAGCTGAAGGAACAGGAATCCTTTGTGGCAAGAAAGAACGCAGAGCTCCTTGCACTACACAGTCAGATTAATCCACATTTCCTTTTTAATGCACTTGAAAGTATACGAATGCATTCTCTTTTGAAACAGGAAACTGAGACTTCAAAAATGGTGGAGCATCTTGCCAAGCTTCAGCGTCAGTATACTGAGTGGAATGAGGATAATGTTACTATTGAAAAAGAGATAGAATTCGTAAATGCGTATCTGGAATTGCAGAAATATCGCTTCGGTGACAGACTGTCATTTGATATTGATGTGGAAACTGAGTGCTTGAAATTATTGATTCCAAAGCTTACTATAGTAACGTTCGTAGAAAACGCATGCATCCATGGAATAGAAAGTAAAATCACGCCAGGATGGATATTTGTAAGGATTTCCACCGACGGTGAATTTATGACTCTTGAAATAGAGGATACAGGAAACGGAATGGGAGAGGAGGAAGAAAAAAATCTTCTTCGAAGGATGCGTTTTGCAAATATCGAAATGCTCAAGGAAAAAGGTAGAGTGGGTATTGTTAATGCATGTCTCAGACTTAAAATGATGTCTGAGGACGAGGCTGTCTTTGACCTTGATTCGGAGCCAGGCACAGGTACACTTGTGCAAATTATGGTTCCAGTGAAATATCTAAAGGGGTTATTGTAGTAATGTTAGAGGTTTTATTAGTAGATGACGAGCCATTTATTTTACAGGGCTTGCAGCTTTTAGTGGATTGGGAAAAGGAAGGATATCATATTTCCACTGCATCAAATGGTAAGGAGGCATATGATTTCGTTTCAAACAATCCTGTTGATTTGATTATCTCAGATATTAAAATGCCAGTTATGACTGGTGTTGAGCTTTTAAAGGCCATCAGAACGGAGTTAAATCAGGACACTTATTTTGTTATTCTCAGCGGATATGCAGAGTTCAGCTATGCTCAGGAGGCACTTCGCTTTGATTGCACCGATTATATATTGAAGCCTGTTGAGAGTGAACAGCTTATTACAATTCTTAGAAAAGTATCAGAATTAAATCAGGCTAAGACATCACGTAACAAGGATGGAATGCTAAAGGAAAAGGCGTACATGGAACGCACCCTTATGCATCTTCTCAGTGGTAAATATGATGTTACTGATTTAGAATATGTGACTCAAAAGACAAATATAGATGAAGAAAAGTGTTATGTGGAGATTCAGCTTGATGAGCAGAATCCTGCAGAAGATTTTTCTGATGATGATAAAAAAGCAATGCTTGCGAAGCTTTATATAGCAGCTTGTGATTATCTTAAAGATGATTCGATTTTTTGTATTCGTGACATTTCAGACAGCGAGCAGGTATATGATATAGGATTTGTTTACAGTGAGAGTATGGGACAACGCCTGCAGCTTACTGAAAAGGAATATCTTATCAGCTTCCTTGAATACCTGGAGGCAAACACAAATCTTTCCATTACAGTTCTTGTAGGAAAGACAGTTACTGGTATAAGAAACATTTCAAAGTCCTATGGTACTGCCAACATGCTTCATTCTCTTCAGGGCTTCCGTGAGAAGAAGAACATTTACTTCTATGATGAAGAGTATAAGGTTTGTGAATCAGGACTAATTATTTGCAAAAAGCAGTTGGATGCGTTGATAACTGCCATCGAAAGAGGCGAGCATGTGGAAATTCGTAAATGCGTAGAGGATTTCTATGAGGAAATGCAAAAGACTGGTGTGACAGGTTCTACCATGAATCTGAACATCAATTATCTTTTATTCCAGCTTATTCATCTTGCCAGCGAGCTTGACAGCGAAGTTAACCAGGAAGAAATTCTTCGTATCATATCTGAGACCACTTCAGAGGAGGGTATCAGAAGAGGTGGAAGAACTCACCTTTGCCGTATGTCTTACGCCTATGGCGAGTATCTTGCTCAGCTTCGTAAAAACGTATCACGAGGAGTTCTTGGTGATGTGGAAGAGGAGATTAAGAAAAACTACGCATCGAACCTTACACTGAAAGATCTCAGTGAAAAATATTATGTTAACTCAGCTTATCTGGGACAGCTCTTCAGAAAGAAGTACGGATGCTCATTTAAGGATTATCTTAATAAAAAGAGAATTGAGGAGGCAGCCAAGCTTCTTCGCAAAACTGATATGAAAATTTATGAAGTGGCAGAATCTGTAGGTTATAAGGATGCGGATTACTTTGTAAATAAGTTTATAGAGGCAATGGGTTGTACACCTACCAAGTATAAAAAACAATTCTAAACAGTACGGATAAGTTGTCAAAATTTAGGGGGTAGAAAATATAAATTTTCTCCCCCCTTTTTCTATACTTTATCCGATGTTTTGTTCACAGTTCTGACATAGAATAATATCATAGCAAAGGGGCATGAGGTTTTAGCCCCAGGAAAAAATAGGAGGGTTATTTATGAAAAAGAAAATTGTAAGCGCTGTGCTTTGCGCTGCAATGCTCTCAAGCATGTTCGCTGGATGCGGTAAGCAAGCAGCAAGCGGTGGAGCAGTGAACGAAGATGGTATCAAAGAATTCACAGCATTCTTTGCAGTACCTGGTTCAGAAATCAATGATGACAACGAGATCCAGCAGATTATTGCTGAGAAGACTGGTTGTAAAGTAAAGGAGACATGGCTTACAGGCCAGACAGCTGAAGAGGCAGTTGGTACTCTTATTGCTGGTGGGGAATATCCAGACTTTATCGAAGGTGGTAATGGTTCAAAGCAGCTTTATGAGGCTGGCGCTCTTGTAGCTCTTGATGATTACATTGATAAATATCCTAACATTAAGGAATACTTTACAGAGCAGGAATGGGATCAGCTCCGTCAGAGCGATGGACATATCTACTGGATTCCACAGTTCTCTAACATCTATGGTCAGGAACGTGCTTGTACACACAATGACGAAGCATTCTGGATTCAGGCAAGAGTTCTTGAGTGGGCTGGTTATCCAAAGGTTGAGACAATGGATGAGTACTTCGATCTTATCGAGAAGTACAACGAAGCTAACCCAACAATGGCTGATGGTACTACAGCAAATATCCCATACACAATCCTTTGCGATGACTGGAGATACTTCTGCTTAGAGAATGCACCAGAGTTCCTTGATGGATATCCAAACGATGGATCAGTTATTGTAGATCCAGAGAAGCTTCAGGTTATTGATTACAATACAACAGATACAGCTGTTAAGTACTTCAAGAAGCTTAACGAAGAGTATCACAAGGGTATTGTTGATCCAGAGTCATTCACACAGACATATGATGAGTACATCGCTAAGATTTCTTCTGGTCGTGTACTTGGTATGATTGATCAGTGGTGGGATTTCGCTTACACAGGCGAGGATGCAATCAAGTCAGCAGGTCTTGATGAGCAGGGTTGCCAGTACGTTCCACTTCCAATCACAATTGAGAAGGGTATGAAGAACCAGTGGCACAACTCAGGCGGAGTTCTTAACGTATCTTCAGGTCTTGCAATCACAACATCTTGTAAAGATGTAGATGCAGCACTTCAGTTCGTTAACGATCTTCTTGATCAGGAGATTCATGACTTAAGATTCTGGGGTGTTAAGGATGTAGATTACAAGGTTGGCGATGACGGATTATACTACAGAACACCAGAGATGAGAAAGCAGGCAGCTGATACAGCTTACAAGGCAGCTCATACATGTTCTTACTCATACTTCCCACAGTATTCTGGAACAAGCCGCGATGGCAAGAATGCTATGAAGTCTGATGGACAGGAGCAGGAATTCTTTGATGGTCTTTCAGAGCCAATTAAGAAGTGCTTCGAAGCTTATGGCGCTAAGACATATGTAGAAATGCTTGGTACATCAGAGAAGCCAGGTGACTGGTACCCAATGTACACATATTCAAACACATTAACAACTGACACACCAGGTGGTACAGCTTGGACAAAGATGGGTGAGATTAAGCACCAGTATCTTCCAAAGGTTGTTATGGCTGATGACTTTGATAAGGGTTGGGCTGAGTATATGAAGGTATACGAAGAGTGCAAGCCAGAAGATTTCATCTCAGAGATGCAGACAGAGCTCGAGAGAAGAATGACAGAAGCAGCTAAGTACAAATAAGATTTAATTTGGTAAAAAGATAAACCCTTGGCGGGCATTATCATAGTGCCCGCCATCTTTATACCTATTTTTAGAGATTTAGCAGTAATTTGGGAGGTAATTATGACAAAGAAAACATTCAATATGGCCGATTTTAAGCGCCAGAGAATTCTTATTATCTGGGCAGCTGCAATCGTAATTTATGGAATAGTATTCCATTATGCACCACTTGTTGGATGGCTTATGGCATTTCAGAATTATAAGCCAGTAACAGGTCTTTTACATTCACAGTTCGTAGGATTAGATAAGTTCAAGGTATTATTTTCGGATGTATCATTCCTTAGAGTTATTCGTAACACTTTGGCAATGGGTGTTATAAACCTTGCAGCTACATTTGTTATGGCTATTTTATTCGCAATTCTTTTGAATGAAATGGCATTCAAGGGTGGCAAGAAGGTCGTTCAGACTATTTCTTACTTACCTCACTTCCTTTCTTGGATCATCGTTACAGGTATTCTTCACGATGCACTTTCAGGAACAGGTATCATCAACACAGTAATGTTACACTTTGGTTGGATTACACAGCCAATCAACTTTTTTGCACACGAAAAATACTTCTGGCCAATCGTAGCCTTCGCTAATGTTTGGAAGGAGACAGGCTGGAATGCAATTATATATTTAGCAGCTATCACATCTATTGACCCATCACTTTATGAAGCAGCAGCTATCGATGGTGCTGGTAGATGGGCAAAGATCAAGCACGTAACACTTCCTGGTATCAAGCCAACAATTATGATTCTTCTTCTTATGAATGTTGGTAACGTACTTAACGCAGGTTTCGAAATTCAGTACTTACTTGGTAACGGTCTTGTACAGAACGTATCACAGACAATTGATATCTACGTTTTGAAATGGGGTATCAGCCAGGGCGATTACTCAATCGGTACTGCAGCAGGTATCTTTAAGAGTTTGGTTTCAATTATTCTTATTGTATTCTTCAACCATATTGCTAAGAAGCACGGTGAAGAAAGATTATTCTAGGAGGTGTGCAGCATGGATCAGACATTAGATTTAACAAGCACCGCCGGAAAAACCAAGGAGGTCGCTATGGGAAAAGCTAGAAAACGCAAGAAGATTTCAGGCGCTGATTTAGCATTTAGAATTTGCAATGGCATATTTATGATTTGCTTTGTAGTTATTACACTTTATCCAGTTTTAAATACACTTGCAGTATCATTAAATGATGGTACTGACGCTCTTAGAGGTGGCATTTATCTTTGGCCAAGAGTATTTACCTGGAAGAACTATGAGACAGTATTATCTAAGGACAACCTTGTTACTGGTGCTGTTGTCACTGTAGCAAGAACACTCATTGGTACAGTTCTTGCTCTTGTCACAAACGCTATACTTGCTTTTATCGTAAGTCGTAAGAACTTTATGTTTGCTAAGCAGGTATCACTGTTTTGGGTTATCACTATGTATGTTAACGGTGGATTGATTCCTACATTCCTCCTTTTTAAATCCCTTGGACTTACAAACAGCTTTGCTGTTTACGTAATACCTGGAATGTTATCTGCCTTTAACATGCTTGTTATCAGAACCTACATGAGAGGTATTCCTGACAGTTTAGAGGAGTCAGCACAGTTAGATGGAGCTGGTTACACAACTATTTTCCTAAAGATTATTTCTCCATTATGTAAACCAGTTTATGCAACTGTTGCTCTCTTCGTTGCTGTAGGTCAGTGGAACTCATGGTTCGATGCAATGCTTTATAACAGAATGGCTTCACAGTATACAACATTGCAGTATGAGCTTATGAAACTCCTTTCTTCAGTATCAAACCAGAGCTCATCTGCAGAAGCTATGAAGAATGCTGGTGAAGGTTCAGTAACTCCTACATCTGTAAGAGCAGCTGCAACTATTGTAACAATGCTTCCAATTATCTGTATTTATCCATTCTTACAGAAATACTTTGTAACTGGACTTACACTTGGTGGCGTAAAGGAATAAGATTTTTTAGACTAGACGATTATGACATACAGAAATTTATTTTTAGAGATAGGTAAGACCCCTGAGGAAATTCAGCACAGGGTAAATGAGACATTTGACGAGATATTCTATGGTGTCGACAAGTTTTATGAGACAACTGAGGATGGCACCATGGGATTCTTAGTAGATACAGGAAATATCGATACTCGTACCGAAGGTATTTCTTATGGAATGATGATGGCTGTTCAGATGGACAAGAAAAAGGAATTTGATCAGCTTTGGACATGGGCAATGACAAACATGTACCTTGATGAAGGTGAGAACAAAGGCTACTTTGCCTGGTCAGTTGCCACAGACGGTACGAAGAATGCTTATGGACCAGCTCCAGATGGTGAGGAATTCTTTGCAATGGCACTTATCTTTGCAAGCCACCGTTGGGGTGATGGCGAGGGCATCTATAACTACAGCTTGAAAGCCAAAGAGCTTTTAAGAGTGGTGCTCCATCATGAAGAAATGTATGGAGGCCACAATATGTGGAACGAGGATGGTCTTATTAAGTTCGTCCCAGGACTTGAGTTTACAGATCCATCTTATCATCTTCCACACTTCTATGATTTATTTGCGGAGAACTGCTTCGAAGAAGACAAAGAGCTTTGGAGAAAATGCGCTAAAGCTTCCCGTGAATATCTCAAGAAAGCATGCCATCCAGTAACAGGTCTTTCCCCAGAATACAGTTACTATGATGGTAAACCTTATCCCGACCATGAACATTTCGGTGGTAGACATGACTGGTTCTACAGCGACGCTTATAGAACCATAGCAAATATCGGCCTTGATTATGAATGGGCCGATAAGAACACCGAATTTGGACAGTGGTGTAAAGCTACTGCCAACAACCTTCAGGCTTTCTTCGCAAACCTCCCAGTCGAAGATAGCAGAGGAATTTACGAGATTGACGGAACGATACTCGAAGGAAAGGCACTTCATCCAGTAGGCTTGACTGCCACAATAGCTCAGGCTAGTTTGGCAGCGGATGGAGAGTATGCGCTTAAAGCAGTAGAAGAGCTGTGGAACACACCTCTTCGCACAGGCGAAAGACGCTACTTCGACAATTGTCTATATCTCTTCGCTATGTTGGCACTTAGCGGAAATTACCGCATTTGGTAATTACTTCTTCTTCATTTGATTAGATATAATAAGGGCTGGACACTAGTACGGTGGCCAGCCTTTTGGTTGTACTTTGATATAAGTATTCCTTTTTATCTTAGTTACAGGCATAAATTACTGTATTATTGTTGACAGATTTCAATATGAACGTTATATTATCTTTTGGATTTTAAAATCACTTTAGATTTATCACAAATTGGTGGACCTATTATTCAAATCACCACCACATTCCCTTTTTTGTTTTATTGCGCTACGGTCACCAAGTAAAAAATTACCTTCATGCCGTAGCCATAAAGAAATTATTTATGAAAACTACGGTCATAAACTAAGAATTTGTTTATATGCATGATTATGCTTTAGCTGAAAAGCTTAAATTATTAAAAATAAGCAGGAAAACTACGGCATAGAGAAAAAATATCTTCAAATGACCGTAGCTCGAGAAATTAGATATTATTTTCTACGGTCGTAGATATAAAAAGTGTTCCATTGACCGTAGGATAGTTGAAAAGATAATAGTAAAGAGATGTGTAGAAAGAAATGGAGTATGAGTTAGTGGTTAATTATAAGGATTTGTTAGAAAAACAGCTGCATGAGCTAGAAGAGCTAATCAATAAATCAAACAAGAATATTTCAAGGCTTGAAAATTTACCAGATTATAGCTTGATAGTTTCAACTAGTAATGGCTGTAATCAGTACTATCTATATGATAAAGAAAAAAGCAAAAAGAAATATGTGAGTACTAAACAATTCAAGATAGCAAAGAAGATAGCACAAAGAGATTATGAAAAAATAGTAAATAAAAAGTTAAATGTATTACATGGAAGACTAAAAAGATTTCTTTCTGGATATGATATAGATGAAATAGGTAAAATATATGAAAAAATGCATCCCGCTAGAAAAGAACTTCTCGTTCCTTTTGTGGAACCTGATGAAGCCTTTATTCAAAGATGGCTGGAAGAAAATCCTGATCATCAAAATGAATATTATGGAGAAGGAAAGATTGCCACTTCTGATGGAGGTTATGTTAGGTCTAAATCAGAAAGAATCATAGCTGATTTATTAGATAAGTATCATGTTCCTTATAGATATGAGCCGAGGTTGGAACTTGTAGGAAGACATATAGTGTATCCTGATTTTATGGTCTTAAATGTTAGGAAAAGAAAGACAATCTACTGGGAACACCTGGGTTTATTAAGTGATTTTGACTACGCCAAAAAGAATTTCAGCAAGATAAATGACTATGAAGAAGGCGGAATTATGTTAGGTCAGAGTTTAATAATAACGATGGAGACTGGAGATGCTCCAATCAACACAAAATTAGTTGAAGATAAGATAAAACTGTATTGTTTATAGAAAAATACACAGAATGAGCTATTTAGTAGTATAAATGCTGCTGGATGGCTTCTTTTTTAGGTAGAAAAAGGCTATAGTATTAATAATATTCACAGGAGAAATTGTAAAACGAGGGAGGTAATTTATGTCGGTTAGATTTGCTAGAGAAGATGAACTTGAAAGAGTAAATGAACTCCGCAAGCAGGTAAATGATCTTCATGTGGAGGGAATAATGACAGAAAAAATATATGAGACAGCAAAAGGTAAAATACACTATTGGGTAAATGAAGATGCTCCAAAATCAAAGCTTCAGCTGATTTTTCTTCCAGGTCTTACAGCTGACCACAGACTGTTTGATAAGCAGGTGGAATATTTCAAAGATAAGTATTCCATATTTGTTTGGGATGCACCGGGACATGCCAGCTCGTATCCATTTGAAATGACTTTCTCACTGATGGATAAGGCAAAATGGTTGGATGAAATCTTAAAGACTGAAGGCTTCGATAGCCCGGTTATCATCGGTCAGTCTATGGGCGGATACCTGGGGCAGATGTATCATCAGCTGTTCCCAGAGAAGATAAAAGGGTTTATTTCTGTGGACTCAGCTCCACTAAAAATCGAGTACATTACAAAACCAGAGCTGTGGCTGCTTCATAGAATGGAGCCAGTATACAAATGGTATCCATGGAAGGCTCTTTTAAGAGATGGAACTAATTTTACAGCAACCTCTGAATATGGCCGAAAGCTGATGCATGACATCATGATGGTATACGATGGTGACAAGCCTAGATATGCTAAGCTCGTTGGGCATGGTTATCAAATCCTTGCTGATGCCATTGAAGCCAGACTGCCATACGACATCACCTGCCCGGCACTTTTGATTTGTGGCGATAATGACAGAGCAGGCTCCACCATGAGATACAACAAGGCATGGACTAAGAAATCTGGTATCCCTATTGAGTGGATTAGAGGTGCAGGTCACAATTCAAATACCGATGAGCCAGAGCTTATAAACGAGATAATAACAGGCTTTGTGAAGAATATAGATGAGGAAGAATAATACAAACCTTTCACAGACATTACAAATAATATGTGTTAAAATGCTATTGGGTTTATGATTTTCTGATGAAAATCATAAACCTATAGCATTTTTTAGTTTAATGGAGGAATTCGTATGGATTACAATTCAAGATATAATGAGTGGTTAGAGAAGCTTGCTGATTCAGATCCTTTAAAGGCTGAGCTTCAGGCTATCGCTGGCGATGAGAAAGAGAAGGAGGACCGCTTCTATCAGGACCTTTCCTTTGGTACAGCAGGTCTTCGTGGTAAAGTTGGTGCAGGAACCAACCGCATGAATTTCTTTACAGTTGGCAAGGCTACACAGGGTGTTGCTGATTTTATCGTGTCAAAGGGTAAGGAGGCTTGTGAGAAGGGTGTAGTTATCGCACATGACCCACGTCACTTCTCAAAGGAGTTCTCACAGCTTGCTGCTGGTATTTTTGCAGCTAACGGAATCAAGGTATATTGCTTCCCAGATCTTCGCCCAACACCAGAGCTTGCTTACATGATTCGCCGTCTTGGCACAGTATCAGGTATCAACATCACAGCCAGCCACAATCCAAAGGAATACAATGGCTACAAGGCATACTGGGATGACGGATGCCAGGTTTCATCTGAGATTGCAGATGGCATGACAGATTGCATCAATGCTGTTGATATGTGGAACGGTATCAAGAAGTCTGACTTTGAGCAGGGCGTTAAGGAAGGAAAGATTATCGTTCTCGGCGCTGAGTACGACAGAGAGTATCTTGATAAGATTGAGTCTCTTGCTATTCACGAGGGTGACGAGCTTGATCTTACAATTCCACTTGTATATACACCACTTAACGGATGCGGTTCTATCCCATTCCGTCAGATGCTTAACGACAGAGGTTTCTCTAACTGGACAATCGTTCCAGAGCAGGAGAATCCAGACCCTGATTTCAAGACTGTAGGTTATCCAAACCCAGAGGATACAAAGGCATTCAGATTATCAGAGGAATATGGTCGCAAGTTTGGCGCAGAGCTTCTTATGGCTACTGACCCAGATGCAGACCGCTTCGCAATCGAGATTCGCGACAGTGAGGGTAACTACGTGCCACTTAACGGTAACCAGACAGGATACCTTCTTGTAAACTATGTTCTCGAGGGACATAAGGATGCAGGAACACTTCCAGCTAAGGGCGCTATGGTTAAGTCTATCGTTACATCTACATTATCCACAATCATGGCTAAGGCTTACGGTGTGGAAATGTTTGAAACTCTTACTGGTTTCAAGAACATTTGTGGAAAAATCCCTTATCTTCACGATAACGGGTATACATACTTATTTGGTTATGAAGAGTCAGTTGGCTATGCTATCTGCGAGGATATCCGCGACAAGGACGGTATCTCAGCTGGTATGATGGTTGCTGAGGCAGCAGCTTACTACCGCAAGCAAGGCAAGACTCTTTGGGATGTTCTCCAGGAAATCTACGCTAAGTATGGTTTCTTCGCAGAGGACGAGCCAAACATCATCTTAGAGGGTATTCCAGGAGCACAGCGCATCCAACGTATGATGAAGTGGTTCCGCGAGAATATGCCTACAGAGGTTGCTGGCGCAAAGGTTGAAAAGGTAATAGATTATATCAATGGATATGAAGATATCCCACCTCAGAATGCTATTCGCTTATTCTTGGACAATGGTTCATGGTTTGCTATCAGACCATCAGGTACAGAGCCTAAGATTAAGTTTTACTTCTACTCAAATCAGGATTCACGTGAGAATGCATTGAAGGTGAATGCAGCTATAAAAGATGAGATTTTTGCTCTAATTAATTCAGTGGAATAATATTGATAAAAAAAGAGGGTTTTTGATATAAAAGACCCTCTTTTTTAGTTTATAATACCTTTCAGCATGGATTATTTTGGAGGTTTATTGAATGGGTTCAAAGTTATTTGATACTGAAAAGTTCGCCAGTGTGGCAAGACGTGCTGTTGCAGAGGGTGTTGTCCTTCTGGAAAACGACGGTGTCCTTCCACTTCAGGCTGGTTGTAATATAGCGTTATTTGGCCGAAGCCAGTTCAATTACTACAAGAGTGGTACTGGCTCAGGTGGTATGGTTAATACAAAATATGTAATCGGTGTTCGAGAGGCATTTGAAGCAGATGAGCGTTTCGTTTTAAATGAGGACCTTAAGGCTACCTATGATGAGTGGATTAAGGACAATCCATTTGATGCAGGTGTGGGCTGGGCTTCCGAGCCATGGTTCCAAAAGGAGATGCCTGTAACAGCAGACCTTGCCAAAAAGGTTGCAGAGTCTTCTGACCTTGCTATCGTGCTTATTGGTCGTACTGCAGGAGAGGACCAGGATAACAGTGTTTCTCAGGGAAGTTACCTTCTTACAGACGACGAGCATGAGATGCTTAAGAATGTAACAGAGACTTTCGAGAAGACTATCGTTCTTTTAAATGTTGGTAACATCATCGATATGAACTGGATGGAGAAGTACAACACATCTGCAGTTCTCTACATCTGGCAGGGTGGTCAGGAAGGTGGCTACGGTGCTGTTGATGTACTTTCCGGAGATGTTAATCCATCAGGTCGTCTTACAGATACAATCGCAAAGGATATTGAGGACTATCCTTCTACACCAAACTTTGGTGGCAAGGAAACAAATATTCAGCGCGAAGATATCTACGTAGGCTACAGATATTTCGAGACTTTTGCACAGGATAAGGTACTTTATCCATTTGGATATGGTCTGTCTTATACAACATTTGATATTCAGGCTGGCAACTGCCTTTATGATGGAGATAAAGTCACAATCAAGGCTACAGTTAAAAATACTGGAGATTTGGCAGGACAGCAGGTTGTTCAGGTATATGTTTCAAAGGATCAGGGTGTCCTTGGAAATCCTGCTATGGAGCTTGTGGAATTTGGTAAGACAAAGGAGCTTGCACCAGGAGAAAGCCAGGATTTAGAATTCGTAATTACGAACTATCAGCTTTCAAGCTTTGATGACAGCGGTGTCACCAGCCACAAAAATGCATATGTTATGCAGGCAGGTGTTTACGAATTTTACGTTGGCGAAAATGTTCGTACTACTGTGGAAGCAGGAGAAATCAAGCTTCAGGATTTAAAGGTAATCGAGCAGCTTTCAGAGGCCATGGCTCCAGTGGTACCTTTCACAAGAATCAAGCCAGTAAAGCTTGCTGACGGCAGCTTCAAGACACTGTATGAGGATGTTCCTACAGCTACTGTAGATTCTGAGAAGTTCAGAAAAGAGACTCTTCCTACAGAGATGAAGAAAAAAGAAGGCAAGACTTTTAAGCTTGCTGACGTTTTAGATAAGAAATGCACTATGAATGATTTCGTGGCTCAGCTTTCTGATGAGGAGCTTTGCTGCATAGTTCGTGGTGAGGGCATGAGCTCACCAAAGGTTACACCTGGATGTGGTGGCGCTTATGGTGGTGTTACTGATTCCCTCCTTGAGAAGGGCATTCCTGTGGCATGCTGTTCAGATGGCCCTTCAGGAATTCGTATGGATTCTGGTAAGAGAGCCTTTGCTATGCCAAATGGTACATGTCTTGCATGTGCATGGAACTTAGAACTTGTTGAGGAGCTTTATAATTGGGAAGGTATGGAGCTTCGCAAGAACAAGATTGACTGTCTGTTAGGACCAGGTATGAATATTCACAGACATCCTCTCAACGGACGTAACTTTGAATACTTCAGCGAGGACCCATTCGTTACCGGAAAGAACGCATCTGCAATGCTTAAGGGTATGCACAAATACGGCGTTACAGGTACTATCAAGCACTTCTGTATGAATACACAGGAGACAGGCAGACACACAGTTGAGCATGTGGCTTCACAGCGTGCCATCCGTGAGATTTATCTCAAGGGCTTTGAGATGGCTGTTAGAGAAGCAGGCGCTCATGCTGTTATGACTACATATGGTTCAGTAAACGGATACTATACATCATCAAGCTACGATTTGGTTACACGAATCCTCCGTGAGGAGTGGGGCTTTGATGGTATCGTCATGACTGACTGGTGGGCAAAGGGCGGCAAGTCATATCACGGAAATAATTCCGACATGGCAGCTATCGTTCGTGCTCAGAACGACCTTTACATGGTTACAAGCAGCTCAGAGGATAATACAAACAAAGATAACACAGCAGAGGCACTTGCTGATGGCACACTTACAAGAGCTGAGCTTCAGCGTTGTGCTGCAAATATCTGCAAGTGGATTATGGAAAAACCTGTTATGAATCGCTATCTGGAGAGAGACAACGACCTTGATATTCAGCTTGCTTCAGAGGTAGATGATGACGAGCTTGATTTCGATAAGATGATAGACCTTCGTATCGACGAAAGTGGTGTGGCTGAGATTAATCCAGCTGACATTAAGACAGCTCGAAACAGCAACAACATGATTACTGTTTCATTCAAGGAAAGAGGCGATTACAAGCTTGTGCTCACAGTACGTGCAGCCCAGAATCTTAGCGACCTTGCTCAGATTCCACTTAGCATTTTCAAGGACAAGGAGCTTGTGAAGATGGTGACTCTCACAGGTGAGGACAAGGAGTGGCAGACTATCGAGGTGCCATTCGTCGGATGCGCCATGACCTTCTTCTTAAAGCTTTATTTTGCTCAGGATGGTATGGAAATAAAGGATATTAAATTCTCTCTTGAAAAGTCTAGAGAAGAGGAATTCCGCCTTATGTTTGCCAGAATGGGTGAAGAGTAACAGGTGTCAATTAAGCTATGCAATATATATAGTGTTGCAAAATATAATTGCTCACAATATATTCGCAATTTGTTAAAAAATCTCCCACACATTGGGAGATTTTTTTTGCTAAAATCATGCTAGCTTACTTTAGGCATGGGAGAATAAACAAGCTGTTTTTTTAAGGAGTGTTTAGCATGAAAAGTAGCATGAAAGCAAAGATTATGGCCAGCATTGTTCTTCTTGATTTGGTAATGGTGTTTGGTATAGCCTTTATCGGCTTCAATTTCAGGTCAGCTGTTACCACTGCCAACATGATGTCCCAGACTTATTTGTTGGTAGAGCGAGACTTTGGTAATGCCAATACTAACTTACAAAATCTGGTTAAGAGAATTTTCATTCTTGAGACCATGAATTATATGTACCAGGATAATTGGACTGATACCGCCACAAGAGACACAATCATCGGTGTAGGCGAAGGAGAATATCAGCTTGTTGCAGAGGCTGTTGCTGATTTGAAGACTCATGTGGAGGCTATAAATGACCCTGAGTTTACAGAGCAGTATCAGACAATGAGTAATGCAGCCAATAGCTTTCTTGCTGAATATAAAAAGATGGAAGCAAGCTTTTATGAAGGCAAATTTAGCGATGCTATGACCACTTATTTTGCTGGAGCACATGAGTATGTGACAGTGTACGAGGAAAATGTAGGACTCATGCGTGAAAAGCTGGAGCTTCTTGTGCAGGAAAATGAGGAAGACCTCATAAAATATGAAACAAAAGTACAGCAGTCTATAGTCTTTGGTATTATAATGCAGATTGTTGCCACCACATTTGCTGTAATCATAGTAAGAAGATCAGTAAATCCACTTATTTCATCTGCAAAAGATCTGGATAAGATGATTGCAGATATGAATGCCGGCAATGCAAATCTTGCCCACAGAATCAATAATAAATCAAAGGATGAGGTTGGTGTTCTTGTATCAGGTATCAACAACTTCTTAGAGACCTTAGAGAAGATTATCTTCACTATAAAGGATGAGTCAGGAAATATTTATACTTCTGTTGAAAATACAGTTGGTATTGTAAATGCCTCTAAGGATGATGTGAGTAACGTATCTGCTGTTATGGAAGAGCTTTCAGCCAGCATGGAGACAGCTAATAATACACTCCTTTCACTTAATGAAGAAGCAAGTGATGTAAATGATGCGGTAGGCAATGTATCCAACCAGGTTAATGAGGGTACAAGCCGAGTAGCAGAAATCAAGGATCATGCTAATGTGATTCGTGAGAAGACAGTTAAGATGAAGGAATCTACAAACGAAATGGTTTCTTCTATTAAAGATACCTTAGAGAATTCTATTGCAGAAAGTAAGAATGTAGAACAGATTCAGACACTTACTGAGGACATCCTTTCAATCGCAGCTCAGACAAACCTTCTGGCTCTTAATGCGTCTATCGAGGCAGCCCGTGCAGGTGAAGCTGGTAAGGGCTTTGCAGTAGTTGCTGACGAAATCAGACAGCTTGCTGAGCACAGTAAGGAAACAGCTAATTCTATTCAGGAAATCAGTAATCAGGTTATTTCAGCCGTTGAGGCTCTTGCAGATAACTCTAACGAGATGCTTACTTATGTAAGTGAGACTGTGCTTGCTGATTATGATGGATTCGAAGATGTAGCAAAGCAGTACTATCAGGATGCCGAAGATATCAATTCAGTTCTTGACAGCGTAAATGACAACACAGTAGTACTTAATTCTACAATAAATGAGATGACATCGGAGATTGACCATATTTCAAAGGTTATCAATGACTGTACAAAAGGGGTATCTGAAGCTACTGAAAATACCACAGAAATCCTTGAATCGATTACCACAATCCATGATGACTCTGAGATTAACCGTGATATTTCTCAGAGACTTCAGGAAGAGGTATCGCGCTTCACAAGCGTTGAGGACGACGAATAATTATAGAAATAAAAGAGGTCCAGCTGCTATGGCTGGACCTTTTAATAATTTCTCTTATTAACCTTCTACAGAGTAGTTAGGAGCTTCCTTTGTGATGTGGATGTCATGTGGATGTGACTCCTTAAGTGAAGCAGCAGAAATCTTAACGAATTTGCCGCGCTCCTGAAGCTCTGGGATAGTAGGGCAACCACAGTAACCCATACCTGAACGGATGCCACCGATGAGCTGGAAGATAACGTCCTCAAGGCTTCCCTTGTAAGCAACACGTCCTTCAACGCCCTCTGGAACAAGCTTCTTAGCGCCTTCCTGGAAGTAACGGTCCTTAGAACCATTCTCCATAGCAGCGAGAGATCCCATGCCACGGTATACCTTATATTTACGACCCTGGAAAAGCTCGAATGAACCAGGAGCTTCATCGCAGCCTGCGAACATTGAACCCATCATACATACTGAACCACCAGCAGCAAGGGCCTTTGTCATATCACCAGAGTACTTGATACCACCATCAGCGATGATTGGCACACCGTATTCCTTAGCAACAGCGTAGCAATCCATGATAGCTGAAATCTGTGGAACACCGATACCTGCAACAACACGTGTTGTACAGATAGAACCAGGTCCGATACCAACCTTAACTGCATCAGCACCAGCCTCGATAAGAGCCTTTGTAGCTTCGCCTGTAGCGATGTTACCAGCAACAACCTGAAGGTCTGGATAAGCAGCCTTAACCTTCTTTACAGCCTCGATGATGTTCTTTGAGTGGCCGTGAGCTGAATCCATAACGATAACGTCAACCTGAGCATCTACGAGAGCCTGAACACGCTCCATCATGTTGCCTGTAATACCAACACCAGCACCGCAGAGAAGACGACCCTGGTCATCCTTTGCAGCGTTAGGGTATTTAATCTGCTTTTCAATATCTTTAATTGTAATGAGTCCCTTGAGCTTGAAGTTCTCGTCTACAATAGGAAGTTTCTCTTTACGAGACTTGCCAAGAATTTCTTTAGCTTCTTCAAGTGAGATGCCTTCCTTTGCAGTAACAAGGCCCTCAGAAGTCATAGACTCGCTGATTTTCTTTGTAAAATCTGTTTCGAATTTGAGGTCACGATTAGTGATGATACCGATAAGTGTGCCATCTTCCTTTGTGATAGGTACACCAGAAATTCTGAACTTGCCCATAAGCTCATTGGCTTCTGCAAGTGTGTTGTCAGGTCCAAGGAAGAATGGGTCAGTAATAACACCGTTCTCTGAACGCTTTACTTTATCTACCTCTTCAGCCTGCTGCTCGATAGACATGTTCTTGTGGATGATACCAATACCACCCTGACGAGCCATAGCGATAGCCATGCGTGACTCTGTAACAGTGTCCATAGCGGCACTCATCATAGGAATATTTAACTTAATTTTCTTTGTAAGATTTGTGTGAAGATCAATAAGATTAGGGGTAACTTCCGAATACTGTGGAACCAGTAAGACGTCGTCGAAAGTAATACCATCACCGATAATCGATGCCATAGGGGGGAACCTCTCTTTCTTTAACTACGAATTAAATTTTTATAGATTATAGGTTACAAAACTGACAGTGTCAATGAGAGATTTTGATTTATTTTGAGAAATTTTGGAAGTGGTCAGGGCAGTTAATGATAATAATAGACACATAATTGATAATACTAAGAAATTTAACAATTTTGTACTCCAAAATAAACAGAAAATCGATTTTGTCTTATTGAATAATTTTATCAATAGTTCTATCATATAATCACGACATTATGGGGATGAGCGCCGGTTTGTTTCCATTTGCATCCGCAAGTGGGGATTTAGTTCATTCCAGTAACTATAAAAATGTCTCTATATAATAAGGAGGAATTAGAAATGCCAAGAGCAAAACAGTCTATGGATGGTAACCAGGCTGCAGCACACGTAGCTTATGCGTTTACAGATGTCGCTGCTATTTACCCTATTACACCATCCAGCCCAATGGCCGATTTCGTTGACCAGTGGTCAGCAGCAGGCCTTGAGAATATTTTCGGAAATCAGGTAAAGGTTGTAGAGATGGAGTCTGAGGCAGGTGCAGCAGGTGCCGTTCACGGTTCACTTGGTGCTGGTGCACTCACAACTACATTCACAGCTTCACAGGGTCTTCTTCTTATGATCCCTAATATGTACAAGATCGCTGCTGAGCAGCTTCCTTGTGTATTCGATGTATCAGCTCGTACAGTTGCTACACAGTCACTTAACATCTTTGGTGATCACTCAGATGTTTACGCTTGTCGTCAGACAGGTTTCGCTATGTTATGCGAGACAAATCCACAGGAAGTTATGGATCTTGCTCCAGTAGCTCACCTTGCAGCTATCGAGGGTAAGGTACCTGTACTTAACTTCTTCGATGGTTTCCGTACATCACACGAAATCCAGAAGATCGAGAAGTGGGATTATGCAGATCTCAAAGAGATGGTTAACATGGATGCTATCAACGAATTCCGTGCTCGTGCACTTAATCCAGAGCATCCTACAATGCGTGGTTCTCATGAGAACGGTGACGTTTTCTTCCAGCACAGAGAAGCATGCAATACATATTATGATAACTTCCCAGCAGTTGTTCAGAAGTACATGGACAAGGTAAATGCAAAGCTTGGTACAGATTACAAGCTTTTCAACTACTATGGTGCTGCTGATGCTGATAGAATCATCATCGCTATGGGTTCTATCAACGACGTTGCAGAAGAGGTTATTGATTACCTCAACGCACACGGCGAGAAGGTTGGTGTACTTAAGGTACGTCTTTACAGACCTTGGTCTTCAGAGGCATTCCTTGCTGCACTTCCTAAGACAGTTAAGAAGATTGCTATCCTTGATAGAACAAAGGAGCCAGGTGCTCTTGCAGATCCTCTTTACCTTGATGTTGCTACAACACTTCGTGAGGCAGGTCTCAATGACATCACTATCTGCGGTGGTAGATATGGTCTTGGTTCTAAGGATACTCCTCCTTCATCAGTATTCGCTGTATACAAGGAACTTGAGAAGGATGCTCCAAAGGCTAGATTCACAATCGGTATCGTTGATGATGTTACTAACCTTTCACTTCCAGAGGTTAAGCCAGCTCCTATCACTTCAGCTCCTGGTACTAAGGAGTGCAAGTTCTGGGGTCTCGGCGGTGATGGTACTGTAGGTGCTAACAAGAACTCTACAAAGATCATCGGTGACCACACAGATAAGTACATCCAGGCATACTTCCAGTATGATTCAAAGAAGACTGGTGGTGTTACTATTTCTCACCTTAGATTTGGTGACAACCCAATCAAGTCTCCATACTATATTAATCAGGCAGACTTCGTAGCTTGCCACAACCCAGCTTACGTTACACAGGGCATGAAGATGGTTCAGGACGTTAAGCCAGGCGGAGTATTCATGATCAACTGCCAGTGGTCAGACGAAGAGCTCGAGACAAAGCTCAACGCTGAGGCTAAGAAGTATATCGCTGATAACAACATCCAGCTCTACACAATCAATGCTATCGATAAGGCTATCGAGATTGGTATGGGTAAGAGAACAAACACAATCCTTCAGTCAGCATTCTTCAAGCTCGCTGATGTAATGCCTATCGATGAGGCTGTTGATTACATGAAGCAGGCTGCTAAGAAGTCATACGGCAAGAAGGGTGACGATGTTGTAAACATGAACTACAACGCTATCGACGCTGGTGTTGATGCTGTACATAAGGTAAACGTTCCAGATTCTTGGAAGAACCCAACTCCAGATGCTGCTAAGCCAGCACTTGAGGGTCGTCCAGAGGTTGTTAAGATGGTTAAGAACCTCCTTGAGCCTATCTCTAAGATGGATGGAGATTCACTTCCGGTTTCTGCATTCTCAGAGAATCCAAACGGACAGTTCGAGCTTGGTGCTGCTGCTTACGAGAAGCGTGGTACAGCTGTAACAGTTCCTACATGGGATCCAGAGAAGTGTATCCAGTGTAACCAGTGTGCATTCGTATGTTCACACGCTACAATCCGTCCTTACATGCTTTCAGAGGATGAGGTTAAGGCAGCTCCAGCAAACATCAAGCTTGCTGATACAAAGCCAAAGGCTTCTGAGTACAAGTACACAATGTCTGTATCTCCACTTGACTGTATGGGATGTGGTGAGTGTACAACTGTATGTCCAGTTGGTGCTATCACAATGGTTCCACAGGCAGACGAAGCAGACGAGCAGCCAGTATTCAACTACTTAGTAGCTAATGTTGGACGTAAGGAAGCTGCAGGCTCTGACCTTACAGTTAAGGGCTCACAGTTCAACCAGCCACTCCTTGAGTTCTCAGGATCATGTGCAGGTTGTGCAGAGACTTCATACGCAAGACTTATTACACAGCTCTTCGGTGAGCATATGTATATTTCAAACGCTACAGGATGTTCTTCAATTTGGGGTGGTCCTGCAGCTACATCACCATTCACAGTTAACAAGGATTCTAAGAAGGGTCCAGCTTGGTGTAACTCACTCTTCGAGGACAACGCACAGCACGGTTTAGGTATGGAAGTTGGTCAGAAGTACCTCCGCGAGCGCGCTATCGAGTCTGCTAAGAAGGCAGCTGAGGCTGGTTCTGCAGAGCTTAAGGCAGCATTTGCTAAGTTCGAAGAGACAATCAACTCAACACGTGAGAACGGTGCAGCAACAGACGTACTCGTAGCTGAGCTCGAGAAGAACGGTTCTGAGGATGCTAAGGCAGCACTTGCTCTTAAGGATTACCTCGCTAAGAAGTCTGTATGGATCTTCGGTGGTGACGGTTGGGCATACGATATCGGATTCGGCGGTCTTGATCACGTACTTGCTTCTGGTGAGAACGTTAACGTTATGGTATTCGATACAGAGATGTACTCTAACACTGGTGGACAGGCTTCTAAGGCTTCTAACATCGGTGAGGTTTGCCAGTTCGCTGCTTCAGGTAAGGAGATGTCTAAGAAGTCTCTTTCTGAGATTGCTATGTCATACGGTTATGTATATGTAGCTCAGATCGCACTTGGTGCAAACATGGCTCAGGCTGTTAAGGTTCTTGCTGAGGCAGAAGCTTACAACGGACCTTCACTTATCATCGGATACGCTCCATGTGAGCTTCACGGTGTTAAGGGTGGTATGAACCACTGCCAGGATGAGATGAAGAAGGCTGTAGAGGCTGGTTACTGGAACCTCTTCTCATTCAACCCAGACCTTAAGAAGGAAGGAAAGAATCCATTCACTCTTACTTCTAAGGAAGGTGACTACAGCAAGTATCAGGATTTCCTCAAGAACGAGACACGTTATGCTCGTCTTACAAAGGCATTCCCAGAGCGTGCTGATAGACTCTTTGCACTCAACGAGGAGACAGCTAAGGAGCGTTACGCACACCTTAAGAAGTTAGTTGATCTTTATTCATAAAATTGAATTTATGATTTGACTTAATGCCGTCGCGGTATATTTACCGCGGCGGCTTTTTTGTTGCGTTATAGTACTGAAACTGATAAAATAACACTAGATATTGTGGTTCGAAAATTTGCTTTTTGGAGGAAGATATGAAGTGTCCATTTTGTGGTAGCCAAGATACTAGCGTAATTGATTCAAGACCTGCAGATGACAACACAAGTATTAGACGTCGCCGTTCTTGCCCAGAGTGTGGAAAGAGATTCACTACATATGAAAAGGTAGAGACTATTCCACTTATTGTTATTAAGAAAGATAACAATAGAGAGCCATACGACAGAACTAAGATTGAGAAGGGCGTTCTTATCGCATGTAGAAAGCGTCCGGTTTCTGCATCTCAGATTTCAAAGGTCGTTGATGAAATCGAGACAGAGATTTTCTCACTGGAGGAAAAGGAGATTCCTAGTACACGCATCGGTGAAATCGTTATGGAACATCTTGAGAATGTGGATCCAGTTGCATATGTCAGATTTGCATCTGTATACCGTGAGTTCAAGGATGTTAACACATTCATGGATGAGCTTAAGCGTGTATTAGATAAATAATGCACCAGGCGGAGCCCTTTTTGGGAAGAGCGCAATAGGGAGTTAAGTATTAATCCTTGCATCCGATATATAAGGTACAAAGATAAATACGGAGATGTTATATGAATATTTCGGGAATTCGCCCAGCTGATGGGTTTTATGAAAAGAATACAGAGAAGGTGATGCCAGCGATTTCTGCACCAATCACTGAAAGTAAAGTGACAGAGGAAGATGGGGCAGTCATCAGTAGAGACAGAGATGTGGCAGCTTCTCTTACAATTAGCGCAGCAGGTAAGGCAGCAGCAAAGAATATCGCCGAAGCAGTTGGCAATATGGAAAAGGACACAGCAATCCACCGTTACCAGTACCTCGTTAAAACAAATGACGAGATAGCAGAAGATGAAGACAGAGGATTGGAAAACTTCACATTATAAATAAAAATGCACATCATTAAAGCAATAATTATCCAGGGGCATGGTTTTCATGTCCCTGTTTTTATGTTAAAATCGAGCCTATGAGTAAAAGAAATTTATATCCAAGAGACTATGTAGATAGTACATATTCTATCGACTTTAAAAAACTTTATGAAGAAGGCTACAGAGCAGTCATCTTTGATGTTGATAACACGCTGGTGCCACACAATGCACCTGCAGATGACAGGGCAAAGGCATTTTTTAAAGAGCTTCACGAGATAGGTTTTCAGGCGTTACTTCTATCTAATAATAAGGAGCCTCGTGTAAAGACTTTTAAAGAGGCAGTAGAATACTGTACCTACATCTATAAAGCCAACAAGCCATCAGCCAAAGGTTATCAGAAGGCTATGGAGCAGATGGGCACAGATGTGACTAACACCATCTTTGTGGGAGACCAGATTCTTACAGATGTGTGGGGAGCCAATCGTGCAGGCATCCGCTCAGTGATGGTAAAGCCAGTATTAAAATGGAAAGAGGAGCCTCAGATTATATTGAAGAGATTCCTTGAGGCCATTATTTTGCTCGGCTATAGAATTTACAAATTATATGGAAAGGAAATAAATAAGGTACCTTTAAAATGAAAATTGTAATTGCAAACGATCACGCAGCACCAGAACTTAAATTTGAGATTAAGGAGTACATCGAGAGCCTTGGACACGAGGTAATCAACATTGGCACAGATTCTACAGAGAGCTGCCACTACCCAGAGTACGGCGAGAAGGCAGCCAGAATGGTAGCTTCAGGAGAGGTTGATCTTGGAGTTCTTATTTGTGGAACAGGTGTAGGTATTTCCCTTGCAGCAAATAAGGTAAAGGGCATCCGCTGTGGAGTATGTTCAGATACAGCTACAGCACGTCTTATCCGTCAGCACAACAACGCTAACATGATTGCATTCGGAGCAAGAATCGTTGGTTCCGAGCTTGCAAAGGATATCGTAAAAAGCTTCTTGGAAGCAGAGTTTGAGGGCGGCGGACGTCACCAGACAAGAATCGATATGATTTCGGCTATTGAAAATAAAAACTAGTTCTGCTATAATTTTTGGGCATGTTTAAATGCGCAAATAATAGACCCTAAAGGTCGTACCTGATATATACATTAGAGGAGGAATATTAGTAAATGAACGTACAGGTAGAAAATCTTGAGAAGAACATGGCAAAGCTTACAGTCACAGTTGACGCAGCTGAGCTCGAGAAGGCTATTACAAAGGCATATAACAAGCAGAAGAACAGCATTTCTGTTCCTGGCTTTAGAAAGGGCAAGGTTCCTCAGCACATGATCGAGAAGATGTATGGTGCAGAGATTTTCTATGAGGACGCTGCTAATATTATTATGCAGGAAACATATCCACAGGCTTATGATGAGTCTAAGCTTGATATCGTTTCACAGCCACAGGTTGATATTACTCAGCTTGAGAAGGGCAAGGACTTCATCTACACAGCTACAGTTGCTGTTAAGCCAGAAGTTAAGCTTGGTAAGTACAAGGGTGTATCTGTAACAAAGGTTGATGCTAAGGTTACAGCTACAGAGGTTAATGATTCAATCAAGGCTGAGCTCGAGAGAGATGCTCGCATGGTTACAAAGAACGGTAAGGCTGCTAAGAACGATACAGCTGTTATCGATTTCGAAGGTTTCGTTGATGGTGTAGCATTCGAAGGTGGAAAGGGTGAGAACTATGACCTCGTTCTTGGTTCTGGTTCATTCATTCCTGGTTTCGAGGATCAGCTCATCGGTCACAAGGCTGGCGAGGATGTAGACGTTGAGGTTACATTCCCAGAGACATACCAGGCAGAGGATCTTGCTGGAAAGGCTGCAGTATTTAAGTGCCACATCCACGAGGTAAAGAAGAAGGATGTTCCAAAGCTTGATGATGAGTATGTTTCAGATCATACAGAGTTCGAGACAGTAGACGAGTACAAGGCATCTGTTAAGGAGCGCCTTGAGAACAATAAGAAGGCAGAAGGCCGTCGTGCACAGGAAGACGAAGCTATCGCTAAGATCGTTGAGGATTCAGAGATGGAAATCCCAGACGCTATGCTTGATTACCAGGTAGAGAACATGATCAACGACTTCGCTAACAACATGGCACAGCAGGGTCTTTCACTTCAGCAGTATATGCAGTTTACAGGCATGACAATGGATGCATTCCGTGAGCAGGTTCGCCCAGATGCACTTTCACGTACACAGTCTTCACTTGTACTTGAGGCAATTGCTAAGGCTGAGAAGATTGAGGCTACAGACGCTGATGTTGACGCTAAGCTTGAAGAGATGTCAAAGCAGTACGGTATGGAGCTTGATCAGCTTAAGAACCTTGTTGGCGAGAACGAGAAGGAGTCTATGAAGAAGGATATCGCTATCGAGAAGGCTATCGAGCTTATCATGGACAACGTTAAGGAAGCTGCAAAGAAGAAGACTACAAAGAAGGCAGACGCTGAGGCAGACGCTGAATAATCTGTAAAGAATTTATTAACTTTTTGTAAAATTCGAGACAGGAAATATTAAAACAACTATAATGATATAGTAACTTAAGCAATAGCCTGAGCGTAAGCTCGGGCTTAGCTTCTATTTAAAGGAGGACACAAATTAATGGCAACAATACCTTACGTCATTGAACAGAATTCTCGTGGAGAGCGTTCTTATGATATTTATTCAAGACTTTTAAAGGATCGTATCGTTTTCCTTGGTGAGGAGGTTAATGAAGTTACTGCATCACTTGTAGTTGCTCAGCTTCTTTTCTTAGAGTCAGAAGATCCTAGCAAGGATATTCACCTTTATATTAATAGCCCAGGCGGTAGCGTTACTGCTGGTATGGCTATTTACGATACAATGCAGTACATCAAGCCTGATGTTTCTACAATCTGTATCGGTATGGCTGCATCAATGGGAGCATTCCTTCTTGCAGGTGGTCAGAAGGGTAAGAGATTTGCTCTTCCAAATGCAGAGGTTATGATTCATCAGCCACTTGGCGGCGCAAAGGGACAGGCTACAGAGATCGAAATCGCTGCCAAGAACATTTTAAAGACTAGAGAAAAGCTCAATCGTATGCTTGCTGCTAACACAGGTAAAGATTACGAGCAGGTTTGTCTCGATACAGAGCGTGATCACTGGCTCGATGCTCAGGAAGCTCTTGATTATGGTCTTATTGATGAAATCATTACAAAGAAGAACTAATTAGCCGATAAATATATAGGGCTATTGTTTTTACATTTAAATTAAGAGGTAGTTATGTCAAGAAACGATGATAGAATTCGCTGCTCTTTCTGCGGCAAGACACAAAACCAGGTTCGCAAGCTTATTGCAGGTCCTAATGGGGCATTTATCTGTGATGAGTGCGTAGATATCTGCCAGGAGATTATTGTTGAAGAGCTCGAGGATTTTGCTCCAGCAGCTGACAACGATTCAATCGAAATCAATCTTCAGAAGCCAGAAGATATGAAGGCATTCCTCGACCAGTATGTTATCGGTCAGGATGAGGCTAAGAAGGTTCTTTCTGTTGCAGTATACAACCACTACAAGCGAATCATGGCTAATCCAGACGACATCGATGTAGAACTCCAGAAGAGTAACGTACTTATGCTTGGACCTACAGGTTCAGGTAAGACACTTCTTGCACAGACATTAGCTCGTGTACTTGGTGTTCCATTTGCTATCGCTGATGCTACTACTCTTACAGAGGCTGGTTATGTAGGTGAGGATGTTGAGAATATCCTCCTTAAGCTTATCCAGGCAGCAGAGTTCGATATTAAGAAAGCAGAAATCGGTATCGTTTATATCGATGAGATAGATAAGATTACAAAGAAGTCTGAGAACGTATCTATTACACGTGATGTTTCAGGTGAAGGCGTTCAGCAGGCACTTCTTAAGATTATCGAGGGTACAGTTGCAAACGTTCCACCACAGGGCGGACGTAAGCATCCACAGCAGGAGACTATTGCCATCGATACTAAGAACATTCTCTTCATTTGCGGTGGTGCATTTGAAGGTCTTGAGAAAATCATTTCTCAGCGTACTAATGTCAGCGCTATTGGTTTTGGTGCAGACGTTAAGGATAAGAACAATCAGAAGATTGACGAGCTTTTACAGCAGGCGCTTCCACAGGATTTCATTAAGTATGGTCTCATTCCTGAGTTTATCGGTCGTGTGCCTATCAATGTATCATTGAACGAGCTTACAGAAGAGGATATGATTCGCATTCTTAAGGAGCCTAAGAATTCTCTTACAAAGCAGTACCAGGCATTGTTTAAGATGGATGGTGTAAAGCTTCACTTTGAGGATGAGGCACTTCGCGAAATCGCAAAGAAGTCAATCGAGAGAAAGACTGGAGCCCGTGGTCTTCGTGCCATTGTTGAGTCAGTTATGATGGATTACATGTATCATGTTCCATCTGACGAGAGCATCACAGAGATCACAGTAACAAAAGAGATGGTAGACGCAAACCTTCTCCTTATCGATAAGGAATCAGAGGATGAGGCAGCAGTTGTTTCCATCGAGGACAAAAAGGAAAAGAGCGCATAATGGTTATCCGTTCATGTAATCTTGAAACAGTGTGCGGGCCTACATCGAAGCTTCCTAAGAACGACCTCCCAGAGGTTGCCTTCGCAGGTAAGTCAAATGTAGGCAAGTCATCACTCATAAACGCGGTTATGAACCGCAAGGCCTTAGCCAGAGTTTCAGCACAGCCGGGCAAAACTCAGACGATAAATTTCTACAATATTAATGACGAAATTTACGTAGTTGATTTGCCGGGCTATGGCTTTGCTAAGGCATCTGAGAAAGAGCGTGAAAGCTGGGGTAAGATGATTGAGACATATCTTAATACCTCAGATATGATTCGCGCTGTATTTTTGCTTGTAGACATTCGTCACGCACCATCTGCAAATGATAAGCAGATGTTCGAATGGATGGACTATGTAGGCTACGACCCAATTGTTATCGCTACAAAAGCTGATAAGATAAAGCGCAGCCAGCTAGACAAGCAGATAAAGATTCTTCGCGAGGGCTTAGGTGCAGGAAAGGATACAATCATTGTTCCTTTCTCATCTCAGACTAAGCAGGGATTAGATACTATCCAGGACTTTTTAGATCAGGTCATCGAAAATGAGGCGAGCCTGACTGATGTAGACGACTTAGACTAATATGAAAAAATCTAAATATTTATTTGTGCTGCTACTGCTAATCTCCATCACCGTGGTGTGCAGTATCGGCACATTTTTTTATGTAAAACTAAATAACGAACAGACTGCAAATGATGATGAAATACTTGTCATGACAAGCTGCAACCCAGTGTACCTTGCTACTATAAATATCCTTGATGGCGTAGATGGCTATAGGGTTCAGAACCTTTCACAGCCTACCACAGGTTGTCTTCATGATTACACTCTTACCACAGAGGATATGAAGAATCTTTCAAAGGCAGATGTGCTAGTGGTAAATGGCGGCGGCATGGAAGGATACTTGGACGATGTTATTGCAGCCTATCCTGATCTTAAAATCATAGATACCTATGAAGCTATAGAGCATTCAGATGGATTCATTGGTATGGACGAATATCTTATTAAAGAAGATGAAGAGCATGACCATGAAGAGGAAAGCGAAAGCCTTCCCCTTGAGGGGAAGGTGTCAGCGGAGCTGACGGATGAGGTGTCTGAGCATCACCATGACCATGGCGCCAATAGTCATATTTGGATGGATGATAGATTGTATCAATGTCAGGTTATTTCCATTGCAAATGGTTTAATGGATGCGAATCCTAACAGGGAAGAGTCTGCCATAGCTGAAAATGTAAGAAAGTACACAGCAGCTCTTGAGAAAATTGACAAGCAGGGATTAGATGTGGCAGTGGCAAATGAAAACGTTGCCATCCTTCATGAAGCTTTTGCATATACGGCACAGTCCATTGGCGCCAATGTAGTGGCTACCATGGATTTAGATGAGGAGCGACAGGTCAGCGCAGGTGAAGTTAGTGAATTCCTTGATGCCATCCGCGACAATGATGTAAAGCTTGTATTCGCAGAGTACGACTACGGCTCATCCATGGGCAAGCTAATCGAGGAACAGACTGATGCCAAGGTAGTGTACCTTGAGACGCTGGTGCACGGAGATTATTCTGGATTGGATTATATTACAGTTTTGAATAAGAACTATGCAAATATAAAGAATGTATTATAAAAGATTAGATTGACGATTTTGAGCGGTGATGTTACTATTTATTTAGAAAAGGTGCTACCGATAGACGGTTAGCCCTAGATTAATTGCTTAGTTACAAAAGTAACCGCCACAACTTACCAGGTCAGGGCGGTTACTTTTTATTTGTCATTGTATAAACCAATGATATAGAAAATACGTTCGAAAAACAAGGGGCAAATATCAAAATATGAGGAAGATAATTCCATGTGGATTCCACTGTATTAAGTTCATAAATTTGGGTGTAGCCTTCGGCGACCAGCAGGTCTTAGACAACATAAACCTCCACGTTCACTGTGGCCAAATGACAGCCATAGTAGGTCGTAATGGTGCAGGTAAGTCTACACTTGTGCGTGCTATCTTAGGTGAGGTGCCTTATACAGGTGAAATCCAGTTCAAGAATAAAATGAATAACAATATGCCAAGCCTTAAGATTGGCTATGTGCCACAGACTGTAAATATAGACAGGACTACACCTCTTAGTGTGTATGATTTGTTCCAGTCATTTACAGGAAAGCTGCCTATATTATTAAGCAGTAAGAAAGAGCATGAGCATGTCCGGGAAGCCTTGGCAGAATTTGATGTGGCAGAGCTTATCGACCAGCCTGTAGGTACACTTTCAGGTGGACAGCTACAACGAGTGCTTCTTGCTATGGCAGTTCATGACACACCAAACCTTCTGTTATTAGATGAGCCAGTGTCTGGTATTGATAAGAATGGTATGGATGCCTTCTATGAAAAGATGAAGTATCTGAAGGAGACACATGATCTTGCAATAATCCTTGTAAGTCATGATCTTGATTATGTATATAAATATGCAGACAATGTTATCCTTATAGATAAGACTGTTACAGCGGCAGGCCGTCCAAAGCTTGTGTACGAGACAGACGCATTCAAGAATGTATTTGGCAAGGGAGCAACAGGAGAAGTGGAGGTGAATGCTAATGTTTAACGAAATGTTTAGCTACGCCTTCATGATTAGAGCTACAATAGCAATCCTTCTTATCTCTCCATTGTTTGGAATGGTAGGTACCATGATTGTTCAAAAGCGCATGGCATATTTCAGCGATGCACTTGGACATTCGGCACTGACTGGTATTGCAGCAGGTGTCATCATGGGTATAGCCAACACCACAGTATCTATGATTATCTTTGGTGTATGCTTTGCACTTCTTCTTAATTATATAAGTAGAAAGGGTCTCAGCTCATCGGATACACTTATCTCAGTATTCGCCAGCTGCGCCACAGCACTTGGTCTTGCAATCCTTTCAAGGGGCGGAAGCTTTAGCAACTACTCAGCAATACTTGTAGGTGATATATTATCTATCACAGTTACTGAGATTATTCAGCTTATAGTATTGTTCGCTGTAATCCTTATTTTCTGGTTTGTAAGTATCAACAGACTGACAGCTATCAGTATCCATGCTACTTTGGCAAAGAGCCGAAGCATGCAGGTGCGACTTATGGAGGATGCTTTTGCGGTGCTTATAGCACTTCTAGTAATGCTTAGCATTAAGTGGGTTGGAATCCTTCTTATTAATGCATTGCTTATCCTACCTGCAGCCAGCAGCAGAAATATCTCTGAGAATTTTAGAGAGTATACTTACTTTTCTATGATATTCAGTATTTTCTCAGGCGTGGCAGGATTATTTGTATCTTACTTCACAGATATGGCTACAGGCCCAATGATTGTAATCATCGCAAGCGTAATCTACTTTGCAACATACATATATGGTAAAGACCGTTAGAGATAAAAGCTTCAGCTAAGGCTGAGGCTTTTTATTTTTTATGATAGTTTATGATAAAATATGTAAATTATGATGAATTATGATAGTTTATGATAAAATATGCAAATTATGATAGATTATGATAAAATATGTATAACATGATAATGATTACATAGAGTGAGCATTCCTGTTAGGGTAAAAATATCAGGTTTGTAAAAAATGAGTGCCTCTCATAGAATAATGATTGTTAACTTGCCGGTTAATAAAAATCATTGTTCAAAGGAGACACCCACAAATGAATTGTAAGCAGAATGAGAGAATCAATCAAGTAAAAGAATCAACTTTGGTAGTTGGAATTGATATAGGAAGTACTACACATTATGCCAGAGCCTTTGATTGGAGAGGCATTGAACTAGGTAAAGTTTTTAAGTTTAGCAACAGTCGAGAAGGTTTTGATAGCTTCAAGAATTGGATGCAGTGGTTACTAAATAAAAACAATAAGTCAGATGTGATAGTAGGAATTGAGCCAACTGGTCATTACTGGTTTGACCTTGGCGCTTATCTTGAGGATGGAGGCATCCTACTGGTTATGGTTAACCCTTATGCGGTAAAGCAGACCAAGGAACTGGATGATAACAGCCAAAGTAAAAATGATTGTAAAGATCCTAAGGTAATAGCAAAGCTTGTTATTGAAGGTAGATATTCTGCTCCATATACACCTGATGGTGTTTATGCAGATTTAAGAGTGTTGACAACCAATCGTAAGCGAATCATTAGGGAACTTACCCAGATTAAAAATCGCATTGCAAGATGGTTTGCCATATATTTCCCTGAATATAAAGATGTGTTTGGGGACTATGAATCACAAAGTAGCATGCTCGTTTTAAGAC
>NZ_AUJB01000013.1 GCF_000424005.1 Pseudobutyrivibrio ruminis CF1b | reverse complement strand
TAATTATTTATTGATTGCAATATTAAAATTTCGATTATTATCAATAGGTAACGTGTTTATGCGATTAGTAGAAGCTCCATTGATAAATCTTATGATTTAGACATCTCAAGCTTAGTTATTTTATCAATGACAAGCGAAAACACTTGGTTTATAGCTTACAAATTGATAAAGCAATCTTAAGGGACCTTGGTTAGAGGTTGTGACTTGCCACAATCCCAGTTTCAAGCCTGCTTGACTACCATTTATATGGCTATTGGTGCAGTGTCAAGAGAGCGCAGCTCCCGAAGGGCTTGCTCTTGATACAAGACAAGGCCATATAAACTGTTGCATGCAGGTTGAAACAAATAAAAAGAGAAGCCGGTAAATATCGACTTCTCTTAATCAGTTAAACTCATCTTTACTTATCGTTCATCTTTGCAAGCTTAGCAGCCTGATCAGCTGCGATTAACGCATCAAGAATCTCCTGAATATCACCATTCATAATCTTATCAAGCTTGTAAAGTGTAAGGTTGATACGGTGGTCTGTAACACGTCCCTGTGGGAAGTTGTATGTACGAATCTTCTCAGCACGGTCACCAGTACCAATCTGTGAGCGGCGCTCTGCTGCCTCAGCATCCTGCTGCTTCTGTAACTCTAAATCGTAGAGCTTTGCACGAAGGAGTGCGAAAGCCTTTTCCTTATTCTGAAGCTGTGACTTCTCAGTCTGGCTATAGATAACAATACCTGTTGGGTAGTGAGTAAGACGTACAGCTGAATCAGTTGTATTGACACACTGTCCACCATTACCAGAAGCACGCATTACGTCGATACGGATATCCTTCTCGTCAATCTGGATATCTACTTCCTCGGCCTCTGGCATAACAGCTACAGAACATGTAGATGTCTGGATACGTCCCTGTGACTCTGTCTCTGGTACACGCTGTACACGGTGTACACCTGACTCGTACTTAAGGATAGAATAAGCACCTGTTCCCTTTACCATGAACTCGATGTTCTTCATACCACCGATACCTGTCTCATCTGCTTCAAGAAGCTCAACCTTCCATCCACGTGACTCAACATAGTGTACGTACATACGATAAATCTCAGCGGCGAAAAGAGCTGCCTCTTCACCACCGGCACCTGCACGGATTTCCACGATAACGTTCTTATCATCATTAGGGTCCTTAGGAAGAAGAAGAATCTTAAGTTCCTGCTCAAGACGCTCAACCTCAGCCTTTGACTCGTTAAGCTCTTCCTTTGCAAGCTCCTTCATCTCCTCATCTGTCTCCTCTTCAAGAAGAGCAAGAGAATCCTCGATATTCTGCTTATGAGAGCTGTACTGCTTATAAGCCTCTACGATAGGAGCAAGGTCAGACTGCTCCTTCATAAGAGCTCTAAATCTTGCATTATCGTTTGCAACATCTGGCTCAGAAAGAAGGTTCATAACCTCTTCATATCTAAGTACTAAATCTTCTAATCTATCAAACATTCTTAAACCTCCAAATGTCCTTTAACTACTCTGTTATTACCTGCCAAGTCCTTAACGACTTCTACGTCCTTAAATCCGTTTTCAACGAATAAAGCGTATACATCAGGTCCCTGATCATAACCAATTTCAACTAAAAGCCAGCCACCATCATTGAGATACTCTCTGGCATGAGCTGTAATCTCACGATAAAAGAATAAACCGTCCTCTGTGCCATCAAGGGCAAGGCGAGGCTCATGGTCTTTCACCTCAGTGGTGAGCTCCTCGATATCTGCTGTTCTGATATATGGTGGATTGGAAATGATGGCATTAAACTTTCCTGTAACTGGCTGCCATAAATCTCCTTTGACGAAATCTACTCTTCCGCCAGTGAGCCTGTTTCCATTGTCCTTTGCAACTGCCAGCGCCTCATCAGAGACGTCCACACCGATACCGGTGATCCCCTGGCCCAAAACAACAAGAGAAATAATAACACATCCACTGCCAGTACACAAATCTAAAACGTGACTTCCTGAAGGAATAACCTTTAAGGCCTCCTCTACCAAAGTCTCTGTGTCCTGTCTTGGAATGAGAACGTGCTCATTTACCCAGAAATTGATTCCCATGAAATCCTGCTCTCCAGTAATATGCTGAAGAGGAATATGCTGGGCTCTCTTATAAAGCACATCCTGATATTTATATAAAGTAAGCTGGTCTATTTGCTCTGTCTGCTTCAAAAAATACTGAGCCTTTGTCATTTCACTGACGAATGAGAGCAAAAGCCATGCATCTATTTTCGCATCTGCAATCCTTTCGGATTCAAGTATAATAACACCTTTATCTAACGCTTCTTTATATGTCATTTAGAAACATCCCTCATTTTCTTCTTGGAACTTCTTCCAGTCAAAAACTGCCTCGACGGAAGCTATGCCTACTTCAATCATGTCGTCCTCAGGCTCCATAACCGTAAGACGCTGTAACCACAGACCTGGCTTAGAGATAATCTCCACGAAGCCATTTTCATATCGGCCTGCAAGTCTGATGAACTCATAAGAAATTCCTGCGATAACTGGGATAAGCAAGAGTCTTGCGACAAGCTTAAGCCATACGTTATCAAAGGATATAAACATAAAAACAAATACAGATATTATAAATACTATAAATATAAAGCTTGTGCCACATCTTTTGTGGAATCGTGTGGCACTTCTGACATTTTCCAATGTAAGAGGCTTTCCTGCCTCCACGCAGTTAATGCATTTGTGCTCTGCTCCGTGGTACATGAAGGTACGTTTTATGTCCTCCATGCGGGAAATCACTACTACATATCCAATGAAGATAGTGATACGGATGATTCCTTCTATGAAGGCAATCAATGCCTGAGATGTAACAAACTTATTTAAAGCTAATGAAATAAAGTAAGGCAATGCAAAAAATACACCCATGGCCATTACAAATGAAAGAACTAAAATGCCTCCCATCTCAGCCTTTTCCTTTTTCTCAAGCTTACTAAGCTCCTGCTCAGAAAGCTTTGACTTATCCACTGGCTCCTCTTCATCTTCAAAAAATGAAGCTGAATACATCAAAGTGCTAAGACCAATTGTCAAAGACTCGATGAATGAAACTACGCCTCGAATAATTGGGATTTTATGCCAGATATCATTGATATCTTTTGTATTTTTTACTTCTACCGCGATCTCTTTGTCTGGCTTGCGAACAGCAACTGCATATTTGCTGCCATTACGCATCATGACGCCTTCCATAACCGCCTGACCGCCTATACCTGAATATTTCATTACCTCTCCTATACACGACAAAAGGGCTGAGACCAAACATCTCAACCCTTAAAAGTCCATAAAACAAACTACTTTGCGTCAATACCGTACTTCTTGTTGAACTTGTCAATACGTCCACGAGCCTGTGTAGCTTTCTGCTGGCCAGTGTAGAATGGATGACACTTTGAACAAATTTCTACGTGGATGCTCTCCTTTGTAGAACCTGTAACGAATGTGTTACCACAGTTACATGTTACTGTAGCCTGATAATAATCTGGATGGATACCCTGTCTCATTGATTTTCACCTCTCATTTAATAAATGTTTACAATTTCCAACTGTAAGTATAGCTGTTTAAATGCGAGGGTCTCGCATTTCATCCCGATTAACAGCTTCACAAGTATAACATCAGTTCATAAGGATGTCAAGCAGAGAATCATAAACCTCCTGAGCCTTAACTTTCCAGTTGTTGCACAGTGTTTCTGCGAGCTCCTTTGTACCTACATGAAAGCTTACATCGATGGTAGGAACATCGTTTTCAGTGATGCGAAGCTGCACCACATATCCACCTCTGTCAGCTTTGAAATATGTAGCCTTGTAAGAATTCTCCTCTTTCATTGAGATAGAATTCAGCTTTAAATATTTATTAATGTCTTTTGAAAGGGCTGGAGTAATCTTTTCCTTGAAAAGCTCCAAAGTCTTGTTGCCCTCATCTGTAATCGAATAAGTTGTATTATTGTGATTTGTAACTGACTTGATAAGCCCTGCATCCTCATCATCACTAATGGCCTGCTGGGCTGTAAAATAATCTGTTAAATCTCCCTCAAGGAAGAAATCTGTAATCTGACTATTACTAAGCGGGAAACCACTTCGATGAAGTAATTCTAGTATTGTTATCTTGTATATCATGGTTGGTTCTGCCATGGTGTCCCTCCTGAAAAAAACTTACTTTAGACCAAGGCCTTAATTGCGTGTGATACCGCTACTGCCACACGTGGATCAAAGGCTTCTGGCAGGATAAACTCATCGCAGAGCTGATCTTCATCTACAAGATCGGCAATTGCATTTGCTGCTGCCAACTTCATTTCCTCTGTGATGGCTGTGGCACGAGCCTCCAAAGCGCCTCTGAAGATACCTGGGAATGCCACTACGTTGTTTACCTGATTTGGGAAGTCTGAACGACCTGTACCAACGACTCTTGCACCTGCTGCCTTCGCTTCATCTGGCATAATCTCTGGTGTAGGATTTGCCATTGCAAAGAGAATAGAATCCTTTGCCATTGATGCAACCATTTCCTTTGAAACGATACCTGGTGCTGAAACACCAACAAAGATATCTGCTCCTACAAGTGCATCTGCAAGAGTACCTGTCTTATGTGAAAGGTTTGTAACCTTTGTCATTTCCTTCTGCATCCAGTTAAGATCTGGATAATCTGGACCAATGATGCCCTGACGGTCACACATTGTAACATCCTTGAAACCGTATGTTAAAAGAAGCTTTGTGATGGCAACGCCTGCTGAACCTGCTCCGTTGACAACAACCTTACATGCTTCCTTGTCCTTCTTTACTACCTTTAAGGCATTGATGATACCAGCTAAAACAACAATTGCTGTTCCGTGCTGATCATCGTGAAAAACAGGAATATCTAACTCCTGCTTTAAGCGCTCTTCGATTTCAAAACATCTTGGAGCTGAAATATCCTCAAGATTGATTCCTCCGAATGTAGGAGCAATAGCCTTTACTGCTGCTACTATCTCATCTGGATCCTGAGTGCTTAATACTATAGGGAATGCATTTACACCACCAAACTCCTTAAACAGTACGCATTTACCTTCCATAACAGGCATTGCTGCAAGTGGTCCGATGTTTCCAAGTCCTAAAACTGCAGAACCATCTGAAACTACTGCTACTGTGTTGGCCTTTAATGTGTAGTTGTAAGCCTCCTCGCTGTCCTCTGCAATGATTCGACAAGGTGCTGCTACACCTGGTGTGTAAGCAATGGATAAATCCTCTCTGTTTCTAACAGGTGCCTTCGAGGTGGTCTCGATTTTACCATTCCACTGCTTGTGTAAAAATACCGCTGTTTCGTCTACTGATGCCATAATGCTCTCCCTTCATACTGCCATTTAAATATATATGTAAATTATATTACACGCTTTCTAATAACCATATCAATGTAATCATCGTTACACTTGGTATGGGCAAACATATTAAGAATTGTCTCAATAGCGTCCTCTTTGCGGGCACTATTGATAGCTCTACGCATAATTTCCATAGCATCTAATTCTTTACGAGAAAGGAGAAGATCCTCTCTACGTGTACCAGATGCAGTAATATCAATAGCTGGGAATATTCTCTTCTCTGAAAGCTTTCTGTCGAGAATGAGCTCCATGTTACCAGTTCCCTTAAATTCCTCGTATACAACATCATCCATCTTTGAACCAGTCTCAACAAGAGCTGTGGCAAGAATAGTAAGGCTGCCGCCCTCTCTCATATTTCTGGCTGCACCAAAGAACTTCTTTGGCATGTGAAGTGCTGCTGGATCAAGACCACCTGAAAGTGTACGTCCTGATGGCTGAACTGTAAGGTTGTAAGCACGTGCAAGTCTTGTGATAGAGTCAAGAAGAATCATAACGTCCTGACCATGCTCAACAAGTCTCTTTGCTCTCTCGATAACCATCTCAGAAACACGTCTGTGGTGCTCTGGGCTTTCATCGAATGTTGAATATATAACCTCTACATTCTTGCTGTTTCTCATAGTGTCCTTCATATCTGTAACTTCCTCAGGACGCTCGTCGATAAGCAAGATGATAAGATGCATATCTGGGTGTGAATAATTAACAGAAGTAGCAACTTCTTTTAAAAGTGTGGTCTTACCTGCCTTAGGCTGGGCAACAATCATACCACGCTGTCCCTTACCTATTGGGCTGACAAGATCAACGATACGCATAGCAACTGAGCTTTTCTGACGCTCAAGACGAATTCTCTCGTTAGGGAAAATAGGTGTGAGGTCTTCGAAATTAGGTCTCTTGCATGCTGCAGCTGGATCGTAACCGTTGATTGTATCGATAATCATAAGAGCTGCGAACTTATCAGTTGGATTGTTGAAACGCTTCTTTCCAATGATAATATCACCTGTCTTAAGATTGAACTTTTTAATCTGTGACTGAGACACATAAACGTCGTCAGTACCTGGCATATAGTTATCGCAACGGATAAATCCAAATCCATCACTCATTACTTCTAAAATACCACTGGCTGAAAGAAGTCCATCTGTAGGAATATCCTGAGGTACGTTTTCACTACGCTCAACCTTCTCAGTCTTTTCTACTCTCTCTGGACGCTCTACACGCTCTGTGCGCTCCGGTCTCTTAGGTCTCTCAGTTCTAGGCATTCTTTCGTTCTCTGCCTTTGCTGGAGCAGCCTTTTCTTCTGTCTCCTTAGCTGCAGCTTCTTTAATTGGAGCTTCTTTGGCTGGTGTTTCCTTAGCAGCTTCCTTGGCATCAATTTCGTCCTGCGCAAGCATAGCTTCTACTAAATCGGCTTTTTTCATAGAGGAAACGCCCTTTATTCCCCTAGCCTTTGCCAAATCACGTAGTACCGCAACCGCCAAACTCTCATATTTTTCTCTCATTTAACTCTCCTTAAATTTATATTTAAACAAATATTTACGTCATGGAATTAAAAGTCGATCCGACTAATGAATTATACCTTGATGATAAGAAGATTATATATTGTAATCCCTTTATTGTCTATAGTTTTTGGGGTTTAATTGCAGCCAAGGACAGCTGCAATTAAATTTGGCTAAAGCCAAACAGCATTCCTGGGATAACCCAAGAATGCTGCCATGTACGGAATCCCATAATCTGATGATTATGTAATTCCTACTCTTGAAGTGACTCCATAATAGGTGGGATGAGCTGCTTCTTTCTTGAAACAACACCCTCTAAAATGTAGCTGTCTTCTGAAACTGGTAATCTGAATGCATCTGCAATAATCTTATCAGCATCATCACCAACAAAGAGAAGCTCTGTTGTCTCGTTGAGGATATCTGTAAGCATACAGAATACTGCATTTAAGTCTGATGTTTCCTTTACAGTGCTCATGTGAGCCTTAATTCCATCCTTGATTGAATTAAGCTGGCCCTTAGAAATTGAGCTAACCTGAGCAACACCAAAGTTGATGTCTCCGCTGTTGAAAATCTTGTAATCCTGGTGGAAGATCTGATCAGGAGTCTTGTCCTTGAAATCACTTCCAGCTTCAAACATTGATGTAGCAAGTTCAACAACATCAACACCTGCGATATCAGCAAGCATTCTAGCCTTTGCCTCATCTACAGGAGTGCATGTAGGTGAACGGAACATAAGTGTATCTGAAATGATAGCTGAGCAAAGCACACCTGCGATATGCTTTGGAATCTCAACACCCTTTTCTTCGTACATCATAGAAACGATAGTTGCTGTAGAACCTACTGGCTGATTTCTAAAGTAGATAGGTGAAACTGTCTCTAAAGAACCAAGTCTGTGGTGATCGATAATCTCAAGTACCTCCGCCTGATCAAGACCATCTACAGCCTGTGACTTCTCGTTGTGATCCACAAGGATAACCTGCTTCTTCTGCATATTTAAGAGAAGTCGACGTGAAACCATTCCAACATAATGTCTGTTCTCGTCAAGGATTGGGAAATCGCGGTGACGAACTGACTTCATGATTTCTCTAACATCATCTACATAATCATCTAACTCAAAGCTAACAATGTCGTCCTTCTGCATGAACTGACGAATTGGCATTGACTGATGAATAAGACGAGCAACAGTGAATGTATCGTACTCTGTTGTGATAAGTACACACTGGTGCTCCTCAGCGAGTCTGATAATCTCAGGCTCAACGTGGCTGGCGCCACAAACAACAAGGCAGCTACATCCTGCTTCGATACAGATAGCCTGACGAGCTGTGATATTACCAACGATTGCTAAATCATCTACGTTGATATCATCCATAAGGTCCTCACGGTTGCTTGAAGCAATTACAACCTGTCCCTTTACGAAATAAGCATGTGGATTACCTGTAACAAGGTTTCCGTTTAATGTGCCAATGATGTTGCTGTACTGTGTTCTGGCACGTGAAAGAATGCTATTGTCGTAAATATCCATATATGAATATGCGATATCTCCGTTTACGATAACACCTTCAAGCTTTCCTGTCTTTCCTACAACAGGAAGTGTAGCTACATCTCTCTCAAGCATGAGCTCCCATGCTTTCTTAAGTGAAATGTGGCCATCTACTGGCTCAAGACGACGATATTCGATGTCTGTAAGCTGAGCTCCAACGTCCATAACTGTCTCAGGCTCCTGGATGTTGAATCTCTCCAAAACATAGCGAGTCTCCTCGTTGAGTTGACCCGCCTTCTTTGCTTCATAAATAGTGCCATTATTTGAAGTGGCATTTTTCAGATATGCGTATGCTACAGCAGCGCAAACACTATCTGAATCAGGGTTTTTGTGTCCGATAATATAAACCGTATTCGGCATAGTACCTCCGTTAAAATAAAAACTAACTTATAAAATTCCAAATGAAAGTAATAAACCCACAATACCAACCCCAAGATTTGCAGCAAGTAAAACTATTGCTGCAACAATAAGCTTCTTAAGTGAGCTGTAATGCTCATTAGCTCTTAATGCCTGCTCTTCGCTCTTATCATTCTCCTTGATAAGATCCTGAATCAGGCGATATAAATGAACTGACTCAGAATGAGTCTTCTCTGAAAGCTCGCTCTGAATACTGTCAAGGCCCTCTGAAACATTTCTAAGAGTATCCTGAAGATTTCTGTTATGTGTTTCATAAGACTCTTGATTATCCGATACTTGGCCCTTAATGTCAAGCTCTAATTGATCCATGTTGTTTTTTACAACCTGCATCATGCGGTCAACCTGAGTCTCAACGTCAGCAACTAAGCTATCTGCTTCCTCTTGTTTTTTTATAAGTTCATCCTGAAGCTGAAGATTAATTGCCTCTTTTTCCTGTACAAGAGCCTCGAGCTCAGCAGCCTTCTGTTCTTTTGCCATAATGAGCTGCTGAAGCTGTGTAGCCTTCTCGCGAAAAGCATCAATCTGTGATAGTAATAAATCCTCACCATTATCGATTTCGATAGATGTTACGCTGACTTCTGGCTTTGAATCTTCTGTAGAGTTAACATCTTCAAGATCGATTTCCTGAACATTTACTTTTTCCATAGCATCTCTCTCCTTATTAATTATTAATTATTAATTTAGAAAGTGAACTTGTCTGCAAAGTAAGCATCTAAATCTGCGATAGCGATACGCTCCTGCTCCATAGAATCACGGTGACGAATTGTAACCATGTTATCTTCCTCAGAGTCGAAATCGTATGTGATGCAGAATGGTGTTCCGATTTCGTCCATACGACGATATCTCTTACCGATAGTTCCTCTGTCATCAAATTCACAATTGTATTTCTTTGAAAGCTCTGCAAATATCTTCTCAGCGCCTTCATTAAGCTTCTTAGAAAGTGGAAGTACACCAATCTTAACAGGTGCAAGTGCTGGGTGGAAGCGAAGAACTGTACGAACATCGCTCTTTCCATCCTTACCAACTTCTTCCTCATCGTATGCTGCGCAAAGGAAAGCAAGTACTACACGGTCTGCACCAAGTGATGGCTCGATAACGTATGGTAAATACTTCTCATTTGTCTCATCATCGAAGTAAGTAAGATCCTGACCTGATACATTCTGATGCTGTGTAAGATCATAATCTGTACGGCTGGCAATACCCCAAAGCTCGCCCCATCCAAATGGGAATAAGAACTCGATATCTGTAGTGCCTGTAGAGTAGAATGAAAGCTCTTCTGGATCGTGGTCGCGAAGACGCATCTCATCCTCTTTCATGCCAAGGCTAAGGAGCCAATCACGGCAGAAGCCTCTCCAGTACTGGAACCACTCATCCTGTGAGCCTGGCTTGCAGAAGAACTCAAGCTCCATCTGCTCAAACTCACGTGTACGGAATGTAAAGTTACCAGGTGTAATCTCGTTACGGAATGACTTACCAATCTGGCCGATACCAAATGGAACCTTCTTACGAGATGTACGCTGTACATTCTTGAAGTTTACGAAAATACCCTGAGCTGTCTCTGGGCGAAGATATACTGTATTCTTAGCATCCTCAGTAACACCCTGGAATGTCTTGAACATAAGGTTGAACTCACGGATGTCTGTAAAGTTGTGCTTTCCACATGTAGGACATGGAACGTTGTTGCTCTCGATGAACTCCTTCATCTCTTCCTTTGTCCATCCATCAACTGAGCCCTTAAGCTCGATGTTGTTCTCAGCTGCAAAATCTTCGATAATCTTGTCAGCTCTGAAACGCTCGTGGCACTCCTTACAATCCATAAGTGGATCTGAGAATGAGCCAAGGTGACCTGAAGCAATCCATGTCTGTGGGTTCATGAGAATAGCACAGTCAACACCAACGTTGTATGGATTCTCCTGAACGAATTTCTGCCACCAAGCCTTCTTAACATTGTTCTTGAGCTCGACACCAAGATTTCCGTAATCCCATGTATTAGCAAGACCACCGTAAATCTCAGAGCCTGCATATACAAAGCCTCTTGCTTTTGCAAGAGCAATGATTTTGTCCATTGTCTTTTCCATAAGTATTATTTCCTCTCTATATTAATATATTTATTTCTATTATTTAGCAGTGTATACGATGTATACCAAATCTGTAGCATCGTTATTTCCATCAGCCTGTGAAATGCTAACTGTATGATCGTTCACAATCTCTGTGGAACCTGATGAAACATAGGTAATTTTACCTGGAACAACTACGTTAACATTTTCCTTAACAATGGCTACCTTAGAACCTGCAAAACTGCTTTCTGCATCTACTGCCTGACCTGAAGCCTTTGCTCCTTCTGCCACTATAGAAAATGTGTCTGCAAAATCATATCCAGCTGACACTGCGCCCTCATAGGACCCATTATAAGTGGTGTAAGAAGAAAAAGCTGCATAACAATCAGCATCTTTATAGGTAGTTTTAATGTAAACCTGCCCTTTTCTATATGTAATCCTCTTTAATGAAATGGACTTCTCTCCATATGATTCATTAAATTTCTTAATCAGGTCACGTGTATATTTCTTAAATTCTGCCTTGGAGTAAGTCTCTGTATCAAAGTCTGCAACTTCCTCGAAAGTAATCTGTCCATCCTTTGAAAAAGTAATAGTAGAGGTGTCTGCTGCTCCTCCCGAAGAAAGTAATGCACCACCCAGCTTTACTACCAAAGTAACCAAAAGTGCAAGTAATCCAACGCATATCACACCAAAGATGATACGGTTTCTCATAACTTCTTTTTGTCTTTTTTTACGTCTGGCTGCCTGAAGCTCTTTTGCGGCAACCCCCTGTCTTGTTGGACTGGCTGTATTTCTGGTACGCATACCGCCCTTTCCCCCAGCAGGTCTTCTTTGTGTCATAGAAATTCCTCGCTTTTGTATTTGTGCGCTCTATAGTTTAATCGATAAGCGGACAAAATTCTAGTCAATTCTTCTTCCGTTTCATTATTCAGTACAAAAGTATACAACTTTTCTATCTTAGATGAAACAATGAATTGCATGGCATACAGGGTGGAACCTGATATATCTGTGCCCGATTCAAGATTGCCACACGAGCGGCATAACATTCCATGTCGCTTAAGTGAAAATGTAGTAAGATTTTCCTTTTTCCCGCAACTGCAGCACTGGAATACATTTGGATATTCTCCATCTATAACCCAGGTTCTTAAATCGTAAATGTTCTTTAACAACCTTAAAGAAAACTTTCCAGATTCCAAAGCCTTGAGACTTTGGTACAAAAGGGCAAGTCTGTGCCTTTCATCAACACCTTCCACAGAAAGAAAGTCAGCTACCTCCAGGAAATATGAGCCAAGACAAACCTTCTCGTAATCCAAAACCAAATCCCTGAAATAGTTGGAAATATTGGCTTTTGAAATGTGATAGGAATTTCTTCCCTCAAATGCCTCGAAGGTACCGAAGCAAAATGGGGAACAGGCGGCAACCATAGGGTTGTTTGGCCTTCTTGCACCCTTGGCAAAAGCTGTCACCCTGCCTGATTCTTTGGTAAGAATCACAAGTCTCTTATCAAATTCTCCCACATCAGAACTGGAAAGCACTAATCCAGTAAGGGTAACAAGTCCCATTGATTACAAGTCCTCTTTTTTGTATCCAAAATTCTTCAGCTCATAGTCGCTGTCTCGCCAATCCTTCTTAACTTTAACAAAAAGCTTAAGATTAACCTTGGCATCTAAAAGTTTTTCTATTTCGTATCGGGAATTGGTACCAATCTTCTTAATCATGGCACCGCCCTTTCCTATAATAATGCCCTTGTGAGATGTCTTCTCGCAGATAATAGTAGCTTCGATATCCCACATAGCCCTTTTTCCTGGACGCTCCTTCATGGTGTCAATTGCGATTGCAATACCGTGTGGAACTTCATCGTTAAGGGCATGGAGTGATTTCTCTCTGATAATCTCAGCTGTGATTTCTCTGAGAGTCTGATTTGTAACTGTCTCCTCATCATAGAAAGCTGGGCCTTCTGGAAGATGCTTAAAGATAGTTGAAAGTAAATCGTCGCATCCCTCTCCGTGAAGAGCAGAAACTGGAACAACCTCAATGAAATCGCATAAATCCTTGAATGCCTGGATTGTCTCACCAACCTTTGCACCGTCAGCCATGTCAATTTTGTTGATAACAAGGATTACAGGAGCCTCTACTGTGGAAAGGAGCTCTGCAATCTTCTTATCTCCTGCTCCAACCTTTGTGTCAGGTTCGATAAGCCATAAGATAAGATCAACATCGTTGATTGTGCTCTTTGCTGCAGACATCATGTACTCACCAAGCTTATTCTTTGCCTGATGCATACCTGGTGTATCAAGGAATACAATCTGTCCAACCTCTTCATCTGTATATACAGTCTGAATGCGGTTTCTGGTTGTCTGTGGCTTGTTGCTTGTGATAGCAATCTTCTGCCCAATAATGTGGTTCATGAGAGTACTCTTACCAACATTTGGACGACCAACTATAGTTACAAATCCCGATTTAAAATTACTCATACTTTACCTCTTAATATAAACTACTTATTTCTTTAAATATTTCTTTATTATCTTCTATCACGTTCTCGTTTCCTACGACACATATATAACGCTGGGCTACTGCGGCATCGATAGGAGCGGCAAGTGCTCTGATATCTTCTACTGTTGCATCAAGAACCTCATTACGTACCTTCTGAAGATTCTCGTATGTGGTGCCTGACATGTAGCAGTTCAGACCTCTGAGTCCTCGCTGTGAAGGAGTGAGTGGTGTATCCATTCCGCTGACAGTACCAATAATGTACTTTGTCATATCTCTATCGTCAGCGGTGAAGTTTCTAAGGTAATCTCCTGTCTCCTCAAAGACCTTTAATGTCTCTGTAAGATTTGGATCACGATATGAAACGAATACCAAATCACCCTGTCGGCTTGAATTCATGTTGCATCCATATGCACCACCCTGAACTCTTACCTTAATCCAGAAATAATCATATCCAAGAATGGTATTTAAAATTTTGAATGCTCCATTGTACTCATACCCGGCTTTTCTGAAATCTCCAGCCATGGCAACGTACTGAATCTGTGAAGCATCTTTAAGAGCCTCTTTTACTTCGTGCTCCTCAAACTTAAAGCCACCAAAATCGTATCTCTCTTCAGATAATAATGGTTTGATTTCAGCAGCAAGTCTCTTGGCCTGGCTAAGGACCTCAGCCTTTCCTGTAGATGAAACAATGAGTCTTGATTTAGAGAAAATATACTTAGTTAATAAATTTAATTTAGATATAACTTCTTCTTTTCTACTATCAAAATTCTCTTCCAGGTCCACTAAGAAGCGATAGAATGTAATTCCGCTTCCCGCTTCTGAAATAGCTGCCTTCTTTGAGAATCCACAGCGTGCTCTTGTGGCTGCAATCATGTTTCCACGTGAGCTGATGTTTGATTCCATGTGAGATTTTTCAGCTGTGATAAGCTCCTTTAATCGCTTCTCATCGGAAAAATCAGAATGGAGAATCATCTCCATAGCCAAATCCTTGGCTGCATCTGCTTCATCATATATAAACTTAGAACGAACTTCAAAAGTAACTCTGCACTCATCAGGTGAATCAAGCACTTCATATACAGCTGTGTTTGTAGAAATTCCACCTGTGTGGAGATACATCTCGTTTGTAAAATCAGTGTAAGTGTAATGCTCTGTATCCATTAATCCGATGAATCTCTCAAGCATTGACACATATGGAAGCCATTCAGCACTAATATCACTGATATCGAATACCATATTGAAGTAATGGATTCCGTTTGTGCTTACCTTATGGTGAAGAAGTGTGGTGCCATCTTCGTCATGAACTGAAAGGTCGATTGGACGAGCCTCTCTTTTAAGATCCAGACGCGAAAGCATTGGAATCTTCTCCAAATCTTTTTTAGGACTTGGTGTCTCCTGATATTCCTTCAGGTAAGCTGTATGTTCAACTATTTCCTTAATTTCTTCCTTTGAAAGCTTTGATTTTACATCTGCCAGATGTCTTCTCAACTCTTCATCATCTGCGCCTGTAAGTCCCTGCTTAGGACGAAGTGTAACAATTGACTTATGATTGTTTGATAAAAGGTAAACATCGGCAATGTAATCAAATAATCCATTCTCAACTCTAGATTTAATTTTCTCCAAAACTTCAATAGAATGAAGATGTAAGAATGGTCTACTCTTATCATAAAGCCAGCTGTCTAAAAGCTGAAGACCGATGATAAGTCCCTTTGGCGCACTACCAAAATCCAGCTCTCTTGCTCTAAACTGCTCACCGTTAATAGCAGCAAAAAGAGTCTTTTTGTCGATACCCTTCTTTATTTCTTTCTCCAATGTAGTCTCGATAATCTCAACGAATCGATCCTTATCTTCCTCATTGGCACCTCTTGCAACAATGCTAAAGAACATCTGACGCTGTGATGACTCGAATGAACACTCAACATCCTCAGCGATGTTAGCATCAATGAGAGCCTGGTATAATGGGGCGCCTGGAGCAGAAACTAAAGCGTAATTTAATATATCGAATGCACGGTACATGTTAGAATCTAACACATCGCCTATACATACATTGTAAGAAAGGTATGTGTTGTTCTCAGGATCCTGGTCTGCAGCGATTGAATAGTCAAGTGTAATCTCCACTGGCTTATCAAAAGGCTTTTGCATCTGAATTTCAGAATCTACCTCGAGATAGTCGTAGTAGCGGAGATATTTTGTATCTAAATATTCTAAAAGGTCATCTATATCAACATCGCCGTAGATGTAGATGTATGAATTACTTGGATGATAATACTTGCTGTGGAAAGCAAGGAAATCCTCATAAGTAAGTGATGGAATAACCTTTGGATCACCGCCTGACTCAATAGCGTAAGTAGTGTCAGGGAAAAGTGAATTCAAAATCTGACGGTTGAGAACATCATCTGGTGAAGAGTATGCACCCTTCATTTCGTTGTAAACAACACCATTGATGGTCAAATCACTGTCCTCATCTTCCATCTCATAGTGCCATCCCTCCTGCTCAAATATCTCACGATACTTGTAGATGTTTGGATGGAAAACTGCATCCATATAAACATCAATGAGGTTCATGTAATCATTGTCATTGGTGCTGGCAATTGGATATACAGTTTTATCTGGATATGTGATGGCATTAAGGAATGTATTAAGACTTCCCTTTACCAATTCAACGAATGGATCTTTAACTGGATATTTTTCAGAACCACAAAGTACTGTGTGCTCAACGATATGTGCCACACCAGTGGAATCTTTTGGTGGTGTTCTAAACCCTACATAAAATACCTTGTTTACATCATCGTTTGAAATAAAACAAATTCTGGCTTTTGTCTTCTTGTGTTCAAATATGAATCCAAGGGAATCAAGTCCCTCAAGTTTTTCTTCCTTTATTAATTCGTATGCTTTGTTCAACGTGTTAGCTCTCCTTCTTGATGTGAACATCTAACTGATTAAAGCAGATCTCAACACCCGCTTTATCAAATCTATTTTTAATTTCTTCTAATACAGCCCATTTTGTAGGCCAGAAGTATTCTGTCTCGACCCAAAAACGAAGTCCAATCTGAACTGCGCTGTCTCCAAGTTCTGAAACAAATGTCTGAATAGGCTCCGATGTAATAAGATGATCCTGCTTCTCAGCAACCTCTAACATTATTTCCTTAGCCTTCTTTATGTCACTGTCATAGCTGATTCCTACTGTCTCATTAAACATTCTTCTGGTCATGGAAGTACAGTTTGTGAGAGATGCAGATGAAAGTGTACCGTTAGGAATCTGAACCATGCGTCCATCGATCATTTTAAGTGTGGTATAAATGATGTTAATCTTCTCGACCTTGCCTTCCTGGCCACTTGCATGCTCGATAATATAATCTCCAACTCTGAATGGGTGCATTAAAAGAATAAGCACACCGCCTGCGAAGTTGGAAAGAGCTCCCTGTAAAGCAAGACCAATTGTAACACCAAGACCTGCAACTGCAGCCGATATGGATGTAGTGGTAACTCCAAACAGACCGAGAATGCTAGTGATTAAGATTATATAGAAAATCCATTTTAAAACAGATTCCAGAAATGTCTCTACTCCTGGGTCTACATCACGGAGATTCATAGCCTTGTGAAAAAGCTTAATGATTCCCTTGATGATCTGTGAACCTATAATAAATACAACTAGTGCAAGTACCGCACACCATAAAAAACTCCAAAATTTTGGAATTAATTGTTCTATCTGCTGCTGAAGAATACCCTTTTGGATTTCTTCAACTATTTCTTCTGGCATAACTGGTGTTGCTTCTAATAAAAGCATCTTACTATCCTCCCATTATTACAATCCTAACTATTATATCATAGCTCCGATTTTTTTCACATTCCTGTGGTAAAATCTCTTTAATTTCAACAAATCCATTATTTTTTAGAAAGGATTTTAGATTATGAAAAATAAATTTATCGTTACATCAACACTTGTATTAGCTATTGGGCTGACAAGCTTTCTTTCGGGATGTGGTGGAATAACTGACAGCGTTACTGATAGTGGTGAAAATGCAGACACTTCTACTGAAGACACAGTGCCTGTCACTCCTCCACAGGCCGTACCCGATTATGAAAGAACAGAAAACCCTGACTATAGCAATCTTATAATCACATATGACGAAACTTTTGATGGTAGCGGCGCAGATTCTGAACTTGTTGCTCCATATTATTATGCAGAGGCGGATTGTAGCTGCTATATTTTTGGAGCTCACGTAACCTCACTTTATGCATATTGGGAAGACTTTCGTACATACAAAGACAGTCTGGGTGCTTTCGGAAAATCCACATTATCAATGTTTGACAACAAAGATTTTCTAGAGGGCGCCTGGGGAATAACCGACAGAGATTCTGCAAAATTAACAATTGAGGAAATGCTTAAATATGGTCACCAGGCAAAATGCCGTGCCTATATTCAAAATGATCCCGACACAAAAAAGCTCATCGAATATATAAATACCACATACGGCGACGATTTTACCTTTGAAAATGTTGATGATATTGATGATGAGACATTTAAAAACAATGATATTTCTACTGATTATTTCTACCAGGTAAAAGCCGCTGCCTGCGTGAATGCTTTATATGGAGAAAACGGCCTGGCAGGCTACGACTACATGCGAATGTTAAGAGTAGTGACTTTCAGCGACGACGCCTGGTATTTAAGCACTCCTGAGTACCTTGAATATGTATATAACCTGGATCTCGCCTTACAGAAGCAGTACAGCAGCTTTAAAGAAATACATCAGTGCTATTACCTAGGAGAAATGTTCCGTGCCGCTGTAGTTGGAGAAAAAGATTCATTAATTAACATGACAGAAATTGGCGAAGCTATAAAAACCATGGAAAGTGAAGGCTTCTACGATGAGATTGAGCCCGATTTCAATATTTCAATCGTGAAAGACTGGGACGATATACTTGTGACACGAAAGGAACTTCGTGAACAACCAATAGGTAATAATTAAATGCAAAACTCCCGGCAGAATTAAATCTGTCGGGAGTTTTTTTATATCTTATGTATGAACAATCCGCTACGTAACTTTGGCTCAAACCATGTGCTTTTAGGAGGCATCAATAGTCCTGCATCTGCCACATCAAAAAGCTCCTGAATGCTTGTTGGGTACATTGCAAATGCGATTTTACAATCACTGTTGCATCTTCTTTCAAGCTCCTCAAGACCTCTGATTCCACCGACGAAATCTATTCTGTCGTCAGTCTTTGGATCCTGGATGCCTAAAAGTGGCTCAAGAACAAGATTCTGAAGAAGTGATACATCAAGACCTTCAACAGGGTCATCTACCATAAGCTCTGGCTTTACCTGACATAAATACCAGGTTCCTTCCAAAAGCATGCTCCACTGACCTTTTTTGGCAGGTCTGATTGGAGATTCTGATGTTTCAACAATATCTACGATTGAATCAAGCTCCTCTAATAGCTCTTCCGGAGCAAGTCCATTTAAATCCTTTACCACTCTGTTATAGTCGTAAATCTTAAGTTCCTCATCTGGGAATAAAACTGATAAGAAGAAATTGAAATCTTCTTTTCCAGTGTAGCCTGGATTATCTTCTCTTCTCTTTAATCCTACTTTAACAGCACTGGCTGCACGATGGTGACCGTCAGCAATGTAAATGCTATTCATCTTGTCAAAGGCTGTTGCAATAAGAGCCTTATCCATCATCTTATCAATAACCCAGCAGCGATGTCTGATTCCATCTTCTGCTGTAAAATCATACTGTGGCTGACGGCTTTTTATCTTTGAAACCACTCCACTGATTGTGGAATCTGCCTTGTATGCCAGAAAGATTGGACCAGTCTGAGCACTACAGGTATCAACATGTCTGATTCTGTCCTGCTCCTTCTCTGCTCTGGTGTTCTCATGCTTTTTAATTACTGAGTTCTGATAATCGTCAATGGATGCACAGGCTACTATACCTGTCTGAGAACGTCCATCCATTGTCAGCTCGTAAACATAATAAAAGTCATCAGTGTCCTGCATGAATCTGCCATCAGAAATCCACTGATTAAGCATCTCTGCCGCCTTGTTATAAACAGCGTCAGAATACATATCTACATCCTCGGCAAACTGTGTCTCCGGTCTGTCGATTGCCAGAAAGGAACCAGGCTGTTCTTTTACCTTCTCATAAGCTTCTTTTCTGCTATAAACATCATAAGGAAGGGCTGCTATAGTAGCAGCCTCTTCCTTAGTTGGACGTATAGCCTTAAATGGTACTATTAACGCCATCCTTATTTAACCACCCTTACTTTTATTACTCCTTCTACCTTCTCGATTTCTGATACAACTGAATCGCTAAGCTTTGAGCCTAAATCCAGGAGTGTATATGCATAGTCGCCACGGCTCTTGTTTGTCATATCTTCTACGTTTACATTGTCATTACTAAGAATTGTAGTAAATGAAGCAATAAGACCTGCCTTATTCTTGTGAAGAATAGCTACACGAGACTCTGCTGTGCAGATTCCCATATCGCAGTCAGGATAATTTACAGAGTGAGTAATGTTTCCATTCTCCATGTAATCCATAACTTCCTTAACAGCCATAACTGCACAGTTATCCTCAGCCTCCTCTGTAGAAGCGCCAAGATGAGGTGTACAGATAACACCCTTTACACCAGCTGTTGTAGGATTTGCAAAATCTGTTACGTAATGACGTACCTTACCAGCCTCGATTCCATCGATAACTGCCTTCTCGTCAACAAGAAGATCACGGGCAAAGTTAAGAATAACAACACCCTTCTTCATAAGCTGTACAGCCTCTTTGTTGATCATGCCCTTTGTGGCATCAAGAAGTGGTACATGAACTGTAATGAAATCGCACTCTCTATAGATGTCCTCAACGTTAGTAACGTGCTTTACATTACGTGAAAGATTCCAAGCGGCATTTACTGAGATGTATGGATCATAGCCAAGAACTTCCATACCAAGACGGTTAGCATCGTTGGCAACCTTTACACCGATTGCGCCAAGACCGATAACGCCAAGCTTCTTGCCAGCGATTTCAGTACCAGCAAAAGCCTTCTTAGCCTTCTCTGCTGTCTTTCCGATGTTCTCGTCATCTTTGTTTTCTTCAACCCACTTAATACCACCAACGATGTCACGGCTTGCAAGAAGCATTCCTGCAAAAACAAGCTCCTTAACACCATTTGCGTTCGCACCAGGAGTATTGAAAACAACAATACCTTCCTCAGCACACTTATCAAGTGGAATATTGTTTACACCGGCGCCGGCACGGGCAACACATGAAAGCTTGTCACCAAGCTCGATGTCGTGCATAGCAGCTGAACGTACAAGAACAGCATCTGCCTCACCGATTGTCTCTACCTTTTTATAGTCTGTTGAGAAAAGCTCTAAGCCCTTGTCAGAAATTGGATTTAAGCAATTAAATGTATACATTAGGCATTTTCCTCCTCAAACTTCTTCATAAACTCAACTAACTTCTCGACACCCTCGATTGGCATTGCGTTGTAGATAGAAGCTCTCATACCACCAACAGTTCTGTGTCCCTTAAGGTTTACAAAACCTGCTGCTGTAGCCTCCTTTACAAACTTAGCATCAAGCTCTTCGTTTCCTGTAACAAAAGGAACATTCATAAGTGAACGGTCTTCCTTTCTAACAGTACCCTTGAAAAGCTTTGAAGAATCAAGGTAATCATATAAAATCTTAGCCTTCTTCTCATTGAGCTCCTTCATAGCTGTAAGTCCGCCATTCTTAAGAAGCCACTTGAACACCTTACCACAGATGTAGATATCGTAGCATGGAGGTGTGTTGTAAAGGCTGTCGTTGTCTGCCTGTGTCTTATACTTAAGCATTGTTGGTGTGCCTGGAAGAACATCATCACGGATAAGATCCTCACGGATGATTACGATAACCATACCTGCTGGTCCAACGTTCTTCTGAACACCACCATAGATGATGCCATACTTTGTAACATCAACTGGCTCAGAAAGGAAGCATGAGCTAACGTCTGCTACCAAATCCTTACCCTTTGTATTTGGAAGAGTTTTGAACTTTGTGCCGTAGATTGTGTTGTTCTCACAGATATATACATAATCCATATCATCTGTGATAGGAAGATCCGAACAATCTGGAATGTAGCTGAATGTCTCATCAGCTGAGGATGCAAGTTCTACAGCCTCACCATACATCTTTGCTTCCTGATATGCCTTCTTAGCCCACTGACCCGTGATAATATATCCAGCCTTCTTGTTCTTCATAAGGTTCATAGGAACAGCTGCAAACTGCTGGCTTGCTCCACCCTGAAGGAAAAGAACCTTGTAGTTATCTGGAATGTTCATAAGAGTTCTGATGTCAGCCTCTGCTTCCTTGATAATCTGGTCGAAAACCTTGGAACGGTGACTCATCTCCATAACTGACATGCCACAGCCCTTATAATCAAGCATTTCATCTGCTGCTTCCTTAAGAACCTCCTCAGGCAATACTGCTGGTCCTGCACTAAAATTGAAAACTCTGCTCATTACACTAAATCTCCTTTTCTATAAGACTACTCGTATTTAAAGAAGAAATTTAATCTTCTTTAAAAAACTCATTTATAGGTGCTCCCGGTGCTACCATTGGCCATACCTTCTCATCACTGTCGATGATACAGTCAATCAGCACTGGCTTATCGGATCGAAGTGCCTCCGATAACGCCTTCGAGAACTCCTCCTGAGTTGTTACGCGTACGCCTGTGCATCCCATAGCCTCTGCAAGCTTGACATAATCCACACCGTCGTCAAGCACAGTTGCTGAATAATGTTTGTTGTAGAACAACGTCTGCCACTGTCTAACCATTCCAAGTACATGATTGTTTACAACAATTTCTATAAGAGGCAACTTTTCTCTGCTTGCTGTTGCCAATTCGTTCATGTTCATTCTGAAGCAGCCATCACCTGCTATGTTGATAACTGTCTTATCTGGATTTCCTGTCTTTGCACCGATTGCTGCGCCAAGACCATATCCCATTGTTCCAAGTCCGCCTGATGTAAGAAGCTGATGTGGTTTCTTATATTTGTAGAACTGAGCTGCCCACATCTGGTGCTGTCCAACCTCTGTAGCGATAATTGCATCACCCTTTGTCTGGCGGTAAGCCTCTGCCACGATAAATGGACCAGAAAGACCTTCCTTTGGAATTGTGAGAGGATACTTCTCAACAAGTGCCTTTGCATTCTTCATCCAAGCCTCATGACTCTGCTGTTCAAGAAGCTTATTGATTCTTGAAAGAGTCTCCTTAACATCACCGATGATTGCATGGTCTGTCATGATGTTTTTATTAATCTCGGCTGGATCTACATCAAACTGAAGAATCTTTGCCTTGCTTGCAAACTTCTCAGGATTTCCAAGAACTCTGTCTGAGAATCTTGTTCCGATGGCGATAAGTAAATCGCAATCTGAAACGCTGAGGTTTGAAGCCTTTGTTCCATGCATGCCAAGCATGCCAAGGTATCTCTCATCTGTGCCGTTGAATGCGCCTTTGCCCATAAGTGTGTCACATACTGGTGCATCAACTAATTCTACAAACTTCTTAAGGTCCTTTGATGCATTTGCAAGAACTGCACCACCACCTACGAATATAACTGGCTTTTTTGATTTCTTAATAAGCTTTACAGCTTCATTGAGCGCTGACTCTGTGATGTCCTTCTTAACCCTTCCTGCTGGAATAGGCTTCATAGGCATGTACTCATATTTATTTGTAGGAGCTGTAACATCCTTTGGAACATCGATAAGTACAGGACCTGGACGTCCGCTCTTTGCAATAAGGAATGCACGGCGAATTGTCTCAGCCAAATCACTGATGTCCTTAACGATGAAATTGTGCTTTGTAATTGGCATTGTAATGCCTGCAATATCTATCTCCTGGAAAGAATCCTTACCAAGAAGAGGTAATGTAACATTGCATGTAAGTGCAACAATAGGAACTGAATCCATGTGAGCTGTAGCAATACCTGTTACAAGGTTTGTTGCTCCCGGACCACTTGTTGCAAAGCACACGCCAACCTTACCTGTTGCGCGGGCATAACCATCTGCTGCGTGAGCAGCCCCCTGCTCATGGCTTGTAAGCACGTGATGAATCTCATCGCTGTGCTTGTAAAGCTCATCATAAAGATTGAGGATTGCACCGCCTGGATAACCGAATACGGTGTCAACTCCCTGCTCTTTTAAACATTCTATAATTATTTCTGAACCACTTAATAACATTATTAAACCTCCGGTGTCTGTAAAATTGCACCTCTATTTCCTGAAGTAACCTGGGCCGCGTATCTTCTTAAATAACCTGTTGTAACCTTAGGTTCGCGAGGCTGCCACTTAGCCTTACGTGCTGCAAGCTCCTCGTCTGAAACCTTCAAAGTCATAGAGTAATTTGGAATATCGATTGCGATGATATCGCCTTCCTCAACAAGTGCGATAGGTCCGCCTACAGCTGCCTCTGGTGAAACGTGTCCGATGGAAGCACCACGGCTGGCGCCTGAGAAACGACCATCTGTAATGAGAGCAACTGATGAGCCAAGTCCCATACCTGCGATTGCAGATGTAGGATTGAGCATCTCTCTCATACCAGGGCCCCCCTTAGGTCCCTCGTAGCGGATAACTACAACGTCGCCTGCCACAATCTTTCCACCCTTGATAGCTGCGATTGCATCTTCCTCGCTGTCGAATACTCTTGCTGGGCCTTCATGAACAAGCATCTCTGGAACAACTGCACTTCTCTTAACAACAGAGCCGTCTGGTGCAAGATTTCCCTTGAGGACTGCAAGTCCACCAGTCTTTGTATATGGATTGTCCACAGGTCTGATAACCTCTGGGTTTCTGTTTACTGCATTTGCAATATTCTCACCTACAGTCTTGCCTGTAACTGTCATACAATCTGTGTTGAGAAGTCCGATGTCTGCAAGCTCCTTCATAACTGCCCAAACACCGCCTGCCTCATTAAGGTCTTCCATATATGTAGGACCTGCTGGTGCAAGGTGGCAAAGGTTTGGTGTCTTCTCTGAAATAGGATTTGCAAACTCAATATCAAAGTCAAAGCCAATCTCATGAGCAATTGCTGGAAGATGAAGCATTGAGTTTGTAGAGCAACCAAGTGCCATATCTACTGTAAGGGCATTAAGGATTGCATCTTTTGTCATAATCTGACGAGCTGTGATGCCCTTGTTATACATATCCATAACAGCCATACCAGCATGCTTTGCAAGACGAATTCTCTCTGAGTAAACTGCTGGGATTGTGCCGTTTCCACGAAGTCCCATTCCAAGAGCCTCTGTAAGGCAGTTCATGGAATTGGCTGTGTACATACCTGAACAGCTTCCGCATGTTGGGCAAACATTCTCTACGAAGTTTTCTACTTCTTCCTCAGACATGTTGCCTGCTGCGTGAGCACCAACAGCCTCAAACATAGAAGAAAGTGAACGCTTCTGACCACCTACATGACCTGCAAGCATAGGGCCGCCTGATACAAATACTGTAGGAAGATCAAGACGGGCTGCTGCCATAAGAAGTCCTGGTACGTTCTTATCACAGTTTGGCACCATAACAAGTGCATCAAACTGATGAGCAATTGCCATACACTCTGTAGAGTCGGCAATCAAATCACGAGTTACAAGGGAATACTTCATTCCCACATGTCCCATAGCAATACCGTCACAAACTGCGATTGCTGGGAAAACTACTGGAACACCGCCTGCCTCAGCTACACCAAGCTTTACAGCATCCACAATTTTATCAATATTCATATGGCCTGGTACTATCTCGTTGTACGAAGATACGATACCAACCATAGGTTTTTTCATTTCTTCCTGAGTAAATCCTAATGCATTGAATAAGGATCTTGCTGGTGCCTGCTGCATACCAGCTCTGGCATTATCACTTCTCATTATTAAACTCCTCCAAATTTATAATCTTTCTACGATTAAATCTCCCATTTCTACGGTACCGACCTGCTTCACAGCCGAGCGTTTTGCCTCTTCCTGTGGCATGATATCGATGGTGCGGTAGCCATCTTTCAACACCTGCTTAACAGCCTTCTCGATTGCATCAGCTTCTGCATCCAAGTCGAATGAATAGCGAAGCATCATAGCTGCTGAAAGAATGGTAGCGATTGGGTTTGCGATACCCTGGCCTGCAATATCAGGAGCACTACCACCTGATGGCTCATAAAGACCAAACTTTGTATCATTTAATGAAGCTGATGAAAGCATTCCGATGGAACCGGTAACCATAGATGCCTCATCACTTAAAATATCTCCGAACATGTTCTCAGTAAGGATTACATCGAACTGACGAGGATTCTTCACAAGCTGCATTGCACAGTTATCAACCAGCATGTGCTCGTACTCCACTTCTGGATAATCCCCAGCAACTTCCTCAACAATCTTTCTCCAAAGACGTGAAGAATCAAGAACGTTTGCCTTATCAACTGAAGTAACCTTCTTGCGGCGCTTCATGGCGATGTCAAAACCACGCTTAGCAATACGACGAATCTCACCTTCCGAATAAGTAAGACTGTCTCTAGCCACAAGCTGACCGTCCTCCTCTACAGTGGAACGCTCTCCAAAGTAAAGACCGCCTGTAAGCTCGCGCATAATCATCATATCGAAGCCGTCGCCAATGATGTCATCTCTAAGTGGGCAAGCTTCCTTTAATTCATCATATAAATATGCTGGACGAAGATTTGCGAATAGATTAAGACTCTTACGAAGCTTTAACAGACCTGCTTCCGGACGCTTGTCTGCTGGTAGTTTGTACCAAGGGCTTGTGGAAGTATTTCCTCCGATTGAACCCATAAGAACAGCATCGCTTGCAAGGGCAGCCTTGATTGCATCATCAGTGAGAGGCTCACCAGTAGCATCAATTGAGCAACCACCCATAAGAATTTCAGTGTACTTAAAATCATGTCCAAATTTTGTACCGATTGCATCGAGAACCTTTACAGCCTCTGTAACAATCTCTGGACCAATTCCGTCTCCTCTAATTACGCCTACATTGAAAGTCATGATAATATCCTTCCCTTATAAAAACCATTTTTAATAGTTTAATACAGTAAAGTGTGAAATTCAAGAACGAGAACCCCATTTTTACATCTTTGACAAATTAGACTAAATACTTCTAAAATATAGCAGAAGAGTTAGTAAACTTTCACACTTTAACGTGATAAATCAAAGGGAAACTACATGAGTTCAAAAGACAAAGTACTGGAATTTCTTGAAAATAATAAAGATAGTTACACCTCGGGTGAGGCAATTGCCACTAGCCTTGGGCTTTCTCGTAATGCCATCTGGAAAGCTATAAATGAGCTTAGAAAAGCTGGATATTCTATAGATGCTGTTAGCAATAAGGGCTATAAGCTTGCTGATAACAATGATATTTTGTCTTCTGCTGGGATTATTTCCTATTTAGATGATTCGCTTAAGGAAATTTATCAGGCTGAGCCTGAGATGATTCGTATATACGATAACACCACATCTACAAACAGATTAGCAAAAGAAGCTGCCATTGCTGGAGCTGAACATGGCACAGTTATCCTTGCCAAGGAACAGACCGCTGGCCGTGGCAGAAAGGATCACTCCTTCTATTCTCCTGAAGGCGGACTTTATATGAGCATCCTCTTAAAGCCTGAACATCTTTCTACTTTAGAACCAGATGCGATTACAACTTTGACAGGTAATGCTGTTTGTGATGCTATTGAGACCTTAGTAGGTGTACGTCCGAGAATCAAGCCAATCAATGATTTATTTATAGACGATAAGAAAATCTGCGGCATCCTCACAGAAGCTGGCACAGAATTTGAAACTGGCGATGTTCAGTGGATTGTCGTAGGAATCGGCATCAATTTTGATTCAGATATTTCTGCCTTTCCTGCAGACATCAAAAAAACTGCCACCAGCCTTTTTGCTCCTGGTAAGAATACCATCACAAAGAATCAGCTGGCAGCAGCGATAATGAACAAAATTGTCAACTATACTTAGTTGACAATTTTATAACCCTCTGGTCATAACTGAAAATAGCCCTGAGATTTTCTCAGGGCCTGATATTATTCCTCTTCTTCAAAATCAAATTCTTTGAATAGATACTTTCTACAGAATAACAATAATGCTATAGCCAAGACTCTGATAAGCATACTTAGAGACTCTTCATGACCTGCAACTATTCCTCTTGCTATTGCAAATATCAATACTTCGATGATTGTATTCATAGAGTGCTTAACAAGCATTCTAACAAACTCAATTAATAATCTAATATATACGAACTCTTCGAAAAAATTATACACAACTTATATGAAAAATCTACAAAGTATCCTATGGATATTTGTTCTACATATAAATTGCTATAGTATGCATGACATCACCAGAAATTTTAACTTCAGAATCAGCAAATAATCCTGTCACAAATGACTTTAATAACTGATAGTATAAATCCCTATCAAAGCCTGCTTCCTCAAAGTAGCTGGAATGAAGATCCATTGTTCTTATGATTTCACAGCTTCCATCAGCGTACTGATTCACCATAGAGGCTCTATCGCAAGGCATACCATCTAGCAAGATTTCCTGTAGTCTAGCACATGCTTCCTCTGGGCTTTTTACACCTTCAATTTTCATGGATTCGCCTGCGGATTTAACAGTAGCTTTTATCTTTTCCAATCTGTCACTGTTCTCTTTTGCAATAGCTGATACAATACCTGCAAATCTCTTTTCTGCTCCATCCACCATACCAAACAAGGATGCATGGATATTACTTAAATCTACAACCTCTTCTATTGGCGGAAACTCTTGTATAACATAATTATCCACGTTTGCATTCCAACCCTCGGCCTTGGATAATTCAGCAAGAGCATTAATAACCTGTTGCATGGTTATGATTCTGTTGTACATAAGTGAATGAATTGGTCCTAAAAATGCGCTCATCTTCTATCCTCCTAGCCAATTAAAGTCTTGATGTCATCTTCTACAGTTGTAATTCCAGCAATGCCAAAGTTCTCAACCAAAACATTGGCAACATTTGGTGAAAGAAAGGCTGGAAGTGTTGGTCCAAGGTGAATATTCTTTACGCCAAGGTAAAGAAGTGCTAAAAGGACAATTACTGCCTTTTGCTCATACCAAGAAATGTTGTAAACAATTGGAAGATCATTTACATCATCAAGCTCGAATACTTCCTTAAGTTTAAGAGCAATAAGTGCAAGTGAATAAGAATCATTACACTGACCTGCATCTAGTACTCTTGGAATTCCTCCTATATCTCCTAAGTCAAGCTTGTTATACTTGTACTTAGCACAACCTGCTGTAAGAATTACCGTATCCTTTGGAAGCGCCTGCGCAAATTCTGAATAGTAGCTTCTGCTCTTCGAACGTCCATCGCAGCCTGCCATAACTACAAACTTCTTAATAGCACCACTCTTTACAGCATCAACCACTGTATCAGCAAGAGCAAATACCTGCTCATGTGCGAATCCACCTGTAATGGTACCTGTCTCAATTTCAGTTGGAGCATCACACTTTTTAGCCATTTCAATAATTTCTGAGAAATCCTTAGTCTGGCCATACTCACTGTCAATATGCTTACAACCTGGATATCCACATGCTCCAGTTGTAAACATTCTGTCCTTATAAGAATCAGCAGGTGGCACGATACAGTTTGTTGTCATAAGAATTGGACCGTTGAAGCTTGCAAATTCTTCCTTCTGCTTCCACCATGCATTACCATAATTGCCTGCAAAATTATCGTACTTCTTGAAAAATGGATAATAATGAGCAGGAAGCATCTCTGAGTGAGTATAAACATCTACTCCCGTTCCCTTCGTCTGCTCTAAAAGCATCTCCAAATCCCTAAGATCGTGACCTGAAATAAGAATACCTGGATTATTTCTTACTCCAATATTTACCTGTGTGATTTCTGGATTTCCATAGGCAGCTGTGTTTGCTTCATCAAGAAGTGCCATTCCTGCCACACCGTATTTGCCAGCTTCTAAAGTAAGCGCAACCAAATCATCTACTGAAAGACTATCATCAAGTGTATCTGCAAGGGCCTTCTGCAAAAATGCATCAACCTCTTCATTATCTCTAAGAAGTGCATTCGCATGCTTTGAATAAGCTGCAAGTCCCTTGAGACCATAAGTAATAAGCTCTCTAAGTGAACGAATATCCTCATTTTCTGTAGAAAGAATACCTACAGTCTTAGCCTTTGCATCAAATTCATCTTCTGTGCCTGTCCAAAGCGCAGCCTCTGGAAGATTAGCTTTTACATCCTCGCTAAGCTCACCTAACAACTGCTCCTTAACAAAAATAGTCTCTCTGATTTTTTCTGAAATCGCATAATAATCAAAATTTGCGTTTGTAATAGTAGTAAAAAGATTTACTGATACAAGGTGATTGATATTTTCTGATACTTCCTTGCCATCATTGCGAAGTGCAGTTGTTACAGCAGAAAGTCCCTTAGTAACATACACTAATAAATCCTGAAGATTAGCAACCTCTGGCTTCTTTCCACAAACTCCAGACATAGTACAACCGCTACATCCAGCTGTTTCCTGACATTGATAACAAAACATTTTATTTTCCATTGTTTGACTCCTTTGAAACTTGTTTTCGTTCATGGACAGCACTTTAAACCATAATTCAATCGCAAATAGTTGCAAATGCAACTCTTCCCATCGTATTATTTAGGTAGTATATGGATAGGCAGGTGAACGCTATGAATAATGAAATTAGTTATAACGATGTTGAGCTTTTTGAAAATATTAAAGGAGCTGATTTGGACAAACTGTTAGTCTGCATCAGATCTTTCAAAAAAGAGTTCAAAAAGGGACAGACCATATATATGGAAACAGACCATATTCCTTATGTAGGTATCGTTCTATATGGAAGTGTCCATATGATAAAGAACGATATTTGGGGTAATAACACTCTATTTACCTTCTTTGGGCCTGGCGAATTGTTTGGAGAAAGCTTTGCTGTTCAAAAAGAAGTTTCTTCATCGGTGATATTTAAAGCTGCAGAAAATACAAAAGTCTTATTCCTTGCAGCCTCTAACATAATTCACTCATGCCCTAATGCCTGCGGTTTTCATGCTCAGATTGCTACAAATCTGTTTCACCTATTGGGAACAAAAAATCAAAAGTTCCTTAATAAGATAGAAGTTCTATCAAAGGGAAGCATCCGTGAAAAGCTTTTAGCTTATATTTCACAGCTGTCACAGGAGCAGAATTCTAAATATGTTAACTCTCCTCTTTCAAGAGTGGCTCTTGCAGAATATTTATCTGTAAATCGTAGCGCGATGATACGAGAGCTCTCAAAAATGAGGGATGATGGAATTATAGATTTTGATAAGGATACATTTATCGTAAAGGAAGGAAATCATGGAAAAAAGAATTGATAAAGCTGAAAATGTAGGAATGGGAATAGGTTCAAAGGTGAATGCTGTGCCCTTGAAGAGACAGGATGGAGCTGATGAACAGTATCTTGCTCTCAAGCAAATAGAGAATCATCCACTTAACATATTTGCACTTGAAAATGAAGCTATTTCAATAGCTCTTAAGGAACTTAGAGCTGCTATGGAAAGCCGTGAGAATCTAATTACAGCTTTGGACAAGGCTAGAGAATTATCTATCCACTATGCTGAAAAAGGAGATTTACTCTATCCTCTTCTCAAGCTTAAATATCATTTTGTAGGTCCCACTGATATTATGTGGACTGTGGACGATGAAATTCGTGATGAAATGAAAGCACTGTCTAACAGTGCAAAGGATTTCCCTTCACTTATAGAAGACAGTACTTGGAACGAAAGACTTGATGTAGTTGTCACAAAAGCCGAAGACATGCTCTATAAAGAGGAGAACATCATCTTCCCTCTTTGTGCAAAGAACTTTTCAGAGGAAGAATGGGCTGATATCGCCAGAGATTTTGATGATTATAAGCCTTGTCTTATTGGAAAGCGTCCATTATGGGAGAAAGCTACCCCAAAGAAAAACGTTAAGGATTTGTCTCAGACTGGAGACATGATTGATCTCCCATCAGGTCAGCTTACTCCATATCAATTAGATGCTATGCTTAACACCATTCCAATTGAGCTTACATTTGTTGATGAAAATGATGTAAATAGATACTTTAATGATGGCGATGACATGAAACTTTTCAAGCGACCTCTTACAGCTCTTGATAGAGAGGTTTATACCTGTCATCCTCCTAAGTTTGAACCTATGGTTCGTTCTATAATTGCTGATTTCAAGGCTGGCAATAGAGACTGCATTGATATCTGGAGCAGCCGTGATAACCAGCCTGTATTAATAAAATATATGGCTGTTCGCGACAAAAAACACAATTATGTGGGCACTCTGGAATGTGTCCAACCTATGGGATTTGCCGAGAAACATTTTAGTCACTAATCAATTGTTTTGCTTTACTGAGAGCCTCCTTTGGGTCACAGATGTAGTCTGGCTCAATTGGCTCTCCTTTTTTGCTTTGATCTATTCTATGCCAATTTTTATAAGAGATTGTCAGGCCCAGCTTAGAATTTGGCAAAGAAAATCTCAGAATATCTCCGTAGGCATCTGGAAGATTTCCAGATGCCTCACCAATAACAGTTCCTAGATGATTGTCCGAAATCAGCATTGTAAAATCCATGGCAGCACTATAGGTATAAACGTCTGTGAGCACATATATATTTCCCGAAAAGGCATTTTCCTTTTTCTGAATATCTACATGGTAAGGTTCATTATGGATGAGAAAATCCCCGTATCTCACATCACTACTCCAGCCGTCATAACCATCTATATCTAGATACTGTAAAAATGCATCTGCTACATAGGAATTACCACCCCCGTTACCACGTAAATCAACAATTATATTTCCAATTTCCTTCTCATTAACCTGATTAAAGAAGCCCTCTAGAGTGCTCTCATAATAATCATTGTAGTTACATTCTTCCAAGGTAAAAACAGCAGTATTAGAACTCTCATCTATTTTATAGCTGACCCACTCATCATCATCATCTTCTTCAGCACCTTTCACCTGTTCATATGGCACAAATGAATAGTGATAATCCTTTTTTCCTTCTTCTGTATCGTAGGTAAATCGTACTCCATCAGAGGTGTCCACACCTACCCATTCAAGACATGATTCGTTTTCTATAAAATAATCAACGCATGCTCTGGCATACTCTTCACGTTCGTACTGAAAGATTTCTAAATAATCATCTACAATCTTCTCTGTTGGGATACCATTTATTTCCGCTGGCAGTCCAAGCTCCTTTAACTGGGTGAAATCCTCAATATAATATGCATCGTCATCCATGTAAGAAATTCTAGAATGTCCATCATAGAGCTGATGCATGATTCTGCCTATAATTCTCCACTCATCAATAACGGTGTAGGTATCCACACCATCATCAATGACTTGCTGTCTCTCGGTTTTATATGCATCTTCCACAGCGGCAACATTCTTGTTATCATCCTCAAGCCATGCAGGATGCCTTTCTCTAAGCTTTCCGATGGTGTAATCAATATCTTCAAGCACCTGCTTTTCAGTAAGTTCAGATTCCACTGGCAATGAAGCAATAAAATTCTCTGCAGTTCCACGATATGGATTGATGAAAAGTTGATAGCCTAAAAATACTACCAGCACTAGTATCACTATTACGATTATCAACTTAAGCAATCTTTTTAAAATAGTTTTTTTCTTCATAATACTTAATCCCACTTATTTCCTTCAGTTAATGGGATTATAGCTAATAGAGTTCTTTTAATCAACGAATTTTTAAATTTGACGATAAATCTATTTGAATTATAGCTCCACTCCAGTTTCTATTATCGCAAGGTTACCTACTATCAGCATATCTTCGGTTCTTTGCGATACAAACTGTATCCCAGTCCCTCAATTGTTTGCAAATCCTCCTCGATAGATATCCCCTTCACAGTAAGCATGTTTCCAGTAATTGTCGCATTACTGCCGCCCTTGAAACATGCTATACCAGTATCATCCAGGTAATCTCTTCCTGCTGCAAACCTGATGGAAGCTTTAGGAAGAATATATTTAAAGATAGCAATGATGCGACGAACCTCATCTTTACTTAGTCGATCCCTGTCCTCCATAGGTGTGCCCTTTATAGGCTTTAGAATGTTGATAGGTACAGAATCAGGCTGAATCTCTACAAGAGCAAATGCCATATCAATTCTATCTGACCATGTCTCGCCTATTCCAAATATGCCACCACTACATAATTCAAGTCCTACTTCATGTACCAGCTTCATATATTCAATTTTTTCATCAGTTGTATGCGTACTACAAACTTTCTTGAAATATTCTGGGCTGGTCTCAATATTGTTGTGAACACGCTGAACACCGGCTGCCTTTAAAGCCAGCAAATCTTCTTTATCAATCAGCCCTAATGAAATACAAGGTGCCATATCAGTTTCTGCAACAATTCTTTTTACGTTTTCACATATCTGTGCCACCTCTGATTTGTTCAATCTTCTGCCTGAAGATACCTGACAATAATGAGCAATCCCCTTTCCTGAATGAGCCTTTGCATCAGCTGCAACATATTCTGCATCTCGTACTTCAAAGGTATCAATATCAGCTTTTGAACAACTGGACTGAGCGCAGAATTTACAATTTTCTGAACATCTACCACCCTTTACGCTCATTATGGCGCACATATCAAATACATCACCATTAAAGTGTCTTCTCAATTCATCTGCACCGCTGCATAGCTCCTCCAATGGAGCCTCCACAAGTTCAAGCGCCTCTTCCCTTGTGATACTTCCCCCTTCAATAATTCTTTGTGTCAATTCTTTAATATCCATTAGTTAGTCTCCCTTCACAAGAACTCAATCTATGTAAATGATAATTATAAAAAAATAATTGTCAACTATTATCTAATTACAGGTTGACAATTAACAGTCACTCAATTATTATCATTATTGTTATTTCAATAAACTACTTAGGGGGACTAAATTATGGATAACACAAGCATTAATACAAACACAAAGCAGCTACTGCCTACAAAACGTCTGGTTTTATGCAGCTTATTCGCAGCTATTCTCTGCATATCAGCATACCTTAGCATTCCAACTCCACTACCTATGGCACCAAAGATTACAATGATGAACTTTGTGGTATTCTTAATTGCACTTTTATTTCCAGTGACAGAATCATTCTTAATCGGGCTTGTATGGTTCCTTCTTGGAGTTGTGGGGCTGCCAGTATTTATCGGTGGCGGCAGTGGCATCGGATATTTAATTGCACCTTACGGAGCCTACACTTGGGCTTTCCCTATTGTACTTGTGATTCTTCCACTGATTCGTGGCAAAAGATATAACCGCTTCTGGTACACAGTATGTGCCATCATCGGAGTTTTGATAATAGATTTTGTTGGAATGTTTTATCTAAAAGCTACTATGAGCTATGATTTAAAGACAGCTTTCCTCACAGGATTTGTCCCATTCATTCCATTAGATTTGTTAAAAGCTGTTGTAGTGGCTCAAATTATTCCAGCCTTCAAAAGAATAATAGAGTAAACAAAACCCTGCAGGACCTAAATCTTGCAGGGTAATTTTTTATAATGTATTTGCTCTTTCTGAGATGTTCTTCTGCCAATTAATTACATCATGATCATATGGCTCATCCATAAATGACGATCTAATCATGAAATCAGCAGATGCCTTGTTTACCGCAATAGGAATATCATAAACCTGTGCGATTCTGGTAAGTGCCTTTACATCTGGATCATGAGGCTGTGCTGAAAGAGGATCTGAGAAGAAAATAATCAAATCAATTCTTCCCTCTACAACCTTTGCTCCAATCTGCTGGTCGCCACCAAGTGGACCTGAATTGTAACCTTTTACAGTAAGGCCCGTCTTATCAGAAACCATTCTTGCTGTGGTACCTGTACCACAAAGAAAATGATTCTTTAAAATATCTTTATTGTCCTCACACCACTGAATCAGTGTAGCCTTTTTTCCATCATGAGCGATTAAAGCGATATTTTTTTGTCTCCCAATAGTAAGTGTAATCTTCTCCTCCATATAACCCCTCCGTATGTTAAATTATGCTGCGTTACAAGCTGCGAAGAGCTCATCACAGTGACAACGAATTAAATCCTCAAGACTAATCCAATAGCTTGGGTCTTCCTCGCCATGATTGCTGTATGCATAAATATCAGCAATTTTCTCGCAGAAAGATAATAACAATTCCTCCTCTGCTCCTTCTATCATAGCAGGTAATCTATTCTGAAGTAAATTATAAACGTCCTTTTTAGCCTTATATTTTAAAAGTGCTCTATACAATGCCTCTTTCTCAGCATCATTCATTGCCTCAATAACTTCCTCAAAAGACTTCTTAGATAACATTCGAATAACCTTTCTAAAACCACATTACCATTCCGTTACATAATATAACTTTTTGCGACCGGGGTAATCTATCATGATTAATCGAAAGCGTCAACTTAATTCACCGCGTTTGGCAAGAACTTCCAAAATTTGGCAACATCTTCCTGTCATTTTTCTCAGCTATTTTTCCATGAGAATTATCAAATAAATTACTTAATCTTCAAACTCTTCAAGTACTCCTTCTGCTCTGGAGTGATTCTGTAGCTTTCAACTGATTTTTGGATGGCCTTGTTGTGACACCAGGTGTCAAGCTTCTTATTCTCAATAAAAGGAAGGATGAAATCGTACTGCTTGGCAAGGGCTGTGGCAAAATACCATGCAATCATCATATTTACATAATATTCTTCTGAGCGCACTGCCGCCACCTTCTCAGGATAAGCTAAATCAAAATCCTCATCCAAAAAGTGCTCCATCAGCATGCCAATTCCAAAGCGAATAGTGTATGTCTCCCCTGATGCAATCCACTGGTCAATTATTGGAAGAAGCTCAGACTTATGCTTTTTAAAAATCTTTGGAGACATTTGATCACAGGTAGCCCAGTTATTCACATACGGCAGGAATTTCTGAAGCTTTTCCACACATTTCTCATAATCCTTCATCTCAGATAGGATAAATGCGTGGAGCTGATTCTCGTCAAAATAATCGTGGGGCAGCTGCTGCAAGAACTCATCTACATCTGGGCGCTTGGCAAAAGTCTTTGCCAGCTTGCGCAGTTCTGGAGTCCTGACCCCGATAAAATACTCCACTCCCACTGTAGGAATGAGCTTTGACTGAAAATCTCTGTACGCTGTATCTTGAAGCTTAAAAAGCTCTGCCTTGATTTCTTCTGTAATCATAATGCCCCCCGATTTATCAGCTAGAAATAAATTACTTCCTCGATTGCCTTTACAAATTCCTCTAAGCCAGCCTTGTCATCCTGATTAAATCTTGCAAGCTTAGGGCTGTCGATGTCGAGCACTGCTACGACCTTACCATCCTTGTGAATAGGAACTACGATTTCTGAGTTTGATGCACTGTCGCAGGCAATGTGACCTGGGAACTGGTGAACATCCTCAACAAGCTGTGTTTCATCCTTTGCTACTGCTGTGCCGCAAACACCCTTACCAACTGGGATATTGATGCAGGCAACCTTTCCCTGAAATGGACCAAGTACAAGAGCGCCATCTCTCATAATGTAAAAACCTGCCCAGTTAAGGTCTTCCATATTGTCGTAAAGAATAGCTGATGCATTGGACATCACTGGAACGAACCATTTCTCATCCTCTGCAAGTGCCTTCATCTGTTCTGTAAGTAATTTGTAATCTGTCATTTAAATCTCCTCATAAATATATATTTACCAAATAAATGGTATTACCCGATATTTCACCTTTTCCATATACTCCCTATAGCCTGCCAGGCCCTCTGCCAACACCTGCTCTTCATTGTGAATTCTCTTGCTGATAATTGGAATGTACACAAGCATAATTACAAATGAAAATAAAGAGCCAAGTACCAACGGCATAGAAAGGAAAAGTAACAATGTGGTCATGTACATTGGATGGCGCACTACTCCATAAAGGCCAGTGTCCACCACCTTCTGATTTTCCTGCACCTCCACAGTGCGGGATAAATACTCATTCTCTCTAAGCACCTCTGCATACAATAAGTAGGCTATCAAAAATACTACTGTAAAAAGATATGTAACCCAGTCTGGCAGAATCAACCAGCCAAATCTAAAATTCAAACCTGCCACTGAAAATGCAGCAATAAACATAAGTCCACTGAGCATGATTACTGTTCTTTGTTCCGACTGTTCTTCTTTTACATTTAGGCGCTTTTTCAAAAGCTCTGGGCACTTAAACATCATGACAAAGCCTGCTACGATCATCGGTATAAAAAGGATTGCCATAAAAAACCATCCCTGCCTGTAATTCAATGTGCCTGCAGGTACAAATAGCAACAAGCCCAACAAAACAATGCCGCAAACAACCTTTACAAGTGCCTGAACAATAAGTTTCTTTTCCATACTCAACCCCCTTATGAAATTATCCTAAGTTAATAACCTTGGCAAAATCCACACCCTCAGTGTTTCTAGTAGCCATAAGAAGTGGACGTGTACCACGAATCTCTAAGATGTATGCCTTAGCCTTTTCACGCTCTTCCTCATTCATTCCCTCAAATGGTTCATCCAATACAATGAAATCTGCAGGAACAAAAAGTGCTCTGACAATCTCTACAAATCTGCGTTCCACAGGTGTCAGCTCACTCACCGGGATAGTCTGTCTTTCTGCTGTAATAAATTTTGAAAGTTCTTCAATGGCTCTGCCTTTGCTTGCCCATCTGTGAACCTTCTTAACATTCCAGATGGCATTCTTTTTCATTACCAGATTTGCATCTGCCTGTGATACATAAGCACTTTGAAGTGTAGGATATTTGTAATCTCCCATTCTGTGAATCTGGCCACTGTCTGGTTTTTCCAGGCCCATGAATATTTTTAGGATTGTAGATTTGCCGCAATCTGCTGGACCTGTAAGGCAGTAGGCACGGCCCCACTCTACTGTGAGATTGTAATTATCTAAGACCTGCGCTTCCCCGTAGGATTTGCAGATGTTTTCAAGTATTATTGTCATAATTCCCCCAATAAAAAATGTGTCATCAGGTTAGATTGTACCCAATGACACATTTCTTTTCAATTCGTTTATGCGTTATTTGAAGAACTTCATTTCTTCATTAAGCTGTTCTGCAATATCTTTGAGGTTTGCGGCTGAATCAGCAAGTGTACTTACTGTAGCTGAAAGCTCTTCAACAGAAGCACCTGTAGTTTCTGAAGAAGCTGCATTTTCTTCAGAAATAGCTGACAATGATGTCATCGCATTTGCTACTACTGAATTTGAATCTACGCAAGTTTGTGCCTCATCTGATATTCTAGCTACACTTCGTACAGTATCCTCAATATCCTGAAGCATTCCCTGAACAGATTCGAAGGTCTTAGACAGAGCTTTCTGCTGCTCAGCATTTCCTTCCATAACCTGAGTGGCTGCATTAACTGCCTGCTCAGCTTCCTGAAGCAAAGCATCCATCTCCGCTCTGATTTCAGAAGCAAGGCTGTCAGAATCATCAGCAAGCTTTCTGATTTCCTCAGCAACTACTGCGAATCCCTTACCCATCTCACCAGCTCTGGCTGCCTCAATAGAAGCATTAAGAGAAAGAAGATTTGTCTGGGATGCAATGCCTGCAATTCCCTCAACTCGCTCGTTGATATTTGAAACTGCATTCTGTGTAGATGAAATCCTTGTGGAAATCTCATCAATCTTTGTGGTCATCTCACCACTTGTATTTTGAAGAACATCAAGGGATGCTGTAGATGCCTCTGATGCCTCCTTCATTCTCTTGGCCAGCTCTGTCATCTCCACAGTAGAATCCTGTACACTTCCTACTGCATCAGTAATCTTATTGGTTCCTTCTGCCGCTGACTGAATATCCTCGGACTGCTGCACAGCACCGCTTGCAATATGCTGTACAGAATTTGCAACTGTCTCTGTAGTTTTGGCAATCTGATCTGCCATAGTTGAAAGCTCATCAGAAGAATTTGCAACCGTATGTGAAGAATTCTTAATGTGTCCAACAATGGTAGAAAGCTTATCTATCAAGCTGTTTGTGTTGTTAACAATCTCACCAAATTCGTCTGTACGGTTTGTGTATTTATCAATTTTCTCAAAGACACCATCAGCAAGCTTTGCCAATGCTCCATTTACTGCAAGAATTGGTGTAGTGAAGCTAAGTGCCTGCAGGTATGCCAACACAGCTGCTATTGCAAGCAGAATTACTCCAAAAATAATATTTGTCATAGCTGCGGTTCTGGCTTCAGCAGTAACTGCAGAAATGGCTAGTGCATCACAAATAATATATCCAGTAATTGGCTCTCTTACATACGAAACATAGGTAGGTGTACCACTGGCATTACTAATGTAAGTATCACTTTCAAGATCTGAGGTTATATATGGAGATGATGCAAAACTAACAGGCTCATCATCTACTGCTATGTCATAGAAAGCATGGGATGCCAGAGTTCCCTCAAAATCAACCAAAAACGCCTCTTCACCATCTTCACCCAAAATATCTCTGAATTTAGATAAATCAAAACTTCTATGTAAAACGCCAATAACAACACTGCCACTCACATCATAAACAGGAACAGCAATACAAACCGATCTCTTTCCTGTTGATGAACTGGTCATTACTGTAGATGTGGCGGTATTTCCCTTCATAGCATTCTTCCAGTAATCTCTCTGAGAAATATCTGACAGTTCTCCTCCATCACTTCTAAAAATCATCTTTCCCGTTGCATCAGAAAGTGTAATGGCATTTCCATCATTGAAATAGGCATTAATTATATCCATCTGGTGTTTTAACTGAGCACCGTTTTTACCAGACTTAACATATTCAATTGTTCCTGGGGATGATGCCAGAGATTTCATAGATAATTCCGTCTCAGCGAATATTTTATTTATCTCGCTTTCGAGGAACCATGCAGACCAGGCAAGTGTTATTTTAGCCTCAGCCTTCGCCTTTGTGGTTGTTCTGACATAATTAATAGTTGTGGCAGTAAGAAGCGGCACTGCAGCAAGAACAACCATTGTGATAATCAATTTGGTTTTAACACTAGAAAGAATACCTTTATTTTGCATATAAACCTCCACAAAAAAAAATACACTACCGATAGTTACAAACTCTCCCTAGAATTAAAGAATCGCATGCTTACTGGGATTTTACCATGTTTTGCAACTTTAATAGTGTATTTTCTATGTAGATAATAAAATAAGATTATGAAAAACCAAATCTAGTTAAAATAATTGTCCAGGCCATCAGCAATACCCTTAGCTATAAGTTGCTGATAGTCATCTGTAACAAGCTTCGCTTCCTCATCTTTGTTAGACAAATACCCCACCTCTATAATAGTGGTAGGTACCTGACTCCAATTGATTCCAGACATGGAATCCACCTCTATAACCTGACGCTTTTTACATCCGGCAGAAGTAACCAACCCATCTAAAACACAGTCTGAAAGCTTTCTGCTGCTCTCATATAGGTTACCATTGTATGGATTATCTTTGGTTTGACAAACCGCAGACGCCCCATGAACCTTACTGTCGTCAGAGCCATCCGCATGAATCCTAACAAAGGCTTCTGCCTTAGCCTCATTTGCTATGATGGAACGCTCGCTGTTGCTGATATTGACATCATTAGTGGTACGGGTCATAACAACTGTATATCCACGATTCTCCAGTTCTTTTTGAACCTTAAGTGCAATATCAAGATTCAACTGATATTCTGTGACACCTGTATATTTTCCTGTAGTTCCGCCATCAACCCTCGGCTTTTTCTTGGTGGCCTCTGGACCAATAGGCTCCTTCTTCATATCTGCACGCTGCTGATGACCAGCATCAATACAAACCACATGACCTGAACCTGGAGTGATAACTTCAATCACAGGCTCAGTAACTAATTCCGCTTCCTGTACACTACTCTCTTCCTCAAGATTCTCAATTGGCTCCGCCTCTGAACGGATATCAACTATTCCCTTCAAAAGCACTGCCACAAGACAAAACAATGTATATATAAGTGCTATGCAAATGATGCGCTTTGTTTTTCTCTTCATAAATTGTGCCCCGCAAAAATTAAAAATGGGAGATGGCATTTACCACCTCCCATATATTATAACAAATAATTATGAATTATACTTGTACAAATGCAGGTGTATCTGCAGGAGCATCAAGAAGTTTCTTAAGCTCATCATCTACCTTTAACAATGTTATTGAAAATCCTTCCATATCAAGTGATGTCATGTAGTTTCCTACAAGAGTTTTATGAATTTTGATTCCCTTTCCATCAAGAACTTCCTTAACATGTTTGTTGGCTACAAAGAGCTCCATCAAAGGTGTTCCGCCCATGCCATTTACCATAACAGCAACTTCATCACCGGAGTTGTAAATGCCCTCAGCAAAAATCTTATTTAAAAGCTTATCAGCAATTTCATTTACTGTGCCAATCTTCTCACGGTTTACACCAGGCTCACCATGGATACCGATACCGATTTCGATTTCGTCCTCAGCCAAATCAAAGCTAGGCTTTCCAGCTGCAGGAACTGTACATGCATCTACAGCCATACCCATTGAACGTACATTAGCGATAACCTTCTCAGCAACACGCTTAACATCACCTAAGCTGCCACCAGCTTCAGCACATGCGCCGGCAATCTTATGAACGAAAATGGTACCTGCGATACCACGACGTCCAGTTGTCCATGTACTATTTTCAACAGCAACATCATCTGCTGTGATAACCTGATCAACCTCGATACCCTCGTCACGGGCCATATCAGCCGCCATCTCGAAGTTCATAACATCACCTGTGTAATTCTTGATTACAAGAAGAACACCCTTGCCACCATCTGCAGCCTTGATTGCCTCATAGACCTGATCTGGTGTAGGAGATGTAAATACTGCACCGGCAATAGCGCCATCAAGCATTCCTTTACCAACATAGCCACCGTGTGCTGGCTCATGTCCACTACCACCGCCAGATACAAGCGCAACCTTACCATTAGAGCCCCCTGCTCTTACAACAACATCAAAACCATCAAGTCTTTTGATGTACTGTGGGTAAGCTGCCACCATACCTTCAAGCATCTCATCAACGATGTTATCAACCCCATTAATAAGTTTCTTCATAATAAAATTCCTCCTCCTAAGGTATTTTCTTTGCACCACGGCAATCTTCTGCCGCCTTTAGGACAGCCTCCAGGTCGCTGCCCACCATGGCGCTTACTGCCGCTGCAATAGTGCCTTCTACAATTGGCGCATCTGCAAGTTTCACCTTGATGTCCTCGTCCTCTAAAAGTTCGATGGCAGTTTCAGAGCTCATTACTCCGCTTCCCAAATCAGCCAAAACCACCACGCCATCTCCATCATTTGCCTGACGGATTGCTTCGGAAATACGAATTGCATCTGTGCCAATAGATCCGTCCTCCAAGCCCCCTGCTGCAACAATCCCCTTATGTGTGGCAGCTATCTCAGAAGTCAAATCCTTTAATCCCTCAGCTATCTTTGGGCTGTGGGATACTAAAACAAGTCCTACCATAACAAATCCCCCATGTTTGTTAATTCGTATATACGTTATGACTTAAGGAAATCTCTGATGGTTTCCAATGTCATTGTAAGAGATGTAGCACCTGGGTCCTGATGACCGATGCTGCGGTCTCCCAAATAGCTGGCACGTCCCTTGGTAGCAGCTATAGTCTTGGTAAACTCTATACCTTCATTTGCAGCTACACAGGCATCTGTAAGTGCATCAACAAGGCTTGCTCCCCCAGCAAGCTTCTCTGATAAAACATCCGTGGCTGGCATTAATGCATCAAGCATTGTCTTTTCCCCTTTTTCTGCATGACCACGTTTCTGGATTCCAGCTATGGCAGCTTCCATTGCAGCCTTGAAGTCATCCCCATTAACTTCAGTTTTACCTGCAAACACCTTTGCTGCCTCCATGTAAGCTGTTCCATACAAAGGACCTGATGCACCACCAACAGTAGACAACAGCGTCATACCTGTCTTCTTTAACGCATTTCCGATATCCGCATCCTCTGGATCAACTTTTTCGATAACCGCCTGGAAGCCTCTGGCCATATTTACACCATGGTCAGCGTCACCAATTTCTCGATCTAAATCAGTGAGAAAATCTTTGTTTTCAATTATTTTCTCTGCGATAGACTTCAAGCAATCATAGACTCTAGTAGACATAAAAAATTCCCCCTTCTCCTCAAAATTTCGATACCTTAATTATATCAAAATTCAAGAAAAAGAGGGTAAGTTTTTTGACAATTATTTATACTTTATGGTTATATTCTCACCAACGGACACGGTGGTAAGCGAACCCGATACGATAGGCATCGCTGGCGCCAGATGCCCCACATCTGCATCCATCACGATAGGTACATTATATTTTCCAAGGATTCCTGTGACTGCGTTGTACTGGTCCAGTCCCATCATCTCCTGCTTCCACGCACAAAGTGGGCGTCCAATGATAAATCCCTTTGCATTTTTAAACCATCCTGCTCTGTCCAGATTCCAGAGTGCTCTACGAATTGACATAACATTTAAATCGCAGGCTTCAAGGAACCATACCACACCCTGGTCCTTATATCTTTCATTGAATTCAGCTACCTTATCGTACTTTGTTCCCACAAGATTAGCCAGACAATCCAGACATCCACCTGTGATAATTCCAGAAAACTCAGGAACACGATTCACCTCAGCTTCCCCCATAAAAAGACGAAGCTCTTTTTTCTCTGTGAGATTGTAACCCACAAATGGATGCTCCTCATCCTTTAACGATTCCAGCTCAAATTTATCAAAGCCTGAAACCTCCTGCTTCTTTCCAGTGAAAATATCTATGGCATCAATAAGTGCTGGCTCAAGCTTTTCCATTCCGAAGGCACCAATGCTTGGTCCATAAATGGAAGCCACGTCACAAATGGTGTTAAGTAAAAAAGTGAAATTCGTATTGTCGGAATACCCCATGTACCACTTTGGCTTGGCTGATTTTACTGCTTCAAAATCCACATAATCAAGAGACTCGCACATCAGCTCGCCACCACCACAGGTGATAAGCATATCATTATCACCACTGCAGTAATATTCTGTCAGCTCTTTTCCACAGTTCTCAGGGGTGGAACTGATTCCTATTCCTTCATTCTTGCGACAGTTAGGCCCCTCTACAATTTTGTAGCCCATACCTTCAAATCTTTTTTCAGCTGCCTCAAGACAGCTTTTGTATGGATCAACTGAGCAGCCAAATGATGGTGCCACAAGACCAATGGTTCCATTCTCTTTTAAGTATTCTGGATATCTCATTATTCAGTCCCCTTTTCAATGTTATTTTAGTAATTCCTCTATACCATCCCAGTCAAATCGCTTAACCATCTTTGATACACTATCAATCTTTTCTGCATCCTCTGCAGGAAGCTTATATTCCTTCAGTTCTGAAATAATCATTTCCATCATTTCATGATCCATCTGAGGAACGATTTCTCTCATGGCAGAGTATGCTCCTGCCAGTTTATTTTCTGGAACCTCAGGCAAATCATTATCCTCTGATGAATCAGCAGAAATATCTTTTATTGGTTTAAGCTTATCCTTAAAAAGCCTGTACTGGTTCAGTAGTTTTTCATGATGAGCTGTTATGTAGTCAATGTCATCAGACTTTCCAGCCTTTTCCATTTTCTCGGCAAAAGCTGAAAGCTCCATGGCACCAGTAATTCTGGCTGAAGATTTCAGTGCATGAGTCTTAATAGTATAAAGCTTAAAGTCACCATCATTATATGCATCTTCCAACACCTTGGTGTTTTCATCTATTGTATCAAAAAACAGCTCTATACTGTTAATAAATGCATTAATTCCTCCAGAACCCTTTATACCATCCTCGATGGAAATTCCATCAACCTCCTTTATCCAGGCCATATTCTCTGGGAATTCATCAGAAGTCTGCTTTTCAAGCTCTGATGCTGGACGTTCAGTTATCTTATCACCTAACTGATACATCATTGTATATTCCAGCTCCTCAGTATCAATTGGCTTTGCAAGATATCCATTAAATCCCTTAGACTCATAGAACTTATACGGATCAGTCATGGTGTTTGCAGTAAGGGCATATACAGGAACATCCTTGTTGATTTCTCTAAGCTTTATAAATGTCTCCAGGCCATCCATTCCTGGCATCATGTGATCCAGAAAGACGATATCGTAATTACCTGACTTTACTTTTTCCAAACATTCCAAACCACTGGTAGCAGTTTCAACCTGTACCTTTGTTGGTTTTATAAGCCCCTTAAAAACAGCCAGGTTCATCGTGTTATCGTCTACAACCAGCACCTTTGCATCAGGAGCATAGAACTTTGGAACATAAGGTCCCTTGGCAACATACTCTTCATGCTCTTTAAACTCTCCTATACCATCAGCATCCACTACTTTCTGACTGAATGTGAAAATAAACTCAGAGCCTTTTCCATATTCACTCTCGCACCAAAGCTTGCCATTCATCAGCTCAGCAAAACGTCTTGAGATATCAAGTCCAAGTCCCGTACCCTGAATAGAACTGTTCTTTTCCTCATCCAGTCTTTCGTATGCTGTGAAGAGTTTGTCTAAATCCTCTGTCTTTACACCAATTCCCGTATCTTTAACGGATATACGAACTGCACAATCTTCTGCAGATTTACTCTCCACTGTTACCTTAAGTGTGAATCCACCCTGCTCAGTATATTTCACTGCATTTGTGAGAAGATTCAATATTATCTGTTTCACCTTGCCTGCATCACCATAAAGCTTTTTAGGCAACTTGTTATCTATCTCCCAATCAAATGTCAAATCCTTCTGTTGGCTTTTAACTTTAATCATAGAAATAATGGATCTTAATTGTTCTTCAGGCTCATATTCCTGCTCAACCAGATGCATTTTTCCTGATTCAATCTTAGATATATCCAGGATTTCATTAATCAGCCCAAGAAGAGATTCTGCTGCATTTCTAATATCCAGGGAGCAGTTCACCACCGACATAAAATAGGATTTAGGAACACCTTCTGTATCCTCCCTAAGAATGATTTCATTCATACCCATAATAGTATTAATAGGAGTTCTGATTTCATGGGACATATTTGCAAGGAATCTGGATTTTGCAGTGTTGGCACGTTCAGCCTCATCCTTTGCCATCTGAATCTCAACGTACTGCCTTCTGATAACTGTTCCAGTCATGATTCTCCATACTATAAAGGCAACAGCTGCTGCAAGCAAAAATATCAATAGTATTCTCACGCTGGTACGTTCAAATAATCTTGGCTGCTTAATAAATTTAAAGGTCTCATCCTGCCTTATTTCTCCTGTGACATTATCAAGAATCTGGATATGCAGTACATAATCCCCATATTTAAGCCCCGTGTAATCCAATGTATGAAGTTGGCTTCGCTGTGAAGTCATACCTCCATCACCAACTTTATCAAAAAATACCTTAACTACAGGATTCATCATAGAGTAATCCATAACAGCAGGACTAATCTGAATACGGTTGACATCTGGAGGAATCACGTAGGTTCCAGTCTCATCTGGTTCAAGTTTTACATCATCACAAGTAACTGAGGCGATTCCCACTCGCACGTCGCAATTAGCATCATGATAGCGATTAATATTTACTTTACTTACGCCTGTCATTCCTGCTACATAGAGGTTTCCGTAAACATCTATGTCGCTTCGTTCATTGGCTATAGGCATACTGGTTAGCCCATTTGCCAGGTTATATTCTCTGTAATCTGTAACCTTGTCATCCAGCATCTGTTGTACAGGAACACTAAAAATACCACAGGACGCCAATATCCAAAGTTCATCATCATTGTCCGAATAGATATCAAAATTGTGAGTGTAAGGAAATGTTGAGACGTTAGTGATTTTCCCGTCTTTCATATATTCTATGGAATTGGATGTTGTAATCCATATAACATCCCTCTGGGAATCCTTATTCATTCTCATGACAACATCACTGGTAAGTCCCTCATCATGTCCAATTCTATCTATCTGTACGCCATCCTTTATGACATAGATGCCATCACCGTCAGTTGCCACGTATAGGGTTCCATCTTCTAATTCCAATAAATCAAGGACAACTGGTGTTTTTAATATCTCTCCATTCATAGAAAGAGTTAATTCTCCATCGTTAATAATGGCTACTCCTTCATTGGTTCCTACCAGAATATTTCCATTAAATCCGTTCCTCAGGCATCTGATTTCATTACTAGGTAATCCATCATGGGTTCTAAAAGATGAAATTTCTCCATTTGCAGACAGGCGAATTAAGCCCATATTGTTTGAGAAAACAGCAAACCAGACATTTCCGTCTTCATCATCAATAATGCATCTAACCCTATTGTCTCCAATAAATTCTGTCATTTCATTCGTTACAGGCCTTAAATTTTTATCAATAATGTACAGTCCTTCATCAGTACCCACATACAATGTGCCTTTGTGATAACAGGTAGCATTAACTACCCTATCCTCAATGCCTGCCTTTTCAGTGTAGTTAATGAAATTATTAGCAACTATTTTCATTACACCCTGTCTTGAAGAGGCAAACCAAAGATTTCCCTGATAATCTGATGTAAACATTTCAATCGAACTGTTTAAAGGCAGTTTATCAACGAGAACAAAACGATGAATTTGATTTATATATCCGACCTCTGTCTCTGAAGCCACCCAGATATAACCACACTCTTCAGTTATCCATTTCACAGATTTAAGAGGGGATAATGATATCTCCTCAAGTGATTTCAATGTGGTTCCAAAGTTGCCATAGTACAAATAACCGTACTCGGTTCCTATGTATGCTTTTCCTTCATTGATTGGATCGGCATAGACGTTAGTAATCTTATTTATGCCCAGATGACCATTCTTATAAAATGATGTTAGTTTTTTAGATTCAACAGAAAATATATCACCTTTTTTTGTGTAGCCATAAATGATGCCACCCTTACCGGTTGATAATCTAAGAATACGCTGTGTATTTAATAAATCACAATCAAAATTAACCACCTTCATTTCAGGAGTAACATAGGCTATTCCCTGAGTGGTTCCTATGAAAACATTCCCCTCATCATCCTCGGCAAATGTTCTGATAGATGAAGAAGGCAAGCCTTCCTCAAACGTAAAATGGGTCCGCACACCATCATCAATAACAACTACTCCGTTGTCATTTGTGCCGACCCATATCTTACCTTTTGAATCCTGAAAGATTACTCTTCCATTTGTCATACCTTCAGAAGTATCCTGTTTGACAAAAGAGGATCCATCAAATTTTATTACTCCACTGTAGCCACAAAGCCACATATATCCTTCATTATCAGCAAGGATAAAGTTAGACTCTGAGGCTGGCAGACTATTTGTGGCGTCGTAGATTTCTGCCATATAGCTGGTATCGCCCAATTCACCTGTAACGGCGTAACCGCCACCAACTTTTGTACTTTTTACATCCTTGGCTTCACCTGCCTGGGTATCAATATTTATAGATAAAAGGCATGTAACCAGCAATGCCACAACACCTGTCATACTACAAATTTTCTTAATACCCATATCATACCCCTGCTGACTATACAGCTCTTTCCAGGAAAAATACCTTTATCTTATTTAAAAATTCCTCCCTTGGCATAGTCTTCAAAAAATATCCCTGTGGCTTTAAATTTACCACCGACATTACAGTCTCTTTACTGTCATTTCCTGTAAGGAAAATAACTGGAATATCCTTTGTATCTTCTTCTGACCTGAGCATTTCCAACACCTGGTGCCCATCAGTTACAGGCATTTCGTAATCAAGTAAAATCAAATCCACTTTGTTGGAAGCAAGCCACCTCAGTGCGCGCATTCCAGATGTGGCCATGGAAATCTTATAATCTTTCTCAAGCCATTCTCTCATAACATTCAGGAAATTAACGTCATCATCAACCACAAGAATTCGTTTTTTCAGCTCTCCTGCACTGGCCTGTTTGTTGTACGAGTTGACACAGGAAATATATTCATCGTAATCAAGCGGACGGGACAGTTTTCTATAAATAAGATGTCCTGGAAAACCTTCTTCGGCTGCAGCAACATCAATTGGTTCGCCTATAAAAATTAATCTTTTATCATCATCCTCCAACCTGTCTATCAGAAATGTCTTAATATCCTCAGGCAGTCTTTCATCCTTTTCCATGTAAAAGGTCACAAGGGCAGTATCCGCCCAGTGCTTATCTATTTCCTCCACATCCATCGGGGTGTTAATCACATCTAAAGATGCATCGGTAAGTTTTTTAGTTAAAACCCTAATGATAAAAGAATCTTTATCCCCCAATATCATTATCTGATTCTGCCCCATAAAAACCTCCACAAAGGGTTTATAAAGTCATACTAATGGCACCAAGAAGCTCTTCCACCTCTTCGTCCGTAGGAATACCATCATAACAAAGTGCATAATCAATAAGCTGCTCAAAGGCACTATTCTGAGCAGACTTTTGCGGAAACAGTTCCTCGATAGGTTGTTTCCATTTCCCTAACATCTCATTCAGTTCACCAAGCTTTGGTGTAAGAACTTCCTTCTCTTTATTTACAAGGAATTTTGCCAAAGCATTGCTGTGTCCGCTGCTTGAGAAAGCGCCTACCAAATTGCCCTCTTTTAGGTAAGAAGGGAAACTAAAGGTACCAAGATTTGGCTTTCCAACAATATTTACTGGAATACCAGCATCCTTGCACATCATGGAAATCTGCAAATTGATTTCCTCATCATCTGTATCAACAAGAACCATTTTACAGCCCTGTATGTCACCCGGTGTAAATTCGTCCTTTGTCTTTACCATTACTTTTGCCCCAAAATCCAAAAGCGCATCAGACCTTCTAAGTACTGCATCAGTACTACCAATTACCAAACAATTTGCCCCAGTTAAGTCTATAAACATTGGAAAAAATGCCATAACTCCTCCTCGTAAATACTCCCACTGATTAGCATTATACCCTAAAAGAATGAAGTAATTGTTATCGCTTTTTTACAATTAAAATAATTGGCATGTGGATGCAGGGAGTAGGCCCTGCATCCACATGCCAATATACTTTTCCATTATTACTCTAATACATAATCAAATGAGTTTCCTATCTGGCCTACGCCTACGCTGCCAAACTCGATACTTCCTCCATTTGCAATGCTTGCGTTCCAGTCAACCGGTGTGATTACATAATAATCACCACTTGTTGTGACCTTTACATTCCAGCTAGAATCGATGTTTACCTGATTCTTATTTACCTTTAATGTCCATCCGTTAACTGTGTTTCCTGTGGCATTAGAAATCTTATAGCTTACCTGATAGCCGCTTCCCCAGTTATTGATTGTATAACTAAGCTCTAATCCCTTAACTGCTGGCTGTGGAACTGGTGTTGGAACTGGTGTTGGCTGAGGTGTAACTGACTGCTCAGCTACCTTCTCAAATACCCATTCCTGATTTGGATTGCCATAATATAACCACTGACATACATTGGTGCCTTCAACTTTTTTGTGCTCATAAACATCAATGTAACGCACTTCCTTAGAAGACTTTGTAGCAATAGTATAAACACCATTTGTCTTGGTATTCTTTAATAAGAACTTCTGAGCATCTCCGCCATATGCATTGTAAATACCAATATTTGCACCATCTTCAGCAGAACCATTTGCTACATCAAGCATGAAGTCACCAAGCTTAGATGTGAGGGTAATATATCCGTCATTTGTATTCCTAACATACCATTTTTGACCATCAAGGCCTCTTCCTGTTCCAATACAAACATTTGCACCAGCCTTAGCTGAATCACCTTCAACTGTAAGATACTTCTGTGAATTTGTATTCTTTAAATAATACCAGCCATCATCAATATGTGCTGTTGAATTCGTATTTACGTTTTGTCCAGATGGTGTAGGGGTTGGCGTTGGCTGTGGTGTAATCGTTGGTTGTGGTGTAAATGAACCAGGATTACCAAATGTCTCTGTAAATGCCTTTACAACTTCATCATAGGCTGGCTTTGCAACACCAATATTTGACCAGATAAGTGGCTTTTCATTTCTAATCCATGTCTCTGCATCTGATGGTCCCCACCATGTGATACATGAAATGTTTCCACCATTCTTTTTTGCGGCGTTAATATTTTTAAACAGGCGATATGCGTAATTGTTCAAATCATAATCGCCTTTGTTTGTGATATCAAGCTCTGTAATCTGCACTTCAAATCCTGCACGAAGGAATGAGTTAAGTGCATTTGTATAATAATCTACTGAAGGAAAGCCTGTTCCAAGATGTGACTGCATGCCTACACCCGCACAAACCTTCTTCCCCTGATTGATGTAGTTTACTAATTTTATCACATCATTGACTTCCATGTATGTATTGTAGTCGTTGTAGAAAAGCTTAACTGAATTTGTAAGCTTGTACTGCTCAAGTACCTGATATGCGTAATTAAAAGCTTTCTTTACATATACTGCGTTTGTCTTGTTGCTTCCGTAAACAGCTTCCCAACCAGAATTCTGAGCATGAAGTGTCTCATTGCACACATCCCAATATACCAGTGTGCTACCGTATTTGCCTGAATAGAAATGTCCCATTACAGACTTAACATAAAACTCAAGACGAGCATCCATAGTAGCTGTATTTACAAATCTGCCATTTCCTGAATAATTCTCTCTGAATAGCCAGGTTGGGGTCTGTGAATGCCATACAAGAGTATGACCTCTCATCTTAAGACCATTCTCATAGCAAATTTTTACTGCTTCATCAACTGTTCTAAAATCAATTTTTGGGACAAAACGCTCTTTGTAATTTGAAGGAATATAGTAACCAAGACGCTTTGCTTCATCAACCGAAATAAGAGTTGCCTGTCTACTTCCCAAAAGGTAATCAGGCTTCATTTCATTACCAAGTGTTACTATATTGGAATCCTTTTTGATTGCATTTACAATTCTTGAATCCCTAAGCATGTGTGTATGCACACAGTTTCCAGAGTACCCATATTTTGCTCCATAGGTCTCCATTAAATTGTAGCTGGCAGCGCTGACATCTACCTTAGACGCCATAAAAAATGTGCCGAAAACTAAGGCAAGTGCCAGTACTCTTGCCATCAGTTTTCTGATTTTGAATTTTTTCATACATCTTCTCCTTTTGTAAATTGTTGCCATACTTAATGCATATTCGGACTATTTCGCCGCAGATGTCCGATATTACGCATTATTATATTGTTCGTGCAATTATATTCTAACAACGCCCCAAAAGTTGCTCTTATCAAAAATTGCTTTTGAATACCTAAAAGTTGCTATTCGTAAGAAAAAAAAACCTCCTCACTATGAGGAAGGTTTTATCTATCCTTTGAACGATCCGCCACCTGAAATTGTTATCGCTTTTTTATAATTAAAATATTCGAGCAATATGCATTAACCAAATTTAAGGGATTAAGTATTCCTCCTGCGTTTCTAACAAAGTTCTTGTACTCATCATAATTAACATAATATTTTGATCCCCAGGAAGATATCTCCACCCACCGCTGCAGCTTTCCATCTTTCTCAGATTCAAACACGGCAGTAACAGTAACATAATGGCTGTTCACATCATCATATCTGTGCTCCATGTCGTGCTGATCCAGATAGGTATCCCTAAACTCACCATTAATATATTTGTAGAACTGGATTTTGTGAGATGGCTTCAGGTTATAGAAGGCCCATATAACTGGGGTATCTTCTGAGAGTGCCTGCTTCATTTTTTCATACAGATTTCCAACACCCCTTCGTCCCTGCCAATCTGGCTCTACCTTAATTCCAGCAGCCCTGCACTTTCGTTTTATATAAGAGGACATCTGCCATGGAAGCACGCCAAGACCTATATTCAGGCACAGTCTGGAAAGTGGATACATCCTGACAAACTCATCCACCAGACTCATGTAACCATTTTTAGTCACTCTGGTAATACCCGCCAGATACAAATAAGTATTCACCGCTGCTATGATTCCACAGCCATATTTATTTACCTTAGGCCTGTCATCTTCTGAAAACCATCCCTGATTGCCGCCAAAGTACTCTCTATGAAAATCTCTCACCAAGACAAAACCTTCTTCAATTCCAGTTCTTTCCATCTAATTCAAACCCCCACAGAATATATATTATCGCAAGTTAACGATTTTATACAGCTTTGGAGACTCAATGTGATAAAAATCACCCCTTTTTTTTCTTTATTAAATAAGATTTATCACTAGACCTCTCTCTATCCCGCATAGCTCGGTTTCGCCGCGATAAAAATATACCTCATTTTTGTATAACAGAGCATTATTGAGAAATATTTTATCGCGAGAACCTTGGAGCTCCGCATACTTTCATTAATTTGCGATAAAGCCAATAGCTAGAAACAGGAAAACTAAAAAAGGCCAATGAGTATTACCTCATTAGCCATATATGTCATTCAATTTATAATTTTAAAAACCAAAAGCATTTCCTATCAAATTTAATTCTTAAATGAATGAATAGGTGCAGGGATACGTCCCTGACGATTGATGAAATCTGCACAAGAGAACTTATTAACAGGCATGATAGGTGCATAACCAAATAATCCACCAAACTCTACTGTGTCGCCAACACCCTTGCCGATAACTGGGATAAGGCGGGCTGCTGTAGTCTTCTGGTTTACCATACCAAGAGCCATCTCATCTGCAATCATTCCTGAGATTGTAGTAGCAGGTGTGTCCCCTGGGATAGCAATCATATCAAGACCAACTGAGCAAACACATGTCATAGCTTCAAGCTTTTCAAGTGTGATTGCACCGGCCTCAACAGAATTAATCATACCCTGATCCTCAGATACAGGAATGAATGCACCTGAAAGTCCACCTACGTATGAGCTGGCCATAACGCCGCCCTTCTTAACCTGATCGTTAAGCATTGCAAGAGCCGCTGTAGTGCCTGGAGCACCAGCATACTCAAGACCAATCTCACAAAGAATATCTGCAACTGAATCTCCAATAGCTGGAGTAGGTGCAAGTGATAAATCGATAATACCAAATGGAATGCCAAGACGCTTAGAAGCTTCCTGTGCAACAAGCTGACCAACACGTGTAACCTTGAATGCTGTCTTCTTGATTGTCTCACAGAGAACCTCGAAGCTCTCTCCACGAACCTGCTCAAGTGCCTTCTTAACAACACCAGGTCCTGAAACACCAACGTTGATAATAGCATCTGCCTCAGTAACACCGTGGAATGCACCAGCCATGAATGGGTTGTCATCTGGCGCGTTACAGAATACTACGAGCTTCATGCAGTCAACTGAATCTCTGTCTTTAGAACGATCTGCCACCTGAAGAAGAATGTCTCCCATAAGGCGAACAGCATCCATATTGATACCAGTCTTTGTAGAAGCAAGATTTACTGAACTACAAACTCTCTGTGTCTCGCAAAGAGCCTGTGGAATTGAACGAATAAGCATCTCATCTGCTGTAGTCATACCCTTTGAAACAAGAGCTGAATAACCACCGATAAGATTAGCACCGACAGCCTCAGCTGCGCGGTCAAGTGTATGAGCCAGTGTAACGAAATCCTCTGGCTTCTTGCAAGCAGCACCACCGATAAGGGCGATAGGTGTAACTGAAATACGACGGTTAACGATTGGAATACCGTAATCTCTTTCGATTTCCTTTGCAACCTTATCAAGATCCTTCGCAACTGTAGTGATGCGGTTGTATACGTTTTCATTTACCTTCTTTAAATCTGAGTCGATGCACTCAAGAAGGCTGATACCGATTGTGATTGTGCGGACATCAAGTGTCTGCTCCTCCACCATCTTATTAGTTTCTAATACTTCCTGTAAATTTACCATGGATGCCTCCTAAAGTCTGTGCATAGCGTTAAAGATGTCTTCTTTTTGAGCCTTAATCTGAACTCCGATTTCCTCACCGAGAGTCTCAAGATCCTTCTGCACATCATCAAAAGACTTTGTTGCAGCATTAATATCTACAATCATCATCATGTTGAAGAATCCTTGAACAATAGTCTGTGTAATATCTAAGACATTAACTCCGCTCCCTGCTAAGTAAGTGCAGATGCGAGCAATAATTCCAACTGTGTCTTTACCAACCACGGTAATAATAACTTTGTTTTCCATAAGAATTCTCCTTATAATGTAATTTTTTCTGATACCTCTGAACGGGATGCCACTGTGATGTCAAAGTCCGCAGCGTTGTACGGTGTACTTTGATCCATGGTTACCTCAAGGCGTACTGTCTCATATGCCAAATCTGGATAGTTGTTTTCGTGACTGAGATGACCCAAGAAAATATGCTTCATATCGTCATGTAAAATCTGACTGAGAAGCTTTCCACTTGCCTCATTGGAAAGATGTCCATAATTTCCTAAAATACGCTGTTTAAGTGGATAAGGATATGAACCAACCTCCAACATGTGGATATCATGATTTGCTTCAAGCAAAAGAGCATCCAAATTTGTTAAATTATCAACAATATAGGCATCATAATAACCTAAGTCAGTACATACTGCAACCTTAGAATTATCATTTTCTATACGATATGCAACTGGGTCTGCCGCATCATGGCTAATACGAAATGGGTGAATCTTAAGACTACCTATAGAGAAATCCTCGTCAGGCTTGATGACATTGAAAAGTGTGTCATCTACAACCCCGAGACTTTTCATAGAACGTATTGCTCTGATGGTAGGAGCAGTAGCGTAAATCGGTATATGGTATTTGCGGGCGATGACTCCAAGCCCAGATACGTGATCTGAATGCTCGTGAGTCACCAGAAGCCCTGCCATATCGGCGGTGGTGTAATCATATTTGTTCATCCCCGCCTCTATGCGCTTTCCTGAAATACCTGCATCGATCATTACATGTGTGCTGTCGTCTCCAACACAAATGCAGTTACCGCTGCTACCACTTGCAATACTAAAAAAATCCATTATAAATATATCTACTTTCTATAAAATTTCCAAAAAACGGGAAAGCAGCGCCCATTATAATTGCCTTCGGCAAGGGCGCGCTGTGGCAAACAGGTTCTCCCCCTTCGGGGTCCCCCCTATTATGCATATTAGGCTCGGTTTAAAGCACCATTATCCCAATACACTTCCACTTGATCATTCTCATGAAGCTCATCAGAATAACCGCACTTATGTCCATTAATCTTTGTAATGAGTGGACGTCCATTGCTCTCATTAGGATCGAAGTTGATTACATTGTAGATATCTACAAAGATGTAATCCTTCTTTCCACAAAGCACTCTCTTCTTTCCATTGATGGTGATTGGAAGCTCTGTGGCTTCATCCTTCATCTTGGTGTGAACGTCTGTGATGGTCTCTGGTGCAACATCAATGTCGTAATCCTCTGGCATGCCTTCACCTTCCTCTGCAAGATAATCTCCTGCATAGGCCACTGGAGTGGTGGTAGTCCAATCGATAACGAAGTTCTCGTAAACAAGGGACTCAAGGCTTGATGGACGATGATTAACAAGAATCTCATATCGATCATCGATGGTCACGTCCATAAACTCTGCCAACTGACCAACTGTATAGAATGGACGTGTTTCAATAACATCTCCATCCTTAACTGAATATGTAGGTGGCTCCATAGAGCCATTAACCTCAACAAATTTAGGACACTTTACTCTGTGTCCACAAACTGTGAAATACAGATACTCTGTAGTGAATTCCTCTAAATCAGCGATAGTGCCATTGCCACCTGCGCCAACAGTAGAAGGAACAAACTCCACATCACAGTTGAACTCCAGTGGAGTATTAATTCCAACTGGCTTTCCATTCATCTTTACAACTGCAGACTCGCCCTCGATACCACGAATCATACGTGATATGCCATTGACTGTGAAATTGATTTCCTTTCCACGTCGTGGGAACAACTGCTCAGCTGAGAAACCTGCCTGCATAGCAGCATCCACAATTGTAAGCTGTCCATTATCGTAAAGCTTCATCATCTCACCGTTAAAGTGAATCATGATGAAGTTGTTCTTTGTCTCATAGTAATTCAGGCAGATACCAATTGGAGTAACAAGAAGGGAATCCTTCTTAATGTCATCCTGTTCGAAGACAACGTTCTTCATAACCTCTTCACCGCGAAGAGCAACACGTTCAGCGACGATATCCAAATCCTTGGCAAGTGCCTCGGTGAAGCCATGAATCTTTCCGCCTCCACCAACAACGAAAGCTGCTGAAACAGATTTGTCTCCATTGAGCTCCTTAATCTTTGATGCAACCTCAGTTGCAATCTTTTCCATAATAGGATTAGTGAGCTTGTAAACTTCCTCAGATTTGATGGTGTGGCTGATGCCCATGATATCCTCGTATGTGATATCTCCACCTTCTGTCGAAGCTCTCTTAATCTGTTCTGCAGTAGCAAAATCAACAAGATATTCATGAACCAGAACCTCAGTAAGCTCATCACCAGCCATAGGAATCATGCCGTAAGCAATGATACTTCCGTCTCTTGTGACACAGATATCGGATGTACCTGCGCCCACATCGATAAGGGCAATATTAAGCATTCTGAAATTCTGTGGAATAGCAACGTTAATAGCTGCAATAGGCTCCAATGTAAGATTGGCAACTGTAAGACCAGCTTTGCCAACAGCAGCATAAAGACCATCTACTACATCCTCTGGAAGGAAGGTAACGATGATATCCTCACCGATAACATCGGCCTTGTGATCCTCAAGAGATGAGAATGCATCTCCATTAAGATAATATCTGACCGTAGAATAACCTACGCAGAAGAACTTGTATTTATCGTCCTCGGCACCGCCTTTGATTTCCTTACCTGCCTGCTCGATTCCAAGCATGTCAAGAGTATGTAAATCCTCACCAGAAACAACAGTCTCCTCTGGGAATTCCAAATCAACGTGTGTGGTAATGGTACGGAGCACACGACCAGCGGCAGCTATACAAACCTCTGTAAGTGTGAGGCCTGTCATACTTTCAAGCTCCTTTTTAACCTCGTCACATGTGGCGCCAACTCGACCTATATCGTGAATCTGTCCGTCCAGCATGGCACGTGTATCGTGCTCACGTAACGTCTGGGCGATGACATGAAATTCATCCCCTTCCAGGCAGCCAACTGTACCGATGACATTTCTTGTACCAATATCTAAGCCAAAAACAATGTCCTTCTTTTCCATAGTAAAAATCCCCTTTTTATCATTTATAGCAAGGCCCTAAGTTGAGACAATGTCTCTTCTTCGGTGCCACTATTGTCTATAACATGGTCGCAATGCTCTCTAAAGCTGGCGTCGCTGCGCTGAACTTTAAAGGTATTTGCAATGCGTTCTTTTGAGTAACCCCTGGATTCCATAAGCCTGATTTCACGAACCTCAGGGCTTGCATAAATATACCACATCTCATCCACAAGTTTACCATATCCACATTCTATGAGCAATGCAGCTTCTAAGAAAAAATACTCTATATTGTGCTTTTCTTTTTCCTCTTCTACCTGATTTAGTACTTCTTTCTCCACAGCTGGATGAACTATGGCATTTACTCCACTTAAAAGCTCATCGTCTGCAAACATGTACTTTGCCATAAGAGGTCTGTCTATTTCTCCCGATTCATCCAAAATAGAGGTAGGCCAATTCAATGCTACTACCTCGTCAAAACACTTATGACCACTTGTCATAAGCTGTGCTGCCACCTCATCTGCCAGCACCACTTTACAATTAAAATTTTCTTTTAATAAAGAGAGCACCGTGCTTTTGCCAGCGCCGATGCCCCCTGTAATTCCAATAAATTTCATATATTACTCGTCAAAAATATCATCATTTGTTGTGTTGTTTAATGTACCAGTGTTATCTGCTGGCTGTTCAACAGAAGCATAATCTGCCTCATAAGAAGCTGACTGAAATACTGGTCCCTCTGTTGCCTCAGGCATATGAATTCTCTTAAGGTAATCATAAGCGCCAGCTGATGCAAGTCTCATGTATGGACCTACATAGAAGATTGCAAGGATGAAAACTGTTAAGAATGAAAGTAAAATCCATCCGATGAATGAAAGATCTAATACAAAAAGGTTCCACTTATTTCCCTTTGTCATCTTCTTTGTCATGTTGAAGCAATCACTAACTGTGAATTCTGGCTTGTCAATGAGAAGGTATGGAATCATGCTGTACTGATATGCCTTAACAAAAGCTAAAACGATACCAGCAATATACAGAATGGCACCAATAATAAACATTACTTCACCAGAACCTGTAAGCATTAATGATGTAAAACCGATAACTGCAAGTATTGTTCCTGGAAGAACAAATATCAAAGACCAAAGTGAAATAAACAATGACATAAGGAACATGCCACCAACTACGTGTAAGTAGAGACCATTCTTGAAACCTTCAAAGAAAGTACCAAAATCTCCTCTTGAACCACTGTAGAACTTGTAGTAGAAAAATAGCTCGCCTGCAGCTAAAACATTAATAAAGAATACTGATAAAAGAATAGATACAGTATCTGTCAAAAGTGTTGTGCCGAGATTTTTTGCTAGAGCAGCCTCAGTTGTTGCAATTGAAGATGCATCAGGAAGCCCGCCTAATGAAAGAATTGGCCCAATGGCTAAAACTACCATAATCACAACTAACAATAACCCCAATAAAAGTGGGTAACCAACTACTGGCCAGTAATTAGCTGATAAAGCAGCTCTGGCATTTGCTTTGATTTGTTTTCTTGGAAACATTTTCAATATCCTCCTAATACAATGATGCTTTATACTCTCCCTATTAAAATATATATAAATTCCATGGAAGACGGGAAAGCACTTAGTGTGCTTCAGCCCATGTCTTTCCAGAATTCATATCAATTTCTAAGTCCACAGCAAGCTTAGCTGCATTTTCCATCTCCTCTGCAATAAGCTTTTCAACCTGTGCGCGCTCTGACTCAAGTGCCTCCACAAGAAGCTCATCGTGAACCTGAAGAAGAAGCTTTGATTTAAGTCCTTCTTTGAGAAGTCTGTCATGGACGTTGACCATGGCAATCTTAATGATATCTGCTGCTGTTCCCTGAATAGGTGAATTCATGGCTACTCTCTCACCAAACTGGCGGGTCATAAAGTTTGATGATGAAAGCTCTGGAATAGGACGACGTCTACCATACATAGTGGTGACATATCCCTTTTCCTTACCATCTGTTTTAAGTCCTTCCAAAAACTCATGCATCTTTGGATATGCTACAAAGTAGTTATCAATGTACTCCTGTGCTTCCTTTCGTCCTACGCCAATATCCTTAGCAAGTCCGAATGCACTGATACCATAGACAATACCGAAGTTTACAGCCTTTGCTCTGCGTCTCTGAATATCTGTAACCTCATCAAATGGTGTGTTAAATACAAGTGATGCTGTAGAACGGTGAATGTCCTGGCCAGCCTTGAAAGCACCGATAAGATTATCATCACCGGACATATGAGCAAGAACTCTGAGCTCAATCTGAGAATAATCAGCGTCAAGGAATATGCATCCATCCTTTGGATAGAATACCTTTCTGATTTCTCTTCCAAGTTCCATTCTGATAGGAATGTTCTGTAAGTTTGGCTCAGTTGAACTGATACGTCCTGTGGCAGTAACTGTCTGCATGAAGGTAGAACGAATTCTTCCATCCTCATCAACACAGGCAGCCAATCCATCTGCATAAGTACTCTTAAGTTTAGCTAACTGTCTGTATTCTAATATATCACATATTATAGGGTTTGTGGCAGAAAGTTCTTCTAACACGTCTGCTGCGGTAGAATATCCTGTCTTTGTCTTCTTTCCACCTTCTATTCCCATTTTTTCAAAAAGTATTACACCAAGCTGCTTTGGAGAATTAATATTGAATTCTTCACCAGCCTGAGAATAGATGCTCTGCTCTAATTCGTTTATACGAATTGAAAGGCGATTGCCATATTCAGCCAGTGCATCCTTATCCATGGCAATACCCTGAAGCTCCATATCGAAAAGTGTGTACACAAGAGGCATCTCGATATTCTCATAAATATCAAGCATTCCTTCCTCTTTTATCTGTGCAATAACCTTTTCAAATGCTGCGAATGCAACGTAAGCATTGTAGCATGCATAGGTAGTAACCTTATCAATAAAGCTGTCATCCTCAAGGGCTACATTAAGCTTTGTCTTTCCAAATAAATCAGCCTGAGCTGGAATGATAATGCCAAGCATTTCGCTGGCAACATCATCTGCTGTGTAAGCATTCTTTGTAGGATTTAAAAGATAAGCTGCTACAGCAACATCAACAGCTGTAGGGAAAATCTCTGCTTTTCCACCTTTATCTAAAGCTGCCTGCTTTTCTTCTGAACTCATAAGCTCATAAATCAAATGCATGGCATTCTTTAAATCCCAGAAGCAAAGCTTCACTCCTGCCTTACTGATTTCAATAAGCTTGTGACCAAGATAATCTGGTGTGATAAAACCAGCACAGTCTACGTAAACTGTAGAATCACCGACAGAAAGTGCGGCACCCTTTATGCGTCTGTCCTCACCAGCCATGATGCTGGCACCAACAAAATCCTTGCCAGACTTTTTAAGCTCAGCGAAGAAATCCTCCACCTCTGCCAAATCGTATATACGTTTAAAAGTCTCTGCTGTATTATCCTGAACCTTTGTAGTTGTAGATGCTTCAAATCTAGGAAGAAGCTTCTTAAGCTCGTAGCGCTTGCAGAGAAGATATGCCTCCTCTGTAAAGAGATTATCAAGCTTTGTACTGCCTTCCTCCAGCTCTATTGGAGCATTTACATTGATAGTGGCAAGCTCCTTTGAAAGCACAGCAATATCCCACTGGTCGATGAAATTCTGAACAACTTTACCCTTCTTCATCTCATCAACATGAGCATGGCATTCCTCAATAGAACCGTACTGGGCAATCCATGTCTGTGCAGTTTTAGGGCCAATACCCTCAACACCTGGAATATTATCAGAAGTATCTCCCTGAAGTGCTTTTACATCGATGAACTGCTTAGGAGTAACGCCATAGGCCTCCTTAACATCCGCTGCAAAGTAGTTCTCGATTTCTGTTCCACCCTTCTTTGTCTTAGGGATGGAAATTTTGACCTTGTCAGTGGCAAGCTGAAGAAGGTCACGGTCTCCGGAAACAATGGTAACATCAAATCCCTTCTCTTCACCAATTCTGGCGAGGGTGCCGAGGATATCATCGGCCTCCCAGCCTTCCATGGTGACAACTGGAACGCCCATAGCTTTAAGCATTTCCTGAATACGGGGAATCTGCTCCTTAAGCTCTGGAACCATTGGCTTTCTGGTGCCCTTGTACGCCTCAAACATCTTGTGTCTGAAGGTAGGGGCATGAACGTCAAATGCCACTGCAAAGTTATCTGGCTGTTCATCATCGATGAACTTTAACATCATGTTTATGAAGCCAAAGATGGCACCGGTGTGCTCACCCTGGCTATTAGTAAGATCTGGCAAACCATAGAATGCGCGATTTGCAATACTATGGCCATCGATTAAAAGTAATTTGCTCATTAAATCTCCCTAGTCTCTTTTGCGAGCCATGCGTTTTCTTCATCGCTAAGGTATGGCTTTAATGTTTCGCGAACAAGCTTATGATACTCGTTGAGTGTCTTCTTCTCTGCCTCAGTCATCATCTCTGGGATAACTGGATCAAGGTCGATTGGGCAGTATGTGATAGCCTCGAAGTGACGGAATTCTCCGTACTCTGTAGTCTCACCTGCAACACAAAGGAGCTCGTTCTCGATACGGATTCCGAAGCCATCCTCAATGTAAAGACCTGGCTCATCTGTAGTAATCATACCTGGCTGAATCTCAGCAGAATTCTGTCCCTTAAGAACTCTCCAGTGGAAACGGTTTGGTCCTTCGTGAACATTTAAGATGTGACCTACACCATGACCTGTACCACAACGATAATCAAGTCCCATATCCCAAACTGGGCCACGAGAAAGAATATCAAGGTTTGCTCCTGTAACTCCCTTAGGGAAGTTGGCTGCAAGAAGTCTTAAGTGGCAACGAAGAACTACTGTGTAGTACTCTTTCATCTGCTGTGTAAGCTCACCAAGAGCGATTGTTCGTGTGATATCTGTAGTACCCTCAAGGAAATGAGCACCTGAATCTACAAGGAGGAAGCCCTCTGGCTTAAGTGTAGCCTCTGAGCCAGCCTTTGCGCTATAGTGCATCATTGCAGCGTTTGGTCCGTAAGCTGAGATTGTACCGAATGAAAGATCCACAAAATTCTCCTGCTCCTTGCGGCGAGCCTCATAATAATCTGAAGCAGTGATTTCAGTCATTGGTACCTTACCAACATTTTCCTTAATCCACTTAATAGCCTTTGTGCATGCAACACCATCTTTTACATGAGCCCACTTTGTATTCTTGATTTCAGTCTCATTTTTGATAGCTCGCATAAGCTCTGATGGATTCTTTCCATCGATAATCTTTGCTGAACCCTCTAGAGCCTTAATCATGTTGTAATTTACGATTGACTGGTCAAGAAGAACTCTTCTGTCTGCCATGTCAGCACTCTGAAGATAGTGGTAAACCATATCGTAAGGGTAAAGCTTAACACCCTTGTCATTGAGATAGCTCATAACCTCTTCTGGCCAGTTTGTAGTGTCAGTAAAGAGGATAACACTGTCATCTGTGATAATGAGGAATGAAAGGAAAACTGGAACGTTTGCAATATCATTTCCTCTGATGTTTAACGTATATGCGATATCGTAAAGTGCTGTAAGTAAATGAGCATCAGCACTTTTCTTTTTCATCTCTTCACGGATACGGGCAATCTTAGACTCCATAGTCTCACCTGAGAACTGATCCTCAAGTACCCATGTAGTAGCCTTTGGAAGAACTGGTCTGTCTGTCCAGATCTTATCAACCAAATCCTCTGAAGTGGCAAGCTCTCCGCCCTTCTTTGTAGCAATTTCAAAATACTTCGCTGCATTCTTAGCTGAAACACAACGACCATCAAAACCAAGGCATCCTCCATCAACAAAATTCTGCTCGATGAACTCTTCTACCTCAGGAACTCCTGGCTCACCCATTCGCTCCAAAATAACCTCTGAATCTGCAATCTGCTTTGCAGCCTGAACGAAATAACGTCCGTCAGCCCAAAGATGAGCTTCCTTTAAAGTGATAACTGCTGTACCTGCTGAGCCTGTAAAGCCTGTGATAAAGCTACGTGCCTTAAAGTGCTCTCCTACATATTCTGATGAGTGAAAATCGTCTGTTGGGATGAGGTACATATCAATTCCTCTCTCCCTCATTAAATCACGCAATGCTGCGATTTTCTCGTTAGTTGTCATTACTTCTATTTCTCCTATCTAAACTATTAATTCTATCTATGAAATACTGCCCTTGAGCAGATAAATCCTCATTTGTGAAATCATAAAACTTCTCACAACCATTATCAACAAGTGCACAGCCATCATAAGTATTGGACAGGTTCCAAATAACAGATGAAAGGCCATAATCATCTATTGTATCATTCCATCTGGATGCCTCATGCTTATTAACATCTCCATTAGACTCTACATAGCTATACTGAGAAATGAAAACAGGAAGTCCATCTTCCAGCGCATTTGTAAGGGCATTTCTCTGACTGGATTTATCTATTCCAGCATTAAAATGATATGTATACATGATATTTCCAAAATCAAGTGGGTTCTCCAAAACAGAATCTAAATCTGTACAACCATCTGGAGTTCCAACTAAAATAAGTGCATCTCCATCAATACGCTTTATCACAGGAATAACCTCATTAGCGTATTTACGAATATCATCCCATGTAGTATCACCACTAGGCTCGTTGCATATCTCATAAATCACATTTTCATTAGATTCGTATTTACGAACCATTTCACCAAAGAACTGGATAGCCTCTGATTTGTATTCATTTGGATCTGCATCGTTTAATGTATGCCAGTCTAAAATGACGTACATTTCGTTTTCAGTAGCTGCCTTAACAGCTTCGTCGATGACACCCTTGAGCTTTTCCTGATTATCCTTGCCGCCTACACAATAACCGTTGTAATCGCTGGTGTACATAGCAAGTCTGATTACGTTGATACCCCAGTTATCCCTGAGCGCCCTGATGGCATCAGCTGAAACATAATCAGGATACTCATTAATACTATTTGAGCTAACACCAGTGAGTGCTATCTCATTTCCAGCTGTATCAATAAGCTTTCCATCCTCTACATAAAGAGCACTAGCATAATCCAATTTTTTTTCAGTCTTAACTACAGCATTTTTAGCATCTTCTTCAGCCTTCTTTTCAGCTTCTTCTTTGGCCTTTTTATCTGCCTCTTCCTTGGCTTTCTTCAGCTCCTCTTCCTTTTTAGCCTTATCTTCATCAGCCTTTTCCTTCACTACAAGCTTAGGCTCTTCTTTAGCTGGCTCCTCTGCCACCGGCTCAGCTTCCTGCTCCGATGTTACAACCTGCCATGGGAATGTCACTCCACCTTTAAAATAACTAACAGCAAAAACGCCGCCTACAATAACCACTGCAAGAAAAATAATTAAGACTACTGTTTTGAAACGTTGTTTTTTGCCAACCATAAGCTCCCTCCAAATCTATATTTTCATCTAGTAAAAATCTTTCTGGTTTTAAAAAATCTCCATTTAAGATTATAGCTCATTTGTCCCTCATAAAAAAGGGCTACTAATCTTCTATTTTTCTCAAATAATTCCTTGATTTTATTGTGAAGTCCATTGCTTTGTGTTATCATATATGATAACTTATAAGCATGAGGTGAACTATGAAGAATCGTTATTCTGATGGAGTTGTCACACCCCAGGCTCTGGAGGCGCGTCATTCCATCGCCCAGCAGCTTCGTGACACCAGACATTCCCTGCATCTCACTCAGGAGGCAGTTGCCGAGAGAGCAGGCACCAAAAAATCCAACATCTCCCGAATGGAAAGTGGCAAATACAATCCATCTCTGGACTTTCTCGTTAAAGTTGCTGATTCCATGGGCAAAAAAATAGAAATTCAAGTGAATTAATGTTATGAAAGGTTATTTAGAAATGAAAAGAAAACCTAAGATATCCAAGAATTGCGGCAAAGATATCGTTCTCTGCGAGACTACTAATCGCATCGTATCCAATCGTACTTCCGAGCTCTTACTGGAGCAGTCGGTACCATTTTCAAAAAATTGGCACCGTGTTCCATTCTTCAGAAGAAGAATTTATCACGGCGCCAATAAAGTCTGTGTTATTTCCATCAATCGCACCCAGTACTCTCACGCACGTCGCGTCCTCTATCTTTTAGAGGAAAGAGACTACAACAGATTACAATTAAATGTTATTTAGTTTTCGCGAGAGACATACACTGGAAGTCCGTCCTTGTACTCCACATCTGGAAGTCCAATTACAAGTGGCTTCAGGTACATCACCATATCAGAGGTTACACCATTGTGCTCAGGATTAATCCAATCCTGTGGCACTTCCTTAGCCTCATTGGCAATATCATGAATCTTCGCATAATTAAGCTTAATTTCATAAGGTGCATTACTGATGCGCTCCATTGTTACCATTGCGCCTGTAACGCCCTCTTCTGCAATATCAACTGCCTTCTTGCCGATAGCTTCTGACTCGTTGATATCTGTAAGGCTGGACATATGAGCAGCTGCACGCTGAAGGACATTGACTTCGATAGAGCGAACCTTAACCCCCAATTTATCTTTAACAAGGTACTCTAAAGTCTTTCCTGCGCCTGAAAGCTGTGCATGTCCAAAGTTGTCCAGTGTACCAGTGGCAGCAGAGATATACTCTCCATGAGCATCTCTGATTCCCTCTGAAACAGCAACGACGATGTTGTTCTTCTCCTTGAGAAGGTTAGCCAAATCATCGATAAACTTATCTCTGTCAAATGGAACCTCTGGCAGATAGATAAGATCTGGGCCGTCGCAGCACTCATTCTTCGCAAGAGCTGTAGCTGCTGTAAGCCATCCGGCATCTCTTCCCATAACCTCAATAATTGTGACACTTGGATTGTCATAAATCTGAGCATCAAAGATTACTTCCATTGTAGAAGTAGCAATGTATTTTGCTGCAGAACCAAAACCTGGTGTATGGTCTGTTACACAAAGATCGTTATCAACAGTCTTTGGTACACCTACGAATCTGATTTTTGAGTCAATTTTAGCAGCATAAGCAGAAAGCTTATCTACTGTATCCATTGAATCATTTCCACCTATGTAGAAAAATGCCTCAATATCATACTTTTTAAATTGGTCAAAAAGGGAATCATAGATAGGATCATTAGAATCCACACCAGGGAGTTTGAATCGGCAAGAGCCAAGATACATTGCAGGAGTAGTCTTAAGACGCTTCAGGAAACGAGGGTCGTTAGCTACGACAGAAGTGAGGTCAATAACATTGTCATTCTTAATTCCAAGAATGCCATTGATCGAGCCATATATCTTGTCATATCTAGAACCAAGGGTACCCTCGATAACACCAGCAAGACTGGCGTTGATAGCCACTGTTGGGCCACCTGATTGAGCTACAAGAACATTTCCCATAAAAAAATATCCTCCCTATAAAGAATTTCTATAAGGAGGATTTTATCATAGAATCAGGATTTAAAAAATAGATTTTTTTACACAAAATCGAATACAATTACTTAAAATTTTCAACCAAAATCTGGATGCTGCGGTTTCCACGGAACTCATTTATAGATGGTTCATAGATGATATCCATCTTCACTCCAGTATCCTGTCCAGCACATACCTTGCTCCAGGCATCAGCACCGTATTTCGTATTTACGGCAGCCTCAAACTCAGGTACATTTCTAAACATCATGGCAGTCATGACGTTTCCATTTTCAGTCCCAACAGTAAGTCTAAGGTACTGGCCTTCTTTGCCGATGTAGGCAGCCTTGAGAATCGGAACATTTTTAAGAGCAAAAAGCGGTTTCGTATTTCCGGTACCAAAAGGCGCCAGCATATCAATAGAATCCACCAGCTCTTCAGAAATATATGAAAGAGGCATGTCGCAATCTATTTTGATTACCTCCTGCATATCATCCTCTGTAAGAGTGCATCGCTCGTTAAGGCGGGTGCGAAGCTCATCAATCTTCTCCTTAGGAAGAGAAACACCAGCAGCCATTGGATGACCACCGAATTTCGTAAATACATCTTTCACTCCTGTGAGCTCTTCAAACATATTGTAAGCTGGGATTGAACGTCCACTTCCCTTTGCGCCATCTTCTGCATCAGTAATAACAAGCACCGGCTTGCTGTAGTTTTCTCTTATTCTGCCTGCAACAATACCTGCAAGACTCTCGTGAAGCTCTGGAATGTAGATTACCAGAACACGATCCTTATTAAGGTCACTGTTTTCAATCATGTCTCTGGCTTTGTCGATACCAAGCTGAGTCAAGTTCTTTCTCTGAGAATTGAGCTCCACCAGCTCATTGGCCATGGAAAGTGCCTTGCCCTGATCCTCTTCCATAAGAAGCTCGATGGCGCGACCTGCTGTATCAAGACGACCACTGGCATTAAGGCATGGACCGATGATGAATCCAAGGTGGTAACAGCCGATAGGCTTTCCCTTAAGTTCATTTCTGGCTAAAAGTGCATTGATACCAATGTTATCAGTAGCTTCTATGGCTTTGATTCCATGGTAAACAGTGGAACGATTTTCGCCCTTCAGCTCCATAACATCACATACAGTGGCAATAGCCGCAAACTGAAGGTATTTATCTGAAGCCTCTTTTTCAAGGCCCAGGAATTCAAAGAGAACCTCAGCCAGCTTCCATGCTACCTGAGCGCCGCATATTCCCTTGAATGGATAATTACAATCATCTCGCTTTGGATCAACAACCGCATCTGCCTCAGGTAGATTTTGAATTTTTGTCTCTCCATCTTCTGCCAGCTCAAATGGTACCTCATGGTGGTCTGTAACCACGAAAGTCATACCAAGCTCCTTGGCAAGTTCTATAGCTGGTGCAGCTGCAATACCATTGTCACAGGTGATAATAAATCCTACACCATCGTCATAAGCCTGCTGAACCATATCAGGATTGATTCCGTATCCATCCACCATTCTGTGGGGAACTGCATAGTCCACGTCACCGCCTGCTTCTCTGATGGCTGATGTAAGAATGTAGGTAGACATGATTCCGTCTACGTCATAGTCGCCAACAACTCTGATTTTTATCCCTTCGTCAATGGCTTCCATCAGAAGCTCACAGGCCAAATCCATGTCTGCGAAAAGATGTGGATCAGGAAAATGATTTAAAGTAGGGTGAAGATATTCTTTCATCTCCTCATATGTGCTAAGGCCACGGTTAACCATGAGACGCACTATAACTGGGTCTACTCCCAACTTTGCGCTAAGGCCTGCATAATCCGCAGCTTTTCTTTGTAATATCCATTTACTCATAAATTATCTCCAAAAATAATGATAATAAAAAACCTCCCCCTAGTATAATAGGGGAAGGTTGAAATCTCAATAAAATTAAGCAAGTGCAGCTGTAATGATAGCCATTGAGTAAACTTCCTGTGCATTACATCCTCTTGATAAGTCGTTGATTGGTGCGTTAAGTCCAAGAAGGATTGGTCCGTATGCATCGAATCCACCAAGACGCTGTGCAATCTTGTAACCGATGTTACCAGCGTTGATATCTGGGAAGATGAATGTGTTAGCGTGACCAGCTACTGGTGAGCCTGGGCACTTTGTCTTAGCAACACGTGGTGAAACTGCAGCATCAAACTGAAGCTCTCCATCGATATCAAGCTCAGGATATCTTTCCTTAGCAAGCTTTGTTGCCTGGTTCATCTTGTCAACATCCTCGCCCTTTCCTGAGCCAAGTGTTGAGTATGAAAGCATAGCGATCTTTGGATCAATACCGAAGATCTTAGCACAAGCTGCTGTCTCGCCTGCGATCTCTGCAAGCTCCTCAGCTGTAGGCTTAATGTTAATAGCGCAATCACCCATTGCAAGAACTTCACGATCACCTGTTGCATGGTTACGAACCATGATGAAGCATGAAGATACGATGCTGTTGCCTGGCTTTGTCTTAATAACCTGAAGTGCTGGACGAACAGTATCAGCTGTAGAGTATGTAGCACCACCAAGAAGTGCATCAGCAACACCCATCTTTACAAGCATTGTACCGAAGTAGTTAGCCTGTCTACAGGTCTTAGCAGCCTGCTCCATTGTAACACCCTTAGACTTTCTAAGTTCGCAGAAAAGCTCGCACATCTCATCAAATCTGTCATAGTTCTCTGGATCGATGATAACTGCACCGCGGATGTTAAAACCAGCATCCTCTGCAGCTTCCTTAATCTCTGACTCCTTACCAATAAGAATTGGCTGAAGGAAATCTGAACCAAGAAGACGGCTTGATGCTTCAATAATTCGTGGGTCTGTACCCTCTGTAAAAACGATTTTCTTAGGATCCTTTTTAAGGATGTCAATTAATGCTCCAAATCCTGCCATTTTAATTTCCTCTTTTCTTTCTTTAAGTATATTAACCTTTCGCACATAGTGCTTTGGTGTTAGTTTTTTGAAACCATAAGTTATAATACTACTTTTTTATGAAAAAACAGTGGTTTTGAGCATTGTTTTTGATTTTGTACTTTTTTGTATTTTTGTTAATTTATTGTCAATTATTACTCACTTATTGGACGAAACTATTACTAGCCTTTTTATTATTTAACTGTGATGTATCCATTTTCATCAACAGCCACATTGCTTGAAATCCTTTCAACATAGCTGTAGCCTGATGGGTCGATTCTGGTGCAGGCACCGCTTGCTGTGATAGGGATGATTCGATAAGTTACATTGTCATTTTCATCTACCGCAAACTCTACTGCTCCGCCGCCACCAGATTTAATTGTCTGGTTGAAGATGAAATTTCCAAGACTGTAAAAGATTGGCTTGCCATTGTACATTTCTACTGGCTGGAGGCAGTGGCTGTGCATTCCGATAACAGCATCTGCTCCCGCATCTATAAACTTATGACCATCATTTGGCTGATAATCTGTAAGGTCTGTAGTGTGCTCCACGCCCCAGTGAACCATAACAAAAAGATAGTCCACCTGTGAATCTGCTGCCTTGATAGCATTTAATAAATCTGTCTCATCATAGAAGCAGAACTCACCTGGCTGTGCATTTAAAACATTCCAGCTTCCAACAGGAATAACATGGCTGGCTGCAAGGAATCCATATGTGCGTCCCTTTGCATCCGTCTTTACGATAAGCTTGCTGGCATCCTCAAGACTGTTGCCTGCGCCAGTGTAATCAATCCCTGCATTTGTAAGTGTTGTGAATGTATCTGTGAGAGCATCGCGGCCAAAGTCCAACACATGATTGTTTGCGAGACCAGCAATGTCCACACCCAGGTCATTAAACAAACTTACATAAGATGGATTAACCCTGAAGGTGTACTGCTTGTCAGGAGCCTTCTGGCCTCTCTCTGAGAAACAAAACTCGTTGTTAATCATTGTAAATGTGGCATTTGTCATCAATTCTTTGATTTCTGGAGCTACCACACCATCTGCACCTGCTGCACTGTAATTTGACTGAACATACTCGCTAAGCTCCACATCACCTGTGAATACAATCTTTGTAGTCAGCTCTTCTGATGAAGGCTCAGGAACTATGGCTGCCGCCTCTTCCTGAACAGTCTCTTCCATGTTTGTTTCAGGAATCTCTTCCGGCTGTTCTTCGACTACAGCTGTCTGCCCCTGAAGCTCTGCAAAAATCTGCTGTCCCTGCTCTGCAAATGGGCCATCTGAACCAAAGGCGTACCATGCTGCCGCAAGAACCAGAATCAAGACCAATAATGTTTTAATTAATGCTGCGAAAAACTTTTTCATACTCATCCTCTACTTAAACTGATTCTTAACCGGATCATAGTGATAGTCAATACTGGCAAGTCTTGCCACGATATCATCACCATCCACTTCGTTATCCTCTACCAAAGCATCAAAACTCTTATAATAATCCCTCAATGCTGTATTCACTACAGAAAGCAGCATCACTGGGTCTTTTGGAAATTTCATTTTCTGTACCCCTAAAAATTTATATTATCACCAGTTCTTCTCAAACCCATCTGATATGAATCTGTAATCATCCTGGCTTCTGTCTGCACCTATAAGCAACTCGGCTATTGCACAATTATTGAAGTCCACATCCCAATAGTTCTCTCTGGCAGTCTTCTTTACGTATTCAAAGATAGCATGGCTGAGAGCACCATGACTTACGAGAAGAAGTGTATCATCTTCCTTAAGCTCACCAGATGAAATCATGCTGCGAATGCGCTCAACAACAGCACCTGCACGGGCAACAACTTCATCGTAGCTCTCACCACCTTCTGGTGGTCTGTAAGCCGCTGGAGTGTCAAAGCATTCATGTAAGAAAGCCGGATTCTCCTCACCCATATTTCTCTGCTCGCAAACACCAAAAGCCATTTCTATTAAATTATCATCTAACTCTATCTCAGCTGGCTTATAATCAGCAGAAATCTCTTTTTCTTTAAAGCTGCTAATATCAATACCTGCAAAAATAGCTCCAGTTTCGATTGCACGTCCAAGTGGGCTGGAAATAATTCTTGTAGGAATCAAATCATTTGCTTTTGCAAACTCATGGGATTCTCTGGCCTGCTCTCTTCCTCTTTCATTCAAAGGGATATCTGAGCTGCCCTGAAGTCTTTTTTGTACGTTTAAATCCGTCTGACCGTGGCGTAATAATAAAACTCTCAATGTGTTACCTCATAATTCTTTTCTTCACTGCCCTATAAAGTAACATTAAAATAAAGTTTTTTCAAATTTATTGTATATAATAGGTTGAGTATAAAGGAGAAAAATATGATTTATAGAAAACAAGCAGGCTTCGACGCCTTTAAGTGTATAGCCGACAAATGTCCTAAAAGCTGCTGCATTGGCTGGCAAATTATGATAGATGAAAACAGTGTGGATAAGTACAGCAAAACCGCAGGAGACTTTGGGCAGCGATTAAAGAATTCCATCAATTATGAGGAAGGCTGCTTCCTTCAAAATGGAATCCGCTGCAGCATGTTAAATGACAATGGTCTCTGCGACCTGCAGTCCACTTTAGGTGAAGAGTATCTCTGTGACACCTGCAGACTCTATCCAAGACATACAGAAGAATTCCAGGATATCAGGGAATACTCCCTTTCACTTTCATGCCCTGAGGTTACCCGTATGATTATGGAGCCTGATTACAAATTCGCATTTACGGAATCTGAGGATGACCTCATAGATGATCCCGAAGAATTTGAAGATTTTGATTTACTCTTGTTTGACAAGTTGGAATATGCCAGAGACAGACTGATGAAAATCGCATCAGACACTGCCACTCCTCTCCAGGATAGAATAAGCAATATTGTGGATTCTTCTCTTGAACTTCAGAATCTTTTTGACGAAGGGGATATATTTGGAATGGATGACGTAGAATTCAAGGACAAACAGGCCTTTGACTTTGAATACTGCCTAAAGAGTCTTGATACATTATTGGAAATGGAAGTTCTTGAAGAATCATGGACTAAAACTATTCAGGCCACAAAAGATTTCTGGAAAAACAAATCAGCCACTTCCCCTGAATGGAAGGCTGCCATGTATCCAAAAGCCGATACAGAATTCGTATTTTCGAAGGTATTACAGTCACTTCTTTTCACATATTTCTGTGGTGCAGTTTACGACGGGCAGATTTACGCCAGAACCATGATTGCCACCCAAAGTGTGCGCTGGCTTATGATGATTTATGAAGCAAACAAAAAAGACCTGAGGTCCACTATTTATCTCTATTCGAGAGAAGTGGAACACTCAGACCTTAATGTAAATCAGTTAATTGAATTTTTTGAAGCCGATTTAGAAAATCTTAGCTGAGAACTTATCTACAACTTCCTTTACAACACCGTCTTCGAATGGTGTCTTAAGGCCTACAGACTTAATCATCTTGGTGTAGTAATCGCTGCCTGAAAGCTTGCAAAGCTGAAGGTAGTGATTCCATGCCTCTTTGTAATCCTCATCCATCCATACCTTAAACTGCATAGCACAGATTGAAGCAAGTACATAATCAATGTAGTAGAATGGCACATCAAAGATGTGAAGCTGCTTCTGCCAGAAACCACCAAGATTATAGAACTCATTCTCTGAGAAATCGATGTATGGTCTGTACTGCTGCTCAAGCTTCTTCCATGTCTCCTTACGCTCTGCCGGAGTCATCTCTGGATTATCGTAAACAATATGCTGGAACTCATCAACCATTGTTCCATAAGGAAGGAATGTGCTGGCATCCTCAAGATGCATCTCGAAGTAATCCTCGTATCTGTCGCCAAAGAAATTCTTCATCCATCCATATGTGAAGTACTCCATAGACATAGAGTGAATCTCTGCTGTCTCCATACCAAGTGCATTGTGCTCTGTAACTTCATCATCACGAACTACATATGCCTGGAAAGCATGACCACACTCATGTGTAATTACATCAACGTCACCGCTTGTTCCATTGAAGTTAGCATAGATAAATGGTGCCTTATAGTTTGGAAGGTATGTCTGGTATCCACCAGCAGCCTTGTTCTTACGACCAAATACATCAAATAATTCATGCTTCATCATGAAATCCATGAATTCCTTTGTCTCTGGGCTAAGCTCTGAGTACATATCCTGACCGCTCTTAAGAATCTCTTCAGGTGTGCCTGTAGGCTTTGGATTGCCCTCGTTGAAATAAACGCCAAGCTCTGTAGCCTGAAGCTTATCAAGACCAAGTCTTGCTGCACGTTTTTCAGCAAGCTTTCCAACAAAAGGAACAAAGTATTCCTTAATCTGCTTTCTGAAGTTCTCCACGTCCTTTGGACCGTAGCTATTTCTGTGCCATCTGCAATAAGCAACCTCTGTATAAGAATCAAAACCTAAAAGCTTTGCCTGCTCAGTTCTGTTCTTTACCATCTTGTCGTAGATTTCATCAATCTCTGGTGTAACGCTCATAAACCAGTCTGAAACGGCCTTCTGAGCTTTCTTTCTAATCTCACGATCCTTGTTTGTAGTAAATGGTGCCATAAGTGAAAGGTTGTAAGTCTCACCTTCATACTGAATCTTTGCAGTAGCAATGATTTTGTCATAACGTGATGCAAGAGCATTTTCCTCCTGCATAAGAGGAATAACTGCATCGTTAACTGACTTTGCATCAAGTTCAGCATTCTTGAAAAATACTGGACCAAGCTTTGTCTCAAGGTAATCCTTGTACTCTGATGCTGCAAGAATATTGTTGTACTTGATTGTGGCATTGCTTACTCTAGGCATTACCTCATCAAAGTAATCATTTTCCTTCTCATAGAATTCATCTGTGTTATCAGCATCATGTCTGATATAAGCGATGTTGTATGCAGTTTCAAAATCATTAGAAAGCTTGTAAAATTCCTTATGAATCTCAAACTGCTCTTCGCCAGACTTTGCAGCCTGCTGACGCTCTATAAGCTCAGCAACTGTCTTTTCAAAAGCGTCGATATCAGGACGCTCATATGGTAAATCTTTAAACTTAAAATCCATAATTAACATCTTCTCCTTCGTGTAAAAATTTTTAGCTAGCTGATATTTTAGCATAAGAAAAGGACTATGCACAATGCATAGCCCCCTTCATCTTTCAAGGAGAATACTTTACAAATGAGTTAATGGGGCAATCTGCTCAAGAACATGGTTCATATCCTCGAACATAAAGCCCTTCTCGGTAATCTTTACCTTGATATCTTCAATATCGTTTGAAACCTGATCGAAGTAACTACGTGAATCTTCAATATTATCAGAGATAGAATTAATAGATGTCTCGCAGTTTTCAAATACCTCGCCCATCTGCTCGCTCTGCTCTGTAACCTCTTCAGCTACAGTTTTAATCTGACCAACAACTTCCTGAGTCTCAACAACACGCTCATGAGAAGCTTCGATGGCCTTCTTGGTATGGCCTACAGATTCAACTAGTCTGTTATTGTTTTCATCCAGTTCCTTCATACTATCGAATACAGATGTAACGACACTCTGAATCTCAGTAGAAAGATTTGTAACTTCGTCGGCAACGACAGCGAAGCCTCGTCCTGCTTCACCAGCACGGGCAGCCTCAATTGATGCGTTAAGAGCAAGAAGATTTGTCTGCTTAGCAAAACCACCAATCTGCTCTACCTTCTCACGGATATCATCAAAGCTCTTCTGGAATGCTGCAAACACTTCCTCAACCTCTGCGATTGTATCAGAAACGGCACCAGTACTCTGGTCAACCTTTTCCATACCATTGTGAGAATCATCAGCTGTGACAACCAGTTTTTTTACAATGTCATCAAAGGCATTTGTTATTTCTTCGATTGTTCTAAACTGCTCTTTAAATCCGCTCACAGAATCAGAAATACTGCCATACTTATCTTCTACAACAGAGAATGAATCTCTGATTGTCTCAATACCAGCAATAGTATTTGCCTCTTCACTTTGAAGCTTTTCCTTCTGCTCTATTGAATATCTGCCAACCTCACGGATAGCTTTCATGCGGTCTTTTAAATCAATCTTTTTTTCTTTTACATCACCAGCGTCCTGAGCCTGCTGGGCATCGATTTTCTTCTTTCCAAATAATCCCATATCGCACCTCCGTTATTCGAACACAGCGCAAACCATAGTCTGATTTACATGCTGTTTCTTATACTGCTCACCTCCACCTACGATTCCAACATGTGTGCCTACACGACCCATGTCACCAATGAAGGTTTCAAGATAACCTTTGTTCGCATATAACAAGTGACGATAAATACAATTTATAGAGAAGATAAATGAAATCTTATTATTCTCGCTTCTAATCGTATTGCGAGTATCATTTCCAATCTCTTCGTAATCCTTAAGCTCCAATACCTGAATGGAATCATTCTCATTAATCTTTTTATAATTAATCAATGAGCCATTATTTCCAATAGCATAAGGACTTGAAATGAATATCTGATCACCAACAATTCGACCAAGCGGATTGGTAAGTACATTATCAACAAGCTCTGCTCTTGAAACGTCAGCATCTTCACAATAAACGTCTGCTGCCGGGCGACCGTCTAAAGTGATAAGCTCCTTGTTTGCTAAATTTACCTTAGTTGCTATGTGCGATTTTGCGCATGGCATAGGACCATATATATTTTCAGAATAGGTTCTAATCTTACCTGCTTTATTTTTTAGAAGCGCATAGCAACATGCATCCTCATATAATACTCCATCTACTAATACCTGAGGTATCTGCTTTTCAGAATATCCAAATACTGTACCGCCAATAATTGGAATTCTCGCACGCTCTAAAGCTACGTTTAGTGAAGTAACCAAACGCTCTTCATCATTGGTACAGAATTCCAGGCAGATAGTATTGCTGTCTCCAGCATTTATCTTGGAAATCTTCTCCTCCAACTCAGGAATATCAAGCATTGGAGCCGTAGAAAGATTGCGTATAACACCAACTTCTACATCAACATCACTTCCAAATGCCATTAAAATCATTCTCTTATCTGATGCGGTAGTATCAAAATATGAAATTGTTCCTGTGCCGATAATAGGAACTCCTGGATATTTGCTATTAATTAATTTCGACGCTTCCTCAAACTGATCAAACGACGATAATAATACTAAAAATTTAGGATTGCCAGCTTTAGCGCAGACTTCAGCCACAGCAGCCCCTACATCTGTCTTCATTGACGTACCTATAGAAATTTGCATAAAAAACCCCTTTCTGTATACTATCCCACTAATGGGATTGTAGCACAGAAAGGGGCTAGTCCTTATTTTTTCACATTATATTCAATAATATTTAACAAAAAGTCAATACAGCGGGAAAGCTAGGCCCATGCAAATTGCTTTCAGCAATGGGCCTGCTGTGGCAAGCTATTTTCAAAGTCAAGCTTTGAAAATAACTTGCTATTCGTAACGCAAAGCGTCAATTGGGTTGAGCTTAGCTGCCTTATTTGCTGGATAGTATCCGAAGAAGATACCAATAGCCATAGAGAATCCAACTGCAATGACAACACTTGAAACTGAAACCACTGCATCGTAACCCATAAGTTTAACAGCCAGCATACCAAGGCCTACTCCAAGGAAGATTCCAATGATACCACCAATTACACAGATAACCACTGACTCAGTGATGAACTGTAGTCGAATAGATGAATTTGTAGCACCAAGGGCCTTTCTAGTACCGATTTCCTTTGTTCGCTCTGTGATAGATACCAACATGATGTTCATAACACCGATACCACCTACTACCAGGGAAATTCCGGCGATTACTGAAAGAGCAAGCTTAATCATGCTAATCATAGTATTTAATGAATCCATCATGGAATCCATACTTACTGCAGCAACCTCAAAGGCATCATTTCTCGAATAGAAATTTACATTAAAGAAATCTCTAACTTTTGTTACAAAGGTGACATTATCTGTGTTCACAGATGTAACAAGCATAAAATACTCGAAGCCCTTGTTTGCTGTGTGATTAATTTTTCTGGCAGTATTAAGAGGAACTAGTACCTCTGTCTTAGGGTTATCAGACTCACCAAATGATATTGAATCTGCCACATATTTATATACACCAACTACATAAAAGTCATTGAAGGTACCATCACTGCTGACAACCTCAATCTCTGTACCGATAACTGCATCGTTATCGCCTTTATAAAGACGTTCAACCAGCTTGTCTGAAACCATACAGACTGACTTGCCTTCTTTATAATCAGTTGTGATAAAGCTTCGTCCGCCAAGTACTTCCTTATCATTAAATTCCATGTAGTCCCTGTTATAGCCTACAATCTGAACCTTGGCATCCTTACCGTTGCGGCTGACCTTGCTTGTAGAATAATAATCTCCTACCTGTTCTGTAAGCATGACATACTTGATATCATCCTTAAACTCGTCTGTAAGAGACTTGAGCATTTCCTTTGTGATAAGGTCCTCGTCAGTCAAATCTCTAACATAGCCGCCACCATAATTCACACCTGACTCTTCTGAATCTTCAGTAGACTTCTGCATGATAGCTACCTGAATATTATTTGCACCAAGACCCTGCATGGTTGAGTTGACAATAAGGGTAATAGAGTTACCAACTGTCATTATCGCAATTACGGATGCGATACCGATAATAATTCCAAGCATTGTAAGCAGGGAACGCATTATATTTGCTTTAAGTCCCGATAATGCCACGAGGACGTTCTCTGTAAATAACATTATTCGCCCTCCTTTGCGTTTAATCCAGTCCAGCTTCCTGCAGACTCTCCAACGATGCTGCCATCCTTGAGAGTGATGATTCGCTGTGTCTCACGTGAAAGTTCAGGTGAGTGAGTGATAAGAACAATTGTCTTGCCCTGCTCCTCGTGAAGCTTATGGAAAATATCCATAATCAATCGTCCAGTAGCAGAATCAAGAGCACCTGTAGGCTCATCGGCCAAAATGATTGCTGGGTCATTTGCCATGGCTCTTGCAATAGCAACACGCTGCTTCTGTCCACCTGAAAGCTCATCAGGCTTATGCATCATTCTGTCTGTCATCTCCACCTGCTCCAGAAGCATCTTTGCGCGCTCCATTCTCTCCTGTCTGCCCATACCGGCATACATCATAGGAAGCTCAACGTTTTTAAGTGCTGTTGTTCTGGCAATAAGATTGTATGTCTGGAATACGAATCCAATCTTTTTATTTCTAAGTGCTGAAAGCTCGTGATCCTTAGCCTTCTCAATATCTATTCCATCAAGAGAGTATTCACCAGCTGTGGGTCTGTCCAAAGCACCGATGATATTCATCAGTGTAGATTTACCTGAACCAGACTGACCAACGATGGAAACAAACTCGCCCTTGTTGACTGTAAAATTCAGTCCGTGAAGTACCTCAAATTCGTTGGGGGTCCCAATAAAGAAACTCTTATGGATATTGCGAAGGTCAAGCATAGTATTTTCTGCCATAATAACCTCCTAATCGAAATACATGTAATCCATAATATCTGTACTTGGTCCATCAGCTACAACTGCTTCTACAGTCATGCCCTTCTTAAGACCTTCACCCTTAACTTCTACATAGTAATCGCTCTCAAGTCCCTTTGTAACCTTGATTTCTTTCTTGTTACCATCATCCTCGATAACGTTTACAAATAATGTACCATCATCCTTCTTCTGAACACAATCGTATGGAACACAAAGAGCATTCTTAGCTGAGTCGATAATTACGCTGGCCTTTGCAGTCATACCAACACGCATTCTCTTGTCAGTTTTGTCCATCTTAATCTTAACTTTGTATGATGCAACATTGCCGCCTGTAGCCTGCTGATTTGTTCCGATTACATCCTCTGATGCAAGTGAAACGAAAGTTACTTCGCCGTCAAATGATTCATCATCTGTAGCCTCAAACTTAACCTTTGCAGGAAGACCTGTCTCAATGTTTGCAATGTTGTACTCATTAACTGTAGCTTCTACTACGAACTCGCTTGTATCTGCTATCGTAAATACGGTATTACCCTGAGCATAGTTGTTTCCTTCAGTAACATTCATTGTGATGATGTATCCTGAAATAGGAGCCTCAACATGAGTAGCATCCTTGCTCTCATATACATCTTCTTTTGCATCTACCTGAGTGTAGTTCTGGCTGAATGCCTGCTTAAGCTGAGCAAGCTCAATCTTTGTCTGAGCCTGATCAATGGCATCTTCCCAATCCTCTAACTCATCACGCTTCATTTCATACTCTTCCATTGTGAAACCATAGCGAGCCTTGATAATCTGATTCTGCTCTTCGTATCGCTCTGTTTCACCTGAGTATGGATCCTTCTGGCCGTTATCAAAAGCACCCTTTACATCGTCATAATATACCTTGTACTTTTCAAGCCATTCTTTTCTTTCTTCAATCTTCTTCTGAGTGTCAGTAATGGTCTTCTGGAGATCATCTATATCCTGAACTCCCTGCTTGTTTTCAATATTGTACTGAGCATTAAGCTCGGCAATCTTTCTGTCAAAGTCATCACCGTCAAACTCAACTACAACTGAACCAGCCTCTACATAATCGCCAACTTCATAGTTGATCTTCTTTACCTTGATACCGGTCATAGTTCCACCGATTGTAGATGTAACCTTTGCAGTGTCTGTAGCGGTAAGTGTTCCTGTAACACTTACAGACTTTGTAAGGTCCATCTGATCTACTTCAGCTGTAACTGGCTTATTAGCCTCTTCTTCCATGAGCTTCTGTGCCTTAGCCATGTTGTAACGTGCATAGCCAACTATTCCTAAAATAATAGCAATAACAATAACTAACTTAACATGCTTCCTTAGGAAGTGGCCGATTTTCCCAAAAAACTTCTTAACTGTTTCCATAAAAAATATCATCCTCCATAACTAGTCTTAAACTGACAATTTATTATCCATGATCCAAGCTGTGATCAAATAGAATACCAATGTAAGCAATGCGTAAAAGCCTATATTTGAAACGAGTCTAGACATTGAATAAATGTATAAGTCGCCATATATTGCATCGTGAATGTTGTTTACAACAACTGAAATCACAAGAAATGCCACGAAGCTTAGTAATCCGTTAAATTTGTTTCCTTTTAATACTGTGGCACAAAGTACAACTGCCAAAAATCCAAGACAGATAAGATATACCCATGACATAACACCGTCAAAACAAGCCATTCCAAATGTCTGGTAATTTAATGTAGCAACATCACCTGTAACAACCACACTTAAAAGTTCCATAACCCCTTTGAAATCTTCGTATCTAATTGTTAGAAGCATGATGTCGAGGATTGCAAGGACTGTGAAAAATATACCAGAGATAAGTACTGAGCCGCAGTTCTCAATTACTTTTGCTCCGAGAATCTTGTAACTGTTATTAGGTGTCATAAATAACATGTAGCTTTGCTTTGTATTAATATCTTTGCTAAGCACATGAATTCCATATACTCCGATTAGGAACAAGCCACAAATTGTTGTCAGCACCAATCCTGTAATGGATGCTGCAAGCAAATCATCGCTTAGTTTCCATGCCCCAAAAAGAAATAACAACTCGAAAAATGCTGTGAAGCAAAGGACCAGGCCCTTCATCTTCCATGATTTTCTAAACTCGTATTTAATTAATGCTCCCATTAACAAGCACCTCCCATTTCAGCAGCGCCATACACTTCTCTATACTTATCAGCTAATGAAATGCACTGGTTCTGTCTTAACTCTTCTACTTCATAAACACCTGCCAGATGAGATTTGTTAATGAAGATTGCATAATCAACAACTGACTCAAGCTCCTCTACAAGATGACTTGATACTAAAAGTACCTTGTCCTCACCGGCATGTCTGATGATTGCATTTAAAACTTCATCTCTTGCAAGAAGATCAATTCCATTAAGTGGCTCATCAAGCATGTATACCTTTGCGTCTCTTGCCATGGTAACTGCCACCTTTAATTTGGCAAGCATACCAGATGAAAGTTCCTTACACTTAAGTTTCTTTTCAAGATCCATCTCCTGAAGCATTTCCTCAAAAGCTTCCATCGAAAAATCATCGAAGAAATCCTGATAATATTTTCCAACATCGCCAACTGTCATCCAGTCATAGAAATATGGTTCTGTAGACATGTATGCGATTTCTCTTCTGCTTCTAACCCCTACTGGCTCATCCTTATATTTGATTACACCAGATGTTGGCTTAATAAGGCCTGCTGCCATCTTCATCCATGTTGTCTTACCGCTTCCGTTTGGGCCAAGCATTGCATAAATATGTCCCGGCTCAAGCTTAATGGAAACTCCATCTACTGCTGTCTTGCCAAGAAATTTCTTTGTAACCTCAAAGCTCTCTAACATTTTTATTCCTTCCTCCGTTATTTAGTAGTTTTAATCATTTCGATTGCCTCGTCCTTTGAAATACCAAGTTCTGAAATACATTTAAGAAACTCTTCCAGGCAACCATGAGCCATTTCATGACGACATTCTTTTATCTTAGATTCATCCTCGGTCACGAATGTGCCCATTCCTCTTTTGGTGTAGCAAACCCCTTCTCGTTCAAGTTCCTGATACACCCTGGCTGCAGTATTAGGATTGATTGTGTACTGCACTGCAAGATCTCTACTAGAAGGAAGTTTTTCACCTGTTTTGATTCGCTCATTTATAATATCCAGCTTTATCGCATCGATAACCTGCATATATATAGGCGTTTTTGAATCATATTGCATATGTATACTCCTCCGTGTTGTACCTCTGTACTATGTAGATAGTACACTAGTATCATATGGATGTCAACACCAGAGATTAAAAAAAAATTCCCCGAAGGGAATTTTTTTATCAAGCCTTTTTTGTATCAGCCCAATACATACTCTTAAATTCGGTAGGTGTGCATCCTTTTTGTATCTTGAACATACGGATGAAGGATGAGATTGATGTGAATCCACAGTTGAGGGCCACATCAGTTACTGATACACCTGGTTCAACCAAAAGCTCCTGCGCCTTTGCTATTCTTTTTTGATTTACATATTTATAGAAGCTAGTGCCTGTGAATTGCTTGAACAGCCTCTCAAAATAGAACTTACTAAATCCGCTCATGTCGGCTATGTCATCTAATTTAAGATCCTCTGAACAGTGTGCATTGATGTAATCACAGATCTCCATAAACTTTGGAGCATACTCTTCTTTTACAATAGGATTGTAATCTGTATTTACATTATTATTAGAATAGTTTGTTCCTATTAATACTAACATCTTCAGAAGCTGACTATATATATTCACCTCTGAGAAAGGATTATTCTCCATGTATTCCTCACGGATATTAATAAGCATCTCCTTAACTGTTCCATGAATCTCAGGATACTCTTCCGGTGTGATGACACAATAAGGAGACATAATGGAAAATAAAATTTCCACTTCTTTCATAAATCTAAGTGTGGTGGTGTTAGGCTGGAAAATAATACGACGACCTGTAGGCGGTGCAATAATAGAATGAACGCAACCTGGACAGACTATGCAGATATCTCCCTCGCGAAGTTCAACCTCCGCATTTGAGAAAACCATCTTATATCCATTTTCAACTGGCATTATTATTTCGATAGCTGGATGCCAGTGCATAGGATAATCCTCATATTGTGTGTTGTCATAGAGCTTTAATCCCGTACTCTGCTTGTAATTCACGGTCTCAAAGATGCCGTCTAAGCTTTCTATCATAAAATTCTTCTCCCTTAAAAAACCACCTTTTTTCAAAAGGCAATAATTGATAACTAATTTCCGTTACAATTTTTGCTCTTATTTGCCCTAAAATCAAGTTTTTTCAAATAATTGCTCCCCAAAATTAAGGAATTTGTTCATTTTATCATTTTCGCCACAGTTCTTTTAGTGATTTTGCACAATTTTTCAGCAATAATTAACTTTACTTGAGCAATTTTTGATAATTAATCAACAACATTTTTAAAGATTGTGTTCAAATTGTGTGTTAAATTTAAGTTACCAAAACAGTTAACAGACAAATGTAACACAATAGCAAATAGGGGGCTTATCATTTGTCAAGAAAAAGGAGGAGACGTAATGAAAAAGAAATTACTTGCGACTTTAATGTCAGCAATGATGATCGCTTCTGTATTTACAGGTTGCGGTGCATCAGGCGGATCGTCTGATTCAGCTTCAAGCTCAGGTTCAGACGGTTCAGCAGATGGTGTTCAGGAAATCACCTGGATGTTCTGGGATGATTTGGATGCCACACAGGATCTTATCTCTCTTGGATACAAGGAGAACGTTGAAAGATTCAACAAAGATTATGAGGGCAAGTACCACGTTAACGTTGTTACAACAAACCTCGAAGAGTACTATGACAAGTTAAATGCGTTAGTAGCTGCTGGGGAAACACCTGACGTATTTATTGTCAGCCCAGGCCCACAGCTTACCGATTATGTAGCACCTGGTATCGCTGCTCCACTTGATGACTATCTTGCTGATGGTTGGAAAGATACATTCACAAGTGATGCAGTATTCACACAGCAGACATATGACGGCAAGATCTACGCTGTACCTCTTAACACAGCTGCAGCTTGCTGCTTCTATAACACAGAGATGTTCGAAAAAGCTGGTGTAGAAGTTCCTACAAACTGGGATGAAATGCTTGGCGCTTGCGAAAAGCTTCAGTCAGCAGGATTTACACCAATCACAATTTCAGCTGGTACAGCATGGTGCCTTTCAATGGTAGCTGGTTACCTTTGCGAAGCTGAGGGCGTTGACCTTTCTAAGCTTGCAGATGGTTCTGCTTCTTGGGAGGATGGAAAGCTTGAGGCAGCTGCAACAAAGCTTCTTGACCTTTCTAAGTACTTCCAGCCTACAGCAGCTGGTGACACAAACGACGTTGCTACAGCAAACTTCTACAACGAAGAAGCTGCTATCCTTATCCAGGGTTCTTGGGCAATCGGTCAGATTAACGGCGAGAACCCAGAGTTTGAGTCTAAGTGTGGTGTATTCCAGTTCCCAGGTGTACAGAGACTTATCGCTAAGTCTGATTCACTTTGCATGAGCTCATCAACAAAGTCTCCTGAGGCTTGCGCTGCATTCATGAAGTACTTCACAGATGACACAGCTCAGAAGTACACAGCAGAAGTTGGTGGAAAGATTCCTGTAACAAAGGTTGAATATGATGCTTCAGCAGCACCTGCTCAGCTTGCTTACGTAATGGATATCTTTGAGAACGCAAAGGGTACATTCGGATTCTACAATGAGTCAATGCCTACAACAGAGACAGGCTCACACTTCGATGACACAATGGTATCAGTATTCCTTGGTGATATGACACCTGCTGAGGCTGCTACCGACATGGAAGAGTTCTACCAGGCAAACTGCCGATAACATTCTTTTTCTTCAATACCTTTATTGTATATTGGGGCGCAACTTCCCTGCGCCCCTATTCTTTTAAACTTTTTTAGGGTCTATTTAATAAAAATTAAGGAAAATAAGTTATGGATAAATTACTTAGAAACAAAAAAGCCATCATAATTTTCATGGCGCCAGCATTAATTCTATTTACTTTTATATTATTTATTCCAATCTGCCAATCTGTGTATTACTCATTTTGTGATTACAACGCTTTGACACCAGCAAAATGGGTTGGATTAAAAAATTATCAGGGATTACTTGGCGATAAAACATTGAAAATTGCCTTAAAGAATTCTGTGTTCTTTTTGGTTTATTCATGTATAACTCAGCTAATTATGGGTCTGTTCTTAGCAGCCCTTCTTACAAATATAGATAAAGGAAGAAACCTTTTCAAAAATATTATCTATTTACCATGTGTTCTTTCATCAGCTGCTTTAGGTCTGTTATGGATGTTTATTTTCAGCCCTAAGCTTGGTATCAACCAGCTTCTTCAAAAGCTTGGTATGGAAGGTCCACTTTGGCTTATGGATACAAAAGGTTTCATCATCCTTCCAATGTGGGTAATCGCATTCGTTGCTTTATGGCAGTACGTAGGACAATCAATGATGCTTTACATGGCTCAGATTTCCGGAATCAGCAAATCATTATATGAGGCAAGTTACATTGATGGTTGCAGCAAGGCTAAGAGCTTCCGTTATATCACTCTCCCGCTCGTCCGCCCTATGGTTGCAACCGCAATGTCACTTAACGCAATCGGTTCATTGAAATTCTTCGACATGATTTTCAACATGACAGAAGGTGGTCCAAACCACAAGACTGAAGTTCTTGCAACTCACCTTTATCAGCAGGGCTTTAAGTACTTCAAGTACGGATATGCCAGCGCAATCGGTGTGTTACTCCTTGTGCTTTGTTTGGCTGTAACACTGTTCATAAATAAGGTTGTAAAGACCGAGCCATATGAGATGTAGGAGGTTTTAGAAATGAAAAATTTATCAGTTTGGAAAGTTATTATATACATCTTTTTGGTAATCATGGCAGTGCTTTACTTGGCTCCACTTCTTTGGACATTTAATGTTGCCTTCAAGACAAATAAGGAGATTTTCACTGCTCCATTTGCATTACCACAAAATCCTACAATGGAAAACTTCACCTTTGCTTGGACAGCAGGTAAGCTTGGTATCGCAACACTTAATTCATTTATCGTCTGCGTTGTAACATTAATTCTCAGTATGATAATCGGTTCTATGGCAGCATTCGGCATTGCCCGCTTACGCTGGAAGTTTTCACATTTAGCACTTGTTTATTTCCTTACTGGAATGATGATTCCTGTACACTGCGTTTTGATTCCACTTTTCACACGTTTTGCAAAGGTTGGATTATCAAACAGCCTAACAGGTTTGATTCTTCCTTATTTAACATTCTCTCTTCCAATAACCATATTTATCATGGTTGGTTTCTTTGAGGGAATGCCAAACGAGCTTATTGAGAGTGCCTGCATCGACGGCGCATCAATTTACCAGATTTTCTTTAAGGTATGTCTTCCACTTGGAAAGACCGGACTTTTCGTTACAGGTCTTATGACATTCGTAGGAAACTGGAACGAACTCTTACTTGCAATGGTATTTATATCTGACGATATGAAGAAAACACTTCCTGTTTCTCTTTCAAAATTCGTTGGACCTTACAATACAAACTATTCACAGATGTTTGCAGCCATCATCATCGCAATCATACCAACAATCGTTGTATATTGCGCATTCTCAAATCAGATTGTAGATGGTTTAACTGCTGGTGCGGTTAAGGGCTAAAAACTAAGTGAAAAAAATTTAGGAGAAAAAAGAGAGTATAATGAAAACACAAAACAAACCCCTGATTACTGAACTTTTCACGGCTGATCCATCAGCACATGTGTATGAGGATAAGATTTTTATCTATCCTTCACATGACATTCCACATAACGGGGAAGACAACGACAATGGTGACGAATATCAAATGGAGGATTATCATGTTTTCTCAATGAGCGAAGACAGTGATGAAGTCACCGACCACGGTATGGTTTTACATCAGGATGATGTTCCTTGGGTAAGCAGCCAGATGTGGGCTCCAGACTGTGTATTAAAAGATGAGGTTTATCACTTAATTTTCCCAGCCAGAGACAAAGAAGGAAACTTCAGACTCGGTATTGCAGAAAGTAAAAATCCAGCAGGCCCATTTGAGCCAAGACCAGAATGCATTCCAGGAAGCTTTAGTATTGACCCTTGCTCTTTCATCGATGATGACGGACAGGTTTATATTTACTTCGGTGGTCTCTGGGGCGGTCAGCTCGAGAAATACCGCACAGGAAAGTTTGATCCTAACGGTACAGAGCCTCCAAAGAATGAGCACGCTGTATGGCCTAAGGTAGCTCCTATGAAGGATGACATGAGCGAATTTGCAAAGGCTCCTTCAGATGTAGTAATCCTTGATGAGAACGGCAACGAGCTTCTTGCTGGAGATGAAGACAGAAGATATTTTGAAGATCCATGGATGCACAAGCATAATGGAAAGTACTACTTCTCTTACTCAACAGGAACAACACACTATATCGTATATGCGGTAGCAGATAACCCATATGGCCCATTTACATATCAGGGCAGAATCTTAGAGCCAGTACTTGGATGGACAACACACCACTCTATCGTAGAGTACCACGGCAAGTCATATCTCTTCTATCATGACTGTGAGATTTCAAAGGGTATCAACCACAGAAGAAATGTAAAGTACTGCGAGTTAAAGTACAACGAGGATGGAAGCATCCAGACTATTACTCCAGAGTATAAGTAAAATGAAAGAGCACAGCTGTGGCTGTGCTCTTAATTATTATATTATTTCAATAATTGCATTTATCATATCTCTCTACCAACAGGCTCTCCCCAATCATATTCCTCTGAAGCCTTTGTATATCAAACTTAGGCTGCCACATACTCATAGTACTCTTCCTCAGTAGCAAATAACTCGTAAGAACCATCTACAAGACCCATATATCCCTCACCAACAACATATCCTTTCATAATTCTACCTCCTTTGGCGAACACTACGTTTATCAACTGTCTAAATTATGCATCACCTAGGTGGGTATAAATATGTACACAAAAATAGCCCGGCAGCAAATGCCACCAGGCCTCTAAAATAGCTATTCTGTTTAATTAGAATCCGCTGCACTTTCCTGAAAGTACTGCACCACTAATATTGTTCTTTCCGTTGATTGACTTGCAATCGATAATCTGTGCTTTGCCAAAAGTTACCTGGTAACCAAGTGCTGATGGCTTTCCAGATGCAGGCCAATTGTAGTTGTTCTTCTTATTAGAATCAGCTGTGCAATTCTTCATTGTAACAACACCGCTCTGATTGTTTCTGTCGAAACCTGATGCAAGATTGCCCTTCGCAGAGCATCCTGTAAGTGTATGCTTTAAAGGATCAAGGTGTGCCTTCTGACCTGGAGTCTTGTTGTCTACTCCACCCATCTTAAAGCCGTTACCATCGCCATAGATACCGTTGCAGTATCCATTGTAATTGGCCTGACAGTTTACAAGTGTAACAGCGCCGTGAGCTGCGTAGCAGTCCCAGCCGTCATCACTGTTGTAATCTGCGATACACTCTTCATAGTAGTTGCCTTCACCTGAGTGAAGCTTGTTAGCGAATCCATCTGCATTTTCACCCTTTGCATCTGCATTGTGATGTGAGTGACACTTGATGAACTTGTTGTATGCACCACCATTGCAAACCTGGAAGCCTGCATCCTGATTGTAGCAAGCCTCTACACTTGTAAATGTGTTGTTAGAACCTGTGATATATAAACCGTTATCAGAAGCGTTCTTTACAGTGATGTAAGAAACCTTACTACCATTACCTTCGAATGTAAGACCTCTTCCATTACTTCCTGATGTAGATGAAAAATCAATTACAGCATTGTTCTTTCCAGTAATATGAACACCTGAAGGAACCTTGACAGCACCTGACTTAACTGTACCGTTGATTACGATTGTAGTACCTGACTTTGCCTTGCTAATAGCAGCTGAAAGTGTGGTGCCACCATTCTTAACCTCGATTGAATTTCCAGATACAACTGGCTCCTGAGAACCTGAGTTGTTTCCACCATTATTGTTACCGCCCTGGTTACCTGAACCATTGCCCTTGTCTTTGTCCTTATCCTTGTTCTTGTTCTTATCCTCTCCCTTTGAAGGATTCTCATTAGAAGAACCAATGCTTTCGAACTTGAATAACTGAGCACCTGCACCATTAGATGATGAAAGGTAAACATTTCCACCATTTGATGTGCCGCTAACAGTAAGAGCCATCTTGTTTCCTGAACATTTAGCAGTAATAGAATATTCCTTATTACCTCTGTGCTTCACCTTGAAAATCTGCGCATCAGCGCCATTAGCCTGATAGATCTGTACATTAGTGCCGCTAGTCTTTGCACCGTTTGCAACATCCATCATTCTTCCACCATTAAGCCCGCTCTTAATAGTGATGTAGTTATTTCCTACATTTGAAACATACCATTTCTGTCCCTGATTTCCAACGCCCTGATACTGCTGAACATTAGCTCCGTTTGAATCTTTTTCCCCAGCAACCTCAACGTATTTCTGACTACTTACATTTTTAATGTAATACCAGCCATTTGGAATTAATGTGCTTGCTGCAGAAACTGGAACAGAAGGCAACAAGCTGACAACCATTGCACATGTAAGGGCAACTGCTATCTTCTTTTTTAACATTTTTCCTAACATAACATATCTCCTTATAAAAATACGGAAACCATTATACAATATAACGGTTCCCGTAGTAATAGTAATTATAAACAAAAAAATGCGCCAGATTTTTATCTGGCGCTTAATGCGGATGACAGGACTTGAACCTGCACGTCGGGGACACTAGAACCTAAATCTAGCGCGTCTGCCAATTCCGCCACATCCGCATGAATCAAGGTCTTGATATAAAATCTACGACCTCGATGTCGGCTCATCGACCTAGATAATATATCATAAATCAGCCGATGATTGCAAGGAAAAATCCTCTTATTTTAATATCGCATTTGCGATATCGTGTCTCATATATTTGTTCTCAAAATCAATCCACTCAGTAGCCTCGTATGCCTTTGCACGAGCCTCTACAAGGTCTTTTCCAAGAGCTGTTATTCCAAGTACTCTGCCACCATTTGTGACGATCTCTCCCTTGTCATTCTTAGCTGTTCCAGCATGGAAGCAATAGTAATCCTTGTTATTGAACTTCTCAAAGCCAGTGATTGGGAATCCCTTCTTGTATGCAACTGGATAACCATCTGATGCAAGAACTACACATACGCAAGCTTCATCAGAGAACTGGAGGTCCACCTGATCAAGTGTGCCATCGATACAAGCATTAAATACATCGATGATATCGTTCTGAAGTCTTGGAAGAACTACCTGTGCCTCTGGATCACCAAAGCGAGCATTATACTCAAGCACCTTTGGGCCATCCTCTGTAAGCATAAGTCCGAAGAAGATAACTCCCTTGAATGGTCTGCCCTCTGCCTTCATAGCATCTACAGTAGCCTGGAAGATATTCTTCTGGCAGTATTCTTCAATTTCCTTTGTAAAGAATGGGGATGGTGAGAAGTTGCCCATGCCACCAGTGTTAAGACCTGTATCTCCATCACCTGCGCGCTTATGATCCTGCGCAGATGACATAATCTTTACTGTATTTCCGTCTACAAATGAGAGTACAGAAACCTCACGGCCTGTCATAAATTCCTCGATAACCATAGTGTTACCTGCATCGCCAAACTTCTTATCCTGCATAATTTCAGCAACACCTGCAACAGCATCCTCGTGAGTTTCGCAAATAAGAACGCCCTTGCCAAGCGCAAGACCGTCAGCCTTGAGAACGATTGGATACTTTGCTGTCTCAAGATATTTTAAAGCCGCCTCTGGATCTGTGAAATTCTCATAACCTGCTGTTGGTATATTGTACTTCTTCATTAGGTCCTTAGAGAATGCCTTTGAGCCCTCGATAATAGCTGCATTCTTTCTAGGACCGAAGCAACGAAGGCCTGCCTCCTCAAACTTATCTACAACACCACCTACAAGTGGGTCGTCCATACCGATTACAGTAAGGTCGATTTCCTTTTCCTTTGCAAAAGCTACAAGCTTATCAAACTCCATAGCCTTAATATCTACGCACTCTGCAAGCTCTGCAATACCTGCATTTCCTGGTGCGCAGTAAATCTTATCTACCTGTGGGCTACGTGATACTGCAAGAACAATGGCATGCTCTCTACCGCCACTACCAACGATTAAAACCTTCATACTTATTCTCCTTTTATTTGAACCTTCCCATCAACTACGCTCACACATCCTCTTGCGATTAGGTCGATAGCTCGAGGCATTATTACCCACTCAGCCTGTTCCATGACACGACGCTGAAGAACCTCTGGTGTGTCTCCTTCAAGGACCTCTACAGCCTTTTGTAAGATGATAGGACCTGTATCTGTGCCTTCATCCACAAAGTGACATGTGGCTCCAGTAACCTTTACACCACGAGCCAAAGCGCCTTCATGAACCTTCAGGCCATAATAGCCTGTGCCACAGAAGCTAGGTATAAGTGATGGATGTATGTTAATAATTTTATATTCGTATTTACGAATCATCTCTGGTGGAATAACAACAAGGAATCCTGCCAATACAACCAAATCAACATTGTAAGAATCAAGCTTCTCTAGGAATGCTTTGTTGAACTCCTGGCGGCTAGCAAAATCCTTAGGACAAACGCAAACGCCTTCAATTCCAGCCTTTGCAGCTCGCTCTAACGCATATGCGTTTTTGTTGTTTGAAATGACAACAGCGATTTCAGTATTGTGAATCTCACCTGATTCAATCTTATCTATAATAGCCTGAAGGTTTGTACCGCCTCCAGACACGCATACAGCTATTCTCATTAGACTAAATCTACTCCCTTTTCTCCGTCAACAATCTTACCTACTACGTAAGGTGTATCTCCTGCAGAACGCATAGCTTCCATTGTCTTATCAACGTCAGCTGGATCAACAGCAACAATCATACCAAGACCCATGTTGTATGTGTTGTACATCATCTGCTCAGATACGTTACCCTTTTTAGCCATAAGCTTGAAGATTGCAGGAACCTCATAAGAATCCTTCTCTACAACAGCACGCTTGCCCTCTGGAAGCATACGTGGAATATTCTCATAGAAACCGCCACCTGTAATATGTGAGCAAGCCTTTACACGAACACCTGCATCCTTTACTGCCTTAAGAGCCTTAACGTAAATACGTGTTGGTGCAATGAGCGCCTCACCAAGAGTTGTGCCGAGCTCATCATAATATGTATCAAGACTTTCCTTTGTCATATCGAAAATCTTACGAACAAGAGAGAAACCATTTGAATGAACACCAGTTGATGCCATACCGATAAGAACATCTCCATCCTTAAGGTCCTGACCTGTGATGATGTCCTTCTTATCTACGATACCAACTGCAAAACCTGCAAGATCATACTCTTCCTCAGGCATAAGACCTGGATGCTCTGCTGTCTCACCACCAACAAGGGCGCAGCCAGACTGCTTACATCCCTCAGCAACACCGCTTACAATTGTTGCAATCTTCTCTGGAATGTTCTTGCCGCAGGCAATGTAATCAAGGAAGAAAAGTGGCTCGCCACCTGCACATGCAACGTCGTTAACGCACATTGCAACTGCATCAATACCGATTGTATCATGCTTATCCATAAGGAACGCAAGCTTAACCTTTGTGCCACAACCATCTGTACCAGATAAAAGTACTGGCTCATCCATGTTTTTAATAGCGCTAAGATCAAATGCGCCTGAGAAGCCGCCAAGACCACCTAAAACCTCAGGTCTCATAGTGCCCTTAACAAATTTCTTCATGAGCTCCACTGACTCATATCCTGCCTCAATATCTACTCCTGAACTCTTGTAATCCATGTTTCTCTCCTTTTATATCCTTTATTCCGCATGTTACGCTCACAAGCCATAATATTTCTCCGCTCATCTAACACGATTCGCTAAAGAAATATTAGAGCTTGTTAGCTACATGCTCATTTAAATATTAAATAAAAAGAAACCCTTGTATTTCTGCAAGAGTTTCTTCTATTTACGTTATATAAACGCCTTATAACCTTCGCTCTGAAGACGCGAATCCTTAGACTCCACCTGTTCCTTCTGGTCCACGATGAAATCGTGGAGTTTGCCTGCAAGGGTAGCGTCAGTCATTGCAAGCATCTTAACTGCGAGAATGCCTGCGTTAGCGCCTCCATTGATTGCAACTGTAGCCACAGGTACACCTGTAGGCATCTGAACGATAGAGTAGAGAGAATCCACTCCACCAAGGTCGCTTGTCTTCATAGGGATTCCGATAACTGGTCCCTCAAAAACAGCGGCACACATACCTGGAAGATGTGCTGCCTTTCCTGCTCCTGCAATAATAATCTGGACACCACGGTCCTTTGCAGTCTTTGCATAATCAACAAAGATGTCTGGTTCGCGATGAGCTGAGATGATGCGGATCTCATAATCCACTCCGAACTTCTCAAGTACCTCCACAGCCTTAGCCATAACAGGCATGTCGCTGTCGCTACCCATAACTACACTAACTTTTGCCATAACACTATCCTCCATAAAAATTAATTAATCAAATACCTTATTGAGCTCTTCGGTGCCTGGAACTACGAAACGTCCCTCCACGATGATTGGTAACTCTTCACCTTCCGCTGTAATTACGGTGATGTCACCAAGCTCGTAATAAGGAATTGTTATATCTGTGTGGCAATTAAAGTATGCCTTAGAGAAATCTGTTTTACGAAGGAGTGATACTGAGTTATCACGTGCGATGCACTCCTTGCCGTCTGGATTGTACATAGGTACATCCTCTGAATGTGAATAGCATGTGTCACCCACTGCAAAGTGAGGACCAGTCTTTTCTGCAATGAGAATTGGAAGCTTGTCTGCGATGCCAAACTTCTGACCCATAACGAATGCTCTTGTGTTAGTACCAATAGCAAACTCGCCGATAGGAAGTGTCTCATGCTTGAAAAGTACGTTATCAAAAATATATTTTTTATTTTCTTCTTCTGAATCGAAGTTTCTGCAAGTGTAAGAAACAATCTTACCTTCCTCGAACTTCATTTCAAGATTGCGATAGCAAAGCTCATTTAAGTATACCTGTGTAACGTGAAGCACACCGTTTGTGCCCTCAAGCTCAGGTGATGTGAATACCTCACCAACAGGGATATTTACGTCTGCTACGCAGTTCTCGAAGTTAGTCTGCTTCTCAGGATTATCAAGGTGATGAAGCTTTACAGTGATATCTGTATGGTTGTCCCCACGACCTGTAACATGAACTCTGTCACCCTTATCAAGAACATCGATAATGTGCTGCTGAATGTTCTTGTAGAGCTCGTAATCCATTGTATTGATAGCAACTGTCTCGTTGAAAATCTCGTTGAAATCCTTGCCAATCTCTGGGATTGGGTAAGCGATGATTGTGAAGCTGCGCTCCTCGCCGTGGATGTACTGATTCATAATCTGACCCCACTGGCTTGCAAAGTAAACATTAAGCTCGTTCTGCTTGTCTGTGTATTTTGCATTTGCTGGGAAGTTGGCTGGCTCAAATGGAACCTCACCAAATGTCTCGATAACAGCTGGACCACCGTGAGCCCCTGCAAGTTCCTTACACTTCTCGAAAGTATTCTTCTCTACCTCGAGCATTCTGTCTGCAAGACCCTTGTCCCAAACGTATGCCTTGTCATCCTTGTGATCATACTCGCACTGCTTGTTTGGTACTGTTGAGTAAAGGAATCGGCCGCGTGTGCCACCAAAGCGAACTGTAGCTGCAAGACCTGCCTCGTTGAAAAGACGGATGGCCTCACGAGCCATAAGCTCAAATCCAACTGGAGACTCTACACATACTGTCTCCTTCTTTGTAATGTCCTTACCACATACCTCGAAGCCCTTGATGTAACCCTCTACGTATGTACGCGCCATAGCAACAACATCCTCGTGAGGAAGACTGCGTAAGTGAGCTGCAATCTTTCTCTCGTTGTCACCAACATACATACCATAACGGTACATATATCTGTCATCTGATAAATCCGCATTTACGATAATATCTGTATAGAAATCATAGTCAGGGTCAATCATTGTGATGAGTGGCTCTGCTGTGAAAATATTGCAGTAATCGTGCTGGAATGATGACCATGCGCTTAAAATATCTTCTCTGCGGAACTTGTCCTCAGATTCTACCTGGCATACACCGTACACCTGAAGGAAAAGCTCCATGTAGATTGTGAAAATATCTAATCTGCCAGCAAAGGCTGCACGAATCATATCTGTAAGTAAATAGAAAATGCCTGAAAGTGGGCCACCAATTTCCTGTCCAAGATGCTCTACCGCATATGTAGGGCAAAGGAAGCTGTTCTCATATGTGCCCTTCTTGTAGATGGCAAAAATAGCATCTGCATCCTTCTGGCACTCCTCGATGCTTCTCTCCTGAAGCTTTCCAGCGATAGCCTTATCCATAACAGGAACAACTGTCATGATATACTCAGCCACCTGATTGAAAAATCTCTGAAGCTCCTCTGGAAGCTCCTTATCTTCTTTTATTGTAGAGATGCGCTCTGAAGCAAGCTCGTAGCGCTCGATAATATCATCTGTCTCTTTGTAAAAAGTACTGCTCATTATTAATACTTCTCCTTAGTTAATCATTCCTAAAATAAATGTGACTACCCATACGCCCATACAAAGGGTACTGATGACAACGCAGATTACTCTGTATTTCAACTCAGTCTTAGTCTTCATCTGGCCGCAGTTATATAGAAGGGCTGCAAGGGCCAAGAAAAATCCAAGCATCCCGATACCACCAACGAACTTAGGTGTCTCGCCTGCCATGTAAACAGACACACCCATGATAGCCACATATATAATTAATGAAAAAAGCGAAACTCCTGCAGCGTACATAGCCTCCATTGGGAGAGCCTTAAGCTGATTGCCGTAGGAATTACGTCTGTGTGGACGAATTCTTCCCATTACTGAACTCCGTATTCCTTATAATATGCATCAATGCGTGACTTCATCTCGTCATCGATAACAACGCGTCCCTGGCACTGTCTGTTCCAAAGATGCTCAACAACCTCATCCATAGAAACGATGGCTGCTGTCTTGAAACCATATGTATCTGCGACCTCATCAAGGGCTGTCTTGCTTCTGTCTCCAGAAAGACCAAACTCCTGACGGTTAAGTGAAACCATAAGACCAACGATAGTAACATCACCCTGAGCACGTACGATAGGTACTGTCTCCTCCATGCTCTTTCCTGATGTGGTAACGTCCTCGATCATGACAACTCTGTCGCCATCCTTAATCTTATATCCAAGGATGCCGCCCTTATCAGCGCCGTGATCCTTTTCTTCTTTACGATTGCTGCAGTATTTAATCTCCTTACCATACAATCTGTGAAATGCCTCAGCTGTGATTACAGCGAGAGGAATGCCCTTGTAAGCTGGTCCGAAGAGGACATCAAAATCATCTCCGTATGCATCGTGAATTGCCTTTGCATAATACTCTCCAAGGCGCATGAGCTGGCTACCTGTTACATAGGCACCTGCATTCATAAAAAAAGGAGACTTTCGCCCTGACTTCAGTGTAAAATCACCAAACTTAAGGACGTCTGCCTCCACCATAAACTCTATAAATTCTGACTTGTAGCTTTCCATAAACGATTCTCCTTCGTTACAACCAGATTGATTTTCAAAACCTTCACGATTGTAACATAAGAAGTGACGCTTTTCAATGAGTTCATCATTTTTCCAAGTGAATATGAGTCATTACACTGTCCTGCGTCCAAAACTCTTGGTATTCCATTGATATCACCTAAGCTTAGTATATCACAGAAGTTTTTTTTTATTCATTAGATATCAATCAGTGCTATAGCAACATCATTTACGTTCGTTCCTGTTGCACCAGTTATTATCAGACCATCTACTGCTTTTAATGCATTGTATGCATCATTATCTTTTAAAACATCATGTATGTTGATTCCTTTAGCTTGTAATTCTTGATAAGTCTCATTATCAACATAGCCTCCAGCGGCATCTGTTGGGCCATCCGTTCCATCACTGCCAACTGATGCTACTGCAATGCCTCTATTTCCAGCTATTCCTATAGCAGCACTGAGTGCAAGTTCCTGATTTCTTCCACCTTTACCAGTACCAGTAAGATGAACTACTGTCTCTCCACCAGCAATAATGGCCAGCTTTTCATTGTCCTTTGCTTTTGTCTTTGCGATGCTAGCAAGAAAACTTCCTGCTTCTCTCGCCTCGCAGCAAAGCTCATCTGTCAGAATAATAGGCTTGTAACCTAACTTTCCACTGTTGCTAGCAGCAGCTCTACAAAGTTCTCGTACAGATCCAGTTATATGAGTTTCTACATTATTTAATTCTTTAGGAGTTTCTTTATCTAATAGTTCTTCAGCATCCTTAGAAAGCTTAATATTGTATTTACGAACTATTTCTTTTGCTTCATCACATGTAGAAAAATCAGGATATGCTGGACCACTAGCTATCATATCAAGTGGATCTCCAACTATATCACTAAGCACAATGCTAAATACTTTGGCTGGAGCGCAGGCTAAAGCAAATCTACCGCCTTTTACTTTACTAAGACGCTTTCGAATAGTGTTTATCTCTACTATATCTGCGCCACTAGCAAGTAACTGCTTTGTAATATCTTGTAGTTCTTCACCAGAAATTAATGGCAATTCAAACAGGGCACTTCCTCCACCGGAAAGCAAAAAGATAACTGTGTCATCTTCTGATAAGCCTTCTACTAATTCAATAGCTTTTTTTGTCGCATCAAAGCTATTTTGATCAGGTACTGGATGTCCTGCTTCAAAGCATTGTATCCCCTCAATATTGCTTTTAACATGATCATATTTTGTTATTACAATGCCGCCATCTAATCTTTTAAGAACTTTTTTTGCTGCTGCGGCCATTTGCCAAGCCGCCTTTCCAGCGGCTACTAGAATCACTTTACCTTTTCCATAAGCGAAATTGTTAAGAGCTCTAGTAACCGCCTCATCAGGCAGAACTTCTTTTATTGTGTTTTCAACAATATAATCAATATCATTCCTTAATTTCTGATTCATAAAACTTCCTCGATTACATTATTAATGTATGAATAGGCTAAGAATAGCTATTTCAATTATAGCTGCAATACCCATAACAAGTGATGCTACTGTCCAGGTCTTGTAACCTCTTTCTGGAGTCATCTCACCAAAGTTAGTAACAACCCAGTAATAAGAATCGTTTGCATGTGATACTGTCATAGCACCTGCTCCGATTGCCATACATACAAGTGTTATCTGTGCTGGTGTAGTAAATCCAAGCACTGGAAGAAGTGGAGCTACGATACCAGCTGTTGTTGTAAGTGCTACTGTAGAAGATCCCTGAGCACTCTTTAAAATAGCTGAAAGTAAGAATGGGAAGAAGATGCCCATTGCTGAAAGTACTGTAGCATGCTCTGAAATGTAGTTAACCATATCAGAAGAAGCAATAACTTTACCAAGTACACCACCTGCAGCTGTAATGAAAAGAATAGGACCAACTGTCTTTAGAGTATCGTTTACAATGTCATAGAACTCATCAATCTTTTTAGCTCCGCAAAGCTGAATAACAGCAAAGATTGTACCAACTGCAAGAGCGATAATAGGAGTTCCTAAGAACTTGCAGATGCTAGCACCAGCTCCTGTTACCTTAGCCATTGTAACAATTGAAGATAAAGCCATCAGAATGATTGGCACAATAATAGGTGCAAGAGCAGAGAATCCATTTGGAAGCTTACCATACTCAGCAACTAATTCTTCGTATGTTTTGCTAACAGCATTTGTATCGAATTCATCATCAGCCTTAACCTTCTTGCCAATGAATGTAGCATAGCAATATGCTGCAATAAGTGGGCAAATTGAACATACTAAACCAAGTCCAATTACAAGAAGTAAATTATCACCAATTCCAAGTGTATTTGCTGCAGCAATTGGACCTGGTGTAGGAGGTATAAATACGTGAGATGTAAATAGACCAGCTGCAAGACCAACTGTCATTGCAACAGAAGATGAAGCTGTTCTCTTTACTAATGCTTTACGGATAGGGTTTAAGATTACAAAACCTGAATCACAGAATACTGGGATGGAAACAACCCAACCCATAAGCTCCATAGCAAGTACAGGATGATTCTTGCCTACAATCTTAATTACTATATCAGCAAGTTTTAAAGCTGCACCTGTTTTCTCCAAGATGCTACCAATTAAAGCACCAAGGATAATTACAATACCAATAGATGTGAATGTGCCAGAGAAGCCCTGACCAATTACAGTAGCTATACCAGCCTTTGTTGTTCCGTCCTCTAAAGTGACATCAACAATAGGAATGCCCGCTAACAGACCTAATACCAAAGAGATGCACATAATTGAAATAAATGGGTGAATCTTGAACCTTGAAATCATGACAATCATTAAAACAATTGCCAAAATAAAGATGATAATTAACGGAAATCCAGTCATGGAACCGCCCTCCCTTCTTAAAGCGTTTATAAGATACTTTTATGATACGGGAGGGCAATATAGAATTTAATGTACTATCGTTACAAAAAGAGTATTAATTTTTTGTGTTGAGAACACAACACATTATATATTGTATTTGTTCCTCTTCCTATACAAATAGGTGTAGAAACTCTCTAAAAAGCTTCTATCAGAAGCTTTTGCCACTGGGTCGATATCCATTAATTCCTTATACTTATTGTATCGATAAACCAATGTGTTTTTATGTATGAATAATTCCTGGGCTGCTTTATTAAAGTTAAAGTTGTTTCTAATTAAAGCTCCAACTGTCTCTATGAAATCATCAATCTTTCCCTCTGGAAATTTACTTTCAAAGATATAAAACATGTTAGCCATATCTCTCATTGGAGTAATGAAATGCAAATACTCTCCTACATGATCATAGAAGAAAACAGAACTTCCATCTGTTTTTATATATTCCTGTAACCATCTGCAATGTCTGTATGCATAGTAATATCGTGCATAAGAATCTTGAAAACTGCCAATATAGAACTTTGCCTGAGTATCGTTTTCTTTCATCCATCTAAGAACTGGACTTAAATACTCTCCAACTATGTATTTGTAATCAGAGAACAGTTCGCTAACTGTGTCAGGCATGGTCTTAAATATGATGACTCTCTTTTCATCAAGTGCCAAAGAAACATCTTTTAAAGTATGATAAGGACTCTTTTTAAGATGCACTAAAAAGTCAGATGCATTAACCCCATCCATAATAGCTAAGATAGGAATTCTAATTCTTTCTTCAGGATATCCAAGTTCCTCAGCCAACTCTCGGATTTCTTCCGAGTCCGCATACTCAACCTCAGTTAACATATGGATAAAACGCTCTTTTCGATTTTCACGTAGTCTGGCCTTTTCTTGTTGTTTTTCATATCGAAGCATAGACTGAATTGCCATCTTTACAATCATTGCAACAGGTCTGATTTCCTCTGGCTCTCCAGTAACACCAACTACTCCCTCGCGCCTTCCATCCATCTCTATTACCATGTTTATGCCTGGAAGAACATTGGGAAATTGTTCGATGGTTGTAGTATCAACTATGTCCTCTTCCCCATGGACAATTCTGTAAGCAATCTCGTGATACTGCCCCACACGCTCACTGTTTCTGCTTGCTATTATCACACCATCTTCATCCATAATGTTTACATTATATGAAGTGTATTCTGTTACTTGTTCAATAAACTTTTCCGCTAAAAGCTTACTAATCATGCCCCTTCTCCCTTTCCTTCATCCTATTAATTATTGTAAATCTTCACTTCTATAAAAGCCACTACCTTGATGAAGACAAGAGGGGAAATGGATACAGGGCATACCCTCAAAGAACTTTAACCAAAGCTTTAAATATCTGCTATCATTATTACAACAAGCACAAGGCTGGTACTCTAAATCAATGAGCTTAGAATAGGACACCTCGGAGGCCTTGATTTTACTGGGATTATTGCAAGAAAGCGCATGAAAGTGTCAATCTTGTCAATCTATCAAATATAATTCATATGGAGTTTTGAAATGGTTAAAGAGAATTTTCAAATACAAACAACGAACTGCATAGCATTTATGGATGAAGCCCCAGAGGTTGTACTTGTTCAGCCAGTAGACTCCCATGATTACGAGATGCTAGACTCTGAAACAAAATATATCACAGAGCATACAGATAAACCTTTTATTCTTGTTGCCTTTAGCGTCAATGACTGGAATAAAGACTTATCTCCTTGGCCTGCACCACCCGTGTTTGGAAAAGAAGGTTTTGGTGACGGGGCTAAAGGAACACTTGCCTTTGTGATAAATGAGCTCATTCCTGCAGTAAAGACAAAATATGGTATGCCACAAAATACCCCTCTCATTTTAGGGGGCTATTCTCTTGCAGGATTATTTGCTCTTTGGAGTGCCTACCAAACAAATGCTTTCACAGCAATAGCTGCAGCTTCTCCTTCAGTATGGTTCCCTAATTTTCTTGAGTATGCTAAGAGCGAAGATATTTGCGTCAAACATATCTATCTAAGTTTAGGTGATAAGGAAGAGAAAGCTAGAAACCCTATTATGTCTACTGTAGGTAAATGTATTAGAGAGCTCAGTGATTACTATCAATCAAAAGAATTAGATTCTACCCTAGAGTGGAATGAAGGCAATCACTTTAAAGAGGCTGATATCCGTACAGCAAAAGGCTTCACCTGGGTGTCAAATGAGGTAAATCAATGAAAAAACTAATTCTATTTGGAGATTCAAATACATACGGATATGATCCAAGAGGCTTCTTGGGTGGTAGATATCCAGCAGAAATACGTTGGACTACACATGTAAAGGAAGCCCTAAAAGATAACTATGATGTCATCGAGGAAGGAATGAATGGACGAATGTTGCCAGAGTTAGGCTACGGCTATTTCACAACAACCATTCAAAGTCTAACCAAAGATGATGTCTTTGTAATGATGCTTGGTACCAATGATATTCTACTTACAAATCATCCAGATGTAGAAGCCACACTACAGAGATTGGATGACATTCTTGATTATGTTAATCAAAACTGCCTTGCTAATTTTATCCTTATAGCACCACCATATATCAGTGCGTCAGATTCTGAAATGGAACTATATCATGACTGTAGCAAAAAAATGAATGAAGGCTATATGAAACTAGCAAAGGAACATAACATAAATGCTATCGATGCTGGAAAATGGAATATAGAGATGGGTTACGACGGCGTTCATTTTTCAATTGATGGGCATAAAAAGTTTGCCGAATCTCTATTGGAAGTTTTATCTACAACAATTTAAATAATAGATTCAACAAATCTTTCTGGCTGAAATGGAGCCAAACTTGCATGACCTGCATTATCAAACTTCTTAAATACGGTATTTGGAAATACCTTTTTGATATAATCTATATCCCACTTTCTTTGCTTCTCTTCACCATCACCATACCAGTACTCTATTTTCGGACAATCTGTAGTTACTATCTTTGGCATAGAATAATTATCTGTAGAATCAAAGGTTCTCCAGATAGTCTTGTAGCTTATCATTTCTAAAACCTTTGCTTCGTACTGTATATCTTCCTCAGAAAGATTATCAGTTGCAAATGCTTTTTCCAAAAGCTTCACTCCACCTATTTTTCCTATGGATATCATCAAAAAGTCTCTGAGAAGAATAAATCTAGTCACTATCCATGGCAACTGGTACGGCGTAATTCCTCCATCAATCACAGCTCGATTAAAATTAATCACTCCATTTGATAATAGTTTTGTAATAAAGGCTCCTCCCATAGAGCAACCATAAATACAATCAACCTGCGTTATCCCCTTCGCAGTGAGCCATATTTCTAACTCTTCTGCTATATCTTCTACACTTGTAAAATCACTTTTTACATCCGGATCATAACCTGGAATTGCAGGAATAATCAGATGATACTTTTTTTCAAGCGCTGGTATAACATACTCAAAGAAATCCCACATCACAACTGCAGGATGAAGCAACACCATTATCTTGTCATTTTCTTTACCAAATTCATGTATTGTCATAGCTTTCCTACCTAAATAGTAAACATATCCATGCTAAAAAAGCAGAAACTGTAATAATGCATATTACATGAAGTAAATGCACATTATACTATTTATCTATCTCTTAACTAATAATATCACATTGTGTTAGTCTATGCTAACGTTAGTTGCAATCAACAAATTGGAATACTTTGATCAAAAATGAAGGCTTCTTATTTAGTCAACAAGAGGTCTTCTTTTTAATTATCCTACAAGTTTTAGGATAATGTTTAACACTTTTATCATAATCTGCTGATAAAATTACTTTAAATGATGATGTAAGGAGGTTTTGTACATGAGTAGTAAGAAATCAGCATTCGAAGTATATCTTTCAGCGGTATTTAAATGGGGCATTATAGCGTTGACAGGAGCATGTATGTTTGCAACATGTATGTTCATTACTGAGAAATTGTTAGGCTTTTACAAAGATATGCAATGGATTGCTGTAATCTGTTTCGCCCTTATGGATGTTTGTTTTTTAATTTGTGGAATGCTTATACTAAAAACATCATTTAATGAAGAGGGCTATCTAATAGATGGAAAATTACAGCTAGGCAAAATTTTTTGTTCCGGCGTACTTATTATTCAATGGACTTATATTGTTTATATGTGTCCAACTAGAAATTTCTGGGGATTCTTAGCATTCTTTCTTACACTAATCGGATTTTTCCTTGATATAAAACAGGTATTGTTAACCGGTGGAATTTGTATTATTTCCCTTATTAGTGGATGGATAGTTCGAGGCTCACAACTTCTTCCTGCAAAAGACGAATTATATGTGACTGATATAATAATGTGTATTGTTGGATTAACTATATCTTTGGCCGGCATAACATTGTTTGTTTTCTTTGTTTCTTATTTCCTTGTAAATGCTAAAAAAGATGAACTTGAAGAAAACAACAAGAAGGTTGTTGGTGTAATGAATGCTGTAAAGTCTATTTCTGAAAAGATGGTTTCAGCAGGTACTACACTACTTGATATCGCCTCAAATGAAAGTGCTTCAGCTGAAGAATTATCAGCCACAAGTGATGATTTAGTAGAGAATAGTAATATGCTTGGTACCAAAGCTGATGACAGTATGGCAAATCTTTCAGAACTAAGTGATGTAGAAAGTATTGTAATCGAAAATGTTGAGAAGGTTGAAAATACCTCAGATAATTTACTTGTTAAATCAAACGAAAATGAAAAAGCTCTTAATGATTTACAAGGAATTAACTCTGATGTTTCAGATTCAATGGCCACCACAACAGATATTGCAGAACGTCTGTCAAATGCAGTTGAAGAAATCGGAACTACATTGGAACTTATTCAGGGAATATCTTCTTCAATCAGTTTACTTGCTTTGAATGCGTCAATCGAGGCAGCACGTGCAGGTGAAGCTGGAAAGGGTTTTGCAGTTGTGGCAACAGAAGTTGGTAAACTTGCAGAAAGTACATCAAATTCATTAAATGATGTTGGCGAAGTAATTGATAGAGTTCAAATGAATGTAAGGGAAATTACAAGCCAGGTTGAGAAAAACGCCTCAAAGCTTGAAGAACAAAATGAACAATTCAAGAAGGTCTTTGGCGATGTAGCAGACATGAGTGTAATGCTTAATGATTCTGTTGCTGCGGTTTCAGAAATGAACAAAGCCATCAAGCGTCAATCTGATATCATAAAACAAACTGTAGATATCAATCAGGATATTGCCGAAAGTATTAGAGATGAAAATCAACAATTCGTTTCTATAAGAGCTATGGCTGAAAGCAATGCTAAAAATACAGAAGAAGTTGCTAATCAAGCCAAAACTATTAACGATATGGTGGATGAAATTTCTAAATTATTAAATAGCTAAATCTTGTGAGCTTTATCCTTTAGCAGCATATAAAAAGTCCTAAAATACAGATTTTAATAAGCCTCGAAGCCTTTGTTGACTTCGAGGCTTTAATTAAGTTATTCATCAATAAATTTTATGATTTCGTGAAGGTTATCACTAATATATTTTTGACCAGTTGGTTCCAACAAAATACCGAAAAATTCTTTTCCAGATACTGTTTTACCAATCCCTCTTTTTATTCCATGTAAATCGCCTTGTGCTGTTGGTACATAAATATTTTTTCCATTTTCTTCATATACATTTATGTCTCCAACTGAATAGAACCATTGAATTACATCTATATATTGAAGTCTTTTTTCTGATATCCCTTGATTAAACAAATCCATCAGAGTTTTTGAAATAGAAAATGCATCTTCGGAAATTTTAGAATTATAAAATGGGATAGCTTCTACATTTACACTAGTTGAACTCAAAATATTAGCGCTTATCTTTCCGGCTGGAACTATCAGCGTATCAGCTTTTCCATTCAAATATCTTATATTATCTTTTGATTTCAGTCTTCTTAATCCTCGTGCTATTAGTTGCCGTACTCGCTCTCCTGTCAAAGTATACTCATATCCTATTTCGGCTAAAGTCATACCGTCTCTATAGTATTTCAAAATACATTCATAATCTCTTCCATATCTTCCATCTTTCTTTATTTCAATAATGGCCATAATTCTTTGCTCAATATCTTCAGGATACATCTCTTGATCTGGTAGTATCTTTTCCAATAAATTATATGGATATTGCTTTTTTCTATTGTTCTCTATTTCCTCTGACAAATGTTTTTTTTCATCGCTTTCCATCACAGTATTTTTATCTGTAATTTCATCATTATTTTCAAGACCAGTTTCAGTTACTATTGATTCAATTAGTGCTTCATAGTCGGATACATCTACCCTGTATTTATCAAATGGATTCTCGCCGTTAAAGACCTCAACTAACTCTCCCTTACTTACGCATAAAAAACTCACACCAGCTGCTTTTAAAACATTAGATATTTTGTCATAATCTGGACCTCCAGTTGTAGGACGTCCAAGTCGATCTATTATCAGCCTATACTCTAATAATTGATTTAAAACGAACGCTGACCTATTATGAGCACAATACATATATCTCTCAAGCTGTATAATAACATGATTAGGATAAGCTTCTTCCATTTCAGTATACATACTTTTTCCTGGTGACAGGTTAACTTTTTTCAGCAATTCCCTTAACGAATCCTGAAAATCTTTATCCTTCTTTAGTATTTCAATATCTACTCGTTCTCCCGTTGTAGGGTCTACCCCTAAAGTTATTGCCTTTATCAATTCTGTTATATTCTTAACGGACTCCATATTCCTTACTCCTCAAACAAATCATCTATTCCATTCATCATATCTTTTGGATCTAAACCATCAATATCAGCTATATTTATATCCTGATCTTTTAAATCGCCTCTAGTATTACATCTATTTTTCCAATAACCTTCGACATCTAAATCAGAGAATATCCTGAATGGACGTCTTGCAGTCTTCTGCTTATCAATCTCTTCCTGAGATAAACAAGAATCAGCTTCACATGCCCTTTCAAATTCTTCATATCGATTTTGTTCTTCCTCATATGCTTCATCATACGCATATATTTCATTATCATCATATACATCACGCTCTAGCTCGTTGACTACCCAGCCGTCATCATCAAACTCTTCCTCGTCATATGATGTACATTCTTCAACTCTATCTTCGAATTCATACTCTATATATTCTGAACCAACCAAATCTTGGCGTTCTTTGACCTTTTTTTCAGCCCCAAAACGTTCTTTATATTTTTCTAACTTTCTTTCATTGACGATTCCAGGTTTGATTGTCCTAAAAGCCTTCTCCGCAGAACCAATATTTGATACATAAAATCCATATAATTGTGCATCGTACTTTGTGTATGTTTCATCCCGCATTTTTTTATAATATTTAATCTTTTTCTCCAGTGTTTCTAGTTTATCGACAATATACACTTCGTATTCAGAACAAATATTTAGATAATCTTCATCGTATTCTTCTATAGGTCTTTTTATAAATCCCAGGTATTGCAGTAACAATATTCTAAATATCTGATCAAAATTTAATTCCTTTTTAAAATATAAATATTGGACTTTATTATTTTCCAAATCTGTTTTTAATCTATAATCTCTTTCCAAATCAGTTTTGTCATATACATAATCAGCCACAAATTGAAAACATTCTTTCAATGAAGATTTACCATCAAGCCATAAATTTTGTGCCAAGTGAGCTTCTTCATCATTGAAGCTATATAACTCCTTTAAATCACGTACGTAATTTTGAATATCTTTTGAATTATCAATAGCAGTAACTATTATTTCTCTATTTTCCATTTTCATTTCTACTCCATTTTCAGTAAGGCTATCCCATGATGGTCTAGCTTTATACTTCAATCCATCATTTATCTCAAACGCTTCTTTCGGTGATATACCAAATATTTTTTTAAACTTAGTAGAAAAAGCCTGAGCTGTACCTGTCCCTGATATGTCTATAGCTTCCTGATAAGTCTTATGAATATCCCCGTTAGATAATAGTTTTTTATAACTAATCATCATACGTCGTTCTGATATATATTGAATTACAGTTTTGTCCATTAAAAATTTAAAAATGTTATTTCGACTTCTTTCATCTAGGACTTCATTAACTACCTCAAAAGCTATCTTACTAATTTCTTTGTCCTGTAAATATTTTTCTTCGCGTATTAAATTTTCTATTTTTTGAATAATGGTTTCAAATTTTTGTTTTGCTTCCATACAGCATTCCCTCCCAATCAGTACTTTCATTGTACTGGTCAAAATAATATTTTTTATTGTATTTCTTCAGGTTACGAATTCTATTTTTACCATCAAAATGTCTTTTGCCAAACCAAGTAGGAGCCTTATACATTGTGATACACAGACCTTCACAGCTAAAAATAAAGCAATATCCTGCATAATATTTTATTATTGTTCCATCATAGGCTTTTCTTTCTAAGTATTCCTTTTCTACAGTACTAAACTGATTCGCATCGATTCCTCTGTTATAAGCATTTTCCATCATACGAATAGAGGCTTTTCTATTCAATCCAGTTCTTTCTGCTGTTCTTTCAATACTATGTAATGTAACCATTATGCTACCTCCTTTATTTTCTCATAATGCCCACCATTTGTAATTACTCTGAAATAATAATTTGCTGAATACTTATTAGAAAAAACTCTGGCTATATCACCTGAGCAATCTATCAATCTTACATAATATTCATTTTTATATTTAAAACATTGTAAAAGCGCCTTTGTATATCCGACTCTTCCGCCCCTCCAACACGATACTTGTTCTGCATCTCCGCAGAATAGCATCTCTTTAAAATCTTCTATACTTATTAATCTTATTTTCTCCATTGATATTTTCTCCTTTCAGTTAATACTTAGATACTACCCCCAACCAAGCTTTATTACTTCCAAATGCCTGTACAAAAATTTAGAACATAAAAAAAAGAAATAGGCTTTTGCCTATTTCTCCTAATCCAGCGTAGTTTTCTTTTAAATATGAACGATACTCTCTAAAAAAGGCATTAGCAGTATCATTGATTGTCACATTAGAAGGATTTTTGGCTTTATACAGAGCTTGCTCGAATGCCTGTATAAAAAATCATATTGCCCAGAATTGTTATTCTTTAGATATTCAACAATAGTTTCATATAGAACAACTTTCCCATACTTTTTTGCAGCTACATTTCCGTTATAATATTTTTCTGGACATATAATAATTGTTAAAAACTCATCATAATCGACATTATTAATACCAAGTTTTCCTCTCTCAACGTACCGTTCTGGTTGTTTGGGCATAGCTATAGCATCTATCTTATCTTCTATATAACAAGCCTATCTTATGAGAAGAGTTTTCTAGTATGACAGTAATGTCACTTTCTCCTAATTTAGAATCGGTTTTAGATAATTCAACAGAAATAACATTTGCATCCTCAGCTATAAATAGATTTTTAAAATCTCTATCCATATGGAATAGCTGAGCGATAAAAAGGTCTATATCATGCTCATAAATGTTATTTACAACAATCATTACAGTCTACTCATCTACCGTTTGTTCTTCATCTAAATAAAAGATACTTCTAGGATCACTTGTTGAGTCAGCAGCTCCAGTTGCCTCGGCATTATCAAGTATATCTTCTAAATCATCAATTTCTTCATTCGAATCATTAGGCGTTTCAAAATATACATAGATAACACTTTCGCTATCAGAAGAAAGGATAATGGCAAACATTACTGTAACAGGTTCTTCGTTTATTTCTCCAGTATATACATAAAGCAATGTTTTATTCCCTGCAACATATGTACTCTGGGAAAGTTCCCTATATGGATTAGATAAGACCTCTCCTATTTGTTGATCTGCAATGTCATTAAATGCTGCATTGTCAATATATAAATATACATTCCAAAAATCTTCAACTTTTTCACTTTCAAAGCCAAGCCTAGAATAATCGGATGAAAATGAACCATCCTCATAATAATAATTATCTGGAATTTCAAAAGTTATTCCACTAATACTATATGTAAACGGTCCCTATGGCAAAGTTTCTTCATTTTCGCTATCAGAGTCAAGAAGACTATTTTCCTGGATAGTTATATTGTTATTGATATCTTCTTTTTCAATATAGTCAAAGATAAAGAAAATAACAAACACTATGACCGCTATGGTAAACATTAATGCAACTATGGAAGAAACTGATTTATTATCTTCTTCAGTATTATTAATAGGAGCACCACAGAATTTGCAGTAGGCGTCATTCTCGGATATTTCATGGCCACATTTTTTACATATAAAACTCATTTAGAAGCCCTCCTTTACATATTATTAATATCAAAAATATGTGTTAATAATGAGAAAACCACACGTAACAAAGATTCGAAGTAATTTTTTCTATATATTTTCAGACCTTGACTATATTATTTTAGATTTGCTAATATGAACTAGGTGTATTGGCACGCCAGCTCATCCGTGTAAAGACCAAGTCAGCCTCTTATTATTTTTCTACAATCCAACTTTGATTAGTTTCATTGAGATTGTCTACGGATGCTATCTTAAAATGATTTATCAAAGGAGGAACAAATCGCGTGAATTACATTGATTATTTCAAGTCACAAGCAAAGAAATTCTACAAAGATTTCCAAACACAGTACAAAAATGAGGATGATATAGGTTACAGTTATAATCCAAAATATTGGTTAGACATTGAATGGATAATTGCATCCTGTGATATTGATGAAAATAATTTCAGTTTGATGAAAGCGCAGCATATTATTGCTATTCTTGCAAATTTTGAAAGTTGGAATGAATTAATACATTCAAATGAATGTAAACTAGAGCTGGGTTATTATCTAATTGAGAACCGAGAAGGAATTCTTTTAACAGAATGGCAAATGTATGAAAACTGGGCACCTATGGATACTTTTGATGATGGTGTAAAACTAAATATTTTTAAACATACATTTTTAGAACAAGCTTAATTTTAACACTTATTAACGATATAACTACTATATCTGACTGTAGAAATCATATATTTATTAAATTGAAATTAACAGTTCTATTAAAGAGGTATATACATTGCAAAGATACAAAGAACATGTAAGTGACTTAGTCGATCTTATGCTGGAATGGGATTGGTCTGAAAATGAGATTCGAGGTTTAAATCCTTATAAATTGACAATCGGAAGTAGACAAAAACCAAGCTGGGTTAGAAAATGAAAAAAAGAATTATGGTATTATCAATGATTTTCTGCATAGGATTAGCTATAATCGCCTGTGGAAAAGAGGATTCTGCAACAGAAACATCTGAAGTTGTAGAATCTGTGGAGCAGTCAGTTAAGGATACTGTTTCCGAAGAAGCAACAGAGAGTTCAGCGGAAGTGGAAGAAGACGACGAAGATGAAGAAGCAACAAATACAACAGTATGGTGTGGGTATCTAGAAGCATCAAATAAGGAGCTCAGCGGTGAGCCTGATGAGTATGGCGTTATACGTGCGATAATTTATGATGCACATTTAGATGGAGACACTTTCACTCTGGAAGGTACTTTAAACTTCAAGAACGATATGTTCCAGGACCCAATCGGAATGGTTCCAGGTGATGTAAACACATTTAAAGTTGATGAAAACACAAAATACCTGTTACATGGTGGTGAAGCAGGTCCTGAAGAAAAGACCCGTGAAGAATTTGAAGAAATATTCAAGGGTCTACTAGATTCCGGGCTATTCTTTGAAGTAGAAATCGAAAACGGTGTTGCAAAAACTGTAAATATTCGTTCATAAATAAAAGCACTAAGTAAGGACTAGGTAAAATGCCTAGTCCTTACTTTCTATTTTCCTTTACGTAAATTGTAAAATTGAATACCAAAAAATCCTAAAGCAGCTAAAGCAAGAATGCATAATACTATAATTAACATCGCATTTGATGAAGCTTCATCAGCTTCTGTAGCTACCTCTTCTGCAGATTTTTTCCTGTTCAGCACTAGCAGTCTTTAATCAATCCTATTTCTTACTATACAAATATCCAGCCACTGCTGAAACACATGGCACGGTTCCGATGATTCCAATAGAACCTGCAACGGCTCTAATCAATTCTATAGCCACAAAATCTGTGTTGACAAGCTGTCTAAAGGAAACGCCGTAGGAATAGATAAGCACCATCATGTTAAGTGCTCCACCAACATAAGCAAGCACAAGTGTGTTTGCCATGGTTCCCATTGCATCGCGACCGATGTTCATGCCTGCTGCAAAAAGCTCCTTAAAGCCAAGCTTTGAATTGGCCTCGTGAATCTCTCCTATTGCAGATGATATAGACATTGCAATATCCATAACAGCGCCCATGGCGGCAATCAAAATTCCACTTATAAACAAGCCGCGAAGCTGAATAGGATTTGTTGACTTCACAAGAAGAAGCGCCTCTGCTTCATCCATCTGGAATGTGGTAACACCGCCTGCCTTGGCAGCAAGCTCACCAAGTAATGCTGCTATGAGAACACCTGCAAGAGAGCCAAATGCTGCTGCAATTGTCTTCTTCTGTACACCGCCAATAAGCAAGAAACACAAAGCTGATGTAACGAACACTATAACTATTGTAAGTGGAATAGGCGATACTCCCTTTAATGTAAGTGGAAGCAATACAAAAATAATTGCAACCACTGTATATGCAAGTCCTGCGAAAGCTTTTAAGCCCTGCTTACCACCTAGTAAAACAAGCACTGCGAAGAACACAACAATAAGTCCTAAAAAAAGAGGAATTCTGTTGTAGTTGTAAATGCTCACCTCATATTTACCTGCATCAGTAGTATCTATTCTGACACTGACCTTATCGCCCTTTGCCACATCAACATTATAGAGGGCACTGAAGTAGTTCGTCACATGACAAACATCTCCCTTATAACGGCCAGTGAGAAGCTCTACCTCAAGTTCGGCACTTCCCTTTTTTACATTTTCAATTTCTTTATCAATCGATGTATTATCCTCTATTACAGAAAGAACTCTAGCAGTCTCATATTCGACGCCAGAGCTCTCTGTGATAGTGTATTTTGGCCTGTCAGTGTTGGCGTAAATAATCACTCCAACACTGAGGGCTATAAATACAAGGACTGATACAATTTTAATTATCAGTTCTTTTTTCATTTTCTAAAAAATTACCATCCAAAAAACTTTCCTAAGAAGCTCTTAATTGCGCTAACCACCTGCTTAACAACTGGGTTCTCAACAATCTTCTTAACAACTGGATTCTTGGCAGCTACCTTCTGAACCGTCTTCTCAACAGTCTCAACAACATTCTTAACTACCTTTCCAACCTGCTTGATTGTTTCCTTAACAGGATCTGGCTTAACCTCTGGTTCAGGCTCCTTAACAAGAACAATATCATCGCAATTGCGAACTCTGAATACAGGTACTGATACCTCAGAATCTCCCTCTGGGTGCATGTAAAGAACACCAACTGCAGAAACTGTAGCACCTTCCTTAACGAAGTTTGCTACTTCGTTCTTTCCTGTTGTAGCTGAGTTGATGTAACCATCGATGAAGATAGCTGCCTCAACGCCTGTAGAATCCTTAAGCCAGAATTCCTCAACAGTCTTTCCGTCAGAACCGTAAGCAACTCTTGTTACCTTACCAGTTGTCTTAAGAAGTGAACCACCAAGAGCATCATAATTCATTGCAGTCTTTGTGTCTACTTCCTTTGGAGCCCATACGTATGGCTCGTCATTAAGAATCTTAGATGAGATAACCTTAAGCTCCTTATCTCCCTGATACTGTGAAACGTATCCAACGATACGCATCTTTGTACCAATTGCAAGACCTGGTGTAGCATATGGGAATATGTCGATACCAGCTGTCTCATCCTGAAGGTAAATTGTATCGAAGAATGTTGTGTTCTCGTTGTCTGTACCAGATGTTACATAACCTTCAACAGCGAATACCTCATTCATCTTACCAGCACGAGCCTCTGCGATTGTAGATGTTGGAAGCTCTACTGTAACACCCTCAAGGATGTTGTTAATGATTGTGTGGTTAGTGTATGGCAATGAATCATTGTTGTCCATCTCTGCCTTTACTTCGAAGTCTGAAATGAATACGCCACCAGCTACGAAGATATCACCACCAGCCTTTGTGTGCTGTGTTGCAAGGAATGTAACATCACCAAGGTTGTCATTCTTTGCACCCTTAACACCGTTATCAAGTGTACCTGGCTGTGGATTTCCTGATGCATCCTTGCAGTCTACTGAGTAAGTAGTATCAAAGCCCTTTACAAGCCACTGTGCCTTGTCTACAAAATCTGTAGCCTTAGCATTTGAAATATCAACTGAGCAGCCTGAGTACTGGCTGTACTTCTGGCCATCTCTTAATCCAGCAAATAAAGCTGACTCTGTGTTGTAAGTAGTTGGGTACATTCTGTATACCTGACCACCATTGTTTGTATCATCACAAACCTCATCAGAACCCATGCGGATTGTAGAGCCGATTGCTTCAAGAAGCTTGTTCTGCTCTGTAGCTGTCTGACCGTCTGTTGTATCTGAGTAATCTGCAAGACCACATACGATTACAGAACCGCCATTTGCCACATAGTCCTTAACCATAGCAATGAAATCATCACTGAAGTGTGAAACTGTGTAATCACCAGCATTTGCTGTACCAGACTTCTTAGCTGGAGCGGATACTACAAGTAATGAGCACTTCTCAAGCATCTCTGGTGTAATTTCTGTTGTAACAACCTGAGCTCTGATATTCTTCTTAGCGCAGATTGAAACGAAAGCTGACATGTTGCCACCGTAGTAGCCAGTAACATAGTCATTGTAATGTGTTCCGTCGATGAGTACGTCTGTAACCATCTCTGGAACTGCATAGCTTAACTGAAGCTTATCTGTGTATACCTTAGGTACTCCGTTAAGTGTTGCGTTAACAACTACCTCATAAGTAACCTGACCAGCCTCGTTATATACGAAGTCTGTCTTGAAGGTTGCTGTGCCCTGTGACTTAACTGATGTGATACCAGCCTCTGCACCTGAAAGGTTTACAACCTCTGTTTCCTTATTATCAACGTCCTTGAGGACTACCTGGATGTTGTCGATTGTAAGATCTGTCTGCTCGTTGTTGTAGAAATCAACATTTACATCAAGGCTCTCTCCCTTTACAGGAAGAACTGTGTTTGTGTAAGTCTTGTTGATACCGCAAGCCTCAACCTCACCTACCCATACAGGAGCTGTAACAGCGATATCGCCATCATCTTCTGTAATCTTTAAGTAGTAGTATGAGTAGCTAGATGGTACCTCGAATGTAACTGTCTTTTCGTTAGTAGCTACATTCTCCATAGCGATTGACTGACCACCGTTAACGATAACCTCAACACGGCCAATCTTTGAATCTGTAGGATCCTTGATTTCTGCCTTGAGCTCAACAGTATCACCTACTGCATCCTTCTCAAGGATTGTACCCATGATGTTATTATCAAGTGTGTAATATACTGAGAGGTCGTTATCCTCTGTTGCGTATATACGATAATTTCTCATTGCATCATAGATAGCAGTTTCATCATTTGTATCAGCAAGCATTACTGTACGTGCTGTGTTGGCATCGCCCCACTTACCCTTGTGGTTATCCTGGTTGTTAGTAGGAGCTACGTGCCATCCCTTATCAAGGGCACGAGTGTAGTACTCGTATGATGGGAAGTAACCTGAAGAACCAATTGTACCTTCACCGTTACCAACCTCAATCATTGTGATTAACGCATCGTTCTCTTCTGTGTAGTATGCGAAATCCTGGAAATCACCGAAGGTTGTACCTGGGTGATTGAACTGGCTGATAGAATCAGGAACTGATCTAAGTGCCTCATAGTAATTCTGTAATGCTGTAGCATATGTTGAGTATGCTGTCTGTGTACGGCTCTGGAAACCTGGTGTGTTGTAAGTGTTGATATGACCAAGACCATTTGACCATGTCATCTCATAACCGTAAGCACATGTAAACTTATCTGTTGAGTACTGCTTTACAAGATTGTGAGCGTATGTCCACTCATCTGTTGCAGCCTTATCTACGTTCTCAGTAATCTTTGACTCCTTCTCGTTGTCAATTGAGTTACTGTGGTCCGTAATTACGATATAGTCAAGATTATCTACGTTAGTAGCATGCTTTAAAGCCTCCTCAAGTGTACCAGCACCGTCAGAAATGCTTGTGTGTGCATGAATCTGTCCAAAGTAGATGTTGTACTTCTCATTTTCCTTCTTTGTGAACTTGAGAGTAGAAACAGCGCTATCCTTGTAGCCTTCCTTTGTAGCCTTTACCTGGATCTGAGCAGGAAGAGTCTCAAGTGTGAATGGCTTTTCATATTCAATCCAGTCATTGTGCTCTTCAACTGCTGGCTCTTCTGTCTCTTCATTGTTCTCCTCAGAAGCTACTGTGTTATCAGCTGCTGCAATCTCTTCCTCAGTCATGTATCTGTAGAAGATCTTAGCACCCTCTGTCTTAGACTTAAGGGATACCTTCTGATTCTCAATAACTGCGCCACCGTTTGGTGTAGCCTTAACTGGTGAAACCTGAGCCTGTGTGTACTGATAATTTACAGTAACAGATTTAGCAAGTCCTTCCTTTGTAGCGTAAGCACGAACTGTTGCTGGAAGCTCTGTGAAGCTTACCTTCTTTTCATCATCGTACTTAACAAACTCTCCACCGTTTACTGAGTAGAAGATTTCTGCTCCCTCAGTCTTAGATGAAAGAGATACCTTCTGGTTAGAAGAAATCTCGCCGGCTGCTGGACTGGCAATTACATAACCAGTAACATCATCGCTAACGATTGGGTTACCCTTGAATGTAACACCATCAATGCGGATAACACCGCCCTTTGCTGGAGCCTTGTCGCCCTTAGCTGACTTGTCGCTTGCAGGAACAAGTCTTACATAAAGCTTCTCAGCATTTGCTGCTGCATTTGGAATGTCGAAGCTAAATGTGATGTAGTATGTTGGAGCAAGAGATGTGAGTGCCTTACCATCTGTGATGTCGCCAGAACCATTTACCTCGAATGGCTCCTGAACAGCCTTGCCGTTCTCATCTACCTTATCTCCTGCCTTGTAAGCTGTGTACTTATATGAATATGTACCAGTCTTAAGATCCTTGAATGATTCTCCATCTGTAGAGTACTGAAGCTGGAATGCTCCGCAAGCAGTGTTTGAAGCTCTCATTCTGAAATCAACTGACATGTTGCCATAGCCTGCTGATGGGAATGCAAACTGCATGTAATCAGTGTCCTTATTGATAACACCTGTTGATCCCATGTAGAAGTTTGTAGAGCCTGTGTTGCTACTCTTTGCAGATGTCCATGGCTGTGAAACACTTCCATTTACAACTGCTGTGTACTTAGCAGATGAATCAAGCATATCGTTAGTAGCATATAAGTCACCGTTGATATACTCCTTAGATGTCTCTACTTCATCGTAGTGTGCATTACCTGCCCACTGAGCAACTGTAAGAAGAGTATCATCATAATCGTACTTAACTGTCTTTGTGCCTTCTTCAAGTGCATAGAAGCTGAACTCATAAGCAGCAGCTTCCTTGAATCCATAAAGTGAGAATCCACTATAGTATTCAAGAGCCTGAACGTTTGAACCAACCTTTGCGAAAGCATTCTTTAAGTAATACTTTCCTTCTGCGCTGGCTGCTTCCTCTGTCCAAAGGCTGTTATCTGTCTTTGTATCCTCAAGAGTAAGATTTGCATAAGTCTTCTTCTTGCCGTCTACTTCCTTCTCCTCAACTGAGCCAGTAAGGTACTTGCCATCAGCTGTCTTGAAAGAATAGTATCCGTTGTCATCAACTGCAACCTTAAGAACTGCAGCATTTAAATCCTTTGTTTCAAGTGTGCCATCCTCTGCTGGCTCAGCTGCAACATCCTTGATCTTACCATTTGTAGTAGCCTCAGATGTCATAAGCTTCTTGCCTGCTGGATAATAAACAACTACCTGATCTCCATCGTAAAGCTCTCTTGTGAGAAGCTTTCCAAGTGTGTTGTCTGTAGGAGCATCTGTCTTCTCAAGCTCAGGTACTGTGTATGCTGAGAATGTGTATGCATCCTTCTTTCCACCAGCTGTGTAGCTGTATGTTGTGAATCCTGAGTAGAACTCAAGATACTGTGCCTTATTCTTGTAAACCGCATTTACGTTTTTAACAAGGAATGTGCCATCTTCCTCTGGCTCAACTGACCAAAGGCTGAACTCATTCTTCTCAGCCTCAAGTGAAAGGCTGTTTCCTGTAGCTCCTGAAGTAAGGTACTTTGTTGTAAGTACATTATCCTCAAGAATGTCTGATGTAAGATAAAACTCTCCATCATTTTCAGCTTTTACGAGCTTAAGCTTAACAATAGCAGCCTGAGCATCTGTGTATGTAAGGTGGTTGTCATCATCAACCTTTACATCAACACCAGCCATCTTCTTGCCGCTTGCCTCAGTAGAAAGTACCTTTTCATTATTAAATGAAAGTACAAACTCCTGCTCATCATCAAGCTTTGTAATATCTGTAATCTTGGAACCTGCAATAAGCTTGTAGTTGAATGAAACTATCTCGCTCTTTGTCTCATCAACAACTGAGTAAGCATAAATTGTAGTTTCCTTTGTGATTTCGATTGCTTTCTTGTATGGGCTGTAGTTGTCCTCGCTGCCATTTACGTTGTAGTAAATCTTAGCGTCTTCTGTATCGCATGTAAGCTCTACCTCAGCACCAAACTCTACCTCTGTACCGCTTTCAACAGAAGCCTTTGGAGCTGAAACCTTGCCCTCACCTGCAACCTTGCTTGTAAGCTTGTAGAAACCTAAGGTCTGGTCCTTAATGTTTCCTGTTGTGTTTGTGTATGCTCTCCAATCCTGTTTATTGTATACCCCTAAGAATCGAGTAGCATCCTTTGAGTCTTTAGCTGAAAGATAACCAGTATCATCAAGCTGCCACTGAGCGCCAACCTGATCCTTTGGCATCGAACCAGCTCTAACACCGTTGTTAGCAGCGTTAGTGTAAAGATATGAAGAACCACTTCCTATTGTATAGTAAGTTCTTGTAACCTTTTTCTCTGACTCCTTATCCTGTGAGTCCTTGTCATCCTCTTTCTCAAGATCCTTCTTATCAGAATCTTCAACGGACTTCTCTTCTGCCTTTACCTCAGAAGCCTCTGCATTCTCAACTACAGTCTCATCCTCTGTAGTCTCAGAAACCTCATTAGTAGAAGTCTTTTCAGAAGCTTTTACAGAAGCCTTTTCTTCTGTAGCCTCACTGCTTATTTCCTCTGACACTGTCTTTTCCTGAACAGCAGCTGTCTCTGCCTCTGTATTATTATCAGAGCCTGCTACAACTGTCTCCTCAACAGTGTTCTTTGTAATTGTCCATGCATAATCTGAATCACTACCTGATTCGATAGTTAAAGAACCATTGTTAACTGTTCCGAGAACAGCTGCTGGTGCTTTTCCTGTAGATGCATTTGGCAATACGTAGATTTCGCCATCGGAAGTGCTCATTGTGATGGCAATAGAATCACTAGATGTGATATCGGATAGACTTACTTTAGTCCAGACATGGTTTGTTTCTTCGGCCTTAGAAATGAAAGAAATATCAGTGTAAGCACATGAAACAACCATCAAAAGCGAAAGAACTAAAGATAGCCCTCTGCGAGCCAATTTTTTCATTACCTATCCTCTCCTCCTTTAATAAATTCAGACAAAAACGCGTCAAAAAAGGCGACTCACATATCCCAATCATCCACTATGTACCTAAATGATTTGGTATGTAAATCGCCCTTCCTAAATCGTTATGTCGTGTAATGTTAGAGTATCATTTTGAGGGTTTAATTTCAATATAATTTTCACACATTCATCACATTTTCTAGTAAGTATACAAAAGATTCAATAAAAACTTTAGTTCATTAGAAGGATAGCATGACAGAGTCAAGGGGAAGCCTATATTCTCTTCTTGCACACATCCTCCAGGCAGCATTTGTCGCAGTAAGGTGCTGTGCGGGCTGTGCAGACGGCGCGGCCATGATCCACAAGGCGGTGACAGAGTTCATTGCCTTCCTCTGGTGGAATGATTTTGCGTAAGGCCATCTCCACCTTAGTTGGCTCCTTGATATTGTCTACGAGGCCGATACGGTTTGAAAGTCTTATGGCATGTGTGTCTGTTACAATAGCAGGCTTGCCATAGACATCTCCAAGAATCAGGTTGGCTGATTTACGTCCAACTCCTGGAAGCTTAAGTAAATCCTCCATAGTATCTGGAACCTTACAGTCATAAACATCTCGCAGCATCTTCATACATGCCACTATGTCCTTGGCCTTGGATTTTCCTAATCCACAAGGGCGCACTATGGCTTCCACATCTGCCACATCAGCATCTGCAATGGCCTCAATGGTAGGAAACTTTTCATATAATAAAGGAACAATCTCATTTACTCTGGCATCTGTGCACTGGGCTGCAAGCCTTACCGACACCAGAAGCTTCCATGCATCATCATAATCCAATGTGCAGTCACTGTATGGATATTCCTTTTTTAGTCTTTCTATTACAATAAGAGCAAGCTCTTTTTTTCTCATGTTATTCTCCAGTATTTTCAATCTCTTCCTCATCCATATCTTCAAGGAATGGAAGCAGATACTTATGATAAATCATATCTAAAATGGCAACCATAGGAATGGCAAGAAGGATTCCTACTACACCGAACATCTTTCCACCAGCCACAATGCCGATGAGAATCCAAAGGCCAGAAACTCCAAGGGAATCTCCAAAAAGCTTTGGCTTGATAACATAGCCGTCAAGTGTCTGAAGGACAGCTGTGAAAATCAAAAATGCTACTGCATACCATGGTTCTACCAAGAGAAGCAGGAAGCCACCGATTACTGCCCCGATAGCTGGACCAAATGTAGGGATAATGTTAAATACAGCTACAAGCACAGAAACAAGTCCTGTATAAGGCATTCCAAGTATTGTCATAAATATCGCATTTACGATACCAACAACCATGGCATCAATCAGGTTATAAACGATGTAGCAATTGAGAATCTTATCGCTCTCTTTGATTATATATTCAACTTTTTCATACTGATCCTTACAGAGAGCCTTTAAAAATCTTGCTCCGCCTGCCTTAAGTTTATCCTTTTCAGCAAGGAAATAAATTGAAAGTAAAAGTGCTATAAATGCCTGTGCAACACCGCTACCTACGTCAGCTGTAGTAGCCATAATTGTATTCATGTTTTTTGAAGCATATACTTTCACAGTATTGAGCAAATCATTTGAGTTATTGATAAAGCTGGTTAAATCGAGTGTTGAATTTGAAACTCCAATAGCTGTAAGTGTTCTCTGGAGCTTATCCATATACCCATTGAAATTTCTAGCGAAAATCTTAATACTGTCCACAAGCTGTGGAACAACTAAAACACCTATCCACACCAGAATAAAAATCAAAAGTACAAATGCACATGCATTTCCAAGTGCAGCCTTAGTCTTTTCATTCTTAAGCTTTCCAAATACCTTTCTTCTAAGAAACATAGCCAATGGATTAACTATGTAGGCAATAACTGCCCCAAAGAAAACTGTGGAAAAGAAACCTAAGAAAGTTCCGATTATGTTGAGAACTGAACTGATTTTCATCAGCAGAACGAAAAGTACTACACCTATACAAATTGAAACTGTTAGTGAATACCATGATTTATTTTTTATATTTTTCATTGTTCCTCCAAAAATTCACAAATCGCTATTAATAGTGGTATTTATAGTTATAATATGGCAAAGTGGAGACTTAAATGCAATGAATTAATTCTAAAAATTCTATTAAGTCTTCACATATTTGTGATATGGTATAAGTGTTTATGGATAACAACTGTGGTTAAAACCCAGTTATTAATAGGTTTAGGAGGTAATTCCATATGAAAATTGCAATGGCAAATGATCATGCCGGAACAGAAATGAAGAATGAAATTAAGGCATATCTCGAGAGTAACGGATATGAAGTAGTAGATTTTGGTACTTATGATGGTGAAAGCTGCGACCTTTCAGATTTCGTTTATCCAGCTTCCCTTGCAGTAGCGAAGGGAGAATGCGACAGAGGAATCTTCTGTGATGGTGTTGGATATGGCAGTGCTCTTATCGCAAATAAAATCAACGGCTGCTACGCTGCAGTTTGCCAGGATCCTTTATGTGCTACTCTCGCAAGACAGCACACAGATTCAAATATCCTTTGCCTTGGTGCAAAAATTATTGGCGGACTTATGGCTATGGAAGTTGTAAAGACATGGCTTAATACAGATCCACTTATGGAGGAAAAATATCGCCGTCGCGTTCAGAAGGTTTGCGACATCAACGATAAGCATTGCGTACCTGTTAAATAGTTTATTTATCCACATATAAGGGTAGCCTATGGAAAGCAAAACACAATTCGAAGCATATATAGCTGATGAAATATCAAGACATGATGGAGTAGCTATTCCAATCAAGTCTGGTTTGCTTCATCGCCTTCTTGTAAAACGATGTTATTGTGAAAACCTGCATCCAAATCCTGACGATGAATTTTCTCATCCTAAGATTGGGCCTAGCTATCGAATCATTTCTGATTATGAAAAGAAGTTTTTAAACTCGGAGCGAATTTATCAGAATTACTATATGGGCGAGGAGCCTATTGTAGTTGAACGGATTCATCCTGATGGCTATATGATTCTAAACGGCCATCACAGGTGGGCTGCGGCCCTAAGACTGGGCTATCCAAAAATTCCAGTACAGGTTGTAAATGTAGTTCACAATCAGGAAATCAAAGAAATAGTTAAACACTCAGAGCACAACAAGCGCGTTACCCTTGATTTAGACGAGGTTGTTTTCTACAATGGCACACAAGGACAGGCAGAAAAACCATTACCATTCCCACTTAATAAGATTTACCCAGATCGACTGAGACTTGGAATTCCTGCTTTATTTAGAATGCTTGAAAAAAACGGATTTGATATTTGGTTATACAGTGTTAACTACTATTCCACTGACTATATTAAATCGCTTTTACGTAAATACCATTTAACTGCTACTGGTATAGTTACAGGTACATCAAAAAGAACTAATCCAGAAGACAAAAAACTGATGGAATCACTGTATGTCGACAACTATTTATACACTCTACATCTCGATAATGCTGAAGTCAGTATGTTTGACAATGTAGCCAATGAATTCCGTGTATATCCAATCAAAGATAAGGATCACTGGTCAAGGGACGTAATCAACATTATTAAGGAGCTACCTTCTTATGATTAATAATGCCGGCGAGAAAATGCGTATCTCCTTCGACCTTGATGAGGTTCTGTTTGTATCACCGATGACCCACAAGGTTGAAGAGCCGCCACCTTTTCCCTTTAACAAAATATATAAAGAACGATTGAGGCTTGGCACTCCTGCGCTGATTAACGAACTTCAGGAGCTGGGCTTTGAAGTATGGGTCTACACCTCCTCTTTCAGGACGGAAAGCTACATTAGGCATCTTTTCAAACTGTATAATGTTCGTTTTGATGGGATTGTAAATGGACAAAGACATTTGAAGGAGGTTCAGAGAAATAATTCAACCATTCTTCCTCAGAAAATGCCTAGCAAATATCGAATTGCCTTTCATATTGATGACGAGAAAATCGTCTGTTCAAACGGAAGACAGTATGGATATGAGACATATCATCTTGATGCTGAAGATGAATTGTGGAAAGAAAAAATATTGATACAGGCGTATCATTTGAATGCTAAACTGAATTAACCCAACTCCAACAAGGTGATTTATGAATTATACAATTCACTAATCACCTTGTTCAATTTATTTCCATTATTATTTCTAATCACTTAATTCTTCCAGGTACTAAAACATCAAATTCTATTTTCAATACTACAATTCCAAAGACGTCTCTTTTTCACTTGTAAAATAAATTTTGACATTTTAGGACCTCCATTAGAAATTTAATTTTCTTTTATTTCTATGCTAAAGTATCAACGACTTCAGGACAGTTATACAATGTAATCGGATCTATATCCAAGCAATCAGCCTCGCCATCTACCCCTATATCCCATGCCAAAGTATCATTCATGATTTTACATTTTTCTTTGAATACGACTATGTCATCTATTTTTTTAAATAACCCTTTAGTAAGATTCGGCTTCACATCATAGCAAGTAATTTTTCCATCTGCAAAATATATCCAAACCGTAAAATCATCCTGTGGAACAACCTGAATTATCTCATACATCATACTCTTTACCTCAACGGTTCTATTTTTTTTAGTTCTTCCATCATCTTAGCCAGCTCCCAATCATTCATTAATTCATCTTTATGAATAATCGACCAAGCCAAAACCAATTTGACTTGTGATGATGGCATAAAGCCTTTCATTATCCGTGATCTCTTTATATCCACCAAAGCTTTATATTCACCGTATTTTGCGTGAAAATGTGGTGGATTGTGATCATCGTAATACATTGAAATTTCAATTCCAAAAAAACTAGATATAACTGGCATTTTTATTATTTCCTCCATGCTCTATTAATATTTATAATAGTAGCAAAGGAAGGTGTACATAAATATACCCACTTAATTAATGTACTAAAAAATCTATGGAATTGAATTTAATATAAAGAGTCCTACAAAAATTTTCTGTATACTCAATTATTACTCTATCAGATTTAGTCGAAAAGTGTGAGTGATTATTTATATTTTTATTCAATCTACATTCCTGTAAATTTAAAAAGACCGAATGAAGTAGTCACCTCATCCGGCCTTTATTTTTCAATGATTTACACTTTAAATTAAATCCATCTAGCGTTTGTGAGCTTCTCTTCACTGATAATTGTCAAGGGAGGGTCATTTTTTATATTCTATTTGTCTGCTTTCTTAGCACCTCTTAAGGCTAATATTCCTGCAACAAGTGGCACAATGCCAAGCACTAATAACATAACGCCTGCAACAACCACAATGCCCATATCATTAGCATCACCATATGCAGGATTAAAAATCATAACTCCGCTGGCAGCAAGAAAAAACACTCCAGCACCAACACCTATGATTCCTGTAACAGTGCATATTATACCCATAATTTTTAATATTTTCTTCATAACATACTACCTTTCTACAAACTGTATTACTCGGTATAATACACTTCTTAAAAGATAATTACAAGTTATGATTTTCCTTTTTCTATCAACCAATTTCATTTCTTGAAGGAATTGATTGTGCGGCCCCCTTTTTCTGAACAGCCAAAGCTGATGCTTTTGTGGCCGTCAACATTGTCTCTGGTATTATCCTGGTTGGCACCACCAAAAAGCACAATACTATTCTGTCCATTATCATCAACCTGAATTATGGTGTGTCCACATCGTTCAGAAACAGTCTTGATATAGATACTATTCATGCTTACTGAAGCTGAGAAAGAATCTCATTTAAATCAAAAGTCTGACCTGAGTAAGAAATTACCCACTTGCCATCTACATAGTTAACTGGAATATCTTTTAAGCTATCTGCGTATGTGCAGATGTATGTATCACCCTCGTATACCTCTACATTCCAATTGATTGAAAATGTCTTAGAATCAGCATTAACTGTAACAGTACCTGTACCATCCATTGTACAGTTGCCATATGCTCTATTAACTAAGCTGAACTGTCTGTTAACACTCTCAAGAGAAGCTGTTTCTGTGCCAGGATTGAGATACTTATCCATCTCTGCCTTCTTCTCTAAAAGCTCATCTAAATAGTTAAGCTTGCGACGGTATTCCACATATGACTTATCTGGATTAGTCCATACCTGATAATATGCTACCCAATATGCTCTTTCTAAATCTGATAAACTGCTGTATGGTGTGTCTATCGCGATGTTATCTAATGCAGCCTTAGCCTCAAGATACTCCTCCGAAACCACACCAGCCTCCTCACATTTATAAACTATACTATCGTAACCACAATACTTCACATAGAGTTCAGTCACTGCCTCTCCATGTGCCGCTTTCTTCTTGAAGGATTCTGAAGCTGTAGCCTCATATCTAGCCTTTGCATCACTAACTTCCTTCTCAGCCTGTGCAATTTCTGTAAGAAGCTTGTCATAATCACTGGCTGTAACCTGTGCTGTAGCTTCTATATTCTCAGCAGCCTGTGCGCTTGTAGAATTAAAAGCAAGTCCAGCTGAAACAAGGCATCCACTTCACCGAAGTTTATTGTATAATACAAGACTATCATATGTCCAATCAAATGTCTGTCTACGGATAGCACGTGGGCAGAGAGCACCAGCACGTCTCATGTGTTACTAAAGTCCTTTATAATGTTTCGCCAAATAAAATGAAAACAGCAAAAGACCTATAGTTTCCATACCATGATAGATTACCGAAGTCCAGACAATGCTAATGATTTTGACTTCCATATCAAATGTAATCATTTGAAAAATGCAAAATGCCAAAATAAAAACTGCTGTTATAATCACAGATATAATCTTTAAAAACCTGTCTTTCAAAAATACTGCCGATACAAATATTCCGATAATCAGTGCGGAAAACATTCCGATGTATTTAAACCCGTGTGTGGAATTGTATATTCCAGAAAAATCCACTGCTCTCTCATATGTATCCATAGGAATGATTCTGTACAAATCACTGACAAAACTCTTGTACTGATAGCTGGATACCATAGACATAATCTGTATAAACAGAAGTATGGAAGCCCATATTTCAAGGAGCTGATAAATGTCCAATGCTGTCAGAGTAGATATTCCATCTGGAATGTATTCCTTCTGCAACAGGCCCATCTCTTCACTATCATCTTCTGTAACCACTTTCATAATTTTTCGCATCTTCTTTATATTTCTGGTAAAGATAACTGCAATCAAAATGGTAACTGTCAGATGAATACACATATTTGAATAGAAAATAGTGCTGTTAAGCATATCAGGCTCACTGAGATTGGAGCTGAAAAAAAAGCGCGACAAAGCATTAAGGCATTGTGAAAACAAGCCTATTAATGCCGATGAACATATTGATTCAGATAGATAATGTTTCCGTGTATTTAAATACATTTCACACCCCTATAATATGCCTTCCCCTGACTATAACAATATTTTAAAAGTTTCCCCCTATATCATCAATAGTTTTTAATTGACACCATCTGTCAAAAACAGCAGGATATTGGCAAGTTCTCCACACATCTCATCAGACTTTTCATGCTATAATTTTTAGCGTTCGCAATACATTTTAAACAGGGAGGTAGTTTATGTTTAAATATTTGGAAACATTGGAACAGGAAAAACATGTTAATGCATTCAGATATCTGGATGGAGAGAATTCCTACAACATTACATTTGAGACATACATACGCGACATTAAGGAATGTGCTACAAGACTTGAAAATCTTATGGGTCCATTAGAGGGCAGACACATTGCTCTTATTGGTGGAAACAGCTATGAGTACGTAGTTATCGCTATTGCACTCATGTTCAGCAGAGCTGTAGTCATTCCTCTTAACTTCCGTGAGATGGAAGAAAATCTTAAGTTTGCAGTAAAAAATTCAGATGCTGAATACCTTATTGCTGACGATCTTGAGAAATTCAGCTTCTTATCAGACACTAAGACTTACAGCTTTGACATTGCTCTTAAGGGAGATGTAGAGCCAAAGGATCTTAAGGACTTCACAGACGAAGAAGCTAACAACCTTATGATGATTGTTTACACTTCAGGAACTACAAGCCTTTCAAAGGGTGTAATGCTTTCTGTAGGTAACATCTTCAGCGGTGAAAAGATTGCACTTCCAAAGGGATATTCAAATGGCTTTGAGCCATACCCAGGTATGCCAATCTACACTAATTTCCCACTCTATCACATTGGTGGACTTCTTGCTCTTATCACATGGTCAGAGCATGCATGTACATTCTACCAGAGCGTTCATCCAGAGAACATTCTTGATGATCTTGTAGGCGAGGAAATTGATTACGCTTGTGTACTTCCTGGTACTTTAAAGCTTTGGCTTAAAACTATCAAAAGAGGTCATATGGACAAGCTTGGTAACGTTAAGATTCTTTGCACAGCAGGTGCTCCTGTAAGTATTGATGACGTTAAAGAAATCACTTCACACGGTATCGCATTCGGTCAGTACTACGGTATGACTGAGACAGGTGGAAATGCTACATTCAACTTCGATATGGAGCATCATATGGCTTCTGTAGGTCGTCCTTACGATGATGCAGAAATCAAGATTATCGACGGCGAGATTGGTATCAAGTACTGGGGTAACATGATGGGTTACTACAAGAACGAGGAAGCTACTGCAGAAATCTTACGTGATGGTATGATTTTCACAGGTGACCTTGGTTACCTTGACGAGTCAGGATACCTTTACATGACTGGTCGTAAGAAGAATCTTATCATCCTTTCAAGTGGTGAGAATGTAAGCCCTGAGGAGCTTGAGAGATACATGTACGCAAATGAAAACGTTAAGGAATGCCTGGCATTCGAGAAGAATGACAGAATCCACGTTTCTGTTTTCTGCGACGAAAACGCTCATGATGATATCAAGGCACACGTTGACGAGCTTAATAAAAAGCTCCCAATTTACAAGAGAATCTACGGCGTAGAATTCCAAGATACAGAATTCGTAAAGACTGCAACTGGAAAGATTAAGAGACCAGAAGTCGCTATCTAATGTAATTAAAGCCATGGACATTTAATTGCCCATGGCTTTTTTATCTCTGTTAGTCTTTGGCTAAACCTTCCTGTTTTGTTTTAAGCTGCTTGCCTCCCACTAGTGGGAAGGCTTTGCGAACATTATTTTAAATGATTCCGACAGCCTCTGGTGGCGGATCTCAGCTGCGTTGAATTTCACTGACTTAAATGCGAACTGCATGATAGGGCCGGTGCCGAAGGCGCTGATAATAGTGCCGATGCCTACAGGTCCTCCTAAGAGCCAGCCTACAAATGTGGCGGTGGAAAGAAGTCCAATGCTGACCACACCGATGGACAGCTTCTTTGCTCTCTTTGTAAGAGCCACAAGCAGTGTATCTCTAGGTCCACAGCCAAGTGCTGCTGCCATATAAGTAAACTGAGTATAAGCCATTATAATCAGTCCAATAATCATAACAGGGATGCCTGTAGCAAATGAGCTGCAAGGCTCCACCAAACCAATTCGATTAAACAAATCCACAGACTTACCTACAACAAAAGCATCTATAAACATTGCAATACCAATAGGTGCCCTCATAAAAATATCTATTCCAAGGATGCTGTAGGACACCGCAATTGATGCTGTTCCATATAATATCCCAAGACTTTTTGATAAGCCAAGGTTTAATACATCCCAAGGGCTGGCGCCGATGTTTGCTTGGATGGTAAGATAAACTCCAAATCCATTTATAAACAAGCTGATGGCTGCCACAAGCATATTCATAAGAATAGCCCTTGTGGAGCTGTTTTCTCTATAATAATTTCCGAAAAGCATATCTAATCTCCACTTGCTAAAATCGGACTAATTATAGTCTCACACAAGAGCCTAGTCAATGATTTTATAAAACAAAATTTAGGACAGGAAAATTTACGCAAAAAAGGCCCAGGCATAAGCCTGAGCCAAGAGAATATAATGAAGAAAATAAACTACAGATTATTTTGTAGCTGTTTTCTTATTATTGAGGATTTCGAATACTACAGCGCCGAGAAGAACGACACCCTTAACAACCTTCTGCCAGTTAGCATCGATACCCATAAGGGACATACCAAGGTTGATAACACCAATAAGTGTAGCACCGATAATCATACCGAATACTGAACCAGATCCACCGTAAGCAGATACACCACCTACTACGCAGGCAGAAATTGCATCCATCTCGTAGTTTGTACCAGCTGTAGAGTTTGCAGCCTGGAAACGAGCCATTGTAAGGAATGCAGATACAACTGTAAGTACTGCCATGTTAAGGTATGCGATGAACATGATTCTCTTTGTATCGATACCTGAAAGTCTAGTAGCTTCCTTGTTACCACCGATTGTATAGAAGTAACGTCCAATATCTGTCTTAGATGTGATGAAGCTGTAGATTATAACGATTACAGCTACCCAGATAAGTGAATAAGGAACACCACCTGCAAGTGCAAACTTGTAACCAAAGAGCATAATTACAAAGCAGATAAGCACTGACTTTACAACAACCTTTACAAAGCTATCAGCAACATATCCCTTCTTAATTTTTGTCGCGCGTTCTCTAAAGAGAAGGAATACTACGATTACTGATGCGATAAGTGCGATTACAATACTTGTCATATTGTACTGAACACCGCCGATTCTTGGGCCTCCGAAAAGATCGTTCATCTTTCCTGAGAAGAGGCTACAGAAGGCTGGTGGAAGTGGGCTGATGTTTGAATTACCGTTAAGTAATGCAACACCCCATCCACGAAGTGCAAGGAAACCTGCAAGTGTAGCAATCCATGGTGGAATATTGATATACGCAATTACGTATCCAAGAACACAACCATAAATTACACCAACGAGAAGCATTACGAGAATACCAACTATTGTTGGAGCTCCCATATTTACCATAACCTTTGCGCCGATAACACCTACTAAACATACGAATGAACCGCAGGAAAGATCGATGTTACCACCTGTTAACATACACATCAACATACCAGTTGCAAGAACATAAACGTATGCATTCTGTGTGATAAGTGCATTGAACTGACTTGGCATTAACATTGTGCCATGTGTTGTAGCGTTAAAGAAGAGAACAACCAGGACCAGTACAATGAGCATAGTGTTTTCTTTAACTATCTTTAAAATTTTGTCTTTCACTTTTCGCTCCTCCCTTCCTATTTCTTCTCTCTCTTAGACATAACATCAAAGATTACCGCTGCGAGAAGTACAAGGCCTTTTACAACCTTCTGATAGTTGGCATCAACACCCATGATTAACATACCCTGGTTGATAACACCCATTAAAAGAGCACCGACGATAGCTCCGAATACAGAACCTGTTCCGCCGTATGCTGAAGCACCACCGATGAAGCAAGCACCGATTGCATCCATCTCGTAGAACTGACCGTATGTAGGCTGAGCTGATGCTGCACGAGCAACTGTAAGGATACCAGCAAATGCTGCCAAGAATCCCATATTCGTATATGCGAAGAAGTAAACCTTCTTAGTGTTGATACCAGAAAGCTGTGTAGCCTTCTCGTTACCACCTACTGCATATAAGTAACGACCGATTGTAGTCTTTGTTGTAACGTAGTTGTAAACAAGTACTATAAGGATGATCCAAAGAAGTGATGTTGGGATTCCCTTATAACCTGCAAGCTTGTAAGCAAGGAATAAAATTACTAATGAGATAAGAACAATCTTTGCATAGAAGCCAGCTGCACCTGATGTCTCATAACCCTTGCGTGAAGCAGAAATTCTCTTCTTGAATGAGAATAATACAAAAATAACAACTGCGATAACGCCTGCTAATAAACATGTAATGTTAAGTCCATCACCGTGGAAGAAATCTGGAATGTAGCAATCAGCGCCACCACCAAATACATTAAGGAATGTTGTATTTGAAATTGATACCGCATATCCGTTAAGAACTACATTTGATAGTCCTCGGAAGGCGTACATACCAGCAAGTGTTGCGATGAATGGTGGAACGTTTACGTAAGCAACCCAGAATGCCTGCCATGCACCAACAAGTGCACCAACAAGTAACATTACGATTACTGCTACCCAAACATTTACCTTCTTGTCCATGAGCATTGCTCCGATACCGCCTACGAAGCAGACTACTGAACCAACAGAAAGATCGATGTTACCACCAGTTAAGATACAAAGTAACATACCAGTTCCAAGAACGAATACGTATGCGTTCTGTGAAAGAAGGTTGTTAACGTTCTGAGACAGAAGGATTGTTCCGCCTGTTCCAACGTAGAAAATTCCTATAACGATCACCAGGGCGATAACCATGGTGTACTTTTTTAATGTATTTCCAATGCTATTTGAAACCATGTTTTCTCTCCCTTCTATGACTTAAGGATGCAAGACATGATGCTCTCCTGAGATGCCTCAGAACCAGCCATTTCACCAACCATCTTGCCCTCGTTCATAACATAAATTCTATCTGACATACCAAGTACCTCTGGAAGCTCTGAAGAAATCATGATAACTGACTTTCCAGCTGCTACAAGGTCATTGATGATGCAGTAAATTTCGTACTTAGCACCAACATCGATACCTCTTGTTGGCTCATCGAGAATAAGTACATCTGGATTTGCAAACATCCACTTAGCAAGAAGAACCTTCTGCTGGTTACCACCTGAAAGGTTACCAACGTTCTGCTCAACTGTAGGACACTTTGTCTTAAGCTTCTCTCTGTAATCCTCAGCAACCTGATATTCCTTATCCTGATCGATTACACGCTTAGAGCAAATCTCTGAAAGATTTGAAAGAGTTGTATTAATCTTGATTGGATTTGTAAGAACAAGTCCGTTACCCTTTCTATCCTCAGTAACGTATGCAATCTTGTGCTTGATAGCATCCTTAATATTCTTAAGGTGAACCTCTTCTCCGTTCAAGAAAAGCTGTCCTGAGATGTTTGTTCCATAAGCCTTACCAAAGATACTCATGGCAAGCTCTGTACGGCCAGCACCCATAAGTCCGGCAATACCTACTACCTCGCCCTTACGAACGTTCATTGATACGCCATCAACAACCTTACGCTCTGAGAACTGTGGATGGAATACTGTCCAATCCTTAACTTCCATAGCGATGTCACCGATTTTAACATCATGACGCTTTGGGAAACGGTCTGTCATTTCACGACCAACCATGCCCTTGATAATTCTGTCTTCAGAAATATCATCCTTTGTCTTATCAAGTGTTTCAATTGTAGAACCATCACGGATAACAGTGATTTTATCTGCTACATAAGAAACCTCATTAAGCTTGTGGGAAATAATGATAGATGTCATTCCCTGCTTTTTGAATTCAAGAAGTAAATCAAGAAGTGCCCTTGAATCTGTCTCGTTAAGAGATGAAGTAGGCTCATCAAGGATAAGTAATTTTGCGTTCTTAGCAAGTGCCTTTGCAATTTCTACAAGCTGCTGCTTACCAACACCGATATCTTTAATCAATACACGGCTGCTTTCTGAAAGACCTACCATCTTCAGATACTTGTCAGCCTCTGCATATGTTTTGTCCCAATCAATAGCTGCTTTCTTTCCCTGCTCATTTCCAAGGAACATGTTCTCACCAATTGACATGTAAGGAATAAGAGCTAATTCCTGATGGATAATTACGATTCCCTTTTCCTCTGAGTCCTTGATCTTCTGGAACTTACAAACCTCTCCATTGTAAACAATGTCGCCTGTGTAAGAACCGAATGGGTAAATACCACTTAATACATTCATCAGAGTAGACTTACCAGCACCGTTCTCGCCTACAAGAGCGTGAATTTCACCTTCTTCTACTTTAAGATTAACGTTATCAAGGGCCTTTACGCCTGGGAACTCTTTGGTGATGTTGACCATCTCAAGTATTGTTTTTCCCACTTGTATTTCCTCCCTATAAAAAAACTTTAGAATAACTTATGTGTATTCTCTTCAAAATATTCTCTAGTGAAAACCTTTAAAATAGGGCAGGTTTCCCTGCCCTATAAAACTGTTTTGGTTTTAGATGTTTATCACCTAATTACTGAAGCTGATCCTCTGTGTAGTATCCAGAATCGATAAGGAGCTCCTTGTAGTTGTTAGCATCTGCGAATACTGGCTCGCAAAGGTAAGAAGGAATGATACCTGTTCCGTTGTCATATGTCTTCTCATCGTTAACATCTACTGTCTCACCATTAAGAATCTGACCTACCATCTTAACAACCTGTGAAGCAAGTGTACGTGTATCCTTGAATACTGACATAGACTGCTTTCCAGCGATCATGTTCTTTGTGTTCTCGATATCGCAATCCTGACCTGTGATGATTGGATATTTACCCTTGTAGTTTGCTGCAAGTGCGTTCTCAACACCAAGTGCTGTAGAATCGTTTGAGCAGAGGCAGATATCAAGGTCATCGCTAGCATAGTTAGAAGAAAGGATTGTCTCCATACGTGACTGAGCTGTCTCTGTAGCCCATGCTGGAGTAGCAACTTCTGCGAACTCTACCTGACCAGACTTAACTTCAAGTGTTCCTTTTTCAATGTATGGCTTAAGAAGATCCATAGCACCGTTGTAGAAGAAACCAGCGTTGTTATCACCTGGATCACCAGCTGTGATTTCAAGTGTGAATGTATCAGATGTGTTCTCAAGGTCGAGCTGATCGATGATGTACTGACCCTGAACCTGACCTACCTTGTAGTTATCAAATGTAGCGTAGTAAGAAACTGCATCTGAGTTCATGATAAGACGGTCATAAGCGATAACTGGGATGTTCTTCTCAGCTGCCATATCCATAGCCTCACCAAGTGAAGAACCCTCGATAGCTGCAACTACGAGTACGTTACATCCTGAGTTAATCATGTTCTCAATCTGAGAAACCTGTGTCTGAACATCGTTTGAAGCGTACTGAAGGTCAACATCAAATCCAGCTGCCTTAAGCTCCTTCTCCATGTTAGCACCATCCTGGTTCCATCTCTGAAGGTCCTTTGTAGGCATTGCTACACCAACCTTTGTGCCACCAGCTGTTGTAGTAGACTCTGTAGCCTCACCTGCATCTGCTGCTGGAGCTGAATCTGTTGTCTCTGTGCTTGTACCACAGCCTACTAACATAGAAGCTGCCATAGCACCTGTTAAGAGTACACTTAATAATTTCTTTTTCATTTCCTAAAAAACCTCCCTTTCAATTAGGTTATGTTTGTTACTGTAGATAATATATCATTTCACTTTCTGAAAATGGTTGTCACTTTCTTCACATTTTTGTCTAATCCGTATTTACGATTAAAAAAGGACTAGCACATTTTTGTGCTAGTCCTATATCGTAATTACAATAATATGCTATTCTATCCACTATTTGTTTTTCAACCTGCTTTTGCCACATGATATAAATGGGGCTATGGCGGCGCCATGTTACTTATTTACGGGTAAATGATTAGTTTAGTTAGATTACACCCGTAAATTTCCAATTTAAAAATCAATGTTTTTTCTAAATTACGGGTATATCTAATAAAGGTTCCAAAATACCCGTATTTTTCAAAAGTTATTACCCATATTGTGGTTTCTGTGAATACGAATTACGGGTAGATTATAGCTTTCTAATTTTCTACCCGTAAAAGTCTTTAAAAATGAAGATTTTTTACGGGTGATAATAGAAAATTCTAATCTATACCCGTAATGTAATTTTACTGCAATATATTTTTACGGGTAAAATAATCCATCTCCTGGTTTCACCCGTAAAATACCTGTAATTCATACTTAGAATGCATCCCAACTCCAACCTTTATTGTTTTGGGATGCATTAATAAGACCAGATGAGACACCTCATCCGGCCTTATATCAATTACCATTATTCACCCACATTTAAGTATACGTCCTCACGGCTGTGGAAGCCTCCATCTATGATGACTTCATCAAGATTGTCTTTATTGACTGCCACAGGTTCGATGGCTACATATGGAATTGTGTTTTCGCCGTCGCTAATGCTATTCATTACAGAAAGATCCTGCCCCTGAGCCAACTGTACTGAAAGCTTTGCTGCTTCCTCGGCAAGCTTGCCTACTGGCTTATACACTGTCATCAGCTGTGTGCCCTGCACTATGTGCTGGCATGCTGGAAGATCTGCATCCTGCCCAACTACTGGGATTTCTCCAGCAAGCTGTGCAACAGCAAGAGCTTTGATTACAGAAGTTGCTACATCATCATTTCCGCACATGATAGCATCGGCAGTACGTACTAAATCCATGTGATCATATACATATGCTCCACCAAGCTCAGCTTTCCAACCCTCACAATTATATGTATCAAGGATATCTATGCTGTTTGCGTTCATCAATTTGGTGAAGCCCTGGTTTACCATAGGAACATTCATATCTGTATATGGTCCGCAAATCATAATAACTTTTTTAGCACCTGAACTAACTATGGCATTACCAAGCATACTTCCAACTTTTTCATTATCAAAGGAAATATATAAATCCGCATTTACGTTAGGAATAAGTCGGTCGTAACACACTACTGGAATCCCAGCTTTTTTAGCATCTATTACCACATCAGTAAGAGCCTCTGCGTCTATGGCGATAATAACAATGCAATCTACCTTCTTATCTATTAAATACTGAATCTGTTCAATCTGCTTTTCAACATCCCCATTTGCATTCTGAACATTTACTGTGGCTCCTAGAGACGAAGCCGTATCAACAAATACGTCTCTGTCCTTTTCCCATCTCTCGATTACAAAGGAGTCGAAGCACATTCCTATCTCCAGCTCGTCCTCCTCTGGCTGGGTCTGGGCAGCCTCTCCGGCTCTGCTGCTACATCCGCAAAGCAGCGTGCCCATCAACAGACAGACCGTCACCTTTTTCAAAAAACCCTTCATACCTATTAGTCTCCTTACATCCTCTATAGCAATTATCCACGGGCGTAGTCCGTAGGTGTCTTGCCTGTATACTTCTTGAAATTTCGTGAGAAGTAATTTGGATCTGAATAACCAACTTCTGCAGAAATCTCTTTCATAGACTTATTTGTAGTCTTAAGCAACTTTTTAGCTGCCTCAATTCTAAGCTTGGTAAGGTAATCAATGAAGTTCTCTCCCGTTTCTTCCTTGAATACCTTTGAAAAATAATATGAACTGATGTTAACCACTCTTGATACATCATCCAGAGTAAGTTCCTTCATATAATTCTCATCTATATACTGCTTTGCCTGATTTACAGCACTCATGGATTGCTCTTCATGTTTGTTTGATACCCAGAAGGCTGCATCCTTAATCTTTTCTGTAAACCAGATTTTCTCATCTGCCAAACCACTTAAACTCATAAGTTCTGAAAGATAATTTGCCCTGCTTTTAAATTCGTACATACGACCTGTCTTTTCATATGCAAGATGCTCTGCCCAAAGAACAAACTCAAGACACTTCAGACGAACACTGTCGTTATCATTTGCATATGTACTTTCCATCCAGTCGAAGAAGGTCTGGGCAATGGATACAGATTCGCTGACATTTCCAAGATTAATCTCATCGAAAAGTCGCTTCTCCAAATCCATTGGATAATTTTCCTCGTACTGACAGGCAACAGGCATGTCATCCACATGAGCTACGTGGCTGGTGTTACTTATCAACACTGAGTTTGCTTCCTCGTAGGATTCGCACATTCTTTCAAGTGGCTTTACAGAACCGAAGCCCACTCTGAAGTCCATATCAAAGCGGTCTGCCAGCTTTCTGCAAAGAGCTCTGGCGTTTTCCACAATCTCATTTCTCTCATTATATGAAAGAGTGTCGTTGTGGCATGGAATGAGAATTGGGATTTTGTTGGACATAACATTTCCCATAATTCCCCTGATATAATCATCTGTGATAGTGTGAATTTCCTTGTAGGATTTCTGGGCCTGGATAGATGCAGCAACAGCACTGGTCATGTAGTTGCCCACAAGCTCGCGACCAAAGGTCATGCATGCCATGTAGCCGTAATCACAGTCGATACCAAGAAGAGTCTTGTAGTTATCAATATCCTCTTTGAAGTACTCTTTAAAAAGAAGATCCTGAATAAGACCATTTTCTATAATAGGAACAACTATCTCCAGCTTCTCGCGAACCTTTAAATCGTTGCTGCGCTTTGTGCGCTCGCCATCGATTCTTCCCATGGCTTTCTGGAGGATATCGATGATAGCCTCACGGCTCACAGGCTTGTTGAGATAATCCAAAACACCTAAAGAAATGGCTTCCTTGGCGTAATCAAACTTGTCGTAAGCTGTCATTACAATAAACACCACATGCTTATTAGTACGACGGATTTCGCGCATGGCTTCGATGCCGTTGATACCTGGCATTTGGATATCCATAAAGGCGATGTCCGGCTGGAACTCTTCTGCAAGCTCAATAACCTGGCGGCCCGTTTTGGCAACGCGGATTTCACATCCGCTACCAAACTCTTTTTCAATTATGAATTTGAGGGAGTCGATGACGATTCCCTCGTCGTCTGCTAACATTACTTTATACATGGCAAATACAATATTGTCTCCGTTCCCTTATTTTCACCTTCCGAAATAATATCCAGCACATCATCTCTCTCATAGAAGATGTTCAGACGTTCGATGCAGTTGGCAAGGCCCACTCCGTTTGAATCTGTTTTCTCTGGATTGCCTTCGTAGCTGCCCTCGAGAATCTTGGTGATTGTCTCACTGCTCATTCCGATTCCGTTGTCCTTGATGCTGACGCAGATATAATCCCCTAATTCGTATACAGAAAGGCTGATTTTCTTCTTCCATTCAATGTTTCTGACACCATAGTTGATACTGTTTTCAACAATAGGCTGAAGTATCATACTAGGTATTTTTACATCCAGAAGACTTTCATCAATCTGCTTTTCAAACTGAATCTCTCCTGCGAAACGAACATTGATGATGTAAATATAGATATCTACAAGCTCGATTTCTTCCTTCAAAGTAACAGCATCTTTATTTTTCTTGATGTTGTAACGAAAGAAATTGGCTACGTTATGCATATACTCGCTGGTGCGGTCTGCCCCTTCCATCATGGCAAGCTGTGCGCCTGCATTTAAAGTATTAAAAAGGAAATGCGGATTAATCTGAGACTGAAGATATTTCAGCTCCGCATCCTTAATATGATTTGCCATAATCAGCTCATTTTCCTTAAGCTTTCGCTCTGTCTCCATAGACTCGGTAAGCTTGGTGATATAGGCCTTCAGTGAAACTACCATCTTGTTGAAGGCACGAGTCACAACACCTACCTCATCGTTATTGATTACCGCTGGAAGTGCCACATCAAAATCACCATCAGACACTCTGTTTGCAGCCTGAGCCAGCTTTACAAGTGGACTTGTGATTGTAGAGGCAATCAAAACTACGAAGGACAGGTTAGCTACGCCGATAATAATCAGTGTCAAAATATTCAGCTCTTCAAGAGTCTGCAAGGCAGACATCATTGTGCTGTATGATTTTGAGTTGTTGATGAACTGCTGATTGTTCAGGCTTGTGATATTTGAATCGATATAGCCGTAGGTTCTTGTGGCTTCCTCGTAGTAGCTCTTATACTTTTCAACATTACCACCACGCTTACTTTCCACTGCATGATTGGTAAGCTCAAGGTAATTTGCCGACATCTTAAGGATGTTGCGCTCAAGCACGCGGCTTTCATTTACATCGTTATTGTCATCTAAATCTCTAAGTAAATCCCTGTAGTTCTGCTCAGCAATATAGTATTCCTCGAGAGCGTTACTGGTCTTGGTTCCAAGGTAGACCATAGTAGCACCCTGAAGTCCATCCAACGCACCTGTCAGCTCGTTAAGGGAATTGTTGCTGGCATATACTTCATCCAATGAAGTAAGCATTCTGTCGGTACCCATGTACAAAACAATGTTTACCATAAACAGCAAAATAATAGGCAGACAGAATACGATAATCATCTTTTTTCTTAAGGAGAGTGATCTAATGGTTTGCATTTTCCACCTCCTTCAGATAATCCTCAATGTTTGTGCCATCAATAATCTCCGGCTCAACATTGACATAATCAGAAACATGGCCCGTCTGTCTATACTCAACAAAAGCTTTTGCTGCAGCCTGTCCCATGCTTGAAGCATTCATTGTAACTGTGCTTTTGATAACCCCCTGCTTGATTCCAGTATAAATAGACTGAGACTCATAGTTTCCAAAAAGCAAAATCTGACCAACCTTGTTGTAATCAATCATGGCCTGATAGAAGCTCTCAGTAGAAAGCTCATCTAGGCAGATTACCACTGGCTTAATCTCATTCTTCTGGAACAGATTCTGAATGTATTCTTCTGTTGCGAAAGCATCATTGCTTTCGATTCTTCTAATTTCAAATTCAAGAGGTCCGTTTGGAAGTTCCTCATCGGAAAAAGCCCCCTGAATGTTGTTAACGAATGTATTAAGAGTATTGTCATCATAGGTGTTGTTGGCGATTACCATCACGTGCTTCTGTTTCACAAGATTTTTCTTGATAGCATCAGCATAAAGGTTTGCAATAGTGTAATTGTTCACACCTACAAAGCTGACACGGCTCTCAGAGGCAATGTCAGTCTCCAAAGTAATAACTGGGATATGGGCAGAATATGCCTTTGTAAGAAGGTCGAGAGTCTCTGGTTCATCATCTCCCTCAAGCATGATTCCATCACAGCCTGATTCAATAGCCATCTCTAAAAGCTCGGTCTTACTGTAATTGACATCTACATTATCAGAAATCATATCCACATAGACGCCATGTTCTATACCATACTCGCTGGCCGACTGATACACGTTCTGCCAGAAATCACTTTTATCATTAGAGGCAATGAGAACCACATAGGAATCGTACTGGCTGTACTTGGCTTCCTTGAGAAGATTATTGGCCTCGCGCATACGCTGATGGAACAAAACGAAGCTAATAATGGTGGTTAAAAACATAAAAGCAACAGTACAACCTGCCGCAATGACAAGTGCACTGTTGCTCTTTAATTTAATTTTGTTCCCGCCTAATTTCATAATACATTACTTCTCCCGCAAATAACCCCCAAATATTTCTTTGTTATTTGCTAACTTAAAATATTATAAATAAACTAAGTCATAAAATCAACGTGTTGCACGCCACTTGCATGACCATCACTTTCATGAAGGAACATTCCGGATTTGCGGGTAACTCCGGTGGCGTCATAATTTTCTGTTCGGTGGATGAACTGGGTGTCTAGTCGGCCAAGGAAAATAGCTCCTACATCAGACTCCTTCAGTCCATATAGCTCCTGCTCTCCTTTCTCATTGATGGTCATGATTCGAAGCTTTGTAAATACAGGATCATTCTCATCGATCCAGCCATTGCCATCTTCATCAAAATCCTCAAGTTCGCTAAAACCATCTCCTGTTCTTGCGCCAAACAGCTCCAGGCCATTTTTGATGAATCCATCATCATCTTTATCCAGCGCCAAAAAGCCTGAGCCCTTGCCAAGATTATGAATCTCATCCTCTTCTCCATCCCCGTCTAAATCGAAGAAGAAGGTCTGGTCAGCTATCGATGTTGGACAGTCATCCAGATTGATTACCAGTGGATCCACGCAGTTTCTGATTGCTGTAGTTACAGTTTCATACTTCTCTACAAATGAATCTGACAATGCAAAGCTGTAGTTAAAATTCAGCTTCCGTCCATCTGCTGTGACAGCTGTTCCTGTAGATGAATACTCTACACTCTGACTCTCCCACCGCTCGTAAGATACTGAAGTAGTCTGGATAAACAGTGCTCCAGTTTCCCCAGTAGACATGTCCCCAAGCTCATCCATAGAACCAAATGTTTCTCTCAGCATTTGTCCAAAGGCACTGTCCTCATCAAAATATCTTCCAAGCATAAACATCTTCAAAAGATACTCGATGGTCTTAAGCCTTAGCTTGCTTGTACTGTCGATTTTGATTTCATTGTTGTTATCGACAGCCTCAGTCTTTTCCTCCTTTTCAGTTTCATCTGCCTGAAGCTCATCCCCTAAAAGGGTAATCTCCTTCAGATTAAAGACGGGTTTTGTCTCTGACTGAACAGTCAGACGCATTCCACTAGTGTAACTAGTGGTTGAGGCCATAGAAACCTCTGAATTGTTAATTACCATCCGCTTTCCTCCTTCGTAAAAACCAAATAGCGTTAAAAAGAAGAAAGTCCCTTTTCTGCCCTCATAGACTCTTTTATTTCAGGTGGCACTGATACCTGAAACAAAAGAAAGACCAGGAAAACCTATGGGCCTTCCTGGTCTCTATGATACTCGTCCGTGTAATTATATATCGGTTGATTCGGTGTTATTATTAACCACTGCCGATGTCTTTTTCAGCAAAAGAATGGCTCCGTATGAAACCACCAGTGATGCCAATGTGCAAAGGAAGAATGACAGGATAGAGTCTCCTCCTGATGGCATGAATTCTGAACCAATGGTACCGATAAAATTAAACAGAATATGAATAATAATTGTAATAACAAGGCTGTCGTAAAGGTACATTATGTAGCCTAAACCCAAGCCTAAAACAAAGGCGTATATTCCCTGAAGCTTGTTCATATGGAAAGCGCCAAACATAATAGCCTGAACCAGAATAGCATAATATACTGGCATGGCTTTTCTTGCTGCATGGAAAGTAATTCCTCTGAATATAAGCTCCTCACAAACAGGGCCTAAAATGATTGCATAAACGATCATCAAGGGTGTCATGGTAGTACTGATTCCTGCTGACTCCATGAGTTCCTCGTATTCCTCCAGCCATGAAGGGAATGATGAAGCCAATGCATTCATAAGGTATAAAGTCACATACTGCATTCCACATGAGAAAAGCAAAATTCCACAGATTGTAAGTGGTAAATTATTGGATTTGCCTGTAAGCCAAGAAAGCTTTCCTTCTCTGCAATATTTCTTATACACCCAAAAGGCCACTGATGCTGTAACCGCTGCATAGATTATAGATGTCCATGCCGTACCGTCTCCGGTGGAATAATCATTAATCACCTGGACCATGAAGCTTATGTAGTCATCACCCTTATAGGTGCTCATCTCTGCAACTATGTAAAACTCAAGAGCTATGATAGATGCGGCTGTCTGAATTAAAATTGCAAAAATGGTTGGCAGAAAAATCCATGGAATATATCTTCTGTCAGTATTATTCTGATTCATTATTTGTCTCCAATATTATTTAAGCTCAAGCTTATCCAGATGCCAAATATCATCTACATATTCCTGGATAGTTCTGTCTGAAGAGAACTTACCAACATGAGCAACATTTGAAAGGGCCATTCTAGCCCACTTATCTCTGTCCTTATAAGCTTCCTGAATCTTCTCGTGAGCCTCACAGTAAGATGCGAAATCCTTAAGAACGAAGTATGTATCAGCTCTCTCTGTACACTCTGTATTAAGAAGTGAATTGTAGATAGGTCTGAAAAGTTCTGGATTGTCTATGCTGTAGTTGCCATTAACGAGCTGAGACAGAACCTTCTGAATATGAGGATTCTTGTTCATCTCATCAACAGGGTTGTAGTCACGATTCTGCTCGTGAGCAATAACCTCGTCAGAGCTCATTCCGAAGATGAAAATATTCTCCCCGCCAAGCTCCTGGTACATCTCCACATTAGCACCGTCCATAGTACCGATAGTAACAGCACCATTAAGCATAAACTTCATATTACCTGTACCTGAAGCTTCCTTTGATGCTGTAGAAATCTGCTCAGAAACATCTGCTGCTGCAAAAATCCACTCTGCATTGGAAACTCGGTAATCCTCGATAAATACAACCTTAAGCTTATTATCTATAGATTTATCATTATTAATTACTGCACCTACATTGTTGATAAGCTTAATAATAAGCTTAGCGTTCTCATAACCTGCAGATGCCTTTGCGCCAAAGATAAATGTCGTTGGATAGAAATCCATCTCTGGGTCCTCTTTAATCTGATTATACAGATACATTACATGCAAAATATTGAGAAGCTGACGCTTGTACTCATGGAGTCTCTTAACCTGAACATCAAAAATTGAGTTAGGGTCAACTGCTATACCATTATGGTCAAAGATATATTTTGCAAGTCGCTTCTTGTTCTCCAGCTTAATATCCATAAACTGCTGAAGTGATTTCTTATCATCAAGAAGTATAGTAAGCTTCTCCATCTGAGAAAGATCTGTAATCCAACCACGACCAATCTTCTTGATAACCCAGTCAGATAGCTTGTAATTACCATGCATCAAGAATCTACGCTGAGTAATACCGTTGGTCTTGTTGTTGAATTTTTCAGGATACATCTCATAGAAATCATGAAGAGAAACGTTCTTCAAGATTTCTGTATGAAGAGCAGCAACACCATTTACTGAGAAGCTGGCGCAAATAGCCATATGAGCCATTTTTACCTGACCATCAGCAAGGATTGCCATGCGGTGAACCTTTTCATCATCACCAGGGAACTTAGCTCTGATTTCCTCGCAGAAACGACGGTTGATTTCCTCAACAATCATGTAAATACGTGGTAACAGACCTTTGAAAATATCCTCTGGCCATTTCTCAAGAGCCTCTGCCATGATGGTGTGATTTGTATAGGCTACACAATGAGTAGTAACCTCCCAGGCATCGTCCCAACCAAGACCATGCTCGTCCATCAAAAGACGCATAAGCTCAGCAACTGTCAGTGTTGGGTGGGTATCATTCATCTGGAATACCACCTTCTCTGGCAGACGCATAATATCATTGTGATAACGTAAATACTTTGCGATTGCTCGCTGAAGAGATGCAGATACAAAGAAGTACTGCTGCTTTAATCTAAGCTCCTTACCCTGAATGTGATTGTCATTAGGATAAAGAACCTCTGTAAGGTTGCGGGCCAAATTCATGTCCTCAACAGCCTTGTTGTAGTCGCCACGCTCAAAGGATGCAAGTCTGAATACTTCCTTTGGCTTAGCATCCCAAATCATAAGAGTGTTTACCATACCATTATCAAAGCCAGTGATTGGCATATCGTATGGTGTGGCTAATACAGAGTTGTAACCCTCATGAATATATTTAGTAGTACCATCAGGCTGGTTTTCATAGCGTACCCAACCGCCAAACTTAACTTCGAACTCATACTCTGAACGCTCAAGCTCGAATGGATAACGGGTCTGGAGCCAGTCATCTGGAACCTCCCGCTGATATCCATCCTCAATCTTCTGCTTGAACATACCATAGTGATATCTGATACCACAGCCATATGCTGGATACTGCAATGTAGCAAGTGAATCCAGGAAGCAGGCTGCAAGACGACCAAGACCACCATTTCCAAGTGCTGGATCTGGCTCCTGGTCCTCGATAAGGTTTATATCTACTCCAAGATTAGCAAGAGCATCCATAACCTCTGTGTAGCCTCGCATGTTAATCATGTTGTTACCGAGAAGTCGTCCAATCAGGAACTCCATTGACATGTAGTAAACACACTTAGGATCCTGCTTGGTAAATTCCTTCTGGGTAGTGAGCCAGTTGTCGATTACCACGTCATTTACAACTTCGGCGCAAGCGCGGTAAATCTCTTCTTTGGTGGCCTCCTCAAAATCCTTTCGGAACATAGACTTAACACGGTCTCTGATCTCGCGTTCAAGCTCTTTAGTGCTTGGCATCTGTCTCTTCATACTCTAAAAACCCCCTATACGATTAGTTTTTAGTTACTGCTAACGTTACCTTCTCACCATTTATATTCCACTCTTTTACGTGGTCGCCTGTAGCACCTGTAACGATAGAGTCTGCAAGTACTTCACCAGCGATAGTGTCCATATTTCTCTTAAACACGTCATTTATTTTATCAGATGATTCGTAAGAAACTGTGATTCTGTCCATTACCTCGAAATCTGCTTCCTTACGCATTGTCTGAATCTTAGATACGATTTCACGAACGAAACCTTCCTCAAGGAGCTCCTCTGTAAGGTTTGTATCGAGAACTACTGTAACGTAGTTGTCACCGTCTGCTACGAAGCCCTCTGTCTGAGCCATAGAGATAAGTAAATCTTCCTCTGCAAGCTCGATAGAAGCATCAACCTCTGGAAGTCTGAGAACTCCATTAGCCTTAAGCTCTGCATAAGCTGCGTTTCCATCAAGGCTAGAAAGTGCCTTCTGGATGCCACCAAGGAACTTACCGTACTTAGGTCCTACTGTACGAAGCTGTGGCTTGAAGCTGTATGATGTGAATGCTGAAACATCATCTGTAAATGTAGCCTTCTTAACATTAAGCTCATCCTCAATGATAGAAACATACATCTCATCAAGCTCATGCTCAGCCTTGATGTACATCTGACCGATTGGCTGACGGTTCTTGATATTTGCTGTATTTCTACATGCACGACCGTGAACTACGATTTTGAGAAGCTCGTCCATATCTTCCTCAAGCTTCTTGTCAATGAACTGCTCGTTTACAACTGGGAAGTCGCAAAGGTGGATAGACTCTGGAGCTGTCTTATCTACTGAGCAAACCATGTTCTGGTAGATTTCCTCTGTCATGAAAGGAATCATTGGTGCTGCTGCAAGTGCGATATCCTTAAGGCATGTGTAAAGAGTCATGTAAGCATTGATCTTATCCTGCTCCATTCCCTTTGCCCAGAATCTGTCACGGCAACGACGAACGTACCAGTTTGACATATCGTCAACGAACTCATCAAGTGCACGTGCTGCCTCAGGAATCTTGTAAGCGCCAAGGTTCTCATCAACAGCCTTGATTGCTGAATTCAAACGAGAAAGAATCCACTTATCCATAACTGCAAGCTTGCTGAAATCAAGCTCGTACTTTGTAGGATCAAACTCGTCAATGTTTGCATAAAGAATATAGAAAGCGTATGTATTCCAAAGTGTTCCAAGGAACTTTCTCTGGCCTTCCATAACAGCGTTCTCACCAAATCTCTTTGGAATCCAAGGAGCTGATGAGGTGTAGAAGTACCATCTGATAGCATCTGCACCCATCTTCTCAAGTGCATCGAATGGATCTACAGCGTTGCCCTTTGACTTAGACATCTTCTGTCCATTCTCATCCTGAACGTGACCAAGTACGATTACGTTCTCGTAAGGAGCCTTGTTGAAAAGTAGTGTTGATTCAGCCATCAACGAGTAGAACCAACCACGAGTCTGGTCAACAGCCTCTGAAATGAACTTAGCAGGGAACTGCTGCTCAAATACTTCCTTATTCTCGAATGGATAGTGATGCTGAGCGAATGGCATAGCACCTGAATCGAACCAGCAGTCAATAACCTCAGGAACACGCTTCATTGTGCCCTTACACTCAGGACATGTGCATGTAACCTCATCGATGTATGGACGATGAAGCTCGATTGTCTCTGCATCGGCACGGCCTGAAAGCTCTGCTAACTCCTTGCGGCTGCCGATTGAAATCTGCTTACCACAGTCTGGACACTCCCAGATGTTAAGTGGAGTTCCCCAGTAACGGTTACGTGAGATACCCCAGTCCTGAACGTTCTCAAGCCAATCACCGAAACGTCCCTTACCGATTGAATCTGGAATCCAGTTTACAGTGTTATTATTCTTAATCAGGTCATCCTTAACCTCAGTCATCTTGATGAACCATGATTCTCTAGCGTAGTAGATAAGTGGAGTGTCGCATCTCCAGCAGTGTGGATACTCGTGCTCGAACTTAGGTGCCTCGAAGAGCTGTCCCTTAGCATCAAGGTCCTTAAGTACGTTTGGATCTGCATCCTTAACGAACTGACCAGCGTATGGTGTCTCTTCTGTAAGCTCACCCTTACCGTCTACGAACTGAACGAATGGAAGGTCGTACTTACGGCCAACCTTAGCATCGTCCTCACCAAATGCAGGAGCAATATGAACGATACCAGTACCATCTGACATAGTAACGTAATCATCGCATACTACGAAGTGTGCCTTCTTGTGCTGCTTCTCAGCTGCAATGCCAGCGCACTCGAAAAGTGGCTCGTATTCCTTGTACTCAAGGTCTGTTCCCTTGTAAGTCTCAAGAACTTCGTAAGCCTTCTCGCCTTCTTCCGAAGCCAGCTTGCCAAGAACCTTATCAGCAAGTGCCTCTGCGAGAATGTATGTATAACCATCAGCTGCCTTTACTCTGATGTAAGTCTCAACTGGATTTACGCAAAGTGCAAGGTTTGATGGAAGTGTCCATGGTGTTGTTGTCCATGCGAGGAAATAAGCATCCTCTCCCTTAATCTTGAAGCGAGCGATTGCTGAGCGCTCCTTAACTGTCTTGTAGCCCTGAGCAACCTCCTGTGCTGAAAGTGGAGTACCACAACGAGGGCAATAAGGAACGATTTTGAATCCCTTGTAAAGGAGCTTCTTGTCCCAGATTGTCTTAAGTGCCCACCACTCAGACTCGATGAAATTGTCATCATATGTGATGTAAGGATTGTCCATATCTGCCCAGAAACCAACTGTTCCAGAGAAATCCTCCCACATACCCTTGTATTTCCATACGGATTCCTTACACTGCTTAATGAAAGGCTCCATACCGTATTCTTCAATCTGCTCTTTTCCGTTAAGACCAAGAAGCTTCTCAACTTCAAGCTCTACTGGAAGACCATGTGTATCCCAACCAGCCTTACGAGGAACGAACTTGCCCTTCATTGTCTGGTATCTAGGAATCATGTCCTTAATGGCACGAGTCTCAACATGACCGATGTGAGGCTTGCCGTTTGCTGTTGGAGGGCCATCATAGAATGTGTAAGTCTCCCCCTCTTTTCTTGAATCCATTGACTTCTGGAAGATGTCATTCTCGTTCCAGAACTTGAGCACCTGCTTTTCGCGCTCAACGAAATTTAAACTTGCGTCTACTTTGTTGTACATATAAAGTAATTCCTTTCTGTGAGACTAGGCTTTCTCGTCACCTAATCCTTATTATTATATGTAAAGAATGAAGGATGGTTAGGCCTTCACGCTTTCATCCAAATTAAAGTGTGTCATCCTTTTCTTTAAGGAAGTCTTCAAAATCATCTGAATTTCCATCAAAATTGTAGAAATCCTCTATATCATCAAAATCCCTGAAAATATCTGGATCTTCCCCATTGTACTCATAGTAATAAAATGGAGAATCGCCATTCTGAAGCTCATTTTCAAACATCTTGCTGATGTTGTCAGCGTTCTGGAAAATCACCACATAGCTTCCTATGCATAAAACAATAGAAAGAACAGCTGTGATAATACCTCCAATAGCTAGCTCTCTGCCCTTTGCACCAGCCTTTGTGCTTCCAATGAAAATGAAGCCCATGATAATTGCAATAATTGCTGAAATAATATTTAAAAGAAACAAGAAAAATACTAATGAAACTGCACCCAGTATAAGTGAAGCTATAGCAAGACCGTAGTTTGCTGGTGCATCACCATTCTGAAGATTCTTAATTTCTCTTTCCACATCATCGGTGTAATAGTAGTCGTATCCCATGAATTCTCCTTAAAAATAAATATATTTCACCTAATCTTAAATATTCTAACTGTTTACGTATTTTTTATCAAGAGAAGGGCGCAAAAAAAGACCCCTCTTGCGAGGGGTCAAAATTGCGATAAATTAGAAATCTGTAAGGTTTGCAGCTCTTCTCTCAAGGAAAGCACCCATTCCTTCAGCCTTATCATGTGTAGAACATGTAATTCCGAAGAGGTTAGCCTCCATCTCTACTGCATTCTTGATATCCATATCGTATCCGTTGTTGATAGCTGCCTTAGCGATAGATACTGCATAGCTTCCCTTAGAAGCAATCTTCTTAGCCATAGCCTTAGCTGTATCCATAAGCTCCTCACATGGAACAACCTTGTTTACAAGACCGATTCTGTATGCCTCGTTAGCATCGATAGAATCGCATGTGAAGATAAGCTCCTTAGCACGTCCCATACCTACGAGACGAGCAAGTCTCTGTGTACCACCGAAACCAGGAATGATACCAAGACCACACTCTGGCTGACCAAATGTAGCATTCTCAGAAGCGATACGGATATCACAAGCCATAGAAATCTCGCAACCGCCACCAAGAGCAAATCCGTTAACTGCACAGATTGTAACCTGTCTCATGTTCATAAGCTTGAAGAAAGGAACTGATGCTCTCATACCGAAAGCACGTGCCTCAGCTGCTGTAAAGTTAACCATCTCAGAAATATCAGCACCAGCAACAAATGACTTAAATGCGTTATCCTTCTTATCAGGACCACCTGTAAGAATAAGAACCTTTACGTCGTCTCTAGCCTCGATCTCTGTAAGTGCAACGTTTAACTCATCAAGAGTCTCGCTGTTAAGTGCATTAAGTGCTGCTGGACGTGAAATTGTAAGTACGGCAATCTCGTCTGCAACCTCAAGCTTTAAATTGTTGAATTCGCTCATCACAAAATCCTCCTATGCTGGGTTCGCCCCAATTATTTTCTACTGTTTACTATCATAGTGTATTGTTAAAACTTTGTCAATCACTTTAATGATGTGTTGGCTCACCTTTTTTCATACGCTTTTTATTCAGGTACATCTTGGCATCAGCATCATCGAAAATCTCACTCATTTCACTTTGTCCATCAAACTTGGATACGCCAACAGCTATAGTAACTTCTTTTTTCTTTTTATTACGGACATTAACCTTTTCTAAGTTTTCAAGAAGCTTATCTATATTTCCATAATCAGCACCCTGAGCTATTACCACAAACTCATCGCCACCGACTCGGTAAACAGGACTGTGGGCAAATACAGTACAGATAATTTTACAGCCCGCTCTAATAAATTCATCACCGGTCTGATGCCCAAAGTTATCGTTAACGTCCTTAAGACCATTCAAATCACAAACTACTATAGCAAACTCAGATGCTTTTCCTGCTTCAATTTTTACATTAAATTCTTCCTCGGCAATTGCGTAAGCATGCTTATTCTTAACACCTGTCAGTTCATCTCGAATAGCCTTATCCTCGGCTTCAGAAACCTTTTCAGCGAATTCTTTTTCCTTTCGAACCTGCTCATCAACGTCAATAAGACCAAAAATAAGCTGTGGACCATCCAACTCTTCTACAAGGGCAGTTTTCATGGTTACATATCTTAAACCACCTTTTATCCTCTTAATTCTGCAGGTGTATGTAAATAATCCACGTTGTTTGATAGACTCCAAAATATGTTCCTTAGTGAACACTTTCATAAGAGCATCAACATCTTCTTCGTAAACAATTTCCTTAAGTCTATCTCTACTTTCTTTGAAGAAATCCTTACCCTCTGGCTCCAACTCATATAGCATATTTTCAGGATTCATCTTAAAAATTTCATAGAATCCCGTCTCAGGATCAACACTATATATATTAATGAAATCACTGGAAAGAGCTGCTATTCTATTGAAGGTTATACGTTCTTCTTTAATTCTCTGGAAAGCCTCCTGCTCACGTGTATGAGCATCAACATTACTAATACCTATGATAATATGCCTGTTATCTGTTCTTACACGAACAGCCTTCAAGTTTACATAAGTAGGCTTTCCATCCATAACTGTTCTGTAGGTAAGTGTGTACTTGCCGTACTGATTTAAGTCACGTATAACATTTTCCTTTGTAAAGGAATCTATAAATCGTGGTCTATCTTCCTTGTAAACGAATTTGTATTTCTCTAGTTCAGGCTGGTCAAAATAGTTAGTACCACGGTCTACAACTGATACATCTCGATTTTTTCCATCAGAAACATATTCTACAAATTCATCCTTTTCCATATCTACAAAATATAGCTTTATGTAATCTTCTGCCAGAGCTCTTGCGATATAATTGTAGGTCAAATCTTCGCTTGAATTAGGAATATCGGTAACAGACAAGACTACAACAGCAACAGCGGACATACCTGTAACAGGATTCTGAGAAATTTTGTCTACAAGTATCTGGACCATTTTGCCATTTTTAGTACGCTCGTCTACAATAACTCGTTTTCCATCTACTCCGCACTGACGTACAGCATTCATGGCATATAATCCCACAAAATTTTCCGAGCTTTTGAAATAATAGGTGGATACGCCCCTTTGATCAGTAAAATTCGCATAGCAGAATTTTCTAAAATTACCGTTGCAGCGAAGGAGAGAAATTTCCTCAGAATTTACCTGCAAAATAGCCATCGGAAGTGTATCAAAATAATCTATAAATCCATTTTCCTCATTACTTGTAAAGGACAAATCATAAAGGCTGACATGACCTACTGTCGAATAATACTCGCGCTCATCAGGATTTTCAAAACCTATCTGAATACCCTTATCATATCTATCGAGAAGCTCTGCTAATGAAACTGGCTTACAGAAATAGAATCCCTGAAGCTTGGCACAGCCAATCTCACTTAAAAATTCTACTTCCTCCTCTGCTTCAACTCCCTCTGCTGCCACCTCAATTCCAAGTCCCATAGCCATTCTTACAAGCTCTGTTGAAACTACTCTAGCACCTTTATTAAATCGCAATTGGCTAACCAGACTCATGTTAATTTTCAGCAAATCAAAATGAATCTGCTGAAGAAGAATAGGCGCTAAATCACCATTTCCATAATCGTCCATCCAAATCTGAAAACCCAGCTCATGAAATTCCTGCAATTTTGATAATACTGTCTCGTTTCTCGTTCCACAGGCACTTTCAATGATATCAATAGCAATCAATGAAGGGGGCACAGATGTACCTTCCAGTCGCTGCTTCACCTCGGAAACAATATCTGATGAGAAGAAATCTATCTGAGAGAAATTTACAGAATGAACCACTCTGTATAATCCAATTTTCTCGAACTTTTCAAGCTTTGCAATAACCTGTTCTAGAACGTAAAGGTCCAATCTGTCAATCAAATTGACAGACTCAAGGATAGGAATAAACTCAGCTGGATTAAGCACGCCAAGCATAGGGTCGTCCCAGCGCACTAAAGCTTCCTCACCACATACTCTACCACTAGAACCACGGATAATCGGCTGATAGTAAACCTCCAGCCAGCCCTCCTGCATTGCCCTTCCAAAGTTCTCTAATAAATATTTCCTCTTATCAGGTATTCTATCTCCGGTATTCATGCAAATAACCTCCGTAAGGTCGCACTACCACTGCTGCAAAACTTGCTATACGCTCAGCCTGCGCTGAATCTCGCCAACAACTTCTCTCCCTTTGAAAATTATTGCTCCCACAAAAATAATGAAACTAACAAGTAAGCAAATCATCCACTCGATTGGACAATCCTTCTTTAATGTTATGCAAACAAAGTATGGAATAATTCCCACAAGTAAATCTGTCAACAGATATACCATCGCGTTACCACTTTTATCCACCATGCACAGCACAAAGTTGGCAACAATTGTGCACATAACCATGATAGGAATAACCCATTGCAAAACGAAAAGCAGGTAACCAAAATAATAAGCAGTAACACTCACCATAGCCATTACAATTACCACTACTATGGACATAATCCTGGAGGCATCCATTCCCTTTTTAAATACATGGATGATACTGAACTCGAAGGCAAATAACCACATCAGCACCAAAAGGCTCCAATGGAATCCACCGTATTTTCCGAATGGAAGCTTGAATATGTAATCCAGCCAAAGCGCTGATATAATCACTATCCAAACAATGAACAGTTGCAGCTTGAAGAAAAATGACTGGAACTTTAATTTTAACTGTGTTGGGAAATATTTTTCCTCATCCTCGCCTACCAGACGGCTCTGGCACAATGGACATTTCTTTAAATTTCCTCCAACATCAATCTTACAATATGGACAATTCTTCATTAGCGAATCACCTCCGTCGCATAAGCAGTAACCTTCATGCCATCCTCACTGAGGCCTCTAACGAAGCTTTTTACTACCTTTGTATTTGAATATGGTGAGCTGATTCCAAGGGTCATCTTACCGTTGTAGCTACTCATAACTACAAAGAGATTTGATGAGCTACAGAAACCATTATAGTTTCTAATCTTTGGAATAATCTCCTCTGGAGGACGCTGCACTCCAAGATTTGAAAGAACAACTGACACCTTTTTATCCATAATCTTTGAGCCATAGCGAACAACCATCTGCTTAATGAACAGTGGCACCGCTCTAACTGGAATAAAGTATTCCATAGTCTCAAAGTTATCCATCTGTTTTTTAATGTTTTCCTCTGTAAGGTTTTCCTTAAGCTTGGCATCAAATTCCTTTGCCAAATCCTCAAAGGAAATCTCCTCATCGAAAACATGGGCAACATTTACATTGTTGAAGAAATTACGTGAAGTCTGACTTGGATAGTAATTTCTTAGATTTACAGGCATAGACACATTGATTGGCATATGCTTTTTACGTGGAGGCATATCATCCTTGATAGCAAGCATAAGCTTTGCGCCAATATAGCTGGTCATTCCAACTCCGATATTTTTAGCCTTTGGAAGGATATCATCTGTTGGCACCTGAATCTCAAAAAACTGAAGTTGATCATATGGAAGCTTCAATCCGCTTGGGTGATAAGCCACCTTTAATGCCGATGATTTCAAGGACAAGTTTCCAAAAAACTGTCTATAACTGTCCTGATTCAAATCATCATATGAAGCGCCTGAATGAATATTTAGCTCTTCAAGCTCATCAGGATATTTAAGCTTCAAATAATCAAAAACAATAATGTTTAAAAACTCTAATGCACCTGTTCCATCTGAAATAGCATGGAACAAATCAAGATTAATTCTCTTGTGATAGTAAGTCACCTTATAGTGCAGCATCATTCTGCCTGGGTGATAAAGAGATGGGCAAACACGTCCATGCTCCTTTTCTACTACTGGCTGAAGGTCTGTGTCCTCCATGTAGTGCCAAAAAATACCTCGGCGAACTCGCACATTAAACTGTGGTCGAAGCTGAATAGCTGACTCCACTGCCTGCTGTAAAAGCTCTGGGTCTATGTCTTCCCAAAGAGTACAACTGACTCTAAGGGTTCGTGTATCTCGTTTTGCGGCAGTGGCCAAAAAAACCTTGGCGACATTGTCGACTTTGTACCAATTTTCTCTACTCATTTATCTTCAATCCTTATAAATTTCCTCTGAGACGTAGTCCGCGAGACGTTTCATCGCGCGGCCAGCCACAGGCAATGGCATTTGCTGATACACATGCCATCCATCCTTTTCTACGTCCAGCTTTGCTTTGCCTCCTGCCTTCTGAATCTGCTTCACAAGAGAGGCGCTGTCCTCATAGAGGATTTCTGTTTTCCCACACTGCACCAGAGTAGGTGGGAAATGCTGAAACTCACCAAACAATGGTGAATATATAGGGTCTGATGGTTCGGCGTCCTCTCCAATTACTGCATCCCTCACTGATTCTACATAGTGCTTTGTGAGGATTGGATCCTTGCCATCATACTGTTGATATGATTTTGATTTTGCTGTCATATCAGTCCATGGACTAAACAGCAACAACATTCTTGGTGGCTCTTTGCCCTCCTGCAAAATCCTTTGGGTAAGGCATACCATTAAATTGCCACCGGCAGAATCACCTGCCAAAATAATCCGGTCATTTTTATAGCCCTGATCAATCAGATAATTCCAGACTTCTTCGCCGTCCTCTAAGGCAGCCGGAAATTTGTTTTCTGGAGCAAGTCTATACTCAAAGGAAACCACTGAAAAACCTGTGGACACTGCAAGCTTTGCTGCCAATATTCTGGCATATGCCAAGCCACCACAGGTATATCCACCTCCATGGGCATATAGAATCACGTACTGTGGATTGTGTGCCAGATCAGGCGTCACCCACTCACATGGAATCTTTCCAACCTTGAATGGTTTCAGGCTTACGCCCCCAGTTGGAGCCGCCAGCCTTCCAGCCAGTTCCATGGCCGAACGCTGTTTGCGCAAATCTTCTTCTGTCAGCGATTTTCCGGCTATTGAATTTACTGCTTTCAGCGCCTTCATAAGAGGGTCACTAAGATTCAAGTTTAATAAGGCCATAGCATCTCCATGAAATCATACTGATATAAGCTTATTATAGTAATTCTAGACTGATTTTTAAATATGTAAAATATGAAACAAGGATGAAAAAAATATGAATATTTCAATATCCATCAAGGGTTATCTAATCTAATTATCAACACGTCATACAAAAACAAAGGGCTTTTTCTATCTAAAGTGCCAAAATATCCATAATTCACAGTTTGTTCACAATTTAGACACAGTTTGGCACCAATTTGTGAACAAGTAATGGTAGAATTCTAGAGTAGTTGAAAAAGCATAGTCTTTTTTAGGGGAGGCGCTAATTATGGATATATCAGAGCTTTCTATGAGTTTAAGTCAGAACAAGCTACTTTCAGCTGTGGGGACAGCAATGCTTGGTAAGACATTAGATGTCATGGAGGGACAGGCGCAGCTTTTAACTGAAGGCATTGATATGAATGCACCATCACTTGAAAGTCTGGTCTATCCTACTTCTGGTACCATGATTGATATGCGCATATGAGTTATAAATGTATTTGGGTTTTACGATATGAAAAGGGCCTACCGTTTAGGTCCTTTTTTCATGCCCAAAAGTTAAATTTTTTAACCTATTCCCTGCTTAAATATAAGGTGGTAAGCAATTCACAAATTATCTTTTTCTTTTACAATTTTATTCACATATTTTCCATTGTTCCTTCAAACTAACTTAGTATTATAATTACATCGCAAGACAGAAGCGATGAACCATTTTTTTCATAACATTATTCTCCCTTTTTGAAGAGGACGCCCCGCCGGCGTCCTCTTTACTTTTATCTAAACTTTATTGTCTTTGTCTCCTTGGCTTGATGTAAGCTCCGCTTACTAGGACTCAAAAGTTCCTTGCTTTGCAAGGATGCCTTTTGGTCCCTTCGCCGGCGTCCTCTTTACTTTGCATAGGATTTTGTCAAAGACACCTATGCAAACTGCTTATTTTCGTTAGCCTTTGACAAAGATCAGAGCATTTACATTGGTTTTTTGTCAAAAGCACCTCGGAAGACCGCTTGGTTTCGTTGGCCTTTGACAAAGATCAGGACATTTACATTGATTTTTGTCAAAAGCACCTCGGCAGGCCGCTTGGTTTCGTTGAATTTTGACAAAATCACACTTTTTTCTCTTCATTTTGTCAATACACCTTCCTCAGCCCGCATATCTCCGTCGGTCTTTGACAATGATTCAAAAATATATTTATAGATTGACATTACAAGCTATTAATGTTATAAAATTTAAGTCTTTTTTCAAAATAATTTATATAATAACCACTAGTTCAATGCTATGACTTCATGTGGGCATCATAATGAAAAGTCCCACAAGAATCTGACTTTAGCCAGGCAATATTTTCTTTCATAAAATATTGGTCCAACCCTGGTTCTTGATTTTCTGATAAAACAAGAATCTATATTGACACTATGTATACATCTTAAACAAATTAAATAATCTCTATTACCTCATATTATTTCAAAGTATTTCGCATAATAAGCTGAACCTTATAAATTTTTAGTCCATGTTTTTATGAATGCAATACTTTTACATTTAAATATAATGATTTTCAAATTCAATTTTCCAATTTAACTACAACAAAATAATTAACAATTTCTATACAAAGGAGAAATCACTATCAAAGAATATATTAGTAACAGAATAAATAATATAAAAAAAGAGCTTAACGAAATAAACAGCGAATTGTCCAGCCTTCCTGAAGGAGAACTTCGAATATATCCAAATGGTAAATACTATAGGTGGTACTACTCAAAAGATGGTAAAACAACTTTTCTTGACAAGTCAAAAAAAGATTTAGCGCAGGAACTCTCCAGGAAAAAATATCTTTCATTAAAAAATTCATATTTATTAGCGGAATATAAATTCCTGCAAATGTATTATGAAGATATTGAAGAGAAAGAATTGGCACTTGAACAATTTCTAACACAATCAGGTTATTCGCAGCTTCTATCTTCTACTACATGCAATAATGATAACTATCATGATTGGATGACCGAAAAATTTATATCTAATCCTAAATATGCTGAACATTTAACATACGTTTGTCCATCTGGAAATAGGGTTAGATCAAAATCTGAGCAACTAATAGATATTGTTCTTTCTCAACATAATATTCCCTATAGATATGAATGTGAATTAGTCATAGGTAATGTGACATTTTATCCAGATTTCACTATTCTTCATCCTATCACAAAGCAGCTATTTTACTGGGAGCATTTTGGAAAAATGGATGACTATAATTACAGCAAGAATGCTTTAGCTAAAATAAAAACCTTTCAAGAGCATGGGCTTATTGCTGGAAAAAATCTTATACTAACATTTGAATCAAGCGAGCACCCATTCACATATAAGGATGCAGAAGCCGCTTTGGTTCAGATGCATATATAGAGCTAGGATATTATGGTGGGGTTATTAGGCGCATCCAGCAGAGATTTTTTTGTCAATGACCAACGGAAGTACGCGGGCTCAAAAGCTTCCTTTTGACAAAATAACATGTTAAAACACCTAATTGTGTCAAAGGGCAATGAATGAATGCAGCCTGAACAAGGGTGTTTTGACAAAAACGAGACAAGCAATACACAAAAAGGTAAAGACCTCAAAAGATGTTCTCCAAAAAGGCTTAGATAAAAGATACTCACCCAAAAAGGCTTAGATAAAAGATACTCACCCAAAAAGGGCTACCTCACATGAGGTAGCCCTGGTATTTCTATTTAATTAAATCTGTGACAGTACATTTACACAGTCTTCGCAGATCACGTCGCCGTGTTCTAAAAGGAATGCTCCGTCGAAGCTTTCAGTGAACATCTGGGTGGCGTACTCTGCAATAACAAGAATAACTGCTGAGATCTGGCGGCGGGTCAACTCGAAGTTGAGCTTTACATAGTAGTCGTCGCCATAGCGGTAGAGCACACTCTGAATGCCGTCGAACTTTGGAATGTGTCTGCAAAGTTCAATGGATGCATCCAAATCAGGAAGGATTGCCCACAATGGGGTATCCAGATACTGGGATGTGATTTCATCCTTGTCATCTCTGAGTTTATTAACTGGCTGTACTGGTACATCTGCTGTGCTGCCTGAGACTGCCTGCTCCTTTTTGGTGGTAGATAATGTCTCCTGCAAACCTGTAAGATGTTTCTTTAATTCTTCAATAGCCGTTGCAAGTCCTGAACTTGAATCTGGGGATATGAGTAATGCTACATCACCCTGAGGCATAACTGTCATCTGTACGCTATATGCTTTAGCGTGAGTCTCGATTCCGAGGGTCTCACACGCTTCTGCTAATATATCCCTGATAAAGCTTTGGGTCTTTTCCTGGTCACTGACGAAATCTCCAAGCTCCATGCCGTTCTGTTCCATTTCTTCTTTGGTGATGACGCAACGAATTTTGTCCTCACCTATCTTCTTGAACTTCATCAGCTCCCCTCCTTTCAAAATCTAAGTAAAACCGTTATATATAAGATAATTTTTGTGTGAGTGTATCTAAAGTGTAGCAAATAGATTTAGATGTGTCACGGATAATTCTGAGTATATTGTCTGAACATTCGGTGAATTGCAACACAATCCGTGAACTACGACACAATTATCTATACATTGTACATTACCAAAATTTTCACAAGCAGACCCCTATGTTTAATTTACCATTTTTCACAGACAGATTATAGCTGGACTTTCTGACTTACCTCCCTACTTAACAATACCTATGATTGAATTGATGTCCTCAATATTCTTGCGAACCATGTAGTCTTCAATGCCTGAAAGAATATCCAAAGTAGCTGTTGGATTAAAGAAATTTGCTGTGCCAACAGAGACAGCTGTAGCACCTGCCAGCATCATTTCTACTGCATCTTCCCAGGTGGTGATTCCACCCATTCCGATGATTGGAATTGATACTGCGTTTGCACATTCATAAACCATTCTAACTGCAATTGGATGAACTGCCGGGCCTGACATACCACCGGTCTTATTCGCGAGAACAAAGTTCTGACGTTCTACATCGATTTTCATTCCTGTAAGAGTATTGATAAGTGAAATAGCATCTGCGCCACCGGCCTCTGCTGCCTTAGCCATAACCTTAATGTCGGTAACGTTTGGCGAAAGCTTCATAACGATTGGCTGTTTAGCGCGAGCCTTGACTAAACGAGTGATTTCCTCAACGGCTTTAGGGTCCTGTCCAAAGGCGATACCGCCCTCTTTTACGTTCGGACAAGAGATGTTGATTTCCAACATATCAACCCTTGACTCGTCTGCCAATCTCTCTACCACTTCAATATATTCTTCGGCGGAATGACCGCAAACATTAACCACAACTTTTGTGTTTTTATATTGTTCAAGAAATTTTAAATCTCTCTCGCAGAAAACTTCCACACCAGGGTTCTGGAGGCCAATTGCATTTAGCATTCCCGAGCGCACCTCTGTGATTCGAGGTGTTGGATTTCCTGGCCATGGCACGCTTGCCACACCCTTTGTAACAACAGCGCCAAGCTTATTCAAATCAACGAATTCTGAGTACTCCATGCCAGAACCGAAGGTGCCTGAAGCCTCCATGATAGGATTCTGAAAATCAACTCCTGCAATGGTAACCTTTGTGTTCATTATAGTACCACCTCCGTTGACAAGAATACTGGGCCATCCTTACAAACCCTCTTATTGTTAACATGACTGTGGTCGTCCTGTTCCTTTGACTGGCAAACGCAGCCAAGGCATGCGCCAACTCCACAAGCCATGCGCTCTTCCATGGAAACATAGCATTTGATTTGATTTTCCAAGGCGAAATCTGCCACTGCGCGAAGCATAGGCTTTGGACCGCAGGCATAGATTACGTCTGCCACCAAATCATTTTCTCTCATAGCATCCACAACTGTACCGTGCACACCTACAGAGCCGTCATCTGTGGCAATGAAAAGATTTGACACTGTCTTTTCAAATTCCTCTGTAAGGAAAAGATCATTGTTGCGATATCCCATGACAGCTGTGACTGTGCCTGGAAGCTGCTTTGCAAGCTCAAGCATTGGAGGCACGCCGATACCACCGCCAACAACAATCGCATTTCTACCCTCAAGTGGGAAGCCATTTCCAAGAGGACCCATGACCTCAATCTTATCGCCCATCTTAAGCTGAGAAAACTCCTCTGTACCTGCGCCGACTACACGGTAAACTACGCGAAGTGTGCCGTAGTCTTTGTTGATTTCGCAGATGCTGATTGGACGTGGCAAAAGCTTGCTGCCGTCATTTGAAAAAATGCTGATGAACTGGCCTGGAATTGCATGGTCAACAATGCTTGTTTCAAGTGTGAGGCTGTAAACGCCCTCGGCCAGTTTCTCCTGCCATAATACTACTGCTTTTTCTTTTATCTTCATTACTTCAAAGCTCCTCTGATATCTTCAAGCATATCCTCTACTGCTGCACGGCTGGCACCTGCAAAGTTTGCCTCGCCGTATGATGCGTACTTCTCCTGCTGATATGCTGCTATGATTCCACGGCTGGAATTTACGATAGCGCCGAGACCATCTTCGTTGAAGAAGTGTACAAGGTCTTTACCTCTTCCGCCCTGTGCGCCGTAGCCTGGAACAAGGATGTATGCGTGAGGCATAAGCTTACGAAGCTTCGCGCCCTGCTCAGGATATGTTGCACCTACAACTGCACCTACATTTGAATAGTAACCTTCTCTTGTCTCCATTCCCCAGTCCTCAATCTTCTCGGCCATGTGCTCGTAAAGAGGTCTGCCGTCGATGAGTCTGTCCTGGAACTCGCCAGATGAAGGATTAGAAGTCTTGCAGAGTACGAAGATACCCTTGTCCTCTTCCTTGCAAACATCAACGAATGGCTGAACACCGTCTGAACCAAGGTATGGGTTAACAGTAGCCATATCAGCATCAAAGCCCTGATACTTGTAATCCCCTACCTGAACTGAGCCAAGGTGACCAAGAGCATATGCAGTAGATGTGGAACCAATGTCACCACGCTTGATGTCAGCTATGACAATGAGTCCAAGCTCCTTAGCGTAATCAACTGTCTTCTTATATGCAATCATGCCTGGGATGCCATAGCTTTCATACATGGCAATCTGTGGCTTTACTGCTGGAATTAAATCTGCGCAGGCATCCATAATCTGACGGTTGTAGTCAAACATGGCTTCTCCCACTGCTTCCAAGGTCTGGCCGTACTCGTTGATGTACTTATCAACTAAGCTCTTTGGCATTAATTTCATTGTAGGATCGAGACCTACAACGATTGGCGCATCCTTTTCCTTGATTTGGTTAATTAGCTTCTGAATCATATACAACATTACCTCCATATATTGTCTTTAAAACCTTACCCTGAACCTGACGGCCCTCGTAAGGCATATTTTTAGATTTACCAACAAAATCAGCAGCGTGAATCTCGTATGAAATTGTAGGGTCAAAAATAGTGATGTCGGCGGCCTTGCCTGGTGCGATGTTTCCTAAATCGTCGCGGCCAAGAATACGAGCTGGATTGCTGCTCATGTAAGCTGCCATTGTAAGTGGTGTAATCAGGCCTGATAAAACAAGCTCTGTGAATGTAAGACTTGCAGAGGTCTCAAGGCCAACAATACCGAATGGCGAAGCAAAACCCTTAGCTTTCTCCTCGGCAGTGTGTGGGGCATGGTCTGTAGAAATGACCTCAAAAACGCCCTCAGCCAAACCTCTTCTAAGAGATTCTCTATCCTCTTTTGTACGAACTGGTGGATTCATTTTGTAATTGCCATCTCCTGGCACAATGTCATCCTCGGTGAGTGTGAAATGATGTGGGCAAACTTCGCCAGACACCTTGATGCCCTTTGCCTTTGCCTCTTTAATAATATCGTAGCTCTCCTTTGTAGAGCAGTGACACAAGTGAAGTGTGGCGCCGGTCTCCTCTGCCAGCATGATATCGCGAACCTCGATGATGTTCTCCACAGCGTTGCTGATGCCCTTCTCTCCCATTGTATCAGACTTGGCGCCCATGTTCATAACGCCGCCCTGAACAAGATTGATATCCTCGCAGTGAGCAAGCACTGGCACATCTGCCTCAGCCACAATCTTCATGGCCTCGCGATAGAGCCCAGAATCCATAACAGATTTACCATCCTCTGAAATTGCAGGGATCCCCGCATCAATCATTCCCTGTAAATCAGAAAGCTCCTTGCCTTCCATGCCCTTTGTAACAGAGCCAACCTGAAGCACTCTTGTAAGGCCAACAGCTGCGCCCTTTTCGTGAACATACTTTACCAACTCAGGATTGTCTACAACCGGTTTTGTGTTTGGCATGGCAAGAACTGTAGTGACACCACCACGAGCTGCAGCCTTTGAGCCAGTCTCGATATCTTCCTTTGCTGTCTGTCCTGGATCTCTGAAATGAACATGCATATCGATGAAGCCAGGCATGACATAGCAGCCAGCTGCATCAATCACATTATCAGAAAAGACGGGAACAATCTCAGCCTCAACAGCTGAGATAATGTTCCCGTCTATCTTTATATCCAATATTTCGTCTGTATTTGTAGGTGGGTTCAAAACCCTGCCATTTTTAATAATTAAGCTCATACATTCTCCCTCGATTTTGAATCTGTGTGAAACTTTTCATAGTATATCATAAAGACATAAAATGAGCCACCCTGTAACTAGGGTGGCGTATTATTTAAAGTTTTGTAAGTACAAAAATATCGTAAATTGCTTTCACCGCAGCCTCGAAATCTTCGTTCTGAACTCCGATGATAATGTTCAACTCAGAAGAACCCTGGTCGATCATGCGGACATTTACATGTGCATGGCTGAGTGCAGAGAAGATACGTCCTGCAGTACCACGTGTGCTCTTCATACCACGACCTACAACAGCGATAAGTGCAAGGTCTGATTCAATCTCGATAGAATCTGGTGAGCAGTTGCGGTGAATAGCAGAAACTACTGCCTGCTCCTTGTTGATGAACTCATCCTCGTGAACAACAACTGTCATTGTGTCGATACCTGAAGGCATGTGCTCGATGCTGATTCCGTTGTCCTCGAATGCCTGAAGAGCCTTTCGGCAGAAACCAACCTCTGAGTTCATAAGTGACTTTGTGATAAGTACTGTACAGAAGCCCTTCTTACCAGCGATACCTGTGATAACGTACTCATTTTTCTGAGCTGTAGATTCTACAATCCAGGTGCCATCATCCTCTGGCTTGTTTGTATTTTTAATATTGATAGGAATACCTGCTGAACGAACTGGGAAAATAGCATCCTCGTGAAGAACGCCTGCACCCATGTATGAAAGCTCGCGAAGCTCACGATATGTGATTGTCTGCATTCCTACTGGATTCTTAACGATACGTGGATCGCAAATCAAAAATCCTGAAACGTCAGTCCAGTTCTCGTAAACATCTACCTTCGCAGCGCCGGCAACGATAGAACCAGTCACATCAGAACCACCACGTGAGAATGTCTTTACCTTACCGTCCTTACCACAGCCATAGAAGCCTGGGATGACAGCTCGTGGGTGCTCCTCGAGAACCTTTGCCATAGTTTTTTCTGTCTTATATGAATTGAGCATTCCTTCTTCATTGAAGAAGATAACATCCTTTGCATCGATGAAATCATAGCCAAGATACTTAGCCATAATCTTTCCGTTGAGATACTCACCACGGCTTGCAAGATAATCAAGAGATAAGTCCTCTTTAATCTGAGCTGCAATCTCCTTGAAATCTTCATCAAGAGAGAAATCCTTTAACTCAAGTCCTGTGATAATCTCGTCATAACGAGCCTTGATATCCGCAAGATTCTTCTTTACATCCTTGCCTGCCTTGGCAGCTTCATAAGTGCCAATAAGCATGTCTGTAACCTTAGTATCTTTGCTGTTACGCTTACCTGGTGCAGATGGAACTACAAACACACGATTCTCATCAGCGCGAATGATATCGCCAACCTTCTTAAACTGGCCGGCGTCTGCCAATGAGCTACCGCCGAATTTAACTACCTTCTTCATAATAACAAAATCCTCGTCGTTCTATTTTTTATTCTGAAATAACAAAGCCTATTGTACACGATTACTTTAGTAAATTAAAGCACTAAATTACCCAAAAAACTAGCTCAATAATACTCTGTCATTATCTAATTCTTCTCCAGCGCCCACTTTAAACTTCTCAAGAAGGTCATTTACAGTGAGTCCTGCTCGCTCTTCTCCTGAAGTATCGAAGACGATGCGTCCAGCATTCATCATAAGTGTTCTGTTACCTACGTCAAGTGCCTGGTGCATATTGTGGGTAACCATAAGGCAAGTGATGCCTCGCTCAGCCACGATGCTCTTTGTGAGCTCCAACACCTTTTCAGCTGTAGCTGGATCAAGAGCCGCTGTGTGCTCATCCAAAAGCAAAAGCTTAGGTGTAACAAATGTAGCCATCAAGAGTGTAAGAGCCTGACGCTGACCGCCTGACAATAATCCTACTGGCTGCTTCATTCTGTCTTCAAGTCCCATGCCGAGAAGGGCTAACTGTTCGCGGAACTTCGTCTTGTCCTTGCTACTGATTCTTGAAAAATACTGACTCGAAGCATGGCTGGCACGAAGATATGCAAGAGCCATATTTTCCTCGATGGTCATATTTGGCGCAGTGCCCTTCAAAGGGTCCTGGAAAAGATGACCAATCACCTTGCTTCGAACATGTTCCTTTTTAAATGTAATGTCCTCACCATCCAGATAGATGTTTCCCTCATCAACGATGAAGGTGCCTGCGATGGCATTGAACATGGTGGATTTGCCCGCTCCGTTGGAACCAACGATTGTGGCAAAATCTCCATTCTTTAAATCTAATGAAAGATTGGTAAGTGCCGCCTTTTCATTGACGGTGCCAGGATTGAAGGTCTTTGAAATGTTGTCGATCTTAAGCATTATCCTTCACCTCCCTGTTACCTCTATAGTTGGCAAACTCACGCTTTTTGAGAGCCGCCTTCTTTCTAACATAAGGCATTGCGATTGCAACTGCAACAATTATTGCAGAAACAAGCTTTAATGCCTCTGCTGGCACACTCATTCTAAGGGCGATTGCCACGATAAATCTGTAAAGAACAGAACCAAGAATTGTTCCTAAGATTCTGCGGATAGTGCTTCCCTTATTTCCAATAAGAGTCTGGCCGATGATAAGCGAAGCCAGCGCAATTGTAACCATACCTGTACCGATGTTGATATCTGCTGACTTCTGGTACTGGGCAATGAGACAACCTGAAAGACCAGTAAGTGAGTTTGACAGACATAAACCAACAGTGATTGTAAATGTAGGATTGATAGATGATGATTTTACCATCTCTGCATTATCACCTGTGGCGCGGATGGACATACCAAGTGTGGTACCAAGGAACCACCAGAGAGCCAGTGCGATAACAGCCAAAATCAAAACTACTGTCACTACCTTGTACCAGTCACCAAATATCGCATTTACGAATCCATCTTTTCCCAAAGAGAAAATTGTATCGCAACCGAAAAGGTTAATCAGAGATGAAAATCCCATGACTGCGATGTTGATGGTATACAGCGCCGTATTTACGATAATACCTGCAAGGATGGATTCCACACCAAGTCTGGTCTGGAGGAAGGCTGTAACAAATCCTGCCATGGCACCTGAAATCAATGCTGCAATAAGAGCAAGGAATGGATGGCCGGCAAGTGTGACCATTGCACCAACAGCACATCCTAAAGTGAAGCAGCCATCTGTGGTAAGATCTGCGATGTTAAGAATTGTAAATGAAATAAAAAGTGCTAAAGCAACTAGGGCGTATATACACCCTAGTTCTAAAGCACTCTGAAAAATCGAAATTGTAAAAATACCTGACATTACATTAAACCCCTAATTATTTATTCGAACTCCTTTGAAGTCTGGATTTCTACGAAGCCGTCGCACATATCGCGAAGCTTTTCGTAATCCAAATCAAGTGCTGCAGCTGTCTCTGTGTTAACAGTAGCTGTACCGTTATCAAGAGTCTTAACTGGAAGTGAAGCTGGCTCCTTGCCATCCACTAAAACCTCTGCAACCATCTTTGCTGTCTCAACGCCAAGTGTAGCGTAGTTTACACCGTAACCAAGGTAAGCTCCGTTGAGAGCAAATGAATCAGCACCGCAATAGTGAGGAATTCCAGCATCGATGAACTTCTCATAGATAGCAAGCTCAGCTGTCATGATTGTGTTGTCAGTCGGTGTGAATACTGCGCCAACCTTCTCTGCACAAAGAGCATCTGCTGCAAGCATAACCTCGTCGTTTGTAGTACCAGTCTTCTCGATAACCTCGATACCTGCATTCTGGAGGTATTCCTTAGCTGCCTTGATTGGAGCTGTTGAAGCATCCTGTGACTTATCATAAAGAAGACCAACCTTCTGTAAATCTCTGTCCTGCTCAAGCATCAAATCAAGAATAGCTTCTGTATTAAGCGCATCTGATGTACCTGTGATATTTGCACCTGGTGCATCATTGCTGGCAACAAGGCCTGCGCCTTCTGGATCAGATACTGCTGCAAATACAACTGGAATCTGATTGTCCTCTGTAGCTGACTGACAAATCATAGCTGTAGGTGTAGCGATAGGAACAAGCACATCTACCTCGTCATTGATAAGCTCTGTAACAATCTGGTTGATTGTAGTGGAATCAGCCTGACCATTGTAATAGTAATCCTTGTAATTAAAGGTAACGCCCTTTTCCTCAGCGATGGCATCAAGCTGCTTCTCAAGATTGTCCACAATCTGGTTAAGAGATGCATCATCAACGTACTGGATAATACCTACCTTATATACCTTTCCATCAGCAGCTGTGTCTGCACCTGCACTCTTGTCTTCTGCTTTGTTGCCGCCACAACCTGCGAAGCACGCTGCTGCCATGGTCATAATCATAAGCATTGAAATTATTTTCTTCTTCATAAGTTGTCCTCCTCAATACTGCGTTTGACATTTAGCTTCATTGTATCGTCGCACTAAAGTGCTCCTGATACTAAATATCTTCACTGCGTTCGACATTTAGCATCATTGTATCATATCACTTTAGCGAGTTAAAGTATAAATGTGATTTAATTTTGTATAAATAATTCTGATTATTCTTTAGATTTTCCTAAACTATTTTATATAGATGTAACATTATTGTAACTTCTCCGAAATATTTATATAATTTTTCGGGTTAAATATATAATTTGTCCTGTTTTTACCCTTTTATTCCACAATTACAATATTTATGTGGTTATAACATATTAATGTATATGAAAAAGTGAGGAGGTTATTAGTGAAAAACAAATTAACAGCGGCGTTGTTGGCGATTGTTATGTCTGCTACACTCTTGGTTCCATCCATGACTGTAAAAGCAGCCGACACAATCTACAACAATAAGACAGGTAACCAGGATGGTTACGATTACGAGTTATGGAAAGATACGGGAAACACTAGCATGACATTGAACGCTGGGGGAACGTTCGATTGCTCATGGAGCAACATCAACAATGCTCTTTTCCGTAAAGGTAAGAAATTCGATAGTACACAGACTTATCAGCAGATAGGAAATATTACCTTTGATTACGGCTGTGATTACAGACCTAACGGTAATTCTTATCTTTGCGTCTATGGCTGGACTGTAGACCCGCTTGTTGAGTATTACATCGTAGACAGTTGGGGAACATGGCGTCCACCAGGAGGCACACCAAAGGGTCAAATCCAGGTAGATGGTGGCACATATGATGTCTATGAAACAACAAGATACAATGCACCTTCTATTCAGGGTGACACAACATTTAAACAGTACTTTAGCGTTCGTACCTCTAAGAGAACCAGCGGTACAATTAGCGTATCTGAGCACTTTAAGGCTTGGGAAAGAATGGGTATGAGATGCGGTAAGCTTTATGAAGCTGCATTGAATATCGAAGGTTATCAGAGTAGCGGTTCAGCCAGCGTATACAAGAACAACATGACAGTTGGTGGTTCTTCTTCTGGCAGCTCTAGCAGCTCAGGCAACCAAGGCGGAAACCAGGGTGGAAACACTGGAAATGAAAACGCTGGTAACAATCTTGTAAAAGTAGCAGATGCTGACAAGATTCAGTGCGAGACCATGACAAAGGGTGGCCAGTATACAGGCGGTATCTCTTCTCCTTTCAGTGGCGTTGCTCTCTATGGAAATAACGACACAGTTAAGTTCACACAGAACTTTACAAAGGGAACTCATGATTTCACACTTCGCGGTTGCTCAAACAATGACAACATGGCTCGTGTAGATCTTAAGATTGGCGGTCAGAATAAGGGAACATTCTATTTTGGCGATGCTAACCCTGCAGAGTACACAATTAAGAACGTTAGCCATGGCACAGGCAATCAGACAGTTGAGCTTGTTGTTACAGCTGATGATGGTCAGTGGGATGCTTATCTTGACTGGCTCGGAATTGGCGGTATCAGCTCTGAAGGTAAATCAGGCAGCGGCTCTTCTTCACAGGGCGGCAACACAGGAAATACAGGAAACACTGGCAGCCAGACAGGTAACACAGGCTCTACAGAGCAGCAGTCTGGAAACACAGGTGCTTCAACAGAGACTTCAGGCTCTACAAAGATTGAATGCGAAAAGATGACAAAGAGTGGCCAGTACACTGGCAGCATCTCTTCTCCTTTCAACGGAGTAGCCCTCTATGCTAATAATGACGCAGTAAAATATACACAGAACTTTACATCAGGTACACACGATTTCACACTTCGCGCTTGCTCTAACAATGACAAGATGGCTCGTGTAGATTTAAAAATCGGTGGACAGACAAAGGGAACCTTCTACTATGGAGATTCTTATCCTGCAGAGTACACAATCAAGAACGTAAGCCACGGCACAGGCAATCAGACAATCGAGCTTGTTGTTACAGCTGATGATGGTCAGTGGGATGCTTACCTTGATTACTTAACAATTAGTGGAGCAGGTGCAGCTGGTGCCGGAGCAGGCGCTGGTGCTGGAAGCTCTTCTAACACAGGCAATAACTCAGGTACAAACACACAGAACCAGAAGCTTATTGCTCTTACATTTGACGATGGTCCTTCAAGCACAACAAGCCAGGTACTTGACGTTCTCGAGAAGTACAATGTTAAGGCTACATTCTTCCTTATTGGACAGAACGTAAACTCTAACACAGCTTCTATCGTACAGAGACAGGTAAAGATGGGTTGTGAGCTTGCTTGTCACTCATACACACATGAGGACATGACAAAAATGAATGCTTCACAGATTAGAAACCAGATTGACTGGACAGCTTCTGCTATCAAGAACACAGCTGGTGTTGATGTGAAGTTCTTCAGACCACCTTACATTTCTGTAAACAACACAATGTACCAGAACATCGACCTTCCTTTCATTCAGGGAAGCATGCACAACGACTGGGAGTCAAGCATATCAGCTTCTCAGAGAGTAAACTCTGTTCTTAGCTCAGCTAAGGATGGCGACATTATTCTCCTTCACGACTTCCAGGGCAACAGCCAGACTGTATCAGCTCTTCCACAGATCATCGAAGGTCTTAAGAACCAGGGTTACACATTCGTAACTGTAAGCGAATTATTCGAAATGAAGGGTGTAAATCCTAACGTAGAATACAAAATCTGGTCAAACGTAAAATAAGCAGGACTTAATGATCTAAAGTTTATAACCACATAAAAAATGGGAATCGCTCTTCTGAGTGATTCCCTTTATTTTTAATAACTAATTATTTTCCATACAGTGTTCATCTGACTGCAACAATATCATTCTTAATATTTGATAGGACAATTTCAGCACTTCTCATCCTTCCAAGGTTTATACAAAAAAAGCATTATAATCGCTATAGCCCAGGCACAAATAATAGTGATACATCCTGTCTCGCTTACATAATACATTTTGTCATTGCCTCCAGTAAGTCCAGCAAAAACGGCCTGATCATATGCATTATGTGCTGCATGAAGAAATGCTGCAGGCCACACGCTTTGGCTTTTAATTGTAAGTATTGCAGCAATTATACTCACTGGAAAAATACAAAGCAGGAAGGCAATCAGACTATACAATAAAGATGCCCCTTCCATGTATCCGCCCCAAATAAGTAGTGGAAAATGCCATAAACACCAAAACAATCCTACAATGGCAAAAGCTTTAATCACACCAATTCTCTCTAAAAGAGCAGGAAGCATAAATCCTCTCCATCCAATCTCTTCTCCTAAAGCGGTAAGTAAAGAAACTAATACACTGATTACTGTATAGAGAGCCAAATCCTTTAGTATTAATGAAAAGGCCACCCCATTGTATGCATAATTTTCAGGATGCATTGTCCAATAAACTCTGTAAGGAATAAATAGATAAACAAATGGAATAAGAACTCCCATCAGTATATATTTAATATGGCTGAATCTTATACCTATAAGACTTCTGTGATTTTTAAAAGAATATCTTTCTCCACTCTCTGCGATGCTTACAAGGGATGCAACAATAGCAGATATTGCAGGTATCCACATCAAAATAGCTACCAGCCACTCAGAGCCACCCATACAGTAAAGTGTCTCACATACCCCTGAGAACAATATCACCATTGTAAAAAAGACTATAACTGCCTTTCTGCCATATTTTTTGCCTGTTAAAAAATCTTTACTCATAACAAATCCTCCAACCAGTAATAATATATAAAAAAATATCCGAAATAAATAATAGGAAAGTCTTCCAATTTCTTCCGTATTAATCAACGGATAAAATGTTATTAGAAAAGGGGGACAAAAGAATGTTAGTATATGTACACAATAATAACTTTGAAGAGATGATCAAAAATTATTCTTATAATGCTTACAAGAATGGAATTGTAGTATTTGCCGATGATGGTTGCCATGTCTTCGTTAACAAACTCCATATCGGCCAGTTCAATACATGGATTGAAGCACATGAATATATTGATGCCTTAATCAAATTATGTGGCTGTGAATGCAAAACTGCATAAAGTTTTCTGAAGTACCAAAGGAGAGCATCACTGTGCTCTCCTTTTATTTTGATCTCTTAATTAGCTTAATAAGAAAAATAAGTATAAAAATCCAAAGAGCTATATTTCCTAATGTCCATAATATATTTATTAAATTTATACTATCCATGACTATGCCTCCAACTAGCAATAACATTGGCACTATTTTACATTAAATTTAATATATATTTCAATAATAATTACACATAATAAGCTTTTTTGTGTTATAACATTTTCTTTTTACCTTCAGGCGTTAATAGGATTAACACAGATTGATGATATGATTACAGTGAATTTTAGGATTTAAAGGTGTGAAATATGCTCTATTATTTAAAATTAGATGCTTTCTTTAGAAATTTATATGTATTTGATTACATCACTATTGATGACTTCAAAAAATATTTAAAAAATAAAAGGATTATGCTATTTATCCAGCTATTACCTTTTTTTATGCCATTACTAGCATGTATTATTGGCGGAGCGGCATATCTACTAAACTTTTGTGATGCAGATTCTTCTCTATTTATTATTTTGATGTCAACAGGGCTTATGATAATTAGTTTGCCCGCGTCTCTAACTTTAGGGTTTATATGTAGGTCAGGAAGACGTATGGCGGAAATAAGACAGGTTGTTCTATCTCCAAATTATATCCTGCCAGAAAAAACTCAGTTAATCATGAATATCTTAAACTCCTCTAATCTTGACTTAGATCTAAAATCATTGATAACGACCATAGTATGTGTAGGTTTTACTGTAATAGCACTCGTCAGTCCTTTTGCAATCAACTTGGCGGATAATATTTCGGCTTCCAGAAGTAAGTCACTCCAAAAGCATCTTGCACAGGCAGAGCTTCTCAAAGAAGCTAATAAGGAATCTGGAAATTTCGATGCTGCATTAGATAAACTTCGTGAAGACTTTGATGATGAGAAAACCTATTACTACGTGTTCGGTGAAAAAGATTACTTAGGTGAACCCACTCTTATCATAGTCCTTGCCAGAGAATCTGAAGAATCAGTATATATGACACACTTTAAAGTAAGGGATACAGGTCTTTATAATCTTGATTACTGGGTATCTTCCCCAGACAATCTTACCAATGAAAATATTATTGAGAAAGCTGATGGTATTTTGTAAATATGAATGAATTAACAAACAGTGAAATCAGATTTATAAAAAGATTATTATCATATCCAACAATATACATTACACTGATTGTCGTGCCTTTAATTAATTTTTTATTCGTAACCTTTTTGGATATGCTTGGCTATGTTCTTTATGAATATGAAGGACCAGACTATGCTACAGATTTTTCTATATATGTTCTGGCTTTTATTGTTATTGGCATCCTAATGATATTTATTCCTGGCATATTAATGAATACTCATAAGTGGCTTATAATCAGAAAAAAGCTTGGTGGAGGTCCACGAATCACTCTTGGAGACTTTGAAAATAGCGAAGCAATTTCGCGTACTGCTGGAAATCTAGCTACCAGTTACAGCATCGGGGAAGCCCTCTCACACTCCAATAATGAGTATGTTTCTTCTTATGGAGATGTAATAAAGGTTGCCTCTGGCCTTTTTATGCCTAGATTTATTAAAGCTTTTTTTATCAGTCTAGCAAGTGATGAAGTCTTATATGTAGCCGAAAGAACTGATGTAAAACCAATCAATCCTGGAATCATTTTTTGGTTTCCTATGATACTCCTCTTTGCTTTCAATCTTGGTTTAAGTATTTATTGTTGGAATTATTTTTAATTTAATCGAGTAAAACAATTTGTACGGGAGAGCACTGCTCTTGTACAGAGGGGTGCAGAATGAATCATAGACAATATAAATATGATTGTTATAAACGGTTGCCAACAGTTATGTTTTTTTCAGTAGTGCTATTATTTGCTGCTTTAATTAATTTTTGCTTAATACTAATGATTAAACCACTAGCTCTATTTGAGTTAGTGGTTTTATTTAGCGAAGTCAATCAACTTATCTATACATGCTATGACTTCAGATCCATCCTCTGTGAAATCTCCTTCGGGGTGATTGTGTGTCACGGAAATCCATTTTTCTTTTCCAAAACGACGTACCTTTTTGTATAAGCTACACACATCAACATTTGCCAATATAGCATACTGCTTACTTTTCGAGAAATATATTATTAAAACTGGACTCTCCTCGTAGTACTTAGGCTCACCTTCATAGCCAAAGTCCTCATTTGGTACCCAGGCTACTTTATATTTATTCTCATAATATGCGTAGATTGTATGCATTTCTCTTCTTACTGACATGATCTTCTTCCCATTGTAATTTTATTAGTGTCAGGATACCGCCTCATGATTGCTTCATCCACGTCAGCTCTATCATAATTCTCGTCCCATATATCTAAACTGAAAATATTAGTTGTTGGCTTTGAGAACAATTTTTTAGGATGATAAGAGATTATGGCAAGACCAACACATTTTCCATTTTCATCAACTATTTTTTGAAAAGGCTTGTCTGTGGAAATATTACTATTCATCTCCTCTTCCATCTCTATAGCAACCTTCCAGCCATTTTCTTTTATCTCTGGATGCTCTTCAACAATAGATTTACACTCTGCCGCTGTAATATCTTTAATCATTAACATAAATTAGCCTCCTCTGCAATCGCATACATACTTAGTTTATGGTATCATCAAACTATGTTAAAACTATTAACAACGATATGTATGCTTGGCAGAATCTTTTAATTTAATGCAGTAGTTAAATTATTGTCACACTTTGGGAGAGCTCTGCTCTCCTCTTCTTTTTTGCGTTTCATATAGTTATCAATCTCCCAATCAAGTATAATTGAACTCAACAAGTCAGAGTTCTTGAAATAGATATGGTGGAGGTAATATATGAATCTGAAAAATGAATTCAATGGTATATGGCAAAAAAATCCAGAGTATTCAAGAACAATTTGCTCAGGAATGAGACCGGCCTTTAAAATATTAGAGAACTACATGACTTCGGGAAAGATTGAATGCAACGATCCGTTGAATGATGGAGACTTGATTTCAGTTCAACTGATCAGTCCGGAGTATTATCCGAATTCATTGTGGCCGGGCAAATGTATAGAGGCATTTGATGGTTCAAAACAAATAGGGACAATAATCGTGAAAGAAATTTTTAATCCACTATTGGATGGGAGCGAAAAAAAATAGCCTCGTAAAAGTTTTTTTCATACAAATTCAAATTTGTCGACCTCTTTCTAATTGAATACTGAACGTTACATAGCAGTTATCGCAAGATAGCTGCTTTTTTGTGAAGAGTTTTGTGGGGGCAGGCAGTACTAGAGAAGAGAAAGCTTGCAGCACTGCTCGGAAGAAGAGAAATGGGCAGTGCTAGAAGCAAAAATGAATGCAGCACTGCTCGGAAGAAGAGGAATGAGCAGTGCTAGAAGCAAAAATGAATGCAGCACTGCTCGGAAGAAGAGAAATGAGCAGTGCTAGAAAGAAAAATGAAGTTAGTACTGCTCGGGAGTAGAAAAATATCACTTTTGAATTGTGTATTCCTTGCTGGATGTGGATTCTGTATAATAGAAGGCAGCAAGATTAACAACTTCAGGTTTGTCTGGATGAGGGCATAGCCTTTTATCTCAGCTAAATAACCAAGTCTCAGAAATTTAATAATTTGTTCGATTGAAACATTTGTTCGGCGGTGGTATATTATTATCACTACAGAACAAATGTTTTATTTTTTGAGGTATGCCTATGGATTATAAGATTATTGCAGTAGATTTCGATGGAACACTTTGCTATTCAGAATGGCCTGCATTAGGTGAAGCAAACAAAAAATTGATTGATTATTTACTAAAAGAACAAGCTTCAGGAAACAAGCTAATCTTATGGACCTGCCGTGCTGGGAAAGCTCTAAGTGATGCAATAGACTGGTGCCACGATCAAGGTCTGTCGTTTGATGCAATAAATGATAATCTTCCAGAAATCATAGAACTATATGGCAACAATTCCAGAAAGATTACATGTGATATTTACATAGATGATAGAAATATGCCGATAGAAGCAATCTGTGGTTAGATTGAGGTTTTATTTATGTATCCAAGGAAAAATGTTTTTGATAAAGTGGATGTCATCTGTGTGATTATCATCTGAAATTCTTTCATAATCTTCTTTTTTTGAAGCCTTGATTCTGCGAACCAGATCATATACATTTCTTAAACCAATGACAATCCAGCATATAGTTAAGAATTTATAATCTGCTAAACAATACCTTGTAGCAATAAAAAATGATAAACAAATTAATACTATGTAACCAACTGTCTTAAGAGATTCTCTATTCTTCATATCATTTTCTCCATACATATTCTTTAGTTAACAACATCACATGGATTGTCATCCATTACAATAGCAGCAATAATATACGCCAAGATTCCGCTACCACCACCCAAGATGAATGCTACCCATAACAGTCTAACAATTGTTGGATCAATGTCAAAATACTCTGCTATGCCTCCGCATACACCACAAATCTTTTTATCTCTACTCTTATATAATTTCTTTCCCATAAGAATTTCCTCTCTTTCCTTTGATGATTATATGATAGTGCTACTGGTACATGAAATACATACTGCTGTTGGAGAAATAAGCTGTCCTAATTTTCTTCTTCGTTAGGATATGGTAATTTTATTGCATCTCTCTTCAACCTCTTCCACCCAGTCAGGACAATAACAAAAGATAGAAGCTGTGCTACCATCACGCGGATAATCATCATCTCATCTATTCCTGACTCTGTAACCACATGCAAAAGATTCGTTGCTATACAGTTATTAAAAAAATGATCCGCCATTCCAGCATAAAGACTGCCGGTCATCTGATACATCAAGCCCCATTTTATTCCCATCAGTCCGGCAAGAATAATATATCCTACTCCAAGTCCAACAAACGCTACCAAATTTATATCGCCATCAATTAAATTATGGAGCGGGGTTACTATATGCCAGATTCCAAACAATACTGCCTGAAAAACAAGTGCAAACTTTATGGAATGATTTGTCGCAACAAGCTTATTAAATAATCCACGAAAAGTCCCTTCCTCCATAAGAACATTGATTATATTGAAGAACACACACATCAGTATAAAGCCTATCCCTCTATGCACTTCCGCCTCTCCGGTAAGTGAAAATCCCGTGGTAAACACGCCAAAATCAGTAACCTTGCCCTGGCTTCTTAAGATAAAAATCTCAATAGAATAAGAAACAATAAATGAAATAATAGCAAGAGCAAATCCCAAACATATACTTTTGGTAAATCCATTTCTTGCAAAACCAATATCCGACCATTTCCAATTAATTAGATTTAAGACAATACAGAGCAGAACAATCCCAAATACTTTGTTTATGAAATTTTCACCAATAACTGTTTCGTCCATTCGAAGGACAATCGCCTCGAAACCATGCACCATAATCAATATCGCAAATATGGTTAAACATGATGCAACTGGCTTTTTCAAAATCTTTTCATCCATAATCTCATACCTTCTATCTAGTAATCAAAAATCCAAAAGCAAATCATTGATATCCCAAATCGCTCCATAATATTTTTCCCGCTTTGATTAAGATAGGATAATTGTACTGTATCTCATATCATCAAACCATTGAGTATTGTCACTTCTTAAATGATAAATGTCATATTAAAAATGGCTACCCCTGTAGGGGTAGCCATGCAAAGCATATTGAATTATTTCATAAAAGCCCCAGCCAAATCCTTGATCTCGCCAAAATCAAGTTTTCCATCAGCAAGAGCTGCCTGAACCTTTTTGATATCCGCATCAGAAATGTCAATGTTAGCCTTCTTCAAAAGGTCCTTTGCCTGACTTAAATCAGCAGTAGAAATCTGCTTCATCAAATCCTTATTACCACCTAACTGTTTGATAATGTCTTTAATATCTGCCATTGAAAAATCCCCCTTCTCTACAGAAAACAAAACACCATATATCTGTCCACTATTATAAAATTATACGCCCTATGTTTGCAATATTGAGTATTAAAGTTGCATTTTTCCTGTATTTGCTTATAATTATTTGTAAGTAACTATCAACTTTTAGACAATCGTTAAGCTTGGGGAGGTTTATGATGGCAGTTAAGAAAACTAGTACAACTAAGAAAACAGCTGGTCGCAAGAAAGCAGTTAAATCTTCAGCAGTAGTTCAGTATGGCAACATTGAATTCAGCGAAGAAGCTTGCTTAAAGAAAGCACAGTCTGGCTTTAAAAAGCAGTTTAAGGGCCAAGAGCTTGAATCAATTAATATCTATATCAAGCCAGAAGAAAGCAAAATTTACTTTGTAGCTAATACCGACTGCGTTGGCTCTGTAGATTTATAATATCGTTTAAATAAGACTTATTACTGAGGACATTGGATGTGTGTGTCTTTTCTCTCCCCAGTAATAAGTCTTTTTTTTTTGCAAAAATATTGTGTTCTATACACTTCTGCTTTTTATTGAGTCAAAAATCCTTTTTTCAATTTCTTCCTGAGACATCCCATAATACTCGTACTGGCTGAAGGCAACAACTATATCCCCCTACATAACTAAAAACAATGTACCTGCTCCAATTAGAATACATCCTATTACTGAATGTACTGTAAACTGCTCATGTAAAAATATAAATGCCATAACCAAAGTGATTACAACACTAAGCTTATCAATTGGTACAACTTTTGATGCTTCTCCCATCTGAAGTGCCTTATAGTAGCACAACCAAGAAGCTCCCGTTGCCAGTCCTGATAAAATAAGAAAAAGCCAGCTTCTTTTACTTATCTCAGAAATTCCAGACTGGGCATTTGTAATAAAAACCATTCCCCACGCCATAAGTACAACAACTACAGTTCTAATGGCAGTAGCCAAATTGGAATTCACGCCATCAATACCTACTTTAGCAAGTATAGATGTCAATGCTGCAAAGATTGCAGACCCTATAGCAAATATGAACCACATGCTCAACCCTCCCATTCTTTTTTCAAAATAGCATATTGTAAAGTGTTCTCATATCTAGGTGTTCCATCAGGATTGTTTACAAAGGAAATAAACTCTTTGAATAATCCTTCTTTTCTCATACCAAGCTTTTCACAAAGATGCTGACTGGATAAATTGTAATCTTCTGTATATGCATATATTCTAACCTTTCCCAATAATAAAAACCATATGGATAAATTTCGGAATGGTACAAGAAAACCCAATACCTTATAATTGAAAAAGAAGGTTCCTAAAAAACCTCCAGTAATAGAACTCTATATTGAAAGGAATAAAATTATGGATATGGATATTCTGATTGAAGATATAAAAAAGGATATTAATAAACTACTAAGCCATCCAGATACTATTCCTTACTATATGCTACCATCACAGTTAGAAATGACCTTACAAGAACTTGATAAGATGCGTGAAGTAAGAAATGCCGATACCTTCTTCCCTTACTACCCAAAGGGAATATCAGACGCATGGGATTACAATGACCCTCTGGGCAATAAACTCATGGATCTGTTAAACGTATATAGAAAACTCTAGAATACTAAAAATAAAAGGTAGCCCTCTCATTACTGAGTAGTAGCTACCTTCACATATTTCTTTAAATAATGTTAGAACCTGTCACCATATAAACTTGTTGGCAGGTTCTTTTTTTATATACTACCCCATTATCTCAGCTATATAACAAAAAACTGCAAAACCTATAAGTTGGCTTTGCAGTTTAAAATTGAATTTACCTTACAACTACTTTATTCTTGCCTGTGTTCTTAGCCTCATATAGAGCTTCATCCACACTTTGAATAGTTTTGCCATAATCGCCGGTATAACTGGTTACACCCACTGAAATGGTAAATGGAACTGGAGTGTCGCTTGCATTCTCAATATCCATTCTGAATTTTTCCATACGGTTTCGAGCCTCATCCAATGTGCAATTTTTATGGATTACAACAAATTCCTCTCCACCATAACGAATAACATAGCCATCATCACTAAACCGCTCAGATAATTTCTGACCGATATAGAAAAGGGTTATGTCCCCAGTGTAGTGACCGTTTACATCATTGATTTTCTTGAAATCATCAATATCAATCATCGACACTGAAACATTCTCCATTGGCGAAACATCCTTTAAAGAGTTCTTTGATACAATCTCCTCCAAAAGATGCCTGTTGTAAACCTGAGTTAAAGGATCTGTAACCATTGACAGTTCAAGCTTCTGAGTGACTCTGTAATGATCCAGATAAAACGCTGTCATAATATAATGAACGACCATTATACCGATAATGCATGGTATTTCCAGCGACAAAATCACTTCATAATTTGTGTAGTGATTAAATATATTTGTAATCCAGATTTCAATAATGAACACAATTCCATTAATAGTAGTGTCTATAGGCGAAGACACAAATCCAATTACAATCCATAAGAGATTCACTATTATAATTCCTGTAACAGAATTACTATTATCAACCAGATTGTATGCTGTCCAGCTTGCTGCAATGACTGTACCATGCCCCAGGAAGTAATCCATGAACACCAGCAAGCTAGTGCTACTATTTACATGAGTAGCAATGAAAAAAATAGCAATAAATACCAAAATGGATAATCTTGGCAATAGGGTCGGGATGAAGGACCCATTTATCATATAGTCCGAATATAGAAAGCATACAGTAGTAAGGCATGCCACAATAAGACTCAGTTCGACAATACCCTGATAGTATTCGCACTTAGCCCTGTAGAAATCAGCTTTTTCCTTATGACTCATTAATCTTAGGTCTCTTAAAAGACCTATAATCATTCTTACGCCATTTATAATTCTCATAGTCACGACTCCTCGGGCACTATTATAGCAATAATTTGTTAACCAATAATGTTTTCTGCCTTCTAAAAAAATTATTCTACTGGTACAGCCTGTCCTATCTTACTATGCGGAAGATATATAACCGTATATTTCTCTCCTTCGTTTATTCCATATGCGTATAAAGTCATATGCTCAATTTTACCATCAATTTCCATATCAATGTATCGTCTTTCAACAAACCCTGGATTACTATGATCATAGGATCTGGCAATAGCGTTATCTACACAATATGATTTTGAAATAGCATTTGGTATATCTAACATTAGCGGATAATATTCCCACAGACAAAATATTAGTGCAGCATACACAATAGGAATACATATCATATTGATTATTAACTTCGCTTTTTCACTAGTAAATTTCAAATTAGTCAATAACCTTTTTTTAATAATTATTTTTGCAGTTATAAAAATCAAACATCCTACAAGCATCAATATTATTGTATATTCCCTATATATTATTACTTTACTCATTAGCAACACTCCTCCTGCACAGTTATATCCATTACGTCTGCACTAGCAAATTTGAACTCCACTTGTAATAATATCATTTAAATCCAACATATAAACAGAATGGTATCGATACAATCATCAATACTACATAGTCCTCAACTTTCAAGCATTTATTTGCATTAGAAAACAATCCTTTTGCTATGTCCTTACCAATTTTGAATTCATACCATACCTAACACAAGTAAATTCCATTACCACGCAATTCTTTCATTAAAGATTCTTGGTTATCAAACATATAATCTATAAAAATCTTCCTTTGACTCTTCAAATATATTTTTATACCATCAGATTTTTGTTCTATCTTATCAATTTCTTTTAAACTGATTTCTCTTTTAAAAATAAACATTTTATAGATGACAATTTTATCGTCTTCCAGTACATATGTATAAAAATTATTGAGCCGTATTAATACTAAAAAGGCACCAAAAATAATTATAAAAATACCTAACCCTGCTCCAAAAGTAATCAAACCAGCTGTTTGAATTTTATCCAAAACTGCTAAAACTAATAAGTTACTCATAAATAACCTTCCCATATTTAGAATGTTTAAAATATCTAACTTTTATATACTCATCTTTATATATGCTATATCCATAAACATTAAGATGTAATTCCTCATTTTCCTCATCTGTAATAGAAATTCGCCTTAATTTATTTGTATTTTCTTGAGTAATATCCCATCTAACAACATAACCTGATGTTTCTATGTATTCATCTTTCATTGCTGCTGGAAAATCCATTATTACTGGAATACATAACTCAATCAAAATAAACAAAGATAATCCATAAACTAAAAAATGACATATTGCATTTGCTAACAAACTATGATTCTTAAAGAAATTCTCTCCATAATTTCCAAATGGATTCTCTCCAAGAATATTTCCATGCTTTTTAATTGTATAAAAAACATATATCCCTATTCCGAGTAAAATAATTAATACTTCAATCAAAGTTACTATGTATATTCTCTTCACGCTCTACCTCTCCTTTACTCATCATATTCCTCTTTTTCCGTAGAAATAATTCTTTCATTGATTAATTCTGTAGGCTTATATTTATCTTCATTTTGAGTAGCTTCTTTTGTTTTATCTTCCTTTTGATTTATATTACCCTTTATGTTCTCCCACCATTTTTGACCTGTGGCTACAATTGTATCTAACCCAAATGGTATTCCTTCATTTACCGCATAATATGTTAAATACTTACTTCCATGTCTTCTTAACGTTTCACCTAGGGCAAAAGCTCCCTCAGCCATTCTTTTATTAGCATACTCTACTTTGAAAATATCAGCTTTAGACATCACCTTAGGTAAAACTTTATCAGCCAATTTGAATGATCCAAATGATGTAACACCTCCAATAATGGTATTACCCGCTACATGCTTTGCCACATCCAAAGCTGTCATATCACTAGAATGTGTTGCAATATCTATAGTATCTGTAATCAATGTTGACAATCCATTTGACACAGCTCCAGAAACAGTTGCTGCTAAAGCTGTATTTCCTGTAGCAGCAATCACACCACCAACAGCTCCTCCTGCTGCAGCACCAAAAACTGCTGATGCTTTGATTTCCTGTCCAGATAGTTTTGCAGAAATAACTTCAGTGGCAACTCCAGTTACCAATCCGACAGCTGCACCTATAGCAAATTGTACCCATTTACCATTACCATCAATCAAGTAAGTTGGCGCATTAACACAGTACACATAATGATTTTGTGATTCAGGAACACTTACTAATCCCTTTACCTGATCTTCGCCAACAAATCTTCCATTCTCTGCGCTGTAGAATCTCGCCTGAGCAAACTTAAGGCCTGATACCTCATCTTCCTGGTAGCCTGTGAAGGCAAATGGCTGAATGATGTTACCATCCGTTGTATAGCCGTGCTTTTTCTGCTTTCCTGTTCTTGGGTCAATGTTTCTTCCAAAGTCATCGAAAGCGTATGAACTCACAGCCACTCCATCTGTTCGGGGAGACTCGCCATTTATAATCAGCTTCGCTGATGGGCTCGTCGCTGTTCACGATTTTCAATGCTTATGCTAGAAAATCGTGAAATTGGTCATGTACATTGAAGAACCAAGCTCATCCTGAAGATAGTAGTAGTTATTTCCTGCCTTAGACATAGATACAGCATTATGGTAATTTTACTCTCCTCTAAAAAACCACGCAAAGAGCCATATTTAGCCCAAAACTTTCCTGCTAAAGATATCATTTTGGGGTAAGCGCTTAAATTACTATCAATAATTAGAAGCCAGTAATATTCCTTCTTCAATTTTTTCTCTTATATATTCTAATGAATCCCCGGCTGCATCATTCCAATAAAAAATAGGTGCAATATCTTCCGTATCACTAGGCAACACATTAAATGAAATATATCTATATGGAGCGAAAGTCGATTGCTCGATTATTATTTCACCTATACATTTTTCATAATCAAGAAAAATTCTATAGCAAGTTGGATTATCTACGATAACTTCTATATTTCCATGTGTTTTTTTGTTATAAATCGAATTAATTAGCTCTTTTACTAAAATAATTACATCCTCAACTCCAAAATCATTTTTTATCATTTCGTTCTCCTATTGAAATATTATATGCATTAGGCATGTCACTTATTGGTGGCAAACCTTTCTTTATATTAAGTCGGTCATATAAAGATCCTGGTCCTGGGATTTGTCCCCAACCTTCATTACCTGCTTGATATATTCTTGACGAATCAACATCAAATTCTACATACATGGTTCCTGGTTTCGCCTGACTACCAAATGCATTTAAAGGTTTATATAAAACCTCGCCATCAGAATTTGTGATGAAGCAATTGTGCTTATCTTTTGCAACATCAATCCCCACATAAATCATGAAACATCCTCCTATTAGATATTTGATACTGCTATAGAACCACATGAACTCCTTGCAATTGTAACCTCGTTCTACATAAACCGTCGAGCGGTATCTAACTGATTAACAAATATACAAAGAGGCTGTGGTTGTATCCTGACCCGAACCGTCTATGCGGTAGGCACCAATTGAACAATCCACAGCATCTAACCCAGCATAGCCCAACCTATAGAAAAGGTAAAGAATGGCTATGACTATATAATACGAGGCACTTAGATTAATCTCCGATTGAAACAATTCCTTTGCCTTTTGCCTGAGCTTTTTGAATAATATCGAATAAATCTTTCACCATTTTCTGACCTTCATCTGGTTCATCATATTTTTTAAGCATAGAATTCTCCAATATATATATACAAATATTCGCAATCAATGGTAAATCATCTTTAGAAATTTCCATGTCCTCATATGGCTGAATTTGGAACAGCTTACTCATATCAATATGCGCTTCTCCATGTATTTTGTAGATATAATCTAACAACTCATCACTAAATTCTATATTGAAATCTTGTACATTTACCTCATTTACGGAATTACCTATATAAAAATTCATTTTAGTACCTCCTATTTTTTTGGAAATGCAGTAATTACATTTCCGGACCCATCCATGACAACTTTTAGGGTATTTAATGATTTACCATTACTACTTGTTCCTATAGAATTAGTGAAGGTTTGTTCAAAAATGTATCCATCTCTTCCTGCGGTATTTGGGCCTAAGGTAAAATTATTGCCTGTCAATGTACTATTAATGCCTTCTCTAATATCAAAATTTGCGTTAAAATGTGACTTATTTCCATATACCGAATTAGGTCCATGTCTATCTAAAATATGATTATTAAAAGTTTCATCACTTAATTTATAATTATCTGCTAAATCAAAAACTTCTCGAAATTTGCTTTCTGCTCCACCATCATATGGACATCCACCACTCTTCTCAGCAAAAAACTGTAAATCCATTTCAAGTCTACATTGCTTTGGCGATACTGTGTTTACTGAAGCTCCGCCCCTTGCTACTCGTCGCTTTGTAACAAAATCATCAATCTTGTTAGCAATTTTTGGCATTACCTTAGAAGATACTTTAGATATCGCCTTTCCTATTCCATAACCGGCTGCTCCACCTATAACTCCTGCTCCTGTTGCTAATGCAAGCTGACCACCATCTACTGAGCCAGTATTAATAAGCTGAGTCGTAACATTTCCTGCTGCTGCTCCTAATCCTCCAGCAAGCATAGCACCTGCAAGACCTGCACCAACTCCAGTTGACGCCACAGCTCCGACAACAGCTCCTTCAACAGTAGCCCCTGCCAATTCGCCCCAGTTAAAGCTATCCTGCTCACCTTTGGCTATAGCAACCCCCTGAGATATAGCATCAACGCCTGCACCGATTATTCCTCCAACTGCAGCTCCTATAAGAATCTGTGGGAACTTTCCATTTTTATCAATCAAGTTCTTAGGATTATTCCAGCAATATACAAAATGGTTTATTGTATCTGGCTTTTCTGTATATCCGCCAATCTGATCTTCCCCAACAAATCTACCATTCTCAGCACTATAGAATCTCGCCTGTGCAAACTTAAGGTCTGAAACCTCATCCTCCTGGTAGCCAGTGAAAGCAAATGGCTGAATGATGTTGCCATCAGTGGTGTAGCTGTGCTTATGGTTTGCCTCTTTGATTTTGCCTGTAAATGGATCTACGTTTCTTCCAAAGTCATCAAAAGCATAAGATGACACTGCTACACCATCTGTTCCTGTCATGTACATTGGAGAACCAAGCTCATCCTGGAGGTAGTAGTAGTTGCTTCCAGCCTTAGACATAGATACTACATTATTATCGTAGATGAATGACTCTGTTTCGCCATTTACTGTGCGCTCAAGAAGGTTGTAGTAGTCTCTTGAAAGGTCACATAAGTATTCAATTTTTTCTTCAGGACGGGTAGATGCTACTCTAAAGCCAAGACCGTTATACTGGTTCTCTACCTCTCCCTTATTTGAGTCTACCACTTTTGAAAGCATATTTGTTGCATCAAAAGTAAAGGTCTTTTGTAAAAGACCATCCACGTACTCTTTTGTCTGGTTGCCACGCTTATCATAGGATTGGACTAATCATCAGATTAGTTCAATCCGTACATGGCATAGATTTCTGAAACCCCTTTCAGAAATCTATGTTTTGCTTTAGCAAAATTAAAATGCAGCTTTCCTTGGCTGCATTTTAACCCCAAATTCTACGATAGCCCCATGTGTTATAATGTCTATCTTGTTATTTGTTCATTTTCATAATTTGTCTAATATAAAGGCATGACTCATACATACCAATTGATGTATGTTTATTCAATAAATCAGCTGCATATAAATAATCAGCTGTTTGAACTTTATCTATGACATCGGATATATCCACCATCTTCCCATCAAAGCTTTGCATATTTGCTGACTTCAAAAATGAATATTTAGAATGCTTTTCCATATTTGCATAAGCATATAATGGGCTATCTGAATACATCCCCAAAATACCTCGCTCTTGCAAATATATTTTTAATTTGTCGTATTCTGGTAAATAATATGGTATTTTTATCTTTTTTTTGTCATACAACTGAAGAACTATCATAGAATTAGTATATTGTCCACAGTTAGACAAGTATATTCTACGAACAGAGCTCCAATTTATCTTTTTCATTTTTCCAAGCGAAGAAATATGATTTATTCCTTCATCAGATATAATTATTCTCTCATTAATAAATGCCAGTAATGCTGGAATATTAATCAATAACAAAAAAAGATAAACCACCATCATAACGTACAAAAATAGCACATTATATCTAAATCCAATATACAGTGAAAAAGGCATAAATATAATCATAAGCACTACTACTGCTACATAATAAAAACATCTTTTAGTAATTAAAACTCTTTCGATATCCATCTTTTTCAATAACCACCTTACTGTTCATAAAATATTGCCACCTTCCTCAGGCAGCACATTGAGATTGATTAACGACTGTCGATTTAGCAACTAGGCTATTCGCTAAATCAATAATTTTCTCACAGGCATAATCTATTCCTTTCCCAAGCCATCCTGTAATCCTATTATACATAAAGTCTATCACGTTTTCTTGCAACGCATATATTCCTACGATTTTTGCAGCCTCCATTGCATCTGGAGCACCACTAAATGCATATTTAGCCAATGAATCTAAACAATTCTTTCCCAATCCCTTACCGATTTCTTTAATTCCATTTACATTATTAACTAACTCTCCTTGAGCTATGAACTCCGACGCAATTTTCTCTAAAACAGGATGTTTTCCGCTACTAAATAGTTTATTTGCAATTTTAGGTGCTTTATCAGCCAGAATAGATGCGCCCTTCATAACTCCTCCTACAGCCAACGCATTAACACCAGCCCCCACAACATTTCCTGCAAGTTCACCAGCGGTAAGATTACCATCAAGATAATCTTTAGCTGTATTAAATACTATATCAGTCGCAAATTGAACTACCATTGCCGCCCCAACGCAACCAGTTGCGATGGCAGTACCTTCTATTGCTCCTTGTACTGTACTTAAACCGACTTTTTTCCAATCTATTTCTTCGCCATTAAGCTTCGCATCAATTATCTCGAGACCACCATTTACCACACCACCAACAACTGCTCCGATAACTAGATTTAAAATATTACCATCTAAATCAATTGCAATTAAAGGCATATTTAGGCAATACAAATAATGATTTATTGTATCAGGCTTATCTGCAAATCCTCTGACCTTATCCTCACTAACAAATCTACCTGCATTACTGTCATAGTATCTTGCCTGAGCAAAGTAGCTGCCAGTCATCTCATCATGCTGGTAACCTGTGAATGCTAAAGGCTGGATGATATTACCATTCTTTATGTACGCTGGCTTTTCTTTCTGGCCTGTGAATGGATTGAGATTTCTACCAAGAACCGGTGCCTGACACCAATGTGGTCAACTAAACGTCAACTTAAGGGAAATCTCATTAGATTTTACTTTTACTAATAGTATCACATTCATTGCATAGAAAGAAAATCCGTAAGCTACACATTTTACAGAATAAAAAGTGCAGCTCAAAGGCATAGAAAATAAGCCAGCAGCATATGTCATAGCTGGTATGAGTGTAATAGATATTTTTATAGGTTAAAAAGCAACTTTCTTATTCCTAAAGTGAGTTCGACCGATGGCTTTATTTCTCTTTCTTGCGAAAGACCTTCCTGGTTGAATTTGAGATCTGTTTTTGTAAGCTAAAGCTATTAGGTCATCAAAAGTGTTCAAATCAAGTTGAGCACTAATGTATCTAGCAAAACGATATTTTAGTTGACCAATAATAAAGGAACGATTTGCTTGGTATCTATATTTGTTGGCAGGATTTGAAGTTTCATCAATTAGCTCATCTACATGATTTTTGATAAGTGAAGCAATGTTCGAGAGCATCAAGTTAATGAAGAACTCTTGCATGATAGCTACAGGTGTTGCTCCATTGAATTCTTCCAGTTTGAATGAGCTTTTAAGTTCATGATATTTTATTTCGATTGGCCATCTCTTGAAATATAGTTCCTTAAACATAGGTGCAGTGATGGATTTATCAAATATATTAGTTGCTAAGTATTCCTTGCTTCCATCATCAAGAGATACTTCGATGACGCGGATATCGATATCGTAAGTGTTTTCTTTAGGATTGCCAGGAAGTGTGGTTAATGTTTCAACTTTACAGTTTTTGGAAAGCTTAAAATTTTCTCTTAGACGCATAACACAAAGATGATTATGCTCAACACAATAGCGAAACATTCCTTCAGAGTAGTATCCTCTATCAAAAATTACTACAGCATTTTCATAGATTCGAAGAGCCTCTAGCGTTTTTAAATGCTCAATAGCTACAGCACGCTCACCAGCTAGATATCTGTTGATGGATGCATGAACTATATAGTCTTCTAAAACATCATAAACGGTGGATGCTAGTGCCATAGTGAATTTTCTGTTAGAATCAGGATAACCAAACATTTCGCCAAAATGTTCAAAGTTAGATTTAGAATTGGGAAGTTCTATTTTAGATCCATCAATAGCAAAAAGATGGTATCCATGCCAGTCTTTTCTGGTGCCAATATTCCTGTAAAAGATATCTACAGAAATATTGAAAAGATCACGGAATAGATACGGATGGATAAATTGCCTAGCTTTCGAAAGGGCTTGTTTGGTAATGTCAGGGAAAGAAATAGATATTAGTTCTTGTCTAATCATAGCAAGATTCTGATTCATAGATGCTTTGGAAGAGTACAAAAGATACAGAATTACTTGCTGGAATGATAGTTTACGCTTTCTAATAAACTTAGACGGTGCGCGATGAATCTCCATACAATCAGGAGAATCAATGTACTGCTTGATGGCTTGGACAATAGAGCTACAAATCTCGTTTCTTTTCATAAGAACACCTCCAAAAAATGATCAATTTTAATTCGCCTCGGAAACGAATCATCTTCTTGATCAATAGGCGCGAAGCGCCGCATTTTTTGGAGGTTATGTCAAGAGATTTTTGCAGAAAAAAAGCAGAGATTTTAAAATAAAAAATAAGCTGAAAAGCTTGATTTTACAAGCTCTTTCAGCTTAAGTTGACCACATTGGTGCCTGACACCTTTACGATTTTATTACAGAGTTATTATTTTGTAATGGGGTACTTTAACATTTATTTCATTCTTATCCGCTTTCTTTGTAATATCGTTCTGAATTATGGCATACAAACTCACACATGGCCACATATATAGAACCAAAACATCTTAAAAATAATCAAACAAAAAAGCTGATTTATCCATTCTTTACTTTTCCTCACAATTATTCTATTCGTCTTTATAATCTCAAATTTATTCTTTTTCAATAACTGCATACTTTGAATTTGGTAAGTATGTCACTTTTACTTTGTCACCCACTTTAACATCGTTATCAATGAATGCAACACTAAACTCATACGGACTTCCATCAATACTAATATTAATTGACCTAGATAATCCAAACATTCCGCCTTCATCAACATCATGCAAGACTTGGCCTTCTTCCACAGCATAATGTTGATTATCTATTATTTTTTTATCTTTAATAATCGGCAATGCACTAAGCAAAAAGTAAGTAAGCATTAACAATGACAGACACACTCTTATAATGTATTTTGCAAACGGATGGTTTCTCAAATAATCCGACTCGTCCATATAAGAATTGTTCACCCAAAAGAATAATAGTGCTAAGCACCCAATTATCAAAATAACAATTAATATTATAAACTTTTGATTAAATAAATATTGATAATCCATAAAACATACTCCTAATATTTTTTATTGTCCACAGTCTAAAGCTTCGCCTGTTAAATATACATCTACTAAAATGCTTTTTTGCAGTATTTCTATCCACTTTTTATATTCTCCTTATTCGATTTTACTCTGAGCAATTATCAACCAATCTCGCCTGGGCAAACTTAAGGCCAGATACTTCATCTTCCTGATAACCTGTAAAGGCAAATGGCTGGTTAATGTTGCCATCAGTGGTGTAGCCATGCTTATGCTCTTTGATTTTAATTTATAACTATGAAAAAACTGCAAAGCCCAACATTGGCTTTGCAGCTTAAACATGAATCGGTTTATTAAGTATTATTCTCGTCTGTCTTTCTTTTGTCGAAAAGAGGTATATTTTCCTTCTCTATTCTTTTAAGAATGTTTCTCGCAGAGTATAGTTCTTACGATGCTCATTCCTCTTTTCAAATCATCGATTGTAACATATGGAGGTAAATTCATAATTTTCCTCATCACTGGTCTGACACCTTTACGATTTTTTTAATTGCATTTTTCCGTTATGGGTTCAGACACTTTTATTTGGTTTTGAACAGACAAAACTCCTATACCATAATTCAAAACGCAATCATAAAAAAGACGATTAATAACAATGCAATATTTTGCATGATGTAAAATTGTATAAGTTGCTTCTGTGTTAAACGTTTTGATAGCTTAACACCGAAATAAATTTGAAATGAAATATTCAAAATTATTGCCATAATAAATAAAATCATCAGCTTATTCATAATATCAATCTAACCTCTCAAAATTGCCAAATCTTGTAAATGGTAAATATTCAATCCTAACATAATCGCCTACTTCAACCTCTGAAGTATCACCTACAAAATAGAATAAACTATCATCTACATTAATCTCAGACGAATTAATATCTGTCACATATCCTTCATCAGTTTTATAGCTTGATGTAATCACACGAGATAAATCAAATACAAACAATAATAGCCATACACTTAAAAGCGATGGAACTCCATATACAAGCAATTTCACAATAAAATTTATACTCGGAACATACACTGTTTTTTCCTCGCGATTTTTATAATAATGGATAGCTTCTATTGACAAAACAATGTCTGCCATCAATAAAATTATAAATAAAACCATATATTTTAATCTTATATCCATCTTATACCTCAATCATCTACACAATTGTTTTCAACTATAGTTTTTTCTGCGTTATTTCTTTCCTTAAATTTATCATATATATAATTCGAGCCCACAGTTGAAAAAGTTGCTCCGAATCCAAAAATCATTCCGCAAAAATTAGAAAGTCCTGCCGAAGCTCCAGCTGAATATAGCCCCCATGCACCTGGTCCAGCAAGTCCCGCCTGCAAACTACCTGCCATGACTCCTCTCATACCTATGTCGAATGCACTTTTTTTATTTTTGGGATTATCCATATTGTCAAACATGTCTGCTGCAATATTTCCACTAAATCCTCCAGCGAATTGAGCCAAAAATGAATTTCCCTTTGTTACATATTCAACCGAACTAGAAACTGCTCCGTTTATAGCACCACTAAATACTCCATTCCATCTACTTGCGCCTGTAAGTCTAGCCGCTGCATCACCCTGTAACGCTCCAATAGCAGTGGATGGTAAAACTGTGGCCAAACCAACAGCAGTTGCAGCTCCATTTGATAGCGCACATCCAACAGATACAACTGTAGCGGCTTGAGCTACGGCTGCAACTGCTCCTACTCCTGTACCTACAACGGCACCTGCAATTGCCCCCTTTACAGCAGTTTTGCCTGCCTCTTTATAATTTACTTCTGACAAGCTTTTACCATCAGCTACTTGTTCTGCAACACTTCCTATAAATCCAACGGCAGCACCTATGCCTGCACCTATAGCTACTGTTGCTAAAAACTTACCATTTTTATCAATAAACTTTTTAGGATTATTTATACAGTATACGTAATGATTTATCGTATCAGGTAATTCTACAAATCCTCTTACCTGATCTTCCCCAACAAATCTACCATTCTCAGCACTATAGAATCTCGCCTGAGCAAACTTAAGACCTGATACCTCGTCCTCCTGATAGCCTGTAAATGCAAATGGCTGGATGATGTTGCCATCTGTTGTGTAGCCATGTTTATGCTCTTTGATTTTACCTGTGAATGGATCTACGTTTCTTCCAAAGTCATCAAAAGCATAAGATGACACTGCTACACCGTCTGTTCCAGTCATGTACATTGGAGAACCAAGCTCATCCTGGAGATAATAGTAGTTATTGCCTGATTTGCTCATGCTTACTACATTATTATCGTAGATGAATGACTCTGTCTCGCCGTTAACTGTGCGCTCAAGAAGGTTATAGTAGTCTCTTGAAAGGTCACATAAGTATTCAATTTTCTCTTCTGGTCGGGTAGATGCTACTCTAAAGCCAAGACCATTATACTGGTTCTCTACCTCTCCCTTATTTAAGTCTACCACTTTTGATAGCATATTTGTTGCATCAAAAGTAAAGGTCTTTTGTAAAAGACCATCCACGTACTCTTTAGTCTGGTTACCACGCTTATCATATTCGTAAGATTTTACGATAGCCTGGCTGTTATTAAGTTCCTTAGCCTGAACAAGTCTGTCTAATACATCATATGTATACGAAGTTCTAGAATCATGTTCAGCAAGTAATGTTCTGTTTCCAAATGCATCGTACTCATAAGCAGACTTAACCATTCCATCATGTGTGGTCTGTGTAAGTCGACCTATTGCATCATAGCTATACTTATACTGTCCTGAAACTTTCTCGAGATCGCGTCTATTTCTGTTGATTCCAGAGATAAGTCCTGCATTGTCATAAGAATAGAAATACTTATCAAGCTCGCCCTTGCTGTCGTAGCTTGTCATGCTCTCAAGATTTCCACCTGGAAGGTATGAGTACTCTGTAGATACACCGTTTGGAAGAAGCTTAAGGGAGAGTCTTCCAAGCTCATCATAAGAGTATGTAGTCTCCTCGCCATTTCCAGAAATACCTGAAAGCTTTCCTTCTGCATCATATGTATAAGCTGCTACTCTTCCGTCTGGATAAACAAGCTTTGTCTTTTCTCCTATGGCATTGTATTCGTAACCTACAGTTCTGTTCTGGTAATCTGTTACCTTTGTAAGACGACCTAAAATATCGTTTTCAAGTGTAGTCTTACCAAGCCAGTCATTAATCTCATTAAGCTGATTTAATTCGTTGTATGCAAACTCAACGCTTCTGCCATCTCCATAGCCTACCTTAGTTACTGCACCAAGGTTATTGTAGCTGTAGCTTGTAGCAAAATTATCTCTGTCAGTCTTAGTCTTAAGACGTCCGTACTGGTCGTACTCATAAGTCTCTTCCTGACCAATGGCATCTGTGATAGTTGTAAGCTGACCTGAAAGATCATAAGAATAGAGTGTTACGTGACCATCCTCACCTACTACAGGCATCTTGTCATCTTCAACTCTGCCTTCAGCTCTGTGAACGCTCTTAAGGTTATCAAGTGCATCATATGTGTATGCTGTCTCGTTTCCAAGAGCATCCACTACGCTCTTTAATCGACCTGTAGCTGTGTAAGTATAAAGTGTTGTGCTTCTGCCATCTGCAACCTTTGTGGCACGTCCCATGGCATCATACTCGTATGAAACTGTACGGCCATCCGAGCCTTCTACTTTTGCTATACGGCTTAAGACATCATAGCTGTAAGAAATCTCATAGCCATCAGCAAAGCTTCTCTTTACAATTCTTCCTACTGTATCATAATCAAGGCTCTGCTCTAATCTTCCGCAGAAGTAAATAGCCTTAAGCTTTCCACCATCTGTGTATTCGTATTTACGAACTCTTCCAGCTGGATCAGTTACAGTTTCGATATTTCCAAGCTTTGTATATGTATATGATGTCTCATTTCCAAGAGCATCTGTCTCTTTTACTACTCTTCCAAGTAAATCGTAGTCTCTAGTGTATCTGTTACCAAGAGTGTCAGTAGCACAAATCACCTGGCCGTTCTCATCATACTCATAAGTCTTTTCATGACCGAGAGCATCAGTCTCTTTTGTTACACGATTAAGCTCATCATACTCTAATGTACGAACTCTGATATCTCCAAGATACTCAGCTACCACATTTCCGTTCTTATCATACTCGTAACCGCTTGTTCTTCCCTCTGGATCAGTAACCTTAGTAAGGCGCATTAGTGGGTCATACTCATAAAGAATGGTTCCACCATTAGGCAAGCATACCTTTTCCTGCTCTCCCATTACGTTATAAGTGATTTCTGTTACAAAGCCTGCCTCATCAGTAACCTTTGAAACACGTCCCATGACATTCATTTCAAAGTTCTTTACTGTACCGTCTGCCTCTTTTACAGATGTCACCTTACCCATTTCATCATAGGTATACTCTCTTGTGTTACCAAGAGCATCTGTAGTCTTTATGATTCTATCAGCATTATCGTATTCGTATGTTGTAACTGCCCCGTCAGCTGTGGTTGTCTCCACTACACGGTTAAGCTCATCATAAGCGTACTCTGTAACAACTCCGTCAGGATCAGTTATGGTATTTACGTTACCCTTTTCATCATAATCAAAAAGAGTCACTCCACCATTTGCATTTCTGGTCTTATAAAGATTTCCATCCTTATAGTAGAATCTGTTAGTCTCATCAAGTGGGTTTCTAAGCTCAAAAAGCTTACCCTCAAGATTATAGCTGTACTTATATTCCTCACCCTTAGGACCCTTTACAGCCATAGGCTTGCCATCAGCTCTGTAGGTGATAAATGTCTTATTACCAAGGGCATCCACAATCTTTGTAAGGTGGCCCTTGTTATCATAGGCAAAACGTGTTGTATTGCCTCTCTTATCTGTAAAGCTGGTCTTCTGGTTTCTTGTATTATAAGTGTAATACTCAGTTCCGTCATAGTACTCTGTAGCTGTATGACGCTCCAGATCATCATGGGTATAGACTACCTTATTACCATTCTGTTCTGTGGCTGTAGTAGTCTTATTGATGTCGTCGTACTCGTAAGTCATTATAGAGTTATCAGGGAAGCTCTGCTTTACTGTACGATGCTGCTTATCATACTCATTTGTAATGGCAACGATTCCCTTTGGATTAATTACATCCTTAATCTTTCCATCTTCTGTATAAGTAAACTTTCTTACAGCACCATCAAGCTCTGTGATTTCTGTAAGCTGCATTTTCTCATCATAGGTATAGCAAACAGACCTGCCTGTATGGTCGGTCACTTTACTGATTAGTCCGGCATTTTCGCCATCCTCATAGTATGTGAATGTAAGAGCGTTTCCGTTCTTTGTCTCTACGCTCTTTAGTCTTCTGCCTCTGTCTTCAAGAATTTCGTAATGAACTACCGTGTGATCTCCATCGATATCGCCAAGGGATACAAGAAGACCTGCCCCGTCAAACTTCTCATAGCTTCCGTCATCCTGTCTGATGATATATCCCATACCATCCTCAAGCTTTTCAAGAATACCTGGTTCACCGTGCTCTTCCACGTAGAAGTTTTTCTCTTTTTTGAAGGTACCCTCACTACCATCCGCATATGCGATACGGATTTTGTCAGCTCCCTGGATATCGTATATACGAACCTCAAAGTTATGAGTCCAGCCCCATCCAAGGTCCTTAAGCTCATTTGCAATAGAGTTATAGAATCTCTTGAATTCAAGCTCATATCTTCCACCAAGAGTAATGTCTGTATGCTCATTGATGTAGTTACCGTTACACATGTTTACAGGGTCGTACTTGTAAACCTCGCAACGCTCCTTCTTACCCTTTAAGTATGCATGCATGTCTTCTACATACTTAAGGTATTCTTCAAGAGCTGCACCAGAAAGGTGGTTTAATGGGCTGTCCCACTTAAGGTCAAAGTGCTTACCATTATATGTTCTGATATCATAGCTTGTGCCATTTCCGATACCATTAATAAATGACTCAATATTAGACATGATGGTATCGTAAAGAGTCTGGTAAACACTCATGCTTACATCATTTGCATGTGTGGAATCAAAGTTCTCAAACTTCTTTTTTGTATCAGGAGCAACACCACTCATACCATCATTGCTGGCAAGAGTCTCCATTGTGGTGAAATAATTTCTGTAATCTGGTGCAAGATAACTTCCTACCTCGGAACAGGTAGCATTCAAATCTGCAGCCAGATTTTCAATCTGCTCGCCAATGCCCTTGAGTGAGTCCTCATATTTACCAAAATCAAGAGTAACCTTATCAAGGTACTCTGTCTTAATTATGGCATTAGGTGAATTATCAACATCTGAAATAAAGGACGACATAATCTCGTCCTGAAGTGTTTCCAGCTGCTGAATATCATCTGTTATATCTATAAGTAAAGGTATCTGTCTTTCTTTTACAAATCCCTTAGAATTGTCCGCTTCTTCACCAGTATGGGTGTCGTCATTTACAAAAGCCTCAAAT
>NZ_AUJB01000012.1 GCF_000424005.1 Pseudobutyrivibrio ruminis CF1b | reverse complement strand
GAGCATTCCTGTTAGGGTAAAAATATCAGGTTTGTAAAAAATGAGTGCCTCTCATAGAATAATGATTGTTAACTTGCCGGTTAATAAAAATCATTGTTCAAAGGAGACACCCACAAATGAATTGTAAGCAGAATGAGAGAATCAATCAAGTAAAAGAATCAACTTTGGTAGTTGGAATTGATATAGGAAGTACTACACATTATGCCAGAGCCTTTGATTGGAGAGGCATTGAACTAGGTAAAGTTTTTAAGTTTAGCAACAGTCGAGAAGGTTTTGATAGCTTCAAGAATTGGATGCAGTGGTTACTAAATAAAAACAATAAGTCAGATGTGATAGTAGGAATTGAGCCAACTGGTCATTACTGGTTTGACCTTGGCGCTTATCTTGAGGATGGAGGCATCCTACTGGTTATGGTTAACCCTTATGCGGTAAAGCAGACCAAGGAACTGGATGATAACAGCCAAAGTAAAAATGATTGTAAAGATCCTAAGGTAATAGCAAAGCTTGTTATTGAAGGCAGATATTCTGCTCCATATACACCTGATGGTGTTTATGCAGATTTAAGAGTGTTGACAACCAATCGTAAGCGAATCATTAGGGAACTTACCCAGATTAAAAATCGCATTGCAAGATGGTTTGCCATATATTTCCCTGAATATAAAGATGTGTTTGGGGACTATGAATCACAAAGTAGCATGCTCGTTTTAAGACATGCATGTACTCCAGAAGCAATAGTAAATCTTGGACCTGAAGGAATAAACCAACTTTGGAGAAATGAAAAACTTCGAGCTGTTGGAATGAAAAGAGCAATGACTCTGTGGGAAACAGCAAAAAGAAGTATCGGTCTGAAGAAGGGAACTACCGCAGCAGAGTTTGAGATGAAGATGATGCTTGAGGATTATGATTACAAAATGACACAGCTAAATTCCATCATGGAAGAGATAGAAAGCTTGTGTAAGAAGATACCTGAAAGCGAGCAGTTGCTTGCCATTAAAGGTATAGGATTAATCACTGTTGCTGGATTCTTGGCTGAAGTTGGTGATGTAAGACGTTTTGATTCACCAAGGCAGATACAAAAGCTTGCAGGGCTTTCTCTTAGAGAGAATAGTTCAGGAAAGCATAAGGGACAAACGACCATAAGTAAAAGAGGTCGAAGTAAGCTACGAGCTGTGCTGTTCAATGCAGCAATCCCTTTAATAGCTACAAATCCAGAATTCAAAGCACTGCATAAGTATTACACAACAAGAGCACAGAATCCTTTAAAAAGGAAGCAATCAGTGATAGCAATCAGCTGTAAGCTGATAAGAGTTTTCTTTGCAATTTTAACTAAAGGTGTGACCTATGATCCAGCCAAGATGATGTCGGATATTCATAGGCAGCCTGTAGCAGCATAAGAAAACAAGTGTAAATTTCAGGAAGACGTCCGCCGAAAGGTGCTGGGATGAGCAGAAACTTTTAAATACAACATAGAGAGCCGTAGTCGGATTTTTTTCCCTTCGGGGCTTGACTCAGCGATTGAGCATAATGACGCCCCTTTATGGATAAGCAGAACGAAGGAATTAAGGACCCTGGAATCAGGTGATCCCGTATGACATGGGAGGTTAGGCTGCCGTAAGGACTTGGGGATAAGAAGGGCCAATCATAGTGATAATAAGACGACGTCTTATTAAATGCACCCCAAATACCTGTATATCCGTAGTTTTGGCCGTGGGGAATGGCATGGACTTAGATAGCTTCATCTATGTGACTATGAAAAAGTGAGAAAAAGTGAGTTAACAAGAGATATAACAAGATTAATATGGGAGGGAAAACAGTGCTCGATTAAGCTCATAAAAAACTAAAAGTTTTAATAAGCTCACAAGTGATTAGAAAGGATATATATGAAGAAGGAAGTAAGATCAAGCTATGATTTAAAGATGATTGGACAAAATCTAAAAGATTTGAGGAAGAAAAAAGGTTTATCTGTTACAGAGGTGTGTGGATTTCTTGGAATAGCCTCAGAAAGGACAATTTATTATTATGAGGCAGGGGAACGTGTACCTCCATTTGATGTTATGTTTTCGTTGATGGAATTGTATGGAGCGGATATGGCTGATGTAATTGGTGAGAAGGATTCTAAGCTAATTTTTCTGTGGGGGAAAACAGACGCAGAATGTGAAAAATGGTTAAGGCAGTTTTGTGTAGAAACAAATCTAGATTTTGATGTTTTTCTGACTGAGCAAAAGCAAATAAAGTGCCATAATTGAACTACAAGTTCAGTGATTTTATAGTATCTCATTGATAGAATAGTATAAAAAGGCAAGGAGAGCTAAAAATGGGTTTGTTTGATACTTTTATTGGGAATTATAAGTGCGAGTATTGTAATGCTTTATTCGAATTTCAGGAACAGACAAAAGATTTTGGAGAATTGTTGGAGTATTTTTATCTTGGCGATTATATCGATAGAGGTAACAGGAATTATTTCTATGATTTTGAATATGAATGTCCCAAATGCAAAGCCATAAATAATATAAGTATTGCAATAAGAAGAGGTCAGTATGTTGGTGTTATTTCAACTGCAGCGGCTGAAACTACCAATATATTAGAATTTGATAATATTGAGGATGGCTATCAAAGAAATCGTAATTATGATAAGAAATGCCAAAATAAGCTTGGCAAGGATGAGAGGTCGAAAGTAGATTCATTTGAGCAGCGTCATGTGGGTGACTACATAGAAGCTTTGGGGTCAAAATGGTTGATAAAAGAAGTATATACAGAACAAGTAAAAGCTGGTGTTGGTGATAATCGAATAATAGAATTCATTTATAATGAAAATTATGTATATAGAGTGAGTGATGGGGGCTGTTCAAGAATTATTAAAGAGTCAAACAATATGTCCGGTATACTTGTTAGAGTTTATGAAGATAGTATTGGTGAGGGGACAGAAATGCTGGAGATGGATGATTATAATCATTATTCAGTTATGAATTTTTGTATATTAAAGAAGTTAGAATAGCCTTTGGTTGTATTTGAAAGACTGGAGAAAGCGTTATGTGTGCAATGAGTCAGCAAGTCCTATACGGAGAGTTATTTAAAGATATCGAGGATAAGCTTACAAATATTGATGATTATGCTTGGGGAGAAGAATTATTTGAATTTCCTATTATCGTATATACGAAGAATAGAAGTACAATTCCAGGTTATAAAAGAATATGTAATGAAGGAATTGAAGTAGGGTTGATTACAATTAATCCTAATATTGCAGGAATGATAGAGATTGTGCCGGCCTTATATGAACCAAGCAATAAACGCGTATACATAAAAGATACGCAATTTAATATCTACTGGAAGAATTTAAGAAAGAGTATTCAGATTGGAATAGAAAACAACCAAGAATATTGTGAGCAGAATGATATAAAGACACCTGAGGATATAGTAGATTTGAGAATTCTTAGAGATGATATTCATGAGCCATATATTCAAAATGGGATAATTAAAATCAGAGTTAGAAAGGTAGATGTTCCCAAGGAAATACAGACAAAGAGAACCAGACAAAGTAAGCTTGATAATCCATTGAATGTGTTTTTTTACTCATGTAACCGGAAGGGATCAAGGCAAGTGCATGACAGAGAATGTGATGTTCTTGATTCTATTCCAGATGATAAGTTTATGGGAAGTACAGAGATTCCTGACGGTTATATTTTATGTAAAAAATGTAAGAGAAATCTTCTGATTAGGATGGGATGCTATCCGAATACAAAACAGATTCCAATTTGTGGAAGATTCTTTCATGAGCACAGAGTTGGAACAACAGAAATTGAGAAGATGATTGATAAGGGAATGACCTTTCATGCAGAAGACATGAATGTAATGACCATTAATGGAATAGAAGATACCTGGCAGGTACGTGCTGTAGGAGATAACGTTAGCCTTTGGCATAACAATTATGTGAGGGTTAGTAATACTGAGAGATACATTACGGATGGTTTTCATAATCAGAATTATACTGGAAATATGACTGGTATGCTTCGATACATAGAAGGTTATACTTGGCAGAAGCATCTGCAAGGGGAAGAGCGTAAGAGGATTAAAGCTGAGGAAGAGGCAAAAGTTATAGTGGTAGAGGATGAGAGAAATACAAATTGGTATTATATGATTATCGATAGGATAAAAAGATTTTTGAGAAAGATATAGCAAGTATGAATAATGGAATAGATTTAGAAAAAATTAAGCATAGAATAACTAAAACTGTTTCGACCGAAGAAGTGCTGAAATGTATAGAGCCATTTGATATCCCGCAAGAAGTTTTAGATGGTGAATCTGAACTGATTGGTACTAGTTCTATAGTAGATGAGGAAAACTGCGGGATTTTTTTATCAATGGAATTAAAATCCTGTAAAGAGCAGAAGCCGACCAAGGAAATGCATTAGGACCTTTTACAGGAAACAATTTATTGAATGTGTTCTTCTAGGATTTGAATGGAGTGAAAACCTAGGATTTTATTGATGACATATATAATAACTTAAAATGGAAACGAAATTAGGAAAAGGAGGTAATTGCCTATGTTCAATTACTCAAATTCCATCCAGGAGATGGAGGCCTAATCTCGATTCGTGGGTTAAGCTTGGCTTCCCGCTCTAATATATTTGCTGTAGGCTTTTTGCGTTGTGGCTTTTTATAATCTATATATGTATAGAAAAATGAATACATTTGACATTTATAATATAAATCAAAAAGAAAGGATTTTATACTGTTTTCCTTTTTCATTTCGGATAGAATAGAAAATATATTGAGGTTAGTATTTTGGATATATTTATATCGTATATGCGAATTTTATTTGTAAAGGATTTTTGATGCAAATATCTTGATTTATCCGGCGAAAGCTAGGTTGTAAATTAGCAAAAGTAGGCATATACTCATATTATATCAAATATGGCTTTGGGGATTTATCGTAAATACGGTAATAGTCTTAATTTGAGAATGCCAAAAACTAATTATATGAAGGGAGAATGGTGCAGATGGATATACCTAAGATTGTTATTGCTAACGTAAGAAAAACTAATCTTATTCGAAGAATAAAGGAGTATGGTATAGATTCAAATTTAAGAATTAGTGATGACGATTTCAAGGATTGGTTAGATGATTTAATAAATAGTGGCAAAATGCAGGAATCAGACTTAAATGACTGTTTTTTTGAAGAGTTAATGTATGGGTATAGACGACTGATGAGGGTTTACAAAATTACTCAGACTAGACATTTGAGAGAAGCAGACGATTGGCAAAATCTTCTTGATCAATTTAATTGTCCTTCTTTGAATTTCAATTCGATTATTTCAACACCAATTGTTAACGGTGAAACATTGAAAATTGTTGCTATCCGCTCAAACGCAAGTCAAGATAGAATACATAAAGTGGAAATTATGTTTCTATATCGCATGCGTATAGTTAAGAACGGAACAAATTCAATGTCTACTTTTTACTCATATATTCCAGTGGTAATTGACTTAGATAAAAAAATATTAATAATGAAAATTTGGAATAAAGAAGAAGCTTATGAGGGAGATAGACCAAACGAACAATTAGAAAAGGTAATAGGATTACTTCAAGAGTATGGAGGCATTACAACAAGGGGTTTTACTGATTCACATCAAAAAGTGTTATATAAAATGAGTAAATCTTTATTTGATAATTTTTTTAAAGAGTTACCAAATTATGATTTGGTTGTAGCCAAAAGGGATGAGATTCCTTCAATTGTAGATTCATTAATACGTGGAATTGATTTACAAAATTATGAAGAAAACAATGGATTAATGTCCGTTAATAAGGATACTTTAGATTTAAATGGAGAATTATATAAAATATTACAGCAGGTAGCACTCTCTGATTATCTAATAAATAATAGTATAGAAAATCTTTTGGTAAGTGCAGATAAATTTATCTCGAAAATACGGTTTAGTGATAGAGATAATCTCACTGCTTCCTTGATGGGAGAAGCTGGTGTAAAATGCATTTTTGACGCTCAGACATATATGTGTATTAGAAATTCGTTGGATATTGTCGAGAAGATAGTCTCACTCGTTGTTAATTATTCAAGCATGTCTGTTAGGGGCAAAATGTTAGTTAAATATGATGCTGCTACTAATGATTATCTCGTTATTCATATTATTAATGATTGTTATTATACGAGTGAAGATTTTTCAAAATTCTGGGAGATATATGAACAATATGAATCAAGTGAATGCGTTGATGGAGAAATTAGAGCGTTATGTCAAGAGTATAACGTTGAGGCAATGTGAGAATATAGATAAGGATAAACTTTTATCCGTTTTAGATTGTGATGAGTTTACAATTAATAACCTGATTACAATATTACATAAAGAAAAAGTTCTAAAATTTAAATATTCTTTTGATTGTCCAAAATGCTGTGGAAGAAATACAGTTTTAGAGTCTCAGACAGATAATGGAATATGCCAACTTTGTGGGGCGAATATAGATATTGATAATTTGATTAAAGCTGCTTCTGTGCGTCTTATGCTTAATAAAGACGATTTTTATGAGTTTTATAATGAGATTAGAGAACAAGGTATTTTGCAAAAAACAGAAATAAATAATGTAAATAAAATAATAGAATATAAAAAAGTTGAGGAAGAACAAAGAATGAATAAAAGTGTCTTTATAGTTCACGGTCATGATACTGCGGCTAAGGAAACTGTTGCAAGAACTCTAGAAAAACTAGGTTTTAACGTTATTATTTTGCATGAACAACCTAACTCGGGGTTAACTATTATCGAGAAAATAGATAAGTACGCGAAAGAATGTTGTTATGCGATTATACTATATACTGAGTGCGATAGAGGTAGAGATAAGAATGCCAAGCCAGAGGATGAAAAGTATCGTGCAAGACAGAATGTAGTATTTGAACATGGTTACCTAATGGCAACACTTGGTAGAGATCATGTTTCCGCTTTAGTAAAAGGAGAAATAGAAAAGCCGGGAGACATTGATGGTGTTATATATATAGATATGGATTCTAGAGGGGCATGGAAAAGTGAACTATGCAAGAATATGTTAGATGTTGGTTTGAATGTAAATGCTAATGATATATTATGAGTATTCAGAATTTTGGCATAACAAAAAGCATAATGTAGATAAGAATTTTACAAGATAGAAGACTGCAAGTAGAGATTCCCCCATCGGCTAAGCTAATTATTTATTAGGATTATTTGTGTTTTCGATATAAACTGTATTTGCTGTAGGGCTTCAAGCCCTACATTTTTTTTTATATAATGTACATATGAACAGACGAAAACGTAAAGAGTCATTAAAGAACCTCATATGGCAGAAATCAGGTGGTGTCTGTGCCAAGTGTGGCAAACCTACAGAGATGGATAAGCGCACCATTGACCATTTCATTCCAAAGTATCATGGTGGTACTGATGACATCAGAAATCTCATTCCTATGTGCAGAGCTTGCAACAGGGCGAAGAGTTCCAGACTGATGAGTATAGAGGAATGCTGTACATATCTGCTGGATGAGTACAAAGAGGAGTTGAGAAAACTATAGTGGCTAGCCACCCCATCGGCGAAGCCGATTTCCAATCCTTCCTTGTAAGCGTCAGCGAGTGGTCTGTGGAGCTCGGGCAGACCAGGACCCGGAGGGGCCTGCTAGGGATGGTCCCATAATTCATTTGACGATATTATGCCATATGTGAAGCTGTCTATTAGGCAGCTTTTTTGTTATAGTTAAGTTAGCAAAATGACATCAAGGGAGAAGAGCCATGACAGAGCAAACTATACAGCGAATCAGAAAATTTACAGAAGACAGAGACTGGGAGCAGTTTCATACACCTGCTAATTTGGCGAAGTCTATTTCAATTGAAGCTAATGAACTTTTGGAGTGCTTCCAGTGGAGCGATGAAGATTATGACATCGAACATGTGAAGGAAGAGCTTGCTGATGTATTGGTGTACTGTAGAAATATGCTTGATAAACTTGGTCTTGATGAGGACGATATCGTAAATGCGAAGATGACTAAGAATGAAGCAAAGTATCCTGTAGATAAAGCAAGAGGAAGCAATAAGAAATATACAGAGCTGTAAAGCCAGCCACCCCATCGGCGAAGCCGATTTCCAATCTAAAAAACAATCTAAAACAAGGAGAAATATGATGGACGTAAGAGAAGTGTTGAATTCAATAGACAAGGAAGATTTAATCAATCTTATTATTAATTACAGCGATGGGGGATATTATCCTTTGGATTTGTTTACATTGGCGGCCATGGAGCACGCTTTTTCTGTGGAAGAACTGGAAGCAGGTTGGGAGCATGTGGTGGATCAGGCCAATGCATATGAGGATGATGACAACCCAAAGGCTGCTGATTTGCTGGGGGATGCGGCGGCGTTGTTTTTTAAGCAGGCTAAACGTTTGGATAAGAAGGCGGCGAAGGCTTTTATGCAACGTATGGTGGATGATTTGACTGATGCGGCTGAGGTGGATGGAGTCGGCATGAGCAGGGATGCTGAGTGGATATATCTTCAGGTGAGAGATGAAATAGAGGAGTGGATGAGGTAAGAGAGCTGCCGGATAGTCTTAAGCGAGGGGTGCTGTCGCTAGCTGGCGCCTTTTGGAAAGAGGGTTGTGAAGGATTAGAAGAATTGAAAGGGACGTACTTGTTTGGGCGGGTGCGTTCCTTTTTTGTTGAAAATGTATATTGAATAATACGTGTAATAGGATATAATTAGGTAGGCGGCATTTGAATATAATACTGAAATACGGATAGAGGTAGAGCTGTTATAAGGTGTTGATTTACACTTAAAACTGACCCAGGCGGGTCAAATCTACTTGACAATCAACATAAGGAGCTTGAAAAATAGTATATATGTTGTTATATTTAAAATGTAAATAAAAATAGTTTACAAATTAAAAATATGGTGACAGTATGGAAAAATATTTAGAACAAATGCTTCACATGAGCGTTACTATTAAAGAAAATACGAGCCTGTATAAACAGTTTCCATTGGGGTTTAAAGGAAAGTATTACTTTTATAATGTAAATATTGATGGTGTCGAATGTTTTGCAATTCAACCTAAGGGTGTGACAGGGCTACCACAGTTAAGAAGAGACCGTTTACAGGTGGAGAAGAAGTCAGGTTTGAATTGCATCATATTTCTAGATAACACAACATTTTATGCAAAAGAAAAGATGATGGAAGAGGGTATTCCTTTTGTTTTCAATGATAAAGATATCTACCTGCCTTTCTTAGGAATTCTTTTATCTGCAAATATGCAGAGGAATTTGAAACCAATTCACCAAATATCATTTCTCACACAAAAAATCTTAATGGTTGGGATATACGAATCGTATGAGAAGGCAACAGTTACATATGTTTCTCAGCAGCTTGGGGTATCTAAGATGGCTGTAAGTAAGGCTTTTGATGAGATAGAGTATTTGGGCATTGATGTAATGGATAGCAAAGGAAAGAGTAGAGCTATTACTATACAGGGAGATAAAAAAGAAATTTGGAAAGAAATATTGCCTTATCTTCGAAGTCCTATATTAAAGAGATTTGAATTGATTGAAGATATCAAGCTTGATAAAAAAGCTGGTATATCAGCATTAGCTGAATATTCTATGTTAGCGGATAATCCATATCCAACATATGCAGTTTTAAAAACGGAAATCAAACAGAGTAGAGTAAAGGAGCAAAAAGAGATATCAAGAGGTGAAGTTCCGGGGTGTGTTGTTTTAGAACTGGGATATTATTTAGATTATATAAAGAAAAACGTACAGGATCCGTTTAGTGTACTATTGTCGGTAAAAGATGAGATGGATGACGAACGAGTGGAAGGTTCTGTTGAAGAAATGCTTGAGGAATACGTGTGGTAAAAGGAATAGATAAGTTTAGGAATTTTTTTATTGAGGATGTAGATAAATATGTTCTGATAGGTGGCGCGGCTTGCGATATTAATTTTACAAATAATGAAGCATCATTTAGAGCTACAAGAGATCTTGATTTAGTGTTGATAGTGGAGGCACTAACCCCTGAGTTTGGTGTGAAGTTTTGGGAGTTTATAGAATCAGGTGGTTACAAGAATAAGGCGACTTCATCGGGAAAACCGCAGTTTTTTAGATTTACTGACCCAACAAATGAAGATTATCCTAAAATGATAGAATTGTTTGCAAGAACTGAACTTGAATTAAAAAGCCAATCTGTGCTTACACCTGTCCATATAGATGATACAGTTTCAAGCTTATCTGGAATTTTGCTAAACGAAGAATACTATCAACTTTTACTTGATGGAAGACAGGTAGTTAATAATTTGTCAGTTTTACGACCTGAATATTTGATTTTATTTAAAGCAAAAGCATATCTAGATTTATGGAGTAGAAGGCAAGCTGGGGAGGAAGTACATTCTTCAGAATATAAAAAGCATAAAAAGGATATATTAAAGATTCTTATAGAACTTGATACTGAGAGACTTGATAATATTCCTCCCGGAGTTCTTGTAGATATAAGTACATTTATCGAGTCTCTAGATAATGAGCCTTTTGATGTTAACACCTTGATTAACTATGGTGTGTCTACAGATGATATTGCCAAGAGATTGAGAGCATTGTTTTTGGAATAATTGAAATAGTGACAATGATTCGTGATTCTGTCTGAGGATGGGATATATGATGTGCTGGAGAAGTATAGGGAGTTGATATATAATTCAAGTATAGACTCATATATACAAGTAAATGAGTTGGAGGAGACTACGAATATGTGCTACGCATGGGAAAGTTCGATGGATGAGGCTAGAGGCGAGGGGCAAGATTTGTTGATGGATATTTTTGCATGGTTAAAAGCATCAGGTCGTCTTGATGAAGCTATAGCTGTTATGGATAAAGAAAATGTAGAGCTTAGAGACAAGTTATTCAAAGAGTTTGAAGCCAGTAAGGTGAAATAGGCATATTACGTGAGGACATTATGACAATTAGCGATAGAATATTTGAAAAGCTTCAGGAAAAAGGAATGACTCAGAAGGAGTTCGCTTCTTTGACTGGGATTCCTGAGAGCACAGTCAGTGACTGGAGAAAGAAGAAGACTAATCCAACTGCAGATAAGATTTTAGTCATTTGTAAAGCACTGGATGTGACACCTGAGTGGATTCTTTCAGGAATAGATGCTGATGGTGGCAGAAGCAAGCCTTTGGATTATTTTATAGTAGAGAAGAATTCAGATCAGGGAAGACTTATTGATGCTTTTAATAATATGCAGGGCAGAGATAAAACTTATCTTTTAGGATACATTGAAGCTTTTAAGAATATGCAGAATAATAGAGATTAGATTAGCAGCTGCCAAGGTCGGCTTGGCAGCATTTTTTATATAGGGGGAAGGTATTATGAACAAAAAAGACCAAATGACGGTAGAGAATTTTGTTAGTACAGGAATGGATTTGGAGACGCTTTATTCCTGCTTTCAGGATTTTTCAAAGGAAGAGATAGCAGAGGTTTATAATAACTACAAGGCGACTCAGGCTGAGCTGGGAAATAGCAGTTCTGTGAGTATAAACTGCTCATAGTGGGTTGATTAGAGGGAGATGGATTATGCCAAATGAAAATGGTACTTGGATAATGTATGGAGTGGAATGGGATGATCCAGAGTGTTTACATACTGTGGATGATGCCATAGATTACATAAACGAAGTGGGATTTCTACCTTTATTTAAGAATGATATTCCGGGATTTTCTTTGGAGGAGCGCACAGTTCCAGAGTATTGGTGGTCAGGTGACCCGGAAGTGGATCCTTGGGAGTGGCGAGAGATTATAGCCAGACGAGGTGGCATTGCTTACGGAAAGTTTTTCGAGCAGAAGGCGGGATTTATTTCCAAGGAATGGATGCCGTATTTTGCAAATTATCGTCGTGACGGATATGATTTTGATTCTCTTTGGGAGGATGGAAAAGCATCTGCAAGGCAGAAGAAAATCATGGATTTGTATCTGGATGATTTGATGGATGAGGAATACTATTCCAATGAGCTGAAGAAGAAAGCCGGATTTGGAAAAGAAGGCGAGAAGGGATTTGATGGAGTAATAGCCTTATTGCAGATGCAGATGTATCTGTGTGTCAGGGATTTCAGGCAGAGGAAGAACAAGCGCGGCGAGGAATATGGATGGCCAATAGCTGTATATTCTACCCCAGAGCATCTGTGGGGATACGACCATGTGACATCTGCATACAAAGAGAAGGCGGACGATTCAGCTGAAAGGATCGCTGAGCATCTTCGCGAGGTTTACCCAATAGCTAGCGAAGATCAGATTAGAAACATTATTGGGCTGAAGCCTGGGGAGAGAAAAGTAGCAAAGCGCAAGAAAAAGTCATAGTTAATTTTTATGAGGGGCTTTTATGGGTGAACAAAAATCAGGTATCAAAGCGGTGGTATGGAATTCTGCATTATGGATTATTGTTTTTGCAGTAGGAATGCTGATATTTACTTTTTATGACCTGCCCATTGCTAAGGAAGTTTATTCTATCGACAGTGCCTATGGTCGATTTTTTGAAATAATTGGTCTGATTACTACTCCGATGGCAGGAATATTTTTTGCAATCAGCAATTTCCTTACCCTCAGAGTTGCCCGTAAAAGAATACTTTCTATTATTTTAGGTTGGCTGGCTTTGATTGTATTTGTAGGGTTTAATCTGCTTTCTGTAGGAATGCTAAATAGTCGCTGGCTGGGAGTTATATTTTTATGTGATCTATTATTCATTCGTTTTTCTATGTGGGCAAACAGATTTATTTGCAGCTATGCCCAGGTAGTAGAGCTTAGAAAGGTTATGATGGTAGGCCTTGTGGCTACCCTGGTAGCAGTGCTGGGGCAGACCATTATAAAGTACGGCTTTAACAGACCACGTTTTATTACACTTACAGATCCGGACACACAGTTTACCTATTGGTTTGTTCATTATCCAATAGCGCATGATTCCTCATTTCCATCGGGCCATGCAGCCCAGTCTGCACTTAGTTTTATGCTGGTATTTTTAAAGAAATTTTTGCCAAAGCTAAGGACTCCAAAATGGGATATAGCGCTGTGGGCGGTGGCAATATTTATTACGCTATCCACCATGATATCCCGTATGCTTTTAGGAGTGCATTATGCTACTGATGTGTGGGCAGGATGTTTCCTGACACTGTTTACAATATCTCTGACAAACTGGTACGTGGAGAAGACTTATAAGGCTTAAGAATATTTAATGGCACTTTATCTTTGATAAGGTGTCATTTTTTTAACATATTGTGGTATAGAGGGTAACTCAAACGATAAAGTTATGGTAATATAGTACAGTATTAAGAAATATTTTTAGTTTTATGGGGGAATACAATGAGCAATATCGAATTAATCCACGGATCCTGTGCAGAACAGGAGGTGGATGCAGTAGTTAATGCAGCAAACAAGGGCCTGTGGGCCGGGGGAGGAATTTGCGGAGTTATTTTTTCAAAGGCAGGAATGAATGAACTGATGGATGCCTGCGATAAGATCGACACTCCACTTAATGATGGCGACGCAGTAATCACACCATCATTCAGACTTACAAATGCAAAGGCTATAATTCATGCCGTAGGACCAAACTTTTCCGTTACACCTAAGGCATATCAGGAGTTATTTAATGCCTACTACAATTCATTGATTACACTTAAGGAAAATGAGTATCACAGCATTTCATTTCCACTTATCAGTTCAGGAATCTTCGGGGGGAATTTAGCACATCCAGCAGCGGAATCTGCCAAGCAGTGTTGCAGGGCATATGATAAATTCAACAAAGATTTCCCAGATTATTCAATTGATGTAAAGCTTTGTGCATTCGGCAGAGGTGAATTGGCCGAAGCCCAGATAGAATATAACAATTTCTTCAGAGTAGATGAGGAAGAATAAAATTACAGCAGGGACATGACCATGGACGAAAGACTTAAGAAACAACTTGATTTTGCACTAGAAATCGACAAGGAGAAAAATATCTTCAGGCAGACCCATCTTTCAGGTCATGGCCGTAATGAAAATGATGCGGAACACGCATGGCATATGGCTATCATGGCATATATTTTAAGGGAATATGCCAATGAAGAGGTGGACATCTCAAGGGTAATGCTCATGTGTCTCATTCACGATATCGTGGAGATAGAGGCCGGGGATACCTACGCCTACGACGAGGTAAATCTTCAGACTCAGAAGGCCAGAGAGGATGCCGCAAAAGAAAAGATTTACTCCCTTCTTCCAGAAGACCAGAAGGCAGAATTGATAGCTCTTTTTGATGAATTCGAAGCTTACGAGACTCCAGAGTCAAAGTTTGCTCACGCAATGGATAACTTACAGCCGCTGATGCTCAATAACAGCAATGGCGGAGAGGACTGGCGTCAGCACGGAGTCACATCAGCGCAGGTTCACGGACGTCAGGACAAGACAAAGCTTGGTTCTGAAAAGCTTTTTGAAGTTGTTAACGATATTATTCAAAGCAATATAGAAAAGGGGAATATCAAAGAATGAAAACTGCACTGATTACGGGAGCAACATCTGGTATCGGCAAGGAGTTTGCCATTCAGCTGGCAAACAGAGGCTATAGGCTCATCGTCACAGGACGAAGAGTGGAGCGCCTTGAAGAGCTGAAGGAACAGCTTTCTGTTCCAGTGGAAATTATTCCGGTGGATCTTAGCAAAAAGAAGGAATGCTTCAATCTTTTGGAAAAGCTTCAGGATGAAAATATCGATGTCTTTATAAACAATGCTGGCCTTGGCTTGGCAGGAGCATTTACCCAGACAGATATCAAAAAAGAGCTTCAGATGCTCAAGGTCAACGATGTGGCTATGCACATCCTGTTCAAAGGAATCCTTCAAAATATGGAGGAGGCAGGCTCAGGACATATTTTAAATGTGGCATCATCGGCAGGTCTTCTTCCAGGTGGTCCTTACATGGCAGGCTATTATGCATCAAAAGCTTACGTGGTCAGCCTTACAAGAGCAGTGGCAGTGGAGCTTAAGGAAATGGGAAGCCCAGTAAGGATCAGTGCCCTTTGTCCAGGCCCAGTAGATACAGAATTCAACGAGAACGCAGATGTGGTTTTCTCACTAAAGGGAATCACTCCACAGCAGTGCGTGAAGGAAGCCTTAAAGGGAATGGACAAGAAGAAACTGATTATTGTTCCATCTATCAGAATGAAGCTTGCCTGTACATTTTCACATCTGGTTCCATACCCAATCCTTGTGAAGATGACAGGTCGCCAGCAGAAGAAAAAGCTGGGTTAAAGGGAGATATTTATGCGAATCTTAATTACTAATGATGATGGCATTGAGGCATCTGGCATCATAAGACTTGCCAGAGTAGCCAGAGAATTTGGGGAGGTCTGGGTTGTGGCTCCAGAAAGTCAGCGCAGTGCTGCCAGCCACAGCATCAGCCTACACAGTGCTATTGATATATATCCATGTGAAGATTTTCCTATCGACGGTGTTCATGCATATTCATGCAGCGGCACACCAGGGGACTGTGTCAGGGTAGGAGGTCTTAATGTGATGCCTGAAAAGCCTGATGTGGTTCTCTCAGGCATTAACTTTGGTCTCAATGTGGCATCGGATATCCAGTATTCAGCCACAGCAGGTGCGGCTTTCGAGGCTACTTTCCAGGGATATCACGCCATCGCTTTTTCCGAGGGCTGTCATTTCCAGGATGTCACCGACAAATACATCCGTGATATTTTAAAAAGACTTTTAGACCAGCCATTAAAGCCTGGTCATATTCACAATGTCAATTTCCCAGACTGTCCACTTCCCGACTGCAAGGGAATCCTTTACAACAGAACTGTTTCACAGGGTATGTTTTACAAGGATCATTACAATGTAGTAGAGGAGCTGGATGACGGCGGAGTCAGATACATGGTGGAGGGAGTGTACACTCCTGAGGCAGAAGAGGATTCTGATTATCACGCAGTTCTTAACAACTACGTATCTGTCGGAGTTGTGAACAATATTGGATTCTAGAAATATTCATAATTAAGCCACACATCTTTGCTAAAATTTAGCAATGGAGCCATGGCCAGCTGACAGGGCAAGGACGGAGATTATTATCCAGCGCGGCCAGCAGTTTGCCCCTAGAAATAAAATGAATTTGAAAACAGGTTTACCAATTACCCCTAGTTTGCTATAATTATTCTAGTTTTTCTATAAGTATTTAGGAGGCAGACATGGCAGAAAATAAGAATTTTGTAATAAATGTTAATGGCGATGGCGGAGTAAACATCTCAGAAGAGGTAATTGGCATCATCGCTGGTCTTGGTGCAGTTGAGGTAGAGGGCGTTCAGTCATTAGCTGGTAATCTTACAGCTGAAAATATCTCAAAGGCTGGCCAGGGAAAGCTTGCAAAGGCAGTGAGAGTTGTTGATGCTGATCCTGGAAAGATTATTGTTCGCATGGCTATCAATATGAAATATGGCTATGAGATTCCAAAGGTTTCAGGAATGGTTCAGGAGAAGGTTAAGCAGGCTGTTGAGACTATGACAGGTCTTGTTGTTACAGCAGTAGATATCCGTATTGCAACAGTTAGTGTTTCTTCTAACAACTAATCCTGCAGTTATTTATTTTTTATGCATATTAATGTATAATTATGGGGTGCTATCATTATGGTAGCATCCCTATATTATTCTAAATATCAACATTTTTTAGGAGTATTATTTTATGAATAGACATGAAGTCAGAAAAGAAGTATTCAAGGCAGTTTTCATGAACGAGTTTCATGACACTGATGACATGGAGAGCGTTATAAATACTTTCCTTCAGGGTCGTAACAATGCCGAGACAGAGGACTTGGCTAAGAACAATAAGACACCTGAGGACGAGGAATATATCAAGACTAAGTCTGAGGATATTATTTCAAAGATTCCAGAGATTGATGAGCTTATTAATAAGTCAGTAGACGGTTGGAAGACTACACGTATGGCTAAGGTTGATCTTACACTTATTCGTCTCGCTTTATACGAGATTAAGTACGAGAGCTTGCCAGTTGGTGTAGCTATCAATGAGGCTGTTTCTTTGGCAGACGAATTCGGTACAGACAGCTCAGCAGGTTTCGTAAACGGAGCATTAGCTAAATTAGTATAAGACATGAATAAAAATGTATATAGTGTTTCCCAGGTAAATACATATATCGAGCGGATGTTTTCCGACGATTTTATGCTTGGAAATCTTTCTCTTTCAGGTGAGGTCAGCAATTGCAAGTACAATCACACTGGCCACATTTATTTCACGCTGAAGGATGAAGGGGCAGCTATTTCCTGTGTTATGTTTGCAGGGAAGCGTGCTCGCGGTCTTAAGTTCCAAATGAAGGACGGCGACCAGGTTGTGGTTACAGGTTACGTAGGTGTCTATAAGCCCTACGGGACTTACCAGGTATATGCAAATGAAATAGAACTGCAGGGTGTTGGTGATTTATATCAGCGATTCGAGGCTCTCAAGGAAGAGCTGGCCGAGAGTGGCATGTTCGATTCTATGTATAAAAAGCCGCTGTCTACACACGCCATGCGCATCGGAGTAGTTACAGCTCCTACCGGCGCGGCAGTTCACGATATCATCCGCGTATCTAAGACTCGTAATCCATTTGTTCAGATTATCCTTTATCCTGCACAGGTTCAGGGGGAGGGAGCAGCACCATCCATTATATCAGGTATTCAGTGCCTGGATGAGATGGGGTTGGATGTCATCATCGTCGGCCGAGGCGGTGGTTCCATCGAGGATTTATGGGCCTTCAACGAAGAGGAAGTTGCCAGAGCGATTTTCAGGGCAAACACCCCTATTATTTCCGCAGTAGGTCACGAGACAGATGTTACCATTGCGGATTTTGTTGCAGACAGACGTGCTGCCACACCTTCACAGGCGGCAGAGCTTGCAAACTTTGTATATCAGGATTTTGCAAACCAGATTACCAGATATTCAGACAAGCTGGAGCGCAATCTTGATTTCAGACTTCAGGCCTATCAGGAGCGCCTTAATGGCTACAGACAGAGACTGCAGCTGTTGCGCCCAGAAAATAAAATCAAAGCCAACGAAGAGAGGCTTTCAAATATTTCCATCAGACTTCAGAATCTGATTCAGGTAAAGCTGGACAGATACGAGAACAGACTTGTTGCTTTATCAGGTCGTCTGGATGGACTTTCACCAGCGAAAAAGCTGGCGGCAGGTTTCGGATATATTACCGACCAGACTGGAAACAGAGTGGATTCCATAGAACAGATTTCTGTTGGAGACAGCATCAATATCAGAATCAAGGATGGTGAACTTACCGGTCAGGTTACAGACAGGAGATTATATGGCTCAGAAAAAGGATAATCAGGAAACTACAATTGAACAGAGCTTTGAAGCATTAGAGGAAATCATTTCGAAGATGGAGTCGGCAGACATATCTTTGGATGATTCCTTTGCGCTATATAAGGCCGGCATGGAAGAACTACAGCATGCCAATGCCAAAATCGAACAGACAAAAAAAGCTGTTATGGCTATCAGTAAAGATGGCGGTTTAGAGGTTTTTGAAGAGGAAGACTAGCATGGATATTAAAAACGAACTTAACCTTAGAGCGGAATCAGCAGAGGATGTAGTTATCAGATTCTTACCAGACGTTGAAGGAATGCAGAGCTCCATTTTTGATGCGATGCAGTACAGCGTCACGGCTGGAGGTAAGAGACTCCGCCCAATTCTTATGAACGAGACTTTCCAGTTATTTGGTGGAGAAGGAGATGTGATTGAGCCATTTATGGCAGCTATCGAACTCATCCACACATATTCTCTTGTTCATGATGATTTGCCAGCCATGGATAATGATATGCTTCGCCGCGGCAAGCCTACCACTCACGCAGTTTACGGTGAGGCCATGGGTGTACTTGCAGGAGATGCACTTTTAAACTACGCATTCGAGACCGCTTTAAATGCCTACGATGCAGATGTTGACACCGTCAGAGTGACAGAGGCCATGAGGCTTCTTGCTAGAAAAGCCGGAGTATTCGGTATGATTGGTGGTCAGGTGGTCGACGTAGAATCAGAAAAAAAGCAGCTTGAAATGACAAAAGAAAAGCTGGATTTCATATACGAGCTTAAGACAGGAGCACTTATCGAAGCTTCCATGATGATAGGAGCGGTGCTTGCTGGCGCTACGGAAGAACAGGTAGAGACTGTTGAGAACGTAGCCAAGAAAATTGGTCTTGCTTTCCAGATTCAGGATGACATCCTTGATATCGAAGGCGATGAGGCCACTCTCGGAAAGCCAATCGGCTCAGATGAGAGAAATGAGAAATGTACATTTGTTACATTTGCAGGTATTGAAAAATCCAAAGAAGAGGTAAAACGTCTCACAGATGAAGCACTTGAGGAGCTTAACAGCCTTCCAGAGAAGAACGAGTTCTTAAATGAGCTTCTTAACTACTTAGTTTATAGAGACAAATAAAATATATGGTTCTTGAAAAAATAAAGCAGCCAAATGATGTAAAAAACTTAACAGAGGAAGAGCTTCAGGCTCTGCCACAGGAAATCAGAACATTTTTGATTGAGCATCTTTCAAAGACTGGAGGCCATCTTGCTTCCAATCTGGGTACAGTAGAGCTCACTATCGCTTTGCATTTGCTTCTTGATTTCCCTCAGGACAAGTTGATCTGGGATGTTGGACATCAGGCGTATACACACAAAATCCTTACAGGTCGTGCAGATGAGTTTGAGCATCTTCGTCAGTATGGTGGAATGAGCGGTTTCCCAAAGAGAGATGAGAGTGATTGCGACAGTTTTGATACTGGTCACAGCTCCACATCCCTTTCAGCTGCTCTTGGCTATTGTATGGCCAGAGACTTAGCCGACCAGCACTACAAAGTGGCAGCAGTTATCGGTGATGGTGCCCTTACAGGAGGCCTTGCATACGAGGCTTTAAACAACGCATCACGCCTTAAGAAATCAAACATGCTCATTATTCTTAATGATAATGAGATGTCTATCTCAAAGAACGTAGGTGGTATGTCTGTCAATCTTGAGAGACTTCGCACCAGCTCTAAGTATGTAGGCCTTAAAAATGACGTGCTTTCGTCACTGGAAGCATGGCCAAATGGTGAGCGTATCATTCGCAAGATTCGCAGCACCAAAAATGGCATCAAATCATTAATGGTTCCTAACATGGTTTTCGAGGACCTTGGCGTTATGTACCTTGGACCTGTTGATGGACATGATATTAAGGCTATGCTTGATACCTTCAAGATGGCAGTTCGTATAGAAGGACCAGTCCTGGTACATGTCATCACCAAGAAGGGTAATGGTTACGAGCCAGCTGAGCGTCATCCATCTCGTTTCCATGGTACAGATATTTTCGAGATTGAGACAGGTCTTCCTAAGAGAAGCAATAATCCTGGTTACACAGACGTTTTCTCTACCGTTATGCGTAAGATGGGAGACAGAAATCCTGAGGTAGTTGCCATTACAGCAGCTATGGCTGAGGGCGCAGGTCTCAAGCGTTTCAGAAATATGTTCCCTGAGAGGTTCTTTGATGTAGGTATCGCTGAGGAGCATGCAGTTACATTTGCAGCTGGTCTTGCTTTAGGCGGAAGGACACCTGTATTTGCAGTGTACTCATCATTCCTTCAGAGAGCATACGACCAGATTCTTGAGGATGTATGTCTCCAGAATCTGCACGTGATTTTCGCAATCGACAGAGCAGGTCTTGTTGGTGCCGACGGAAGCACACATCAGGGTGTTTTTGATGTGTCATTCCTTACAGCAATGCCTAATATGACAGTGATGGCTCCAAAGAATAAATGGGAGCTTTCAGATATGATGAAGTTTGCAGTCTCTAATCACGATGGCCCTATCGCCATCAGATATCCAAGGGGCGAGGCTTATTGCGGCCTGAAGGAGCAGCGTGCTCCAATCCAGCTTGGTAGAGCAGAGGAGATTAAGGACGGTTCAAAGGTTATGCTTTTTGCCTTTGGTTCAATGGTGAAGAAGGCCGAGGAAGTGGAGCAGCTTTTACAGTCTCACGGAATCGATGCAGGTATCTGCAACGCCCGTTTCGCAAAGCCATTTGACAAGGAATACCTTCAGGCTATCAAGGACCGTTACGATTTGATTGTCACAATGGAAGAGAATGTTTACACTGGCGGCTTTGGTCAGCAGGTGCAGTCATATCTCAGTGACATTGATTACAAGGGAAAGGTACTAAAGATTGCCATCCCTGATGAGTTCGTTCAGCACGGCAGCGTCACACTTCTTTTCAAGGAGCTTAGAATGGATGCCGAGTCAATCACAGAGCGTATATTAGAAGTTTTATAGGAAATAAGAATGAAAGAAAGACTTGATATTGTTTTAGTAGACAGGGGCTTTGCTCCATCCCGCGAAAAGGCCAAGACTATGATTATGGCCGGTAATGTTTTTGTTAAAGGTAATCGCGAGGATAAGGCAGGCACAAAAATAGACGTAGATGCAGATATCGAAATCCACGGTCAGCAGCTTAAATATGTTAGCCGTGGTGGTCTGAAGCTTGAAAAGGCCATGACTCATTTTGATATCACACTTGATGGCAAGGTATGCATGGACATTGGAGCTTCCACAGGAGGTTTCACAGACTGCATGCTCCAAAATGGCGCCAGCAAGGTATTTTCAGTGGACGTAGGCTATGGCCAGTTCGCATGGAAGCTTCGACAGGACCCACGTGTAGTCTGCATGGAAAAGACTAACATCCGTTATGTCACACTTGAGGACATCGGCGAGAAGTTAGATTTTGCATCAGTGGATGTTTCCTTCATCAGCCTTACAAAGGTACTTGGCCCTGCAAAGGCACTTCTCAATGACGATGCTGAGATGGTTTGTCTCATCAAGCCACAGTTTGAGGCTGGTCGTGAGAAGGTAGGAAAGAAGGGCGTAGTCCGTGACCCTGCAGTACACGAAGAAGTTATTAATAAAATAATAGATTTTGTTAAAGAGATAGGTTTTTATGTGCTCCATTTGGAATTTTCTCCAATCAAGGGGCCAGAAGGTAATATTGAATACTTAATTCACATTTCTAACTCAGAAAAAGAGGGGGATGCTATTGATGTTGCTGCCACTGTAGCTGCAGCTCATGGTAGCTTGGACAAATAATGAAAAACTTTTTAATTGTTGCAAGGTCTTTTAGCGATTTACATGAAGAATACATCAGTATAATTCGTGATTATATCAAGGCACACGGCGGAATGTGTATCCTGGATTTGGATACCTGTGCTGATAGTTCAGAAGAGCCTATTACGGTAGCAGATGATGTTCAGTGCATTATCACTGTTGGTGGCGATGGCACAGTAGTCCGTGTGGCTCAGAATGTCACCAATAGAGAGGTACCGATAGTTGGTCTAAACTGTGGCCACCTGGGTTACTTATGTGATATGACAGTGGACAATATCGAGCACTGCCTTGATCAGCTCCTTAACGACAATTATAAGTTAGATACACGAATGATGCTTGAAGGTGATTGTTCAAATGATTCGGGCAATCATTACAGAGCGCTTAATGATATTGTGGTGGCGCCTGTTGCGGCAGGTCTGTATGTACTGAATCTTACCGTAAAGGTTAATGGAATTCAGCTTTACAATCACAATTGCGATGGCCTTATTGTGGCCACACCTACAGGTTCTACAGCCTACAATCTTTCTGCAAACGGCCCAATTGTGAGCCCACATGCAGATTGTATTATTCTTACACCGATAAATCCTCATACACTTAATTCCCGAAGCATCATACTTGCTTCTAGTGATGAGGTTGAGGTGACTATAGAGGCCCGTCACGATGAGGACGATCCTCAGGCAAACATTGTATATGATGGCACCCTTCGACAGACATTGAAAAAGGGTGAGACACTTAGAATTTACCGTTCTAACACCACATCACATATGGTAATGCTTGAAAATGTTAATTTCTTGGAACGAATAAGAGCAAGAATGCAGGAGATCTAAATGAAGATTGAAAGACAGGCAAAAATATTAGAATTAATAGTTAAAAATGAAATCGGTACTCAGGAAGAGCTGACTGCACGTCTTGAGGATGCTGGATTTAATGCTACACAGGCTACAGTTTCCCGCGATATCCGGGAGATGAAGCTTACTAAGATTGCCGACAGTACAGGAAAGCTTCGTTATGTGGCATTCAAGTCCACAGAGGAAGATATGAATGAGAAATATATTCGCATTTTCTTAGATGGTTTTGTGTCTATGGACAATGCTGGAAATATATTGGTTATTAAGACAGTTTCTGGTATGGCGATGGCTGTTGCTGCCGCTATGGACCATTTTGATTATCCAGAGGTTGTTGGTGTCATTGCAGGTGACGATACTATTATGTGCGCCATCCGCTCATTAGATGACACGGTTGCGATTATGGGGAAGCTTAAGAAGATTATTGAGCAGCATTAATTAGGAAAGGTGCATTCCTAAGGTTGGCGAAATGGGTTAAAAAGGAGAATAAGATGCTAGCTAGTTTGCACGTTAAAAATTTGGCTTTAATAGATGAAGAAGAAATCATCTTTTCAAAGGGGCTAAACATTCTGTCGGGCGAGACCGGAGCAGGTAAATCAATTATCTTGGGCGCACTTCACCTTAGCTTGGGTGATAAGGCATCTAAGGATTTTCTTAGAGATTCTGATTCTGAGGCCTTTGTTGAGGCGGTATATCTCGTAGATGATGAAAAAACAAAAGAGGCACTTCGTGATTTAGGCGTGGAGCCATACGATGATGAGGTAATCATGAGCAGAAAGATTACCGAGTCTAGAAGTGTTGCCAAAATTAATGGGGAGCAGGTTCCTGCGGCAAAGATGAAGGAGGTTGGAGACATCCTTCTGGATATTTACGGCCAAAAGGAGCACCAGTCTCTTCTTAATACACACAAGCACATGGAGTTTCTCGACGAGTTTGCCAAGAATCAAATCGGCGATTTAAAGGCACAGATAGCTGAGAGCTACAAGAATTACCGTGCTCTTATGCAGGAGCTTGAGGATGCAAAGAAGAGTGATATCTCAAAGGAACGTGAGATTGTTCTTCTTGACCATGAGATAAATGAAATCGAATCAGCAAATCTTAAGTCTGGCGAGGACGAGGAGCTGGAAGATGAGTACAGACGTCTTTCTAATTTCAGCAAGACAATGGATCATTTCCAGAGAGCACACGAGGCTATGTCCGGTGAAGGTGGAGCTTCAGATGCCCTCAGTTCAGCTATTTCGGATTTACGATATATAGAGTCAATCGATGAGAAGGCGGCAGATTTACTTTCAATGTTAAATGACGCCGACAGCATCATTTCCGATTTTAACCGTGAGCTTTCAAGCTACATGGCAGATACATCTTTCGATGCAGGACGTTTCAATGAGGTGGAGGTTCGTCTTAACGAAATCAACCGTCTAAAGGATAAATACGGTCCTTCCATCGAGATTATTTTAGAGGAGCTTAAAGCTCGTCAGGAGAAGAAAGCAAAGTTCGAAAGCTTTGATGAGTACTTGTCAGAGCTTAAGAAAAAGGTGGATGATGCTACAGCTGAGCTGGAGTCATTGTCAGGAAAGCTTTCTGATATCCGTCATAAGGCAGCTAAGGAGCTGGCTGTAAAAATGCAGGCTGCTATGAGCGATTTGAATTTCCTTAACTGTGAGTTTGATATGGAGCTGAATCGTTTGGATCATTTCACAGATAACGGTGTGGATGACGGGCAGTTTGTTATCAGCACCAACCCAGGTGAGCCACTTCGTCCACTTAAGGACATAGCATCAGGTGGTGAAATGAGCCGAATAATGCTTGCTATCAAGACTGTTTTGGCTTCTGATGGTGGAATAGACACACTTATCTTTGATGAGATTGATGCTGGTATTTCAGGCCGTACAGCACAGGCTGTTTCAGAGAAGCTTTCTACAGTAGCTGCAAATCATCAGGTTATCTGTATCACACACTTACCTCAGATTGCTGCGATGGCTGACACACATTTCCTTATCGAGAAGAGTGTGGAGAATGGCCATACTATCTCTGGTATCAAGAAGCTTCTTGGTGATGAGACAATCGATGAGCTTGCAAGAATGCTTGGTGGTAGTGCTATCACTGAGGCTGTTATGACTAATGCCAAGGAAATGAAGGATATGGCAAAAAGTTATAAAGAAAGAGCTTGATTTATAAAATTTTGATGATATAATGAAGTCTGCATGGTCCCATGCAGACTTTTTTCGTTTTATTCCCATTTGATTTGTGTCATAAGCGGAGGCTATATGACATTTGAAAAATTTAATAAATCTATTGTTTTTTCTTTGATTAATAAGGAAAAGCATCAGGAACTTTTAAGCAATGTGCCACACAAGGATTATCTTGATATGGCTGTGATTTTTTATGCTTATTTCACTGAGGTGAAAATCGACGATGGCAATGCCAGCATGCTGGTGGACAATCAGCTGATGGAGAAGTGGGGAATTGATGTGGATACTCTTATGGAGCACGCATTGGAGAACACACCTAGACTTCTTGGACTCAAGATTAGAGGAATCTTCAGTACAATTGCTTCATACATGGATGATGAGGCTCTCACAGAGATAGCAGAGCAGGAGGATAAGTACACACCTTTATATGTTGCCACAAACAACATTGCCACTTACGGGGCCGGTGTGGTCCTTTACAAAGATATGCTAAAGGCTTTCGCAGCCAGAAAAAAGTCAGATCTTTACATTATTCCATGTTCTATTCATGAGCTCATCCTGGTAGCGTCATCAGAGTGCGAGGGGCTGGACGTTAAAGCGTTGAAAAGTCTCATCGAGGATGTAAATAGGTTTGACTTACCTAGTGATGAAGTTTTATCAGACAATCTATATTTTTATAATAGAAAAGAAAATAAAGTAAGTTTGGTTGCATAAAAATAAGCTGGTAGGTAACAAGCTATTAGATTTCCTTAGCGAAACATGTTAGTTGAGCGGGGAAATACTAATGCTTGTTACCGTAACCAGCGTAGGTTCTAGTAAGCTTTAAGCTTCTTCCATAATGTAGTTGTATAGTCGAGGGTGTCTTTATCGTAAGCTTCATAAAGCTTGCAGCGTGACAGAGTCTCTTTTGTTGGGAACACAGTCTCATCAGCGAGAGTCTCTTCATCCTCGTGCTGTGCAACTTTTGTATTTGGTGTAGCGTACCATACGTACTCAAAGTTTTCTGTGGCAGCTTGTTCCTCACACATAAAGTCTATCCATTTCATGGCTGCATCATAGTGCTTGCAGGTGCGAGGCACGAACCAGGAATCAATCCAAAGGTTTCCACCTTCATCAGGCACGATGTAATCCAAATCATCATTGTATTCCATACCCATGGCTGCTTCTCCGGAGTAGCATACTGCCATGGCAGCATCCTCGGAAATCATACACTCATAGGTCTCGTCCTGAAGGTACGCATATACGTATTTCTTTTCATCACAGAGAAGATTGAAGGTGTCATCCAGCTCTTTTCTGTCTGTGGTGTTGATGTCGTATCCCAGCTTTTTCTGGGCAACCATAAATGCATCGCGCTGAGAATTTATCATTACGATGCGGTTGTTAAATGCTGGATCCCAGAGGCAATCCCAGGATGAAACAGTTTTTTTATCTACCATGTTGGTGTTGTAAAGGATACCAACTGTACCGTAGAAATAAGGAACGGTGTACTTGTGGGTAGGGTCGAAGGCTGCTGAAGACTCGATGATATCTGGGTCTATGTTTTCATAATTTGGAAGAGAGTTGTAATCGATAGGGATGAGCTCACCTTCCTGACGCATAGTCTCAATCATGTAGTCGGAAGTGCAGATAACGTCATAATTGATGGAACCTGCCTTGTATTTAGCGTACATATCTTCAACAGATTCGTACTCTTCGTATTTAACTTTAATTCCAGTTTCCTGCTGGAATCTTTTCAGAACATCAGCTTCGATGTATTTTCCATAATTTAAAACAACAAGTGTGTCAGTGGCTTCTGCATCAGAACCGCAGCCTGTAAAGCTGAGAACTGGGGTAGCACACAAAACAAAAATACTAAGAAGGCTAATAAATTTCTTTTTCATTATTTTGCAGCCTCCTTTCTAACATCCTTTTTGAAGTTCATTACAAGCAGAAGAATGAATGCAAGTAAGAACAGGATAGTAGACAGGGCGTAAAGCTCTGGCTGGATTCCCTTCCTAAGCTGTGTGTAAAGCATAGTAGAAAGAGTGTTAACACCGGCACCCTTTGTAAAGTAGGTGATGGTGAAATCGTCAAGTGACATTGTAAGAGCCATTAAGAATCCTGATAAAACACCAGGGAAAATCTCTGGCCATACTACCTTGTAGAAAGCGTAGCTTGGTGTGGCTCCCAAATCCATGGCTGCCTCAAAGCATGCCTCGGAAAGTGACTGTAATCTAGGAAGTACATTGAAGATTACATATGGTACCGAAAATGCGATATGTGCAAGCACTACTGAAAACTCTCCAAGTGGAGTGAATCTGGTGAATAGAAGCATCAGTGAGATACCTGTAACGATATCTGCATTTAAAAGTGGGATGTTGGTGGCACCAAGCATAACTGCAGCATGTCTCTTCTTCATGTAGTGGATACCGATGGCAGCTGATGTGCCAAGGATGGTAGCCAGTATTGAAGATGTGAGAGTGATTCTGATGGTGGTGCCAAGGGCTCCCATTATGTTGTCGTTTGAGGTGAGATTCATGTACCACTTAAATGTGAATCCGCCCCATACTGTACGTGACATTGAGTCGTTAAATGATAAAACAATAAGCACTAAGATAGGTGCGTATAAAAACAAAAATACAAGCCCGAGATAGAAGTAGGATGTACCTTTTTTAATCTTTGTCATACAAGCATACCTCCATTCTCAGAATCATCAATCCTGTTCATGATAGACATAGAAAGAAGCACGAATATCATGAGAATGATTGAAAGGCCGGAACCTAAATTCCAGTTTCTTGCAAGAGTGAATTCCTGCTCGATAACATTACCGATAAGGAGAACCTTTCCTCCACCTAAAAGGTTGGAAACAACGAATGAAGAAAGGGCTGGTACGAATACCATAATGATGCCTGAGATGATGCCATCCTTTGAAAGTGGAACAGTAATCTTAATGAAAGTAGTCCACCAATTGGCACCCAGGTCGGCAGCAGCCTCTACTACAGAATCGCTTACCTTTGATAAAGCGTTGTAAATAGGCAGAATCATGTAAGGCAGGAAATCGTATACCATACCAAGTGTAACAGCAGCCTTAGTGTATAAAATATGGACTGTTGGAAGGCCAATAGCTGAAAGAATGCTGTTTAAAATTCCGTTGTTTGAAAGGATGATCTGCCATGCAAGAATACGAAGCATGAAGTTCATCCACATTGGAAGGATAAAAAGGAATACTACGAATCCTTTGTTTGTGATTTTCAGGTTATGCAAAATAAGCGCAACTGGATAAGCAATAATCAGGCAGATTATTGTGGTGACAAAAGCAACCTCGATGGAAAGCCAAAGTGACTTCAGATGAACTGCATCGGTGATTGCAAGTAAGTTTGCAAGGGTGAAGCCTCCTGCGTCATTTGTCAGGGCATATCCTAAGATGTAAAACAGTGGAAGAATAGTGCAAATCAATACCCAGACTGCATAAGGTGCTGCAAGGAAGCTTGTTCTAAAGCGATTAATCATCTTCCTTCATTACCTCCTCATCCTCTGATTCAGGCTTGTTCATAATCTGGATGTTAAATGGTATTACATTTAATGAAACGTGCTGGCCAACCTCGAAGTACTTGGTAGTGTGAACTAGCCACTCGTATTCACCACACTGAACATCAAGCTCGTAGTGAACACCCTTGAAGAGACAGTCTGTGATGACGCCATCCATGAATCCCTTTCCAGGAGCCCCAAGCTCCACATCCTCAGGACGGATAACAACGTCGACTGGCTTCATGGTACCAAATCCACGGTCAACACAAGGAACCTGAACGCCAAGGAATGAAACAAGCTCATCCTTAATCATGATTCCTTCTATGATATTGCTCTCGCCGATGAAATCCGCAACGAAAGCATTTCCAGGCTCGTTGTAGATGTCCTCTGGAGAACCAATCTGCTGAATGTAACCCTGGTTCATAACTACGATAGTGTCAGACATGGTAAGAGCCTCTTCCTGATCGTGTGTAACGTAAAGGAATGTGATGCCAAGCTCCTGCTTAATCTTCATAAGCTCGTACTGCATGTTCTGACGAAGCTTTAAATCAAGGGCGCCAAGTGGCTCATCTAAAAGAAGAACCTTTGGCTCATTTACGATGGCGCGGGCAATGGCGATACGCTGCTGCTGGCCACCTGAAAGTGAATCGATGGAACGCTTCTCGAAGCCGTCTAAGTTTACAAGCTTTAAAGCGTATTTAATCTTGTCGTTGATGTATTCCTTTGATTTCTTCTGGATGTTGAGACCAAATGCGATATTTTCCTCGATAGTCATGTGTGGGAAAAGAGCATACTTCTGGAATACTGTGTTGATAGGACGAAGGTTCGCTGGAAGCATGGTGATGTCGTTTCCGTTGAGATAGATGCGTCCTGAATCAGGCTTTTCAAAACCACCTAAAAGGCGGAGAGTGGTAGTCTTACCACAACCTGATGGGCCAAGAAGAGTCACGAAGGTGTTCTCCTTGATGTATAAATCCAGCTCATCTAAGACAAGCTGTTTGTCGTAGCTTTTTGATACGTGATCGAATTGAATAAATTCCAATTTTTCATCCTCCTTATCTATATGAAAAGAGCTCCGAATCAGACTCGAACTGACGACCCCCTCATTACGAGTGAGGTGCTCTACCAACTGAGCTATCGGAGCAATAAAAAACAAGCAATTTATATATGTAACTGCGGTTTTTAGTCTAATATAATTACCTAAAAAAATCAATTATATTGTTGAGAAAATCGGGCTATTTTATTATAATGACACTTGTAAAAAAATGATTAAAAAGGTTAGGAGAATAACATGGCTCAGAATACTAAAAAGACATTACCTACATCAGTTCTTAAATCCTATATTAATAAGGATAATCTTCCATTGATAGCACTTATATGGCTGGTTGTTTTTTCGGTTGTGGCCATCATCGTTTCCTGCGTAGCTTTCGATATTAATGTTGTGGTTGCCTGTGTGATGGTAGTGCTTGAGGCTGCTCTTGCTGCATGCCTTAACAGAATCCCTATCTGGATTCATGGTCTTGTGTTTATCGCGCAGATTGTTATCGGCATCCTTGCATCACAGGTTGCATTTATGGTACTTATGGCGTTCATTTATGTTTTCGCCATTGCATTTTTATTTATTTGGGCAAGTAGATAATGGTAAAGATTAATTATCAAAAAGAATTAGATAAGTTAATAGCAGAACTTGAAAAAGAAGGCCGCGTGCCTTCTTTATTGCTACATAGCTGTTGTGGGCCATGTAGCAGTTATTGTATTGAGTATTTATCTCAGTATTTCAATATCACAGTGTTTTATTACAATCCTAATATATATCCGGACGAGGAATACTATCACAGGGTGAAGGAGCAGCAGCGTTTCATCGAGGCTTTCCCTGCAAAGCATCCTGTCAGCTTCATTGAAGGAGATTATGATAAGCTTCGTTTTTACGAAATGGCCAAAGGCCTAGAGCACGAACCAGAAAAGGGAGCACGTTGTCACAAGTGCTACGAACTCCGTCTCAGACGGACAGCTGAAGTTGCTTTAGAAAAAAGCTTTGACTTTTTCACAACAACGCTTACAATATCTCCAATGAAAGATTCTCAGGTTCTCAATGAAATCGGGATTCGTATAGGCGAAGAATTGGGAGTGGCATGGCTTCCATCCGACTTCAAAAAGAAGGAGGGCTTTAAGAGGTCTACAGAGTTATCAGCGGAATATGATATGTATCGACAGGACTACTGTGGATGCGTTTATTCATATAATGAAAGACAGTTACAAAAAGAACAGACTTAAGAAACACGGAGGATTAGTTATGGCACAGTTGTGGGGAGGTAGATTCACAAAATCTACCGATCAGATGGTTTATGATTTCAATGCTTCAATCAGTTTTGATAAAAAACTGTTTGCGCAGGATGTCCGCGGTAGCCGAGCACATGTTAAAATGCTTGCTTCTGTTGGAGTTATCACTGACGATGAGCGTGACCAGATTTTGGCTGGTCTCGACAGCATTGAAAATGATGTTAATTCAGGGGCACTTGAGATTACCTCTGAGTACGAGGATGTCCACAGCTTTGTCGAAGCTAACCTTATCGATAGAATAGGAGACGCAGGAAAGAAGCTTCACACAGGCCGCAGCCGTAATGACCAGGTGGCTCTTGATATGCGTCTTTACACACGTGACCAGGTCGATGCCACATCTCAGGCTCTTACACATTTACTTCAGACCATTCTTGGTATCATGGAAGAGCACATCGACACTATCATGCCTGGTTTCACACATCTTCAGAAGGCTCAGCCTATCACACTTGCACATCATATGGGTGCTTACTTTGAGATGTTCAGAAGAGACGTACTTCGTCTTTCCGATATCAGAGTTCGCATGAATTACTGTCCACTTGGTTCGGGAGCCCTTGCTGGTACCACATATCCACTTAACAGAGATATGACAGCAGAGCTTTTGGAATTTGATGGTCCTACTTTAAATTCCATGGACGGTGTTTCTGACAGAGATTATCTTATCGAGTTTTTATCAGCCCTTGCTACAATTCAAATGCATCTTTCTCGTTTTTCAGAGGAAGTTATTATCTGGAACAGTAATGAGTATCGTTTCGTAGAGATTGACGATGCTTACTCTACAGGCTCATCTATCATGCCACAGAAGAAGAACCCAGATATTGCAGAGCTTGTTCGTGGTAAGACAGGCCGTGTTTACGGTGCACTTACATCACTTCTTACCACTATGAAGGGTATCCCTCTTGCTTACAATAAGGATATGCAGGAGGACAAGGAGATGGCATTCGACGCCATGGAGACAGTACAGAACTGTATCGTTCTCTTTGATGGCATGCTTGCCACTATGACATTCAACAAAGAGGTAATGGCAGAATCTGCTAAGAAGGGCTTCACAAATGCCACTGATGCTGCCGATTATTTAGTTAATAGAGGTGTGCCTTTCAGAGATGCACACGGTATCATTGGTCAGCTTGTTCTTTACTGCATAGACAGGGACAAGTCTATCGATGAGCTTTCATTAGAGGAATTAAAGGCAATTTCTCCAGTTTTTGAAGAAGATATTTACGATTCAATTTCCATGGAAACCTGCGTAAATAAGCGACTTACAACAGGTGCTCCTGGACATGACGCTATGATTGGGGAAATTAATGCTTGCAAGGAGTTCCTTAATAGTTTATAATGCCGTATAACGACTGCGGCGGACAAATGTCCGCGACAGAAAAACAAATTTAAGGAGAGTGTTTGAAATGAGCGAGAAATTAAGAGTCGGAATTCTTGGTGGAACTGGTATGGTTGGTCAGAGATTTATTTCTCTATTAGAAAACCATCCTTGGTTTGAGGTTACTACAATTGCTGCCAGCCCAAGAAGTGCCGGTCAGAGATACGAGGATGCAGTAGGCGGAAGATGGAAAATGACTACTCCAATGCCAGAAGCAGTGAAGGACATCATCGTAAAGAACGTAAACGAGGTTGAGGAAGTAGCTTCAGAGGTTGATTTTGTATTCTCAGCTGTTGATATGTCTAAGGACGAGATCAAGGCCATTGAAGAAGCTTATGCAAAGACTGAGACTCCAGTAGTTTCAAACAACTCAGCACATAGATGGACTCCAGATGTTCCTATGGTAGTGCCTGAAATCAATCCACAGCACATGGAAGTTATCGAGTTCCAGAAGAAGAGACTTGGTACAACACGTGGTTTCGTTGCAGTTAAGCCAAACTGCTCAATCCAGTCATATGCACCAGTTCTTACAGCTTGGAAGGAATTCGAGCCATACGAGGTAGTAGCTACAACATACCAGGCTATCTCAGGTGCAGGTAAGACATTTAAGGATTGGCCAGAGATGGAAGGCAACATCATCCCATTTATCTCAGGTGAGGAAGAGAAGTCAGAGAAGGAGCCACTTAGAATCTGGGGCGAAATCAAGGACGGAGTTATCGTTCCAGCTGATGATGTAAAGATTACATGCCAGTGTATCCGTGTACCAGTTCTCAATGGTCACACAGCTGCAGTATTTGTTAAGTTTAGAAAGCAGCCTACAAAGCAGCAGCTTATCGATGCAATCAACAACTTCTCAGGTGTTCCACAGGAGCTTAAGCTTCCTAGCGCACCAAAGCAGTTCATCCGTTATATGGAAGAGGACAACAGACCTCAGGTATCTCTCGACGTTGATTACGAGAACGGTATGGGCGTTTCTGTTGGACGTATCCGTGAGGATAGCATCTACGATTGGAAGTTCGTTGGACTTTCACACAACACAGTTCGTGGTGCTGCAGGCGGCGCTGTACTTTGCGCAGAGCTTCTTAAGGCTCAGGGCTACATCACAAAGAAATAGAATATTAGCACTTGTTTGTTGACACTTATTTAACAGCTAATTCACAAGTTATTACCCCTTCTTATGCTAAGATAAGAAGGGGTATTTTTGACTGCGGTTTAAGAGGTTTTTATGGGGACAATTAAAAGCAAATATGTAGCTAACAAAAATTTAACAATAATTAGTTCGACTATATGGGCTTTTTTTACTCTTATTTGTGTGCTTTCTATTGTTTTTCATTCCCATCCTGTGTACAAATTGGGGTATATATATATAATAATTTTTCTTTTTCCTTTTTTGCTTATTGCAGGCTTATATGGATATCTTATAAGCATGTTTTCTTTTATAGTATGTTTTCTTGTTTCCTTGATTTTTAATAGTGAACAAGCATATTCTATGGCCGTTTTTCTAATAGCTATGTTTGGTTATTCTCTTTTTTCTCAATATTTTTGGTTTAAAAGTGCTGTCAAATCTGTTTTAGCGGTACTGATAACATCCACTTTGACAACAATTATAGCAATACTCTGTTTTCCGGTTGTAAGTAGAAATGATTTATCAGATCCATTTTGGATGGTTATTTTAGGCTATTTTTGTGGAACCTTTATATTAGTATCTACTGCAACTCTTATATTAGCTATTTTTTTTAATTTTGGATCAGATACCTCTAAAACTCTTTTTCCATTAGCTTATGGATATACAAAGGAGTATCAAAGAAATGAGTTTTATCATAGATACAACAGAAAAACAAAAGTAAGTATTAAAATAACAACAATTATTATTGCAGTTGAGTTAGTATTGAGCATATCAGTAGCCTTCTTTATACCGATTTTATTTCCGGATTTGAAGGCAATGATGATTGATACCATTGATGTCCAAAACAAAAGTGAAACTATAGATAATATGAATGGTAATGTTTACTCATATATATCAGATGCCAATTACAAAATGAATGATATGGCTATCATATTTGATATAAAGATGAGCCTTTTGATGATGTGTGTTGGTGTTCCTCTGGCAGCCATTGCAAATTACTATACAAAGACATCTATAGGTGGACCATTGGGACTTATGTCTGACTTTATGCATTCTTTTGTTCTTACCAAGGATGAGGACAAGCTGAAGGTCATAAGACAGATTAGCAATATGGAAATAAAAACAGGCGATGAGATAGAGGTGTTGTCGGATTATGCAAAGTCTACACTTCTGGAAATGGCCGATTATATTGAAAGATATGAGAAACAGCAAAAGCTGGAGACAGAGCTTGAAATTACAAAACAGGCTAGTGAAGCTAAATCAAGCTTCCTATCAAATATGTCTCATGAAATACGTACTCCTATTAATGCTATCATCGGTATGAATGAGATGATTATCAGGGAATGTACTGATGAACAGATACTGGAGTATGCCAATAATGCCAAATCAGCTGGAAACTCGCTTCTTTCTCTTGTAAATGATATTTTGGACTTTTCAAAAATTGAGGCTGGCAAAATGGAGATTTTACCAGTTCAGTACGATCTTGCTTCCATGGTAAATGATTTGGTAAATCTTATTGCGGCAAGAGCGGAAGAAAAGGGCCTTGATTTAGAAATAAATGTAGATAGTTCTATACCTTCACTTCTCATTGGAGATGAAATTAGACTAAAGCAGGTTGTTACAAATTTGCTTACTAATGCTGTCAAATATACAGAAAAAGGAATTGTAGCTTTAAGCGTTTCTTATGAAAAGAGTGATGAGAACAATATAATTCTTCATTTCGAGGTAAGTGATACAGGTATAGGTATTAAAGAAAGTGATTTAGCAAAGCTTTATTCCCCATTCGAGCGAATTGAAGAGATTAGAAATAGAACAATCGAAGGCACTGGCCTTGGTATGAGTATTGTTCGTAAGCTTTTAGCTTTGATGGATACAAAGCTTATTGTTGAAAGTGAGTACGGCAAAGGTTCATCCTTTAGATTTTTCGTTAAACAGGAGGTTGTTTCCTGGGATGAAATCGGTGATTTCAAAGACAAATACAAGGAATTTATTAATTCAGCAGAAAAATATCATCAGAGATTCCAGGCACCTACTGCCAATATTCTTGTGGTAGATGATACTGAAATGAACCTTACTGTTATAAAGAGTCTTTTAAAGAAGACCCTTGTAAATGTAGATACAGCTATTAGTGGATTTGAAACCTTAGATAAGGTTAAAGAAAAGAAATACGATATCATCTTCCTGGATCATCGAATGCCGGAAATGGATGGTATCGAAACCTTTGAAAAGATGAAGGTTTTAAATGGAAATATTAATAAGGCAACACCTGTAATTGCCCTTACCGCAAATGCTGTATCAGGTGCAAAGCAGGAGTATCAGAATATAGGCTTTAATGACTATCTGGCAAAACCTGTTAACTCCGTAGAGCTGGAAAAGATGATGGAGTTCTATTTACCTCCAGAAAAGATAGAATCCGTAGCTATCGACAATGGTTTTGAAAAGTATTTTGATGGAAAATTAGATATTCCGGAAGGAAGCTTCCTTGCTAACCTTAAAGAAATTGATTTGAAGCAAGCTATCACTAATTGCGGTGGGGCAGAGGTGCTTGAAAATGTTGTTAAAGACTTCCTTGTTTCTCTGGATAATAAAGCGGATGCTATTGAAAAATATTTGAATGATGGTGATTTAAGAAATTATACAGTTTATGTCCATGCCCTAAAGAGCTCGGCAAGATTAATCGGAGCTATGGAGCTTTCAAAGATGGCTGCAGATTTAGAGGCAGAAGGAAATGAAGGTAATTTTATCGCTATTCATGAAAGGACACCTGCTTTACTTGAAAAATACAGAAGCTATAAAGAACATTTAAAGGCTGCTATGGAAGATGAGGATAATACAGACAAACCACTGATTCCAGAGGATGATTTGAAGCGAGCATTTAAGGATATTAAAGAATTGGCTGAAGCATATAATTATGACGCTATAGATTATATTCTTTCAATGCTTGGAGAATACAGTATTCCTGAGGATTATAAGGATACCTATAATAAAATCAAACAATTAACAGTTGCGGTAGATAGAGATAGAATTTTAGAGTTGTTGTAACTATTGTTTTCTTAAGAGGATTTGACTATGGAAAAGAGACTTGTTCTGGTTGGTGATTCAAAAAGCTTTATGGTTTCATCAATTGCAAAGGAGCTGACAGACAATGGCTTTGATGTCATTAAGGCATCCTATAACGTGGATGCTTTGAGTCAGATCGCCAATCGTCCTTCGGTATTTCTTGTTTATATCGATGACTTTGGAGAAATAAAGGATTTGTTTGTTTATTTGAAGGACAGCACCCTAGAAGGAGACATATCACTGTCTGTTATTGGTTCCCAAAATGATATAGACAGTGTTAAGAATCTTATGCCAAATACTCCTCTTGCTGCATCTTTCTTACGTCCAATTAACGTAAAAGATATGGCGGTGGCCATGGATAAAGTATTACAGGCTGAGGATGAGCGTCTTCAAAATAAGAAAATTCTTGTTGTTGATGATGACGGAACCATGCTTAGAACCATTAAGAGCTGGTTGGAAGGATACTATCAGGTGTTTATGGTTAATTCTGGAATGGCAGCCATTACATTTTTGGCAAAGAATAAAGTCGATTTGATTTTGCTGGATTATGAAATGCCAGTAACACCAGGACCACAGGTTCTAGAGATGCTTAGGTCAGATCCTGCTACATCACATATTCCAGTTATGTTCCTTACAAATAAAAGTGACAGGGAATCTGTTATAGCAGCAGTTGATTTAAAGCCAGAAAAGTACTTATTAAAGACAATGAAGCCTATGGAAGTCCTTAAGTCCATTAATGAATTTTTTGAGAAGGAGAAGGCAAAGAGTTATTAAAAATCTACAAATTATTAAATTTGAATAAAATTCTTTTTTGGTGTAGTCTGCTAAAGTGAAATGTGTTATTATAGTAGCCGTACTGATATATTGAAGAAAATTGCTAGGGAGAATTGTTATGGTTACTAGAACAAACGAACTCAAGAAGTTAGATGCTATTTACCAAAGTAATACTAATAATCTGGTTCTTATGTATGGTAGAACCGGTAGCGCAAAGGAAGCCCTTTTGGATTCCTTTACAACAGGCAAGTCTTATTTCTATTACAGAAGCAGACAGTGTTCGGACGCTAAGCAGCTTTTCTATTTAGATAAGCAGATGCGCGAAACATATAGTTTTCTCAAGGCAAGCCAGAGCTTCGAGGAGAGCTTTAAGAACTTCCGCTCAAAGGATGGTTCAAAGCTTGTTGTCATTATTGATGAGGCTCAGTTTGCTATTAAGAAGAATACAGAACTGTTCTATGCACTTTGTTCTCTTAAGAACCGTAAGCTTTACCCTGGTAAGGTTATGATAATTGTTGTCAGTTCATCTATCGTATGGGCAGAGAACACTTTCCCAGAGGTAGTAGGTTCTCTCAAGTCATCAGTGGATGAGACTATTAAGCTTGAAAATCTTTCATTCCTTGATGTGGTTAGAGCATTCCCAAGCTATTCAGTTGCACAGTGTGTCAGCACCTACGGTATTATCGGTGGCGTAGCTGACTATGTGGACAGATGGGATGGCCGTAAAAACATTAAGGCAAATGTCTGTGAGCATATCCTTAGTCCTACAGGATTTTTATATAAGGAGGCTGAAGGATATATTTCATCAGAGCTTCGTGAACTTTCTTGTTACAATACAATCCTTGGTTCAATTGCCAGTGGAAATGAAAAACTTAATGATTTATTCGAAGATACAGGATATTCCCGCGCTAAGATTTCTGTTTATATGAAGAATCTTGCTGCATTTGATGTAGTTGATAAGGTTGTTTCATTTGAGACAGGTGGATGGGATAATACTAAAAAGGGTGTTTACAGAATAGTAGATCCATACATCAATTTCTGGTTTACATTTGTTTATCCTCATTTGTCAGAGCTGATTTCCCGTACACCTGAGTCTTTCTATAACGAGTTTATTTACCCTCATCTTGATAGATACTTGCAAACATATTTTATTGATGTTTGCCGTGAGTACTTACATCTGCTCAATGTAGTTGACCAGCTTCCAATCAAGCTTGTGAAGATTGGTACATGGGTAGGTAAAGAGGGCAATATCGATGTTATCGGTCAGAGTTCTAACCGCGAGAATGTGGTTGGTATTTGTAACTGGGCTGACAAGCAGATGAGCTACAAGAGATACGAGGAATTGCTTGAGTCTATGAAGAAGGCCCGCATCACAGCAAATACAATTTATCTCTTCTCAGCTACCAAGTTTGATGATAAGCTCATAGAACTTTCTAAGGAAAATAAATCTGTAGTTCTGGTAGACATGACAGAGCTATAATTGATATAATTAATAGGAATTTTACAGGTAGAAGCCTTTGCAAATCTGATTTGCAGAGGCTTCGATTTTGTTGAATCTAGAAATAATTTTTAGGGAGTTATGTTTTGGGAAAAAAGCTTATCATCACTGAGAAACCATCAGTTGCCAGAGATTTTGCCAGAGTGCTTAAGGTCAGCGGTAATAATAATGGTTATATTGAAAATGGTGAGTATGTCGTTAGCTGGTGCTATGGCCATCTGGTTCAGATGGTTTATCCAGAGGAATACGACATTAAATATAAAAAATGGAATCTTGAGGATTTGCCTTTCCTTCCTCAGAATTATAAATATGGCGTTGTTGAATCTGCAAAAGAGCAGTACAAGGTAGTTAATTCCCTTTTACATAGAGAAGATATAGATACTGTTTACTGGGCAGGTGACTCGGGAAAAGAAGGACAGACTATTGAGGAAAATATCCGTAATTATGGTGGCGTTCGTGAAGGAATGACAGAGCTTCGTGTATGGATTGATTCTCAGACTGATGACGAAATCCTTAGAGGAATTCGCGAAGCAAAGCCTATGAGCGATTATGCAAGGCTTGGAGCTTCTGGAATTATGCGTACTATAGAGGATTATAGTCTTGGTATTAACTTTTCCAGAGCTCTTTCAGTTAAATATGGAAGATTAATAAATGATGCAGCTGCTACTTCAGGTTATTCAGCTATTGCTATTGGCCGCGTTATGACATGTGTTCTTGGCATGGTAGTAGAGCGTGAGCGAGAAATCCGTAATTTCAATGAAGATCCATTCTTTAAGGTTATTGGAAAGTTTTCAGAAGGTGCTTTCCCAGCGGAGTGGAAGGCAGTAGAAGGATCTAAATATTTCGAGTCACCATTGTTATACGGCGACAAAGGAAATGGCTTTAAAGAAAAGGAAAGTGCAGAGAAATTAATTGCAGAATTAACAAATCTTTCTGCCAAATTAGTAGATAAAGATACTGGTATTTCAAAGAAAAAAGCTCCTCTTTTATTTAACCTTGCGGAGCTTCAGTCTGAGTGTTCCAAGAGATTCAAGATTTCTCCAGCACAGACTCTTGATATTATTCAGGAATTATACGAAAAGAAATATACTACATATCCTAGAACTGATGCCAGAGTACTTACTACAGCTGTAGCAAAGGAAATCAGAAAGAATCTATATGGCCTTCAGAATTATGGCCCTACAGCAAATTTCGTTAAAGACATTATAGGTAATCAAAAGTTTGTTGGTATAGAAAAGACTTCATATACTGATGACAGCAAGGTTACTGATCACTACGCTATTATACCTACTGGTCAGTGTAATGGCATTGATAAACTATCTCCACTTAGCCAGAGAGTATATGATTTGATAGTACGTCGTTTCTTATCTATCTTTTATCCTCCTGCAGAGTACAAAAACGTAAAGGTTACTGTTCAGGTGGGGGATGAAAAGTTCTTTGCCGGAGCAAAGGTACTTGTTAAACCTGGCTATTTGGAAATTGCAGGTATTCCAAAGGCGAAGGATTCCGCAGATAATGATGGAGAGGATTCTGAGGAAAGTGAAGACAGCTTTTCTAAGGAAGATTTCGTTAAATTTGTAGAATCTGCAAATATCGGAGATGAAGTTTCTGTCAATGGTTTTGACCTAAAAGAAGGCAAAACTTCACCACCTAAGAGATATACTTCGGGTTCACTTATTCTTGCTATGGAAAATGCAGGAAAGCTTATAGAGGATGAAGAGCTTAGAGAGCAGATAAAGACTACAGGTATTGGTACTTCAGCTACAAGAGGTGAAATCCTCGAAAAATTAGTACGTATTGGATACCTTAATCAAAATAATAAGACCCAGGTCATTACACCAGAAAAGCTTGGTGAAATGATATACGAAGTTGTTCTTCTTACAACACCATCACTTTTAAAGCCAGAGCAGACAGCAAACTGGGAAAAGGGATTGGAAGGAATTATAAATGGTTCTGTTGAATTTACAGATTACCGCAGCCAGCTGGAAGATTATATTCGAAATGAAACAAAGAATATGATTGATCAGGATTTGACACAGAACATTGCCATGAACATTAATCAGTTTACTGGCAAGGATTCTAAGGGTGTGGCTACTAGAAAGCCTCTTGGAATCAAGTGTCCTAAATGTGGAGGAGAACTTACAACTACATCCTTCGGATATGGCTGTACAAACTACTTCGATGATAATATAAAATGTAAATTTAATTTAGGACAGGTTGCTGGAGTTGATGTTCCAGAAGAACAATTTAAGAAATTAGTCACTGAAGGTAAGACAGATTTAATAGAAGGCTTTAAGAGTAAATCAGGTAAGCCTTTTAAATCAGTCCTTAAAATGGAAAAGAACGAAGATGGAGAATTTGTTACTTCATTTGATTTTTCTGAGACACCTACAGAATTCATAGAAGGCTTAAATTGCCCTGCCTGCGGTGGAAGAATTTTCCAGACGGCTTATGGTTTTGCCTGCGAGCATAGATTCCAGGAGGAAAATCAATGTTATTTCTCAATCGGAGAGGTTGCAGGAAGAAAACTTACTGTAGATGAGTTCAGTGCTCTTATTAAAGAAGGAGTTACTCCTGTACTTAGTGGTTTTAAATCAAAGACTAATCAAAAATTTGATGCAAAGCTTCGAATTAAAACTAACGAAGAAGGGAAAAAGGTAATTTCCTTCGATTTTGATGGGATTGAAGCTACCAAGCTGGAAGGTTGCAAGTGTCCAGACTGTGGCGGAGATATTGCTGTAAAAATGTCAGGCTATGGCTGTGTAAACTACAGCTCTTCAGATGAAAATTCCTGCAAATTCTACATTGGAAAGACTATTGCAGGAAAGAATATTAGCCCACAGGTTGCTACACAGCTTTTAAAAGAAGGCAAAACAGATACTTTAAGAGGCTTTAAAGGAAAATCTGGAAAGAAATTCGATGCGGTACTGATTCTTAAAAAGAATGAAGAGTCCGGCAGGACTGAGGTTGTGTTTGACTTTGATAATGCTGAGCCTAATTTTGTTCCTGATATTGTTTGTCCTGATTGCGGAAGCAAAATAGTAAAGACTAATTTTGGATTTGCATGCGAAAAGTATTTTGATAAAGAAAACAAATGTGATTTTGTAATTGGTGAAATTGCATCTAAAAAGCTTACAGATGCTGATGTTAAGGAGTTGCTTTCAACAGGAAGTACAAAGACAGTCAGAGGATTTAAGGGAAAGTCTGGTAAAAAGTTTGACGCCTGCCTTGTTTTAAAGAAGAATGAAGAATCAGGAAAGCACGAAATCTCCTTTGATTTTGACAATGTGGAGGCAAAAGAAATCAAGGATGTTGCCTGCCCAATCTGTGGTGGTAAGATTGTGGTTACTCCATTTGGATACGGATGCAGCAATTACAATAAAGACGACCCAGATAATTCCTGCAAATTTAATATTGGTCAGGTGGCTGGAGTGAAGCTTAAGGAAGCTCAGGTTAAAGAACTTCTTTCTAATGGTATAACAGATACCATATCAGGCTTTAAATCCAAGAAGGGCACTAAATTTGATGCGAAGCTTACCCTTTCAAAGGATGAGAATGGCAAGGTAACTGGAATAGGATTTGTGTTTGAAGATGAAACAAAAGAGATGCCAGGATTAACATGTCCTAAGTGCGGCAGTCCTATTATCAAGAATCATTTTGGATATAAATGTAAGAATAATATTCAGGGAAACGTGGATAGCTGCAGCTTCTTTGTAGGTAAGGTAGCAGGTGTAGATATTCCAGAAGATCAGTTTACAAAATTAATCAAGGAAAAACGTACTGATGTTATCACTGGATTTTTGAGCAAAAAAGGTTTATTCTTTGATGCGAGATTAAAACTTAATGATGAGTTTAGAACAGAGTTTGATTTTGAGAACTTTAATGGTCAAAACTAATTAAGATAGGAGTTTACAATGGAACAAGCTAAAATTAAATCTATGTATAATTTAAATGAAACTATTGCTGCAGATTTATTCGAGGGCAAGGATTATCCTTGGGAGGTTCTTCCAGAGATTTCTGATTTTATTAAGAAGTTAGGACCTACTCTTGATCCAGAGAAGTTTGAACAGCGTGGAGAGGATATCTGGGTTGCAAAGTCTGCAAAGGTTTTTGATTCAGCATATCTTAATGGCCCACTTATTATTGATGAGGATGCTGAGGTTCGTCAGTGTGCTTTTGTTAGAGGTTCAGCAATTGTTGGTAAAAACTGCGTAGTAGGAAATTCTACAGAGCTTAAGAATGTTGTTCTTTTCAATAATGTTCAGGTTCCTCACTACAATTACGTAGGTGATTCAATATTAGGCTACAAATCTCACATGGGAGCTGGCTCTATTACTTCAAATGTTAAGTCTGATAAGACATTAGTTGTAGTAAAGGCTCGTGATGGAGAGCAGATTGAGACTGGTCTTAAGAAATTTGGAGCTATGCTTGGAGACAATGTGGAGGTTGGTTGCAATTCTGTACTTAACCCTGGCACAGTTGTTTGTCCTCGTTCTAATATTTATCCTCTTTCACCAGTTCGTGGTGTCATCGAATCTGACAGTATTTTTAAGTCACAGGATAATATTGTAAAAAAGAATTAAACTAAATCAATATTAATATATTAATACGCCTGCTCAGGTGATTGAATCCTTCCACTAATAAATTAGGAGAAGGATACCAATCTCTTGGACAGGCTTTTTTAATATTTAATAAACAAAATAAACATATTATTGTTATAAGATATTTATGTACTGTGTACTCTAGGTTTTTTGCGGGGGTGTGGTTTTGAGCTTTCACTATACTAAAAGAAACTATAGCAAATATTATCTTATTATCTTTAGTGTTGCAGGTATATTATTGAATGTCTGCTTAAATTATCTTGCTATAAAAATGAATCTTCCTATGTACTTAGATACTGTAGGAACCATTTTTGTCACATTTCTTGGAGGCGTTTTGCCTGGCATTATTGTTAGTTTGATAACAAGCATGCTTTTAAATATTTTTTCTCCTGGATATCTATATTATTCTTTAATTACAGTCATTATCGCTATTTTAGCAGGCTGGTTTTTCCGTTACTCAAAGTCTTCAAAAATTCTAAAATTTCTATATTCTGTTCTAACGGCAGCACTGGTATGTTCTGTTTTCGGAGCTTTTATTCAGAACTACATTTCTGGCCTTCCTTTTGAAGAATATGTTGAAGAAATATTCCAGTATGTAAATGTGAAAAATGAATTTAGCTATATGCTTGTTGTTATTTTTGCTGTTTTTTTACTAAATATCGTTGATAAAGGTATTGCTATTGGATTGGCTACCTTATTTTTCCACCTTATTCCAGAAAGAACGAGAGACTATATTGCAAATTATGGATGGAAACAAAAACCATTAACATTACAGGAAATCAGAGAAACCAGAAATATAAGTACCAATAAAGCTATTCATAAAAAAATAAGTGTTATGCTTTCTACAACAATTTGTTTACTAAGCATTATTATGATTTGGATTAGTATTACTTTCTATTATGAAGATTGTAAAGAAGAGTATTCAGATGAGGCTTTTGCAATAGTAGAAAACGCTGCATCAATCTTAGATGGTGATGAAATATATGAATATGTAAAGTGGGGTGACAAAGCCAAAGGGTATCATGATGTAGAAAAACAAATGAAAATGCTGTTAAACAACACGCAGGGTGTTGTAAAACTTTCATTTTTTATTCCTGAACAGAATGGTTTTTTATACCTATTTCAGGTAGGAAAAGAAGGGGTTACTCTTTCAGATAATGGAATAATCATTCCTTATTATGATGAGTTTTCTAAGTACAATGATTATTTTAAAAATAAAGAAGTAATCAATGAGATTATGTTTAATAGTGATAAATCCGTTATGTTTGCTTCTTACCCTGTAAGAAATTCCAATGGGGAAATAGTTTGTTATGCTATTTCTGACGTGTATATGTCATTTCTTTCCGAATATGCCAGGGATTATTTGATGAAAATTTTCCTATGTTTTTCTGGATTTGTTGTTATGATTATGATTTTTGGTTTTACTCTGGCAGGATATGAGCTTGTTATTCCTATTAATTGTATTACAAATGCTGCATGTGAGTTTCTGGATAGTCATGGCAATCAAAATGCATTAGATGAAAATGTTCGAAAGACACGTTCAATAGGCATTTGCACAGGGGATGAGGTAGAACAGCTTTATAGAACTATATGTCAAATGGAATCAGAAATGGCTGAATATGTTAGAGATTTACGGCATTTTGCGGATACAACGAGAAAAACTCAGACGGGGCTTATTATTACTTTGGCAGGTATTGTTGAGAGTAGAGACATCAATTCTACTTCTCATGTTCATAATACAGCAGCATATGTTCGAATTATATTAAATGGTTTAAAGAAAAAGGGCTATTATTCTGAAAAGCTTTCTGATGAGTATATGGAGGAGGTTGAAATGTCTGCGCCTCTTCATGATATAGGAAAGATTCAGATTTCTGATTCTATTATAAATAAGCGAGATGAACTTACTAATGAGGAAGAGGAGATATACAAATTACATACGGTTTACGGAAGACGCATTATGGAAAAGGCTATAACAATAGTAAATGATGATACGTATCTGAAAGAAGCCAGAAATATGGCAGCTTATCACCATGAAAGATGGGATGGAAAGGGCTTTCCTGAGGGACTTCACGGAGAAGTTATACCGCTGTCAGCAAGAGTTATGGGACTGGCTAATGAACTTGATGAATTAATCTCACCTAGAGGCTTTAAAATCTCCTGCACATTGGATGAAGCTATAGAGATTATTAAATCTGAGTCGGGAAAAAAGTTTGATCCTAAATGTGTTGATGCATTATTGGAATGTATCAGTGATGTTAAAACAGTTATAAACAACAGTAATTTTAGAAGATATTGATGGGGGCAATTTATAGTATGAGTCGAAGAATAAAAGTATTGCCATTATTAATATTGATTTTTGCTTTGATGGTTTCTTTCGAAAAGAAACCTTATGTCTATGGAAAAGATACTGAGATAAAGCAGGAGAAAACGGAGAAAAAAGGCGGCGGTGGATATGCTGCCTCTAATCAGCTCAACGGTTTTGGATATACGGCAAAAGTATATGATTCGACAAATGGTCTACCTACTTCAGATGCTAATTATATTTTGTGTTCTGATTCTGGTTATATTTGGATAGGAGGATATAGTGGAATAATAAGATATGACGGAGCTGATTTTGAAAGGCTCGATTCATACGATGGACTTACTAGTAGTAGAACCCTGTATCAGGACAGAAATGGCCGTATGTGGGTGGGTACAAATGATAATGGCTTGGTTATTCTTGATGAACAGAGGAATAGAAGACATATTACAGATGAAGACGGCCTGCCTTCCCGATGCATTATGTCCATAATTGAGGATGGTAGAGGAAACTTTATTATTGGAACCTCAAAAGGTATTGCTGTTATCGATAAAGATGACAATATTAAATATATTGATGACAGTAGATTAGATTCTGGAAGGATAGTCAGACTTACACGAGATTATTATGGCGATATATATGGATATTGCGATAATGGTAATATATTCAAACTTATAGATGGAAAAGTAGAACAAATTCTTAGAGCTTCAGATTTAGATTTGGATTTTATTACCACAATTATTGCTGATCCTAATGATGTTGGAAAGGTATATATAGGTACAGAATCGGGATTAATCTACTACGGAAATTTTGGTGATTCCTATTCGGATTTACGAAAGATTAATGCGAAGCCACTAGATTACATTTATTGGCTTAGTATTGATTGCGACAGGGTATGGGCAGCATCACACACTTCTATTGGTTATATAGATGAACATAAAAATTTCAAGGAAATAAAAGATCTTCCGCTGAATACGGATATAGAAATGCTCACGTCTGATTACCAGGGGAATCTTTGGATTGCTTCATCTACAGCAGGTGTTATGAAAATAGTTACCTGCAATTTTACCAGCGTTACCAGTCGTTATGATTTTAATAATCTTGTGGTTTACGCAAATTATATAAATAAAAGTTACCTTTATATGGGAACAGAGGAAGGCCTTTATATATTAGATGTTTATGGAAATCAAGTTACAAATAAACTAACAGAGTATATAGGAAAATCTTGTGTTCGGCATATAATGAGTGATTCACAGGATAATTTATGGTTATGCGTATACAACAATGGATTAGGCCTTGTATGTCAGAAAAAAAGTGGTGAAATTATAAACTTTACTACGAAAGAGGGATTACCTAGTGTGCAGGTTCGCTGCTCATTAGAGTTATCCGATGGCACAATAGTAGTTGGTGGTAATAAAGGAATAAGTTATATTAAGGATTTTAAAGTCCAATCGAAGAAGAATATTGAAAGCTTAAGAATAGATGACAGTATTTTGTCTCTTTATGAAAAAGATAAAGATTTATATATAGGCACAAATGGAAACGGAATATATATTTTGAACGAAAGAGGTCTAAGACATTATAGTATCAACAATGGTTTGACCTCTGATATTGTTATGCGAATTATCTGGGACAAAACAAGGGAAGTATTTTGGGTAATTACTTCAAACTCCATACAATATATTAAAAACGACATTATTGTTAATGTAACATCTTTCCCTTACAACAATTGTTATGATGTATATTTTAAAGAAAATGGTAAGGACTTATGGGTTCTTGCTTCTGATGGTATTTATTGCGTAAATGCTCAGAGTATGATTGATGATAATGTTAATGAATATATACATTATAATCTTTTGAATGGCTTGCCAAGTATTCCTACGGGAAATAGTTACAGTTCTTTAGATGAGAATTCAAATTTATATGTATCAAGTCATAAGGGTGTTTGTAAATTTAACATAGAAAAGTTTGTGGAAGAATATGTTGATTTAAATTTTGAATTACGTTCGGTTATATGTGACGGCAAATACATTTATCCCGATAAAAATGGAAAATATATCATTCCAGCAGGGGCTAATCGAATTACTTTTGTTCCAGCTATTTTGGATTATTCTGAAACTAATCCTAAGATACATATATGTCTAGAGGGAGTGAAGGATCAGGGGGCAACTGAGCTTCTTAATAAACTTAGACCGTTGGAATTTACCGGTCTTAGATATGGAACATACAATCTACATCTTCAAATGCTGAATCAAAGTGGAAACGAAATTCTTCGGGAAAAAAAGTTTCTCATTGAAAAGAAACCATTACTTTATGAAATGGCTTTTGTTCAGGCTGTTATTTTATTATTGTTCCTAATTATAGGTGGTGTTTTGGCATGGAGAATATTGTTTAAAACAACTATAAGTAAACAGTATGAAAAATTACAGGAAACCACTGATGAACTGGCAAGAGCAAATAGCGTAAAAGAACGATTCCTTGCTAATATTTCAAATTTCCTTAGGACCCCATTGATTACGATTATGGGTGCCGATGAAATGATTCTTAGAAGAGATCCTACAGTTTCTTCTAATGAATATTTCTTCTCAGTTATTAATGATGCTATGGAAATAAAAAATGAATCTGAAAATCTATTGGAGTTAATTGATTCGTTAATATATATATCCAATATAGAATCAGGAAAGGCTACAGTTAATGAAAAGGAATACGATACTGTGGAGGCTATGCAAAGCGCAATATCAATAACGAGACATCTTTGCAATGAAAAAGGCCTATCTTTTGAGTTCGAAGTGGATGAAAAGATGCCAGTCCGCCTTTTTGGAGATGTTGATAAATTAAGCCAGATTATTTGGACATTGATTAATAATGGGGTTAAGTATACTTCTGATGGCGGTGTGACTATACGGGCAACAGTTGATTCAATAGAGAATAATTATTGTGATTTGAGCATTTCTGTAAAGGATACAGGAGCAGGAATTAGTGATGAATTCAAGGATGTTATATTTAACTCCTTTGAAACTATTGGATATATGACGGTAGGTCTTCCTTATGAATTTGGATTGGGACTTACTTTATCTAGAATGTTCGCTAATCTAATGAATGGAACAATCGAGGTTTCCAGTGAAGAGGGGCAAGGGGCAACCTTCACTTTTAAGGTTAGACAAAAAATAGTTAATTCAACACCAGTTAGTTTATTTAAGGAAAAAGAGAACAGGGTAACCCAGGGACTTTATATTCCTAGTTTTGTTGCTCCAGAGGCGGAAGTTCTTGTTGTAGATAACAATATGAAAAGCTTGAATATTGTCAAGAACATTCTGAAAGAAACAAGGATGTTTGTAGGAATAGCCACAACAGGTGAAGAATGCCTTGAGAAAATAAAATTTGGAAGCTATAACCTTGTATTGATGGATTATCATATGCCTGACATAACTGCTTCAGAACTTTTAATTCGTGTACGTGATATTGTTCCCGATATTCCTGTTTATGCTATTTCTTCCGTACCAATAGAGGATGAAGAATTCTATCAGTCTAAAGGTTTTAATGGTGTATTGTTAAAACCTGTTGATAGCAAATTGTTGGAAAAAACAATTTTAAAGCACATTCCAACAAAAATTTACATGAAGCTATCTGATACGGATGGTTATGAAGAGGATTCTGAACTTCCAAAAGATAAAGAATGGCTTTATAACATTAAGGAACTTAATGTACGAGATGGAATTAGAGATAATGGTGGGGCTGGTCAATATCTGACATCATTGCTTACATTTATGGATGCCATAAATAAATATGTTAACGGTATTGATGATGCTTATAAGAATTTAGATATCAAGCTATACACTATTAAAATGCATAGTTTAAGAACCTCCTGTTCAATTGTAGGCGCTAATGATTTGGTGGCAGTTGCAGAGTCTTTGGAGGCTGCAGGAAATCGTAATGATTTAGATTATATAGCAGATAATACAGACAGTTTCCTATCTGAATGTAGAAGTCTATATACCAAGCTTACAAAATTACACTCATTGTAGAGAGGATGAAAGAAGGATGTTAGAATTTTTTATCAAACATCAATTGGATCTGATGCTGGCTCTAAGCAGTATTTGCGGAACAATAGCAATTTTTGTAATTGTTGCTAGAGCTTTGCCTTTAAGCAGAAGAATTACGCTGTTGTTTTTGGAACTAAGCGCAATGACTTTGCTTTATTCTGATAGACTTTCATACTTCTACAATGGTGATATATCCCAATTAGGTCTTTTCATGCATCGTCTTTCTATTTTCATGGATTACCTATTTACTGATGTTATTGTATTGGCATTCAATCTATATCTTATTGATTTATATAAGAATGAAGGAAAGATGAAGAAGACTCCGCTACGACTGGATTTTTGCACGATATTTATGATTATTGGAATTATACTTTGTATTTTCTGTGGCTTATCAGGAATATATTATACATTTGATTCAAATAATATTTATAGCAGAGGACCGGGATATATTATAAGTTATATTTTCCCATTCTTCGTGCCTTTGATTCAATTGACTGCAATTATAAAATATAAAAGATATTTAGATTGGATAATTAATCTTTCAAATACTCTTTTTATTGTTGTTCCTTTAATCTGCTCAATTGCTCAATTATTTATAGCGGGAACATCAATGACCAATATAGGAATTATTATTACTTGCATATTTATTTACGTAGTAGCTTTATTTAAGCTTAATCGAGAAATGGAGGAGGGCAAGCGTAGCGAGATTGACTTTTTGAAAAAAGAGCAGGAGAGTATGCAACGTCTTTTCTATCAGACATCATCTGCTTTCATGGGGGCTATTGAGGCTAAGGATGTATATACATTAGGTCATTCGGATCGTGTTGCAAATTATGCAAAGGCAATAGCAAAAACCTGTGGGAAGAGTGATAAGGAATGTGATGAAATATATTCTGCTGCCTTATTACATGATATTGGAAAGGTTGGACTTCCAGAATCCATTGTTAGTAAGGGCAAGGATTTAAATGATGAAGAATTAAAAATCTATCGAAGAAAGACGGTTATTGGCGCAGATATTCTTTCTAATATTACTGAATATCCTTTCTTAAAGGATGGAGCACATTATCATCATGAAAGATATGATGGAAGTGGGTATCCTGACCATTTAAAAGGTGATGAGATTCCAGAGATAGCCAGAATAATTGCTGTTGCAGATTATTATGACAATATGACTTCAAGAAAAAGTGACAGGGATGCGTATCCTCAAGTGATTGTTAGAGAAGAATTTTTAAAAAAATCAGGAACAGCATTTGATCCACGTTTTGCAGCTATTATGATTAGTCTTATTGACAGCGATAAGGACTATAAGTTACGTGAAAATGTGGAAGATATAGATAATAAGCCTGATGAATACCTCTCTGTTAATGAATATAGAAGTAATGTTACAAAGGGAATTCTTATTGATGATAAGTTTACAAAAATCGGTTTTGAATGGAGCCTTAATAGCGATTCGCCAACGGGATTTTCGGCACCATCAATTATTGTTTTTGATGCTTACGATGGAAGAATCCATTCTGATGAGAAGAGTATAAGCGCGTTTGGGTATTTAGAATTTGGGGAGATTTGGTTTAATGGGCACTATAATTCCACTAAGGCTAAGAACATGGAAGTTACAATTTCTCAAAAAGGTGGAAGCATTTCGGAGTTTTACGGTGCTGCCTATGAGATGACTGCAGCTAAATGTGGGGATCATCTAAAGATAAGCATATCAAGTGATTCTGAAGTTATAGATGTTATTATGGCTTTACCTGAGAATTCAAAGTACGCCTATATAGGCATCACAGGTGAATATTGTAATATTAGTAACATAAATATAGAACGTACAGAAGAGATATTTACAGATGATCAGTTCACACGAATTGCTCCAGCCAACAATTACATTAACAGACTTGAAGGAGATTTACCTAATCTTCAGATTGATCGTTTCCGTTCGGCATCGTCTGATGGTACTCTTATAACGGATGGATTGAATTGTGAATTCCATACAATGAGCCTTCCAATGGCAAATTTCATTTGGAATTGCCCTTTTATAGTCGTGTACTCTTCAGATGATGGCAAGGTTGATGGGGAAAATTATTTGGAATATGCACTTATTCAAATGAATGGAGAGCTTAAGAGTGATTCAACACTTGCTACCAATGATCCTATAGTTAAAAAAACTAGGGAGTTTAAGAATTGGGATACCTGGAAAGAGAAAAATAAAAAGGGAATGGAATGCCATATTTCGTTTAGGATATCTGGCGACACTCTGGAGATGGCCATTGAAAATTCTGATTTTAAAATCAAGAATAAAACTATGTTTCTTCTTATGCCAGAAAAACTATATTTTTCTATTACAGGTGACCAATGTGCCATTACGGACATTAGAATTTATGAATAGAATGATGAGTTAGGTTATATGCATAACTCTTAGTCAAATTTTTAACAAAAAGTTCAAAAGAATACTTTACTAAATAAACAAAAAATGAGAAAATATTCTCGATAGCGCGCTTATGTTTATAAGCACGTTCTAAATTATGTCATTAATGTAAGTAGCAATTACATTTTAATGGTCATTAATCGAACGAAGAAAGGAGTTCTACAATGATTTACACAAAAGAAGTAGAAAACATGTGTCCTGTAGCTAAGGGCGCAAAGCATGAACCAGCTCCTATCCCTGAAGAGGGAAAATGGGTACACGCTAAGCAGATTTCTGATATTAGCGGTTTCACACACGGTGTAGGCTGGTGTGCTCCACAGCAGGGTGCCTGCAAATTATCTTTAAATGTTAAGAATGGTGTTATTGAGGAAGCTCTTGTTGAGACAATTGGTTGCTCAGGTATGACACATTCAGCTGCTATGGCAGCAGAGATCCTTCAGGGAAAGACAATCCTTGAGGCTCTTAATACAGACCTTGTTTGTGATGCTATCAATACAGCTATGAGAGAGCTTTTCCTTCAGATTGTTTACGGACGTACACAGTCTGCATTCTCTGATGACGGACTTGCAGTTGGTGCTGGTCTTGAGGATCTTGGAAAGGGTCTTCGTTCACAGGTTGGTACAATGTACGCAACAAAGGAAAAGGGTGTTCGTTACCTTGAGATGGCTGAAGGCTATGTAACAGGTATCGCACTTGATGCTGATAACGAAGTTATCGGTTACCAGTTTGTTTCTCTTGGAAAGATGACAGACTTCATTAAGAAGGGTGATGATCCTAACACAGCATGGGAGAAGGCAAAGGGCCAGTACGGTCGTGTTGACGATGCTGTTAAGATTATCGATCCACGTCAGGAATAATTATAGAAAGGAGAAACAATAATGTCTTTATTTGAATCATATGAGAGAAGAATTGATCAGATCAATGCTGTTCTTAATAAGTATGGTATCAGCTCAATCGAAGAAGCTGAGAAGATTACAAAGGACGCTGGTCTTGATGTATACGAGCAGGTTAAGAAGATTCAGCCTATCTGCTTCGAGAACGCTTGCTGGGCTTACACTGTAGGTGCTGCAATCGCAATTAAGAAGGATTGCCGTAAGGCTGCTGATGCAGCTGCTGCAATCGGAGAGGGTCTTCAGGCTTTCTGTATCCCTGGTTCTGTAGCTGATCACCGTAAGGTAGGTCTTGGCCATGGTAACCTTGGTAAGATGCTCCTTGAGGAGGAGACAGAGTGCTTCTGCTTCCTCGCAGGTCACGAGTCATTCGCTGCAGCTGAGGGTGCTATCGGTATCGCTGAGAAGGCTAACAAGGTTCGTCAGAAGCCTCTTCGTGTTATCCTTAACGGTCTTGGTAAGGACGCTGCACAGATTATCTCACGTATCAACGGTTTCACATTTGTTGAGACAAAGTACGATTATAAGGAAGCAAAGCTTAACATCGTTTCTGAGAAGGCATACTCAAATGGTCTTCGTGCAACAGTTAAGTGCTACGGCGCTGATGATGTTCAGGAAGGTGTTGCTATCATGCACCACGAGAACGTTGGTGTTTCTATCACAGGTAACTCTACAAACCCTACACGTTTCCAGCATCCAGTAGCTGGTACATACAAGAAGGAGTGCGTAGACCTTGGTAAGAAGTACTTCTCAGTTGCATCAGGTGGTGGTACAGGACGTACACTTCACCCAGATAACATGGCAGCAGGTCCTGCTTCATACGGTATGACAGATACTCTTGGACGTATGCACTCAGATGCTCAGTTCGCTGGTTCATCTTCAGTTCCTGCACACGTTGAGATGATGGGGCTTATCGGTATGGGTAACAACCCAATGGTTGGTGCTACAGTTGCAGTTGCAGTTTCAGTTGAGGAAGCTGCTACAGCTGGTAAGTTCTAATTATACTTAAATTATTAAAGAGCTCTCAGGCTTCCTGAGGGCTCTTTTTTATTGCCCTTGTTGACAATTCTGTAACATTTATATGCTATTCTATTGCTAGCAATTGATTTGTGCATGTAGGAGGTTTTTCTATGAGCAAAAGGTTTTTTAGTTTTTTTGTTTCTTTATTGTTAATCACAGCTCTTTTCGCAGGATGTGGTTCCAAGGAGGAGACTGCAGTAACAGCCGAAGCTCCTGAGGAAGAGACTGGATTGCCATCGGGTGATGTTTCTCTAAGAGTTTGGGGAGCCGATGAAGATGAAGAGCTGGTTAATCAAATAATTAGTGGCTTCATTAAAGAGTATGGTAGTATGGCAAATTTCAAAATTACCTTTGAGGCTCATAGTGAATCCAGTGCTAAGGATGAAATACTTGGAGATGTGTTAAATGCTCCAGATGTATTCACTTTTGCTGATGATCAGCTCATGGCTTTAGTTGCTTCTGGTGTCCTTAAAAAAGTTGAAAATGACAGTGAGATTTCAGGTAGAAATTTAGCAGCTGCAAGTGACGCTGCTTCCGTAAATGGAACATTATATGCTTACCCATTGACAGCAGATAATGGATATTTCTTATTTTATAATAAAGCGGTTATAAGTGATGAAGCAGTTCAGTCTATGGATAGTCTTATGGCAGCTGCAGGTGCTGCAGGACAAAAGGTATTTATGGAGATGAATTCTGGTTGGTACATGTATGCGTTTTTTGGAAACACAGACATGGAGATTGGTCTTAATGATGACGGAATTTCTACCTACTGCAATTGGAATGCAAAATACACAAATATAACTGGTCGAGATGTTGCAGAGGCTATGGCTGCAATTGGTAGAAATCCAGCATTTACATGTGAGAGTAATGATGGATTTGTAGGTGGGGCAGCTGATGGCACCTTTGCTGCTGGTGTTAGTGGTATTTGGGATGAAAATGGAATAAAGGAAGCTTGGGGTGATAATTATGCTGCATGCAAGCTTCCTACGTATACTGTGGCAGGACAGCAGGTTCAGATGTCCAGCTATGCAGGATATAAGCTTGTAGGCGTTAATTCTTATTCTAAAAATCAGGCTTGGGCAGCGAAATTTGCAGATTGGATGACCAATGAGCAAAATCAGACTTTAAGATTTGAAATGAGAGGACAGGGACCATCTAATACAAATGCTTCAGGCTCAGGTGCTGTTGCAGAATCTAAAGCTATTCAGGCATTACAACAGCAGGCAGAATATTCAAGCTTGCAGAGAGTTGGCGGAACCTATTGGGATCCGGCAGCTAACTTTGGAACGCTTATGAGCCAGGGTAATCCTTCGGGTAAAGATGTTCAGGTTCTTTTAAATGAAATGGTAACAGAAATTACTGGAGAGGAATCTACTGGTGACCTGGTAACAGAAGAAGGTGAAGCTGCTCCAGAAGAAAATAAAGAAGAAGCAACTGAAGATGTTGTAGAAGAAGCTACAGAAGAGACAACAGAAGAAACAACAGAAGAAACAACAGAAGAAACAACAGAGGAAATTATAGAAGAAACTACAACAGAAAATTCAGAGGAAAATAAGCAATAGGAGGGCGTCAGGATGAGTAAGAAAACAAGTATTAGATTATATATTTTAATCCCAGTCCTTTTATTGGGAATTCTATCTATTTTTTCTAATGTTATGGCACTCTTTAATTTGAGCAAGGTTAATCATACTGCTACAAAAATTGCAGATGAATATATGGTTGCTATTACAGAACTTGATACAATTGGCCAAACAGCAAAGGATATTCATTCACTTGCTCTTTCTCATATTGTTGCTACTGATTTTGAGACAATGACTTCAGTGGTATCAAAGATAGAAGAAGAGGAAGCTGTATTAGATAATGCCATGGTCGAGTATGGAAATCAGTTTGCGGCTGAAGATACAAATTTTGAAACTATGAAAGCTGACTTCCAAAGCTTTAAGGATTCTATAATGATTCTTCTGGCACAGAGTGCTAATCAGAGAACGAAGGATGCATATGCTACTGCAAACGGACAGGTAGCTGAAAGTGCACAGAAACTTAATCAGGATATAGATAATGTCATTGCAGCAATTCACACTGAATCAGATGTTCAAAGACAGGCTTTATCTACCGCAAACATGGTTGCAAGTTTTGCAAGTTTGATAATTGTAATTATAAGTATAATTTCAGTAATTGCGGCTGTTATAGTTGTTGCAAGAAAAATATTGCGCCCTGTTACTAAGGCAGAATCAGAACTCCATGAAATTATTGATGGTATAAATAGTAGAGAAGGTGATTTGACAAGAAGATTAACTATTGAGTCCAACGATGAAATAGGAATGCTTAGTCGTGGTATTAATGAGTTTATAGAACGTCTTCAGGGTATTTTTATCATGATTACTAACAATTCAACAGCCATGGACAAGGTAGTTAATGATGTTATGGGAAGTGTCAAAACATCAAATGACAGTGCTTCGGATTTGTCAGCATTAACAGAAGAGCTTTCTGCTACCATGCAGGAGGTGGCAAATAGTGCTGGCATGATAAATAACAACACAGAGCAGGTAAGAATCGAAGTTGATGAGATGGCGAATAAGAGCCGTGAAATCAACGAATATTCTAAGACTATGAAGGAGCATGCTGATGTTATGGAACAGAATGCTCGAGAGAACATGGATGAAACAAATAAAAAGGTTGATAACATTCTTGCAGCTTTAAATCAGGCTATTACAGATAGCCAAAGTGTAGATCAGGTAAACTCACTTACAGATGATATTATGAGTATCGCAAGCCAGACCAATTTGCTTTCTTTAAATGCTTCAATTGAAGCTGCCAGAGCGGGAGAGGCAGGAAAAGGTTTTGCTGTTGTTGCAGATGAGATTGGTGGTCTTGCAGAAAACAGCCGTCAGACTGCTGCTAATATTCAGGAGATTAACTCTGTAGTAGTTAATGCGGTTCATAACCTCGCAGATAATGCAAATGAGTTAGTAGATTACATGCAGAATTCTATTCTTCCAGAATTTGAACGTTTCGTAGAAGATGGTGAAAAGTATAAGGATAATGCTGATTATATTGAATCGGTTATGGCTGATTTTACTGATATAACAGAAGGATTTAAAGATAAATTCACTGAGATAGCAGAATCCATTAGTAGTATTACCTCGGCCATAGAAGATGGTGTTAAGGGCGTTTCTTCTGCAGCCGAAAGCACTCAGAATCTGGTATATGATATGGATAATATTTCTAAACGTATGGACGAGAACCAGAAGATAGCTGGAGAGCTTGAAGAGGAAACAGCTATTTTTACAAAGATTTAGTAATTGATTTCAATTACCTTCCAAAATATTGTTGTAAATGCAGTTATTCTAGCTGCATTTATTATCTATGCAATTGTTTCAAACAATGACATGAATAATGTAAGTTGCAGTTTCAGTTGAGGAAGCTGCTACTGCTGGTAAGTTCTAAATTACATTTTTGGGGAAGCTGAAAGCTTTCACAAAAATGTACTGGAGGGCTCAAATCTCCAAAGGAGATTTCTTTAAATGAGCCCGACTGTCATTGTTATATTGTATTTTAGAGCTCTTGGTTTATCCAAGAGCTCTTTTTTAGTTTTTAAAATGAGATTAATCAAATGTTTTATCTCATAAAAATCCATAGAAATTGTACATTTTTTAAACATTATATGTTTTTTTTGTGACACCTCTTAACCAATTAAAACGTATGGGTATATAATTTTATTAGCCATTAATTAGCCATTAATTTAAATGGGGGTGCGCAATGGGAACAGAAGAAAGGCAAGAGAAAATAAAACAGAGGCTTGATAAAAATCTTACAGCTGAGCAAAAGGAAAATCTTAAAGCTGTTGGAAAGGTTGTTGAAAATAATAAAGGCAACTTTTTCCAATCAATTTCTTTTCAAAACATAATTGTAAATGTTGCTATACTTGCGGCATTTATAATATATGCAGTGATTTCCAACTCAGCTATGCAAAGCGTAAAGTCACTGGCTTTAGTAGCAAGTGAAAATGAACTTATTTGCGCACAGGAATCGGCTGCATTACGTCAAGATGTAGTTCATATTTCAGCTGAAATTAATCGTACATTAGGACAACTTGAGGCAGGCAAGGAAATGCCAGCTGAAGAATTTGCGGAGATGGAAGGTTATATGAATGATATTGGCTCTCATCTTGATTATTTGGATGCTAGTATACTGGTTGGAAACCTACCAGATGGGCAGGAGAGAGTTGATAATCTCAGAGCTAGCGCAGAGGCATTAGTTGCTGCAGCTGGTGCTATGGAAAACTTTATCAAATCAGGTGATTTGACGGGAGCAATTGGCTGTGTATCTGGTGATTACGGAACAAGCCTTGTTGCAACAAATGATGCTTTAGATGCTGTTGATGAGGGAATTAATTCTCTAAGCGAGGGCTTTAGCGCTTATTTGGATGGTTACATTGCCCAGGTTTCTGTAAAGGGATATATAGTCATGGCAGTGGTTGTTGTCTTGATTATACTTAGCTTTGTGCTTTCATTTGTTAGAATTAATAAGACTATACTTGGTATTTCATATGAATTACAAGCTATCATTAATAATATCAATAAGGGCAAGGGCGATTTAACTGCCCGAATAAACACAAAAACAAAAACAGAGCTTGCACTTATATCTGATTGTATCAATCAGTTCTTAGGAACATTGCAGGGTGTAATCAGAGATGTTAAGGATGGAGCAACAGTTCTTACATCATCTGCAGATAGTGTTATTGTAAAGATTCAAAGTGCTAGTGATAATGTAACAAATACATCTGCAGCCATGGAAGAGCTTGCAGCATCTATGGAAAATGTTTCTGCAACAACTTCTGAGCTTAATGACAAAGTTCAGGAAGTTAGAGAGGCTACGGATGCTATTGATTCTGAAGCAAGAGCTGGTGCTGAAAAGGCAGATGAAATTAAAGAAGCTGCTAATTCTATAAAGAAGGAAGCAACGGAAAAGAAAGATAATACTGGCGCTAAGATGGAAGAGCTTTCAAAGGTTCTCGAGGAGTCTGTTAAGGAGTCTGAGCAGGTTAACCAGATTAGTGATTTGACTAATGAGATTTTGGATATTGCTAGTCAGACAAACTTACTTGCACTTAATGCATCAATTGAAGCAGCTCGTGCTGGTGAAGCTGGAAAGGGCTTTGCTGTAGTAGCAGATGAAATTAGTAAGCTTGCAGCAAATTCTAGAGATACAGCTGGTAATATTCAGGAGATTTCCGGTAAGGTTACAGCTGCTGTTAAGACACTTTCAGATAATGCTATTCAGGTTATTGAATTTATCAATGAAAATGTACTTGCTGATTATGATGCCTTTGTAGAAACTGGTTCTAAATATGAAGATACAGCTTCAATGATTGAGGATATGCTTGCTACTTTTACTGAAAAAGCTGACAATCTAAATGCTGTGATGAATGAGATGGCTGGACAGATTGAAACTATTTCTCGTTCAGTAGAAGAAAGCTCTAGTGCTATTGGTATGTCAGCAGCCTCAGCAACAGAAATTGTTGGTGAAATCCAGGGCATTAATGAAGCGATGGATCAGAATAATGATGTAACCAAGCAATTGAATGCTAGCACTCAGAAGTTTGAGATAGTATAATCCCTTTAGAACTTAATAATATTATAGTTGACAGTGCCTCCTGGTATGTTTATACTAGGAGGTACTTTAATACTTTTAAGCACTAAAGCAACCGGAGGACCACATAAATGAAAAAAGAAATATCTAAGCTTTTAGAGGTAAGAGAGAGCGTCAGAGTTGTTGATGCAACTTTACGTGATGGAGGTCTTGTAAATGATTTTTATTTTACAGATGAATTTGCAAAGGCTCTTTATCTTACAAATGTAAAGGCTGGAGTTGATTATATGGAAATGGGCTACAGAGCCGATAAAGAGCAGTTTGATGAGGACAAATTTGGCCCTTGGAAGTTTTCATCTGATGATTATATTAGAAAAATTGTTGGTGAAAACGATACAGATTTAAAGCTTGCTATTATGGCTGATGTAGGAAGATGTAATTACAAGGAAGATATTCGTCCAAAGGCTGAAAGCCCTGTGGATCTAATTAGAGTTGCTACATATCTTCATCAGCTTCCAGGAGCTGTTCAGATGATTGAGGATGCATATAATAAGGGCTACGAGACTACCTGTAATATTATGGCTATTTCTACAGCCTCTATGGAAGACATCAAATCAGCCCTTGATATTGTTTGTCAGACTCCAATTTCTTGTATTTACATTGTAGACAGTTATGGGTCTCTTTATCCTGAACAGACAGAGCGTATAGCTGATATGTACTACGAAATCGCATCAAAATATGGCAAGCGTGTGGGAATGCATGCTCATGATAATCAAAAGCTTGCATTCGCTAATACCATAGAGGCAGTTGGAGATAATGTTGATTATCTTGATGCTACATATTGCAGCATGGGACGTGGTGCAGGAAACTGTGCAATGGAGCTTCTTTTAGGATTTTTAAAGAATCCTAAGTATAAAGAAAGATATGCCATCAAGTTTGTAGAGGACTTTATGCTTCCTCTAAAAGAGCAGGGAGTTGTATGGGGCTACGATATGCAGTACCTTACAACTGGTCTTTTGAATCAACATCCAAGGACTGCTATAGAGTTTACTAAGCAGGGCAGAAAGGATTACTTTGCTTTCTACCAGGAGATGCTGAATTTAGATTAATAATTTATAGTGCGCTTAATAGCTTTTTTGCTATTTCAGCCCAGGTGTGGTTATTGGAAGCAATTTCATAACCACTCTGGGCTATTTTTTTGAGCTTATCCAGGTCTTTTAAATTCTCGTCTACTATAAATGTAGATTCATCTATATCTTTCAGGTCGTAGAACAGTATATTTTCCCCATGTTTATATTCATTTCTAAGCAAAGTGGTAGGGTCGGTGAGAGTGACGGCACCATTCAGCTGTGATGAAAAGACTCTATCATGACTTCCTGCCTTGAAATTAGGCATAATATTTACAGAGATTTTTGCTTTCGTAAATACGGTAAATGTGAGATTGAAAGGAATCTCTCTGTGAATGGTGGCATGCTTAAGTGGAAGCTCCTCCCAAAGGGCTCCAAAAAGGTGCAGTTCATGTTCACATTTATCCAGGGCTTCCACCAGCTTTTTTCTGTTGAGGCAGCGCACGTAAGCATCTGCCAGATAAAAAGTCTGGGTGTGAAGTGGTTTATCTAAGTTAATGTAGTCGTAGATTTCGTTCTCAGATAAAGTATCTACAGCTTCTTCTATAGTAAGGTCACTGTCGGCTTTTAACATTTCTATCAGCTCATAGACGGTTTCAGCTACAGGGGCAGGCATTATATTGATGGCAGTTTCAAGCCTGGCTGGTGCAGTATATGTGCCAGAAAAGAGAATATCGTATTTACGTTTATCAAATTCATCCCAGTCTATTTTTTCTTTGCCAAAGGCAAGTTCGCCTGTCATAGGAGTAACTGTAACTGATTTTATGTGAGGATAATACTTTTCGATATATTTTTTATGGTTGTCATCAAGACATACCACATGGAAATTCTGAAGTTTATGTTTTAGGGAATCGTGGTGATATAAAGGATGATCTAAAATGAAGTCGAAAAATGGGGCATCCACGTGGTCGAGAAAATATGAATCGTCATCCATGAGGGCTCTTGGCAAATCAGAATTGAAATCAATCATGGCATCAAAATGCTTACCAACATATTGCTCTAAATCATCCAATTGATTTTCATCGACTTTAAAGTATTCTACTGAGTGACCAAGGCTAGTAAGAGCATTGCCCAGAGAGTCTCCGAAATATAGATAAGAGTTGTAGCATACTGTTTTCATTTCAAAGATAAGAAAGTTCATAGCTAAAAACCTCACCAATTGTTCATAATTTGTTCCCCATATTTACTTTAAAGTTTAACATACTTTATACCCACTATGTTATACTTTGTATAAAGAGAGAAAGGGGAATCTATGATTAAAGCGGCTGCGTACAATTGCGAACCACTACAGAATCCATTTATTTTTGATGAAGTGTATGACATGATTAGTCCTCAGCGTAGGGCGCACGTTGATGAAGCTAAGACACTTAAAGGAAAGTGTGAGCGACTTGGTGCCTCTCATCTTTTGGAAAAGCTTTTATGGGAGAATCACATTCAAAGACCTTATGTTTATTCAAACACTTCCCAGGGAAAGCCAATTTTCTTACAACCTAAGAATGTGGATTTTAGTATAAGCCATGCAGATTTTTTTGCGGTGGCTGCCATATCAGACAAGCCAGTAGGAATTGATGTTGAAAGAATAAGGCCCTATGACCCAGATTTAGTAAAACGGTTTTTTACCAAATATGATTTAGAGCTTTTAGAATCAGTAAAGAAAACCGAGGTTAATAAGAAATTCACCGAGGTGTGGACCTTTAAGGAGGCCACCTGCAAGATGATGGACAGGCCTTTGATGCAGGTGCTTCAGTGGGTGGATTACAGTGAATACTGTGATTGCGAAAAAGGCAACGTGGAATGGACCAAGCAGGGATTTGAGTTCAGAGATTATTACATTACCCTTTGCTATGAGGATAAACGGCAGCCTATTCAGATGGGCTTATATAATCCGTACGATGGGAAGTACTACTAAATACCATAGGAGTGCTTCCTTTTTTATATTAATATTTAATAAATATTTCATGTTCTTATTGACATATATATGGTTTGTGATAGAATTCTATTTAGTTTCATGCTTCACAGTAGTGAAGTGGAAAAGGAGTATATAATTTATGGAGTCTACAAAAGTTCTTTCTATTTTAGTTGAGAATACACCAGGTCTCACAAGCCGCATTTCAGGCTTATTTTCACGAAGAGGGTACAATATAGACAGCTTTTCAGCTGGCGTTACTGCAGACCCAAGATATACAAGGGTTACTATTGTTACTCATGGAGACGAAATGGTTCTTGAGCAGATTGAGAAGCAGGTTTCAAAGCTCACAGACGTAGTGGATTTAAAGGTACTTGAGCATGGTACATCTGTTACCAGAGAGCTTATGCTTGTAAAGATTTCTGCAAGAAGCACAGACAGACAGGATGTTCTTACTATAGTAGAGATTTTCCATGGTAAGGTTGTTGATGTCACTCATGATTCTATGGTGCTTGAGATTACAGGCGGCCAGAGAAAGCTTGAGGCATTTTTAGACATGCTTGGCGATTACGATATTTTAGAGCTTGCCCGCACAGGTCTTACTGGACTTACACGAGGCAGCGACGATGTTGTAATTCTTTAATAAATTTTAAGTAGGAGGATAATTAGAATGTCACAGGAAGCAAAGATCTATTATCAGGAAGATTGTAATCTTTCATTATTGAAAGGTAAGACAATAGCTATTATTGGTTATGGTAGCCAGGGTCATGCACATGCACTTAACCTTAAGGAGAGTGGATGCGATGTTATCATCGGTCTTTACGAGGGTTCAAAGTCATGGGCTAAGGCTGAGAAGCAGGGACTTACAGTTTACACAGCAGCTGAAGCAGCAAAGAAGGCTGATATCATCATGATTCTTATCAACGATGAGAAGCAGGCTGATATGTACAAGAAGGACATCGAGCCAAACCTTGAGGCTGGTAACATGCTTATGTTTGCACACGGTTTCAATATTCACTTTGGTTGCATCAAGCCACCAGCTGATGTTGATGTTACTATGATTGCACCTAAGGGACCAGGACATACTGTACGTTCAGAGTACCAGGCAGGTAAGGGTGTTCCTTGTCTTGTTGCTGTAGAGCAGGATGCTACTGGTAAGGCTCTTGATCTTGCACTTGCTTACGCACTTGGAATTGGTGGAGCTAGAGCTGGTGTACTTGAGACAACATTTAGAACAGAGACAGAGACAGACCTCTTTGGTGAGCAGGCAGTTCTTTGCGGTGGTGTTTGTGCTCTTATGCAGGCTGGTTTTGAGACACTTGTTGAGGCAGGTTACGATCCAAGAAATGCATACTTTGAGTGTATCCACGAGATGAAGCTTATCGTAGATCTTATCTATCAGTCAGGCTTTGCAGGAATGAGATATTCTATTTCAAATACAGCTGAGTACGGCGATTATGTTACTGGACCAAAGATCATCACAGATGAGACAAAGAAGGCTATGAAGAAGATTCTTTCAGATATCCAGGATGGAACATTTGCTAAGGAATTCTTACTTGATATGTCACCAGCAGGACGTCAGGTTCACTTCAATGCTATGCGTAAGCTTGCATCAGAGCATCCATCAGAGAAGGTTGGAGAGGAAGTTAGAAAGCTTTACAGCTGGAACAATGAAGAAGATAAATTCATTAACAACTAAAAACTAAGAACCACCTGTTACGCTCTCAAGCCTTAGATATTACTTCGCTCAGCTGAAGAAAGCTTCGCTTAAGTAACACTAAGAGCTTGATAGCTACAGGTGGCTTTTTTATGCTTCTCTATAATTTTTATTTCTGAAGAACTTATATAAGTGAGATGATATTTTTATTTCAGTATATATGTCAGCATATTCGCGTGGTGAATATTCTGAAACAAAGTTTGTAGGGAACTTTCTCTTCATGCCGCGCGAACGGCATAAGTCTACGGCTTTGTTGTAGGCGATGGCAGCCTTTGCTTCGCTGGAGTATCTTCCCACTATAAAGTCTCCATTGAGATGTATTTTGGCAACGTATTTTACCTTGCCTTTTTTTTCTTCTTTGGATACACCGTGATATTTATTTACAAGGATGATATTGGAATATCGTAAATCCGTTTCGTCTCCATTTGCAAATTTATAATCACGATCCTTTACACTATATGGCTTGATTCCATATCTACTGAGAATGTTGTACTGCATTCCGTAATCGCTCACAAACATGTGGCCACCACGGTTCTGTATCTTGTGAGTCGAATAGTAGAATAAGTCATCATTGTCAAATTTAAGGACTGTAGATGGGTCCAAATAATAAACAAAGTAATTTCGATGAAGGTAAACAGGGTTTTTAATGTAAATGTTATTGTCCCTGTAATTAATAAGAGTTACACATTTTTCAAATGGTAATTCTTTTATTGAATTCTGATAGGAAAGTAAAGTGATTTTTTTATCCTTTAGAATTTTCCACGCTTCTTTATAGGCGCGATTACATTGAGCCTCGGTGTTAAAGCTTCCGATGCTGATGTGCTTACCATTGTAGGTTATGTTACCTCGATAATAGGTAGTGCCATTCTTACGTGTTGCTTGATAAACTCCAGGCTTCATTTTGTTTGCCTCCCCGTGTTCTTAATTATTATTGTACACTTTTGAGAAAATGAAAGTATTAAAAAACTATGAATAATTCTATGATTAGCACGAAAACATTAGCTTATAGAGAGGGTACCAAAGACGGTGTTCCAATAGCACTGGGATATTTCGCTGTGGCCTTTTCTCTTGGCATTCTTGCAAGAAATGCAAATTTCACTCCGCTGCAGGGATTTATCAATTCATTTTTGAATCATGCCAGCGCAGGAGAGTATGCAGTTTACACTGTTGTGGCTGCCGGGGCAAGCTATGTGGAGATGGCCATTATGACTCTTGTGGTAAATGCCAGATACCTGCTTATGTCCACAGCTCTCAGCCAGAAATTTGATTCCAAGACATCCATGCTTCACAGAATGTGTGTAGGCTTCACTGTGACTGATGAATTATTCGCAATTACGATAAAGCGCCCGGGACATATAGAGCCATTCTATAATTACGGAGCATTTATCATTGCTGTACTTGGCTGGTGCTTTGGAACTTCCTGTGGAATCATTGCAGGAGAACTGATGCCATTGAGACTTGTCAGTGCATTTTCAGTTGCATTGTATGGAATGTTTTTGGCATGCATTATGCCAGAGGCTAGAAAGCACAGAATTGTAGCAGTATTGATTATCATTAGTTTTGTTCTAAGTTATATTGCATCGAGAGTATCGCTATTTGCAGGCATTTCTTCTGGAACTAAAACTATTATTCTTACAGTAGTTATTGCATCTATTGCTGCTATAGCATTTCCACATCCGGAGGAAGAGGACGATGACTAAAACATACATTTATATACTGGTGGCAGGAATAGTTAGTACCATTATCAGAGTGCTCCCAGTAACAGTATTTAGAAAACCTATAAAGAATCGCTTTGTAAGGTCATTTCTTTATTATGTGCCATATGTGACACTTGCAGTCATGACTTTTCCAGCCATCATTGATGCCACACAGAGTAAAATATCAGGAATACTTGCACTTGTCTGCGGCACCATAGCAGCCCTGCTGAATCAGAGTCTATTCAAGGTGGCCTGCATCTGCTGCGCAGTAGTGTTTATAAGTGAATTAGTTTTATGTTAAGAAAATCTTAGGTCCAGGTCCAGCTTTTAAGGCTGGACCTTTTTTGGATTTTCAATATATGGGAGTTTATTTTTTATATTGAAAATTCAAGAAATATATTTTCAACAGAACAAGATATCATTCATATATTGAAAATCTAGAGAGTATATATTACTGGAAAAAGAGTATGTGAAAATTCTGTGTGTAGAATTTCAAAGATTTAACATAGAATTTTATATTTTAAACAAATATGAGAGCTGATAATATCTAAATATAGTAAAAATGCCCAAGGGGTTTGGGCTGTAAACACAAATTTTAGGAGGAGAAGAAATGAAAAAAAGAGTTTTAAGTTTAATGCTCACTGCTGTTATGGCTATGGGGTTAGCCGTAGGTTGCGGACCTGCTGACACAGGTGCTCCTGCAGATTCAGGCGCAGCTACAGAGGCTACAGATGATGGGGGAAGTGCTCCAGCAGCTTCAACTGGAAAGAAGGTTGCAGTTGCAATGCCTACACAGTCTTCTGAGAGATGGATTAATGATGGTAGCAACATGAAGGAGAAGCTGGAAGCTTTAGGTTACGAGGTTGACCTTCAGTATGCTGAGGATGATGTACAGGCTCAGGTATCTCAGATTGAGAACATGATCGCAGCTGGCGCTGACTGCTTAGTAATCGCAGCTGTTGACTCATCAGCTCTTGTAAACGTAGAGGCACAGGCTAAGGAAGCTGGTATTCCTATCATCGCTTATGATCGACTTCTTATGGATACAGATGCTGTAAGCTACTATGCAACATTCGATAACAAGGGTGTTGGTACAGCTATTGGTAAGTACATCGAAGAAAACAAGGATCTTGCTAACACATCTGAGACATACACAATCGAGTTCTTCATGGGCTCTCCAGATGATAACAACGCTGTAATGCTTTACAACGGACTTATGGAAGTTCTTCAGCCATACCTTGACAATGGTACATTGGTATGTAAGTCAGGAAGAACATCATTCGAGGATACATGTATCCTTAGATGGTCTCAGGAAACAGCACAGCAGAACTGTGAGAACTACCTTACAGGTTTCTATGCTAACGATAAGTTAGATATCTGTGCAACAGCTTTTGATGGTTTCGCTTATGGATGTAAGGCAGCTCTTGAGGGAGCAGGCTACAAGGTTGGCGAGGATTGGCCACTTATCACAGGCCAGGATGCTGAGCTTATGGCTACAAAGAACATCATCGCTGGTTCACAGGGAATGTCAATCTACAAAGATACACGTCTCCTTGCTGACAAGTGCGTAACAATGGTTCAGGCAGTTCTTGAAGGTGCAGAGCCAGAAATCAACGATACTACACAGTATGACAATGGAAAGCTTGTCGTTCCTTCATACCTTTGCACACCAGTTGCAGTTGATAAGGATAACTACAAGGAAATCATTGTAGATGGTGGTTATTACACAGAGGAACAGTTAGCAGAATAATTGAAGTTGACACCTCATCCGCCCTCGGGCACCTTCCCCTTATGGGGAAGGCTGGATGGGGTGTTTTATAAGAAGGAGAAGTTAATATGTCAGATTACATCTTGGAAATGAAACATATCACAAAAGAGTTTTCCGGTGTGAAGGCCCTTGATGATGTTAATCTGCAGGTGAAAAAGGGAGAAATCCATGCTCTTTGTGGAGAAAATGGAGCTGGTAAGTCTACACTGATGAACGTTCTTTCCGGAGTGTATCCTTACGGTACCTATGAAGGTGACGTTGAATACCATGGGGAGGTTTGTAAATTCCATAACCTTAGGGATTCAGAGGCCAAGGGCATAGTTATTATTCATCAGGAACTTGCTTTAAGTCCCCTTCTTTCCATTGCAGAAAATGTATTCTTAGGTAACGAGCAGCTTTCCATGAAGGGCGTTATAGATTGGACAAAGACCAGACAACGTGCTCAGGAAATGCTTGCAAGAGTTGGTCTTGAAAATGAAAATGTCAATGCTCCTGTAAATTCTCTAGGTGTTGGTAAACAGCAGCTGATTGAAATTGCAAAGGCAATGGCAAAGAAGGTAGAGCTTCTTATTTTGGATGAGCCTACCGCAGCTTTAAATGATGAGGAGTCAAAGAAGCTTCTCGATATCATGTTAGAGCTTAAAAAGCAGGGAATTACCTGTATCATTATTTCTCATAAGTTAAATGAGATTAGCTATGTTGCGGATGCTGTAACAATCATTCGTGATGGTAAAACAATCGAGACTCTCGTTAAGGGAGTGGATGATTTCTCTGAGGACAGGGTTATCAAAGCTATGGTAGGTCGTGAGCTTACAAACAGATATCCTGTAAGAGAGGGTGTCACTATCGGTGATACAATTTTTGAAGTTAAGAACTGGAATGTATATCATCCAGATGATGCAGAGCGTCAGGTTCTTAAGAACATTAACATTGAAGTTAAGGCAGGAGAGGTAGTTGGTCTGGCAGGACTTATGGGCGCAGGACGTACAGAGTTTGCCATGAGTGTTTTTGGACACAGCTACGGACAGAAAATCTCCGGTACAGTAAAGATTAATGGTAAGGAAGTAAATCTTCATACTGTTAAGGATGCCATTGATAACAAGCTTGCTTATGTTACTGAGGACAGAAAGACAAATGGTCTTATCCTGATAGGTGATATTAAGGAAAATATGACTATTGCAGCCCGTCCAAAGTTCTTCTCAAAGCGCGGCGTAATCAATGGTAATGAAGAGATTTTAGCTGCTGAAGAATATAAAAAGAAAATTAACGTAAAAGCGAATTCCATCAATCAGGTGGTTGGATCTCTTTCAGGTGGTAACCAGCAGAAGGTTGTACTTGCAAAGTGGATGCTTACTCAGCCAGATGTTTTGATTTTGGATGAGCCAACACGAGGCATCGATGTAGGTGCTAAATACGAGATTTATTGCGTCATTAATGAGCTGGCAAAGCAGGGCAAGGCGGTAATCGTAATTTCATCAGAAATGCCTGAAATTATCGGTACCTGCGACAGAATCTATGTCATTAATGAGGGAGAGATTGCGGGCGAGCTCACAAGCGCTGAGGTTTCTCAGGAGAAGATTATGCAGTGCGTAATGGCCCACAATAGAAAGGATGATGGAAATGGAAAATAAAAGAGTTAATTTAGACATGAAACAATATGGCATGTTCATTGCTCTTATTGTTATTTATTTAATCTTTGCCCTCCTTACTGGAGGAAAGAACCTTACACCTATGAACATTAACAACCTGGTAATGCAGAACGGCTACGTTGTCATTCTTGCAATCGGTATGTTGCTTTGCGTATTAACTGGTAATGTCGACCTTGGTGTAGGTTCTGTAGTTGCTCTTTGTGGTGCCACAGCTGGCATCATGTTGATGGATTTAAAGATGAATATGTGGATAGCTATTCTTGCAGCTCTCGCTATTGGTCTTTTGGTTGGTATGTTTGCAGGTTTCTTCATTGCATACCTGAGCATCCCACCTTTCGTAGTAACACTTGCTACTATGCTTATGGGCCGTGGTCTTACCTATACACTTTTACAGGCACAGACAAAAGGCCCTCTCCCTACAAATTACAACTTTATCGGAGCTGGTTTCCTTCCAACCTATAAGATTTTCTTCGGTGAGGGAATTCTCGATTTAGTTTCAATAGCTGTTGCAATTATCGCTTCAGTTGCTATTATCTGGGCAGAGCTTAAGAGTGTTAAGACAAAGAAGAAATATAACTTCGCACTTGCACCAGCATGGCAGACAATCGTAAAGGTTGCAATCGAGTTATTTATTCTTTGGTTCTTCCTTTGCAAGCTTGCACGTTACAATGGACTTCCATTTGTACTTCTTATCATGGTAATCCTTATTGCCATCTATGCATTCATTACTACAAAGACAGTAGCTGGTCGTCAGATTTACGCTCTTGGTGGTAACAGAAAAGCAGCTAATCTTTCAGGTATTGATACAAACAAAGTATTCTTCTGGGTATACACAAACATGGGTGTACTTGCAGCAATCGCAGGTATCGTCCTCTCAGCAAGAAACGGATCTTCAACACCTAAGGCTGGTGATGGTTTCGAGATGGATGCCATCGCATCTTGCTACATTGGTGGTGCTGCCGTAGCCGGTGGTTCTGGAACAATCCTCGGTGCAGTTGTAGGTGCCTTCGTAATGGGTGTACTTAACAATGGTATGTCACTCTTTGGATGGTCTACAGATATTCAGAAAATTGTAAAGGGTGCCGTACTTCTCGGTGCCGTTACGGTAGATGTTCTTTCAAAACGTAAAAAGAATTAATCAAAAAAGGATGCCGTAAGGCATCCTTTTTTGCTATAATTATCCTAGTTTTTACGTATTCGGGGGAATAGGGAATGTATAATGTTATGCTTGTTGATGACGAGGAGGAAATCCGTCTCGCCATCGAAAAGAAAATTGACTGGGCGGAGCTGGATTTTAATGTAGTAGGTTCTGCGAGTAATGGGTGGGATGCTTTGGATATGGCTCTTGAGCGCCATCCAGATGTTGTTTTGACTGATATTAATATGCCTTTCATGAACGGTCTCGAGTTTTCAAAGAGACTGAAGGCAGAACTTCCAGACACTAAATTTGTTATCCTTACTGGCTATGATGAGTTTGAGTACGCCAAGGAAGCCATCGAGCTTGCTGTGGTGGAGTACATTTTAAAGCCAGTGGATTCTGATGAGCTGTATCAGCTATTTTCACGTTTAAAAGTGCGCCTTGATGATGAATCAGAAAAGAGACGCAATCTTGAAAATCTAGAGCGATATTATCAGGAGAGTTTTAAATTCTTTAAGGAACAGATTCCTGAGGCCACAGCAAATAATCTAATTGATAAATCTTTGGAGTACATCAAAGAACACTACAAGGATTCAGATTTATCAGTGGATAAGATTTGCTCTTATTTGAATGTCACTCCAAATTATTTTTCCACATTATTTAGAAAACAGACAGGCAAAAACTTTGTGGCTTACCTTACAAATCTTCGTATGGAAAAAGCAAAGTGGCTCCTTGAAAATACAGATGAAAAAGCATACATGATTGCGGGAATGATTGGCTATGATGAGCCTAATTATTTCAGCTATGTATTCAAAAAAGCCTACGGTATTTCACCATCCAAGTACAGACAGCAGAGAGGTAATTAATGAGAACTATTGATTTTCAAAATCAATTTAAAAAAGTTCGTCGTGCCTCTAAAAGGCGAAGCATTCAGCTGATTATTTCTATTTCATTTACCATTGTTTCTATTGTTTCAATGACATTTGTTACACTGGCCCTTTATACCACTTATATAAACAAGGCCCGTGAGACTGCCATAGAAAATAATAAGCAGGTGATTGATCAGATGAGCTGGACCCTCAATTCTTATTTACGAAACATGATGGGGGTGTCCAACAGTATGTATTATGGAGTAATTAAAAATCTGGATTTGACCAGCGACTCCATGAACAGGGAGATGGATATTCTTTACGAGGCTAACAAAGATGATTTGATAAGTATCGCCTGCATTTCTCAGGACGGTGCTCTTATTTCTGCGGCTCCAATTGCCACCAGAAAATCTGGTGTGGATTTCACAGAGCAGGAGTGGTTCACAAGCACAGAAGAGAAAATCGAAAACTTTCATTTCTCAAAACCCCACGTTCAAAACATGTTCGAAAGCAGTAACTACAGATACTACTGGGTAGTGTCCCTGAGCCGAAGTGTGGATCTAAACTACATGGGCTACACAAGAAGGGGCATTCTTCTTGTTGATATGAATTACTCATCTATTGAGCAGATGTTTTCAAGGGTAAATGAGAAGGGGGCAGGCTATGTTTATCTTATAGATTCAGATGGAGACATTATCTATCATCCAAAGCAGAAGGCCATTTATGGCGGTCTTATGCAGGAGAACAACATAACAGCTGCCAGCTATGACGACGGCAGTCACATGGAAAATTTTGATGGAAGTGAAAGAGCGGTGGTGGTAAAGACTATCGGATATACCGGCTGGAAGATTGTTTCTGTTGTGCCGGCTTCAGAGCTTTCTGCACCATATAATCAGCTTCGTGCTTTCATGATGATTATTTTCACCGTTACCATTTTCCTGATTGTTTTCGGCAATATCGTAATTTCGAAGATTGTAACTGATCCAATACGTCAGCTGGAGGATTCTCTCAAGAGTATTGAGGAAGGAAGCCTTGATGCTGAAAAGGTATACATTGGAGGTTCCCATGAAATCAGGCATCTGGGAAGAACTATCAGGTCACTGGTTGTGCAGATGAGAGATTTGATGGATGAAAGAGTAAAGGAACAAAAGGAAAAACGTAAATCCGAATTGAACGCACTGCAGGCTCAGATTAATCCTCATTTCCTTTACAACACCCTGGACTCAGTTGTATGGATGATTGAAGCGGAAAAATATCCTGAGGCTATTTCCATGATTACCAGCCTTGCTTCACTTTTCAGAATCAGTCTTAGTAAGGGAAATAACATCATCACCATCAGGGATGAGATTACCCACGCGAAAAATTATCTGGCCATCCAAAAAGTTAGATATAAGAATAAATTTGAAGCCAATATAGATGTGGATCCTGCTATCGAGGACTGCGTTACTATAAAGCTGATTATCCAGCCGCTGATTGAAAATGCCATTTATCATGCGGTAGGAGATTTGGATGATGAAGGTGTTATCGATATCAAGGGCTACGAGAAGGATGGAGATGTCTACATCGAAGTCAGGGACAATGGCATGGGAATCCCACCGGATGTTCTTGAGGGACTTCTTACAGAAAAGACCAAGTCCAAGGGTAAAGGCAGTGGAATAGGTCTTTGGAACATTAATCAGAGAATCAATCTCTATTTCAAAAATGATTATGGCCTTAGCATTACCAGTGAATTGGATGAGGGCACAGTAGCTACTATCCGCATGCCTAAGATGACCATGGAAGAATACATGGGAGGTGAAGGCAATGAAAAATAGAAGATGGATAATGTTGTTCTTTGCTGCGGTAGGCATTTTGCTTTTGGCAGAGGCCATCATTTACATGAGCTACAGCAATAAGGAAAAAGGGCCTTTTACCATAACTTTTGTGGTGGATTCAGAGGAGCTTCAGGATTATGAAAACATGAAGGCTGGAGCCACAAATGCTGCTATGGATAACAACTGCATTATCGATTTTGTCAGTTCATCAAGAGAGGACAAAGTGGATTCCGATGAAGTGGTTACCGTGGAAAATAACAGTTTGTATTATTCAAAGGGAACGCTTACGGTAGACAAAGAGGCTATGGTTTCTGAGCTGGCTGAAAGGGTGATTGCCAGTGAAAACTGCGACAGGATTCTTCTTGTATCGTCAGGTGAAACAGATAAATATCAGAAGATTATAGATTTATTTAAAGCGGGTTTTGATGAAGCAGGCAGATATGTGGAATATAGACCTCTCTCAACAGATGAAAAGAAGCTGAAGCAGAGCATGTACAATTTGGAACAGTCTGGGCTGTTTGACTGTTTTATCGCACTTGATAAGGAATCCATAGAGGCAGCCTGCGAGGCCAATAACAGAGCCAACAGGTTCGTGGTAATCTACGGAATGGATAACAGCAGCGAGGCTGTATATTATCTGGATAACGGGGGCCTGGAAGCTTTGGCTTACGAGGATGAATATTCCCTTGGTTATATTGCAGTGCGCCAGCTTTTGAAGGACAGGGAAATAAAAAAAGTTTCTGAGAACAGAACCTTCTATTACATAGCAGACAGAGAGAGTATGTACTCGGCTGAGCTTGAGAAGGTATTGTTTCCATTTGTAAAATAGGAGTTGTATGAAAAAGTATTCTGCCATTGGGGCGGCTGTTTTGCTTTTGTTGATAGGGATTTTGTGTATCCGGGAATCTTCAATAGACAAAGCAGATAAGGACACAATTAAAATCGGGGTCACCATGTACAATGAGTTCGACCCTTTCACAGAGAAAATCAGGCAAAATATTCTGGATTATCTTTCTGAAGATGCCAAGGAACTGCAGCTGGATGTGGACTGCAATGTGGTTTACGCCGGTTCAAATCAGCTGGTTCAAAACGATCAGGTGGAGGATTTCATTGATAAGGGTTACGATGTAATCTGCGTAAATCTGGTGGACAGAACAGACGCGTCTGTTATTATAGAAACAGCCAAATCTGCAGATGTTCCGGTGATATTTTTTAACCGTGAGCCTGTAGAGGATGATCTTAATCGTTTCGATAAGCTCTATTACATCGGGGCAAAGCCAGAGGAAAGCGGAAAGCTACAGGGGCTTTTGGTGAGAGATGCCCTTAAAAGCAGATTCGAGGAAGTGGATATCAGCGGTGACGGTGTGATTCAGTATGTTATGCTGGAGGGAGAAGCTGGACATCAGGATTCCATCATTCGCAGCCGAGTATCAGTGGAGACTATTCAGGTGGGCGGAATCCGCCTTGAGCGCCTTGGAGATGAAATAGCAAACTGGGATCGCCAGCAGGCACAGACCAAAATCACCTCACTTTTACAGGGATACCCAAGACAGATAGAGCTGATTATTGCAAATGATGATAATATGGCTCTTGGAGCAGTGGATGCCCTGAAAAGCTTTGGCGTCCAGACCATGCCCCTTATAGTGGGAGTCAATGGCCAGGAGGAGGCTGTGGAGCTTGTGGGAGAGGGTGTAATGCTTGGCACAGTTTTAAACGATGCCAACGAAAAGGGAAGAATTATCGCAAAGATGGCCTTAAGCCTTGCCACAACAGGTCAGCCGCCAGAGGATATTTTCCTGGCAAAGGGAAAGTACTTTTACGTCCCATACAAGCTGATAGACAGAAAGAATTATTCCGATTTTATTGAGGATTCTGAAGCAGTTGCATTTCCTTGATATTTTTTCATAAATGGTTGCTATAATAGGCTTTAAAGGTTTATAATCTTTAAAGTCTATATTTATGTCTAAATTTAATTGCGGAGGTTTACATTGCTAGATAAATTAGAGAAAAAAATAGGTAAATACGCAATCCCAAATCTCATAGTTTATTTGCTTATTGGCTATGTGATTGGATATATGCTTCAGTTCGGTCAGAAATATACAGGGGTTCCATATCTCGATTATTTGACACTGGAGCCACACTTTATTCTCAGGGGAGAGGTATGGAGACTTGTGTCCTGGGTTCTTATCCCACCAAGTAATACTAGTATCCTCTTTGCTGCTATTATGTTCCTGTTATATTACCAGCTTGGAACATCATTAGAGCGTACATGGGGAGCATTCCGTTTTAATGTATATATCTTTGGAGGAATGTTTTTCACAATAATCGGTGCTTTTATTACTTATGCCATCTACGGCCCAACAGTTCCAATTGGACAGTTTATCAGCACTTATTACATTAACTTATCAATATTCCTTGCATTTTCTACTTGTTTTCCAGATATGCAGGTACTTTTATATTTCATCATTCCAATTAAGATGAAATGGATGTCGATTTTTTATCTTCTTATCATAGGATATTCAGTCGCCAACTACCTTATGGCAGGCTATTTATTTGCGGCCATGCCTATTATTGCATCGCTTTTAAACTGGTTCATTTTCTTTATGATGACCAGAAATCTCCAGCGCTACAATCCTAAGGATATTCATCGTAGAGCTGAGTTTAGGAGACAGGCCACACCACCTCGTACACAGTACAGAGATGGCACACCTATAGCACGTCACAAGTGCGCAGTTTGCGGACGTACTGAGATTTCAAATCCAGAGTTGGAATTCAGATTCTGCAGCAAGTGCAATGGAAATTATGAGTATTGCTCTGAGCATTTATTTACTCATCAGCACATAAAAAATAATTAGAAAGTAATTTATAGAAGGGACTATATTAAATAATGAGTGAAGAAGTAGTAAGCAAAAATTTTATCGAGCTTGAGATCGATAAGGATTTGAAGGAAGGGGTTTACGACCACGTTTGTACACGTTTCCCTCCAGAGCCTAATGGATATTTACATATAGGACATGCAAAATCTATCATCTTAAACTATGGTCTCGCTAAGAAGTACAACGGCGAGTTCCACATGAGATTCGATGACACAAACCCTACAAAGGAAAAGGTAGAGTTCGTTGATTCTATCAAGGCTGATATTCAGTGGCTTGGTGCAGATTGGGGCGAGCACCTTTATTTTGCATCAAATTATTTCGATAAAATGTATGAGGTTGCTGTTGACCTTATCAAGAAGGGTCTTGCATACGTTTCAGACCTTACAGCAGAGGAAATGAGAGAGTACCGTGGTGATTTCGAGCACCCAGGTAAGGAAGATCCAAACAGAAACCGTTCTATCGAAGAGAACCTTCAGATGTTCGAGGATATGAAGAACGGCAAATATGAGGATGGTAGCCACACACTTCGTGCAAAGATCGACATGGCATCGCCTAACATCAACATGCGTGATCCAATCCTTTACAGAGTTGCACACATGACACATCACAATACAGGTGACAAGTGGTGCATCTATCCAATGTACGATTTCGCACATCCACTTGAGGATGCCTTCGAAAATATTACACATTCTATCTGTACACTAGAGTTTGAGGATCACAGACCTCTTTATGACTGGGTAGTTAAGTCAGCAGGCTTTGCTAATCCACCACGTCAGATTGAGTTCGCTAAGATGTACCTTACAAACGTTGTTACAGGTAAGAGATACATTAAGAAGCTTGTAGAGGACGGAATTGTTGACGGATGGGACGATCCACGTCTTGTTTCTATCGCAGCACTTCGTCGTCGTGGTTTCACACCTACATCAATTCAGAAGTTCGTTGAACTTTCTGGTGTTTCTAAGGCTAATTCATCATCAGACTACGCTATGCTTGAGTACTGTATCCGTGAGGACCTTAAGACAAGCCGTAGCCGTGTAATGGCAGTTCTTGATCCAGTTAAGCTTGTTATTGATAACTATGAGAGTGATGAAGTAGAGTGGCTTGAGGCTCCAAATAACCTTGAGAACGAGGAGCTTGGCAGCCGTAAGGTTCCATTTGGTAAGGAGCTTTACATCGATAGAGAGGATTTCATGATTGAGCCTCCTAAGAAATACTTCAGACTTTATCCAGGAAATGAAGTACGTCTCATGAACGCTTATTTCGTTACATGTACTTCATATGAGACAGATGAAAATGGCAATGTTACTTGCATTCACTGTACATACGACCCAGCTACAAAGGGTGGAGATGCTCCAGATGGCCGTAAGGTTAAGGGAACAATTCATTGGGTTGCTGCTAAGACAGCTCTTAATGCAGAGGTTCGTCTCTACGAAAATATTGTAGACGAGGAAAAAGGAGTGTATAATGAAGATGGTAGTTTGAATCTCAATCCAAACTCACTTACAGTTCTTAAAAACTGTCTTGTGGAGCCATCTTTAAAGGATGCAAAGGCTTACGACAGTTTCCAATTTGTTAGACAGGGATTTTTCTGTGTAGATGCTAAGGATTCTAAGGAAGACGCATTAGTATTTAACAGAATAGTTTCTTTGAAGAGTTCATTTAAGTTACCTACAAATAACTAATTGTTTACTCACGAGAAGAGGACGGGTTATGAATTTACTTTCTGGAATGGAAAAGTTCGGTTTCTCTATGGATGGGGAACTGGATATTTTGGCGGATGAAAAGCCAAAGAAAGGCGACGCTGCTGGAGCTAAGACCGCAGCACCTGTTGTTAAACAGGAGACGGACTTCGTTATCGATAAGAAGGTTCGCTGCCCTGTGTGTGACAAAGAATTCCCTATTAAGGCTGTTCTTGCTACAAAGCTCAAAAGACTTGAGCCGGATTTCGACTTGAGACCTAATTATGAGCACATTGACAAGATTAAATATGACTTTTTGTCATGTCCTAACTGTGGATTCTCTGCATTGGATACCACATTCTCCAAGATTGATACAGCTCGTGTAAAGCTTATCAGAGCAGAATTTTGTCCAAGCTTTAAGCCACAGCCAAATGAGACTCTTCCAGAGACTTATTCATATGACTATTCAGTGGAAAAGTTCAAGCTTGCACTTATCTGCACCATGAAGAAAAAGGCAAAGATGTCTGAGAAGGCATATGTTTGTCTGAAGATTGCATGGCTCAGACGTGCACAGCTGAAAGAACTTGAACAGGATAAGGAAGCAGATCCAAAGGTTATTGAGTTGGTTAAGAAGGAATACGAAGGCTTCTACAGCCAGGCCTATGAAGGTTTCATGAAGGCCATTTCTTCAGAGACACCACCATATTGCGGAATGGCTTCCGAAGCAGTAGATTTCATGCTTGCTAATATGTCTATGCACTACAAGAAATATGATGCAGCCATGAAGCTTGTTGCGAGACTTATTCAATCGCCAAGCACATCCCGAAAGCTCAAAGACAAATGTGTCGATCTGAAGGATGAAATCACTGAAAAGGTTGCAGCGGCCAAAGCGGCAGCAGCAAATCAAGAATAATAAAGACTTATGGACCACATATCATTTCGATATGTGGTCTTAAAATGTATAGAGGTAGACTATGAATTGGATTAAATATTCCATTAACACAACTACAGAGGCAGAGGATATTGTTGGCGCAGCCCTTATGGAGCTTGGCATTGTTTCTATCGAGATCGAGAACAATGTACCAGTTTCAGGCGAGAAGCAGGGCGGCGAGTACGAGGAGCTTCAGCCAGATCTTCCAGAGGATATGGGCTTATCAAAGGTGAGCTTCTATCTTGGAGAGGAAGAGGACCACGAATCACTTCTCCTTCAGGTAAAGGCAGCTCTTGAAGAGCTTAGAGAGACTATGGATATCGGCGAGGGCACAATCGACACTTCTGTTACAAAGCAGGAAGACTGGATTAACAACTGGAAGCAATTTTTCAAATCCTTCTATATAGATGACATCCTTATTAAGCCTACATGGGAGGAGATTGCTCCTGAGGATAAGGGAAAGATTTTTGTTGAAATCGATCCAGGAGTGTCTTTCGGTACAGGAAAGCACGAGACTACTCAGCTTTGTATCCGTCAGCTTAAGAAATATCTTAAGACTGGGGATGAAATCCTTGATATTGGTTGTGGCTCTGGTATTCTTTCAATCATAGCTAACAAGCTTTTAGATGGAAAATGTCACCTTGTTGGTACAGATATAGATGATGACTGCATCGCTTCTACATATGAGAATTTCGAAGTAAACCATATTTCAAAGGATGCAGGAGATTTTTATGTAGGAAATCTTATCGATGATAAGGATTTACAGGATAAGGTTGGTTATGAGAAGTATGATGTTGTTGTAGCTAATATTTTGGCAGACATTATCATTGCCATGGCACCAGCCATTCCACCTACTATGAAGTCGGGAGCATATTTCATTTCTTCAGGAATTATTAATTTCAAAGAAGATGAAGTAAAGAACGCTCTTGAGGCAGTTGGCCTTGAGATTGTAGAAATCAATCATCAGGGTGAATGGGTAAATATCACAGCTAAGAAGAATTAAAAGAGAACTTATATGCAACAGGTATTTGTAAATGCTGGGCCAGTTGATGGCAAATTTAATATTACGGGGCAGGACGCACATCATCTTACAAAGGTAGTGAGGCTTCGTCCGGGAGAGCGCATCCGTGTTTCAGTAGCCGACGGCACCAATTTTATTTGTGAGGTGTCGGACTATGTAGATAAGGATTTGGAGGCCACAGTGGTGGAGGAGGTTCCATCCACAGAGCTTCCAAATAAGATTTATCTGTTCCAGGCTCTTCCAAAGGGTGATAGAATGGAGACTATCATTGAAAAATGCGTGGAGCTTGGAGCGTACGAAATCATCCCAGTGGAAATGAAAAACTGTATTGTGAAGCTGGATGACAAGAAAAAGAAATCCAAGGTAGAGCGTTATCAGGCCATCGCCAAATCGGCGGCAGAGCAGTCCAAGCGTTCCATTATCCCTAATATTCATTCAGTAATGACTTTCAAGGAAGCCTTTGAATATGCAAAGGAGCTTGATGTTCTTTTACTTCCGTTTGAAAGCAAGAATGGAATGAAGGATACGTATGATTGCCTTTCAGAGCTTAAAGCAGGCCAGAGTATCGGCGTGTTTATTGGACCTGAAGGTGGATTCGCTCCAAATGAAATAGAAATGGTAGAAGGCAGTGTGAAGCTTATTTCACTGGGCCACCGAATACTTAGAACTGACACAGCAGCAATATGCTCACTTAGTATGTTGATGCTTAAATGCGAGGAATTTTAGAAATGATATATTTTGACAACTCAGCTACTACTAAATGCGATGAAGACGCAGTTGCTTTAATGAATAAATGCCTTTTGGAGGATTTTGGAAACCCATCATCACTTCATGGAATGGGAGCAAAGGGCAAGGATTATTTAAAGGAATCCAGAGAGATAATCGCTGGTATTTTAAAGGCGCAGCCAAAGGAAATTTATTTTACTTCAGGCGGTACAGAGAGCAATAACTTGGCTATAAAGGGCGGTGTTGCTGCCAAGAAACGTCGCGGTAATCACATCATCACTACAAAGATTGAGCACGCTTCAGTACTTAATCCTATTAAGTATCTTGAAAAGAAGGAAGGCTTTGAGGTTACATACCTTGGCACTGATGAGTACGGTGTTATCAGCCTTGATGAATTAAAGGCAGCCCTTCGCGAGGATACTATCTTTGTTTCTATTATGATGGTTAACAACGAAATCGGTGCGTTGCAGCCAATCGAAGAAGCTTCAAAGATTATCAAGAGCTTCAATAAGGAGATTCTTTTCCACGTAGATGCTATTCAGGCTTTTGGAAAGCTTGCAATTCAGCCAAAGAAGATGGGAATCGACCTTCTTACAGTCAGCGGACATAAGATTCACGGACCTAAGGGTTCTGGATTTATATATATCAATGAGGCTATCTACAATATTATGGTGCCTCAGATTCTCGGCGGAGGACATGAGAGAGGAATGCGTTCAGGTACAGAGAATGTTCCTGCTATTGCAGCTCTTGGTGTGGCGGCTAAAAAAGCCTATGAAAACCTTGACGAGAATCAAAATCACTTGTATGCTATGAGACATCGTTTAATCGAAGGTGTTTCTGCTATCGAAGGTGTCAGCGTTAACGGACACTTGGATAACAACAGTGCGCCTCAGATTGTCAGTGTTTCTATCAAAGGAAACCGTACAAGAGCCCAGGTTATTTTAAATGCGCTCCAGGATAATTATGGTATTTACGTATCGGCAGGTTCAGCTTGCTCATCAAACAAACCAGCTATCAGTGAGACATTAAAATCAATCGGACTTGAAAAGGATTTATTAGAGCGTACAATTCGTTTCAGCTTCTGCCCAGAGAACACAATGGAAGAAGTGGAGACTGCAATTAAGGCTCTTACAGAGTTAGTTCCAATGATGCAGTTATAGTTTTGTTTATATAGAAAGGACATTATGACTTACCAGGCATTTTTAATTAAGTATTCAGAAATAGGTGTGAAGGGAAAGAATCGTTATATCTTCGAGGATGCCCTTGTTCGCCAGATTAAGAGATCTCTTTATGAGGTTGATGGTAAATTTATCGTTAAGAAGCAGAGCGGTCGTATCTTCATCTCTGTTGAAGGCGATTATGATTATGATGAGGCTGTAAAGGCACTTCAGCACGTATTCGGTATCAGTGCCATCTGCCCAACAGTAGTTGTACCTGATGAGGGCTTTGATGCTCTTGCAGATGCAGTTGTTAAGTACGTAGGCGAAGAGTTCGAAGATAAGAACTTCAGCTTCAAGGTTATGGGTCGTCGTGCAAACAAGCAGTATCCAATGACTTCTATGGAAGTAGCTGCTGAGGTTGGTGCACGTCTTCTTGATGCATACCCAGAGATGAGCGTGGATGTTCACAAGCCAGATAAGATTATCTATGTAGAGGTTCGTGAGAATATCGCTATCTATTCTACAGAGATCCCTGGCCCTTGCGGAATGCCAGTAGGTACAGCTGGAAAGGCAATGCTTCTTCTTTCAGGTGGTATTGATTCACCAGTTGCAGGTTACATGATTTCTAAGCGTGGTGTTACACTTTCAGCTACATATTTCCATGCGCCACCTTACACATCAGAGCAGGCAAAGCAGAAGGTAGTTGACCTTGCAAAGCTTGTAGCAAAGTATTCAGGTCCTATAGATTTACATATTGTAAACTTTACAGATATTCAGCTTTATATTTATCAGCAGTGCGCACATGATGAGCTTACCATTATCATGCGTCGTTACATGATGAGAATAGCAGAGCATTTTGCAAAGGAGAACGACTGCCTCGGTCTTGTTACTGGAGAGTCTATCGGTCAGGTAGCATCACAGACAATGCAGTCACTTAACTGTACAAACGCTGTTTGCTCACTTCCAGTTTACCGTCCACTTATCGCATTTGATAAGCAGGATATCGTAGATATTTCAGAGAAGATTGATACATATGAGACTTCAATTTTACCTTATGAGGATTGCTGTACAATTTTCGTTGCAAAGCATCCTGTTACAAAGCCAAAGCTTGAGGCTATTGAGAAGCACGAGCATTTATTGGATGAGAAGATTGACGAGCTTATGAAGCAGGCAATTGAGTCAGTAGAGATTATCAAAGTAAAATAAAGCAATAAAAAAGACCAGACGAATAAGTCTGGTCTTTAGAATTACTTTTTTAAGGTAAAAAAAGGATTAAACGATATAATCCTTTAATGTAGACATTACATCTTCTGCATCGCCATCAGCGTGAACAGTAAGATCGATTGGCTTAGAAAGATCAAGAGAGAAAATTCCCATGATAGACTTAGCATCAATCACATAACGTCCACTAACAAGATCAAAGTCATAATCGAACTGGCTAATTGTGTTAACAAATGACTTTACCTTGTCGATTGAGTTAAGAGAAATCTGAACTGTTTTCATCTTTATGTGCCTCCTCCGTGAAATTAGTTTAAATACAGTTTTTATACTAAAGCAATGGTACCTAAAAGTCAACAAAACACTTAGTATTTTACAAGATTCAGAAAGGTTTTTAATACAATGAAAAAGGCTGCTTTACACAACCTTGGATGTAAGGTAAATGCATATGAAACAGAAGCCATGGAAGAGCTTCTCAAAAAAGACGGATTTACGATAGTAGGATTCGATGAAATTGCTGACGTGTATGTTATCAACACATGTTCAGTTACTAATATAGCTGACAGAAAATCACGTCAGATGATTCATAAATGTAAAAAGCTCAACCCGGATGCATGCGTTGTTGCTGCTGGCTGCTATGTCCAGAATTTCGGCAACGAAGTAGCAGAGGAGCTTGGGGCTGATATCATTCTTGGAAACAACAAAAAGAATGAGTTGGTTGAGAGAGTACACGAGTACTTTGAAAAGTTGGATACTGTCGACGGTCCTATCATGGACTGGATTGATATAAATGATGGCAATGTTTCTTACGAGAACATGCACATCGAAAAGGATTCTGAACACACCAGAGCTTTTGTTAAGGTTCAGGATGGCTGTAACCAGTTCTGCAGTTACTGCATTATTCCATTTGCAAGAGGTCGTATCAGAAGCCGTGATATCGACGATGTTGTAGAAGAGGTTACAGGTCTTGCGGCAAATGGCTACAAAGAAGTGGTTATCACTGGTATCCACCTTAGCTCATACGGTAGCGGCACAGATTACAATCTTGCTGACTTGCTTGAGGCTATCCAGAAGATTGATGGAGTAGAGCGTATTCGCCTTGGTTCTTTGGAACCACAGATTGTTACAGAGGATTTTGCAAAGAGAGTTTCGGCTCTCTCAAAGATGTGTCCTCATTTCCATCTTTCCCTTCAGTCAGGGTGCGATACTGTTTTAGTTCGAATGAACAGAAAATACACAATTGAAGAGTATACTAGAGGAGTGGAAATTCTTAGGAAGTATTTCAATAATCCAGCCATTACAACTGACATAATCGTAGGTTTCCCAGGTGAAACAGAAGAAGAATTTGATATTACAGCTAATTATGTGAAAGAAATAGCTTTTTATGAGCTTCACGTATTTGCCTATTCAAAGCGTAAGGGCACAAAGGCTGCTACAATGTCAGGTCAGTTGACAAACGCTGTTAAGAAGGAGAGAAGTGCAAAACTTATCTCTATTGGAAACGAGACAACTGAGGCTTACAGAACGTCATTTATCGGCAAGGATTTGGATATCCTTTTCGAAGAGAAGGCTGTAATTGACGGTAAGGAATACTTTATTGGATTCTCTCGCGAGTACATTAAATGTGCCATTTTAGCAGAGGATTCTAAGGATTATACAAATCAGATTTTAGTGGCAAAGGGTACTGTTTTATCAAAGGATAAGCAATACTTGATTGTTGAAATTTAAAGGTTTGTATATTACAATTATCTTGATTTAATTTTTATTGTGGTACGGTTTTAAGAGACGAGGTAGATATGGCAGAGTTAAGTAACACACAATACTTTAAGGTTCAAAAGGAAAATCCTGTAGGGGTAAAAGAGGTCCTCGAACAGGTTTATAGCGCCCTTTCGGAAAAGGGTTATAATCCTGTGAATCAGATAGTAGGATACATTATGTCCGGGGACCCTACATATATTACCAGTCACAATAATGCACGTAGCCTTATTATGAAAGTAGAACGTGATGAGCTCGTAGAGGAGCTTCTTAAGGAATATATAGCTAGTGAAAGCTGGAGTAAATAATGAGCAGGATTCTTGGTCTTGATTATGGGACGAAAACAGTTGGGGTCGCTATTAGTGACCCTTTACTTTTGACTGCGCAGGAATTTGAGACAATCACCCGAGAGAGGGCCAGTGCGCTTCGACACACCTTAGTTAGAATCAAGGAAATCTGCGAAGAGTACCAGATTGAAAAGATTGTTTTAGGATATCCTCGCAACATGGACGATAGCGAGGGCTTTCGTTGTGAAGACACACTTGAATTTAAAAAGTTATTAGAAAAAAGAGTTACTATACCAATTGAGCTTGTTGATGAGCGACTTACTACCGTATATGCGGATGAGATTTTAGAGGAATCAGGCGTAGCGAAGAAGGATCGAAAGAAGGTTATCGATCAGATTGCTGCGGCTATAATATTACAGGATTATTTGGATAATTATAGGAGTTAAAAATGGAAAAAATCATTTTATCTGGTGATGATGGAGAAGATATCGAGTTTTTTGTATTAGAGGAAACATTGGTATCTGGAAATAAATATCTTCTTGTATGTGACAGTGAAGATGAAAATGAAGATGCTGACGCAACAATTTTAAAAGAGGTTTCAGTAGAAGGCGATGACGTAGTCTATGAGTTTGTCGAGGACGACGTTGAGTTTGATGCTGTAGCTAAGCTTTTTGATGAATTAGTTGGCGACGAAGCTGACATTGAAATGTAATAAAAGATTATTTTTGAATTGAAATAGGAGGTTATTTTTTTGAAGAAGAAAACTGAACAGAAGGCTGAAAGGCTGAAGATTATTCCACTTGGCGGTCTTGAGCAAATCGGCATGAATATTACTGCTTTCGAGTATGGAGACAGTATTATTGTTGTGGATTGCGGACTTTCATTTCCTGAGGATGATATGTTGGGCGTGGATCTGGTTATTCCAGATATATCATATCTGAAAGACAATCAGGATAAGTTAAAGGGATTCTTTATTACCCATGGTCACGAGGACCACATTGGGGCGATTCCTTATGTCTTTAAGGAGCTTAACGTATGCCCTATTTACTCTACAAAGCTTACTAATGGTCTTATTGAGCATAAGCTTGAGGAGCACAAGATGCTCACTAAGGTTAAGCGTAAGGTTGTTAAGTATGGCACACATATTAATGCAGGTGAATTTAGAGTAGAGTTTATCCGTACAAATCACAGTATTCAGGATGCGGCTGCACTTGCTATTTATTCGCCAGCAGGTATCGTTGTACATACAGGCGATTTCAAGGTTGATTACACACCAGTTTACGGTGATCCAATCGACTTACAGCGTCTTGGCGAGATCGGTAAGAAGGGCGTACTTGCTCTTATGTGTGATTCTACAAATGCAGAGCGCCCTGGCTTTACTGCGTCAGAAAAGACAGTAGGTAAGACTATCGATTCTATCTTTGCTGATAATACTACCAGCAGAATTATCATCGCTACATTTGCGTCAAATGTTGACCGTGTTCAGCAGATTATCAATTCAGCTGATAAATATGGACGTAAGGTTTGTGTGGAAGGCCGTTCAATGGTAAATACCATCGACACAGCTTCAAAACTTGGCTATCTTCACATTCCAGATAATACTTTGGTTGATATCGAGCAGTTAAAGGCATATCCAGATGAGAAGCTTGTTCTTGTTACTACAGGTTCTCAAGGTGAGTCCATGGCAGCTCTTTCAAGAATGGCTAACGGTACTCATAAGAAAGTACAGATTAAGCCAGGTGATATGATTGTATTCTCATCTCATCCAATTCCTGGAAATGAGAAGGCAGTATCAAATGTTATCAACGACTTAACAATGCGTGGCGCTCAGATTGTTATGCAGGATGTTCATGTTTCAGGACATGCCTGCGCAGAAGAGATTAAGCTTATTTATTCTCTTGTACGTCCACAGTTTTCTATTCCAGTTCATGGCGAGTTCAAGCATCTTACAGCTCAGGCTCGTATCGCTGAGTCACTTGGCTGGGATCACGACCATATTAAGATTATCCGTTCAGGTGATGTGCTTGAGCTTGGAGATAATTACTCTAAGGTTACAGGTCATGTTCACACTGGAGCTATCATGGTTGATGGTATCGGCGTAGGTGATGTTGGAAACATCGTACTTCGCGACAGACAGAAGCTTGCTGAGGATGGAATCATCATCGTTGTGCTTACATTAGACAGCGCATCAGGTACAGTTCTTGCTGGTCCTGATATTGTATCCCGCGGTTTCGTTTATGTTAGAGATTCTGAGGACCTTATGGAAAGCGCTCGTGCAGTTCTTTCTGAGACAATGGAGGTTCTTGAGGAAAAGAATATTACAGATTGGAACAAGATTAAGTCAGACATCAGAGACAACCTTTCTGATTTCGTATGGCATGAGACTCAGAGACGTCCAATGATTATTCCAATCATCATGGAAGTATAAAATGATAGTTGATGAGAGATATACCACTTATTTGAATAGCCTTTATCCAGAGCTTAGCCCTGTGTTAAAGGAGATTCAAAAAGAAGCAATAGAATCCTTCGTTCCAATAATAAGACCGGAGACAGTTAATTTACTTCAGCTTCTTGTCAAGATGAACAGACCAAAACGAATCTTGGAAGTTGGAGCTGCCGTTGGTTTTTCTGCAAATGTAATTGCGGAAGCGGCAGGAGATGATGTTACTATTACCACCATCGAAAATTATGAGCCTCGCATTCCTATCGCAAATGCGAATTTCAAGAGAACAGGCAGAGATAAGCAAATCACTCTTTTAGAGGGAGATGCCATGGAAATCTTACCTACTCTTGAAGGTCCCTACGATTTCATTTTCATGGATGCGGCAAAAGGTCAGTACATTAATTTCTGGCCTGAAATAAAAAGGCTTATTGCTGATGATGGTTTAATTGTTACTGATAATGTATTACAGGATGGGGATATAATTGAGTCCAGGTACGCTATTACAAGACGTAATCGTACTATTCACAAGCGAATGAGAGATTATCTCTACGAGCTGACTCACGATGAAGGTTTTACTACTACGATTCTTCCTCTGGGAGATGGCGTTAGTATCAGCGTGAAAGGAAAGAAATGAGAAATACAGAATTATTAGTTCCTGCAAGCAGTCTTGAGGTACTTAAGGTTGCTGTTATTTATGGAGCAGATGCAGTTTTTATTGGTGGAGAAGTTTTTGGTCTTAGAGCTAAGGCAAAGAATTTTTCTAAAGAAGATATGATTGAGGGTGTAAAGTTTGCCCATGATCACGGTGTAAAGGTTCACGTTACTGTTAATATTTTAGCTCATAATAACGACCTCGAGGGCGTTAGAGAGTATTTAAAGGAACTGAAGGAAATTGGTCCGGATGCTCTTATTATTGCAGATCCTGCAATCTTTATGATGGCTAAAGAGATTTGTCCTGAAATCGAGCGTCATGTAAGTACTCAGGCAAATAATACAAACTATGGTACATATAAGTTCTGGTATGATTTAGGCGCTTCAAGAGTTGTTTCTGCAAGAGAGCTTTCATTGGCGGAAATCAAAGAGATTAGAGCGAACATCCCTGACGATTTAGAGATAGAGTCATTCATTCATGGTGCAATGTGCATTTCTTATTCAGGAAGATGTCTTCTTTCAAATTATTTTACAGGTAGAGATGCGAATCAGGGTGCTTGCACACATCCATGCAGATGGAAGTATGCTGTTGTTGAAGAGCAGCGTCCAGGAGAGTATTTCCCTGTATATGAGAACGAGAGAGGGACATACATCTTCAATTCTAAGGACTTATGTATGATTGAACATATTCCTGACTTAATTGACGCTGGTATCGACAGCTTTAAGATTGAAGGCCGCATGAAGACTGCTCTTTATGTAGCAACAGTTGCCCGTACATATCGTAAGGCAATTGATGATTACAAAGAGTCGCCTGAGAAATACGAGGCAAACCTTGATTGGTACAAGGAGCAGATTTCTGCATGTACATATCGTCAGTTTACAACTGGCTTCTATTATGGAAAGCCATCTGAGGAATCTCAGATTTATGACAATAATACATACAATATTGGCTATACATACCTTGGCATCTGCGGGGCTCCTAATAGCGAGGGCTTTGTGGAGATAGAACAGAGAAATAAATTTTCAGTAGGCGAAACTATTGAAATTATGAAGCCAAACGGAGATAATGTAGAAGTAGAAGTATTAGGAATAAAGAATGAAGATGGTGAGGATATGGAGAGTTGTCCACATCCAAAGCAGAAGCTTTTCATTAAGCTTAGCACTACACCAGAAGAGTTCGACATTCTTAGAAGAAAAGAAGAAGAAGCATAAGTTAAAACAAGGAGAATACAATGGCAGAAAAATATGTTGCTTATGTGGGTACCTATACACACGAGACAAGCGTTGGTATCTATGTTTATGATGTTAATCCTGACACAGGACTACTTACTGAGCAGAGCGTTGCTCCAATTAATAATCCTTCGGATATTATTAATTCTCACGATAACAAATTCCTTTATTCAATTGCTGATGAAGGTGTTGCAGCTTTCAAGATTCTTGAAAACGGTGATCTTGAGAAGATGAATCAGGAGTGGGTTGGAGGCATGCGTGGTTGCAATCTCTGCGTTGATTCTCAGAATAGATATTTATTCGTAGCTGGCTATCACGATGGCCGAGTTACTATGATGAAGCTTAATGAAGATGGAAGTATTAATGGTATCGCTGACGGTATCTTCCACCAGGGTATTGGAAAGTCAGTTGCTGACAGACCTTTATATCCACATTGTACATGCGTTGAGCTTACTCCAGAGGAGAAGTATCTTTGTGTTGTAGAGAATGGTCTTCATCAGATTAAAATCTACGAGGTAGATTACGAGGCTGGAAAGCTTCACCTTGCAGACATCATCAGATGTCCAATGGGTTCAGCCCCACTTAAGATGAAGTTCTCTCACGACGGACAGTATGCATATGTTATTACAGAGATGTCAAACGAGATTCTCGTTTATGATTATCATATCATTGGAGATCGTCCTGATTTCGAGAACATCCAGACAGTTTCATTACTTGTAGGTGTTGATGAGGAAATCTCTACAGGAACTAATATTAAGTTTGGTGATGATGATAAATATTTATACGCAAGTGTAGATGGCCTTAATGCTGTTTGTATGTATGAGAGAAATGTTAGATCTGGAAAGATTGAATACTTCTCACACAATTTTATCAGCGGCGATTATCCAAAGAGCTTTGCAGTTCTTCCAAAGGATAAGTATTTTGTATCACTTAACCATGATACAAATGAAATCCGAAGCTTTACAATTGATAAGAAGACTGGTCATTCTCTTATGCAGAATCCACCAATCAAAATTGCTAAGCCAAACAGTATTGTAGTTGTAAAGATTAAATAGGAGTGGTTCAGGGGCTGTTAATGTCAGCCCCTTTCTTTACTATATAGGGTTTCTTTTTTAGGAGGGCATCATTATGGCAGGTTCAACATTTGGTAATAGAATTTCAATCACTACTTGGGGAGAATCCCACGGGGCAGCTCTTGGGGTTGTTATAGATGGTTTTCCAGCTGGTCTTAAGCTTTGTGCTGCAGATATTCAGATGTATTTGGACAGAAGAAAGCCAGGACAGTCAAAATTTACTACAGCCCGAGCAGAGGGCGATGAGGTTGAGATTCTTTCGGGAGTATTCGAAGGACGTACTACAGGCAATCCAATTTCTCTTATGGTTAGAAATAAGGATCAGCACTCAAAGGATTATGGCGATATAGCTACTACCTATAGACCTGGTCATGCTGATTTTGGCTTCCATGAGAAATTTGGATTTAGAGATTACCGAGGAGGTGGCCGCTCTTCAGGTAGAGAGACTATCGGACGTGTAGCCGCTGGCGCAATTTGTGCAAAGCTTTTAAGAGAACTTGGCATTGAAGTGTTCGCATATACGAAATCAATTGGTGATATCACTATATCTGATTTCGAATTAGGCTACAGAGATCAGAATCCTCTTGCTATGCCAGATTCAAAGGCTGCAGATGAGGCTGCTGAATATTTAGCTGCATGTATGCTTAATAACGACAGTGCAGGTGGTGTTATTGAATGTGTAATTACAGGTGTTCCTGCTGGAATAGGTGATCCTGTATTTGATAAGCTGGATGCAAAGCTTGCCCAGGCGGTTGTTTCTATCGGAGCAGTTAAGGGTGTAGAAATCGGCGATGGTTTTAAGGCTTCCAAAAATGTAGGAAGCTTGAATAATGATGAGTTTGTACTAAACGATGATAATGCAGTCGTTAAGACCAGCAATCACAGTGGAGGAATACTTGGTGGTATTTCTGATGGTGATGACATTATTCTCAGAGCTGCAATAAAGCCTACTCCATCCATTTCAAAGATGCAGCACACAGTTAACGAGGCTGGCGAAGAGGTTGATATAGAAATACATGGTCGTCACGATCCTATAATTGTTCCTAGAGCAGTAGTTGTTGTGGAGGCTATGTGTGCGATTACAGTTTGTGATGCTTTGCTTGGTCATATGACTGACAGAGTTGAGTATATTAAGGAGTTTTATAAGAATTGAAATACGAGTTATTAAAGACAGAGGGAAGAGCAAAAAGGGGACGTTTTCACACAGTACACGGTGTGATTGAGACACCTGTATTTATGAATGTTGGAACAGTTGCTGCCATTAAGGGGGCTGTTTCTACTGATGATTTACGTGAGATTAAATGTCAGGTTGAGCTTTCTAATACTTATCATCTTCATGTTAGAACAGGTGATAAGCTTATTAAGGAGCTTGGCGGTCTTCATAAATTTATGAATTGGGACAGACCAATCCTTACAGATTCAGGCGGATTCCAGGTATTCTCGTTAGCTGGTATCAGAAAGATTAAGGAAGAGGGCGTTACTTTCAATTCACATATCGACGGCCGCAAGATTTTCATGGGACCTGAGGAATCTATGCAGATTCAGTCAAATCTTGGTTCTACAATCGCCATGGCATTTGATGAGTGCCCACCAGCCCTTGCAGAACGTAAATACGTAGAGGATTCTGTAGCACGTACTACAAGATGGCTCTATCGTTGCAAGGAAGAGATGGCTCGTCTAAATAGCCTTGAAAATACTATCAATAAGGAGCAGCTTCTTTTCGGTATCAACCAGGGTGCTGTTTTCAATGATATTAGAATTGAGCATGCGAAGATTATTTCTGAGCTTGATTTGCCAGGATACGCAGTAGGTGGTCTTGCTGTTGGTGAAAGCCATGAGCAGATGTACGATGTTTTAGATCACGTCGTTCCATATCTTCCACAGAACAAGCCTACATACCTTATGGGTGTTGGTACACCAGCAAACATTTTAGAGGCTGTAGACAGAGGCGTGGATTTCTTCGACTGCGTTTACCCTAGCCGTAATGGTCGTCATGGTCACGTATATACAAACCACGGCAAGCTCAATCTTTTCAACCAGAAGTTTGAGAAGGATATGCGCCCAATTGAGGAGGGCTGTGGATGTCCTACATGTCGTTCTTACTCTAGAGCTTATGTGCGTCATTTGCTCAAGGCTAAGGAAATGCTTGGAATGAGACTTTGCGTTTTACATAATCTTTATTTCTACAACACAATGATGGAAGAGATTAGAGATGCTTTAGATGCTGGCGAGTTTGCAGCATACAAGAAGCGCAAGCTTGATTCAATGGCTCAGGGCCAGGATTAATCTTAAAAATTTATTAATTAGACTTTTTTTCTTGCCTAAGAAGGTAAATTTCGATAAAATTAATTTCAGTGATTTGTGGCTCGGCCACGTAGTAGGAGGATAACTTAATGAATAGTTCAATTAGCTTAATTATTTGGGTTGTAGTACTTTTTGTATTCATGTATTTCTTCATGATTCGCCCACAGCAGAAGGAGCAGAAGGAAAAGACAGCTATGATGTCTTCTCTTGCAGTAGGTGATACAATTCTTACAACAAGCGGTTTTTACGGAGTAATCATTGCAATTCCTGATGATGCTACAGTTATCGTAGAGTTCGGAAGCAACAAGAACTGCCGTATTCCAATGACTAAGAACGCTATCGCACAGGTTGAGAAGCCTGAGGATGCTGTAAAGTCTACAGAGAAATAGAATAATTGAAGACTAAAAAGGAAGACTTCTTGTTACACTCTCAAGCCTTAAAATACTCCGCTCGACTAACATGTCTCGCTAAAGTATTTTTAAGAGCTTGATAGCTACAAGAAGTCTTTTATTTTTTCTTACCTCGAAGTACCTCGGAAGCCTTCTCAAAGAGCGCTTTGGTCGACGCTACGGGGTGGGTGAATTTTGCAATGTGGCGGAACTGGCCACGTTGTGTTTCTGTTGCATTGAGTATCCACTGCTTAACAGCCTCAGTAGATATCTGTTCTTTAATTTCTGCTAGCTTATCCGCATTCAATTCCTTTTTAACAAAAGCAGCTTCTTTTCGTACAGTAGCTTTTTCGATTCTGGCTACCTTTGCATCCTCAAGGTTAGTCTGGAGAGCTGCGATTCTTTCAGCCATCTGATTATTAATCTCCTCGTTAATACGCTCAAACTCTTTAGCAAAAGTAGTAAGGGCTGATATTGTCAGAGCCATATCCATTCCAAAGATAAACATAAATATGAGAGCAAGAAGCTCTATTAAAACTGCAGGGAAGTAGGATATTATTTCTACTATTGGTGGAATGATAATCTGTGTCACAAGGATTCCTGCAAAGCCAAAACACAGAGTGAATATGAGACAGACACGTCCGTTTATATTAAGTGGTAAATCTGAGTAATCCCACCAACGGGCATGGAATCTTTTCTCTAGAACATAAGATGTGCCATATTCCAAAAAGAAAGAACCAACGGCACAGCCTATAAATATAGTGGTTAAAGAAGGATCATCTAATCCTTTGATTGGTAAATCCATAAATAAAATTTGTGCCAGTGTAGCACCTACACCATAAAGGGGAATGCATGGACCGTAAAGAAAACCTCGATTCTCCCAGGCTTTTTCGTGAATGGTACAGTAGAATGTCTCGTATATCCAGCCCAGGAAACTATATATGATGAAATATAAAAAATATCTGCAGATAATCATTATTCTGTCCCTCCGGATTTAAGTATAAATTAAGTGAGTAGAAAATTAAAGTTTAATGGGGATTGTTCATAGTTATTTACGATTTTAATGCTAAAATATAATTACCTATAGGTATGTAGTTTTATGGGTGGTGGTTTTTATGTTAGGTATTAATTCTATTGGGCAGAATCCATATGTGAACAGCCCATCTATGGATTTATCTAATTATGGTTCCTCCAAGGTTGCAGACGAACTAAAGGCCGAAGGTAAGAGTACTGATTTAGCGAAGAACTATGCTTCTGAGCGTGCAGCTAAAAGAGCCGGGGTTATTGAATGCGAGACCTGTGCCAGCCGTAAATATCAGGATGGCAGTGACGAGCAGGTTTCTTTTAAGTCTGCCCAGCATATTTCTCCACAGGCGGCAGCGGCCAGAGTAAGAGGCCATGAGGCTGAGCACGTGGCAAACGCCTATGACAAGGCAGAACAGAAGGGTGGAAAGGTGCTTAATGCAACAGTATCCATCCATACTGCAGTGTGTCCAGAGTGTGGCAGGACATACGTCTCAGGAGGAACAACACATACTCAAATTAAATATCCAAATGAGGATAATCCATATCAAAAAAATAGGAAAAATGCAGATGGCGGAATGCTTGCAGGAATGAACTTTGACGCAGAAGTTTAATGGGAGTCTTTTTTTACAAAAGTGTGTATTAACTATTGAAAAATTAGGGGCTCCTGTGATATACTTCATTTGTTGCGTGAAGCGTAACACTTTTTCTATTAGGAGGAAATTATGCAAGCATTAAAGTATGTTCTTATTATATTATTAATCGTCATTTGTGTGGCACTTACAGTTATCATTCTTTTCCAGGAGGGCAAGCAGAACGGACTTGGTTCTTTATCAGGCCAGCAGTTCGATTCATACTGGAGCCGTAACAAGGGTCGTTCACGCGAGGGCTTATTAGTTAAGCTTACAAGCGTATGTGTAATCCTTTTCTTCGTGCTTTCTGCTGTTCTTAATATTGGTAGCTTCTAGGATTAAGATTTTAATTGCCACCCGTATGGGTGGCTTTTCGTATTTATAAGAGTTTTATTAGGAGGAATATGAAAGATTTCGATAAGCAGAGACACTTTTTAATGGACGTTTTCAAAAGTCCAGCATATATACCCATGAAGAAGAAGGATCTTGAGATTCTTTTGGATGTAGAAAAGGATAAAAGAGCCGAATTCGCAGAGGTTTTACAGGACCTTGTTGATGATGGTCAGGTGGAGATTACCAAGCGTGGTAAATACCAGATTCCTGAGAATCGTCCTAAGTTTATTAAGACCAAGGACCACAGGTCTAAAAAGGGTACAAAGGCCGAGACTGCCGCTAAAAAGCAGTCACTTAATCAGGTGGCAAAGCGTGCCAACAGACCATCAGATGACAACATCGAGCCAGATATCATCGGAAGATTTATTTCCCATAAGGATGGCTTCGGTTTTATCGAGGTAGAGGGCCAGGAAGAAGATTACTTCGTCGGCAGAGACAATACAGGTTTTGCCATGCAGGACGATATTGTTGCTGCAGTTCTTACTTTCGGTGCACCAGGCAAGCGTCAGGAGGCACGTGTAATAAGAATCATCACTCACGGTTTTTCTGATGTGGTTGGTACTTATGAAGATAGCGGTACTTTTGGTTTTGTTGTAGCTGACAGCCAGAAGATGTTGAGAGATATTTTCATCCCATCAGGAAAGAGCATGGGCGCTGTTTCTGGTCACAAGGTTGTTTGTCACATCGATGATTACGGCGATGACGATCACAAGCCAGAGGGACACATTACAGAGATTCTTGGTCATAAGAATGATCCAGGTGTAGATATACTTTCTATCGTTAAGGCATTTGGCATTACTACAGAGTTCCCTGACAAGGTTATTAAGCAGGCGTCCACTGTTGCAAAGCCAGTTTCTGAGGCTGATATGGCTGGCAGAAATGATATCAGAGACTTATGCGTTGTCACAATCGACGGCGAGGACACAAAGGATATCGATGACGGCGTTTCACTTGTGATGGACGGGGACAATTATGTCCTTGGTGTTCATATTGCAGACGTTACTAACTATGTTCAGGAATCATCTGCTCTTGATGTGGAGGCACTGAAGCGAGGCACATCTGTATATCTTGCAGACAGAGTTATACCTATGCTTCCTCACACATTGTCAAATGGTATGTGTTCTCTTAATGAGGGAGAGGACCGCCTTGCCCTTTCTTGCATCATGACATTTGATAAAAAGGGCAATCTTGTGGATCACGAGATTTGCGAATCTGTCATCCACAGCAATCACCGCATGACATACACAAGCATTTATGCCATAATGACTGGTGATGCGCAGGAGCGTGAGAAGTACGCTGACGTGGCAGAGATGATTGATAAAATGTATGAGCTTTCAAAGATTCTTCGCGCTAAGCGTAAGAAGAGAGGCTCTATCGATTTTGATTTCCCTGAGACACATATTCTTATCGATGAAAATGGTAAGGTTGTTGGTCTTGCTCCATATGAGCGCAATGACGCTCACAAGCTTATAGAGGATTTCATGCTTGCAGCCAATGAGACAGTTGCAGAGCATTTCAATCTTATGGAATCACCATTTGTATATCGTGTTCACGGAGCGCCAGATCCAGAGAAGATGCAGACTTTAGGCAAGTTCCTTGGAGCCTGTGGTTACTCACTTAAGGGCAATAAGGACAGTATCCATCCAAAGGAGATTCAGAAGATGCTGGATTCTCTTAAGGGACACGAGGATGAGGCAGTCATTACCAAGATGACTCTTCGATGTATGCAACAGGCTAAATACGATACAGAGTGCAAGGGACACTTTGGTCTTGCGGCTCAGTATTATTGTCATTTCACTTCGCCTATACGAAGATATCCTGATTTACAGATTCACCGAATAATCAAGGATCACTTACGTGGACGTATGAACGAGCGTAAGCTTTCTCATTACGAGTCTATTCTTCCACAGGTGGCTCTTGAGACAAGCAAGCTTGAGCGTCGTGCGGAGGATTGTGAGCGCGAGGTTGATAAGCTTAAGATGGTTCAGTACATGAAGGAATTTATCGGACAGGAATTCGAAGGAAGCATTTCTTCAATTACAGGTTGGGGAATGTATGTGGAGCTTGAAAATACAGTGGAAGGTCTTGTTCACGTATCCACATTGTACGATGATCATTATGAGTTCATCGAGGAGAATCTTACTCTTGTAGGTGAGCGCACAGGCCGTACCTTTAAGCTTGGCCAGCCGGTGACAGTTGTTTTAGACAGCGTTGATGAGCAGGCCCGTACGATTGACTTCGTACTTACGGAATTTCAGAGATTTTAATGAGGAATTGTTATGAATAAAGAAGGACGTAAATTAATAGCTAACAACAAAAAGGCTTACCATGAATATTTCATGGAAGAGGAATATGAGGCAGGAATCGAGCTTCACGGCACTGAGGTAAAGTCCATGAGAATGGGCCAGTGCTCTATCAAGGAAGCTTTTGTAAGAATTGATAATGGTGAGATGTTCATCTACCAGATGCACGTTAATCCTTATGAGAAGGGAAACATCTTCAACAGAGATCCACTTCGCCCTAGAAAGCTACTTCTTCACAAGTCTGAGATTAACAGACTCTTAAGCAAGATTAAGGAAAGTGGTTACACCATCGTTCCTTTGGAGGTTTACCTTAATAATGGCCTTGTAAAGGTCAAGATTGCATTGGCAAAAGGTAAGAAGCTTTACGATAAGAGAGCTGATATCCAGAAGAAAGATATGAAGAGAGAAGCAGAGAGAGACTTTAAGATAAGGAATTTAGGATAATGAAAATTGTACTTGCATCGGGATCACCACGTAGAAAAGAATTATTAGCACAGGCTGGAATCGAGTTTGTTGTTGATCCAGCTGATATTGATGAGGTTACCGCTGAGACACTTCCAGCAAAGGTTGTTGAGGATCTCAGCAGACAGAAGGCACTTGCAGTAGCAGAAAAGCACAAGGGCGAGACAGTTCTTGCTGCAGATACAGTTGTTGCATTTGATGATAAAATCCTTGGCAAACCAAAGGATGAAGAGGATGCTTTCAGAATGCTTACAGAGCTTTCAGGAAGAGCACACCAGGTTTATACTGGTGTTACTATCGTAAATGCGAATGGGGATGTTAAGACATTCTCAGAGTGCACAGAAGTTACAATGTATGAGAATTCACCTGAGGCTATCAGGGACTACATTGCATCAAAGGAGCCAATGGATAAAGCTGGAGCCTACGGCATCCAGGGCTTAGGTGCAGTGCTGATTAAAGGCATCGAAGGCGACTACAATAATGTTGTAGGATTACCGCTTGCGAAAGTATATAGAGTACTATATAATTTGTAGTGCTGATTAGGGCTAGTCATGGTTTCGACATAGTGATGTTAAAAGCAGAATGAAATGAATGCTTTTAATATCAGAAACCTGTATAGTCATTTATTTAGTTTTTGGGCTAGTCATGGTTTCGACAGGGGTCATGCAGCGGAAGAAGCGAGTCCCACGGCGATGGGTTAAATGGCCAAACTTAAAATTAAACGCTAACGATAATTTAGCATACGCTGCCTAGTTGCGGCAGTCTGACCTAGAGCACCTACACTTTAGGACTCAGACTTCGACTTTGTAGGAAACGACGTTATCAAAGCTTTGAGATGGCGGGCGTATCATGAAGCTACTAAAGCATAAAACCTGTTTGTGGGTGTTATGTGGAGGGAATGTAAAAATACAAACTACACTCGTAGAAGGGCCGGGAATTGGCTTTTGGACACGGGTTCGACTCCCGTCTAGTCCACTAATTCAAATCCAATTGGAGCGATTTGCTTCAGTTGGATTTTTTATTTGGACAATAGTTACGAAATGTTTGTTCTGAATTGTCTATAACAGTTATCAATGATAAACTTTTTGTATCGGTATTGGGGAGATGGAGTATTTTGTTATGAGTAATAATTTTAAAAATAGAAATATGTCTAGCGAGGAACGCAGAGAGTATCGCAGACGCAAGAAGATGATTCGCAGGATTCAGGTTTATTCTGAAATGGCTTTGATAATTATCGGATTGATAGTTACAGCCTGTCTGATTATTTCCCATATAAAAGGTAAAGATGATAATTCATTAAAGGTGGCAGCCGAGGAACAGGTTGTGGCTGAGGCTGAAGCTCAGGAGGAAAAGGCTACAGGTCTAAAAGTATCTGCAAAAGCTGCTGAGGAGCCAAAAGAGGAAGAAACAAAGGAAATAGAAGAGGAAGAGGCACCAAAGGCTGGCAATTATTCTGCAAAGGAATCTGAGGAAACAGTTCAGATTGGCGGAGATGTTGTCAGTGAATCTGCAGTGTTGATTAACAATAAAACAAAGACAATAGTAGCTACAAGAAATGCTACTGAAAAGATTGTTCCTGCATCCATGACAAAGGTTATGACTGTTCTTGTAGCAGCAAATCATATTCCAGCTGACAAGCTTAACGACAAGGTGGTTATGAGTCATGAGGCTATTGATTATTCATATGCTGGTGGCGGTTCCACATCTGGTTTTGTTGAGGATGAAGAGGTTACTGTAAAGGATTTGTTCTACGGAACAATCCTTCCTTCTGGTGGAGATGCAGCTGCTCAGCTTGCTATCTATGTAGCAGGTGATATCGACAGCTTTGTTAAGATGATGAATGAAGAGTGTGCATCTCTTGGAATAAATGGCACAACACATTTTACAAACCCTGTTGGTTTCCACAGCAAAGAGCACTACAGTACACCATATGATATCGCTGTTATTATGATGGCAGCTCTTGATAATGAGCTTTGCAAGGAAGTAATTACCACAAAGGTTTACAATTCTACAGCTACAAACGTAAATCCAGAGGGAATCACTATTTCCAACTGGTTCTTACGCAGAATAGAGGATAAGGAATTTGGGGGCGAGATTGAAGGCGCCAAAACTGGATATGTAGATGAATCTGGAAGCTGTGCTGTCAGCTCCATGATATCAGAAAGCGGCACAGAATATATTTGCTGCACCGCTCATTCAAGCTCCTCATGGAGATGTATCTATGATCATGTAGATATTTATAAATCTTACGCTAAATAAAATTCGCCAGTTACAGTAACAAGCATTAGTATTTCTACACTCAGCTGAAGAAAGCTTCGTTTAAGAAATCTAATAGCTTGTTACTTACTGGCTTATTAAATATCCAGGAGTTTTGAAAAGCTATCTACGTACGCTATTGGATGGAACTGCTGAAGAACATCCATATCACGGAAGCCGTAAGTGCAGAGTACATAATCAAGGCCTGCGTTTTCTGCTGTAGTGGCATCTACTTCGGAATCGCCTACATATAGCACCTTGGATTTATCTGTGATGCCGAGCTTGTTTAACGCGATTTCGATTGGCTCTGGATCAGGCTTTCTTTTGTGAATACCATCATCACCTACTACGATAGTGATGTGTGGTGCGAAGAAATCATCAATAAGAGAATCACTGGCTGTCTGACCTTTATTGGTTACGATAGCCATTTTCATACCAAGGGCAGCAAGCTTTTCAGTGGTCTCAATAACACCATCATATGGTTTTGTTTTGATTAGATTGTGACAGTTGTAGTATTCGATGAACTCCTTTAAAAATTCTTCGAAATGTTTGTAATCAGGTCCCTCAGGGAGAGCTCGCTCAACAAGCTTTCGAAGTCCATTGCCTACAAATCTGCGAACGTCATCTATTGAATGAGTTGGAAAACCGTATTTATCCAGCATGTAGTTGATGCTGTCGGTTAAATCTTCAAGAGTGTATAAAAGTGTTCCATCTAAGTCGAAAAGTATTGCTTCGTATTTCATGAATAAATCTCCTGTGTCCAAAATAAAAATCTAAATCATTGTTATAGATGAAATAACGGGATTTGTAAAGTTAAATATAAAACAATCTAAAATATGTCTATTTTATTTGAAATAAATATAGGGCTTTGTTATCATTTTATCTATACTAGCTTTGAGGAGATTGACTATGGATATAGAAATTCGTGACGCTGTGGAAAGTGATGCCAGCGCCATTCATGATATTTATGGCTATTATGCTGAGAATACATCGGTTACTTTTACAGAGAAGAATCCTTCTATAGAGGTATACAGACAGAGTATTATTGACACAAAGAAGGCGTATCCTTATATTGTGGCTTGTGATGAGACCGGAAAGATCCTGGGAATGGCATATGGCGGCCAGGTTAGACATCATGATGCTTATAAGTTCTCTGTAGAGACTACTATCTACGTTTCTAATGATGCGCCAAAGCGTCAGGGAATCGGCAGCAAATTATATACAGCTCTTGAGGAAAGACTCTCCGCAATGGGCTACAAATTCATGTACGGTGTTATTACTGACGATAATGAACCTAGCATAGCCTTACACAAAGCACTTGGCTTTGAAGAGGTTGGGCATTTCAAAGATATCGGTTACAAATTTGGAAAATGGAAGGGAATAGTGTGGTATCGCAAGCAGATTGGTTCGCTTGATGATATGACACTTAGAATATAAGATGAGAAAAGCAATCAGATATTTTTTAATATCTATTATTTCGATAATAGTGACACTAATAGCGGTGGGTGTTATTTACATAGTGATTGATACTAAGGGCCGCATTCAGGTGGACAAGGTAGAAGAGGGACAGACTTATTCTTCTGCCGAGGTAGAGGCACTTGTTGATGAAGCTAAGGAAGAGGGAAGGGTTTCAGTTCTTGATTCCCTTCGTGAATCTCTTGAAAATGGAAATACGATAATTTCAGTTTTGAAGTCTTTCTATCCTGAGTACATTGTTGTTGCTGCTAATCAGAAGTACAACTTTGTTCCAATCAACGAAGAGCTTACAAAGAGTGCATTCAACATTGATAACCTTGTGGAGGACGAGACCACAGGTCGTTACAGCTACATAGAAGACGGCAAAGTTACTTCCAGATTTGGTATAGATGTTTCTTCACATCAGGGAGACATCGACTGGGAGGCTGTTAAGGCAGACGGTGTAGAGTTTGCATTTATTCGTGCTGTATATCGTGGATACGGTACAGGAAAGCTTGTTGTTGATGAGAAGTGCATCGAGAACATCGAAGGTGCACAGGCAGCTGGTATCGATGTAGGTGTTTACGTATTCTCACAGGCTATTTCAAAGGATGAGGTTTTAGAAGAAGCTTCTACAGTAATAGATCTGCTAAAAGGATATGAGCTTCAGCTTCCAATCGTATTTGATGTGGAAAAGGTAAGCGACAGCGAGGCCCGCACAAATACACTTTCTGTTGAAGACAGAACAAATCTTACCATCGGATTCCTTAATTCAATCAAGAATGCTGGATATGATGGAATGATTTATCACAACACAGAGATGGGCGCTATGCTTATCGATTTGACACAGCTTACAGAATATCCAAAGTGGTTTGCGGGATATAATAAAGAATTCTATTGGCCATATGAATATCAGCTTTGGCAGTATTCAGAAAGCGGCACAGTTAAGGGAATCAAAGGTAAAGTAGATTTGGATCTTTGGTTGCAGTAATATGATAGAACTAGAAGGACTTGCATCTGTGATGCAGGTCTTTTTATTGAACTAGAAGAGCTGTCAGAGGCAATTACATCTTTTTTTGTAAACTTAGATTCACTATAATTTAGATAGTTTAATTGAGGAGGATATGGAACAATTGCATTGTAAAAATTGTGGATGCGAATTTTCTGGTGCTATCGCTGGAAATGTTATATATCTTTGTCCCAAGTGCAAGGAATATGTAAGCTGCATTTGTGATTATGGATTTGGACCTATTACACCATGCAGTATTTTTTTAGGCGAGAAAGAAATAGCAAGAATAGAAGAGCGAGAGCGCACAAAATATCAATTAAAGTCAGCTGCATTGGGGTTAGATGTTGCTCTTACTAAAGGATACAAGAACTTAGAAGTATACAAAGAAGCTTCAAAGATTGTGTCAGAAGCTTTAATGTAAAGCAATAGCCGATGAACAAATTAAAACTATTAAGGGGGCATTCTACTTGGAAATGAGAGTAGGTAATTTTTTTATATTGATAATTGGAGTAACCGTTACCTTTATAGGACCATGGCTTTTGTATTCTCTTCATAAGTGTACAGAAAAGATTACAGCAAAAGTTGAAAAAGTAGAATCTACTAAATTTTATAATTTGATAAGATTTTCATATATTTATGCTGGGCGCGAATATAATGTACACCAAATGAATGTGATATCATCCTTAAAAGCAATTAGATATAAAAGTGGTGAGGAAATATCAGTTTACATAGATCCGAAAAAGCCTCATCATCTCAGGACTAGTGAAAGACTAGGGTTTTTAGATATTTTGATACTTGGAGTATTTTCTGTTCTAGTTGGATTGATTCTTATTAAAACTAGTAGTTCACTGTAAGACGAGCCTATTTTTTCTTAAAGGAACAGGTTCAATTTGTTCCCATAGTTCTGGAAAGGTTGGAGCATTAGCAACTTTTTCTTCGTTAATTCCTGTAAGCTTAACATTAAAATAGTCAAAGTGAGTCTCTGGATTTACTAATGAGTAGAACTCGTCGATGATTTTTTGTAAACCCGAACAAATTATAAAATTTATTTACAGTAAACTTAATTGAGAAAATTTATAACCATTCGTCCTATGTAATATAGAGATTGCTATTTGCCTACTAAAAGAGTATGCTTTTAGAAAATAAGAGAAGGGGGATAGTAACAATGATTTCAAGAGATGAGGCTTTTGAATTACTGAAAAAATACAACAAGGATTCTTTTCATATTCAACACGCATTAACCGTTGAAGCTGTTATGAAATGGTATGCAAATGAACTTGGTTATGCAGATGAAAAGGAATATTGGGGAATTGTTGGACTTTTACATGATATAGATTTTGAATTGTATCCAGATGAACATTGTTTAAAAGCTCCAGAATTATTAAAAGAGGGCGGTGTGAGTGATGATATTATTCATGCAGTATGTTCACACGGATACGGTATTACTGTTGGTTGCGGAGAAACTATAGATGTAGAGCCAATAAGAGAGATGGAAAAAGTACTCTTTGCAGCTGATGAGTTGACAGGACTTATTTGGGCGGCAGCTCTAATGCGACCATCCAAGAGTACTAAAGATATGGAACTAAAATCTCTTAAGAAGAAATATAAAAGCAAAGGATTTGCCGCAGGATGTTCACGAGAGGTAATAGAACGTGGTGCAAATCAGCTTGGCTGGGAGCTCAATGACTTGTTAGATAAAACATTGCAAGCGATGGCAGCTAGTGAGGATACAATTAACGAGGAAATGTTAGCGGGGTAAAGGCCTATGAAATCAATCCTTATACTTCCAAAGCATGATATGAATATTGTAGTTATGGAGGGAGATTTAATTAATCTCCCTCCTACTACTCGATTGTTTAAAAACATGGCAAATTGCCTATCACTAGGCTTCCTTTCGATATTCCATAGGTGTCTTTCCAGTCTGTTTTTTGAAAGCAGTTTGAAACCAGCTTTGTGATGAAAATGATAATATTTCTGAAATTGATGATAGTGATAGATCTGTGAAGCGAAGTAGAGCCTCTGCCTCGTGTATTTTTTCTTTAACAATAAAACTCTTTAGTGTCATGCCTGTTTCGGATTTAAATTTTCTGGATAAATGTTCTTCTGATAAATTCACTAATTCAGCAAGTTTCTTGACAGTTATCTGTTCTCTAAAATGATTTTGAACATATATTATTACAGTTCGAATATCACGACTTGTGTTGCCTGGTATATTAACATCTCTGACCAACCTTGCATAGGCAGCGGGAATGAACATTCTTGCTGATAATTGAATTAGGGACTCAACATCAGGCGAGGACTCTATCTGGTCACTAAAAGCCCTTCCTAAAGAGTCAGTAGAACGTAATGGCACGCCTGCAGATAGAGCTGCACGTTGGCTGAGAGAGTTCAAAACAATGAGTGAATTTTTAACATATCGTAGACTTAATCTATTCATTGATTCCATAAATTGCTCTGGAATAACAAGGTTCTCAAGATTTTCAACCATACCATGAGAAATATAAAATAGAATTCTGTCCTGAATATCTGTGTCAGTGTAGTCATGATCGTCAAAAGTAATCTCTGTTGTAATTGCATTAGTAACTTTCTCTAGCGCATTTATCTGAGTTAAGTTCGTTGAGTATTCGCTAATTGTTTTAATATCGTGTATTTCCACACCCAATAGGGATTCTATTAGAGATAAGGTAGCTTTAAATTGATGTAGGTCAGTCAATTTCATCGAAGCAAGTGTACTCGATATTGCTAAAGCAATCTCTTTTGAATAGCTGGAGCTTACCTGATCCGTAAAATGTTTCAGGGAAACAGAATTCATCTCGACAGTAGTGGCAGGCCCCAAGACGATTATCTGCTTATTTGAAAAATCCGGGATAAATCCCAATAGAAGCAGGGAATCTGTGACAAGACAACAAACTTGATTTGTAAAAGAACTAAAGTGTGTCCATTCAGGAATATCAGATAGTTTAAAAGCGCCATTAAAATTCTTATCAGGGATAAGTTTCTTACATGTCCCATCTAAATCAAATACTGAGATTGGAACTCCATATATTTGATAAATCAATTCTAATTGTGAAAATAGCATTTCATATCAGCCTCCCATTGTAACTTTTTCATAAATTTGCGCAGTAGTAAATTGTGCAAAAAGTGAAAAATATAGCAAATATCATAAAACTATAATATACATCATTTTAATAAAATACAATATCTGTTTATCCCAATATAATGTGTTCACAACTTAACATTTAACTAGGAAGGAAGAAAGAATATGTTTGAGAAGAGTTTTTTATTGGGGGCTGCCACAGCCGCACATCAGGTAGAAGGAAACAATATTTACAGTGATTATTGGGTTCAAGAGAATTTGGAGCACAGTATGTTTGATGAACCTTCTGGTTTGGCAGTAGATCATTATCATCATTTTGAAGAGGATATAAAGCTATTAAAGGATGCTGGACTGAATGCATATCGATTTTCAGTTGAGTGGGCAAGAATACAGCCAGAGGAGGGCAAATGGGATTCTGCAGAAGTAGAGCATTACAAGGATGTCATTAAGTGCTGTGTAGAAAATGGAGTGGAACCGGTTATCACTCTAATGCACTTTACATCTCCTAAGTGGTTAATTCGTAAAGGCGGATGGGAGAATCCTGAGGTCATTGATGATTTTTCTGCATACTGCGGACGAATTGTTTCAGAATTGGGAGAAGGAATTCATTATGTTTGCACCATCAATGAAGCCAATATGCGTTATCAATTGGCTGGACTGATGAAAAGCATGATGGCTCGCATGAGTGCAAGTCGTTCTCTAGAAGAAAAACAGGCAGAAGAAGATTCGAAGGTTCAGGTTGGTATCAATTTGGATCAGAATCGTATGATTCAAGCTGCAATGGAAAGTGCACAGGCATTTGGATTTAAAGACCCAAGAGATGTTGCTGTATTTGTATCACAGTGCTCAGATGAAGGAGACCGAATTGTAATGAAAGCACACATGGCTGCGGTAAAAGCAATTCGAGAAGCTAGGCCTGATTTAAAGGTTGGAATTACATTATCATTGCATGACTTACAATCACTTGAAGAATCAAATAGTGCAGAATCAACTAAAGCAATTGAAAGAGTATGGGATGAAGAATTACTTCATTATCTTCCAGCTATTGAAGGTGATGATTTCCTTGGAGTTCAATGTTATACGAGAAAATGTTTCGATGAGCAGGGGGAGGAACGTTTACCTGATGGAGTTAAAACAACCCAGATGGGATATGAAAACTATCCTAAAGCAATTGGAAATGTAGTTCGAAAGGTGGCAAAGTCCTTCAAAGGAGATTTAATTGTTACGGAAAATGGAATTGCAACATCAGAAGATAACGAGAGAGTAGAGTACATAAAAACTGCTACTGATGAGATTAAATCATGTATAGATGATGGATTACCAGTTAAAGGGTATTTTTATTGGTCATTACTAGACAATTTCGAATGGCAAAAGGGATTCAAGATGACCTTTGGACTTATTGGCGTTGATCGAAATGATATGAGCCGACATCCAAAGGAAAGCCTGAGATTTCTTGGAAGTCTACGCTAGATACAAAATGATAGTAAAAAGGAGCAAAAATGGAAAATCAGATTAATTACAGAAAAGCAAAGAACTGGCAAATTGCCTTATCACAAATGAATTCTGCAAACGCAATGTGTTTTTATATCTTAATGACTTACGTCAGTTATGTTGGAAATGCTGGGTATGGTATTGCAACTGCGATAATGGGCACTATTCTTACATTCAGTAGAATACTTGAGGGTGTTCTAAATCCTGTAATTGCAGTATTCGTGGATAAATTTAACACCAGATTTGGAAAGATTCGTATATTCCTTTTTGGCGGATGGCTGATTCAGTCTGCAGCGGTTTTATTGTTATTTATTTGGGGAAGTGGTAAAGGACATGGAATTATACTTTTCGTAGTAATGTATGTCATTTATTTATTTGGATACGCCATGAATAATGTTGCAGGTCAAATAATGGGACCGGTAATGACAAATGATCCTGAGCAAAGACCAATGGTAGGGGTATGGGCAACAGTTTATAGTTACTTTGCGCCAATGATTATGACAATTTTAATCACAATGGTAATTCTTCCAAAGTATCAAAATACATATTCTGTTGAAATGCTTAGCACTTCGTGCATTGTAACAGTGGCAATCTCTCTTGTGTTCATTATTCTGGCTTGCATAGGTGTATCTGAGACTGACTGTCCAGAAAATTTTGAAGATGTGGCTGCAACCAATAATGAAAAGGTTTCTTTTAAAGATATGGTTTCGCTTCTAGGCAAGAATAAAGCAATGCAAACCTATGTGATTTCAGCCTCTGCTGTAAAACTTGCAAATCAGGTTGGTAGTCAATCTATTGTATCAACAATGATGTTTGGAATACTGATTGGAAATATGCAGCTTTCCACATTAATCAGTGTAATTGCGATGCTTCCTTCAATCGTGTTCGCCATTATTGGAGGAAAGTATGCAGGTAAGCATGGAAGTAGAAAAGCTATTTCATTCTGGTCATTTGTAAGTCTCATTGCAACAGTACTTATGACTGTATTTTTACTGACAATTAATACGAGAACGATTACAGTTGCAGTACTTCCAACTATTGTATATTTCGTTTTAACTCTTGCTGTTAATGGAACAAAAATGGGTGTCACAGCAGCTACAACATCAATGAGTGCGGATGTAGTCGATTATGAGAAAGACCGTTCTGGAAAGTTTATTCCTGCTGTTGTTACAGCTACCTATTCTATGATTGACCGACTTGTATCGTCGTTAGCAACAGTGATTACCATGGGCTGTGTTGCTCTTATTGGTTATGAGACAACTATGCCACAGCCAAATGATCCTATGACTAATGGTATTAAGTATCTGACAGTGTTATTGCTTTATGGATTTCCAATAATAGGATGGATTATCTCAATTATATGCATGAAAATAAGCCCTCTTTCAAAGGAAAAGATGGCTGAGATTCAGGCAAAAGGCCAGAAGAAATAATAGAAAGTGAGGTAGTAGAGGGTGATTCGAGGAATACAACAGTTTCAGCTTCGAACCGTGATTGGCAATCAAAAAAAGGCACAAGACACATTGGGTAGATTGAGAGCGTCTGGCTATCAGGGGATTGAATTATGTTCATACATGATTCACCCCATGCCATTTATCATAAGAGCCTTGACTCGTCTGGCAGGGATGCCTATGGGAAAAAGTGGCAAGCTGAACTGGAAAAAATTGATAGATGAGTCCGGCCTTAAAGTTATTAGTTTACACTCTGACTTGGGTAGCGTATTGAAAAGAACAGAGGAAGTGGCAAAAGAGGCTCATCTTTACGGAACAAAATATGTGGTTATTACAGGCATGCATCACTTTGATTATACCGATGAGAAGGCAGTTTATGACCTGGCAAATAATTTGAATGAAGCAGGAAAATTGCTAAAGAACGAAGGACTAAGTCTTTTATATCACAACCACAATTGCGAGTTCAGAAGATTAAAAAGTGGAAAGATGGCCTATGAAGTTTTGATTGAAGAGACCAATCCGGAATATGTGAATTTTGAATTTGATTCATATTGGGCTGCTGATATTGGAGTGAATCCTGAATACTGGATGGGTAAACTTGGGCAGCGAATGAAACTTTGGCATATCAATGATAGAGGCTCAAAACAGACGGGACCACTTTCATCAATCTTAAAAACCGATAGTTGTGAGCTTGGAAAAGGAAGTATGGATTTACAAGGAATGCTTGAAATTGCAAAAGAGAATGAAGTAGAAGCGGTTGTTCTTGAAAGTCATAGAAATTGGGAACAGAAGTCACCAATAATTTCTGCTGAAATTAGTTCTCAGTTTCTAAAAGAGTATGTGAATTAAAACACCCAATGAGCGAGAGGTAACAGGAATAGATGAAAGCAATAAATTGTAAAACCGAGTACCGGAATAACCCTATAGGAATAGATGCACAGGATTTATATGTTTCATGGCAGTGTCAGGAAGGTATTATGCAGAGCGCATACCAAATAGTTGTAAAAAAGGGTAGTGAGATAATACTTGATACTGGCAAGGTAGAATCAAACAAAATGCATGCTATTATTGCACCAGAGCATAGGTCAAGAGATAACATGTCATGGACTATCCGTTTATGGGATCAGGACGATTGCTCAGGTGAATGGGCAGATGGAGGCAACTTTGAATATGGGCTGCTTAACAGTGATGACTGGTATGCTAAATGGATTGAGCCAAGTGAGGAAATTGGGTATCAATTTGATATAGGTACTCCAGATTATATGAACTCTACGGCTTTAAAAGCATGGAACGAGAAAAACCATAAAAAAAATGAAGTGTTTATTCCTCATAAGCCAGCATCAGTTCTTAGAAAGAAATTCTGTCTGGATTCAATGGAGAAAATAGAGACTGCAAGAGTATATGCCAGCGCTTGTGGACTCTATGAAATATACATAAATGGACAAAAAATAACTGATTATGTGCTTACACCAGGAACAGCCAATTATAAATTCGAAATACCATATCAAACATATGACGTTTCAAATTATGTTAAGACTGGAGAAAATGAAATACATATTATCTTAGGTGATGGTTGGTATCGTAGTACATCAGGTGTAGATGGTGACAGAAATTTATTTGGCGAAAAAACGGCTGTAATATGCCAGCTAGAGATTAACGGGAAAGCCATTGTGTCAACTGATAACACATGGCAAGCATCACAAAATGGCCCTCTTAGACAGAATGATATGCAACATGGCGAGGTATATGATGCCAGAATGGAGAACTTGTCAGATGATGAGATGGCTTGGCATGAAGTGAAGGAAGTACCTATTGGGTATGAGCTTTTGAAAGCAATGGATACTGTGCCTATACTAAGAATGGAAAGGTTTGATGCAACAATCCTTAAAACTCCAAAAGGAGATACAGTTCTTGATTTTGGTCAAAACCTTGCGGGACAGATTGAGCTTATAATTCCAAATGGAGCGGCAGGAGAAAAAATACGCCTGATTCATGGTGAGACATTAGACCAAAATGGAGAGTTCACACAGGAAAACTTTCAAGATAGAAAACGTCATAAAGAAGGTGGAACCTACCAGACTATTGATTATACAATGAAAGCTGGGTATAACCATTATCATGCAAACTTTACCATCATGGGATTTCGTTATGTAAAAGTAGAGACAAATGCTGATTTATCAAAAGCAGTATTCTATGCCCATGCGGTGTATTCTCAGATGATGGATACTCTTTCATTGACTACATCAAATACAGCGCTAAATCAGTTGGTAAAAAATGCAATGTGGAGTCAGAAAGGAAACTTTTGTGATATTCCAACAGACTGCCCAACAAGAGAACGTGCTGGTTGGACTGGCGATGCTGGTATATTTGCATATACAGGACTGCGTTTGATGGAATCAGTTCCTGTATTTAAAAAATGGTTAAGACAGTGTAGGTATACACAGCTTTCTGATGGAAGAGTAATGAACATTGCACCTCCTAACAATAAACCTGGATTTTTTGCCAAGCTATTGGCTGGATCCGTTGCGTGGGGAGACGCTATTATAATTGTGCCTTGGGAAATATATCAATTGACCGGGGATAAGCGTGTTCTCAGTGAAAACTATAGCATGATGTGCAACTGGTATTCATTCTTGAAGAAAGAGGCGCGTAAGAAAAAGCTTTTTAACAAGTCTCATTCGAAAAAGAATAGAAATTATGTAATCGAAAAGGGGATGAATTATGGCGAGTGGTGTGAGCCAGGCCGAAGCGCGGCTGAAAGCATGAAGGATGGTAACTATGATGTTGCTAATGCCTATTTTGCATATTCCGGAATGCTTATGTCAAAGATTGCCAAAATTTTAGATAGACCTGAAGCTGAAGTCAATGAGTTAATTCGTGTGTCTGAGAAAGCCAGACAAGGCTATATTGAAGTTTATACAGAAAATGGATTGATTACTACAGAACGCCAATGTCAATTAGTACGACCACTGGCTTTTGGGCTTTTACACGAAGAGGCCGACAAGCTTGCGGCAAAACAGTTAGCTGTGATGGTAAAAAAAGAAAATGGAAAGCTAAATACAGGATTTCTAACCACACCTGAAATATGCAGGCAGCTGGCGAAAAGAGGATATATAAAAGAGGCATATCAATTGCTATTGAATCCACAAATGCCAGGATGGTTATATGAGGTAAATCAAGGTGCCACAACCCTTTGGGAAAACTGGGATGGAATTCAGCCGGGAAAGGAACCAAAAGCATCTCTTAATCACTATTCTTATGGAGCTGTTGTAGGCTGGATTATGGATGGTGTATGTGGAATACACTATTGTGATGGTGAGCTGGTAATACAACCTGAAATATATATAGGTGATGATGCAAATGGACTTACTTCTGCAAAAGCAACGTATGATTCACCAGCAGGAAAAATAGAAATGGGATGGGATTATATTAACGAAAAAGTTCATATTCATCTATTTATTCCTGTAGGACTTGAAGCAAAATTAATCCTTCCAAATGGAACGCAGCAACGGGTTTTAGCCGGTGAGTATAACTATATGTGCTGACAAAATATGAATTATCAGAGGACTCCCTGTTTGGGAGTCCTTTTTTAGAATATAGATTAGCCCTGGAATAGGGGTGTATTATTTTACCATTGTCTAGCAGCTTCGCAGGTCTGTGGAGGGATTTACTTTTTGTTTTCTTGAACCTTTCAGTCTTTCCTTCCCCCGTATCCCCTTTCCTCAGGAACTAGGAATGAATTTATTGGACGAAATTTTAATTATTGTGGCATTTTAAGATTAGAAAGATTAAAATGGTTGTAATTTATTTCATAGAGTTCTGCCTACTGGTTAGTCCTTGGTTCCTTGCAATGGAAGATGAGAATTAACAGATAGAAGAGCAGTTGAAGGGGGACAAATAAAAGCATTTGCTTTGGAGGAGCTGTTATGTTTTTCTGGTGGTTTATGCTAATCAATGGATTGCTTATACCAGGTATTATGATTTTGTTTGGATGGCTTTTGTGGAAACATGGTCCAAAGGACATCAATTCTTTCTATGGATATAATACTTTGGCCAATCATACCTACAGAAATCAATTTGAAAAAGAATTTCTAGAGGAGAGGTTATTTTAATCGGGTTATGGTAAGAAGATTATAGGAAATGGAGGGGAAAGCCTATGATTAAGATATACGGAATGCCAACTTGTCCATATTGCGATTACATTCATGAGCAGATTAAGGGTAGAGAGTCAGAATTTGAATATATCAATATTGGTGAGAACATCAGAAATATGGGAGCGTTCACTAGACTACGTGATACCAATTCTGTTTTTGATCACTGTAAAGAAATAGGCGATGTAGGTATCCCTGCTTTTGTATTCGAGGATGGTAGAGTTTCAATTGATCCTGCCGATGCAGGCTTGATTGAATATGGCACTGCTAATGCTTGTTCAATAGAAGATCACAAGAGTGGAAGAAAAGGTTGCTAATGGAAATATTATTAGTGATTGATATGCAGCAAAAGTATATGGATAACTATGAGTCAGATCTACTTGAACGTGTTAATATGCGTATTCAAGAAGCTGTGGCTGCGGACATTCCTGTAGTCTATGTGAGAAATGTAGGCAAGATTGAGAATGAGGATAAGTATGTGTTGGCGGAAGGGCTTGATGTAGTATCGAAGTATGTATTTGCCAAAAGATGGCCAAGTGCTTTTTCCTCGGAAGAGTTTGTGCAGTTTATAGAACGGATGCAGGTAGATGTTATCAATATGGTTGGTGTTGATGGTAGATGCTGTGTCGCTCGAAGCGTCTTGGATGCAAAGAATAAGGGATATGAGGTAAGGCTCTATTTAGATGCTGTTGCTGCCACTAATGACAATTTCTATATAAAAGAGCTTCCTAAGATGCAGGAAGCTGGAATAGTAATAGTATCCGATTAAGTGCCATTTATAGAGAGTCTAAACTCTAAGTGGATGTTTGACTCCGAACGCAAATCGAAAGACACCTCTGGCACAAGATGTAATACAAATACAGGGGTCACAAATGTGACTATCGTTCAACTTTTAGGGCAAAAAACGGAGATTATATTTATAAAGTTGGTAGTAAACTAGTATTTACGGACCACGAAAAAGATGAGTTTGGTATAAGTAAAATAATTGCTGTAGATACTACTATAGTTCAAGATGAAACAACTATAGATTACATTTTGAATGAATTAATAGAAGGAGAAAAAGATGGGCAATCCATTCAAGTGGCGCACCAAATTATTTCAAACAATGTTGGATCAGGGGTATTCACAGAATACACGACTGCTGATTTCGGAGAAAATGAAAGATATGACAGACCAACAAAAAGAGGAAAAATCAGCTCAGATGTATACCATGCTGAAAGAAAGCAAAACAGAACAAGAGTTTATATCGCAAATACAGGGGTCACAAATGTGACTATCGTTCAACTGAGGGCTATGCATTGGTGGAGATAAACGAAAAATGGGGGTATATAAAAAGCGACGGTTCTTGGTTTCTTGAGCCGCAGTTTGAAGATGCATCTTATTTTAACAGTGGTTATGCAACAGTAAAGCTCACAAAAGGTCAAAGAATAAAGAAATAAGAATTATTTGATACACCTCTATCTCTATATAAGAGATAGAGGCTTTTTTTACATTACTGAATTGGTGTACTTACTTCAACGGTATTCTTTTTACCTTTTTTGATTATGATTATAACTACAACAGCAGCTACAATTGCTAATGCGAGAACACATAAGCCGATAATCATGCCAATGTTGATAAGACTAAACTCTTAGTGGATGTTTGACTCCGAAAGCAAATCCCATGTGAGTGTCTTGCCATCATCTGATACAGATGTAGCATTGTTAGCAGATGGCTTGATTGGAAGGCTGATTACCACCTTCATATAGCCACCACTCATATCAATGTACTGTCTGTTAGAAGATACCTGGCTCATATCATCTGGATCAAATACCTGCCAGTAAGTGTATATTATTACATCATTATGAAAACAAGTTGACAATTATTGCAAAATAGATATTTATTCAATTATTTTAAGTTCATTTGTTTTGATGTAAAATTATTTACATGAAAAGTGAAATCGCACATTCATCAACTGAATATCAGAAGTTGTTTCATAAGCTCGCAAGGATTAAATATGTGAACGAGGAAGATGGCTTTACAATCTATAAAAACGATTCATTGGGAACGATAGTAAGCTATGGAAATCCTGATACAATCCAATGCGGGATTGGTGACTATTTAATAGAGGATGATTTTTCTATTGAATATCAGTATGACACTCAGTTTTTGCATTTTGGAATTATTTATGCAGGAGTGACGTATTCTGTTAAAGATGGGGATATAATAGCTCAATCAATTCCATCGTCATTTATGTCCTTAGAAAAAATGGATAGAGGAATAGGTGCATGGAGGGCAAAGCAACATTTTAAAGGAATAGAATTTTCTATTAACTACGATTATTTGGTGAATAGTCTTTTACCTTCTATTGGCAGGAGCATTTCCGAGTTTAATTTTTTTAGAATTAATACCAGATATACAATCTTGATACCAGAGATTACTGCCGTTTTGTCCAAACTGGAAGGGTATATGCAAAATAGGATTATGACAGAGCATATAGCCCAGGCAGCGGCTGTGGAGCTTGTAGAACTACTTCTTAGTCCACCATCACGAAAGCTTTTCAGCGCAGAAGGGGATAAAAGCCTGCGCACTATCAAAGCTGGGGCCAGAGACATAAAGATTAATTCAGAAGATTTGCGCAAGATAAATCAGGTTCATGAGATAATTATGTCTTCGGCATATGAATTTAAAACTATTCCCATGTTGGCGCAGGAAGTGGGTATAAGTGAGCAAAAGCTGAAGTATGGTTTTTTAGATTATTACAAACAGACTATTTGGGATTTTCAAAATAATATTAGGATGAGTAGAGCGGCATGGCTCATTTTAAACGATTCGGATACCTTTGAAGAAATATCAAAAGCAGTCGGCTATCATAGCCAAACTGCTTTCTATAATGCATTTAAAAAATGGTGTGGTTTATCCCCAGGAGCCTTTAAGAAACTCCAGAAATCTCATCGTGAGAGCTTATAGGGATAATCATAGGACTGTTGGAGACAGGGTCTGTCACAACAACACTTTCAAGTCCATAGATTTCCCTGATAGTTTCAGGGGTAATAATATCAGCTGGTTCGCCTTCTTTGATAAGATGACCATTTTTCATGGCGAAAATATAATCAGCATATTTGCTGGAAAGATTTATATCATGCAAGACCATCACAATGGTGGTCTTTTTCTTTTTGTTTAAATCCTTTAAAAGATCAAGTATTTCTATTTGGTAAGCAATGTCTAGGTAAGTTGTAGGTTCGTCTAAAAACAGGATATCTGTCTGTTGGGCAAGTGCTAGGGCAATAAAGACACGTTGACGTTGCCCGCCTGATAATTCATCTACACTTTTGTCTGCAAGCATACATATATTCATTGCTTCCATAGCTTCCTCAATTGCGATGTAATCTTCTTTTGTAAGAGGTGCCATAAATTTCCTGTAAGGGAAGCGTCCTCTGGCAACAAGCTCAGCTACAGAGATTCCAGCTGGTGCTATAGAATCCTGTGGAAGTAATCCTATGGACTTGGCAATGTCCTTGCTTCTAATGCAATTGATAGACTTGTCGTCTAGGAGAATCGAGCCGGATTTTGGAGCCAAAAGTCTGCAGAAGGTTTTAAGCATAGTAGACTTGCCACTTCCATTTGAACCGAGAATGACACTGATTTTATTTTCTGGAATTTTCATATTCACAGAGTTTAATATGATATCGTCGCCATATCCGGCAACTAAATTTTCAGCTTTAAGAGAATGGGCTTTCACTAAATTACGCCTCCTTTATTTTGTCTGATTAGAAGATATACAAGGTATGGAGCTCCTAGAAGTCCAGTAACAATTCCAACTGGATATCTAGTTGGAAGAAGATTTTGTCCAATAAAGTCTCCTGCTATTACAAGAATTGCTCCAATTAATGCTGAGGACGTGTAGTTGGTTTGGTTGTTTGAACATATACGGGTCGCAATTGGTCCAGATAAAAAAGCAATTGAAGCAATTGGACCAGAGATTGAGGTAGCAAATGCAATCAACACAACAGAGCAAAACATGAGGAGTGTTCTAACTACACTAACATTTACTCCTAGGATTGTGGCATATCGTTCGCCTAATTCCAGAGACCGGATACTTTGATTACAATAAATCATTATCGCAAAAGCAAGGATTACCACAATCACAAGGAGAGGTAGTGTATCTGTTGTGATTCCGTTGAGATTGCCTGCCATCCATCTCATGGCTGTTGGAACATCATATTCTGCAGCTCGCATTACCATCCAGTTTATAAGGGCTGTAAAGAATGCCTGGGCCCCAATACCTGTGAGAATAAGCCTGCTGTTAGAAAATCCATTTTTACAGGATAGCTTGTAAATTGTAAACGCTGCAAGTAATCCGGCAACAACGGAGATGATAGAGACAATCCCTCTGTTTAGATTCAAAAATAAAATACAGAAAACTGCAGCTACTGTTGATCCAGAGGAAACTCCGATAATATCAGGGCTTGCCAGTGGATTGCCAAGAAGGGTCTGAAATGTGTTTCCTGCAATGGCAAAGGCAATTCCGCAAAAAATACCTGCTATAGTTCGAGGTAACCTAAGCTTCATTATGATATAGTTGTTTTCACCATTTAAAATGATGCTTACTACTTCGGCAAGAGTATAGTTTTTCTCGCCAATTGTAACATTGAGACAAACAAGTATTGCAAGGATAACAAACATTATAAAGATTGCAATATGGTAGTGTTTCTGTCTTTTTTTTATTCCGTGAAAAATGATTTCGTTTTTTATCATAAGCTCTGAAGCTTCGCCTTTCTAATAATGTAAATAAATACTGGAGCTCCAATAAGTGCTGTCATTATTCCAGACTCCAATTCACCTGGAGCGCCAAGGATTCGTCCAAGCACATCTGAGATAATAAGAATAGCACCACCATATATTCCACTTAGAATAATAAGTGGTTTGTGGCTGGATCCAATAGAAGAGCGGATAAGATGAGGAATCATAAGACCGATAAAGCTAATTGGTCCTGCTAGTGCTGTGGTGCAAGCACATAATAATACGCCACAAAGAGCTGCCAAAATTCTAGTACGACCAATGTTTAGTCCTAGAGCTATTGCAGTTTCTTCTGAAAGAAGCATTGTGTCCAGATTGTCTGATAGAAGAAAACTCACCACGATAGCCAAAACAGTGAATGGGAGAAGCAATAAGATGTCATCAGTAGATGTGCCGCCAATACTGCCTATCTGCCAAAATCTGAAGGATGTCATTACACTGGAATCTGGCATAACAATTATGCTTATAAGACTGGATAGAGCGGTGCTAATAGCTGCCCCAGAAATAGCAAGCTTAATTGGCGTGGCCCCACTATAACCAAGACTTGCCAGACGATAAACAAATATGGAAGTGAGGAGCGCCCCTACAAAGGCAAGTCCAATATATGATAGCTTGGATTGAATATTAAAAAATGATATTCCAAATACTATAAAAAGGGAGGCACCAGTGTTAACCCCGAGTATACTTGGATCAGCTATTGGGTTTCTGGTAATAGACTGCATCAATACACCAGAAATGCTAAGAGACGCACCAGCTATAATTCCAAAGAGTGTGCGAGGTAGTCGTGCCTGAACTACATTCACATTGTAGTCTTCAAGATTTCTGCCAAGTAATGCATCTATAACATCAGATAAACCTACGGATTTTGCTCCGTAGGTTATTGACAAGATAACTGATATAAACAGTAATAATATTCCTATTAAAGTTATTGTTTTAATCTTATTATTTTGCTTCAATTTTTTGTGCTGCCTCATTTAATACTTTAAGATAATCATCAACTGCATATGGTATAGAGAGAATTGATGGAGTTGTTGCTGCTGCCAAGGCTGTTGTTGAATCAATTAATACAACTGCACCATTTTTTACAGCAGGAATCTGGCTCATAAGTGGGTCGGCCTGAAGTGCTTCCAAAAGTCCTTTATCACCATACACAACCATAATATCTACGTCATTTAACATATCTGTTTTTTCTCGTGAAATAGTTACCGAGAAATCATCAGAAGTCTCTGCCAAAGAAAGAATGCTTTCTGGAGTAGCCAAGCCTAAATCATTAAGATAAGAAGCTCGTGGGTCATTTGGAAGATATGCATAAAATGTACTCATATCATCTTGTGATATCCAGAAGTAACCAGCAGTTTTTCCTTCAAGGTCAGGGTAGTCAGCAAGCTTTTCTGCAATCAATGCATCAGTCTGTTCTACAAGCTTTTCACCATCTTCTTTAAGTCCCATTGCAGTAGCGTTTGTAATAGTTTGTTCACGCCAGTTTGTCTTCCATGCAACTTCCAAGAAAGGAACAACTGGAGCGATTTCAGAAAGAAGATTATATTCCTCTTCGGTGAATCCAGAGTAAGAAGCAATGATAACATCTGGTTCACAGGCAGCAATGGCTTCGTAATCCCAACCAGTTTCATCATTGAAAACATTTGGAGAAGTTTCACCTAAATTTTTGAAAGCATCATCAGTCCAAGGATGAAGTTTATTTTCAGTCATAAGACCATAATTTGCTGCAGACACACCAACTGGAACTACACCAAGTGCAAGTGTTGTATCTTGATTAGCCCATCCAAGGTTTACAATTCGTTCAGGCTTACTTTCAATAACTGTCTCACCAAAAGCGTGTTTAATAGTAAGTGGAAACTGAGTATCAGCTTCTGCTGTTGTCTCAGAAGTAGCTGCTTCTGCTTTCTGTGATGTAGAACCGCAACCAATAAATGATGCAAAAATCGAAGTAGATAACAATAAAGCTAGTAATGGTTTTTTCATTAAATTAATCCTCCATATCTTATCTATCTAAAGTTAGAATCAACTAACAATGTGAAAGAAATTTACCATAGGAAGTTAGTCATGTCAAACATCACGACTGATTTAAGAATTTCTGCACCCGATTCAGTAGGAAACATATCTCAAACAAAAGATTTTTGAAAAGAGTAGGGCAGTAATCAGAAAATAATGAAATTGAAAGAAGTTCTTGGAAGAATAGTGACTATCGTTCAACCTAATTGAGCCAGAACTTGTTAAGTCGAATTATCTATTTCTGGTTGATGCAGATTGTTTTCTGAATGCTGATGGCGTCATGCCTGTATGTTTCTTAAACTGTCGAATATAGTGTTCGGCAGTATCATATCCAATTGCCTCTGCTATTGTTGCTACAGACATAGTGGAGTTTGCAAGCAAATCCTGTGAGTGTTCTATTCTTACAGTTCTAAGAATCTCAGTGTAATTCATGCCAGTCAATTCCTTTATCAAACGCGAGGTATATTCATTTGAGTAATGGAACTTCTTAGCCAAATCTGAAAGAGTAATCTCTTTATAATTCTCCTGAATGTATTGAATAAGAGCGTATCTTTGAACATCAACTCTACTGTCGAACAAGGGCATTTGTACTGATTCAGAGTAGTTTCTGATAATCATGTAAAAATCTAATAGCAGAGTATTGGTTATTGCTTGATAGTAGTATTCTTGTTTGTTTGTGCTTTCCGCCAACATCCATATAAAAGATATATTTAAGGACTCGTCACTTCCGGTTCTAAACATAATATAATCATTTGCTTTTTTAGCGTAGATATTGTTTAGAAAGAATGATGAAAGAATATTTGGTGTATTCAAAAAGCCATAAAACATGGAGTGTAAAGTATCTTTTCTAAGCATAATATTGATGGCAATTGTGTCGTCAAAAATGGAAATAGAATGCTTAATACCTGGAGGAATAATACAAAAATCTCCTGTTCGCATATTGATAGTGCTTCCTGATATTTCCTGGGTGCATTGTCCATCAAAAATATAAGTGATTTCAAAGAAAGTATGACTATGTTCAATGGCAGGACTATATCTTTCGTGCTTCTGCACAACAATACTGTCGTTATTTGACAAGTCAAAGAAAAATGAATCCTCGAAAACTTCGGGAATGGTTTCCTCTATTTCCAAAATCAACAAATGCTTTTTGAAAACCTCGTCCATATTCAGATTAGCAAGAAACTTGTTAAGTTCTTTCTGATTGCTTCTTGCTAAGTAATATTCTTTATAGAATTTTTCTGTTTCCGTCATATCGTAGATATGCTGTCTTAATGCTTTTGCGTCCATGAAGATGATGATAGCTCAAAAAGGGTTCTATGTCAAAAAAAATCAAAAATATATTTCATATAATTCATATACATCAAAATAGGTCAATATAGTTGAACAATATTGTTAATTATTAAAGGGCAAAAATGATTCTATAATCAACTTGCAAGTTAAGTAAGGAGAAAGGTGTTGATGATTATGAGTGAACCAATACTTGAAATGAAAAATATTTCAAAAAGGTTTGGTAGCGTTATAGCCCTTGATGATGTTTCACTTACAGTTTATCCAGGTGAGGTAAGAGGTCTTATTGGAGAAAACGGTTCGGGAAAATCAACTATATCCTCTATAGCTGCTGGTATGCAGAAGGCAAATGAGGGACAAATGATTTTCAAGAACAAAGAGTGGAATCCAGAGAGCATGATAGATGCCTTAACGGGTGGAATAGGTATGGTTGTTCAGGAAAGCGGTACTATTGCTGGAATAACTGTAGCGGAAAACATTTTCTTAGCAGAGTTAAAGCTTTTTAAAAATAAGTTTGGACTTGTTGATAAGAAAAAGCTTTATGAAGAAGCTGGTAAAGTTTTACAGGAAATTGGAATCAAAAATGTAAAGGCTAGTGACTTAATGGGAAGTCTTGATTTCCAGGAAAGAAAGCTTGTTGAAATTGCGAAAGTCATGATGAAAAAGCCTGACATTTTAGTAATAGATGAGACTAGTACAGCATTGTCACATGATGGAAGAACATTGATGTATGGACTTATCAAAAGACTTAAAAGAGAGAATAAATCAGTTATTTTTATTTCCCACGATTTAGAAGAAATCACTACTGTTTGCGATACATTGACAGTGCTTCGTGATGGTAAGTTGATTAGAACATTTGAAAAAGAAGAATTCGATGACGATTTAATCCGAACAAGCATGATCGGACGTGAGCTTCAGGGGGATTATTACAGAACTGACTTCGAAGCTACTTCTCAGGAAGAGGTTGCATTAGAAGGTAAGAATATCAATTACGGCGACAAATTAAAGAATGTTAACATCAGTCTCCACAAAGGCGAGATAGTTGGAATCGGGGGCCTTTCAACATGTGGAATGCACTATTTAGGGGAAGCTCTTTTCGGAGCATTGGAACTTGATGGTGGACAGGTGATTACAGAATCTGGCAAGGAAATCAAATGCTGTCATAATGCTGTATCTCAAAAGATTGGATATGTATCAAAGGACAGAGATACAAAGTCCCTTTGTTTGGAAGCCAGCATTAAAGACAACATCGCTATTGCAGGAATGAATATTTTCAAAAATAACGCTGGCATTATTACAGAAAAGAATGAGAAGGATTATGTGCAGAAACAGGTTAATGATCTTTCCATAAAGTGTAGCGACATGAATCAGCAGGTGAGCCAGTTATCTGGTGGAAACAAGCAAAAGGTTGTTTTTGGAAAATGGATTGGATGCGAGAGTGAAATTCTCATTCTAGATTGTCCAACACGTGGCGTTGACATCGGCGTAAAACAGGCTATGTATCAGCTGATGATAAAGCTTAAAAAACAAGGAAAAGCAATTCTTATGATAAGTGAAGAGCTTCCAGAATTGTTGGGAATGAGCGATAGAGTCCTGATTATGAAGGACGGAGAAATAACAAAAGAATTCAATCGTAGCAAAGATTTGTCTGAAGCAGACGTTATTGGCTACATGATATAGGAGGTACGCTGTGAGTAAACTTAAGAAATTCAAAAATACTCAAATGCTTATAGCTACATTGCCATTGGTAGCGCTTATTGCTTTGTTTTTTATCTTTTGCGGAGTTATTCAAACATACGGCTATAGGCTTGATATGTATTTACAAATCGTTTTCAACGAGGCGGTAGTTCTTGCGGTTGTAGCAACAGGAGCAATTTTTATTTATACCTTAGGAACATTTGATATCAGCCTTGGTGCATCTACTCTTTTTGCAGCGACCCTTGGTGTTACTGTTTACAACAAGACAGAAAGCCTTGCGCTTATGATTCTTGTTTTGTTTGCAACAGGTATTGCATGCTCATTGTTTAATTCAGTTTTGGCATCAGTATTTAACATACCTGCATTCGTAACAACTGTTGCTATGATGTCAGTTTTGTCTGCAATAGCATCTCAGATTATTACAACAGATGGTGGTGCTCTCGGTGGAATCAGTATTCCGTCAAGCGTTGTAAAGCCTTATTCAGGAACCGGATTTAAAGCAATGCTCTTAATTATATATTTTGCAGTTTGTTTCTATGTTTTCCAGTTAACAAAAACTGGTAGAAGAATGAAGTTTATAGGTGGTAATCCACTATGTGCTTCACTTACAGGAATTAAAGCAAACAAGTATACAATTATCGCATTTACGATGGCAGGAATTGGTGTAGGTCTCGGGGCATTTCTTACTCTTACCTATACACCATCAGTTACAACACAAACAGCATCAAGCATTGGAATGAATATTTTTATTGCAATTGTATTTGGAGGAATGCCTATTTCAGGTGGCCCTCGTTCAAAAATCTATGCAGCCTTGATTGGTGGATTTTCCTACATGCTACTGAACGACATTTTGGAAATTGTTATTGATAGTAGCGCGGCATATGGAATTACTCAGGTGATATCTGCTTTATTCTTTATGGCAGTTGTATACATAACAAGTATGAACTACCGTACTCAGGCATTGCCAAGATAAAGGTACTAACTGCTTTGGCAGTTAAAAATAATGGTTAATTATGGAGGGATTTGAAGATGAAAAAAAGATTTGCAAAACTTATTAGCTTAGCACTTGTTGGTGTGATGAGCGCTAGTGTTTTGGCAGGATGCGGAAATTCTAATGACACAGCATCTGCATCAAAGGACGGGGTTAAAATTGGTGTCCTAGTAGCTGATGTAAGTGGCGAGGAAGCTCTTGGTTTCAGAAACTATTATGAAGAGTATATTCAGAACAACTATGACGTAACTTTCGAATATACAGATGCTCTTGAAAGTGCAGAAGATGAGAAAGCTGCAATTGAGAAGTTTGCATCTAAGGGATATGACGCAATCATTTCTCTTTCAAGCTCAGATAGAGCACAGCAGATTGAGACATGTGAAGAATATGGTGTTTACTATGCAATTGCATCTGGTGTTCTTGATGATGAGCAGTACGAACAGTACAAGGGTTATGAGCATTTTGTAGGCCAGATTGGACCATCAAACGAAACAGAGTTTGAAGCTGGAAAGGCTATGGGGGAGTACTACAAAGAGCAGGGAATTAGCACAGTTGCAATTTACGGTGCATTTATTCCAAATCCAATGCATGTATATCGTGCTGCAGGAATCATTGCAGGACTTGGTGATACATACGGTGGAACAGATGATATGAACGGCATGATCGGTCAGATTTTTGGAGATCAGGCTGTTGACCCATCAAAGATTGAAGGTGATGTAGAGGTAGTTGCTTACCTTCAGGGCTATGGTGATACAACTACAGATGAGCTTAATGCGGCAATCCAGAAGGCTCCAGAAGCTTTCTTATCAGTTGGTATGGCTACAACATTCTTTGCTCAGACATTAGCTCAGAATGATATTCAGTTTGCTGATATTGATTCATTTACAGAAATGAATTTGGATTCTATGACAAATGGAACACTTACATATCTGGCTGGTAAGTATTCTTCATCAATTGGACCTGTATTTGCACTTGTTATGAATGCAGTAAATGGAAATGTAATCCGTGACAATGATGGAAATGCAGTTTCATTAAGCCAGGGATACCTTGTAGCAACAGATGTTGATTCGTTCAACGAATATTATGTAACAGACAACGGAGATACACCAATTTTTGATAAGGAATCACTTGATACAATCATAGGTGATGCAGTTACTTATGATGATGTAAAGGCTCTTGTAGAGTCAAAATAGTTTTTTGGAGGCAATTATGAGCACCCTTAAGAAGATAATACATTCATTGGCAATACCCGTTTTAGTAGCAGCAATACTTGAGGGACTTTGCCTTACACAGGGACAAAATATTATTACAAATGCAAAGAGTTTTGATAATTTTGTTGTTTACACAGCAATTGTCATGATTACAACAATGGCTCTTTCTATAAATCTAAATAGTGGACGATTTGATTTTTCACTTGGTTCAATGGCAGCGCTTTCATCAGTAATTGGAGCTGAAATAACATATTCAGCTCTTGCTGGTGGAAAAGGCTCAGCAGCGATGATGCTTATTGTAACAGTAGCTGTGGGATGCTTATTGGGATTAATCTCGGGAGCTATCTACGTTGCACTGCGTTTACCACCTATTATCACTTCACTTGGTGTGACTCTTATTTATGAGGGAATCATGTATACAATCACAAGTGGAAAATACCTTATGAAAGAGGTGCAGAATTCATCTATGTCTGCTTTTGCTAATACATGGGTTTATGCATTTATTATCATTCTTGTGGTGCTCATATTTATGGTTGTTGTATTTGAAAAGACAACATTCGGATATGATTACGCAGCTCTGAAAAGTGGACAGAAGGTTTCAATAAACACTGGTATTAACGAAGTGAAAAATGCGCTGATCTGCTATGGAATATGCGGAGCATTAATGGGACTTGTAGGATTTTTAAATGCTGCAAGAAACACAACAATCAATGGTGGACAGCTAAACTTCGGAAGTATCGCAATCATGTTCACAGCATTTCTTCCAATGTTTATTGGTGGATATATCAGCCAGTACTGTAATGAAAAAATGGGATTTTTGCTTGCGGCAGTTTGCATGTCACTTTTGAATTCCACATTTGCTGTTTTTTCAAATCAAGTAACAGCTTCCATGCAATCAATTATAAATGCCGTACTTCTAGTGGTATTTTTGATTTATTTAAACAATATTAACGTGATAAAGAGATTATTTAAAAGATGAGAAATGAAAAATTATTAAAGACAGCGCTTGACCACATGCCAAAGCTGATTTATACGGATGTAAGTCCTATAAATATGACAGAGACCCAGTATCTTTCAAAGGGAGATAGCATAATAATAGATTTTGGTGACCACCAGGTGGGAAGATTAGCTTTCGATTTGAAATCAGTCGGTTCTCATGCTGATGCGCCTGCTTTCCTCAAGATTCATTTTGCAGAAAGAGAAATCGAGTTATACGAGAATCCTGCTGAATATAAAGGATGGATAAGTGCATCATGGATTGAGGAAGAGCAGATTCACGTAGATGTTATTCCATCAAGAGTGTCACTAGAAAGAAGATATTCATTTAGATATGTAAAAATTGAAGTTTTAGATATAAGTGATAAATTCAAGCTTTATTTGGACAATGTGGTGTGCACTAGCGAATCTTCAGCTGACGATTCTAAGCTTGTTCCACTTAATTCTGATAATCAGTTACACAAGGATCTTGATAGAGTTGCTATCAAAACTCTTCATGATTGTATGCAGCTGGTTTTTGAAGATGGTCCAAAGAGAGATAGACGTCTTTGGATTGGCGATTTAAGAATGCAAGCATTGGCTAATTATGAGACATATCGTAATTACGATTTAGTAAAGGAGTGCCTGTATCTTTTTGGGGCTCTTACAAACGATGAGGATAGAGTGGGAGCATGCATATTCCTTGAACCAGAGCCAGAGGTGGATGACACTTTCATGTTTGATTACTCCTTGTTTTTTATCAATACATTATTAGATTATTACAGACAAACAGGAGATGATTCGGCTGTAAATGATTTGTGGCATGTATGTAAAAGACAAATTGAGCTGGCAAAAGAAAATCTTGATGAAAACTATGTTGTAAGGGATTCCGATAAGCTAGGTTGGTGTTTTGTAGATTGGAACCTTATGCTTAACAAGCAGGCTAGTGCCCAGGGAATATTCCTTTATGCTTTGGAGGCAGCAATTGAGCTTGCTCAGATTACAGGAGATGTAATGGCAGAAGAAGAGTATGCCCAGGACTATCTTAAATTAAAATCAGCAGCTAATAGCTTTTTATTTGATGAGGAAAAGAAGCTATATGTTTCTGGTACAGACCGACAGGTATCCTATGCATCTCAGGTATGGATGATTCTTGGTGGAGCTGTAGAAGGAAATGGCGCTGTTAAGCTTATTGAGCGTTTGCGCCAGGAAGAAAGTGCTCTAACAATGGTTACACCATACATGTTCCATAACTTTATAGAAGCTTTGATTATGATTGGTGAAAAGGATCAGGCTTTAAAGGAAATGGAAGAATACTGGGGTGGAATGCTTAAGGAAGGGGCAGATACATTCTGGGAATTATACAATCCTAAGAATCCAAATGAGTCTCCTTATGGCGGAACAATAGTTAACAGCTATTGTCACGCATGGAGCTGTGGCCCTACATATTTCTTAAGAAAATATTTTTGTAATTAACGAGGTTATAAATGTCAAAGATAGATTTTAAGGGAAATCCCTTTTATTTAGATGATGAGGCTGTAGAGTGGATTGAATCTACTTTTAGCGAGATGTCACTCGAGGATAAGTGTGGACAGGTATTCTGTCCAATGGGATTCAGCAGTGATGATGGAGTCCTCAACCACATTGTAGGAGATATAAAGGTAGGGGGTATGATGTATCGAAGTGGCAGAGCCGAGGAGATACAGAACACTCACAGAAAAATTCAATCAATCGCCAAGGTTCCACTTCTTCTTGCTGCCAATACTGAGGCAGGAGGAGATGGTTTGGCTTTTGAGGGAACATCCTTTGGAAAGCCTATGGCAGTAGCTGCAACAGCAGATAGCGAATATGGCTACAAAATGGGATATGTGGCCTGCAAAGAAGGTGCAGCTCTTGGTATGAATTGGTCTTTTGCACCAATCGTTGATATTAACAAGGAGTTTCACAATCCAATTACAAATGTAAGAACATTTGGAGACAATCCACAGATGGTGGTTGACTTTGCTTCTAGGTACATGGATGGTGCTGATGAGAATAATGTGGCAGTTGCTATCAAACATTTCCCAGGAGATGGTATCGATGAGCGAGATCAACATATTCTTACAAGCATAAATAGCCTTTCTGTAGAGGAATGGGATGAGACCTTTGGATATGTATATAAGTCACTCATTGATAAGGGGGCTAAGACAGTTATGGTTGGCCATATAGCTTGCCCTGCCTATGTTCGTAAATACGATAATGGTGCTTCAAGAGAAAAACAGTTACTTCCTGCATCATTGTCTTATGAATTACTTACCAAATTGCTTAGACAGCAGCTGGGATTTAATGGCTTGATTTCTACAGATGCTACACCTATGGTTGGATTTACAGCTGCTATGAAGAGGGAACTTGCAATTCCTACTGCTATCCAAAATGGATGTGACATGATTCTTTTCAATAAGAGCTTAGAAGAGGATTATGGATTCCTTATGAATGGTGTGAAAAATGGAATCCTTAAGGAAGAAAGATTAGACGAAGCAGTTCTTAGAATACTTGCTACAAAGGCTTCTTTAGGTCTTCACAAAAAGCAGGCAGAAGGAACTCTTGTGCCAGGCAAAGATGCTTTGGCTGTAGTAGGTTGTGAAGAGCATAGAAAGATGGCTAAGGAAGTTGCAGATAAGGCTATCACACTCGTAAGAGATGAGGAAAGTTTACTTCCACTTTCTGCAAAAAAATATAAGCGCATTTATTTGAATGTTATCGATAGAAATGATGATCCAAATAGCGATTTTGTAAAGATGTGGAAGGAAAAACTAGAAGAAGAAGGCTTTGAAGTCAAGGTTAGAGACAGACGTACTCGAATTTCTGTAATGGATTTTGCAGATCCAAGCAGAATGACTCCAGAAAAGCAGGCTCTTATGAATGAAATGTACAGAAGCGTTGCAGATATGAAGGCTGATTATGATTTATATCTGTATGTATGCAACATGGAGAATGCATCAAATAATACAACACTCAGACTAAACTGGAACGTATTGTTTGGACTGGGAGATGACGCTCCATGGCATGCCAGCGAAATTCCTATGCTTATGGTTTCTACAGCATACCCATATCATCTGTTTGATGCACCAATGATGAAAACATATATCAATACTTATAGTGGCAATGAGGAATTTGTTACTGCTTGTATTGATAAACTTATGGGCCGCTCAAGCTTCAAGGGAATCAGCCCGGTAGACCCACTATGTGGAAAGGACTATATATAAAATGGAAATCAAGGGAATTATATTTGATTTAGATGGTGTTATTTGCAGCACTGATGAATATCATTATCAGGCCTGGAAGAAAATGGCTGACCATGAGGGGATTTATTTTGATAGAAAAATAAATGAAAGACTTCGTGGTGTTTCCAGAGCTGCCAGCCTGGAGATAATTCTGGAGAAAGCTGACAGGCAGTATTCAGATGAAGAAAAGCTTGAGATGATGACAAAGAAAAATGATTTATATAAAGAGTTTTTGTCATCAATGACAGAAAGGGATGTATCGTCAGAGGTATCAGATACTTTAAATGCACTTCGAGCAAAAGGTTTAAAGCTTGCTATTGGTTCATCATCCCAAAACACTAAGCTGATTTTAAGCCGCATTGGTCTTTTGGATTTCTTTGATGGGATATCTGATGGAACAATAATTTCTCAGTCAAAGCCTAATCCAGAGGTTTTCATTAAGGCTGCCGGTATTCTTCAATTAAGGAATGAAAATTGTTTTGTTGTTGAAGATGCCGAAGCTGGAATTGACGCAGCAGTAGCTGGTGGATTTCACAGCATAGGAATAGGTAGTGCTAGCAGTTATGACAAGGCAGAATATAAAATAAATAGCTTTAAGGAAATTATCGATTTAGTATAATACCCTTATACAAGTACAGAGGACACAAACATTGGACCGATTAACAGACTCGACAGGAGAACAAAGCGTTAAGCGAATCTATGGAGCAAAATGTATTTATATATTGTAAAAGGAGAGAGTTAGACATGGCAAAAGTGATTACATATGATTAAAAAGAGCCTGCGGAACCGCAGGCTCAAATATTATCTACTTCAAAAGAAGAGCAGCAAGTCTATCATTATCCTCTGGATTCATGAAGCAGAAGCGAATGTAATTCTCGCCCAGATATGGGAAAGTAGAACAATCGCGAATCATGAGACCTTCTTTGATGCATCGGTCGAAGAGCTCCTGGCTGGTAAGGCCGTCTTCTAAGATGCGAAGAAGCATGAAGTTTCCATGTGGCCAGTAAGGCTTAAAACGTGTGCTCTTATCAAAAATATCGTATAAACGATTTCTTTCAGTCGCAATAAGATTACGAGTCTTTTCGATATATTCTTTATCTGAAAACATTAACTTTCCGGCAACAACTGCAATTGAATTAATTGTCCAAGGATCTTTGCGCTGGTTGATAGTCTGCATCAAATCTGTGTTGGAACAGATTGCATAACCAAGACGAAGACCAGGGGCAGCAAAGAACTTTGAAGTGCCTCGAAGGATTGCAATGTTTGAATAAGTGCGTGTAAGAGTTACAGAAGAAACCTCATTGATGTTTTCTGCAAACTCCACATAAGTCTCATCAACCATAACAAAGATATCGCATTCCTTGCAGGCATCAAGAATCTTTCTCATATCGTGATTGTTGATTGCTGTTCCTGTAGGATTGTTAGGATTGCAGATAACAAGCATGTCAATATCTTCTGTAAGCTTGCTGATGAAATGGTCAACATCTAAAACAAAATCATTATCTTCGCGAAGAGGATAGTAGATGCTCTTTCCGCCGCCTAAAGCGATTTCTCTTTCGTACTCTGAATATGTAGGTCCAAGTATTAAAGCTTTTGAAGGCTTTTCAATCTGAATGAAAAGTGAGATAAGCTCTGTAGAACCATTTCCTACGATGATGTTTTCTGTTTCAGTGTTGCAGTATTCTGCGATGCATTTTCTGAGCTCTACATAATCTCTGTCTGGATAAGATGTGATGCAGTCAATATTTGCGGCAATTCCATCCTTAAGCTTAGGAGATATTCCCAGGGGATTAACATTTGCAGAAAAGCTAATGATGTCCTCTTTTTTTATGCCGTAAATCTGCTCTATTTTTTCTAAATCACTTCCATGAAAATGATCCTTGTGCTTTATCATTGAAAGCCTCCTTAAAGGTTAAAATTTTCTTGCCTTATATAATAGCACTGAGTCTGTATTTTATCCATATTTTTGTCACCCAATACGTTTGAAAACACTATATGTTGTGCTATACTAATAAATAATATGCTTGGGTTAGTATTACCCACATGATAAAAGAGGAGAATGTTTTGAGAAAAAGAATCTATCGTATTTCCGAAGATAAATTCGACGACTTAAAACCAAATATTGAGTTTGAATCAGAGCAGATAGAAGAAACCTGCTTTATTAATGATGCCTTTTCGGGCAGCATATATTTTAAGAGTACAAATGATGTTAAGGCAAGAGGTGTGGTTTACTGCGATAATCCTTATGTTCGTATCACTAATCCGTGGTTTGATGGTGTTAGTGTTCGTATCGATTATCTTGTTGATGATTACAATTACAAAGCTTCAGAATGTCTCAAGGGCAATTTCATCATTGTCACTGTAGGCATGGAAAAGAAGCTGCCATTTTCTATTACCTATGTAAAACGTCCACTGACATGCAGCATAGGTCAGATTCGCACACTTCAGGAATATGCAGAGTTTGCGCAGAATCATTTTGTGGAAGCTGTTTCTTTGTTTTATTCAGACAGATTCGCAGAGTTTATTTCAGATCAGGACAAACGCACCAAGCTTCTTTACAGAGGCTTTAAAGCTGCACCTATCGCAGCTGTAAATGTAGATGAGTTCTTAGTATCCTGCGGACTGAAAGCAAAGATGACTTTCAACTTAGAGGAGCGACAGGATTCATACTACGAGGTAGAAGGAAATGTTAAAGGCGAGATAGAAATCAGCCGTTCTACATGGGGCTTCATCGATATCACTGTCACTTGCGATGCAGATTTCATCTCAGTTGAAAAGGAGCACATTACTGGAGATTTCTTCCTTGGCTCCATTTTCAATATGAGCTACTACATCCACAAGGATAAGATGCACGCCGGAATCAATTTTGCAAAGATTTCTTTCGACTATAGAGACATCCACAAGGAGATTACAGTCCTTGCAACAGCAGATAAAGAGGGCGTGTCATTAGAGTCAGAGGAGTTCTCTCACAACAAAAAGATTTTAAAGGCATTTCGTTTATACGAAGATTACAGACTTCGCCGTGTTACCACCAGCCAGTGGTGCGCCGAGTCTCTTGAGATTATAAACAGTCTTTCTGACGAAGTTGGCAGCAGCAATTTCATACTTCTTGTAAAGGCATTTTTATATGTGACTAACAATCAAAAGCAGGAAGCACTCTGGATTATCCAGGATTTAAAGCGCAGCATCGAGGATAAGGGCAGCAGAGAGTGGGCATTCCTTCTCTACATTTGTACACTTATCGAGCGTGAAGAAGATTACGTGGATCGCCTTACAGAAAACATCGAAGGCATCTTTAGAGAGCATCGCGGAGATGTTCATATTTTCTGGTTCCTTTTGTTCCTTCGAAAGGAATACATCAAGAATCCTACAGCAAAGCTGAGAGAGATTGGAAAATGGGTAGATGATGGATGGGATACACCTCTTTTATACATCGAGGCCTACTACATTTTCCTTCAGGATCCATACCTCATTTCAAGCTTTGATGAGCTCACTATCAAGGTATTAAACTGGGCTAAGAAGAAAAAGGCTATCAATAAAGATATGGCCATCCAGATGATTCATCTTCTGGAGACAGAGCGCAATTACAATCCAAAGGTATTGCCTATTTTGGAGGAGTGTTACGAAGTATATCCAGACATGAAGCTTCTCTTGGCTATAGTCACTTACCTTTTAAGAGCTCCTTACATTGAGCCAGAATTCTTGAAATGGTTTGGAATGGCCATTGAGCACAATCTTCATGTGTCAGGTATCTTCGAGGCATATATGGAGGCGCTTCCAGCTTACTCGGTAGATAAGCTGCCACAGCTTCTTACCATGTTCTTCAAATACAACAGCAATCTGTCTTATGATAAAAAGGCATTGCTTTACGCAAACATTATCCTTCACAAGGATGAGGACTATGACACTTATGAGCATTACGAGAGTGCTATAGAATCATTTGCTTTGGAGCAGTTAAAGCTAGGTCGTCTAGATGACAATCTTGCAGTTTGTTACCAGCGCCTGATGGAGCTTGGTATTTTTGATAAAGAGGTGGCTCGTCTTATATCAGAGCTTTCCTTCAAGAAAAAGCTTGCGGTTATCAATCCAGATATCAGAAGAGTATTTTTGTATCAGGAGGAATTTAAGGCGCCTACCATTGCCAATATTTCTGATCACAAAGCATACATTAATTACATTGGCAGTACAGGAGTTGTTCTCTTCGAGGATAACAATGGCTATCTTTTTGTGGATGATGAAGCCTACTTTACAGAGGACATTATCAACACAGAGGGCTACACTGAAAAGTTAAAAGAGCTTTCTACTCTTAATCTGCCTTACGCACTTATGAGATTTGCTCATAGCTCAAACACTAAGGATTATTCATCTGCAGATGCTGAGGCAGCAGAGCTTATCATGGAATCAAAACAGATATCTACAGACTATCTGGACAAGATTTATCCTCAGCTCATTGAAATCCTTAGATTCAATAACAGGGAAGCTGTTTTGGAAAAACATTTTATGCAGGAGGCAGATTTAAAGTCTCTTAATGCTGAGGTTATAGCAGCAGTGCTTGAAGTGTTTATTGTCAGGAGCAAATATGAGGAAGCTTACTACATGTTAAAGCACACTAATTCCTCATTGCTAAAGCCTGCTCCAGCAACAAAGCTTTGCCAGTTTATGATTAACAAGGAGCCAGAGAAATCAGATGATTTCCTGATTCTGTTTACAGCAGGACTTATTTCACAGGGATACATCCATTCAGACATGATTCGCTACCTTGTACAATTCTTCGTAGGTCCTACAGATTTGATGCTTTCAATCTACGAAAGTGCCTTTGAAAAGGGCGAGGATGTTGTGGAGTTTGGGGAGAGAATTATCACCCAGGCTCTATACAGGGATTTCCTTTGTCCAAAGATTATGGATGTCTTTGAGACATACGTGTCCCGCAAGAACAACAAGATGGTGGTGGAGGCATTCCTTAATTACGAGGCTCACGATTATCTTGCTAATCAGGCAGAGATTCCTGAGAAGATTTTTGCATATATTTACAACAGATTTAAGAAGGGGCTCAATGTTTCTGAGAGTATGAGAATTGCTCTTTTGAAATACCTGTGTACTGGTACAGATTTAGACGAGGATGATTACACGATGCTTGATATTCTTCTTGCAGATGCCATCCTTCGCAATCAGTACTTTGGATTTTTTGCAAAGTGCGATGAGAAGCTTAAGATTAAATATCACCTTTATGACAAGCATTTCATCGAATTTAATACAGACAAGCGCAAAGCAGTTGATATTATCTACTCTGTAAACGGCTCACCAGCTGTCAAAGAAGATATGATTGAAATGTACGACGGTCTTTATGTAAAACAGTTTATCCTGTTCTACGGTGACGAGCTGAAATACGAAATTTACAGAGATGATGTTTCAGACGAGCCACTTAAATCTGAGACATTTGTACTTAGTGATGAGCTTGAACAGACTCAGGGCAGATACGCACTGATGAATCGTATCGCAAGACACAGCCTTTACAACGAAGTTTATGACCTGGCTGAGGATGTGAAGATTTATCAGGGACTTGATGCTGTGACCAGAGATTTATTTTCAATTATTTAAGGAGTTTTATGGGAACTACAGAGGGCACATATGTAGGAATTGATATTAGTTCAAGGAATACAGTTCTTAGCATTTACAATTCGAATATGGATGAGCCTGCTACTATAAGCACAATCTTGGGTGAGGAAAATTATTCCATCCCTACTGTGCTGGCCAAGAGAATAGGTATGGGCCAGTGGTTCTTCGGTGAGGAAGCTATCAAGATGAGCAGGCTTAAGGAAGCCGTTCTTGTTGAGGAGCTTTTTAACCTGGCCCTTCGCGACGGTCAGATAGTAATCGATTCTGACACTTATGGCGCCAGAGATTTGCTTACCATTTTCTTCAAGAAACTGTTTTCCATTCCAGGGCCAATGGCTGCCCTTAGCGAGGTGGAAAAGCTTGTTATCTGCGTGGAGCAGATTAATCTTGAGGTGATGGAGCTGATGAATCATGTGGCTTCAAAGCTTGGTATTGATCAAAACCATGTGATGCTTATAGACAGAAGTGAATGCTTCTATTACTATGCACTGTCACAGAAGCCTGAGCTGTTTCTTTACAACGTGGCATTGTTTGATTACAGCGGTACCAATATGGTGTCCTGCACACTTCACCGTAATCAGACTACACGCCCTCAGTTGATTAATCTTAATGTTACCAATCACGGTGAAATCACCGATAACAGGGATGAGCTTTTTGATGAGGTTATCTCAGACACATTTGGAAGCAACCTTTACTCATCAGTTTATCTGGTGGGAGATGGCTTTGATGGAGAATGGATGAAGGTGAGTCTTTCCCATCTTTGCAAGGGAAGAAAGGTATTCCTTGGCAAGAATCTTTATTCAAAAGGCGCCTGCTACGGCGGCTTTATAAAGGATGGAAAGAGAGACTGGCCGTTTATCTACATTGGAGACAACGACCTAAAGCTTAATCTTTCAATTAAAATATTAGAAAACAATGTTATGAAGTTTTTCACCTTAATCGATGCCGGTGAAAGCTGGTATGACGTTAAAGGCGAATGCGAGGTAATCCTGGACGGAGAGCCTGAAATAGAATTCTTTATCCAGCGACCAGAATCAAGGGAAGCACATTCGGAGGTTTTGGAGCTTACAGACATGCCAAAACGTGAAAACAGAACCACCCGTCTTCGTATCGAGGCAAGGCCGGTTTCTGATGTGGCTGTCTCAATCACCATTACAGATTTGGGATTTGGAGAAATATCACCAGCATCTGGCAAGAGCTGGGAACACACTATTACCACAGAGTAGGAATATATGAGCACATTAATCTATTGCAAAAATGCGTTATCAGCAACGCCATATTATATCGAAGAGGCTGCTCTTAATGTTTATTCTTTGGAGGAGCTAAGTTATTATATTCTTAACAACGTTTATTTGCTTTCTTCGAAACTGATGAGTCCGGAGCTTTGCAACTGGGTTGGAAGAGAACTTAAAGAGCCAAAGCTTGCTGCCGAGCTTCAGGGATTAGTTCAGAACAATGCACCTCTTCACATCTTTGTTGGACATATTCTTGGTTCTAATGGTTATGCCTCTAACAAAGAGATAAAAGATATTTTAGCTATCATAGCCACCTTCGAAAATAAATCTGAGGCAGAGCGAAAGAAGCTGAGAGCTGACAGACTTATGGCTAAGGATAAACTGGTTGATGCTATCTATGAGTATGAGACGCTCCTTGCAGATGATGTGGCAAAGACCATGCCTAAGATAGTGGAGGGAGATGTTTATCACAATTTAGGTTGCGCCTTTTCACGATTATTCTTTTTTACAGAAGCAATGCAGTGTTTCGACGAGGCCTACAAGCGCAATCAGAAAAAGCAAAGCCTTCATTGTCTTTTGTACGCCGCAAGATGTGCGAAGGATAAATTAGCCTTTGACCAGTATGTATCAAAATACCTTGTTTCAAAGGAGAATGTGGATCAGGTTTTAAGTACAGTATCTACAGCCACAGCCAATGAAAATATTTTAGAGTTCGACAGGGCTATAAACGAACTTGTTAATGATGACTATAAACGAGAAGGGACAGTAAATGCTGTTAGTAGTGTAGTAAAGAACTGGAAAGACGAGTATATTAAGTATTGTAAAATATAATTAGTAATTCATTGGGGAGATTTTACTATGGGATTTTTTACAAAACGCAAAACAAAAAAAGAAATTAGGGCAGCCAAGATTGATGACGCATTCAACAGAGTCTATTCTCAAATTGAGGATATAGACAGCTGGGAGGACCCTAAGAAGCTTGAACACTATATTCTTGATTCCTGCGAGCAGATTATCGCTTCCACTAAGGCAATGGAACGCCAGAAGATGGAATACAGAATTGTCACCAGATATCTTAACGATATTAAAGCGATAGAAAATCTTCCTAAAGACACCGCAAAGGATTTGCGAACCACTGCATCACGTATATGCGAATTGGAGCAAAATATTCTTGAATCTCGAAACATCACAAGAAATATTTCCGATGAGCAGTTTACCGTCATAGCTGATGAGGAAGAGGATATGCCTGAGATTATTAACAGGTTTGCCTCTGACGAAATCTATCAGGCTAAACTCAAGAAGAGTCTATCTTATCTTGAGGGTGAAAAAAGCAGATGGGAAATTGAAAGGGAAGAGCTTTTGGCTCAGGGAAAAATCTTTAGACGTATGGCCATCGCCGTACTGACTTCCTTTACCACTTTGTTAATTTTACTGTATGTTATGTACAGCGTAGCTACAGTTGATATTTCTTTATGGATTTATCTTGTATTGTTTATTTGCGCAGTTAGTGGATTTATTATTTTCCTGCGTCAGAATACCATTACAAGGGAATCCCGGATGGCTCTCATCCGACTTAATCAGGCCATTAGCATGCTGAATGTAGAACGTATGAAGTATGTTAATGTTACAAACAGCATTGAGTATTCAAAGGACAAATATTATGTAAAGACCGCAGCTGAGCTTCAGTATATCTGGGAGCAGTACCAGGACAAAGTCAGAGATCAGCAGCGATATATTGAAAATAACGATGATTTGGAATTCTACAGTGACAAGCTTGAGAGAATTCTTGGAAGTATTGGTCTTGCAGATGATAAGATCTGGATGAATCAGGTCAATGCTCTGATTAACAAGCAGGATATGTCAGATTGCAGACACAGACTGGTTGTAAGAAGAAAGAAGATTAGAGACAGACTTGAAGACCATCGCAAAATCGTTCAGGAAGAACGAGATGAAATTGACAGGCTGATGACCAGACACGAGCATTATCTCCCTGAGATACAGGAGATTATCAAATCCGTGGACAAATTATGCGGAACCAGTGCCAGCACAAAAATAAAGGCTTGAAAGGAGCGACATCATGATTGAAATGTTTGAAAAATCCAGAGAGTTTAGATTGAATACTTTGTACACCTTTGCCCAGGGAGCATACTGGATGATTGTATGCTGCACCATTAGCATGGGTAGTGCATATCTCTCTAATCGAGGATATTCTACATTTTCAATTGGTGTTTTATTTGCTTTTGCTTATTTATTCGCTGCAATTGTTCAGCAGGTGCTTTCAACAGCCACAGACAGTTCTACCAAGTTTAATGTTTTGGATGTACTGATAATATTGGGTGGTTTAATCATCCTTGATTTGATGATTGCCATCACCAGCTGTGAAAAGGGTTTTGTAATCAGTGTCACATTTTTAATTGGTGCCATGATTGCCACTATTATTCAGCCATTCCTTAATGCATTGAATTTCCATATCCAAAGACAGGGAATAAATATGAATTATGGCGTAGCAAGAGCGTCAGGTTCATTTTTCTTCTTCCTTATGAGTCTTATTGCAGGATTCTTTATGAAGACGGTATCGCCAAAAGCAGCCCCGATGTTAGGCTTTATTGTATCGGTATTGTTTGTTGGTTTGATTTCATGGATTTACAACGAGCTAAAAGAAGGCGGTATTAGCACAGACAGAGAATATGATCCTTTAGACGAAGACAAGGCTGAAGGCGTTGATTACAAGAGCGCAAGAGAATTTGTAATAAAATATAAAATGTTCTTTGTTTACCTGATTGGCGTTGTTTGCGTATTCTTCGGCCATATCATCGTAAACAACTTCCTGTACCAGATAGCAGTAAATGTAGGGGGAAATGAGGCTACAAACGGAGGCTTACTGGCTGTGCAGGCCATTGTGGAGCTCCCGGCCATGATTTTCTTCTCTGCTCTCAGAGAGAAATTTGGATCAAAGCTGTTGCTTGCCACTTCAGGAGTATTTTATCTGGTTAAAATATTTTTTACTGCAATTGCATCTACCATTGGAATGCTTTACTTTAGTATGCTTTTCCAGTCATTGGCATTTGCACTTTTTATTCCGGCATCAGTTCATTTTGTAGATGAAATTATGTCTGAGAAGGATGCGGTAAAGGGCCAGGCCTTCGTTACAATTGCCATGTCACTAAGCAGTTTGATAGGCAGTGTCTTAGGTGGAATTATTATAAATTTGCTTGGAGTTTCAGCAACATTATATTTTGCTACATTGGTGACTTTTGTAGGTGTTATTGTCGCAATTTTGGGACTAGTCAGAATTAATGAACAAAAATAATTATTTAAGATAGATTTTTTGATTACAAATTGCTAAAATAACTATATACATATAGTGAGAGAAAGATATGGCTAAATATAACATTGGTGGATATATCTTTAACGATGAGAATAGTGCTAAGAAAGCTGCTAAGGAGCTAAAGGCTGTTGAGTATATTCTTGGGCAGATGAAGACTGCTGATGAGCAGGAGGTTCTCAAGATATACAAGAAGATTATTTCTCAAAGGCTTTTTTCTACTCAGATAGGTATGGGTTTCCTTAATCAGCTTAGGCAGAATCTGGTTGCGACAGGGGTATTTGATGAAGACCAGATTCCACCTATTTATTCGGTTGACGAACCACCAAAGGCAGAAAGTAAGCCGGAAAAGAAAGAAGCTTCTGAGCCACAGGTTCAAAAGGAAGCAGCTGCAGAAACAGCGCCTGCTAAGGAAAAGCCGGTTAAGGAAAAGAAAGCCAGAAAGCTCACTAAACTCAGAAAAGAAAAAGCCGATAAAAAGAATACGGCGATATCAGAAGATGATGCTGGGGTAATCAAAAAGTTGAGGTTGGTGAACAGCTTTTTGATTGTATGTGTTTTTACCTTGTTACTTTGCGTGTTGGGCATGTTTTACGTTAGTACGACTATTAACAGTCCTACGATACTAAATTACAAAGAGGCTATTACTGACGAATACTCTTCCTGGAAACAGCAGCTTGACGAGCGCGAGCGAGAGCTTAACGAACGTGAAGCCGAACTTGATGCCAGGGAGTCAGGAGTCAGTGGTATAGAAGGTAACTAATAACAAAATTCAAGGATGGGGTTGGGTGTTATGTCAAAAAACAAAATTCTTGTGGCTGATGATGAAAGCCGAATGAGGAAACTTATCAGAGACTATTTGGTAAGATAGGATTACGAAGTTGTAGAAGCTGAAAACGGTGAACAGGCTCTTGATATGTTCTATATGGATAGTGAAATTTCGCTTATCATTTTGGATGTCATGATGCCAAAGGTTGACGGTTTTGCTGTTTTGAAAGAAATCAGAGAAACCTCATCTATTCCTGTTTTAATGCTTACAGCTAAGGGAGAAGAGAATGATGTTCTCAACGGCTTCGAGCTCGGAGCTGATGAATACATCAATAAGCCATTTTCACCAAAGATTCTTATGGCAAGAGTTAACGCTGTTCTTCGCAGAAGCACAGACGATTCTCTTGGCAAGAAAGTTGTTGAGGCAGGCGGTATCCAGTTAGATGTAGATGCTCATGTTGCCACTAATGATGGTAACCCTGTTGAGTTGTCGGTTAAAGAATTTGAGCTCCTTTATTATTTCATTAATAATGAAGGTATTGCGCTTTCAAGAGAAAAGATTCTCAATCATGTGTGGGATTATGATTATTTTGGAGATGCAAGAACAATCGATACTCACGTTAAAAAGCTTCGTAGCAAGTTAGACGATAAGGGAAATTACATCAAGACTATTTGGGGCATGGGGTATAAATTTGAAGTTGACGCAAAGGCCTAGTAAAATTAATCGCCAAATTGTAGGATTGTTAGGTGCTATAGTATTAGTTTCGCTAATAGTTGTTAGCATCATAACATCCTGCTTTTTAGGCGATTATTATATTTATGAGAAGCGAAAAGATATGAAGACACTCTTTTCAATTCTCTCTGAGAAATGTGAAGCCGGGGAGCTGTACGGCAACGAGTATCTCCCTGGAAACATCGCATTATTTGAACAATTTAACGTAGCTGTTGTTGTAACAGGAGCTGACGGACAATCTTATATAACATCTTCAGTTGATTCAGATCTTTTAATAAATCAACTTAATTATTCATTGCTTTCAAATGATGCCAATAATGAATTAATTAAAACTACAGAAAACTACAAGATTTTCAAACAGAAATTTCCAGAGTTTGAAGATACTTTTCTTGTGCTTATTGGAGTATTGCCTGATGGAAATATTGTTTTTATCAAGGCTACAGCATCTGCCCTGGAGCAGACTGCATCTATTACCAATAAGTTTTTCTTAATGATGGTTTTTATTGGTTCTATTATCAGTGTAATTGTAGGTAGATACTTTATTGCAAAGCTTACCAAGCCATTATTTGAGCTTATAAATATTACAAAGAGAATCTCAAACTTTGATTTTGAGGCTACCTATCATCCCCAGAAAATGTACAACGAAATGGATGATTTGGGCGAGCATGTAAATGAGATGTCCACCACCCTTAAGAGAGCTATCGAACAGCTTCGACTTGCCAACGACAACTTGAAGCATGATCTGGAGTTGAAGGAAGAGACTGAGAACATGAGAAAGGAATTCGTTTCAAATGTTTCTCACGAATTGAAAACCCCAATCGCTCTTATTCAGGGTTACGCCGAAGGTCTTCAGGAAGGTATCATGGATGATGAGGTCAGCAGACAGATTTACCTTGATATCATCATTGATGAAGCCAATAAGATGAATCGACTTGTTAGGGAAATGCTTATTCTTAATCAGCTTGAAGCTGGTCAGATGAACATGGATATGGTTGATTTCAATGTTACCGAGATGATTGACAGTGTTATTGACAGCAATCGTATAAATTTCGAGGCCCAGAATATCAGCTACGAGTTCATTAATAAGCAGGACTGCTACGTACATGCGGATGAGTTCTTAGTAGAGCAGGTTGTGACTAATTTCATTAGTAATGCAATCCATTATGTTCAGAATGAAAACATAGTTACAGTTCGCTATGATTTCGTAAAAAAAGGAAAGGTTCGCATTATTGTATTCAATTCAGGAAATAATATCGGAAAGAAAGATATTAAGCATATTTGGGATAAGTTTTACAAAGCTGATAAGGCCAGAAGTCGTGAGTATGGCGGCAGCGGAATAGGTCTTTCTGTTGTAAAGGCAACAATGGATTTATTACACGAAAAATTCGGAGTGGAAAACATCCCAGATGGAGTTGAATTTTGGTTTGAGTTATCTTTGGCAAAAGACACAAAAATCAAAGAAAATTCATAGAATTTTCTGATTTTTCACATTGAAGAATACACATTTTAATGCTAATATACCATTAATGATTAGTGTATTTTTTAGGAGAAGGCATGAAAACTAACAGAATTTTTTTAGCAATTTCTGTGTTGTGTTTTTCTCTATTAGCCACTGGTTGTGGAGAACCGCTATATGAAATGACTAGTGAGGAAGAGGCTATAATAAGCTTATATGCTTCGAAAGCGGTTGCGAAATTTAACAAAAATCAGGTTGTGGGAATCGCTAATGCCCGCGTAAAAAAGGGAGAGTTAGAAGAGGATTATGAACCTGATGAAGAAGGCCAAACTGAGGACGAAGCAGTAGGGGAAGAAAACACAGGTGAGACAATTGATCCAGAAACTGGGGAAGTGATTCCTCCAGAGAATGAATCTGGTGAGAATTCTGAAGCACAGGGCGATGGTGCCGCAGAACAGACTCAGGAGGATGTTTCTGTTGAGTCAGGCTATTCCTTTACAAATGCTGTGGATATTGCAGGCGTTGAATTTACCTGTTCAAAATTTGATGTTTCAAGCGATTATAAGACATCATCCTTCTTCATGAAACCAGCAAATGGAAAGAAATATCTGATTTTATATATCGATGCTGAGAATACTACTGATGGAACGATTGATTTTTCACAGTATTCAGGCAGAACTTATAGTTTATCCCTCAACGGAGGGGAAAAATCGAAGGCTCAAATTACTATGCTACCGAACGATTTATCTTCCTACAAAGGAACGATGTCTGGTAAAGAAAAAAAATCATTCGTGATTGTATTTTCTTTCAGCAATTCGGCGGTTGAAAATATATCATCAGTTGAGTTATATGTAACCAACGAAGGTGCAACCAGAGGGGCAGAAGTAAAACCATTATAAATCATATTTTTTGATTTAAATGAGAGGAGATTTTATGGATACTAATATTTTATTGGAATCAGGTACTAACGAACTAGAAGTCCTTGAGTTCAAGGTTGGCAAGAATTTCTATGGAATTAACGTTGCCAAGATTAGGGAAATTTTGTTATACCAGCAGGTTACTCCATTGCCTAATGCACATCCTTGTATTGAAGGAATTTTCATGCCAAGAGATATTATGATTTCTGTTATCTCTCTTCGTAAGTGTCTCAACATACAGGACGAGGCAGAAACAGATGGTCTTTTCATCATCACAAACTTTAACAGTTTGAATACAGCGTTCCACGTAGACGAGGTACTTGGTATCCATCGTGTATCATGGGAAGACATTATTAAACCTGATGCAACAATCTCTTCTGATGAATCTGGTGTATCTACAGGTGTTATCAAACTTGAAGACAGATTAGTAGTTATTCTCGATTTCGAGAAAATCGTTACAGATATTAATCCGGAGACTGGTCTTAAGGTTTCAGAAATGGATGATTACGAGACTCGTGACAGAAGTAAGTCACCTATCCTTCTCTGCGAGGATTCACCACTTCTTTCAAAGCTTATTGTTGAGTGTTTGAAGAAGGCGGGTTATACAAACCTTATCGTAAATATGAACGGTCAGGAAGGTTGGGACAAGCTTGTTGAGATGCACAAGAAAGGAACAGTTCTTCAGGATGTTCATCTTATCATTACTGATATTGAGATGCCTCTTATGGATGGTCACAGACTCTGTAAGCTGGTTAAAGAGAATGACACGATGAAGAACATTCCTCTTATCATTTTCTCATCTCTTATTAATGACGAGATTAGACGTAAGGGTGAAAGCCTTGGTGCAGATGCCCAGCTTACCAAGCCGGAAATTGGTAAACTTATCGCCGTGGTAGACGATTTGGTTGCTAAGTACGAGAGTGCTCGTAACGGTGGTGGAAATTAGAAATTTAAAATCTTAGGGGTATGCCAAGCATACCCCTTATTTTAAATATATTGGGAGGATTTAAGATGTCTCAGGCTGAGGACTACTTAGATGGACTATTAAATTCAATAAACAAGGCTAAGACTGATGCTGAACAGGTCAAGGAAAATGCTGAAAGAAAGCAACAGGAATTTGTTGAAAACAGGCAGCAGGTAGCACCCGATGAAGATTTCTTTACAGCAACAGGTATTGACGTTCAACAAACAAAAGGTAAAAGCTCACATCCTTACCTCAGGAAAATACTTTCTGAGGAGGATTTCTTGCGCAAATTTGAAGAAGAACTGGAACATGAGGATGTTGATTTGTTCCTGTCAGAGTTTGAGCAGGAAATCGACAATGAAGAGCAGCTTTTTGAAAATACAGGAAGCGGACTTGATAACGAAGATGTTGTAGATAAGCTCATCAATGATATTGATGATGTTGTAAATACAGAAGCCAAGAAAATGGAAGAGGCTGAAGAGCCAGCAGAAGAATCGGAAGCTGCAGAAGATGCTGGTGGCGAGGCTGAAGAGCAGCTGGATGCATTCCCTGAGCTGACAGAGGATTCTGATTCAGGTGAGGCTGGAGAAGAACAGGAAGATGATGGTGATGATTTAAAGCTTCCTGATGACGATGACATTGATTTATCTCAGTTTATAGAAGAATCTGATGAGGATGAGGAATCAGGGGACGCTGGCGAAGATGCTGGCGAGTCTGAGGATGATGACTTTGGATTTTCACTTGATGATGCGTTAGATGACTCTGCTGAGGAGGAACCTCTCGATGAATCCATGAAGGAATTTATGCCTGATGAAATGGATGCATTGGATGAGGCAGAGTATGGAGAGGGCGAAGAGCCGGATCTTTCTGGTGAAGGTGATTTGGACCTTGATAATATCTTAGAGGGCGATGACGACCTTATGGATATTCAGTCACTGTTAAGTGGTGACGAGGAAGGCGCTCCTGAAGCTGGCGAAATAGATGAATCAGCGGAAGCTGCCGCTGAGGAGCCAGCAGGTGATGGAGGCAAGAAGGACAAAAAGAAAAAAGATAAGAAAGAAAAGAAAAAGAAGGAAAAGGGCGAAAAGAAGCCTAATCCATTTTTAGAGAAGCTTTTACTACTTATCTTTGGTGCACCTGATGAGGATGAAATAGCTGAAGCGGAGGCAGAGGCTGCCGCAGCAGCTGCAGCTACAGTGGAAATTACCTATGATGAGGAAGGTAATCCAATAATTCCTGAGGGCGGTGTTCCTGAGGATCCAAAGGAAAAGAAAAAGCGAGAAAAAGAAGAGAAGAAGGCTGCAAAAGAGGCTGCCAAGAAGGAGAAAGAAGCTGCAAAGAAGGAAAAGGATGCAGCTAAAAAAGAGAAGCCTGCCAAGCCGCCTAAGCCAAAAAAGGAAAAGAAACCTAAAGAACCTGACAATTCTCCTAAAATTCCTATTTCCATTATTGCAACATTTTTGGTATTATCAATATCAATAATTGGTGTTGTATTGGTTGGAATGACCTTCACAGGTTTGAAGCGTCATATGGCTCAGGCAAGAGAGTTGTTTGATCAGGGTAATTATATTGCGGCTTACGAGAAGCTTAATGGTTATGATTTCAGATCCGATGAAAAGGTTGAGCTTCTTCGAAATCAGTCCAGAACTCTGGCAGACTTACAACAGTGCCAGGACGAGTATACTACCTTTATGAACTACAAGATGTATAACTACGCGTTAGACTCATTGATTAAGGGATTAGGTAGATACGAGAAGTATAAAGATGATGCCGTTGAATATGGTATCGCAGATGAGTACGATGCATTCGGTAATAGTATTATTATCGAGCTGGAGCAGGACTTCGGTCTCACTGTGGACGAGGCCATGGCTATTTATAAGCAACCAAACCGACATTATTATACAATCGAACTTAGAAAAGTGCTTAGAAAGCTAGGGTTACCGGACACATGATAGCAATACTTGATTACGATGCAGGAAATATTAAAAGTGTAGAAAAAGCATTTGGAATCCTTGGTGAGGAGACTATCCTCACCAGGGATTTTAGTGTAATTGAAAAGGCCGACCGCCTGGTATTACCAGGAGTCGGCTCTTTTGCTGATGCTATGGAGCATCTGAAAAAATATGAATTGGATAAGGCTATAAAAGACTATGTTCAAAGCGGCAAGCCATTTATTGGAATCTGCCTTGGTCTTCAGCTTTTATTCGAATCCAGTGAGGAGTCACCTGGAGTAGAAGGATTACACCTTCTCGACGGCGTGGTAAAGAGAATTCCTGACGGACCTGGTATTAAGGTTCCTCATATTGGCTGGAATTCATTGGATTTCCCAAATAAGGGCAAGCTTTTTGAAGGAATTGACGAAGGAAGCTTTGTATATTTTGTGCATTCATATTATCTTGAGGCAGCAGATCTTTCTATTGTAAAGGCCACCACAGAATACGGCTGCCACATTCATGCCTCAGTTGAAAAGGACAATATTTTTGCATGCCAGTTCCACCCGGAAAAATCATCAACAGTGGGACTTCAGATACTTAAAAACTTTGCTAGATTATAGCCTTCCCCTTGAGGGGCTGAGATGATGCTTTAGCATTATCTGCCACCCTGGCGAAGGGAAGGTGCCCCGCAGGGGCGGATGAGGTGTTAAAATGTTTACTAAGAGAATTATTCCTTGTTTAGATGTAAAAGATGGGCGTGTCGTTAAAGGTGTCAACTTCGTCAACCTACGTGACGCAGGAGACCCGGTAGAAATAGCCGCAGCCTATGATAAGGCCGGCGCAGATGAGGTGGTATTTTTGGATATCACTGCATCTTCAGACCACAGAAACACAGTAGTTGATATGGTTCGCCGTGTGGCAGAGCAGGTATTCATTCCATTTACAGTAGGCGGTGGTATCCGTACTGTAGATGATTTCAAAGCTCTTCTCAGAGAGGGAGCAGATAAAATCGCAGTTAACTCAGCAGCCATTGACAATCCTCAGCTTGTGGCTGATGCAGCTGACAAATTTGGAAGTCAGTGTGTTGTAGTTGCCATTGATGCAAAAAGAAGAGAAGATGGCGGTTTCAACATTTATAAGCACGGTGGTCGTCTTGACTGTGGTATCGATGCAGTCGAATGGGCTATTCAGGTAGAAAAATTAGGAGCTGGCGAGATTCTTCTTACATCTATGGATCAGGATGGAACAAAGGCCGGCTTTGATATCGAGCTTACAAAAGCTATTTCATCATCTGTAAATATTCCAGTTATCGCTTCCGGCGGAGCAGGTACAATGGAGCATTTTAAAGAAGCTCTCACAGTGGGTGGAGCAGAGGCAGCACTTGCAGCTTCATTATTCCACTACAAAGAAATGGAAATCTTAGACCTCAAGCGTTATTTAAGGGACAATAGCATACCAGTGAGGTTATAGAATTAACAGTTTTTACACATTATTATTGTATTATAATGAAAACTATAGACATGATGGGAACAGGATGTTCAGGTTTATAATTCAAAGGAGTGATGTTTATGTCTTTAACTGTTAATTCTTTTGGAAGCGAATCTATTTATTCATTGTTTGGCGGTTCTTCCAACAGCTCAAGCTCTATTTTTGGTGGCTTGGAAGCATCAATTAACAATCTCGCACAGATTAGATCAGGTTCATATGCAAAGCTGGTTAAGTCCTACTATGCAAAATATGATTCTGAGGGAAATCTGAAATCCGATTCCAGCGTTAAATCAAAAGAGAAGGTTTCTAATCTCAGTGGTATCAGAAATGATGCATCTAGCCTTAATAAAGCTACAGATGTTCTTTTAGCCAAGGGCAAGAATTCAATCTGGGAGCAGGTTGAAACAGAAGATGCTGATGGCAAAGTTACCAAGGATTACGACAAAGATAAAATCTATAATGCAATAAATAATTTTGCGAAGGCTTATAACGACCTTGTAGACAGTGGTCAGGAAGCTGAGGGCATGGGTGTCCTTACACAGGTGGCTGCAATGGTTACCACATCTCAGAAAGCAGCTTCTACACTTGGCAAGGCGGGAATCACCATCGACAGCAAGAATCATCTGAATGTTGATGAGGATTTCTTAAAAAATAAAGCAACTATGACATACGTTAAAGATTTGTTCAGTGGCACTGGCAGTTATGCATACCAAATTGCCACAAAGGCATCTATGACTAATTCATATGCCAGCACTTCACTTGCAGATATTACAGGCAAAAAGTCCTACACAAGTCAGGGCTCTTACTCATTATCTGCAGATGATATTGTAAGCAAATTTGATCAGAGTACATAAGCAATTTTTTGTAGACTTATTACCAGGGTTCGGTTATAATTTTGGGCGGAAAATGTAATTAAGGAGGAACCCATGGTAGTAAAATCTTTAGCTAGAGAATTATCAGAAACCAGTTACCCAGGCAGAGGCATTGTCATTGGTAGATCGTCGGATGGAACCAAGGCTGTCACTGCCTATTTTATTATGGGACGTTCTGAGAATTCCAGAAACAGAGTATTTGTTGAGGAAGGGGAAGGCATCCGCACAGAGGCATTCGACCCTTCAAAGCTTACAGACCCAAGTCTCATTATCTATGCACCAGTTCGAGTACTTGGAAACGACACCATAGTTACAAACGGAGATCAGACTGACACAATCTATGAGTATATGAAGTCTGGTGAGACATTTGAGCAGACACTTAGAAGAAGAGAGTTTGAGCCAGACGGCCCTAATTTCACACCTCGTATTTCAGGTCTTCTTCACCTTGAAAACGGACAGTTTTCTTATATGATGTCAATTCTTAAATCTAACATGGGTGATTCTGATTCATGTAATAGATACACCTTTGATTATTCTAATCCTAAGGCCGGTTCAGGTCGTTTTATTCACACTTATATGGGCGATGGAAATCCACTTCCTTCATATGAAGGCGAGCCTACACCAATTGAAATATCAGGAAATATCGATGAGTTCACCGATATGATTTGGACAAATCTTAATTCAGAGAATAAGGTTTCACTTTTCGTGCGCTACATTGATATCGCTACAGGTGCTAAGGAAACCCGTATCGTAAATAAAAATATTAGAAATTAAGGAGAAGTAATGCTATGAAAGAATTGGAGTTAAAGTATGGTTGTAACCCTAATCAGAAGCCTTCAAGAATTTTTATGGAAGAGGGAGAACTTCCAATTGAGGTGCTTTCAGGAAAGCCAGGTTACATCAATTTCTTAGATGCATTTAATGGTTGGCAGTTAGTTTCAGAGCTTAAGAAGGCTACAGGTCTTCCAGCTGCTACATCTTTTAAACATGTTTCACCAGCAGGTGCTGCTGTGGGACTTCCTCTTTCAGATGTTGAAAGAAAAATCTACTGGTGTGATGATTTAGATATGGAGTTCACTCCACTTGCAAATGCTTACGCAAGAGCAAGAGGCGCAGACAGAATGTCTTCATTCGGTGATTTCATTTCTCTTTCAGACGTTTGTGATGTTGCAACTGCAAAGCTTATTAAGAGAGAGGTTTCTGATGGTGTTATCGCACCAGGTTACGAGCCAGAGGCCCTTGAAATCTTAAAGGCTAAGAAGAACGGAAACTATGCAGTTATCAAGATTGATCCAAATTATGTTCCAAAGCAGCTTGAGCGCAAGGAAGTTTTTGGTATCACTTTTGAGCAGGGTAGAAATGAGTTGGTGATTAATGATGATTTCTTCGCTAATATTGTTACTGATAATAAAGAACTTACTGAACAGGCCAAGATAGATCTTGCTATCGCAATGATCACTCTTAAGTATACACAGTCAAATTCAGTATGTTATGTAAAAGATGGTCAGGCAATCGGTATCGGTGCTGGTCAGCAGTCACGTATCCACTGTACAAGACTTGCAGGTCAGAAGGCAGACAACTGGTGGCTTCGTCAGTCTCCAAAGGTACTTGGTCTTGATTTCGTTGATGGAATTAAGCGTGCTGACAGAGATAATGCAATCGACCTTTACATCGGAGATGAGTTTGAGGATGTTATTGGTGATGACGTATGGCAGAAGACTTTCAAGACTCGTCCAAGCGAGTTTACAAGAGCTGAAAAGCGTGCATGGCTTGATAAGCTTACAGGTGTTTCTGTAGGTAGTGATGCATTCTTCCCATTCGGCGACAACATCGAGAGAGCACACAAGTCAGGTGTTCAGTATGTTGCTCAGCCAGGTGGTTCTGTAAGAGATGACAATGTAATTGAGACATGTAACAAATATAACATGGTTATGTCGTTCACAGGCCTTCGTCTTTTCCACCACTAATCATTTAAAATGTCCAAAATGCTTGCAAATATCGTATTTTCTGATATAATAGCATTGTTATTGAAGAGAGCGACTGAAGAGAGAGCAATATTTGCTCTCTCTTTGTTTATGTTCTTTTCCAAAGGGTTTAAATGCTGCAAAGGAAGGCAGCATTTAAATCTGCTTGCAGCAGACAGCATATTTTTTTCAAAATATGCTGCCATATACAGACTACATTAAGCTGATGCTTAATGCAGTCTTACAACTGAATAAGGAGGACATTATGTCAAAACACACCGATTACGAAAAACGTACGGAAGAATTGATTACTCCTATTCTTGACGAGTTAGGCTTCGAGCTCTATGACGTTGAATACGTTAAGGAGGGCGCAGATTATTATCTTAGAGCCTACATCGATAAGGAAGGTGGAATCACAATTGATGATTGCGTAGACGTTAGTCGTCGCATGAATGAGTTACTTGATGCAGAGCCACAGATTGGCGGTGACGAAGGTTACATTTTCGAAGTCAGCTCACCAGGTCTTGGCCGCATTCTTAAAAAGGATAAGCATTTTGAAAAAGCTATAGGACTTGATGTAGATATTAAAACCTACAAGCCTGTTAATGGTGCCAAGGAGTTCACAGGAGCTCTTAAGGCCTTCGATAAGGACACTCTTACAATTGAGTTTGAGGATGGCACAGAAGTATTTAACAGATCAGATGTTGCACAAGTCAGATTATCAATAGATTTTTAGTGAATATAGGAGGAAATATGGCAGCAAATACAAATGATTTTTGGGAAGCCCTTACAGATCTTGCAAAAGAGAAAAACATCAGCATGGATGTTTTAATCGAGACTATCGAGAATTCGCTTCTCATTGCATGTAAGAACAATTATGGAAAGGCTGATAATGCATCAGTTGAAATCGACAGAGCTACTGGCGAGTATCACGTATATCTTGCTAAGACAGTAGTTGATGAGGTTATGGATCCAGTTGAGGAGATTTCTCTTCCAGAGGCCCAGAACCTTGATGGAAAGTTACAGGTAGGCGATATCGCACGTATCGAGGTTAAGTCTAAGGACTTCGGTCGTATCGCAGCTACAGCAGCTAAGAACACTATTACACAGAAGATTCGTGAGGAAGAGCGCAAGGTACTTTACGAGGAGTACTATGAGCTTCAGCACAAGGTTGTTACTGGTGTTGTTACACGTTTCTCAGGAAACAACATTCACGTTAACCTTGGTAAGCTTGAAGGCTTCCTTTCAGAGTCTGAGCAGGTTAAGGGCGAGTACTACAAGCCACAGGACCGTATTAAGGTATACATTGTTGAAGTTAAGACATCTAACAAGGGACCACGTATCCTTGTTTCTCGTACTCATCCAGAGCTCGTTAAGAAGCTTTTCGAGGAAGAGGTTTCAGAGGTTAGAGATGGCATCGTTGAGATCAAGTCTATCTCTCGTGAGGCTGGCAGCCGTACAAAGATTGCTGTTTGGTCAAACGATGAGGATGTAGATCCAGTAGGTGCTTGCGTAGGTCAGAACGGTGCACGTGTTAATGCTATCGTTAACGAGCTTCGCGGTGAGAAGATTGATATCGTTGAGTGGGATGAGAACCCTGCTTACCTCATTGAGAATGCACTTTCACCTGCAAAGGTTGTTGCAGTTATCGCTGACGCAGATGAGAAGACAGCTCGTGTAGTTGTTCCAGATTATCAGCTTTCACTTGCTATTGGTAAGGAAGGTCAGAATGCTCGTCTTGCAGCTCGTCTTACAGGCTTCAAGATCGATATCAAGAGTGAGACACAGGCTAAAGAAGCTGGTGACTTCCTTGATTACGATGAGGAATATGATGATGACGAGTACTATGATGAGGAAGAGTACTACGATGAGGATGGCGAGTATGATGAGGATGCTGAGTACGAAGAGGAGTACGAGGAGTCTGAGTCAGAAGAGTCTTCAGAGGAAGAGTAAATGACTGGTAAAGTGTTACCTCTCAGAAAATGTGTTGCCTGTGGCCAGATGATTCCAAAGGACCAGCTATTTCGCGTGGTCAAAATCGATGGTCAGGCACAGCTTGATTTAAGCTATAAGGCTCAGGGCCGCGGCGCTTATGTTTGTAAGAAAAATGAGTGCGTTGCCCTTGCTGAAAAGAAAAAGTCATTTAACAGAGCGTTAAGGGGACTTGTTTCTGGAGAGGTGATTAACAGCATAAAAATGGAGTTAGAAAATGGCAGTAGATAAAGGACTAAACATGATTAGCATGGCTATGAAGGCCGGTCGTCTTGTCAGCGGCGAGTTCGCATGCGAGCAGGCTATTAAAGAAGGTCTTGGAAGTTTGTGCATTGTTGCTACAGACGCATCAGCTAATACTAAGAAATCATTTTCAAATTCCTGTGAATTCTACGACGTTAGATACGTAGAATACGGAACCAAAGAATCTTTAGGTCATGCAATTGGTAAAGAATATCGGGCATCCATTGTAGTGTGCGATGAAAATTTATCCTTAAGCATTCTAGATAAGATACTGAAGTAGATGAGGAGGATATTAGATGGCAAAAATTAAAGTACATGAATTAGCCAAGGAGCTTGGTAAGGAAAGCAAGGACGTCATCGCTTTTCTTGAGTCAAATGGCATAGAAGCAAAAGCAATGAGTGGTATCGAGGAGGATATGGCTGCAAAGGTCAGATCTAATTTTGGTGCTGCAAATGCAGATAAGAAGGCAGAGCCAAAGAAGGCTCATGTTGATAAAGAGGGAAATCCTGTTAAGAAGGCTCGTCCTGTTGACAAGGATGGAAATCCAGTAAAGAAGAAGAAAAACGTATTCGTAGTTACTCGTGACAGAGATGACAGAAGAAGACGTGGTTCTGATTCTTCAAGAAACGAAAACAGAGATAACAATAATGGACAGAAGAAGGCTCCAGCACAGCAGGCTCAGCCAAGAGGCCCAATCAGACCTCGTTCATTTGCTGATGGTGTTCGTCCATCACAGAGAGCCAGTGCTCAGTCTCAGGATACAGAGTTCGTATCAAAGAAGAACAATGCTGAGGAAGTTCAGGAGCGTCCAGCAAGAAAGGAACGTCCAGAGCGTTCAGAGCGTCCAGAGAGAAATGATCGTCCAGAAAGACGCGACAACAGACAGGAGCGTCCAAACAGAGACGGTGGCGACAGACCAGCAAGAGGCGACAGACCAGCTGGAAAGCGTCCAGAGAGAAACGACAGAGGTGACAGACCAGCAAGACCAGATAACCGTGGTGACAGAAATTCTCGTCCATCACAGAATGCTGCTCCAGATATGGCACCTTCTTCAAACGCTAAGGGCGGACGTCGTGACGACAAGAAAAAGAAGAACGGAAATAACGATAGAGAGAACAACTTAGGCGGCAAGAAGCAGGAGCGTTACATCAATCTTGAGAAGAATGGTGGAAAGAAGAAAAAGAACAATGCTCCAAAGGCTCCAGAGCGTAATATGGACGAAGTTCTTACTATCACAATTCCAGATAGAATTACAATCAAAGACCTTGCAGATAAGATGAAGGTTCAGTCATCTGCAGTTGTTAAGACTCTTTTCATGAAGGGCAAGATGGTTACTGTAAACCAGGAGGTTGATTTTGATGAGGCTTCTGAGATCGCTCTTGAGTTCAACTGTATCTGTGAAGAGGAAGAAAAGGTAGATGTTATCGCTGAGCTTCTTAAGGAAGAGGAAGAGGATACAACTAACTTCCCATCACGTCCACCTGTTGTCTGCGTAATGGGTCACGTTGACCACGGTAAAACATCACTCCTTGATGCTATCCGTGATACAAAGGTTACAGACCGTGAGGCTGGTGGTATCACACAGCACATCGGTGCTTATACAGTTTCTATTAATGATCAGGATATTACATTCCTTGATACACCAGGTCATGAGGCCTTCACAGCAATGCGTATGCGTGGTGCTAACTCTACAGATATCGCTATCCTTGTAGTAGCTGCTGATGACGGTGTTATGCCTCAGACAGTAGAAGCTATCAACCATGCTAAGGCTGCTGGCATCGAAATCATCGTTGCTATCAACAAGATTGATAAGCCAAACGCAAACATCGACAGAGTTAAGCAGGAACTTTCTGAGTACCAGCTTATTCCTGAGGATTGGGGCGGAAGCACAGTATTCTGTCCAGTTTCAGCTCACACTAAGGAAGGTATCGACAACCTTCTCGAGATGATTCTTCTTACAGCAGAAGTACTTGAGCTTAGAGCTAATCCAAACCGTAAGGCTCGTGGTCTTGTTATCGAGGCACAGCTTGATAAGGGACGTGGTGCTGTAGCTACAGTACTTGTTCAGAAGGGTACACTTCACGTTGGTGATCCTGTTGCCTGCGGTAGCTGCTATGGTAAGGTTAGAGCTATGCTTGATGATACAGGCGCACGTGTTAAGAGTGCAGGTCCTTCAGTTCCAGTTGAGATCCTTGGTCTTTCTGAGGTTCCAAACGCTGGTGAAGTATTAATGTCATTTGATTCTGAGAAGGAAGCTCACTCATTTGCTGATACATTCGTTGCAGAGCACAAGAACAAGCTCGTTGAGCAGACTAAGTCTAAGATGTCTCTTGACGCTCTCTTCAGCGAGATTGAGTCAGGTAACCTTAAGGAACTTGATATCATCGTTAAGGCTGACGTTCAGGGTTCTGTTGAGGCTGTTAAGCAGTCACTTGAGAAGCTTTCTAACGAGGAAGTTGTTGTTAAGACTATCCACGGCGGTGTTGGTACAATCAACGAGTCCGATGTAGTTCTTGCATCTGCTTCAAACGCTATCATCATCGGTTTCAACGTTCGTGTTGATCCACAGGCTAAGATGACAGCTGACAGAGAAGGCGTAGATCTTCGTCTCTACAAGGTAATCTACGATGCAATCAACGATGTTGAGTCTGCTATGAAGGGTATGCTCGATCCAATCTTCGAGGAGAAGGTTATCGGTCATGCTGAGGTTCGTCAGATCTTCAAGGCTTCAGGTGTTGGTAACATCGCTGGTTCATATGTAACAGATGGTTACTTCCAGAGAGATTGTATGGTTCGTGTCACACGTGAAGGAAATCTTATCCACGAAGGAAAGCTTGGTTCTCTTAAGAGATTCAAGGATGACGTTAAGGAAGTTAAGACAAACTTCGAGTGTGGTCTTGTTATTGAAGACTTCAATGATGTTCAGGAGATGGATATCATCGAGGCATACATTATGGTTGAGGTACCAAGATAATGAGAAAAAATTCAGTTAAAAATACCCGCATTAACGAAGAAGTTATGCGAGAGCTTAGCAATATCATTCGTCTTGAGGTTAAGGATCCACGTATATCACCAGTTACATCGGTGGTATCTGTGGAGGTTGCCCCAGACTTAAAGACTTGCAAGGCATATATTTCAGTTCTCGGGGATGATGAGGCAGTTAAGAAGACTCTCGAGGGTCTTAAGAGCTCAGCTGGATTCATCCGCCGTGAGCTTGCTCACAGAATCAATCTCAGAAATACTCCTGAGATTACATTCGTAAGCGACCAGTCAATTGCTTACGCTGCAAAGATGAGCAAACTTATTGATGAGGTAAATGCACCTCTTCACGCTAAGGAAGAAGAGTAAAAGGAGACAGGACTATGATAGACAACTTTAACGAACTTTTATCTGAATCAAAGGTAGTAGGAATAGGAGGCCACATCCGCCCAGACGGCGACTGTGTAGGCTCTACTATGGCCATGTACAATTACATTGTCACCTACTACCCAGAGATAGAAGTTCATGTCTATCTTGATCCTATTCCTAATATTTTTAAATTCTTCAAAAATGCTGACAAGATTGAAGACATTCATACTGTTTCAGCAGATAAGCATTTTGATTTATTCATCGCTTTAGATTGTAGCGATGGTGGAAGACTTGGGGATGTTTACCCATTCTTCGAGAAGGCAACACACACCGTTTGTATCGATCATCACATGACAAACGGCGGTTTTGCTGAGTTTAGTTATATTATTCCTGATGACAGCTCTACCTGTGAGCTTGTTTTCAATCAGTTTGGTAAGGATAAAATCACTAAGGACATTGCAGAATGTCTTTATACAGGTATTATCCATGATACAGGTGTATTTCAGTATTCCTGCACTACAGAATCCACAATGGATGCTGCAGGCTTCCTTATGACAAAGGGAATCGATTACTCTAAGATTTGCACTGACACATATTATGCCAAGACTATGATTCAGAACAGAATGCTTGGAAAGGCTTTACTGGGCTGCAAGACATTCGAAGACGGCAAGATTATTGCTGCAGTTATTACAGCAGAAGATATGGCAGAATTCGGTGCACAGAGCAAGCATTTAGAGGGTATTGTTCAGCAGCTACGTGACACTACAGGTGTTGAGGTTGCGATTTTCCTTTACGAGCTTGAAGATGGCGATTTCAAGGGAAGCACAAGAGCCAGCGGAGATGTAGATCTTACAGTTATCACTGGTGTTTACGGTGGCGGCGGACATAAAAAGGCTGCAGGATTTTCCGTTACAACAAAAGAGCCATGGAAGATTGTCGATGAGATAGTTGAAATGGTAAAAAAACAATTTAATGAGTTAGGAATTAACTAATGAATAGTGGCATTATCAATGTCTATAAGGAGGCGGGGTTCACATCCTTTGATGTGGTTGCCAAGCTTCGTGGCATTTTAAAAATAAAGAAAATAGGTCATACTGGCACACTTGATCCTGATGCGACAGGTGTGCTTCCTGTTTGTATAGGTAAAGCTACAAAGCTTTGCGATATGCTTACCGACAAGGATAAGGTTTATGAGTGCGTAATGCTTCTCGGTGTAGAGACAGACACTTACGACATGAGTGGTCGTATCTTGGAAAAGAAGTCTGTTGATGTGAGCGAAGAGCAGGTACAGGAAGCATTATCTTCATTTGTTGGAGATATCATGCAGGTTCCACCTATGTATTCGGCCTTAAAGGTCAACGGTAAAAAGCTTTATGAGCTTGCAAGAGAGGGCAAGGAGGTTGAGCGTAAGCCTCGCCCTGTTACAATTTTTAGCATCGATGTTCTTTCAATGAATCTTCCTGAGGTTTCCATCAGGATTCATTGCAGCAAGGGTACATATATCCGTTCCCTTTGCCATGATGTGGGAGAAGTCCTTGGTTGTGGCTGCGCAATGAAGTCTTTGGTACGCACCAGAGTCAGCCAATTCGACATTTCTGATGCAAAAACTTTAGATGAAATTGAAAGAATAGTTAAAAATGGCAAATTAGATGGTATAATGTTGCCAATAGCCTCGGTATTCGACGGCTTAGGTACTGTTTTTGTGATTCCTACTGAGGAAGCACTTAAGCAGGCTATCAACGGCGGAAAGATACCAGCTGCCAATGTTTTCGCAGAGGCGGTTAGTAGCTTTGAAGATGGTGAGAGATATCGTATCTTCTTACCTGACAACAGATTCCTTGGGATTTACGTATATGAGGAATCTCAGTTTATTTTGGAGAAAATGTTTTTGGAATAATTATGGAGTATTTACATTCTTTATTTGACACGAAAATTTCAGAGCCTACAGCGGTGACTGTTGGAAAATTCGATGGTATCCACAGGGGTCATAATCTTTTGACTACAGATATCATTTCAAAAAAGGCATCGGGCTTAAAGTCCTGCCTTATCACTTTTACCAATTCACCCCGTTTTTTATTAAAAGAAGATCAGATGCCATGTCTGATTACAAATAAAGAGCGAATGTTTATGCTTGATAATAACGGCCTCGATTATCTTATCGAGTGCCCTTTTGATGAGCGCTTAATGCAGACAGATGCCAGAAGCTTTATTGAGTTTTTGGTATCAAATCTCAATATGAAATATATGATTTCCGGCCCGGATTTCACATTTGGTCATAAGGGTGCAGGAAATGTACAGCTTCTTACAGAGCTTTCAAAAGAGCTGGGATTCGAGTACAAAGTCATTGAGAAAATAAAACAGAATAATAGAGATATCAGTAGTACATACATTAGAGAAGAGCTTAGTTTGGGCCATATCGACTCTGTAAACGATATGCTTGGATATGAATATTTTGTTTGGGGAGAGGTGGTACACGGTGCTCACCTGGGCCACACCATCGGCATCCCTACCATCAATATCATGCCAGCAAAGACAAAGCTTGTTCCAAAGTTTGGTGTGTATGTCACTACAATAGATTTTGACGGAAGGATTTATCACGGTGTTACAAATGTGGGCACCAAGCCATCTGTTTCCAATGAAAACGTTGTTGGTATTGAGACTCACATTCTTGATTACAACGGTGATTTATACGGGAAATTCGTTAAAGTTACATTCCAAAGCTTCCTTAGACCTGAGATGAAATTTGGTTCTATCGAGGAGCTTACAAATCAGATGAACATTGATAAAACAAAGGCTAAAAATTACTTTAACAAGAAGTAGAATATTACAGAAATGTTACGTTTGATTGACAAATTTTCTAATTCTTGCTATACTTTCTAAAGTTTCGTATTTTTTGTTTTTGTTATTGGAGGATTTATGAAGAAACGTATTGTTTCAGCATTCACGCTAGTATGTTGTACAGCGATTTTGTTTGATTATTGCGTTGATACACGTACATACATAGATAAAAACAACACTAATGACAATGCTTCAGCAGTAGCAGGTGCAGTTTCTGTTGCCGCTGTTGATTTGTCTGCAATAGAAAAGCTTTCAGTTAGTGATTCTAATGCTATCGCTACAGCCAAATCACTTGGTGATATTTATGGCTACGATAACATCGGTATCTGTAATGTATCAGAAGGAAATCTTAATATTAGAGAGTCTGCTTCTGGTGATGCTAAGCTTGTTGGTAAATTTCCAGCAGAGGCTGCCTGCGAGATTCTTGATACTGATGGAGAATGGAGCCATATTAAGTCTGGCGAGGTAGAGGGTTATGTTAGCTCCGAATACCTTATTATAGGTGATGAGGCTTGGGACAAGGCTATCGAGCTTGCAGAGTATGTTGCTACTTCAAAGACTGGTGGTCTTAGAGTTCGTGCCGAAGGCAACACTGAATCAGAGATTATCTATCAGCTTGCTGAGGGCGAAGAAATAGCTATCCTTGATAACACTCAGGATGATGAGTGGATTAAGGTAGATGTCGATGGTGATGAGGGTTATGTTTGCGCAGAATACGTAGATGTAGATCTTTCTCTTCGAACTGCCATGACACTTACTGAGGCAAGATATGGTGCTGGCGTTTCTGATGTTCGTATGGCAATTTGTGATAATGCACTTCAGTATGTTGGTAATCGTTATGTTTGGGGTGGTACATCCCTTACAAATGGTGTTGACTGTTCTGGTTTCACTATGCAGATTATGAGACAGTACGGTGTTTATCTCAGCCACTCATCAAGAGCGCAGGCTAATGAAGGTACAAAGATTAGCACATCAGATTTAAAGCCTGGTGATTTGATTTTCTACGGCAAGGGTAGCTATATCAATCATGTTGCCATTTACATCGGTGGTGGACAGATTGTTCACGCATCTAATAGACGTGATGGAATCAAGATTTCAAATTACATGTACCGTACACCTATCAAGTGTGTTCGTGTTATTTACGACTAGCAAACAGGAGGGTTCCCTTTAAGGGAGTTGCCTGTTTGCCACAACTCACACCATTGCCGGAGGCAATTTGCATGGTGTGAGTTTTCCCGTTTTTGTGGATTTTTATCTACCTTATAGTTAATTTTTATGTTAAAATAAACGAGGTGGTTTTTACCACGATATTGATTTATTTATTGGAGAGGAATATAAAATGAGTTTACTTGAACAGTGGCAAAAGATTGCCTACAATCAGAACCAGTCTCAGGCTGATTTACAGAGATTCTGGCAGAATTATTTTCTTTTAGAGAAGGGCATTTACGAGCAGCTTCTTGATGATCCTGATACAGAGGTTAAGGGAACAGTTAAAGAGCTTGCTGAGAAATATAAGATCGAAGTTATGCCAATGGTTGGTTTCCTTGATGGAATCAACGATTCACTTGTTGAGCCAAACCCAATCGACACAATGGAAGAGGATACAGTAGTTTCTCTTAAGTTCGATAAGGAAAAGCTTTACAAGAACATGATTGATGCTAAGGCTGACTGGCTTTACGGTCTTCCACAGTGGGAGAAGATTTTTGATGCAGACACTCTTAAGAACCTTACAAAGGAAGCTAAGAACATGCACACAATCATCCGTACAGAAAAGAAGGTTGGACGTAACGATCCATGTCCATGCGGTTCAGGAAAGAAGTACAAGTTCTGCTGCGGAAAGAAATAAGATTTGACACCCTATTATTAATAGTTTATCGGTGTTTATAGTATCCCCCGGATGCTAGAATAGATTCAACATCTATTTTAGTAAGGGGGATTTTTTATGGGAATTTTTACAAGACCAGTTGTAAAAACGTTGGACAACGGTGGTAAGTTCTGGGAGCATACATATAATAATTTTCATTTAAAAGCATATGTGCCTACGACAGATATTGATGGCGAGGTTCATAATTATGGCTTTAGAGCTCCATTACTTTTAGTTTTCGAAGAAGAAAGATTAACAGAAGAAAAAGCAATAGAATTTGCAGAAACTTCAGGCTTGGCATCGATTGCTTCTGCTAACGATTCAACTGTTTTATTTGTTTATCCAACCTGTGAAGGCGGCTGGGACAGAGCAGATGTGTCTCTTTATCAGGAGCTTATAGCAGAGACAAAAATAGACCCTATATATTCAGATGGTATTGTTGAATACACTAATTTCTTTGATAAAGAATTTAAGGGGTATTTTATTCGCGGCGCTATTTTTAGAGCTGATATCTATAGCTTTGGACAGTCAGCAGATTATTGTGCAAAGCATTTATTAAAAACAATCAATGGCGAATATCTTTGGGGGCCAGGTGAGATTACACCAGCTATGATTTCTATGGAAGGTCTCTCAGTTGTTCCTGATGTACAGCGAACGGATATAGCTGTTTTATCCGTAGATAATCCTGATGAAATCAATAAGTTCTTTGATGGCTGCGAGAATCTTCTTATTAAGGAAAAAGCCGATTATAAGGCTGATTTTTATAGCTTTGTAAGAAAGTTCAAAATGTGGTGTGGTCAGATTGAATTTGAGCCAGATTTTGATGCCCTTAACATGGTAGAAAAAAGAGATTACACAGAAGTAAAAACATCACCTGACCATAAAGCAAAGTATAAAGACGTGCCAACGCATAAGGTTGGATATTTTGTTTATTACAACAAGGGACTTTTTGATAATGGCCCGGTTCCACTTGTCGTAGGCTTCCATGGTGGCGGCGATTCTTCTATGTATCTTACTTTTGTTTCAGGATGGTGGGAGGTTTGCCATAAGTTTAACTTCCTCTATGTAGGTATTGAAAATCACCAGAATGTAACTCCAACAGAGGCCATAGATGTTATTGAAGATTTAAAACGTAAATACGATATTGATGAACATAGAATTTACGCTACTGGATTCTCAATGGGAAGTGCAAAAACTTGGGATATGTTCCAGGAGTATCCAGAAGTGTTTGCTGGACTTGCGCCTACCAGTGCATTATTCCCTATAAAGGATAATCCTTTTGGTTTATCTCTTGGAGATCCACGTATGAATATGACTATATCTGTTCCAATGTTTTATTCAGGTGGTGAGGAATCTGTACTTCCAGAACTCCCATTCCAAGATGAAACATCTCTTGATAGAATCAAATACGCAGCGAAGGTAAATAAGCTCACAGTAAATTTTGATGTGGATTATGCTAATAAGAGCAACTGGAAAGATTCTATTTATGGCGTTCCAGGAGACAGAGTAGAAAAGATTTTAGATCCTTCCAGAGGAAGTGTTTTAACTGTAAACTATTACAATAGCGAAGATGGTGTATGTAGAACAGCCTTTGGCAGTGTTAGTGGCCAGATTCACGAATGTCGCGAGCATTCCATTGAGGAGGCTTGGAAGTTTATTTCGAAATTTACTAGATAGAAGAGCTTATAGGAGAAATTATTTTGAAAGTTATAAACCCAGTTTTAAAAATGGATATGCCAGATATGGATGTAATTAAGGCAAATGGCTATTACTATATGGTAAGTACTACCATGTTTTTTATGCCAGGTGGACCAATTCTTAGGTCTAAAGACTTAAAGAATTGGGAAATTGTCTCTTATATTTTTGACACTATTGCAGATAACGATATTCACAATTTAAAGAATGGAAAAAATGCTTATGGTGCAGGGCAGTGGGCTACATCACTTGCTTACCACAATGGCATATTTTACGCTGCGTTTGTATGTAATGATTTGAAAAAGACCTTTATATACTCTACAGATGATATTGAAAAATCATTTTGGAAGCAGCATGAGCTTGATGGAATCTTTCATGATATGAGCTTCCTTTTCTGGGATAATCGAGTTTTCTTAGTGTATGGTAATGGTGATATTTTTATAGCTGAATTAAATGCAGATTTGACTGGCTTAAAAGAAGATGGATTAAAAAAGCTTTTGTTTTCCACTCCTGGAAAAGATGATGGAATCATGCTTAGATGTGAAGGCTGCAGAGCTTATGTCAGAAATGGATATATCTATCTTTGTTTTATTGAATGGCCATCAGAAGGTAATGGAAATTTCAGAAGACGAGAAATTTGCTATAGGTCAAAAACCTTAGAAAGCCCTTTTGAAAGACAAATTATATTCGATGATGATATGGGGGATAATAATAGAGGTATTGCTCAAGGTGTTCTAATAGAAGGCTACGATAATAAATGGTACAGTATGTTGTTTCAAGACCATGGGGCTGTAGGTAGAATTCCTTATCTTATTCCAATGACATGGGAAAATGACTGGCCAGTTATCGGTGTGGATGGCAAGACTCCAGAGGAGCTTGATATTCCAATGAATGAGGTTCCTACAGCACCACTAGTTACCAGTGATTCTTTCAATCACTTCAGTGACAAAATGCTTCTGCAGTTCCAGTGGAATCACAATCCTATCAAGGAAGGCTGGTCATTTACAGAACGTCCAGGATATTTACGACTTAAGAATATGCAGCTTGCCACATCTATTATGGATGCAAGAAATACTCTTACAGAAAGAACAGTTACTCCAAAATCCGTATATACGATAGAAGGAGATTTCTCAGGACTTAAGGATGGTGACTATGCCGGCCTTACAGCTTTCATGGGAAGATTTGGTACCATTGGAGTGTCAAAGGAAAATGGTGAGTTTTTCATTACACTTAAGCGATTTGATGGAGTGGAAAAGAAGATAGCTGCTTCAGAATTGCAAGGATTTAATGCTGAAAACGTATGGTTTAGAATAGTCTTTGATTTTGAAAATGATGACAAGGCATATTTCTATTATTCAGTAGATGGCTCTGAGTTTATTCAGTTGGGAGATGCACTAGAAATGGCATTTACTCTTGATGTATTTGTGGGATATCGTATAGGCGTATTTTCATATGGCACCAAAGAGCTTGGTGGAATGGCAGACTTTAGAAATTTAATATTTACTACATAAAATTATGGAGCTATCGGTTTACGATAGCTCCAATTGTTTTAAAGAAATCTGGATATGAAATACAACAGCAATCCTCGTTGTCGAATGTGGTCTCACCATCTGCTACAAGCCCTGCCACTGCAAATGACATTGCAATGCGGTGATCCAGGTATGTCTTAATCAATGTGCCGGTGAGAGGCATTCCTCCATTGATTATCATTCCATCTTCAGTAGGAGTGATGTCACAACCCATATTTTTAAGATTCTCAGTGACTGTAGCGATACGGTCGCTTTCTTTTACCTTTAATTCTGCTGCATCCTTGATAACAGTGGTGCCTGATGCGCAGGCAGCCATAACAGCGATTACTGGGAGCTCATCGATAAGAGTAGGAATGATATCTCCTGAAACTTCACAGCCATGTAAGTCGCTTGTAGTGACGTGAATATCGGCTACAGGCTCACCGCTTACAATTCTTTCATTGACAAGTTCAATATTTCCACCCATGTTCTGAGCAACTTTTATAATACCTGCTCTGGTTGGATTCGTATTTACGTTTTTAATTAATAAATCTGCATTAGGGCAGATGAGACCAGCCACGATAAAGTATGCTGCTGATGAAATATCACCCGGCACTTCGATTTTCTGGCCAACAAGCTTAGGACCGCCTACAACAGTAGCGGTAAGTCCTTCTGACTTGATATCTGCACCAAAGCCTGAAAGCATAAGCTCTGTGTGATTACGAGATACAACAGGCTCTGTAACGGAAGTGACTCCATCTGCATAGAGACCAGCAAGAAGTACGCAGGATTTTACCTGAGCGCTGGCTACAGGTGAATCGTAGCGAAGGGGCATAAGTGGAACACCGCCTACCTCAAGTGGAGCACAGTTATTGTTCTTTACGGATTTAATATAAGCTCCCATCTGAGTGAGAGGAGTGATGATTCTGCCCATTGGACGCTTCTGGATTGATTCATCGCCATTTAATGTGCTGACAAATGATTGGCCAGCAAGAATTCCTGAAATAAGTCGGGTAGTGGTACCACTGTTTCCCACATCAAGAACCTGCTGTGGTGCAGAAAGTCCATGAAGGCCTTTTCCGTGAATCACTACATGGTCATGTTCCTGATTTACATCGATTCCCATGGCTCTGAAGCAGCCGATGGTAGAGCGGCAGTCAGCGCCGTCAAGGAAACCTGTAAGCTCGGTAACACCTTCTGAAATGGCACCGAACATAACACCGCGGTGGCTGATGGATTTATCTCCAGGAACCTTTATTTCTCCTTTTAAACTTTTGGCTTTTACGATTGGCATATTAGTTTGTCCTCTGTCTTACGTAGTAGTTATTATGTGTCAAAATAGTCTGGGCATTTTTCATAGCCTCATCAGTGTAGAATTCGATTCGAAGAACACCAGGCTCGAATTCTCTGTTATGGATAATATCGATGTTCTTTACACTGATTTCTGCATCGGCAAGTAACTGAAGAACACCCACAAGTGTACCTGGTTTATCATCAATATCACAATACAATTCGTAAAAACGAAGTAAAGCATTGTCAGGAATTGTAATTGAATCTCTGTAATCCTTTGCTTTTGTCCAAAGCTTTAAAAGTTCGTCTGCATCTGATTTTAATATGGCATTTCTAAAGCTTTCAAGCTCATCCTTATAAATATCTAAAAGCTTAATCAAAGCATCTCTGTTGCTAAGAAAAATGTGCTGCCACATGGTAGGTGAGCCAGATGCGATTCTGGTAATGTCCTTGAAGCCACCTGCTGCAATAGTCTTGCATATAGAACGCTCATCATCGGTATCCTGAACAAGATTTACAAGGGAAGCTGCGATAACGTGTGGCAAATGAGAAACTGCTGCAGTGGCATCGTCATGCTCCTCAGGTGTAAGCTTGATAGGAATAGCACCAAGACTTCCAATATATGAAGCAAACTCATCGTAAGTTTCTGGATTCATTTCAGAATCTGCAGTGAGAATGTAGTAAGCATTTTCAAGAAGAAGAGCATTGGAATGCTCGAGACCTGTAAGCTCTGAACCTGTCATTGGATGACCACCGATAAACTGATTTGTCATGCCAAGCTCTCTGGCAACTGCAGTGATGTCGCCCTTTACAGAACCTACATCTGTGATAATGCAGTCAGGTTTTACCACATCTTTAAGCTGTCTTAAATAGTCGCAGTTAATCTTTACAGGGCTGCAAAGAAAGATAATGTCGCACTGACCAAACTGATGAATTTTGAGAAGGCCATTGTTGTCGATAAGGCGCTCCTCAAAAGCAGCTTCGATAGTAGATTCTCTAGAAGCTGTTGCTAATATTCTTGTATTCGGATATACGTTTAATATCGCTTTTGCGATACTGCCTCCAATAAGTCCAAGTCCTACAAATCCGATAGTTTTTGTCTTCATAATTAAGTCTCCCAAAACATTTGATGCTTTAATACTTTAAAGCGAGAATATATTTATATAATATCACATTTATCCGTTGTAAATAGTCTGAATATTAAATATAATATATATAAGTTTTATAACATCACGGCGCGGCGGGGTTAAGGCGTCGAAAAATTATTGGGAGGTACGACACATGAAGGTATTTACTACGGACAAAATCAGGAACGTTGTGTTGCTTGGTCACAGCGGGGCGGGCAAAACCAGTCTCATCGAATCAATGGCTTTTCTAGCTGGTCAGATCAGCAAGCCGGGCACTATCGAGGCTGGTAATACCATTAGTGACTACGACAAACTGGAGACAAAAAACAAATTTTCTATCTACACTTCTTTAGTTCCAATCATTTGGGGCGATACTAAGATTAATTTCCTAGACACACCAGGTTATTTTGATTTCGTCGGAGAAGCTGAGGAGGCTGTTTCTGCAGCTGATGCGGCTATTATTGTTATTTCAGGTAAAAGCGGAATTGAGGTTGGTACAAAGAGAGCTTGGGAGATGTGCGACAAATTTAATCTTCCTAGAATGGTATTTGTAACTGACATGGATATAGATGATGCCAGCTATAGAGAAATCGTTGAGGAGCTTCAGAGTTTGTACGGAAAGAAGATTGCTCCTTTCCATCTTCCAATAAGAGAAAATGGAGAGTTTGTTGGCTATGTAAATGTTATTCAGCAGATAGGTAAGCGCTGGAAGGCTGATGGAACAGTTGAACACTCTGATGTACCTGATTACAGTCAGGAATATTTGGAGAAATATCGTGAAGCTTTAATGGAATCAGTTGCTGAGACATCAGAGGAATTCATGGATAGATATTTCGGTGGTGAAGAATTCTCAGAGGATGAGATTCGTCAGGCACTTCGTGTAAACGTAGCATCTGGTGATATTGTTCCTGTTATGATGGGTTCAAACCTTACTAACAGAGGCCAGTATACAATGCTTACTGACGTTGTTAAGTATCTTCCTTCACCAGCTGATTGCAAGATTACAGGAATTAACGCAAATACGAATGAAGTTTACGAAGCAAACTATGACTTCTCTAAGCCAAAGAGTGCTTATGTATTTAAGACAATCGTTGATCCATTCGTTGGTAAGTATTCTCTTATCAAGGTTAATTCAGGTGTTCTTAAGACAGATGATTTGCTTTATAACAAGCATAAAGAGTCTGAGGAGAAGATTGGTAAGCTTTACATCTTAACAGGAAGCAAGGCTGAGGAAGTTCCCGAGGTACATGCTGGAGATATCTGTGCACTTTCTAAGCTTCAGAAGGTTGCTACAACAGATTCCCTTTCTACAAAGGCTAATCCAATCCTTTACATCAGAACACCACTTTCAGTTCCTTATACATACAAGAGATATAAGGCTAAAAACAAGGGAGATGAAGATAAAATTGCACAGGCACTTTCTAAGCTTTGTGCTGAAGACTTAACAATCAAGGCTGTCAACGACGGCGAGAACAGCCAGTCACTTCTTTATGGTATCGGCGACAGACATATTGATATGCTTGTTCAGAAGCTTAATGAGAAGTACAAAGTAGACATCGAGCTTAGCCAGCCGAAGATTGCATTTAAAGAGACAATTAGAGGAAAGGCTGATGTCGAGTATAAGTATAAGAAGCAGACTGGTGGTCATGGTCAGTATGGTCACGTTAAAATGACATTTGAGCCTTCTGGAAATATGGAAGAGCATTACAACTTTACAGAGTCTGTAGTTGGTGGTGCAGTTCCAAAGAACTACTTCCCAGCTGTTGAGAAGGGACTGTCAGAAGCTGTTCTTGCAGGACCACTTGCAGCTTATCCTGTAGTTGGTGTACATGCTAATCTTTATGATGGAAGCTATCATCCAGTTGATTCTTCAGAAATGGCATTCAAGGTTGCAGCTAAGGGCGCTTTCAAGGATGGCATCATGAAGGCTAATCCAATCCTTCTTGAGCCTATCGAGACACTTAAGGTTGTAGTTCCAGATAGCTACACTGGTGATGTAATGGGTGATTTGAACAAGAGACGTGGACGTGTTCTTGGTATGAACCCTACAGAAACTGGTGGAAAGACTGAGGTTATGGCAGAAGTTCCTATGGCTGAGCTTTATGGCTATGACACAACACTTCGTTCTATGACTGGTGGCTACGGTACATTCTCTTATGAATTAGCCCGTTACGAGCAGGTTCCTTCAGATGTTCAGGCTAAGGAAGTTGAGCGACGTGCTAATAAGATTAAGGATGTGGATGAGGAGTAAACAGTTAAAATAAGTAGATTAGAAAGACTGATGAGGCTTGCTTCATCAGTCTTTTTTTCTATAATTTTTCAAATTCGGTTACTTAACGGACATTCTAAAAAACTTGCATGTAGAGTCTGAGGGGAAGACGTGCTACTATATCAAAGCACTTTTTAGAATGAGAGGATAATGTAATTGATTATTGAATACAATGTAGAATTTATAGAGCAAGAGGAAGCAGAAGCAGAGGAGTATTATTTCTTTGAGGCAGAGGCTGGTACTCTTGATGAGTTAATATCATTTAGTCAGACTATAGACATAAATAACCCGGATGAAGCAGGAATCTGTGTATATAAGGATGATGATTCAGGAAAATATGTAGTTCCGTTCGTGGCTGATGGGAATGTAGCACCATTAAATTATGGGGAATTCCTTAATATCAAATCAGTAGAAGAAAAATATTGGAATATCGAAGAAGGTAGAACCTATATCACTAATTTAGGAATGCTTGCAATGATGTCAGTGATAGCATAGTTCACCGCAGAATTTTCAATAAAAACCATTTTTGCTGTGTAGTTTTATTGCAAAACTACACAGCTTTTATTATAATTTCGAATAGTTATATATACGAGGTGAGAAAAATGAAGCACAATTTTAAAGCAATTGAGAAAAAATGGCAGTCAGCCTGGGAAAAAGATGACATCTTTAAGGCTGTCGATGGTTCTGACAAGCCAAAATTCTACGGCTTGGTTGAGTTCCCATATCCATCAGGTGCAGGTATGCACGTTGGACATATCAAGGCATATTCTTCAGTAGAGGTAGTTTCCAGAAAGCGCCGTATGCAGGGATATAATGTATTATTCCCAATCGGTTTCGATGCTTTCGGTCTTCCTACAGAGAATTACGCTATCAAGACAAACACACATCCTAGAAAGATCACTGATGACAATATCAAAAAGTTCACTACACAGCTTAAGAGCGTAGGTTTTTCTTTTGATTACAGTCGTACAATCGACACTACTCAGGAGGATTACTACAAGTGGACACAGTGGATTTTCCTTAAGATGTTCGAGAAGGGTCTTGTATTCAGAGATAAGACTCTTGTAAACTACTGCCCACATTGTAAGGTAGTACTTTCAAACGAGGATTCACAGGGCGGTAAGTGCGATATCTGTGACAGCGATGTAATCCAGAAGGAGAAGGACGTTTGGTACCTTCGTATTACAGAGTACGCTGATAAGCTCCTCCAGGGTCTCGATGAGGTAGATTTCCCTGAGAATATCAAGCAGCAGCAGGTAAACTGGATTGGTAAGTCGAAGGGTGCTTTCGTTAATTTCACACTTGATGGTATAGATAAGAAGCTTGAGATTTACACTACAAGACCAGATACTCTTTGTGGTGTTACATTTATGGTTATTGCTCCAGAGCATCCATATATCGATGAGTATGCAGACAAGATTTCTAACATGGACGCTATTTTAGCTTACAGAGCCGAGTGCCAGAAGAAGTCTGAGTTCGAGCGTACACAGCTTGTTTCTAAGGACAAGACTGGTGTTAGAGTTGAGGGCTTCGATGCAATCAACCCTATCACTGGAAAGAAGATTCCAGTATTCATTTCTGATTATGTAATGATGGGTTATGGTACTGGTGCTATCATGGCTGTTCCTGCTCACGATCAGCGTGACTGGGACTTCGCTACAAAGTTCGGTATTGATATTATCCCTGTTATCGAGGGTGGAGATGTTACTAAGGAAGCTTACACAGGCGAAGGTAACATGATTAACTCTGAGTTCCTTAACGGTCTTAACAATAAGAAGGACTCAATCGACAGAATGATTCAGGAGCTTGAGAAGCTTGGCTGTGGTAAGGCTGGTGTTCAGTTCAAGATGAAGGACTGGGCATTCAACAGACAGCGTTACTGGGGCGAGCCTATTCCAATCGTTCACTGTCCAACATGTGGTGATGTAGCAGTTCCATTTGAGGAGCTTCCACTTAAGTTACCAGTTCTCGAGAACTTCGAGCCAGGTACAGACGGAGAATCACCACTTGCAAAGATTGACAGCTTTGTAAACTGCAAGTGCCCTAAGTGTGGTGCTGACGCTAAGAGAGAGACTGATACTATGCCTCAGTGGGCTGGTTCATCATGGTACTTCTTACGTTACATTGATCCACACAATGATAACGAGTTCGCAGCTATGGACAAGCTCAACTACTGGATGCCAGTTGACTGGTACAACGGTGGTATGGAGCACGTTACACGTCACTTGATTTATTCACGTTTCTGGCATCATTTCCTTTATGACCTTGGTGTAGTTAATACTCCAGAGCCATATAAGAAGAGAAGTGCGCAGGGTATGATTCTTGGCGAGGACGGACAGAAGATGTCTAAGTCTCGTGGAAACGTTATTGACCCACTTGATATTGTAGATGCTTACGGTGCAGACACACTTCGTACTTACGTATTATTCATGGGTGATTACGGCGCAGCTGCTCCTTGGTCAGATGCATCTGTTCGTGGATGTAAGAGATTCCTTGAGAGATTCGCAGGTCTTACAGATATCGTTACTGATGAGGCTAACAGCGAGTCTATTGAGACTGGAATTCATAAGACAATTAAAAAGGTTTCTGAGGATATCGAGGCTATGAAGTACAACACAGCTATTGCAGCTATGATGGGACTTCTTAACGATATCATTACAGAGGGACATATTACTAAGGATAATCTTGTATTACTTGTTAAGATCTTAGCTCCATTTGCTCCACACCTTTGTGAGGAAATGTATGCTGAGCTTGGCGGTGAGGGATATGTATCACTTTCAGCTTGGCCAGAGTTTGACCCAGCTAAGATTGTTGAGTCGACTATCGAAATCGCTGTACAGGTAAATGGTAAGCTTAAGGCTACTATCAAGATTCCTAACGGATGCGAGAAGGATGAGGCTCTCTCTATTGCAAAGGCTGACGCTTCAGTTGCTGGCGCAATCGAGGGCAAGAATCTCGTTAAAGAAATCTATGTTCCAAACAAGATTGTTAACCTTGTAGTTAAATAAGACTTAAGCCTGCCATCGCGGCAGGCTTATTCTATAAAAGTTATATGATAAGGAGAATACGTTATGAGCAAAATTCAAATGACAACCCCTTTAGTAGAGATGGACGGCGATGAGATGACACGCATCCTCTGGCAGATGATTAAGGACGAGCTTCTTCTTCCTTTCATCGATTTAAAGACTGAGTACTATGACCTTGGCCTTGAGCACAGAAATGAGACAGATGACAAGGTTACTGTAGAGTCTGCAGAGGCTACAAAGAAATATGGAGTTGCTGTTAAGTGTGCCACAATCACTCCTAACGCAGCACGCATGACAGAGTACAACCTTAAGGAGATGTGGAAGAGCCCTAACGGAACAATCAGAGCAATCCTTGATGGTACAGTTTTCCGTGCACCTATCGTTGTAAAAGGAATCGACCCAAATGTTAAGACATGGAAGAAGCCTATTACAATTGCACGTCATGCATACGGTGATGTTTACAAAAACACTGAGATGGTAATCCCAGCAGCTGGTAAGGTTGAGCTTGTTTACACATCTGAGGATGGTAAGGAAGAACGCGCACTTGTTCACACATTCAACGGACCAGGCGTTGTTCAGGGCCAGCACAATCTTAACGATTCAATCGAAAGCTTTGCTCATAGCTGTTTTAAATATGCTTTGGATACAAAGCAGGATTTATGGTTTGCTACAAAGGATACTATTTCTAAGAAGTATGACCATACATTTAAGGATATTTTCCAGGAGATTTTTGACAAGGAATACAAGGATGCATTTGATGCTGCAGGCATCGAGTACTTCTACACACTTATCGATGATGCAGTAGCTCGTGTTATGAAGTCTGAGGGCGGATTCATCTGGGCATGCAAGAACTACGATGGTGATGTTATGTCTGATATGATTTCATCTGCATTTGGTTCACTTGCTATGATGACATCAGTGCTTGTTAGCCCGGCTGGTTACTATGAGTACGAGGCTGCTCACGGAACAGTACAGCGTCACTACTACAAACACTTAAAGGGCGAGGAGACATCTACAAACTCTGTAGCTACAATTTTTGCTTGGACAGGTGCTCTTAGAAAGCGCGGCGAGCTTGATAACATTCCTGAGCTCTCAGCTTTCGCAGACAAGCTTGAGAAGGCTTGTATCAAGACTATCGAGGATGGAAAAATGACAAAGGATTTGGCTCTCATTACATCAATTGAGAACCCAACAGTCCTTAATTCAAGGGATTTCATCATCGAAATTCGTAAAACTCTCGAATCTCTTTAAAATAGTCTGAAAACACTAAATCTTGTGGTTTCGTTTATTGACTTGTACTATATAGTCTATTATAATAATCTCATGTTATAGGCATGAGATTATTTTTTTGCCTTTATTAGGAGAAAATGTATGGAAATGAATGTTAAACTACAGGTTTTCGAAGGGCCTTTAGATTTACTATTACATTTGATTGATAAGAACAAAGTTGATATTTACGACATCCCTATTGTGGAAATCACAGACCAGTACATGGAGTATGTACGTGCTATGGATAACAGCGATTTGGATGTTATGTCAGAGTTCCTTCTTATGGCTACCACACTTCTTGATATCAAGAGCCGTATGTTATTACCACAGGAAGAGAAGACTGAAGAGGGCGAGGAGCCAGAGGATCCACGTGCAGAGCTTGTTCAGCAACTGTTGGAGTACAAGATGTACAAGACTATCTCTTATCAGCTTAGGGACAGACAGCTGGATGCCAGCCTTGTTTTCTACAAGGAGCCTACCATCCCTGATGAGGTGTTAAAGTATCAGCAGCCAGTTGACCTTGAAGAGCTTATGGCAGACCTTACACTTAACAAGCTTAATGATATTTTCCAGCAGGTGCTTAAGCGTCAGGACAATAGAAGGGATCCAATTCGTTCCACATTTGGAAAGATTAAAAAGGAAGAGGTTTCCCTTGAGCAGAAGATGGAGTGGACTATCGCATTTGCGAAGGCACATAATACCTTCAGTTTCAGAAATCTTCTTGAAGCCGCACATTCAAAGACAGAGGTTATCGTTACATTCCTTTGTATTTTAGAGATGATGAAGGCTGGTCAGATTAATATCACACAGGAGGATACCTTCACTGATATTATGATTGAATCCAGAATCGCAGCCTAATATCGACGGAGTAAATAATTATGGAATTAAAAGAGATTGAAAATATAGTTGAGGGCATTTTGTTTGCAATGGGTGGCACAGTTGAGGCTTCCAAGATTGCAAAGGCTCTTGAGATAGAAGAAAAGCAGGTTGTAGAAGCTATCAATTCCCTTAAGGAATCATACGCTGCTGACAATCGCGGTATCACAATCACTGAGATTGATGGAGCATATCAGATGTGCACTAATCCAGAGATTTACGAATACCTTATCAGAATTGCAAAGCAGCCACGTAAATACGTATTGACTGATGTTCTCCTTGAGACACTTTCAATTATTGCTTACAAGCAGCCAATCACAAAATCAGAAATCGAGAAAATCAGAGGAGTTTCCTGTGATTTCGCCGTTTCAAAGCTTGTTGAATTTGGCTTATGTGCTGAGCTTGGACGTCTTGATGCACCAGGTAGACCAATGCTTTTTGGTACTACAGAAGAGTTCTTACGTTCATTTGGTGTAAGCTCTATCGAAGAACTTCCAGAACTTTCACAGACTCAGATTGAGGAGTTTAAAATCGAGGCAGAAAACGAAGCAAATAACGTTGAAGTTACGATATAAAATAATTAAAAAAATCAAGTAAAAATCGACAAAAAACCGCCCAAAATTTTGGGCGGTTTTTTATGACAATTTTTTAACGTATTTACGTTGAAAAGGGCACGAAAATACTCTATTATTAGACTTGCGAGAAATTTGAAATATTTTATATAAATGGAGGTATGAGATGGGTAATGATTTAAGTCAAGCTCAGGCTAGAATTAACGCATTGCTTGATGACAACAGCTTTGTTGAGCTTCAGTCATTAGTAATGTCACGCAACACAGATTTTAACCTTGATGCAAAGAAAGAACCATCAGATGGAGTTATTATTGGTCATGGTCTTGTGGATGGCACATTAGTGTTCGTTTTCAGCCAGAATGCCGAGGTTTTGGGCGGTACTATTGGTGAGATGCATGCTAAGAAGATTCTGTCACTTTATGACATGGCACTTAAAGTAGGTGCTCCTGTCATCGGATTTATCGATTGTGGTGGTGTTCGTCTTCAGGAGTCTTTTGATGCTCTTGAAGCTCTTGGTTCTGTAATCGAGCGAGCAGCTGATGTAAAGGGTGTTATTCCACAGCTTATGTGTGTAGCAGGTAATTGTGGTGGTGGACTTTCAGTTCTTCCTTCACTTGCTGATTTCACATTCATGGTTGATGGTGCTTCACTTTTCTATAACTCTCCAGATGCTATTAAAGGCAACAGAGCAGAAGAGTGCGATTCATCTTCAGCAGCATTCCAGTTTGAAGAAGCTGGTACAGTAGATATGCACGGATCTCTTTCAGAGGTTGTTGCTTCTATGAGACAGGTTATCTCAATGATTCCTAACGACATTACAGAGGCTACAGATGATCTTAACAGAGCATCAGAAGGTCTCGAGTCTAAGGTGGGTGACGCAGCAGCAGTTGCTACAGAGATTGCTGATAACAGAGAATTTATCGAGCTTAAGGCTGGTTTCGCAAAGGAAATGGTTACAGGTCTTATGAAGCTTGATGGAGTAACAATTGGTGTAGTAGGTAATAGAGAAGTTGACGGAGAAGCTTTCCTTTCTGCAGCTGGTTGCGAGAAAGCAGCTGATTTTGTCGATCTTTGCGATATGTACGAAATCCCAGTTCTTTCTATTACTAATGTAGCTGCATTCAAGTCTTGTGTATGTCAGGAGAAGCGTTTACCACGTGCTCTTGCTCAGATGACACAGAGATTTGTTGATGCAAGTATTCCAAAGATTAATCTTATTACTAAGCAGGCTTATGGTTCTCCATATGTTCTTATGAACTCTAAGTCACTTGGTGCAGATTTAGTTTACGCTTTCGAGACAGCATCAGTTGGTGCTATGGAAGCTGCTAAGGCTGCTAGAATCTTAAGCGAAAATGGAACAGACGCAGCTGCTATCGAAAAGGATTATGCTCAGCTTCAGGATAGTGCACTTACAGCTGCAGCACACGGTCACATTGACAGAATCGTTTCTACAGCAGATGCTAGAAAATACATTATTGCAGGATTTGAGATGTTCTTTTAAGAGCAGGAAGGTGAATTTATGAAAAAAAGAATTTTAGTAGTTTTCACTACCTTAATCCTTGCTCTTAGTCTTGTTGCCTGTGGTGGCAAGAAGGATAACACTTACGGAGGATACGATACAGAAGCTTACGATACTATCGCAAAGCTCTATATGAATTATGCTCTTAGCTTAGATGAAGCAGAGTATGAACAAGCTACTGAGTACTTCATGGCTAATGGCCTTGGCCAGTACGGCGATGCAGTAAAAGAAGCTGGTCTTCCTAAGTTCTTATCTACAAGCTTTGTAGGTTTCGATAGTCTTCTTAATAGCTACAAAGATATTAAGGATGTTAAGGTAGGAGATTTTGTTGACTTTGGTAAGGTTGAGGTTGAGAAGTCTGGTAAGACAATCACAGCCACAATGATTACTGATTTTACAGTTAGAGATTTAAAGACAACATTCGTTTACAATGCAAACGATGTTGATGCTGGTCCTACAGCAGTTGATATTGAGCCAGTTTACACATTAGGTGAGACAATGCAGAAGGCAGCACTTAATACAGTAATGGGTATCCTTATTGTATTTGCGATGCTTGTTGTTATGTCTGGTGTAATCAAGTGCTTCGAGATTATACCTAAGCTCGAGAAGAGAGCAAAGGAAAAGAAGGAAGAGCCACAGGCTGTTGCTGCTACTGCAGCTGCACCAGTTGCTACATCCGCAAAGAACGAGACAGACGATTTACAGCTTGTTGCTGTTATTGCTGCAGCAATCGCTGCAAGCACAGGAGCTTCTACAGATTCATTTGTAGTACGTTCCATCAAGAAAAGATTTTAGACTTAGGAGGAAATATCCATGAAAAATTATACAATCACTGTTAATGGAACAGTATACGATGTTACTGTAGAAGATAAGGGAGGCTCTGGCGTTTCTCCAGTTACTCCTGCTGCAGCTCCAAAGGCTGCTGCTCCAGCTGCTCCAGTTGCTACAGGCGCTGCTGGTGGTGTTAAGATTGAGGCAGGTGCTGCTGGTAAGGTTGTTAAGATTGCAGCTGCTGCAGGCACTTCTGTAAAGAAGGGTGACCCTGTTGTTGTTCTTGAGGTTATGAAGATGGAGACACCTGTTGTTGCACCTCAGGATGGTACTGTTGCATCAATCAACTGCAACGAAGGTCAGCAGGTTGAAGCTGGCGCATTACTCGCAACTATGAACTAATAGGAGGATTACACATGAGTTACGTTGGAGAGACATTGTTAAACCTGGCTCATCAGACTGCATTTTTCAATCTGACCTGGGGTAACTTTGTCATGATAGCGGTTGCCTGTGTTTTCCTTTACCTTGCAATTAAAAAGGGATACGAACCACTTCTTTTATTACCTATTGCATTTGGTATGTTGTTGGTTAACATTTACCCTGACATCATTGCATCTCCAGAGGAAACCTCCAATGGAGTAGGCGGCTTGCTTTATTATTTCTATACTCTTGATGAGTATTCAATTCTTCCATCACTTATTTTCATGGGTGTTGGAGCTATGACAGATTTCGGTCCACTTATTGCAAATCCAATCAGCTTCTGGCTTGGTGCTGCTGCACAGATTGGTATTTTCACAGCTTACCTTCTTGCAATCCTTCTTGGATTCTCAGATCAGGCAGCTGCTGCAGTATCTATCATCGGTGGTGCAGACGGACCTACATCTATTTTCCTTGCTGGTAAATTAGGACAATCAGCACTTATGGGACCTATTGCCGTTGCAGCATATTCTTATATGTCATTGGTTCCAATTATTCAGCCTCCAATCATGAAGGCACTTACAACAAAGCAGGAGCGTTCTATTAAGATGGCTCAGCTTCGCCCAGTATCAAAACTTGAGAAGATTCTCTTCCCAATCGTTGTTACTATTATTGTATGTTTGATCTTACCTACAACAGCTCCACTTGTTGGTATGCTTATGCTTGGTAACCTTTTCAAGGAGTCTGGTGTTGTAAATCAGCTTACAGAGACTGCATCTAATGCTCTTATGTACATCGTAGTTATTCTTCTTGGTACATCAGTAGGTGCTTCAACATCTGCAGAGGCATTCTTAAATGCAGCTACACTCAAGATCGTAGTTCTTGGTCTTGTTGCTTTCGTTTTCGGTACAGCAGCCGGTGTATTATTTGGTAAGATTCTTTGCCACATTACTGGTGGTAAGATTAATCCACTTATCGGTTCAGCTGGTGTTTCTGCTGTTCCTATGGCAGCACGTGTTTCACAAAAGGTCGGTGCAGAAGAGGATCCTACAAACTTCCTTCTTATGCATGCTATGGGACCAAACGTTGCTGGTGTTATCGGAACTGCCGTTGCAGCCGGTGTATTCATGGCAATATTTGGCGTGTAATAAGGAGGGACCCACTATTAGTGGGAGGATTCCTTATTACCCAGAAGTGCCCATTGCCGAAGGCAATTTTTAATGGCACTTCTTCAATTAGTAAACTAGGAGGATAAAATAAATGGCAGATATTAGTCCAAAGCCAGTTAAAATAACTGAGACAATACTTAGAGATGCACATCAGTCTCTTATTGCAACTCGTATGCCAACCTCTATGATGCTTCCTATCGTAGATAAGATGGATAAGGTTGGTTACAACGCAGTAGAGTGCTGGGGTGGTGCTACATTCGATGCTTCACTTCGTTTCCTTAAGGAAGATCCATGGGAGAGACTTAGAAAGCTTCGTGATGGCTTCAAGAACACAAAGCTTCAGATGCTTTTCAGAGGCCAGAATATCTTAGGATACAGCCAGTATCCAGATGATGTTGTTGAGTACTTTGTTCAGAAGTCAATTGCAAATGGTATCGATATCATTCGTATTTTCGACTGTCTCAACGATATCAGAAACCTTCAGACAGCTGTAAAGGCTACAAACAAGGAGAAGGGACACGCTCAGGTTGCTCTTTCTTACACACTTGGTGAGGCTTATACACTTGATTACTGGAAGGATATTGCAAAGCGTATCGAGGAGATGGGTGCAGATTCAATCTGTATCAAGGATATGGCTGGTCTTCTTGTTCCAGCTAAGGCTTACGAGCTTGTTACAGCTCTTAAGGAGTCTACATCACTTCCTATCGAAATGCATACACACTACACATCTGGTGTAGCTTCAATGACATATATGAAGGCTGTTGAGGCTGGTGCAGACATCATCGACTGTGCTATGTCTCCATTCGCTCTTGGTACATCACAGCCTGCAACAGAAGTTATGGCTGCTGCATTCGAAGGCACACCATACGCTACAGGTTTTGATCAGGAGCTTCTTTCAGAAATCGCTGATTACTTCAGACCATACAGAGAAGAGTGCATCGAGAACGGTCTTCTTTCTACAAAGGTACTTGGCGTTAACATCAATACACTTCGTTATCAGGTACCAGGTGGTATGCTTTCAAACCTTATCAGCCAGTTAAAGGAACAGGGTAAGGAAGATAAGCTTCGTGAGGTTCTTGAAGAGGTACCTCGTGTACGTAAGGATCTCGGCGAGCCACCACTTGTTACTCCTTCATCTCAGATTGTAGGTACACAGGCTGTGTTCAATGTACTTATGGGTGAAAGATACAAGGTTGTAACAGAGCAGACTAAGGATATCCTTCTTGGTAAGTATGGTCAGACTGTAAAGCCATTCAACCCAGAGGTTGTTGAGAAGGCTCTTGGTGCTGATAAGGATAAGGCAATCACATGCCGTCCAGCAGATTTGATTGAGCCAGGTCTTGCTAAGTTTGAGGAGGAATGCAAGCAGTGGAAGCAGCAGGATGAAGACGTTCTTACATATGCTCTTTTCCCAAAGGTTGCTACAGAGTTCTTCGAGTATCGTGAGGCTCAGCAGACACAGGTTGATCCAGCTAAGGCTGACAAGGCTAACAAGGCTTATCCTGTATAATATTTTTGAAATTATGGCAATGCAAGATTTCTTGCATTGCCTTTTTTTGTATCGTATAATTATGGTCTAAAAGTGGTTTTTATATATTTGAATAAAGGTGACTTATGGCTACTACAACAGATTTAAATTCAAAAATTAATGAAAAATACGGAAGGATGTCAAAAGGCCAGAAGCTTTTGGCCAATTACATCATCGATAATTACGATAAGGCTGTATTTCTCACTGCCGCAAAGCTTGGAGATATCCTTGGGATCTCAGAATCTACAGTTGTAAGATTTGCTTCATTTATCGGCTATAGCGGATATCCAGAGTTCCAGCAGGCTTTAGAGGCGATGGTCAGAACAAAGCTTAATACCAGTGACAGAGTAGAGGTGACAAAAGGTGGTATCGAGCAAAACGGTGTCCTCAGAGAGGTCCTTACTTCTGATGCTTTAAAGATTAAGAATACTATGGAAAATATGGATGAGGCAGCTTTTTATAATGCGGTGGAGGCGTTGCTTAAGGCTAAAAGGATTTACGTGGTTGGTATTCGCAGCTGCGCTCCCCTTGCATCATTTCTGTCATTTTACTTAAATCTTATCTTTGACAATGTGGTAAATCTCCAGACATCATCTGCATCTGAGCTTTTCGAGCAGATGATTCATATCAATGAGGATGACTGTATTATCGGAATATCTTTCCCTAGATATTCTATGCGTACTTTAAAGGCATTGGAGTTTGCAAACAATAGACAGGCTAACGTAATTACAATAACCGATTCTATTCATTCACCAATGAATCTTTACAGCTCATGCAATCTCATCGCAGAAAGCGACATGCATTCGGTAGTGGATTCATTAGTTGCTCCACTTTCAGTTATAAATGCGCTGATTGTCGAGCTTTGCAATCGAAGACAGGCAGAGGTGGCCAATACACTTGATATGGTTGAAAATGTCTGGTCAGAATATCAGTTTTACGAGAATGATGAAATTGATATGGTTGATGATTCTATTAAAATGTTCTATCCAGGAGAATCTTAATGGCAAATGTTATTGTTGTTGGCGGTGGCGCTGCAGGAATGATGGCGGCATACGCAGCAGGAATGTGTGGTCATACAGTCACACTTCTTGAGAAAAACGAGAAATTAGGAAAGAAGATCTATATCACAGGAAAAGGAAGATGTAATTTTACAAACGCCTGCGATATAGAAGACTTCTTTAAAAATATAGTTAGCAATCCAAAGTTCTTGTACAGCTCACTGTATACTTTTGGACCTGAATCCATGATTGATTTCATCGAGATGAATGGCACTCCTACAAAAGTAGAGCGTGGAAACAGAGCTTTTCCAGTTTCAGACCATGCTTCGGATATCACGAAGGCTTTGGAAAAAGCATTAAAAGAGTACGGAGTAAAGATAAAGCTCCACACAGAAGTCCAGGAGCTTCTTATTGATGAAGGCACTGTTACAGGCGTCCTTTTAAAGGATGGTACTAAAATGGACTGCGACCATGTGGTAGTTGCCACTGGTGGACTTTCATACAGGACTACAGGTTCTACAGGCGACGGATTAAAATGGGCAAAGAAGGCAGGTCTTAATGTGACAGAGACCAGACCAGCTCTTGTTCCACTTAATACAAAAGAGGCATACATCCCTACAATGCAGGGCCTTGCCCTTAAAAATGTTAATCTCACAATTTTTGATGAAAAGAAAAAGCTTTATGACAGCTTCGGTGAGATGCTTTTCACTCACTTTGGTGTCAGCGGCCCGCTGGTACTTTCAGCCAGCTCTATAATAGGAAAGACTCTTCAAAAGAAGGGAAGCCTGAAAGCCGTTGTAGATTTAAAGCCAGCTCTTTCCAGAGAGGAGCTTGAAAACAGAATCCTTAGAGATTTCAATGAAAACATGAACAAGCACTTAAGCTCAGTTTTGCGCGGCTTGCTTCCTAGTTCAATGGTTCCTGTATTTATTGAGATTATGGATTTTGATGACAGTCGTCAGATTAATTCTGTTACAAAGGAAGAGAGAGGTCAGCTTCTCGATTTATTGAAAGCTTTTCCATTCACTATTTCAGGGCTTCGTGATTACAATGAGGCCATAGTGACACAAGGTGGAGTTTCTGTGAAAGATATTGACCCATCTACCTTAAAATGTAAAAATATAAATGGTCTTTCATTCGTTGGAGAAGTTCTTGATTTGGACGCCTTCACAGGAGGATTTAATTTGCAAATTGCCTGGTCTACAGGTTACCTGGCCGGGTTATCAATATAAAATCTTGGAGGATATTTTATTATGGCAATGAATGTTGCAATCGATGGACCAGCTGGTGCTGGAAAGTCTACAATAGCAAAGGCTATTGCAAAGAAATTAGGATATGTTTATGTGGATACTGGAGCTATGTATAGAGCTATGGCTTTATTCTTCCTTCGTTCTAATATCTCAAAGGATGATGAGGCTAAGATTTCTTCAGTAGTTGATGATATTAACGTTTCTATTAAATATGAGGATGGAGCTCAGCACGTAATCCTTAACGGTGAGGATGTTACTGGTCTTATCCGTACAGAAGAGGTTGGAAACATGGCCAGCGCTACATCTGTTTACGGTCCAGTTAGAACAAAGCTTGTTGCTTTACAGCAGGAGCTTGCAAAGACTACAGATGTTATTATGGATGGCCGTGATATCGGTACAGTAGTTCTTCCTAATGCAGATGTTAAGGTTTTCCTTACAGCATCAGTGGAGTGCAGAGCAAAGAGAAGATATGATGAGCTTGTCGCAAAGGGACAGGAAGCAGACTTCGATCAGATTGCAAAGGATATCGAAGAGCGCGACTACCGCGACAGCCACAGAGAAATCAGCCCACTTAAGCAGGCAGATGATGCAACACTCGTAGATAGCTCAAACATGACTATTGATGAGGTTGTCGATACAATTATAAAATTATGTAATAAGTAGAGGTATTCTATGAAGGTCACACTAGCCAAATCCGCAGGTTTCTGCTTCGGTGTTCAGCGAGCAGTAGATGTAGTAGAAAAACAAATCAGCGAAGGCGCCGCACCATTATACACATACGGCCCAATCATTCATAATGAAGAAGTTGTTAAGGGCTTCGAGGCAAATGGTGTAAAGGTAATGGAAGAGGATTCAGATGAATCTTATCCAGCAGGCACAGTTATCATTCGCTCACATGGTGTCACCAGATCCGTTGAGGAAGATTTAAAATCAAAGGGTCACAATATTATCGATGCCACATGTCCTTTTGTTAAAAAGATTCATCGTGCAGTTGATGAACATTCAAAGGCAGGAGAGCATATCGTCATTATTGGAAACCCAGATCACCCTGAAGTAAGAGGCATTGTTGGCTGGATTAATGGTGATGATTACACAGTAATTCCTGATGAGAAGGCGGCTGTGGATTTTTCAGTTAATACTCACGCGGGTATTTGTATTGTGTCTCAAACCACCTTTAATCATAATAAATTTCAAGAATTAGTTGAAATTATAAAGCAAAAAGGTTATCATATTATTGTTTTGAATACAATATGCGATGCGACTAATAAGCGACAGGTTGAGGCGGCTGAAATCGCTTCCAATGTAGACGCCATGATAGTCATAGGAAGTAAAAATTCTTCCAACACGCAGAAATTGTATGAGATATGCAAAACAAAATGCAACGATACTTACTATATACAGACAGCTGATGATTTACAGCTTTCTGGCCTTAGTTCCATTGAAAGTGTAGGTATTACCGCAGGGGCTTCCACCCCAAACAATATTATCGAGGAGGTTCAAAAGAAATGTCAGAAATGAGTTTTGAACAAATGCTAGAGGAATCATTTAAAACTATACACAATGGAGAGGTCGTAGACGGTACTGTTATCAGTGTTAAGCCTGATGAAATCGTTTTAAACATCGGTTACAAGTCAGATGGTATTATTACACGTTCTGAGTACACCAACGAGTCAAACGTAGATCTTACTACTGTTGTTAAGGTTGGCGACCCACTTTCAGCTATTGTTGTAAAGGTTAATGATGGCGAGGGCCAGGTTCTCTTATCTTATAAGAGACTTGTTCAGGAAAAGGGTAATGAGAGATTAGCAGAGGCATTTGAGAACGGTGAGGTTCTTACAGCTACTGTTGATAAGGTTCTTAAGGGTGGCCTTACAGTTGTTGTTGATGAAGCAAGAGTATTTATCCCAGCTTCATTCGTATCAGACGTATATGAGAAGGATCTTGGAAAGTACCAGGGTCAGGAAATCAGCTTTATTATTACAGAATTCGATCCAAAGCGTCGTAGAATCATTGGTAACAGAAAGACACTTCTTGTTGCTGATAGAGCAAAGGCTCAGGAAGAGCTCATGTCTAAGATCGCTGTAGGTCAGGAGTTCGAAGGAACAGTTAAGAATGTTAAGGACTTTGGTGCATTCATCGATTTAGGTGGTGCTGATGGTCTTCTTCACATCTCAGAGATGAGCTGGGGTCGTGTTGAGAATCCTACAAAGACTCTTAACGTTGGCGATACAATTAAGGTATTTGTTAAGGAAATCAAGGACGGAAAGATTGCTCTTTCTTGCAAGTTTGACAATGAGAACCCATGGAATGGTGCTTCAGACAAGTATGCAGTAGGCTCTGTTGTTAAGGGTAAGGTTGTTCGTATGAAGGACTTCGGTGCTTTCGTAGAGCTTGCACCTGGTATTGATGCACTTCTTCACGTTTCTCAGATTTCTAAGGAGCGTATCGAGAAGCCTTCTGATGTTCTTACAATCGGACAGGATATCGAGGCAAAGGTTGTTGAGTTCAATGACGATGAGAAGAAGATCAGCCTTTCAATGAAGGCACTTCTTGAGCCAGAGACAGCTGAGGCTGATGAGGCAGAGGTTGCTGATGTAAACATCGAAGAAGTAGCTGCTTCAGAGGAATAAAATTAATTATTCATAAGACCTGGATTAGTTCCAGGTCTTATTTTTTGTTTATTCGTAGAAATATAACAATAAATACACAAATAATCAGTATAATGAATCTGTTCAAAGTGGTGATATCTATTCTTAGGATAGAAATTTATACTATTGAGGAGTGTAATATGGATAATTACGAAGGATTCAAGCAGGAAGTACTCAGTCTTACTAAGATTGATCTTAGTTCCTACAAAGAGAAACAGATGCGTCGTCGAATTGATTCTCTGGTTACTAAGCATAAGTGCAAAGAGTATCACGAATATGTAATGCTTCTGAAAAATGACAAGGAAGTCTTTGACGAATTTGTAAATTTCCTAACAATAAATGTTTCTGAGTTCTACAGAAACCCAGAGCAGTGGGAACTTATGAGCAAGGAATTTATTCCAGAGCTTATGAAGAAGTCAGGACAGAACCTTAAGATTTGGAGTGCTGCTTGTTCTACAGGTGATGAGCCATATTCATTAGTAATGTGTTTGTCACAGCATATTCCACTTAATAAGATTAAGATTTTAGCTACTGATCTTGATAAACAGGTTATTGCTACTGCAAAGGTTGGACTTTACAGTGCAAAGAGTATAGCCAATGTTCCAGCTGATCTTAAGAAGAAATTCTTTACACCTGTAGGAAGTTCTTTCCAGATTAGTGATGAAGTAAAGAGATGCGTAGAGTTTAAGGAGCACAATCTCCTTAGAGATGCATATCCTACAAACTATGACATGATTGTATGTCGAAATGTATTGATTTACTTTACTGATGAGGCTAAGACAGAAGTTTATGACAAGTTCTGCAAATCCCTTAGAACTGGAGGAATCCTATTCATTGGATCTACAGAACAGGTAATAGACTACAAAGAACTTGGATATAAGAGAAGATATTCCTTCTATTACGAGAAAGTATAAAAAATATACAACGAGCTACGGTTACGCTCTCAATCCTAAGATATTGCTTCGTCGAGCTGAAGAAAGCTCTCCTTGAGCAACACTTAGAGATTGATAGCTACCATAGCTCTTTTTAATGCTTTAACATATATCTAGTAATTTTGATAAAAATATCTTCTTTAATATCTGTTACGGATACGTATGCCTCCTTAGAGTTGTACTCAGGTTTGAATACTCGAGTGTTCCCAACATCAAATCCCCTTGGTAGAGCTACGAAAGAGCCTTCAGCAGATACTTTACAATCCTGACGGCTTGCTGGTCTGCGGCAGCTTTTATCGATGCTTTCCCCAATTGATTTAGGCACAATAATATCTTCATTAATGAGATAGTAGTAATTTCTGTAATCTGGCAGGAATGTAAAAAGTGAACCCTTAAACAGATTCAATGTAACGTAAATACGATTTCCTTTTATAATATACATACCGTATTCACGAATTTTATTGATAGAATTAGGCAGATTTATGGAAGTTTCCACCTCAAATCTAAGCTTATTTTCATCACTTTCATGGCTTATATACCGTAAATCCGAAGTAAGTAAATCCGTATATGCCATAATATCTGAGATATAAATCATACCCTTAATATCTTCAAAATTATGAAGCAAAATAAGGTCTTTTGACTCCTGGTCACCCATAAGAGAATAGTGCTGATATACAGGGATAAGCTCGCCACCATTATATTTATCATCACGGTGCAGGCCTAAGAATTCCTCAATAGTCTTTTGCTTGTAATTGGGAAGATCGAGAAGGCATTTTGCCTTTGTGGTAGTAAGATACATATCGACATGATGCTTTGACTTAATAGTGGTATTAAACTTATATTTTCTGCATCTTTCTACTATAAATGCTTCATCAAATCTGGTGGAATTAAAGCCCAGCAAATTATCGTATTTACAAATAACTCTTTCAAATTCTTCAAGAACTTCCAGCTCCTCAGCTTCGTTGTTAGCTAAAAGCTGAGTGATAGTGATTTTATTTCCAAGTCTGACTGCATAGCCAATTAAATAAATAAAGGCCTTGCGAGGTGAGAGACCAGTACATTCTATATCGAAAAATACAGTGTTCTCATCGAAATATTTATCTAAAGAGTAGCTTATATTATCTATGTCATAGCTATATTCTAGAATTTCCATTTATTACTCCGTTTTTATTATGATTTGCACAAACAACACAACTACTTTAACATTTTTGTACTTAAAAATATACAAAATAAATGATAATATTTATCTTTTGTTTCCAGCAAAATGATACAATTTAGATAAGTGTTATGAAACAAATTTTCAAAAGAGGGGTAAAGTACATGGGCCTTAAGACATTCAAAGGTGGTGTTCATCCTTACGACGGCAAGGACCTTTCAAAGGAAAAGCCTATAAAGGATTTAGTACCACAGGGAGAAATGGTTTATCCATTGTCACAACACATTGGTGCGCCAGCAGTAGCCTGCGTTTCAGTAGGTGATACTGTACTTAGAGGTCAGAAGATTGCTGATGCGGGAGGTTTTGTTTCTGCACCTATATATTCTTCTGTATCGGGCACTATTAGAGCAATAGAGCCTAGGCGAGTACCTACGGGAGACATGGTGAACTCCATCGTCATCGAAAGCGATGGAAAATTTATTGAGAAAGGCTTTGAGGGTTGCGAAGACTACACAAAGCTTTCTAAAGAAGAACTCATTAAAAAGATTCAGGACGCTGGAATTGTTGGTATGGGTGGAGCCGGATTCCCTACCCATGTAAAACTGTCACCAAAAAATCCAGAGAGCATTGAGTTCATCATTGCAAACTGTGCAGAGTGTGAGCCTTATCTTACATCTGACTACAGATCAATGGTTGAAGAGCCTGAAAAACTCATTACTGGAATGAAGATTATTCTTCAGCTGTTTCCAAAAGCAAAGGGACTTCTTGGAATAGAAGATAATAAGAGTGATGTTATCGAATCTCTGTCTAAGCTCTGTGAAAAAGAACCTCGTCTCGAGGTAGTTCCACTTATGACAAAGTACCCTCAGGGTGGTGAGCGTCAGCTTATCAAAGCCTGCACGGGTAGAGAAATTAATTCAAAGAAGCTTCCTGCTGATGCAGGTTGTATCGTAGATAATGTTGCCACTATTAATGCTGTCTACACAGCAGTTGTAGAGGGCAAGCCTGTTATGGACAGAATTTTCACTATCACAGGTGATGCGATTATGGAACCACGTAACTTCCGTATTTGCATCGGTACAAGCTACAAGGAAATACTTGAAGCTGCAGAAGGATATGTAAGAGAGCCACAGAAGCTTATCTCTGGCGGTCCTATGATGGGATTTGCTCTGATGGATGTCAATGTTCCTACTACAAAGACATCTGGTGCCCTTGTAGCATTATCTGAGGATGAGGTTTCTAAGTTCGAGACTACTGCCTGCATTAACTGCGGCAGATGTGTAGAAGCCTGTCCTGAAAATCTTATTCCTTCTCGACTTTCTAAGTTTTCTGATCATGGCGATAAGGAACAATTCGAAAAATGGTACGGCCTTGAGTGTATAGAGTGTGGTAGCTGCAGCTTCGCATGCCCAGCTCGTCAGCCTCTTGCACAGGCAATTAAGACCATGAAGAAGATGGTTCTGGCAGATAAGAGAAAAAAGTAGAAAGGAAAGGCAAAACATGAGCAATTTATTAAAGGTTTCTTCATCTCCACATGTTAGAGCCAAAGACGATACAAGCCGTATCATGCTTTATGTAATCCTTGCCCTTATGCCAACAACGATTTTTGGTATTATAAATTTTGGCCTTAGAGCATTATTACTTGTTGCAGTGTGTATTCTAACATGTGTAGTTTCAGAATTATTATTTGAAAAGGCAGTTGGTAAGAAAAGCACTATTAAGGATTTAAGTGCTGCTGTTACAGGTCTTTTACTTGCACTTAACTTACCAAGCACACTTCCTGTTTGGCAGGCAGTTATTGGTTCCGTATTTGCGATAGTCGTTGTTAAGATGCTTTTTGGTGGATTGGGACAGAATTTCATGAACCCAGCACTTGGCGGAAGAGCATTCCTTGTTATTTCTTTCGCAGCTACAATGACTCATTTCGAATATGATGGCGTAGCTGGAGCCACACCTCTCGCTTGTCTTAAAAATGGCGAGATGGTAAACACTCTTGATATGCTTATTGGACGTACTGGTGGTACCATCGGTGAAACAAGTGCTCTTTGCATTTTGATTGGTGCTATTATTCTTATTCTTTTAGGAGTAATCGATTTAACAATTCCTGGTGTTTACATCCTAAGTTTTGTTGTATTCATCGTTTTATTCGGTGGTCATGGCTTTGACACTACATACATCGTTGCTCACCTTTGTGGTGGCGGACTTATGCTTGGTGCATTCTTCATGGCTACAGATTATGTCACATCACCTATTACACCTTTAGGCAAAGTCATATTTGGTATTTGCCTTGGTGTTCTCACAGGTCTCTTCAGAATATTTGGAAACAGTGCAGAAGGTGTCAGCTTCGCAATCATCTTCAGTAACCTTCTTGTTCCACTTATTGAGAGAGTGACTGTCCCTAGAGCTTTCGGCATTGAGCGCGAGAGAAAACCAAAGGAGGTGAAGGCTAATGAATAAATTAGTTAAAGATGCTTTGGTTCTTACAGGTATTACAGTTGTTGCTGGTTTCGCCCTTGGTTTGGTATACGAAATCACAAAAGCTCCTATTGCTAAGGCTCAGGAAGATGCTTTAAATAAAGCTTATCAGACAGTTTATTCTACAGCTGAAGCCTACGAGCCTTTAGAGGGATTCGATTCTGAGAAGGCCACAGCAATAGTTCAGGAAGCTGGTTTCCCTGATGACACAATTGATAACTGTGTTACAGCCTGGGATGCAAATGGCAATCAGGTGGGATACATTATCACTGTTACATCTAATGCTGGATACGGCGGAAAGATCACATTCTCTATGGGTATCACCAATGACAGTGTGATTAACGGATATTCCATCACCAGCATTTCCGAGACAGCAGGTCTTGGTATGAAAGCAAGAGATACAGGCGACGGAACATTCTCTTCCCAGTTTGTTGACAGAAAAGCTGAGATATTTACAGTTACAAAAAATGGTGCATCTTCATCTTCTGAGATTGATGCCATTTCAGCAGCTACAATTACATCAAGGGCTGTTACAAATGGTGTGAATGCAGGTGTTACCTACTTCAATTATTTGGTAGGAGGTGCAGCTAATGAATAAGTATCTTGAGAGATTATATAACGGACTCTGGAAAGAAAATCCTACCTTTGTATTGATGCTTGGTATGTGTCCAACACTTGCTGTTACCACATCCGCTATCAATGGTATTGGTATGGGTCTTTCCACTACAGTGGTACTTGTACTATCAAATATGATGATTTCCGCTCTTAGAAATCTCATTCCTGATAGAGTAAGAATGCCAGCATTCATTGTTGTTGTTGCATCCTTCGTTACAATCGTACAGTTCTTGATGGAAGGCTTCACACCTTCACTTTACGAATCACTTGGAATTTACATTCCACTTATCGTAGTAAACTGTATCATCTTAGGACGTGCAGAGAGCTACGCATCTAAGAATCCTATCATTCCATCTATGTTTGATGGTATCGGTATGGGACTTGGATTCACAGTAGGCCTTACACTTATAGGTATGGTTCGTGAAATCTTAGGTAATGGTTCTTTCTTCGGAAATACTATTACAGCATTAAATGATTATCACATTACATTATTTGGACTTGCTCCTGGAGCATTCTTTGTACTTGGTTTCCTTGTTGCAATAATGAATATTGTAAGAAGAAATATGGAAGCAAAAGGCAAGCCACTTCCTGCAGTTCAGGGATGTCTCGGCGGTGATTGCTCAGGATGTTCACTTTCAAGTGCTTGTACTGGTAAATCATTAGTACATCATGTAGAGGAGCTTCCTCCAGTAAATCCTAAGGATGTGGCAAAGCCACAGATGGTTAAGCAGGAGGTTAAGCATACTGCAAATGCTAAGAATGTAGAAGATGTAGAAAAATCTGGATCTGATTCTTCTTATGCAGATGATGATATTCAGGGAAAGGGGGAAGATAAGTAATGGGCTATTTTACAGGATTAGTTCTTTTACTGGTTGCATCGGCAATCGTTAACAACGTTGTTCTTTCTCAGTTCCTTGGTCTGTGTCCTTTCCTTGGTGTTTCCAAGAGAGTTGAGACAGCAGCCGGCATGGGCGGTGCAGTTATATTCGTAATTACGATAGCATCATTTGTTGCTTCGCTGATTTACAAATTTATTCTTGCACCTACAGGATTTGAATACATGCAGACAATTGTATTCATCCTTGTTATTGCTGCACTTGTTCAGTTTGTAGAGATGGTATTAAAGAAGAATGTGCCATCACTTTACAATTCACTCGGTGTATATCTTCCTTTGATTACAACAAACTGCGCAGTTCTTGGTACAGCAATTAATAACGTAACTAACAACTATGATATTCTCGAATCAGTTATAAATGGTTTTGGTGTTGCAGTTGGTTTCACAATTGCTATAGTAATCATGGCTGGTATTCGTGAGAAAATTGAATACAACGATATTCCAGAGACTTTCAAGGGCTCAGCTATAGTTCTTGTTACAGCAGGACTTATGGCAATGGCATTCCTTGGATTCTCAGGAGTAATTTAAGGAGGGCTGACGTATGAGTATTGCGGGAATTTTACTGGCAGCAGTCATTGTTGGCGCTACCGGTTGTATTATTGGATTTTTCCTTTGTTTCGCATCTGAGAAGTTTAAGGTAGCAGTTGATCCTAAGGAGGAGGCTGTACTTGCAGTTCTTCCTGGGAATAACTGTGGTGGTTGTGGATACGCTGGATGTTCAGGTCTTGCTGCTGCAATTGCCAAAGGAGAGGCACCTGTTAATGGATGTCCTGTCGGTGGAGCTCCAGTGGCTGCATTCGTTTCAGAAATCATGGGTGTCGAAGCAGAGGAAGGTGGACGTAAGGTTGCATTTGTAATGTGTCACGGTACATGTGATCATGCTACTCAGCTTTACGACTACACAGGTGTAGAAGATTGTAAGGCTATGGCCTTTGTTCCTGGAGGCGGCCCTAAGGCCTGCTCTTATGGATGTATGGGATTTGGTTCCTGCGTAAAGGCTTGTCCATTTGATGCAATTCACATCATCGATGGAGTTGCAGTAGTAGATAAGGAAGCCTGCAAGGCCTGCGGTAAGTGTGTGGATACCTGTCCAAATCACCTTATCGAGCTTATTCCTTATGAGGCTGGTCATGCAGTTCGCTGCCACAACAATGACAAGGGCAAAGATGTAATGGCTGTCTGCAAGGTAGGTTGTATCGGATGTCACAAGTGCGAGAAGACTTGTGAATTCGGTGCAATCACAGTAGATGGATTCTTTGCTCACATCGATCAGAGCAAATGTACTTCATGTGGAAAGTGCGCAGAAGTATGTCCAAGACATATAATTTTATAATTTAAACTAAGAACCTCGTTACACTCTCAAGCCTTGAAATACTCCGCTCGACTAACATGTCTCGCTAAAGTATTTTCAAGAGCTTGATAGTTACGAGGTATTTTTTTGTCTTATATACTTTTACCTTGCTTTAACGTAATGGTAAGTGGTATGATATCGGGGAATATAAATAGGAGAAGCGCTATGTACGGACATGATTTTACTAAGAAGAAGCGTGTTATAGTTAAGGTTGGTTCATCCACTATTACACATGAAGCTACAGGTAACATTGATTACACTAAGCTGGAGCGTTTAGTTCGACAGCTTTGTGATTTGCGAGCTCAGGGCAAGGATGTATGTCTTGTTTCATCTGGTGCCATCGCAGTTGGTCGTTATGCCATTGGCCTTAAGGAACGCCCTAAGGATTTGGCTACAAAGCAGGCTTGCGCCTCTATTGGGCAGGCTTATTTGATGTCGGTTTATCAGAAGCTTTTTTCTGAGTATAATCAACGAGCTGGTCAGATTCTTATGACTAAGAAGACTATGACTGACCCAGAGTCCAGAGAGAATGCGCGTAACACCTTCGAGCAGCTTTTCGCCCTTGGCGTTATTCCTGTTGTAAATGAAAATGATACTGTTGCCACACACGAGATTCAGTTTGGTGATAACGATTCACTTTCGGCTATCGTTACCGCTCTTGTTAAGGCTGATGCTCTTGTATTGCTTTCAGATATAGATGGTCTTTATACAGATAATCCTAATACAAATCCAGATGCGGAGTTTGTTCCTATTGTAGAGGATTTGGATTCTGTTATGGATATGGCATCAGAGGAAAGCACATCAAATGTTGGCACCGGTGGCATGACTGCAAAGCTTCGCGCAGCTCAGATTGCTACATACAGTGGCGCTGATATGGTTATTACAAATGGCGCACACATCGGTAATATACACCGTATTTTTGAAAACAAGGATAAGGGCACATTATTTGTTGCAAACAAGCGTGATGATGTCCGAGTCTTAGATTTATTAGAGGATTAAAATGATTACAGAGAAAGATATTGCAAGAATCAACGAATTATATCACAAGAGCAAGGCAGAAGGCCTTACTGACGCAGAAAAGGAAGAGCAGGCAAAGCTTAGAAGAGCATATATCGATGCTATCAAGGGAAATGTCCGTGCTCAGCTAGATAATATTGACATTGTAGATGAAAATGGCAAGGTAGAGAACCTTGGCGAAAAATATGGAAAGAAGTCAAAATAACGCTAATCTTAGAAAACAAAACAAATTGATGAGAGATAGTATTGAGCTACAGGACAGGCAGTTTCTATCTCAGCAAATCGTTATTAGTTTAAAAGCTCTTTTAGAATCTGATTTTGAAAGAGCTAATATTTTTTTATGCTACTATCCATTTGGCTCAGAAGTAGATGTTCTTCTTCTTTACAAGCAGCTTTTAGATAAAGGAAAAGAGCTTTATTTTCCTGTGTCTGACAAAGAGAATCATGAATTGATATTTAGAAAGGTTTCTAATTTATCTTCAGATTTCCATAAGGGTGCTTACGATATTATGGAGCCAAATGAAGAGCTTCCGGTTTATAATAATGATGGAGACGCCATCGTATTTACACCGGGACTTGTTTTCGATACTAACCTTAATCGTTTGGGCTATGGAGCTGGATACTACGACAGATTTTTCCATCAAAACAGTGATGTTACCAAAATTGGTCTTTGCTTCAACACCCAAATCAATAATGAAATTATTCCAGAGGAACATGATGTTCCAATGGATTTAGTTGTTACTGACAGGCGCATCATAAGGAGAACAGGTTATGACATTAATTGAACTGGCATCAAAGGCAAAAGCAGCAAAGTACGAGATTGCACAACTTTCCACAGAGGTTAAAAACAAAGCTATTTTAGCGGCAGCTGATGCACTAGAGAAAAATAGTGCCCAGATTATCAGTGCCAATGCTATCGATATGGCAAATGGTGAAAAAAAAGGACTTAATCAGGGACTTTTAGATCGATTGAAGCTTGATGAAAGCCGTATCAAAGGAATAGCTGATGGTCTTAGAGCTATTGTTGAGCTTGAAGACCCAATCGGAAAGATTACAGAAGAATTTGAAAGACCTAATGGATTAAAGATTAAAAAGCGTCTTGTTCCCATTGGTGTTGTAGGTGTTATTTATGAGGCCAGACCTAATGTTACAGCTGATGTTTTTGGGCTTTGCTTTAAGACAGGAAATGCTGTTATTCTTAAAGGTGGCAGTGACGCCTTAGAATCAAATAAAGAAATTGTAAAGGTTATCAAAAAGGCACTTGAATCAGAAGGACTTCCAGTGGATGCCATAACACTTATAGAAGATACCACAAGAGAGTCTACCAATCAGATGATGCGCATGAATGAATACATTGATGTGCTTATCCCAAGAGGTGGTGCCGGCCTTATTAAGTCAGTAGTAGAAAATGCTTCTGTTCCTGTTATCGAGACAGGGTCAGGCAACTGCCATATATATGTAGATTATGATGCAGATATCGATATGGCTATCAGCATTATCGAAAATGCCAAGACACAGCGTATTGGCGTTTGCAATGCATGCGAGTCTCTTGTTATAAATGAGAAAATCGCACCAACACTTCTTCCTGCTTTAAATAAAAAGCTCAAAGAACATGTTGTTCAAATATTTGCAGATGAGAAATCAAGAGCTTTTATGGAAGGCTCAGATGCAGCTACAGAAGATGATTTCGGTACAGAGTACTTAGATTACATCATCTCTGTAAAAACAGTTTCAGATGTTGATGAGGCAATTGCCCATATCAATAAATACAATACAGGTCATTCTGAATCTATCATCACAAATGATAAGGAAAATGCAGAGAAATTCTTAAGTGGAATTGACGCAGCCTGTGTTTATGTAAATGCTTCCACCAGATTTACTGATGGATTCGAATTTGGCTTTGGTGCTGAGATTGGAATAAGCACTCAGAAGCTTCACGCTAGAGGTCCAATGGGACTTTTAGCATTAACAAGTTATAAATACACCATCTACGGTGATGGTCAGATTAGAAAGTAAGATAGGATTTATATGAGTATTACAGATTTATTAAACAATGCTCCAAATCAGGAGCCAGAGCGTCAATATTATTTTATTGAGGAAGCAAAGAAGATTGTTGCAAAGAAGGAGCAGGAAAAGGGACGTAAGCTTACATGCTGCGTTACTACTTTCGGCTGTCAGATGAATGCCAGAGATTCTGAGAAGCTTCTCGGTATTTTAAAACAGATTGGTTATGTGGAGACAGAGAGCGAGAACGCAGATTTTGTTATCTACAACACATGTACTGTTCGTGAAAATGCCAACAATAAAGTATATGGTCATCTTGGTATCCTTCACGGTTATAAGAAAAAGAATAAGGATATGATGATTGGTCTCTGCGGATGTATGATGCAGGAGCCTACTGTAATCGAGCACCTTAAAGCAAATTACAAGTTCGTAGACCTTATTTTCGGTACACACAATCTTTATAAGTTTGCAGAATTATTTACAACAGCTCTTCTCAATAAAAAGGGCATGATTATTGATATCTGGAAGGACACAGATAAAATCGTAGAGAACCTTCCAATTTCTCGTAAATACCCATTTAAGTCAGGTGTAAATATTAGCTTTGGCTGCAACAACTTCTGCTCATACTGTATCGTTCCTTATGTTCGTGGTCGTGAGCGTTCAAGAAAGCCAGAGGACATCGTAGCTGAGATTAAAGAGCTTGTAGCAGATGGCGTAGTAGAAGTTATGCTTCTTGGTCAGAATGTTAACTCATACGGCGTTGGTCTTGAAGAAAAGGTAACATTTGCTGATCTTCTTCGTATGGTAAATGATATCGAGGGCTTAAAGCGTATTCGTTTTATGACTCCTCACCCAAAGGATTTATCTGATGATTTAATTGAGGCTATGGCTACATGTGATAAGGTTTGCCATCATATGCATCTTCCACTTCAGTCAGGAAGCACAGAAATCCTTAAGAAGATGAATCGTCGCTACACAAAGGAGCACTATCTTGGATTAGTTGAGAAGCTTCGTGCGCGTATTCCAGATGTTGCTATCACTACTGATATCATCGTTGGTTTCCCTGGCGAGACAGAGGAAGATTTCCTTGATACTATGGATGTAGTTGATAAGGTACATTACGATTCAGCATTCACATTCATCTATTCAAAGAGAACTGGTACTCCTGCAGCTGCTATGGAGAATCAGGTTCCTGAAGATGTTGTGAAGGATCGTTTCGACAGACTTCTTGCTCTTGTACAGAAACATGGACATGATAAGGTTCAGTCACTTGAGGGCACTGTTCAGGAAGTTCTTGTGGAAGAGGTAAATGAGCAGGATGCCAGCCTTGTTTCAGGTAAACTTGCTAATAACGTCACAGTTCATTTCCCAGGAGATGAATCTATGATTGGAAAAATCGTTAAAGTTAAGTTAAACTGTTGTAAGGGATTTTATTTTATCGGCGAAATCTCTGAATAAACAACAAGGGGGAGAGTGTATGTTTGCTTACGTTCGCGGCACACTTTCAGATATTGATGAGAATATTGTAATAATAGAGAATAACGGAGTGGGCTATGCCATTAGTTCTTCTATGAGCACTATCAGGCAGCTGCCTAATATCGGTTCAGAGATAAAGCTCAATACAAAGCTCATTCCAAAGGAAGATTCTCTTACTTTATATGGATTTTATGATAAGGAGGAGCTTAAGATGTTTGAGCTTCTTCTTTCAGTTAGTGGAATTGGTCCAAAGGGAGCTCTTGCCATCCTTAGCAACATGACAGTTAGCGATATTCAATTCGCAGTTGCTGGTGCAGATGCAAAGGCTTTTGCGGCATGTCCTGGAATTGGTAAAAAGACTGCAGAGCGTGCAATTATCGATCTTAAGGATAAGGTTGATATAATTGGTGCGTTTGAAGCTAAGATTACTTCAGATTTATCAGGCAAGAAATCAGCTACGCCTGCTATTTCCGTAAAAGAAGAAGTTCTGGAAGCGTTGGTATCGCTGGGCTATTCAGCTAGCAATGCGGCCCGTGCTCTTGATAAAATGACAATCACCGAATCTACCACTACAGAGCAGCTTTTGAGTGACACACTTAAACAGATGTCGTTCTTATAGGATAGATAATTTTATCAAAAATTCAGGGAGTTTTACAATGTTATCAAATAAACAAATCACATCAACAATAGCAAGTCATGAAGATCTTGTTAATGATAATGCCCTTAGACCAAAGTCATTTGATGGCTACATAGGCCAGACTAAGGTTAAGGAAAACATGAAAATATATATTGAGGCAGCCAAGAATCGTGGTGATGCCTTGGATCATGTGCTTTTATATGGTCCTCCAGGTCTTGGAAAGACTACACTTGCTGGTATTGTAGCAGGAGAGATGGGGTCAAATATAAAGGTGACATCTGGTCCAGCTATTACCATTCCAGGTGAAATTGTTGCTGTGCTCATGACACTTAAAGATGGAGATATCTTATTCATAGATGAGATTCATCGTCTTTCAAAGCCAGTAGAGGAGACACTTTACTCAGCTATGGAGGATTTTGCTGTAGATATTGTCATGGGAAAAGATACTACAGCCCGTTCAATTCATACAAAGCTTCCGCGATTCACTCTTATTGGTGCCACCACCAGACCAGGTCTGCTTTCAGCACCCCTCAGGGATCGTTTTGGAATCATCGGACATATGGATTACTACACACCGGAGGAGCTATCTACAATCGTTACAGCATCTGCTGCTAAGCTTAATGCACCTATTGATTATGAGGGAGCTTATCAGATAGCCCTTCGTTCCAGAGGAACCCCTCGTCTTGCTAATAGATATCTAAAGCGTGTACGAGATTATGCTGAGGTTCGTTATGACGGAGAGATTACAAAAGAGGTAGCATCAGCTACTCTTGATTCACTTGAGGTAGATACTTTAGGACTTGATAATAATGATAGAAATATTTTGCTTGCTATCATAGAGCGTTTTAACGGTGGTCCGGTAGGTTTGGATAATCTTGCAGCCACTGTTGGAGAAGATTCTGGTACAATCGAAGATGTTTATGAGCCATACCTTTTGCAGCATGGTTTGATTATCCGAACTCCAAAGGGTAGAGTTGCAACTAAAGAAGCTTACGAACATTTCAATTTACCAGTGCCAGAGAATATGTAGCTTAAGCATCACTTCTTGATTGTGCAACTTTACAAATAATCCACACATGATTTAACGTAAAACACGATAATTGTAGAATGTTTCAAAAAGAGCCAGGTTTCACTTTACCAGGCTCTTTTTTTGATGTTATAGTTATGGTCGATTTATTATAATTAGTAGGGAATATAAATATGGGAAATATTGAATGGAATACCAGTAAGGTAATAGCGTACTTTGAGGCATGCCGAGAGCATTATGAGAAATTTCTTGCTATGTCAGATTCTCTTATGAAGGCATTTGAGGCTTTTGTAAATGACGACACCCATACTGGTGAAGAAGCGGACAATTCTAAGGGATTTGTAAAAGACAGACAGATACCTTTACTTATAGATATAACAGATGATATTCAGCAGCTGGAAACACTTCAGGACGAGATTATGTCGTCCTTTATTTCTGATGTTGATAATTCACCTAATGCCATAATTAGGACAGAGTACCT
>NZ_AUJB01000011.1 GCF_000424005.1 Pseudobutyrivibrio ruminis CF1b | reverse complement strand
TCACCAACTAGCTAATCAGACGCGGGTCCATCTTGTACCGAAAAAACTTTTCACACTGCATCATGCGATGCTGTGCGCTTATGCGGTATTAGCAGTCGTTTCCAACTGTTGTCCCCCTGTACAAGGCAGGTTACCCACGCGTTACTCACCCGTCCGCCACTCAGTCAATATCTCGTCACCCCGAAGGGATCGTAAGAAATTGCTTCGTTCGACTTGCATGTGTTAAGCACGCCGCCAGCGTTCATCCTGAGCCAGGATCAAACTCTCATGTTAAAAAGTTTAATTCCGAATCAGTATAAAACTGACTTGTTTACTGCAAATGTAAGAATCAGAGATTCTTACTAGGCAATGATTTTCAAAATCAAGTTTTGAAAATCCTCACCCTTTAATAAAGGTTTCGTTTCATCAAGAAACTTAAATGAATTTCAAGGATACATGTTTTAAATAAAACTGTATTAATTCAAGGTTTGTTTCACTGTTCAGTTATCAATCTACATTTGTTTTGTTTGCTCTGTGTGACTCGCTGTCCCTCAGTGCTCGATTATAATATCATCCTGAAACCCCAGTGTCAACAGATATTCTGTGATTTTTTAAAGTAAATCTATTTGGCTGAAACGACTAATTTGTATGATTTGTGTGAATTGTATCAATTATTTTTACAATTATCATTTCAGCCCTCAAGATGTAGCCCCAAATCCACTATTAGCTAACGAGATATAGCATCAACCGCTTCCTTCACATTAGCCACTCCTACTACCTTTATTCCTGATAAATTCTTGAGACTTGCAAGATTTGAATAAGGAACTATAGCTTTCTTGAATCCGAGCTTCTCCGCCTCTCGTACACGCTGCTCTGCCATAGATACAGAACGCACTTCACCAGACAGGCCTATCTCACCAAAGACAATTGTGCCTGCATCGATAGGAATATCCTTCTCGCTGGAGTATATTGCCATTGCAATAGCTAAATCGATTGCTGGTTCGTTTATACGCATACCGCCTGCTATATTTACATAAATATCTGAACGTCCAAGGAATATTCCGCAGGCCTTATTGGCTTTTGTATCTCTCATACGTTCCAACACAGCTACTAAAAGGTTTACTCTGTTGTAATCGCAACCTGTAGCCATACGTCTAGGAATTTCAAAAGCTGTTTTGCTAACAAGAGACTGTATTTCCACAAGGATAGGACGTGTTCCTTCCATGGCACAGGTAACAATAGAGCCTTCTGCGTTCTCTGGGCGGCCATCAAGCATAACAGCTGATGGATTCTTTACCTCAGCAAGGCCAGTATCCCTCATTTCAAATACACCTATCTCATTTGTGGAACCAAATCTGTTTTTAACTCCGCGAAGTATCCTATAGGAAGCGTGTCTGTCCCCTTCGAAATATAAAACTGTATCAACCATGTGCTCAAGGACACGCGGACCTGCCACTGTACCTTCTTTTGTTACATGGCCGACGATAAATACAGCAATTCCCTGAATCTTTGCGATTTCCATAAGAACGCTTGTAGATTCTCTAACCTGAGTAACGGAACCAGGTGCTGAACCAACAGCCTCATTATACATGGTCTGAATCGAGTCGATTATAAGGACAGTTGGTTTTTCGCGCTCTACTACTGCCTTAATTGTATCTAGGTTAGTCTCGCAGAATAAATCAAGCTTATCATTAAACTGTCCTATACGATCTGCACGAATCTTAATCTGTTGAAGAGACTCCTCACCTGAAACATACATAACATTAACTCCAGACTGGCAAAGGAGACGGCATGTCTGTAAAAGTAATGTGGATTTCCCAATACCAGGGTCTCCGCCAACGAGAACCATAGATCCTGGAACAATTCCTCCACCTAATACGCGGTCAAACTCTTCAATATTAGTAGATATTCTATGCTCATTTGAGGCTGTAACAGCAATGAGCTTTGTAGGGGTCACATCTGCCACCTTGGCCCTGGCCTTCACCTTTGATTTATCTACTATCTCTTCCACAAGGCTGTTCCATGCACCGCAGGCCGGGCATTGGCCTGACCATTTGGATGTTTCGTTTCCGCATTCCTGACAGAAAAAGACTGATACATTTTTCTTTGCCATATTATTCTCCTTTACTATAGAAAAATCTTCCCACTTATTTTTATAAATGGGAAGATTGATTAAATGATTTTATTGTTTATTAAATTCTTTTGACCTGTACGTCAACTGCAACCCCTGGGTCAAGCTCTACTGATAAATTAAGCTTTCCGCCTAAGTTAGTCTTCATCTGACTTGTAGTAGTGCCACCAACAGCAATAGAATACTCTGTCTCAGGCTCAAGCTCCAATGTAATCATGGCATCTCCTTTACCCTCTACAGTAAAAGATACAGCATCAGATGAACATTTAAATTTCTCAACTGCTGTGCCAGGAACTGACTCATATACAAACATTCCATTTTTCTCGAGCTTGGTAATGTCTGAAAAAGTCTTTACCTTGTACAAGTCCCCTTCGTGTTTGTAGTCCTCAAGCTTCTTCTTGTCAGCTAAGGTGTAGTCGCCAAAGCTGATACTTCCATCTGCTTCGCTGCGAATTAACTCGCTAATAACAGCCATCCTTACTCCTCCTATGCCACTGCTTAATTGCAGATTGTCTTATGCAAATTATAGCAAAGGAATTTGGTTTTAACAATAAATGACTGTGTGAAAAATATTATTTTTCGAAAACTACAACATCAGCCTTAACCTTAGCCTTTACAGTATCGCCGGACTTGAATTTGCCTGCGAGGATTTCTTCTGCCATAACATCCTCAAGGGCTGTCTGAATCTTACGACGGATAGGACGAGCACCATATTTAGGATCATATGCTTTTTCCACAATCCATGTCTTAACTGCAACAGGGATAGATACATCGATATCCATCTGGTCCTTGCAACGTGAAACGAACTGCTTAACCTGAAGGCCTGCAATCTGCTTCATATCATCCTTTGTAAGTGCACGGAATACAATTGTTTCATCTATACGGTTTAAGAATTCTGGCTTGAAGATACGCTTAACCTCTTCCATAACGCCATTCTTCATAAACTCGTAGTCTTTATTAGCATCTTCCTTAGATGCAAAACCAAGCTTCTTAGGTTCAATGATAGCCTGGGCGCCTGCGTTAGATGTCATGATAATGATGGTGTTCTTAAAGTCTACTTTACGCCCCTGTGAATCAGTAACGTGACCATCATCTAATATCTGAAGAAGTACATTAAATACATCTGGATGTGCTTTTTCAATCTCATCAAAAAGAATTACTGAGTATGGATTTCTGCGAACCTTCTCAGAAAGCTGACCACCTTCATCATATCCAACATATCCTGGAGGTGAACCAATCATCTTTGAAACAGAATGTTTCTCCATGTACTCACTCATATCAACACGAATCATAGATGATTCTGTGCCAAATACTGCCTCGGCAAGCGCTTTTGAAATCTCAGTCTTACCAACGCCAGTAGGCCCCAGGAATAAGAATGAACCGATAGGACGTCCTTTTTCTTTAAGACCAACGCGGCCACGGCGGACAGCTCTGGCAACTGCAGATACGGCCTCCTCCTGACCGATAACCCTCTTATGAAGAATGCTCTCAATCTTTCTGAGACGTACAGATTCCTGCTCTGTAAGCTTTGCAACTGGAATCTTTGTCCAGAGAGCTACAACTGTAGCTACATCATTTTCAGTAAGAACAACTGATTTTGCTTTACGCTTTCTAGCAGCTTTTTTATCTTCGGCTTCCTTCTTTGCAACAAGCTCATCCTTTTCCTTTTTAATAAGGCTGGCCTGAGCAATATCTCCATCAATAATAGCCTGTTCCATATCATCAGCTAACTGCTGAATCTTTGTGATGAGCGTATCATCCTTAACAACTTTCTTAACAAATGAAAGCTTTAATGAAGCCGCTGCTTCATCCATCAAATCTATAGCTTTATCCGGAAGGAATCGATCTGCGATGTAACGCTCTGACATCTTCACGCATGCTTCAACAGCCTCATCAGGAATAACTACTCCATGATGTTCCTCGTAGAGATAGCGTACGCCCTTAAGGATTTCGATAGTCTCCTCCTCTGTAGGCTCCTCTATCATAACTGGCTGGAAACGTCTCTCGAGAGCCGCATCCTTTTCTACGTATTTACGATATTCTGTAATAGTGGTAGCACCGAGAATCTGAATCTCGCCACGAGCCATAGCTGGCTTTAAAATGTTGGATGCATCGATAGCACCTTCTGCTCCACCAGCTCCAATAAGTGTATGTATCTCATCGATGAAAAGAAGGATATTTCCTTCCTCAACAACCTCTGCTATTACTTTTTTAATACGCTCTTCGAACTCACCACGATACTTTGAACCGGCAACCATGCCAGACAAATCAAGGGAAAGTACTCGAAGGTCACTGACTGAATCAGGAACATTTCCCTCAACAATGCGCTGAGCCAAACCTTCTACGATGGCTGTCTTTCCAACACCAGGCTCACCAATGAGACAAGGATTGTTCTTGCCACGTCTAGAAAGAATCTGGATAACACGCTGAATCTCTGAATCACGTCCAACGATAGGATCAAGCTCACCATCCTCAGCCATAGCTGTAAGATCTCTGGAGAACTGATCCAGGTACGATACTTCATTACGCTTTGCACGGCCACTGTTGATAGCCTGCATCTCTTCTTTATATACTGTGCCCTCGGCACCCATTCCTGCTACAAGCTCTGAGAAAAGCTTATGAGGATTAACATCTAATGAATTGAGAAGTCTTGCACCTGAACAATCCTGCATGCGAATCATTGCAAGAAGCAGATGCTCTGTACCGATAGTCTTAGAATTGCATTTGTCAGCTTCATCAGCTGCGTGCTCTAATAACTGTTCCATCTTAGGTGTGTAGCCATCGCGCTCGCGGACTGCCACATCACCTCCTGGTGAAATGAGCTCTTCTACAAGCTTGAGAAGCGCCTCTTTGTCTACGCCATTAGAATTCAAAACTTTAGCAGCAAGAGAATTCTCCTGTTCAATAATAGAGATAAGGAGGTGTTCTGTACCGACATAGCTATGCTGCAGTGACTTCGAAAGTTTTGATGCACCTGAAATAGCTCGTTTTGCCTGCTTTGAATATTCCATTATCTTCTCCTTTATTAAAGATCATTAAGATCCATCATATTTAAGCTTGAGTTTCTACGAGAATCATAATCAGAAGCTGACTCAATGTATGTAGTAGAACGAGCATCCTCGTATTCCTCGTCATACTCCTCTTCTTCATCTACATACTCATCATCGTACTCTTCCTCTTCGTATTCTTCTTCCTCTTCTTCCCTGGAGTTACGGTTGAATACAAGAGAACGAGGGCTTCTGCGTGTGTTTTTATTCTTTGCTGGAGCTTCTGCGAATACATCTCCATCGAAATCATCATCTCTGTCACGAGCCTTAAGTAATGTGTTAATTAATAAGAATACTAATATAACGCAAAGAACAATAAGACCCATGATAACTTTGCGATAAGTATCGAGCTTATTAATATAAATATCTACATTATCATTTACTGCTGCTGATGTATCTTCTTCGCTAACATCGCTAGATGAACCACCTGCAGAAAGGAGTGATTCGTCCATTCTTGAAACAGTGTCATTAGCGCTATCAAAAACAAACCAGCCTGTGTTGCCTGCTGTGTTTGTTCCATATACATAATAGAAACCTGAGTCACCAATAGTGTAAGCTGTAGTACTACCGCCAGTAACATCTAATGACATAGGTGTAAACGCTGATGATGGGCCAGCATCTGTAGGCGAAATAATAACGTAATTCTTAGCTGAACCAAGCATTAAAAATTCTGAAACTGTACCAGCTTCTGCATTATATAAATAGAAGACACCGGAACCTGCGATGTTATCAGCTGGCTTTAAATAAAGAAGTGTAAGGCTTCCATTAGTAGGCTCACTGTATGTGCTTGAGCCAATCTGAACTGTAGTCTTAGAGAAACCTGCTGGCACCTCTGAATCTGAATAACGTTCTGAAACAACATATGCTGCGCCATTGATATCGAAACCACCGCTGCCATTAAGTGTGCCAGCTGCTCCGCCTGCAGGAGCTGCTGTCTCTGCTGGTGCCGTAGGCTCTTCTACTGGTGTTTCCTCTGCTACTGGTTCGTCAGCTGGTTCCTCTGTAACCTGAGCTGCTGGCTGTTCCTGGGCAGCTGGCTCTGCTGGTGCACTACCTCCACCTATAGAAAGAGTAGTGCTGCTGCCAGAACATGAAGTAGATGAAACTATAATAGAAGCTGTGCCTGATGCTGCAGCTGTAAATACGACGTCTCCTGTCTTTCCAGAGAAAGAAACAGAATTGCCTGATGTAGTGTAACCTGAGCCTGTGCAGCTAACGAATGTGAGCATGGCAGATGTGTATTTAACAGTGATAGTGCCAGACTCTGAAGCTGTAACAGAAACTGTGACCTTATCTCCTACGGCAGGAGAATTCTTAGATACTGCAATCATAGTGGTACCCTGAGCGAATGCCACAATATTCATTGCAAAAACAAGCATAACTATAGCTAAAACAGTAAATGTTCTTCTCATCAATTTATTCATAACAAATTACCTTCCATTTCCTGTGATACACTCAACAACACTAGAGATTGCTACTGAGCCCCTTATATCACACTATATATAGATAATTTAATTATAGATAAACCACAATTCATAGTCAACAGTTACGGCAAAGTAAAAGGAGCCAAATACCACCTGAAAGTCCCGAGTATGAACCAACGATTCCTGTAATGTGCTCTGCCAAATCTATTCCAAAAATAGACATAATCAGGAACACAATTCCAAGCGCAAATGCAAGTGCCATGATTCCAAAAGAAATAATCAATTCTTTGTCTAATCTTCTTCTCATAAATATGTACCTCCGTTCCATAACCTTATTGGGATGATATAAATATAAATCAGGAAGGTGTCCATATTTATGTACAAGCAAAAGGACGCTGCCTAAGCAACGTCCTAATCATCACGGAAAGCTATTCTTCCACTCCGCCTGGAAGAATTGTACTGTCTGAAGAATTGTTGGTAATGAAAGCGTCGGTTTCTACTGTGACAACCTGATTTTTGTCATCAACAACAACGCTATCAATATTTATCACCTGATTATTTGAGCCAGTCTGAATATTCTTGTTAGCCAGGTTATCCTTAACGGTGTTACCATGGCTTCTTCTACCAAGAGTTTCTGAGTATATTTTGGCATTATTTGCTGCTATAAAAAGGTTGTTTTCAACAATGTTTGTAGAATCGCTTGCGTTTTGAACAACCACGCAGCTGTTTTCGGAATTTAAAACGGTGTTACGTGAAAATCTACAATCTACTGCAGTACCATTTCGTCTGTCAGCCCCACCAATACTTATACCTGCATAACCATCGTTATTTACAAGAGTATTGTTTGTCACATTAATGTCGCGTGTGTTTTTACCTTTGTGCTCGCAGGATACCTCAATGCCGATGTCGCAGTTCATAACGAAATTATCATAAATATCGATGTCCTGACCACCATCAACATAAATACCTCCGGCGCACTTTGAATCGTATGTGACGTTAGAATTTGGATCTGAAGAAATGTTTACAATAGTGTTATCGTGAATGCTTCCACGTTTTGCCGTGTCGTTTTTATTCTTAGTAGAATGTTCATATCCTATGGCATCAATTCCAATGTTGTCGCAATCATGAATGTAATTTCCTGAAATCTCAAAACCTTTTACAAAACCGTTAATCGCAATTGTTTCACTCTGGCCAAGGGCAAGATTGTACAATTCGCAATTATATATCTCTACATTAGAAATAGGATGTTTGTTATCGTCGGGATTGCTGGAAACTAAAATACCGTGGGCATTATAGTCTTCAGAGTCCACCTTATACTTGCATCCCATATCATGTATTTTGCATCTGGATATGGTAACGTTGCAGGATGCCTCACCTACTTCAATACCTATAGGGGCAACCTTGTCAGATGGCTTGCTAATATACAAGCCGGTGATTTCCAGGTTTTCAATAGTTACATTAGATGCGTTTATGTAAACCATGGAACCTGTGTTTCTGCCTGGCCTGATATCTGAACCATCCAGCACAGTACCGTTATCACCTTTGATGGTGATGCCGCTCTTGTCTGGATTGATGGAGATTTGCTCCTTATAGACATTCGCAGGAACTATAATTGTGTCACCAGAAGCCGCTGCTTCAATGGCTTCTGAAATTGTTTTTGTGTCTTTTCCTACTTCGATAACTTTCGGACTACTTTTTGCTTCCGCAGTGATAGAGGTACTTCCCAAAGCAATACATGCTACCAAAACCAAGGAAAACAATAATAATCTTTTCTTCATCAATTCTCCTTTCCACAAATATGTGTACCAGAAGATTATAACACATTTTAAATATTTTTGTAACTTTTTTGTAATTTTTAATTTTGCGTATAAAAATCGGCAGCCCCAAAAGGACTGCCGAACAACTTTTCAATATTAAATTTTTATACTAAACAAACAACATTATGGAGTTGATGGAGTTGAGCTTGTTGTTGGATGATATTTTCTATACTCTTCTGCTTCTGCCTGAGCCTTCATCTTCTTATCAACTACTAATTCACCATGCTTAATTGACTCTAAGTCATTAACGCCATTAATCTCTGACATATAAATCTGGTGTGGTGTAACAACTAATGAAGAATCAACGAGAGATGTAACTGTGATGCCCCACTGTGAAGCAATGTGAAGTGTAGTTACAGGTCTTGTCTCTGTACCCTTTGTGTTGATAAAGTGACGATAGTAAGCAAGAATATCATTTCCATAAGCTGCCTTCAAATCACTATATGCGCTAGCATAAGCATCAACATTGAAGTCCTGGTTGCCCTGACGGCCTTCCCAGATACCTGTTGTAATGAAGTGATTGAATAATGCATTCTCATCATTACCATACTTTGCATAAAGATCAGGATTAATGTATGCATAATATCCAGCGTCGAATAAAACCTTAAGTAATGCCTGGTCTTCTGCTGAAACTGTTCCATAAGTAACCTTTGTTCCATCCTTTACCTGGGTCAACTCCTCAGCCTGAGCTGCTGAAGCAAAACCAAAGAATGTTGCAGCTGATAATACTGCGCAAACTGCTAATGCCAAAATGTTCTTTGTTCTCTTCATGGTTAAAATACCCCTTTCTCTCACTGACAATCGTTACATTGCCGCCTCTGTTCCCGATAATAAATCCTGGATATAATTTATTCAACACCAAATACACACACGTTGTAGCCTTTCATATATTGTTCAATAAGTGTTCTATAGGAAAATGTTCATATCGATTCTTGCCACACATAGAAAATACTGAGAAAAATATAGAAAATACACAGTTGGGGATGTTCTATATTTTTTTTTAAAGAGTTACTTCTATAATATACCTTTTTTCTATAAGACAAAAAATCGGCAGCCCGTAGCGGACTGCCGAAAAATTATACAATATTAATTAGTGAGCAAGACCATGTGTTACTAAAAACTTTCTGTACTCTTCTGCCTCTGTCTGAGCCTTCATCTTCTTATCTGTAATTAATACACCATGCTTAACTGACTCTAAATCAGCTGTTCCATTAATCTCTGAGAAGTATACATCATAAGGTGAAATAACAATTGAAGGATCAACAAGTGATGTAACTGTGATGCCCCACTGTGAAGCAATGTGAAGTGTAGTTACAGGTCTTGTCTCTGTATCCTTTGTGTTGATGTAGTGACGATAGTAAGCAAGAATATCGTTTCCATAAGCTGCCTTTAAATCATCATATGCGCTAGCATAAGCGTCAACATTGAAGTCCTGGTTGCCCTGACGGCCTTCCCAGATACCTGTTGTGATGAAGTGATTGAATAATGCAGCTTCATCGTTACCATACTTAGCGTAAAGATCAGGATTGATGTATGCATAATATCCAGCGTCGAATAAAACCTTAAGTAATGCCTGGTCTTCTGCTGAAACTGTTCCGTAGTTAACCTTTGCAGAATCTTTTACCTGTGAGAGCTCTTCTGCCTGAGCTGTTGATGCGAATCCTAAAAATGTTGTAGCTGATAATACTGTGCAAATTGCTAATGCCAAAATGTTCTTTGTTCTCTTCATGGTTTGAATACCCCTTTCTCTGACTGGCGACCGTTATATCGCTGTTTCTGTTTGCGATAATATACCCTTCGTATAACTATTTCAACACCAAATACACACATGTTGTAGCCTTTCATATATTGTTCAATAAGTGTTCTAGTGGAAAAATGGTATATTTAGTCTTACCGTATATGGCAAAATCTGAGAAAAGTGGAGTAAATACACAACTGTGGATGTTCTATATTTTTTTATAAAAAAAGTATTGCTTTTAAATATAAGGGGGGTAAAAAAGACCTGGCGAAGTGTGCCAGGCCCTGTTACTTTCTAAACCGCTAGTAGTACATTGTTAATTTCCCAAATTCTCTAGTTTCTTTTTTAACTCGGCTATTATTGCATCTTTTTCTGCAAGTGCTGAATCTTTTTCTGCAAGTGCTGAATCTTTTTCTGCTAACTGTTTCTTATAGTAACTATGAAAATCGTTCTGAGTCTTATAGTAATCCTCTCTTGCTTGGCACTGAAGACGAACTTCTTCCTCTTTACTAAGCTTAAATACAGTCTCAGATGCTTTTTCAATTATAGGTTTTTTCTTTGCTAACATATGGATTTCCTCCCATGTAGTTGCAGTAAACAGCCTAGCCCAATAATCCAATCCATTAGTCTTGTCTTCTGCAGTAGCCATATCTATCTGAGTTAAGTCTAACACGTATAGTTGGATTTTGTCACTATATATCCGATGATTTTTCTCATTCATTAACTTATAGGAAGCAAAGAATTCTGGTGAATCTTCAAACAGTGTAAAGTTTAACAAGCCTACCTGAAGGCAAGTGTAGAACATCTTGGATTAACGCTTTCAACACCAGATTATTTTCCTGAAGAAGGGCTCTAAAAAAATAGAACAAAAATATAAAACAAAAACAAAAAAGCTCAAGATCATGAGCACGAGGATAATATCATATAACTTTTAAGGATGCAATATAATAAATGAGGGACCCGCGGAATGCGAGTCCCCCATTCGTGTAGGAATGTATTTTTTATACCTGGTTGAAGATATAAAAAGCTAGAATTTTGGTATTTCAATACCTATCCTGCTGAGAGTAGAGATATTTAATCACATTACTATGTAGAGATTCGGGTTAAGGAACAACGATAGCATTGGCTTCGCTAGGCTGCGATAAATGTGGTTGGGGGGTGTGACTACTTTTATCGCAGATGTGTCTACTTATAAGCTTTCTGGAGATACTTGCGATAATTGGTAATTAAAAAGGGGAGGGATTTTATCACTGAGGTAATTGGAAAGGTGCATTGTTTCGTTAGGCTGCGATAAATGGATTAGATGAGTTTATCGCGGGATGACTGTGAACTAGCTCTGCTTCGTTGGAACACGATAAATAGATATCGCAGAGGTGGCATGAAAAAGCTTAGTGGTGTGGATTTGCGATAATGGGTGTGGATTGAGTTGGTGATGTAGGATTGGGATGGAGATATTGGAGGTTGGGGATGGAAATTTTAGTTTATAGAGATAGGAAGATTTATGGGGATTTATGGGGATTTATGGGAAGTGGACACAAAGGAAATGGGAGGCCCGTGGATTACGACGGGTCTCCCATTCGTGTAGGAATGTATTTTTTATACCTGGTTGAAGATATAAAAAGCTAGAATTTTGGTATTTCAATACCTATCCTACTGAGAGTAGAGATATTTAACCACATTACTGTATAGAGATTAATGTTTACAGTTAGTTTGTTGGAAGACCATTAGCCTCAGTTACCTGATTATTAGCCTTATCCAAATTCTGCTGGGCAGTTGTCTTAGATGCATCAGCTGCAGCCTTAGCTTCATCTGCCTTTGTCTTGTTATCTTCAGCAGTTTCTAACTGACCTTCTACAGTCTCAGTTTGTGTTGCAGCACTTCCAACTGCAGCATTAGCTTCGGTCAATTCCTGCTGTGCCCAGCCAAGCGCGGTTTTTTCATTTCCATCAGGACTACCTGGTATTACTAAATTACCATTAGCATCTTTATCATATCCTGTTGTCTTTAAAGCATTAACTTCATCAGTGATTACATTCTTCTCGTTTGTGGCCTTGTTAACTTCTGCAGTTGCCTTTGCATTCTCAGTTGCTTGTGTCTCTTTTGCTTTACCCAATGCTTCGTTTGCAGTATCATAATCAGCCTTTGCCTTATCATTGGCATCTTTTGCTGTTGTAACATTCTGTTGTAAGGTTGAAAGCTTCTGTAAATTATCATCTGCAGTAGATTTTGCAGTAACCTTACTTTCATAATCTGTAACTGCAGCTGTAATTTGCTCTGATGTTCCAGCTTTCTTCTCGATAGCAATTAAAGCTCCATCTGTAGAAGATGTTGCATCAGGAGCTCCTGTTTTATATGCATAACTTTCCGCAACGGCTGGGGTTGCACCATCATCAGCTGCTGTATGTGTAATTAATGCTGCACTAGCATCAGCAACAGAATCATAACATCCATATTCTACTAATTTAGCTAGAGCTGCATCAATTTTATCTAATTCATCTTGTTTTGCACTTGATGTGGTAGCAGTTCCCCAATCAGTTATGGCGGTAGTAATCTTCGTCAACTCACTTGTAATTTGGCTATTTGTAGGAGCAGTCTGTTTTGCACGAGCAACTTCTCGAGTATTAACTGTTCCATCTTCGTTTACTGCAGATGCCACCATAGCCGTTAAAGCATTCTTGCTATCTGTAAGATTAGTTTCTGCTGAAGAAACCTGTCCTTCAAGAAAGTCTTTTCTAGCTTTTGTATTGGTTGCATCTACGGACGTTGCGCCTGAAGTTGTTACTTTTATTTCATTTAGAAGTGCTGTATTTGCATCGGCTAATGCTTTTCGTGTTCCAGCACTATCACTTGCTCCATAAACCGACTCAGCCGCGTTCAAAGCTGCAAGTGCATTACCCACAGCTGTTGCCTGCTCTGCTGCAACCTTTGTCTGATTCTGTTCTGCTTTTTCAACTGCCTGTTCTGCTGCGGCTATTCTAGCTTCACCCTTTTCAATCTGGTCATTAATTGCTGCCACTTTATCTGTTGCAGCAATCTTAGCAGCTGATGCCTGAGTCTGTGCCTCCTTAGCTGCTGCAAGTGCTACTTTTGCAGCTGTAACAGCCTCATCTGCCTTTTCTACTGCTGTAGTTGCATTTGTAACATTAGTGTTAGCTGCTAATAATTCATCCTTCGCTTTTTCAACTGCGTCCTTTGCGGCATCGACAGCGGCTGTCTTATTTGCCGAAGAAGGTGTAGTTTTTGCAGTTGCTATTTTACTTGTTGCTGTTTCTATAGCAGCTGTGGTGGCTGCATTTGCATCACTTACAGCCTTTGCAGAACCTGTAGATGCATTAGCAACTGCATCAATAGCTGTACCAGCAGCGGAATTCTTTGTTCCAACATCCTGAGCTGATACGTTACCATTAGCAGTAGCAAGTGCAGCATTAGCATCTTTTAGTGCCTTATCTGCTGATTCAGCTGCTTTAGCGGCTATATCGTAGGCCTCCTCAGCCTTTTCTACATCAGTCTTTGGGGCAGGTGTTACACTACTTGAACTTCCGCCTGAAGAGCCGCCTGAGCTGCCACCTGAACTTCCACCAGAAGCTGCAGCTGCCTTAGTTCCACCTGGTAAAATGTTCTCAGCTGGGAAACCACCCTGTGTTCTATGCTCTTTCTGACCAAGGTTTGCAAAGTGCTGATAATATAAAGCAATATTATCACCAAATGCTGCTGCAAGATCAGGATAAGCTGCCTTGTATGCATTAACATCAAAGTAAGGATTAATCTTTCTACCTTCGTTGATACCGAATGTCATAAAATGCTTAAATAAAGAATCAGCATTGTTACCGAAGACAGCAACTACATCTGGATAAAGCTTTGCATAAAGCTCAGCGTCAAATAACTGACGAAGTGGAGAATTGCTAAGATCGTCTGCGCTAGCAGCTCTGCCTTCATTCTTACCGAATGTGTTGTAATGCTGCTCTAAAGCCTTTGGAGTGTTACCTACAACAGCAACTACATCAGGATTCTGCTTTGCATAATATGCTGCATCAAATGCTGCGTAAGCTGGTACTGCTGTTGCAACTGTTGTTGCGGCAACTGTGAGTGCCATAAGTCTTACTAGTTTCTTGTTTCGTGTCATCTCTTTTAGCCCCTTTCTATACATTATTTTTTAATTTTTGACCGGATTCCTATTACATTCCCGCCTATAATTCGTATTTTAATAACTTGTATTACTTTTTGCAATACTTATAGTCATACTATACGTAATATTTCATAATATTTTCACACAATTTACAATTTATGTATAGAAATAATACAGCGTGTAATTTTGAGTGATGATTTTTATTATGGAAACATTCAAGAAATAAGGAGGCTAGATATGGCATTTCATTTAAAATCGGAGCGAAAAGAAACTGAGACTAAAACAATAAGATTCCCAGTTCCTCTTATCGAAAGAATAGAAAAAGCTATTGTGGGAAAAGAAGTGAGTTTCTCAGGATTTGTAATACAAGCCTGTGAATATGCTTTAGATAATATGGAGAAAGACAAAAAATAAAAGCGTATTGCGAAATGCAATACGCTTTTATTATATCTTCGTATGATTATACTGCTAAGAAGAACTTGATAAGGAAGAGAATTGAAATTACATATGTAAGTCCTGATACTTCCTTAGCCTTGCCTGTAAATACCTTGATGAATGTGTATGAAATCATTGCAAGACCGATACCATGTCCGATTGAACCAGAGATTGGCATACCGATAAGCATGATTGTTACAGGAACACAAACCGAAAGATCGTCGAAGTTAACCTTCTTAAGACCTGTCATCATAAGTACACCAACATAGATAAGAGCTGATGATGTAGCTGCTGCTGGAATGATTGCAGCGATTGGTGCAAGGAAGATGCAAAGAAGGAAAGCAATACCGCATGTAAGTGCTGTAAGACCTGTACGTCCGCCTGCCTCTACACCTGAAGCTGACTCGATGAATGTTGTTACTGTAGAAGTACCTGTGCAAGAACCAACGATTGTACCAACTGAATCTGAAAGAAGTGCTTCCTTCATGTTTGGCATGTTCCCCTCGCGGTCAACCATTCCTGCACGTGAAGCTGTACCTACAAGTGTTCCAATTGTATCGAACATATCAATGATACAGAATGTAATAACAAGTGTTACTGCTGTGAACCAACCCATCTGAGCAAGTCCAGCGAAGTTGAACTTGAAGAGTGTTGTTGAAGCCATATCGCCAAATGCTGGAACGAATGAAGCTGTTGCAAGTGAAGCAAATGGGTTGCTTCCAAGGAATACTGCATCGCATACCCAGTAAAGAACTGAAGCCGCAAGCATACCGATAATAACTGCACCCTTTACACCCTTAGATGCAAGAACAACAATTACGAAAAGACCAACGAACATTGTGATTGCTGAAAGAACCATTACTGGATAAGCATCTGTCATTGTGTCCTTAGCATAAGAAGCTGTAAGAGCTCCAAAGAAATCCTTCATTACAAAGAACTGATTGAAGTTTGAATCAGCAATGTAAACGTTAGAACCAAAACCAATGTTAAGAAGCATAAGACCGATAGCTGGTGAGATACCAAGTCTGATACCAAGTGGAATTGCATCAACGATCTTTTCACGAACATTAAGAAGTGAAAGGATAAGGAATACAACACCTTCGATAAGGATGATGCAAAGCATTGACTGGAATGACTGAACATAGCCCATTCCTGTTGTAGCAACTAACTGGCCAATAACGATTGCCATGAATGAGTTGAGACCCATACCTGGAGCAAGACAGAATGGCTTGTTAGCAAGAAACGCCATTACAAACATAGCAACTGCAGATGAAAGACATGTAGCAAGGAATACACCATTCCAGAGCTCTGCGCCACCTGCTCCATAGTTTGTAAGGATGTTTGGATTCAAGGCAATGATGTAAGCCATAGTCATAAATGTAGTGAGACCGGCGATCACCTCAGTCTTCACTGTAGTGTTGTTAGCACTAAGTTTGAATCTTTTTTCTAACATATTTTTTCTCCTTTATATTAAATATTTTTATAAAATATTTATTACACCTCATCAGTCAGCTCCGCTGACAGCTTCCCCTCAAGGGGAAGCCTATTTAATACTAGCCTTTACAAAAGCTGCGAATAATGGATGTGGCTTGTTTGGGCGGCTCTTAAATTCTGGATGGAACTGAACACCAACATGGAACTTGTTTGTAGAAACCTCTACTGCCTCTACTACTTCATCGTTAGGTGATGTACCAGAAATTGTAAGACCCTTTGATGTCATTACATCTCTATATGAGTTATTGAACTCGAATCTATGTCTGTGACGCTCAGAAATATTGTCCTCGCCATAAGCCTCGTGAAGCTTTGTATCTGGGCGAACTGCACATGGGTAAGCACCAAGTCTCATTGTACCGCCTTTACGAAGTACAGCCATCTGCTCTTCCATAAGGTCGATTACGCAGTTCTTTCCTGTGCTGTTGAACTCTCTAGAATTGGCATCCTCAAGACCGCAAACATTTCTTGCAAACTCGATAGCAGCAACCTGCATACCAAGACAGATTCCAAGATAAGGAATATCATTTTCACGTGCAAACTGACAAGCAATAATCTTTCCTTCGATACCTCTGTCACCGAAACCACCTGGTACTAAGATACCATCACACATGCCAAGTTTTTCTTTAACATTCTTCTTTGTGATTTCCTCTGAATCAACCCACTCAACTTCAACGTGAGCATTGTTTGCATAACCACCATGGTAAAGAGCTTCTCTAACTGAAAGATAAGCATCGTGAAGAGCAACATACTTACCAACGATAGCAATCTTTGTTGTCTTCTTAAGACCTTTGATTGTCTTAACCATGTCTTCCCATTCCTGAATCTTAGGCTCGCGATTCTCGAGGCCAAGCTCACGACAAACAACATCATCAAGACCATACTTATGCATCATAAGTGGTGCTTCGTATAAGCAATCAAGTGTATCATTCTCGATTACGCAGTCCTTCTTAACATTACAGAAAAGAGAAATCTTATCCTTAATAGACTGCTCAAGTGGATGATCAACACGGCAAACAATGATGTTTGGAGCGATACCAAGTGACTGAAGCTCCTTAACTGAGTGCTGTGTTGGCTTTGACTTGTGCTCCTCTGAACCTGAAAGCCATGGAACCAATGTAACGTGAATGAATAAGCAATTCTCGCGGCCCTTCTCAAGGGAAACCTGACGAATAGCCTCAAGGAATGGCTGTGACTCGATATCACCTGTTGTACCGCCAATCTCAGTAATAAGAACATCACAATCAGATGTCTCAGCACCCATGTAAATGAATCTCTTAATCTCTTCTGTGATATGAGGAATTACCTGAACTGTCTGTCCAAGGTACTCACCCTTTCTCTCACGATTAAGAACGTTCCAATATACTCTACCAGAAGTAAGATTTGAATATTTGTTAAGGCTCTCATCAATAAATCTCTCATAATGGCCAAGATCAAGGTCAGTCTCGGCTCCATCATCTGTAACGAAAACCTCACCATGCTGATATGGGCTCATGGTACCTGGATCTACGTTCATGTAAGGATCGAGCTTCTGTGAAGCTACCTTATATCCTCTCATTTTAAGTAGACGTCCTAAAGACGCAGCTGTAATACCTTTACCTAAACCTGATACTACACCACCAGTAACAAATACGTGCTTTGTCATGTTATACTCCTTCTATATTTATAAATTAATTACTCTGTACAGTTTCTTCCAAAAAGAAAAGGAGTCGAAACTTACACCTCTCTTGAAGGTGCAGCTCAACTCCAATATAAACAAATGTGATCTTCAACTAATTCAACATGTGATAGTCGACACATATTTCCTCCTGAAAATAAAAAAAAGCGTTTTTTTTTATGAGAAATGAGTTCTCATAAAAATGTACGCCCTGTACTTAAAGAATATACAACAAGGTTTAATTTTTGTAAAGGGGGCTCTCGGACAAATTTTCAGTTTTGTTTATTGTCATTTTTTTCAGCAACATTTATAATAGCTGAGGTTAGAATTTATACATATAATAAGAAAGAATAATAATGATTATGGAAAACAAACAGTTTAAACTCGGCATCGACATCGGCTCTACTACAGTAAAAATCGCCGTGTTAGATGAAGAAAACAATCTTTTATTTTCGGATTATCAGAGGCATTTCGCTAATATTCAGCAGACTCTTACCGATTTATTAACACAAGCCAAGTCAATGCTTGGAAAGATCGAGGTCAGACCTATGATTACAGGTTCCGGCGGACTCACTCTTGCAAAGCATCTTGGTGTTGAATTTGTACAGGAAGTAATTGCTGTTTCCACATCTCTTACTCACTATGCTCCACAGACAGATGTTGCTATCGAGCTTGGTGGTGAGGATGCAAAAATCATTTATTTTGAAAATGGAAATGTTGAACAGCGTATGAATGGTATCTGTGCTGGTGGTACAGGTTCTTTTATCGACCAGATGGCTTCACTTTTACAGACAGATGCTCCTGGTCTTAATACATATGCAAAGGATTATAAAGCTATCTATCCTATCGCTGCACGCTGTGGTGTATTTGCCAAGACAGATATTCAGCCTCTTATTAATGAGGGAGCTTCAAAGGAAGATCTTTCAGCTTCTATTTTCCAGGCAGTTGTTAATCAGACTATCTCTGGTCTTGCATGTGGTAAGCCAATCCGCGGACACGTTGCATTCCTTGGCGGTCCTCTTCACTTCCTAGATCAGCTTAAAGAAGCTTTCATTCGTACATTGAAGCTTGATGATGAGCATACAATTGACTTAGATAACTCACATCTTTTTGCTGCTATCGGTTCTGCTCTTAATTCAAAAGAAGAAAATCACGTTCCTATGGATGAGCTCATTGATAAGCTCTCTGAAGGAATCAAGATGGATTTCGAGGTTGCAAGACTTGAACCTCTCTTTGAATCAGAGGAAGATTTCCGTGAGTTCAAGGACAGACATGCATTAGCAGAAGTAAAGAAGGGTGACCTGGCTAATTATCATGGAAATGTTTACCTTGGTATTGATGCAGGTTCTACTACTACAAAGCTTGCTGTTGTAGGTGATGACGGAACACTTCTTTATTCATTCTACTCAAGCAACAATGGTAGCCCACTTGCTACATCCCTTAAGGCATTAAAAGAAATTTACTCTATCATGCCTGAGGATACACATATCGTACATTCATGCTCTACAGGTTATGGTGAGGCACTTTTAAAGGCAGCTCTCCAGCTTGATGACGGAGAAGTAGAGACAATCGCTCACTACTATGCTGCAGCATTTTTCAATCCTGAGGTTGACTGTATCCTTGATATCGGTGGTCAGGATATGAAGTGCATCCGCATTAAGAACGGTGTTGTTGATAGCGTTCAGCTTAACGAGGCTTGCTCTTCTGGTTGCGGTTCTTTCATCGAGACATTTGCCAAGTCACTTGATTTTAGCGTACAGGATTTTGCAGAGGAAGCTTTATTTGCTCTTAATCCAATTGACCTTGGAACACGTTGTACTGTATTCATGAATTCAAAGGTTAAGCAGGCTCAGAAGGAAGGTGCTTCAGTAGCAGATATTTCTTCAGGTCTTGCTTACTCAGTAATTAAGAATGCATTATTCAAGGTTATTAAGCTTTCTGATGCTTCAGAGCTTGGAAAGAATATCGTAGTTCAGGGTGGTACTTTCTACAACGATGCTGTACTTCGTTCACTTGAGAAGACAGCTGGTGTAAATGTTGTTCGTCCTGATATTGCAGGTATCATGGGTGCTTTCGGTTGTGCTCTTATTGCTAAGGAGCGTTATGAGGAAAATCCTACTACAACTACTCTTGGCATCGATGAGATTAACAGCCTTACTTTTGATACAAAGCTTACAAGATGTCAGGGTTGTGTAAACCACTGTCTCCTTACAATCAATCGTTTCTCTGGCGGACGTTCATTCATCACTGGAAACAGATGTGAAAAGGGTGCAGGCGGTGTTAAGAATAAGGAAAACATTCCTAACCTTTACGATTATAAATACAACAGATTATTTGATTATGAGCCTCTTACAGAGGAGGAAGCTACTCGTGGTACAGTAGGTATTCCTAGAGTACTTAACTTATACGAAAACTATCCTTTCTGGGCTACATTCTTCAAGGCTTTGAAGTTTAGAGTTGTATTATCTCCTCGTTCAAACCGTAAGGTTTACGAGCTTGGTATTGAATCAATTCCATCAGAGTCTGAGTGCTATCCAGCTAAGCTTGCTCACGGACATGTTCAGTGGCTTATCAACGAGGGAAATGTTGATTTCATTTACTATCCATGTATTCCATATGAAAGAAACGAGTTCCCAGATTCAAACAACCACTACAACTGCCCTATCGTTACTTCTTACGCAGAAAACATTAAGAATAACGTAGATGAGATTACTAGTGGAAATGTTCGTTTCCTTAATCCATTTATGGCATTTACAAGTGAGGACATTCTTGCTGCTCAGCTTGCAAAGGTATTTAAGGAAGAGTTTGATATTTCTGAGAGCGAGGTTCGTGCTGCTGCTCACGCTGCATGGCTTGAACAGGAGCATTTCAGAAATGATATGTATGCAAAGGGCGCTGAGGTTCTCAAGTATTTAGAGGAAACTGGCAGACACGGTATCGTTCTTGCTGGTCGTCCTTACCACGTAGATCCTGAGATTAACCACGGTATTCCAGAGCTTATTAACAGCTACGGTATCGCAGTTCTTACTGAGGATTCTATTTCAAACCTTGGTGAGGTTGAGCGTCCTCTTATCGTTATGGATCAGTGGATGTTCCACTCACGTATGTATGCCGCAGCAAACTATGTTAAGAAGCATGACAACCTCGATTTGATTCAGCTTAACTCATTTGGTTGTGGTCTTGATGCTGTTACTACAGATCAGGTTTCAGATATCCTTACTCACTCAGGTAAGATTTATACTTGCCTTAAGATTGATGAGGTTAACAACCTTGGTGCTGCACGTATTCGTGTTCGTTCATTACTTGCTGCACTTCGTGTAAAGAAAAAGAAGAAGCAGGAGCGCACAATCGTTCCAGCTAACTATAACCGTGTAATGTTTACAGAGGACATGAAGAAGAATTACACAATTCTTTGTCCACAGATGTCACCTATCCACTTCGATTTGATTGAGCCAGCATTTAATGCTGCCGGCTACAATCTTGTGGTACCAGACATCCCTACACGTACATGCGTAGATGTTGGTCTTAAATATGTAAACAACGATGCATGCTATCCTTCACTTATGGTTATCGGACAGCTTATGGCTGCCATCGACACAGGTGAGTTCGATATGAACCGCACAGCTCTTTTGATATCTCAGACTGGTGGTGGATGTCGTGCTTCCAACTACATCGGATTCATTCGTCGTGCACTTGCAAAAGCAGGTTATCCAGATGTTCCAGTTATCTCTCTTAACCTTAGCGGTTTAGAGCCAAACCCTGGATTTAAGCTTACACCAAGCCTTATCCAGCATGGACTTTACGCTCTCACATTCGGAGATATTCTTCTTCGTTGTGTTTACAGAGTTCGTCCATACGAAGCAGTTCCTGGTTCTACAGATGAGCTTCACGAGAAGTGGAAAAAGAAAATTGTAGAATTCGTTGGTACACCAAAGATGCTTTCACATAGAAAGTACAAGAAGATGTGCCGTGAGATGATTCGTGATTTTGATAATCTTCCTATCATAGAAGGACTTGTTAAGCCAAGAGTTGGTATCGTAGGTGAGATTCTTGTTAAGTTCCTTCCAGCAGCAAACAATCATCTTGCTGACTTACTTGAACAGGAAGGTGCTGAGGCAGTTGTACCAGATCTTACAGACTTCTTACTCTACTGCTTCTACGATTCAACATTTAAGGCTGATAATCTTGGAGCAAGCAAGATGTCTAAGCACATTGGAAATCTTGGAATTAAATTCTTTGAGTGGCTTAGAAGTGCTGCAAGAGATGAATTTAATAAGTCTAAGAGATTTACAGCTCCAGCTTACATTAAAGATACTGCTGAGCAGGCAAAGGATATTGTATCAATCGGAAATCAGACTGGTGAGGGTTGGTTCCTTACTGGCGAGATGCTTGAGCTCATTGAAAATGGAGCAAGCAATATTGTATGTATCCAGCCTTTCGGATGCTTACCAAACCATGTAGTTGGTAAGGGTGTAATCAAGAGAATTCGCCATGAGCATCCAGATGCAAACATTGTAGCCATCGATTACGATCCAGGTGCATCAGAGGTAAACCAGCTCAATAGAATTAAGCTTATGCTTTCTACAGCAAATAAGAATCTTAAGGATGCATAGATGACTATCCAAGACTTACATGCTTCCGCAAGCCATCTCCCATCTCAGAACCTTTGACTAAATGTCAAAGAACCTGAGCGGGGCCCTCTTGCTCGCGCTTGCCAAGGTTATGAAGTCATCTATGATAAACAAAAACGAAGCCAGCTTGTACGAATGTGCAGGCTGGCTTTTTACGTTATATGTTTGATGCGACGATGCGAAACTCGTATGGTTTGAGGTAGAAGTTATCTCGGTCGTATGCGTGATAGTTTCCGAAGATGATGCGGTCGCCATAGAACTCTACATGGCGATTTGATGAAGAGAGATTACAATAAATATAAAGGCGCTCTTCTTTTGCTTCCCTTGTGAATATGTACACGTCGTTTGGTGCTGCAACTCTTCTATAAATACCCTCTGTTATAGCTTTTGAATTTTTCCTGAATTCTATCATCTGCTTGTAGAAATTAAGGATACTATTTTCGTCCTCTGACTCTGCTTCCACATTAATGAATGATTTATTTTCATTAATCCTAAGCCAAGGTGTGCCGGTGGTAAATCCTGCATTTTCTGAAGAATCCCACTGGACAGGTGTCCTTGCATTATCACGGGATGTTCTTAGGATTAATTTTCTTCGAAGCTTATGTGTTAATAATAATCGCTTCATTGCCTGATTAACATTATAGGATTCGATATCTTTTATATCTCTTAGACCTATAAAATCTCCATTGGTCATTCCAATTTCTTCGCCTTCATAAATAAATGGAATCCCCTTAAGGCTGAGATTCAAACCGCATAAAAGCTTAGCACTCTTTTCCCAGTATTCCTTCGTATTTCCGAAGTGATTAACTGAACGAATCTGGTCATGATTTTCTAAATAGTTTGCAGGAAATTCTAAAGCGTTTTGCCATTTATCTAAAACTTTAATAAGCTTATTTGGCTTATACTGTTTTTTGAACCATTTTATTCCACCTCTGCTATCTACATCCATGTGTTCAAAGAAGAATATTGCATCCAATTCTCCTCTTTCTTCGTCACATAAAAGTTTGGCATCGTTTGGAGTAACAAATACTGTCTCACCAACTATAAAGGTCTTGTAATTTGACCATACATCTTTATTAAATCTCTTTAACAGCTCATGGCACCCTTCAGTGTTAAGATAATGCTCACGACCTGTAAGAATAAATCTTCGTCTTCCGTTATTAATAGAATTCTTATAAATGATATTTATCACATCACATCTGAAACCAGATATTCCCTTATCAAGCCAGAAGCGCATTACATCTGTAATCTCATCATAAACATCTGGATTTCGCCAATTTAAGTCTGGCTGCTTCTCACTGAATAAATGTAGATAGTAATCCCCATCCTCAGTTTTGGTCCATGTTTTATTTCCAAAGAAAGAACCCCAGTTATTAGGTGTGTCACTAAAGAAATAATAGTTCCTGTACTTTTGGTCTCCTGCAAGGGCCTTCTTAAACCATTCGTGCTCATCAGAAGTATGGTTAATAACCAGGTCCATAATAATTCTTATGCCTAGTCTCTTTGCGCGACTGATTAGTCGTTCCATATCCTCCATTGTGCCGTATTCGGGATTTATGTCTTTATATTCAGAAATGTCGTAGCCATTATCATAGCCTGGGCTCGGATAGACTGGGCTGAGCCAAATGACGTCAACCCCCAGATTCTTTAGATAATTAAGTTTAGAAATGATGCCCGGCAAGTCTCCTATACCGTCACCATTACTATCACAGAATGAGCGCGGATATATTTGATATACAACCGCGTTCTTCCACCATTTTTTTGTACCAGTTGTGGCCATACCGTTCCCCCAATGTGCTCATACGCAATAAAATACCTATGCGCTCTCCCCATAGACCTATAATAAAGTAAAGTACATAGTTTTTCAACAATTTCATCACACAATCATCACATCAGTTACTAATTATTGCGACAAATGGTATATTTTCATAATAATAGTAAAAAAACGGCAGACTCATCCGTCTGCCGTTATAGATTTATGCAAGTGCACAACCTCTAATTTTTATAACAATTCTTATTTTGTGAGTAACATCATAATCTTATTTGAACGTGCTACAAATTCTGTCATAGCCTCTGGCGAAAGAGGTGCGTTAGCAATCTTTGCTAAATCATAAAGCTGAGCTGCAAATGTAGGTACGTTCTCTGAATCCTTATTGTTAAGGATGTACTGAACTAAGTCGTTGTTTGCATTAAGCACAAGAGTCTCTGATGCAGAACCAAACATGTTCATATCCATGCCACCCATAGCGTACATTCTCATCATATCCTGCATACGACGGCTCTCCTCTGATACTGTAAGCATAGAAGAAAGATCCTTGTTCTTAAACTTCTCAACCTTAACCTCGAGACCTTCGTTGTTAAGTGCCTTACGGAATACATCTGTAAGTGTCTCTGTCTCTGCCTTAAGCTCGTCCTCTGCTGTCTCCTCAACCATAGTGTCAGTAACATCAGCATCGATACGACAGAACTTATAATTCTCATTGCGCTGCTCAAGCTGTGTGATGAATGATGTATCAATAGCGTGGTCAAGAATAACTGCATTCTGTCCCTGCTCCTTGAACATATTTACATACTGAGACTGCTGCTGAAGATCTGTTACATAGTAAACTGTCTTACGAGTATCCTCTGGCTCCTTTGTGTCGTCAGCATCTTTATTTTCCTCTACAACCTCTGCCTCTACAGCCTCGCCATTTTCATCTGTAGCCTTCTCTTCTTCCTTAACAAGAAGCTCTGGAAGTGTAGTGTACTTATCATTAATATCCTTGAATAAGATGTAGTCGTTCATCTTATCGCAGAACTTTGTATCCTTTAAGCAACCAAACTTGATGAATGGAGCGATGTCGTCCCAATACTTCTCGTAAGATTCCTTATCAGTCTTGCACATACCTGTAAGCTTGTCAGCAACCTTCTTTGTGATGTACTCAGAAATCTTTGTAACAAAGCCATCATTCTGAAGTGCAGAACGAGATACATTAAGTGGAAGATCTGGACAGTCGATAACACCCTTAAGAAGCATTAAGAACTCTGGGATAACTTCCTTAATGTTATCAGCGATGAATACCTGATTGTTGTAAAGCTTGATAGTACCTTCGATTGAATCATACTCTGTATTAATCTTAGGGAAGTATAAGATACCCTTAAGATTAAATGGATAATCCATGTTAAGGTGAATCCAGAAAAGTGGCTCCTTATAATCATGGAATACGTCGCGATAGAATGCCTTGTAATCATCATCTGTACACTCTGATGGAGACTTAGCCCAGAGTGGCTGTGTCTCATTAAGAGGTGTAGGCTCGATTACATTTCCGTCATCATCCTTCTTTGGCTCCTCACCCTTCTTTGAAAGATAAATTTCTGTAGGCATGAATGAGCAGTACTTTGTGATAACTTCTCTTGCTCTGTATTCGTTAGCAAATTCTAAACAATCTTCGTTTAAGAATAATGTGATTTTGGTACCTACCTGATCCCAGTCGCCATCTCCCATCTCGAACTCTGTACCACCATCACATTCCCAGTGAACAGCTGTAGCGCCATCCTTATATGAAAGTGTATCGATGTGAACCTCATCAGCTACCATGAAGGCTGAGTAGAAACCAAGACCGAAGTGTCCAATAATCTGATCACTATCTGCCTTGTCCTTATATTTCTCGAGGAAGTCTGTAGCACCAGAAAATGCAATCTGATTGATGTACTCATCTACCTCTTCAGATGTCATTCCAAGACCATTATCAATGAATGTAAGAGTCTTATCTTCAGGACTAACGATGACCTGAATCTTTGCCTTGTAATCAAGTGGAAGAGAATACTCTCCCATCATATCTAACTTCTTAAGCTTTGTGATTGCATCACAACCATTTGAAATAAGCTCTCTATAAAAAATGTCGTGATCACTGTATAACCACTTCTTAATTACTGGGAAAATATTCTCACTTGTAATAGATAAACTACCTTTTTTATTACTCATAATTTCTACTCCTTCTCTCGCTGTTACACTAACAAGCATGATGATTTCTACACTCGGCTGAAGAAAGCCTCGCTTAAGAAATATCATAGCTTGTTAGTTACAGCTATTTTCACTAAAACTTATGATAATACTGCATGTTTACGAAGTCAATAGAAAATTAGCACTCTTTTTACGAGAGTGCTAATAATGAGTAAAAAAAGAGCTGTATCGTATATACGATACAGCTCTACGCTACGTCATAATAAAACAAAATCTTAAAGCTCTACTGATCCCACACTGTCCTTATTAGCTACATAATAAATTCTACGCTCTTCAGGCTTGATATAGATGCTGATCTCTTCAAGAGTCTTACCCTTGTAATCCTTCTTGAACTGAGCCTGTGCTTTCTTTAAGCACTCAGCCTCTGTAAACTCACGATCCTGATACTGAACAACTGCTGTTGTTGCAACTGCTTTTTTCTTTGCTGTAGCTTTCTTAGCTGTAGTCTTTTTAGCAGTTGTTTTCTTTGCAGCTGTCTTCTTAGCAGGAGCTTTCTTAGCAGCTGCTGCCTTCTTTGTTGCTACTTCTTTCTTTACTTCAGCTACACCTTTTTTTGTAGCTTCAGATGCACTAGCTACTGCAGACTTAACAGTTGTAGCTGCAGATGCTGCAGACTTCTTTACATCATCAACTGTAACCTTTGCATTTGTTACCATTTTTTCACCCTCCTATTTGAGCAATAAAAGTTTTTGTTTTTTATTTAAATAGTATTATAGTCATTCTTTCTTTTAAATGCTAGTCTATTGTGAAAATTTTCTACCAATTTAACAATAAAAAACAAATTATAAAATGGATTTAATACAAAGTGCACTTATAATTTATAAATACTCATTTAATGTTTCAAAAAAACTTGCACTTGTAAGTTCAGAAACATCATCCGTAAATACGATATTGTTCCAAAGTTCTGTGTTCATATCTGAGAAGTTTTTTTCTTCCAAATCTGTCACAATATCTTCCAAAACCTGCTGACGTCTTTTCTCAATTATGACCTCTTTATTTGCCTCTGATAATTCCTCATTATATTTATCCAGGCACTGGAAGAAATAATATCCATTGTCAGCAGAAATTGCAGTGGAAACTTCCTCTGTATCAAGGTTGAAAACTACGTCGTCAATTTCTTTTGAGTACTCTCCTCTTGCAAATGTAACCTGATAAGAATCAAGCTCTGTATATGTAGATGCAAGACGTTCAAAAGTGTATCCGTAATCAATCATACCCTGGATTTCATTTGCTTTTGCTTCGTCCGATACAAACAAAACAAATGCTTCCATAACTCGTGCTTCGTCTTCAGAAACTTCCTCATCAACTGAGTTCATAAGTTCCTTATAAACCTTTGTAGCAAGAGCATATTTTTTGTATGCGTTTGCTACATCTTTTTTTCTCACTCCAGTGAAAGAACGCTCTGCAGAATTTAGTGAAGAGTAATATTCTTTAGCTGCATCTTCGCATGCTTTTTCTTCTTTTTCTGAGAGAGTAATTTCCTTCTCCTGAGCATATAAATTTAATACGTAAACACGTGTTAAATGTTCAATGGTTAAATCCTTAATTGAACCTGTCATTGTGTCAGTATCAAAATCTTCTGTCCAAAGATTCACACCATCAACTGAACCATAAATATTTTTCTCATTTAAAAGATATAAAAGTGCTTCCTTTTTTGAGCACTTCATGTCACCAATTTTGAACACTGTATTTCTCCCACTGGAGGTGTCAAAATACACTGTCTTATCCTGAAATGTGCAGGCAGAAAATGACAATGAAAGTGATGCCACAAGACAGGCTGCACAGATTCTTTTTACTAACTTCATTTCTATCCCTCTACAATAAGATATCTTCCGTCGCCAATGGCAAAAACTTCCTCAGAAGAAAGAATCTCATCTTCTGACATTCCTGAGATATCCATTGCATCTTCAAGATATTCCATTACTTCTTTTTTATTTTTACATACAGTGGCACAAACGTCCTCTAAAAACTCTGCGGCCTCCTGCTCATCTTCAGCTACCTTTTCTGGGAAGAGCTTAAGCTGGTTGTCAAGAAAAGCCTTGATTGTTAATTTGTCGTACATATCGTAACTCCTTTCTCTAATGCGAAGGAATATAGAAGCATTTCCTTCACAGGGGTGTTGTAAGCTTTTTCGATTGCAGACTTGTATAACTGCAACTGCTTTTCATATCTTAGCACTAATTGATTATCCTCGTCTACTCTATCTGTCTTATAATCCAGAAGAACTATTCCATCATCTTCCTGGAAGAAAACATCGATAATTCCCTGTACTAAAATCAGCTCATCTGATGCTGTTTGATCGTCAAATAAATCTCTTCCATTGCTTCCAAAAACGAAAGGTTTTTCTTTGAATAAAAGACCTTTTTCAGCAGCAAGGGACATACGCTTTGCTATGTCATCAGATAAGAATTTTTTCAGCTTATATGTATTGATTCTGTTCTGCTCATCATCGGAAAGCATATGAACATCTTTCATATATTTGAGCTGCTCGTCAAAAGACTTCTCATAGTCAGCTCTGGCAAAATCAAAGCATTCCATAAAGCGATGCATGGCTGTTCCATAAAGAGCACCTGCAGGAATTTTGGAACCAGAATCATCCCCTGCCTCCTCATTTATTTCTGCTCTCATAAATGCTGGAATATAACTTTCTTCTTCATGATGAATAAAGGCTGGTGCTGCATCTAAATTCTGTTCATAAACAGATTCCATGGCGCTATGTTTGATTTCAGAAACAGAATACTTGCTCTTATATTTGCTGTCCTCTATAGCGTCATATTTAAATGACAACGTATTTACGATTTCATTATCAGATGAAAGCTGGGCGTCATCCACCAAGCGCTGAATAGCATTTTTTGCATCCTCGCGAAGAATAGCTCGCTCTACTTCGTCAACAAACAGCTGACCACATTCCACAACTGTCTTATTGTATGAAACTCCTGAAGCATTTAATCCGCGAATCATCAACTCGATTGCAGACTGCGCCTTCTCCTTTGTAAGATAATCAATCACAGAACCAGTAGCAGTAAATCCATCGATAATTTCCACCACCGATTTTTTCGTGGTAGGTTTCATGGTGGCTGTGATAATCAGCTTATCAACCGGTCGTGTAAGAGCTACATAATACTTCCTGAAAAATTCGCCCTTGGCGCTTTCATTAAGCTTTGTTTTCACAATGCTATAGAAAGGTGTGGTGCAGCTGATTCTGGTACGTGGATTTTGATAATTAAGGGCAAGACCCAGGCTATCGTCGTAGCAAAATTTACCACCTTCATTCGCCATTCCACGCCCACATCCACTTACAAAAACAACAGGGAATTCCAATCCCTTACTTTTGTGGATGGTCATGATTTTTACTGCATCATCATTCTCTCCTACTGTCTTTGCAAGGCCTAAATCTTCTTCGTATGTACGAAGTCCCTCGATGTATTCTACAAAACGTGAGAGACCCTTGAAACTGGTTCCTTCGAAGCTGACTGCCTCATCCACAAGCTTTTCCAAATTGGCATAAGCCATCTTTCCAAGAGGAAGTGAGCGGACATAAAGACCATATCCTGTCTCCTCTAAAAGCATTTCGATAACCTCATGGATAGGTGTGTCGATAGCAATATCTCTGAATCGATTTAATGTATCAAGAAACTTTTCAATGTCCTCAGAAGGTTTCTTTTCCTGATAAGAAATCAGGCAGTTATATAAAAAACCATTTGGCTCTGTAGAGCGAATCTGCGCCAGTCTGTTTGAGGAAAATCCAAACATAGGCGAGTGTAAAACGGCAGCAAGAGGAATGTCATTAAATGGATTATCAATGCAGGTAAGCATAGATAAAACTGTCTCAATTTCCTCTCGCTCAAAAAAGCCCGTCTCTTCAGCCACATAGGCTGGTATTCCTTTTTCTTTAAGGACACTTATAAATTTTTCTGCGTGACCTTTTACTGCCGACATAAGAATAACTATGTCGGAATATTTCATAGGACGAAGCTCTCTCTCATCTCCATTTTTGAAGCTGACCTGGAAATTGTCCCTTTTCAATTCTTTAATTCTCTTTGCAACAACCAGTGCCTCCAAGGACTCTGCATCTTCGATGGAAAGTTCTCTCATTGCTTCACTGTCCTGAGCGGCAACAATAATCTCAGATTCGTATGTTTTACTGTCGCCCTTGAATTTATCATCTCCAACCTTAAGAGCAGCTCTCTCATCGTAAATTACGCCACCCATATCTGCCTGCATAAGTGGTGCAAAAATCTGATTGCAAAAATTCAGTACCTCTCCACGGCTTCGGAAATTGTAATCTAAATCAATTCGAACTGAATCAGCATTTTCATCATCCATAGGGTAAGAATAAAGCTTCTCAATAAACAGCTTCGGGCTGGCCTGTCTGAAAGCATAGATGGACTGCTTTACATCACCTACTGTAAAGTAATTATTTCCAGAGGTAATAGCTGTAAGAATCTGCTCCTGAAGCTCATTTGAATCCTGATACTCATCTACCATTACCTCTTTAAAATGGTTGGCAAGCTCCACTGCCACAGGACGAATCTCGTGCTCTTTTGAATCCTTATTTCTCAAAATCTCCAATGCCATATGTTCAATGTCATTGAAGTCATATATATTCTTTTTCTCCTTCATTTTAAGGAGTGTGTCAGTGTAGTCCTGGGTAAATCTAATAAGTGATGTAGCCTGTTTTTTCACAAATGAAATACAGTCAAATAATTCATCGGGATTCATGGCAAAGAAATCCTTTGCGTATTCGCTAATGACACCCTTATATAAATCCCTTATTTCTCTGATGCGGTCTATCTCGTCTGGATTAAGTGGAGTCTTTCTTGCATTCCAGGTTACTGGAGAAAAACCTGCATATAATCCGACTTTTTCCCGATATGTTTTTGCATTTAAAATAGCCTGAATATATGAATATTCCTCAGAAATGATGGTTCCATCTTTAGAAGAATAATCGCCATTATAAAGCTTCATCAATGGCTCAAGACGCTTTAAAAGATCCGATAAAACAAGGTCTGTTGTCCTGATAATACACTGTATAAATTCACTTTCTTCCAGCTCTTCCTCTGATGCAATATCGTATATACGAAGTGCATCCTGATACCATTCATGTGGCCATGGATAGCTTTGTGCCTTTGCATGAAGATCAAAAACCATCTTCTTTAAAGTGTCAGTTTTGCGACCTGAAATATATGCATCTGCAAGAAGTCTAAACTCCTCATCAGCATCTTCAAGATACTTGCTAAGAAGCTCATCAAAGACCTGATCTGCAAGCATTTTTAGCTCACCCGTTGTGCCAATTCTAAAGGATGGTTCCTGGTCGATTTCATAGAAATAATTCTTTACAATCCAGCTACAAAAACTGTCGATGGTCCTGATATGGGCGCTGTGAATCAAAGTAGCCTGAGCCTTGATGCGCTTGTCGCTACCCTTTTCTGAAACAGCCTTATCGATGGCCTGACGAATTCTGTCCTTCATCTCCGCTGCGGCAGCATTGGTGAAAGTAACAACCAAAATTCTGTCTACATCGATAGGATTTTTCTCATCAAGAATTTCAGATATTATACGCTGCACAAGTACGAAAGTTTTACCACTACCTGCAGCAGCACTGACCAACATATTTTTATTTCTGGTATCCCTTACCTTTTCCTGTTCTTTAGTAAGACCCACGTTTATTTACTCCTTTGAATCCATTGATTCTTTCATAAGTTCGATTACTTCTTCTTTTTTGCCAAGCTTCTGAAGCTTACGAGCCTGATAGCCCTCTTCATTTTCATTGAAGTGACAAACGCTGTTAAAGCTGCAGAATCTGCAGGCATCTATGTCACCAAGCTTGGCTGGAGAGCAATCAAAATCTCCCTCAATAATGTGCTTAGCTGTTTCCGCTGCAGAATACTTTGCGTATTCCAAAACAGTATTAATTCCCTCTAAGCTGACGGCGTTTGTGTAGGCATCGATATTACCATCCTTTTTCACACCATAAGGAACGATAGATGACTTTGATGTCTGTCCATCCTCTGTACCAACTGAGGAATCGTTGGCAAACAAATCGCTCTCTTCTGAAGATAACAAGCCTTCCATTCGGCTTAACTTTAATCGCTCCTCTTTTGTGCCAGAGAGTGTTCCTGTGCGCGGCACATATTTATTTGCCATCTCATAATAAAGCATGGCTGATGGATGCATGGATGCGTTGGGATATTTTTCCTTAAGCTTATCCAAAACAACTCCCATATAAATAGGCAGCTGCATGGAAAGTCCATAGTAGCATTCCTCCAAATCCAGCTTATGACCACTGGACTTATAATCTATGATTCGAACTGCCATATCATCAGAATCTGTCAAATCGATTCTGTCTACCTTACCTTTTAAATTAGCCACTAGTTCATCACTGTCCTTGTCGCGAATCTCTGCTGCTATCGATTCCTCGAAAAATGCAGGCTCAAATTCGCCTCTGGACACCTGAGTAGTAATGACCTCTACTGTGTGACGCAATGTGTCTCTCATGGCCTCTACAATGTATTTCTGAGTGGAATCCTCAAGGGTGGAAACCTTTGCCATTGATTCGAATGTCTGGTTGAAGGCAGTATTCAAATAAACCTCTCGCTCTTCCTCTGAAACATCCTTCCACTTCTTTCCATCATTCTTCAGATTTTCAGAATAGTGCTCGATGGCAGCATGATAAAAGTTACCCATATCCATGCTGGACAGCTCGAATTTCTCCCTTTCCTGAAGCTTTAGAATATATGTAAGGAAATATTTATAAGCACATTCATTATAAAGCTCGAAACGGGACACTGAACCTGAAACAGTCTCGTCTGCGTTAAAAGCCTCATTAACAGCAAGCATGATATCCTTTTCCACTGACTCAGGCTGATGCTGATAGAATGCTCCTGAAAGGATGGTACCCAGGGTCTTCTCATCCTCTGACTTTGTCCACTCTATAAGGCCCTTGAAGATTTTCTGTTCCTCTTCTGTCATAGCCTCTATACCTTCTGAGGCTGCCTTATTTATTAGTTCGATAAGGTAATTTACAGCGCTCTTCTTTGATAAAAGTCTGTCTGAAACATTGAAGTCCTCGATTTCTGTAAGAGAAACCTGAGGGAACATCTTTGTAATAACCTCCACCAGATATGATGGATTTACTGATTTTCCATCCACATCTACTCGAGGCATGGTAATGTACAGCTGCTGATTTGGCTTGGTGAGCATCAGGTACAAATAAAATCGTTGTCTAAATGATTTTTGTCTGTCAGATGGTGCCAGTTCAAATCCCTGGTCCAAAAGCTGCTCTCGTTCAAGCTGAGAAAGAATACCTCCATTTTCCACCTTCTTAGGAATAGCATCATCAGATGCTCCAAGGCAGAAAAGAACCTTGATATTTGAAAGTCTGGTACGTTCAATATCACCCAAAATAACACTGTCATTTGCAGGTGGAATAACACCTATGGATGCAGCAGAAAGGCCCGCTTCATAGATGTCGTGGAACTCATCAAGCTTCATCTTCTCCTGGTCTAAGATGTTTACCATCTTATCCAGGATATCCATAATGATAGGGTAAATCTGGCTATACTCCTTCGCCTTCACAGCGTTATTGTTTTCCTGATAAAGATTTCCTCTCTCATTAATTCTGTTTTCCACATCAAAATACAGAAGGAATCTGTAAAGGGCTGTGGCTATATTTCTAACAGTGTCAGTTTTTTCTATGGCATTATCGAAATCAATAAATGGCTGGATAAATTTACTTCTTATTTCGTTTACACGAATTAAATCTTCATCTTCTTTAAACTGATTTGAACGAATGGCAAATGGGTGGAAATATTTCTTTTTTCCACGAATGCCTGTGGCCAAAACATAGTTTTCCAGAAAATCTATCTCATCATTAGTAAGGACTGTTAAATCTGTTCGTAAAAATCTAAACACGTCCTCTTTTCTAAAATCATTATCAAAAACATCAAATAAAGAATCTATTGCCTCTGCCATTGGATGGAATAAAATCTCGGTTTTGGCATCAATAAAGTAAGGTATCTGGTAATCTGACCAAATCCCTGGCAAAAGATATCTGTAGTTTTCCATGTTAGGTGCCACCACGGCAATATCCTTGTATCGCATTCCATTTCGCACAAGTTTATTTATAGTGATAGCTACATATTTAAGCTCATCTCTTGGACTTCTAAGACTGGTGATCTTAATCGATTTTTGTGCTTCTTCTCCCTCAAATTTCACATCATTTCTAAAGATATTTCTCTCTAAAAACTGAAGTGCGGGGTTATCTGAAAGCCATCCATTTTCATCAGATATATATACCGGCTCGTTAATCTCCTTGCCGATTCTTTTTGCAATCTGATTCATCTTTACAGCAAATTCTGAGGACATGGCAAAAACATCATCCTCTGATTTCATTTCAAACAAAGCAGTATTTTCATCTGCTGTGATTGTAACTGCTACCTCGTCGCAAATCTGAAGCATGTGCTCCACAAGCTGGTACTGGATAGGTGTAAATCCGGTAAATCCATCCAAAACTACAGTGGAACCTGTAACAATCTCAGAGCTGTCCAGCATTTCATTTAAAGTGGATAAAATAGATTCTGTGGTGACATATTTACCCTCAATGAAATCTAAAAAGGCCTGGTAAATTACCAGTAAATCTGAAGCCTTTCTTCTAAAACTCTCAGACATTACTGGAGAATTCATCATATCCTGAAGTCTTTCCGGTGTGATGTTGTACTGGGTCATCTCAGAAATCAGTGACTTAATCTGAGTGATATAGCTAACCCTGGTGATGTTATTCCTAAGGGCTTTAATATCATCCAGCTTGCTATTTACCAGCTTTCGAATCACAAGGGATTTTCCTGTATCATCCAAAACGGACTGTACAGCCGTTCCCAATTCCTCAAACACTCTGTAGGCCAGACGATTGAAGGAAAGCACGTCGATATTCATAATGCATTTGTTTGGATGCATGGATACCAGCAGACGCTGGGTGGACATAGTGTACTGCTCCGGAACGATTACAAGATAATTATTATCCATATTTTCCATGGATTCTTTAATTATTCGACTGTAAATATTGGTAGACTTTCCACTTCCTGAACTACCTACAATTAGACTAAGCGACATAAAAAACTCCTAAAAAATAAACCCCTCCCTTTTCAGGGAGGGAAAAATAGCTATTGTGGAAACATTCCTCGAAGCATTGTGGCCATTGAGCCGGTCCGAGAACGTTTATAAGGTTTTCCTTTAAGATAAAGCTCTGAGACATTGATTGTCTTTAGCTCATCCACTGGAATCTCATATGGATTCTTGTCGAGAACTGCCAAATCACAGCTCTTACCCATTTCAAGAGTGCCGCGTTCCTTTTCATCGAAGCAGGAAATGGCGCCATTGATAGTAGCCATTTTAAGCGCATCATAAATAGAAACTGACTCTTCTGGGTTAGCATTATTACATGCATCGTGAATCCACATAATAGGATTTGGATCTGAGGCTGGTGCATCTGAATTGAAGCACACTTTAATGCCCATATCAGTAATAGTTTTCAGAGGATTAATTCCCTTAGCTCTATCCTCAGAAAGTATTCCTTCAACGAATTCCTTAACACCATCGATATGAGAAAGCAATGATGGCTTTACCGAAATCATGATGTTGTACTTGGCACAAATCTTCAATGCCTTTTCTGTAGGCAGGGAACCATGCAGAATAATGTGTCTGTGGTCGTAGCGAGGATAATCCTCCAGTGCCATTGAAATAGCATTTACAGCCTGTTCAAATGCAGCATCACCAACCGCATGCAAAGCTATCTGGTAGCCTGCTCTGTTGGCATTGATACAGAAATTCTGAACCTCAGCATCGCTGAAATATGAAACACCCTTATTATTTATTGTTTCGTAGTTATCGTTTAACGCAGCATCCTTATTGGCAAAAGTACCGTCAAGATTTCCAAACACGACTCTTGTCATATCCTTCTTGGCAATCTTATCAACGTTTGAGCACTGATATGCAACCCTTACCTGCATTCCGTTATCAAGTCCCTTGGCAACAGAACGCTCCATATCGAAATCATAATCACGAATGAATCCCATTCCGCTGGCTGAACAAATCAGACCGATACCCTTGCTGGCAAGGAAATCTGATGTCTCCACCATGGAATCGATAACCTTTTTGGTGGACATTCCGTGAGTAATGAATTCGCAAGCTGCTAAAAACGCTTCCTGCTTCAGCTCGCCTGTATCTGCATTATAACCTCTAAGGTTAGAAACTTTTGACTTGATAGCATCTAAGAATAAGCTGTTTGCCACACCAGAATGAGCATCATGCTTGATAATAAAAGCAGGCTTTTCAGGGCATGCCATATCCATCTGTTCCTTAAGGATAAGGTGTCCTTCAGATACAGAAAACTCTGTGGCGCCAAAGCCAACAATTATATTTTCTCTGGTACGAGAAGCGTATTCCTTAAGCTGCTCCAAAATCTTAGCGTTGGAATCCGTATCATTGATAGGAAACATCTTATGCAAAACAGAAAATCCTGAATAATGCATGTGAGTATCAACGAAAGCTGGAATCAAAACATTGTTTCCAAGCTCGATAGGTGGAACCACCTCATACTGTGTAGGGAGCTTAGTTCCAATGTAGGCTATACGGCCCTCACGCTCGACTAAATAATTTGCAACGGTATTGTTTTCATCACAAGTTAAAATTGTTCCATGAAATACCTGCATTTGTCCCCTCCAAAAACTTTAAAAATCTATAAATCTTTATTTCTTACTGCCTGTTGGTCTGTAGATGTGTCTTGGGATACCATCTACCATGATAGGTGAAACATCACCCTGGATAAGAGGTCTTACGTATGTGATAAATGCCTCTGTTACATATGTACCATCGTGTGTAATCCAGTTGCGAGGTACAAGCTTCTCATCGTTGGCAATCTTGTGAACATCCTTAACCTCAGTTCCACACTGATAAGGATCATCAGAATGACGGGTAAGTGTAACCATCTTTCCTGTATCACCTTCGTCAGCAGCAAGAACAGCGGCACCACCAACCTGATATGCCTCAAGGATATCTACACGAGATGCAAGATGTGAACCTGCACGCTGTAATGTAGAAAGCTCGATAGCTCTGGTCTTGCAACCTACCTCAGCTGCGATGTAATTGCAAAGATATGCTGCTGTACCTGTAAGCTGCTTGTGATTAAACGCATCAACAAACTCTACATTATTTCCAAGCTCACATACATATTTTCCGTCCTTTGTATGGATACCTTCAGAAATACAAATAACAACAGATGACTGTGTCTTTAAAAGCTTGAGAACTCTCTCTTTGAATTTTTCAATATCAAATGGAACCTCTGGCAAATAAATCAAATCTGGGCCGTCACAATCTTCTCCCTTTGCAAGGATGGAAGCTCCTGTAAGCCAACCTGCGTTACGTCCCATGATTTCAACGATTGTAACAAGTCCCTTGTCATACTCTAAGCAATAGCTATCACGGATGATTTCCTTGACAGATGTACCGATGTATTTTGCGGCACTACCATAGCCTGGTGTGTGATCAGTAAGAGCCAGGTCGTTATCAATTGTCTTTGGACAACCAATGAACCTGATATCAGAACCTGTAAGAATAGCGTAGTCGGAAAGCTTTTTGATGGTGTCCATGGAATCATTTCCACCAATGTAGATAAGCGCTTCGATTTCCAGCTTCTTGAGAATAGCGAAGATTTTCTCGTAAGTTTCCATATCCTCGTGGATTTCTGGAAGCTTAAAACGGCAAGAACCTAAATAAGCTGCTGGTGTACGTTTTAAAAGTTCTACATCCAAGTCGTTCTTGATGTAGTCTGAAAGATCAATGTACTGCTCGTCCATCAATCCTTTGATACCATGCAGCATGCCGTAAACTTTTCCAGCTCCACGGTCCTTAGCTGTACGGTAAACTCCCGCTAAAGAAGAGTTAATTGCGGCGGTTGGTCCGCCTGATTGTCCCACAATTACGTTTCCAGTCATTACATATTACCTCCCAATCATTTATTGTCAAAAAAAATTAAGACCAATAATCATATGTCCTTATCCAAATCCCCATTAAAGATAAAGACCCGCTGATATGCTAATCATCCTCTGGAATATCGCGAAAATAACCTGCAATGATGTCGCACAAGCACCAAATAGCTCCTCCAACTGTTGATGCTATAAAAATCTTAATAACATTTACCAGAAGCATCCCCGCTGTGAGCGTGCCACCAGTAAACCCAATAACTAGCCAATAAACAGAGCGAACGAATAAAAGATATCCGCCTATGTACAACCCTAAAACTGTGCCAAGAATGCTAAACAGCACAGCTAACGCTCTCTTTGCATTCTTCTTCATATAATATCTCCGTAAAATTGTATCTATTAAAATGGTAGCATAATGAGTCCAAAAACGCCACAAAAAAACCAAAAGCATATCACACCAATTAAAATAGCCATGAGTGCTCCTGCCACGACATCCTTGATAAAATGGACTCCTCCTACCACTCTTATTACTGCAAGGCCCACGCCTAGCACTAATAAAAATACACCTGCAGGGATAGAAACCTGGAAAATGTGATTGCAACCATGAATATGGAGAACACATGTCGACTAGGAAAGCTTTTTCCCTTTGTATCCTTGTGTAAAGCTGGGGTGAAATTATAAACCTCGTATGGACGAGGTGCGCTGGCAACTTTTCTAAATAAGCTGACTAACACAAAGGAAACCCCTGGAATCACTATACTTCTGTATAAAAGGGTAGCTCCTATTTTAGGAATAGAGATAGCTGCATAAATAAGCAGCCCAAGGTAAAATAAAATCGTAATATAAGTAATGGCCTTGTCCAGCACATTGAGTGCTGTAACAAGACCACTATTATTTTTTATTGAAGTTGATAAATCAGAATATGAAATCTTCATTAAATTTATGCACCTACAAGTAAATTATTTGAAAAATGTATCTTAACGGCGTCCTCAAATAAATGCTGTGCATAAGGGATATCCTTTCCCATTGAAAAAGCCATTTCCTCGTAGAGCTTACGACCTGCAAGGCTTAAAATCTTCTCATCTAATGCCATAACCTTCTTGCCAGACTCGATACGCTGCCACTTTCTGATAAGAACCGTCTTTACCACACGGGCCAGAGACTCTGGTGTAAACTCAGCCATAACCTCTTTGAACTTCTCCTGAAGCATTCTGTCGTTTGGCTCATCGATACATTCGATATCATCAATATTATCAAGAATTTTAGTAAATGTAGCCATTTCTGCTACCGGACGTAATCTGATTGTAGAACCAGTAATTGGAGTGAATACTTTTGCTCCAGCTTTGAATACAGGTGCCATGCAGTAGTAGGTCTTTTTTGAACCTTTGCCCATAAGCTCCATATCATCGATGTCCTCAATTTTACAAACACCACTTCCCTCATGAACTAAAAAATCGCCTACCTGATAATTCATTTTTCACCATCCTTCTAAAGCATAAACAATATGTACCTCCATAACTCATTTTCTCCCATTACTTAATGTAATTATAGCACGATTTTAGTCTTCAGAACACAGAAAATTCACATTCGTTAATAATTCACACGAAAACTTACGAAAATGTAGAATCCATTGTGAGATGTTACAAATTATCAGAAAACAATGTATCTATTCAGCCCCCATTCGCAAAATAAAAAAGGCCCGACTGTGAGCCGGGTTATGTCTTTTAAAGTAGTCATCTATCTAGGACTGCTGTTGCCAACAGCCTCAAGCGTTCAACCTTGCGCTGGCGGGCCGCGTACGCGCATTTTAGAACTTGCTTCGGATGGGGTTTACATGGCTACCGCTGTTACCAGCGATACGGTGGTCTCTTACACCGCCTTTCCACCCTTACCTGAAAAATCAGGCGGTATATTTCTGTTGCACTATCCTTGGAGTTACCTCCACCGGCCGTTAGCCGGCATCCTTGCCCTGTGAAGCCCGGACTTTCCTCTCCCTGGCTATTACCACCAGGCAGCGACTACTCATCGGACCTTTTATTATATTTCCCGATTTTCTAGCTTGACGCAGAAAATCGGGAACAGCGACCTGCCCTAATCAGCAAAGCTGATTTTAAAATGGCAGGTCACCTTTTTTATAGAATACAGCTTCCTCCAATAAACTCGCGAACCAGAGAATTGTTTGGAATAACATCTGGTGCCATTGGAAGGAAATAATCCAAAAGCTTAATAAGACGCTTTGCCTCAGCATACATTGGATGATCAGGCTCAATAGCGTAAAGCATTGGATCGACGTATAATTTTAGCACAGCCATCTCATAAATTAAAGCTGTATTAAATATATAATCAGCCTTTTCCTGGAATGGGAAGATATTCTTCTCCTCTCCGCGGCGAACTGAATCCCACATAGCAATAGTTTCTGCTGCTGATGTGGCTCTGGTTCTGGCATCTCTAACAATTCGACGAATCAATCTACCATCTGCTGTAGATAGTGGATTGTGCTCATCAATAGAAAGCTGTGTCAAAGCAGAAAGATAAATCTTATATTTAGATTCTGCTGGCAGCGATGAGCTCATTCTGTCATTAAGACCATGAATACCTTCGATTACAAGAATATCATTCTTGCCAAGCTGCATGTAATGGTCATTATACTCTCTTTTTCCAATTTTGAAATTGAAATTTGGCAAAAGAACACGCTCTCCATTGAGAAGCTTAACCATACACTCGTTGAAATAAGGGATATCAAGACCTTCTATAGCCTCAAAATCCTTCTCGCCATATTCGTCGATAGGCATCTGATCTCTGTCTAAATAGAAATCATCCAATGGAAGTGGATGTGGAACGCAGCCCAAGGCTCTAAGCTGGGCAGAAAGCTTGTGAGAAAATGTGGTCTTTCCTGATGATGAAGGACCAGCCATCATAACAAACTTAACGTCCTTGTTGGAAGCTATAATACTAGCAAGCTCGCCAATATTTCTCTCAAAAATAGCCTCCTGTGAAAGAACCAAATCCCTAATGTTTCCCTTGGCAATGACTTCGTTTAATGCGCCTACAGTAGGCACACCCATAATCTGACCGAAGTCAGAAGCAGCCTGCTGAACATTGAAAAGCTTCATTGGCTTTTTGAATTCAGCAACCTTTCTTGTATCTTTGCCTGGAAGACTTCCGTCTGGATACAAAAGCATAAAACCATGCTCGAATTTGAGCAGGTCAAAATACTTAAGATATTTAGTAGATGGCACCATATAGCCATAGAAATAGTCTATACAGCCATCTAAATCATATACATTAATATTTGAGCTGGTACGATACTTTAAAAGCTGTTCCTTGTCCTTCATATTGAAGCTGTGGAACATCTCTTTAGCCTGAGTAGTCTTGATGGAATATTTCTTAAGAGGAACATCCTTCTCAACCAAGTCAAGCATTACCTTTTTAAGCTCTTCCAAATCCTCTTCTGTAATCTCTCCAACACCCTCTAAAGTGCAGAAATCACCCTGTCCAAGAGAATGTTCTACTCGAAGATATGGATTTGATGGCAAAGGATAAACATCCATAAGAGCTCGCTGAAGAAGAAATACAACACTTCGTCTATAGGCTCTACGTCCATCCTTATCTGCTGTTGTAAGAAACTCTACTTCTGCTACGCCAGTAACAGCCTTGCTAAGCTCTGTAAGGCTTCCCTTGTACTTTGCCAGCACAATATCATCCTTAAACTCAGACTGATGTTTTGCTGCAATGTCGACTAATCGTGTGCCTTCTTCGTAAGTTTCTTCCTTGCCGCCTATGATTACTTTCGCCATAGTTCCTTCCCCTCCTACAGTGAATTTTTGATTTGCGTTATTATTTCAAGCTCAGCTCTAAGCTCCTGACATCTGGCAGCTGCCACTTCAGAAGCGCCCCCTCGCTCAAGCTTGTTAATAATTGAACTGTATTCACTTTCGTTTTTATCCAATAGCTTAATCAAAAGCTCTGGTGTCTTTTCAATAACCTTAGGTCCGTATTCCAGCTGAGCGGTAGTATAAGTAATACGTTTGCTCTCATCAGCTTCATAATGAAACTTGATAATAGGATAAATCTTATTTTCCTCACAGGTGAGATCTTCGTCATCAATAACGAAGCCCTGATTCATGAGAAATGTTCTAAGTTCTAGGTATTCTGACTGTGGCTCAATAATCATCAACTTTGCTGATTTGGCTACAGCGATACCAGCGCTTATTATCCTTTGAATGAGAGCGCCGCCCATGCCACAAATGCATATGACATCTGCCTCGTCTGGTGAAAGCTTTGCAAGACCATCTGACAATCTAAGATCTGACTGGTCCATAAAGCCTGCCGCCTGAATGTTTTCCTGGGCCTTACTAAGAGGCCCTTTGTTAACATCCATGGGAATAACCCTTTTTGCGACACCATTTTCAAGTAGTGCAATGCTGAGATATCCGTGGTCACAGCCAACGTCTGCTACAGTGTCGCAGGCAGGAATCATATCATATACAATTTGTAATCTTGGTGACAATTTTATCATTAAAATTTGTTCTTTCCTTGTTTTTATTTCTAAGGAAAAACTGCCATGCAAATTGCCTTCGGCAATGGGCAGTTCTTGAGCATAATAAAATCCTTCACTTATGTTCGGATTTTGTTATGCCTTTATTGATCTAAGTAATCCTTTAACTTTCTACTGCGGCTTGGGTGACGAAGCTTTCTAAGAGCCTTTGCCTCAATCTGACGGATACGCTCACGTGTAACGTTGAACTCCTTACCTACCTCTTCAAGTGTGCGGGCCTTACCATCCTCAAGACCGAATCTAAGGATAAGTACGCGCTGCTCACGCTCTGTAAGTGTATCGAGAACCTCGTGGAGCTGCTCCTTCAAAAGTGTGAATGTAGCTGCCTCTGCAGGTACTGGTACATTCTCGTCTGGAAGGAAATCACCAAGGTGGCTGTCTTCCTCCTCGCCGATAGGTGTCTCAAGAGAAACTGGCTCCTGAGAAATCTTAAGAATCTCGTGAACTCTGTCTACAGTAATACCCATTGCTGCAGCGATTTCCTCTGGAGTCGGTTCACGGCCGTACTCCTGGAGTAACTGTCTAGAAACTCTGATGAGTTTGTTGATAGTCTCAACCATATGTACAGGAATACGAATTGTACGGGCCTGATCTGCGATAGCACGTGTGATAGCCTGACGAATCCACCATGTAGCATATGTAGAGAACTTATATCCCTTGTGGTAATCGAACTTTTCTACAGCCTTCATAAGACCGAGGTTACCTTCCTGGATAAGATCAAGGAAAAGCATACCACGACCTACGTAACGCTTAGCGATAGAAACTACAAGACGAAGGTTTGCCTCAGCAAGCTTGTTCTTAGCATCCTGGTCACCCTCTTCCATACGCTGAGCAAGCTCAACCTCTTCCTCTGCTGAAAGAAGTGGTACCTTACCGATTTCCTTAAGGTACATACGTACAGGATCTTCGATGCTGACTGAATCAGGAACCGACATATCAATGTCTTCCAAATCCTCATCATCACTTGCAAGTAAAAGTGCATCTGAAGGGCCAGATGAGAAGTTTACATCGATTCCCTTCTTATCAAGATAAGTAAGGATGCGCTCCATCTGCTTAGCATCAATCTTGTAATCCTTTAAGAACTCAGAGATTTCGTAGTCCTCAAGGATGTTCTTCTGAGACTTTGCGATTTTGATAAGCTCAGTAACCTTTGAATCGAGCTCATCGCTACCGAATGAATCAATATCATCATCCTCGTCATCATCATCCATATCCATAGATGTCTTTGCTCCTACAGAAGCAAGGAACTCATCTACATCATCGTCATCCTCTGTCTCATCGATGTTGTCGAAATCATGCTCATCGAACTCAAGGTCCTCAGCTGAAATTTCTTCGAGATCGCCGAAATCTACATCTTTGTCATCTGACTCAGTATCTTCGATATCGTCTGCATCTTCAACATCTGCCTCTGCCTCAGCTAAGAATGCCTCAGCAGCTGCATTTAAATCTCCGTTTTCGATTAACTCATCTACTTTCTTCTTTGCCATTTTTATTCCTTTCTAAAGTGAAATGTCTAAACGCTCAAGGCGTTGTAGTGTCTTCTTACCCTCCACCAGGCTTTTCAAATCGGCTCCATTTTTCTGAGCCAGCTCCAGGGAGTTCTTTTTTATTCTAAGCAGAGTCTCTTTAAGAGCCTTGCTAAGATCACTGTTTTCTGTAAGTTCGCCAACTGTGGTGTTAAACAGGGCTGCCACCGTCTTGCGTTCCTCGTCCTCCATGAACAAATCAACGATTCTGGCGGTGTCTACTGGATTTCCTTCATCACAGTATTTGAAAACTTCCTCTGCTACCGTTCGATATACCCCCGCTTCAAAATCCTGCGGATTCACGTAAAGTGAAATCTTTGGATAAACATCCGGGGTCTCAACCAACCAAGTAAGCAACAGCCTCTGGGACATTTTCATGCCATCATCCTTTGGCTTTAACTGTTTTTTCTGGTAGTCATCACCTGTGGCTGAATCTCTTCTGGCCGTGATGCCTGACTGACCAAGCTCTAATATATATTTAGCCAACGCATCCTTAGGGATGTTGAATTTGGCTGCTACAGACTCTGTGTAGTTTTCACGCTCAAGCTGAGTAGAAAACTCCATAACTATCATGCGGGCCGCTTCCTTTTGGAAGTCTGACTTTTTCTCAGGATCAGTCATGTCGTAATTGTTCTGAAGCATGCGAACCTGATACATAAAGCTGTTCTCCGCATTTTGTATGCGCTTTTCATATTCCTCTGCCCCAAGATTCTTGATGAACTCATCAGGATCCTTGTATGGACTCATGTTGATGATTCGGCATGAAATACCGGCATTTTTAAGGATAGGTATTGCTCGAAGGGCTGCTTTCTGACCTGCCCCATCTGAATCGTAGCTAAGGTAAACATCCTTAACATATCGTTTGAGCATGCCGGCGTGGCCTTCTGTAAGGGCCGTGCCAAGGGATGCAACTGCATTATCGAAACCTGCCTGATGCAGGGAAATTACATCCATGTAGCCTTCGCATAGTATAAACTGTTCGCGTCTGGTCTTTCTGGCAAAATACAATCCAAAGAGAGTCTTTGATTTGTTGAAAATCTCCGTCTCAGGAGAGTTCAGGTATTTAGGCTCTCCGTCTCCCATTACTCGGCCACCGAAGGCAACTACTTTGCCGTTGGCATCGAATATAGGAAACATTGCACGGTTCCAGAACTTATCATGACCGCCTCGCTTCTCATCGATAGTGATGAGACCGCAATCCTTTAAAATATCATCTTCATATCCTCTACCTCTAAGATATTTATAGAGGGAATCGGAATATTTGCTGGTGCAACCCAAACCAAACTTGTGCATGGTATCAGGTGTCAATTCACGCTTGGTGAAATAATCCATGGCCTGCTTTCCAGCATCGGAACGAAGCATCTTATAATAGTAGGCTGCCGCATCCTTATTAATCTCGAATAAGCGGCTGCGTCTGTCGGCACGCTGTCGTTCCTGAGGTGTCAGCTCTCTTTGAGGAAGGGTGACGCCACATTTCGGTGCCAGTTCCTCCACAGCTTCCTTGAATGTCATATTTTCATAGTCCATCAAAAAGCTGAAAACATTTCCACCCTTTCCACATCCGAAGCAGTAATACATCTGCTTCTGTGGGCTTACAGAAAATGAACCTGTTTTTTCATTATGAAAGGGACAAAGGCCAAAATACTGGCTGCCCTTTTTTTGTAAGTTAACATATTGCGAGATTACATCAACGATGTTAGTGCGATTTCGCACCTCCTCAACAACTTCGTCAGAATAAAAAGCCATCGTTCTCCCTAACTTACATTTCTATATTTTAAAATCCATCAACGATCCAAGCCTTTGGCATAAAGTATTCGTTGAATTTGGTAATGCAATACTGATCTGTCATACCTGAAATATAATCGCAGATAATACGCTCCTGAGTCTCTCCATCGTCCTCCATAGCGCGATATCTGTCAGGTAACTCATCAAAGTGAACCTGATAATACTCGAAAAGCTCGCGAATCATACGCTTTGCCTTTACCTCTTCCACCTTTGCAATAGAGTCCTTATAGACATTTGCAAACATGAAATCTCTCAGTTCTTTCATAGCCTCAGCGATTTCAGGTGACATTTTAATCTCTGGGCTGTTCTGACTGCTGATAATAACGTCGTGGATAAGAGTATCCAAACGAACTGCAGAAGTCATACCCAGTGTCTTTCTTACGCTCATAGGAATAGATTCCTCGGTAAGAATCTGTGCGCGGATAGCGTCATCCACATCACTGTTTACATAGGCAATCTTGTCAGAAAGGCGCACAATCTGACCCTCAGGCGTAGCTGGGTGACCTTCTGTCTGGTGATTTCGAATGCCATCACGAACCTCCCAGGTAAGATTAAGGCCCTGACCGCCTTTTTCAAGCTTTTCTACAATGCGCACACTCTGCTCTGAGTGCACAAAGCCAGTGGAGCACATGGCATTAAGCTGAGCCTCGCCCGCATGTCCAAATGGGGTGTGACCCAAATCGTGCCCTAAAGCAATTGCCTCTACCAAATCCTCGTTAAGTCTCAAAGCCTTTGCAATGGTTCTGGCGTTCTGTGAAACTTCCAATGTGTGAGATAATCTGGTTCTGTAATGATCTCCTTGTGGAGTGAGAAAAACCTGAGTCTTATTCTTCAATCGGCGAAATGCCTTGCTGTGAAGAATTCTGTCTCGATCCCTCTGAAATAGAGGTCTGATATCACATTGTGGCTCATCTTTTTCGCGGCCACGTGAATTTTCATTGAGTGTGGCAAAAGGACTAAGAGTCTCCCTTTCCATCTGCTCAATCATCTCTCGAATTGTGCCCATTTTAGCCTCCCAAACATGCATTACACGACACTTCTATAAAACAAATTACACAGAAAAAAAGGATATCCTTTTTTTTATTAAAAAAAGTTACTATTCACAGTAACGAGCGCAAAAATAGGCACCTAAGTGCCTATTTTATTCATATATTTTACTTCTATGACCAATATTCAATGCAAGAATTACAAACTGATTATCATGTATTTCACATATTAATCTGTAATCACCTATTCTATATCTCCATTGTCCTGCAAAATTTCCTTTAAGAGGTTTACCTGAAACCCTTGGATCCTCGCAATCAACTAGATGATTATTAATCCAAGAACGTATCATCCTTTGGGTGTATTTATCAAGTCTTTTGAATTCCTTCTTGAAGCCTTCGGATAATTCAACACTATACTTCATCCTCTAAATCAAGCTCCTTCCAGAATTCCTCAACAGGTGTAGTTTTGCAACCACTGGCAACCCATTCTTTATGTGCTTCATCAGCTATAGCGATATCATACTCATCTTCTATTTTTTCAAACAATGCTCTTTTAAATGCTTCTGCCAATGACATAGAATGTAGCTTAGCATAGCTATCAGCAAGAGCTTTTTCTTCATCAGTTAATCTAAGTGAAAATGCCATAAATACCACTTCCTTTCTTGTAATACATTGTACTACATCTATGTTAAAAATACAATAAAAAAGTCTTTATCTATTCCTGATCCATAGCTTTAAGAATCTGATCTACATAAGTAGAAGCTTCCTTCTCAGATAACTTAAGCTTGCGCTCCTCTACAGTAGATGCTCCCCCCCTTAGTAAGTACATCATGGATTGTATCTTTAACATTTTTTAACTTCTTCCATATTTGAAAAGATGGGACTTGGTCTCGCCTCCCGGCTCGGTCGGTGCTCCTTGCTTCGCAAGGGTCGTCCACTGGACGACCGCACCCCACTCGATATTGCGAGCAATATCGCGAAATTGAATTAAGCCTAATCTTCTGCATAAAAAAAGACCCACAGACTATGTCTGGGGTCTTTTTTTATGCAGAAGATGGGACTTGAACCCACACGATATTGCTACCACAGGCACCTGAAGCCTGCGCGTCTGCCAATTCCGCCACTTCTGCGAACATTTAGTATTCTAAGGAATTTCAACCACTAAGTCAAGTGGATTTGTTACTATTCACAGTAACTTTCCAACATTCATAATGGAAGTCTTTCAGACTTCTTTCTCGGTGCTAAAGCACCTAACATTATTCATGTATGGAAAGTCACTTATTCAAGTCAAAAAATATTCAATGATTATTCTTTTACAAGCAAGCTTGACAAGAATTAATCATTAAATATTTTTCACTGTGAATAGTAACAAAATTGACACAAAAAACGGGCGACACCAATTCGAAATCCTCTGATTCCTAACTGGTGCCGCCCCTGAAATTCGATCCCAATGGACTATACCTCTCATTCTGTTTCATTTTTCATTGTTGCTGTCCATTTGAAAACTTTTAATCATTGATGGACCTCATCATGAAATTGTCGCGTGTGTAACTGATTTAAATCTCTGGCGGACTATACCTCCATTCCCTAGATTTTAATAAATTACTTTGGTTTTAAAATTAATCCTCTGGTGGACCATACCTCCAATCACTAGATTTTAATAAAACCATTACAATAACTACTTAATGTTTTGGTGGACTGTACCTCCCTTTCCTCTTTTTTTCTATAACACCTTTTGTAATTATTATTATAGCCTCGGTTTTATAAATTGCAAGATTATTTTCCACTTTAAAACAGAATTGTCAGATAGCTCAATGTTCGTGTGTATGTTCTGTGAAATATGTCTATTTACAAAAACAGAGCCGCCAAAACCTTCCATAAACCAACATTTTTATTATAAATACCTGTAAATTGGGATATTGGCACAGGATTTGCTGTTCCTATCTCTATGGTTACACTTGGACAGTCTGTCACTTCATAGAAATAATCTGCAAAGCTGCCGCAGGCATCTCCGCAATATTTTGTTCTGTAACCATTTACCGAACTCACTACGTTGGCAAGCGCTTTACAACGTTTAGCATTTTCCGCCGAATTAGTGCTGGCCCCATAGTAATTTACATTTCCCATGGAATGATAGTTAATACAGGCCATAAATGGATAAGTGTTAATCAGCCCAGAAAGAGCTTGGGTCTCTGCTTCTGTTAATGGTGCTGTGCCTGGGTAGTAAAACAAACCTGGTGAAGACGCTGTGCCACCATGACCAAAGCCTACTGGGAAATTCCTATTTAAATCAACTCCATTTGCATTTGCTTTTAGCTGGTGCATTCCTGGTTGGAACTGACACATTGTGACACCATCAGGATTTACCATAGGCATAATATAAAGGCATGTGTCACTGAATAGCTGCCTGTATGTATGGCCATCTACCTGAGGAGTATCAACATTTAACACATACTCTTCTAACATCCTCATCACTAGCTGGGATGTCATATACTCCCTGGCATGAATGGATGCAGTTATAAGAATCCTCTTGTCAGCCTGAAGATTTCCATATTTAACCAGCCACACATTTCTTCCCTGTAAAGTGGTGGCTAAAGATTCATATGAAATAATATCCTCATGGCCTGCCGCAAGAAGTGCCATATCTTCACATAAAGAATCATAGGAATAAATCTGCCGTGACACATCAACGATAACGAAATCAGTTGCATTACATTTAACAGCAGCGCAGAAAATCATAAGAAAAATACCTATTGAACTAACTACGAAATTACGGAAATACCTCATGGTCCTATTCTAAAATGTAAATGTGATAGAACCTTCAAAAAACCTGCAAAGCTTTGTGAAATCTAATCCAAAACCTTAAGTGGTTTCCATCTCAAAGCATCACCTGAAACAAGTGAATATCTAATTCTTCTCTTTTTCCCAGTAATGCTGTCATGGAATCTGGTTTCGCCATGACAATGTCCATAAATCACCTGCGATACACCATACTGCTCAGCAAGCTTCGTGAAGATGCTGTTTGTCTGTATAATGTTGGTAGGTGGATAATGTAAAAACATGATGAACTTCTTATAGCCATCAGCCTTGGCTGCCTCAAGAGAAACTATTAGTCGTTCAGATTCTCTCTTAACAAGCTTTTCAGCATGCTCTGCCTCTTTTTCATCCCAGCCCTGAATATTACCATAGCTGTCAACATAGAATGGCCCCTCAAAGGTGTAACCCTTTGTGCCAACCAATGCATAATCTTCATATGAATAATAATTGTTCTGCAAAAACTCCAACCTGCCTTTAAACATTTCGTTCAGCTGATTGGTCTTCTTTGCATCCCAAAACATGTCATGATTTCCACGAAGCAAAATTTTTCTTCCTGGAAGATTCTCTATATATTCCAAATCCTTCTGGCACGCATCCAGATTTTTGCCCCAGCTATGGTCCCCAACAAGCACCAGGGTATCATCTGGCTTCATAGCCTTCAGACAATTTTCTCTGAAAATCGCCTCGTGATTGTGCCAGATTTTACCTTCTATTTGTTCTCTGGCCTTTAGCTCAGACTGAAAATGTAGATGTAAATCTCCTATCGCAAATAAGCTCATGCCATCACTCCTCAGTTCCGTTAACAATGTAAATACCTGCACTGACAAGAGCAAGTGCAATTAAATATTTGATACTAAGGGTGCTCCACTCAGCAAGAAATACCGCTGATAAAATCGCGCCAAAAATTGGATTCGTAAATCCGTATATAGTAACTGAAGATACTGGATTGTATTTCAGAAGAATCCCCCACAGTGAATATGCCACAGATGAAATCAGTGCCATATATATTAGCAGGATAATTCCTGACCCTGTGGTGATATGAATTCTGGCTCCTGAAATAAGAGCTACAATCATCATAACCAGACCGCCCAGCATAAACTGGTAGCCACTAAGGGTCACAGGATTTTCTTTTCTGGAATATTCTTTTATCAGCACTGATGAAATAGCATAGGACACTGAAGCGATGAGAATAAAGCCCTCACCATTTAGGGCAAATCCACTTCCTAAATCTCCTCCAGTCAGGCTAACAAGAATCACACCTGCTGCACCTAAGATACATCCTAATATTTTATTTCCGGTAAGCTTTTCCTGCTTTCTCACAAGACTGGCAAGTAAGATTGCAAAAAATGTGCTCATTCCATTTATGATGGAAGATTTCACTCCTGTGGAATGGGCAAGACCTATGTAGAAGAAAAAATATTGGATGATGGTTTGAAACAAGCTCAAGTTGATTATAAGTTTTGCGGATTCTTTCTTTGGGCATAGGAATTTCTTTTGTAATAATGAGCCAAAGATAATAGTAAGAATGCCAGCTAAGAAAAATCTAGTTCCCGCAAATAAAATCTGTGACATTACATCTGATGCTTCTATTCCAAATATCGCATATCCGATTTTGATACATGGAAATGCGCTTCCCCACAACAGGCAGCAAAGAATCGCCAATAAGAATACTACTATTTTATTGTTAAATATATTAAGATTTTTATTATTCAATTAGTCCTCCATGGAAGAGACATTCGTAAACCATTTTCTTTTTGTAGAAAATCCACAAGCTTCTTGTCCATTTTTATTTACCCCCACGTAACTTCAACCCATTTAGCATTATGCCATAACCTTATATTTGATTCGTATATACGAATCCTCTAACGCCTCAACATTTTCAAGTTTTAAAACTCCAAGCTTATTAAGCTCATCAGTACCTGTAATAGATTTTCCATCTATCAATGTGGATGTATCTTTTCCTCCAACAAGTGTTGGTGCCACCACGATATCCACATAATCAAATAGCTTTTCCCTAAGGAATAATCCATTTAATGTGCCACCACTTTGGATGGTAATTCTCTCACATCCATATTTCTCTTTCAGCTCTACTAAAGCCGCCTCAAGGTTCTGTTCTTCCTGATAAATGATGTGAAGATTATCCTCTGCTAGCGAAAATGCAGGATGATTCTTGTTGCTGGTGATTACCACAAAGTTCTTTGACCTTGCACAAAAATACTTCACTCCCTGCTCTGTAAGATGACTGTTATCAAGTAACACAAAAGATACAGGAGTCTTCTCTGGAATAGGTAGTTCATTTACTCCCATCTTCTGCTGCACTCGACCTGTATTAAATGACCATAAATCAGTAGTCTGCTCTATTTCATAATATTGATGGAGCCCTTCCTTCAGGCCATCAATATTTGGAAAGTCCTTGTCATAATCCACTTCATCAGTGGCTCCCGGACTTATCTTTCCATCCACAGACATAAGCATAAACAAAGTAGTAATTGGTCTTTTAATCATAAAATTATTCCCCATAAACTAGTCTAATTTTCTTCTACTGGAAAGTTGGCAGCAAGAATCTGATACACACCCTTTTCCTTCCATGAAGGGCAAACGTGATTTGCTGCAGCCTTTACTACATCCGGAGCTGTCTCCACAGCATAGCTTTCTGTGGCACACTTAAGCATGCCGATATCATTATTGTTATCTCCAAATACCATGGTCTCATCAGGTGAGATTCCATAGAACTTCTGGATAAATGAAAGAGCATTTCCCTTATCCACTGACTTATCCATGAAATCAACCCAGTCCTCACCTGCCATAGTAACCTTTAGTCTATCCTTCCACTCTGGGATGAGAATATCGTCACCTATAGATCTGATAGAAGGTCTCTTGAAGATAGAAGCCTTGATAATATTTTCACCCTCAGTAAGGACATCATCCACCTGCTTGTAGTCGCACTTATACTGAGTCTCAATGAAATCAATGAACTCTGGATTCTTTGACTCAATGTACGTGATACCTGGGCCCTCACAGATCATCTCGCAGTCTTCAAATGTTCTAAGCTCTTTTATAAGTTCATCAAGATATTCCGGATTCATATTTACGATATTTAAATCTTTGCCGCGGCACTTTACGTGAGCACCATTATCGGCGATAAAAATCAAATCATCCTTAACATCCTTGAAGAGTTTTTCGATGCTGGAATACTGTCTTCCGCTGGCAATGCAGACAATGATGTCTCTTCTTCTGAGCTCCTTCACCATCTCGATAATCTCTGGATAAATCTCAGGCGAAGCATCTTTCACTAATGTTCCATCTACATCTGTTGCAATAAGTTTAATCATTTAATATACCTTCTTCTTAATGTTATGCCATATATACTAACATATTGAATAAGTAGAAAAAAGGTTGACCGGGTAGTTGGTCTTTTCTGTTTTTATAGCTATTTTACCAATACAAATTAATTTCAATTTCAAGTAAAATGAAATACATGAAACTATATACAAAAATTTTAATCCCAATAATTTTTGCATTGCTTGCAATAATAATTGTCATAGCCACAATACCTAAATTTCCAAAAGACTACGGTGTCTATTTGGGTGTCAATGAAAACCTTGAGCAGTTTTCGGACACTTATATTGTTGTGGTAGATGCTCAGTATTTTTCTGCTAATGAAATTAAATCCTTCGTTTCCAAAGGACACAAGGTATACAGCTATATTAATGTTGGTTCCTTGGAAAACTACAGAGACTACTACTCTCGCTTCGAAGATTTGACTTTGGATGAATACGAGCACTGGGATGAAGAAAAATGGATTGATGTATCTTCTGAAAAATGGCAAGATTTTATTCTGAACGAGCTTGCTCCATCCTTATTAGATAAAGGAATTTCTGGCTTCTTTGTAGATAACACAGATGTTTATTATCAATATCAAAACGATGATATTCTAAATGGCCTTGCAACAATTATGAAAGGGCTAAAATCCTATGACAAAGATGTCATTATAAATGGGGGCGATGTATTTATGGACTCCTATACCCAAAAGCTTGGCAGCTGGGATGACGTTATTACAGGAATCAATCAGGAGTCAGTCTTCTCCTACATTGACTGGGATAATAACAGCTTTGGGATAGCTGAAAAATCTAACCGTGAATACTTCGAGAATTATATAAAAAGATACAGCTCACTAGGAGCTGATATCTTTATTATAGAATATACTAATGACTCTAAACTAATGGATGAAATAACCCATTATTGTAAAAAACAAGGCTTTCATTTCTATATTACTGATTCTGTTGAGCTATCAAATACTGATTATTAAGATAAACAGTTGTCGCAGACACCTACTATAAGTGTTTTTCCTAAATCGACCTGAAGACCATAGGTTTCCATCCTTCATGGTCTGGCTCTCTGTATTTGTTAACCCTATGTTGTGACTCCTTTGTCACACAGGTTTTCAAACTCTTCTACGCAAACTGGCTTGTAGAAATAGTATCCCTGCATTTCAACACAGCCTTTTTCTCTAAGGAATTCGGCCTGTTTTTCTGTTTCAACACCTTCAGAAATCAGCTTCATTCCTAAATCATCAATCATGTGAATCATATTACTGATGATAATTTTTCCTTTTTCTTTTGATCCCTCGTCAGAAAGGAAATTAAGATCCATCTTTACACGGTTAATAGGAACTTCCTTAAGCATATGAAGTGATGAGTAACCGCTTCCAAAATCATCCATCTCTACAGTAAATCCCAATTTCTGTAAATTTTTGGTAACTTCAATAAGTGCTTTAGCATCATCTGCAAATGCATTTTCCGTTATTTCAATATGCAGCTGATCAGGTGACAAGAAGTATCTGTCAATAAGCGAGCGGAAATGCTCCTGTACGTTAGGATTAGCTTTAATATCTGCTCGTGATACGTTTACGGATACTGTTCTATATTTACCTTCTTCATTCCACCTGCTTAAATCCTGACACACTCTATCCCAAATATAGCTGTCAAGCTCGTAAATTTTTCCTGCTTTCTCCAATACTGGAATAAAGATTCCCGGACTAATCCAACCTAAATCACTGTGGTTCCAACGACACAGCGCTTCTGCTCCCGTTATAATACCTTTCTCAAAATTTACCTGAGGCTGGTACCAAACCTGAATACGACCTTCCTTTAGAGCAGGAGTTAAATGACTGGTAATATCTGTGGCTTGTTTTTCTGCTTCCCAATGACTAAGATTATAAAATTCGAAATTTACATTTCCTTTTTCAATAACCTTTTTTTCTGCAACTCTTGCGCAATCCAAAATATGCTCCAGATTAAGATTTTGATAATCCTCATCTGTAAGAACATAGATACCACTTCTAATTTCTGCCTTATAGTTATTACCAACTTCTACAAAGAAATTAGATACTGGCTCAATTACGTCTGCTAAATCGTGATAAAATGTTTGTTGGCCATCCATTTTTCGGAATACAACAATTCTATCAGCGACAGCTCTGCATATAGCTTCTTCCTCAGTTAAGGCATCAATAGATTTCTTTACCCAAAACTTTAGAAGATTATCACCTGCTTCCATTCCAAAGTGATCATTTATAAATTTGAAGTTAACAATGTTATTATATGCAATAAAGTATCTATTCTCTGGATACTCCTTTATTAATTCAGCAACCTTCTTTTTAAACCCAGCCAGAGTATAGGCACCGGTAAGCTTGTCAATTTCGATATACTCACGGAGCCTATTATCCTGCTTCTGACGATATGCTCGTGCTCTCATTATCATAATTGCTAATATGGCGTAGAACAAAAGGGACCCTAGAATAATAAAAACGCCATACATATGCCAATAGTCACCAAGGGTATATTTGTAAAGTCGTCGAGTGGTATAATCCAAAACAATAGCTTCTCGATGAGAATCATCTATCCTTGCAATACCCTTATTTAACCTGGAAATGATTTCATGTCCCTTTGGAGTATCCAAAACGGCTGCCTTATAATCGATAGAAAGTATCGCGCCAGGCTGAACATGCAAATTACTATAGGCAGGTTTCTGCAATACATAGCTCCAAACATAAGAATTATCAAGTAAGGCATCCACTTCTCCATTACGAAGAGCTTTGATGGATTCAGATATATCATCATAAAAAACAATATCGGTATTTGGATAGCGCTGTGGAACAAGCTCTGCAAAACTTCTTAGAGAGCGAAGCATACCAATCCTCAGGTGCGATGAAATATGAATCGGATGCTTTTCTTCTGTAACAAGAGTGAATGGAACTTCAGAAAGATTATCTGATATTATGGTCGCTCTACCTTTAGCTGAAGTTGTTGCGCTACCCAAAGGCATAACAATATCGTATGCTGTATTATCAAGTGCTTCCTTTATATCTTTTTCTGTAATAATTTTAATTTCAATTTCATAACCGGCCTTATTTGCTGCCTGTTTAAGTAAATCCACAGCTATTCCGACTTGCTCACCTGATTCATCAACATACATTACAGGACATCGATCTGGCAGTACACCTACCACCAGCTTTTCAGATTCTGAAGCAGTAATAATACTATAATTTTGAACAGCAAAACAAAGCACAGAAACTGTGCTTATTAGCGTTATAACAATATGTCTAAAAAAACCCTGCTTCATAGTAAAACCCTAAAACTTTATACTCCCTCGATGCTATTTTAAATAATGATTGTGATAAAAGTGTTACTACTTTTGATTAATCATGTTAATTTAAGAAAAAAATAAAAGCCCCCAGGCTTTGACATGCCTGAGGGCCAAAAATAAGTTTAAATTGCTGCAAGAGCCTTGCCAAGTTCCTTGCATTCTGCCTCTGCTGAACCGTCTGGTGCATCCTGACAGATAACACCCTCGCCATTTACCACTGTGGCACCAGCTGCAGTCATGCGATCAACCCAGTCACGCATCCACTGGCCATCGCCCCAACCGTATGATCCAAAAAGACCAATTGTCTTTCCTGAAACAAAGCCTTCCAAGTCAGAAACGAATGGCTCCATTTCTCCTTCCTCTAAAACTTCAGCACCCATAGCTGGACATCCAAGTGCAAACGCTTTTTCTTTCTTTAATTCATCAATAGAAGCATCGCCAACATAAACGACATTTGCCTCTCCTCCTGCTTCTTTAACACCCGCTGCTACCGCATTAGCCATAGCTTCTGTATTACCTGACTGTGACCAAAAAACTACATTTACTTTACTCATGATTACTCTCTCCTTTGATTAAAATTTGTTTATTTATTTGACATTAAAAGCTCCCATTCCTGGGTAAACAGCTGCTGCGCCAAGCTGCTCTTCAATTCTGAGAAGCTGATTATACTTAGCCACGCGCTCTGTTCTAGATGGTGCACCTGTCTTAATCTGGCAAGTGTTAAGAGCTACTGCTAAATCAGCAATTGTTGTATCCTCTGTCTCGCCTGAGCGGTGAGAAGAAATTGCAGTGTAACCTGCCTTGTGAGCCATCTTGATTGCCTCAAGTGTCTCTGATACTGAACCAATCTGGTTAAGCTTGATGAGGATTGAATTTCCACATCCATTAGCGATACCCTTAGAAAGACGCTCTGTGTTTGTAACAAAGAGATCATCGCCTACAAGCTGAACCTTATCTCCAAGCTCTGCTGTAAGCTTCTTCCAACCTTCCCAGTCTTCCTCATCAAGGGCATCCTCGATAGAGATGATTGGATACTTCTCAACAAGCTTCTTCCAATGCTCGATAAGCTGCTCAGAAGTGTAAACTGTGCCTGCCTTTGGAAGTTTGTACTCGCCAACCTTTCCTGTCTTCCACTCAGATGAAGCTGCATCCATTGCGATTCTGAAATCCTTGCCTGGCTCATAGCCAGCCTTCTTAACAGCCTCAAGGATTGTCTCGATAGCCTCCTCATCAGATGAGAGAGCTGGGGCAAAACCACCTTCATCACCTACTGAAGTAGCAAGGCCTCTGTCCTTAAGGATAGCTGCAAGTGCATGGAAAACTTCCGCACACTGGCGAAGAGCTTCTCTAAATGATGTTGCACCTACTGGCATAATCATAAACTCCTGAACATCAAGTCCTGATGAAAGAGCATGACATCCACCATTTACAATATTCATCATTGGAACTGGAAGTCTGTTTCCATTTATTCCACCTAAAAATCTATAAAGAGGAATATCAAGAGCTGTGGCTGCTGCTCTGCAGCAAGCAATGGAGGTTGCAAGAATTGCATTAGCACCAAACTTTGACTTATCCTTTGTGCCATCAGCTGAAATCATCGCTCCATCGATAGCATAAATGTCAGATGCATCCATACCACAAATAGCATCAGCAATTGGCCCGTTGATATTCTCAACTGCCTTTAAAACACCCTTTCCTAAGTATCTATTCTTATCACCATCGCGAAGCTCTAATGCCTCGAACTCACCTGTGGATGCTCCAGATGGTGCCATTCCTCTGCCTACTGTTCCATCAACAAGAGTAACCTCACACTCTACGGTTGGATTTCCTCTCGAATCAAGAATCTCTCTACCTACTACCTTTTCAATTTCCAAATAATCCATAAATATTCCATCCTTTCACTTAATAGAGAACTCCTTTTTCTAGAGGTAGCAACTCTTGAAGCAAAAAAGGAGTTCTGCAATGATTTACACTCGGTTAGATATCTCTAACCATAAGTAGACTAGCAGAACTTCTCTATTATTACAAGGCATTTAGTGCCTTTTGTTTTGATAAGATTTTTCAATAAGGAAATTAATTATCGAGCCTAGTAATTCTCCAAACTATTCGCTCTATTTACATCACTCCTAAAGATAATGCAGTAGTTATTCTTTTAACAAAACTGATATCTATAATAAAACAGCCCTCTATTAATTGTGCTAGACGGCTGGAGTCTTGAACTTTTAGTTTTCTATGATAATACATACTAAAGGCCTCCCATTTCTGGGAGGCCGTGATTATTTAATTAGGCACAACAGGAATAAAGTTCAGATTGGAACCTAAATCTATTGGAAGATTTTTTATAGGCGAATCATCAGCGTCCACAGCAAACTCATCAGCATTCTGATTTGTTACAGATGTTCCACGCAAATAGACATTCTCTACCTCAGGAACACTTGCAAGCATAAACTGCCTCAAAGTGTCCTCAAACCCTACTGCATCATCTATAACCTCTGGGTCGTAAAAATACTGAACTGTGATGGAGTTTTCAGAGGCACTTTCACTGTATATATCCAAATTTACCTTGCAGCCAAGCACCCCTCTGCATGTCATGATATCTTTAGCAAGCATGTTCGCCAGATAGTTATTAAGAGATTCTCTCTTTTGCTCTTCACTTTGATCTTTACTTGGCTTAATTTCCTCATAAGAAACGTTGGTGCCAACTACATCCGCAGGCAATTCTCCTGATATATCATCAGTTCCCCCTGCTATACATACTCCAAATAGTAATACAGTCAATGCCATAAATATTCTTGATCTCATAAGCACCCCCCATGCTAATAAATCGTATGACACGCCACTCTTTATGTCCATTTTACTACTATGTGTCTAATAATTCGATACTTTCCTATTATTCAGACTGAAACAATATTTCGATATTATGCTCTATGTCCCTTCTTATGAGATAACAATGCCAAGACCAAACATATAATTATACCTATTATGAATGGAATAGCATAAATATATGCTGTACTTGCCGGCGCACTATACCCAGCATACTTTCCGCCCCACAGCAAGTCACAATAATTATATGCGACAACAGCACACATAGCATCTGACAGAACAATTGCCAAAATAATCAAAAACACTGATATCTTTTTCATGTGTCCTCCGATATATTTTAAATTCTATGAGACATCTCATTTTTAGTAAGCATACCTTTTGATGCTCTTTCTATCTCTAACTCAGTGTTAAGTTGACCTTCTTTGTCATAGTTTATTGAGCCTTTGAATTCTCGCATTTTTCTTTTCCCACTGATTTGACGTTTGTAATCAATATGCGATATTACGCAACTAATAACATAGGCTACCATAATTATCAAAATAAAAATCCCTGAATAAATCAATAAGTACTTGTAAAACTCCATATGAGCCTCCTCCATCATTGTCCTAATCTGCTATTCTTATATTTCCTAAGCCAACCAGCTCAACACCATCCCACTGATATAGTTTTGAAAGCTCCCTCGTATCTGGGAAATACTGATACAAAACACAAGGTAATTGCCAATTTACATTATGCTTTTCGAATACAAAGATATTTCCATCTACACTAAATATTTTTACACCATAAATATCGTGACCCGCATTTTCTGCCACATCATCAATGATTCTTCTCAGATTACCATCAGCCTCATATCTGCTTCCATCTTCATCTTCTAGCTCGTATTTATTTACACTGACAGAAATCTTTTTACCATTAATCTCAGAAGAAAAGTCATTATCTGAGACTTGAAGCATTTCGATGTTTGCTGGCTCGAATTCCTCTATTTCTTCAGAACTATTATTGTCATAGATAGTCCAGTAATGAATCTCACCTGTCTCTATATTTGAAGTAATAACATCTACGACAGGGCTAGAACTTTTACCACATCCCACAAGAAAAACTATCATTATTGACAATAATAAGACAGCAACCTTCTTCATAAACTTTTCCTCTTACTATTTACTGACCTCAAATAGCCAATCACCATTCCCAATAGCGAAATAATCAAACCTGCAAAAAATATAGTAAAATCTGGAGAATTTACTTTATTGAACATAATATTGTTTGCCAGACTAAAAGTTGCGTATGAAGCAAGCATATACATAATTCCAGAAGGAACTGACATAAGCCATCTCAATAATCCCCATTCTTTATGCTTACCTATGATGAAAGAATTAATAAAAATGAGAATAGGTATAACACCCCAAAAGAAAATAATAGAATACCCCATTGCGTCCATAGTTCCATTATGATACGAAACCCAAAACACTATTAGTGAAATACACAAAACTATAAGATATGAACCAACGATAGTTAACTTCTTGTTCATGATTACCCTCCCACTTTTTTTGTTCCTAACTCCATTTTAAATATAACACCATTTTGTGAATATTGTCCATTTAATGTAGTCGATAATATTTTCCAATTTTTTAAGTTAACCGAGCAAGCTATCCTATCTCCGTGGATTCTTTTCCACGGAGTTTTTCTTTTTATATGGCTAATTATCCCTCAATGAAGTACAATGATTACCAAAATATCGAAACTGTAGAGGTTAAAAATGCGTTCATTCATTAGATTAACGGATTTCAATATTTCAGATTTACTAGAGATATTCCAGATTGCAGATAATATTGATAAGTATCCGAACTTTCTCAAGGGAAAAACCATTGTAATGTTCTTTCCTTCAAATAGTATAAGAACTCGCGTTTCTTTTGAAAAAGGAATATATCTCCTGGGAGGTCAATCAATCTTATTTGATTCTGCCACGTTAGAGAAAAAAGAGGATATCAAAGATGTTTTTGGCTATCTGCAGAACTGGGCTGATGCTGTTGTCGTCAGACATAAAGATATCAACCTTCTTGATAAAATATCAAATGTTACTGATATTCCTGTTATAAACGCATTAACCGATGAAAATCATCCCTGCGAAATGATGTCCGATTTATATTCAATTTCTAAGCTCCGATCTTCATATCTGGGAGATGAATATTTATTTGTTGGAGCTACAGGGAATGTAGGCAAAGCTTGGAAAGAAGCTTCTAAAGCCTTTAGTCTTTCTCTATCTCAATGCAGCCCATCTGAATATGCAATTCTGGATGTTAAGCATGGTAATAATTTATTAGATTCCATAAAAAATAAAGACATAATCTGCACTGATTCTATTCCTGAAGAAATACTTGATGACTTCAAAGAGTATCAAATAACAAAAGATATAATGAAACAGGCAAATAAAGGTGCAATCCTTAATCCCTGCCCACCATTTTATCGCGGTGAAGAAGTATCTGAAGATGTAATTGATTCAGATTTCTTCGTTGGGTATACGTTTAAGAATAATCTTTTAAGAATACAGCAAGCGATATTAATTTATTGTTTGTCACATTAATCTATTTTTTTGCTTAGACCATGTTGGAGATATTATTATGAAAGTACTTCTATTTTGTTGTAAAGGCTTTGAAATGATGGAGTTTGCGCCATTCTATGATGTAATAGATAAACCGGTTGTCATTGATAGTAATGTCATTACATCTTATTGCCCTCAGACGGCTGCCGAAGTAGCTTTCAAATTATTAGAGGTGTTACTTGGTAAAGAAAAAACAAACACTGTGAAACAAGGTATGGGCTTTCTATAAACGAGGAAATTACATGGATTCTTTGCAAATTATTATTGCTGAACAAAGTAAGACACTTTGTACGGGAGAGCTTCTGCTCTCCTCTTCTTTTTTGCATTTCATATAGATATCAGCTCTCTAATAAAGTAAAATTGAAATCAACAAATCGAAGGGTGTAGAGATAATTGAAGTCGATTCTTATGTTGATTTTAGTACGGAGGGAAGGAAAAAGGTTGCGATTATGTAGCTGCACTTAGGAAAGTAAATCAATCCTATGAATATTGATCATATACAAGGCAGCGCAATGCTACCGAGTAATGGGATTTACATCATTCCTTTACCGTTAGGTCTTAGCAGGTAATGGAATGGCATTTTTTAGTTTTGGAGGAAGATTGAGGTGTTTACGATGTTTAGAAAAATGAGAAGATTTAAGCAGCAGGTACTATCGAGCGCGAGGATGGATGGAATGGATTTCGGATTCAGGGAACACTTGATTTTTCACTGATTGGGATACTGTCTAAACTGTCAACTATCCTTGCAGAAAATGAAATTGGTATTTTTGCTGTCTAGACATACAATACGGACTATATACTTGTTAAGTCAGAGAATTTTGAAAAAGCAATGAGTGTTTTGGAAGAACAAGGATATAAGGTGGTTTGAATTCTCTTTTAATTCTTTGATTTATATTAATACCTTTCATAACGCTCCCTATCGAGATCACGCTGAAAGGTATTAACAAGCAACAGCATCAAATAATCCCAGCTTCTCGCAGGCATTGTAAATTCCATCTTTATCAACGTCGGAAGTCACATAGTCTGCAAGCTTCTTCAATTCAGGAATAGCATTCCCCATGGCAACCTTTGTCCAATCATCTGTAAACATTGAAATATCATTGCCAGAATCACCAAAAACAACAGCATCACTATAATCAGCATTAAAATAATCCATAACCTTTTTTATGCCTACAGACTTGTAGCTTGGCTCAATAAACAAATAACTTTCATGAAATCTACAACAAGGAAGATTTTCCAGTGCTTTGAGATTTTTCTCATCTTCTGCTCTGCAGGCTACATATGCTTTATATATATGTTCATAATCTTCAGGATTCAATCCATTAATTATCTTTTGTTCCATATATGTATCCTTTGCGATTTCATTAAAGCGCTCATCGGGAACATATCTTACAGCTGAATTTTCAGGTTGAATTCCCCATGGATATCCTTTCTCCTGACATTCTCTTATTAAAGTAACAACGTTTTCTTTTGGAAGTGGCTTTATTCCTAATAGAGTTTTGTTAATGGTAATACCATAACCTCCATCACTTACCATATTTTCAAAACCTAATTCATTCATTATATCAACTGCAAGAGCCTGAGCTCTGCCTGTTGCAATACACAGAAAATGACCAGCCTTCTTAAGATTTTGCAGCGCTGTAACAGTTGAGTCTGGAATATAGAAATTTTCATATCCTCCTGCAGCCAGTGTGCCATCGATATCAAAAAACAAATACTTTTTCTTACACATTGCTATCTCCTAACAGTATTTTATATTTTTCGATTGCAAAAAGATAATAGCACATATATTTACATGATATAACGTTCAATGTTGTTCGATTTGCGGAGTTCTGTGGTATAATTATGTTTAATAAAACATTTCATCATCTGAAGGAGCATTCTATGAAACAGATAAATGAAAATAATGGAATACGCCGCCGTGAATCTATCTACGAATCGTTAAAAGAACAGACTACTGTAAATGTAAAGGATTTATCACAAAAATTTGGTGTGTCTGATATGACTATCAGAAGAGACTTACACATAATGGAGGAACAGGGAATACTTGTTACCCATTATGGTGGCGCTACTATCAGGCATCCTAACTCACCTATACATAGTTTTGATATGAGGAAAGAGAGCTTCTACGAGGCTAAAACTGCAATTGCTCGTCGCGCAGCAGAACTTATTAAAGAAAATGATGTAATATATCTAGATCCAAGCACCACAGTGTTACTTATGACTAGATATCTTCCATCTTTGCATCACACCGTTGTGACAAGCTCATTGGCAGTAATGCAGGAATGTTCTCATAACCCATATATCACATTATACATAGCTCCTGGTAAATATCAGGATTCAAATGGTGGTTCTATGGATATGGATACTATGACATATCTTTCAAATTTCCATTTTAATTCTGCATTTCTAGGAACAGGCTTTATAGATACAGATTATGGTGTGACCAGCACAGAAATGGATTGTTCAATAAAACAGGTAGTTATGAGAAATTCTGAGCAAAATATTCTTCTTGTTGACCACTCAAAATTCGGGCAACATACTATGAAAAAGTTCGGAGATATCAAAGACTTTAATACTATTATCACAGACTCTGATATATCCGATGAGGATCAATATAATATATTAAAAGAAAAGGTAAATCTAAACATAACACATTTTTAAGGACACCCAGATACAATGAAAGGAGTTTGGGAATTTGATATATACTTTAATTCTCCCAACATTTAATCTAAAACATTCATCACCATGCACTCATCAGAAGACTTAAATCCTAGGCTCTCATATAAAGGTCTTCCAGACTCGGTAGCATCTAAACTGATTTCTGTTACACCTTTTCTTTTTGCTTTATCAATTAGAATCTCCACCATTTTTCTAGCTATCCCTTGACGCCTATACTCTTCCTTTGTGTAAACATTCATAAGATGAGCTCTTTTTCCCGTTGGATGAGAAAATGTAGGCATTACTTCAATATACGAAATACTTGCACAACCTACGGCTGCACCATTATCAAAAGCAAGACAGGTCTCCTGATTTCCATCTATAAAATACCTCCTGCTGTATGCCACTAGCTCATCTGAAAAATCCTGATCTTCTTTAAGGTCATTAACAATCCTTAGCATTTCAAATCGTATGTTCATCAATTCTTCGATGTCATCAATAGTTGCTATCCTATATTCCATTCTGCCTCCTTCAATATCTATCTCGCTCAAAATAATTTATACCATTGTAAACGTTCCTAACAATAGATACAATAATTACCAAAACAACAAAACTGTAGAGGTTAAAATGGAACAAAATAATCTTAGATTTGTAAAAGCAAGCACTTCTGATGCTTTAACACTTAATGGAATATCTAAAAGAGCCTTTGATAGCGATGTTCAGGTTGGAGCACCTTCAGCTGGTGGGCCACCTGGATATATGTCTGTTTCTTATCACACAAAGATGGCCAGAACAAATCACTTGTATAAGCTCACGGACAATGGACTAATTGTTGGCGGTGCGATTCTTTTTTTGGAAAAAGACAAGTTGAACATCGGAAGGATCTTTGTAAGCCCAGAGCATTATCGCAAAGGCTATGGAGTCTACATGATGCAGGAAATTGAGACAATGTTTTCAAATGTAAAGGAATTTGTATTAGATACTCCCATTTGGAATGTCAGAACAAACGCCTTTTATACCAAGCTGGGATATGTGGAAGTGAGTCGGGATAATGAATTCATTTATTATATTAAGAAATGTGAGTGATGAAAGAGGAATTATCATTTGATAAAAATCGAATTATTATCAGAGACAAATTTCTGTTTAGAATCATTAGATTCATATAACAGAAAACAGAATGTAAATAAAGTATATCGAAGAATAGACGGAGAATATGCATTAGTAGAATGCAAATATACCGAAGATTGGGACTTAAGCCAAAAGCGTTCTGTGGCAAAGCAAATAAGCAGTGATGACTATATTACATACATCGCATTAGAAAATGATAAAGTTGTTGGCTTTATTGGGCTATTAAAGAAACTAAACGGTCCTTACATGATTCTTGATATGATGCAGGTATCTTCTGAATGCAGAGGCCAAGGTGTTGGCAGACGATTATTTGAATTGGGACAAGCGGAAGCAATAAAAGCTGGTGCACAGGCTCTGTACATATCTGCCTGTTCTTCTGAGGAGACGATTGCATTTTACAGAGCAATGGGAAGTGGCCTGGCAAGCATTCCTATAAAAGAACTTGCTGAAAAGGAACCATATGACCTTCAGATGATCTGTCCTGTAATTTAACTGAATAGTTAATTCCTTGACAAAATTGGCCGCGATACTTTCTCAATAGGCCATTGACTACCCATTACGCTTATGTATTAATAATGCCTGCGCTATATCTTGACTTATGTAATTTACCTTATAATGATTTCTCTTTAATACTTCGCCAATATCATTATGCTGTCTGAAGAATCTGGTAGCTATGCGAACTGTCTCTTTATCAAACTCTGCCTTAATTCTGGATTTTTCTTTTTCGACTGTGCCCTCATATGATTTTTTCATAAAATCTTTTGCAGCATTTGCTTTGTCTTCATATGAAAACTCGGAACTGTTAACCATCTTCATAATGTTATCATATGATGAATTTACCATATCAGAGTAGAATTTTGAGTCGGCTTCCTCCTTTTTACTTTGCTCACCGATAAAATCAATTTGTTCTTTTGTCTGTCTGATTTGTTTATCAGCACGCTTTTCATTTTCAAGGCTATCGTGATTGAGTGAAATCGGCTCTCCATTTTCATCAACTTCTTCCTCAGAAACCTCTTCTTCGGATTCCTCTGCCTGGGCTTCTTCTTCCTCTTCTAATTCTAATGCCTCTGTAAGTTTTTCTACTAGTTCCTCTTTGTCTTTTATCTCAAACTCGTCCTGCAGGAATGCAAAATTCTGTTGGAAAACATTATCATTCGCCTCTATTTCCTTGAGCATATCAAACATCATACGTCTTCGCTGAGCCATATTTTCACTAAGAGCTTCCAACACATCTTGTCGTTCAAATTTCATATTTACAAGATTATTATAGTGTCCTGACACGATGCTGTTCAACTCACCATCCAGCCATTCTCTGTCCTTCTGAGATACAGTCTCACCTTTGCCAATTTTACCTAGAACATCATTCATTCTTTCCATATATTCGGTGTAGGCATCTTTTTTCTTTTCCTCGGTATTAAAATTCTCCAGAGACGAATCACTTTGATTTTCAACCGATGGTACATTCTGATTCATCTCCAGCCGTTTTTGCCCTTCATTAGATATGGACACAGATACATTCTTATTCTTGGCTTCAGTCAAAAGTACAGGCGCTTCGACCTTTGCTTTATCTAAATCCAGATTATAATTACTTTTATTTTTTAACGATTCTGAGGAATAACTTATCTTATACGTATTTATTTTCATCATAAAGAATACCTCCATATGAAATCGAAAACGTAAAGTACCCATTCTCCATTACGAATATCGGCAAAAAAGATGAAAAGATTAATATGATAATGTTATTAATAATTTAATTTACGTGGCTATTTCATGTATAAGCACCCGCCTAAGGAGATAAATGGTGTTATTGGTTATAGAACCAAAATGTCTAGGAAGAATAAGGACACATGGAAGTTCGCCCATGATTATTGCGGAAGATTATGGTTAAAAATAGGATTGATCTTATTAATTCCTACCGCCATTGTTCAGATACCATTTATTCATTCTTCAGATGATATTATTGGAATAATGACTCTTATGTTAGAAACTGTTCAATTAATAATTTTGTTCCTTTGTTTTATTCCTGTAGAATTGAAACTAAGAAAGAAATTTGATCAAAATGGAAACAGGAAATAATAGCACATGAGCCAAAATTTAAAATTTTATGTTAATGCAGTAGTTAATTTCTTGTCATACAGTGGGAGAGCTTCTGATCTCCTCTTCTTTTTTGCATTTCATATAGTTATCAATCTCCCAATCATGTATAATTGAACTCAACAAATCACACTTTGTCAGATATACATAAATACTATGAATAATTCTACAAGCGGAGGCATAATATGGGAAGAGTGGTTGCTATCAGTGGTGGGGATCTTCAGACTACTGAACAAATTAATAAGTACGCAGTAAAACTTTCAGAAAAGGAATCACCAAATGTTTTATTTATAGGAACTGCCAGTATGGATTCAGAAGGTTATTTGGCAGGTATTAAAGCTGCGTTTGGTAAACTGAATTGCAATGTAAAGGATCTACCTCTTACGAAGGAAGAGCTTGATGATGCTGAAATAAATACAAGACTTGAGTGGGCAGATGTCATTTATGTCGGTGGCGGCGACACTAAGACAATGATGGAAATTTGGAAAAAATATTCACTGGATATAAAACTAAAAGATATATACAAGAACGATACAGCTGTTTTGATGGGACTTAGTGCAGGTGCCATATGCTGGTTTAGTGCTGGACATAGTGACAGTGCAAGTTTTGAAGGCGGTGATAATTGGAAATATACTATAGTTGGAGAAATGTTAGGATTATTTCCATATTGCTTTTGCCCACATTACAATGAAGAAGGCAGAGATTCATTTGATCATATGATTTCTAATACTGAGTATGAAGGTCTTGCATTGGAAAACGAGGCTGCATATGTTGAAAAAGGTGGGAAACAATTCATTATTGGCTCACGTAACGCTACAAAAGCCTGGTTAGTTTCCGATAATAAAAAGCAAGAACTGGAAGTAATCCATATCTGAAAAAGTTTTCAAAAAAAGAAACGCCAAATTCCAGGTTGCAGAGGCATTTTGAATTTTAAAATAACTTGCTAGTTAACTTTTTGACATACAGTTAATTAACCATAAACAGAGCCACCAACTCTCATTGATGGCTCTGTATTTTTATATATCAGACATACAATTCTTCAGCTATGCCTGCTTCCGTAGGATTCAGCATCGCTAATAAGACCAGTGTCGTTACTATATTGCACGCTTGTACTAATAGCATAACCTGACAAAATATTACTTACTGACATAAAGCTCCTTTCTGAAATTGCCTGTAATTTATGAAATTTCAACAGTCTCTTTTTCTAATCTTTCTTTTGCTTGTTCTTCTTTAGTCTCCTCAATTTCCTCCTTGACACTCTCTATCATATCATCGATATCAGCATCGATTCTTGCCAAGAGCTTTTCCCATTCCTCATCAGTCATTTTGCGCCAGTCACCATCTTCATCATCCTTCTCATGGATTTTCTTATAGCTTTCCATAAGCATCTTTATAATATCTTTTGCATCAAGTATTTCACCTGTTGATTCACGCTTGAAGGATATGTCTGATTCTGAAATTGTTTTAGTCCAATTGAATTTTTTAGTGGATGCCTGCTCAACTGAATCAAACTCAAAAGCTCCGCCTGGATCCATAAATCTCTTCACTTCACTCCAACTAGGAAAATTGCTCTTTGATATTCCTTCTCCAATAGAATCTGCGTACTGACAATATGCAAACATTTCAATAGCTGTTGCACTTCTTGGATCTACTTCTGAAATATTAACATCAAACGTCTCGCCACCATTTGCTTCTGACATCTTTACTCTAACAATCACATCATCAGAATCTGGATTAATTATTTGAGTTGCTCTCATTCCAAAAGCTGAACCTGGTGACAATAAATATCCAAATCCTAAATCCTTAGTCTGAGGCTCAGTTGGTTCTTCCACAACAGTATCAAGATTTACATTAAGCGACTCCATAGTTATACCCATAAGAGTTTCCATAAGCTTATTAATATGCGGCATAAAGTTTTCTAACGAAAGATTTCCTAGCCCTGCTATTTCATACTTACCCATTTCACTTGAAAAAGTAGCAAGGTAGTCCATACGCTTGAAGATATCGTTTACCTCAAAGTCGCTCATGAACTTCATTGTCTCATCAGCAAGATTCTCTGTTTCACAAATATATGAGCATAAAGCAGCGAATTCTGTAAAATCAGCATCAGTTGGATCAACATTGTATGGATCAATTTCTTTTTCAAATTCATTTCCATCTTTGTCTGTACCGATAGCAGTGTATTTTCTATCATCGCCATTAACATCTATCCTTATCTCAAATTTCTGCACAACACTTTGATAGGAAAAAGCTGTTCGGCCATCTGCTGTACTTGTGGCACTCATCTCACTACTCATCACAGAAGCCGATACAACACGAGTATAACTATTACCTTTACTTTGCTTATCATCAGGTAACTCTGCTGTATTCAATTGTTCATTGGAAGACGCTTTCATAGCGTTTTCAAACTCGTTATTTTTATTTAAAAAGTTTGAAAAATAAAGATATGAGCTTGAATAGCCACTTTGAAATAGTAAATTGTTTTCTGCTAAATAATCTGCCATATAACTCCTTTCTGCAGCTCATCTGTCAGTCAAAGCTGCGCCGCTCTCCAGAAAGGTCCGAGCGGTAAAAAACGACTAAAAAAGCACCTATTCCAACTTCATTCCGTTGAAATAGATGCGTCCTTAGCCTTATAAAAATACTTACAGTTATCCTATCGACCAATTACCATTATTTATAATCAGCAACACCACTAATGTTTTCCATATTTTATTGGGCATTTCACACTAAAATAGATTTTTAGAATATAAATATTACGCTATTTACTAAAACGATAAAAAAACCATAGGTTATAGTTATTATCATCCTATGTAATAGACTCTGGACTTATGTATTTTAATTCAATCGAGTAAGTAAGACACATTGTTAATTACAACAACAGTGCTATAATATACCCTGTTTGAAAAATCAAAGATATCAGGGAGAATGATAATTATGGCAACAAGAAAAAGTAAAAGAAAGAAGAAAGCTAGAGTTTTTTCCATATGTTTGATTATCATAGCTTTAGTTCTAATTGTAGGCTGTGGACTTTACATTCTTAATGAAAAGAAAACTGATACAGTAGTATCAAATATCACTCCTACTACTACAACTACAATAGATCAGTCTCAACCTACTGAGAATAATTCTGAAGAAGCTGAAAATAAACAAGAAAGTAAAGACGATTTATTTGATCTTTTCTTAAACGGAAAAATAGATGCGGAAGTAATTTCAGAAGATGGTAGAGATTCTTTAAATGCTTCTTCTCTTGATCTTGAAGGCGATGAATGGGATTCTTATCACTTCTATGACTATAGAGATGTAAACAACGACGGTGATGCAGAATTAATGCTCTCAGGTCCTTACGGTTACAGCTTCTTTGATATAAGAGATAACAAAGTAATTCTCTTCGAAGATGGCCAAGGTACTGGAGCTACATGTATCTTGTCATATTACAAAGATAGTTACTGGATTGTTCATGCCCACGCTTGGGAAGAATTCGACGATTTTAGCATGCACAGATATGAAGGCTCTACCTTAGCTGAAACAATCCGATTCGGCAGCGACGAAGATGAAAACGGTGAAAAGTACTTCTACCGTAGCCTTCCTGACAGCGATGAAATAGAAAAAATATCAGAATCAGAATACAACAAACTAATCGACTGTATCCTTCAGGACTAAATATTTCTTTATTCAATTTTAAGTTAATAAAATAGTGAATTTCTTAACATAATAAACAAGGGATTATCGCATTTGATAATCCCTTGTTTGTCTCTATGTCTATTGAATTTCAACTTCTACCATATCGTTATTACCATCATCATTTGGCCAGAGTAATAATGATTTTACCTGAGAGATGTCGATTACTCTATCAAACGCACTAGAGCTGGTAGCGTATTGTTTTGTTTCATCGTTATATCCGTAGGAGCCACCATTTGCCACATATGGAAGTCTGGTGCCATCTTCCAAAACAAATCCAGTAAATTGAGGTATCCCCAAGAAGTCCTCAGATTCTTTTACCTCACCATTTACCTTGTAATTTACTGTCATTGACACAGGTGAAATATCAACACTTTCAATTACAAAATTTGTGCCTGGCACTTCTTTATCGACCTTTATGTTTTGAGTATTACTTACAGTAGGAAGCTCTAAGGTGAAATCCCAGTTACCAGATATATATGACTTATAGTCAGCTTTGCCAGGATAAATGCCCAAGTCGGTAAAGTTAACATGTAACGTATTGCCCAATATAGTGTTAAGTCCTTCTATTGATTGAAGCTGAATAATATACTCGAGATTTCCGTCATCATCATAATAATGACAAAGTGTATTTCCATCTTCACCTTTTTTAACTTCACTTCCGTCTGCGTTGGCAATCATTCCATTGTCATCAGCAATTAACCCGTCATAGAAAGACGATGAACCATTTACCCATGAACTCTCTGAATCTGGATCATCACCTAAATAGTAGTCAAGTTCTGCTGCTGGTTCTTCATTCTCTCCGACCTCAAAACCAGAAACTGTGAATGAAATGTAAGCAAAATCATTGCCAACCACAACTGTATTTGGAGCAATAGTTACGCCCTGATCTGTCACCTGATATGATGAGTAATCTGTAAGCTCAGGATATACGATAGCCTGTCCTGACTCAGTCAATGTCTGTTGCTGTTCTTCCGTAGATTTCAACTGGCCGCTCATACCTCTTCCCCAGAAATGACGTATAGCAGCCACTGCTGTGGCGGAAATCAGTATAGCCAGGCAAATGCAAGCTACAAATGAAAGTCTCTTTTGAAATTTTACAATTCTTTTTTTATTAGAAGGTCTAGATGCTTTTGCCAAAATCACATCATCTATTCCCGTCATGCTTATATATAAATCTCTACTTGTCATGATGCTAAATACCCCTCCTTTACAAGTCTTCTCTGCAATTTTTCTCTTAATCTGCTTAAGATAACAGAAACATTATTTGCCGACATGTTATACTTTGAAGCAATTGTCTTAACATCCTCTGTATAAAAATATCTGCAAGCAAAAATGCATGCGTCTCTTTCAGGTAATTCATTTACAAAATCACGAATTATAAGAGAAAGCTCACTTCCTAAAATTGTCTGTTCCACATCGTTAGAATCAGGAATGCATTCCTCTAATTCATCCAGAACAGCTTCGATTTCTCCGCCGCCTCTTTTCTTAGCAGTCATATTTTCATATCTGTTAAATGCAATGTTTCGAGTGATTTTCCCCAAGAAAATTCTTAAGATTTGTGGTCGGGTTGGAGGTATTCTTTTCCAGGCCCTCATGTATGTGTCGTCGAGGGTTTCTTCTACGTCCTCGTCGCACCTTAAAATATTACCTGCTATGGATGCCAAGTAATTGCCGTATTTATTATCTGTCTCTTCAATTGCTCGTTCGTTACGCTTGAAATACAACTCGATTATTTCTTCGTCTCTCATGTTTTCTCCCTTCGGTTCATTATTTGTAGGCCTTACATCTATATAGACAGGAAACATCTTTTTATCTTACAATTTTTCTATAAAATTTGAAAATAATTTTATATACCTCGAAGCGGTCACCATAATGTTAGCCACTTCTGTATATTGAGTTGACGGAAATCATATTGTATGGATCTTGCGCAAGAGGCGACTTTACTAGCAATTCTGATGTTGATATTGCTATCCTTACTGATAGCGACAGAGAAACAGTTAAAAAGTATGATTCAAAGATTGATGATATAGCTACATCAATTGGTATAGATACTATGGCTATAGTGAACTTTGTATGTTTACCTAAAAAAGAGTTCGAAGAAAAGAATACCTGGTATCCATACTTTATGAATATCAAAAAAGAAGGGATAGTATTATATGAACATTGAAGATAGAAATAACCTTGCAAAAGTAAGACATCGCCAATAAAGCAGAATGTGAAAATCAGGTTGAACAGGCTAAACACAATCTTGAAAAGGTACATATATATTTAACTGATAATGGTGTTTTGGGATAAGATCCTTGCAATTTATCACAGGATTGAATTTTAAGATTATTAAATAGTTAATTTATTCACACATTGCATAAATAAAGGATACTGCGCTCTTACAGTATCCTTTGAACACATATATTTTCCTAATCATTCTTAAGTAAATATTTATTGCTAACAACCTTCATGGATAACGAACCACTTATAAGCTCTGAATATACTGGTTCTGTAGGACGAATAACTATTCCTTCTTTTTTGCCCCCTTTTGGATATTCTCCATCAGCTCTAGCAAGCAGATCTTCTACTGAAGCATACTTTGATGGTAAATCATAACCTACTTCTTCAATTGGAACCATTTGTAAATGTAGGTTCTCACATATCATCTGCATACGCATTAAGCCCACTCTTTTGCCATTTTCTCTAATGGTAAATACGTACCACTCAGGTCTAACTAGCTTAAGTCGATTTTGCTGAATACCAGGTCCACAGAATTCTCCTTGAATGGTCAGTGTAGATAGTTTATTTTCTTCTACATAATTTTGCATATCCTCTTGTATATTTAGAGATTTTACCAATTCATAAAAAGAACTTTTGCCATCATCCTTATATTCATAATTATGTCCGGTAACGTGAAATCCATTTTCATCAATTCCAATCGAATGCGATGAACCATCCATCTTCGTACTTATGTAATACTCCAGACCAGAAAACTCCTCAATTAATCCTGGCTCAGCCTGAACTCTAGTCTCATCTGTATGAGGAATATCATAAGGCAATGTACCAATTGTAGTTCCACCTGTGGTTGCACGTTCCTCAATTTCCCACTTTTTCACTCCTAGCAATTCTGTAACATCGTCTCCGAGATTTTGTTTATCATTTATAATTGCAAAACAAGTTACCGGCAGCAATAAACCTTGAGATATTTGTCCTCTAAAACGCATAGTTTTAAGCCTATAACCTTCTCCCATGACATCTGTCTTTCTGTAACTGGAACTTCTTAAAAAATCGAATTCAGGTATTATAGGCAGGAAACTGTCAATCTCAAAATATACTGCTAAATCCATTGGCTTAAATTGCCCTTTATTAACCACACACTGCCACCCAAGAACATAAGCTAACTCAATTTTGTCGGCTCCTTCAATAGGTTCTATCTTCCATATTCTTTGAATACTTGCAAGTTTTCTCATGTTCGCTGTTCTCCCTTCAATCTTTAGCTATTACTATTTTTGCATAGAGAGTAGCTCTTGTCATTGAACTTGTAGTATAAAAAAACAGCAGGCTTAAGACCTGCTGTACTAAAAACTATAATCTCAATAAATTCATAACCAATGTTGTCATGATATCCTTTTCATCAGGATTTGATTCTGCAATCATAAGTGTAATTGCTACTAAGGCACCATCACTAATTATCTTTTGTCCATCTCTAAACAATGCATCATTCCTGCTCAAGAATTCCAAGAAAAGAGAAGCTGCTATTCTCTTACAACCATCTGCAAAAGGATGATCTTTAATCATAAAATAAAGAAGATTTGCTGCTTTTTCTTCTAGTGATGGATATACTTCTCCACCAAACACGTCCTGATAAACAGCAGCTAGAATTCCCTCTACTTTACCTTTTTCTTTTTCTACACCGAATACATCCGAACTAAAACTATCCTCCATGTGGTTAATCATGTTCCTGCAATCAGCATAAGTAATACGATATAGAGGTCTACTGCCATCAGGCTTCTTCAATGATTGATGATCATACTGATCAAGAAGAATCAATGCCTCTGTATATAAGTTTACAGCTTGAAGTACTTCTCTTTCCTCCAAGTCTAACGTATTTGCGATAATTCTGGATTGAATCTCCACTGTTTTGTTAAGAGCAGCTAGACGCTTTTCATTGATGGCATAGCCTTGCATTATGTACTGTCTAAGAATTGTATTGGCCCAACGTCTAAATTCGACACCTCGATTTGACTTTACACGGTATCCAATAGAAATCACCATATCCAAACTATAATAATCTACATTGTAGTTTTTTCCATCTTTGGCAGTTGTCGCAAAATTTGCGACAACTGAATTATCCAATTCTTCCTTCAGAGCATTATTAATATGCTTACCAATCGTCTTAACATCACGGTCAAATAATTCTGCCATCTGCTGTCTATTAAGCCAAACATTTCCATTGTCCAATGGAACAGATAACTTAACCTTCTGGTCTTTTGTTTCAAATAAAACTATTTCATTTGTCAATGACTGCTCTCCTTTTTAGTTCCTCATATTTTTCAGGTTCATATTCCTCAAGGTAATAAACAATATAGTCGGAAATACACTCCGGGTACTTATTATAAAATGTCCTACATACTTTTTTATACAAACCTAGTACCTTTTCATAACCGCAAAAACTCAGGAGGTAATCCAGCATTAAGCCTACTTCATTTTCTGATACAGTAGAAGAATTATCACATAGTCTTTCTACTGGTCCCATGTATTCATAATAAGCTTCTTTTCCAAGATTTGCCAACCCTTCTGCTATTTCTGCAATATCGGCTAGAAATTCATCATAATTATCCATTCTTAGGTTCCTTTATTTCCTCACAATTTAGCTTAGGTCTTCTTTTCTCATCAACCTCAATCCACTCCTCAAGATATTCTACTGTGCCATCAAAGAATCTTTTATTTTTTCTAATTCAACTGTCTTGCAATACTGAGTGTAATCCATACCAGCTTTATAAAAACTTTGAGCCTTAGCCATTTCATGTTGATATATCTCTTCTTTTGGTAATCCAAATCTCTCTCGAAGATCATCTGCTGTAGTGGCTTTAAGGTTTTCCGGATGTTCTTCACATTCCTTAATTGATGCATTCAATAAATCTAATTCCTCTTGTAAATCTTCCTGCTCATACCCAAAGAATGAAATTTCATTCAAAAAACTTACCACAACATCCATTGCATCTCCTCCCAGCCTAAGATATACGTATTATCTGCTCATAAATTAATATCTCATCAGCATTGACATTCTTATTATCATGATAATGGCCAAAAAACCATTTTTTGAATTTAACGCTTTGTTTGATATCTTCTAGATATCTTGTGGCTACGTCCGTCGTGAATTTTCCACCACCAATAACTGCCTGAGTACTTGAAGAACAACAATGTGTAACAATATAATCCACGCAATTATCATGCGCTGCAAGATTGCGAACACCCTCCTCCATTTCTTCCGCATCAGGTAATTCGTTTTCCCACCAGCTGAGATGATTAATTCTGTATGGTATCCATTCTCTATCCAGTAGTTTTCTCTTCCTATGAAAATCCGGATCACTAATATCTAGAATCCCTCCATCAATATCGTGACTACTAGCACCACCAAAGGTAAAAATAGTTTTACCATCTAATTCAAATACTTGGCCGCGCATTAAATGAATAACGGATTTGCGAATTCTATGTACATTTCCTCCGTTCCATTTCTCAACTGGATAAGCCATTAATCTATCAAAATTCTCATGATTGCCATCAACAAACAATGTGGTAAACGGCCTTTCATCAAGCCAATCAAGCTTATTTGTTTCTTCTGGACTCTCTTCGAATCTATTCCAAACACCACCAAAATCTCCACAAATTATAATGTAATCATCTTTTGTCATTTCACGTTGTTCTGGAAAATTTTTGATAGAAAACCGCCGAAAATCAGCATGACAGTCCCCTGTTATATAAATCATATTAAAGCCTCTCCTTTATTAGTTATCATTAATAATTTTACATAGAAAACAGCGATTGTCATTGAACTTGTAATTCAAAAAACTCAGCCTCCAATTCTGGTAAGCTGAGCTTCAAAGGTATTCTTATGCAACTTTTAAATTATTAATCTCAATAAAGTATCGGTATAGTCGTTTTGCCTTTGGGTCATCTATTACAACTGGCCTATTTCCACAAATCATATCGTCAAGCGTTACATTGAACAGCACACTTAAAGCATATAAATTGTCAACTGAAGGCATAGATTTTTCCTCAAGCCAATGATATACACTTTGTACACAGGTTAGATTTAAGTATTCTTTTATGTCTTTGACCGAATATCCATTATCATCCATAAGTTTTTTCAGTCTTTTAGCCGTTTCATGTTTATCAATGGTAGGGTACAAAATCACATTCTCTCCTCGCTTATCAGTTTTATATCAGTATTATTATTAATATACTCTCGTATTTCAGCTTCCTTATTTCGACGACGCGCATACCTAAACATTTTCTTCTCATCCACCTGATATTTAGAGAAAATATTTTCTAGTATGTCAGCATAGTCACCTTTTGAAACCAACGTCATTAGTGTCTTATTTGCAAATAAATCTACTATTATCTTTTCAATGGACGCTATGTGGTTATTTTCTGAATTTGCAGGGCTTTCGCTTACAAGCCTTTCAATCAAAACTGCATTATCCGTCGAATAATATGTCATCTCTTTAGTAGTTGGCCTTAATAGTATCTTTCCTGGGAACTTTTCACTTAAAGATGAATAAACAAACTCACATCCATCATTTTCGACATCAAGAAAAATAATATTTCTAGCTAATAGGTGATTTACAAAATCATTCAACCATCTGAGCTCCCATACTTGAAAATTTATAAAAGGATAGGCTTTCTCTACCTGAGATATCACTTCTTCTGCCTCTTCGGACAACTGATTTGAATAAGTCTTTTTTCCTTTTATTACTTTTGCTTTTGCATAACAATTATGTCCTACTCGTACTATTTCTCCATGCTCGATATATTTTGAAACAAGATAGCGGAGCTGAGTATTCGTATAATCTCCATATAAATCAAAGGCAGAACTTAATAGATCCTGCCTTGAGAAGTAGTCTTTCTTTATATTATTCAATACTGCTGCTTTATTCATGATTCTGCAGCCTCCTTAGATAATATCGGCAATATTTTTATTTTTTGCCGATATGCATATTATTATTGTACAATGGTTGCCGCAAAATCTCAATAGCCATATTGGCAATATTTATATTTTTTTGCCAATATGGCTATTCTTCTAACCTTCCAGTTCTAGAATTATAAATCCTTATTTAAAGCCAATAGACCCTCATTTTATCAATAATATTTTGTCACAGAGATTTATTCTTGTCATTGAACTTGTAGTTCAAAAAGTCGTTTACACTAATTTACTACTTAGTAAGTTATCTCAGCTATTTAATCAATTTTCTCTCCTTTCAGTCTGATCTTTATCATTTTTATTCAAAAACAGGCAGAACAGCTCTTTTTGAGCATGTTCTACCTGTCAGTTGTCATACTATAATTTTAGAAAAACCAATACCACATTACAGTATTGAATAGATAGTTTGTATACCAATTGTAATAACTACATCCATATGATGGATACCAGTATGAATTGCGATATGAATGTCTTCTGATAGGCACATTATCCTCGACAACATACTTGCTTAATTTTCAAAATAACTGAGAGGATGCCAGCTGTCTTCTGGAACAGATTCTCTGCCAGTCTCTTTATCAACTAATGCCGCTTCAAGCTTCACAGCATTTACACCTGTTGAAACATAAGACACTGTGGTAGCACTGGATACAGCATCTATATCTTCCTCTCCAACCATCTTATGTTCAAAGCTGCCAACCAGTCTGATAAAAAGATTCTTATTATCTTCTACTACAACAGGCTCTTCCTTCGCAGGTTCCTCTTCCTCACCATTTTCCTGGGCACCATAAATTTATTACTCACCTTGAGTAATATGTACCAACCAAGTTAGTATAATATAACCACTGGAAGATATCAATAACTCTAAGTTGCTTAGTCAAACTCAACGAAATAAAATTAAAGATTTTTCTTGAAAAGAATTTTTAATTAGATTAGCCTTTTCTTAGGACGTCCTAATCTTTTCTAAGAGGAGGCTTTTATGAATAAAGAAGAACTACACCAATTCATTTCTGAAAGCAAAGGAAATGAAAGTAACATTTGCCAGATTTGCGTAATAAGGGGCGAAGAAATTGTTTATGAAGATTGCTGGCGAGGATTTAAGCCTGAAGATGCTGTCAACGTCAATTCAGTGACTAAAGGTGTCATGGCAATACTTGCTGGAATTGCAGTTGATAAAGGGGCTATTAAAAGCCTTGATGAAAAGGTTTTAGCTTACTTCCCTGACTATCAGGTTAAGAGAGGCGAAAAGACAATTTATGATGTTACCATAAGGCACCTACTTACCATGACTGCTCCCTATAAGGGTAAGTCAGAACCATGGAAAAAGGTATGTACTTCCGATGACTGGACAGTGGCTATACTGGATTTTTTAGGAGGCCGTAAGGGAATAACTGGAGAATTTAGGTACTCTACTCTTGGTATTCAGATTCTAGCTGGAATTATAGAGAGAGCCACTGGAGAAAAATTGATTGATTTTGCAAATAAGAATCTATTTCTCCCACTTGGAATCCCAGAACATGTCATTCATGGCGACAGCAGCAAGGAGGATCAGTTTGATTTCTTTATGAATAAAGGACCTCGTAAGAATGAATGGTATTCTGATCCTCAGGACACAGTTACTGCCGGCTGGGGACTATGTGCTACAGGAAGAGACCTTGCCAAGCTTGGTTCCATGGTTTTAAATGAAGGAAAATACAATGGACAACAGATAGTTTCAAGTGAATGGATTAAGCAGATGACTACGCCATATTTAAAGCTCGGTGAAAGATTCGGATTTATGGAGTATGGCTATTTATGGTACAATCCTATCGCAGATAGGGAAGTCTATGCTGCTATAGGTGATTGTGGCAACATCATCTATGTAAACAAAAAACTGAACCTTGCTGTAGGCATGACTGGAACCTTTAAGCCAAGGATTTTTGACAGGGTAGAATTCATAGAAACAACTGTAATCCCGGCGGCGATACAATAGAACAAAAAATCATGTATGGTCCCACTCCAAATAGTGGTAGCTTTTGATCTTCACTCATGTAATTCTTCAACATACCTCACCTCTACTATTTTCTATTTCCTGCCTACCAATAGTGTTGAGCCAGACAATCCCATCCATCCCTACTTTTCAAGAAAAGCCTTAATTCTATCTGCAAATTCCTTTGGCAGCTGTCCTTGTGGAGAATGCCCACAACCTTCAATGAGATTTACTTCTACATTAGGTGCTGTTATGCACTGGGCATACTCCTTTACAAGGCCTACTGGACAAATCCAGTCACATGAGCCGGATAACAACAGAACTGGCATTTGATAATTATCATTGTATTCCAATGCATTGAAATCCATCATGTATTGACCAAGTGGTTTTTCTACCAGTTCCTCATATCTTGTGTCTCCCATTGTTGCACCCATTTGAACCATATACCATCTAATATCATCAACACCTGCAATTGGACTTGTTAGTGCAGCCATAGCTGAAATATCCTTCGTCACAGTCTGAGGATGATATTGACTAACATAGCTTCTCAACTGCAAAAGATTTGCAATACTTTTATCAGTGGAAAACTTTTCATAAGCTGCTTCCATTTCAGTTGTATCATCACCCATTGCCATTGCTTGTATGAGAGCATCCTGATAAGAATAGGTCTCGCCGTAATAATCACGTTCATTAACACACTGGCCTACTCCGATATAAGCCGATACCTTTTCAGGATAAGCAAGCGCATATCTGCTTCCAAGCATTGTTCCATATGAGTGTCCCAGAATAATCACCTGTTCCTGGTCAAAACGCTCACATGCATAGTTCACAAGTGCATCTAAATCCTCTACCTGCTGTTCAAAAGATAAAGTTAAGTTATCTGAATCAATATCCATATTTCGATAATAAGTTCTGCCACAGCCTCTCTCATCCCAACTAATTACCGTGTACTTATCAGTAAGATAATCCTGCCAACAGTAATCAATGTATGTAGTTGGCGAACCTGGCCCTCCATGAAGGGAAATTATGACTGGGTTCTCAGTGGACTTACCAATAATTGAAATATATTCTTCCTGATCATTAAGCTGAACATAAATCTGATCATTTACACCATCTTTATATGCAATTGCGTGCTTAAACTGGTTGATATTTCGACAAGCAATAAAAAACATGAATGCTCCGCATATAACTATAAGAAGCAATGTAGCTACAACCTTGAAGGTGCCAAACAGTATTCGCTGAGGAAGCTTTCTCTTTTTCTTCACCTTTGGTCCATACACTTCATTACGATGCTGCAAATGTATTCCAATATGCCCCACACCAAGAATGACAGAACCCATGAGCATTAATATATTTCCGCCATAGATACCAAGTAAGAAAAAAGCTACAACTGGAAGAGTCGCGCCAGCTAATGGAATTCCCCAATAACTGCTGTAAAAGTCCTTCATAGTTTTCTCGCTTCTGAAATATCTAATCCAAAAGAGTTCGTACAACACCATGCATAGAAATGAAACTAAGAGCACAATACTCCAGAAATGCCATCCTTTGTAGTTAAAATCCGAAAAGAATATTGCAACAGGGGTAATTATAAACTGCCCTGTTCTTTCGAGAGCAAGAAGAATTTTATTCTCTTTTACAACATATTCTTCATAATCCTTTGGCTTATGCTTTGTCCATATCAAATTGGGAATTAGAAGAAGCACATACCATATTAGACCTACATAAGAAAAACCAAATTTCATTAATTTATATCCTCGTACTTTCAATTATCTGCTTAAGCTATTTCTACTCATTATATATAAGCTTGTGTATTCAAACAATAGAAACCAAAATTTGGAGCCAATAAATGAGAAGCCCTCAGGCGCTGGTATGCCTGAGGGCTGTATAAGAATTGACTATTTACTTACTCTTTAGTTAAACTCATTGCACATACCAGATACATCAACAACCATCCAAAGGATTCAAATCCTGAATCCATGCCACCTGCAATATAATTAGCAAGGTTTCCTAATAATCTCCGATTATAGCTAATACCATAGCTACACAGCCCAATAATATCTTCTGTCTTGATGACAATCTTTTCATAGCTTCCTCCCAATTAATGAATCTTTCTCTTTACCGTATGTATCAAAAATATTAACCCCCCAACAATCACAATCGAAATAAGAATTCCACTTGTATCCATACTGAAATCCTCCTTCCTCTTACTACCAAAACAAACCTTTCTTCACAAACTCTTCGGATTCTGCCGAAACAAAAGTATATCCTGTAGCATCAATCACTTCCCTAAGCCTATTGTCATCTATTTCTTCAGAAATAAAATTGGCAATTCCTTTACTGTGAGATGCTTTTACTTTTTTCGCATCCGGAAAAGCAGCCCTTATCGCATCATTGATATGTGCTTCACACATGCCACACATCATGCCATCTATTTTCACCGTGTATTTCTTCATAATAAATACTCTCTTTCCTATTTCACACAATTAAACACAGCTATACTCTCATCTTTAAATGGTAGTTTTCCTACATCCCCCTGCATAAACCTCACATTTGTTATACCTATTTCATCTGCTCTGTTTTTTGCAGACTGCATCATCTCTGTTCATTCTCCATACAGAGTGTAATACCAACTTTCCTGCCAGAGTAGTTCCTGTCATCATTCCATCATAAAAGCTATGTGCACCACCCAAACTTTTGTAAGCTGATTTGATTTCATCCTTTCTACTCATAACCCCACTCCTCACCTTATTTTAAACTGCCACATCCATAAATTCATCTATAGCATTCAGCACAGGCTCAGAATATTCTTTTTCTCCGAAAAGCCACTGCTCATGTTGCATATCAAACTCTCTAATATCAGGGTCGTGAAAATATTTCTTGTAGCGCTTTAAATACTTTTCCCCCATTTTATTGGCATATATAAAATGAGCCCGTGTATGTTCTACCTCAATATCATCTTCAAGATGAGTCAATAAGTCAGTATAGTACTCATTCTTAATTGACTCTGGATTGAACTTTGAAAAACAGCTCATGAACTTCTCAGCAGTCTCGTCATTCATCAGAAAAAAACTCTTCAATTTTTCTTTAGTCTTATTCCGCTTCTTTTCGCTCTTTGTAAAGCTGGTAAGTAGCGGAACTACAAGCATAGACTGAAGCTTTGCAGCTACTTTTCCACTTTGGTCAAGGTCTGGACTACCAAAAATGGCATGGTCTATATGCACATTTTTTCTCATAACAAGCTGTCCAACAAAACTTGAACCAAGAGAAGAACCTATAGCACCATCAAGTCTGCCATAGTGATTCTCCCTTATATAATTCTCAATTTTCTCTGTTACAGTTATCATGTCAGGAAATATATCATCACTTCCATCAAAACCATCATAATTTACACATATAAGATGATATTTTTCAGCAAGCTCCGATATGACTGTTCCAAAATTTGTCTGCCAATCGCAGCACGTTCCAGGAAGTAGCATAAGCGTCTTTCCTGCCATGTTTCCTATTTCTTCAAATTGCATAATATCTAAGCCTCTCTTGCTAATTGAACCATCTGCTCCCACCCCTCTTTTGCTTCTTTTACTATTGGGAACACTGGATAACAATGGAACATTCCTTTTCCTACAATCATATTGTAGCTAACACTATATCGTTTCATTACTCTCTCAAAAGATGGAGCACAAGCATATAAAGTTTCATCAGAACCATATATAAAAGTTACCGGTGGACAATTTGTAAAATCACCTTTCTGTAACCAAATCATATAATCAGGAACTGAATTATCACCATGTCTCATTATTTCCACAGCTCGTTTCATATAATCTGCTGGAACCATGACATCCTTTTTCTCAAGTTCAAGCATACGCTTCCATTCTTCTTCTGAATTTACACAAGTGCCTGGCGAAAGAGCAATGATATGTGCTGGCATCGGAACATCTTTATGTCCATCATTAATATAAGCCACCAAGCCTAAAGCTAGGTTTCCGCCCGAAGACGAACCAAGTATGCTTATATTCTTTTCATCATAATCTTTAAGCATCTCCTTGTATGTTTCATGTATCATTTCATAGGCTTTTGAAATTGGATAATCTAAACATAAAGGATAATAAGGTATGTACAAATCTAAACCTGTTTCCTTTGCAAATCTAAGTGCTTTTTTGATCGAACCGGCTCTGGGAGCTATAACCATACCACCACCTATGATAAACATATTGGCTCTATTTACTTTTTTCTTATGAATCAATTTCAGAACTGTACATCCCATAACCTGAATTTGACTTATGTTAAATTCATCATCCTGTAAATCAGGAACAGTAATTCTAGCATTTAATTTTCTTTTACTCTCAATAAAATCCTCATCATTACCACCAAAGTAAAGCTTTTTTAAATTTAAAGCCTTCACCAAAAACTTAAGTATTTCGTATTTTGCACTCATAATATCAACCTCATTTCTCTGCAATCACAGTAATCCAAGGTTTGCTTTCATGGTGGGCAGTTTTAATCTTTGAGAAGCCAGCATCCTTTAGTGCACCTTCTATTTCAGTTACAGTATGACAAGTCATACCATCAATAATTTTCTCAAACTTAAGGCTGGCTTCATCGGTGCCATCTGATTCATTTACAATCATGAATGTTCCACCTGGCTTAAGCGCTTTATTGACTTCTGAGAAGCACTTCCCAATCAGCCATTTTAGCATGCCCACTATTCATTCCATTTACCATCATCTGACCTAAAAATCCTTCAGGTTTTCTGGTCTGACTAACAAAATTCTTAAATAACCCCATTTAAAATCCTCCTATTTTGTTCCCACCAATAAAGTTGATCCTGAAAGCCCCATCCAGGTAGACTCCCATTTACTCATGAATTTTCCATCTGTAGTATCTATCAGCTGAACATCCTCATAGCCCATATCTTTGAGCTTCTTCTCAAAAGCCTTCATATCTCCATATTTTCCCTTAGACATGATGTCATGGATTGCAAAAGTGCCCCCCTTTTTCAAGGTTCTAAGTGTTTCTAAAAGAATAGCCTGTCTGTCCTTACTAGGGATGTTGTGATAAACATAGTTGCTTGTGACAACGTCAAAGGTTTCATCATCGAATGGAAGCTTTGTAGCATCTCCCTGTCGGAAGCTTACATTACTTACACCTTCTGCCTGTGCGTTGTTCTCGCAAAGATTTCTGTTAAATGAAGCATATTCCTTACCCCATCTGTCGATACCCATGAAAGATGCATTAGGATTCCTTTTTGCACAAGCAATGGTAAGTGCACCGCTACCACAACCTACATCAAGCCCTTTGCCACCATCAGGAATATTTACATACTCAGCAACTCCTTCGATAATCTGCTTTGACATCTGTCTATTCCCTTTATAGGAAAATGCACGATGCATAAGAATCATCCAAACTGTCATAAATATTAGTAAGACCCACAAAATCAGTAACACTACACTCACTACACTTCTTACTGTTTGGGCTGTGATTAAACTAAAATTATTTATAATCCAAAAAACAACCCAACAAACAACTGCCGCACTTGCGAATCCATTAATCATCCCCTGTGGCATCCAATTTTTGTAATCTGCTTTCATTTCAAGTCCTCCCTTTTTTTGGTTAATTCGATTCTAGTTAGTCAACACTAACTCTACATCTAAAAAAAAGCTATTCAAGACCGGTATATCTCAAATAGCTTATTTTCATTTATAAATTTACAACTCAGGATGAGCGATGATAAACTGCTTAATCCCTGCGTATGTATCGTCACTAATATAGTGCTCGATTTTGCAGGCATCCTCTTTGGCAGTCTCCTCGTCTACCCCTGCAACGTCCTGAAGGAATCCGGTAAGAGTCACATACTTATCAATAATCACTTCTGCGATTTTCTGCCCCTTGATAGTGAACTCAATCTCTCCGTCTTCCTTCATGACGATGATATTGTCTTTACGAAGGTTCGACATGGCTCTGGAAACACTGGCTCTGGAAAGTCCTAGTTCTTTAGCCAAATCAACAGAATGAAGATGGGCTTTATCTTGCTTAAGTATATATATGTTTTTGATATAATCCTCTGATGCCTTGTTCATTTTGTCCCTCAATCACATTTATCTACTGTTATTTAGATGATGTGGAATTACAAGATGAGCATCCACTGCATCCTGAACATCCACAGCCGCAGGAAGATCCACCCTGCTTCTTTGTCTTAATCATTGAACGAATAATGCCAGCAACGATTAAGATAAGCACTGCTAAAACAACTATTGTTCCAATATTTTCTGTAATCCATGAAATCATATCTATTACCTTCTTAATTATATCTAAGCAATCTCAAGCTTTGATGCCTCTTTGTACTTCTTGAAGAAAAGCATGTAGATAATGCCTGCTAATAATACAATTGATACGATAAGACCAACAATATTTACATTACCTGTCAATGCATTTCCAAACTGTGTAATCATTAATGCTACTACATAAGCGAATCCACACTGGTATGCGATTGCAAACCATGTCCATGTTGCATTGTTCATCTCTCGCTTAATAGCACCGATTGCAGCAAAACATGGTGCACAAAGGAGATTGAATACGAGGAATGAGAATCCTGTAATACCTGTAAATGCCTGTGAAAGTGCCTGCCAAGCAGTCAACTCTCCACCACCATAAAGGATACCCATAGTACCTACGATGTTCTCCTTAGCTACAAGACCTGTGATTGATGCAACAGCTGCCTGCCAGTTACCCCATCCAAGTGGAATGAAGATCCAAGCGATAGCATTACCAATCTTAGCAAGGATAGAGAACTCAAGCTCATCCTCTGCAAGCATTCTGAATCCATCCTCTGCGAATCCGAAGTAGCTTGTAAACCAAACAACGATTGTTGAAAGTAAAATGATTGTACCAGCCTTTTTGATAAATGACCAGCCACGCTCCCACATTGAACGAAGTACGTTACCAAGTGTTGGCATATGATATGCAGGAAGCTCCATAACGAATGGTGCTGGATCGCCTGCGAACATCTTTGTCTTCTTAAGCATTACGCCTGAGATAACGATTGCTGCCATACCAATAAAGTATGCTGATGTTGAAACCCAAGCTGAGCCACCAAAGATAGCTCCGGCAATCATTGCAATGAATGGAACCTTGGCACCACATGGAATAAATGTAGTTGTCATGATTGTCATTCTTCTGTCACGCTCGTTTTCGATTGTACGGCTGGCCATAACACCAGGAACACCACAACCTACACCAACAAGCATAGGGATGAATGACTTTCCTGAAAGACCAAACTTTCTAAATACTCTATCAAGAACGAATGCGATTCTTGCCATGTAACCACATGCCTCAAGGAATGCAAGCATAAGGAAGAGTACAAGCATCTGTGGAACGAAACCAAGAACTGCACCTACACCAGCTACAATACCATCAAGGATAAGTCCCTTAAGCCAATCAGCAGTACCTGCTGCATCAAGTGCTGACTCAACAAGAGCAGGAATACCTGGTACCCATGTACCGTACTCTGATGGATCTGGCTCATCGCCGATTTCTTCAAGAGTCTTTACAGCAGCTTCATAATCAGAAATACTTGCTGTCTCTTCTGAAATTTCAAGTGTCTCCTCATCCTCTACTTCGTATGTGAACTCATCAACAGGAGCACTTCCATTTTCCTCTACAAAAACGTCATATCCATCAACGATAGCTGATGCTTCAGCATAGCTTTCTGAGATATCACCATATCCGCCATCCATACCGAAGAGGTGGAAACCATCACCAAAAATACAATCGTTTGTAAAATCAGTAGCAGGTGCGCCTACACCTACCATTGCTATCCAGTAAACTAAAAACATTACTGCTGCAAAAATAGGAAGACCAAGCCATCTGTTAGTTACGACCTTATCAATCTTATCTGATACTGAAAGAGAGCCTTCGTTCTTTTTCTTGTAGCAAGACTTGATTACCTGAGCGATATAAACATAACGCTCATTTGTGATAATACTCTCCGAATCATCATCCATTTCTGTTTCAGCAGCCTTGATATCTTTTTCAATATGCTGAAGCTTGTCAGCTGGGATATTTAACTGCTCGAGAACCTTATCGTCACGCTCGAATACCTTGATAGCATACCATCTCTGCTGCTCGTCTGGAAGATTGTGAACAACTGCTTCCTCGATATGAGCGATTGCATGCTCAACTGGACCTGAGAATGTATGAAGAGGAACTGTCTTGCCATTCTTAGCGGCCTTGATAGCTTCCTCTGCAGCCTCTGCTGTCTTGTCGCCCTTAAGTGCAGATATATCAACAACCTTACAGCCTAACTGACGAGATAACTCATCAATATGAATCTGGTCGCCATTTTTCTTAACGATATCCATCATATTTACGGCTACTACTACTGGAATACCAAGCTCTGTAAGCTGTGTTGTAAGATAAAGATTTCTCTCAAGGTTTGTTCCATCGATGATATTTAAGATAGCATCTGGACGCTCGTTGATAAGATAATTTCTGGCAACAACTTCTTCCAAAGTGTAAGGTGAAAGCGAGTAGATACCAGGAAGATCAGTGATAACTACGTCATCATGTCCCTTAAGCTTACCTTCCTTTTTCTCAACTGTAACACCAGGCCAGTTACCTACGAACTGATTTGAACCTGTAAGTGCATTGAATAATGTGGTCTTACCGCTGTTTGGGTTACCTGCAAGTGCAATTGTTATGCTCATAATTAATTCTCCTCCACTTCTATCATTTCCGCATCAGCCTTGCGAAGTGATAATTCATAGTTTCTAACTGTAACCTCGATTGGGTCACCAAGTGGTGCAACCTTGCGAACGAATACTGGTGTATTCTTAGTAATACCCATGTCCATAAGTCTGCGCTTAACAGCGCCTTCACCATGTAGCTTTACAACAGTAGCTGTCTCTCCGATTTTTACATCTCTCAATGTTTTCAATGATTATTCCTCCTCTTACTAGATCATAATTTTTCTAGCCAGTTCATCGCTGACTGCCACTCTGCTCTCTTTAACCTTTACGATAAGATTCTCGCCAAGTGTACTCACTACGCTAACCTCTCCGCCTACGTTAAAGCCTAGGTGTTCCAAATGTTTTTTCACCTCAGGGCTACCACCGATTTTTTTAATTATCTGAGGTTCCCCTGGTTCTGCATAAATCAATGGCATCATACATTTCCTCGCTTTTATTTATCTAATTTCGATTAGTAGATACTAACCGTATACCCTAAAATATGGTTAGCAGTTGCTAACAACCACTAACCATTACTAAGTATAGTTAGCACGTGCTAACTTGTCAAGTATAATTGCATATTTATTTAAAGTTTTTTCTTCTTAACAAAATTGCACCACCAACACCTGAAATTGCCAATACTAAAACAATGATAAAAATGATTATTCCAGTATTTGATTCTGCCTCTGCTGCAGCTGGTACAACCTCTGGAGAAATATCAACAACTGTATCTTTTGCATCCTCTTCTGATTCAGCCCCTTCTGAAACAGCATCCTCCGCAGATTCATCATCTTCATTTTCAAGTAGTGATTCTGTTTTTACCACTGACTCTGAATTTCCATTATTCTGTAACTTAACATTAGATTTTGCTGTAATCTTTTTTCCTGCCATAGGCACCTGTACTTCTGGAATAAGAGCTGTATTGTTATTTCCAAGCTCTGCAATTTTAGTTGTAGAGCTTACCGCTGACGATGTTCTATTTGATGTATCTGAAGAGCTTTCTGATGATTTTTCAGTTGAGCTATTTATAGTATCAGATTGCTTGTTATCCTCTTTCTTTATTTCTTTGGCTGTTAGTACTGCAATACCGTTCTTTACACCCCAGTTCTTAAGGCCTGCTGCACCCCTGTTGTAGTAAATACTCATAATACCACCAAGCTCGTTATCAGCAGTCTCAAGTTCGCTGACTACATTCTTTACATTCTCATTAAGCAAGGCAGCAAAGTCTTTTGAACCAATTTCTTCTTTTGGCTTCCCAAAAGTAACATCTTTACTGCTTCCCGTACCATCTGCGCCAGTGTAAACAGCTTTAATCTCGCTACCATTTTCGATAATTTTTGCATCCTGATTGAAGTAGCAATTTCTATCATAGGCTATGTTGGCAATTCTGCCGTCCATAATACCAATATCTACTGTTGGGCGATTTGAAGTAACATTTCCCATAGCGTAACAGTTGTACTGAAATGCTCCAGCCATTCCTGTAAATCCACCGATGTGAACCTTGTTGTTTGTATTTGCATTACCATATACATCACCAAGAGCATAACAATTTAATACGTTTATACGATTTGTTACTGAGAACATTCCACCAGCATAAACATCACCTTCTTCGGTAATTGCTCTGATACTTACATCTGTATAGCAATTGGTAACCTCGCCTCTAAGCATACTTGCTGCCAGACCTGCACCACGAGATGCAATATCATCTGCTTTTACAGAAATCTTACCTGTCACAGAACAGTTATCTATGAAGACACCATTCTGGCCAGTACCTACAAGACCTGCTGTGTATGTGTCATAAGAAACCTCATTGTTGATATAAATATCACGAAGGTTAATATTCTTTAATTCAACCTTTAAAGTATCATCACCATATGTAAGATTTGTCTCGTAATCTCCACCTGTAAATCCAAACATTGCAGCGGTGTACTGGCTTGCTGGATTGCTTCTTGTTCCAATTGTTAAACCTGTAATTGTGTAACCATCTCCATCGTAGTTTCCTCTGAAAGGATAAGCTGAATACAATATAGGATCACCCTTAATCTTTGCTTTAATTGCAAATCCTATTGGAAGCCATTCTTTATCAGAAAGCTTTATATCTGCTGTCTGCTTAAAGTATTTGCCCTCCCATGTTTCATCAGCATTAATTGCCTCAGCTAGATATCGAAGCTGTTTTTCATTTGAAATTAGATAAGGACTTTCTTTTGTGCCGTTACCTCCTGCAAACTGTTTTTCATCTCCTGGGCCATAACCTGTTCTATCTCCATAGATAGCCTTATCCTTAGCACGTGCAAGAGCCTTCTCATAGTTTTCAGAATCAGATTTACTTCCAGAAATTATACTTTCTGAAACAAGCTCATTATTTTTTACTGTAATTTTTACAGTAACCTTTCCAGCATTATCTCTTCCATACCAGTCTCCATCTCCCATAACAATAGGAGTAACTGGTACCTTCTCCTCTTCTGGCTGAAGGTATATCGTATTTACGAATTCATCTGAAAGAGTAACTATATTGTTTTCTAATTTCCACTTTCTAAAGCAATCATTCATCAAACCATATTTTGAGAAATCAATTCCAAAGGTCTCAAAATTTGAATTAAGCTTTTCTACCAATTTGCTATATGTTTCAGATGTGAAACTCTCAAGGCTTCCTACTACACCACCTTCGTATGCCACTCCTTCTTCATTTACACCACCAACTGTTTTAGTACCGTAAGGCTGAACCTGTGCTTCTTTTCGACCTGCAATTTTCATTGTCTTTTCGATATCGAAATAACTCTGATATGCTTTACCGATACCCGTTACCCAGCCAGTAATTGCTCCTGTGTAAATACTATAATGCTCTGATTCTGTATCACCTCTACCATAACAGTTAACCAAATCTCCGGCATTTACACCCACGATAGCACCTACCGCTGACATACCTTCTATCTCATTTTCAATATCACGAGCCATACTTCCAAAATATGTTCCAGTAGAGTAACAGTTCGCCACAAGACCTCTGTTTGTCATACCTGCGATTCCACCAACTGAAGCAATTGATTCTCCATACTCTACCTTTGAACGTAAACTTACATCTGTATGACAATTGATGATTGCACCCTTATACTGTCTGGCTGCTATACCACCTACATAAGCATTCTTTTCAGCAGTTGTTGATTCAATAGTTCCCTGCACGGAACAGTTATCAATAACTGCGCCCTTATAAGAAACACTGTCACTAAGTCCCTGCATATACCCTACAATTCCACCTACAAAAGAGGCATCTTCACGATATGCGTAAATTGCAACATTTGTAAGATGTAAATTCTTAACAACAGCGTCTACACCAATATTTCCAAAGAGTCCAAGAGCATTTGAAAAATCGTCCACATTCTTACTAAGTCTTCTTGGATTTGACTTTGTTCCTTCTCTCAAACCATTAATAGTATGTCCCTTACCATCAAAAGTTCCATTAAAAGCATACTGACTACCACCAACTGGCTCCCAGTTATCTATTCCGGAAATATCAATATCCGACATAAGTTCCACATACTTATTGTCATATAAAACAGATTCTTCTAAAGATCCTGCAAATGCTACAAGCTGCTCTACATTTGAAATCTGATAAGGATTCTCTTTTGAACCATCTCCTGCTTCAAAGATTGATGAATCTACATCCTTATTTTTCCACTCATCACCTATAGTGTTAGTAGTACCATCTGTCTTTATGGTCATTTTAGAAACAACATTTTCTGTAGTTCCCATAGCAGTACCAACGATTCCACCTGCATTAACACTTGTATCACCTTTTGCGCTAATAGTTCCTGCTGAAGTGGAATCAATTATTTTTGAGTTCATCTTGGTAAGACCTGCGATTCCACCAATATCTGCCATCACCCCATCATTGAGTTCTGCAATGATATCTACATCAGAATAGCAACTCTTTACCTCTGACTTAACCATCATGTTACCGGCTATTCCACCCACAGAAATAGCCGTTGAGTCAGACTTTACATTAATCTTTCCACTTACCTGACAGTTTGAAATTATAGCTGTTCTCTTTAAATCTCCAGTAATAATACCTGCATTCAAGCCATAGTCTGGTGTGGCCGTGATTGATGCGTTCATTACCTTAAGATTCTTTACCACAGCACCTGCCTTCAAAGCTGTGAAAAGACCTTCGTCAGATACATTTTCACTATTAATTGTCATGTTATAAATTGAGTAATTATTTCCATCGAAGGTTCCGGCAAAAATATCAAAACCATCAGATGTTCCTATAGAATTGAAGTTCTGTGAAGACGATAAAGTTATATCATTTGTAAGACTTACATACTCACCTGCATATGAATTTCCTTCATCAACGTTCTTGGCAAAAAGCTCTAACTGCTTCACATTGCTAATAAGATAAGGATTTTCTTCTGTTCCTTCACCCTTGATAGTATCATCAGAGTCTGTTGGGTTCTCTGGGTTTTCTGGATTCTCCGGATCCTCTGGAGTACCTGGATTTTCTGGTTCCTCCGGCTCTTCAGGATTGCTCTTTTTCTCAGCCTGTGAAAAAGCATCCTTTACTGCAGCCTTTATGGCATTAGAACTAATAGTAGCTCCGCTGATTCCGTCTATTTCATCAATCTCCGAAAAGGTTGGCTGTTTTTCGTTTATTGTAGTAAATAAAGCTGTAGCCTTAGCCCATAGCCCTGGGGTTTCCTGCTGTGAAACTTCAGATGCTTCTACCACCTTTCCATCCTTTAATGTGACTGAAACGGATACATCTCCATTCTTGCCAGTTGCGACACCAGTGTAGGTGCCATCTTCGTAAGAAATTATTTCTTCCGCTGAAACGACGACATTTGCGGAAAATGAAGACACAAGTAAAGCAGCTGCCAAGGCACCTGCTTTTACTTGCTTACATAATCCCTTATTTTTCATACATGCTCTCCTTTTGGTTTTATATTTCTGATTAGAGTTATGCACATCTAACCGCTAATTCAAAAGAATAACACAAGTTAGTTAAATCTACAATAAGTTTTTTATGCCAATTTCCACCCATCAGTGACCATCTGCTTATTAAGCATATGAGCATACACTCCCTTGGTTCCGTGAAGCTGCTCAGGTGAGCCCTGCTCTGCCACGATACCATCTTTCAGAACAACAATCTTGTCTGCACCATCTACTGTACGCATACGATGGGCAATAACAAGAACTGTCTTGTTCTGAATCAAAGCTGAAAGCGCCTCCTGAATAAGGGATTCATTGTCAACATCAAGGGACGCTGTAGCCTCATCCATAAGAATAATTGGTGCATCCTTAAGGAATGCTCTGGCAATGGAAATACGCTGACGCTCACCACCTGATAACTCTGAACCATTCTCACCAATCAATGTGTTATAGCCATCAGGTAACTTCTCCACGAACTCATCACAGTGGGCAAGCTTTGCTGCTGCCATAACCTGCTCATCTGTTGCATCCTTGTTACCAATTCTGATGTTCTCCAAAACTGAGTTATTGAAAAGAGTTACATCCTGGAAAACGATAGAATACATTGATAAAAGTGTTTCTGGATCAATCTTTGATACATCCATTCCGCCAACAGTAATCTTTCCACTGTCGATGTCCCAGAATCTTGCAGCAAGTCTTGACACTGTAGTCTTGCCACCACCTGATGGTCCAATAAGTGCTGTTACTTCACCCTGCTTTGCCACAAAGCTTACATCACGAAGAACAGCCTCGCCCTCCTCGTAGGAGAACTTAACGTTCTTAAACTCAATATCATATCCGTCATTAGATAACTGCGAAATGCCTGTCTGTTCTGGATGTGAAAGGATTTCATCCATTCTTTCACACTGAGTATCTGTTGCGATAAGTGCTGCAAAATTCTGTAATGAAATCTGAAGTGGTTCATACATTCTTGACACTACAAGAAGGTACATGAAAAACGTAATTACGTTAATCTCTCCCTTTATAAGAAGTGATGATCCAACAACCGCTACAGTTCCTATTCCAAATTTTAGAATCATCTGCGCATTACATACGAATGCTGCATTAGCAAACTCGGATACAATGTTGTGAGTCTCCACAGCCTTAATCTTTTTTGTAAGTCCAACCATGTATGCTTCCTGTGCATTGTATGCTCTTAAATCTCTGACAGTCTCCAAAGCTTCCTGAATTCCATCAAGGCATGCAACTTTATATCTGCTTCCTTTTCTGTTAAGCTTGTGCATCATTGTTCTGGAATAGAAAACTATGAAGAATGAAATTGGTACTACCCACACTGCTGCAAGAGCCATTCTCCAGTCAAAGAAGAATAAGCTGATTACGATAATGACAGTAGATATCATGGCGCCAACCAATTCTGGAAGCCAGTGAGATGAAGCCGTCTCAATAATTGCACAATCCATCATGATTGTGTTAGTCAGGTCTGCTAAATCCTTTTTCCCAAAGAAGGAAAGTGGAATTCTTCTAAGCTTTTCAGCAAGGCTTCGTCTTCTAACGCCACTTTCTATATATGTAGAATAGAAGGTTGCACCGTACTGGTAATACTGAGATATAAATACTGCTGCAAGGCAAATCAGAATTCCTACAATGTAAAACACAGGTCTTTCAGCAGGAGATTTTCCACTTAACAAATCAGATGAAAATGAAAACAAAACTCCTACTGGTAGCATCTGGGCAAGATTTCCAATTGTACAAGCCACAAATGCTGTTACCATATCCTTTGCACCTTTTTCAGAAAGGGCATATTTGTGTTGTAACTTTTCTTCTAATCTCATGCTCCCTTACCTACCTTCCAATTGATTGACTTGTTATACTCTGACCACATGTGGTTGTAAATTCCAGCTTCTTTTATAAGACTTTCATGTGTACCGCTTTCTACAATTTTTCCACCAGAGAGAACGCAAATTTTATCTGCATCCACAACAGTTGAAAGTCTGTGAGCAATCATAATCACCGTCTTGTCCTTAGAAAGATTTGCAAAAGCCTGCTGCACCTTTGCCTCATTATCTGGATCCGCAAATGCGGTAGCCTCATCTAAAATAAGAATTGGTGCGTTCTTTAAAAATGCTCTTGCAATGGAAAGTCGTTGTGCTTCTCCTCCGGAAACATACACACCTTCTGTTCCAATCATTGTGTTAACTCCCTCTGGGAATTTTTCAATGATATCCATACACTGGGCATCCTTTAGTGCCTGCACAACCTGCTCATTAGTAGCATTAGGATTCCCCATTCTGACATTTTCCAAAATAGACATTTTCAAAAGCTTACTATCTTGGAAAACGTAGGATACATTTTGCATCAAGTCTGGTGTAGCAATATCCTTTACATCCACGCCCCCGATTTTGATAGAACCGCTTTTCACATCCCAGAATCTTGCAATAAGTGAAGCAAGTGTTGTCTTTCCACCACCAGATGGTCCTACGAATGCGATGTGCTCACCAGGATTAATTGAAAGACTAATTCCGTCAATGGCATTTCCCTTTTTATCATCATAGGAGAAATTAACATTATCAAGAACTATGCCTGCATCCTTAGGTGTCTGTGGATTGCTAGCCTCAGGAAGGGGCTCGACAGCAAGAATAGAATCCATTCTGTTTAATGCATCCATTACAATCATCTCGCTCTCACCTGAGTAAGCCACCTTCATAAGTGTGACTGTAAGGATTGGTGTGATGATAATATAGAAAAGGATGTTAAATATAAACGTATTTGCGATACCCTCTCCACCAAAGATAAAGACACAGGCAACAAGTGCTGCAAAAACTGCATTTGCCAAGGTTACAAAAGCAGTCATAGGAATTCTTACCGCTGTGGTATAACCAACTGTCCATGCCTCATATTTATCAATGGCTTCTTTGAAACGCTTGAAAGAAAATACTGTCTGTCCAAAGGTCTTAACAACAGGAATACCTCTTACATACTCTACTGCCTCTGATGTCATCTCTCCTAATGCATCCTGATATTCTGCCATAGCCTTTTTCATCTTATCGCCCATCATAAAGCCCATTGATAAAAATGCTAGCAGTGCAGGAATGAGACAAATTAATCCAATTCTCCAATCAAAATAAACCAGCATAAAGATTAGCCCCACTGGAGTAACATAGCTTACTGCTTTATCTGGAAGTGAGTGAGCCAAAAATGTTTCTGTAGCAGCGCTTGAATCTGCCACAATCTTTCTAATCTTTCCACTTCCCTCCGACTCAATGTATCCCATAGGAAGCTTCATGATATGTTCCATCATTGCAACTCTCATATTTACCTGAACTCTAAAGGCAGCAATATGAGAGCACATCAAAGCCGCTATGTATACCAACATGGAAAGGAGGGACATCCCAACTGCGGTCCAGCCATATGCCTTGATGTGAACTGCCTGTGAAAAATCAGATCTCACCTCAATTACCTCTCTGATAATTGCCCATATGTAGTAGAATGGCGCCAACGCTAAAAGTGCTGATATAGCTGCCAATATCCATGAGGCAATGGTAAGATACTTGTGGTTCTTCGCATATACGAATAATTGTTTTATTACCCCTTTGCTGTCTTGCTGTTTCATTGTTTTTCTCCTTATATTCTTTTTATTAAGAGATGCTGCTCATCTCCCACATTCTTGAATATTTTCCAGCCTTTTCAATAAGCTTTTCATGAGTGCCAAATTCGGAAATACCTTTGTTGTCAATTAGGAAAATCTGATTGGCATTTCTTACAGTCTTTAATCTATGTGCAATAACAATCAGCGTCTTTCCTGTTACCAATTCGTTAATCGCCTCCTGAATTGCCTTTTCGTTATCTGCATCAACCGAGGCCGTTGCCTCATCCAAAATAACAATTGGTGAATCCTTTAAAAGACATCTGGCAATAGATATACGCTGTCTTTCTCCCCCTGAAAGTGTTGCACCTCCTTCTCCTAAAACAGTGTCAAAGCCATTTGGTAATTTTTCAATAAACTCCAAACATCTTGCCTTTTTCGCCGCCTCATAAACCTCTTCCTTTGATGCTGTTGGTCGTCCAATAGCAATGTTGTTATAAACAGTATCCTGGAACAGATAAACTCTCTGGAAAACTATACTGATATGATTCATCAAATCAGATATAGGCACATTTCTGATATCCACACCTCGAATTTTTATGCTGCCAGACTTTACATCCCACAATCTTGCAAGAAGACTGGCTATAGTAGATTTGCCACCACCTGATGGGCCAACTAAAGCTATCATCTCATCCTTCTTCACAGAGAATGATACGTTCTCGATTACATCTTTTTCGTCATAAGCAAATGTGACATTATCATATTCAATCTCGTTGCCATCATATTTATCAGGAATTACTTTTGTGCCATCATCAGCCATTTCAAGCTCATCAAAAATAGCATCAATTCTATCTAAGGCTGCGTCGGTAATTGTTATTCTGGCAATCTGCGCATAGAAAGATTTCATGGCAATAAGCACATCAAACATAAACATGATAATACCTAGAAGATATACTCCTGTAAGACTGCCCTGAAGATATAAATAGCTGGCCAATCCTAATATTGCAGTGGTACCAATTCCATATGTCAAAGCACAAGACAAATCCCATGGTGCATAATCAAATTCAAATTTTATATTCTCTTCACAGCTCTTATCAAAACTTAATGAAAGATCTTTTGATTTTTCTCCAAGCATGTTATATGACTTGATGATTCCAATTCCCTCAGCAAAATCAATTACTGCTTTTGCCTGCGCCTCCGCACATTCCTGTCTAACTACGGAATGATCCAGCGTATTTCTCAACATCCTTCTACCGATAAAAATGTGGAGCGCAACAAAGATAACTGTCAGTATTCCAATCCTGTAATCAAGATAAAACATCATGGCTGTCATAACTGCCTGGGATACCAAAAAGGCTACAAGCTCTCCCATAACTGTCATACAGTTTTCTTCGATGAAACACATATCGGTTGCTAGAACAGAACTAATCTTTCCGATATTTCCTTCAGTGAAATATCCCATTGGAAGCTTTCTTAAATGTTCGCCCAGCTCCAAACGTTTATCCGCAAATACCATATATCCAGCTGCAGATTGTAAGACGTTTGTGATATGTTCAAATAAAGCCTGAAGTAAAACACATGCTAGTATTGCACCTCCAAGCATATAGCACTTTCTTACATCCATTATTCCTTCCATGAAGAAATCAATAGTTATGAAGCAGATAAACATTGGCAATCGCATCAGGATACCTTTTATTATGGATGTTAAATATGACCATCGAATTCGAGTTTTGTATTTACCAGTGGATTCAATGAGTCTATGCATTATCTCTATCATGCGATACCTCCAATCTTCCATGAGCTAGCAGATACAGATGCCTCCCAAAGTTTTGTATATTCAGGACAGCTCTCTATCAGTTTTTCATGCTTGTCAGCTGCAATGCATCTGCCCTCCTTCATAACACAAATCTTATCTGCATTTTTAATGGTAGATAATCTATGAGCTATTACTAAAACGGTCTTATCTTTAATTATTTCAGCAATTGCTGCATTCATTTTCTCCTCGTTTTCAGGATCCATAAATGCAGTTGCTTCATCTAAAACAATAATTGGTGCATCCTTTAAAATCGCTCTGGCAAGAGCAATGCGCTGGCGCTCACCACCTGAAAGCAACTTTCCAGAATCACCAGCCTGTGAATCGAGTCCGTTAGGAAGCTTTTCAATAAAGTCCGTGCACTGTGCCCTTCTGGCTGCATCTTCAACCTGGGCCCTTGTAGCTTTAGGATTTCCAATGAGAATATTTTCATAAAGACTTGTGTTAAACAGGAACTGCTCCTGGGCCACATAGGCCACTTGATTATTAAGCTCTTCCAGTGATATATCTGTAATATCCTGATTTCCAATTCTTATTGAACCGCCATCAAGGTCATAATAATGAACCAAAAGCTTTGCCAAAGTAGATTTTCCACTTCCAGATTCTCCTACAAGCGCTGTAGTAGTGCCTTGTTTTAGTGAAAGACTAACACCATGGATTACCTCATCGTCACCATAACCGAAGCTCACATCACAGTATTCCACATCAAGATTTTTGCCCCTGAACTTGTTATTATTGCTCTTCAAAGGCTCATGACTAAGAAGCTTTTCAAGCTCATCAATCTTGTAATTTAGCTCTGGGAACTTTCCACCAAGAGTCATAGCTTTTATAATCGACGGGCCAACTGCAAAGGACATACATAAAACAAGAATGAATTTATCAAGGGTAAGTGTTCCATGAAGAATCATCAGTGAACCTACTGGCATGATAAACATAAAAATACATGGGAAAATACTCATGTAAAGCGCCATCCATGGCCAACATTCCTTATACCAATCGAGAGTAAAATCTCTATATGAAAGTACCTTATCTTTGAAGTTCATATATGATTCGCCATCTCTGTTAAAGACTTTTATAACCTCCATTCCGTTTACATACTCGATGATATTGTTATTCATGTCGGCAGCGGATTTATAATACAAATCCATTTTTGCCATACCTCTTTTCATCATCATACCCATCGAAAGGATCCCCAATATAATTGGCACAAATGTAAGCAATGCCAATCTCCAATCAAAAACAAACATTAAAACAAGGATTAACATTGGGATGAAAATATTTGCTATACCCTCTGGTATAGCATGAGCCAAAAGAATTTCAATTAGCTCAATGTCATCATTAAAGACTTTCTTAATTCGACCTGTTCCAATATCCTCTATATTTCCAAGCGGCTGATTTTCAAGTTTCCCCTGAAGGGCGACTCTAATATTTTTTAATACGTGGTAGGCACTATAATGCGAAAAGCAAAGTCCTTTGTTATAGAGATATGCATACAAAATTTCACATACCAAAATGCCTAAAACTCTTGGCGCGATATAATCAACTGTGAGCACTTCATGTCGGCTAAGGGGTCCTAACAGCTGATATAGGATAAAATATGGTAACACGCTGGCCAACACACCGAAGCCTGCTAAAACTGCAGCTATTATGGTGTATTTTTTGTATCCACCAATATATGGTGCTACTTTTTTGAACATTATTTTTTCTCCTCTCGGCTATGCCATAGCAATATCTTTTTTCTCTAAATGCTTTCTTAGGATTACGTATCCCAGATAAACACCAGCTACCGATAACGCAAATACGATAATTGTTGATACCAATCCCATTACTCCAGAAGTGTACTTTATCATTTCATCCATCGCTTCAGGGGTTTGCCCTCTTGAAATCCATTCTTCTCTGTAACTATCAAGGAAGAACCAGGATGGAATTATGGCTCCCCAAGCCTGTCCAACATGAAATATTCCTGATGCTAAGGCAACCTTAAACACTGGTTGGTTGTTATCCTTTGATGCAATAAAATCTGCTATCAAAGCTCCCACCATGGAAGTCACTACCCATGGTAGATATCCTGCTCCCATGATGGAAAACAGAACCATACAAATTGCCTGCATCAACATGAACTGACCAAACTTTCCAATCTTTCTGCTAATGAAAAAGAAAATAGAGCCTGTTAAAAGTGCGCATATTCCGCAGCTAATAGAATGACCAAATGGACCAAGTGGTGCTATGATAACCATTGATAACATGTAAAAAACCATGTACAGTGCAGATAGCAAAGCTATCATTATTACGTCTTTAATCTTCAACTTTTTCATTACATCTTTCCTCCTGCATATGCTTAAAAATATTATTTAAATCAGATAAAGAATCCTCTGTCAGAACAAAATCTTTCTTTATGGTTCCTTCATCCAAAAATACTACCCTGTCTGCAACATGTCTTATGAATTCATAATCATGAGATATCACAAGTACTCCTGCATTTATTTTTAACTTCAGTATTTCTTTCACCACGCTGTGCATAGAATACACATCAAGTCCACTTGTAGGTTCATCAAATATAATTAACGTTTTCTCGCATAGAGTCGCCATTGCTATCTGTAATCTTTGCTTCTGTCCGCCGCTTAAATCAAATGGATGTTTATGTCTGTATGGAAGCAAGCCTAGATTATCAAGACAATTTTTTATGCTCTCTATGTCATTTTTCACAAGTGTTAGTTCATTAATTACTGAGGTTCCAAAAAGCTGGTAGTCAGGATCCTGCATAATAAAAAATGGCAACTCATCAGTATCAACAGTTCCTGATGTTGGCCTGTATGTTTTACACAGTAGCTTTGCAAGAGTAGTCTTACCTGCACCATTTGGTCCTACAAGAACAGTCACCTCGCCTTTGTGAAGCTCAAGATTTATATCCTCCAAGATATTTTTAAAGCTAACATTTTTCATGCTAGCAACAACACTTTCATAATCAATTCTTTTCCTGAAAGGTATATCAAGTGAAAAAATATTAAAGCTTCTTGTGTCATATCCACTACTTTTGAATTCATCTTCCGAATCATATAGCTTTAACTTACCTTTATCTAAAAATAGAACTTTATCTATAATTCCGTTAAGATAGAAGAATCTGTGGTCTGCCACAATTATCGTATATCCGTTATTTCTCATCTCCTTGATAATCTTGCCTAGGAGCATTGCGTTACCATAATCCAGATTTGCTGATGGCTCATCAAACAACAGGATTTTTTGATTCATGGATACCGCTGATGATAAAGCTATCATTTGACGTTCGCCACTGGAAAGAGTATAGATGTTTCTATTCATAAGCTGGTGTATGCCAAAAGTTCCCTGTAATTCTTCTAAACGTTTTTGCATATCAGCTTTTTTATACCCATAATTTTCCATTGGAAATACAAGCTCTGCAGTGGTGTTCTCAGTAAAGAACTGTGATCTTGGATTTTGAAAAACCGAACCTATTATTTTGTTTATCTGATGCATCTTTAATTCTGAATAACTGTCTCCATTAATTGATAGTTCTCCTGAAAGTTCACCTTCTGTAACAGTTGGAATTAAACCATTCAGACACTTTAATAATGTTGATTTTCCACAACCACTATTTCCTGTTAGTAGAATTACATCACCTTCGTTTATTGAAAAATTAATATCAGAAATACCTTCCGAACTTTCCTCGTAATTAAAGGTTAAATTATTTGCTACAAGTACATTCTTTTCCATAAAAATCCTCCAGCTAGTCCAGTCACAAATACTAGTAGCACCGCAGCATCAGACACTCTGATTCGTTCCTCATAGTAAGAGGTACGTTTCACAGGAACATCTATCCCCTTCACAAATCCTGCCGCGGTAACCTCCTCTGCGAGAGCTGCGCACCTGAACAGCTGAGGTACAATAAAATATTGAAAACTCTTTATCGGATGCTTCCATGTAAAACTGATTCCTCTTAGACGCATGGACTCTAATATATAACTGAATTCTCTTTTAAAAGTGGGGATATATTTAAGTGTGATTGTGACAGCAATTACCAGCACTCTTGGGATATGGATTGTTTCTAACGCCGATAACAGCTGTGCAGAATTATATTTACGAACTAAAATAGATGCCAAAGCAAGACATGGAACTGATTGTACTAAAACTATAAGAAATAGCCCTATAAACTGAAGCTTCTCATTATTTACCGTCATATAATATATGCCCATCATTCCAAAATAAACTATGAAGAGGACCGCCAGACTCTTAAACCTACCCATGAGAATTAAAAGCATACTGGCAAAAACAAAAAGAAAAGCTTGCAGATATTTTCCACTTATAAATATATACATGGATGGCGCTATAATATTTATTAGAATTAAAACTATTGGATTTAACCTCAATGACTTCATAACTAACATACTCCTCATATTAGATAAGCCTATCTTCTGTTAGTCCATACTAACCTTTCAGATAGAATCTACCCCATAAATTCGAGTTTGTCAACAAGAATTATGTTATAAAACGATTTTTGTCATTCAAAAAGGACGCCCTCATAAGGAGGACGTCCTGATAAAAAAGCGTTATTCTACGCTCTTTAGAGCATCTGTCATTGGTATTCTTTTGATTCTGCGCATATCAAGCAGTACTACTATCAAATAAGAGACTATAACCATAATTACCATCTTAAGATAGTCCTTTGGTCCTGAATAGAATTTAAACCATCCATTCATCTCATACATAATGATTTTCCAGAATTCACTAATAACAAAAGTACTAAGATTTGCTGTAATGGCTGCAAATATCACAACCATAATTGTTGTAAGTCGGATGAATACACTGTTAATTTCTCCAGAAGTGTAACCTAATACCTTTAGCATGGAGATTGAGACTGTATTCTTTTCTATGATGATTTTTGTAAGCAATAGTATCAAAAGTACCGCTATGGCCATACATGCGTATGAGAAATAATCCATGTATCCACCCATGGAATGATCAAGCTGTCTTACCATCTTTAAAATATCATCCACGGTAACTTCTGTAAGAATGTTATTCTCATCTAAATCATCCAGCTTTTTCTCAGACATGAAACCTGTAAAATGGTCATCATCATAGTCAAAGATCTCATTAAACTTGTCATTTGGCATAAAGATTGCCACTATTCCAGGCTGATTGTAGATTCCCTTAATTGTAAAATCATAGGTGTCGCTGGTGTAGTGTTCCTTTAAGGTAATCTTCTGTCCCTCCTGAAGAGAGAACTTATCAGCAAAAGGTTCAGACACCCATACCTCATACTTATCAGCCTTATAAGGAAGATTAAAATATTTGCTGTTATTCGTATATCCGTATGCTGTTACTTCCTCATCAACATGCACTCCATCTATTGTAAGAAGAATTCGGGAGCTGTATTCTTCGGCAGATTTCTCATCAGTTGTAATCTTATTTCCATCTGCATCCACAGATTTTTTAAGAATATACTGATGGTCAGCAATCATATAATCAATGGCGTTGTTCTGATAGTTCTTTAGTGTGGCTGGCAGACCCACTGCAAAGCTAAGAGAAATCATTACAAACCAAATTCCAATAAACAGGGTGAAATAGCCTGTCACATTCTGCATTAAAATTCTAAGTCTAAAGCGATTTAAAAAGCTCCAACGTGGCAAACGAATAGCCTTTTTTCTTTTTGATTTACTCAAATCTCTTCTTAAGAACTGTAATGGCGAATACTGAAGCTTTCCAGAAATAACCACAAAGTTTATCACTATTACAAGTAATACCGGATATACGGTAGTCTTGATAAATGCATCAGAATTCCACAGTGTCTCATAAGTAGGCAGACTATAGGAATTGTAATACATGTTTACAACTACGTTTTTAAAGTAAGAATATCCCAAAACATTACCGATAAGAGCTGCAAGCAAAGTTACTATTATAGGAACTGTCACGTAATGTCTTAAAAGCTCTCCCTTTGTGTAGCCCGAAGCTCTTAAGGTTCCGATTACCGATGCTTCATTTACGATAGTATTACTTACCGCAATGGCAAAAATAAATGCGATAACTGCTATAAGGATAATAAGTAAAACTTCTCCCATTATCTTATCTTTTCCAATATCATCCAGGGAGAAATGAATGGCCTCATTAAGATATTCAGGGAGATATCCTGTAACCTCATTTAGGTGCTCGAAATCAGGATTATCCTCGTCTCCTCCAGTAGCAGCAAGCTTATAAAGTCGCTCAACGATATCATCGGATTTTAATTTCTTATCCTCGGTATCCTTTGGCTTGTCATTATACGTAAATGCGTATTGATAAACTGTAGCGCCTTTAATGCTGTCAAAACCTTCCTGAGTTACAACAGCCACGTCAAAGGTTATGGCATTGAACATAATCTCGCTATTATCCTCGTATAATGCACTGTAATCAGAAAAGGCTACCAGACCAGTAATCTTCATATTGTTTCCATCAACTCTGATGTAATCACCAATCTTTACACCAACATTTTCAGCGTGCATTCTGTCTATAGCAATCTCATCCTTAGCTTTTGGAAATTCACCTTTCATAAGGCAAATCTTATTTACCTGTTCTCTGTTTACAAAAACTCTGATGTCAGATTTCTCTGCGTTTTTCTTATTTGGGATGCGTTCACTTACCTGCTTATAATACTGCTTATAAGTGGTAATACCCTCGTCTTCAATGGCATCGATAAGCTTGTCTGTAGCCTCGTCCCTTAAGTTAAAATATCCATCTGCGATATTGTATTTCTCAAAGGATTCCTTACCTGCTGTCTCCATACTATTGTTAGCCACAAACAGACCGCAAACGAATCCTATGGTGATTACCATAATTCCAAATAGGGCAAAGTATTTTTTCCATTCTCCAAGTAGCTCTCTTGGAATTCTTCTAATAAGTGGTGATCTCATATTATCACCCCCTTACCAATCCAAATCAGCTGCGCTAATCTTGTTCTCGTTTACTATGTTTTTACGGACAATACCGTCACGAAGCTTGATAGTATGGTCAGCCATGTGAGAAATCGCCTCATTGTGAGTAACCATAATTATCGTATTTCCGTATCGCTGGTTTACGCTTTCGATAAGTCCTAGGATTTCCTTTGATGTGTTGTAATCAAGGGCTCCTGTAGGCTCATCACAAAGAAGAATATCAGGATTCTTTACAATGGCACGGCCAATAGAAGTACGCTGCTGCTGTCCTCCTGAAAGCTGGTTTGGAAGCTTATAGCGATGTTCAAAAAGCCCCAGAGTGTGGAGCAAGTCATCAATATCAAGTGGATTGTCTGAAAGATATGCACCAACCTCAATGTTCTCCTTCACATTAAGATTTGGAATAAGATTGTAAAGCTGGAATACATATCCAAGGTGCTTACGTCTGTAATTGGTCAGCGCCTTTTCATTCATGTCCTCAAGCTTCTCGCCATCAATTGAAATGTAACCAGAATCTGCACTATCAACTCCCCCGATGATATTTAGCAGTGTAGATTTTCCTGAACCGGATGGTCCTAAGAGTACACAAAACTCCCCCTTAGCCACCGAGAAATCTGTTCCCCTTAAAACTTCCTGCCTACTGTCTCCCTCTCCATAGGCTTTAAAAATCTGTTTTACCTCTAAGAAATTCTCTGGCATAATAAGTCCTCCTTTCCAAGTGCGTCATAGTTAGTCTTAACTTACCTCTGAACGTATGATAATATATTCATATGTTATTTGCAATAACAATTACAAAAAATTCACATATTGATATGTGGATAGTCACAGTTAGATGCTATCATTATTAGGGGTTTATATAGAAAACACGTGTGGTGATATTATGGATTTATTCAGATTTAGTGATGATATTCAGAGTGCTTATGAGCAATTGCCTCATGCTCTGGCAATCTATCAACTTATTGATAATAGAATATTTGCTCGAGTTTTGTCTGATGGCTACTGTGAGACCTTTGGTTTTGAAAGTAGAGAGCAGGCTTATAAAGCTTTGGAAAAAGATGTGTTTTATAATATCCATCCTCAAGACGTATCTCTAATTGAAACTGAAGCTTACCGTTCTCTGGAAAATAGAGATACCTATGACATTATCTATCGCTCTCGTACTGCTGGTATGAAAATAGATGCAGAATTTAAAGTTATGCATGCCATTGGAAAACACGTGGACTTGGAAAACGGAGTGCACCTTATTTACATATGGTACACAGAGGCAGGTGACCAAGTTACAAAAAAGATTATGGATCTTCAGGAATCTGTTACTTCTCTTCTATCTAACATGCCTGCCATGACTTTTTCGAAGGACCTTACTACAAGAAGATATATCGCCTGTAACCAGGCGTTTGCTGATTATGCCCATAAAGAGACCCCTGAAGGTGTTGTTGGGCTTACTGATTTTGAAATTTTTGATGAGGCCACGGCTCAGCATTTTGTGGATGATGACAAGAAAGCTTTGTTAATGAATAAACCTTATATTTTTTATGAGGATGTTCCTGACGCTGCTGGAAACCCACGACGTTTTCAGACTACAAAGCTTAAATTTATGGATGCCACTGGAAAGACCTGCCTGCTTGGACTATGTCAGGATGTAACCGATGCCATGGTAATCAAGGAGGAATATAACAAGAAACTGGAAAATGCTCAGAACAGAGCTAACATAGACGCATTAACTGGTATAAGAAATAAAACTGCCTATGTAGAATTTGAGGCAAAGCTAAATAAAACCATCAATGATAAGGGTTGGGCTCAGTTTGCGATTACGATATTCGATGTCAATAATCTTAAGACTATCAATGATACTTTAGGTCATCAGGCTGGAGATGAATACATCTGTGAGGCTTGTAAAATAATATGCACAAAATTCAAACACAGCCCTGTTTTTAGAATCGGTGGAGACGAGTTCATCGCCATCTCCCAAGGGGCGGACTATGAGAACATCGATGAATTATTAAACTATTTCGCTGAGTGCAATATGGAGGCCACGAAGACCGGAGGCATTGTCATAGCCTGTGGCATGGCAAGATACAACAATGAAGGAAATGTATCCGCCGTATTCAAAGCCGCCGATGAAAAGATGTATGAAAATAAGGAGTACTTGAAAAAACTGGAATAAAAAACTGGTAGTCAGTTGGCTACCAGTTTTCTTAGTTTATAGCTTCTTCAAACTCTTCTTTTCTATCCATAAAGAACTTATAGTATGCCTGCACATTTTTCAGATTGTGCCAGTCATTAGGGCCGGCAGGGTCTTTATCCAAATCATACACATACGCATTTTTTATAGATAAAATAAATGGCGAATGAGTGGCAATGATAAACTGGCATCTGAATGCCCTGACAGACTGTTCCAGAAAATCTACCAGCTCAAGCTGCATCTCAGGAGACAAACTGTTTTCTGGCTCATCTAAAATATAAATGCCATTTTCCTTTATCTTACTTGTGAAATATCTAAAGGCTGACTCTCCATTAGAATACTCACGGACATTGTCCATCAGAGTCTTTCTTATAAATTTAGACTGAGTCTGGGATTTTGCTGCGTTGCGCTTTCTTAGCTCATCTATATCGTCAATTGATTTGAGCTGGTATGAATTGTACTTATAGTCCAGGTACTCTTCCAATCGCTCTTCCCTTTTAGTGTCTATTCCCTCATTTAACCTTCTAATATCCAGCATATAATCAAAGATATCATCGGAAGTGATAATCAGCTTCTCTTCCATCTGGGCATTAGCATAATCCATGTCACAATATCCCAGATAATCCTCGTAGAAATTAGAGCGATTGTATGGCGCCATCCTTTCAGCGCCAATTTTCTCAGCTATAATGTTTAGCATTGTGCTCTTGCCTGAGCCGTTGCCACCATAAAGGATAGTGACGTCCCTAAACTCCACTTCATCTATACCCTTCTGAGGCAATATCATAAAAGGATAAAAGCTGTCGTAGCAAGTTCTTTTTATATCATTTAAATACAAATCCTCAGCAATTCCTGAGGCAAAGTAAAAATTCTTTAAGTATACCAATTTGTATATGTCTCCCTAGCCGTTCGCAAACTTATGTTCTGTATTACATATTATCATAGACAACTATTGGTTGCACTACTTTTTTACACATAAAAGAAGATGTAAAACCTTCTTTACATCCCGTATTTTCGCGGTTTGTAAAGGATCTTTGATAGATAATGCGGTAGAATTCCGCTATTCTAAAATCACAAAGCAACAGACAAAAGGAAATCGAAATTGCCTTTTGCCATATAACAAATTCTTAAAATAATGGAGGATAAAAAATGAATTTCAAAAACAACTCAGAAAAATACTGGATCGTGCTTTCAATCGCATTAATGTTAATATTCTTATTTGATGGTATGTGTAGTGCAATAGGATATTTTCTATTTAGCTACAGCTTTTATGTAGCTTCGGCTGACATGAAGAATAAGAAGAAGAATGAATCTGAATTAGTTGAAGACAACCAGTAAATAAATTAAAGGCTATTGCGATTTTGCAATAGCCTTTATTATCCTCAACAGATAGAATTCTTTTGATTGAGTGCAATTTATCATAAGAAGCATCTGGCATGCAGGTATTCTCGTTAGCTTTTGATAAATTTTCAATTAGATTTTGGAAAGTTGCATGAATTATATCAATGTCCAATGGAATAATGCGGGTTTAGAAGATCTTTTTTGATAAATATTCTTTAATCAGATGAAAATCTGAGATATTTTATCAATGGTTAACGAAGATATGCGGGCTCCTGGGCTCTGTTTTGATAAACAAGCAAGAAACCTGCGGAAGATGGGGTGAAAAGAGCAACAAAAAAAGCAACCACCATTTGGTGATTGCTTTTTAATCAATGCGGAAGGCGGGACTTGAACCCGCACGCTCGCAATGAGCACAAGATCCTTAGTCTTGCTCGTCTGCCAGTTCCGACACTTCCGCATTTGCGTTAGTGACTGATGTCTCTTAACGACAAGAAGTATAATATCAAAGGAACCCAACATAGTCAACGCTTTTTGACAAATTAAACTGACGAACTTTATAAGAATAAATCAGAAAATTCCGACCTCTTAATCTACCACTCCGTTGAACAATAAATACTGGTGCCAAGGCTCATAGCAAGAGCCCTTTAAATGCACTCCGTCACCTGAAAGTGAGGCATCAAGATTACCCTCAGCATCATCAAGCATGTCGTTGATATTAAGGTAAAAAACATGCTGATAATCTATCAGATCAAACAGGGCTGCATTTCTAACATTAATGTTTCCATTATTGTAAAGTTCATCCCCTTCGCTCTTCTCTTTTGTCACATGCATAGTGCTGTTGATAAAGATAAGTGCCTCTGGCTGAATCTCACGGATTCTGTTAATAACATCTGCATAAGCATCATGATATGTCTCGTTTGTTCCGCGGCCTATTTCATTGATTCCGACCATAATATAAACCTTTGAGAAGGAAATCTTGGATAAAGCATCAAAGATAGTCTCCTTTGGACCATTTTCCACATCAATCCATGCATCCTTTTGCAGATTATAAATGGTAAGAGATTTCTTAGCGAAAAATGTAGCTCTCGAATCAATCTCAGGACAATACTGTGACAGACCTACCATTCGGGAATCGCCAATAAAAACAGCATCATCAAAGTAATCATCTTCAACCTTTGTAAATGACTTAGGCTCAACAACCTCAATCTTTGCCTCAGGCTGCTTTTCTTCATCCTTAGCCTGCTGCTCCTCAGGCTTGGAATCCTCTGCTTCCTCCACAGGAGTCCATGGAAATACACCTGCTGTTACGCCCTTTAACATAGGGGCCATAACAGGCTCCTTATCCACGCCCGCAGAATATTCCTGATATTTTGCAGGGGTGTAAATGTAGCTGCACACCGACAGCCCCACAGCAGATACCACTATTAAAATAATCAATAAATAACCTTTGATCTTCATAACCAAATCCTCTAGAATCTCAAATACATAAATGGATTACCAGCTGAATTTGCAAGACTAATAATTGAAATCCAAAACATTACAAATAAAACTAGTGTTACTAATATATTTTCCTTGTGCTTTCTGTAAAATGTCTGCACAAAAGGAATAACCAAAACCAATCCCATCAATAAATATGGCCAGTAAGATGGCAATAAATAGAGAATATCATTCTTATTTACTGCGATACCATTATTAATCACAGGGAAAAGTCTAAGGCCATATGTGCCAAGTTTACGCACTGAATGAATTGCAAAAATCACCCATGTACAAGGAATAAGAACCCACACATTGAGATGCCCTACAATCTTGTAAACTTTCTCCCACTTAGAAAGAATAAACTTTTCCACAAGTATTATCACAAGAAGTGCCATTGCCCACAAAACAAAGTTGACAGCCATTCCGTGCCAAAGACCTGTGATTAGCCATACTACAAGCAGATTAAATATGGTACGACCTGTGCCCTTTTTACTTCCACCAAGAGGAATGTAAATGTAATCCCTAAACCAGCTTCCCAGTGTGGCATGCCAGCGTCTGTAGAAATCTGATACGGAATTAGCCGCGTATGGCTGGATAAAGTTTTCAATAAATGGGAACCCCAACATCACGCCAAGACCTGCCGCCATAAGCGAATATCCCCAAAAATCAAAATAAAGATTCATGGAATAGGCGTAAGCTCCAAGCCATGCAAGTGGTGTGGAAATACTCTCATATCCGATAGTCTTGATATCTGACCAAAGAACTGCCAGATGATCTGCTATCATGACCTTCATAAAAAGACCAATAACAAAATACTTTAATCCATCCTCCACCATGGCAAGAATGGCCTGAAAACGCTGCCCCTTTGATGGACGTTCTTCTGCTGGTACAACTGCCCAGGCACTATTATTTTCCACATATGAAAATCTGCTGATAGGTCCGGAAATAATCTGTGGAAACATGGTGAAATAAGCGGAAATGTTCCTAAAGCTAACTTCCTTAATCTGCTCTCTGTACAAATCCACCTGATATGAAATCATCTTGAAAATATAAAAACTAAGTCCCAGAGGAAATGCGATTCCAAGCTTGAGTCTGCCTGCCACCTTGAAAAATGATAATAGGCCTGCGTTGAAAATAATAATAACTGCCAGAGCGGCCTTTTTCTTCTTTTCAACCAGTTTGGCAAATCCATAATTAATAATTGTGGCTCCCACAAGAAGAGCTACAAACTTCCAATCATTAACTACATAAAAGGCAAGGCTGGCAACAACAAGAAGCCAAGGTCTGAGCTTGGCTGAGAAAACATAATATATTAATAAAAATAGAGGCATTGCTCTAAAAATGAAATTCAAATCTGAAAAGGTCATAATATCTCTCCCTCATTCATAGCTATAGTATACCCCAAGAATATGGCCTATTCCACAAATTTTAAATTACCTTTTTATTACGAAAATCGAGTAGGAGGAATTTCTCACAAGTGAGAAATTCCGACCTCTCACACCACCGTGCGTACCGTTCGGTACACGGCGGTTCAATCAACTTAACAAGTAACACACCTTTCGGTGTAGTAATCTAACATTGAGACTAATCCAAATGAGGCTAGTCTCTTGTTGTTTATTGCTACATTCACCGCTCCCTTGCTGCAAACATAGGCTATTCTTTGACCTGTGTATGCAACACGTCTTGCAGTATCTCTGTCAATTCCAAGTTTTACAAGATTCTTTTCACGATTTTGTGGAGTTTTCCAGTTTTTCCAAATGCATATGCGGAGTCTGTATCGGATGTGTTTATCCAACTTCATACATAAAGTTTTCATACTTCCTATCTTGAAATAGTTAATCCAACCTCTGATGAGCTGATTAAGTTTCTCCACTTTATAGCTGTTACTGACGCCCCAACTACGGCAGGTAAGTTCTTTCATTCTCTTCTTAAACTTCGCTACTGATTTTGCATGTGGTTTTGCCTTAAACTGGTGTGCCCTTGAATCAAAGTAGAATCCAAATCCAAGATATTTAAGTCCTTGTGGTTTGTCCACTTTACTCTTGGTCATGTTGACCTTGAGACCTAGTTTCTCCTCAATGAATCGCGAGATATTTCTCATGACTCTATTAGCAGACATTTCACTTCCAACCATGATGATACAATCATCTGCGTATCTTACAAAGTTAAGCCCTCGCTTTTCCATCTCCTTATCAAGTTCATTCAACATGATATTCGCCAGTAATGGCGAGAGATTTCCTCCTTGTGGTGTTCCCACAATGGAGTCCTCGTACTCATCATCGATTATGATTCCGCTGGCTAGGTATTTTCTAACGATAGAAATAACATCTCCATCTTTTATGGTTCTACCTATGATAGTCATAAGTTTATCGTGATTGACTGTGTCGAAGAACTTTTCCAAGTCAATATCTACAATCCAGTCATTACCATCATTCATCATATCGAGCGCTGTTAGGATTGCTTGCTGTGCACATCTATTAGGTCTGAATCCATAACTGTGGTCATGGAATTGTTCCTCATAGATTGGTGTTAATACCTGTGCTATGGCTTGTTGTATGAATCTGTCTGTTACTGTTGGTACTCCTAGGTTTCTGACACCACCATCAGGCTTTGGTATCTCCACTCTTCGAACCGGCTGAGGTTTATACTTTCTTGTTCTCAACTGTTCCTTGATGATATCGCCGTTCTTTTCTAGATGTTCTTTGAGTTCTGTGTACTTCATTCCGTCCACTCCCTCTGCACCTTTGTTTCGTACGACTTGCAGATATGCACTATTGAGATTAGCACTAGACAGTATCTGCTCCATTAGACTACTTGTGTCCATGCGTTCTTTCCTTTTCGCCTCGCTTGATTTGACCACCCTTTTCCCGATTGATTACGGCAGATGTTGTCATCCCTGCAACACGAGACATACTCAAACTTGTTGATTGTTCACCCCTTCGCTCCATCTCCATTACAGAGACTTCTTTGCTACTATGGGTTCGGCTGACTTCTCACAGTTCGTTGTTACTAGGCTAATGGAACCTCTGTGAGACCTCCACGCTTAAGGTGCACGCTCTTTCTCTCCATATATCCGCCACATTTACTCTGCTACTACAAATGTGATAGTTATTAGACTTTGTTGCTATATGCCAACTTATCTCTCGTAGCCTAGCCTTATATGTGATTCCTGTCCGTCGGACCAGAGATTTGCTTACAGCTTCCTTCAGATTATCTGAGAACTCAGATAATCTGAATTATCCAAGTTGAATTATTATCCGAGAAGTTCTTGAGTTTGAACGAATAATTCAGTATTTTCAGACTTCTTCTCGGATAAGTTTTCTCCGATTATAATGCAGTATTATAGTACATTTAGAAAGGAGAAACTTATGGATTTTCAAATCTGCACTCAAGCAATCTTTGAATCACAAGCAGAGCGATTTCTGAAAGATTTTTTGGAAAGGGGGTACTCAAAATCAACTATTAGTGGTTACAAATCTCATCTTAACAGGCTAAAAAAATATGTCTTTTCATTGCCTGAACAAACATACACGGAGAAATCTGCCCATGTATTTATTGTAGATATTCTTCCAACGCTAGCTGTTAGTGAAAGCACCAGAAAACATATCCAGACAGCAATCCGACACTTTAATGATTATCTTTTACATAGACCATATAAATTTCGAATAAATAAAAGTGCACAATTACCACCGTTGATTTTTCGAAATATAATAGATGACTATGTAGCTGACATGGCTGCACAGGGATATAAACCTGCTACTATTGAAGTTAGAAAAATCTTTGCAATTCAGTTTTTGGTGTCTATTTATGAACAAGGCATTCGTTCACTAAAAGAAGTTTCCGGAACCCATGTAGGTTGCTCCGTTCTTTCAGCAGGTTCTGTGGAAGGCATGTGCCAGAAACTACCACATTTTTTAAGATACCTGCATAAAAAAGGATTAACGGATCTTGAACTTCAAAACGCCGTGCCCTCTGTGATTTCCGAAAAGAAACTGCCGTCTGTTTATGATACCCAAGAACTGGTTCAAATCTTAGCTGGAATTAATACTACGACTCTCATTGGTAAACGTGATTATGCAGTCTTAATTATTTTAATGACTTATGGTTTACGGGTGAAAGATCTCATTGAGCTTAAAACAGAAAATATAGATTTTCAACACGGTTATATATCTTTCAAACAGTCCAAGACTGGAATGCCGTATTGCGCAGAGCTTCTTCCACCAGTAAAAGATGCTCTGGAATCTTATCTGTCAGAGGTAAATCCACTGTTGGAAAACAGAAAACTTTTTTACAGTACCCAAGCTCCTTACCAACCATTGAGCAGAGGTGCTGTATGGAGTATTGTTTCGGGAAGGATACATTCTGCTGCTGTTGTTGCTGATGGCAGACATCAGGGACCTCATGCCATGCGTTCCAGTCTGGCAAGCGGACTTATAGCTGATAATGTCCCATATCCAATCGTGCAAAAGATTCTGGGGCATACCGATCCAAACGCTACCAAAAGATATGTTGCTATTGATATCGAACAGTTACGAAAATGTTCGCTCGAATGTCCGATTGCAACAGGGAAATTTCTATCCTATCTGGAAGGCGGTGAATGGAAATGAATCAATACCGTAATTCGTTATACGAAGAAATGCAACAATACCTTGAGCTTCGTCACAAAGCAGGGCATTATACAAAAAATATAGCAAGTTTATTCAGAGAACTTGACTGTTATATTCCAGACAATGCTGAAAAGAAGCTCTGCCTAAGCAAAGAAGTTATTTTTGAGTGGGATAAAAATCTTTTATGCTCACCGGCAACAAGAAAACGGAAATATATAGAACTAAGAGGATTCGCACGGTTTCTGCAGGCAGAGGGAATCATATGTTACATTCCAGAGACACCAAGGAAACCATCAAGTACCTATGTTCCATATATATTTAATGAGAACGAGTGGAATAGAATTATTATGGAAGCGGATAAACTTGCAGATTCATTAAAACGGGCAGGCACTGATATGCCGATTGTATTTCCAATGTTGATTCGTATACTGTATGTTTGTGGGCTTCGGGTATCGGAGGCATTATCTTTACAAGTGAAGGATGTTGATTTTACTCAGAATTCCCTGAATATCCAGAAAGCGAAAAGAAAACGTCAACGTCTAGTTCCAGTAAAGGAGAGCACTGCCGTTCTTTTGTATAAGTACTTGATAAGACGGGGGATGCTTTCCATGCCAGAAGTATATATCTTTGCATGTGAAGGTGGGAAACCTCCCAGTCAAAGCTGGATACAGCGTTGGTTTACAGTAACGCTTGAAAAAAGCGGCATCCAGCAAATACGCCAACATCCAGGAGAAAGAGGTATCTGCCCCCATTGCATAAGACATACATTTGCCTTTCGTTCTTTTCAGAATTCCGGAGATACGTTTGAAAACACTGTTCCATTCCTGTCTACTTATCTTGGACATGAAAATATCATGGAGACAGACCGGTATCTGCGTTTTTCTTACGAATTATATAATGAAGCGCACGAGAAGATATCCCAATACACGGAAGGCGTGTTTCCGGAGGTGACCAGATGAAGAAACAAAATGTATTCTTAGAGGTTCTGTCTGATTACCTTTCAAAATACATCACTGTCACAAAAGGATTAAGCCAGAACACTATCCGATCTTATACATATACATTTCAGTTGCTTTTTGCCTTTTTGAAGGAAACAAGGACACTGCCCCCGGAAAAAGTCAACTTCAATACTTTTGACCAGAATACACTTGAAGCATTTCTTGTATGGATGGAAGAAATGCGCGGATGCAGTATCAATACGAGGAATCAAAAGCTCAGTGGATTATCTGCTTTTGCGAAATATGCTATAACCAGGGAGCCTGTCATGGCTGCCGGATTCTACAGTGCGGTAAATGGAATACCAAAAAAGAAATCCGAAAAGACAATTCCTGTTTATTTTACCAAAGAAGAGATCGAGTTACTGCTACATATACCAAGCGGAATCAAAAGGATTGATATTAGAAATCGCACTTTACTCAGTGTCCTATATGCAACAGGTGCAAGGGCTCAGGAATTGTGCGACATTAAAGTCGGTGACATACACTTTGGAGATAAAACGTCCGTAAAACTTGTCGGCAAAGGCAATAAAGCAAGAAAAGTAACTATTCCTACGCAATGTGCTGTATTATTAAGAGATTACTTGTCATCTGAAAATAAACTGACTTCTTTGGAAAGCCATGCTTTTTCAAGTCAGACAAATGAGCATATGACAATCTCCTGTGTGGAGGAAATCGTAAAAAAATATGTGAGATTGGCTAAACAGGAAAACCCATCATTGTTCCGCGAAAAGAACTACTCTCCCCACTCGTTTCGCCATTCGATTGCAGTACATATGTTGGAAGCAGAGATACCACTTCCAGTGATAAAAAATTTTCTCGGACATTCATCCATAGAGACAACAATGATTTATGCAACAGTTAGCGATGAACTTAAAAATAGATATCTTAAAGAGAATGGAATTGTGGCTGCTCTTATGGTAGAAGAAAAGAAGAATGAAGCAAAACACTCTTATCCTGGTCTGCACTTTTTGAACAGAATATAAAAGTTATCCGGGAAAAAAGTTTGGAATTCTAAGTAATACAACATCACCAGATTTTTTCTCGGATAATATTTCTACTTGGATAATTCAGATTCCACCTCACGATGGACACCCTTGCTGTTCGGCTATACACTTCCCACTATCTGGGCGTGTTTGGGACTTACACCCGTTAGAGCGCGCCCATGGCGCGCAAACATATAAATAAGACAGCCCATTTTTAAGGCTGTCTTAATATTTTTATCTCAATGAATCCTGGTATTTATCTATTACCTTGTAAATTTCCTGATTTGGATCATCCACCATCTTAATTTCTGTATCAAGCTGAATCAGCTTATCCTGTGTGGTAGAGCGCATCTCCCATCTAGGAAGACCCTCTCCGTTTGGATCTCCAGTCTTGGCAAAGTTCACCCAATATTTCTGCATTATCTCAGAAAGCTTATAATCTTCCTCATCATAAAGTCCTGGATGTCTCCAGAGATTTCCATAAGCGTATGGTAACTCTCCTGCATGATAATTAGAAAGAATATTGTTTGTCTTTGTAAAATAATATTCGTAGGTAGGTTTGCCCTGCTCAATCAGATAATTGTTCCATAAATAATGAGAATAACTGAACCAGATTGCCGAGTAAGCTGTGTTAAGTGCTCCTTTGGCATCTCCAAGGGAATCTACAATGAAATGCTGGTCACGCTGTGGAGTGTCGGCCGGTACTACCTTTGCCATCTCCTCTGCCTGTTCTCCAATATCTTCCGCCAAAAGCTCCACATAATTATCCGCTGTAGCCTTTGTTGTCAACAGGAAAGCATCTGACTCCTTAACGTTGAATCCGTTAAGAAGAGCCTTCTCGTGATTGTTTCCTTTCTCATATGTAAGATATGGCTGCTCAACTATGGCATAGCCGTCCACTGTCATCGCCGACTGGTCGCTATCGGTCTTAAGAAGTTCCCATGCTGAAATATCTCTCAGCTCTGCTGAAGAAGATACACCAAAAGTATCACGTACTTTCTGGCCTTCCTCTAAAGCCACATCATATGAACGGAATGTATGGAATGGCTCAACTGCGCCGATTCCACTTGATTCTGCAATAGCGTAATTAAACATGCCTTCAGTAAGTGGTGAAACGCACAATGCATTGACACTTGATGATCCTGCAGATTCTCCTGCTATAGTAATCTGATTAGGATCTCCGCCAAACTGCTCAATATTCTCACGCACCCATTTCAGGGCTGCAATCTGATCCAAAAGGCCATAGTTTCCTGTAGTGCCATTTGGAGACTCAACTTTTAAATCATCTGCTGTGTAATAACCAAATACTCCAAGACGATATGCAAAGTTTACGAATACAACACCCTGCTTTGCCAAATCCTCGCCTCTGTACTCAGAATAAGAAGACTGACCTGTTGTAAGGCTGCCTCCGTGAATATAAAAGATTACAGGCTTAAGCTCATTATCCTCAGTGGCAGGTGCCCATACATTAAGATATAAACAATCTTCGCTCATCTCCTCAAGATACTCGTCACCAAACTTAACCTGATAATCATGCCAGCCAAGAATATGTGACAAGCTATCCATAAATGGATTGCTGCGGGCCTGCATGGCCATAGGGCCAAATTCATCACATTTCCTTATTCCACTCCAGCTTTTTGGATCTTGAGGTTCTTTAAAACGCAAATCACCAACAGGAGGTGCTGCATATGGAATACCTGCATAAACTCTTACTGTCTTATCCTCATTGTAAACGCCTCGAAGATTTCCCTGCTTGACCTGAACAACTTCTGTAATTTGTGGATTCTTTACTTCTACGGCTGGAACATTTTTGATTTGTGGTCTTGTGAATAACATATTTACAACCAAAACTAAAATAAAGCATCCCCATGTTATTAACTTAGACTTGCGGGATACAATATTCTGCTTCTTAAGCATATATCTTTCTGCCAGCATGATAATAGCGGCAAGAATACCAACTATCCATCCTATTACCATGTTTTTGGAAAGCTCTAAAATAACTAAATATAATAATGTGATTATTATTACGGATATCGAAAAAAACATATTTAACCCTTTCTTCGATTTTACACAATTCAATTTTGCATTAACTTTCTAAATATCATATCACATAATTCTTTTTTGTAAATAAAGAACCAATAAAAATTTTATAAAAAAAATGTGAATTTAGTGTTGACTATGGGGCGGGTCTTTGATATTATACTTCTTGTCGCTAACAAGGAAGAACTTCATTGAAGACTTGCCTTCGGCAAGGAAGTTCTGGGCAAGTAATTTCTTTCAGAAATTACTTACATAGCACGCGGAAGTGTCGGAACTGGCAGACGAGCAAGACTAAGGATCTTGTGCTCATTGCGAGCGTGCGGGTTCAAGTCCCGCCTTCCGCATGATTTTGAGAGCAACTAAGCATAGTTGCTCTTTTATTTTGACTTTTTACAGAGCAACCATTTTTGGTTGCTCTTTTTTAATTCACATTTTCGTAAATCTGTGGTATAATCCCCGATGTTGTTTATTTTTCATTAATATAATTAGCATTATTTTTATAGCAAAAGGAGATGTACCTATGAAATGTCCATGTTGTGGAAATGAAGTTTGCCCATTTAACGCCCTATTAAAATATATTGTTGATCAGGAATCAGCTTCAACAAAGTCTGATTATAATACTGAGAATGAGAACACTAAAAAATCACAGTGATATCCCAGTTACTTCACAATTAATACATACCTTTTGATGTATATTCTTATTACACACCTTAGGTGGTATGAGATTCATTTTTGGGAGATTAATGTTTTCTAATTACTTTCATAGTCTAACTAAAAGGAGGGATTTGCTATGAATGAAGAAAGCATTAAGAGAATGGAATCAAAACTTGCGAGAGCTTACAAAGAAGGTCATTATAAAGAGGATTTAGAAAAGATGATTGAGCCTAAGCCTTCGCTGGTACAGAAGATTATAGGAATTTTTAATAATTAAACAAAAACTAAAACAGAGTCTCAAAAGGGACTCTGTTTTTTCGTCTTAACATATCTCTGCTGAATCTAATACTATTGTAAATGGTCCATCGTTCAGGAGGGAAACCTTCATATCAGCTCCGAACTCTCCTGTCTCAACGTGGTATCCAGCCTCATGACACTGGCTGATAATATACTCGTACATTTCATTGGCAAAATCTGGTGCTCCTGCATCTGTAAATGATGGGCGATAGCCTTTCTTACAGTTTGCATAAAGAGTGAACTGAGAAATCAGAAGAAGCTCCCCTCCCACATCTGTAAGTGAAAGATTAATCTTATCATTCTCATCATCGAAAATACGAAGTCCTAAAAGTTTCTTTACCATCTTGTCGGCAATTTCTTTTGTGTCTGAATCTGACACTCCTATCAAAACAAGAAATCCTTTTTTGATGGCGCCGATAGTGTTGCCATCTACAGCTACTGATGCTTCATTTACACGTTGAATTACAAATTTCATTATTGATTCTCCTCTGGGCCGTGAACTGTTCCGTATAGCTTTAAATTAGTGTTCTGACGCTCTATTTCAGCGTTATAGCGGTCAGAAACCAGCTTCCAATATGAGTCAAGCTCTGCCTCACCTCTTCTGTCAGGAACCTTAAATTCCTCTGATAATACCTTTCCAAAATACTGAGACATTTTCTCTGCTCCAGCAAGGTTTAAATGAAGACCACCATCATATGTATCCTCATTCCAGTCAATTCCCATCTCATCCTGTAAATCAAGGAAGTTGATATAAGGCAAATCATTGGCAGCAGCATAGTCCACTATCTGCTCCTCCCACTGGCTGTACCAGTATGGATAAAGAGTAGGCGCCTTAACCAAAATAAGCTGCACATCATTGTCCTTGCAAAGCTTTGTGAGCTTGTCTAGGTACGTATATGCGTTAGAGCCAAACTGATAATCAGCAAGTGGCTTTCCCTCTGGAATATTCTCCGCAGGTTTTACATCCACACGCATGTAATATCCGTTGAAAGTGATCTTATCCCTGTGACCAAGGTAAGTAAGATCATCTGAATCCAAATCGCTCCAGCGTCTGTGATATCTAAGCAATGGGAAGACATAATCAATAAAGTGCTCTTCCTCTGTCATAGATGCGTTGATGGAGCCAATCTTGCTTGAAGACCACTTCATACCATCGATTGTCATACGATTGTAAGCTTCCTTCTGTGGCTCATTGTATTTCATGGAAAGAACATTGAATACAATAATATCTGGATGCTCTTTTTTGATAGTTTCCTCTGCAAGATAATAAGACTGCCAGATTAACTGCTGGGCACTTCCACGTATATACGAATTGATACCGAAGTTTTCCCAGAGATAAACTGGAGAAACATTCTCATAGAGCTCACAGTCGCCAATGAAGACTACGTTGTGATCTGTAGGGTCATCGTAGTACTCTTCTATCATTGCACCTTCTAGAACACCAGACATATACTTTGGTTCAAGGAGTTTGGTGGCGAAGGCAAGACCAGCGACCGCTATGAATATAGTTAATATAATTGCTAAAAGCTTTTTCATATTAATACACCTTAAAATTGATTATAAATAAACTGGCTTGCGGAATATCCGATTCCGTACGCCCCAAAGATTAGTGTAGCCATAAATAAGCCATACCATGCAATAAAGCGAACTGGCGCAGCCTTTGCTGCAATCTTTTCACGGACGCTTCCACTTCGCTGTACAAGGCTGACAGCCACAAGAACAAGCATGCCAATAAACACAACTGCATAATCATATGATTCAAGTCCCATGCTAATAAATGCGTCTGCATTAAGCTGAGACAGGCTTGACTTAGTGAAGATACTTCCAAACATTTTAAATGTAAGTGGTACATCTCGGTAGCAGTCAAACATACGAAGTGATGACATGATAAGTACTGTACGGATAATCTGGAACAATTTCCATCCGAAGGTTCCATCCACTTTTACCTTGCTGTGGAACCATCTGTAGAAAGGCTCAAGTTCCTGGGAAATCATGATAACAACGAAGTTGCCAAGTCCCCATACGATAAAGTTCCAGCTGGCTCCATGCCAGATGCCTGTTGTGAACCAAACGATAAAGCTGGAAAGATAAACAGGTACTCTCTTTCCAAGGTTATTTCCAAGACGGGCACGGGACTTCTTTGAAAGCTTCATCATAAACTGGCTGGCACTGATTGGATAGAAAATGTAATCAGTGAACCAGGTACCCATGGTGATATGCCATCTGTTCCAATATTCCTTGATATTCTTTGAGAAATATGGGCGTCTGAAGTTTTCAGTAACCTTAATTCCCATAGTCTCAGCTACACCGATTGTAATATCAATACCACCGGTGAAATCTGCATAAAGCTCAAGTGCATAGAACATAGCACCTGCGAAAGCATAGAATCCATTGTAAGTATCAGGTGACGCGATAATTGCCTGAACTGCCACAAGAATTCTGTCTGCAATGACAAGCTTTTTGAAGAAGCCCCACATGATGCGCTCCAAACCAAAAGAAACTGTCTTCCAGTCAAATCTGTGCTCCTCAAAAAGTGTCTGACTTAAATCAGCATAGCGGCTGATAGGTCCCTGCACCAGCTGAGGGAAGAAAGATACGAACAACGCAAACTTAAATGGGTTCTTCTGAGCTTCAAACTTTCCATTATAAACATCGATAAGATAACCCATAGACTGGAAGGTATAGAAAGAAATACCCATAGGGATAATCAAATCTACAAAAGAAAGAGTTCCCTGATTGCCAAAGGCACCTATTATTGAGTTGATGTTTGAAATGGTGAAATTGGTATATTTGGTAACTGCCAAAATACCAAGATTAAAAAGAAGGCAGCAAAGGAAAATCTTTTTCTCGTTGGCATGCTCTTTGGCTTTTGCCGCCTTGCGCTCTTCCTTTTCCATTTCCTTTTTGTGTTCCTTGAACCAAATGTCAAAGGACTGCTTTTTGTCGGAAATGGCTTTTGCTGCAAGATAAGTACTGACTGTAGTAATTGCGATGAAAATCAAATATCTTGGATCTGCCATGAAGTAGAATGCATAACTCGCAATAAGTAGGAAGGACCACTGGGCCCTTCCTGGCAAAAGATAATACATTATAAAAACTACTAATAGGAATCCAAGAAATTCGTAGCTTGTAAATAACATTTATTAATCCTCGTCATCTAATTTAGCTTTGATTAATGCATAGATTGTCTCAGCAGATGCAAAATTCTCTGGTGTAAGCTCTGCTGCGCTGATTGTTACATCAAATTCCTCGTTAATCTCAGAAATAAGAGAAACAATATCAAAGGAATCAAGGATTCCTCCTGTTACAAGATCCTTTGCGGTAGTGAAATCTACCTCTGGATGTAAGTCGCTTAAGATTTCGATTAATTCATTCATTTTATAATCCTCCGTTATTTACTTTCATACATTTTTGTAAGTGTTACTCTGTCTATCTTGCCGTTAGCTGTGAAAGGCATTTCCTCGAGACGATTTACCTTGTTAGGTAACATGTAGCGAGGAAGCTTTGTCTTTAATGCCTTGATTAAATCGCCTTCTGTGATGTCACCTACATAGTAGAGAACAATTTTGCCCTGTTCCTTTGCGTAAATACAGCCTGAAAGCTTAATCTCTGGCACAAGGTTAACATTTGCCTCGATTTCTCCAAGCTCGATACGGTGACCCATGTGCTTAATCTGGAAATCCTTACGTGAGTGGAAAATCAGCTCACCGTATTCATTGATGTGACCGATATCACCTGTTCTGTAAATGATTTCTGGATATGCTGTATTAAGTGGGTTCTGCACGTATGCTTCGCTTGTCTTTTCTGGGTTGTTGTAATATCCCAATGTTACAGATGTACCGCGGATGCAAATCTCACCCTGCTCTCCATCTGCAGCAAGAGTGTTATCTTCTTTTAATAGAAGAATCTCTGTGTTCTTGAATGGGAATCCTACAGGGATGACCTCGTCATCTGCAAACTCTCTCTCAACAGGATAATAGCAGCACATTCCTGTACCCTCTGTAGGGCCATAGAGATTGAAGAACTTTGCCTCAGGCACTGCTGCTCTCCAAAGTCTGAACTGCTTTATAGGAAATACCTCACTACCGAAAGCGATAGTCTTAAGTGTGTGAGGTACGACTGTGTCAAATGTTGCAAAAGCACTAATCATAGTAAGGGCTGAAACTACCCAGCATACAGTGTTAATGTTGTGCTCGTTAATGTATTCCACAAGCTTAATGGGAAACATGAAGTAAGAATGTGGAATAAGGTATGTGGTAGCACCAAACTTTAATGTAGGATAAAGCTCCTTTAAGCATGCATCAAAGTATAATGGTGTCTGGTTTCCAAAGATTGTGTCCTCATTGAAACCAAGTGTTTCTGAAAGCTGCTCGATATAATCGATAACAGAACGATGACATGCACAAACACCCTTTGGAACTCCGGTAGAACCAGATGTAAATACGATATAAATTGGGTCTGTATCGATGGCTTTCTTACGAACAAGTGCAAGCGCATCAACATCTGGCTTCGTATTTACGATATCTGAAAAGAGTACGATATCTGCCTTGTAATCAAATCCCTCTGCAATACCTACAGTGCTGTCGTCACAGATAATTACTCTAGGCTTGCAGTTATCAAGAATCAGATTGATTCGAGTGGCTGGCATCTCACTGTCGATTGGTACATAGTAGCAACCAGCATTGATAACGCCAAAGAAAGTAGCGATTGTGTTTGGACTCTTCTTCATGAAAACGATTACCGGCTCACGCTTACAACCGCGGTTCAATAATCCTGTTCCCACCGAATCCATAATTCTTTTTACGTCAGCAAATGAGAGGCTCACCTCATCATCTGCATATGCGATTTTGTCTGGGACACGGGCCAGACTTCCCTCTAAATAATCTAGTACATTATTTTGCATTTATAACACCTCTATCTAGTAATCAGATTGTCGCATTCTGGGCGTGGCTTGGCACATTTTTTAACGCAGTCTGCCGCCAGCACATCCACAATATCAAGGACCTTTGGTCCTACTTCATAGTCTCGCTTTACAATGGAAAGCTCTGTGCAGCCAAGAATAATGATATCTGCACCTGCTTCCAAAAGCTGCGACTTAACCTGAAAGAATTTCTCCATATCAACAGGCTTTCCAGCCTTAACATCATCATAAATAATGCTCATTACCTGCTTCTGACCTGCATCATCTGGATAAACACAGGTAATATCATAATCCTTAAACACAGAATCAAACAAGTGCATTGAAGCAGTGCCATCCGTGGCCATGATTCCCACCTTTGTAATGCCTTTCTCATATAGATACTGGGCTGCCTCCTTTATTCCATTGCTGACAGGAATAAACACACTGTCTGCCAGCTGGTCGTGGAAATAATGAGCCGTGATACATGGCATGGCTATGTAATCCACATTTGCATGCTCCAGATTATGAGCTAGCTCGGTAATCTTTGGCAGTGGACTCTCATCGCTTGTGCCAAGGATGTATCCGGTTCTGTCCGGAATAGATGGACAGTTGTATATTATCATTTCGATGTTTTCCTGATCGGTGGCTGCATCTGTCAGCTCAATGATTCGACGCATAAAATATGCAGTCGCCATAGGGCCCAGGCCTCCGATGATTCCTAGTTTTTTACTCATTGAAATATGTGTACACCTCTCGGTCGTAATTGTGAGAACGATAATGCTCACTTGAGTAAGCCATCAAATCCTCATCTGTAATATAAAATCCCTTAAAAGTCTTATCTGTACGTGGGGTGGTGTCAAAATGTCTCCATCCCTCTCCACAATCTATAACATTCCAGTAATGATGGCGGGTAGCTGTAGGGATAATCTCAATATCCTCATTTTTGATACCTGCCCTGGTGAGTAATGCTTTTGCTACAGCGAAGTAATTGTAGCAGTCACCGTGGCGATTCTTCAATCCGTCGTAAGCGCCCTTTAACCAGTCGCCGTGGTCTTCACTCTCGCTGTATCCAATGTTACCCTGAATCCATACATAAATAGCATGGGCTTTATCATAGTCTGACATGTCTGGCTTGATAATATCAGCTAGAACAGCATCTGCCAGCTCATTTACCTGATCCTCAGAGTATATCACCTCGATAACAGTGATGGTTCCTTCCGCCAAATCCATATTTCCCATGGAATCGGTGGCAGTATATATAATAGGATATTCTCCTGGAACATCTATATTGACATGGCTGCTGTCCACCTCAATCTCGATGTTAGTATCAACATTATCTGTAACAACTACGCCAGTTTTAAAGCTGACGCCCTGTCCTGCGTATACAATCTTATCCAGCTGACCTTCAATAATAGGCGGAGTGATATCGTATTCCTCCACAAGATGTAAAACTGTATCTGCTGTAGTTCTGTTTCCAGATGGGTCCTCAGCTGCAATTTTAACAGGAATATCACCGTAACTGTCGAAGTTTATTGACTCAGCATAATAAATGTTTACATCATTAGACAAGTCGCTGACTGACTCCACAAAATCCTTTGCTTCTGGTATCTCTTCCCGTGTACGGGTGAGGGGCTGCACAGTAAGCTCTGGCGCCACTGTATCCTGTACCTGCAGTGTACATTCATATGTAAATGGCTTTGAAATAATGCCAATCTTATATTCGCCTGCTAAGTCTGTGGAAAATATTGTTTCGGGAGTAAATTCCGCCTCCTTTGACTCATCCTTAAGGAAATCTCTGGCCTGAACTGGTTCCCCCAACTCCACCACACAGGTGCCGTAGACACGATTAGAATAATCATAATAAAAATAGGCTCCTACTCCGGCAAAGGCTAAAAATAAAGCCACTACGCCTATGAAAATAAGAAGCCTATTTTTTCTTTTTCTCTTATTCTTACGTCTTCTATAATTGACCGTTGATTCCATAATTATTATCTCCCGAGCGTGAAGTTACACTCGGATATAATTTTAACAATCATGGGGTATAGAGTCAAATTTTACACTACTTTAACAATGTATTTAAGATTCCTCTGAACAGCTGCGCACCTGTATTTCCACCAAGGGTCTGACCGAACTTACCTCCCAGCTGCTTGCCTACCTTTTTACCAACCTCACGGCCCACTGTTCCGGCAACAGTAGTTCCAACAGACTTGGCTGCACGCTTCTTGCGGTTTGCCTCTTTTTCCTTTTCTCTGGCCTCAGCCTTAGCTGCCGCTGCTTCTTCCTTTGCCTGCTGCTTTGCAGCTGCCGCTGCCTCTTTTGCCTCTGCTGCTTCCTTCTCCTCCTGCTCATTCTTTCTTCCAAGCATCTCGTATGCAGAATCAGGATCAACAGCTACAGCATACTTAGAATAAAGGTTGCTTGATTTGATAGCATTATCTCTAACAGAAGCGTCGATGCCGCCCATCTTTGACTGTGGTGGAAGGATAAATACCTTTTCAACGACAGATGGTGTGCCATCCTCCTGAAGGAATGATACCACTGCCTCGCCTGTTCCAAGAGCTTCGATAACATCAGCTGTCTTGAATGCAGGATTTTCTCTAAAGGAATCAGCTGCGGCCTTAACTGCCTTCTGGTCTGAAGGAGTGTAAGCATGAAGGGCGTGCTGCACCTTATTTCCAAGCTGAGCCAATACTCCATCAGGAATATCCCTTGGGTTCTGTGTGACAAAGTAAACACCTATACCCTTTGAACGGATAAGCTTTACAACCTGCTCAATCTTATCTAAAAGAGCCTTCGGTGTATCTTTGAAAAGAAGGTGTGCTTCGTCGAAGAAGAATACCATCTTAGGCTTGTCCAAATCTCCTACCTCTGGCATTGTCTCAAATAACTCTGATAAGAGCCAAAGAAGGAATGTAGAATAAAGTGTGCCGTTATTGATAAGGCTCTGGCTGTCAAGGATGTGAATCATGCCTTTGCCTGAAGCATCTGGTGTAAGCCAGTCTCTGATATCTAAGTCAGGCTGTCCAAAGAACTGGTCTCCTCCAGCCATTTCAAGAGCTACCACTGCTCGCTGGATTGCACCAACACTTTGCTTTGCAATATTTCCATACTCAGCAGTATATTCCTTATTATTTTCAGCCACCTCATTAAGCATAGCCTTTAAATCTTTTGTATCATATAAGAACCAGCCGTTCTCATCAGCAATTTTAAATACGATTGTAAGAATATCTTTCTGGGTCTCATTTAAATCAAGTATTCTTCCCAAAAGAAGTGGTCCCATCTCAGAAATAGATGTGCGAACCTGAATTCCATTCTTTCCATAAACATCCCATATAGTAGTAGGGTATTTCTGGTATGAGAAACCATGCTCTGCCAATCCAAATCTCTTGATACGTTCCTGCATATTCTCGCTGTCAACACCAGCCTCAAGCATTCCGGCAATATCACCCTTTACATCAGCTAAAAATACAGGTACCCCCATGTCTGAAAATGATTCTGCAAGAACCTTTAATGTAACAGTCTTTCCGGTACCTGTGGCACCTGCTATAAGACCATGTCTGTTTGCCATCTTCGGTAAAACAAAAACTGGTGAACCATCCTCGGTATTTGCAATCCAAATCTTACCATCTCTAACCATAATAACCCTCCCGAATTATTCGACTCTGAATATAATCTTGAGTATTATTATAACAAAAAGAGGAGGTGTTTACACCTCCTCAACATAACTTACAAAGTCCAAATTATTCAGTTCATCAAGCAGCTTTTGATGGGAATGTTTATTTCCAAAATCCAGTTCCACCATAAGTGCTGTATCTTTACCCGATAATGTTTTATCTTTTGTTTTATTAATGCTGGTAATCTGATAGCCCATCTCTGCAAACTTCTTACGAAGCTGTTTTATTCCATTGGTCTCCTCAACCTCGATGTACATGCTGACATATCGGCTGTTTTCCTCAATCTGCTGTGAAACTCTCACAAGTACAAGATTCGCAAGCATTACCAGTGCAAAACATGATAATCCAACTGTGATATATCCAGCTCCAAAGGCCATACCCATGCAGGATGCAACCCAAAGTGAAGCTGCTGTTGTAAGACCCTTTATCTGATTTCTTCCAGTAACAATAATGGTACCTGCGCCAAGAAATCCTATTCCACTTACAACTCCGGCAGGTATACGGCTTACATCTGCATCAAACCCTGGCATCCCAGCCAGATAAAGATTTAAAGCTGTTGCAACTGCAGAGCCAAGACTTACCAGTGAGAATGTCCTTATTCCCGCACTATGTCTCCTGACAACACGCTCCCAACCAATTAAACTGCCACAAACTGCAGCAATAATCAGTCTTAAAATAACCGCCATTTCATTCATACTCTGCAAATAATCAACTAGTGAATTAGTCATATGCTATTTATTCTCCGTAGCCTTCAAATGTCATTCCCTTGTCTGCTATATTTTCGAGAGTTTCATCAAGAAGCATTGGTTTACCAAAATAATATCCTTGAGCTCTCTCGCAATTGATACTCTTAAGGAACTGATAATGTTCTTCTGTCTCAACACCCTCGCAAAGAGGCTTGATACCCAAATCCGATGCACCCTTTATGATATAGCTCATAAGCTTTCTGGTCTGTGGATTATTATAACTTCTAAGGAAAATCAAATCCAGTTTCAAAACATCGAATTCATACTCCGCTATAGTGTTAAGAGATGAATATCCACTACCAAAATCATCTACCCAGACCTCATATCCGGCATTTCTAATCTTTGCAACCTCATGCTTTATGAGACCGGTGTTATCATTAAATGCACTCTCAGTGATTTCCACTTCAATCAGATTTCTAGGAATCTCGTAAATCTCACAGAAATCATCCAACAACTTAAGTACATCACATACATCAAAATCAAGTCGGGAAATATTTACGGAAACAGGGACTACAGGAAGTCCCTCATCCATAAGCATTCTCATATCCTGACAAACCTTCTTTACCATAAATTCATCAACCAGATGAATCAGATGGAAATGTTCAAGAGTTTCAATAAAATCAAGTGGCGAAAGCATTCCAACAGATGGATCAACCCAACGAACAAGTGCTTCCATTCCACAAACCTGACCTGTGGCAACTCTGATAATAGGCTGATAGAATACCTTAATAAAATCAAGTGCTATAGCCTCATCTATATGATCAATAACGTACTGCTGACGTCTAAGTTTATCTCTTAAAATGTCATCGTAAATACAATAATTTAAATCATGTCGATTCTTTATGCTGTTACAAGCAAGTCTAGCATGGTCACAGGCCAATCCAACTTCCGCGCGCTGGTCATCAAGAATATAAATACCAGCCTTGACTCTAACTTTCTTGTTAACATCATCAGCAAGAAGCATACGCTTATATACTTCTTCCACGTTTTCTATTACTGAATCCTTATTTTCGTTAATATATACTACGAAATGGTCATCAGAAAATCTTGCGACTGTACCTGAATAAAATACATCCTTTATAATTCTAGCCAAATCGCAAAGCAATTCATCACCCATTTTGAAGCCATGACGCTCGTTATATAATTTGAAATTAGGAATATCAAAGTGGATGAATGCACTCTCCTGTCTTGATATTTCTGCTGAATTTAAAAGCATCTGCACCTTATGATAGAAGAAGGACATATTAAATAATCCTGTCAGCTTATCTGTCTCTCTATCCGCAGCTAGTACTTCTGCTTCTGCGTAGGAATTACGGGCATTGTTTAGATATTCATTCTGATCAACATCTACAATAAATACATAGAAGAAACTCTTTCCATTCATCCAATGAAGGAGATGTCCAAAATCTTCTATATATCTTACTTCACCTTGCTTGGTTAAGATTCTATATCTAACGTAATCATGACGTTTTTCACCAAAAACAGTCTGAGCCTGAATCTGATTCTCTATTTTGTATAAATCCTCAGGGTGAACCAATCCTTTAAATGTACCTCCGACGAATTCCATAAATTCATCAAAAGTTTCGCAGCCAAAAAGATTGATGACATTTGAATCTGCAAAAAGAATCTTCTCGTCACCTTCAGCCTCATATATGAAAAAACCTCCCGGCAATCCAGTTGGAACTGCGCCCACACCGGTCTCGATATATTCCTCTTTTCCCATAATGCCCCCACTCGGAATAATAAACATTTACCAATGATTATTCGACACCTACACATAATATATTTTACATCATTAGTAAATCCTAAAAGGCTTTTTCACAAAAAGTTCAGTAATGTGGCTATTTGATGACTTTTCACTATTGAGTACCAGCAATGTGATTGATAAATTGCTGTGCTGTGCGACCTGACAGGCCACCCTGTTCAAGCTCCCAAATCTTTGCTTTGGCTATAAGTTCCTCCTCTGGCATTGTAATTCCAGCACGCTTTGCAAGCCCCACTACTATATCGATATATTCCTTCTGCATTGGCTTGCTGTAGCTGATTGTCACACCAAATCTGTGAACAAGTGAAAGCTTCTCCTCCACTGTATCAGAGTGGTGACGGTCATCAGTATTAGTCTGATCATTACGATCGTTCCAGGTCTCCTTAATAAGATGTCTGCGGTTAGATGTGGCATAAATCAGGATATTATCAGGCTTTGTCTCCACACCACCTTCGATAACAGCCTTAAGGAACTTATACTCTATCTCGTGCTCCTCAAAAGAAAGATCATCCATGTAAATAATATATTTGTAATTTCTATTTTTAATGTTGGCAATTATCTTTGAAAGATATCTAAACTGATGCTTATAAATCTCTATCATTCTAAGACCTTGGTCGTAATACTGATTTACAATGGCCTTAATACTTGTAGATTTTCCAGTACCGCTGTCGCCGAAAAGCAGCACGTTATTAGCCTTTTTACCCTGGACAAAACTCTCGGTATTTGCGATGAGCTGCTGCTTTTGATATTCATAGCCAATCAAATCATCCAGCACTACTTCATCCATATTGTTGATTGGGACAAATTTAATATCATTATTTCCGATTTCTTCCAATCTGAAGGCTTTGTTCAGACCGAACATTCCCACACCATAAGCCTTATAAAAATCAGTAATTACATTAAAGAATTCCTTCTCATCCTTTGCATTTTCAAGGGATTTTGAAAGATTTCTAACCTTTTCACTAACATTTCTGTTGTACATCTGCTGATTCTTCTGAACAGCACTGTAATTGGTAAATACTGAAAAACTCTGGATTCCAAGCTCCTTTTCAAGTGGGGAAAAATCGTAGTCAAAAAGCTCCTTTAAAATATTGAAATCATTTTCCACCAGATGATTTACAGAACCTGGCTTAACATCAGTTTTTTCTGTAACCAGAGAAAATGGATTCTCGTTTGTAATAATATAGAAGGCAATGTAATTGTGCCAGAGATTATCATCAAAGCCGTAATCTGTCGCAAGCATCAGAAGTTCCTTGGAAATCGCGTTAATCTCGCGGGTAATCTCTCGCTTGTTATAATCTCCTGATTCTACTGAATCTATTGCTCTTCCAAGCTTGTAAAGAATGCTTTCCTCAGTTAAATCTCCATACATAAGTAGTCTCGAAATCTTCTCGTACATAACTGCCTCCTAAAACATGTTGCCAATAGTATAAAACAATAGTAACACTTTAGCATGTTAAAGTGAAGACGGTAACAAAAAACCTCAGAAACAATTTCACTTGCTTCTGAGGTCTGTAAATTTCATTATTCAGCTTTCCATAAACCATGAAGATTGCAATATGCATATACAGCAGCAACTGCATCATCGTCTGTAAGAGCAAACTCAGCACATGGCTTATCTCCAGGATTGAGAACCTTTCTCTGGCCACCCTTCTTTGTCTCAAGAGCAATCCACTCAATAAAGTGCTCTTCAGCCATTGGATGCTCCACTGAACCGACAGTAACTGTAACCTTATTTCCTTCAACTTTGAAAACAGGTACATGTTTCTCAACGGCACCATCAGAAGTACCAGGAACAAGCTCTTTCATCATCTTTCCGCAGCATGACATTGGAGCGCCAGACTCAAAAATCATACCTACGAAATTTCCACATGATTCGCATACATAAAATTTCATAAGACCCCTCCTATAATACTTTTCCCATTGAAAATACTAGATGTTTACCTTCTATTTTACATAATAGCATTTTACACAATTTATATAAACAGATTTTCTGTGAAATTACTGTTACATAGATATAATCTCCTTTGTTAATTGGGAATAAATAATTCTATAAATTCTTTTCTACCTGGAACCCATGCCTTCTCGTAAATATGAGTAAAATGATTTTTCACTGTCTGCTCTGAAATACCTAACATATAAGCAATTCTACGATTTGAAAATCCTGATACCTTCATAAAGCCCAATTCCAGTTCACGCTTTGTTAGTCCAAATTTCTGGGCTACTGCAAGATATTGCTCTTTAGAGATATTGATATTATTCTCCAAAATCCATTTCCTCATTCATCTTGTGCTCAGCATTAAGCTTCAGTGGCAAAAGGAAAAATTCAAGAATCACCGCATACAACCCCGACAGAAAACATATTGCAAGATTAGCTCCTATGGTAGATAAATCATCCAGCTTTCCAAGTAGTAAAACTCCGGATATGATAATTGCAAACAATGCTGCAAAAACTGTTAATTTCTGAGCAGCTTCCACAGCCCCAATAATATTTTTCAATTCTAGTAAGCTATAAGGCTTTAATCCCACAGAAAAAGCCTTTGTAAAGTTCTTCCACTCTCCCATTATCAAAAGACCTGGTATAAGAACTAACGCAATTAGAAGAAAAGATGGTAGATCAATAAACCATAATATGGCACTAGCGCCCCAATTCCCACCTATAATATTTAGTGCAAATACGGCAACAAATAATAGTAATTCTCCTAACAGAACTAATCGAATATTCCTTTTCATGGCAACTCCTTTCACAATCAGGTTATCCTTGTCCTACCTTAACCGTATCACAAGCAGAGTTTAAAAAATATAGTACCTTTTTATTTACGCATTCATAATCTGGTACTGCTCAATGAATCGTGAAGTTATTTAATTGAAAAAAGTGTATTCTTTTCAAACAGGCCAATGGCAAAGCCCATTTTCATGAAAAGTGGCACATTCTCATAGGCCTTAAAGCTGGTTCTATCCAATAATTCCTCTAATGTAAGTTCCTCATAGTAACCGTAAGGATTTGCCACGGTAATTTTATCATTTGGAATATCTGCTCCAATGATTAATGAGTAGTGCAATGTCCACTCGTCCCCATACAAAGCTGCCCACTCAAATGGAACTGGCTTTCCTGAAGACAGAGTATCATACATAATGTCAATGAACTCAGTATTCTTCTGATACTTATGAATCTCTGTGTCATATTCAGTGAACTGCTTATTCATCTCCTCACAAAACTTGTTTCCTGTAGAAGTAACTATGGTTCCATATTCATCATACAAACTGTCTTCTGTTATGTTTTTTCCGGCCCATGTAGAGAACATCTCAATAACAGCATAGCCACACGATACATGCTGTGTAATCACATCGATGTTTTCAATTTTTACAGGATTCTGGTACTTAGGATTTGTATAGACTGATGAATAATCATTCTGAATCAGCTTTGTCCTAATACCAGATACTAATAATGCAATTAGTGCCACACAGATAATTCCGCATAAAACAAAACCTAAAATTTTAAATATTCTTTTCATTAAATCTCCCAACTGCATCTTAATCATCCCATGTGTAACGCTATAAACGGAAATATAATATCCCGTTGTCTTTGGCAGCATCACATAGAAGTTTTAATCCCTCTGTTCCATATCCACGATTCCGATTATTGAATGTAGTCGGGCGCTTTGATTTTAAATTATCTATAATTCAAGCAGTAATCCAGCTCCACATCCTTACCTATATGCTCAGGAGACCATGGGATATAATAATCTACAGGTACCCCTTTATGCGCAAGCCCTTTGCCATAATCAATTCTTTTGTCTCTAGACGTCGGATAAACAAATCTAAAATCATCAAAGGAAACCACATTACAATTTGAAAAATCTGTAATTCCCATAGTAGGTCTTCCAACTATAGTCACTTTAGGAGAACATGACATAACCTCTGCGAATGCATCCCCAGAAGAACCACAGCTTTCATCCGTAATAATCAATACCTTTTCAGGACCTTTTTTCCCTATAATTCCACTTGCAAATTCGTCATCGTCATCAAGAAATCCTTTGCCCATATTTTCAGTGTTATTGGCAATCATTGTATTTAGCATTGCTGTCATTTCTTCTGGTATATCCCCAACCAAATATTTTTTTAGATTCTCGATTCGATCTTTACAATTTCTAACAGAATAATTAATTTCAATAGGATATTCTGGCTTATAATAGTCTGTAACGAATTCTCCTTCTGGAAAACAATACTCTAGGAGCGGTACAAATGCAGAATCTGCACCTCCACCATTTCCACGGACATCCACAATTAGTTTTTTACATTTTTCCAGAATGCACTTACATTTGCTTAATAACTGATTTATCGCGTCCAAATCAGCAAAATCTGCAAATCTTAGATAAAGCGTATCATCATATTCTTCAAAAGAATAACATTCCGTCTCTCTCCCCTTTGTATTATGAATAATAGAAATATCTTCTTTTGAATCATCTGGATGAATAACAGTTAAAACGTTGTAAAACTTTAGCACTGCAGACCAAATTTTACCTTCACGCTCCGCTGTTTCCCCCATAAAAAATGTTTTTTCTCTTTGAAATAATTCTTTTATTGAGAACCCATCGATTGCAACTATTTTATCTTCCGAGACAAGCCCTGTATCTTTATTTGCCTTTATCACGTATAGTACATCGTCCTGCCTCATCACTGAAAAACCAATTTTTTCAAGACTGAAATCTGTAAATAAAAGATGTCCTTCTACACCAAAAGTAGCCAGATATTCCTGTACCAGATGTAAAAAATCCTTTCGATCCATGTCATCAGATATCTGGCTTTCATATTCCTGAGAATTACCCGTTCCGTAATCTTTACAGGTTGCGGAATCTTCTCGCATAATTTCAACTATTTCTTTAAATATTTCTTTATTAGTCATCATTTACTATGTTCAATTTCCCCTCCAATTAATTTGCATACCCAATTTACTTTATAACCTGCAATTTATAAATGCTGCATCCACCATGCCTGGCTTATTCATTATTTCAAGTCGTGCCCCATCGTTAAATGAAATGAAATATGAACGGTTATCGCTTTAACTTTTTAATGAAATTTACAATCAGTATTATTATCCCAATCCACAGTACAATATTTCCGACTGTCCATAGAACATTTACTAAATTTAAATTTATCACTATTTACACCTCTGGTTGTCCTTCTGCAATCCACTTTTCTGCTTCTTCTCTATTAAAAAATGTAATTACATTCTTATCTGGATATTTGGAAAATAGTTCCATCAACTTTGGTTTGTTCTTATGCTCGTAGTTCTGAACCAGTTCTACAAGTTCTGGATCAAGCTCATTTTCTGTCCATGGCATATCAGGACGCTCCTGACCTACTCTTCCGGTAATTCCATCCATGCAAACTTTTTCTCCATAATCCAGGAAAAAGATGGTATCGCAAGCTTTAATACGGTTTTCATATGTTCTGCTGTAATCACCATCTATAATCCAAGTGTCACGCTTCACAACATCAGCAAGACTCGCATCAAACTCGTCTCTTGAAATATGTGTCCTGTCAGCATTCCACCAAATATTATCAAGATGATATAAAGGAAGCTTAGTCTTCTTCTGAAGTTTTATGGAGAATGTACTTTTCCCGCTGCCGGAGCAGCCTAAAACTAATACTTTCTTCAATCTATCCTCCTTAACCTGGAATATATTCCAATTTTATGCTCCAACGTTCATCCCGACAAACTGCCGATTTGTCTTAGTCTATTATCCCGAAAGTTAATCTATTCAGAAATACTTAATTTTTTTCTTTGTAGCAACTGTTTGTAATTATACCTATATCTACCATCCTGTTCAATATTATGTGCATTAGTCTTGTCCCACCATTCCTTGAATGTTTTAAAGGCTTTCGGCACACAAAAAAGACCCGGTACATTGTACCGAGCCTTTGAAATCTGCCATTGCAGATTGATTATCTCTTTGAGAACTTTTTCAATCAGCTAGCCTCACTTCTCATAAGCTTATTCAGTAATACTTATTGTTACGTTAACGTCCCCGGAACCAAGCCTTTTTTTCATTTCTTCCGCAGATGTATTTTCAATATGCCCGAGCTTTGTATAAGCCCAGCTATTTGAACCGTAAAACATTACCAGCTGATTACCTGAATACAAAACAATGTCCCCGGCACTTGTAGTCATCTGCTTATCATTACTTGGAATAGACTGACCAATAGAGCCAACCTGCTCAAAGTCGCCATACATAGACATATCAATGATGATAGGTTTATCTTCAGCCAGATTCTTCAGAGCTTCTACTGATTCATTTTCTTCCCAGATTACCTGTATCTCTTCATCATTTATAAAAAGCTTTAGCATATTTTCCGTCGACCTTTCATCATCAGTAATAACGTCTTCTTCATCCTTTAAGTAATCTTCCGTTGCCGTATTACTGTTCGTTTTAGCATCAGCTTTAACCTGTGACTGTATTGTTTCTACATAATTGTCTTGAACAGAATCAACCTTCGAGTAAACATGTGCATTCTCATTATATCCACATCCAGTAAAGAGGTTTACAGCCATCACACATAATGCTGTAAGCGTTTTACCTGTATTTTTACAAAAGAGATTTTCCAAACTCATACGCCTCCCGCTTTTCCTCTTCTTTGCCTTCTGCTTCACCCATGTCATCTTTCCTTATTTAAGATATTCATTGAAGAAGCTCTCAAGTTTGTCAAACGGAATATAATCCTTATCTCCTCCATCATACAGATCTGTATGAACTGCATCTGGAATGATCATCAGTTCTTTATTATCAGCATATTTGCTGTCCTTTATCATGTCGGCATAAGCGTCTTTACTGAAGTAGCAGGAGTGAGCCTTCTCGCCATGTACAAGAAGCACTGCACTTCTGATTTCGTTGCTGTATTTAAGGATTGGCTGATTCACGAAGGATTCACAGCCTATCACATTCCATCCATCATTGGAATTAAGGGAACGGGCATGATATCCACGATCAGTTTTGTAGTAATCAAAATAGTCTTTTACAAAGAAAGGTGCATCTGCAGGTAGAGGATCTACAACACCTCCCGCACGCTTATATTCTCCATTCTTTAAATCTTCAAGACGCTGAGCGCACAAAGCCTTTTTCGCTTCATATCTCTTTTCTTCACTGTCATCGGCATCAAAGTAACCTTTTGCATTAACTCTTGTCATGTCATACATGGTCATTGCAGCTGTAGCTTTGATTCTTGTGTCAAGAGCAGCTGTATTGATAGCCATTCCGCCCCATCCGCAGATTCCTATGATTCCTATTCTTTCCGGATCTACCTTTTCATTAAGTGAAAGAAAATCAACTGCAGACATAAAATCCTCTGTATTGATATCAGGTGATGCCATATATCTTACGTTGCCGCCTGACTCTCCTGTAAAAGAGGGATCGAAGGCTATTGTAAGAAATCCTCTTTCTGCCATAGTCTGGGCATATAATCCTGAACACTGCTCCTTAACAGCTCCAAAAGGTCCTGATACTGCAATAGCCGGAAGCTTGCCATCTATATCCTTTGGTATATACATATCTGCCGCAAGAGTTATCCCGTAGCGATTTGCAAATGTCACCTTGCTGTGTTCTACCTTCTCACTCTTTGGAAAGGTCTTATCCCACTCTGTTACTAAATTAAGTTCTTCTGTTCTAATCATCATTTGATACCTCCGTCATCTCTGCTTCATTTCGTTTTCGATTTTTCTTAGCATGAAATCCATGCAGTCAACTTTTCTTCCACATTCGTGGTATTCGTCCATAGCACGGCATCTTTCTTTTTTCAGAAGCCTTACCATTTCATCGATACTGCCTGACTCAAATCTTTCCAGGATAGTGTCTGTTGCCTCATTACAGCATCCCGCATCTGAAAGGCTTTGCTTTAGATATTCTTTATCCATGAGTATTCCTCATTTCCATGTAACTATTTCACTTACAATTCTATTGTATGAGCTTGTAAGATTTTTTGCTAATAGTTATAATGAATATCATATTATTCCATTTTGGCATATCATTTAGCAATGAGCAGTACAGGAAAGGAAGCACCATGGAAATCAGGACTTTAAGATATTTTTTAGCTGTAGCAAGAGAAGAAAACATGAGCAGAGCCGCTGAGATACTGCATGTGACTCAGCCAACTTTATCCAAACAATTAAAATCATTGGAAGAAGAATTGGGTAAGAAGCTATTTACAAGGCACAGTTTCAGTATAAAGCTGACAGAAGAAGGAATTCTTCTCAGAAACCGTGCAGAAGATCTTGTGAGCATGGCTGATAAAATCGAGCAGGAATTTGTTTCACTTGATGACATAAGCGGAGGCGATCTTTACCTCGGACTTGCAGAATCTTATCAGCTAAGATTCCTTGCAAGAGCAATCAAGACCTTTAAAGAAAGCTATCCCAATCTCCATTATCACATCACAAGTGGTGATACAGAGCAGCTATCTGAAAAAACAGAAAAAGGGCTTCTTGATTTTGTTGTTCTTGTTGAGCAGCCGGACATCAGAAAGTATGAATATATAGAATTTCCACAGGCTGATACCTGGGGACTTATCATTCCTGAAAATGACCCTCTGGCAAAAAAGAAATCCATTCGTTTGGATGACCTGATAGGATTACCTCTTTTCTGCTCAGATCAGGCTTGGAACGGAGATATAAAGAAATGGGCCGGGAGCAGATTTTCAGAGCTACAGCTTGAAGGTTCTTTCCGTCTTTCCTACAATGGCTCTATTTTCACAATGGAAGGTCTTGGGTATCTTCTCACCTATGATCATCTTATTGATACATCAAAAGACAACGGCCTTGCATTCAGACCGCTGTCTCCTAAGCTTGAAAACAAAATATATTTCGCATGGAACCGCTATCAGGCATTTACACCTATAGCAGAAAGATTTTTATCGCACCTAAAAGTTCTAGTGTTATAACCCATCTCTTTGAGAACTTTTTCACTGCCTTAAGTGCTGTGTTTGTGGCATTTCTAGGACGAGTTGCTGTTTACCTGCTGCGTACGGTAGAAAGCTCAGGGCTACTGTATGCTGCTGGTGGCAACTCTGTTATTGATATAATGGCATATTTATAGGCTTTTTCAAGTTTCCTCCAGAATTCTCAGTCCTTCCTTATAATCCTGTCCCAAAACTTCCTGTGTCTTTTGGAAGTCATACTTCTCATGTAGCCTGTCATGAACCCTTAAGAACTCTTTCTTTCCGTATTTCCTTATATATAATGCCTGAGCCTTTGCTGCATTTGCTCCCTCATTTGATGGAATATAGAATCCTTTATTGCAATTTTCGAGCTCATCACACTCATAACATCCGTCCAAATCTTTTTCCTTACAGCATTTCACATTCGGACATATTCTGTCCTCAGCACAGGTAGCAAAAGAGCAGACATTGTACTTCGTTCTGCAGGATCCGCACCACTCTGAAAGGAAACAGTGATTACAGGAAAAGCCACAATAAGCAACAGGATCAACACCCTTTCGTGCTATCTTGCAGAGTTTATTCTTGATGCGGCGCATGGCTTCGATATGCATGATCCAGTGACGACTAAATGGCATCTGAATCAGTCCTTTTATATCCTTTCCGCACCAGTAATCAATCAGCCAAAAGGCATTCTCATTCTCACTGACACATTTACTGCGGATAAGTTTTTCCTTTACATCGCCGCCGAATTTTTGCTTTAAATCCTTGTATGTCAGATCTCCAAGAATCTGATCCGTAGACTCCTTTACAGCTTTTACATACAGATAAAGTTCTTTAATATTCAGTTTTTCTGAAAACTCTGCAATATCGTTCCCCTGAAGTTCATTACCCGTAGTAATAATAGGTGCGCCAATGCGATTATGAAAGTCTTGTGTAAAAAGGATTTGACTATCCCCTGCTATCATCTCATGGGCAACTATATCTTCAATCCTGAAAATATGCCATATAGAATAGGCAAGGGTTTTACTGTGATATCCATCTGCACCCGCAAATGGCATCTGGGCAAAGGCCTCATCCGGGTATCCACTCACAATCTGAGTAATCTGCTCAAACATTTCCTCGCGGAAAGCCAAAAGCTTCTGAATAGCATCTTTAAAGGTTGCTTCCTTCGTCAGCAATTTCTGTATTTCTTTATTGTTTTCTGACCATGATTTATCCATAATCTATCATCTCTCATCGGTTAATTCAGCATTATTCCATAGTTCTTTCTTACATTTTAATAAAGTCATATCAAAATAGGCAAGCCTTACCCTTAATCTTTAAGCCCAAAAGTGGACCACTACCCCCGTCCCCAGGGAGTCTTTTTATTGCTACTTTATACTATTGCTTTAGTTCTTTTGCCAATTAAACAATAGTATGTCACCATGAGCATCAGAAAAGCGCCTATCCATGCAGATACTTCAGAAATGGCAATTCCCTTAAATCCGTTCCTTCCTACCAAAAAGCCAAAGATCAGTCTCATAATGACTTCGAGCCCGCCTGAGAGCATTGGTATAAAGGTATTGCCCAACCCCTGAACAGAGTATCTGTATACAAAAAGCCAGCCCAGGGCAAAAAAGCTTATTCCCATAATCGGCATGAAATCGGTACAATAACCGATTATCATGTTGTCAGTCAGCAGCATCCTTGCCAGGCTTCCGGGCACAAATATCATAAGGAGCGATATAGGCACATTCACAAGTGTAGAGAGCATCAGGCCCTGTCTTACTCCTGTGCGTATCCTGTCATATTTGCCAGCGCCCTTATTTTGCCCCACAAAGGTCATCATGGAAAGACCTACGGACATTCCGAACTGCTCAAAGAGTGATGCAAATTTCATGCAGGCTGAATAGGCTGCCACATATGCGCTTCCCATAAGATTTACGAAGTACTGCAATACCATGGCCCCTGCAGCTGTGACCGAATTCATAAGTGCCACAGGAAGTCCTATTTTCATCAGTTCAACCAATATATTCTTTTCATCTGCTATTTCTGACGTGTCTTTTCCCAGACTCATAAAATCGATGGTTCTAAGCTTTTTAAGACACAAAAGGTATGATACAAACTGAGAGACCACTGTTGCCACTGCTGCTCCGACAACTCCTGTGCCAAAGGCCATTATGAAAATAATATCAAGCATGATGTTCACGAGTGATGAACAGATCATAGCAGTGAGGGGCGTTCTGGAATCTCCCATTGACTGGAGAATTGTAATCTCAAGGTTATTCATAACCGTCACTACTATTCCCAATAAGATCACAGCAAAATATCTATACGAATCGTCAAAGATATCTTCAGGAGTGTTCAAGAACGTCAGCATCTTATTGAGCAAAGAAACGCATACAACAGTAAAGGCTATTCCAAACGTGATACTGAGCTTCTTGGCTGCTCTGATGTATGCATTCAGCATAGCCATATCGTTTTTTCCAAAGCTCTGGGCAAAGGTTATGCCAAATCCTCTGGTCATCCCCACAACAAATCCAAGTATAAGGAAGTTAAGTGTCCCGGTTGCCCCAACAGCAGCCAGCGCCTGATCCGAGATTCCCTTGCCAACTATAATGCTATCCACAAGACTATATAGTTGTTGGAAAAGATTTCCCCATAATAAGGGCAAAAAGAACAGTATGATCTGTTTCATACTGTTTCCTGAGGTCATATTATGTGTGGTCTGTTCTGTATTTGTCATTGCCGCTCTCTTTGGTCTTTCTCTTGATGTTAATTATTTAATAGTTAAGATCATTTAAGTATCCAGGCTATTCCCAGAAAGAAACGCCAGCTTTCCATCTATTTTTTTATAATAACTATAATGTGATGACATTATTTTCCCCCTAAAACACTACCTTCAATTCTACACTTTCGACGGAAAAAATGACAGATATTTCCTTAACATCAAAGTAACATATAAACTCAACAACGTAAAATGGTCCACTAACCCCGTCCCCCAGGTCCACTTTCGCGCACCAAAAAAGACCCGGTACATTGTACCGAGTCTTCTGAAATCTGCCATAGCAGATGATTATCTCTTTGAGAACTATTAATGAAGTGAAAGTGCCGTATTTTAGGCATTTCTCCTTCAAGTTGCTGTTTACCTGCTGCGTACGGTAGAAAGCTCAGGGCTACTGTATGCTGCTGGTGGCAACTTTATATCTGTTTTTTCCAATACCTTTCGTCTTTACAAACCGAAATTGTCGTACTCATTTATATTGCGAGTTAACTTCCGATCAGTCATTTCGACAAATATGAATTCATCTTTCTGCGTATAATCCAAAGTTGCTTTACCTATGATCTTATACAGGTTGCTTCGCCAGATACATCACACCTGTTTATTTTGGTCATTCTTGACTAGCGCTACTACCGTTGTGGCAGCCACTACCAGATTAGCAATGCCACTTACGTAGTTCAGGATTATGAAGCTGAACACGCTGTACATTACCATATTTATGGCAAAAGAGATCTTTAATGCCCGGTCATTATCTTTAAACCTGAAGATTGAAACAGAATACTCGAAATTCGCAACAATAGGGAGCCAGCCAAGGATTCCTCTGTTATTGAACACTGCTCCCAATACCACGCCAAGCAGGATCAGCCCCCATTCCACCCCCCTGCTCTTAACGTTTTTTATTCCAGCGATGTTTCTGAGAACAGCCACAACATTTTGAGCCACACTGCTGTAGCCCTTAAGAATAAATGATCCTGCCGCATAAAAGAACTGGCTTATAATCTGTATCCCCAGCATTTGTGATCTCTTTTGCCTAGTTCCGCTTATTGAATCAGAGATCATTGCAAAAACGCTGCAGACATTTCCGATAATTATCTCATTGATAGTTCCCATTCCATTCTCCCTAAATTTCAATTCGCTGCTCTAAGTTATTCTGCAAGAGTCACTGCATCTCAGCTTCTATCTTTTTTAGGGTATCATCCAAAATTTCTTTTCTCAGTACAGTAAGCCAATCTGAGAATGCAACAGTATCAAATGCATATGTTTTATTAAGCTCATACTCGTTTTCTGACCATGTATCTATAGGAGATTCATTGTGCTGTATAAGAGCTTCAAGCTTATCAAGAGACTTGTATAGCTTTGCTTCCTTAGTTTCCTGCGCATCCATCTCTTTGTATAACTCGGCGATATCTCTGGATAATTCCTCCGGCAGTGATTGCACCCATTTGTTGAGAAACGAATCCTCAACTTCTCTGTCATCATCTGTTTTGATAAAAGTTGGAATATCTCCGGTAAAGCATTCCCCCAAATCATGGATGAGACACATGTCTACAACTTTATCTATATCCAGTTCCGGAAACTCATGCCTCAAAAGAAATGCCATCAGAGAAATACGCCAACTATGTTCAGCAACACTCTCTGTTCTGCGCTTCGTTGTCGTACAATGACGAGGTGTATCTTTTAATCTCTCAGCAACGTGTAAAATATCCAGATATTCTCTAGCGTTCATACATATCCTCCCTTAGCTCCCAACAATAATTAGTACACTATTCTGCAAGATAATTGTTTTATCAAATTGCGATTTGCCTGTATAAGCCATACGCAATACCCAACATTTTAGATTATACGTGTTTTTTCTATCCTCTTCAATATTCTTACACATAGAACAAGGACGTTTTCACGCCCCTGCTCTATCTTTTGAAGATTTTATCTCTCCATTCCCAAGTCCGTTTTGTGTGGCTTTGAAATCTGCTGTTCGTTGTGCTGATCAGCTCTAACCCTAGCTTCCCTTAGCTGTTCCAGGATACTCGTTCTAGCCTTTTCGGTTACCTCAGGCTTTCTAGTTCTATCCCACCATTCCTTGAATTTCTTGAATGCTCCGGATACGAGTTTTCCAAGTGTAGTCTTAGGATTCTCAAGTGATGCATATCTCATAAATTCTTTTTTCATCTCTGAATTGACCACTGCATCAACGTATTGCTGTTCCGTTGCTTTAATATCCTGCTTAATGACTTCTGCTGTATCATCAAGAGCTTCTATTTGTTCCTCTTTGGCTTGACACTTGGTTTCAAGCTCCTCATACTCCTTTTGCTTGACCTTCAGGTAAAACTCCTTTGAGAAATCACTATTTCTTCCCTTCTCTTTAGGTTTTAGAGTCTCACCTTCAAAGATCTCAGGATGTTCACTCATCTGTTTTGATACAAATTCGTGCATCTTATCCTGAATAGCCTCAAGGCGTTCCTGATCAAAGACTTTGGTCTTGGCAACCTGTTTACTCAGACCTCTCTTGTATCCTGTAGCCACCGGAACTCCTATAACATGCATATGAGGTGAATTTTCGTCCATGTGAATTACCGCTGAAGCTATCTTGAACTCCGGAACAATCTCTTTAACAAATTCTAGCTGTTCCTTTAACAGAGGTTTCATTGCTTCCCACTGTTCTGGAGACTTATCTGACCAGAATTCCATATCTCCGGTTTGTATTATAACCTCTACTGCCACATCATTCTTTTTGCTTTCGGATACATATTCCAGGTAATTGGATATCTGCCTGTCGTTCCTTTTACCTTTATTGTATTCCTCCAGAGCCTCCGTAAATTCCTTGTCGTAAATCTCTTTTACATCATCAAGGATATTTACCTCGCTGCCCTCAACCACTTCAATCATTTCTTCGCTATATTCTGTACTCTGATATTGCCTTAGATTGTGTTTGCTGACAGAAACTACATCACGCACTTTTGCTATAGAATGCTTTTTGCATGATATGTGAAAAGTTTGTGTTATCAAAGTAAACCCTCCTTTCGCGATAAAATCAAATTAGCAAAGCCGCCGGCAGGCCCCTCGGAGAGCCCCCGGATAATGATGTGTAATGTCATTATCCATAGGGGGTTACCCATAACGACACGTTATGGGGAAGCTCGCTCCGCTCGCCGCCAAACTTTACCTTCCCTTGTCTGATATTAACTGGAGCGTGGCACGCTCCTGTCCATATCCACCAAGGAAGAAATCACCATCTGAAATCCTGATGCATGCCGACCATATCCAGGTATTCCTGACGAGCTTTTTCTTTCTCTTCTTCAGAAGAAGCTGTCTTGGATTTCGAATAGATTTCATGCCTTGCTAATCGTTCCATCTTATCCTCCAATCCTTTCTTGATAAGATCCGCATCCTCATCCATATCGAATAAATGAAATCTTATCAGTCTAATAAATAACTCTTGTGGTATTTGAATGTTCTTCATAATCGTCCTTTCTGTAAGGTTGCAACAATGCAATGTGTTTATCTTTTTACAACCTTGCAACCTTAAGGCTGTAAGTCTATAAACCTTGCATTGTTGCGTTCTTAACCTTTATTCCAAATCCGTTAATGGCCAATACCAGATATTGTTGATTCTCTTGGCTTTGATACCAAGTTCTCTCTTGGCAATTTCCATGGTTCTTTTGGAAATGTCCTCTTCCTTGGCCATCTCGAAGACTTCAGTGCTTGGAATCATGTTATGATCTTCAGCCAGCTCTTTCAGAAGAGATATTGCTTTCTCCTGCTTATTGGCTCTCGGTGCTATTCCTCCCAGAACCTCGTCCGCTGTAATCTCATAATCACCTATCCACTCAAATCCATCTTCCGTTAGGCTGAATGCCTTAGAGTGTCCAAAAGCCGCCAGGTTGTTCTTTATTTGGACAACCGCCCTTAGGTCTGGCTCTCCTTCAATTCTTCCGACTAAGAGAACACTCCTTGCTACCGCATAGAAGTCTATCGATCCCATACCTCGATATGCCGCCTTATTTCCGGCTGCTTTATTCATGTGACCGATTAGGAGAATAGCACATTTGTATTTCTCTGCCAGAGCTGCTAGTCGCTTTGTCATATCCCTTGCTTCATTCGCTCTGTTCATATCCATTCCGCCTCCAAGATATGCCTGTATGGGATCAAGGATAAGAAGCTTAGCTTTTGTCCTTATCAATGCCTGCTCTATCCTCTTATCAACCATGGATAAAGACTTATCACTCTCATCTATCACGTGGATTTTAGTGCAATCCGCTCCGGCGCTTTCAAGTCTTGGCTTTACTGTATCTGCCAATCCATCCTCAGCCGTTTGATAGATGATGTCTATTGGTTCTTCACACTGCATCCCTTCATCCATCGGAACTCCTTTTGATAACTTTGCTGCAATGTTTAGTACCAAGGTTGTCTTGCCATCGCCGGGATCTCCCTGCACAATGGTCAGCTTCCCGTATGGTATGAATGGATACCACAACCAGGAAACTTGTTCAGATTCAATGTCTGACATCTGAATAATGTTTAATTCTGCATTACATGCATCCACTGAAATCACCTCCAATTCTTAATAGTGGATTGAATTCAGCCGGAACCACTGCTATACTTAAATCAACCGAATTAACAATAGCTCCGGCTATTTGCTTACTCTCTTGTTACCAGCAAGAGAGTTTTTTTCTTACCTACACTGCTTCCGGACTGAAGTAACCAATTTCTTCCCATACCTTTCTGTCCGGACAATAGTAGTTGTACTCACTGGAATTCTCTTTCTTCATGGCATATCCAAACTTGAATATCCCCTGTTGAATCCCTATTCGTACGAACTGTGCATCCTTGTGCATAGCTTCTGCAACCTCCGATATGGGTACATTTCTACCGGTAAACCTTGGTAGTTCAACATAGAGCTTCTTGTCTTCCATACTTCTCACCTCCCTTCTGTAAAATACGAATTGCCAGTTCGTATTTTGATAATACGACATAATAATTCGTTTGTCAAACTTTATTATGTATATTTAATTCGCATTACGCTCTTGTAATTCGTATTGCCACGTGTTACAATTCAGGAAAAGGAGGTTGTCATAATGGAAGACATCGGAAATAGAATCAAGTCAGCACGAAAAGCTTTACATATGAGCCAAACCGATCTCGCCAATAAGCTTGGCAAAACCATGAGAACCGTACAAAAATACGAAAGTGGAGAGATAGAGCCTTCTATTGCCATTATCAATGAAATAGCAAGGATACTTCAGATATCACCGGCTGAGCTTATAGGCTATCAGAAGCAAAACATCAGGTTAGAAACACTATCTGATGTTCTGTACGTTTTAAACGAGATAAACAAGAAGGCAGGATTACATTTCGAAGTAGATGTGAAACGTCCGCCTAAGACAGAAGAATGGAGCTGTAGTCTCAAATTCAGTGGAAACGACAAACAGGCAGAAAATAACGCAGATATATGTCTATTCCTTGAAAGATATGCAGATGAATGGGAAAGCCTGGAACAGGGTTTTTCTAATAAAGATCGTTTTGACCACTGGTTCGAAACAGAATTGGCATACTACGCTAATGTAGCACTGCCAGATAAGACAGATGATTAAGGTCTTACCTTTAATCATAAATTTTCCTGAGCACAAAGGAGGTTTATAAAACTTGAAATTACCAAACGGATATGGAAGTGTTATGAAAATGTCCGGGAAACGCAGAAAGCCCTATATGGTAAGAGTAACCACCGGATGGACCATTGATCCGGAAAAAGGTACCAAAAAGCAGACGTACAATGTCATAGGATATGCTGAAACCAAGCAGGAAGGCTTGCAAATGCTATCAGATTATCATCAGAATCCATTTGATACAAAAGCAGCCAAAATGACATTCACAGACGTATATAATGCCTGGTCTGAAGCAAAGTATCCTACCATTTCTAAATCCAATGTGCATGGGTATACAGCCTCATATAACGTATGTGGCACCCTTTACAACAAAACTTTTAGAGATATAAGGCTGGCAGAGCTTCAGAATGTCATTGATACCTGCGGAAAAAATTATCCTACGCTCCGTAAGATCAAAGTCCTTTTCAATCAGCTCTATGATTACGCCCTTAAGAACGATATCTGTAACAAGGACTATTCCGAATTTGTAGATATCCTCAAGTATAAGGACAAAAATCCAAATAAGGTTGAGAGAGATATCTTTTCAAAAGCTGAGATTGACAGGATATGGGAACTCAAGGATAATCCGTTCTACCAGACAGTACTGATGCTGATTTACAACGGCTGTAGAATATCTGAACTACTGGATTTGGAAAAGAAAAATGTTCATCTTGAAGAACAGTATTTCGATGTGATACTAAGTAAGACTGAAAATGGTATCAGAAAGGTTCCTATAGCAGATAAGGTTCTACCATTCTACAAAGCCTGGTATGAATCCTCTGACTGTGAATACCTTCTTCACACAGATGACAACAAAAAATTCACCTACAGGAACTATAAAGACAGCTACTGGACACCACTAATAGAAAACCTTGGTATGGAGCACAATCCTCATGATACTAGGCACACCTGCATATCAATGCTGGCGGAAGCTCATGTGGATCCTACAATGATAAAGAAAATCGTAGGACACTCCGGAGCAATGTCTCTGACAGAGAAAGTGTACACACACCTTGATATCCAGTCTCTGGTAGAAGCAATTAACAAGATCTAAGGCTTGAGAATTTTGCTGTCTACCTGCTGTTTACTCGCTGTTTACGGTACAAAATTTTCTGCGTTTCACCACAACTGAATACAATTATAGATAAAAGAAAAACCCCAGAAACACTGAGTTTCTGAGGTTTGTAAGTTCTTTTGAAATCTCGAAAGATTATCTCTTTGAGAACTGAGGTGCGCGACGAGCAGCCTTTAAGCCGTACTTCTTACGCTCCTTCATACGTGGATCTCTTGTGAGGAATCCAGCAGCCTTAAGTGTAGGTCTGTACTCAGCATCTACCTCAAGGAGTGCACGTGAGATACCGTGTCTGATAGCACCAGCCTGGCCAGTGTATCCGCCACCCTTAACGTTAACGATAACGTCAAACTTCTCTACAGTACCTGTAGCTACAAGTGGCTGACGAACAACTACCTTTAATGTCTCAAGACCAAGGTACTCGTCGATATCTCTCTTATTTATAGTGATCTTACCTGTGCCAGGTACAAGATATACTCTAGCAACTGAAGACTTTCTTCTACCAGTTCCATAATACTTTGTATTAGCCATGATCTACCTCCTATTAAAATGTAAGCACTTCTGGCTTCTGTGCCTGCTGCTTGTGATCTGGTCCAGCGTAAACGAAAAGCTTTGTGTACATCTGACGACCAAGTGGTCCCTTTGGAAGCATGCCCTTAACAGCGTGCTCGATAACTCTGTCAGGGTGTGTGTTGAGCATCTCACGAAGAGTTGTCTCCTTCATACCACCAACATAGTCTGAGTGATGATAGTAGATCTTCTGATCAAGCTTCTTACCTGTAACCTTAATCTTCTCTGCATTAACTACGATAACATAGTCACCACAATCAGCGTGTGGAGTGAAGACTGGCTTATTCTTACCTCTTAAAACCTTTGCAACTTCTGCACAAAGACGACCAAGTGTCTGTCCTTCTGCATCAACTACATACCATTTTCTCTCAAGCTGAGATGGGTTTGGCATATAAGTATTCATTGAGAATTCCTCCTTAAATAAATCTGAAAAAGCTCCAAGAAAGTGATGTCCGGGCACTGTCTCGGAAAGTTATAGTAAAACCTGTCTCCGGGCTAATGGACACAAGTCTCCTTACTACATCAACTATGACATTCTACTATAGGAATCTAATGACGTCAATATAAAATTTACGTTTTGGAGTAGAAAAAATCATAAAAAACCTCTGGTTGTATTATAACAGCCAGAGGTCATATTATAAACCAAAATTATTCAATTTCAATAGTGATATTGTTAGAAACTGAGCCAGCTCCATTAAAGCCAAACTCTACACTTCCACCATTTCCAATAGATGCGTTCCATTCTACTGGTGTAATAACATAGTAATCGCCAGATTCCTTAAGATTTACATTCCAGATGGCATCAATCTTCACCTGACTCTTTTTAATCTTTGCAGTCCATCCGTTTACCTGCTGGCCTGTAGAATTAGAGATTTTAACAGATGCAGTGTAACCTGAGCCCCAGCTGTTTACTGTAGAAGTTGCCTCGAGCCCCTTTCCGCTAACAGTAGGTGAAGGTGTTGGTGTAAGCTGTGGTGCTGGTGTAGGCTGTGGTGTAGGTTGAGCTGCACCTGGCGCCTGACAAGGCTCAAATATCCACTCCTGATTTGGATTACCATAGTATAGCCACTGGCATACATTAGTACCATCAGTCTTTTTATGTTCATAAACATCTATATATTTAGTAGCTGAGGAAACCTTTGTGCCGATGGTATAAACACCAGATTTTTTTGTATTCTTAACTATAAATTTCTGGGCATCTCCTGAATATCCATGGTAAATACCGATATTTGCACCATCCACATTTTCTGCATTGGCCACATCGAGCATGAAGTTTCCAAGGCCTGACTTTAATGTGATATATCCGTCAGATGTGTTTTCAACATACCACTTCTGTCCATCCGCACCTGTTCCCCTAAAGATGCACACGTTTGTACCAGCTTCTGCCTTGTCTCCCTCAACAGCCAAATATCTCTGGGAATTTGTATTCTTCAAATAATACCAGCCATTATCAATATGAGCTGTACTGTTATTATTTACGTTCTGACCGCTTGGTTGAGGCTGAGGTGTTGGAGTTGGTGCTGGCTTATCTTCTACTGGGAAGAACTGCCAGTAATTAAAGTTCATCAGGGATCCACCATTACCCTTAAATGCGAAATACAAATCATGGCGTCCGCTCACTCCATTTACATCGCAATATTCTGTAACATATTTCTGCCAGTTGCCTGTGTTTGGAACCTTTATTGTGCCGATTGTTCTTCCAGTTAATGAATCCAGGTGAAGCTCAATAGTTCCTCCTCCAGAAGGTGATGCAACTCTTGCTGCGAAAGCCTTTGCGCCGCTACCAAAATCAACATTCTTAACCTTGATCCAATCATTATTCTCGATGAAGGCTACATTCTGTGTACCTTCGCCACAAGCCTCTGTCTTTACTCCGCTTGAGAAGCAGATTGTTTCTGCCTCCACTCTGCCGTAAGGATTTAGGTTTGCAATAGGATTTGGGCCTGAAGTAGACATCTTGATTGTAGGGAAGCTTCCATCAGGATTGTATTTAAATTCCTCAACTGCTACTGAACGAGCAAATCCGCTACCACCTGGAAGAGCTCCATTATGATAGAAGAAATATGAGTGACCCTTAAAATCAACTACACCGCAGTGATTTGTAAAGCTTCTGCCCTCTGTAGGCATGATGACACCTCGATAGGTCCAAGGGCCTGTAGGTGTTGGGCTTGTAGAATATGCGATGTGCTCTGGAATACCATTACCAGAGAAGAGCATGTAATACAGGTTGCCTCTCTTATAGAACCATGGACCCTCCTCGTATGCGCTGGCGCGTCCAGGATAAGGGCCAAAGCTTTGAGTAGTAGTGTTCACCTTGTTGATTCCACCTGAATATGAAATCATGTTTCGATTAAGTTTTACATAGCATAAATTTGGATTTCCAAAATAGAGATATGCCTGGCCGTCTGAATCCACATAAACAGTAGGGTCGATAAAACCGTAACCCTGACATAGAGGATGTCCTAGTGCATCCTTGAATGGACCTGTTGGGCTATCAGATACAGCCACACCAATAGAATTGCCGCCCTGTTTTGCAATCACAGGAACATAATAATAGAATTTGCCGCCTCGCTCTACCACCTGACCTGCCCAGGCATCAGATTTTGCCCAACTGAAGGTGTCGAGCGAGCATACTACACCATGGTCTGTCCAGTTAACCATGTCCTTTGTTGAGTAGCAGTGCCAGTCTCTCATATCGTAGTACTTGGCTCCGTCCTCATCGTGACCTGTGTACACATACACAGTATCCCCATAGACCATAGGCGCTGGATCAGTGGAATAGATTGTTTGTACGATTGGATTATCAGCCTTTGCTACAGTCGGATTCATGCCAACTAAAACAAGAGCTGCCGCAAGCAACCCAATCATCCCCCTTCTTTTTTTCATTATTACTCCCTTTCTCTCCCCTTATATTTTTATTCATAACTCCCTGTATGACGATTATACCATATCTATATAATTTTGTAGCGCAACATCGAAATTTCCACCAACATGTAAAAAAGCTTCCGAACATGGAAGCTTACATTACATTTATTATTCGTATTCAATTCCAATCATGGTAAGGCCGTGTGCTGGAGCTGTTGGGCCAGCCAGCTCGCGGTTGCGACCACGGAATATCTCAAGCATATACATTGGTTCCATCTCTCCTGCACCAACCTTAATAAGAGTACCTGCAATGATGCGAACCATGTTATAAAGGAAGCCATCTCCTGTGAGACGAATGTGTATAACATCATCTTCCTTATAAACCTTTGCGGTATAAATAGTACGTACACGGGACTTAACCTGTGCTTTTACAGATGAAAATGAAGTGAAATCATGCTGGCCAATAAGGTATGCAGCTGCCTCATTCATCTTTTCCACATCCAAGTCATAGTAGTAATGGAATGTATCCTTACGCTTTGTAGGATCTGGCATCTTGCGGTTTAAAATCTTGTATTCGTAGGTCTTGCGGCAGGCGGCATATCTAGGATGAAAATCATCCTCCACCTGGCAGGAATATTGAACCACGATGTCGTCTGGAAGACGCTGATTAAGTGCAAAGCTGATTTTGTCAGCTGGCATACGGCTAGTGGTATCAAATACCGCCACATTTCCAAGGGAATGCACACCAGCATCTGTTCTACTAGCTCCCATAATAGAGATAGGCTCTTGCAAAAGATCTGTAAGAGCCTCGTTTAATTTCTGTTCAATTGTTACTCCGTTTGGCTGAATCTGCCAACCAGAATAGTTTGACCCGTCATAGGCCACAACAATCATTACTCGCATATTATAAAATTACCTTTGCTGAATAAAAAACTATTAAATAAAGTGCTATACAAATGTAGGCACGCTGGTCTAAGGATGTGTACTTAAGAGGTCGCATCTTAGTCCTGCCCTCTCCTCCATTATAGCATCTTGCTTCCATTGCAAAAGACAAGTCATTTGCTCTTCTGAATGCAGAAACAAAAAGTGGTACAAGAAGTGGCACCATGTTCTTTGCCTTTTTGATAAGTCCGCCTGACTCGAAGTCTGCGCCTCTGGCCATCTGAGCCTTCATAATTTTATCTGTCTCCTCAATGAGGATTGGGATAAATCTGAGAGCTATAGACATCATCATGGAAATCTCATGAACAGGAACTCCTGCCTTTTTCATAAATCCAAGGGACTTCTCTAAACCATCTGTAAGCTGATTAGGAGTTGTTGTAAGTGTCATAACGGATGTACCGATAATAAGAAGTACCATGCGGCTTGTCATAAGTACTGCGTTCTTAAGACCTACATCTGAAATTGTAAAAATCCAAAATGATGCCAATGTCTTTCCAGGTGTAAGGAACAGATTGAAAAGACCTGCGATTATCAACAAAATAATAATTGAACGAAGACCCTTTACCATAAATGAAAATGGTACATGACTCATTTTGATAATACCGATAAGTGTAATAAGCACTGCACCAAAAAGTATCACATTATTAGCTGAAAACAGTGTAATTATAAAAATCAGCGTACCAAATAGCTTCACACGTGGATCTAGGGAGTGAAGCACTGATTCTGCTGGATAATATTGTCCTAAGGTTATTTCACGTAGCATAAAATTTCTTCCTTTGCCTCTTCAACAGTAGTTGCGTCAGTTCTAACGTCAAACCCTGCTGCCTTTAAATCGTTCATAACATATGTAACCTGAGGTGCTGCAAGACCCATAACCTCAAGCTCCTTGTAATGAGCGAAAACCTCCTTTGGAGTGCCATCAAATGCTGGCTTACCAGCATCCATAACGATGATACGGTCTACGTAATTGGCCACATCCTCCATTGAATGAGAAACCAAAATAACTGTATCGCCGCGTTTTTTGTGCATATCTGCAATCATTCCAAGAATGTCATCGCGGCCTTTAGGATCAAGACCTGCTGTAGGCTCATCAAGGATGATAACGTTTGGCTTCATAGCGATAACACCTGCGATAGCTGCACGGCGCTTCTGTCCACCTGAAAGCTCAAATGGAGAAGCAAGATAAAACTCCTCAGGAAGACCTACTAAGCCAAGAGCCTCATATGCTCTCTTAATCTGCTCCTTCTCATCAAGTCCCTGATTCTTAGGACCAAACTGAACATCCTTAAATACTGTAGTCTCGAAAAGCTGATGCTCAGGATACTGGAATACCATTCCTACCTGAGTGCGAAGCTCCTTGATATCATAATCCTTATCGTATATATCCTGGCCACGATAATAGATGTGACCATCTGTAGCTTTGATAAGACCATTCAGGTGCTGCACAAGTGTAGACTTGCCGCTGCCTGTGTGGCCAATGATTCCAATAAACTCACCTTCCTTTATAGAAAGGCTTACATCATCAAGAGCTGTAACCTCATAGGCTGTGCCTGGGCTGTATTTATATGAAACGTGATCTAAAATCAATTCGTTTGTAGCCGATTTAATAGCAGAAGCTCCACCCTTTGTAGCCTGAGATGCCGCAGCTGTAACTGCTGCCCCTGAATTCTTAATCTGAAGAAGGCTGTTTACAAGCTCCTCTCTTGTAAGAATACACTCAGGAAGTGGAAGTCCTGACTTTCTAAGCTCATGAGCTAAAAGTGTAACCTGAGGAACATCAAGGCTGTGCTCCTTTAAAAGGTCAACATCCTTAAAAATCTCACGAGGTGTCCCCTCCATGAAAACCTTACCCTTTTCCATTACGAAGACATAATCTGAATCAACTACCTCTTCCATGTAATGAGTGATAAGGATTACTGTGATTCCTTTTTCCTTGTTAAGTGTATGAACTGCCTGAAGCACATCCTTACGTCCATCAGGGTCAAGCATGGCTGTTGGCTCATCAAGAATAATACACTTTGGCTCCATAGCCATAACTCCAGCAATGGCAACACGCTGCTTCTGTCCACCTGAAAGCTTGTTAGGCGAATGACTCTTATATTTGTACATTCCTACCATCTTAAGAGATTTTTCAACTCTCTTTAAAATTTCATCAGTTGGAACTCCGATGTTCTCAGGACCAAAAGCCACGTCCTCATCAACTACAGATGCAATTATCTGATTGTCTGGATTTTGGAAAACCATTCCTGCAGTCTGACGAACTGCAAAAGTGAACTCATCATCTGAGACATTCATTCCATCTACGAAAAGAGTGCCCTCAGAAGGTGTAAGAAGTGCATTGATGTGCTTGGCGAAAGTGGATTTGCCAGAGCCATTATGTCCTAAAATAGAGATAAACTGGCCTGGTTCCACATTAAGATTAACGTGGTCGAGGGCAACCTGGATAGACTCCACGTTTCCCTCTTCATCACGTCTTATATATTCATGAACTAAATTCTTTGATTTGATAATTGACATTGGTACCCACTATTCCTTCCAGTTGAGTCTATGTAAATTACCCTCAGTCTCCAAACCGAGGAAGTCGTTCTGTCTCAGTGCCTCGTATAAAATGATGGCAACTGAATTTGATAAATTAAGAGAACGTATATCATGTCCCATTGGGATACGAACGCAATTCTCCTCATTGTCTACAAGGATTTCTTCAGGGATGCCTGCGCTTTCCTTGCCGAACATTATGTAGCAGTCTGGCTCGTAATTCACCTCGGTATGAGTACGTTTAGCCTTTGTGGTGGCCATGTAAATCTTTGCATCTGGGTTCTTGGCTTTGAAATCGTCCCAGTCATCATAACGGAACACCTCAAGGCGGTCCCAGTAATCCATGCCTGCACGCTTCACAGTCTTGTCTGTAAGGACAAAGCCTAAAGGCTCAATTAAGTGAAGGCGGGTGCCTGTGGCACAGCATGTACGTCCGATATTTCCAGTGTTAGCTGGAATTTCAGGCTCATGTAAAATTATATTTAACATATAGTCTTTGCTCAAAAACTTACATTAACAATGAATAGTCATTCCTCTCTCGACTAACATGTCTCGTTCAGAATGCCATTACATTGTTAATTAGTTTTTGCTCCTTAATTATTTCTCAACTCTCTAATAAATTCTTCTATACGATCCATGGCCTTCTTCAGGTTTTCAAGGGAGTAGGCGTAGGAAATACGCACATTGCCCTCTCCGCTTTCGCCGAAAGCTGTGCCCGGTACTACGGCAACTTCCTTTTCCTTAAGAAGACGTGTACAGAATTCTTCTGATGACATACCAAACTCTGCAATAGATGGAAAAATGTAGAATGCTCCGTAAGGCTCAAAGCATTTGATTCCCATTTTCTTGAAGCGGTTTACAAGGTAACGACGTCTGTCGTTGTACTCCTCGCGCATGTTGGCAACGTCCTCGTCGCAGTCTCGTATAGCAGTAACAGCTGCATACTGACTTGTTGTTGGTGCACACATAATAGCAAACTGATGGATTTTTGTCATCTGCTGAACTATTTCTGCCGGTGCACAAACATATCCTAATCGCCATCCAGTCATGGCATGGCTCTTAGAAAAACCATTGATATAGATAGTGCGCTCCTTCATTCCTGGGAAAGATGCAATAGAAACATGTCCCTCTCCAGTGTAAGTAAGCTCACCGTAAATCTCATCTGTAAGAACAAACAAATCGTATTTCTTAACAAGTTCTACGATTGGCTCTAAATCTGCCTTTTCCATAACAGCACCTGTTGGATTGTTAGGGAATGGCATGATAAGAATCTTTGTCTTGTCTGTAATGGCAGCCTCTAATTCCTCTGGCTTAAGACGGAATTCATTCTCCTCCTTAAGATTGATAGCTACTGGAACACCACCTGCAAGAATTGTACAAGGCTCGTATGAAACGTAGCTAGGCTGAGGAATAAGAACCTCATCGCCTGGATCAAGCATTGCACGAAGTGCCACGTCAATACCCTCAGAACCACCAACAGTCATAAGCATTTCTGTAAGCGGATCATAGTGAAGGTCGTAGTGACGTTTTAAGAAATCAGCAATCTCGATTCTTAGCTCCTTCAAACCTGAGTTTGAAGTATAGAAAGTACGGCCTCTCTCAAGAGAATAGATAGCCTCATCTCTAACCTTCCATGGTGTATCGAAATCAGGCTCGCCTACACCAAGTGAAATTGCATCTGGCATCTCTGCCACAATATCGAAAAACTTTCTAATGCCCGAAGGCTTGATTGAAGTAATAGTTTTATTCAGAGGGTTTCTCATAAGCTCACCTTCTCCCTCTCATCAACATGCTTTTCTGCCATGATAATACCATGATCCTTGTACTTCTTTAATACAAAGTTGGTCTGTGTAGAAAGCACTGAGTCAAGCGGAGAAAGCTTTGCAGAAACGAAGTCTGCCACCTCTCTAAGTGTATGTCCCTCGATAGAAACCATGAAATCATAGCTTCCCGAAATAAGATAAACAGCATCAACCTCTGGATAGTTGTAGATGCGCTCAGCAACCTTGTCAAAACCCATTCCTCTCTGTGGAGTAACACGAACTTCGATAAGAGCTGAAACCTTCTCTACACTAGCTTTTTCCCAGTTGATAAGTGTAGGATAACCGCAGATTACGTGCTCATTTTCCATAGCCTCAAGCTCATTCATGATAGTAGCTTCATCTGTGCCAAGCATCATAGCAAGATCTGCAAGGTCAATTCTGCTGTTATGTTCAATATAAGTTAAAATCTTCTCTCTCATAATAAAATCCCCTTTCTAATCCACCAGTTACACTAACAAGCATTAGTATTTCCCCGCTCGACTAACATGTCTCGCTTAGGAAATCTAATAGCTTGTTAGCTACTGGTTCATCCTGTTAATTTACACTGTATAATGCGTCTGATTTTGGTGGTTCTAAGAAACGGACTTCATCACCATTCAGAACACGTTTGTCGTTTGTAGAGTTGGACTTCCCGATAATGGCGGATGCTACCCCCGCGTCCGCTAATTTACGAACCAATCCATTTCCATCATTTGTAGCGATAAGCATTGCTCCAGATGATATAAGCTCGTAAGGGTTAATTCCAAAGAACTCGCATACTTCTATAGTCTCCTGTTTAACAGGGATTGCTTTCAAATCAATATCAAGACCTACTCCGGAAGCCTCTCCCATCTCCCAAAGTGCTCCAAAGATACCACCTTCTGTAACATCGTGCATAGCAGCTACACCGTGCTCCACAGCGATTCTGCTTTCTGGAAGAACACTGAGGTACTGGTCAAAGCCCTTAGCTGTATCAATAAGGGACTGTGGCAATCTTGTAAGAAGCTCCTCTTCGTGGTCCTTTGCGATGATAGATGTGCCTTCAAGGCCAATCCACTTTGTAAGTACGATATCCATGTCAGGCTTGGCTCCGCCTGTAGAAACCATCTGGCCTTTCTTTACCTTACCTACAGCTGTAACAGAAATAAGTGGCTGATTAACTGCCTCTGTAACTTCTGTGTGACCTCCGATAACCTGAACATTGTAACGCTTACATGCAGCGTCCACCTGTTCCATGATGTGCTTAAGCTTAGCTTCGCGCATACGAGGTGTAAGAAGAACTGTAAGAAGAATACCGATAGGCTCTGCTCCGGCGCTGGCCAAATCGTTGACAGAAATAGTCACTGCCAGCTCTCCAATATCAGAAGCTGTGCCAGTAATAGGATCTGTAGATAAAACCATCTCCTCATCTGGACCAATCTGAACTGTAGCGCAGTCTTCACCGATAGATGGGCCATTTCCCACCTCAGGTCTTTTTACATGCAATTGTTTAATAACAGAGCGTTTTAACACACTCTCTGGTAACTTTCCAATTTCCATAAGTAAGTCCTAAATTTGTGCTAGTTTGCAGGTGCTGCAGCTGGTGCTGTATTAGCGTCTGGGGCTGCAGTTGTATCAGTGGCTGGTGCTGCAGCATCAGCAGCTGGCTGTGCATTTGTCACCTGATACTTTGGTGTAATAATAAATGGTGTGGAATTTGCAACACCTGGTGCGTAAGTCGCAATGGCGTTTGCAATTATATTTACATCCTGTGTGGCAATTGCCTGAAGCATTGCATATGAAAGGTTTGGATCCTCTGATGCAAGACCTACAGTAACTGTTCTGTTTGAAGGATTGTATTTACTGTTATTGTATACGTCGCGGCTAACTTCCTGGCCGTTCTCATAAACAATCTTCCAAAGGCGTGCTGTGTAACCTGTGTGGCCGCCAACTGTAGTAGTCATCTTGCCAAGTGGTACATTAGGGTCGCCTACCCATGTAGTGTTCTGAACATTTACACCTGTAACTTCTGTCTCATAGGCAACTGAGTGACCTGGGTCATCCTCTTCCTTGCCGTAGATATTGAAGTAGGCATTGCTGCCATCACAGTAACCTTCTATATATATAGGATAGTTTTTGTTGTTTACAATCTGGAAATCCTTACCACCAGACTCTGAAATAGCTGCATCCTGAGAAGGCTTTACATAAGTAACAATCATTGAATGTGAGCTTCTTGTAACGATTCCAAGCTCAGCCTCACGAACTGCTCCGTAAAGAGTGGTAGATACCTGGCAGATACCACCGCCGTATGTCTCTACTGTAGTGCCGTTCTCATAAGAACCTGCAAGCATATATCCATTTTCAGCTGTGAATGGTGTGATGCAGTTAAGTACTGAGAACTCGTCTCCCGGGTAAAGAATGGTTCCATCTATAAAACCAACACCGTTGGCCACGTTATTTTTTCTGGCCTTGGATGATGAGCTGTAGTCTGTAGTGAATGAGCCAAGTAAATCCTTAATCTCAGCAAGCTCTTCCTTGCTTCCCCTAGGCTCCTTAACCTCAGTGACAAGTTCAACTGTGGCATCACTGCCATCCCAGTCGTTCTCGATATAATTCTCTAAAAGCGCCGCTGACTCAGGAATCTGAACAACAACACCAGCCTTACCTTCATGGAAAACAAACTGACCATTCTCACGTGTAAGATAATCGTCGCTGGCGACATCATTAACCTGAGCTGATGCTCCATTTAAATAGAACTCTATGCCCTTTTCATCTGCTCCTAAAGAGAGAGGGAAATCCTTTCCTCTGCCATCCTCTAAATCCTTGCTGGCTTTAAATCTCTCTGCGAAATTTCCTGTAGAACCGTAAGTAGCTGCCTTTTCAACAACCTCTGGATTCTTTGCTCCAATGCAAAGGTCCTTTCCTGTAGCTGTGAAAGTCTGGCCATTGGCTGAAAGTGTAAAGACTTTGCTGTCGTAATCTGCAAAATAATTATTAACTACATCCTCAGCTTCTGTAACAGTCTTACCTGATACGTCTGTACCGCCGATACTGATACCATTTGGGATGATTCTGTTGTCTGTGACTACCTCTTCTTCAATAGCTTCTGCCTCTTCGTTTGCAAGCTCTTCGTCGGACACCTCATCAGCGTAGGCTGTGACAGGGGATACCGCAATAATTGAAGATGCCAGTAGTAATGATATTAACTTTTTTTTCATAACAATAACGCCTCGTAATTGACTTTATATTTTACAAAAACTAGAATTAAATTATAAATGCAGCTGCGATTGTGGTGATAAGCATACTAAGCACTACTACCACTAATACGATGCTTGCTATAATCTGATGTTTTTTACTGCGTTTCATATTCGTACCTCGTTAACTTCTATAAGCAAAGGAGTGACCGCTATGGGCTTTCCTCTTTTACCGTTTATCCTTTTATTTTTAGTTCTTTTATCTATCCGCCTGCATCATTTGAATGCTAAACGTGAGCAGGAGGAAGCTGAATTCTGGGAAAAAGAACGTCAGGCAAATATAACCCCTGCAAAAGATATATCTAATCTAAGATATATTACCATTCCAATAGAGAAATTTCCATTAAATTTTAGTAATGACGAGGAAGTTATTGCCATAGAAAATGAATTAAAAGAATTGTCTACTCATAAGCTTCTTAACCTTACAAGAGTCACAAATACAGACCTGAAGCTTACCTATGGAGGGCCAAATTATGAAACTATGAGTAAAATCGGCGATGACTACGACAGAGCTACTGTTCTCCTTAACAAATATGCTGAGGCACTTTTTGAGGCAGACAGAATCGATGATGTTATCACAGTTTTAGAATTTGCTGTAGGAACTGGCACTGATATAAGCGAATCCTACACATTGCTTGCAAAGTGCTATAAGCAAAAAGAAATGGATGCAAAGCTTGATTTACTGAAGAATCAGGTGGAGCAAAGCTCTTTATACTTTAAGAATTCAATATTAGAAAAGATTTCATAGAAAATGACCAGCCCCTTAGATTATCAATCCTGGGAGCTGGTCATATTATTTTATCTACTTATATTAGTTTTCATTTCTCTTTACTTTTGTGATACCGATAAATCCAGCTATAGCGCCAAGTAATGGAAGTGTAGAGCCATTCCAGACAGCCATATGTCTTGTATTTTCTCCTGCCATTGCTACTTCCTGTTCCTGGATTGTAACAGTCTCTACTACATCATCCTCCATCTCAACATCCACTACTGCAAGTGGAACCTGAACTTCCTGTATAGACTGAATAGGCTGGATTGTCTGAACAGGTTGGATAGCCTGAACAGGCTGGATTGTCTGAACATATGCTGGAACTGCAGCCTCCTCAATAGTTCTTGTAGCTGCCACTGGTGTTGTCACATCGTTCTTTACCTGCTGAGCCTGCTGTCCTGCCATAATCTCCTGGATTCTGTCACCAAGAGCATCCACCTTGTCCTTTAAATACTTTATTTTATTATCATATTCCTGGATTTCGACCTGAATATCTTCAATATCTTCACAAAGGTAATTGATTTGATTTGTAATATTAGAAAGTGTAGCTGTAAGCTCTGCAATTTTCTCATCAAGAGTGGAAATTGTAGTTGTAGCTGTTTCCACAAAATCTTTATATTCATTACGATTAGCTGCATCCTGCTGATACTGCTTCTGAGTGTACCATTCAACTCCCTTTGCCTGCTGGCCTTCCTCAGCGTACCATCCTGCCTGCTCATCGCGCTGTGCTGCATGGAAAGTGTATCCAAATACTTTCTGGTTCTTAATCATTCCAGTCACATTTTTGTCGTAAGTAGAAACCTTATGTGAATCCTCTTTCCATACCTTATATGTAGGAGTCTTTTCAACTACGTTAATTCCTGCAACAATTGATGAATCATTTTCATTCTCAACAAGTCCCTGATATAAAGAATTTCCTTCCTCATCGCAGGTTACATAATCGAAATATCTCTCGATATATACTGGCTCGCCATCAATTATTTTTACATACTTAACACAGTAGTGCTTTCCTACGTAGTCGTGATTGAAGTTCTCACCGAAAACAACCTTGTCTGCATCCTCTGCGCTAACTTCCCCTGTGAGAATCAGCTTGTAAAGAATCATGTCTTTTGCTAACACACGGCCCTGATTCTTATAGTAATTATCCACTGTAAGATCCTTGTTTGCCTCATCAAGCTGAGTTCTTACAGCTGTTTCTTCTATTATTTTCTCATCTACAACTACCTGCTGCTCATCAAGTCCTGCAGTTGCATATCCTGCTTCCTCGTACGCCTCTTTTCTGTCAGCCATCTCCTGCTGAAGAGTAGCCTTTTCATTTACAGCTGTGTCAAGCTGGCTCTGAACTGATGCCTGCTCTTCAACTGATAAATCGATTTCCTGCTGTACAGATTCCATCTCAGCCACTGCTTCTGCTTTTTCAGCCTCTGTCTCTGTAATCTGAACCTCAGCCTCAGCGATTGCTTCCTCAGCACTCTCAACAGTTTCATAAGTGTATGTGTTGAACTGATTAAGTTCTGTCTGAACTTCCAAAGTTGTTTCAACAACTGTTTCTTCTAATGTCTGCTCTACAACATTTTCTTCCAGGCTCTGAGCATATGCCAAATTTGCATCTCCTAAAACTGATACCCCTGCGGCTGCTGAGCCTGTAATCGCAACACCTTTTAACACCTTAATAACTTTCTTACCCATGTACTAATCTCCTACCGAATAACCTCACTACAATTTCGTTATCATGATTATCGGTAGTTATAAATAAAACTTTAGTACAAATTTTCATCAATTAAATAACCGTGTAGAGTAAATCTCATTTCCTGGGCAGAACAGGTAGAAAGGGTAATAACTTTGTCTGCAGAAGTAACGTTTTCAGCAATTGAAAGCTTCCTATAAGAATGCTTATTTAAATTGTTAATATACTCCTGAAACTCTGGATTATCATAATACGGAACGGTGTAAACCCATGAAGCTGGTTCTGTATCAAAATAAGAAAAGATTTCATATCTCATCTTTCCAGTTGGAGTGATAATCTGGAAATATTTGTGCTCGTCATAGAAATTTTCCTCTGACTTGTAGTATCTCAATTTTCCAAACATGGAAAGATTTCTCATGTTGTGACCGTATATTATATTGTGACTGTCACTAAAATCTTTCAGATTATATCCCTCTAAAAAAATACTGCCAGCTGTAGCGTATTCTTTATCTATAGTGGTGCGAAGATATTTTTCGTCATCACCAGAAAACATTATTGGATAACTGATGTCTGTTCCTTCTATATAAATCCAGCCAGCCACATCAGGATTAATGTTCTGCAAAGCAGCAATGTCCACATCTATCATCTCCTGCCATGGCACCTGCTGCACCTGATTGTCAGCTTTTGTAACGTAGGTCTGCTCTAACGAATCATATAAATCGTTGGACTTCTGGTATCCCATGTAAATATAGATAAATCCACCTACAGAGCCAAACACAATTACAAGACCTGTGATAAGTATTATTGTAGGATTAATGCCCTTTTTGATTTCTTCATCATCAGTCTTTTTCTTCTTCTCACCAATATTTGAAAGAAGCACACCAACAATAAGGACGATAAAGGCCCCTATCTTACCTGTAGTCTCTGAAATAATTGCAGCCACATTTCCTATAAAAGGATAATGGGCAACAACTTTTCCTCTGACATTAGTATATGACACAGGCATGAAATCGTTAGCCGGATTTGCATCTCCCTTTGTAGTCAGTGTATTTTTTTCAGCGTCTACCTCAACTATTCTATGGGTAACCACACTTGCTCCCACATCAAAGGCAATAATATCCCCCACTGACAGCGAATTAAAATCAACAGGCTTAACGTACACTATAGACCCTATTGGTATTTCAGGAGTCATTGACCCTGTAATGACGTTATATTCCTGCATTCCCATTGCCCTTGGAATAGCCAGTGGCAGACATGCTGCAATAACCAAAATGATTATACAATTCCCCAATACTCTAAGTAATTTTCCCATAATTAAATTCTACCACACTTTAAAAGGGACGACTATTAAGTCGCCCCTAATTAGTGTTTTGTGTTAATTTCTGTGGTTCTTATCGTAATTAACCTTGATTGTTCCAATAATTGTTATAAATGCAATCAACAGGCCGATTACAGCAATGATAATAAGATAACGGATATACATTGTGAATAATGCCTGTTCATCCTTTCCCTTTGGATTTTCAGGTTCTGGGATATTTGTAGGAGCAGTATCTCCTCCTAATGGAACATCCGCCTCACCAATTGTAGTAGTGTCATCTGCTCCACCGGCTTCTCCTGCTGCCTCTCCACCTGCTGCATTACCTCCACCAGCTGGTGCTCTGTTATCTGTTATGCCAACTTCTTCTACAGGCATTCCAGGGATGGTCTGATATGTATATGTCGGATCACCTACAACAGTTGAATAGGTTACAGAATCTGCACCATATGAGGTTGAGTATGTATCACCTGGGCGATTCGTATATACGAATCTAATAACTTCCCCGGCTTCTGAAAGAGTAACTGCTTTATATCGCTCCCCGTTAATAGGATAATATCCTTCAATTTCCTTATATGGAACATAGAACTGGGTATGGTCAATACCGTAATATGTTTCATCAGTAGCAGGATTACCATTTGCATCGACTATGGCATTACCATTCTCATCCACAAACACTGCTGTATAAGGAATAGTTTTATAAACACCATAGGCGATAACATATGTCTCATCCTGTGTAACTGCTGCAATATCTATAGTGCTTTCACACTTGTTATCACCACTTTTTCTAGCACCAATAACCTTATATTTGGCATCTGTTGAAGAAATAATAACTCCTTCATGAGGGTCAAATTCGAATCGCTCACCAGCCTCTTTTTTGAAATCAATATAGCTGGCACTGCTATCTTTAAATGATGCTCCCTCATCCCCCATACCACCTAAATAAACTCTGATGGTATAAAGATATTCTGCATGTGCTACTGTCGATAGAGACATTACACCAGTAAGCACTATAAGCGTTGCTAAAAGCAGGCTTGTAAGTTTATTGATCCTTTTCATATCAGACTACCTCCTGCTTCTTTGCTTGAAAACTATAGAAAAATAAATGGCAATTATAAGAAATCCCAATATCAGTCCTGTTGTACATACTAAGATAGGAGCAATCATATCTCCTGTCTGTGGATTATTTCTAACCACTGCAAGTGGTGTGTCAGGATCTGTGATTGACACAATTTCCGTTCCACCAGGTACAGTATAAACAACTTTCCTTGAAGCTCCAGGCTTGTGATTAACAACGTTTTTAGGGGCTGCCTGTGCGCCAATCTTAATATCGAGAGTGGCCAGTTTGTACATATATGAATTGTCCTGAGAGTTTCCATCGAGAGTAATTGAAATAGTTACTTTTCCACTTCCACCTGCTGGAAGACGTCCAAGTTCGAAAAACTTATCCCCACCGTCCACCTGCTTAAGACCTTTAATAAGATCCGCTTCGTCAGAAACACCGATTAATTCACTGTCACAGATAACCTGATCACCATTTTTAATGATATAAGTATAAGCACCTTCTGTAGCCTCGTATGACTCGTTATCATTTGCATCTCTTTCCTCAAGAGAATTAATAATATCTGCATTGAGATAGAAATCCGCATCAACTGATGTGCTGTAATCAATCTCATAAATGACTGTATCACCAGGCATTACTGCAGACATGGTTGCATTAGTCACATTTTCAGAAAACTTTGATGTAACTTTATTTCCGTCGTATGTGACTGGCCAACTGGTTGTATGTGTCTTTGCCTCTGTTGTAATATTTTGTCCTGCCAGTCCTACTACTGTCAGAGCCAGAGCAAGGACTAAATTCATTATTCTCTTTTTCATCGCTTGCCCCTTTCTTATTCGTCTTCAATAACAAAGTTGACTGTTGATTTGTTTCCTGTTGATACGTCTATACCTGCAAATGAATCTTTAATACCCCAGGCAGCGCTTATAGCATCTCTTCCACTGTTTGTCTGAACTGCATCTGCCTGAATAGAAATATCCATACATGCGCCATTATAAGAATATTCATTGGTGATTGTTGTAGATGTTCCACCATGCTGAACTTCCCTTATAACTTTATCATTTACCCTAATTCCTGAAATAAAAGGAACCTCTTCATTCTGAGCTACTGGTGTAAGTCTGTAGTACACTGTCTGTTCGTCAGTTGATTCATCATCATTAATGTACCAGCCTGGTTCAACCTCAATTTCAATAAGTGCAGGAGTTAGTGAAAGATTCTTTCTGTATTCACCATCCTCTGACTCACTCTTCCAGCTCTTTCGTACAACCACTCTAATATATTCATCGTAGTTTCCGCCAGAAGTATTTTTCACCGAAATATTTTCTTTATAAAGCTTTCCAATTTTTATTGACTCGTCTTCATCAATCTCTTTGAATTGAATCTGACCATTATCAACATCTCCTGTAATTTCCACGTCAAAGGTAGCTGTTTTAAAATTTACTCTGTCAGCTTCTGACTGGGAAATCATTGCGGCTCTCGTGGCTCCCACTGTGCTGGCTCCAATTACCAGCAATCCCAATGTTAAAAGCACCAGAGGGTTCTTATAAAATTTTTTCATATTATTCCCTCCTATCTTCCAACATTGATACTATTGCTAATTGCGTTTGCCCAATCATCAGGAATAGGATTGCCTGCATCGTCGTAAATAACCTTTGTTGCTTCCTGAACAATTACTACGTTAAAGCTGTCTGGAACATCGTATTCCTGATCCACCTGCTTTGGAACAATATCCAATTTCAACTGTGTTGCAGTTGACTCTTCAGGAGCAAGTGGCTTTGTGTAGTAATAATAATCACCTTCCTGTATCCATCCATCTTCTGGATTGAAATTCACCTGCCAATTGTCTGGAGAAATGGCCATCGCTCTTACAAAAATTGGATAATGACCATTGTTGGTGATTGTAATCATCTTTGTCATTTCCACAACATCTTCATCCAGTTCCGGTGGAACATCGCCAATCTCTAATGCTTTGGTGGTTCCCTCTACAGTCCTTGTTGCTGTGAAGTATGCTAAAGCAGGCTTTACTGCAGATATACTAATTACTAATGCTACTGCAGCAACTAAATATAACCATTTTGTTTTCATAGTTAGTTACCTCGCTCTCTCAATACTATTGTGGAATATCATCCATACCCACATGCACATATTCACCGTCTCGTTTCACAAATGTATTCACAGCACTTATACCGCCTGAAATCATTTTTTCTTCATCGTATCTGTTTTCGAATCTCGCTGTAGACTCGCCACCAGCTTCGATTACTAAATCATTCACTACCTTATTTGATGCTAATTCGTAACTTGCACCTGTATATACCTCTTCTACAGTAACTGTGGCTGTTGCTGGTATTTCAAGCTCTATCTGTTGTGTCCCAGCACTTTCAAACTCTATAGTAACAACATCATCAAATACTACTTTTTCATCAATCTGAGCTTTTACCTTATATACAAATGATGCTGCTGCTAAACTTTCGTTGTAATCATCCAACTTCTTTTCAATAATCAGTGTTCCCAGCTTTGGCACCTGATTTGACTTAAGTCCAAATTTAACATCATATTTCCATTCATCTAAAGGCATTCCCTCATCTGCTTCATAATTATCTCTTGGTGTGATGTACTGGCTTGTAGGAGCAAAGAGTACATATGATGTAAATTCATATAAGTATCTTCTGTCCTCAGCTGATGGTACATATAAGTAAAGGCCTGCACCCTTAGGAATAGAAACATATCCACTACTTTGACCTGTTCTTCTGTCAATTGTGATTGTTGCTGTTGGAGTAACTCCATCCACAACGGCTAATGCCTTGTTTACGATTGATTCTTCAACAGTGGCAACGGTAGGATTATCTTTAAGAATTGAAAGATTAATTCCTGAGTTTTTAAATCCATCCTCCAAAGTCTTAACATCACCAGTGACATCCATGCTGGCTATCTTATACAAATCAATAGTAATTTTGCCTGTATAATTCATGGCCAATGCAGAAGTAGTATCAACCTCAGCAGTAATAGTTACATTGGCATCTGTATCCACTGCTGAAGCAGCTCTAATGGTATGCACTCCCACTCCCAGAATACATAACACTAGCGCCATGCTTATTCCTATTAGACCTTTTCTTCTTAAACTAACTTTAATCACTGGCGACTCCCTTCCAAGCCACTAGGCCTTAACATTATTACTATCCTCCGATTTACATCACCTGGAACAAGATACTGAATCAATATCCTCTTCCTGATAATGTAGTGGGTGCCCCGACACACTTCATTTGTGACGGGGGCCCACACTATTCTACTTACTTAACTGATTTATTTTTCTTGTTTGCATAATACAAACCTGCTGCAACGCTCATTAAAAGTACACCGAAGCCTGTGAAAGCTGCTGTACCCTTACCACCAGTGTAAGGAAGTGTTGAAAGTGTTGTATTACCCATTGTTGCTGTTCCTAATAATGCATCATCTTCGCCACTCCATGTAACATCTTCATCTGTTGTGTTAAGTGAATATCCATCTGGAGCTGTTACTTCGTGGAATGAATAAATAACATCCTTGTCAAATCCAACTGCTGAATCTACACCTTCATCATTTGTTAAAAGCTTTGTAGCATCATCAATATTTGTTGTCCAGTCTGCAAGTTGCTTTACACCATCAACTGTTTCGAGAATTGCGTACTTACTGCCATTTACAATTACGAATTCTGCACCATCTAATTTTTCCTCTGTAGTAGCGTCTATCTTTGTAATCTGAAGTGTTCCTGTATATGACTTAACTTTTGTTGTCTCTGGATTATTATTTACAGTAGCTTCATTCTCAATTGCAGTACCAGTAACAACTGCCTTATATGTGATAACTACTTCTTTATTTGCGTTTTCGTTAGCTACAGTAACATCATTAATTAATACCTCTGTAAGAACGATTTCCATTTCTGTTTTGTCGTCACTTATAGTAATGCTATCAGGTGTTATAATGTCTTCACCAATCTTTACTTCAATTGTAGATTCTACAAACTCTCCACCTGTTAGCTTATCTGTAACAACGAGCTCTGCTGAGCCACCTGCTGGCTTATATGGAACTGTGGCTTTAATTGTATATCCTACCTGATCACCAATTGCTACATATTTATTGCCTTCGCCATATGTCTTATCAACTTTATAAGGTGTTTTCTTTATTACTGCTTTTACCTCTTTACCTTCTTTTGCATCAGCAAGGCTGACATAAACAAGTACTGTGCTATATGTATGCTTAATTGTTGCGTTCTCTGAATCCTGTGCCTTGATTACGTATAAACCTGCTTGTGCATTAGTAATAGAAGTTCCAGTAATCACTGTAGTTGTTCCTACAGAACCAAGATTTTCCAGTCTCGAATTCTCATTTCCACCATTCTCGTCTGAGGCTGCAATCCAACCCTTAATCATTTCCTGTTCCCCTGTCTTTCCAGCAGGAAGAAATCCAGCAAATAAGCTTTCGTATCCAGATACGATTGTCCATCCTGTTTCCTTTGTAGGATCTGCCTTAATTACCTGAGCATATGCTAATTCTGCACCATCAGCGCCTTCAATTATGATAGTTGCTCCTGGTGGAGTGGTATCGCCCTCAGCTGATACTGTTAATGTCATTCCTAGCACCATTACTAATGACATAAGCAATACTAAAAACCTTTTTACGTTACTCATAGATTTACCTCCTTCTGTGATGAACCACCCTATTTACATGTAACCTTTGTTTTTCTTTTGTTTTTATAGAAAAGGAATACTGAAGCCAGCATTAATACAATTCCATATAATGTCGTTCTGTAAATTCCGTTTCCACCAGTTTCTGGTAAATTGTAGGTTTGAATATTCTTGAAGTAGAACTCATAGGTAACAATATTTCCTACTCTGTTAGGTGTCACCTTATACTCTGCTTCTTCTACCAATTCCCCTTCTGCATTGTATGTGCAAGGAATAACAGTTGGCTTATTATCCCCATCCAATGTTATTTTCCATTTCACATCACTCTTTGCATAACCAAATGGAGCAGTTTTCTCTGTAAGAATATATGTTTTTCCTGCTACAACCTCTCCATCCCATTCAATCAGTCCTTGCTTATCGTCCTCTGTTTTGCTTTTACCTGTAATGGCATTACGTCCATCTTCCTGTATAGTAAATTCGGCATCTGCAAGTCGTTTTCCTGTTTCACCATCACCGTCTGTTTTATATACCTTCCAAACTGTCTTTAAGTGAACTTGTATTACAGGATGAGGGAAGTCATCATCCATATGATTTCCACAGAACTCATATGAAGCCTTGGCATCTCCATTTGAATAGAATCCCTCTTTCAAAGATGATGTCCACTGTTCCTCCGGTATAGTTAAATTATCAGTGAATGGATCTCCCACCTTGTTATATAACGGTCTATTATTTTGGAGGTTGTCGAAGTATTCCGCATAAGCAGTTTCACTTGGAACAACCTTAAAGGACACTGTAAATGAATAGTTAGGCGGAAGTTCATATCCATCTGGATAAGTCATTTTGATACTTCTGGAATCCTTGTCGTAATATGCTGATACTGTGTATGTATGACTTACGCCATTATCATCTGTTTCATATATATCGTATTCAGCAATATTTATAGATGTATCATCATGATTATTTGTGATTCCACTATTCTTATCAACTATTCCGTTTCTCCATGTGCCCCTTCCAAGAGTTTTAAGCTCGTTCGCATTTGGATCCTCTTCCGTTACTGCTACATTCTCATCTCGAATACCAATAGCAATTTTAGTTCCATCCTCAATGTCAACATAATCACTAAGCGGATCTGTAATCAATACATCTTCTGCGTGATAAGCAACAACTGTCTCTATTTCATCTCCTGTTTCATCTGTAGAAATCACACCTGCCATATTTCTGAACAAATCAACTAATTTATCACCTCTAACCGTAGATGTCTTTTTAACGGTTGCGTTTGTAGTATTAGTCATATTTGTCAGAAACCATTCGGCACTTCTAGGAGTTCCATTGTATCTATATGTTGTTGTGCTAAAATCTAATCCTATTGAATAGAAAGCATCACCACCGACTTTTTCTGCCGCTTCAAGTGCTCTTTCATATGCATATGAATAAAACTCTCCACTCTGGCCACCACCTCTATAAGCTGTTGGTAATCCATCAGTTAAGAAAATCACAATCTTTTGAGCGTCACTGGTATCATTTGCTATTATTGTCTGTATTGAATCCAATGCTTCCTCGTAATTTGTTCTTCCTGAATGATTTACACTATCATTTGATGGATATGACCAATTAAATGCATTAGGACCGGAATCAACCTTAACTATGTTATAAAACTGGTCAGTTGATAGCCATGAATCGGAACTTGTTACTATTCCTCCAAAATCAACTATTTTCCATTGAGCATTTACGTTATTCTTAGTTTTAATGATTTCTGCCATTATCTTAGATGCCTGCTGCATGTGATCTGCACGATTGTTATCAGCCATAGATGCTGAACGATCCACAGCAAATATTACGTGAACATCTTTGGCTTTTATAGAATTCTGACTCTCCTTTTCGTAGCTTGTTTCCTTTTTTACTAATTCAGGTCCCTTAAACTTCAGTTGAACTTGATAATCATCAGTATTTTGATAATATGTAACGAATTTTGAAGCAATTGCTTCTTTTTGGGACTCTGTTATTTTTGTATAGTAATAATTCTTAATCTTTATATCTGTAAGCTTAGGTTCCTCTACTGAGAAATTCGCTTCCCTCGTAGCAATACTCTCAGGAGCATATTCGGCTGCCTGCTCACTACCAATAAAGATTTTTGTTTTAAAATCGTTTATCTTATAGCCATCCTCGCCAGTTCCTATAACTCTAAGCTCGGTAATTTTATAATCACCATCTGGGAATGTAGAGAAGTCTGCTGTTTCTCCTGCCTTAAGTGAAAACTTTCCTTCGCTATCAAGTCTTCTGGTACTGTTTCCATTTTTATAAGATATATCTGTTACTGGTTGTCCATTTTGGTCAGTAATTCCAAACTCATATAGAGTTTCTGTATCAGATGCAGGTGGACCTGTTGCTATTTTTGAAATACTTAAGGTCACATCCTTCTCGTAAAACATGTACACAATTATTTGTTGGTTTGTAAACTTAATCCAATCAACTACTTTCTCATCACCCTTATATAATGCTACATATGGATAATAGTACCTTCTTGTGCTAAACCAACCGGATTGAACTTCTTCATCAAATCGATATCTGAAGTTATCAAACTCTATCATTTCACCATCTACCATATATCCGGCAGATACAAACCTATAGCCATCCAGATTGTCTTTAAACTGGTCAACATTATCTATCCTGCCATTTTCTCTGGTGATTTCGAAATTATTTGAGTCTTCCTGTAAAGTGACAAGGTTATCACCATCTTTATTAATACTATTAAAATAAATATTTATCTTTTCTGAATTATATGTTCCTGTAAACACAAAAACATAAGGTGAAAATGAGTCATTTGTAAATTCTGCTTTCTTAATATTTTTGTCACTGTCCAATTCAAGGACTGCTTTGTCTTCTTCAGAAATGTTCTCAATCGCTGCATCTTCCTGCTTAATATGAACCAGAGAGACATCCACATTTTTAATTTTTTCTCTATTCTCATCTCCTAAAGGATTTACTTGCTTTTTATATTCCATCGATACGGTTACATCACCACTAGGTTCAACCTCCTGATTAGTTTCCATATCTATAAAGCAAATATCATATGCTAAAAATCCAATAGAACCAAAGGTATCAATTTCAGTGTTTGCAAAAATCTTATTAGCTACCTGATCATATGCTTCCTTAGTCTCTTCAACCTCCTTCTTAATTGGAGTAACCTTAAGGTCAGCATTATCAGGAACGGCGCCTCTTACTGTTACGATTACTTCTTCATCTTCGTAAGTAAGAATTGGATCTGGAAGCCTTTGGAATCCGCAGTGGATACATTTTCCACTCTCATCAAACTCACATGACTCTATGTACTCTTCCATATCGCATTCGCTGCACTTTACTGTATGAGTACCATCACCGTTTGGAGTGTAGATTAGGTCATGTTCAGGTTCTTCCTTGGCATCCTTATCCTTCTCTTCATCCTCGTCTTCCTCATCTTCTGACTTTTCATCATCCTTATCCTTTTTGTCTTCGTCAGCAGATTTGTCATCTGGATCTTCAGGATTTTTAGAATCACCTGTTATGGCATCCACAACCTTGTCCACCACCTCTCCAATCTTCTCTCCGATTGAAGTAGGAGTACCTTCATCTGGTATTGTGGTCACCTCTGGTGTTTCAGCCCCCTCCGGTGTCACCGCTTCCTTGTTCTCTACAGAAGCTGGTGTCTCTTCAGCAGCTGGTACATCAGAAATAGCAGCCTCTCCTGATGTCTCCACAGTTTCTTCAACTGCTGGAGCCCCCTCTCCCTCAACGTCTGCAAAAGCAGATGCTGAAGAAGTCAGAAACAGAACTGCTACGATGCTTAATGAGATAATTCTATTGAATAAAGCTTTTCTTTTCATATAATTCTTCCTCACTAAAACCAAACCACTGAACCAACACATTTGAAAAATTGTTTCGTACGGTATGTCATGTAATTGTGTTATACGAAATAATTTATGTAATGGTAGAATACCACTTGTTATGTGACAAATCTGTGAACTGGCATGAGTTTTCTGAAAGTGGCAAGAAGTTTTCAGATTCAATATACAATTTGTGAAGAGAATGTGAATAAAAAGAGCAGATAATTTTATAGGCATTTGCGCCACAGGTGTGTATTATAATCCAGCAAACACAGCAAAATAAAAGACCGGTCATATTGACCGGTCCTATATCTCTATTCTTCTACTACTTTTTTATTTCCAGCTACAAGGCTAAAATACCAAGCGATTAATCCTAATCCAAATAAAAGTGCTAATCCACAAAGAATCATTGGAATGAGTGAATCTCCTGTCTTTGGTCCTGCCAATGGCACAAGAGGCGACTCCATCTCGATAATCTCCTCGCCCCACTCTACTATTTCATCTTCGTGAGGTGTTGTTGGATCATGAGGAGGCTGCTCCACTATTATCGGTGTCTCCTGTGGCTTAATAATAAAGCTAACATCGTATTTCCATGTCTCATCTGCGCCTGCAACACCGCTAACAACATAATCACTTGTTGGGGCAAAGATAATATATGGCACAAAATTATACTTATATTTCTCATCTGAAACAGGCTGTGGAATGTAAAGGTAAACACCTGCTCCACTGGCTATAGAAACCTTGCCTGAAATAGAACCATCTTTTCTTGATGCTGTAATAACTGCATCAGGCTGCTTACCGTTTACTGCCTGAACAGCTGGCTCTACTATATTCTTTTCGATATCAGCAACCTTTGGGCTGTTATTAAGGACTGTAATATCAATTCCGCAATTCTGATATGAATCTGAAAGCTGTGGCTTACCTGTCTCATCAATGACTGCTATCTTATACAAATTAATATCAACTGTTCCGGTATAGCTTTTTGCAAAGACAGATGCATCATCCTTACCAACCTGAGCGGTAATGTTAACTGTTGCATTTGTGTTAACAGGCTCTGCAGCATGAACGTCAATTGCATCAGCACAACCTACAGCCACAACTGCTGCAAGGGCAAAAGCCACCATATTCTTCTTAATATCAAAAAACTTCATGATATTATTGCTCCCTTATTGTTTCCTTTTAAAAATATTTCTAATAATTGCAATGATTATAATGGCAATAACAAATCCTGCTATACCAAAAATCAAATAATAATCCTTTACTGTCTCCACAACAGCCTCCGCACCTGTAGGCACTGCGTCCTCACCAAGGTATTCAACCCTGGTTCCTCGCACAAGAAGTCTGTGTGTGTTTACACCATAAGGTGTACATGTAAATAAAGTGACATGATCTTTTCCTGGCTCCACCTTCATGGCTTCTGCAAGAGTATCTATGTCTTCCGCCTCAATCATTGGATATATTTCATCCACTTCATAGGCTAAAGTTTCATCCAAAACATGGATGTAAAATTTATCTCCAGCTTCAAGCTGGTCTATATTGGTAAAGAGCTCTGCATTTGGCAAACCTCTGTGACCTACAATAACTGAATGGGTTCCAGGACCGCCTATAGGAAGTGCTGTACCATTAAGATGACCTAATGCCTTCTGTATGTACTCATCAAAAGTACCATGCATGATAGGTAATTTCAGATTTATCTTTGGAATGGACAGATAGCCCATTATTCCGTCACCATTTAAATTTAATACAGAATAGTATTCTGAATCCTTAAATGCTTCTGTAGCAGTGGCGTCATTTCCATCTGCACCTGTCTTAAATGCATCTGTACCTATGGCATTTTCTACAATACCTTCATTGAAAGCTCTGGCTGCTGCCCATTGAGCTGAATAATCCTCCTGAGTCATCTCTGTGATAGAGTTCTCATAATTATTTATGAGTCGACTTTGGACATAGTTGTTCCATTCATTGGAAATGGTAGGATATGCTAATAATCCAAATCCCACAACAAACAATATGAATATTAATCCTTTAAATATCCTTTGTTTCAACTTCTTCAGCCCTCTTATTACTGTGCTTATCGTAAAGGTACAATATCAAAATAAAAGCTGCTACTGTTAATAATCCCAAGATTACCCAAAGGAGGTAATTGGTATGGAGACTAACTGCTCCAAATGCTGGCGTTCTGGCATCTTCCAAAAGCTCAGGTGTGTACTCAACCCTGTGTCCTCTGACCATCAGACGCTGAGTGTTAACACCATAAGGCGTACAGGTAATAAGTGTACATAAATCCTGTCCATCCTCCACTGCTAAAAGTGAAGTGTCATCTGGCTCAACAACATTAATAGAATCTACTTCATAGGCATAATATTCATCCATGATAATCAGGAAGAAATCATCTCCTATCTGAAGCTTATCCAAATCAGTGAAAAGTGTGGCACTTGGCAAACCTCTGTGAGCGGATAGTACAGAATGTGTACTAGGTCCACCAACTGGAAGGGACGAACCTTCAAGATGTCCAACACCTATCTGTAATACATCCTCGTTTGTAGTATGGAATACTGGAAGCTTAATATTTATAGCAGGGACCTGAATATATCCCATTATTCCATCTCCATTTGCATTAAGGATGCTCATATATCTTTCATCCGTACCATTAGCCTCTGCTTCTGCAAAGGAATCCGGCAGGATACTTGGAAGCAGGTCCTCATTATACTGATATGCTTTTTCAAGCTCTCCCTCAGTATTAATGGCTCCTGATTCAATCGCTGTAGATACTGCCTCTGTGTAATTATTTACCAGTGTGGCCTGCACATGATTATTCCATATGTTTGCCACCAGAGGATAAAACAGCAAGGACAAGCCAGCTATCATTAAAGCTCCAATACAGATTAATTTGAAATACTTAGCAAAAAAAGTCTTCATCTTCACCTGACCTCTCCTTGATATTTTAGTTAACTGAATTATTCACCAAATAAATTTTATTAGAAAAGTGAATGCAAGCATTCATTTCCTATATAAAATTTACTTGGTTCTGAATAATTCATCATATCACACAATTGTGTCCATTTAGTTTACTGAAGCCTTTTTCTTTGTTGCAAAGTAAAGAGCTGATGCAAGTACCATAATAGCTACACCAAGAACTGTGAAGATTGTAGTACCCATACCACCAGTGAATGGGAGGCTTGAAAGCTTTGTATCAACCATCCAGCCTTCCTTCTGTAAATCCTTCTTCTGCTGCTCGTTAAGCTCTTTTACTGCGATAAGTGCCTTGCTGTACTTGTTGTCCTTATCGATTGTAACATCTACACCAGCTGTGTTGATTGAGTATCCCTCTGGAGCCTTTGTCTCTGTGAAGTGATATGTTCCCTCATCAAGGCCAAGAAGAAGTACCTTACCATAAGGAGCCTTAAGTGTCTTTGTAGCACCTGCTACAGAAGAGTTTGCAAGGTGATAGATTCCATCATTTGAAGTTACAACGAAGTAAAGTGTCTCTCCGTTCTTGCTTACTTCAAACTCAGCGCCGTTAAGGATAGTTGTTCCATCCTCTGCATACTTAATGAATGTGATGCATGCTGGGTGACCATAAACTGTTGGAGGGTTGATTGGATCACCGTTTTCATCAAAATCAAATGTGCTGTCATAAGCAAGGTTTACATAACCTTCTACACCAACAACAGTTGCCTCGTATGTAATAACAACAGTCTTACCAGCATTTCTGTCATCTGCTGTGATAAGATTTGAAAGGTTCATTGAATAAAGTGCTGTGTTCTCGTTCTCTGATACAAGCTCAAAAGAAGCGTTAACTGGAGCTGCGTTACCAACTGTAAGCTTTACATTTGTAGGAGCTGAAAGATTTGTCTCCTTATCGAATACCTTGTACTCTCTGTTCTGCTTGTTAGCCATGTAAGGAACAGTAGATGTAATTGTAAACTCAACTGTCTGTCCTGCTCTAACAAGACCATCGTTTGAATCCTTTGTAACGATGTTTGTAGAACCCTTAGCCTTAAGCTCGATAACGTTTGTGTTTACAATGTAGTTACCGTTTGCATCTGTCTTGTATGTAACTGCTACCATTGGGCTGTACTTAACTACGCTACCAATAGCCTTGATGTAATATACACCAGCCTTAAGGCCTGTGATTGTAACATCTGCACCGTTGTTTGAAACAACAGTCTTATCAGCTGTAAGGTTAGATGCAACAGCCTCGAAAGCATTCTTAAGCTCTGTTGCGTCGAAGTTTGGCTCAAGGCTCTCATCATAAGCATCCTTTGCCCAATCAGCGATTACGATTTCATTTGTAGCCTTGTTTACTGAAGCAATCTGATATAAATCAAACTTTGTCTCAGCATCTCTCTCTGAAATGTTTGTGATCTTGATAGTTGCTGTGCTATCTGCTGCAAAAGCTGTTACGCTCATTGCCATCATCATTACCGCTGCTAAAACAAAAGCGATAACCTTCTTGAAATTCTTCATCTCAATTTCTCCTTATAAATATAATTTCTTTTTCTCTTTGTATAACAACAGCGCTGCTACAAGTAAAAGTAGTACTCCGCCGATTGTATAAAGTAGGAATCCACTACCTCCAGTCTTAGGAAGAGTGTATGAAACTTCATTCTCAAAACTAAATTTGACAGTCTTGAGAACTGCTCCGTTTGCCAAGTTCTGCTCCTCTGAAACAGTATTCTCAGCTAAGTCGCCTGGGTTATTGATGTATGCCTGTACACCGTTTTCTCTGTCGATGATTATCTGCCATACATCCATGCTCATGGCATAACCGCCAGGAGCTTTGGTTTCTGAAAGAATATATCTTCCTACTGAAACCTCAATAGGATTCATGTTATTGTCTCTATCACTAACAGATCTGTACCAGAGAACAACACCGTTGGCATCGCTCTTTCCATAGTAAGTATCTGTAGAACCCTGTTCTGTGGAAGCGAGAGTAAATTCTGCTCCCATTAATGTTGACTTGCTTGTTTTGCTAATCTTGATCAGCTGCCAGTCAAATACTTTTACCAAATTATTTTCAAACTCAGCGGCCTTTTCGTTTGCTACTGATTTAGTGTTATTTTCTCCGATGTACTCAAAATCGATGAGAGCATATCTGTCAGCAGAATTATCATGCTTGTAAAGAACTGCTCCATTCTCATCGCCATCAATAATGATTCTGGTGTCATAGTTTCCTAATGTGTATCCATTATTGGAAATCATGCCAACCTCAGTAACCATGTACTGAGTCTCCATAAGGCCTTCAAATACAGCTGTCTCGTCAGCTTTTAATACAAACTGACCATCTCTGTCTGTTCTTAATTCCTTATCACCAATCTTGTATGGCTGGTTTTCAAATGGACTGTAAACTCCATTTACACCCTGCGCAATTTTGAAAATGTACTGAGCTTCCTTATCAAGATGCTTATCCATGCCATAAGTCACCTTTTTGCTTACAGAAAGCTTTTTAGCGAACTTAATAGGATTATTCTTAATCTTCACTACATTAGCAGAAGACTTGTAAACGCTATTGTTGTTTTTATCAAATGACAATGCCTCTGCTTCTGCATTGAGAGCATAAAGTTTTTGACTATAATCTTTGTCTGGATCTGAATATGCTGTAAGCTCAAGCTTCCAAAGAGCACCTTCAGGAGTCTTATATTCGTCAGCAGCCTGAGTCTCTTTCAGATAGTAAGTCTTTGTTATAGAGTCACTGCCTCTTGGAATAACACCAGCAGAAAGACCTGTAAACTTAATTGTTCCATTCTCATCTGATGTAGCTACTGCTGGGACACCGATGCCCATAGTTGCCACATTTGTGCATTCCTCATCTGTATATAAAGTAAACTGAGCATTTGCCAGCCCTCTCATATTTTCATCTACCTTGAGACCTTCAAAATCCGCTGTTCTTGTCTCTGTCTTAGTGAAGTTGTAGCTGATTTTACAGTTTGATTCATGAGCACCACGCTCGAAGTAAACAACTGTAAGAACGTGCTCCTTCTTACTAAGTGCAGTAACATCATTTTCAGGAATAAGATCATATAAATTAGTAGTTCCAATTCCCTTTGCGATAGAACCATCATTTAAAGTTACGTAGCATGAATCATCACCAGCAAGTGACGAAGTAAGCTGATTTTCTCTGTCACCCTGGATGATAATCTCACCAGTTTTAAAATTAATCTGACCTCTGACAGCATTGTGAATACCACCAAGGTCAAGAACTAAATGACCATCTACATATACAAAAACGTCGTCATCACCGAAGAATTTAAAGATAGTATCCTTACCTTCGTCAGTTAATCCATCCTCTGCAACGCAGAAGTTGATAGGAAGCATCATTCCGAAGTGGTTTTCTTCATGAAGTGATTCTTCTCCCTTGCTGTTCTTATATGGTCTTGCATTAAATGGTCTAAACTGAGAGCCATAAGTAGGCTTCAACTTATATTTGTGATAGTAATAATCGTATTCAGTTACATATTTGTACTGACTACTATCAAGAGTCCAATACCCTTCAGTATCAAGACCGAACTGAACAAGGGCATCGTTATAGTATTCATCTATATAGTAGTTATACTGCCACCACTTACTAAGGTAATTATCATATGAAGGAAATACCTCCAAACCATTACTGTTAGCAAGTGTAAACTTGCCGTCTTTCAACTCATTTGAAGCAAGGCCCTGATAAACCTGGCCGTAGCTACAGTGGTTGCTTTCAGCACCAGTCTGTCCACTGCCAAACATAAACTGATTGCCAAAGAAGCGATTTTCTTTTCCTTCTGCCTTTCCGTAAAAGTTTCCGTTTACGAAGTTGACAAAAGTAGCCCCCTGGACATACTGAGTCTTATCAGTATAGAAAGATGGCATTGGCTCTAAGTCTACAACAACAGCATTTACGAATTTGTTAGTGCCGTCCATGCCTCTTAAAGAAAGAGTCACCTGGCAATCTGCCTGGAATCCGTCCACATTAACAGTCTGTAATGGAGAATTCTTATAAAAATCAGAACCATTGTCCTCATATAATGTAACCTTGGCAACATAATAGTTCTCTGGTGCCTGGAATCTAAATGTGAAATTTCCCGCTTTATTTGAACCATACTGGAAACATCTTCCATCATCATGTGGAGCAATTTCGAAAGGTGCATATTTATCATTGTTCTGCTGATAAACTCTAAAGGCGATTCGGCCCTTGTTTGCGCCGTTTTCCTCGTTTGTTCCTTTAATGAAGTTGTATTCCTTGTCGATTACTTCTGCAGAACCATATAAGGAATTGCTGTAAAGAGTCTTTCCATCGTTAAGCTTTTCGATGAACTCTGTAACAACATAAGTAGAGAAGCTGTCTGACTCAAATGTGATTGTGTCTTCATTGATTTCAGAACTAACTTCCTCTGCTGTGTCACCATCTTTAATATGCACAACCGCATTTGCATTTATTGAAGATGACTCAATGGAAATCTTTACGTTTGAACCCTCCCTTGGCTCAATCTCTTCGCCATCCGCTTCAAAGCGAAGATCGAACGCATAATAGTTTTCCACCTCTTCAGAAGAAACTGCTTCATCTACAAGCTCCTGCTCAGAAGTAGAAAGGCTGATTATTTCTGCCTTGAACTCAACATCCACATCAAATGTTCCTGCTGGAACAAAAGCTGTTATATAAAAATCTCCCTTTTTTACATTGAATGTTTTGTCCTGTGAAACTTCCGCTATAGTTTCTTCTGGCTTCTCAGACTCAGTTTCTACTTCTTTTTCATCAGGAACTTCCTGACTATCTTCTTCCAAATTTTCTGTCTTAGAATCGTTTTCAATGGAATTATTGTTTTTTGAACTAACTTCTTCAGAATTACTTTGAGTATTGCTTAGATTAGTTGATATATCTTCAGAATTGGTATTGCTCGTTTGTGTATTACTAAATTCGGTGTTGCTTAAAATCTCCGGCCCCTGGGCCCCTCCATCTATTTCGGCGGCGTATACCGCTACCTGGGTGGAGAACAGCATCGCTACCGAAAGACTACAACATAGTAATCTCCTTAGGATAGGATACTTTTTCATTAATTTCAAAACTCCTTAATATAACTTGCGAACTGAAGGATTCAAAATGTGAATAAATGGTATCAATTTTGTGTCCTTTTTGTGTCCGAGATGTATAATATGCTTTTTAATTCATAAATGAAAGCTTGTGGCAACATCTATTATTTTTTGGCAAAAAATAACCTAGCCCCATGTGGACTAGGTTATTAAAATCATGCAATTTTCAATTTATAACTATTTATAATTTCTTCTACGCACTATGTAAGTGACAATCGTAATTATTACAAGTGTTATCAGTGTAATAACTGTAACCGTAACAACTACTCTGCTGATAAGGGATATTCCGCCCTTTTTATTAGGGTCAACTCGCTTTGGAGGTTCTGGGTCTGGAATAGATGTACCAGTTTCACCTTCTCCAGCAAGTGGTGTTTCTCCATCACCAATTGTGGTTATATCAGCGTCACCACCACCTTCACCATTTGTCGCACCACCTGCTGCACCGCCAGCTTCGCCAGTTCCATTTCCTACAGTGCCTGCAATGGTAGTCTGACCGCCTTCTCTACGGTTACTTACAACAGTACGACCTGGTGTAGTACTTTCTCTCACAGTAGTTCCATCATCTACATAATCATATGTATATGTATAGGTAGGATTTCCATAAATATACTTGGTGTTAGTAATCTCCTGATATGTAATCTTCTCTTCAAGTCGAGAATAAGTGAAAATTACTTTATTATCTGTATCAGAATCTGCCAAAACAAAATACTTGGAATTAGCATCTGGAACATATCCTTCTATCTCCTGAGCAGGAACGGTTACCTTTTCATTAACTGCGCCGTACAAAGTATCAGAAGCTTTTGCTCCGGCCACTTCCTTATCCATTGTGTTACCAGTTGAAGTCTTTAATCTGTACTCAACGGTATATGGAACTATTTTACATATCTTATATGCAACCACATATGTCTGGTCGCAGTCCACAGGAATGGTAGTGCCAGTATACTTATCATCGTTGCCACTAACCCTGAGACCATCAAAAACATATTTCTCTTCATTATTATGTGAAGGATCAGGCTTAATAGTAATAGCCGATTCTATCTCAGATACAGTTGCTGCATTTTTCAGTGTGAGCTTACGTCCATCAGCTGAAACATTACCAATGGATGCAGCAGATGAGTTAAACTCGGCAAACTGGTTATTTCCCAATGAAATGTTAACCACATACCCAGATGCATTTACCACCGTATAGCTGGCAAATGATAATGGTATCACAAGGAAAATTGTCAGGCAGAAGCCTAATAATCTTTTTGTTACTTTCATCTTAGGCTTCCCTCCTTTTCTTATTAATACTGATTGCAACAGAATAGAAGATCAGACACATACCAAGGGCAAACATCACGCTGCAGATTGCTGAAGGTAAAATAGAATCTCCTGTAGCTGGACCAGCAAGAGGCACATTGTCATCGTCAATCTCAACTATCTCTGTGCCGTTATCCAGTGTCTTTACTATCTGCTTAACTATTGACTTCTGTTGGCTAACTGAAACCTCCTTTGACATTTCTTGTTGCTTAACAATTGTGGTAGTTCTCTTCTCTACAGCTGAAGATGTAGGTTCAGCCTTAAAGAAGAATTCAAGTGACGCATCCTTGTTTCCATAGCTGTTAAGCTGTGAATCACCATCTAACTGAATTAAGACCTTAACTTTTCCGGAATGAGTTGTTGCAGATTTCTTTCCAACTGTTCCAAGTGAAAAATACAATCCACTATTTCCACTAACCTGCTTAAGACCAACAACTGCTGCACCATCTCCACCTACAGTATTGCTATTGAATAAATCCTTATCATTATTAGTGATTCTATAAGAATATGCTCCGCCGCTGTTACTATCTTCTAATGAATCAAGTACATTGGCATTCATGTAAAAGTCTGCCTCTTCATCAGTGGCATTTACATAAGTGATGGTGTATTCAATCGTATCACCAGGCATAGCATTATCTATCTCCCTATAATCTGAGCTATAGGTAGAAGTAAATACAGGATTCTTATCTTCATCCATTCCTGTATAAGTAACTGTCCATCCCCTTGGAATAGTCTCTGCATTTGCATTAAGTTTCAGACCTGAGATTCCTGCGGTTACAAGAGTAAGAGCAAGAACTATATTAAATATTGTTTTTTTCATATTCTGCTCTCCTCCTATAAGGTCTCCCCATCAATAGATTTAAGGATGTCTCCTTCGAACTTGGCATTGACACCCCAGGCTCCAAGCATTGCCTGTTCTGCTCCGTGAGCCTGAACGGCATCTACTTTCATTTCAACAACAAACTTCTGACCGCCATAGGTTCTGAAGCTTTCGATGATAATACCCTCTTCTGTATCAGTCCTTGTGGTTGTCTGTGTTGCCTTCATTAAATACAAATATTTCTCAATATCTTTTTCAAATGAAACTGACTCTATTACCTGACTGCTTTCACCTTTGTTAATAGGTTTCTTGCAATAGTAAATAACTTCTTCTCCTGATGGCGATGCTACCGCACCCCAATCATCTGTAGCCAGCAATTGAATAACTGATGGATCTATTCGTGTGTCTTTGTTTCCCGAATCATCTATCCAGTACTTTCTTACTACCACTCGAACATACTCTGGAGCTTCTCCTTCAGTAGGTGAGTTATTAAGTACACGAACTCGCTCTGGATATTGATTGCCAGGCTCCATAATCTCTGAACCATCTTTAACTGCATCCAGGGACTTCAGCGCCAGCGCTCCATCTCCATCTACTTTCACGTAATTAGATTCTTCTGAATCAGTGCTTATATCCTCTTGTAGTTCAACCCCAATCTGAACTGTCTTAAACTCAACCTTTTCCCTTGTTGGAGTACCTGCTGCATTTGTAGCACCAAGGAAACTACCTGCCACAAGCAGTGCACCTACACCAAATATGAATAAAGGATTCTTTAAATTAATCTTCATAATTAATTACCTCCTTCATTCTGTGCTGGATCATATGTATTAGTTTCCTGAGCTATCTTGCCTTCCCAATCTCCAGCGCTTCCGTCAGATAAAGGTCTGGCTGCTTCAGCAACTACTATTACATTAAACTTTTCTTCTGCTGAATTACCTGGAGCTATCTTTACATATAAATCCTTTGAGGTTTTCTCAACTTCCAAAATATCGCTGTAATAGTAATAGCCATCATCTTCGTTATAGCTCCATCCGGAATCTGACTTCTCAGTATCAAGTTCCAAAAGATGTGTTCTTCCAGCAATTACTTTTACTCTTACAAACACTGGAAGATCACCAGTATTTTCAACTGAGATAACTTTAGTATTCTCTTCAATACGCTCCTTTGGAATAATCTCTATTCTTCTGTCCTCAAGATAAACTGCGGCTCCACCATTTGTAGAATGTGTATCTGTCAAATAGGCCATCGCTGGCTTTACTGCCACTACGCTCAGCATCAGAAGTGCAGCGGCAATTAATAATGTTTTCTTCTTACTCATTATCGCTGTACCTCCTCTACTACTTCAATCAATCGGTCCAGAATTTTGGTAACCTTATCAAATACATTTGTGATACTTATGCTTCCATAAATATCTTTATAATTATATTTGTTGGTAAACTTAACTTCTGCTGTTTTATCTTCCTCTATAGTTAACAGTACTGATTTATCTTCTCTAACAGTTCCTTCACCATTTAACTCGGCTCTTACAAGATCATAGCCACCACCAGTATGGTTTTCGATAACCTCTACTTCAACTCCTGCTGGAATAACTATCTCATCCACAACCACCTTTGTTCCTGGGTTATCAAATGATATAGGATATACATCGCTGTATTCCTTGTCACCAATCTTGTAATAAACCTCAAAGGTAAATGTAGCTGTGCCGCCTGTCTTATAGTAGCTTGACAACTTCTTAGAGATTTTCAGCTTTCCAGGTTTGAGATTCTTAATGGCTTTTACGTTTTGGCTGTCAGAACTTGTTTTTACTGAAACCTTCTTTGCGTCATCTGTAACTGCCTTAAGAGTCTTATTAGTGGTGCCATCTGCCTTTGCTATTACTTTAAGTTCCCAGACAGCATTCTCTGGCAATATGTATCCATCTGGTGCCTTTGTCTCCTTCAAATAGAAGTACTTTGGAGGCAACTCATGCACGCTACTTGTAAATACTCCAAGTGATAAGCCTTTAAACTTGATGGTACCGTTTGAATCAGAAGTAGCCACCTTACCCTCAACAGGCTTTTCACACTTTTCATCCTTGTAAAGTCTAAACTCTGCTCCTGCAAGTGGAGACATGTCCGACTTAACCTTTAAACCTTCAAACTCGATATCTACTGGCTCATCCTTATTGAAGTTGTAACTAATTCTGCAATTCGAAAGAAACGCACCTCTTTCAAAATAAACAACTGTAAGTACGTGCTCACCAGTGCTCAAATTCCTGATACCAGTTCTAACGTCACTGTCATATAGAGTTTTGTAAATATTTTGATCACCTAAGCTAATGTTCTGATAAACAGTTCCATTTATAGATGATGATAATTTACTAGCACAATCACCCTGAATGAGGATTTCACCTGTTGTAAAATTAATCTGTCCCTTAATAGCATCATGGATACCACCCAAATCTAAAACAAGGGTGTCATCGATGTAAACGAATACATCATCATCACCTGAGAACTTGAAAATAGTATCCTTTCCATTTGAAAGACCGTCACTATTAATTGAGAAATTAATAGGCAACATCATACCAAAATGATCGTCCTGACCAAATGGTCTAAACTGCTTTTCACCGCCAACAGGAACTAATTCATTTTCACTATTTAATTCATATCGATCTAGGCTACTGTCCATAGTCCAATAGCCATCGGTGTCCTTTTTAAACTTTACCTTTGCGTCAGGTATATATTCACTTATATAACTGTATTTAGAATCATCCTTATCGTATTCAGATGCTTTAGGGAATGGCACATTTCCATTTCCATTCTTAACAGAGAACACACCATCAACTAGTTTTTCGTTGGCTAATCCCTGATAAACCTGTACTGGATAGCATTCATTGCTGCCACCGCCGTGTCCACCATTAAAGATAAAGTTGCTTCCTAAGTTATCCGCAAAATTTCTATAATTTACAAATGTAGCCCCTGCTACTGTGGTGGTGCTTTCATCTTCAGCCCACTCAACAGGAATAGCCGTGATTGAAACTACAATATCATTTACTACAGGCTTTTCACCTTCTCCCATTCTATTTAATTCAAGAGATAATGATACTTTCTGCTGATACTTTTCTGTTGCAGGGAAAGTTTTATATACTTCCTGTGTTTCAGCATTAGCCTGGTAAACAGCTGCTATATAGTAATTTTCCGGAGCTTCAAATTCAAAATCAAAATTCGGGCTATTTTCTCCACCATAAACAAAGAATCTGTTCTCAGTTTTAGGCGCAATTAGAGCAATACCATTACCCGAATTATAGTTATAAAGTCTTACAGCGTATCTGTCAGGACTAAATAATTCAGTGGCTGTACGTTCTCCAGTAAAATGCTTATTGTTTGGTGTAGTGCCCTTACCATATTCATCATCATAAAGCACGTTATCTGTTGGTTCCAATTCTTCACTTAAAACAGTAAAGAACATATATGGAGAAAACTCAGATGAACTAAAATAAATGATTCCGTCTTCTGTTATTCCAAAGGAAACATCAGAAGCGTTATTATTCTCATCGAAATGAGCTATCTTCTCTGGAGCAAATTCCAAATCAGCTATACCAATCTTTACAGCTTTGTTTGGTTTGATAACAGTGCCTTCATATGTAAACTCTAAATCAAGTACTACATATTTATCTACGCCACTGATACCATAGGCTGATTTGACAGCATCTTCAGCACCATCAAGTGTGATGATCTTTGCTGAAAACTTTACTTTTGAAACGTCTATACCTTCACCAAAAGCATCCTCTGGAACCTGAGCTGAAGCCAAAAAACCCTCACAGTCAGCCTGTATATCTACAGTCTTTGTTTCTTCTTCAAGGTTTTCAAGTTCTCTTTTATAGCCACAGTCAAGACATACTATTCCAGATTCATCGAAATTAGTACATTTTACAGGGGCCTGTCCTAAATCATAGTGATACTCCTTGTTATCGTTTTTATAGATAACTCTATAATGAGTACCATCCCAGTTAGACATCCAACCTTCATAAAATCCATCTCTTAATGTTATTCCATCTTCCTCATAAGGACTTTCTAAATCCTTATTATGTTCTTCAGGATCTCTTTCAGGCTTCTCTGTAGGTGTGTCGCCACTTGTTGGCACACCTTCGTCCTCTATTTTCTTGCCGGTCTCATCTCCCGGATCCTGTCCGTCAGAACTTCCACCAGTTCCTTCTGCAGGCTGCCCGGCATCATTTCCACCAGAATTTCCATCAGCCCCTTCTCCTGCAGGCTGATCGTCTTTCTTTCCGTCATTTTCATTATTCTGCTGACCATCATCTGATTGACCATCAATTTTCTGTCCTACGCCAGGTTCCCCTTGCGTAGGATTATCATTCTGTGGAGCATTTTCATTCTCCTCAGTAATTACTGGTGGCAAATCAGTACCATCACCATCAGCGTACACGCCAATAGAAGATGCCATAACCAGCATAAAAACTAACACCAGGGATAATAGTCTACCTTTGTAAAAATTCCTCATTGCCTCACTCCCTCTAACGTAAAACCCCTCACAATAAATGTGAATTACAATAAAAAACGAAAGACATATGCATGCCCCCAAATGTTATGCTAAATCACTTATGAATCGAAAGATAGAGGTATGGCAAATAAAACTATTTTTTGGCAAAAAATAATACCCAGAGCAGTTGTCTGAGTATTACAAGTTATCCGATATATTATTATGACTATTTTTATATAACCATGGAATCGAATTGTCCTAATGGTTAATTAAATCCTACTACACGCTGTGCAATCTTGTATGCTGTGATGGAAATGGCTCTTCCACCATGGCCTGGCAAGTTAGTAGTAGCACACATAAAACCATAGCGAAGCTTACGATAGAGATAATAATCGTAAGACTTAATGTATTTCCATAAATCATGTCTCTTCTGCTGATGTTCCTTTGTGCCACTCTTCATAAGAAGTACTGTGGAAATAACAGTAATCATCTCCAGATAATTGAACATGTACTTTTTAACATGTGAATTATTAATATTCTTGTAATCATAAGCCTCAAGCATAAGCTTGTTAACTCTGATCTGCTGATCGATACGGGAAATCATAACCTTTTCATTTACTGACTGGTCATCTCTTCCAATGAAGTAACGATAGAAATCTACATCAAGGTAGTACATTGTCTTTACATATGGAAGTGGATAATAAACATAGAGATTATCCACATAGAATGTGTGCTTTGGAAGCTCCATTCCACAATCTCTCAAAAGCTTTGTACGGTAAATAACTGAATGCATGAGAATATACTGGCCCTTTCTGAAGTGACCTGTCTCGTCCCATGTAAAATACTTATTCTTAGGAAGGTTCGAATAAGACATAACCTTCTTGTGGCTGGCGCCTTCTTTGTCATATACAAAATTAGAAATAAGCATGTCCAGGTTCTTGCCATTTTCAATTGACTGTCTAAGGACCTTTAACACCTTATCATAAGCTTCTAAATCAACCCAATCATCAGAATCTACTACCTTAAAGAAAAGACCTGTAGCATTCTTAAGACCAGTGTTTACAGCCTGACCATGGCCACCATTTTCCTGATGAACAGCCTTTACGATAGTAGGATGCTCTGCCGCAAGACGGTCTGCTATCTCTCCGGTATTATCCTTCTGGCTGCCGTCATCTACAATTATAATCTCTACATCTTCTCCACCATGAAGAAGTGTCTGAACACAATGTTCCATATATGCTGCCGAATTATAGCAAGGTACAGCAAATGATAGTAATTTCATAATTATTTATCTCCTATTGGCATAAAAATAAAACCAATTTATTTTAACAAAATATATATTTATATTCAACATTGCGCCCCTCTTTTTGTTATATTATAGATTGCAATTTCAATTATATCTGTGTATAATAACTTTTCGTGCATGATAAATGAAATATCAGGGGAAATGAGAATGACAAAAGAAATCTATGGATATATCTATGATCTTCCAATGGGATGTATCACAGAATCAGACATATATACAAGTACAGGGGCGCTCTTATGCCCTAAAATGACAATAATGGATAAGGGGATGATTGAATCCCTTTCTCACTATCGCGGCAAAATTCACGCCGTTGTTTCCTTTGAAGGTTTTGATGAAGAAGAATATGAAGAGGAAGTGGATGATGAATTCCTTCCTGAGGAGGATGCATCACTTGTGTTTGAAGAAACATTCAAACAGTTCGTAGCTGAATCCCTTCACACCCTCTACTCTAACCTTGAGGATACAGACAGCCTTATTTCAGGTGTTTCTGAAATTGGCCACAAGGTATGTGAAATAATAGATGATGCCAAGGAATTAAGTATAAATCTTTCAAAGCTTAAGGTTTGTGATGAATATACTTACAAACACTCAGTAGATGTAGGTACTATGGCAGCCATCGTAGCCAAAGCATTAGGTGAATCAAAGGAGTTTGTAAGAGATATTGCAGTGGCTGGTCTTCTTCACGATATAGGCAAGGAAAGAATACCCACTGAGATAATCAATAAGCCTGCAAAACTTACTTCTGAAGAATTCATGACCATGAAAAAGCATCCGGTACATGGTTATCATATACTCATGGATTCAAAGAATATTACAGAAGAAATGCGAAAGGGTATCCTCAATCATCACGAGAATATAGATGGCTCAGGTTATCCAAGAGGGCTTAAGGGTGATGAAATTGGCAAAATGGCCCAGATTATCTCTATAGTGGACGTGTACGATGCACTTGTTACAGAGCGTTCTTATAAAGCAGCTAAAACACCTGCACAGGCCATTGAAATTATGTTCACCATGAGCAACAAATTCAATATGGAATATTTCAAGGCGTTTTTATCTGTTGTAAATGTATATCCAAACGGTTCCACAGTTAATCTGAGCACCGGTGATAAGGCCATTGTATTAAGCCAAAACCGAGCTTATCCACTGAGACCTATTGTTAAAACTCTCATAGAGAAAAAAATAATCGATTTGGCTACAAATCATTCATATCTTGCAACAGTTATTACTGCATAAAAAATGAGGACGGGAAATCAATTCCCGTCCTCTTGTTATTTCTATTCAGTCTCTACAGTTGGTTCTACTTCCTTCTTTTTCTTGAGGTAAGTCTTGATAGCCTTGAACTCAAGGAATGCAAGGAGGAGGATAAGAACTGCATCTACTGCGTAGAGAATCTTAACCCATGTAGGTGCACCAGTGCTAACCTCTGTATCGTATGCGCGGCTGTTTACAACTGTGTAAAGAATGTTCTTTGAAGCCTGTCTCATAGCGATTAATGAAGTTGCAGATTCCTGATCAGTAACTGTAGACTGTGGAGTCTCATAAGTTGCAAGCATAAGGTCGCAACCGTTTCTAATCATTCTGTCTGAATCCTGGTAACCATAGCCACCGAAGTAATCTGTTTCAGCAAGACCTCTGAATCCCCACTCGTCACGAAGTACTGTGTTAAGAAGTGGTGAGCAAGCCTCTGCTGGAATTGTACCAATGTTGTTGAATGCAACCATTGTTGCAGCTGGGTTAGAGTTCTTAAATGTAATCTCAAATGACTTTAAGTAAATCTCACGGAGAGACTGCTCATTAAGCCATGTGCAAAGGAATCCTGTACGGTTTGTCTCCTGATCATTTGTAGCAAAGTGCTTTACGTAAGAGTATACACCGTGCTCTCTAGCTCCCTGTACAGCGTTTGCACACATCCAACCTGCAAGAACACCATCCTCTGAGTAGTACTCAAAGTTACGTCCTGCAAATGCGCTTCTGTGTGTGTTTGTAGCTGGAGCATACCAACCAGATACATCCATTTCATCAGCCATCTTACCGATTGAATCACCAAATGCGTGAGCTAAATCCTTGTTCCATGTGCAAGCAATCATAACTGCTGCTGGGAAACCGATAGAACCCTGACCTGTAAAGTTGTTGTTGATTGAAGCAGGACCATCACAATCGTATGTCATAACCTTGCCGATCGAATCAACTGCTGAAGTCTCATATCCACCAAGTGCGATAAGAGTGTTCATATCTGCAGCTGTAAGCTCGTCAAGAAGCTCATCCCACTTAGCATCGTCATAATCTACACCACGAAGGTCTGCAAGCTGAACGCCATTGTCAGCACCTGTTGTAGGCATAGCATCTGAATCATTGTTGTAATCTGTTGGATTGTAATTTGTCTCGTTGAAATATGTAGCCTTAAGCTCATCTCCCATCTCAAATGATGTAGGAGCTGCTGTTGCTACGTCGTAGTTAGCAAATCCATCTGCTCTTGAAAGGTACTCGAAGTTCTCGCCCTTTGCAAAATCAAACTGATTTGTTGCTACAACCTGGTCAGACTCTCTCTTGTTTGACTCATCATAAACAACCTTTGAAGCGATTGTCACATCATCAGTTGCAATCTTGTTGTGTGAATCTGTGTTGATAGAGATTTCGTAAGAACCTGCATCAAGTACGTAGCAACCCTCACCATCAACATCGTAAGAAGCCATATCTTCTACTGCAAAAGAGATTGAAACTGTCTCAGAAGCACCTGCCTCAAGAAGTGAAGTCTTCTCAAATGCAATAAGGTTTGCTGCTGACTTCTCAATTCCGCCGTTCTCGTAAGGTGGGTTGTAGTAAACCTGAACTACATCCTTACCAGCAACATCGCCTGTGTTTGTAACTGTAACATCAAATGTAACTGTCTTGCCATCTGATGTAACATCACCCATTTCCTGAGTGAATGTTGTGTAAGAAAGTCCATAACCAAATGGATATACAACTGTGCTGTCATAGTCGAATTCCATGTTGCCAGCCTCTGCCTCAGCGAAAGCTGTCTCATAGAATCTGTAACCAACATAGATGCCCTCTACATAGTTAACGAATGTTGGATAAGACTTGCCGCCCTCAGCGAACATATTCTCATATCCAAACTCAGACATATTTGTGTAATCGAAATCACCAAAGTTGTTTGCTGTTGGTGTTGAAAAAAGGTCAGCTACAAATGTATCTGCAGTCTTTCCTGAAGGATTTACCTTACCCGCAATAATCTCGCCAAGTCCCTCAAAACCTGTCTGACCTGTGCCTGGGCAGTAAAGAACTGACTTAATCTGTGAGTAATCGTTTACAAAGCCAAGCTCCATAGCGTTAGCTGAGTTTACAACTACGATAACCTTATCAAAGTTTGATGTAACTTCATCAAGAAGTGCCTGCTCTCTGTTTGAAAGCTCAAGGTATGACTTAGAAGCATCTAAATCATCTGCATACTCAGAATAGCGAACACCAGTGATACCAAACATTCCTGAACCATCATCATGGAATGTATCCTCACCGTCATATGACATAGGAAGATCAGCACCTTCTCCACCTGAACGAGCGATGAAGAAAATAGCTGTGTCAGAGTAATTCTTAGCATCTGAAATGAGGCTGCCGTACTCTGAAACCTGTGGTTCTGGAATAGTCCAGTCCTGACCCATCATACTAACTGCAGGTCTTGTATCTCTCCAGCCAGTGTAGAAATCTACTAAATCCTGGTTGTACTCGATACCTGCATCAGTAAGACCCTTAAGGAAATCTACTGTAGGATATGCTGTTGAAAGGGCACCTGAACCAGTACCACCATAGATTGGGTTTGTTGAAGACCAACCAAATACATTAACCTTAGTACCTTCTGCAAGTGGAAGTGCCTTGTCATCATTCTTAAGAAGAACTACACCTTCCTCTGCGATTTCTGTACAAAGTTCCTTTGCTTCATTGATTGAAGCCTCTGTAATCTTTCCACCACCCATGGCCATGTTTACCATTGAGTAAAGTGGCGAAAGTAAAATGTTTGAAACTACAAGTACAAGTGTAAGTGCAAAAGCAATCCATGAGCTCTTTCTGATAAGTCCACGAAGTGGCTTCTTCACTTTGAGCACAGCGATAGTAAGAATAATCGCAAGTGCAAGAACTACGCCCAAAATAATGAGCTGAGGCTGGATCTGTTGGAGGACCGCCTTCACGTCCTCTGGATTAATACCTAACATTCTCTCTTCTCCTTCCTTAAATCCGCCTGTTACGGTTACAAGCCTAATGATTTCTACGCTCAGCCGAAGAAGGCTTCGCTTAAGAAATATTAGAGCTTGATACCTACAGGCTCATCTATAAACCAAAAGTTTTTAATACTTTGGATTATCTAGAATTATTCGTGTTTTGGTGTCTCTGGGAAGATGATCTTGTTTACGAAGAAGAAGACCACCATAGAAACGCCTCCGTTAAGTACTGTAGTTCCAATGTTGTATACGAATGGAGCTACAAACTTTCCTGCTACAGCAACCCAGATACAGTTGATTGAGTTAACAATGCAGGTGATTACGATAAAGGCTAAAATGTACCATGCAATCTGTTTACCTGGCTTATCGTGATTTCTGAAAACCACAAGTTTCTGGATTGGGAAGTTGATTACTTCTCCAATAACCATTGCAATCATATAAGCTGTAAAATATGCAAGGCCACCGTGTGCCTGATCGTATCCTAAAATGTTCCACTGGAAGGTCTCACCTGCGATGGTAAGAGGAATTCCAGGCCAGCCGAAAGTCTTGTCTCCCATAAAGGCGAAAGCTGCTGGCAAAAATGTAAGTAGTAAATACTTAAAAACAGTAATCAAATTACTTACGATTACGAATAAGCCACCCTCGCGTACCCACTTTGCGATAGCAGGATGCTTATCTGCAAAATTATTCCAAAAATTCATTTAGCTTCTCCTTAATCTCTCTTCATATTTCTTATTTTCACGGCGGTTTCTAAAGAAGCCTCCGATGACTCCACCAAGTCCGCGGAAGAAATGTCCATTAAATATGGTTACAATGGATTCTGTCATCTCACGAGATACCATTCCGGCAGTCATCTTACTCATTGCTCTAAATGGCATATTGTAGATGAACATGATGTTCAAATCAGGAATTCCCTTCTCATATGACTGGTCAAGCTTCTTCTTGAGAATTCGGTAAACTAAACGCCCAATTCCACTCTTTGCATCCTCCATCTGGCAAAAAGCATCGTTGATATCAAGTGGTCCCACCTTTTCCTCTGGAAGTGGCTGTGCATAAAGCTTCTCGAACTCCTCATAATGAACATTTCTTACTTTTCCTGACTTGTAGCTAGGAAGTGTCTCAATGTCATAAGGCAATTCTGTAATTGTGCCAGCCTGTGTAATAGAACCTGTAAGCTTAATGTCAGCTACGCTTGCACCAACGTAGATCTGATATTCGCCACCCTCGATTTCCCACTTGTTAGAAACAGTTGAGAAATAGCGGAATGTCTTGTCATCAAATGGAATCGCCACTTCTGCTGTTCCACCAGCACTGATCCATACCTTCTTGAAGCCCTTAAGCTCCTTCTTAGGACGGATAAGTCCTGACTCTACCTTACCAATGTAAAGCTGTGCAATTTCTGCACCATCGCGCTTACCTGTGTTTGTAATTGTGAATTTTACACCGTTTTCTGAAACTGTAAGTGCGCTGTATTCGAATGTGGTGTAGCTAAGTCCATATCCAAATGGGAACTGAACTGCAACCTCTGCTGTATCGTAATAACGATATCCGATGAATGGGCCCTCACGGTACTGAAGATTTCTCTTCTCTGTACCTGCATAATTAACTATTGAACAATCCGCATATGCGAATGGATATGACTCGGAAAGCTTTCCTGTTGGAATCTCCTTACCAGTGATGATATCAAGGATGGCGCTTGCCCCAGCCTGTCCTGTAAGATATCCGTGAAGTAGTCCCTGTAATTTGTCGAGCCAAGGCATCTTCACAGATGAACCTGCACTCATAACACCTACGATATGCTTGTTGGCAACTGCAAGGCTTTCAAGCTCCTTTATCTGATACTCAGGAACATCAATTGACATTCTGTCGCCACCCTCTGACTCTGCAATCTCATCAAGTCCGAAGAAGAATAAAACAACATCTGCATCCTGAGGATTCTCAACTACTGTAAGGTCGTAGTTCTTAATCTGCTCTGCGATTGTCTCAACCTTTGTTGAATTAACCTGTGAGCTACCAGAACCCTGATAACGTGGCTTCTCAACAAATGGTCCCTTAAGGCATACTTTTGTACCACCTGCAAGAGGAAGAATATCCTCATCGTTCTTAAGAAGAACTGCTGAATTAACAGTTGCTTTCTTTGCGATAGCGTGATGAGCTTCCTTATCAAATCCCTTTGTGTGGTCGTTATCCTGGAAGTAAAGAGCTGCCTCTACAACAGGAAGAATAGCCTTATCGATTTCTTCCTCTGTGATACGTCCGTCTTCAACAGCAGCTAAAAGCTCTCTTGCTGAATCAAGACCAGGATTTGGCATCTCCACATTTGACTGGCACTTAACACCTGCAACGTGATCGTTACTTGCGCCCCAGTCTGTAACTACGATGCCATCGAAGCCCCACTCATTTCTAAGGATATCCACAAGAAGATGCTCGTTTTCGTTTGCATACTTTCCGTTAACCTCGTTGTAGGCTGACATGATTGCCTTTGCCTTGCCTTCCTTAACAGCAATCTCGAAAGCTGTAAGATAAATCTCACGAAGTGTACGCTCATCAACAACAGCGTTCATTGCCATTCTGCGGTACTCACGAGAATTTACAGCAAAGTGCTTTGGGCAGGAATAAACATGCTGACTCTGAATACCTCTCACGTAAGAAGCTGCCATCTTTCCAGCTAAGATTGGATCCTCACTAAAGTACTCAAAATTACGTCCACATAAAGGAGAGCGCTTCATGTTAAGTCCAGGTCCAAGAAGAACATCTACGTTCTGAGCTACTGCTTCCTCACCAAGAGCTGCTCCGATTTCTTCACCAAGCTGTGGATCCCAGCTGTTTGCTACTGTAGCTGCTGTTGGGAAACATGTAGCTGGAAGTGATGCATTAAGACCAAGGTGATCTCCTGCACCTTCCTGACGTCTCAAACCATGAGGGCCATCAGAAAAAGTAATTGACTGAACCCCTACACGTGGAATATCACGTGACTCCCACTCATTTTTACCGCTAAGTAATGCGGCCTTCTCCATCAATGTAAGCTTTGAAATTATTTCTTTAGCGTCCATAATCTTCCTCCATAAATCGATATCATATATATATCACGGTATATAAAAAACAAGTTGCCCCGAAGGACAACTTGTCAAAAATCACGGACGATTTGCATTTTTAATTTTTATTGGCCAAAAGCACCTTTACCTTGAACCACCCATTTTCGTAGGAACAATTCATTGCTCCGCCGTATTTCTCGGCAACCTGGGAAATAGACTTAAGTCCGAAACCATGCTTAACGTTATCCCCCTTGGTGGTTTTAGGTAGGGAATTACGGCCAAAACGGCGGCGTCTCTTGTTACTTCTAAGCTTTACATTTGAACTATCGGAGATGTTTTCACACTCCACAATAGTAAACTGATTCCTCTTTCTAACTGAAAGAGTGATTAATCTCTTCTCCATATCCTCCACCTGCTGGGTAGCCTCGATGGCATTATCTAGGATATTACCAAAAAGAGAACAAATATCTTTTACGTGAATATCTGCCAGCAAATCACCATCAACCATGGCATTTAAAGTGATATTCTTCTTCTGGCACTGGAGACTCTTGGTAGTAAGAATAACATCCAGTACCTTGTTTCCTGTGTTCATAAAGGATTCCTGAATGGCAATGGCCTGCTCCATATCCTCAAGCACCTCAGCTCTACGGTCAGGGTCATCCTCATTTTTAAGAGCCATAACATAGTGCTTCATGTCATGCATTTCCTTGCGAAGAGCCTCTGAATTATCCACCGCCAGCTTGTACTGCTCATACTGTCTCTGGAAAAGCTGATTGATAGCATTACTTTCATTCTTTAGGGCAAGCTCATTTCGACGACCCATTTCTGTCATCAACATGAGCATGCCACCGAAATCAACAAGTGTTCTTACATAAAGCATGTTTTCAGTAGCTGAAAAGGGTGTCCTTGATGTTACGAAGCTTATGTTTGAAATAATAAAAGCACCAACACCTGTGATAACAACACTGACAAGCTCCTTAGTACTAACATTTAAATTGCGATTTGGTGCAATGTTTCCACGTTCTACATTGAAATAGATGATAAATGTGCACAGATAAACAATAATCATCATGCAAACAGATGCCAATTGGGAATCATTATCTCCTAATTTTACCAGCCATACGTATAGCTGCTTATAAAGACTGGCTGCAAACTCGGCTAATACAAATGCATGAGTTGTAATGACGCCACAATCCTTTGGCTTGATATCTAGAACCAAATATAGTGACAAGTACATCATTCCTACAGCACCAACCATGGAAATAATCCAAAAAGAAAGTGGCAAAATCCCTGCTATAAACTGGAAGAGCACCTGCATTCCCAGTGTACAAACGCACTGTAAAATGAATGTTTTGTCATTATATCTTTTCTTATAGATATTAAAATACACAAAAACCGCCAGCCATTCGGCAATAGCGGTAAATAATCTTGGTGTGTCCTGAATATTTACAGGATTTAGAAATGCTGAAAAGTTCATATTTTATAAAATATCCTCCGTTAAAGCAGCCATAAATTCTTTCTTTTTGGCACGGCTTATTGGCAATGTCTCTCCACTTGTAAGTAAAACTTCCTCTTTTTGAACTGCCTCCACTGAAGAAAGATTTACTACATAGGCATTATGGCACTTGCTAAATCCATGATCAGAAAGCATCTCCTCAAAACGCTTTAAAGGACCTGCTGTAACATAATCCTGATCATTGCAATGAAGAATAACATTATTTCTCTGGCTTTCGATATAGTTGATGCTTTCACAGTCAAGCTTAAGCTGCTTGTCTTCCACAGAAACCTTTATATACACATGCTTTTGCTTTGCCTGTACACGCTGGGTAGCCTTCACAAAAAGCTGCTCAAACTGAGTGTATGGCACCGGCTTTAAAACATATCCCAAAGCATCAACAGCATATCCCTGAACAGCATACTGAACTGTAGATGTAATAAAAATAATGATTACATCTGGATCTATCTGGCGAATCTTCTCTGCAGCTACCATTCCATCCATGTGCCTCATCTGAATATCCAAAAGAATGATATCAAACTGGCCATTGTAGTCATCTACCAAATCAATACCATCTGGAAGATAGGCAATAGAAAACTGCTCGCCATGATCATTTCCATATTTGCTTATGTAATTTTTTAATAGTTTTGCCTGCTCAGCTTCGTCTTCGACAATACATACGTTAATCATGTAATTAAAATAACATAAATATTATTTTTTAATCAAGAATTTCTATACTAGTACATTAAAGATTAGTTTAACCCAGAGGTCTAGTCAGTGAAGGCTAGGCCTCTTTTTATTTGAGCTTTGTTCATTCTATCTGCCAAGAGTCCCAGGCAAGTGCAAGGCCTGGCAGCTCGGCTTCGCCGCCTCTTGACAGCGCCTCTTTTGGCAGATACTAGGCAAACAAGCTCAAAAAAATAGGACTGTGGCGAAGCCCTTTGTCAAAAAGAAAACGAGAATATGCAATTTATAAGAATGGCTCTGACAAAAATTTGCCTGCAAGTTCCTTATTTTGTCACTGGACAACGAAGGTATGCGACTTACAGAACGCTTCCTGACAAAAAATGACTATTATTAAAGTTTTTTGTCAAAGGCTAACGAAAGAATAAGCTTTATCAATTGTTTTATGACAAAATG
>NZ_AUJB01000010.1 GCF_000424005.1 Pseudobutyrivibrio ruminis CF1b | reverse complement strand
GTAGAAGCTCCATTGATAAATCTTATGATTTAGACATCTCAAGCTTAGTTATTTTATCAATGACAAGCGAAAACACTTGGTTTATAGCTTACAAATTGATAAAGCAATCTTAGAGGACCTTGATTAGAGGTTGTGGCTCTGCCACAGCCCTATTTTCACCCCTGCTTGATTATCACATATCAGCTAAAAGTCGAGATGTCAATGCCGCGCAGCGCCAAAGGGAAGCATTGACTTTGAGACTGAGCTGATATGCTGTATCAAGCAGTGTGAAAATAAAAAGAGGTTTAGCCATCGACTAAACCTCTGAGATAAACTTATCTTTAATGTCTCTTATATGCAGGCATAAGCTGGAGCTTGTGAAGGTTTGCCACGTGCTTTCTATCGATGGAAGCCTTTACATCTGCAGGGATGTCTGCATTTTCATTTGAAATATATTCATCGAGCTGAGCATACTTGAAGCCAAGCTTATCCTCATCTGACATTCCAGAAAGTCCGTCCGAAGGAACCTTGTGAACAAGCTGCTCTGGAAGTCCTAAGTATTCTCCAATCTGAAGAACCTCTGTAACTGTGAAATCCTGAAGAAGTGAAACATCACCAGCTGCATCACCGAACTTTGTAGAGTAGCCTACATAGTCCTCTGAAGCATTGCATGTATTTACAACAAATGTTGTGACAGGCTGGCCCTGGGCTACAGCGTAAAGTGTGGACATACGAAGACGTGGTGCAAGGTTAATCTTAAGATCCTTTGTAACCTCAAACTTCTCAGCCTTCTCAAAAGTAGCAATAGCTGCATTGTAATAATCTGTAATAGGAACAATCTCGTTTGGAATCTTAAGGAAATCAACGAGAAGCTTTGCATCATCAAGGTCGCTCATCTCACCGTTTGGCATGATGATTCCAAGTACTCTGTCAGCGCCAAGTGCTTCCTTTAAAACTGCAGCTGTAACTGATGAATCCTTACCACCTGAAATACCAAGTACTGCGCGGCTGTTCTCTCCAAATTTGTTGAACCATTCTCTGGTGTACTCAATCAATTGTTTTGTCTGCTTTTCTACATCAAATTCTCTCATAAAAAATGCCTTTCATATAACTTTATTTATATTTGCGATAATATCTCTCGCTAATAAGCCTTTTATTCCTGTGTCTTCAGTGGCTATGGTTCCAGCCTTTCCATGAATATATGCCCCGGCTGATGCAGCCACATCTGCCGATAATCCCTGACCAAGCAACGCTCCAATAATGCCAGCAAGCACATCGCCACTACCTGGTGTAGCAAGACCTTCATTTCCACTGTCACAATAGAATATCGTATTTACGATAGCAACTACTGTAGTGAAATTTTTAAGAACCACAATACAGTTATGCTCTGCAGCAAATTCCTTTGCCACATTTTCCATATTGTAATTTATCTCATTTACAAGTGTATTGCAAAGTCGCTCCATCTCCTTTAGATGAGGAGTGAGAATTACAGGAACTCTGCCTGCCAATTCATCAAGCTGCTTTAAATCTTTCGCCAGAAGATTTACTCCATCTGCATCCACAATCACAGGTACTTTAGCTTGATCACAAACTGTCCTAAGAATCTTCTCAGAAACCTCAGAGGTGCCAAGTCCCGGACCAATGACAATGGCATCAGCCCAGCTAATCTGCTGAAGTACCTCAGCTTCATCAAAAGCTGTATATCCCTTATACATAGTCTCAGGCAATGTCTGCTGGATGGATTCTATATTATTCTGATGGGTGTAAATCTTTACCAGGCCTGAGCCTGTCACAAGCGCTGCATTTGCAGCTAGATAACATGCTCCATAAATGCTTTCGCTACCTGCAATCACAAGAACCTTTCCGCAGGTTCCTTTATTGGCATTAGCCTCACGCTTTGGAATGTATGTCAGTATGTCATCATCAAGCAGCTGTGCCACCTTATCATCCTTGCAATAGATGCCAACATCAGCCACATAAACATTTCCAGCTGCCAACTTACAATCGCCAAGAACCAGTCCCTTTTTCATATAGGCAAAGGTCACAGTGGTGTCAGCCTTCACGCCTACGGTACCAAGAAGTTTTCCACTGTCAGTATCATAACCGGATGGGATATCCACAGCCATGACAGTCTTTCCACTTTGGTTAATGTACTCTGCAGCAACGGCATAGTCGCCTTCCAGACCTCTGGTCAGTCCAATGCCAAACATGGAATCAATCAGAATGTCACAGTCAGCAAACATTCTTAAAAACTCTTTTATGCTTACATCATCTATGTTCCATGGATAAACAATATCCACTCCATAATTTCCAGCTATCTCCAGCTCCTGCCTAAGCTGAGAAGAAAATTTCTTAGAATCTCCTAAAACAATGGCCTTAACAGGAAATCCCTTTGTATGCATAATACGTGCGATCGCTATGCCATCTCCACCGTTGTTTCCTGGACCTGCGAATATTCCAATCTTTGGTTTATCAGAATATGAATGCAGGATTCTGTTGCATACTGCAAGGGCAGCTCTTTCCATTAAAACAAGTGATGGAACCCCCATTTGTTCAATTGTTTTTGAATCCCATTCTTTCATTTGGGACGCTGATAAAATTGGTTTCATAATCCCCCTAAATGACTAATCCGGATATAAGTGTTATAATACTTTTTACTAACGTCAATTATAAATTAATTAACATGTTTTTGATAGGAGAATTATTTTGAAGAAGAAGATAGTAATTACTCTATGGATATCGTTATTTGCATTGATTATTGCGCTGGGATTTCTTACAGTTCAGAAGAACAAGCAGGAAGCTGAAGAGAGAGCCCGCATCGAAAAAGAGCAGGAGGAACTTCGAATCGCAGAGGAAGAAGCTGCTCAGGCTGCAAAGCTTAAGGCTGAGAAAAAAGAAAGCAAGGATTCCTCAGAAAAGAAAGATAAATACACTTTCTCAAAAATGGAAGCTACCTACTATGCTCAGTCAAAGGCAACTGTACGTCAGGAGCCATATGACACAGCAGAAATCATTGGTACTCTTTCATTAGATTCACGTGTTTCTATCGTAGGAAAATGTAAGCAGACTGATTACTACAAGATTAAAATAAACGGCGATTACGGATACGTAGCCTTTGAGGATGTTTCTAAGGAATACTTACCTATTCCACTTCCAATCTCAAGCTCAAAATCAGTACCATCTGCCACAAAGGATATTTTATTTATTGGAAACTCCATCACACTTTATCCTGCAACAAAGGATTGGTGGGGTTCAGGCTGGGGTTGCGGCGCCACAGCACCAGAGAATGACTATGTACATCTTACAGTTGCAGCCAAGGGCTATAGCTCATTTGATTACATGTCACTTCGTTCATGGGAATTTTCAAGCACAAGAAATTATGAGTTAGATGATTTGGATCCATACATCACAAAATATCAGTATGGAACAATCGTTATTGAGCTTGGTGAAAATGTAAAGGGTCACGAGAGCCACTTCAAAGAGGATCTCACAGATATGATTACATACATCAAGACATACAATCCAAATGCAAGAATTGTCATGCTTGATAATTTCTGGGCATACAAGAGCATCATCAGCACAAAGAAGGAAGTAGCTTCTGCAAATGGCATCACATACGTAAGCCTTTCTGACATCCAGGGTGTGCAGGATTACATGCTTCAGGCTGGCGATCAGTACACAACACCAGATGGTACTGTGTACACAATCGGCTCATTCCTTGCAGGCCATCCAAATGATGCAGGCTTCGCAGCCATTGCACAGCATTTGATTGGTGCGCTTTAATTACTCAACAAATTAATTACCTTCTGTATAGTTTTAAATCCTTCATAATCGTAGCGTTCTACAGCCTCGATTACGATGATATCTGCGTCTTTGATGTCGTTTGATACTTCCTTCATATAGTCACGATGAACGAAGGTACAGTTGGTAAAATCTTTAGCTATATATGGCATCATGTTTACACGGAAGCTGTCGCCGATGAGGCACAGCTTCTTTTGATTTGCGCCATTACTTGTGGTTCGGCAAATCATTTTTTCCACATCCAAACCATTCACTTCTATCTCTGGTCTGTAGTCCACAGTGTACTCAGCATCATCATGAGTAACCATAGAATCTGGAATTCCCATGTAAGTATAAAGCTCATATTTATCAGCATCCTGAGTTCCTACAATCCATGATGCAGGATCTGTCTGCTCCACTCCCATTGCTGCATAAAGAGCGTTGGTGCCATAAAGACCTCCCAGATGATTCCAATGGCTGTCGTACTTGTAATATACCTGGAACACATTGGATGCCTCCAGCTCCTCTATGATTGGATAGATAAATGGAGCATTGGCCTCATTTTGCATCTTCTGATAGAGACGGGAAATACGTCTCCAGTCATCCACCTTTTCAACTGTCGGCATGTACTTTGGATAAACGGAAGACTTGTTAGGTGCTATGTAAACATACAGCTCTTTTCCCCGAGCCTGGCATATAGCCTGTAACTGATTCACCAGATTCACGTAATGCTGCATCTCATCGTCACTTAAAATATTGGAACCCACATAGCATTCATACTCATTCTCGCCATATAGATATAACCAGCCAAATCTTCCCACAATAACATCCTGATTTACACGAAGTGGGAAAAAGATATCATCATCTAAAATATCATCCGCTGCCTGCTGCACCTCTTCTCCAGGCACAATAGGCATGTTGGTGCGGCCTCTCTCCACAACCTTATTCTTATTGGCATCGGCGCTATAAAGCTTCTGGCCAACGGCTGTTGCCATCTTCTGATACTGGCCATCTATGACGTCATTCATAGATTTATAAATGGAAATCAAAGTATATCTAAAAGGAATTCTGTCATCTATAAATCCACTTACACTCTCACCGGTATTTAAAAGGTTGGACCACTCAATGTTCTGCATCTGACGCTTTTCTGTCTCCACCACGGAAACTGCCTGGTATGTGTCAGCTGAAAATAGGCGCAGTAAACCACCCCCTACCCAAGGGATGGTGAGGATGAGTAAGAATACCACTATAAATATTTTTGTTCTCAGATTTTTAAAGGTCAATTTACACCTCATCAGTCACCTGCGGTGCCAGCTTCTAGAATTGATAATAAATAAATGGATTATAAGTACCGTTCACCAGGAACAACAAACTAAGCAACAGCAACCCGAGGCACACAAATGCATTGCCCTTCACTGCCTTTACACTCATATGCGACTGCACAAAACCTCCAAAGAGACATGCGCATATAAATGCCATTACACTTAAGCCCGAAAGCTGATTCACAAGGTTGATAGGCTTGATGCCTCCAACAAACATTCTTGAGATAAATGTTCCTGCAGTAGCAACACTAGGGGCTCTAAACACTACCCAAAGTATAGTCACAACAATAAAAATCAGCATCCTGTTCAAAAACTTAACTGGATTCTTGTCCAAAATCTTTCCAAACCAAAGCCTCTCGAAAATAAGAAGAATACCATATACAACACCCCAAACAAGGAATGTCCAGTTGGCTCCATGCCAGATACCTGTAAGTAAAAATACTACAAAAATATTCAGGCATGTTCTGGCCATTGAGCAATGGCTTCCTCCCAATGGGATATACACATAATCTCTAAACCAGCTTGAAAGGGAAATATGCCAGCGTCTCCAAAAATCTCGCACTGATTCTGCTCGGTAAGGGTGATTAAAGTTCTCTTTGAAATCAAATCCAAACATCTTTCCCAGGCCAATGGCCATATCGGAATATCCGCTGAAATCAAAATAAATCTGGAATGAATAGCAAATAGCACCAAGCCATGCCACTGTAGCATCCAGCTTTGAAATATCGCCACTCCAAACATTGTCCACAACCACAGCTAACGTATTTGCGATAAGAACTTTTTTGCCAAGGCCAAAACAAAAGCGCTTGATTCCCTCGGCAAATTCATATGAGCCAACCACTCTGTCTGTGAGCTGTCCTGCTATGTCCTTATAGTGGACAATAGGACCTGCCACCAGCTGTGGGAAGCACGAAATATAAAGTGCAAAATAAAACGGATTTCCCTGCACCTCTACTGTATCCTTATACACATCGATTACATAGGACAGGGCCTGAAAGGTAAAGAAAGAAATACCAACAGGGAGGACTATTTCCTGTGGATTGTAATATTTGAAAAAGAAAAGCAATCCCATGTCAAATACAACGGCTCCAATAAGACCTAAATGTCTCACAAAATCACCGTGACGTCCTTTTGACACAAGGAAGCCTGCGCACCAGTTCATGAAAATAACCGCAGCAATCAAAAGCAGATATTTCACGCCACCAAAAGCGTAGAAAATCAAACTGAAGCACAGCAATATATAATTAGATAAAATAATTTTGCGTGTCTGCCCTCCACCAAGTACTCTTGGAACCCCATAGTAAACCAAAAGGCAAAGTGGAAGGAAGATTGTGCAAAAAATAAGTGAGCTGAAAACCAATTTATTCTCCCCTAAGAATTAATGATTAACCTGCTTATAGGTTTATTTTTTATGAACCACCCTACAACCTTATCGCAGACAAAAGCGCCTGCAAATGTCACGATGGAACATAAAAATGTTTTCACTGCAAAGCTGGATTCTTCGCAGAGCTCCTGTACCAATCGGATGGCATAAAATTGATTCAGATAGATCATAAGACTGACCCTGCCCATCCAGTAGAAAACAGGCTTGTCAAAAAACTTTTCACAAGGATTAATATTTGAAAATGAAAGAATAACTGCAACCCATAAAACAAAAATTACTGGGAAGCTATATTTCACATCCATTTCTGTACAGGCATATCTAAATACAATCAAGTAACAGAAAATTTCCAAAAATCCAAGAATTATCTTTCCTGCTTTTGTAAAATTATATCTGCTAATCTGTCTGGTAAGACTATAGGTACTACAGCCCAATGCCATCTCAGAAAGGCCTCTCAGAAAGCATTTGTAAAACATTCCTGTCCAGCCATCTACACCTGCGATTCCATCATATTCGTGAGCCATGTATCCCAGCACAAACAGTGCCAGAAGTGGGCACACAATCTTAACGAACACATCATAGTGTTTTCTCAGTAATGGATAGAAGATAAAGGTAACCATAAACCATACATCCAAATACCATGTAAGTTTATTTACCCATGTACTGTCGAATCCAAATACCTGTAAGAAGAATATAGATGCCCAGGAATCCACTACATAGTGATATCTGTCCAGAGCTGTCTTCTCCAGGAAATACGCATTTACGATAATCGTAAGTACGGTTGCAAAGAGATGATAAGGAAAAACATTCCAAAACTTTTTCTTCATCATAAGTGCTGTTTCGGTACCAATCATCTCTGTAGATTTTTCTCTTTTGGCATAGGCACTTGCAGCGAGCAAATAACCTGATACCAAAAAGAAAAACTCTACTCCAATATAGCCTCTGGCGAAAAAGTTGAGACCTGTATTTCCAAGCTCAATCATTCCCCCATCTGCAAATCTTTTGTGAATATGAAAGAACAATATAGCCAAAGCAAAAATAAAACGTAAAAACTCCACCCGTCCATTTTTCTTTGTCATCATTGCCTCCTTAATAATTCAAAACAAATCCATTAGAAGCTGTGTCCACCGCCTGAGTGACCGCCACCTCCTGAGAAGCCACCGCCTCCACCGGAGAATCCGCCACCTGAATGGCTTCCGGAACTACTATTTTGAGAGCGTCGTACTCTTCGTGTGTCATATATAGCAGCTGTGCCTGCAATTGCGGCGCCAGCCATGAGAATCTCTGCGCCTTTGCCGTCCATCTTAACATTTGAACGTTCTGACATAGCCATAAAGAAACTGAATAATAAACCAATAATTATGGCAAGCAGGAAGGATACAATTATTCTCATAGGTCTTAAGATAAAACCTTTATTTGTAAGTGTATCTGCCTGAGTGAAGGCCTTAATGATACAGGTTTTATAATCGCCCTTTGATGCGTAGCGATAAATGTTATCTGTGATATCTGTAGCATCTGCACTGGAAATACTCTTCTGGTATTTTCCATATCCGGACATCCAGATTACACGCTCATCCATATCGATGATAAATGCCACGCCGTCATCATAATTTGAATACCTGGCTGTGTAGTAATCAAACAGCTTTTCATCTGTAGAGTCAATGCTTGAAGCATCAGTAGTGGCTACCACGTACTTTGTATCACCGCTAAGTGTCTCCAAATATTCTAAAACCTCTGCCTCATCAGCGTCTGTGAGAATATTTGCATCATCAGCAATATAAATGTTTGAAGCTGCTGCATATACATTAACAGGTGTAAGCAGCATAACTGCTGCAATCAACCCAAGGACTATTTTTCTAATCTCTCGCATTTTCTAACCTACCTCCCTTCTTAAGGAACTGAGGTGCAGGATGAGTTGCGAATCGATTATATTCATTCACAATGGCATTTATGGAAACAAGAATTACCACAAATGCTACTATCAAAGCTGCATAGTAAAAAATATCATTTGGCAAATTAATAAGCCTTACAACTATTGAGACGGCCCATGCAATTATGCCAAGACGCATTACCTTTTTCTCGCCCTTCTTCACCTTAATCAGTGCCACAATAATCATGATTACACTGACTGGATAGAAGATATAAGGAAGAATACCAAGGAGCGCGCCAGTAAATTCCATTGAAACAGCAAAGATAGCAATGGCTATTACTACCATCACTCCTGTTAAGGTTGCACCACTTAAGGCTGATGATTTCTTAGCCTTCTTCACCTTCTTTTCCTTCACAGTCTCTGCATTCTGGAAATATCCCTTGTCATTAAGATGATTATCTGTGCTGTAAGTCTTCTCTGCCAATATCGCTCCCACTAAAGCAATCAATGCTGAAACAAGAGCGCCAAAAGAGCAAAGGCTCTTAACATTAAAACTGAAGTTCAAAATAAAGCTTAACAAAAGAAGCACTACAAAAATTCCTGCAGATACTTTTCCTGCAAAGAAATACATTTTTTTCTTATCAATAGGCATATCGATGTATGACACACCGTTGGCTCCATTGATAATAGAGTAAGCTACTCTGTCATCATACTTAGTAGTCATGAAGTACATTGGCATGTAAGCGCCCTGAGCATCATCGTACTTCAAATCATTTGCAAGCTTCGTCTGGATTTCGTATTTTGTGCCTGCCTCAGGGCTGTAACCGTGACTGCCCTTACTTACTTCGGAGCAGAGATAGTCTACTGCTTTATCCAAGGAGTCTGATTTATAAACATCCTTGTCTACAGTAGAATTCTCAACGAAGAAGCCTGCCAAATATCCCGGATTAAAAGTTCTTACTTTATCCATTGGAAATGGCTCAAGCTTTGCCGCAATACTGTCATCCAAAGTCTGAGATGCATCAAAAGGCACCTTCAAACTATCTACCTTTACCGACACATCAACATTTGCATAGTCGGTAATATAATAATCTGCTGTGGATCTTGTTGTCTTACCTTTGTATTCTATTTCATCATCAATACTGTAATCGTAAAGATAATATGGCACATACATGCCTACCAGCTTCTCGATATTATCCTTGTCACCAAGGCCATCTGGAGCAAAATGAAGATGTCCTGTAAGACTTTTATATTTATCTCTGGCCTTCGCCTTGTTGAGCTGGAATGGAAGGATGTACTTTGGAGCGCCCTCTGTAGAGAACTTCTCCTGCATTGTGGCCTGATTACCACAATATGGGCAAAACTCCATTCCGTCGTTATCTATAAGCTGGATTTCTCCACCACAGCAAGGACACTCATAAACATTTGTTGTGATGGTGTCCATGCCGATTTTATCATCTGGTGTATAACTGTCTATTTCTGTAAGTGAACCACAGGATTTACATTTCAATTGCTGATCTTCCGCAGAAAATCTAAGCTGCCCTCCACAATTAGGGCATGGAAACATTGTTGCCATTTATTACTCTCCAAACCCTTATGGTCTCTTTGTGCCGCAGTTTACGCAGAAGTTGCCGTAGTTCTCATTTCCACAATTTGGGCAGAACCATCTGCCTGCCTGTGGCTGTCCGCCCTGAGGAACTTCATTGAAGCCCTGCTGTCCCATAGGCTGACCTGCTGGCATTCCCTGCTGAGGCATAGCCTGCTGCTGTGCTGCCTGCTGAGCTGCTCCTGCATTTAATAAATCTGCTGCGTTTGCACCGCCTGCCTGTGTAGCCATATTTAATCCATAGAATCCCATAGCTGCACCGTTTGCATTGCTTGCTGCTGCCTGCATAGCTGCTGCCTGAGCCTGAACAAGTGTAGCACCTGCCATAGCCTGTGAACGGAATGCACCTGTCTTCTGAAGCTCCTTAAGAGTAGCCTGATCATCCTCTGGCATTACTGCTGAGAGAATCTGAACAGAAGTAACAGCAAGACCGTACTTCTCTGTCCACTCTGTATTAAGCTGCTGTGCCATTGCGTCAGAGATTTCCTTTGTGTGACCTGGAACACCTGAAGGTCTGATTCCCATTTCAGAAAGCTGACCAAGTGCTGGCTGAAGAGCCTGAATAAATGTAGCTCTAAGCTGATCAGAAATGTCGTCGATAGTATACTCATCTCTAACATTTCCTGCTAAGTTTGTATAAAGTGCAGTAGGATCTGAAACCTGCATACTATAATTACCATTGCACTTTAAGCTTGTATCTAAATCGAATCCAATATTGTTATCTAAAATTCTAAATGGAATTGGAGTTGGAGTACCGAACTTGAGCCCAGTGATATCCTTCGTATTTACGAAGTAAACTCTCTGCTGTACTGGCTTCTCACCACCGAATGTGAAACGACGGCCAAACTCTTTGAATACAGCTGCGAAGTTGCCGGCGAAGATTGATGCAGAACCATTATCCTCCCATGAGTATGCACCTGCCTCAGCAGCTACATCGATAATCTTTCCGCTGTCTACTAAAAGGGCACACTGACCTTCGTTAACGATTACAACAGAATCCTTTGTAATAACGTCCTGCTCGCCCTTTGTGTTGCTGCTCTTTCCAGAGATTTTGTGAGTAGCTCTCTTTAAAAGCACATCGTTTGACATAGAATCGCAAACGAAGAATTCTTTCCACTGGTTAGCCAGTTCCGCCGATACTGACCCTTTAAATGCTTGAATTAATCCCATTTGTTACATTATCCTCCTGATAATTAAAAATATTTATTTTATATTATAAACAATATTACCCACTAAAACAAATTAGGAGGCCTTACGGCCTCCCATAACTAAATTTTTATGATGCGTAATTCACTGGAATCTTTCTAAATGTAAGCCAGTTAACAATAAGTCCAAGCAAATCAAATACTAATATTGATGTCCAAACAATTCCCTGATTGAAAAATGGGTTAATAAAGAAATCCCAAGCAAGAGCTAAAGGTGTTCCAAATGAAGGGATGAAATATCCCAATCTTGGCAATGCAATAACTGCAAATAGAAATACGAAATAATAAACCCAGTATGCAATCTTGCCATATCTCACAACACTATTTCCAGCTAAGCCTTCCACCCACATATATACACCATACAGTGCAACAGCAACTTTTAAAATCATTGATACGCCAATAACTTTAATGAATGCAAAAGCTACCAATGTAAAGAACAGGATTTCCAGCATATCCACTATTCTACATCCAACGAATAGCTTCTTTCTTGTCATACCAAAGGTAAGACCTCTTGGTACTTCATCTGCGATAAAAAATATCTTAAAGAACATACTTGTTCCAACGTATCCACCAATGATACCGCCTGCCAGTATCATAGATAATCCCTCTGTATCGAAAGAAGTATTAGTGGAAAAAACTAAACACATTATTAACATCGCAGCTATTATTATTGCAATCATAAATAAATTGAATAGTTCATTATATTTTTTTATATGAAGTATCGCTTTAATATCTCTACTCATAATTCCTCCACTCTAGCTCACCATACACTTCTGGTTTAATCTGTATGCCCAAAACTCAAGTAAAACGAATACTGCAACAGCTCCAGCTCCAATTAAGGATAGTATCATGGCACTATTTAAGCTGCCAATTGGAAGCTTAATTCCAGTTGCCAATACAAATCCCCAGATACCTGCTTGTACACCTACGATTATTAAAAGTCCAAATATTACAATCTTTCCATATTTTTTTACCTTGTATCCAATCACAAGACCAAGGGCTCCTAAAATCATAGCAGCAGCTACGGCTACTATGGTATATCCCAGGAAATTTTCATGTTTAAAAACAACACATAATACTATACTAAGGATTGCTGATAATCCCACAAAAACGCTCTGCTTAATTAACTGACCCCAAAATACATCTCTTCTTCTGGCGCCCATAGAAAGCACCATGCTGTCATACCAGTTAGGACCATATATTGCAAACAGCATGTTGAAGAGCACCATGAACATTGCATTGAATGTAATGACATTTTGAGAGACAAATCCCACAATATCCTCTTCCTCAACACCAAAGAACGTCCACTCAACAACCAAAAGCAACTGCACTGCAGCCACGTATCCAAATAGTTTTAACCCTGCAAGAAAATAATATTTTCTTGTTCTTGCTAATAAGCTATTCATGCTATGCCTCCTTTCTGCCATCTACGCACATAGCATAAAAGAGATTCTGGAGTGCAACCGGCTCAACCTGAACGTCTTCTCCAAAGCCAGCAACTGGTTCCTCAGCAAGGACTGTAACCACCTTATTTCTGCCGATGCTCTCTGGATGGTAAACCTTATATCCATCAGTTGCCTTATCTACATTCACATCTTCGCCACTTACTCTGTATGCTCTGCTTAAGAGATCCTCAGTATTTTCATTTAAAACAATCTGACCATCATCGATGATAATTACTTTTTCAAATAATGAAGCTGCCTCTTCGATAATGTGTGTACTGATGATAAATGTACGACCTGTCTGTGCATACTCATCAATTACAAGCTTGTAGAACTGCTCTCTTGCCACAACGTCAAGTCCTGCAACTGGCTCGTCAAGGATAGTGATGTCTGCCTTGCTGGCAAGAGCGATGATGATTGTAAGAGCTGAAAGCATACCTTTTGAAAGCTTGCTTACTTTCTTCTTTGGATTAAGGTTGAATAATCCTACCAACTCTTTTGCATATTCCTCATCCCAATTCTTATAAAAAATCTTTGCTGTTCCAAGATAATCCTTAACCTTTAATGTGTTAGGGCCAAACATGGTAACCTGTGGAATCTCTCTTGAGTAGCAGATGTGAGAAAGAGCTTCCTCATTTTCCCATACAGGCTGACCATCTAATGTAACTGTACCTTCTGTGGCAGGATTCTGAGCTGTAAGAATTGAAAGAAGTGTAGTCTTTCCAGCACCGTTTCTACCAATCAGTCCGTAAATCTTTCCTGTTTCAATATCGATATTTACATTCTTAAGAACTGTATCCTTGCCATATTTCTTTACAATATTTTTACCTGATAATGTTCCCATATATTTTCTCCTTTTATTCTAAAGCTCATTAGTGTCATCAATCATTTTCTTAAGCTCTGCCTTGTCGATTCCGATAAGCTTTGCTTCACTTATGATTTTCTTAACATAATTCTCATAAAAGCTTGTTTTTCTAGTCTCTTGTATTGTTGCCTTAGCCCCTTCACACACAAACATACCTATACCTCTCTTTTTGTACAAAATACCTTTGTCTACCAGAAGATTAATTCCCTTAGCTGCTGTAGCCGGATTAATCTTGTAAAACTTTGAGAGCTCTGTGGTGCTAGGCACCTGCTCTTCTTCTCTTAGAATGTCCCTTAATATTTCATCTTCAATCATCTCGCTGATTTGAAGGTAAATAGATTTATCTTCCCCAAGATTCTCTATCACATTTCCACCTCCTTTAGTCCGTCGGTTAATTACTTGTGTAATTAACCATAACACCGAAGTTGTATATTGTCAATACAATTCCCGAAATTCCTTAAGTGAAATTTCCGAAATTTTTAAATATTTATAACACTTTCAAGGTCTAAGTCATCTGGCTTAGACCTTTTTTATCAGCAGGCTTTATCAGGTCTTACTTTTATCGCAAATTAACGATAAAATACTACTTCAGCATATATGCTGTGATAAATCGCGCCTATTATTGCACTATATTTATCACAGATTAAAGAAGATATGCAGGCTGTAAGCATTGCTTGCGATAAAAATCACTTCAAAATTGGCATAATATGGCATATTTTTATCGCAAGACTTATGTTCAAACCGCTATTTATCGTTTTTATGCGATAAATTACTTTGCAAATTATGCTCTTTTTATCGCACAGAAATCTATAAACCTTATATATCCATTATTTTGTGATAACTACATGTACAGGTGGCTCCACCACAGTCTCATTTTAATCCTGCTTGAAAATAAAAAAGAGATTCTAGCCAATAACTAGAATCTCACATTTCTATAAATCTATAATTTCTACATCTATCTCTGAATTATCCTCTACAGGCTTTGGGCGATTTTGTCTTCGCTCCCTTCTTTCCCTAGGTGGTCTTGATGATTTCTTTGTACCATCCAGCTTCTTCACCTTCTTCTTGGCTACCAGTCTGGCAGGGATAAAGTGTAATACAAAAATTACAACTATCATGTACAGATGGGTGAAGAAAATATTGGTGATGACTCCGTTATGTTTAAGAAGATATCCTGTGGAATATCCGTAGGCACATAGGATAGACAGGTTAATCAGCGCCATAATCATGATAGGAATATTTGCAGCTGCATTTTTAATGCAGTGAAGGAAATCCTTAAAGCTGGCATCGAAATATACGAATCGTCCAATCATAAGAGTAAGGAAATAAGCGATAAGTGTATCGTAGTTATTACTCTCATAGATAAACTTGAGATAACAAAGAATCAATATCATATATCCCATTCCAGTTAGTCTGATTGATGCCATCGCATCTCTGTCCAGATGCTTTAATCTAACAAGAACATGATCGCAAAATGAATTAAGCAAAATGGAAATAATCATGAATATTAATAACAGGTAATCTTTATAGGAATCCCATATTTCTTTAAAGGGCCCTGATTTTAAAAATAATGTAATCAGGAAGTACACTGCCATAAAACCAATGATGCTTCCACCTGAGAAAATCAACTCATAGTATCGCTCTGATAATGAGAAAAACTCCTGCTCAAAGAACTCGGCATCTTTACTTTTACTCTTAGTATAAAAATAGAAAACAATATGTACAGCTGAAATAAGTACCGCTGTCAAAAGTAAAAAAATTATAAATTGTGGCATCTGAAAATAGTGTGCCACGTATTCACTGTAACTCATTTAATAAAACCTTCTTTACTATTTAGTCATTATTAGGCTTCATCATTATCGTCTTCGAAGTCCATGTCGCCGCCCATATACTCACGGCCAACTACTCTCTTGGCTTCGCGCTGCTGTTCTACCTGAACAGAAAGCATCTCCTTTACATTTGCTGAATTCTTGATATTTCTGATTTCGAATGTTCCAAGATTCTTGTCAGATGAACTTACGTAGATAGAGCCTACGCCAAAGATTCTCTGACCAAGGCTTCTCTTTAGCTGAAGATCAAGGATTCTATAAAGTCTTACCTCGTTCTGTGTAAGATTTAAAAACCCTGTTTCTACAAATAATCTGTCCGCACTCATGCTGTATTTTGTAAAGCTAAGTGGAAGACCTAAATGTCTTTTTCTATCATGCCATAAAATGTCTGCCATTATTCTCCTCCTAATCTAAACATTAATTATTTATTCATTATAATCATTTGCTTTTCCTATGACAAATTGCATCCCTAACGTCCTTTGCCAGAGTTCCCTCTGCTTCTGAGACCTGTCGAATACTTTCCTGACCATAGACTGTTCTGTAATATACTTCAAATGTGTTCTTCACATCTTCCCTCAATTCCTCCGGAGCCAGGGAGATATAATCTGTCAAGAGACCTCTGTCATTTACTGGTTCTAAAGATTGTTTTACAAGCTTATCCTTAATAAGCTGCACATCCATTTTGATTCTGTCTTCTGGCGTAGCCATCCTGTAAATCAATCTTCTTATCAGCGCAGCTCCCGCAAGGATAATAAGAATAAGCAGTGCTATGCTAAGTATTACAAGACCGAAAATTTTGATTAACTGTAAACCATCATTTCGATATGTTTCCTGCTCTTCCTCCACTTCAGGAATATCTGGCAAAACTGGCACTTCCACCTGATTGTCAGTCGCTTCTACTTCAGCTGTTCCCTTTCTATGCCAGGTATATTCTGAAGCTGTGGTGTATGCGCTTGTTGGCTCAAATGGAATCCAGCCTATGTTTTGTATATACGCCTCCGGCCACACATGGGCGCAGTTTGCCTCCACCACATAGTTCTCCTGAGTTTCAAATGGGAAACTGTAGCGATATCCAATTACAGGTCTGGCTGGTATCCCTGCTGCCCTTAAAAGCATTACCATTGATGAGGTGTAATGAACACAATAACCTGACTCAGTTTCAAAGAGAAATCTATCTGCGATATCTGCCATTCCCTCAGGTGTGCTCATATCAGAGTCTGGGTTATGCCCTCCCACTGCTTTGGTGTTGTATGTATACTGTCGAAGATAACTTTCGATTAGCTTTGCTTTGTCATAGTCATTATCTGCACCAGCTGTAATCTGATTTACCAGATTCTCCATTCTGTCAGTGACACCTGCTGTATCTCCATATATCTGGTAAATATCACTTTGGTTTACATAGGCTTCATACTCATCAGCATCCATCACATCATATAAATCCTGATTATAAAGAGCCAGATAGTATTCACTGGCCTCAGCATATGTCATTGGATTTCTATCAATGAGAGCCCCACGAGGATTCTGATACAGTTCAATCAAATTAGGGCTGCCATAATCTATATCCAGATACTTGGCCTTTATTTTATAACCCTTTCTGTGCCTGTCATCACTGCGTCCTTTTTCTATGGCGCCATCCTGATTGGATAAAACGAGAGCACCTGCTGGAGCAATCTCATCTGCAGTATCAAGGTATACGTACTCCACGTCCAGCTTGGAAATCTGAGAAAAGACCTGTGCCTCTTCCTTATCCACACCATTATCTTTTAAAAACTGAAGCCACTCTACAAGGGCTTTTCCATCTACTCCTCGCCCTCCAGCAAGATAAAGAGTACGTCTCATTTTCATTTTTTGACCTGTTTCCGAATCCGTATATACGAAGTAAGGTCGTTCCACAGATTCCAAAACAAGCTGCAGCTTATCTGAGTTTGAAATCCTTCCTCCTGTGGCATTAAATGAACCATATCCAACGGTATACTCACTGTCACCAATCACCGAGCACAGATAATATGCTGTTGCATCTGCTGCATTTCCAAAGACTCCCTCTATTCTGGACCAGTCTATAGGGTCCCTATTCATAGGTATAAAAAGCAGCACCAGACCCAGCATCAAGAAATAATGAAATGGAAATTCCCCTTCTATTTTTCTCCAAATAATATTCTGTAAAGCTGAGAATGTCAGTACAGCCAAAGCCACAAAAAGCAATTTATCAAGAAGCTTGTCGCCCCAGAAAGATGTCCAAAAGATACGTATATACAAAGCTGCACCATCAAGGACAAAACTTCCAAACAACAGAACTTTTTCTCTGGCTGGCATATAATCAAAAATGATTCTTATAACCACCGCCACAATCACAGCAACGGCTATATTGCTCCATTTTTCATTTACTTTCAAAAGGAAAAACATAAGAGTAGCAGGGACCAGTGAAAACAATGGAATCGCCCTGCTCTCAAGAAGTTCATAAAAAACAAATTCAAGAACGGCAAAACAGAAAAAGAAAAATATGAACGCAAAAACAAAGCTACTCCTGTTTAGGTCGTAGCCCTCGCCCTTAGTAAGCAAAAAAATCTCCAGACATATGGTGATTAATGCAAATACAAACAGATGAACTTTTTTCTCAGCCGCAAATAAGGCAGCTACTTTCTCCTTCACCAGGATCTTCTCTGATGATAATCCAGGTATCGTTGTCATTGACATTGTTCCTCCGCTCTGCCACCAGCCTCTGAATCTCATTAAAGGCTTTGTCCGAGCCGTAAAAAATACCATCTGCTACTATACTGTAAAAATCCATAAAGCTTTCGCGGGAATCTACTGTAGACTCCTTAACATCGCCAGATGGATAAATCAATCTAACAGGTACTCCCTGTTCTCCGAAGTGCCATGCTGCCGACACCACAAACTCCAGGAAGATATCACGCTTTTTCAGATACTCCAAATCCTCTCTGCTCTCTGGAGGATTGGCTGCATCCATCAAAATTGTTACCGTCCTCTTTTCCATCTTCTCAGGGAGACGAACCATCAGCTCATTATGCTTTGCTGATACTTTCCAGTTTATTGATTTTAAAGAATCTCCACTTTGATATGCCCTCATATCGCTTCCAGGAATATCCTCGTAAAGCCGGTTACTCTTTAGTCCTGTATTGTTAATAAGGTTCTCAATATCCAGAACCTTTGTGGCTACGTCAGTTATCTGCGGCCTAACAATAGCCCTGAAATTGTACTGAACATCAAGTTCCACGGTATACATATAAAAGGGATCTGACAGGGAAATTCTGTCTATTCCAATGTCATAGGCACCTGCATATTTACAGGTAATCCCAGACAGTAGCTCCTTCTTTTGATGATTATCAAGAGATATCTGCTGACCATTTTCAATCTCATACAGACTGCATCTATCATCCAGGGTATACATTCCCATACGATGAACCGGAAGAATCCCCGAATTTTCAAAAAGTACACGGTACCTGTGCTCCTCACCTTTGGTAACCTTATAAACCTCTATCTCCTGAAATATATTTAGAAATCTATAATTTAATATGGTGTACAAAATAGAAACCGGAATTACAAGCAGCATTCCATAGAGCCATGCAAAAGAAACAGGCCCTCCATAATAGCTGGCAAAGACAATGCTTAATACCAGTCCTAAAAGATATGCAATTACTCCCCGTTTATGAATTCGAACTCTCATTACATCTCACCTGCTCAAGAATCTTCCTTACCAAATACTCCTTAGTAGTGCGGCTAAGTCTTGCCTCGCTTGTAAGAATAATTCTGTGAGTCAATGTGAGTGTGGCTGCCTCCGCAATATCCTCAGGTACGCAATAATCACGGTCTGCCATGAAAGCCAAAGCCTGTGCACATCTAAGAAGTGAAAGCAGAGCTCTTGGCGAAGCACCGCAGGCAATTTCAGGATTAGTTCTTGTGGCCTCCACAATCTCTACGGCATATCGTCTGAGATTATCCTTGATAGATACGGCGTTTACCTGCTTACGCATCTCATTTATATCTTCCCCTGTAAGAACAGGCTTAGTTTCATCGTGGAGCTGTCCCTCAAGGAACCTTTTGACCATATCTTCAGAGGCATCCTGATTTGGATAGCCTACGCTAAGTTTAATCATAAAGCGGTCGAGCTGAGCCTCTGGAAGTGGATATGTTCCTGCCATTTCCACAGGATTCTGAGTACCAATTACCATAAATGGCGATGGAACTGGAATGTCGTTTCCATCTATTGTAACCTGCTGTTCCTCCATTACCTGAAGTAGGGCAGACTGAGTTTTTGGGGATGTTCGATTGAGCTCATCAACAAGAACTATGTTGCTGACAACTGGACCTGGCATAACTTGAAAGCTCTGGTCTTTAGAATTGAAAATAGAAACACCGGTAATATCCGATGGCATTGTATCCGGAGTACACTGAATTCGCGCAAATGATAAAGAAACAGAATCCGCAAGCGCCTTTGCAAGTGATGTCTTTCCCACACCTGGAACATCCTCTAGCAGCACATGTCCTTCAGCTAGAAAGGCGGCAATCAACTTGTCTATTACTTCACCTTTTCCGACGATACGCTGTTCCATACTCTCTTTGAGAGCAGCAACTTTCTCATTCATTATTCTAATCCCCCTGGTAATTTAATACTTTTATTATAGTATTATACACTATTCTCCCAAAATGTATATTTAAAGAATATTCTAAATTCTTATCAAAATAAAAAAAGACCCTCCCATATCAGGGAAGGTCCGGATACCTTATCTTTTATTCATTTCCTTCGCGTTTTGCGATAGCTCTTATTACCTTACGGCTAAGGAAAAATGAGATTATAGCCAAAATTCCGTAGAATACGACTGCGAAAATCATTGCTCCGGCGTTCTGACGGCTAGTTTCAGCTGTCTCTGCCAAATCCATTCCCATATTCTGTAGTGTCTTCTGAGCCAAAAGCACGATTCCAATATTAGAAGCATTAACAAGAAAATGCATGATAATTGAAGTGAAAATACTTCCGCTGGCTTTGTTAACATATGCAAAAATGATGCCTAGTACAAGTGTGTAGCAGAACTGATTAATATTTAAGTGAAGTAATCCAAACATTACAGCAGAAATAACTGCAGCTGCTGCGAATGGAACTGTTTTCTTTAATCTATTTGTGAAAAATCCTCGGCAGATTATTTCCTCTGCTATAGGTGCAAAAACAGCCATCGCAATAAATGATGCCCCCATAGAATCTCCCATTAAATTATCCATGTTCTGGATAAGTACGTTTGGAACAACAAGCTGAGACAGCACATTTGCAAACATATACATTGGTGCACTTACAATTGATAAAAGAATTGTAAAGAAGAAAGTGCTTACCTTAATTTTTCTAAAGCCAAAAGCTTCTGCTGTACAATCGCCCTTCTTTATCGCATATACAATAACTGGTACAAGTAAAAGAATGTATATTAAAGCAGCCTTAGCAATAATTGGCATATTAGGCGCCAGATTAGGAAGAGCATATGAAAGCCCTATCATAATTGCCAAGTCTACCGCATATACGATAATTAATTTTATCAACTCTGATTTGTTTTCTGTTTTATCCATCTTTATTTTCTCCTTCTTGTTTACTAACTATAAACATGGTACAGTGCACAAAATAAAAACTCAATCAATCTGTTACCAACAACATTTTTATGTGTTAAACGACACAAAAATAGAGGCGGTTTATACTAACGCCTCTACTTTTACCAAATCTCCGTCCATTTTTATCTGGAAATCTCCATCATATTTATCAATTACAGCCTGAATATTACGCATACCATATCCTGGAGCCTTATATTCCCGCTTTGTGGATAACAGCACACCATTTTTATATTCCAATGAATGAGTAGTTGTATTTGATGAAATGATACAAAGATTCTCGTTAAATGGCCACGACTTAATCTCTACCTTTCCACCACCTCTATTTGCTTCAATAGCATTCTTGATGATATTGAAGGTTATAATACAAAGATCGTAATCTGATATCTTCTTTTCCTTTGGAACTGTCATTCTAATATCCAGGTCCACATCGCTGTCATTTGCCATGCCTTTAAGCTGATTGAGAACCCCATCAAGAGCTGGATTTCCTGTGTATGCTACTCTTGCAAAGGAAGCCGTATCAGTTAAAAGATTATCACAATAATCTTTAACCTTTGATACATCTCCCTCCTCAGCAAAACCTGATAAGGCATTTAAATGAGCAATTAAATCATGTTTAAAAGCATGAAGCTTCTCTTCACTCTTAATGACTGTATCCATCTGTTCACTTTGCATTCTAAGCAAAAACTCATTCTCTTCTGCTATTCTTTTTGCATCATCGAGTCTTCCTTTTATAACACTCAAATAAAATGCAAGAATACAAAGAAGAACACATGCGCCAAGCATTGCATTATGAATTAATTTACTGGCTCCAATCCCAATATATGTAGTATTGGTATTAAAAAACCGCTGAATTTCTCCCAATAAAATAAACAAACATACAGAAATAATATTCAAAAAAATTATCTGTCCAACAGAATATTCATGTTCTGCACCCTGAATTGGATGTATGAAATAATATGCTACCGAAAGGAGAATGAAAACCACTATACTAACAAAGGCACTATATCCATTTTTTCCCATAATTACTTTGGCAAAGCTCAATGTTGGGATAAAAATAGTCTGAGCAACTGACAATGCAACTAAGTTGGGCAAAAACAGAGCCATCCATTTTTTCTTACTACCTGCCAAAAGAAAAACTACTGGCATCAAAAACACAATTCCTATTATATCTCTTATATTATTATCATTAATAGGAAAAACAATAAGGGTCACACTAGTCACAAATACTGCAATATATATTAATGATCTTGTAATAGTGAATTTTAATCGGGCCCCCATCACTATCATGTACGTTAACAAAAGGGAACTACAGTCTATTAACAAAGCAAGTCCCCAAAAGTGCTCATTTAATACCATTTCATTACTCTCCATAAAACTACCATTTCCGTTTCATGATAGCAAATATATAAAAAAAAGAGAAGACGAACACCTCGTCTTCTCTCTTTCTTTTTTAGCCAAATAAAATGTCGAAAATACCGCCCCAATTGATGTACATTAATGTTGCCATTTCATTATCCTCCTCTTTAAAATATATATTATTATAAAATTAAAACCTTGCTTGGGCAACACTTAAAGCAATGGCCCTATATTCTGATTTAAATGAATTCAAATAACTTCTTCCAATTGAAATCTGTACATTATTCGACATTGCTACTAAGGATCTGTCACACTTTTTTATGTCATAGGCATTTACAATATATGATTTGTGAACCCGTATGAATGTATCTCCTAACAGCTTCTTAAAATATGATAAGGAGCTTCTGATTGCTTTTATAGTTTTTCCATCAACGCAATAAAAATCGCAATAATTGCCTTCAGCTTTGATAAAGCTAATATCTGATTTTTTGACAAAAATATCTTTAGAAATTTCAATAAGAATGTCATCTGTATATTCATCAAATGCATTTTCTACTCTTTTTTTTACATCCTCATATTTAAGAGGCTTCAACATAAATCCAATTACCTTTGCGCCAAAGGCTTCCTGCATATTTTCATAATGGCTGGTTTCAAAAACAACTCGCTTAACCTTGTCATTTTTTTCCAGCTGAGACTTGATTTCAACACCTGACATTCCTGGCATTTCTACATCTAAAAACAATAGCTCTATTACTCTGTCGTTATTATCAATCCAACTAAATAACTCATCACCATTTGAAAAAGTAAGAGTCTCATATTCAGTATTTTTATTTTCTAAGGCCCTATCTATGAACTGAGACAAACCACTCTGTATCATTTGACTATCATCGCAAATGGCTATAGTAAACATTAATATTCCTCCACCACATAATTCAAGTAATCAATTTAATATTAACCATTTTAATGCTTATCTGCAATTTTAATACTAAATCACCACTTACCACTCTTCAATATCTATGTGACAAGTTGCAATTTTATGTGACAAACGACATTCATTACTTAGCCAATATCAAACATATTTCAATAAAGTGTCTGATATCTCTTGTACAATTTATTCCAATCTGTCCGTTAACTACTTCCCCCTATGGTACATACAAAAATGCTGTGCTATTTTACTGTGAAAAGAATTGATGTGGAGGGGAGCTTATGAAAAAATATCCATTAACTGCTGCACAAAATATGCATTACCAGTGGATTCGTAAATACGGTACACAGCAGGTCTCTGGTCTAAGCATAGTGGCATCATTACAGGCTGACCTTGATTTTACTCTTTTAGAAAAATGCATTCGCATGGAAATCAAGCGCTACAGTTGTATGCGTGTTCAATTTACAAAGCCTGATTCCAACGGACACATAAAACAATATATCTCTTCGGCCGGAACCTATGAAATTCCACTGAAAGATTTATCAGACATGACAATGGAAGAAGCAGATAAGACCATGCAGTCATGGGCTTATAAAACAATAGACGGTGATGACATCCCTATGTTTGAAATCTTTATGGTAAAGCTTCCAGAAGGTTACCGTGGTTTCTTCCTTCATATGGATCACAGGCTCATAGATTCCTGCGGAGTGGTGGTCATGACTAATGACATCATGTCACTCTACACCCATTTTAAATTTGGATCAGAAATGCCGGAGGATTTAGCAGATTTTGAAGAGGTTCTGTTAAAAGATTTGTCTAAGACCAAAAATGAGAAACGATTCCAACGTGATAAAAATTTCTGGGACAACATTTTAGATAAGCTGGGGGAACCAATTTATTCCGATATTCAGGGACCTCTCACCTTGGACAGAGCCCGCAGGAAGCACAATAATCCAAATCTTAGAGCTGCTGATATTGAGCTTAAAGATTTATTTGTGGCTGTTGAAGACTACAAGTTAGACCCTGACTCTTCGCAAACTTTGTATAATTTCTGCCAGAACAATCAGATTTCCATGACAAATCTTTTGCTTCTGGGGATGCGTACATATCTTTCAAAAGTAAATAATGGGCAGACAGATATTTCCATACAAAACTTTATTTCCAGACGTTCTACTCAGGATGAGTGGACCTCCGGTGGTAGCCGCACCATCATGTTTCCTTGCCGAACAAAAATCAGTCCTAACACAGATTTTCTTTCGGCAGCTCAGGAAATACAGGATATGCAAAACCAGATATATCTTCATTCCAACTATGACCCACAGCTGATATACGACGAGATCAAGAAGCGCTATCACACACCAGATAATACCACCTATGAAAGCTGTTACCTTACATATCAGCCCCTGACTGCCAAAATGGATAATCCTTATCTGAAGGACATTCCAATGCATTCAAAGTGGTTCGCCAATGGGGCTGCCACAAAGAAGATGTATCTTACCGTTTCACATACCGAGGATGGTGGAATGAATTTCTCATATCACTATCAGACAGCGGACTTAAATGAGAAACACGTGGAATTATTCAACTACTATCTTATGAGAATCATATTCAGAGGTGTTGAGCAACCAAATCTCACAGTAGGTGAAATTATGGCAGCAGTGTAAAGGAGGATTAAATATGAGTACAAAAGCAAAATTTTTGAAATTGGTATCACAATATAGCAAAACATCACTTGATCAACTTAGTGGAAATGCCAGATTCCGAGAAGACCTGGATTTCTCTTCCCTTGATTTCATGTCCTTTCTCGGCGAACTGGAAGATGAATTCGATGTGGAACTGGAGCAGGATAAAATCATACAGATTCGTACTATTGATGAAGCACTTTCTATGATTCAGGAGTTACAGGAGGTGGGCTAATGAAGCTACTTAAATGGATTTGGTATAGATTTTTTGATAAGACCGGAAAAGCATTCTCTAATTTGATGGAGGTTTCATAATGGAAAATCTTAGAACTCTCTGGGACAATACTGCTTCCAACTTTCAGGACCTGACTGCTGTAAGATGGCTTGATAAAAAAGCTGTCTGTGACACTACCTATGGTAAGCTCGATGAGCGAATTAGAAATATCCGCGCAGGCCTTGCCGCAACAGGATTTTCAGAAGCCCACATCGCTATCATTGGTGAAAGCAGCCTCCAGTGGATTGCCAGCTATCTTGGTATTGTCACTGGTACTAATATAGCAGTTCCTTTAGATGCATTACTTCCACAGGAAGACTTGATTGATCTGATTAATCGGGCTGACTGTCAGGTTCTTTTCCTTAGCCCCAAGCTTATCTCCCTTGCTGAACCTATCCTGCAGTCATGCCCTAAGATTAGTCAGATGTGGCTCCTTCAGGATTCCTATGAGCAGAATATTCCTAATGCTAAAATCGGTGTTCTCTCTGAGCTTATTGACCTTGGCAAAGGTAAGCCGGATGTAAATGGAGCCAGCCCTGATTCTATAGCCACCATCATCTTCACTTCAGGTACCACCGGAAAAAGTAAAGGGGTTATGCTCACCCAGCGAAATCTTTTTGACAATGTAAAAAACGTGGATTATGAAGAGTCTCCTGGCTGTGTCATGATGAGTGTTCTTCCAATCCATCACGCCTACTGCCTTGTTATGGACTGGCTAAAGGGCTTTTCGTTGGGGGCTATCGTATGTATCAATGACTCCTTCATGCACATGGTCAGAAATATAAGTATTTTCAAACCAAAGGTAATCCTCATGGTTCCCCTTATGATTGAATCTATCTACAAAAGACTTTCAGCCATTGAAGACCTTTCTCCAGAAATGATTTATGAAACAGTATTTGGTGGAAATCTCAAAATAATTTTTACTGGCGGAGCTCATCTGGATCCGTTTTACATTGATGAGTTTAAGAGATATGGTATAGACATTTACGAAGGCTACGGTATGTCCGAGTGTTCCCCTGTAATCACCACTAACACTGTCGATAATCATAAGGCCGGCTCAATTGGAAAGCCCCTTCCTAATGTTGAAATAAAATTTGTGGATGGGGAAATTCTTGTAAAAGGCACAAGTGTCATGAAGGGCTATTACAAAATGCCTGAAGAAACTGCTGCTACTCTTGAAGATGGCTGGCTTCACACTGGCGATAAAGGCTACCTTGATAAGGATGGCTATCTTTTTATCAACGGTCGTGTAAAGAATCTAATCATCATGTCCAATGGAGAAAACATATCTCCTGAGGAAATTGAAAATAAGCTGGCTCTGAGTCCGCTTATCGCAGAAGTTATTGTAACTGGAAACAACACTGGTCTTACAGCAAACATCTATCCAGATGAGGATTATGCACAACGACAGTGTCTGAATCCAATAGATATCAACAAAGAGCTTCAGGATTATATTGATAAATATAATAATGGCCAGCCAAGCTACCGACATATCACTAATCTGGTAGTCAGGACTGAGCCATTCATTAGAAACACTACTGGCAAAATTAAAAGAAATGATCCATCAATTCTCCATGAAGGGCAAAACGCCGTTTAGGAAAACTGAGGTCAGAATATCAGCTATTTCTTCAGCGGGAGTCTCACAGGCTTCCGCTGTCCATTTGTGTAGCACACCCAACGTTGAGCCGATTGTGGCAGCTATCATATAAGAAAAGTGCTGTTGGTTGCCAGTGCGCACTGTTTCACTCTGACTTACATTAGCTACATACTTGTGAAACATCATCATGGCTTTTTCCAAAAAGCGGTCACCTCTTGGGCTGTGAAGAACACTGGCCAGAAACTTGTTTTCCTTTGTATAATTACAGATTGCAAGAAAGTAAGAATGGCAAAGCTGGTGGTCATCCTTTGGATGAAAGCTTTCCATAAGCTGAAATATATCATCAATTGTCTTGTCCTCAGCCGCCGATAAAAGTGCCGGAACATTCTCATAATGATTATAAAATGTGCTTCGAACAACACCTGATTTTTTCACCACATCAGAAACAGTGATTTTTTCAAATTCCTTTTCACTGCTAAGTATAAAGAAAGAATCTATTATTGCCTCTTCAGAGGTAGTGTAGCGCTCATCTAATTCGTTCATAACTTTCTCCCTTACGTGCAATTGCTGATACAAAAAAACCACCCATTAGGCTTGTTGCCGTAACTGGGTGGTCATTTTTTTATTTGAATATAGGCTTTAAAGCGTCAGCAAGCTTGTCCTTCATAGCCTCTGCCTCAGCAAGATCCTTACCCTTTGTAGTGAAGTAAGCTTTGATCTTTGGCTCTGTACCAGAAGGGCGAACAACTACTGTACTTCCATTCTCAAGGCCATAGATAAGAACGTTTGCTGAAGGAAGTCCTGTCTCAGCTGTGTTCTTGTAATCTGTAACCTTAGAAACTGCGATACCTGCAAAATCAGCTGGTGGGTTCTCACGAAGTGAGCTCATGATACCAGCCATTGTATCCATACCTGAAAGGCCTGGGAACTCGAATGAGTCTACCTTGTTGAGGTAACGGCCGTACTCAGCATAAATCTCCTCAAGACGCTGCTTAAGTGAGCTTCCGATGCTGCGGTAGTAAGCTGCCATCTCGCAGATAAGCATAGAACCAATAACAGCATCCTTATCACGAACGTAAGGACCTGCAAGGTATCCGTATGACTCTTCGAATCCGAAGATAAATCTATCAACTTCTCCATCAGCCTCAAGACCGGCAATCTGATCACCAATCCACTTGAAACCTGTAAGAACTGAACGAAGCTCTACCCCATAGTGCTCTGCAACTGCATCAGCAAGTGGTGTAGAAACGATTGACTTAACTGCAACTGGGTTCTTTGGCATTGTGCCCTTCTCGATACGACCTGCTGCGATGTAATCAAGAAGAAGAACACCAACCTCGTTACCAGAAACAAGCTCATAGCTTCCATCTGGACACTTCATAGCGATACCAACACGGTCTGCGTCAGGATCTGTAGCAAGCATAAGATCTGCGCCCTCTGCCTTTGCAAGCTCAAGACCAAGCTTAAGAGCGTCAAAGATTTCAGGGTTTGGATAGCTACATGTTGTGAAGTAGCCGTTTGGATACTCCTGCTCTGGAACGATAGTGATATCTGTGATACCGATATCGTTAAGAACACGTGTAACAGGAACTAAACCTGAACCGTTAAGTGGGCTGTAAACAAGCTTAAGACCAGCTGTCTTGCAAAGACCTGGACGAACCTGTCTCTCCTCGATTGCTGCATAGAATGCATCCTTGCAATCATCACCAACGAACTTGATAAGTCCCTTCTCAACGCCCTCAGCAAATGACATAACCTTTGCGCCTGTAAGGACATCTGTCTTCTGAATCTCAGCATAAACGATAGCAGCTGCATCATCTGTCATCTGGCAGCCATCTGGACCGTATGCCTTATAACCATTGTATTTTGCAGGGTTGTGTGAAGCTGTCACCATGATACCTGCATTGCACTTATAATAACGTGTTGCAAATGAAAGTGCTGGAACTGGCATAAGTGCATCGTAAATACGAACATTAATACCATTAGCTGCAAGTACACCTGCTGCTGTCTTAGCAAATACATCGCTCTTAAGACGTGAGTCATAGCTGATTGCAACTGTCTGATTGCCACCCTGAGTCTTAACCCAGTTAGCAAGTCCCTGTGTAGCCTGACGAACAACATAAATGTTCATTCTGTTTGTACCAGCGCCAAGAACACCACGAAGGCCAGCTGTACCAAAAGCAAGTGCTACAGCAAATCTGTCTTTGATTTCTTCTTCATTTCCTTTGATTTTTGCAAGCTCAGGCTTAAGATCACAGTCCTCAAGGTCTGCGGCAAGCCAACGCTCATAATCTTTCATATACATAATCTTCATCTCCTCGTTTTCTTCTACTTAAAAAACTCCTTTAATTTTAAGTTTTCCGGTTAGGCATGTCAACCTAAGTAATGTTAATTATTTTTTGTATAGGCTTTTTATTCATTACTTATTTGAGATATTAGATATAGTGAACCTGCAATCTGAAAAAGACCTATTTGGCATTTATCACCAAATAGGTCTTTCTATATTACTTATTGCCCTTTTTCAATATCTTTGCGAATACTACATATCCGCCACTTACAAGAATTAGTGCCAGTGCAACGAGTATTAATATCAGAATTGCATTACTATCTTTTTTCTCGCCTGTAGTAGGTGTTTCTTCATCAGATATGATTTCTTCTGATTGCTCATTATTCTCGTCTAATGTGCTCTCAGCCGAATCTTCCAATGTAGAATCTTTACTATTTTCTAATTTCTCATCTACGCTGCTTTCAGCTTCGGGCTTTTGCTTAGAGCTATTAGCTGCCTTTACCTTATCAGTTGTTTTAGCAACTTTATTGTTTCCAGCAGCAGGCACCTTAGGAGTATCAACTACTGTGATGTCCTTTGCTGGGCTTACAGCTTTGTTTACCTCATGATTAACTGGTGTGGTACCAGTGCTTCCACCTTGCGATGGCTTGAAAGGATTAACTGGATTAATGATAGGCTCCTTTGTTTTGTCTTCTTTTATCTTGCCCTTTGTTAATTCATCTGTAAGTTTAACATATCCGCAGAAGCCTCCTGCCATGTCAATAAAGCTTACTCCATCCACTGCTGCAAATACAGGATTTGGATTGTAGCTATAGCTTGAATCATATCCAGTATCATTGATATCCTTAACTAATCTAGCTTTCTTATCTAATGACTTTTCCCCAAAATCATATTCGCAAAGCTTTTCAGGTAGCTTATCACCTTTTGCAACCTTAATCTTAATATCATCAGATGATGAAAGTTCTCCATCTGAGACTGTAAGTGTAAGTACATAGTTACCAGCTTGATTAAAGCTTACATCAGTGATTGCCTGATTATCCTTGTCTATAGCTACTGCTGCATTGTTTGGCTTGCTCTTTACTGTCCACTTGTATTCTAATGAAGAATTAGGATATCCATCATCAATAGCAGATGCTCTTAGTCTTGTAGTTGCAACAGCTCCTAAAAGTAAGTTTGTTCCTGTAGCTACTTCTAATTCTGTCAGCTTTTCCTCTGGCACTACTTCATCTGTTGTAACTTTCAGCTTAGAATCCTCTGCTGTGACAGATTCAACTTCATCTGTGTTTTCCTCTGTTGTTTCAGCATCTTTTTCAGTAGCTTCTTCGGTAGGTACTTTACTAGCTTCTTCGATATCAGAGTCTTTCTCTTCTTTCTTTTCTTCTGACTCCACATCCTTTTCTAGCAATTCTTCCACATCTTCCTTTTCTAGCTCTTCAAGCTCTTCTTCCACTGGCTCACCACCTAGGACAGCCCATTCAATTACACCTACACCAGAGTTATTAGCTTCCTTCTTATTTAACTGAATCCTCAATCCATCAGTCATAACAGGTTTGAAGGATGTAACATTATATTTATCAGCTTCAAGGCCATAGCCTGATGCATCCTTTACTTCTTTCCAATCATCACCGTCCTTGTAACTAATGGTATAATTCTTAGGGAATTGAATTCCCACTACTTCCTCAGAATCATTATCCTTCCAGAAGTAAATAGCTGATTTGCTAATGCTTATCTTTTTATCCCAGGTGTATGTAATGGTCTCGTATTCTGATGTGTTACCCCACGAACCATAGGCACCAGTAGCTGGTTTTTCCATTGATGCAGATGATGAAACGCCATCATTTACTGCACCTAATGTTTCCCAGCTAGAAACATAGCTTGTTGAAACTGAAGCATCTAAAGCCAGATTAGTATCCATATCCAGGGAATTAACTGCACTATTAAGTCTGTCGGCAATCTCATCTAATTCTTTTTGAGACACACCCATCTTTGCAACCAATTCCTTAGCCTCTGCCAAAATAGACTTCATATCAGCATATCCTGATTTAACAAAGAATGGATCAATCTTTTCAGCTCTTGAAATAGCACTATTTAATCCAGACTTATCAACAGCGCCTTCCTTAAATCCGTATACTTTCCACTCAATTACACCACAGCCTAATGTCTTAGGATTAAGAGTCATTCTAAGTGCTGTTGTTTGAATAGGTTTGATTGTTGTAGTGTTGTATTTATCAAGTTCTGTTCCAAGACCTTCTACTATATCGCATTCCTTCCACTCATCACCCTCAAGATACTCCAGCTTTACAGCTGCTGGTGAGAAATTACCACCATTATCCTTGAAGTAATATGCGTCCTGACCTGTGATGATAACCTCATCATCCCATGTGTATGTTACCCATGCTGGTGCGCCCTGAGCGCCTCCTAACCAGTTGTGCCATACACCATGTGAAGTATCGTTTGATGCCGATGGGTCATAACCATCATTTAAACCAGCTACACCACCTAAATCCTGTGGAGTGTTTACGATAGCACTAGGTGTTGCATACGCTGCAAGATTTACCTCTTTTCCATCAACTACAACAACATTAGCTTTGGCCTTAACTGTAGATTTATCTACTGAACCTTCTACAGTAAACACGCCCTTAGCACCATAAGATTCTGCAGATACTTCATCCCATTTCACTTCCACATTTCTATATACGCCATCTGAATACAGGGCGCTAACTTCTTTCGGAAGTTTAGGTGCTTCGTTTATCTTAGTTACAACTGCTGCATCCTTTATAGATACAATTTCTCTATCCTTCAAATCTCCAAAAAGCTTTGAAATCTCTTCTTCATCAAATGCTTTTGAATACATACTAAAGCCTTTGATTTTTCCATTTAGGAAGCTAATAGATTCCTCGTGAGAGCGTCCCAGATAGTTTCTTTGAGCATCTCCTAAATCTGAAAATACAAAGCCTGAATCTAATGTAGCAATCTTATCTCCATCAAGGTAAGCAGCAATATTTCCATTATCATTTGTTAATACTAATTTCTTATCATATTCTGGTGCTATCGCATATACGGTATCCACTGTTTTCAGCTTCTTTGACTTCATATCAGTAGCAGCGATGCTTAACTGATTATTTCCTTTGAAGCTCACATACAAGTAGTTTTCATCTAAATCACCAAATTCGATAAGTCTTGTTCCATTCTCCTGATTTGCAGAAAGATTGAAGTCAATGACTATTGTAGCCTCATCTATTCCATCTACTTCTGGAAGATATGTTTCAATATCATTACCTGCATCTACAATTGGAGCTGTGTTCTTTGCAGCTGCTCCAATCTTAAATTCAACCTCTGATGTATCTTTCTTTCCAAGAGGAACTGACACTGTCACAGTCTGATTCTTTGCTGCCTTAAATGTTCCGCGCTCTTTACCATCAACAAGAATGGTGTAGCAACCATCTGCAAATCCTGTTAAGTTAATATCTGTATTATGCTCTGTCTTTTCTAAATTTGTTACAGTAAGCTTTACATCACTGCAATCCTTAGTAATTATCGCATTTACGTATCTGTCTCTATCAAGCTCTACATAGCAACCATCATCTATCAGGTTTAATCTGGTGTTCAATCCGTCAAGCGGCTTTATAGAATAGCTATCTCCATTATCAGCCACATTACAGCCGTAACCAAATAAACCAAATACTGGGTCTGTTGCTACATCTGCGGAAAGAATTTGAAGCGCTCCAAAAAGTCCCAAATCTGCTTCACCAGCCATCTGTCTCCAGCCGTTGTGAATCTTTCCACCGCCAGTTCCCTGTCCGCCTAGATTTCCCATTTCACTTTGATAAGTCCAGGCAACGGTACCTATATTTTCTGGGTCAGCATCTATCTGACCTGAATTGATGCATGTAAGATTTGCAAGCTTTGCAGCATAATTAACTCTTTCTGCCTTGGCAGAATCTACTGAATTTAATCCATTATTTTCAAGTCGCAAATAATCATCCATGCAATATCCTGCAAGTGCTGCTGTATACTGGAAGTTCCACCAGCTTTCGCCACAGATAGTGGTAGGATTAGCGTAGTGATACCATACAGGCTGAAGACCTCTACATGCTCTAGTCTTCAAATCAATTTTCTGCATCATGCTAAGGGCATTTGCCTCATCTGTTCCCAGATTAAGCTTTGCCAGCGTATAAACAGCTTCCTCACCTGTATTATCGTATGAATACTCTGAGCCGTATGGATATTTTGTGCTAGAGAAATTCTTATATTTTCTTACCATAATATCTTCAATCTCAGCAGCCTCATCGGTATATCCTTCTGCTTTTAATGAACCGATAATGTCAGGGGTAGTAAGCTCTCCCATTACACCTGTTGACCAGTTGTAATACACCCCGTCTGTATAAAGAGCCTTCATTATGTTGTATGCTCTAAGTAGATAGGTATCTTTATCTTCAATGTACTCTACAATGTCAGGATATTTGCTGGCAATCTTGTACATTGAATAGTAGGTGTTGTAGATGTGAGGATATGCATAGCCACGGTATGTAGGAGTATCATTGGGTTCCTTCATTTGGAAATCGTGGATAAGGTAATCCTCCTGATGCTCCTGCATAAGTCCATGCCATATAGCAGTATCCAGGTATTCATCAATTGCAGTTATTTCCTTTTCTACTGGGATGTAAACATTCTTTTCTGCGATATATTCACCGTGGGTCAATCCCCAATCATCGCCCCAACCCCAATAGCCATTGAAAACACCGCGCTTTGATTTGGTGTCCATCATCCAATCGTCAAATACCTTATCATAAAGCTCTCCTTCGGCATCCCACTGGGTTTTGTCTATCATAAACTGAGAGTGAGTGTTCAAAGCCTCGCTTACATCATCCATGATATAGAACTGCAGCTCAGTTTCCTTTGTTCCATTGTCATAGTAAACCACTACATCATTCTGACCTAAATCATCAAAGGAAATATCGTATATATGATACTGTTCTCCATCGATTAGCTTTGTAGATTCGTACTTTGCATAAGTGCCAGCTTCGCTTTTTTCACATGGAAGATTGTTGCTGACACTATTCTTATTATCATCAAATAGATTCAACTCATGAGGACATTTGATATTTACCTTCAAATCCTTAGCAGCATATTTTGTATGAAGATACATTTTGGCTGGCATATTCTTGGCAAAGGTCATACCTGGAACAGCTACTGCATCTATAATTCCCTCTTCATAAAGGGTAGACTTCATATCCTCTTCATTATCAACTGGACTAAAATCAAAAGAATACTTCTTTGACTCGCCTTTCTTTAACTTTAATGATGTGTTATCAAGGTAACCACGATTAGTTTTCTTTATAACATCTGAATGAATATAGAAAACATTCAGGCCACTGGCCCATCCATCCTGGTCCTGACACCATGATTTTTCGTTAGCTGCTCTTTCCTCTACTCTCCAGTGATCCTGATATTCAAAACTGGCATCCGTTGCGTCATCTGGAGTAAGTAATACATACTGTCCCTGTCCACTAGGGCGTATAGCATATATGTATGAAGAATTCTTTCCCACAAAGCTGTGGTCTACTACTCTTGTTTCGTAGATTTCATCTCCACCAGACCAGTATTCGTTAAATGTAATAGGAAGTCCTAAATCTCCTACTGTAAGAACTTCATCGCTCTTGTTTTCTATTTCGATATCCCACTTTATCCTGTCATTAACAAGAGTATAGGTTTCCTCTACCTGATAACCGTTTATTCCTTTAGCTTCAGTTGCCTTTCCGCTGTATGTAACTATTACCTTGTTATCATTAAGCGTGATGGTTCTATCAGAGTCGGACTGGCTTGTGTATCCTTCTTTATATTCACCATCACCAAATTTAGTTGCAAGCATCAGCTCACCCATCCATTGGTGGGTGCTGCTAGCCCCCTGAGCAGGAGCATTTTCTTCGTTCATCACATAGTTTGTAGGATATTTATCTCCCACAATATACAGCTTCCTAATCTGGCCGTATTTACCTATGTTTACAGAGAAATAATCATTGGATAATGTGTAGCTTCCATCTGCTTCCTCTGTCGCCTTTGTTTGACTTGTTGCCTTATCTTCCTTAGCCAGCACATCGATTGTCCCCATACTCCCTGGCAAAGTTGTAAATGCTGTAATCGTAGCCAGTGCAAGTGACAGAACCTTTTTCTTCATTCTCGTGTTTGACATTTGTCCCCCTTAATTCTCCTTTCTACTACATTAAAACTTCTCCTTCATCCAAACTAACATCTCTTCATTCTTCTGTCTGTTTCCCCAATAACAATAAGGGATGGCTGTTAATTTCACCTCCTCAAAATCACTTTCCACTTCACCATATAATTTACCAGAATCCCATCCTTCTTCTTTTATCCTTTGAGCGTTGAATGTTATTCTAGTTGTTCCCCCTAAGATGTTATTGTCAAATTCTTCCTGCAGCTTTGTTTTACCGGACACAAAAATGTTGGCTAGATTATCCCCATTATCTACCTGTTCTAAGGCATACACTAATGGTCCTTTCATGATTGCAAGCTTGCCTACATCTGCTCTAACCTTTGGATTTGAATGTACAAATCTTGCAGGCATATCAAACTCAAAGCTTACATCCATACTTGTACTAGACAAGGTTATGTTGATGTAGCCTTTATCCTGTTTCATATCAAGCCCTGCTCCGCTAACGCTGATTTTTGGATTCTTTGCATAATATGGAATCCTTAGTGCAAGCGTTCCTTTCATTTGTTCATCTGATTCTACATGAACTGATACTTTGCCATTCCAAGGTATTTCGCTTTTAATATCAAGTCTGACTTCCTTGCCTGAAACCTCTGCCTTTATCTTAGATGAAACATACATATTCAAATAAAGCTTATTCTTTGATTTATATGCTATATACTGTCCCAAAGATGCAAGTGTTCTAGCTATATTAGGTGGGCAGCAGGCCACGCCAAACCATTTCTGTCTCTTGCTCTTTACATGAAGTCTTGAAGTGTGGTCCATACATGCAGCTGGCCAAACTTCCAAAGGATTTACATAGAAAAAGCCTTTTCCATCCATAGCAATTCCCGACAATACTGTGTTATATAATGCTCTTTCTACCTCATCAAAATATGTAGCTTCCCCTGTGATTTCACCCATTCTTTTTCCAAACATAGCCAGTCCGATGGATGCGCAGCTCTCAGAATAATTACAATCATTTGGCAGATCATAATCGGTTGTAAATCTTTCCAACCAACCTGATGAGCCTATGCTTCCTGTGACATACATTCTTCTGTGAACTATATCATCCCAAAGCACCTTGCAGGCATCTAACAGTTCCTTATCATCTGTTTCTACAGCTACATCTGCCATAGCACTATACAAATAAGCTGCTCTAACAGCATGTCCCTCTGCAGTTTTTTGCTGTCTTACTGGAAGATGGGACTGACTGTAGCTAGGATCATAATTTATGAATTCTGGAAAGATTCTCTCATAATCTTCCTGCTTTTCTTCTTCAAGAAAATAGTTATCTCCTACACCTCTTATATCAATAAAGTGCTTTGCCAAATCCAGATATTTTTTCTCCCCCGTCACTCTGTAAAGTTTTACAAGGCCTACTTCTACTTCTGGGTGTCCAGGGTATCCGTGGCATTTACCTTCTTCCTTACCAAAAACATCACATAGCAAGTCCGCCAAGCGGCATACTACGTCTATAATTTTTCTTTTGCCTGTAGCTTCATAATAAGCAACTGCGGCTTCCATAAAATGGCCTGCAGTATATAATTCATGGCCTTCACATAGATTCTTCCATTTTTTATCCGGCGCATTGATGATAAAGAATGTATCTAAATATCCATCAGGCTGCTGCGCCTTTGCGATTAAATCTATAGCTTCGTCTGCCATAGCTTCCAGCTTTTCATCACAGCCATAGGCTGCCAGATAAAATCCAACAGCCTCTAACCATTTTGCAAGGTCCGTATCTTGGAAAACTGCTCCCTCAAATTTCCCATTTGATAAACCTGCCGCTATCTTAAAATTTTCAATGCAATGACTGGTTTCAACATCCTCTAACCTGTCATTTAAAACATCCCACTGATATGGAATGATTACTTTTCCTACTAAATCTCTGTACTTATTCCAAAACTCATCAGTGATTTTTATGTCGCTGATTGGAATTGATGAATTTGCATTATATTTCATTTATTCCCCCTATGCCTTTACTGCTCCGTTTGTAAGTCCACTAACAATGTATTTCTGCATAAATATGAATATCAACACAATTGGGAAGATTGCTACAAGTCCAAATGCCATAGTCGCATTCCAAAGTGTCTGATATTGCTGAACATAATTATAAATATTTGATGTGATTGGTCTCATATTTGGATCTGTCATAAATGTGATTCCATAAATCAAATCGCCCCATGCATAAACAAATGAGAACACCGCTGCTACAATCACACCTGGCTTTGCAATCGGCAACATTATTTTAAAAAATGATGTTACCGGATTGCAGCCATCTATTGCCGCTGCCTCGTCTAGCTCCTTTGGTATAGAAAGGAAATAAGTACGAAGAATGATGATTGAGAAGGGAATTCCCAAAGTCGCATCTGCAAGGATTGGCGCTAAGTAATTATTTAATAATCCCACTTTTGAAAACATAATGTACAGTGGTGTCAAAATAAGTGTAGATGGCAACATTTGCATCATTAAAAAAAACAGTATCAGCAGCTTTTTGGCATTAAATCTAAATCTTGCAAGACCGTATGCTGCTGGAATAGATAATACTGTTGATATTACCATTGAAGAAAACGCTATAAGAAAGCTATTCTTAAAGCCCTTCATTGTTGCTGATGATTCAGAAAACTGGCTTTGGAAAGCTTCTAGTGTAAGGTTTTTAGGCCACAGTGGAGTAGGAACCTGGAAGATTTCCACCTGCGTTTTAAGTGCTGTAACAATCATCCAATATAGAGGAAACATAAGAATAACGAATATCACCACTCCAATGATAAAGCTTATGGTGTTTTCTTTTCTTTCTCTTTTCATCCTACATTACCTCCTCTTCTGCATTTATTAGCTTGATGTAGAACATTCCTACTACAAATAGAATTAAAAATAGAATGTTTGCAGAAGCTGCGCCTTTACTAAATTCAAACTGTTCAAATGACAGCTTGTAAGCGTATGTTGAAGCCAATTCTGTTGCATTGATTGGTCCACCCTTAGTCATAACCCAAACTAAGTCAAATACTTTAAAGGTATATACGAAGCCAAGTGTTAAAACAGACATGATTGCTGGTTTAATCACTGGAATTGTTATCTTAAACAAAGTCTGAAGCTTATTGGCCCCATCGATTTTTGCACTTTCATAAATATCTGCTGGTACAGTTGTTAGACCTGTAAGCAGTAACATCATATTAAAAGGAATTCCAATCCAAATATTCGCAACTACAATAGCCACCATAGCAGTTGGGCCATTCAATAGCCAATCAACAGGTGTTTTAATAATATGCAATTGCATTAATAGCTGGTTTGCTATACCACCTGAGCTTGCAAAAATAAACTTAAATAAAAGACCTGCTACAGTAACTGGAAGCAACCAGGATATCATTGTTGCACCTCTGAAAAATGCTGATGCTGGAAACTTCTTACTAAATAATAATGCAAGTATAAATCCAATAATAAACTGGAAAAAGATTGAAGCTACAGTAAATATTAAAGTATTCAAAATAGCACGGCTCATTACAGAATTAGCGTCTGTAAATAACTCTACATAATTTGAAAGACCAATAAATTCCTGGGCCTCTGGTCTTGAAAAATTAAAGACATTAACATTCTTTAAACTAAGAATGATATTTGAAATTGTGGGATATCCAACAAAGATAAGCATATAGATTACTGCTGGAAGAGAAAACAAAAATCCCATTTTCCCTGGTCCATTCAACTTCTTTTTTCTAGAAATCATAACATCCCTCCAAAATAACTATTTCTAAAAATGGCGGGGAATTACTTCCCCGCCAAATGTTACTTCTTACTTAACGGCATCAACTGCTGCCTGTGTATCCTTTGCCGCCTGTTCTGGCGACTTAGCAAGTGTAAGTACTTCCTGGAAACCAGTCTGAATTGCATTTGAATATGAAGGCCAAATTGGTGAAGGTCCTCTTGGAATAGAAGTTTCAAGCTGTGTAATGAACTCTGCCTGAATAGGATCATCTGTCCAATAGCTATCCTTAGCTGCCTCTGTCTTAGGTGGGAATGAACCATACTGCTTCATTGCATCTACCATAACATCTGTCTGATTGTAGTACTCAAGGAATGCCTTGGCGCCTTCCATGTTGTCTTTCTTAACAGCGCCCATGTTTTCACCACCAAGAATAGATGTAGCCTGGCCGCTTGAAGCATCCTTCTTAGGAAGGACAGTTACACCATAGTTCATATCAGGAGCATCTGCTTCGATACCAGGAATCTGCCATGGACCATTTTGCATCATGGCAATGTTTCCTGCTTTCCAGTTATTACATACATCTGTCTGAGCCCAGTTTACACACTCTTTAGACCAAGAGCCGTCGTTAATCATATCCTGCATAAGCTGATATGCATCCTTACCAGCTTCGATATCTGTGTAAGAACCTCCTGCTGTGTATAACCACTGTAGGCACTGGAATGTACCTTCATCTGTTCCGATTGCTGCATTACCAAAGCCTGTTACGCCATAATCTGTAAGCTTCTTAGCCATCTCATGGAATTCGTCCCATGTAGTGTTCTCATCTGGATAAGGAACTCCTGCATCATCAAGAATATCCTTATTGTAGAAAAGAGCTGTACAGTTTGTTGCAAAAGGAAGACCATAATGCTTGCCATCCATCATTGTAGAATTCATTGGACCTTCAAGGTATTCTGACCAATCTATGTTGGCATCTGAAATATCACCGAACAAATCCATAGCAATGAATGATGACATATCGCAACCATCAAGAATAACTACGTCTGGAAGCTCGCCAGATGCAATACCAAGTGTTAACTGCTTCTCATAATCAGCAAATGGTACATAAGTATGACTTGCTACATATTCATCCTGTGATGAGTTAAATCCATTAATCAGGGATTCCATCATTTTCTTCTGAGCATCTGTCTCAAAGTAATCCCAAATAACTACCTCTTGCTTGTCTCCTGCCTGTGCTGTCTGTGTTCCTTCCCCTGAATTAGAAGCATCTGGTGTTGTTCCACTTCCTGAGCTACCGCAGCCTACCATAAGTGACGCTGCCATTGCACCTGCTAATGCCATTGATACGGCTTTCTTAAATCTCATAAAAAACCTCCCTTCGAATACTTACCCCCGAGATACTTTGTATCTCCTTTGTTTATATAAGTATTCTAAGAGAGGTTTTGATTTTAAAAAATTCTAATAAATTAAAAAAGGTGGAAAAAATTCATCCTAATTTTAGTTCAAGGTTTTACCTGCCGCTTCATCTGGTGTTAACTCTCCAGTCACTACATCTGCAAAGCTCTTAGGTAATTGCTTGGATATTCTGGAATATCCCTCTATTCCTGTGCGAGGAATTGCATAATTCATTTGCTGACTAATAATTTCCAGCTTAGGATTATCCACTATTATTTTATTTGCTGATTTTATTCTGGATGGGAGTAGATTTGCATCGCTGCAGAATCTTTCCGTTCCGCCCTGTTCCATGCAATATTTTATAAACTCAATGGAGCCTTCTACATTTTTACCTTTGATTATTCCTAAGTTTTCTCCACCTAGTATTACTGCATTTCTTTTATTCATAGGCATAGATGAAAGGCCATAGCTAATTCCTGCTTCATCTAGCATAGGAAAAACCCATGGTCCGTTTTCCATCATAGCTATATCCCCTTCTATAAATCTTCTTGCAATATCTGTTTGGCTGTAGTTAAGACAATCCGCCGGCATACAGCCATCTTTTATAAGTCCTGCTAAATAATCATAGGATTCACTGATTGCTTCCCTGGTAAGCTGTGTATCAGAATCAGAGGCAGCCATCACCCATGACAATAACTGAAATGAGCCTTGCTCAGAATCCATGGCACTCATCAAGAATCCGTAGGAGCCATCTTTTGATAATAGCTTTGCTGTTTCACTAAGCTCATCCCAGGTTTTAGGTGATGTAACACCTGCCGCCTTTAACAAATCACTTCGATATATCAAACAAACATTGTTGCTGTTAAACGGAACTCCGTAGTATTTATCATTGTATTTGATAGTATCTACAGATGCCTCATAATAATCTGTATCTAGATTAAGGGTACTGGCATACTCAGATATATCTTCAAACATATCCAGCTGAATGAATTTTTTCATATCAGGATTATCAATAATTACCACATCTGGAAGCTCTTGTTCTGTATATGCCCTGGAGATTTTCTTGTCAAATTCTGTCATTGGAACATACTCCCATGACACCTGATATTTGTCCTGGCTTTTGTTAAAGCTGGCTGTTAACTTATCCAGCCCATTAGCCTGTGCTTCTGTTTCATAGTAAGACCATATCAACAATTGTTCTTTTTCATCAGGTGTGTTTTCCACATCAGAAGTACTTCTTCCACAGGCTGTATTTGTAATTGCCATGCACATAGCCAGTGTTATTAGTTTCAGACCTTTTTTCATCTTTCTCTAAACTCCTTAGGTGATACTCCCTCTATATCCTTAAATACTCTATTAAAGTATTTGGTATCTGTAAAACCTACCTGTTCTGCAATCTCGTATATCTTCAGATTGCTGCCTGTAAGCAGGCGCTTAGCATGACTTACTCTAAACTCATTAACAAATGAAGAGAAATTCTTATTCATTTCTCTATGGAAAAGAGTGCTTAGATATTCTGGGGTTATAGACAAATAATTTGCTACTTCCTCCTGGGAAATCTTGTTAGCATAGTTTTCTCTGATGTAGGCTATTGCCTTTAGTATAGTATAATTGTGAATATCATCACGGGTAGCTTCACCAGCAAACACTACTGCTGCCGACTCGTCCAAGCATTCCTTTATTTCAGATAACAGCTTTGCCCTTGATATCTTTTCTACTGTATCTAACTCCCTAATCTGTCTGCCTTTATCAGGCCATATTTTAATGGCAAGCTGCAAAATAAACCCTGCAAGGCTTTGATATGCACTTCTTACAGAATATGGATCGTAGGCTTTTCCTATGAATCCTTTGGCAAAGCCATCACTCCATTTTTGCCAGCCTTCCTCATCATTATTCACAAGTATTTTTTCTATTTCTTTTTCAGTATCTTTACTATATTTATAATCCGTATATACGATATTATTACCGTCTTCTACAATTCTAGTTCCTGCCATTTCTCCATCCAAAAATTTCTTATCAGATTGAAGAGCAATATCCTTTAGCTCCTTCAAGCTGGACAAGCTTGCCACATACCACACAGAATCCTTTAGGCAATCAACAACATCTATTCTGCGGTCAAGCATGGCTACTATTTCCTCGTCAGATGAATACTTTCCGGTAGACTTATCATAAAGCATGAACAAATCCTTATTATCTTCAGATACATACAAGCCCTTATATTCCTTAAACTTTTCCATAACGGTAGTCTTGTCTAAGCATCCGCTTGTGCTATATCCTCTTAAAAAGCATAATTCATATCCTTTTGATAATTCAAAAATCCGCTCAGCCTTACCTATGTTTTCATCATTGTTTTCAAGAGCTCCAGAAACTATTGCTCTAATGTAAGATGCTGGGTCTGCATCTATTCTTGTGGCTTCGGCACTAATCTTGGCAGAGATGGATTTTAGCACCCCGTCTACCGCATCCACGGTAATCGGCTTAAGCAAATAATCATCAGCTCCGCAGGTGATAGCACGCTTGGCATAATCGAATTCTGCATAGCCTGTAAGTATTACGCTATGGCATTTTATCTGGCGATTTTTTATTTCTTCTAACATCTGTAGTCCATCCATCTCTGGCATTTTAATATCAGTGAATACCAAATCAGGATGAAGGCTTTCTATGGTTTCCAATCCCTCTCTACCGTTTTTCGCCTTGGCAATTACTTCATGTTCCCCATAGCTAGATAATAATCTGGATAACCCATTTCTTATTTTGATTTCATCTTCAACTATAACTATATTCATACCTACTCACACTCACTTTTAGGAATATACAATGTTATCTCCGTTCCGATTTTCTCCACACTATTAATATTCCAATGAGCCATACCTCCGTAATACATTACTAGCCTTGAAAATGCATTTTTCAGGCCTAACCCCGCTTTATCTATGTTGTCATCATTGATAACTGCATCTCGATTATTCATTTTGTTAACAAGCTCTTCCTCAATTCCATTCCCATTATCTGCAATACTTATTTGAAGGAACCTATTATCTTCTGATATGTCCATATTTATAGAAAGCATTCCACCTTCTTCTATTCCTTCAAATCCATGTAATATAGCATTCTCTACAAATGGTTGGATAAGCAGCTTGTGAATATGAAAATTCTTTATTTCCGGCTGCATGTTAATCTCATATTTAAATGCCCCCTCATATCTAATCTGCTGCAAATCCAAATATCTTTGAAGGAAATCACATTCTGCAATTATAGGCGTCTTTTCCTCCACCTTGCTCACTGAATGCCTTAATATTAGCCCCAGGTTACTAAGTGCTTTACTGATTTCATTTTCCCCATGCTCAATTGCCATCCAATTAATTGTATCCAGTGTGTTATACAAAAAATGTGGATTTATCTGGGCTTCTAATGCCTTTAGTTCCGCATGGCGCTGCCTATCCTTAGCAGATGATATTTGTTGCAATAGCTCCTTTACCCTGGCTGTCATTATGTTGAAGTTAGCTGCGATTGTTCCGAATTCATCCTTACTTTTTACTGATATGCGTTTGTCCAAATCACCTGCCTGAACAGTCTGCATTCCCTTCACTATCGTATTTACGGATTTGTTGAAGGTCCTTGTGGTGTAAAAAATAATCAATCCCACTACCATAATAATAACAGAGCTTATTAACACTGTTATTATTTGAATCCTTCTAACATCCTTTAGCATCTCATCTGTGTCATAAGCATTTACGAATGTCCACCCTGTGGATTCATCCTTGTATTTATTGATTCCTATATTATGGCTACTTTGTAAATATCCACTTTCTCGTACGAAAGCTTCTAAGTTTTCCCCAGTGCTCATTGCTACATAAGCTTCACTAGGATATGAGATTACCTTGCCAGCGTCATCTAAGATGAAGTTAATTCCTGTTTTGCTCTCCTTAGATGAATTACATATTGTATTTAGAACCTCTTCATCAACAGTCATTATGACAGTTGCTATGCTGCCCTTCTCCAACTGGTCAAAGTTGTACAAGCGTTTTGATATATGAAAATAATATTTTTTTACTCCATTTTCATCAAACTTCATACTAGGAGTAATAACCATCCCTGATTTGCTTTCCGCATCCAGATATGGTGGCGCTATTCTCATATCTTTAAATCGATTCCATATATTATACATAGATGAATCTGTAGCAAAATCGTATGTTACCGACTCCCCATTCTTACACACCAGGCTGATAGAACGCACTCCTTCTACCACACTTGTGTATCTATGGAGCAACTCTCTAATATCGCTTTTAGCCGCCGCCCGTCTTGTAGGGGTACCGTTCATCAGTATCATTACCTGGTCGATAACATTCTCATCCACATATATCTGATACATTAAATTGGTATAGTTTTCTAAGCTGAGATTGGTTCTCTCTGAAATCTGAATTAAATCACTTTGGATGATTTCATCCACCTGAGAGGTCATAGTTTTCCTGACACTAGTAAAATGAAATACCTGTAATAGAATAATAGGTATTATAGATATTAGTAAAAATATAATAATAAGCTTTTTGCCTATTTTAAGATCATTGTATCTTCTAATAATGCTATGCATAACATTCACCCACCCAATACAGTCATCATACAAAAAATAAGCTCATTGCACAACAGGCAATGAGCTTATATACATTTATGGAATTATGTTAAAAATTTATCTAACCGGCGTTTATTATCATATTTTTTATTGTTATTATTTTATTCTTGCAATCACATCTAAAACAATATTTATAGACTGCTCTGCAGCTTTGCCTGCAAATGTGTTGTAATCCATTGCACTGCCGTCTCCATCAGAGATAGAACGAATAAGTGTGAATGGTACATCATTGATATAGCAAACGTGAGCAATACTTCCACCTTCCATCTCACATGCAATAGCCTTGAAGTTCTGACGGATTCTGTCTCTCTGCTTGTCTGTATCTACAAACATATCACCTGAAGCGATTACACCTGTCTGATAAGGAATTCCTTTATCCTTGAGAACATCGCAAACAATCTGAGTAAGCCTTTTATCTGCTTCAAAGTTTACTACGTTGATTCCTGAGATAAGACCAACTGGATCTCCGAGAGCTGATGTATTCATATCATGCTGTACAGCTGATTCTGCAACAGCTACATCGAGAACTTTAAGGTCTCTTACAAGTGTACCTGCAACACCAATGTTGATGATGTGATCAACACCAAAATGAAGAATCATAATCTCTGTACAAACAGCTGCAAATACCTTTCCGATTCCGCTGACTGCTGCAACTACATCGATACCATTAATCTGGCCTTTGATGAAAGTGACACCGCTGATTGTCTCTAATGTAGGGTTCTTAATAGATGGTTTGAGGTTCTCAATCTCCATCTGCATTGCGCCAATAATACCTAATGTCATAATCTACTCCTTTTCTCGCTGGTTACATTCACAAGCCTTAGTGTTTCCCCGCTCATCTAACACGATTCGCTAAGGAAACCTAAGAGCTTGTGAATTACCAGCTATTTATAGTTTACTCTGGGTAACTAAACTCCATATTATCCCAAGAATTGAGAACTTCCAGATAACGTGCACACTCTGTCTTGGCTAACGAAATATCCAAGTTCTCGTAGTGACCACATTCGATTGCAGACTTTCCGAATACATCTCCATCATGGTTTACAGTCTGCTCAAATACCTTCTTAACAACCTCGAAGGTCTTCTTTGAATCTACGCCCTTTACTACAAGGTAAAATCCTGTCTGGCATCCCATTGGTCCAAAGTAGATTACGTGGTCTGCGATTTCTGAATTACGTATATACGTAGCAATCATATGCTCAACTGAATGCATTGTAGCATTGTCCATGTAGTCGCCTGCATTTGGCTTACGTGTACGTAAATCGTAAGTGATGATATCACCATCATCTACACGTGAGATGTAAAATCCTGGTGTAAGAATGTTGTGATTGATTGTGAAACTCTTTATTCTTTCCATTTCTTTCCTCTTCCTATCCTTTATAAACAATTGCTTTTGCTAATTTATCAGCTGCTGCATCACCCTGGAAGGTTCTAACTATCTCAAGCGCAAATGGGATAGCTGTTCCAAGTCCACGGCTGGTGATGATGTTTCCATCATGACAAACCTCGTCAGTTGAAACATTAGCGCCATCCAAATCGCCTTCCATACCTGGGTAGCAGGTAGCTTTCTTTCCCTTTAAAAGTCCTGCCTTACCAAATACTGTTGGAGCTGCACATATAGCTGCAATGTTCTTTCCTGCGTTATTAAATTTATGAACCTGCTCCATAAGAGGCTGGCAAAGCTCCAGGTTAAGTGTACCTGGCATACCGCCTGGAAGCACAAGCATGTCTGCTGTGCTGAAATCCACCTCTTCAATAAGCTGATCGCAGACAGTTACTATTCCATGACTTCCTGGAACCATTCTGTTGCTGGTAACTGAAACTGTCTCTATCTCGATTCCTGCACGTCTAAGTAAATCTACTACTGTGAGGGCTTCGATTTCCTCGTGCCCCTCTGCCATAAATAATAATACTTTGCTCATGCTTACCTCCCATTTATTCTCAAAATATATCCACAGTATCTTTATAATACCATTTATTCTATTGGTATTGTAGTCTGCACCTGCAAAAACTCGCCATCTGCCTCATGGCTAACACATAGTCGTTTCTGCCATACAACTCCCTTATTTTTCATTCCATTGTCTTTCAGGATTTTGAGTGGCTCAGATAAATCCCATACCTTATCACTCAGCTTCCCTGACTCATCATAGTCTGTTGGAATGGCATGTTCATATACAAAACACTTTACTCCGCCCACAACCATTATTTCATTATTAGGGTTATTACTGGCTTCTTTGTAAATGATGTTTGAAAAAGGCTGCACAGCGCCCCAAAGGCGCTCGAAATTTCCTTCCTCTAGCCTATCGCAATTACGGTCCTTCAATTTCACATACTGTGTGATATTCATACTGAAATTGTCTTTCCATACAGGATTCTTAACAGATTCTTTATGCTCGAAGGATTTTGGATATACAAAATAGGATACCGGTACTTCTGCAATTCTCCAGCCTCTATTGTTTGCGATGTTTTCGATAGCAAATGATGTATCCTCTATTTGCTCTAGGAATAATTCCATCTGCTCCAGTTCTTGTCTCTTTTCCTCGCAGGCTTTTTTATAGATATTAAGTCTTTCTTCGAGACTGGCATGCTCTTGGATTCCCTTAGCATCCTCTAAGGATACCCCCATCCTGCTTAGCTGCTGGTATTCCATAAAATGGGTCACCTGATAGTCAGCATAGTATCTGTAGGACCTGTCGTCCTTCCAAGCCGGTGATACTAATCCCTTCTTTTCATAAAACTTGAGAAATTCAGGAGAGACTCCCACTTTTTTGGAATAATCTCCGATTGATAAGAATCTTTTTTTCATTTCTTTTCCTCTAAAATGATGATTCACAATTATATCGGCAATTTTACTAAAATTCAATTAGCGTATTTTTAGTTGCATGGTAGTTACTACCACCCCCTATACTCATCTCATAAAAACTTTTTGGGATGAAAAAGGAGAAGAAGAAAATGAAAAAGAGGTTATCAAGAATTATGGCATTATCACTTGCCATTGCAATGGTTAGCAGCTCGAGTCTAACAGTATTGGCTGCTCCAGAAGCAACCATTAGCGTTGAAAAAGACGTAGCTGCTACATCACTTGTAAAACAGACACAATATGGTGCTGTTAAAGGAACCAGCACCGACACATGTAATGTATGGTATTCTATCCCATACGCTGCTGCACCTACTGGTGATTTAAGATGGGCTGCTCCTACTGCTCCTACAAGCTGGGCTACACCATTAGATTGCTCAAAGCTTGGCAATAAGGCTATCCAAAGCGGAAAGGATTATGCAACTGGAAAGACAGTAGTCTCTGGTTCTGAAGACTGTCTAAACCTTGATGTCTATGCTCCAGCCAATGCAGAAAATCTTCCAGTTATGGTTTATATCCACGGAGGAAACAATCAGACTGGAAGCTCAACAGAGATTGACGGTACTCAAATTACTGTAGATGAAAATTGCATCTATGTTTCTCTTAACTATCGTCTTGGAATTCTTGGATTTAATGCACTCCCAGCTTTCCATACAACAGAAGGCTCTACTGGCAACTATGCTATGTTGGATATCGCAATGGCTCTCGACTGGGTGAAAAATAACATTGCACAGTTCGGTGGAAATCCTAATAACATCACGGTGTCAGGATTCTCTGCAGGTGGTCGTGATGTAATGGCTATGCTTATCAGCCCACTTTTCGAAGGCAAATTTGATAAGGCTGTAGTTTACTCAGGTGGTATGACAGTCGCTGACAAGGACGAAAGTGCAGAAATCATGGCTAAAGCTGTTGCTCCTTTAGCAGTAGAGGATGGCTTATTTGCTGATATAGAAACAGCTAAAACATGGTTATTATCTAATGACCCAGCTGTAGTTACATACATGAAAGGAATCGGTGCTGACCGTCTCTGCCAGCTTATGTCAAACGCAGGCATCAGAATGAGCGTGTTCCCTCATTTATATGCTGATGATGTTGTCATTCCTTCAGAAGGCTTCAAGACAACTAAGTTCAACAATGTTCCTGTATTAATGCTTACAGGTGAGACAGAATTCAGTTTATTCTCTGCGTATGATGGATATTTCTCAGGAGCTGATATGAAGGCTTTTGATGCAAAAACTCAGGATCTTGCTAAATCATATTCTATTGAGTACGGTTCAGAAATGTACAGAATCTTCAATGCACAGTGCTCTGCTGAAGAAATGTATGGCAAATATAAAAACAACATGTACCTCTGTCAGGTAAGATACGGTAGCAATAACAGTGCAACCAGAATACCATTAATGGGTTCCTTCCATGGAATATTTGTACCTATGCTTACAGATAATCATTCTTACGGAAGCTTTGCTGATTTTAGTGCTACAGGCTACCAGAATATGGCGCATGTATTTGATCAGTATCTTACAAATTTTATTGCTACTGGCAATCCAAATGGCGCTGGCTTAGATAAGTGGAGCAATTGGACAAGCTCTAATCCTGTATCACTAGTCCTTGATGCTGATGCTAATAACGCTATTGTTTCTCTTGAAAATGTCTCTTCATCATATGGAAAGATTATTGGTCAGATGAACTCAGACAATATTGTTTCAGATGATGTAAAGGACCTTATGGGTAAAAACGTTCTTAATGGAAGATGGTTCTCGTCTACATTAGACAACTACTATAAGAATAAATAATCATTTAAAAGGGGTGGCACATAATGTACCGCCCCTTTATAGTTTATATGGCTTCCTCAATTGAATTAACTTCTAAATCAGTTTCAACTGACTCTTCACATGATATAGCTGAAGCTGGTTCATCATCACTAAGAAGATATGCTTTTCTAGACATAAGCGCTGTTACAAGAAATGCCAAAACACCACTGACAATAAAGATTGTCTTGACTGATACTACTGTAACAACAGCACTAACTAAGAATGATGTTATTGGCATAGCTGCAACACAAACCGATGTAGCGATAGCTGCTGCTCTGGCGATATATTCCTTCTTAACTTTTTTCATAAATACTACACTAGTCATTGAATTAGCTATGGCTATTATCATACCTGTAAGAACTGATAATACCGATAATATCGCATATGTCACCCACTGATTTACATACAATGGCTGTAATACTACCAAAAGTATATAATATCCACTAATCATAATTCCCATTCCCCAAAATATTGCAACATTTCCCAATATCCTTGATACATATGGAAATACCACTGCTCCCAAAAGCATACCTACAGTAAATGCAATTGAGAAAACTGATAATGCCTCTACCCCACTATGAAGAATTTCTTCTACCATTGGTGCTTGTAAACCATTAAGTGGTACTAACACTGCATTAATGAATACTGAGAACCACAAGAAGAACACAATAACTGCTTCCTTTGAAACATACTTAACACCTTCTACAAGGTCAGTCACATAGTTCTTTGCATTAAACGCTACTTTTTCAGTAACTGCCTCCTTCGTATTCACGAATATTATTATTGCAGCTGACATGATAAATGTAGCCATATCAATATATAATGCACCTGAGATGCCAATAAGCGCTATAATTCCGGCAGCACAGCCCAAACCAATAAGCTGAACAATCTGGGATAATGAATCCTTTAATGACATCCCAAATTCATACATTTCTTCGTCAAGTATGTTCGGGGTTATAGCAGTATTTGCTGGGCCTCTAAAAGCTTCAGCCGTTGAGATAGTAATTGTAGAAATAAGTAACATCCATGGCTGCAAAAGATTAAGTAAAAACAGCGAAGCGACAGTAGCCACAACTACTGCTCGAATTAAATCTGTCACTATCATTATTCTCTTTTTGTTTCGTCCCTCTACCCATGCGCCTGCAAGTGGAGTCACTACTACTGTAGGAAGATTATTTATACCGAAAATCAAAGCAGACCATGCTGCAGAGCTGGTAAGCTGATAAACAATCCATGTGCTGGCAATTGCATCAATAGAATCACCAAATCTGTTAATAAGTGCTGCAAACATCATTTTGACATATTCAGTCTGAGTGAATACGTCCTTGTAGCCAATCTTCTTGTTGTCCATTATTCTCCTCCAAATATCGCAGATATACATATTACTATTCACAGCAACATTTTCATCCACATAATATTTGGATTGTACCATATTGATTTATCACTTTAAAGTGCTATTGATATTTTGCAAGATTTATTATTTTCGTAAAAAAAAGAGGCCATATCTCTATGGCCCCTTTCTAACAAACTATTTAGTTCTGTTTATCTACATCACCTGTCCTTTAGGTATGATGGAACAAATGAAAATGCTTAAAGAACTCATGATGTTCAACAGTTGCATGGAAGAATAATCCTAAGAATACAAGTGCTGCTACCAGTCCGATTGGATAAGCTATCGCTGTCGATAAATGTAAGCACTCTGGTGCACAGAAGAAATAAGTTACTGATACCGCTGACATAAAGGTTGCAGGTACAACTGTAATCCAATAATTCTTTGCATTCTTATATAAATACATTGAAGCTGTCCAAAGAGCTATCATAGCAAGTGTCTGATTAGACCAGCTGAAGTATCTCCAAATTACACCATAATTTAACTGGCTGATTAATGCGCCTGCTGCAAGAAGAGGTACGCAGATGTATAAACGATTACGATACTGCTTCTGCTCAATCTTGAACCAATCTGCAATAACAAGTCTAGCTGAACGGAATGCTGTATCGCCTGAAGTAATAGGACATGCAATAACACCAAGCATAGCAAGAATGATTCCTACTCCGCCCATTGTCTTTGTGCAAATATCATATACACAGGTTGCCTGACCATTTGCAAGCATCTCTGTTAATCCTACTGTCAATCCGCCAGTTCTAGCATAAACTGCACTACCTGCTGCTGCCCAAATAAGAGCGATTACACCTTCACATACCATAGCGCCATAGAATACCATATGACTTTCCTTCTCTGTCTTACAGCAACGTGCCATAAGTGGAGACTGTGTTGCATGGAAGCCTGAAATAGCGCCGCAGGCGACTGATACAAACATCATTGGCCATATAGGTGTATTGGCTGGGTGAAGATTTGATAACTGAATCTCAGGAATTGTATAGCCATGAGTAACGATACCAATTCCAACACCAACAGCCATTACTAAAAGACAAATACCAAATACTGGATAAAGCTTTCCAATAATCTTATCGATTGGAATAAATGTTGCTATGAAGTAATAAATCAATATAATTGCAAGCCAGAAATATGTATTAGTAAGAAGACCAGTGCCTCCGTGATTACCAATCAAAAGTGAAATCAAACCAGCTGGTCCAACTGCAAAAACTGTACCTACCATAACAAGAAGGACAACGCTGAAAATTCGCATAATAGTCTTCATTATGTTTCCAAGATAAATTCCTGTAAGCTCAGAAACACTTGCACCATCATGACGCATGCTCATAAATCCTACAGAAAAATCATGAACACCACCTGCAAGAATAGTACCAAGTGTAATCCATAAAAATACTGATGTACCCCACTGAGCACCTGCTAATGCACCATAGATAGGTCCAAGTCCAGCGATATTTAAAAGCTGGATAAGGAACAGCTTCCATTTAGGCATTACTACAAAATCAACACCATCGTTGATTCGTACCGCAGGAGTTTCTCTGTCGTCAGGGCCATAAATACCCTCGACAATTCTGCCATAAACAAAGTAGCCACCGATGAGTACTGCTAAACAAACTAGAAAGCTGATCATAAAAAAATTCACCCCCATTCATTGTTAACGTCCAAATTGGACCCTTTTCAGCTTGATTATAGTTCTCGTAAATTCACAGTTCAACAAAGCTGGTTAAAATTTCACAATAAATACATAAAAGAGGCAAGAGCCTTTGCTCTTGCCTCAGATGCCATTCATTATTTAATTAAGCAAAAGCATCAAATCTATTTCCTGCAAGTCCGTAGGAATTTCCGATACCTGCCTTGCTATATCCTGTGTTGGCTGTTCTGAACTGAGATGCAATCTCATTGAATGCACTTGCAGTTCTCCTTCTCTGCTCCAGCATAGCTGTAGGATCAATGAGCTGCTCCTTTTCAATAGACTCTGTCTTTACATTGGCATTAGGATATTGAACAGGATTAGCTCCATTTACACCAGCAGTGTTTTTTGTTACCTCAGCAGCAAATACATCTGAAACCTCTGCTTCATTCTCTACTGCATAACTCATAGGCTGAATACTTGCGGTAGACATATATGAATTTACTCCACGAATAGGTGAAATAGCCATATAAAAACCCTCCATAGGTGAGCACTCTTATACTAACACCTTTGGAGGGTTAAAAACTAAAATACACAAAGAATAGATATTAAATTCTTAGATTGTTCACTATGGGACAGTATGAGGTTTTTACCCCTCATCGGTCACCTTCGGTGACAGATTCCCAACATATTATCTAAGGAACCCAGCTACAATCTGCTCCTCAGCCTCTTCCTCTGTAAGACCAAGAGACATAAGCTTAATAAGCTGATCTCCAGCAATCTTTCCGATAGCTGCCTCGTGGATAAGAGCTGCATCTACATTCTTAGCATCAAGCTTTGGAATAGCTACAACGTGCGCGTTGCCCATGATGATAGCATCACATGCAGCGTGTCCGTTACAAGCTGTGTTACCTTCGATAGATACCTCGAAGATCTGCTCTGACTCATCCTTTGCTACTGAACGAGAAACTACGTCAGCGCTGGAACCTTCACCGTTAAGAACTACCTTGTAATCTGAAGTAGCTGTCTGTGTACCATGAGTCATAAGAGCTTCGTGGATAAGAAGTGTAGCGTTATCCTTAAGCTCTGCAAGATTAGTACGAAGTGTAGAATCAACACCCTTAATCTGTACCATCTCCATCTCTACGTAGCTGCCTTCCTCCTGGTAAACCTCTGTAACAGGATTAAGGATGCGAGCGCCCTTACCGTCACCCTCTCCGTAGTGCTTCTCAACATATTTAACTCTGGCATTCTTTCCAACGTGGAATGTGTGAATACCATCATGCTGTGAATCCTGATCACCACAGTTGTGAATACCACAACCAGCTACGATAGTAACATCAGCGTCATCGCCAATGTAAAAATCATTGTAAACCATATCCTTAAGTCCGCTCTCTGAAAGAACTACTGGGATATGAACGCTTTCGCCCTTTGTGCCAGCCTTTACGATAATATCAATACCTGGCTTATCTTCCTTTGTAACAATGTCAATGTTTGCTGTAGTGTTGCGACCAGCACTAGTTCCGTTGGCGCGGATATTGTAAGCACCCTGTGGAATGCTGTCTAAGTCAGCAACCTCGTGAAGTATGTTCTTCTGAATTGCATCAAGAGTCATTACTGGTCACCTCCTAACTTCTCGCATGCCATGTTGGCTGCAGATGATGTACCAAGAAGCTCTGGGAGGATTTCATCCTTAGGTCCCTTCTTCTTTACCTTGCCGTTTTCAATAACAACGATTTCGTCGGCAATGTTAAGAATACGCTCCTGATGTGAGATGACGATGATAGTACCATTGATTGTCTTTCTCATGTTCTCGAAAACCTTGATAAGGTTCTGGAAGCTCCAAAGATCGATACCAGCCTCTGGCTCGTCGAAGATTGAAAGCTTTGTTCCACGTGCAAGAACTGTAGCGATCTCGATACGCTTAAGCTCTCCACCTGAAAGTGATGCATTTACTTCACGCTCAACATAATCCTTAGCGCAAAGGCCTACCTTTGAAAGGTACTCGCATGCTGCTGCAACAGAGATGTGCTCTCCTGCTGCGAGACGAAGTAAATCAATTACTCTGATTCCCTTGAAATGAACTGGTGCCTGGAAAGCAAAACTGATTCCCATTTTTGCACGCTCAGTAATATTTTTCTCTGAGATATCAACTCCATCAAGAATAATCTGTCCTGATGTAAGCTGGTTAACGCCCATGATAAGCTTTGCAAGTGTAGACTTACCACCACCGTTTGGGCCTGTAATAACGATGAATTTGCCATCTTCTACAGTAAGGTCAAGACCATCGATGATTTCCTTTGTAGAATCACCCTCATCATCAACCCTGTAGGTAAGGTTTTTGATTTCTAACATTTTAGTACTCCTCTAACTATATCAACTATTACTGGTAATTATCCTGCCAGAGACAATTACCCTACAAATATTAGGTCAATAAATTTACGCCAAACTATAATACCATGAAACTTTAATTTGTCTAAGCTTTTTTTCAAAATAAAAGGTCTACTGATAAATGTTATCAGTAGACCTTTATCATTAACAGAGATTAGCCATCTTCTGCTCTAATTTGTCTATTATTATCCCCTGATTGATAAGGGTATAAATTGTCTTGTAAGTATTCTTGCTATAGTGAATACCATCTTTTGAACTTACATTTCCAAGCATGGTTGAGTATGTATCAATGTAGTGAACATTCTCACTAAGACCGTCCTGCATCTTTGTATTCCATTTCTCGATAAGAGAGTTTGTAATACCAGGATAAGACTTTGTCTCAAATGCCATTGGATTCACTGACACATAATAAACATTTGCGCCAAGTGTAGTCCATGCAGCTGCTTTTTCATTTATGTAAGAAACGTATTTATCTGTGTAGGATAAGCTGCGAACGTCATTTACACCCATGAGAATAACCACATCAGTGTTCTCATTAATGCTGGCCTCTACAGAAGGAACTCCTACATTCTTCATCCATGCAAGACCCATTCCTACCTTAGCAGACCAGATATTGGCGTTCTTTCCAACTGCGCTCTTCATTCCAACAGTTCTTGAATCTCCGATGATTACAAGCTGGCGTGTAGACTGCTCTGCTGTAACCTGAGCCAACTGCTCCTGCATAATAAGCTCTGCCTGCTGCTCCTCAGTAAGAGGCTGAACTGGCGCTTCCTGTACAGGTACTTCCTGAACTGGTGTCTCTACCGGCTGTGTTATTTCCTCGGCCTTACTGTTCATTGAAGGAACGGCACAAAGAGTAAATAACAATCCTACTGCTACACATCTTAAATATCTTCTACTCATCTTCATTTTCTTTACCATTATTTGAAAACACAAAACCACAAAAAACTTCATGCATTATAATATCGATATGTGAAGATTTTGTGAATTACTTCCAGAAACTTAACTCTTTCTCATCAAGCCCAACTTCTCCCCCTATGAATACAGGATTCTTTCCTTCTTTCTTCTGCTTTTCATAATCCTTAAGAACCTTATCAACTGTTCCAAACAACAGCGCACAGCATGGAAGGTTGATAATTGTCATAAGTCCCATGGTAATATCAGCAGCTGCCCATGCAGTATCCATAGAGATAATTGCTCCCACAAAGATAACTGCCACGCAAAGAATTCTGAAGGCTGTCATAAATACTGCTCCTGGCTTTTTCTTTCCATTGAGATAAATTAATGCGTTATCTACATAATAAAGATTTCCAAGGAGTGTTGTAAAGGCAAATAATAACATTGCCCCTGTAATGAACAACGGACCGAAACTTCCAAATACTGAAGCAATAGCCTGCTGCACATAAGGAATACCGCTTACATCCTCGCCTGCCTGTACACCTGAGCTAAGACACATAAGACCAGTAGCTGTGCAAAGAAGCATTGTATCAATATAAACAGAAACTGTCTGAACAAGTCCCTGCTTAACAGGATGACTAACATTAGCTGATGCAGATGCGTTTGGTGCAGAACCAACACCTGCCTCATTTGAATAAAGGCCTCGCTTAATACCATAAATCAAGCATGAACCAGAAACGCCACCAAAGATTGACTTGAAATCAAATGCATCCTTAAAGATGGCAGCAAACATAGCTGGAACATTTGTAATGTTAACAAGGATTACAATCAAAGCTACGATTACATAGCAGATTCCCATGAAAGGAACCAATACCTCTGTAAGCTTGACAATCTTCTTTCCTCCGCCCATTACGCAAAAGCCAACAAGAAGAGCGATAACTGCGCCAATGATAGCTGGTGTGATTGCTTCATTATAAAAGCTGTAAGTAGCAAATGTTGACTGAAGGTTGTAAGAACAAAGTAAGTTGAAACCTACTGCATAAGTTGCTATAAGGCATACGCAAAAAATAACTGAAAGCCAAGGAGCTTTAAGAGCCTGCTCAATATAATAGGCAGGACCACCGTAACAGCTGCCATCCTTTTCCTTCTGCTTGTAAACCTGAGCCAGTGTACTTTCTACGAATGCAGAAGCTGCACCGATGATACACATGAGCCACATCCAAAACATTGCACCAGGTCCACCGATGCAAAGTGCTGTGGATACACCTACAATATTTCCTGTACCTACACGTGAAGCTGTGGATACCATAAGAGCCTGGAATGAAGATACGTGAGCCTTGTCCTCTGGCTTCTCCATAACAAGTCTGCATGCTTCCTTCAAAAGTCTAATCTGAACGAAGCGTGTTCTAAAAGTAAAATATAATCCAGCGATGCCCATTACGATTATCAAAATCGGATAGTACATCACATCATCAATTTTTGTTAATAGGTCTAATATCATACATTTCTTCCTTTAATTTTTTTATTGGGACATTATATATGTAAAATCTTTATATTGCAAATTTGTGGCGTTTGTGGGTATAGTTTATGGGAATGGAGGATTATCATGCTAGCTAATTACCATACACACACAACAAGATGTAATCACGCCGAAGGTACCGAAAGAGAATATATTGAAACAGCAATTAAAAACGGATTTAAAATATTGGGCTTTTCAGACCATACCCCTCAGCCATACCCAAAGGATTTTTACTCACACATTCGAATGGGAATGGATGAGCTGGAAAACTATACAGACACTCTAGTAAAACTTAGAGATGAGTATAAGAAGGATATCCAGATTTATATTGGACTGGAGGTAGAGTACTCTGATAAGTATTTCGGTACTTTGATGGAGCACATTCGCCAGTATCCTATTGATTATATTATTCAGGGGCAGCATCATGTTCCTAATGAAATCGATGGATTCTATGCCGGATTTGAAACCACTGATGAGTCTAAGCTGAAAGAATATGTTGATTATACAGTAGAAGGAATGAAAACAGGACTGTTCAGCTACCTGGCCCATCCGGATCTGATGTACTATGCAGGCCCTGATATGGTTTATCAGCACCACATGAAGCGTATTGTTAAGGCTTCCATTGATTTGGACATTCCTTTGGAAATCAATATGCAGGGATTCTTCTTAAATAGAAATTACCCTAGCGACCGCTTCTTCTCAATGGCTTCTGCCATGGGAGCCAAGTTTGTAATCGGATGTGATGCACATCATCCTGAGGATGCAATGCAGCCTTGGCAAATGCAGGATTTTGAAGCCTTCCTTGAAAAAAACAATATTGAATACGGTGACAATGTAATAGAGCTAAGACCTGTAAAATAGGCCTTAGCTCTTTTTTAGTTCTTAAGGTAAAATATTGCAAGCTGGGTGCGGTCTCTAAGCTCCAGCTTTTCCAAAATGGTGGAAAGATAATTTCTCACAGTGCCCTCTGATAAGAAGAGCTTCTGTGCAATCTCTTTATTGGAAAATCCCTCTGCTACCAGCTGGATAACTTCATATTCTTTCTCAGAAATATCCTTTGACTCATAATCAAATCCACTATCCTCTTCTGCGGTACTCATAAGTGCAGGAAGTTTATCAACAATGGCGCCTCCAAAGACACTCTGTCCATCCATGGCAGCATGAAGAGCTGCAGGAAGTGACTTGTAGTCCTGCTTTAAAAGATAACCACGAACCCCCAGCTTTAAAGCCTTTACGATATACTCGTCGTCCGAGAAGGTTGTAAGGAACAGTATGACAGCATCCTTATGCTTTGCCAGAATTTTTTCTGCTGCCTCCAGACCATTCATATCAGCCATACGAATATCCATGAGAAGCAGATCAGGATTTAGCTCGTCAAAAAGCTGCACTCCTTCTCTTCCACTGTTTCCTTTTCCAATTACTGAAAACCCCTCTTCTGCGTTGATTATCATTTCAAGGGACATTGTGATTAGTTCATCGTCGTCGATTAATAAAATTTTCTTGTCGTCCATTTATAACACCTCTTCAGCAGCCTTTACTACAAAGGGAAGCCTTGCGAATACCGTAAAGCCATCGTTGGTATAAATGTATGCATCTCCCCCAAGAGCATTTGCTCTGTTTCTTATATTTGTAAGGCCTATGCCTTCATAATCATCTAAAGCAATCTTTTCCTTCATCTCCTGAGACACTGTTCCGTTATCAGTAATAGAAATGGTACAAAAGCTGTAGTTTCTCTGCAGGATAATTGATACCTCATCGCCATTGGAATGCTTCAGGATATTTGTAACTGCCTCTTTTAAAATTCCTATCAGTGACAGTTTTATATTTGTCGGGATAGATTCATCCAAATCTAAATCCGTATTTACGGTAAAGCTTTTCAGCTCTCCGATAATGTCATCAAAGTTCTTTTTCAAATCGATTGAATCATCATGTAAATCATGTACTGATGCTCTCATCTTTGCCATAGATTCGTCTAATGTACTGGCAAGCATTTTTAACTGAGGCTCCAGATTTTCGTCCTTATTTACAGTAGAGATAGCTCCCAGCAGAAGGATGGCTCTTGATAGCAGGTGTCCCACATTATCATGAATCTCTCTGGCTATTCTGTTTCGCTCTGCAAGGGTAGCCAGATGCACCTGCTGATCCTGCTCTGATAAAAGCCTTCGGTTCTTTTCCTCTAAAATTTCCTCCAGCTCCTTACTGTCGTCTCGTGTGCGATGCAGAAGTCTCTTATAGGTCATTACCTGCTCATATAATATAGTAGACACCAGCGTAAATGACGCAAGGATTGCAAATATGGCCAAATAACCAAAAGCAGTGGTATCCTCACGTATCATATATATCAGAGTGGCTACAAATGGTATGGCGGTCAGCACTCCGTATATACGTTTCTTATCAACTAAAAGGCTTATTTCTAATATCAAAAAAACGCAAATAGACATTACAACCGAGAGGGTTGTAATGCCACTTGCGTTAATAAGTACGGTTAATCCTAATGCCGCTAAAAAGCGGATAATCACATCAAATAGCATACTGTTCCTTTTTCCTTGAAATAATCATTCCTGCAAATATGAACACTAATGCAAAGAGGATTTCAATAAATATATAAATACCAAACTTGCGACTCCAAATATCATTCACTGGAGTATCATTTATAAATTTAATAGCTGTGGTGTACCAGTACAATGGCATGAAATGTGCTATCTGAACAATCTTGTCTGACAGGAATTCTGTATCTACGAATACTCCACAAAGGAAGCTCATAGAAAGCACCATCATGTTTCCAATCATGTTAATAAGGTTTTCATTTGATGTAAGTGAGCATATGAAATATGCCATTCCAAGTCCTACCAACATCAGACTGTAGCTGTCAATCATGTAGTAGATAAGCTTATTGTTTGCATACTGTAGACTCATAATCTGGATAACACCAATCATTAATGTTGTCAAAACCACTCCTACTGCAAACACACCACCGATTGTAGCTGCGCTTCTTGTGAAGAAATGCATTCCACTAACGGATATTCGATTTTTAACATCCTTGTCCTTCATAAATGTAAGTGTGCATGCACAGCAGATACAAAGGATAATCATGTGTGTATAACCATTGAAGGTGAACATTCCTGTATAGAATGAACGATGATTTTCCTCAGCAGAATCCATAACAGTAGCTTTTGTTTCGCTAAGCTTTACCATCTGGTCGTGGGTCAGGCTGATAGCCTCTTCCTCGCTAAAACCACTATTTAAATATATCACAACATCCTGTAAATAGTCACCAAGCTTCTGTGTGAGAAGAAACTGAGATGCAGTAGTTCCAGGCGCAATATACTCAAGGACATTTTCTGTCTCACCTGATAAAACCTTTTCCTCAAAATCTTCAGGAATAATAAGTGCATATTCATAGATTAAAAATCTTACGTTATCATTCATTTCCTGAGGGTCATCTGTCTTTGGATCCACAACAATCTGTGTCTCTTTAAGATAATCCACCAGTGCATGGCTGAGAACAGAATTATCGTTATCTGTAACAGCAACCGTCACCTGCATATCTTCAAACATATCTTCCTGAGTAGAGACAGTAGCCTTGGCCTGCATATTTCCGAATACAGCGAAGATTGCAAAATAAACGATGATGTTCACTATATTCGCTCTAAGTGATTTTATAATTGCATTAAATACTGGCATATTTTCTCCTCCTCAAGAATAATGAGCTTACAAAAAGACCTCCAACAACCATGCAGCCCATAATCAAAATGTCCTGATAATACATATCTGTTTTGCCGTAGGTAGCTCTTGTATAAAGACAATCAACCAAAAGTGCCGCTGGGTTGATTCTATTTAAAATAGGACAGTTACTTTCAATAATCTGTCTAATCTGATGCCACATGAGACCACTGCAGAATGAGCATCCCATTGTAAATACAAGTGGTACTGCAACCAATAATCTTTCGTTTTTGATAAAGGAACCAATCAAAACTCCTGCTGAGATTCCCAGGGCACTTCCCAGTGTAGTAATCAAAACAAGGTTGATAAATGGCGCGCCCATGTTGATTTTAAGTATGTACTGAACATATACAACAAGTACTGCATTTGATACTGACTGAATTGTAAGTCCTGCCATAACACAGCCTGCAATTGCAAGGAGCTTGTTGGTAGGTGCCACCTCAAATCTCTTTCCTGTCTCAGTCATATTTGCGCACATGCCTTCAAGCATTGCTGTACTAATCCATGAGCTGAAAAGTGATGACATGGCAATCAAAGCGAAGAAATACTGCAGGTATGGTGAAGTGTTAGTACCAAAATCATGCTCCTTCATAATCTCCATTTGATTGGAAACCATATCGATGGCTTTCTGAAGATTTTCAGGATGTTCCTGGGCCACTTTTTCAATGACTGAATACATATTTTTATATTCTCGAACGATTTCATTTAATGTGGTGGCCTTGTAGCCATTTGTTAGCACGTATGTGGAAATATCATCTCCATCCTCAACATAGAATCCAGAAATCATTTCGGAATTCATAGCCTCTGCAGCTTCTTCTTTTGAAGAATACTCATGAACCTCTACAATCTTTGTACGGTTATCACTTACTTTTGACATTTCCTCTAAGAGCATTCCAAAATTTGTTTCTTCCTGATTCGTATTTACGTATCCTACATTTATGGTTTTGAAATTATCAGGATCATCACTTATAAGATTTCCAAATCCAAAATAAAATACTGTAGCAAGGACAAGTGGGAAGAAAATATTCCAGCCCACAACGTACTTGTTGCGAAGCATCTCTTTTAATTTATATACATAGATTCGACCAAACATTAATCTCTAAGCTCCTTTCCTGTGATTTCAAGGAATACATCATTTAATGTAGGAAGTTCTGTTGATACGTGTCCAAATGGCACATTGTTATCATTTAAATAACTGAGGATATGTACCAGGTTATGATCTCCACCATCACATTTAATAACCAGATCATCTCCGTCCTCCTTAACCTTATAAACATGGTTGATTTCCTTGATTCCTGCGATAATCTTGTCCGACTTATCAGGAAGACCAACACGGATTGTTTCTCTGTTGATGAGGGAAGATTTAAGCTCCTGAGATGTTCCGTTTGCAACGTTCTTTCCATGGTCCATAATTACAACTCGTGTGCAAAGCTCCTCAACCTCTTCCATGTAATGAGATGTGTAAATGATTGTTGCACCATCTCTGTTCATCTTTCTAATTCCCTCAAGGATTGCGTTTCGGCTCTGTGGGTCAACTGCAACTGTTGGCTCATCAAAGATAATAAGCTTTGGCTTGTGAGCGATTCCGCAGGCGATGTTTAATCTTCTAAGAAGACCACCTGAGAGCTTCTTTGGAAGATACTTTTTATATTCTGTAAGTCCTGTGAACTCCAGTGCATCCTCAACATATTTCTTTCTTGTTGCCTTGTCCTTGATGTAGAGGCCACAGAAGAAATCCACGTTTTCATAAACTGTAAGGGTTTCAACCACTGCCACATTCTGCATTACCACACCAATCTGTGACTTGATATCGTAGGCCTCTGGCTTCATCTCCTTATCAAAGATTGTCACTATTCCTTTATCGTATTTAAGAAGTGAAAGCAGGCAGTTAATTGTTGTTGTCTTACCTGAACCGTTAGGTCCAAGAAGTCCAAGAATTTCCCCTTCGTTTACATTTAATGAAAAGTGATCTACAGCCACCTTATCTCCATATCTTTTTACCAAGTTTTCGATTTCTACTACGCACTGACTCATATCCTTCTCCTTTACGGCTTTGTTTTTCGTTTCTGATGATAATATAAATGAAAAAGACAGCCCTCTGTAGTGAAGGCTGTCATTTTGTTAAGTGACATTTGTCATTATGTGGTGTGAAAAATCTATATTGTCTTAGTTGTCCATTTACTGCAATCCCATACATCCGTCGCGAGACCCTCGTAGAACTCAGGCTCATGGCATACCATAAGGATGCTTCCGTTGTATTCCTTAAGTGCACGCTTAAGCTCATCCTTTGCATCCACATCAAGATGGTTTGTAGGCTCATCTAAAAGAAGAAGGTTTGTCTCGCGGTTCAAAAGCTTGCAAAGACGAACCTTTGCCTGCTCACCACCGGAAAGAACTCGGCATAAGCTTTCAATATGCTTTGTTGTAAGTCCGCACTTAGCAAGGGCTGCACGAACCTCATTCTGATTATATGAAGGGAACTCGTTCCAGATTTCCTCGATACATGTAGTGGAAATATGCTGATCCATCTCCTGCTCAAAGTATCCAATCTCAAGGAACTCTCCCTGATATACTGTACCTGAAAGTGGTGGAATGAGACCTAAAATACTCTTTAAGAGAGTAGTCTTTCCAATACCGTTTGCACCAGTAAGTACAATCTTCTGCTTGCGCTGCATCTCCAGATTCAAAGGAATTGAAAGTGGCTCGTTCTTGTCGTAGCCGATAACAAGCTCCTTTGTAGAGAAGATTACACGGCTAGGAGTACGTGCCTCCTTGAAGTAAAACTCTGGCTTTGGCTTCTCTGCTGCAAGCTCGATTACATCCATCTTATCAAGCTTCTTCTGACGTGACATAGCCATGTTTCTTGTGGCAACGTTTGCCTTATTGCGGGCAACGAAATCCTTAAGCTCAGCAATCTCCTTCTGCTGTCTATTGTAGGCAGCCTGAAGCTGACTCTGCTTCATTGCATATACTTCCTGGAACTTGTCATAATCTCCCACATAGCGGTTAAGCTGCTTGTTATCCATGTGGTAAATGAGATTGATAACTGAATTCAGGAATGGAACGTCATGGGAAATAAGGATAAATGCATTCTCATAATCGTTCAGATATCTCTTAAGCCATTCGATGTGCTCCACATCAAGGTAGTTTGTAGGCTCGTCCAAAAGAAGGATGTCTGGCTTCTCCAATAAAAGCTTTGCCATAAGTACCTTTGTACGCTGTCCACCGGAAAGCTCTGTAACATCCTTATCAAGTCCTAGGTCAAGTACGCCGAGAGCTCTGGCTACTTCCTCCACCTTGGCATCTATCATATAAAAGTCGTGCATAGTGAGAAGGTCAGCTATAGTTCCTGCTTCCTCCATGCGCTTATTCATCTCGTCATCGTCGGTGACATCGCCTAAGCTGGCATAGATGTCGTTCATCTCCTGCTCCATGTCATAGAGGAAATCAAAAGCTGAGTGAAGGACGCTGCCAATTGTCATACCCTTCTCAAGAGCTGTGTGCTGATCGAGATAACCAACACGAACCTTCTTTGACCACTCAATCTTTCCCTCATCTGGCTGAAGCTTGCCTGTGATGATATTCATAAAAGTAGACTTGCCTTCGCCGTTGGCTCCAACAAGTCCGATATGCTCACCCTTCAACAGTCTGAATGACACGTCCTCAAAGATGGCGCGGTCACCAAAACCGTGGGATAAATGTTCTACGTTTAAAATACTCATTCTTACTACCTTTCAAAACCGGGGCACAGTCTCCTATGCCAAATACTGCTTTAATCCCTCCAGGGATCTGATTGCCTCGGCGCGGCCCATTTCATAGACGCGCTGAAGTTCATCAGGATTTTTCTCGGTAGGATTAATATTAGGTGCTACCGATGGCCTGATAACAAAGACCTCACCTGCCTGCTCCTTCTGTCGCACGTATGCCTTTTCCTCGTTGTACATAAGATGTCTGTCCCTCATGACCTTTACCATGTTTGGAAACTTGCCAAGGAACATCTTTACAATGCCCATATACTTCTGAGGCTTCTTAACAAAATCTGCTGGCTGTGTTTCAATCACAAGGATTCTATCACATTTTTCACTTTCCATAAACCTCAAAGGTATAGAATCTGCCATTCCCCCATCTAAATACAGCTTATTATCGATTTCTACAGGGCGTGAGAACATAGGCATTGATGCAGATGCTCTAATCCATCTGATGTCAATTCCATCCCTTGTGTAGTCCCTGTTGTCACACTTGTGATAAACTGCTGCACCTGTATTGATATCTGTGGCCACAACGAAAAAGTCCATTGGGTTGTCATAGAAGGTCTCTCCATCCCACACATCAAGCTCATATGGAAGTGTGCCATAGCAGAATGGTACATTGTACAGATCACCTGTCTTAACCCAGGAATTTATGCTGCAGTATCTCTTGTCATTACAATAAATCTTATTGTATCTAAGCGGACGGCCTATCTGTTTTGACTTGAAATTCAAGCCAAATGTAGCTCCGGCAGATACACCTACCGCACTGTCAAACTCAATTCCATTTTCCAACAATACATCAATAACACCGCAGGTGAAGATTCCGCGCATTGCTCCACCTTCCATAACAAGTCCCTTTTTCATCTTAACCTCCAAAAAGAGGGACCTGTCGGGTCCCTCATCAATTCATTTGCCTTACACGAAGTAAATATCTACCTGTCCTAATCCGTTATCAATCTGTGTCTTAACAAGTGGCTGTGCCTCATCCTGTGAGCACTCGCCGTGAACATTAATTTTCCCCAGACCATTGTCAAAGTTGAATGACATTCTAAATTCCTTTGGGAAATATAATGACATTGCACCAAGTCCATTGTCAATATCAAGGAAAGCACCTTCCTCTGCAACTGTAGAACCATCAAAATAAGCAGTCAAAGTTCCCAGTCCATTGTCGATTGAACCCTTGCGCATATTCTTTACAGATACATACTGTGTTCTTGAGCCAAGGCCGTTATCCAATGTAAAATTACCATCTTCTTCCCAGTATTCTGATGTGTGATTCTCACCCATGATATACTCCTTTCCCTTATGGTCAAATACAACCTTTGGCTTATGTCCGAAGATTGTAGAAAGTCCAATACCGATAAGGATTACAGCAATCATAATAAGAGCATAGTGAACATCACCTAACATAAGCTCGTCTCTAAATAAACAGGTTACAACACCTACAGGAATTGCCATTCCCACAAAGCTCTTCTCAAGAAGCTGCTCACCAAAGAACAGTGCCATAATGATACATACAGCAATCTTTGCCATTGGCATATCTGTAAAAAATGTTGATCTGCTAAGTAATAAACATACCGCAAATGCGATAATTGCTAAACCTCTAATTGCGTTTCTAATTTTTCCTTTTCTCATCTCTTTATCCTCTTTTCATCCATTATTTCAATAAGTGCTTTAATGTAGTTGCGTGATGCATAAGCTTTCTTTGCAGAATTTCTAAATGAAATCTCACTTGCTCCCGTGATATTTTTCTTTATCGAGGAAATCAGTTCCGTATTTACGATAGTTGATTTTGATACCCTCAGGAAATCTCTCGGTAGCAGTTCTTCAAGCTCATATAATTTTTGTCTTATCCTGTAGATGGATTTTCCAGTGTGGATTGATATGTAATTTCCATCAGCCTCCATAAATAGGATTGATTTCACTTCCACGTAATATTCCGTGTCATCAATGTAGGCCGATATTCTTTGTGCCCCCATCTGCTTACTCGACAACAGTCGCTGCAGCTCCAATATCTCATCTGTTATCTCTCGGCAGTGAATGGTTATCATGTCCTGCTGTAAAGAATCATCTACGTCAATATTTATCTTCATAACTATTGGCGCCTCCTTGATTATCATTTTACATATTTAATCCCCACAAACAACAATTTGGGATAAGAGGTAATTATTTGAAGGTCAAAGGTAAATTTTGCATCTACAAAAGGAACAGCCACCATGTGACTGTTCCTCTGTTACTAATCTGCATTCACTCTAATTAGGTAGTTGTGATAGCCGCCATAGTAGCTTGACTCAAGCTGTAACTCCACATCACCAAGCTGTAAAAGCTTGTAGAGATTGATAGGTGTTCCGGCAAAATCATAACTCTGGTACTCAAATTGACCAATATAAATGTACTGGATATTGTATTTCTTAATAAGTTCCTTTGTTGTCTCTAAATCATAACCTGTATAGATTTCTCTGATATCTGTAGCTCTGCTCTCTACAGCCTCCTGGCTGAATCTCCAAAGCCACTCATGGGCATACCAGCCTAAAACTGTAGGACATCCTGAAGCTACTGACATTCTGCCTGCATCAGTGTATGCGTCTCCATAGTTTTCAAGAACTACAGGTGGCTTATCATAATCAAGACTGTTTAGATAGTTTACAACCTGAAGATCCTCTGCAAACTGAGGATTTGTCTCCATAAATGCTGTGGCATTTAAAGTTCTGGTTCGTGAGCTGTCAAAAATATTTCCGAACCAGCTATGACAGCTTACGAAATAGTAAGACATGCAGACAAGTGTTGGAACCAGAAGAATGCAAGCCAACACCTTTTTAACCTTTGTCTTTTTGAAGGCAAAAAGGGAAATCATTGCATAGCCTGTGATTATACCAAACATAATGCAAGACTGATATGTAAGCTTGAATGTTGTATTTGCTCTGGCGTAATCGATGTTGTAGATATCTTTTACATAGATGACCTCTGGGATAATAATCAATCCAATTGAACAGCATGTAAAAAGCATAACCATAAGGTCTGCAATATTCGCATTTACGATAATTCTTCCAAGAACATTTACCTTCTTATCCTGAGCCTTGTCCTCATCATTTAAATAATCCTTAATAGCAAATACAAGGCAAACTACTGCAGTCGCCACTGGTAAAAGCCAAAGGACAAGTAGCTGATGGAATAATGTGTGGTTCTCGCAAAGGAAAATACCACCCTCCATCTTTGTGAAATTCAGCTTAAATGGAAGGATAACAACATTTGCAATAACCATCATAAATATGATTTGGATTGCAGAGAACAGTGTGCTCTTCTTTGTAAATCCATATACTTTAAAATCCACAAATAAAACTGTAAGTGCTGAAATCATCATGTAGATTGCATAATCCCAGTAGTTGTTTCCCTGGAAAAATCCTGTGAAGAAACCACAGAGAAGCACTGTAGGAGTAAGAGCCTTAAGGATGAAATCCTTGGGTGTGAAATCAAGCTCAAGCTTCTGGCTGCTACCCTTCTTGTCTGCCATCTGAGTAGCAAAGGCAATGATAATTCCAATTATAGTAAGCACGAACATGATGTTGATAACGTGTGCGTGCAAATCTCCAATTACAAATGAATATGAAGGAGTCTCAGTGATGGTCTTATCCATTCTCTCTGGAACATAACCAACGTATCTGGTACTCTCTGGGAACCAGTAAGAGTACTCTGCATTTCCGATAATAGCGTTGTAGATTTTTAATACGATTCCAAAAACGATAAAGTGAGCGCTACCCTCGAAGCATACTCCGGCGCCACCAAGTAAACCACCGATAATTCCGTGTGCCTTCTTGAACTTAGGGCCAAACTTTGTCTGGATAAGTTTGTATGTGCAAGAGAATGCCTCCACAAATGCCATAGAGCATACTGTGTAGAACATAATGTTATAACTGAATCTTACATCGTTAAATGAAAGCTGATTGATGAAAGCAGCAAAATACTGACCTAAATAATAGTAGTTGAGATTTTCATGTGCAAACCAGATATCCTCAACAGGGAAATATGTGAGCTTTGTCATGGTATTCATAAATCCATAATCCATGAATTTCTCTGTACCATATGCATCTGGTTTGAAGGATTTCATATAAAGAAGACATGTGAGAAGAAGCAGGAACATCAGCTCCTCTGCAATCATGAACTTCAGATTTTCCTTATCAATAGAAACTGCATTGCCTTTTTTCTTGTCCTGGATAGTGGAAATAGTTGTAGCCACTACCGCTAAAAGCACTGTGACAAAGGCGCAATTCACAGGTGTAAATTTAAGCAGTTTGAGATTCGACAGCCAGAATACCACCATTCCGGAAATAGAGACACCTATTACCTTTGAGAAAATGTATCCTCTGTCAGTGAAGTTTTTGAAGACCTTTTTAGTCAATGAAAAAAAGCCTATACCAACTATTAAAAGGGCAAAATACCACTTATAGATGTATACGCTTTCTTCTTTAAAAAGAAGACCAATCATGCCAATAAGAATTACAAATATAATTCCCTCTGACATGTAGTCTGTTAATTTAAATTTCTTGTTCAAAACATTAGTCCCCCAATCGTATGTAGTCCATACTCATCTCCCCGCATTCGTCAATTATAGCGTAAAACTGGGGGAATTCCTAGGGAAAAACGAGATTTATTACAAAAATGTTACTATTCTAATGTTATTATTCTTATATCCTTATGAGGATTTACTGTTGATAGCCCTATTCTCACGATTTTTCCTTTGATTGGTGTGAAATCCTGCATGGCTTCAAGAGCCTTACTCATCTGCTCCTTTGAAAGCTGTTTGCCAAGGGTAATGTGTGGCAGCCATGAACCTGGCCTGTAATATCTGCTGACGGTCACCTCTGGGATATCTTTGAAGGTATCAAATACCTTCTGTGACATCTGCTGCAAATAATCATTAAGAATAGGTGCACCGTAAAAAACATAAGGCAGAAACTGGCCTAGTGAGACTATCTGAATCTCCTGTGATGTCAGGCTGCCTTCGAGGGTTTCAAAGCCTGGCACCAGCACATCCACATTTCTCGCCTCCAAAGCTGAGATAGTCATATGTGGTGGCACATGGTTTTCCACCATAAATCCATTTCCTGTTGCTTCGTATATACGATTTATATATTCCTGTAATTTTTTAGTTGTTGTTTCATCAAAATATGCAGAAATCAAATACATGATTATTTTTTTTGCTCACCTATTTATTTGGTTGCTTCTTTCCACTGTTCCTCTTTGAATCCTGGTATTACAGCTTTATCTGTAATAAGAAGTGGGCGCTTTACAAGCATTCCATCTGATGCAAGAATCTTGTACATCTCTGCTTCAGTCATGTCAGGAAGCTTCTTTGAAAGCTCCATTTCTCTGTAAAGCTGACCGCTTGTGTTGAAGAATTTCTTAAGAGGTAATCCACTCTTCTTATGTAAATCCTTAAGAGTCTTCTCATCAGGATGATTTTCCTTGATGTCGATAACCTCATGCTTAATCTTGTTATCTTCAAGCCACTTAATGGCCTTCTTACATGTTGTGCAACGTGAATAGCAATATACTTTAATCATAGTAAAACCTCCCTTTTTATATGCAGCTCTGAGCTTTTCTGGCTAGCTCCAATTCACACTTGATTCTCTTGTTTAAGATTTCCTTTTGCTGAACCACCAGCTGAGCCACTGCCTCATCAGTCTCCACCATCTTTTTCATAGTCTCCACTGTATCAAACATGTTCTCGTACTGATCCACCTTATTTTTGTACTCGCTCATAAGCATAGTTGGGATCTTGGCTGTCTTAAACAGCACATCCACTCTACCGTGGACTTCTTCCATTCTCTTGTGCAAATCTCTTAATTCGTTATCCATATTTTAGCTTCTACCCCCTCCTGTTTAGAATCTATAATACCGACCTATCACTACAGCTTTGGCGTCATGGCTATGACCTACATCATGTGTCTTGCCCACTGGTAACCCCTCTGGGATGTGCATCTTAAGCAAATCAAATACTGACATTTTAAGATTAGCTCTTTCATACCCGGTAAATGTACCAAGCATAACACCTGCCACTTTTTCAAATACTCCCATCAGCTCAAGCTGGGCAAACAGTGTGGCAATCTGTCCAGACTCACCACCATATGCCTCCAGCATCAAAATTTTTCCTGTCACATCAGGGAAATATTTTGTGCCTGCAAGCTTAAGTAAGCAACGTATGTTACCACCTACTAAAATCCCCTCCATGGACTGTCCCTGAAGAAAATCGTAATCAATGTTAAACAGCTCATTATTTGCCCCTTTTATATAATCAGCAAATCTCTTCTGTTGCAACTCAGCGGCTGAGTAAACCATATTTTTAACCTGGAAAAGTACTGACTCTTTTCCGGTCTGAGAATATATGGCATTGATTACTGTGGTCAAATCGCTGTAGCCCCAAAAAGTCTTATCAGAATTTTTTATCGTCTCAAAATCCAGATACTTTAGGACCCCGTTGGCCAAATCTCCCCCGGATATATCATAGATAGCCTGGATTGTGTCATCCTGATAGAACTGCATTAAATCCTGCGCTCTTTCCACATCTGTGCCGCTAAATTCATCAGTTATGCACATTATATGCTCAGCTTTTACAGTCTCGATGTTCATATCATTAAGAACCTGGCACAACTCATCCACCTGACTTGCCCACTGTTCACTATGTCCATTAGAGCATGCTGCCAAACCAACCTTCATACATTTTCTCCACTTCTCGTTACATTATTATGTTTATTGTACTTTCATACCATATGAAAAAGCAACTGGATAGGAAAAACTCTTTTCTACCCCTGACTCAAATTCCACAGAAAATGTTTCTGGAGTGCCATAATCATCAAGGATTACATCGGTTATTGTTCCTGCTCCATATTTTGTCTGAGTTACTCTCTGACCTATGATTAATCTCTCTGGCACTGCAGACTGATTTGTCTTTTGTGGTTTAGGTTGCTTTAGGTATGATGTAACCTTTGTATTTCCATAGGACTTCTTCTCTTCTGTTTCCGCTTTCTGAGTCTCTGGCTTTAGTTCCTTTATGAAGGTGGAATTTCTGTTTTCATATTTGAAAATTGTTAGCTTTTCCTTGGCTCTTGTCATTCCTACATAAAAGATTCTGCGCTCTTCCTCGTAATCCCTCTTCTCCTGAGGTGTAGCCTTTGTATGAGGTCTAAGCACCTTGTTAGGAAATACACCGTTTATTACATCAATCAGGATAACATCATCGTACTCCAGACCTTTGCTGGAATGGATTGTGGAAAGGATGAATTTTGCACTGCTGTCATTCTTCTTTTCCATAAGAATTCTTCTAAGCTCTGTGAGCCTGTTAAGGAAAGCTGGAATATCCTTTTCCTTTTTAGCAAGCATCTTCAGGATGAATATCTTGTTTGTATCTATGTTATTGGAATTAAGGTAATCACCGTATCCCATAAAATTCTCAATTCTATTAATGGCCTTATATGGAGTCTCATCCACCATGTTTCTGTAGTGGGTTCTCAGGGATTTGCAATTGCCCAGTACGTGGCCATTAAGGTTGAGAAGCTCGATGGCATCCAAGACTCCTGAGTGATTTCTCTCTGCCAGCTCACACATTTCTATAGCGTCCTTCTTGCTAAGGTATAGCTGGAACTTGAAATATATCTTCATAAACAAGTCTGCATCCATTGGCACAAAGGCAAACTGTAGCATGTTGATTATGTCTATAACCACCCTGTTGGTGAAGAAAGCCATATCAACACTCTTGATGTTGTAAGGTACTGACTGTCTTTCCAACATATCTACAAGTGGAAGTGCGCTTTCATTATCTCGATATAAAACAGCTGTCTTCGTATTTACGTTTTCAGCTACCTTCACCAGATAGCTGTACTGCTTTTCCCTGTCTATCTTTACAAAACTGATTTCGCTTTTGGCATCCTTTGTAGCACATATATGCTTCTTGTGTCTGTCCTTATTGTGCTGGATGAAGATATCTGCAGCCTCTACAATCCTTGCATTGGAGCGGTAATTCTTATCCATTACAAGAACCTTGGCACCTACATGATTTCTTTCAAAATTCAAAAGTGCCTCTGGATATGCAGCTCTAAATCCATATATACTCTGATCCTCATCTCCAACCATAAATATATTTCCACTTTCTCCTGAAAGCAGGGAAATAATCATATGCTGAATCTTTGAGGTATCCTGAGCCTCATCCACGCAGATATATCTGTACAGGTTTCTATAGTAATTGAGAACCACTGGCGAACCTTTCAGGATTCTGTAGGCATAAAGCATCTGGTCATCGTAATCCATCAGGCTGTGATTCTTCAACTCATTATTGTATGCCTCGTAAATCCTGCGAAGATTGATATCCTCATCCTTACCAAGTTTTTCTATCTCATCACTTGTAAGGTACATATTCTTACAGTAAGTTATGAGAGTTCTGATGTTTTTTATATCGCTTTCTGTTGGGTATTCTCCCTCTACGTTCAGATAGATATTTGATAGAAGCCTGATTATCTCCTTTTCATCTGTAAGCAGTTCAAAGGAATTCTTTCCAATCATTCTGCCGTAGTAGGCTATAACCTTGGAACAGATACCATTGATGGTTCTAAACTCTAATCTGTCCGAAAGATCTGGCCCAAAGATTTTCTCAAATCTGTTTGCCATATCCTTTGTGGCTGCTACCGTGTAGGTCAGGGTCAAAATGTTTTCTGGTGCTATGGCCTTGCAGTAAATCATATAGCCCAGGCGGTTTACCAAAACTGTGGTCTTACCACTTCCCGGAACAGCCAAAAGCAGCACGGGCCCTTCGACGGTCCGTACTGCTTCCATTTGTTGCTCATTTAATTGTGATGTGTATAACTCTATAAAATCTTTTTCTAACATTAATTCTTTCTAGCTCTTTCATCCCAGACACTTACGTCCATGCCGATAACGTCAGATGTAAATGGTGTTCCGTCTTCCTTCTCGTAGTGGAGCTGGGCTTTTTTAACATACTTAAATCCAATGTAAAGAAGTGGAATGTTGCAGTATGCAATCAAGATATTAGCAAAATCTGATAAATCCCACAATGCCCCTAAATCCATTCCTACAATAGAAGTAAGCATACCAAAACAGATTACCAGAATATCAAGCACTCTGATTACATTGATAAATGCCTTGCTGCGGTTGATTCTGTTGGCACATATCTCTGAGAAGGACATAAATCCAAGGAGACATGTGAATGCAAACAGACCAAAGCAGAGGGAAATCAGCAGTGTGACAACGTTATTGAATGCTGTTCCTGGTGTAAGTTCTGCTGCAGATGCAAGATACTTTGGAAGCTTTCCAAGCTCGAACCATGCAGCACCATTATCTGTGAGCCATACACGGCCCATAATGACTACAAAACCTGTTAGGGTACAAATTACTATTGTATCAAGGAAAACGCCGATAGCCTGTACACAACCCTGATCACAAGGGTGCTCTGCATCTGAAGCTGCTGCAGGCATTGTGATAGTACCTTGACCTGCTTCATTAGACATAAGGCCTCGCTTAACGCCCTGCATCAATGCGATACCAAAGGCTCCTCCGAATACTGCCTCAGGCTTGAATGCCTCAGTAAATACAGCATAGAAGAACCAAGGGATTCTTGTGATGTTGATAACGATAAGTACAAGTACTGTAACCACATATACGATTGCCATTACGGGTACGAGAATATCTGTTACGTGAGAAATCTTCTTTGTTCCACCAAATGAAACAGCGATTGTAGCGATGATGACAATTACAAAGCCAATCCAGTATACAGCATGTGTTGTAGGAAGCTCTGTGCCGCTAACAATGCTGGCAATCTGTCCCATTGCAGATACTGTGTTAAATCCTTGGGCTGGGAAACAAAGCAGAGCATAGATGATATACATGAGCGAAAGTACAACACCTACTATTGCAGAATTTTTGATAAGGCGTCTTCCATAGAAAGCCATACCACCAATATATTCATCATCTTTTTTCTCTTTGAAAATCTGTGAAAGTGTAGACTCCACAAAAGCTGTGGCCATTCCAAAGAAAGCTGAAATCCACATCCAAAGGAGCGCTCCAGGACCACCGACAGATACCGCACCTGTAACACCAAGGATATTTCCAGGGCCTACTCGCATAGCTGTAGAAAGGAAGAATGAAGCCAGTGGCGAAATACCAGTCTTTGCCTTGCTGTTCTTCAAAACTTCTATTCCACGCTTGAATTTGCGCACCTGAATAAATCTCAGCCTAATAGAAAAGTATATTCCTGATCCAATTAAAAGTATTATAGCTAGTGAAAAATTACCAAGAATCGGTATGTTTGCATACCAATCAAAGTTTGTTGGGAAATCCCAGAATAAATCTGATACAACCTGAATCCTACCGCAGACCGCAGTAATAAAACTCAATAAAGCTTCCATAAGCATCTTCCCCCTTAAGTTTTTCAACTAATGTTACTTTTATTTTAACCTTTTGTATTCAATAAAAAAAGATTCTAGTTGTAAGCAAAACGCTTCATTACCGAACGGATAGGAGTATATAAAACCATCATAAAGGTGAAATTTCCTACGCAGTGAATGAAATCCCATGGGATACCAGAAATCCACCACGGGAATGCTGTAGCAAATCCACCTCGAATTCCTCCTGTGCTAAATCCAATAAAGAAGTAAACAAAGGAACATAAGAAACCAAAGCATAGCCCAAAAATGCCTGACAATATGGACCAGAATAGGATGGACTCGGTTTTCCTGAATATCCATGTAATTATTACTAACAGAGGCCATATATACAGATACATAATCCACCAGGTATTCATTCCATATATTGCGCCCTCCACAAGAATAAATGCAGGAATTGCAAGTCCTGCTTTTCTACCAAAATAAAGGGTGAACATTATAATCCAAAAGGTGGTCAACTCAATATTTGGCATAAAACTCAATGCAAACTTGGATACTTCAATAATAGCCACCATCATTCCAATGGTGGCTACATCCTTTGTAGTTATATTTATCTTTTTGTTAAATGGATTACTCAGCTTTTTCATAAGTCCAGGTATATGTATCCTCGTTTACTACTGGCTGCTGGTCTGCACCGTACTGACCGTATTCACCATTTACATAAAGAGCCCAGTATGCATTATCCTCTGTGAAGATTGCCTGCTCGCCGTTTACTTCCTCTACCATGATTCCATAATCAGACTCTGTACCGTTATATGAGAAGGAACTATCAGCATCTGCCAACTCATCCATTGCATCCTTAAGATACTCAGCATCTGTATTCATCTCGTACTTTGTGCTGTCGCCCTTTGAATCTACAACTTCAATTGTGATAGCCTTTGCACCAACTGTACTCTTGGCAGCAAACTTGTTGTAGCAAAGTGCAAATACGGCAATCAAGGCTACGAGAATGACTGCACCAATAACTATTTTTTTAGTATTTTTCTTTTCCATTTTTAATATTCTCCTTTTTACATAGTTGTCCTTTGGAATTTCAATACTCCCCATTATAGTGCATTTGTGTAAATATTACCATTATCTATATAAGTCCAAAATGCTTAAAAGCATTGTATATACCGTCATCATCTACAGCATCTGTCACATAATCGGCCATTGCTTTTATCTCGTCGCCACCACTGGCAACTGCAACGCCAACTGCACATTTTTCAAACATAGGAATATCAATCTTTGCATCTCCAAAAGCAAATGTATCCTCGATAGATGCTCCAATATGTTCAAGAAGCATATCAACTGCTTTACCCTTGTCTATGGACTTTACACCCACATCACCGAATAATGCAGTCTCTCCTGCACCACCCCAGGTGCCTACTTTAAGATTAGGGAATTCTTTAACAGCTTCAAGATAATCATTATATGACTTTAAAATAAAAGAGACTTTGTTCAAATCATCTCTGTATAAATCAGCCCCAAAAATCATCTCTGGGAAAATGGTTCTCACTGTTACCTGACTTCCATCACGGCCTTTTCTGTTTGTATATTCCTGAATAGTCTGAAGACCTACCTCTTCGAAATGCTCTGAAGCATATAGTCCACTGTTGCTTTCCAGGTAGAACTCAAGCCCCTTAGCATGAAGCCAGTCTACAATGTGTTTACTTTCTTCCTTAGAAATCACCTGATGGAAAACTACTTCGTCTCCGCTTTTGATATATGTGCCATTTCCACCAATCATGCCATCAAGGCCTATATCCCAAATATTCTGATATACCTCAGCCTCTGAACGGCCAGTGCAAATATAAACCTTATGACCGTTGCTTCTGGCCTTTCTAATGGCATCAACAGCCGAATCCGGCAACACATTCTCATAGTTAACTAATGTTCCATCTACATCAATAAAAATAACCTTATTTCCCAAATTTAAATCCTACCTATACTTTTTATTACTATACTGTCAGCTCTATCTGATTTCCTTCAATCACCACAATACATGACTCATAATAGCCATCTCCTGTGGTTCTAGGGCCGCTTACCACTTCAAATCCATCAGCTTTCAGACGGGCTGTCAGCTCATCCACCTTTTCCTTGCTACCTACTGAAAAAGCTATATGCGCATAACCTGTCCTGTTAAGTGTCTTTTCCACCTCTTCTATCTCAGGCTTAGTCATCACCTCAAGCCTTGCCCCATCATCGAAAGAAATGAAGTATGACCTAAAATCTGTATTCTTATTATGATATCCATCATTAGAAGTCCCACCAAGATACTTCACAAAGAAATCCCTGGCATTCTCTAAATCATTTACATACATAGCGATGTGTTCGATTAACATTTCATACCCCCTTATTTAAACATCTATTTGATATCATAATTTAAAAATAATTCAAAAAGCAACCATATTTCAATTTGTACACAAAAAAGGCTCCCGAGTCACCTCGGAAGCCTTTGAATTTTTAAAATTTGGGTTGGGCTGTTCGCTCTCGATTATTCGATGATTGTAGCAACACGACCAGAACCTACTGTTCTACCACCCTCACGGATAGCGAATGTAAGACCCTGCTCCATAGCGATTGGGTGGATGAGCTCGATTGTCATCTCTACGTTATCGCCAGGCATGCACATCTCTGTACCTGCTGGAAGCTCGCAAACACCTGTAACGTCTGTTGTTCTGAAGTAGAACTGTGGACGATAGTTGTTGAAGAATGGAGTATGACGACCACCTTCATCCTTTGTAAGAACGTAAACCTGAGCTGTAAACTTTGTGTGGCATGTTACAGTACCTGGCTTAGCAAGTACCTGTCCACGCTGGATCTGGTCACGGTTAACACCACGAAGAAGTGCACCGATGTTATCACCAGCCTGAGCCTCGTCAAGAAGCTTACGGAACATCTCGATACCAGTTACAACAGTCTTCTGTGTATCTTCCTTGATACCGATGATCTCAAGCTCGTCGTTAAGGTGAAGAACACCACGCTCTACTCTACCTGTAGCAACAGTACCACGACCTGTGATTGTGAATACGTCCTCTACTGGCATAAGGAATGGCTTGTCTGTCTCACGCTGTGGATCTGGGATGTAAGAATCTACAGTATCCATAAGTTCCATGATCTTGTCGCCCCACTCGCCGTTTGGATCCTCAAGAGCCTTAAGAGCTGAACCCTTAATGATTGGACAATCATTGAAGTCATACTCTTCAAGCTGCTCTGTAACTTCCATCTCTACGAGCTCGATAAGCTCCTCATCATCAACCATATCACACTTGTTAAGGAATACAACGATGTAAGGTACACCTACCTGACGTGAAAGAAGGATGTGCTCCTTTGTCTGAGCCATAACACCGTCAGTTGCAGCAACTACAAGGATAGCGCCGTCCATCTGAGCAGCACCTGTAATCATGTTCTTTACATAATCAGCATGGCCTGGGCAGTCAACGTGTGCATAGTGTCTCTTCTCTGTCTGGTACTCAACGTGAGCTGTAGAGATTGTGATACCTCTTTCTCTCTCTTCTGGAGCCTTATCGATGTTCTCGAAATCTACCTTAGCATTACCAGCAACACGCTCAGCAAGTACCTTTGTGATAGCTGCTGTAAGAGTTGTTTTACCGTGATCTACGTGTCCGATAGTACCGATGTTACAATGTGGTTTGGTTCTGTCAAAATGCTCTTTTGCCATTTTTAAAAATCCTCCTTAAGATAATGCCCTTCAATGGGCTGTTTAGTTCTAAACTCTCGATATTTCCGATTATAATGGAAATATCGAGATTTTTCAACTATCTAGTATTTTTCTAAATTATTTAGCGTGATTAGAGATAATCTGCTCCTGAACGTTCTTTGGAACTGCCTCATACTTCTCGAAGAACATTGAGTAGTTACCACGACCCTGAGTAGATGAACGAAGCTCTGTAGAGTATCCGAACATCTCTGCAAGTGGAACAAGTGCTCTAACGATCTTGCCGCCGCCAAGATCATCCATAGACTGGATCTGACCTCTCTTAGCGTTAAGAGATCCGATTACATCACCCATGTACTCCTCTGGCATAGTAACTTCAACCTTCATGATAGGCTCAAGAAGAACTGGAGCTGCCTTTGCCATAGCTTCCTTGAAGCACATTGAACCAGCAATGTGGAATGCCATTTCTGATGAATCGACTTCATGGTAAGAACCATCGTAAACGTCTGCTTCTACACCAAGAACAGGGAATCCGCAAAGGATACCAGCCTTAGCTGCTTCCTCGATACCCTCACCAACAGATGGGATGTATTCCTTAGGAATAGCACCACCAACTACTGAAGACTTAAATCTGAATGTCTCTTCAGCGTTAGCATCCATTGGAGTAAATCTAACCTTACAGTGACCGTACTGTCCACGACCACCTGACTGCTTAGCATACTTGTATTCCTGGTCAACAGGCTTTGTAAATGTTTCCTTGTATGCAACCTGAGGTGCACCAACGTTAGCCTCAACCTTGAACTCTCTAAGAAGACGATCAACAATAATCTCAAGGTGAAGCTCACCCATACCAGCGATGATTGTCTGACCTGTCTCCTGGTCAGTATGCTGACGGAATGTAGGATCCTCTTCAGCAAGCTTTGCAAGAGCCTCACCCATCTTCTGCTGTCCAGCCTTAGTCTTAGGCTCGATAGCAAGCTCGATAACTGGCTCTGGGAATTCCATAGACTCAAGGATTACTGGGTGCTGCTCGTCGCAGATTGTATCACCAGTTGTTGTAACCTTAAGACCTACAACAGCTGCGATATCACCAGAGTAAACCTTCTCTAACTCTGTACGCTTGTTAGCGTGCATCTGAAGAATACGACCTACACGCTCCTTCTTATCCTTTGTAGCATTAAGGCAGTATGAACCCGAGTTCAATGTACCTGAATATACACGGATAAATGCGAGCTTTCCAACGAATGGATCAGCCATAATCTTGAAAGCTAAAGCTGCGAATGGCTCATCATCTGATGAGTGCTTCTCAACTGGGTTGCCATCCATATCTACACCCTGGATAGCTGGTACGTCTGTAGGAGCTGGCATGAACTCAAGGATTGCATCAAGAAGCTTCTGAACACCCTTGTTTCTATAAGCAGATCCACAGCATACTGGGATAGCCTTACACTCGCAAGTACCCTTACGAAGTGCTGCCTTAAGAGCATCTACAGATGGCTCTTCGCCCTCAAGATACTCCATCATAAGATCATCATCTAACTCACAGATCTTCTCAACAAGCTCTGTGTGATAAAGCTCAGCATCCTCTGCCATATCAGCTGGGATGTCTGTGATAGAAATATCATCACCCTTATCATCGTTATAGATGTATGCCTTCATCTCGAAAAGATCGATGATTCCCTTGAAATCATCTTCCTTACCGATTGGAAGCTGAAGAACGATAGCGTTCTTCTTAAGTCTGTCACGGATCTGATCAACAGCTCCGTAGAAGTTTGCACCAAGGATATCCATCTTATTGATGAAAGCCATTCTTGGTACGTTATATGTGTCAGCCTGTCTCCAAACATTCTCTGACTGTGGCTCAACGCCACCCTTTGCACAGAAGACACCAACGGCGCCATCAAGTACACGAAGGGAACGCTCAACCTCAACAGTGAAATCTACGTGGCCTGGTGTATCAATGATATTGATACGGTGCTCAAGAGCACCCTTCTTAGGCTTGCAGTTTTCCTGCTCAGTCCAGTGACATGTTGTAGCAGCTGAAGTGATTGTGATACCTCTCTCAGCTTCCTGCTCCATCCAGTCCATGGTTGCAGTACCTTCGTGAGTATCACCAATCTTGTAATTTACGCCAGTATAGTAAAGAATACGCTCTGTAAGTGTAGTCTTTCCGGCATCGATATGAGCCATAATACCGATATTTCTGGTACGCTCAAGTGGATATTCTCTTCCTGCCACTGTTCGTCCCTCCTATTAGAATCTGTAATGAGCAAATGCCTTATTAGCTTCTGCCATTCTATGCATTTCTTCTTTTCTCTTAACAGCTGAACCTGTGTTGCCAGCTGCATCCATGATCTCGTTTGCAAGACGCTCTTCCATTGTCTTCTCTGTACGTGAACGTGAGAACATTGTGAGCCATCTAAGGCCAAGGGCCTGACGACGATCTGGTCTTACCTCGATAGGTACCTGATATGTAGCACCACCGATACGTCTAGCCTTTACTTCAAGTACAGGCATAACGTTGTTCATTGCTTCCTCGAAAACCTCAAGCGCAGGTCTTCCAGTCTTTTCCTCGACTTTGCCAAATGCACCATATACAATCTTCTGAGCTACACCCTTCTTACCATCAAGCATGATGTTGTTGATAAGCTTTGTAACTACCTTGCTGTTGTATATAGGATCTGCCAAAACGTCTCTCTTTTGAGTATGTCCTTTTCTTGGCACGATACTTCCCTCCTTAACTAAAATTTGTTAGATCAACGGTACTCACACTTAAAACTATGTGTTCATGCGCTATTTATTCTATAGAGAAAAAATAACAACATTAACCAAAATAAATGTGAATTACAACTTTTTGCTAAATATCTTATTTAGCGTCCTTAGGTCTCTTAGCGCCGTACTTTGAACGTCCCTGCTTGCGGTTAGCAACGCCGGCTGTATCAAGTGTACCTCTGATTACGTGATAACGTGTACCTGGTAAATCCTTAACACGACCACCACGAATCAAAACAACGCTATGCTCCTGAAGATTGTGACCCTCGCCTGGAATGTATGATGTTACTTCGATTCCGTTTGAAAGACGAACTCTGGCAATCTTTCTAAGAGCTGAGTTAGGCTTCTTAGGTGTAGCTGTCTTAACAGCTGTACATACACCACGCTTCTGTGGTGAAGAAGTGTTTGTAGGCTTCTTCTGAAGAGAGTTATAACCTCTCTGAAGTGCTGGTGCTGTAGACTTCTTTACAGATGTCTGACGACCTTTTCTAACTAGCTGGTTGAATGTTGGCATTCTTTTTTACCTCCTAATTTATTTCTTCGCATGGATATAGGCATAGTTATCCTATTAGCGCATGCTAGAACATTATATTTCCTTGAAATCATTATGTCAACCCTAAAAATGTGAAAAAACTAGGGTCATTTCTGACCCTAGTCCATCAATTTCAATATATAATCTCGAGATTACTCCTCAATTTCTACTAATTCGTCTGAAACTAATTCTTCAGACTCACCAGTTACATCCTCGAAATCCTCTGGAATCTCAACATTAGCTAAATCGTTGTCTGTTGAAAGAGGAATATTTGAGTATCTCTTCATACCTGTACCAGCAGGGATTAAGCGACCGATGATAACGTTCTCTTTAAGACCGTTAAGTGGATCAACCTTACCCTTGATAGCTGCATCAGTAAGAACCTTTGTTGTCTCCTGGAATGAAGCTGCTGAAAGGAATGAGTTTGTAGCAAGAGCTGCCTTTGTGATACCAAGAAGCTCCTGTGTACCTGTTGCAATCTCCTTGCCCTCTGCTTCCATCTGCTCGTTAGCTTCCTCAAAATCAAGCCAATCTACAAGTGAACCTGGCATGAATCCTGTATCACCTGCTTCGTCGATTCTGATTCTCTTAAGCATCTGACGGCAAAGAACCTCGATATGCTTATCGTTGATATCAACACCCTGTAAGCGGTATACACGCTGTACTTCACGGATGAGGTAATCCTGAACGGCTGCCTTACCCTTGATAGCAAGGATATCATGTGGGTTTACAGAACCTTCTGTAAGCTCATCACCAGCCTCAAGTTCCTGTCCTGAAAGAACCTTGATACGTGATCCGTAAGGGATGAGATATTTCTCAACATCGCCTGTAGAAGAGTTTGTTACAACTACTTCTCTCTTCTTTGTCTTAGAGTCCTCTTCAATAGAAACTGTACCAGCAATCTCTGTGATGATAGCAAGTCCCTTAGGCTTTCTAGCCTCGAAAAGCTCCTCTACACGAGGAAGACCCTGTGTAATATCGTTACCAGCAACACCACCAGTATGGAATGTTCTCATGGTAAGCTGTGTACCTGGCTCACCGATTGACTGTGCAGCGATGATACCGATTGCTTCACCGACCTGAACGGCACGACCTGAAGCCATGTTAGCACCATAACACTTAGCGCAAACACCAACGTGTGAACGGCAGTTAAGTACGTTTCTAATCTTAACCTTCTTGATTGGCTCGCCCTTATCATCAACACCACGCTCAATGATTGCAGCTGCACGCTTAGGTGTAATCATATGATTTGCCTTAACAATCATCTCGCCCTTAGCATCGTAGATAGAGTAGCAAGAGAATCTACCTGTGATACGGTCCTTAAGAGACTCGATCTCTTCACGACCATCCATGAATGCGTATACCCACATACCTGGAATCTCACGGTCTGTTCCAGCAACACAGTCTGACTCACGGATAATAAGCTCCTGAGCAACGTCAACCATTCGACGTGTCAAGTATCCAGAATCGGCTGTACGAAGAGCTGTATCTGAAAGACCCTTACGAGCACCATGAGCTGACATGAAGTACTCAAGTACATCAAGACCCTCACGGAAGTTAGACTTAATAGGAAGCTCGATAGTCTTACCTGTTGTATCAGCCATCAAACCACGCATACCTGCGAGCTGCTTGATCTGCTTTTCAGAACCACGGGCACCTGAGTCAGCCATCATGAAGATGTTGTTGTACTTATCAAGACCATCGAGAAGGTCCTTTGTAAGCTGATCATCAGTCTCTTTCCATGTATCTACAACTTCACGGTAACGCTCTTCCTCAGTAATAAGACCACGCTTGTACTGACGAGTAATCTTATCAACTGTCTCTTCAGCCTGTGCAATAAGCTCTGGCTTCTGAGGTGGAACTGTCATATCTGAAATTGAAACTGTCATGGCAGCAATTGTTGAGTAGTGGTAACCCATTGCCTTGATATCATCAAGAACTTCTGCTGTCTTTGTAGCTCCGTGTGTATTAATAACTTTTTCAAGAATCTGCTTTAACTGCTTCTTACCAACGTGGAAGTCTACCTCAGGAACAAGCTCGTTCTCAGGATTTGTACGATCTACGTAACCAAGATCCTGTGGAATGATCTCGTTGAAGAGAAGTCTACCAAGTGTAGATGAAACTCTACCTGTTACAACTGTACCATCTGGACGTGTCTTAGAAACACATACTGTGATACGAGCGTGCATTGTAAGAGCATCGTTCTCATAAGCAAGAATTGCTTCGTTAAGGTTCTTAAATGCCTTACCTTCACCAAGCTCTTCTCTGCCATCGCCTACAGTAGTACCACGCTCCTGTGTGAGGTAGTAAATACCAAGTACCATATCCTGTGAAGGAACGGCTACAGGACCACCATCTGAAGGCTTCAAGAGGTTATTAGGAGAGAGAAGCATGAATCTACACTCTGCCTGAGCCTCCTGAGTAAGTGGAAGGTGAACGGCCATCTGGTCACCATCGAAGTCGGCGTTGAACGCTGTACATACGAGTGGGTGAAGCTTAATAGCTCTACCTTCTACAAGGATTGGCTCGAAAGCCTGAATACCAAGACGGTGAAGTGTAGGAGCACGGTTAAGCATAACTGGATGCTCTTTAATGACATCTTCGAGGATGTCCCAAACCTCTGGCTCAAACTTCTCAACCATCTTCTTAGCATATTTAATGTTGTGGGCCATACCATTACCAACGAGCTCCTTCATAACGAAAGGCTTGAAGAGCTCAAGTGCCATCTCCTTTGGAAGACCACACTGGTAAATCTTAAGCTCTGGACCAACGACGATAACCGAACGTCCTGAGTAGTCAACACGCTTACCAAGGAGGTTCTGTCTGAATCGTCCTGACTTACCCTTAAGCATGTCTGAAAGTGACTTAAGAGGTCTGTTACCAGGACCTGTAACAGGACGACCACGTCTACCGTTATCGATAAGAGCATCAACAGCTTCCTGAAGCATTCTCTTCTCGTTACGAACGATGATATCAGGAGCACCAAGCTCTAATAATCTGCGGAGACGGTTATTTCTATTAATAATACGACGATATAAATCGTTCAAATCAGATGTAGCGAAACGGCCACCGTCAAGCTGTACCATAGGACGAAGATCTGGTGGGATAACAGGGATAACTGTCATAATCATCCACTCAGGTCTGTTTCCTGACTCGCGGAATGCCTCAACAACCTCAAGTCTCTTAATGATACGTGAACGCTTCTGGCCTGTAGCGCTGTCTAATTCAATCTGAAGCTTTGTAGCCTCTTCATCGAGATCGATATCTCTAAGAAGCTCCTGGATAGCCTCAGCACCCATTCCTACTCTAAAGCCGTTACCATACTGCTCTCTAGCTTCCTGGTACTCAGCCTCTGTAAGAACCTGCTTGTACATAAGAGCTGTCTCACCTGCATCAAGTACGATGTATGATGCAAAGTAGAGAACCTTCTCTAATGTCTTTGGTGAAAGATCAAGAATAAGTCCCATACGTGAAGGAATACCCTTGAAATACCAAATATGTGAAACTGGTGCAGCGAGCTCGATGTGACCCATACGCTCACGACGAACTGATGCCTTTGTGATTTCAACACCACAACGATCACAAACTACACCCTTATAACGAATCTTCTTGTACTTTCCGCAGTGACATTCCCAGTCCTTGCTAGGTCCAAAAATCTTCTCGCAGAAAAGACCGTCCTTTTCAGGCTTCAGTGTACGATAATTGATTGTCTCAGGCTTTTTAACCTCGCCACGAGACCACTGTCTGATCTTCTCAGGTGATGCCAATCCAATCTGTATTGCGTCAAATGCTATTGGTTGATATGTCGCTTCTTTATTCTCTGGCATTTTGTAGCTCCCTTCCTATTTATTCCTCATCAAAATCTGTTGGTATATCAGAAAAATCATCTTCTTCATCTTCGAACTGCTCGTCCTCGTCATCTACGAGTTCGCCCTCAGTATCAAACTTCTTTGTAGAGAAGCCTGCCTGTGCAAATGAGCTGTCATCTTCGAATGCGAAGTTTCTGTCACTACCTGCGATAATTGCATTGAGGTCAGTATTTCCATATTCACTTGTCTCCATGAGCTCAACCTCTTCGCGGTTCTCATCAAGAACACGAACGTCAAGACCAAGTGACTGTAATTCCTTAAGCAATACCTTGAATGACTCAGGGATGCCTGGCTCAGGGATGTTTTCACCCTTAATAATAGCCTCGTATGTCTTAACACGTCCGATAACATCATCTGACTTCATTGTAAGGATTTCCTGAAGTGTGTATGATGCACCATAAGCCCCGAGGGCCCAAACTTCCATCTCTCCGAAACGCTGTCCACCGAACTGTGCTTTACCGCCAAGTGGCTGCTGTGTAACAAGAGAGTAAGGACCAGTTGAACGTGCGTGAATCTTATCATCTACAAGGTGGTGAAGCTTCAGGTAGTGCATGTGTCCGATTGTAACAGGACCATCGAATGGCTCGCCTGTACGACCGTCGCGAAGCTGAACCTTACCATCTCTAGAAATAGGAACACCCTTCCAAAGAGCTCTGTGAGCACGGTTTGTAGATAAGTACTCCATAACATCGTCACGAAGAATATCAACATACTTATCGTAGAATGTCTCCTCACCGTTTGTAGCCTCTTCCTTATCAAATGGCATATTTACATAGTCATTTGCAAGCTCAAGAGTATCCTGAATATCAATTTCCTTTGCACCATCAAATACTGGTGTCTCAATATCAAATCCAAGAGCCTTTGCAGCAAGTGAAAGGTGAATCTCAAGGACCTGACCAATGTTCATACGTGAAGGTACGCCCAATGGGTTAAGTACGATATCAAGTGGACGACCGTTTGGAAGATATGGCATATCCTCTACTGGAAGCACGCGGGAAACTACACCCTTGTTACCGTGACGACCGGCCATCTTATCACCTACACCGATCTTTCTCTTCTGAGCGATGTAGATACGTACTGACTTATTAACACCTGGAGAAAGCTCATCGCCATTCTCACGTGTGAATACCTTAGCATCAACAACGATACCGTAAGCTCCGTGTGGTACACGAAGTGAAGTATCACGAACTTCTCTAGCCTTCTCACCGAAGATTGCAAGAAGAAGTCTCTCTTCTGGAGTACGCTCTGTCTCTCCCTTAGGTGTAACCTTACCAACAAGGATATCACCTGCACGAACCTCAGCACCGATACGGATGATACCGCTCTCATCAAGATCCTTAAGAGCATCATCACCAACACCAGCTACATCACGAGTGATTTCCTCTGGTCCGAGCTTAGTATCACGAGCATCAATCTCGTACTCTTCAATATGAATAGATGTGTAAACATCATCCTGTACTAATCTCTCTGAAAGAAGTACAGCATCCTCGTAGTTATAACCTTCCCATGTCATGAAACCAATAAGTGGGTTCTTACCAAGGGCAAGCTCACCATTCTTTGTAGAAGGACCATCAGCGATTACCTCGCCAACCTCTACATGGTCGCCCTTGAATACGATAGGTCTCTGGTTATAGCAGTTAGACTGGTTAGAACGTGTGAACTTGAAGAGTGTGTACTCATCACGAGTTCCGTCCTCGTCAGCCTTAATGATAATTCTATTTGTCTCAGACATCTCAACAATACCTGCGCGCTTAGCAACTACGCAGACACCTGAATCGACTGCTGTCTTTGGCTCCATACCTGTACCAACAACTGGTGCTTCTGTAGTAAGAAGTGGAACGGCCTGACGCTGCATGTTTGATCCCATGAGGGCACGTGTAGGGTCATCGTTCTGAAGGAATGGAATTGAAGCTGTAGCAACTGAGAATACCATCTTAGGAGATACGTCCATGTAATCAAACATCTTCTTATCGTACTCCTGTGTCTCCTCACGGAAACGACCAGATACGTTCTTTCTCATGAAGTGGCCTTCTTCATCAAGCTTGACGTTAGCCTGTGCTACGTGATAGTTATCTTCTTCGTCAGCTGTCATATAGATAACCTCATCTGTTACGCGAGGATTCTCTGGGTCTGACTTATCAATACGTCTGTATGGCGCCTCAACAAAACCATACTCATTAATACGAGCATAGCTAGCAAGAGAGTTGATAAGACCGATGTTAGGTCCTTCAGGTGTCTCGATAGGGCACATACGTCCATAGTGAGAATAGTGAACGTCTCGAACCTCGAAACCTGCACGGTCTCTTGAAAGACCACCAGGACCAAGAGCTGAAAGACGTCTCTTATGTGTCAACTCTGAAAGTGGATTATTCTGATCCATGAACTGTGACAACTGTGATGAACCAAAGAACTCTTTGATTGCAGCTGTAACAGGCTTAATGTTGATGAGTGTCTGTGGAGAAATGTCCTCAAGATCACGAGTAGTCATACGCTCACGTACAACCTTCTCAAGACGTGAAAGACCAATTCTGTACTGGTTCTGTAATAACTCACCAACTGCACGAATACGACGGTTACCAAGGTGATCGATATCATCATCCTTACCGATAGCGTACTCAAGGTGCATGTTATAGTTAATAGATGCAAAAATATCCTCAACAGTGATGTGCTTTGGAATAAGATCTGCTACTGAACGAGCAATTGCATCCTCAATATCTTCTTTTGTTGTGTTCTCTGAAAGAATTCTCTCAAGAACTGGATAGTAAACGAGCTCTGTAATACCAAGAGCCTTAGCATCACAATCTACGAACTTTGTGATGTCTACCATCATATTAGAAAGAACCTTTACGTTGCGAGTCTCAGTCTGGATGAATACATGTGTAACAGCTGCGTTCTGGATATCATCGGCCATCTCAAGTGTAATCTTATCTCCAGCCTTAGCGATAATCTCGCCAGTTGTTGTATCGATAACGTCCTCAGCAAGAACATGACCAGCAATACGGTTTCTGAGCATGAGCTTCTTATTGAACTTATAACGACCAACCTTTGCAAGATCGTAACGTCTTGGGTCAAAGAACATACCATGAATAAGTGACTCAGCGCTATCCTTAGCAAGAGGCTCACCTGGACGAAGTCTACGATAGAGCTCTAAAAGACCTCCTTCGTAGCTACCCTGTGGGTTCTTCTCTGTAATAGCTGGATCCTTTGCAAATGTAGCAAGAATCTTTGGCTCCTCGCCAAATACATCAATAATTTCCTGGTTAGTTCCTAAGCCAAGAGCACGAATAAGAACTGTAACAGGTACCTTTCTGTTACGGTCTACACGAACATAGAAAACGTCATTGGAATCTGTCTCGTACTCAAGCCAAGCACCACGGTTAGGGATTACAGTACATGAATATAACTCCTTACCGATTTTATCGTGGCCAATTGCATAGTAAATACCTGGTGAACGAACAAGCTGCGATACGATAACACGCTCCGCTCCATTAATTACGAATGTGCCTGTATCTGTCATAAGTGGCAAGTCACCCATGAAGATTTCGTGCTCCTGCATATCGCCGGACTCCTTGTTTACAAGGCGCACTTTAACCTTTAAAGGTGCTGCGTATGTTGCATCTCTCTCCTTGCACTGTGGAATTGTGTACTTCACCTCGTCTTTACACAGTGTGAAGTCAACAAAATGCAATTCAAGCTGGTTACCCCTGTCTTGAATAGGTGAGATATCTGCAAATGCTTCCTTTAATCCGTCCTTAACGAACCAGTCGTAACTGTTCTTCTGGACCTCGATTAAATTAGGCATCTCAAGTACCTCTTTTTGTCTCGAGTAACTCATACGCAAGTTCTTTCCAGCTTTCACTGGACGTATTCTGTTTTTCTCCATTGACGTTCCACCTCTCATTTTATTTTTAATTTGGATATATCTTTCAATAATAGTGTGGCATATTTCCTGCCATGAAAAAAGGCATAGGAATGCACACTGCACCATAATAGTGCAAACTACATTCTATGCCAAATGCAATACTAAAGTCAAGAAAAAAATTGTATTTATTTTAAAGCAAAAAATTGGCAGGTCCCTAAAGACCTGCCAATAGAAAATTCGTAACAATGATTACTTAAGAGTAACCTTTGCACCGATCTCCTCAAGCTGAGCCTTGATTGACTCTGCTGTAGCCTTATCAGCTGCTTCCTTGATAACCTTAGGAGCGCCATCAACGAGCTCCTTAGCTTCCTTAAGACCAAGGCCAGTTGCCTCACGAACAACCTTGATAACCTTAACCTTCTCAGAACCTACTTCTGTAAGCTCTACGTCGAACTCGTCCTTCTCCTCAGCTGCTGCTGCATCGCCAGCTGCTGCTGCAACTACAACGCCTGCTGCTGCAGAAACGCCGAACTCTTCCTCACATGCCTTTACAAGGTCATTTAACTCTAATACGCTAAGCTCTTTGATAGCTGCGATAAACTCTTCTGTTGTCATCTTTGCCATGATAATTTTCCTCCATTAAAAAATTAATATAAATAATAATTTGTTTTGAGTATTCTAAATTACTCTGCTGGAGCCTCAGCTGGCTCCTCTGCTGGTGCCTCTGCCTCTGCTGCTGGAGCTTCCTCTGCTGCAGGTGCCTCTGTAGATGCACCACCCTGCTCTGCGATCTGGTTGAGAACACGAGCGAAGTTTGTGATTGGTGACTGTAAGCTTCCAAGTAACTTTGAAAGAAGTTCCTCTCTGCTTGGTACTGCTGCAACTGCTGCCATACCCTTTGCATCATAGAATGTTCCTTCAACTACACCTGCCTTGATCTCAAGGTTCTGAGCTGTCTTACCAAACTTAGCAAGAATTCTTGCTGGTGCTGTAGCATCATCCTTTGAAACAGCGATTGCGCTAGGTCCTTCAAGAACCTCGTCAAGCTGTGCAAAGTCTGTTCCTTCGAAAGCGCGCTTCATAAGAGTGTTCTTGTAAACCTTATATGTAACGCCAGCTTCACGAAGCTGCTTACGTAACTGTGTGTCTTCTGCAACTGTAAGTCCACGAGCATCAACAACTACAACTGAAGCTGCATCTTTAACCTGTGCTGAAATCTCGTCAACGATTGGCTGCTTTAATTCAACTTTTGCCACGAATTTTTTCCTCCTTATAATATTTTTGTGTTGCTTATATGAGGATAAAGTAATTAAAAAACCTCTATGCCATAAAGACATAGAGGTTTGATTAGTCGATAAATACTTAATCGTCCTCGGCTGGTAGAGATAAATCTCTTTACGGCTAACGCCACCTGCTGTCTTCGGCAACAACTTTGTGCATTATATCATTATGTATATTGGATTGTCAACAATTAGTTTGAAACCTTTGCAACATTAAGCTTAACGCCAGGTCCCATTGTAGGAGCAAGTGAAATGCTCTTAATGTACTGACCCTTTAAGCTTGATGGCTTAGCCTTGTTGATTGCATCCATAAGAGTCTGGAAGTTGTCCGCTAACTGCTCCTCTGAGAAAGAAGCCTTTCCGATAGGTACATGGATAATGTTTGTCTTATCAAGTCTATACTCAATCTTACCTGCCTTGATTTCCTCAACAGCCTTAGCAACATCCATAGTAACTGTACCAGCCTTAGGGTTTGGCATAAGTCCTCTAGGTCCAAGTACACGACCGAGACGACCAACAACACCCATCATGTCTGGTGTAGCAACTACTGCATCGAACTCATTCCATCCTTCGTTCTGGATCTTTGGAATAAGCTCCTCGCCGCCAACGAAATCAGCACCAGCAGCCTGAGCCTCGTCAAGCTTAGCACCCTTAGCGAATACTAATACTCTAACTGACTTACCTGTTCCGTGTGGAAGTACAACAGCACCACGGATCTGCTGCTCTGCGTGACGTCCGTCACAACCAGTTCTGATATGAGCCTCAATTGTCTCATCAAATTTTGCAGTAGCATTCTTCTTAACCTGAGCGATTGCTTCTGCTGGATCGTATGCAACTGACTTATCGTATGTAGCTACAGCTGCAACGTATTTCTTTCCTCTTTTCATGTTTACCTCCTGTGGTTAATCGAGCCTTAAGCTCTCCCACTCAATAATTAATAGTAAGAACGTTGTTTTCGCTAAGCTGTGATTACTCTACAACCTCAACGCCCATTGATCTACATGTTCCCTCGATCATGCTCATAGCTGCCTCAAGTGAAGCTGCGTTAAGATCAGGCATCTTTGTCTCTGCGATCTCCTGAACCTGAGCCTTTGTGATCTTTGCAACCTTTGTCTTATTAGGTGTGCCAGATGCCTTCTGGATCTTGCATGCCTTCTTAATAAGAACTGCTGCTGGTGGAGTCTTTGTGATGAAGCTGAAGCTTCTATCTGCATAAACAGTGATGATTGTAGGAACGATTGTATCTCCCATATCTGCTGTCTTTGCGTTAAACTGTTTTGTAAACTCCACGATATTTACACCGTGCTGACCAAGTGCTGGACCTACAGGTGGGGCTGGTGTAGCCTTGCCTGCTGGAATCTGCAACTTGATATAGCCTTCGATTTTCTTTGCCATTATCCTATTCCTCCTGCAAAAAATCTTAATCTAATTTGCGTACGTCCGTGAAATCAATCTCTACTGGAGTCTCACGTCCGAACATTTCAACGCTGATTGTAACTGTCTGCTTCTTAGCGTTGATAGACTTAACAACACCAACAGTATCTTTCCATGTACCGTCGATAACGCTAAGTGTATCGCCAACCTCGAAGTCAACCTCAACGCTGACTTTCTCAGTGTTATCACCTAGTAAGTAAGCCTTAACTTCTGCCTCTGACAATGGCACTGGCTTGCTTCCTGGTCCTACGAAGCCTGTAACACCTCTGGTATTTCTGACAACGTACCAGGTCTCGTCATTCATAATCATCTCAATAAGAACGTAACCAGGGTACATCTTCTTTGAAACTTGCTTCTTTACGCCGTCCTTTGTCTCTGTTACCTCAACCATAGGTACGCGTACATCAAGAATCTGCTCCTCGAGATGTTGTGTCTCGATAGCCTTTTCAATGTTTGTCTTGACTTTGTTCTCATAGCCTGAGTAAGTATGAACTACATACCACTTTGCCTCTGCCATATCCGATGCCTCCATTATAAATTAACTAGGATATTTACACCTTTGTTGATCACTGCATCTAATACGATGATGATCACTGCTACAACTACTGACACAGCAACAACTGCTGTTGTCTGCTTTGACACGTCTGTTGGGTCTGCCCAGACAATCTTGTTAAATTCTGCCTTGAGACCTGCGAAACGTCCTGACTTGGTTTTCTTCTCTTCTGCCATAATAGCACCCCCGTTAGACTATTTAGTCTCCTTGTGCATTGTGTGTTTCTTGCAAAATCTGCAGTACTTCTTTGTTTCCATTCTGTCAGGGTGTGTCTTCTTGTCTTTTGTCATGTTGTAATTACGCTGCTGGCATTCTGTACATGCCAATGTTATCTTTGTGCGCACAACTTCCACCTCCGTTATAATTCTACTTTGGTCTTACTTACACTCACTCATCATAGCGAACAATTTGATGAGGCGAAAAAAGAGCATAAAAAAAAGACCTGCTTTTCTTAGTCGCTAGCTAAATTTATCACACGACGCAAGAACTGTCAAGTCTTTTTCTATTATACATTTTTTAAGGCTACGGGAAAGCAGGGCCCATACAAATTGCCTTCGGCAATAGGCCCGCTGTAGCTAACAGGTTCCTCCCACAAGTGGGCCCCTCCTATTAGCCCTTTACACCACCAAGAGTTACACCACCAACGATGTGCTTAGAAAGAATAAGGTAAACAATGATTACAGGGAAGATTGAGAATGCAATCATCATGTAAACCTGTCCCATATCAAACTTAAGCCAATCTGCCGAACGTAACTGAGCTATTAATATAGGAAGAGTCTTCTTTGTATCATCATGAAGTACAAGTGCTGGAGTGAAGTAATTGTTCCAGCTGTTTACGAAGCTGAAGATTGCCTGTACGGCAATAGCTGGCTTCATAAGTGGTACTACAATCTGATTAAATGTTCTAAACTCTCCAGATCCATCGATTCTGGCTGCCTCTACAAGTGAAAGAGGAAGTGTTGAATCCATGTATTGCTTCATATAAAAGAATACTGCTGGTGAAGCAATTGCTGGCACAATAAGTGCAGCTGCGTTGTTATCAAGCCCCATCTTACCGATTAACTGTAAGAAACCAAGAACAGTTACCTGTGTTGGAATCATCATAATCATAAGAATGAAGGTAAACATAAACTTCTTTCCTTTGAAGTCATAGCAATGGATTGCATAAGCTGTCATTGCAGAGAAGTATGTTGCAAGACCTGCTGTCAAAATTGCAATAACAAGCGAATTAATTAATCCATTAAATATAGGAAGTGTTCCATTTCTTAAGTTAGTCCAGTTCTCTACCAGGTGTGTACTTGGAAGTGGAGTAAATCCTAAACTAAGTTCTGAATTACTTCTTGTTGCATTAATAAATAATACGTAAAACCAAAACAGGCACAAGAAGGAAATTAAAATAAGCACTACGTATGATACCACACGTCTAGCGTGAACAGAAGCTCCATTGTCTTTCTTTCCCGCTATAGTTGCGTTTGCTGCCATATCCATAATATATTTCTCCTTATTTCTATCTAAACATTACAATAGAAGTTTCTACAAACTATTTCACTTTATCTGAATTTGTAAACTTGAATACAATCAAGCTCAGGATACCAGTTATGATAAACAGGAATACTGAAAGCGCACCAGCTAAACCGTAGTTCTTGCTGAACAGATGCTTGTTCAAGTACATGATAAGTGTCATTGATGAACGCATTGGATCTCCAGTTCCGTTTGTTAAAATCTGTGGAACATCGAACATCTGCAGACCACCAATAAGTGATGTAATCATAACAAAAATAAGAATTGGTCGAAGCAGCGGTAATGTAATTCTATAGAAAATCTGAGTAGATGTAGCGCCATCTACCTGTGCAGCCTCAAAGAGTGATGGGTCAATACCCAACATTCCGGCCATCAGAAGAATTGTCGTATTTCCAAACCACATAAGGCAGTTCATTGTAGCTACCAGTGTTCGAACTGTCCATACATGACTCATAAATTGATAAGCCTTACTAATAACTCCAATCTGTAAAAGCATTGAATTAATTGGACCGCTATCTGCAAACAATGTAAAGAATAACATCGCAAAAGCAGATGCCATGATTAAGTTAGGTAAATAGATTACTGTCTTGAAGAATGTCTGACATTTCAATCTAAGAGATGGATCTGTAAACCATGCTCCCAACAGTAATGAAAGAAGAATCTGTGGAATGAATCCCATTAACCACATAATCATTGTGTTAGCAAAATATGTTGGCAAATCACCGTTTGCGATAATTGTGCCATAATTCTGAAGCCCTACGAAGTTAGGGCCAATCTGAGTAAGACCTGAACGGTAATTCTCAAAAAACGAATTGTAAATAGTTGTAGCCAATGGCACCAACTGGAAAATTAAAAAGATTACAGTAAATGGTATTAAGAAAATGTAGCCCCATTTGTTGTAGCTTACTACTTTGCTCTTCTTGTTCATAAGTGCTCCCTTTTGTATTTCTTTAATATAGGGCGCACAGGCCTAACCCATGCGCCCCCATTATTATATTTCCCGCAATGTAATTTTCGAATTACTCTGCTGTAAGCTCTGGATACTTCTCAACAACTGCCTTCTTGAACATATCAAGTGCTTCGTCCTTTGTAGCGTTGCCAAGGAAGTAATTCTTAACTGCCTTCTGAAGCTCTTCGTTACATCCCTGGTCATATGCAGAAATGTTTGAAAGATCTACCTTCTCAGCACCATCAGCAAGCTGCTTGTATGGGTTCTGTCCGCCAAGAAGATCAAGGTTACCTGAATCATCAGATGCAAGTTCTGCAAGAACTGACTTGCTGTTTACACAGTCAGCATCCTGCTGAGCGATATCCTTAAGGATACCCTTATCTGTTGTCATCTTAAGGATGATATCCTTAACAAGGTTTGCATTGTCTGTACCTGTTGCAGCGCAGATCCATGTACCACCACAGTAGTAAGACTGTGGTCCTACACAGTATCCCCAGCCACCCTGGCCAGCGATTGAAGCAGGATCATCTGCGTTAAGGCAGAAGTTGAAGAACCAAGCTGGTCCGAAGTAGCAGAATACCTTTCCTTCAGGATTCTTACCCTTTGCCCAGTCATCACCCCAAAGGTCTGTTGTGCTCTCAGCCTTTGCGTCTACAAGCTCCTTAGAATCATCAATCCACTTCTCGATGTTCTTATCAATTACAACCTTACCATCCTGTACCCACTTGCCAGATACGTTGTTAGAGTATGTACGGAATGTATCGTTTGCTGAACACATTGTGTAACCAGCCTCTACAGCCTTAGCTGCTGTCTCATTGAACTTGCTCCAATCAGATACAGCTGCCTGTACTTCATCAGGATCATCTGTTCCGAGAATTTCCTTAGCTGCTTCTCTGTTGTAGATAAGACCAGCTGAGCAAGCCTGCCATGAAGAACCCTTTAACTTACCCTTGCTATCTGTAACGATGCTCTGTGTATATGTGTACTGATCTGCAAGATCTGCATCTGTAATGCCGAGGTCTGAAAGAGCCATAGCATAATCTGTATCAACATACTTAAGAGCGTAATCAGCTTCTACTAAGAATAAATCAACCTTATCATCAGCTGCTGCTGACTCCTGAGCGAGGAGTGCCTCGTCAAGGTTGTTCTGGTATGCGTTGTCTGTTGAAGGAGTAATTGTCCAAACTACCTCAACATCACCAATCTTACCATGAGTAGCGTCAACTTCCTCATATCCTGGATAGTGTGACTTAAGTCTTGACTGGAACTCATCATTCCAGCACTGGATATTAAGTACCTTACCTGTGTCTGCAGGTAACTCTGCTGCTACTTCAGCATCCGCTGTCTCTGCAGCTGCGCTGTCTGCTGGAGCTTCTGTGTTAGCTGAATCAGAGCCGCCACAGCCAGCAAACATTGTTGCTGTCATTGTTGCTAATACAAGCAAACTAACAATTCTTTTTTTCATTTTGTGTTCCTCCCAAAATTTTTACGTGTCTCTCACGTATTTTTTTAAGTAACTGCATTTATTTAAGTTGATTTCTCAACTAAATGCCTAATTTAGTTTCTTAAGAGTATCACCCTCAAGCAACCAGCCCTTCACCGTAATCTGCTGAATCAATGTTGTCTTAGGCTTTTCAATTAACGCAACCAGGCTCTTCGCTGCCAGAGTGCCAAGCTCCTCAGTATTCTGTCTGTAGGTTGTTAAACGAGGTCTGATATGTCTTGCAACTTTAATTCCATCAAATCCTATTACCGAAATGTCATCCGGAATTTTAAGTCCTCGTTCTGCTATAGCTCTCATGCCGCCGTATGTAGCGTAATCGTCTGGATAAAAAATACAGGTTGGTCTAGTTCTAAGCTTAAGAAGCTCTAGCGTTCTTTCGTAAGCACCGTGAGTATCTCTATAAGGAGATTCCTTGATGTATTCTTCAGGAACTTCTATCCCGTATTCTTCAAGTTTTCTATTAAATGTAACTAGTCTTAGATTTGTTGTAGCAGATTCAGCGCCGTGAATATATGCTATTCTGTTATGTCCATTCTGCACTACAAAATCGACCAAATCTGACATTCCGCCAACATTATCGGAAAGGATTGTTGTTGTTTCATTATAGATATGATCAATTGTGACCACCGGAATGTTGCTCTTTACCAGTTCAACTACCTCCGGATCATCAAAATGAACGTTTGCTATAATTACTCCATCAAATCGTCTGTATCTTGCATGTTCAAGATAAGATGCTCTTCCCGGTCTGCTTCTATCATTCGATATAAATGTTATATCGTACCCCTCTCGTTCTACTTCCCTCTTAAAGCTTTCCAGAACTCCTGCAAAGAAATCATGTGTCAATCCGCTGTTCGCATCATCCATAAAAAGAACTCCTATATTATGGGTGCGATTTGTTTTCATTGATTTCGCAGCTGCATTAGGAACATATCCCATATCTTTAGCAGCTTTTCGAATTCTGGTCTTTGTTTCTGCACCAATATCGCTATGGTCGTTCAAAGCCTTACTAACAGTAGCTATTGATACGCCACACTCAGATGCAATGTCTTTCAGTGAAACCATTGCTCTCTCCCAGCTGTATATTTTGTTTCTCCCTTAATCGTTTTCGCAACTTAAATATAGCTCGATTTAAGTAGATAAACAAGTCTTTTTCGAAAATTTGGATTTTCGTTAGATTTTCTTGCTACAGTTTAGTGCATTTTGCACAAAAATTCAATATGTATTTGCTTTTTAAGCCCGTTATGATATTCTTTAAGTGAAATAACCATGTTTATTTACTTAAACGTTTTAGGTTATTATATCTCGAAAACGGCTTATGTATAGGCTCTCAGCTACTTAATCGTTTACTTAAATTTTATACAAGCCGTGCTTTGAGATAATATAAATTAGATTACTAAAAGGGAGGAAAACATGAAATACGGATTTTTCGATGATAACAATAAGGAATATGTTATCACAACTCCAAAGACTCCTTTGCCATGGATTAACTATCTGGGCTGCAAGGATTTCTTTACATTATTATCAAACACTTGCGGAGGTTATACCTTCTACAAAGATGCAAAGCTTCTTCGCATGACTAGATATCGTTACAACGATACTACACCAGATACAAATGGTAAGTATTTCTATATTAAGGATGGTGATACAATCTGGAACCCAGGTTGGCAGCCAACAAAGACTGAACTTGACTCTTACGAGTGCCGCCATGGTATTGGCTACAGCAAGTTCACAGGTGTTAAGAACGATGTCGAAGCAGCTCTTGTTACTTTCGTTCCTTATGATGATCCTGTAGAGCTTACTAAGGTCACTCTTACAAATAAAGGAAATGCAAAGAAAGATATTACTCTTTTCTCATATGTAGAGTGGTGCCTCTGGAATGCTGATGATGATATGAAGAACTATCAGCGTAACCTTTCAATCGGTGAGGTTGAGGTAATTGATTCTACAATCTATCATAAAACAGAATACAGAGAGCGTCGTAATCACTACGCTGTTTACTCTGTAAACGCTAAGATTGATGGTTTCGAAACAAGCCGTGATGAGTTCAGAGGAGCTTACAATGGTCCTGATAAGCCAGCAGCTGTTATCGAAGGAAAGCTTCATAACACTATCGCTTCTGGTTGGTATCCAATCGCTTCACACCAGCTCAACGTTAGCTTAAATCCAGGCGAGTCAAAGACATTTGTATTCGCACTTGGTTATGTAGAAAACGCTGAGGATGACAAGTGGGAGAAGCCAGGCGTAATCAATAAGAAGAAGGCTACTGCTCTTCTTTCTAAATACCAGACTACAGAGGATTTCGATAAGGCTTTTGCAGCTCTCAATGCTTACTGGAATGACCTTCTTAGCAAATTCCATATCGAGTCTAAGGACGAGCATGTAAACCGTATGGTTAACATCTGGAATCAGTATCAGTGTATGGTTACATTCAACATGTCACGTTCTGCTTCTTACTACGAGACAGGTATTGGTCGTGGAATGGGATTCAGAGATTCTTGCCAGGATCTTCTCGGATTCGTTCACCTTATTCCAGACCGTGCAAGAGAGCGTATCATTGATATCGCTTCTACACAGTTCCAGGATGGTTCAGCTTACCACCAGTATCAGCCACTTACTAAGAAGGGTAACTCTGATATCGGTTCTGGATTTAACGACGATCCACTTTGGCTCATCGCTGGTACATCTGCTTACATCCGTGAGACAGGTGATACATCAATCCTTAATGAGACTGTTCCATATGACAATGATATGTCAGTTGCAACATCTCTTATGGAGCACTTAAAGCGTTCATTTGATTACATCGTAAATCACAAGGGTCCACACGATCTTCCACTTATCGGTCGTGCTGACTGGAATGACTGCTTGAACCTTAACTGCTTCTCTGAGCATCCAGGCGAGAGCTTCCAGTGCTTCGGCCCTTCAGAAGGACCAGTTGCAGAGTCAGTATTCATCGCTGGTATGTTTGTAAAATATGGTCGTGAGTATGCAGATCTTTGCAAGCTCATGGGCGACAATGCTGAGGCTGAGAGAGTTCTTGCTGAAGTAGATAAGATGATTAAAGCTATCGAGAAAGATGGCTGGGACGGCGAGTGGTTCGTACGTGCTTATGACGCTTACAGCCACAAGGTTGGTTCTAAAGAATGTGATGAGGGACAGATTTACATCGAGCCACAGGGTATGTGCGTAATGGCTGGTGTTGGTGTTGAAGATGGCAACGCTAAGAAGGCCCTTGATTCAGTTAAAGAGAAGCTTGATACAAAGTATGGTGTTATGATTCTTCAGCCAGCTTACACAAGATATCATCTCGAGCTTGGTGAAATCACATCATATCCACCAGGATACAAGGAGAATGCAGGTATCTTCTGCCACAACAATCCTTGGATTTCTATCGCTGAGACTTGCATTGGTCGTGGCGACAGAGCATTTGAAGTTTACAAGAAGACATGTCCATCATACATCGAGGACATTTCTGAGATTCATAGAACTGAGCCATATGTTTACTCACAGATGGTTGCTGGTGCTGACGCTAAGTTCCATGGTGAGGCAAAGAACAGCTGGCTTACTGGTACAGCAGCATGGACGTTTACAAACATCTCTCAGTACATCTTAGGTATTTACCCAACACTTGAGGGACTTTCAGTAAATCCATGTACTCCAGCTGAGTTTGGTGATTTCAATGTTACACGTGTATACCGTGGTGTTACATACAACATCGAAATCAAGAACCCTAACAAGGTTCAGAAGGGTGTAGCAAGCTTACTTGTTGATGGTAAGGAAATCGAAGGAAACATAATTCCATTCGATGGTAGCAAGAAGACAGTAAGCGTAGTTGCTACTATGAAATAGTTTCTTTTCATTTTCTTCATATATATTAATTTATTCTCCTTCGAAAAAAGAGCCGACGTTGACCGTTCGGCTCTTTTGCTGTTTAATGATGAGTATGAATCGAACACTTACTTACACAATCCCAACTGAATATGATGGATTTCAAATAGATAAATTTCTTAAAACCCAGGGCTATTCTTCTGCCAATATCACCGCAATTAAGAAAATGCCAAATAACGTAGTTATAGACGGCGAGTGGGTTCATATGAACCGCAAGCTAAAGGCTGGAGAAGTTTTAACTGTGAACATTTCTGAGGAAGAGTCTTCTGAAAAGATTCCACCAGTAGAAATGCCTTTAGATATTGTTTATGAAGACGAAGATATTATTGTGATTAATAAACCCGCTGGCCTTTCCATACATCCAAGCCTGAATCATTATGAGGATTCTCTGGCTAATGGTCTGGCTTACTACTATGAGGTCCAGGGGAAACCTTTTATATTCAGATGTGCAAACCGATTGGATAAGAACACGTCTGGTCTCACCGTTATTGCCAAGCATCTTGTCAGTGGCAATATTCTTTCTACAATGGTAAAAAAAAGAGAGTTTCACAGGGAGTACTACGCAATTGTGCGAGGCCACCTAGAGCAATCAGAGGGCACTATTGATGCTCCTATCGGACGTGTCAGTGATTCCATCATCACCAGACAGGTTGATTTTGAATATGGAGAACGCGCCATCACCCACTATAAGGTTATAGAAGAAAAAAATGGGCACAGCCTCATCTCAATTCATCTTGAGACAGGCCGCACTCATCAGATTCGTGTTCATTTTAAATATATAGGACATCCTCTTATTGGGGACGATCTATATAATCCTGATTATGAGTATATGCAGAGGCAGGCTCTTCATTCTCATAGAATACAATTCGAACACCCTATAACAAAAAAGGTAATGGAGTTTGTGGCTCCATTACCTGATGATATGTCTACAATATTTAGTTCATCTGAGACTTAAGGTCCTCGTACTCTCTGTTGATTTCAGCTACTGTAGCTGTATCGCCAGCATCTCCATCTGGATGATAAATCTTAATGAGATCCTTGTAGCGCTTCTTAAGAGCCTTCTGAGTAGATACACCAGAGAAGAACATTTCTCCGTGGACAATATTGTCTGATGTTGTGACAGAATAGGATTCCTGCGCATTATTAGCCTGAACCTGATCATAAAATTTCTTTTTGCGTTCAAACTGTTTTTTGTCATCAGCAAGCTGTTGAGTCTCGCGAATGAGCATTTCCCATTTCATCTCAAACTGCTTTTCCTGCTGCTCGAGGGTGTGAATTCTAGCTTCCACCTCTCTCTTTTCTTTTAATAAATCGTTCCATGCTTTTTCTAACTCTTTATGTCGCTTCTCAAGTGCCTGCATGTCGATCTTATCCTGACATGTGAGATTCTTCGCCATAATATTTCTCCCGCTTAAATTACCATTAACTTGGTTTGCTTTATTCTAACATGGTAACTTAAGCATTGTAAATTAGAACATTGGTCAAGTATTTTTAAATTCTTTTGTACACTATGCCCGAATATGGTCCAAGTGCAATATGAAGATTTCCACCCTCAACAGTTATATCGGTCGGCATGATAGAATACCCAACCTCATTACTTAAAATCAATCGTTCAAGTTGACAATTTAATGGAACGCCAGCCATCCAAACAGGCACATCTACGCTGATTTCATTGCCATTTGAATTAATCAAAACAATGATTTGTTCATTGCTGGTAAATCTTCCGTAACTGATAAATCCCTGTCCACAATTCAGGAATCTGAATGAGCCTTCCTTAATGGCATGGCTCTGCTTGTGAATCATGATAATGTCTCGGGTATAATCAATCAAATCGTAATTTGCACTGCCCCAAGGATATGTACGGCGGCTGTCAGGATCTGTAAATCCGCACACACCAGCCTCATCTCCATAATAGAGAGTAGGGGCACCCGGCCATGTAAACTGAATCATCTCCGCCAGCTTCATTACAGGGATGCTGACACCGTCTTCTGCAGCCTGTGCTCCCTTTGTAGCAATTCTTCCCACCGTATGATTGGTTCTGGTGAGGAAACGGGAATGATCATGATTTGAAAGCTGATTCATAGCACATAGCAACGATGGTGTCTTAAGTCTTGCCATGAAATGAAGCATAGTATTTTTAAATCTGTCACCATCTCCCAAAGCACTTGGCTGGAATTCATCGGAATGCTTTTCCATACCTGTCAGGAAATAGGTGAGAGGCTCCATAAAAGCGTCATAATTCATTACAGTATCCCACTGGTCACCTGAAAGCCAGGCGGTAGGATTTCCGTAATGTTCAGCCAAAATAATAGCATTAGGATTAGCGCTTTTTACAGCATTTCTGAAATCACGCCAGAACTTGTGGTTAAATTCCTCGGAATGACCCAAATCAGCCGCAACGTCAAGACGCCAGCCATCACAGTTATATGGCTCGCTAACCCATTTCTTGCCTATATTCAAAATATACTCATACAGCTTAGGTGAATCCTCATAATTTAGCTTAGGAAGGGTGTCATGGCTCCACCAGCCGTCATAGCTCTTATTATCTGGCCAGCTGTCCTCATAGAACTTAAAGAAGCTGTTATAAGGGCTGTCCTTACTCTCATAGGCACCAGGGGCATAGCCTTCGTCCTTTGAGTAAATCTTCTCGCGATTCAACCACTTGTTGAAGGAACCGCAGTGATTAAATACGCCGTCGATAATTACACGTATACCTTTCTGGTGAGCCTCATTAACAAAGTCAGCAAAGAATTTGTTGCTGGCCTCAAGGTTCTCCTTGTTGGTAACACGCAATTTATACTTTGTAGCGTGAGTATTGTCATAATCAGATGGATCAAGACATTCTCCGCCATCATTTTTAATTACTGTAAGGTGTGGATCAATATAATCGTAATCTGAAGTGTCGTATTTATGATTTGAAGGCGACACAAACAGTGGATTGAAATAGATGACCTCCACGCCAAGACTCCTCAGGTAATGAAGCTTCTGGCGTACGCCCTCTAAATCTCCACCGTAAAATCTGCCTATATCAAGATTTGCTGGCAGGGAACTCCAGTCCTTCACGCCCTCTACAGGCGCGCCAACATAATGATATTCGTTTGTCTCCACATCATTTGAAGGGTCTCCATTGTAGAATCTGTCCACAAGGATTTGGTACATAACCGCACCTTTAGACCAGGCTGGTGTGGAAAAACCTGGCATAATAGAAAATTCGTAGTGCTCCCTGTAATCTCTCCACAGACCTACACGGTCATAGTAATAGTGATCAAGGCCCACTACGAGCTCAAAATAATATCTAAATTCCTTTTCGCCCAGTTGTACTGTACAGGAATAGAAATCGAACTCACCACGGGTTCTGTCCAGGTGCATTCGCTGACTAAGATTGTCAGTTTTTGACATCAAAAAAACATCTACATCTTCCTGGTGATAAACTCTGATGCTGATAGTTACCAGAGAATTCTCATCCGGCTCCATGGGATATCTATATTCAGCTGTTCCATCCGAGTATATTGCGTGGATATTCATGTGAATCCCCCTGGCTGAATAGCAATATTTTTAGATAGTAAAAAAGACAGCAACGATCGCTGTCTTTTTAGGAGAAGGTATTTTTACTATGGGGTTAGTAAAAATTATATAATGTATTGGGGGGTTTTTACGATGTTTATTATATGGCGATGCAACACTCAAGTGTGCACAAACATACCAAAACTCCACAATATTTTTTGTGCATATTGCACTAATTTTCCCAATTAATACCTTCTACAGCGACTCCCTCGAGGCTTTCTTCGGTATCATCATCCTTTAATTCATCACCAAATAGAGCTTCGAACTCACTTCTGCTAATCTTTTCTTTCTCTAATAATAGATTAGCACATTTGTGTAGGATAGGTTCATACTCTTTCAAAAGTTTCACAGCTTTTTCATAACATTCATCGATGATCATCTTTACCTCATCATCAATGGCTTTAGCTGTGGCATCTGAAAATCCCTTAGTATGAGCCAAATCTCTTCCGATGAAGACTTCTTCGTCATCATCGCCATAATGAACCATACCAATATTCTTTGAGAAACCAAATTTAGTAACCATATTTCTGGCTGCCTGAGTAGCCTGCTTAATATCCTGTGATGCACCAGTAGTAATATCATCAAAGATAAGCTCCTCAGCAACACGTCCACCTAACGAAACAATAATATCCTGAAGCATCTTGCCCTTGGTATTGAACATCTCGTCATTTTCATTTATAGGCATTGTATATCCTGCTGCGCTAGCGCCGGTAGGAATAATAGAAACTGAATAAACAGGGCCTACATCTGGAAGCACATGGAATAAAATCGCATGTCCACTCTCGTGGTAGGCTGTAATCTTCTTTTCTTTGTCAGAAACCACACGGCTCTTCTTTTCCTTACCAATACCAACCTTTACAAAGGACTTCTTAATATCGTCATTTGTAATATATTGTCTGTCTTCACCTGCTGCAAGAATGGCTGCCTCATTAAGAAGGTTCTCCAAATCTGCACCGGTAAATCCAACTGTAGTCTGGGCAATCTGATGTAAATCTACATCTGAACCAAGCATCTTATTAGATGCGTGAACCTTGAGGATTTCCTCGCGGCCCTGAACATCTGGACGGCCAACAAATACCTTTCTGTCGAAACGTCCTGGACGCATAATAGCATGATCCAAAATATCAACACGGTTTGTAGCTGCCATAACGATGATGCCCTCATTAACACCAAAACCATCCATCTCAACAAGAAGCTGGTTCAATGTCTGCTCACGCTCATCATGGCCGCCACCCATACCTGTACCACGGCGTCTTGCAACCGCATCAATCTCATCAATAAATACAATACATGGTGCATTCTGCTTTGCCTCAGCAAAAAGATCTCTAACTCGGGATGCACCTACACCGACAAACATCTCCACGAAATCAGAACCTGAAATGGAGAAGAATGGAACACCTGCCTCACCTGCGATAGCCTTGGCAAGAAGTGTCTTACCTGTTCCAGGAGGGCCTACAAGAATAACTCCCTTAGGGATACGTGCTCCAAGCTTAGTATATTTCTTAGGATCCTTGAGGAAATCAACAAGTTCCTCAACTTCTTCCTTTTCTTCCTTAAGACCAGCAACATCATTAAATCTGGTGCTAATGTCTTCTTTTGTAGACATCTTGGCACGACTCTTGCCGAAATTCATCATTTTGGCATTGGCGCCGCCACCGCCTGCACCCTGAGCATTCATCATTATCATGAAAAGGATGAATACTGCTCCAAGGACTATTAACATAGGTAAAAGCTCAGAAAGCCAGCTGTCATGTGGAATATCACTGACGTTGTAGGCAATATTAGCCTCTGTAAGTATCTGCTGTAAATCATTTACATCTGATACATACAATGTGACAGTATCTCCAGTAGATAGTTTGATAGTAGCGGCACCTGTAGGTACCTCCTCATTCTGAGTAATGTTAACAGCCTTAACCTGCTCCCTCTTGATTGCAGATTTCAACTCCGCCATTGAATAGGTGGTAGTTTTGTTGCCCATACTGCTATAGAGAATAGCTAAAACAACCACAACAAATAGGGCATAGATTATCATTCCTGAAGCTCTGTTTTTCTTCAAAATGTCCTCCTAGTCTAACTCTACAATGCCGATGTATGGAAGGTTGCGATACTTCTGGTCATAATCAAGACCATAACCAACTACAAACTGATCTGGAATTGTAAAGCCTGTATAGTCAACATGAACATCAACTTCTCTGCGGTCTGGCTTATCAAGCATTGTAACCATGCGAACTGACTTTGCACCGCGGTCCTTGAAGAGCTGACCGAGGTAGTTAAGTGTATTACCACTATCAATAATGTCCTCAACAATGATTACGTTCTGACCTGTTGGGTCTAAATCAAGGTCCTTCTTAATCTTAACTACTCCGGATGATACTGTGCCTCCGTCATAGCTTGATGTAGCCATGAAATCGATGATAACTGGCACTGTAATTCTCTTAGCAAGCTCACATGCAAAGAATGAAGCTCCCTTAAGGATGCAAACCAAAAATACTGTCTCACCCTCGTAGTCCTTACTAATCTGTGCTCCAAGCTCAGCAATACGTGCTGCTAATTCATCCTCTGGTAAAAGGACTCTGATGTTCTCACTCATTTCCTGTTCCTCCGTAAACTATCTCTAATACACGAGTGGTATTATTAGAGATTTTATAATATTCGCTGATTCTATAGCCTACCACCCACATTACATGGCTGCCATCACACACCAGGATGATTTTATCCCTCTTGTGACGAGGTATTTTTTCATCCACAAAGTAGTCCTGAATGGACTTGTGATTTCCAGCCGAATCGATAGTAAGATAATCCCCTTCAGCGCGGGTTCGTATAACAACATTATCCGATATTTTATCACAATCAAACCATTTAGTATAGGTTCCTGTAGGGTATTTCATGCCCGGCTCAAGGTCGAATTCTCGGTAGGAAATGGTACCTTTTGGCTCATCATCCTCCTCATCAATCACATATAAATGCTCATAGGAAATGACAAGAGTTTTTTTGTATGGAAGCTGCACCTGGCGTTCTCCCTCCTCCTGTAGGAGTCCCAGAATGCTTTCTATATGAACTGCGCTTACATCCTTCTGATTTGGCATAAATCCGCTGAGATACTCCTTCAATGCCTGGCTGGCAATAACACGGGGTGCGGTAATGAACGCCCGCTTTCTCAGCTTATCACCTTCATCTTTAGCGATAGCTAAAAGCCCTTTCGCCTCAAGTGAGATATAATCCGCAACTTCCATCAATCTGTTAGTCATATCGGTAATATGCTCCAGGGCCTTAGGATTTATTTCTGAAAGTTCTGGTAAAATATTGTGTCTTATCCTGTTCCTGTCATAGGTCACCTCAGCGTTGGTTTCATCCACGCAATAAGCAATCTCATTATCATGGATAAATTCAAGGATTTCCGCTTTTGGAACCTCAAGCAGTGGCCGGATGATTCGGCCTCTGGTAGGAACAATTCCACACATTCCATCTAGTCCTGTACCTCTTGCCATATGGAAAAGTACTGTTTCTGCGTTATCGTCCGCATTGTGGGCTACAGCGATTTTTACCGAGCCCTCTTCTTCCTCTGCTTCCAACTCCATGGCGTAGGCTTCAAAGGTCTCATATCGGGCCATACGGGCCTCCTCTTCGGTAGAGCGGCCTGATTCTGCAACCATAGCCGGTATATCCGCTCTGACTACCTTTAAAGGCACTTCAAAGTCCCTGCAAAGGCTCTCCACATATGCCTGATCCTCATCGGCATCACCTTCTCTTATGCAGTGATTTACGTGAATGGCATGAATATCTAAGTCGTACTCCTCCTTTAGAGCAAGGAGTACAAAAAAAAGGCATACAGAATCAGGTCCTCCGGATAAACCTAAGACCACCCTGTCGCCTTTGTTTAACATATTATGTTTTTGAATATAATCTCTAATCTTCTTTTTGTCTAAAAATGATCCAATTGTCATGTGTCAATCCAAGCTTCTGTGAAGCCTCATTTTCTATGTATTCGTCACTACCGACGTATTCTTCCTGTTCCTTAAGCTGCTGACTTTTTTCGTTAGCTGCATCCAGCTGAGTCTGTAGAGTCTCCTCCTTCTTCTTGAGCTCCTCATTCTTATCGTAAAGGCGCACAATCTGAACTGTCATTACGCCAATCATAAAAAGCATAATGACGGCTACATATATTCTACCTGTGGAGGTTTTCTTTCGTCTTCTAACTTGTTTTCTTTTTTTTGCCATAACTATAAATACTTAAAAAGATCTGCAGCTGCATCCTTCTTTGTAGTGTCCTGAATATCAAGGACCTCAACTTTCACATTTTTATTTCCAAATGCTATTTCTATTATATCACCAACTTTAACGTCGGTGGAAGCTTTCGCAATTTTTCCATTAATTTGTACACGACCGCTGTCGCAAGCCTCATTGGCTACTGTGCGTCGTTTAATCAATCTACTTACTTTTAAATACTTATCTAGTCTCATAGCGTACCTCTTATCTCAACATAAGCTGGTAGGAAACAAGCTCTTAGGTTTCTGAATGAAGCATTCTTAGCTGAATGAAGAAACACTAAGGCTTGTATCCGTAACCAGCGTAGGCTTTAGAATAAATAAAGGGGCTCGGAAACCCGAACCCCATAATGATTCTAAAAATCAAGAAATTAATTAGTTGATAGAATCCTTAAGAGCCTTACCAGCCTTAAACTTAGGAGCCTTAGATGCAGGAATCTTCATCTCAGCGCCTGTCTGTGGATTTCTACCTGTACGAGCTGCTCTCTTAGAAACTTCGAATGTACCGAAGCCAACGAGCTGAATCTTCTCCCCCTTCTTAAGCTCTTCAGCTACAACCTCTGTGAAAGCCTTTACAGAAGCCTCAGCATCCTTCTTAGAAATGTTAGCCTTGCTAGCGATAGCTGCTACTAATTCTGTCTTGTTCATTACTTATTCCTCCTCGAGAATTGTTATTTTTATTTTAGGACCAAAATCCTTAATAACTACAATATCCTTTATAATTGTTTTATATAACAGTGTCAACACAAAAACCCCAAAAAATCCCGATTTTATAAGGGTTTTATGAAATATTACAAATTTCTAACGTGATTTTTAACTATAATTACTATTTACAAACCCTTGATTTTCTAGGATGTTCACATCTTTTTCACACAAATTAGTTCATTAAGTTGCTTATAAGGTCGGAAATCGTTGATAAATAGTCAACTTCGTAGTCATAATCACTCTTAATTGAGCTGCCTGCAGTCTCTTCTTCTGGACCATTTGAAACAGTTTCGTCAATAATTTCCTGCGCCTGTTCAGACGCCTCTCCAGCAGTTTCATTTGAAGTCTCATTTGTAGTTGTTCCGCTTTCAGTTTCAGCTTCCATGGCTAGTGTTATCTCAGCTGTCTCTGAATTGACCACCAGGGTCTTCCTCCAGGCTTTGTAGCCGGAGCATTTTACAACCAGTTTATGGCTTCCGTACTGGACATACTGAGGCTCGTTTGTATCCACAATCTTTCCATCTATATATACGTAGGTTTCCGGCACAGTCACAAGGAATGTCATCAGACAATATGACGGGCCATCTCCTTTCATTAAGTCCAAATCAACCAGAATGTTCTCATCACGGTTAACAGTTATTTCCTGAGAACCGCCCCAACCGTTGTTTGCCACGGTAACAAGGTAAGTTCCCTCAGGCACCTCGATAGTCTCGTTTCCATTTACCATGGAAACAATCTTGTTTCCTATAAATATCAGACTGCCATCAAAAACTGAAGTATTCACAAGGCTGATAAAGCCGTGTCCTGTAGTTATTGCAATAGAAAGAACTTCCTTATCCTTTCCTGTTACAGTAATGGCGTCATCTTTTCCTATATTCTCCAAAAGAATCTTGGCACTGTCGGAATAGACTTTGGTCTTATCCGTAATCTTGTAGTTCTTGCCATCGATAGTTATTAAATTTCGTGATGCATCAATAGAATACTTTGAAATATCCTCGTACATCCATACATCTGCTGATTTCTGCACCTGACTAAGTGCTCCGGAAGCCGGCAGAAAATCCCCGATAGAAACAACCGTGCCGGTGGTAAACTCGGCCCAGGTGTCGGTGCTGCCGTATTTATTTAAGAATTTAGTGGTCATGTTATATTTGTAGCGAAGCTGCTGGTCAGAATCTATAGAATAGAGAGCTATCGTCTCATCTGTCATATCCAGATTCTCGACAATATACAGCTCAAGTGCCTCAGGCTCTGCTTCAGTCTGAGCTTCCTGATTCTCCACCTCTCCAGTATCCTGACTGGAATTCTGCAAAGCGGACCCAGTATAGTTAGTAACAGTGGCATTGTTACGATATCCACATCCCAGCAATGCCCCTGCACAAATAACTGACAACACTATTAAATTAGACCATTTTTTCGTAAAAATCCCTCTCATGGGATTATTTTATCATACTTTTAGCCATGTTTAACAGAGTTTCCCTCTGATTAAGTTCTGGATTTTCCACAACTGAGTCGAAAATAGTGGATAAAACCTCTCCAATTCTCTGTCCCTGTGGAAGGCCCATGGCAATTAAATCCTTGCCATTTATCTCTAAATCTTTGATTCGAAGGCAATCACCTGCTGCAACCACCTCATTAAATACCTTTTCAAGCTCATCTATATAAGAAAGCTTTTCCTCACGATGATACATGCTCTGAGCCAGAGTATCTGCTCTTTTAACAGCTAGAAGATCATTGAAATTCTCCTGACCTACACGAATAATCATTCTGCGAACATTGCGATGGTTAATCTCAGGTCTATCATCATGATTCTTTACAAGATTACAAACCTTGTCTGTAGTGTCATTATCAAACTTCAGTCGACGAAGCACAGTACGGGCCATATCTGCGCCCTTTACTGGGTGTGTCTTGAAATGATTCTGGCCGTTTTCATCGGTAGTCTTGCATACTGGCTTTGCTATATCGTGAAGCATCATTGTAAGACGAATCACCTTATCATCAGGAGCCAGCCCCATAGAAACGATAGTGTGCTCTCCTACTGAGTACATGTGGTGTTTGTTCACCTGGTCGCATTCCATCATGGCGTCAAACTCTGGGAAGAAAATCTTTGTAAGGCCTGTGGCATACACATCTCTGATGCGCTCTGGATGAGCAGATGTCACAAGCTTTACCATCTCCACCTGAATACGCTCAGCGCTGATTTTCTCAAGAGTAGGCGCAAGAGTCTTGATAGCCTCGTAAGTATCCTTCTCAATCTCAAAACCAAGCTGTGCAGAGAAACGAAGAGCTCTAAGCATACGAAGGGCATCCTCTGTGAAACGCTCGATAGGATTTCCTACAGCTCTGATGATACCAGCCTGTAAATCAGCCTCTCCACCAAACAAATCCACCAAACCCTTTGTATCATTATAGGCCATGGCATTGATAGTGAAATCGCGGCGCTTTAAATCCTCCTCTAAAGAAGCTGTGAATGTAACCTCCTTAGGGTGGCGGCCATCCTCGTACTTTCCGTCTACACGGTAAGTAGTGACCTCGTATCCAATGCCGTGCATCAAAACTGTCACCGTGCCGTGCTCGATTCCAGTATCAAAAGTGCGCTCAAACAGAGCCTTCACCTGTTCTGGCAAGGCCGATGTGGTAATGTCCCAGTCGTGTGGAACTTTCCCCAGAATGCAGTCACGGACACAGCCGCCTACTGCATAGGCTTCGTGTCCGTTAGATTCTAATACCGATATAATATTTTGAACGTCTGCTGGTAAATTCATATTAATAAGCTTTACCCCAATATACTAATTTCTTAGCTGGCTTGCCGCAGCATGCACATACGTCAGAAATCTGCTCCTGATCCTTGAATGGCATACAACGTGAAGTAACAGCTAAATCTTCTTTAATCTTGTTCTCGCAAGCTACATCACCGCACCACATAGCGCGAATGAAGCCTGGCTTGTTGTTAGCGATTTCTGTGAACTCAGCATAGTTGTGAGCATCCCAGATATGGCTATCACGGTGAGCCTTTGCTCTTTTAAACATATCCTTCTGGATTGTCTCAAGAAGCTCTGCCACCTTTGTCTCCACCTGATCAAGTGGGCACTCGATTTTTTCACGTGTATCACGGCGAACAAGTACGCACTTGCCTGCATCGATATCCTTTGGTCCAAGCTCTACACGAACAGGGATACCGCGCATCTCTGCCTCAGAGAACTTCCAGCCTGGTGACTTGTCTGAATCATCAAGCTTAGCACGCATAGTCTTGCCAAGCTTCTCACAAACCTCTGCAGCCTTTTCAAGTACGCCTTCCTTCTTCTGCTGAATAGGAATAACAACTACCTGTGTAGGTGCGATACGTGGTGGAAGTACAAGACCACTGTCATCACCATGTACCATAATGATAGCACCAATAAGACGTGTAGTCATGCCCCAAGATGTCTGGTGAACATACTGAAGCTGATTGTTCTTATCTGTGTACTGAATACCAAATGGCTTAGAGAAGTTCTGGCCAAAGTTGTGTGATGTACCAGACTGTAAAGCCTTACCGTCGTGCATAAGTGCCTCGATTGTATATGTAGCCTCTGCTCCTGCGAACTTTTCCTTTTCAGTCTTCTGTCCGCGAACTACAGGCATAGCAAGAACTTCCTCACAGAAGTCTGCGTAAAGGTTGAGCATCTGAACTGTACGCTCCTCTGCCTCCTCAGCTGTAGCATGAGCTGTGTGGCCCTCCTGCCATAAGAACTCTCTAGAACGAAGGAATGGACGTGTCTCCTTCTCCCAACGAACTACTGAACACCACTGGTTGTAAACCTTTGGTAAATCTCTGTGAGAGTGAATAATATCTTTATAGAAATCACAGAAAAGAGTCTCTGAAGTAGGACGAACGCAAAGACGCTCCTGAAGCGGGTTAAGACCACCGTGTGTAACCCAAGCTACTTCTGGTGCAAATCCCTCTACATGGTCCTTCTCAACCTGAAGAAGACTCTCCGGGATGAACATAGGCATGTAAACGTTCTGTACGCCTGTCTCCTTGAATCTTCTGTCTAACTCGTGCTGGATATTTTCCCAAATAGCATACCCATCGGGCTTAATGATCATGCATCCCTTTACTGATGAATATGCAATCAAATCAGCCTTAACAACTACATCGGTATACCACTGTGCGAAATCCTCTGACATGGAGGTAATCGCTTCTACCAGCTTTTTTTCCTGTGCCATTTTTTTCTCCTTTTCAATTCTTTAAAAATCTTTTCAAGCTTCACTATTATAAAGGATTATACAAAACAAGTCCACCCCTTAGATGGAGTGGACCTGGAAGTATTTTTATTAATTTTTCTACAAATATAATTCCTCGAACTTCTTAACTGGAAGTGGCTTGTTGAAATAATAGCCCTGAAGATAATCAGCACCAGTTCCCTTAAGGTAATTCAGCTGATCTTCATTCTCAACACCCTCGATTGTAACCATCATTCCAAGGGCCTTTGCAAGAGTGATTATGGTATTTACAATCTTGCGGCCTCTGGTGATATTTTTATCCATAGCCAGGAAAGCCATGTCCATCTTAAGAATATCAGCAGGAACCTCCTTAAGCATATTCAGTGATGAATATCCGCTTCCGAAATCATCGATTTCAATAAGGAATCCATAATCCTTCAAGCTGGACATAATGTCAATCTGACGTTCCTTCTCCGTCATGAAAATGGTCTCTGTGATCTCAAGCTTCAATCGTGATGGCTCGATGTGATACTTTTCAACAATTGAAACCAGGGTCTCATAAATATCCATGTAATAGAAATCCTTAACAGAGATATTTACTGAAATGGATAACTCCTCATGTCCAAGGGATGTCCAGTAAGCAAGTCTCTTTGCTGCCTGCTCCCAAATGTACTGATCAAGCTTGTAAATGTAACCTGTCTTCTCCAAAAGCGGAATGAAAGAAAGTGGAGCAATGATTCCTCTGTCAGGATGTATCCAGCGAACCAGAGCCTCTGCCATGGTAATTCTGCCATCAACAGTAACTACTGGCTGAAGGAACATAGCAAACTGACCAGTCTGAAGAGCTGTCTCAAACTCAGCCAGAATCTTCTGCTCTGTCATATATTCGTGGCGCAGCATGTCGCCGTAGTAAGCAATGGCATTCTTAAAGCTGTCCTTGATTGATTCAATGGCAAGGAATGCACCATCACACATTGAAACAATAGGAGCATCTCTGTCGTAGATGTCATAAACACCTGCGAGAATTACCATTCGATACTGGGAATTATCCAGAGAATGACTGATCTGGTTCATTCCTGTCATAAAGATTTCTTCACTGTATCGGCTCTTTGGAACCAATACTGCGAAGCGGTCCGCCTCAAGTCTTGCAAAGGTAGCGCCCCCTGCAATTCTGTCACGAATGGTATCAGCACAACGAACCAGAAGTTCATCGCCTTTATCTACACCAAAGACATCATTTATAAGCTTAAAGCCCTTGATGTCACAGCAAACCATTACATAGTCAATCTCAGGATTCTCATCCAGAATATTTCTTGCTTCCTCGTAAAAGCTCTCTCTGTTAAGAGCGCCTGTAAGAGCATCGTGGCTTGAACGATATTTCTCCTCCTCGTATGCAAGGAAATCTCCAGTTACATCGTAGAATGAGAAATAGCATCCGCAGTAGAAGCCCCTCTTATCGTAAATTTTATTGAAGTGGATATCAAAGCGATATTCCTCTCCATTAAAATTATAAATCTCGTTCCAGCTGGTATTGGAAATGGAGTTGGTCTCTCTTCCCTCTCTCCATCTCTTGAATCTGTCCTCAATAAGCTTTGTATCTCCACCTGGAGAAAACATTCTGTTAGCCTGCTGATTTGAATAGATACAATTGTCATTCTCATCAAATGAAACAAGAGCACATTCCATTCTCTCAGTGATGGTACTAAGCATGTATTCAACGAAGGTCTTTGGATTATACAGTAGCGTGTAGTAGCTTACGAATATCGACGCAACTGAATACAGGCAAATGGAAATATCCACCGGATAATCAAAGAACAAATACACCACATCAAGCAGAATAATACCCACAAAGATAACCAGGATTGAAAGATATCGGTTTCTATGGAATCCGCTTGTCAGGTATGATTTCTGAATAAAAATCATAATTATCATGGCTACAATTATGTAACAGAATACAAGATGCACCACGTAATAATCGTTGATTTTAAATACGTAGAACCATTCTCCATCAAATTCTTTTTTTACCAGGTAAAATGCATGATGCCATTTGTAGTTGAAGAATAAACTGATAGAATCAAGAACTGCAATGGTAGCCGTAATCAGGGCTGATGCATACTGATCAATCCATATTCTCGTGTACTGTCTGGAATAAAAAAGAAATGTGATAAGAATCCAGTCTATGCTTATAAAATAAAATGCATAACCAAATTCAGCTGCCAGCTCTGTACGCACGGAAATAGCGTGAGTGTAAGTCAGGCACGCAACAATTCCCACAGCTAGCAACTGCATAATTGAAATATTAAGTTTGTTTTGCTTTATTGTGTGTTTGGTAGCTATGTAGACTCCACACACAAGCATTATAAATGCTGTAAGCAAAAAAACTGCTACGTAGAGTTTAATCAATTGAAACCCCCTGTTTTGTCAATTAATTTGCAACCTTACTATCTAAAAAATCCTCTCCCTTTGGCTTAACCTGAAACTCCACTGGAGCCCCAGACTTAGGATGTGTAAATCCAATTGAATATGAACACAGCGCTAAATTATGTCCTGTAGAAACTCCGCCATATTTAATATCCCCTAAAATAGGCGCTGTTCTGCTGGCAAGCTGTATTCTAATCTGGTGATGACGGCCTGTAAAAAGCTCTACATCAAGAAGCTTTCTGTCATCCCACTCATCAACTGTATGATAACGAAGAGATGCCTTCTTTGCTCTAGGATCGTTCTGTGAAACCACCTTAGAAAGATTAGTGCGATTGTCCTTTACAAGGTAATCCACTAAGTCGCCCTCGTCCGGGAAAGACTCTCTTGTAATGATTGCATAATAATGTTTTTTTAACTGATGCTCAGCAATCTGTCTTGTAAGATTGTTGGCTGCGGCCTTTGTCTTTGCAAAAACCATAACACCCTCTACTGGCTGATCCAGACGGTGAACCACGTGAATCTCAGGGCTCTCCCCCTTGGCCTTGAGATAGTTGGAAAGCTCACTTTCCATATCCTTTTCACCTATATTTCTGGTCTGTGTAGCCAGCCCTGCAGGCTTATAGCATACTACGATGCTGTCGTCTTCAAATAATACTTCCATTTCATTACACCCCCTCAAGTGATAATTAAAGTTTATCACACTTTGAAGCGGTACCCCACCATTTTATGTGATTTGCAGGCAAATCACACTTTAAAGCGGTACCCCACTCCCCAAATTGTCTCAATATACTGAGGCTTTGAAGTGTTCAACTCAATTTTTTCTCTAATCTTATTTACATGAACTGTAACTGTGGAGATATCTCCAATTGATTCTTCTCCCCAGAGCGTCTCAAACAACTGCTCCTTAGAGTAAATCACATTAGGATTCTCTGCCAAAAATGCCAGCAAGTCGAACTCCTTGGCTGTGAAAACCTTTTCCTCACCGTTAATCCAAACCCTGCGGCTGGCCTTATCAATTCTAAGACCACGGATGCTGATTTCATCTTTCTGAATATTTGGCGACTGCACCAGTCTCTCATATCTTGATAAATGTGCCTTTACGCGGGCTACAAGCTCACTTGGTGAAAATGGTTTTGTAATGTAATCATCTGCGCCAAGGCCAAGACCTCTAATCTTGTCGATTTCTTCTTTCTTTGCTGTAACCATAAGAATTGGTACATTTTTAACCTCACGGATGCGCTTGCATAGCTCGAAACCATCAATGCCAGGAAGCATCAAATCCAAAATGTACATATCATAGTTTCCAGCCAAAGCTTTCTGCAGGCCCTTCTCGCCATCTCCCTCAATATCTACTTCGAAATTGGAAAGCTCAAGGTAATCCTTTTCAAGCTCAGCAATGGATTCTTCATCTTCGATAATAAGTATTCTACTCACTGTAAACCTCCTCCAGGTATTTACGTATTACAAAGTACATTGTTGTACCTTCATTTTCTTTGCTGGTAACCCAAATCTTACCGCCGTGGTCTTCCACGATTTTCTTTACTATTGAAAGACCTATTCCACTACCACCTGCTGCAGAATTTCTAGACGCATCAGCGCGATAGAATCTGTCGAAAACATATGGCAGGTCGTGGGTGGCAATACCCTTGCCATTGTCTGAAATCTCAATCTGAACGAAATCACCAACATCCTTAACCAATATGCTGATTCTCGATGCCACATCTGCTCTCATGTATTTCACTGAATTGCTGACGATGTTGTGAATGATACGACCAAGCTGCTCTGGATCTGCGATAATCTGCACATCCGGATCAACAAAGTTGGAATAATCCAGGCGGATATGCTGATTCTCCAAATCCATTCCAAGCTCCTCGATACAATCTGAAAAATATGCGCTGAGATTCAGCTTCTGGAAATTGTATGGAATCTTGTTGGTATCAATATTTGAATACAATGTAAGCTCATTGATGAGTGTGTTCATCTCGTTGGCTTTATTGTAGATTGTGCGAATGTATTTTGCCTGCTTCTCCGGAGTGTCTGCCACGCCGTCAAGCATCCCCTCTGCATAACCCTTAATGGCTGTGATAGGGGTCTTAAGATCATGGGCAATGTTTGATATCAAAGCTCTCTGCTCTGCCTCATCCTCCAGACGATCCTTGGCATTATTTTTAAGACGAACTCGCATATCCTCAAAGGAATTGCAAAGCTCACTCATCTCATCTGTTCCTGCACTGGCAACGCTGTAATCCAGATTGCCCTCTTTGATATTATTAGCTGCTCTTATCAGCTTTTTTAGCTGGATAACAACACCACTGTAAATCCAGGTAACCATCATAAATGCGGTAAAAGACATGATAAATAATTCCGCAATTACGAATTTAAGTAAAGTGCGGTCAAATCTTCCACTCAAGAGTAAAAGGACATACATGATGATTGGAACGACAGCGATTATAAAGAATGAAATTATTAGTCTATGTTTAAGTTTCAAAATTACACCTCATCCACCGCTAAATAACAAAAGCAGCCCTATATAGGACTGCTTTCATTATATCATATTGATAATTTTAAAGATATTTCTTTAATGCTGCAGCTTTGTCTGTCTGCTCCCATGGAAGCTTAACATCTGTACGGCCAAAGTGACCATATGCTGCTGTTGGACGGTAGATTGGACGACGAAGGTCGAGCATCTTGATAATTCCAGCTGGACGAAGATCAAAGTTCTCGCGAACGATCTCTACAAGCTTTGTATCTGATACCTTTCCTGTACCAAATGTATCTACCATTACTGATGTTGGCTCAGCTACACCGATAGCGTATGAAAGCTGAATCTCGCACTTGTCAGCAAGGCCTGCTGCTACGATGTTCTTTGCAACATAACGTGCTGCATAAGCACCTGAGCGGTCTACCTTTGTGCAGTCCTTTCCTGAGAAAGCACCGCCGCCGTGACGAGCATATCCACCATAAGTATCTACGATGATCTTACGGCCTGTGAGACCTGCATCACCGTGTGGGCCACCGATAACAAAGCGGCCTGTTGGATTGATGTAGAACTTTGTCTTATCATCAATCATGTCCTTTGGAAGGACTGGATCGAAGACATATTTCTTGATGTCTGAGTGAATCTGTTCCTGAGTAACGTCTTCATCATGCTGAGTAGATAAAACTACTGCCTCAAGTCTAACTGGCTTGCCAGCTTCGTCATACTCTACAGAAACCTGTGTTTTTCCGTCAGGACGGAGGTACGATAATGTACCGTCTTTGCGGACATTTGCAAGCTGTAGAGCAAGTCTATGAGCAAGAGAAATAGGATAAGGCATGAGCTCTTCTGTTTCGTTTGTAGCGTAACCGAACATCATACCCTGGTCACCGGCGCCTGTATCCAGGTCGTCTGTAAGTGAGCCTTCCTTTGCCTCAAGAGCCTTGTCAACACCCATTGCAATGTCTGCGGATTGTTGATCAAGAGCGACCATAACAGCGCAAGAGTTTCCATCAATGCCTTTCTTTCCATCGTCATAACCGATTTCAAGAAGAGTCTTGCGAACAATAGCTGGAACATCGAGTGTAGCCTTTGTAGTGATCTCACCTGTAACAAGTACGAAACCTGTACATGAGCAAGACTCACAAGCTACTCTACTCATAGGATCTTCAGCTAAGCAAGCATCGAGGATGGCATCAGATATGGCATCACATACCTTATCTGGATGGCCTTCTGTTACTGACTCTGAAGTAAAAAGTAACTTTTCCATTTTCGACTCTCTTTCTATATAAAATTAAAAATGAAATACACCTAAGCGCATACTTAGGTACGTTAAGTATACTCCCAATTTACCTACTTAACAATAGTATTTTTTCCTAATTTGTCTTTAATCACGGACAAATTCATACGTTTTAATTTTGTAAGTACTGTGAACTATATTGTCTTTAGATTTTTCAATCATTATAATTAAATTGTATATACAATAGATGAGGTCTAAATATGACAACTTTAACTGTAGACAAACTTGAACCTAATATGATTGTAGCCGAGCCAGTGGTCACCAAACGAGGTCAGATCATTATTAAAGCTGGTGAAAAACTTACTCCTCAGATGATTGCAAAGCTCACTTTTTATAAGATAGAGTCTGCCACTGTTGAGGATGTGGAAGAAGAGGCTCCTGTAGAAGTAGAACCAGAGCCAGCTCCTGAACCTGAAAAGCCAAAGGCTGCCCATAAGGAGAAGAAAAAAACAGACCTTTCAAAACCAAAGGAAACTGTAAAGGCATCTAACTCCCAGATTCCTTACACTCAGAGATTAAAGGCATCACCTCAGTTCCAGAAATTCCAGTCAGATTATGCTATCAATATAGCTTTTCTTCAAAAGAATTTTGATGACATCCTGGCCGGAAAGAAATGTTCTACCGATGAGATGCTGAAGAATTGTGAGTCTCTATTTAAGTCCAAGACTACAATCGAGCTTTTAAATATGCTCAGCAATATGAGAAATCTTGAGGATCCTATTTATTCTCATTCTTTAAATGTCGGGCTTATCTCACGTGTCATTGGAAAATGGCTGAAATGGCCTCTTGCAGATGTTAATCTTTTAACTCTTGCAGGCTTGCTCCACGATATAGGAAAGACTCAGATTCCTCTTGAGATTCTTAATAAACCGGGCAGATATACTGACGAAGAATTTGCCGTAATGAAAACCCACACAACACTGGGCAAAAAGATTCTTAACGATAAGGGCTTTGACCCACGAATCCTGTATGCCGCATTACAGCATCATGAAAGATGTGACGGCAGTGGTTATCCAAGAGGTTTGGAGGAAGATGAAATAGACGATGTAGCCAGCATCGTAGGCATCGCCGATGTATACGACGCCATGACTTCAGCCAGAGCTCATCGCGATCCACTCTGCTCTTTCCAGGTAATCAGTGAATTTGAACACAAGGGTCTTCAGAAATTTAATACGAAGTTTATCCTTACCTTCCTTGAGCATATAGCTAACACCTACAACAACAGCAGAGTCATGCTGAATAATGCAAAAACAGGCCGCGTGGTTTATATCAATAAATCTAACCTTTCACGACCTGTAGTTCAGCTTGATGAAGGCGAAATCATCAACTTAGCTGATAGCGCCTATAGCGATATATTTATAAAATCGATTCTCTAAAGGCTTCCTCTATCCTGTCCTTGAGACCAGAATAGCGCTTAGCCTGAGAAACATTATCTATCATTGAATAGAAAACATCTGCGTCGCCTACCATGGTGACGCATTTTTTTGCTCTGGTAATAGCTGTGTAAAGGATGTTACGATTCATCAGCATCCTTGGTCCCTCCATAATAGGCATTACCACAGCGGGATACTCAGAGCCCTGTGACTTATGGATGGTGATGGCATATGCCAGCTCCAGCTCATCCAGATTGGCAAAAGGATAAACTACCTTTCTGCCTTCTTCAAATTCTACTGTCACAGTCTTTGCCCAGTCATTTATATCTTTAATGATTCCCACATCACCATTGAAAACACCCACACCTTTTTCCAGCGTGATGTTGTAATTTCCAGTGACTTCCCACTCCAGCTGATAGTTATTCTTAATCTGCATAACCTTGTCGCCCTCGCGGAAAAGACGGGTTTCACCCTTCCACTCATTCTTACCAGGAGCTTCCGGATTAAGGAATCGCTGCAAAATAGTATTCAGTCGCTCCACTCCAATCAATCCCTTTCGGGTAGGAGTAAGCACCTGAATCTCACTGATTCCCGCATCTACATACTTTGGCATCTTGTCCCTTACAAGCGTGAGCATAACATTGATGATTGTGTCAGCTTCATCTCTCTTAAGGAAAAAGAAATCCTTTGATTTATTATCCAGTACCACATGCTCGCCCTGATGAATCTTGTGAGCGTTCATGACAATATCACTTTCCTGAGCCTGACGGAAAATCTTCTCCAGAGTAACGGAGCAGAATTCTCCCGAAGCCAAAATATCCTTTAAAACATTTCCAGGACCGACACTTGGAAGCTGGTGCTCATCACCAACAAGGATGAGTCTTGTTCCAGGTGAAACAGCCTTTAAAAGTGCGTACATAAGAGAAACATCTACCATGGACATCTCATCGATAATGATAACGTCGCACTCTAAAGGGTTATCCTCATTTCTCTCAAACTTGGCAAAACTGGTAACGTCATCGTCGTCATCTCCCACTCTGCCGGAAACCTCCAACATTCTGTGGATGGTACGGGCCTCATATCCTGTGGCCTCGCTCATTCGCTTTGCCGCACGGCCAGTTGGTGCTCCAAGGAAAATGTTGTAACCCTCTTCCTCGAATATATGAATCATGGTGGTGATAGTGGTGGTCTTTCCTGTACCAGGTCCACCAGTTAAAACGAAAAATCCTCGCTCCACTGCTGCAAGCACTGCATCCTTCTGGAGCTCATCCAGCTGGAATTCTCCGTCCTTTTCAATACGGCGGATGACCTTTTCCAAATCTTCCCTGTCCACCTTATAGGTCACATTCAAATCCTTCAGCATTCCTGCGATGGATTCCTCCATGCGATAAAATGCTCTGGAATAAATCTGGCGATTGCCCTCTGGGTCACGCTTGATAATAAGCTTTTTATCCATGGCCAGATTCATAATCTGTGCAGATATTGATTCAGCATCCACCTTAAGCAAATCCACTGACATATCTACCAAAGTATCCTCTGGAAGATATGTATGACCAAAGCTGGCGCCCTGAGTAAGGACGTACATAATGCCGCCCTTGATTCTAAACTCTGAATCTACCTTTATTCCCACCTGGCTGGCAATCTCATCAGCAGTCTTAAATCCGATTCCTGAAACCTCGTCTGCCAGCTTATATGGATTACTCTGAATGATGTTGTAAATCTCATTTCCAAAGCGATTGTAAATCTTGATAGCCTTGTTACCATGAAGCCCATATCTATCAAGGAAAATCATGGCATTTCTGATGTCCTTTGCGCCAACAATCTGGTCGGAAATCTCCATAGCTTTATTAATGGAAATTCCCTTTACCTCTGCAAGACGCTCAGGCTCTTCCTCTATGATTCTGAAGGTGTCAGCGCCAAACATCTTTATGACTCTGGAAGCAAGCTTTGGTCCGATTCCTCTGATTGCACCTGAGCCTAAATATCGTTCCATAGATGCTGCATCTGTAGGAGCCACTGCGTCATAGCTTGATACCTTAAACTGCTTTCCGTAAGTAGGATGGTCTACATATTCACCTCTTAAAAGAAGGTTCTCTCCCTCACCTACTGTTGGAAACAGGCCTGTGCAGGTAATCAAAAACTCGTCTACCACGAAATCCAGCACTGTGTAACCATTGTCCGCATTTCTATATATTATATTTTCAACGTATCCTGTTATTTCTTCCATGGGATATATATTAACACATTACTTCTTTTTATTGGCAAAAGATGTAGTGCAATCTTTCTATTGTTTTTTAGGGGAGTTTATCGCAAAGCAATGAACTTCCAAGAACACCTCGGCATACAGCGATATTTTGAAATGAAATTTTTAAGTCCTCTTATCGCAAGGAAACAAGAATATACTAGCTTGAGGTTTTCTTTGCGATAAAAATCTGTTTAAAACTCTCTTTTTAATTAAGATTTTAAAGATTTTTTGATGTTTTTTATCACAAGGCCTCAAGCAAATCCATTGTTTTCAATAGTTTGCGATAGCATTACATTTATGATGTTGACATTATCTATCGCAGAGAATTATCTAACAAGCTATGGTTCATGTTTTTGCGATAGTAACTACAATGATAAAGTAAGACAATATACTAAAGTCACATTTTTAACTGCTTTAATGTAGCCTCAGCATCAAAATATGTGAAAGGTTTAGACTTAGTTTCAAATGTCATAATTAGATTCTCTCCCGGAATCAATCCATGATTATAAAATAGCTTTAATTTGCTGAATGCATTTCTAGCATAATCCTCATCATCCATCATTCCAAAATGCTCCCAATAGATGATTTCTCCATTAGCAGGATTGAAGATTGTAAAATCCGGATAGAATATATGATTATCAATTACCAGCTCGCACTCATATCTAAACGGAACTCCATGTTGAGTCAGAGCCATATCTATGAACACTTCAGATTTTGATCTAAGATAATTTCCAGATGAGCCAAGATTTGTCAATTGCTCCGGGTATTTTGGATTGTTTCGATATTCTTCATTTGCCCAAACAGACTTAGATTTTTCTGCAAAGCTATCTCCACTCAGCAAATGCCCAATCAATTGTATATAGCCCTCATTATTTAAGAACTTATGTAGCTTTTCGTTATCGTCATATGATTCACACTGCCTTTTCATAATGTTCTCTCGCTTTTCAAGCAAGGCATTCTTTTTCAATTGATAATATTTCTTTAATGCTAAGTCTTCTGCTATCTTATTCTCTTTTCTCGGAAGATACTGTCTTGCCTCCCCATCAACTAAATACCATCTATATGAATCATTATTGGGATACACCTTTATTTCCCCTGATGGAAGTTTTTGTATCTCGTCATCTATTGCTGATAGTTCTTGATTTATCGACTCTATTTGGTTTTCAAAATATTTTTCTATAGCTTATCGCCTCCTGTTATTTTGTTTTAATTTGTAAATTTTACAATGGGAAAAATTTGATTTTCTTGAAGAAATATTTTAGAAATTAATGACGTAGATTAAGATAGCATAGATTTTTTTCTGGGTCAACAGAAAGTTATATTATTGCAACCAATCGTCTTATCGCCAACTTTTAATAACTCTAGCTTCACATAATATATAGGACATTATTTTTTTCTGCCAAAAAGACTATCAATTTAAAATGGCGGCCTTTAAATAATCTGTTTTTTAAATCTATTATTGTAATGACATTAATGAATTAATTATTTTGTCATTTTACATTCCAAAAGAGTTTTTCGTTTCGCGTTATATATTACCCCCCACCAATGCAATTATAGTCAATATTTAGATTGAATTGTGTGTATTATCGTTGTTTGCTATCGCAAATTTACAGTATTTCACCCATAATAGCCATTCATGTGATAATCAGCGTCTAATTTTATTCTTATCCATATCACAAATCCACGAGGTTATACTACTTTCAAGCTACTCCGCGATAGATATTTACAATATTTCAAACTTTTCATGAGGATTTTATAAGAAAATACATAGATTTCTATCACAAGAGCTCCTATAAAACCAGTAAAGTGACTAGTTTGCGATAATATTTATAGAATCAAGACCGATATTTTATCGCAAAGTACCTCTAATGCAGTACAGCATCGTTACTTTGCGATAACTACGATATTAATGTGAAACTATTCATCTATATTTTTTGTCTCCAATCATTCCAAAACCCAAAAATGCCACCCAGAATCTCTGGGTGGCATGTAATCAAAATCATATTAACTTTGAACTGACTGCACTGTAGAAGAATTAGCCTTTGCTATATCGTCAGATACATCTTCATTGTTGAGACCTGTGTTCTCGACAGCCTGATTAACTGTTCCAGTAATTCCATAGTTTCTCATAATCTGCTCTACGAAGTCATCTGTTACCGAACCGCCTATCTGGTCCACAAGCTGTGAAGCAATATGTGTAATAGCTTGATCAAGATAAAGATCCTTGTACTGCGACATTGTTGTATCTTTATCCTCATCCTCGTTTACGAAGGTCTCCTTCATCTGCTTGATGACCTGCTCCATCATGTAGGTCTCGAAATCCTTTACCGCCTTGGTGATTTCTTCCTTGCTGGAATCCTTCGAAATGCCGTTGACAGATTTGGCAGTTGCATCAGCATTTGCCTTTGTTTGATTCGCGTATTGAGTTTGTAAATACGTGCTCATTCCTGTTACATCCATTTTTTTGTCCCCTTTCGTGACAACAACTACTATCCCTTTTTAACTACTTTTATCTCTTAAGGTTGTTAGCCTGCTCCAGCATAGTATCTGAAGTGGTAATAGCCTTTGAGTTCATTTCATATGCACGCTGAGCAATGATAAGATTTACCATTTCATCAGCTACATTTACGTTTGAGCCTTCCAAATAGCACTGAGCAATCTGGCTTCGAATAACTCCCTGAGTGTTCCATTCGCTGATAGGTTCGCCAGAAGCATCTGACTCGTCGTAAAGATTCTCGCCAATCTTATTAAGTCCTACTCGGTTAGTAAACTGATATAAAGCTATAGACTGGCCTGTCTGAATAATATTACCTGCTGCGTCCTTGTAAGATAAAGAACCATCATCAATATTTACTGCAAAACCAAGCTCACCTGCTGTTGCTGGAAGTGTTACTACCTGTCCGGCCTGATCAAGAACCTGATAGCCTTCAGCTGTGGTAAGTACCTTATTTCCACCAGGACCAATTGCCCAAGTAAAATTACCATTTCTTGTATAATGAGTTTCTTCTCCATCCTGTACTGCGAAGAAGCCCTCACCTATGATGCACATTGCTGTCTTGCTATCGTTAGCCATCTGGGCACCCTGGGTAAAGTTTGCATTCAATGATGCTACTCTTGTTCCCAAACCAACCTGTGCGCTTGTAGGCTTTGACTCGCCTTGAGCATTTGTACTTGTTGCCTCAAGTGTCTGATAGAGCAATGTCTTAAACTGGGCTGACTGCGCCTTGTAGGCTGTGGTGTTAACATTTGCAAGGTTGTTTGCAATTGTATCTACCTGGACCTGCTGGCCCTTCATTCCGGATGCGCCGGACCATAACGATCTTACCATCTAGCTACCTCCTATACATTGCCTACCTGATTACATGTCTTTTCCAAGGTCTCATCCTCAGCCTGAATCATCTTCTGTCCAGCCTCGTATGCTCTTGCGATTGTAATCATGCTAACCATTTCATCAATTACGTTTACATTTGAGGCCTCCAGCATACCCTGCTGCACTGACGCCTCACTTTCAATAATGGTACCTCCATCGATTAAATCATATAGGTTCTCACCATATTTATTTATGTAATCGTAATCCTCAATATCTACAACACCTATAGTGGTAACTTCCTCTCCGTTCTGTCTGATTGTTCCATCTGGAGATATCTGATATTTGAGATTAGGATCAATCTGTACGTAATTATCTTCTCCACCCTGGGAATTCATCGCTCCATCCTGAGTAAGGACATAATCACCATCCACTGTTCTGAGATATCCATCTACATCTACTACAAAGGCGCCGTCTCTTGTGTATTTGATAGATGTCTCACCAGCCTTGTTAGTGAATTCAATGGCGAAGAATCCTTTTCCAGCCAAAGCCACATCCGAATCCTTATCGGTAATCTGGAATGCACCCTGATCCCAATTTGTATAGGTCTCTCCAACCTTTGTTCCAAGGGAAATATATCCGATTCCCTCTGGGGCATTGTGTAAATGGGATGTATCTTTGATTTTGATTGCTAAACGCTCATCGAAAGCCTGGGCAATCATAGCTTCCTTCTTATATCCTGTGGTAGCAGAGTTGGCAAGATTGTTAGTCATAACATCCATTCGTCTCTGCTCATTAACCATGCCGGTATAGCCTGTATAGAGTCCTTTTACCATGTGAGCCCCCTACTAAAAAGCAATCTTTACAATATTCTACATCTAGGTTATCGGAGACTTTAAAATAAAAATAACCCCAACTGTTAAAAATTTTAACAATTGGGGTTATAAATATTTACCCGTATATAATTAATCTGATAAAAGCTCTACGTAACGGCCTGTACCGATAGCTACGCAAGTCATAGCCTCGTCAGCTGTCATTGTGTTGATACCTGTGCGGTCCTCGATAAGCTCCTCAAGACCACGAAGAAGTGCACCACCACCTGTAAGAACGATACCTCTGTCGGCAACGTCAGCTGCAAGCTCTGGTGGAGTCTTCTCAAGAACAGAGTGAATAGCCTCAACGATCTGCATTGTAGACTCCTTAAGAGCCTCCTCTGTCTCCTCTGAAGAAACTGTAATAGTCTTTGGAAGACCTGAAACAAGGTTTCTTCCTCTAACATCCATAGTCTCAGCCTCGCCAAGTGGGAAGCAACGACCAATCTTAATCTTAATATCCTCGGCTGTACGCTCACCAATAAGAAGATTGTGCTTCTTTCTCATGTAACGAACGATAGCCTCGTCGAAATCATCACCAGCAACCTTGATAGATGTGCTGACAACTGAGCTACCAAGTGAGATAACAGCGATATCTGCTGTACCACCACCGATATCTACAATCATGTTACCCATTGGAAGTGAAATATCGATACCAGCACCGATAGCTGCTGCGATAGGCTCTTCGATGATAGATACCTCACGTGCGCCTGCTGCAAAAGCTGCATCCTCAACGGCACGCTTCTCTACTTCTGTAGCACCAGAAGGTACGCAAACAGCAATACGAGGCTTGCGGTAGCTCTTTTTGCCCATAGCCTTCTGTACGAAGTACTTAATCATCTTTTCTGTAACTGTGTAGTCAGAGATAACACCCTGACGAAGTGGACGAACTGCCACAATATTACCAGGAGTACGTCCAATCATAAGACGTGCCTCCTCACCGATTTCCTTAATCTTGTTAGTATCTCTATCAAAAGCCACTACTGAAGGCTCTTTTAAAACAACGCCCTTGCCCTTTGCATATACAAGAACGCTAGCTGTACCTAAATCAATTCCGATATCTGAACCTGCCATTTTCTTATTCCTTTCTAATTTCTGTATATTCTAGAACTGTCCGATTTGGACAGATTTACGCATTTTTACTTTTCTATTATATACGAAATTCTTAAGGATTCAAGTATTCTTTCAGATACTGTCCTGTATAGCTATTTTTAACCTTCACAATCTCCTCTGGAGTACCCTTGGCAATCACAGTACCACCTCTGTCTCCTCCGTCTGGTCCCATGTCGATAATGTAGTCTGCACACTTGATAACATCAAGATTATGCTCAATAACCACAACAGTGTTTCCTGAATCAGAAAGCTTTCTCATGATTTCTACAAGCTTGTTTACATCATCAAAATGCAATCCTGTTGTAGGCTCATCAAGAATGTAAATTGTCTTTCCAGTAGCACGGCGTGAAAGCTCAGTGGCAAGCTTGATTCGCTGAGCCTCTCCACCCGAAAGTGTAGTAGATGGCTGACCAAGCTTGATATAGCCCAGTCCTACATCGTAAAGACTCTGAATCTTATTGAGAATGCTAGGTACATTCTTAAAGAACTCTACCGCCTCTTCTACTGTCATATCAAGGATATCGTAGATGGTCTTGCCCTTGTAGTGAACCTCAAGAGTCTCACGGTTATAACGCTTTCCACCACATACCTCACAAGGAACATACACATCCGGAAGGAAGTGCATCTCGATTTTGATAATTCCGTCTCCAGAGCATGCCTCGCAGCGACCACCCTTCACATTGAAGGAGAATCGGCCCTTACTATAGCCACGCTCCTTTGCTTCGGTAGTACCGGCAAACAAATCACGAATCAGATCAAATACACCTGTATATGTGGCAGGATTTGAACGAGGTGTACGTCCGATTGGCGACTGGTCGATATCGATAACTTTATCAAGAGCTTCTGTGCCGATGATGTCATCATGCTTTCCAGAAATCTTTCTTGCTCTGTTCAGGCGCTTTGCCAAATCCTTGTAAAGAATCTCGTTAATAAGCGAGCTCTTTCCAGAACCTGAAACGCCAGTAACAACTGTCATTATTCCAAGTGGAATATCTACATCAATATTCTTAAGGTTGTGCTCCCTTGCCCCCTTGATTGTGAGCCAGCCCTTTGGCTCTCTTCTTTCAGAAGGAACAGGGATGCAAAGCTTTCCGCTAAGGTACTGACCTGTAATGGAATTTGGATTAGCCATAATCTCTGCAGGTGTTCCGGCGGCAACCACTTCTCCACCATCCTTGCCGGCGCGAGGGCCGATATCCACAAGATAATCCGCAGCCTTCATGGTATCCGCATCATGCTCTACCACAATCAGCGTATTTCCAAGGTCTCTCAATCCCTTAAGGGACGCTAATAACTTGTCATTATCCTTCTGGTGCAGACCGATAGATGGCTCATCCAAAATGTAGGCAACACCCACCAAACCTGAGCCAATCTGGGTAGCAAGTCTGATTCGCTGGGCCTCTCCACCTGAAAGGGATGCAGTAGCTCGGCTAAGTGTAAGATAATCAAGACCTACATCCACCATGAATTTAAGTCTGTTTCTAATTTCCTTTAATACTACAGCACCTATCTTCTTCTGCTGCTCTGTAAGCTGAAGATTCTCAATCAAATCATAAAGCTCATGGATAGGATACTGAGTCATCTCAAAGATATTTTTGTCGTCGATTGTGACAGCCAGTGATTCCTTCTTCAGACGCTGACCATGGCAGCAAGGACACTCACTGTAGAACATGAACTCCTCGTACTCTCTCTTGGCAGACTCTGAGAATGTCTCCTTATATCGACGATTTACATTTTCAATAAGTCCCTCGAATACTGTAGGGTAAACACCACGTCCTCGCTGTCCTTCATAGTGAACATCCACCGACTTATCAAAACCATGGATGAACATGTGGCGAACCTTCTCAGGTAAATCCTTGTATGGTGTATCAAGGGAGAACTTGTACTCCTTTGCAAGAGCTTCAAGCAAAGCGTGGGCAAAGCTTGATGCCTTGTTGGATGACTGCCAGCCCATTACCTGAACACAGCCATCATTAAATGAAAGGCTCTTATCAGGAATCATAAGGTCCTCGTCAAACTCCATCTTATATCCCAGACCAAAACACTCTGGGCAGGCACCGAATGGATTGTTGAAAGAGAAGCTTCGTGGCTCCACCTCATCAATGCTGATGCCACAATCTGGACATGAGAATCCTTCTGAAAATCTGATAGGCTCACCATCGATAACATCTACTATCATCAGTCCCTCTGCCAGCTTTAGCACTGCCTCGATAGAATCTGTAAGACGTTTCTCGATGCCTTCCTTGATAACGAGACGGTCTACAACTATCTCGATGTTGTGCTTGATATTTTTATCTAAAAGGATTTCCTCTGATAAATCGTAAACATTTCCGTCTACGTTTACACGAACATAACCTGACTTCTTTGCCTTCTCAAAAAGCTTCTCATGGGTACCCTTTCGGCCTCTTACAACTGGAGCAAGGAGCTGGATTCTGGTACGTTCTGGAAGAGCCATAATCACATCTACCATCTGGTCAACTGTCTGCTTGCTGATAGGCTTGCCACAGTTTGGACAGTGTGGCACACCGCAGCGGGCATAGAGAAGTCGCATGTAGTCGTAAATCTCTGTAACTGTTCCTACTGTAGAACGTGGGTTGTGGTTGGTGCTCTTCTGATCAATAGAGATGGCAGGTGGCATACCTTCCATATGCTCTACATTTGGTTTTTCCATCTGGCCTAAGAACTGGCGGGCATAGGATGATAATGATTCCATGTAGCGACGCTGTCCTTCGGCGAAGATTGTATCGAATGCCAATGAGGATTTTCCTGAGCCGGAAAGGCCTGTTAGCACCACAAACTCATCACGTGGAATGTCGATGCTGACATTCTTCAGATTGTGTTCGTTGGCTCCTTTTATTTTGATGTATTTTCGTTCTTTCATTTTATAACTCCAATAACATGTTCTTTAACTCTACCATCTTGTCACGATACTCAGCCGCAGCCTCGAAGTTCAGCTCTGCTGCAGCTTTCTGCATCTTCTTCTGGATGTCTGCAATAAGCTTCTCAAGCTCCTGCTTATCCATCTCTTCTGGTTCCTTCTTAAACTGCATTTCCTTCTTGGCAATATCCTTGGAAATGGAGATAAGCTCGCGGACAGATTTCTGGATAGTGGTAGGCGTGATTCCATTGGCCTCGTTGTATGCCTTTTGAATCTCGCGACGACGCTCCGTCTCAGAGATAGCCTTTTCCATTGATTCTGTCATGGTGTCGGCATACATGATAACGTGACCTTCTGAGTTTCTGGCAGCACGACCGATGGTCTGAATAAGGGAACGCTCACTACGAAGGAAGCCTTCCTTATCTGCATCCAAAATAGCCACCAGTGTAATCTCTGGGATATCCAGACCTTCTCGAAGAAGATTGATTCCAACAAGTACATCAAACACGTCCAGTCGCAGGTCACGGATGATTTCCGCACGCTCCATAGTGTCGATGTCGGAATGCATGTATTTAACCCTGACACCAAGCTCTGCAAGGTAATCCGTAAGGTCTTCGGCCATGCGCTTGGTAAGGGTGGTAATCATTACTTTATTTTTCTTAGCTGTCTCTTTCTTAATCTCGTTGAACAGGTCGTCAATCTGTCCCTCAACCGGGCGAACTTCCACCTCTGGATCCAAAAGTCCTGTTGGACGAATAACCTGCTCGGTACGAAGCATCTCGTGCTCCTCTTCGTAGTCGCCAGGTGTGGCCGACACGAACATAATCTGGTCTATCTTTGACTCGAATTCACCAAAGTTCAGTGGCCTGTTATCAAGTGCTGATGGAAGTCTGAAACCATACTCAACAAGGGTACGCTTTCTGGCCTGGTCTCCCGCGAACATACCACGAACCTGTGGCAATGTAATATGGCTCTCATCCACGATAATAAGGAAATCATCACCGAAGTAATCGATAAGACACTTAGGTGGCTCCCCAGGCTGCTGATTGGTCATATGACGGCTGTAATTCTCGATGCCAGAACAGAAGCCTGTCTCACGAAGCATCTCTATATCAAAGTTAGTACGCTCACCAATTCGCTGAGCCTCGATTAACTTATCCTCTGATTTGAAATATTTGATTCTCTCATCCAGCTCTGCCTCAATGCTGGCGCAGGCTGAATTAATCTTGTCCTGAGGGATAACATAGTGACTGGCTGGGAAAATAGCCACATGCTCCAGCTCTCGCTTCACCTGACCTGTCATGATTTCTGTTTCGCATATACGGTCTATCTCATCACCGAAGAACTCAATACGGATACCATAGTCGCTGGTGTTGGCTGGAATAACCTCAAGAGTATCTCCACGAACACGGAAGGTACCACGGGCAAAATCCATATCATTTCTCATATACTGGATATTAATAAGCTCATGGATAACATCATCCCTGTCCTTCATATCTCCCGGACGTAAGCTAACCATCATGTTCTGGAAATCATCTGGCTCACCAATACCGTAGATACAAGAAACCGATGACACGATAATAACGTCTCGGCGCTCAGACAAAGATGCTGTAGCAGACAGACGCAATTTATCTATCTCATCATTAATAGAAGAATCCTTTGCGATGTAGGTATCAGTGCTAGGCACGTAGGCCTCAGGCTGATAGTAATCGTAGTAGGATACAAAATATTCAACTGCATTCTCTGGGAAAAATTCCTTGAACTCGGAATAAAGCTGGCCTGCCAGTGTCTTATTGTGAGCAATAATCAAGGTAGGCTTATTCAGCTGTTCTATAACATTGGCCATGGTGAAAGTCTTTCCAGAACCAGTGACGCCTAAAAGTGTCTCCATCTGATTTCCCTCTTTGAAACCACGGACCAAATCTTCTATAGCCTGAGGCTGATCGCCTGTAGGCTTAAACTGTGAATGTAATTTAAAGTCCATATTCTCACCTAAAAAAAGCTGCATTAAATGGGATAGTCCCATTATAACACAGCTTTAATATAAATCAAACATCTGTTTGCTTTGACACAATTAATTGTTTGCGCGGCTGATTTCCAAAATCGCATGAAGAATATCTTCTGTATTCTTCATATCATTCTCGCAATCCTCGCTAATTGTGATGCTGGACTCTGCTGATGCAGCAACCTCTTCTGATGTAGCAGAAAGATTACTGATTGCATCCATAACCTTTGTATTTGCATCTACGCAGGAATCAACATCCTCAGAAATAACTGTGGCACGTCTTGTTAAATCAGTTACCTTCTCAAGAATCTCCTTGAACTTATCTCCAGTCTCCACAATCATCTCACCCTGCTGATTTGCAGAATCTACGGAACGCTGCATATTGTCAGATGCGATAGTTACCTTCTTTATAAGCTCATCGATAGTGTTTGCAATTTCCTCTGCAGATTCCTTTGTATGTTCTGAAAGAGCTCTAATCTCATCAGCAACTACTGCGAATCCCTTTCCTGCCTCACCGGCACGGGCTGCCTCGATAGAAGCGTTAAGAGCAAGCAAATTTGTCTGTCCACTGATATCGAGAATCGTACTTACGATATCCTTTACTGTATCTGCTGACTGCTGCAAATCTGCTGTCATTGTAGCTGTCTCTGCATTGATAGCAGACGATTCCTCCGACTTCTTTCTAAGCTCCTGTACAAGGGAATTACCATCGCTGATATTTTCTGTAACCTCATCAGCATTTCGTCTCATTGCCCGGGACTGATGAGCTATATTTTCAAGAGACTCTGTGATATTTGCATTCATCTCCGTCTGTGTCTGTACAGCCTCTGCTGTCAATGTAACAGACTCCGAAATCTGCTGAGCACTTTCAGCAGAAGACTGAACTTTTGATGCCAATCCTTCCATTGCCTCATTGGCATCCTCAAGCTTTGATGCAATCTGCTCACCAATCTCCTTCATTACTCTTGCATTTTCTTCCTGCAGTCTGGCTCCCTCCTCAATCTCTTCTACCGACTCCGCATTATGTCTGCTGTTAAGTAGAACATAGAATACTGACATAAGTGCAATAAGAAGCGAGAATACAGTATCTGTATAAACGGCATATTGTCTGTCAGCAACCTCTACCGAATATTTAAAGAACAGTGGTATATAAATAACATTAATACCTACAACTGAAACTGCAGTTACCAGCGTCAACTTATTATCAGCAAACAGTAACACCAAAACCAAAATACCTGGTCCAAAGGCCCAGATATAAGTGATGTGAACACTACCAAGCATTACTACAAGATAACTGCCCAAAAGCGCCATCATCATTAAATATTTTCCGCGATTTCTCTTACTATAACGTAAGTAACTATAAACAAAAAAACCTGCAATCAATATTTGGCACACTAACATCACCGTCGTGGTAAGAAACCCAACTCTGGCGGCACGATAAACTATTGTGGACAATAGTTCAAAGCCCATAATGATACTACCAAACTTGAATGCAAGTTTATTTCTTTCGTATACGTGTCTATCCTTAAGTTCCATATTGCCTCCTATCACAAAACAATATGCTCCCACTTAAAGAATATAAAGAAAATTTCAATTGTACAATTGCTTTCACAAAAATTTCGTGATTATTCCATAAATTCTACTAGTTTTTCTACGGTTATCGCTGTCTGCTCCTCCACAGTGATAGATGGTTTACCATCACCCTGCTGTGGGCCATAGTCGCCAAAGTATGCATGACATCCACCCTTGATAATCACTTCTTCATAGTCTTTAGGAAGATTTTCAAGACTACTATTGTATCTTTCCGGATTGAGTACCTCGTCCTGATCACCTCTCATTAGAAGTACTTTGATGTCTTTATCTGAAATATCATCTGTGGCATAAGAAGCCAGGAAAACTAATCCCTCATATTCATCTGTATGTCTGGCTCCGTACATAGATGCCATAGCACCACCAAGGCTATGACCACCAAGATACCATTTTTCAATTTCTGGGTACTGTTCTATAATTCCTCTGGCACCATTTGCATCTAAAAGCGCCATATAATGTGGCATCCTTACCACAATACATTTAATACCATGCTCTGCCAGCTGTTCCATCAACGGCGCATAGGCATCTGGTTCTACCAATGCACCTGGGTAAAAAATAAATCCAATTTTTGCATTTTCAGGTGTAAACTCAATAGTCTTTGTTTTATCAATTATGGTAACTCCAGGTGCCGGATTTACAATATAGCTACGAGCGTTATCTGTTGCTTCATATACTGTCTGGAGAACCAGGGTAGTTTTGACAATTAAAACCGCCCATATCAAGAGAACGATAATCGCTTTTCGTATTTTGTGCTTATTAAAAAACTTGTTCATTAAACTATCTTTCCGCCAATCTATTAATCTGTGTAGCTATGTATCCCGCTCCATAGCCATTATCTATATTTACCACTGAAATCCCGTTTGCACAAGAATTAATCATAGTAAGTAAAGCTGAAAGACCTCCCAAATTCGCCCCATAACCAACGCTTGTAGGGACTGCAATAACTGGAACTCTGACAAGTCCACCTACAACTGAAGCAAGTGCACCTTCCATTCCTGCAACTGCCACAACACAGTTAGCCTGATTCAATGCATCTGTATTTGCCAATAGACGATGAATACCGCTAACGCCCACATCAAACACTCTTGTAACTTTGCTACCAAAATATTCTGCAGTCTGGGCAGCCTCCTCCGCCACCGGAATGTCTGCAGTACCCGCTGTCACAACAGCGATATTTCCAATCAGCTCCTGACTCCGTCCATCCTTAGGTGCTACTTTAAGAATTCTGCTGATTTTGTCATATGACGCATCTGGCAATATCGTATTTACGATATTATACTGATGCTCAGTAGCTCTGGTTCCAAAGACCTGACCGTCTCTGTCGTACATTTTCTTATATATATCCACCAGAAATTCATCAGGCTTTCCCTCGCAAAAAATAACCTCCGGAAATCCTGTACGGTTCTGACGATCAAAATCTAAATTCGCGTGTTCCATAGCTTCATTCCCTCACTTTTTCTCAGTATACCATAAAACGGGAAGACGCACCCATTATAATTGCACTTTGTGCAAAGTGGGGTGCGTCGTGGATAATCAAAAAGACCAGCTTTCTAGCTGGTCTTTTTAATGATCATATCATTTCCATATAAGCTTCAGCAACTCTGTTGTAGTCAACCTGGTTTGTGATTTTCTCTACCTTAAAATCTTCTTCACCAACCTTAACTCGATAAATGAAACAGCCTTCATCACTAACTGTGTCACCATCAACCAGTGCAGCTGCGACATAACCTTTGTTCTCAAACTCAAACTGGTCAATGACTGCCATTTCCACTTCATTGCCATCCTTGGTCTTCACCACAAAAGTAATATACTCTCTAAATTCATTGTTCATTGCGGGTGCCCTCCTTAAGTTTCAGGATTGTAAATCCCCCCGTTTTATGGACATTATATTACATTATAATTGTGTAAAGAGTAAGCAAAAAATATGAAATATTATAGAAATGCGCCCTCAGGTGGGGCGCATTTCACATTTTTTCCAAAGTATGTGCACAATTTAAATAATTTAGGGTAATTTCTAGCCCTTAACAGCACCGCCAGTAACACCTTCTACGTAGAACTTCTGCATGATGATGAAGAGGATAGAGATTGGCACCGCAATCATCAAACCACCGCAACAGAAATATGCGAAGTACTGGTTAACAAGAGCACGCTGTAATAAGTTGAACAGTCCGAGAGCCATTGTCCAGTCCGATGCATTCTTTGACTTAATCATAAGACGAACCATTACGAAGTCCATCCAAGGATTAAGGAAGGAGTTGATAACTGTATAAACAATCATTGGCTTTGAAAGTGGCACTACAATCTTTGCGAAGATTGTTGCCTCTGATGCGCCCTCAAGCTTTGCTGCTTCGTGAAGTGAAGTAGGAATTGTATCAAAGAATCCCTTCAAAATCAGGTAACCAAGACCTGATGCACCTGAATAAAGGATAATAAGTCCTACTACACTATCAGTAAGTCCAAGCATCTTCAAAATGAAGTACATAGCAATCATTGAAAGTACGCCTGGGAACATTCCAAGGATGAGTGAAAAGCTCATAAGCTTCTTTCTACCCTTGAATTCAATAAATGAAAATGCGTAAGCTGTCATGATTACAAATATTGAAGAAACAAGACAGCTAAAGACACCGATAATCATTGAATTCTTAAACCATGCAGGGAAATTTGCTGCTGCATCTGGCTCAAAGAAAAGCTGATGATAGTTTGCAAGTGTCCAATGTGCCGGGAAGAAGTGATTTGTATTAATTCCCTTTTCCACACCAAATGTTGTTACTACCAACCAAAAAACTGGTATCAACCAAATAAATGCAAGTACTGCAAGAACAATATGTCTTCCGACTATTTTCCATGTTTTTTTCATTATCTGTATACCCCCTCTTTATCTCCACCTATCATTCTTGAGAAAGTAAGAAGTGAAAGGGCCGCACAAACTACGAATGTTACAATACCAATTACTGATGCCATCTTGAAGTTACTGTACTCATTTGTAAGTCTGAATAACCAGGTGATAAGCAAGTCAACCTCGTTGGCATGTGAATTAGCCATAGCCATATTTGTTGTCTGGTAATTGTATGTAAGTAAGTAAATAACATTAAAGTTATTAATATTACCGATAACTGACTGAATAAGTGATGGGCCTGTAATAAACATTACATAAGGCATTGTTATCTTCCAGAAAATCTGGAACTTGTTTGCACCATCAATCTTTGCAGATTCAATCTGGTCTGATGGAATATTCATAAGAATACCTGTAGCAACAAGCATCTGATAAGGAATACCTACCCATATATTTACAAGAATAATTGTTATGTGTGCCCAACCTGGACGTGATAAAAATGGGATGCATGCATCGCCTGCATTAAGCAATCCAATATTCTTGAAGAAATCAAGTATTCCTACATTTGAACAAAACGTATTTACGATACCATTATCACCAAACATCTTACTGATAAGAAGAAGTGTAACGAACTGTGGAATACCGATTGTGATTACAAAAAGTGTTCTCCACATTCCCTTGAATTTAGTGTCCTCATGGTTGATAAACTGAGCAAGAAGAATACCGCCAAGGAAGGTTGTTGCTGTTGCAAGAACAGCCCAAATCAATGTCCAAATTAATACTCTTACAAAAGCGTAACCAAATGTGATTGTCTGGCTTGTTGTAAAAAGATTTACGAAGTTTTTAATACCCACCCATGTAAACAGATATGTTGGTGGCTGATGATTTTCATCATAATTCGTAAATGCGATACATACCATGAATAAGATAGGTATGATGTTGATAAGAATTACGCCTAAGCTTGGAAGAGTAAGGAGTGTGATATGGAATCGTTCATTTTTAAATGAAACAATGTCATCTAAAAATGTATTTAGCTTTTCACCGTTCTCCTGCATCTTCTGAATGCGATAGGTTGCCTTTATATTTCCAATATATAATGCGATAAATGCAATAATTACAAGGATTCCAATGATTCCATAAAGAAGAATCAAAAGCGAATTATCGTAATTATTTACAGTTTTTTTCATAGTTACAATATCAAAAATCTCTTCTCTCTGAACCGTTCCAAGAGTATTGAGCTTTGACATATAAGGTGCGAATACACCAAAGATTGATGCTAACACTCCAACCTGAAGTAATGTCATTAAAATACCGCGCATAATCTGCTTTCTTCCAAAGTAGCCTGCGCCCATGATTATAAGAGATAATTTTACCCAGATGTCACCGTGAGCGACAGCATGACCAAAGTCTTTAAAATACTTAGCAATTTTTTTCATAGGCTCTTCCTTAAAAAAGGCTCATGATATTCTCATGAGCCTTATGAATTTATTTATTTGGGGTTTAAACTGCTACAAATTATTCAACAGGCTGTGTAATACCTGCTACAGCATCATCAAGTACCTGCTGGCTTACCTTGCCCTCAAGGATGTTCTTTCCAAGTGACTCTGCTGGTGTCCAGTAGTTGCCACCAACTCTCTGAAGCTCTGCGAACTCAGACTGAGCTGCAAGTGCCTCAAGTGCTGGAGAAGAAGCCTTTGCAAGTGCCTCTGTGTTTGAAGGGCCCTCACCTGTTGCTTCGTAAACAGCTTCCTGAGATGTTGCGTTTGTAAGGTACTCAGCAAGAAGCATTGACCAACCTGTGTTCTCTGCGTATGCGTTAACACCTACGAACTTGTATCCTGAGTAAGAAGCCATCTGCTTAGCTTCGCCATTTACTTCGAATGTAGGAAGCTTTGTAGCTGCATAGCCATCACCATAAGCCTCTGAGAATGCGTTTACATTCCATGTACCAGATACATAAGCTACAACCTTGCCATCGTTAAGGTTTGCAAGAAGGTCATCGTTTCCGTAGCTCTTGTATGCCTTAGAAGAAGCGATTTTCTGAAGTGCCTCTGCTGCTGCAAGACCTGTCTCATTGTTCCAATCACAGTTGTTTGACTGATCTTCGTTCTCTGTAAGGTTGCAACCAGCGCCCTTGAAAAATCCATATAAGTACCAGCCGTTTGCTGTCTCACAACCAACTTCCTTGCCAAGCTCCTCAGCCTTAGCTGTAAGTGCCTCCCAAGAAGCTACGTCCTCATCAGATAACTGATTCTTATCGTAATATAAGAAATATCCGTTAGAAGCTGTGAATGGATAGCCATACTGCTTTCCATCATACTTACCAGCGTCAACTGTTGCTGGTGTATCAGTTTCATTCATATCATATGTGTACTGAGCTGCAACTTCGTTAAGTGCGCCAGCCTTTACAAGTGCCTCGAGCTGATCATCAGGGAATACGAATACGTCAGCTGCTGCCTCAACGTCCTCAAGTACTCTATCCTTCATATCTGCCTCTGAAACGGCACCAAGTGTGATATTGAAATCTACGTCTGGATACTGTGCTGCGAAATCATCACAGAGCTTCTTCATAACTGTCTGATATTCTTCTGTCTCTGAGCACCAAAGGTCAATATTTACTGTTCCCTCTGTTGCTGCAATAAGGTTTGCAATTGCATCATCTGTAGATGCCTCTGCTGTTTCCTCTGTAGCCTCTGTTGAATCTGCTGCTGGTGTTTCCTCAGCTGCTGCACCACATCCTACGAATGCAGAAACTGCCATTGTAGAAACAAGAAGTGCTGAAACTAACTTTTTCTTCATGATTATTCCTCCATTTTTTACATGTTATTTATACTCCCAGGTTGTCACTTCTGTGCAACCGGTTGTTCTACATACATAATCCTATCCTTTGTAGCGTTTTTCGTCAACATAGCAAATTGAACGACTATTGTAGATAAATTTTATGAATTTTTACTAAGTTGTGCTGTCGCGCATCTGGATGTTAAAGTCTGTCACAACCATATTTGTGACACTTTCTCCATCTAAGTTGCGCATAAGAAGCTCTAAGCATTCAGATCCCAGTCTCTTTGCATCAAAATACAAGCTGGTAATCGAAGGCTTAGATGTGGATAGTAGATTAGAATCATAAAATGAGCAAAGCTTTACGTCCTCAGGTACTGCGATTCCATCATTGTGAAGGCAATTCAAAACAGAGTTGCAAAGCATATCATCCATACAGACAATACATTCTGCCCCTTCCGAAATTGCCTCGCGCAATACTGAGTCCATCCTTGCACTTTTATGCATGTTTAAGAAAATCAGACTTTCGTCTGCCTTAAGACCTTTGTTTTTAAAGCCCTCTCTAAAGCCCTGTAGACGGCTGTGGGTTACATTGATATTTTCACCACCGCCAATAAGAGCCATACGGGTAATCCCTTTATCTATAAGGGTTTCAATCATTCTTGCTGCTGCGCCCTGGTTGTCATGGTCCACATAGAGAACTTTGTCATCCATAGGATTTCCCACAACAATATAAGGGATATTAGAATCCTTTAAAAATGAGATAACCTTGGAATCTCTCTCGCAACGGCTGACAATAACTGCGTCAATTTTGCGGTTCTGAACAGCGTGCTTAAGTGGTGTAATTCCATCGTTATCAGCAAGCAGAATAAGGACATCATAATCGTAATCCATAGCTCTGTCGCAAACTCCTGTCATAAGAGTCTGGAAGTATGGCATCTCGCCAAGAGCTGAATCTGCAGGCACTACGAGACCTACGTTGAATGTGCGATTGGCCGCAAGAGAGCGAGCCACAGCGCTAGGTCTGTAGTTAATCTCCTTGATGTATTTATTAACTTTTTGTCTTGTTTCCTCGGAAATGCGGCCTTTACCAGAAATTGCACGGCTGACCGTGGTCTTTGAAAGACCAAGCTCCTTAGCTATTGAATCTAATGTGTATCCCATATATTTTCCACCTCAGTACAAACCCTAGCACAACCTGTTGCGCTTTGCAATCGGTTGCGCTAATTTTGTAAAAAGGGCACAAAAAGAGCCCCTGAATTTCGTCAGAGGCTCTAAATAAATTATTTAATTAAAAGTCATCACGATATTCTGGAATTCCACCAGATGAAGGTGATGTTACCTTTGGGCCACCTGGCATTGTGACGAACCTTGAAGTCTTATCCATCAGGGCATTTGCCTCTGCAGAAAGCTCCTCAAATATCATCCTCATTTCATCCATATCAGTTGTCTCATTAATACCCATAGCATAGCTTTGTAAATTGATTGCTGAGAACTGAATATCTGAAATAATATCGTTGAAGGTTTCCTTGATTGAATTAACTGACTTGGCAATCTGATTCAATTCTCCTGGGAAGTTCTCAATATCCTCCACAATAAGATTTCCATTTTCCATCTCAGAAAGCACATAAGCCTGCTTGTCAATTACCTTTGACAAAGCCGCTAACACAATAGCTAGTTCATCCTGTAAATCACCAATCTCATCATTTGCTTCAGCGAAATTTAGCTTGGTAGAGAAATCGCCTTCAACGATTTTTCGCATTGCCGGATTAATCTTACCTAGAGGCTTCAGTACTCTGCTAACTGTAACTGTAATATCACCAACTGCTAGAATTGCACACAGTATTGCCACAAACAAACTAATTCGAATTCCTCGATCCACATGCGAAAGAAAGTTAGACTCTGGATAGGCCACAGCCACTGTCCACCTGCTACCCTCAAGCGTTTGAGCTGAATATACCATTCTTTTACCTGTATAGTCAGGAGCTGTTATATATTTATCCTGCTTTGAAGTGGATAAAATATCATCCAGTTCAGGCATAACATCCACTGCTGATGTTATGTTTCCATTCTTTGGATTAAAATCGGCGTTTGGATGAGCGATTATATTATTTTTGCTATCTAAAAGGAACCCATAGGAACCATTTTCAAAATCTATCGAATTAATAAAATCCTGAACAGTTGCAATATCTGCATCAACAGCAACAACTCCAACTAGCATTGTTCCCCAATAAACAGGGGTGGCAACTGTTACCATCATAATGTCTGGTCGCGATACGCTGGAATAAGGATCTATTACTACCGTATGGCCTAGCGCTTCTGCAGTCTTATACCAAACTCGTTCTCTAGGGTCTACCCCTTCAGCAAACTGAACTCCTCTAGCCATAGTCGCATTACCCAGTCTGTCTGAGAAATATACATAATAGAGCTCAGGATGATTCAATGCCACTCTGTCTACGACGGCTCGCACGGTAACCTCATTCAAATCACCTAAAGCAGTAAGAGAACTTGCCATATCTTCTGTAACAGTAGACATGTCCCTAATCCAATTCTGCACTTCGCTAGCACTCATTTGAGTAGCAAGCTCCAGCTTCATCTCCTGCTGCTCGATAATTCGTCGAGACAAATATATAAGATTAACAATAGTCATAACCGTGATAGTTATTGCAATTGCAATTACTACATGCCTAGTTATTCTTCTTCTGACTGTTGTACGCTTATTCTTTTTCATTTTTACCCTCTTTTTAAAGACACGCACACTACTTGTGTTATATATCATTGATTTTAGTATAAAAATAAGGGTATTCCGTGAACAAAAAATGCCATTTGATGAATTATACTCAAAGGCCCTTTATCTTGCGTAAACCATGCAATCGTACCTAATAGCTTTCCCCTCTAAACTGTAGCTTGGCTTTCTGTCAGCCAGATATGGTCCCTTGAGAGGACGTTTGATTACTATTCGCTTAGGTCCAGCCATCTCAGCTGCTTCTAACAGCTCATTTTCAGTGCTACATGGACTTTCAAGCCTTTGAATCAGCTGGAATTTCTTTTTAATCAGCCCGCTCTTCTGACGTGCTGGAAACATTGGGTCAAGAAGAACAATATCCGGCGTATAATCCAGATTCTTCATGCCCTCCACACTGTCTCCACAAATAAGCTCCATGCGACCTACTGCCGCCTTTAGCTCTGGAATTTCCGCTGCTCTTTCCATGCAATCCTGCAGCAACACTGCGATTATTTCATCAAATTCATATAGACGAACCTGGAATCCAGCGGCCGCTAATATAAGGGAATCCTCTCCAAAGCCTGCCGTGGCATCCACTAGAGTCTGAGGCATCTCCTGCCCCTTTATCCTTGCAGCCTTCACAAGCATTTCTCTTTGAAGATTACTCTGTTTTAATCTAGGAAGCATTTCCCTGAAATCTGCCATTATTTGAAGCTTGCCATCAGTAAGGCAAAGCCCTTGGTCCGAAAACACAAGGGCTAAATCATGCTGCGCAAGCTTTTTATTATATTCTTTAATCTGTAAATCTGATATCAATATTATTTATCCTCTTCACGTAAGAGTTCCATCTTCATGTTGTAATATGCTGGAGTCATATCCAAATAGTGCTTATGAGGATTCTCGAAACGCTGCTCTTCAGGCCATACACTGGTCTCCAGCTGTTCCTTTACTCTAGCACGAATTATCTGAATATCCTCATCTTCAGCTACTGACTTGCCATCTCTGATAAGAGGCTTCTGAAGAAGCTCTGCTGTACAATTTTCAAATACGTGAGTGCTCTTCCATGGCTGCTCTGGATCCACGAACTTATATCCACCTGCCACAGACATATCTACCTGCTCACCCTTGATTGCAAGCATATCTGCAACAGCTCTACCGTGCTCATCCTTGATTCGATATACATCCTTGAGGCCTGGATTTGTAATCTTTTCCACTGTCTCAGAAATCTTAATCTTTGGAATAGTCTTTCCAGTCTTTGCATCAGTAACAGCACAAAGCTTGTAAACTGCACCAAATACTGGCTCTGATTTTGCTGTAATAAGGCGCTCGCCAACACCAAATGAGCTTACCTGTCCTCCCTGCTGGAGAATAGATGTGATGGTATACTCATCAAGAGAATTACTTACGATAATTTTTGCATCTGTAAATCCTGCTGCATCAAGCATCTGACGAGACTTCTTTGTAAGATAAGCCAAGTCACCTGAATCGATTCTGATTCCAAAGCTCTTTGACTGGATACCAGCATCCTTCATCTCCTGGAATACCTTTATAGCGTTTGGCACACCACACTTAAGGACATTGTAAGTATCCACAAGAAGAATACAGTTGTTAGGATAGCTCTTTGCAAAGCTTCGGAATGCCTGAAGCTCAGACTTACTATAATCATTATTATCACTTGTAAAATACATTACATAGCTGTGAGCCATTGTTCCGCCGATAGGAATATCAAAATACTGACCTGCAGAAACTGTAGCTGTACCTGCTGCGCCACCAATGTAGGCAGCTCTTGCGCCGTAGATTGCTGCGTCATTATTATGTGCACGTCTTGCACCAAAATCAGACACTGGACGGCCTGCTGCAGCTCTAACAATACGGCTGGCTTTTGTGGCAATAAGAGACTGATGATTTACCTGAGCAAGAATCTCTGTTTCCACAAGCTGTGCCTCAATAATTGGCGCTGTAACTGTGATAATAGGTTCATTAGGATACATGATAGTACCCTCTGGAAATGCATCCACATCACCTGTAAATTTGAAGTTCTTAAGGTACTCCAAAAAGTCCTCTGTAAAATGTCCCACACTTCTAAGATAAGCAATATCCTCATCTGTGAAATGCATATTTAAAAGATAATCCTTTATCTGCTGAAGACCTGCAAAGATTGCAAAACCGCCTCCATCTGGATTCTTTCTGTAAAATACATCAAAACTTACCCTTGTCTTTGGGTCGATGGTAGGATCATTGAAGTATGCGTTGGCCATTGTCAACTCATACTCATCCATCATCATGGTAAGGTTTCTTTCTTTATCCTGTGTCTGTTTCATTACTCCATTCTCCTGTCCTATCCTAATCTGCCACATCTACGTCAGCGGCAATCTGAATATCGTATTCTGGGTACTCTGCAAGCACCTCATTATGTATAATTTCAACACCTTCGGTGTGATTGATTTCAAAGCTAAGTACAACGTCAAAACGCATCTCTTTTGTCTCTGTATTAACGTAAAATCCGTGGAGCTGAAGAGCCCAGTCATGCTGCTTTACAATTTCAAGCACGCGATTTCTAATCTGAGCAGCCTCATCATTCTTTGTGTTAAATGAGTATACGCCCACGCCTGAGAGAACAACACCGGTCTCCTTGAAGACCTTTGCCTGGATACGTCTTGTAATGACATCCACCTCTTCTACTGTCATAACATCCGGAAGCTCCACATGAACAGAACCGAAAAACTTGTTAGGACCATAGTTGTTAAGAACTAAATCATAAGCTCCGCGAACCTCTGGTTCCTCACAGATAAGTCTCTTGATTCCTACTGTAAGCTCTCTGTCAGGACGACGACCAAGGATATCATCAAGTGTATCTGACATCATTTCCCAACCAGCCTTAACGATGATTAAGGAAATAATAACGCCTACGTATGCCTCTAAAGAAATACCAAAAGCAATATATACAATAGCTGAAAGCAAAACTCCTGTGGAGATGATAGCATCGAAGCTTGCATCTGCACCTGAAGCTATAAGTGCGCTTGAATTTACCTTTTCACCTGTAGATTTTACAAATCTTCCAAGGAAGAACTTTACAAAAATAGCTGCCACAAGAACTACTAAAGTGAGAGTTTCGTATTTAACCTCTGTAGGATGAACAATCTTAAGGATTGATTCATTTAAGGAAGTAAGACCTGCATAAATAATAATCGCAGCTACCAAAAGAGCACTCAAATATTCCGCGCGTCCATGTCCCATAGGATGCTCTTTGTCTGGCATCTTTCCTGCCAGCTTGGTTCCTACTATAGTAACTACAGATGACAGGGCATCTGATAAGTTGTTAACTGCATCAAGAATAATGGCAATTGAACCTGATAAAACTCCAACTAATGCCTTGAATCCCGCCAGTAAAAGATTGGCAATGATTCCAATGATACTTGTTTTTACAATGACTTGGTTTCGATTGTCTACAGCGTCCGCAACATTCATGTTAGTATTTTTCATCTTTTCACCTCGTACAATAAAAAAACCTTGAGCAATCAAATTGCTCAAGGTTTATTATACCATTTCTTGATTTAATTCACATTATTTTGCTGAAGCCTTAAGAAGAGCTACAACCTCAGCCTCTGTTGAAAGGCTAAGAGCCTTCTCAGCTAAAGCGTCTGCCTCAGCCTTAGACCACTTAGAAATAATGCTGCGGGCTGTGAGTACGAGAACTGGGTTCACTGAGTACTCATCAAGTCCGAATGACATAAGAAGTGGAATCATGAGTGGATCTGCTGCTGCCTCACCACACATACCAACTGGAATACCAGCTGCGTTACCAGCCTGAATGATGTTCTTGATTGAACGAAGAACTGCTGGCTGGAATGCTGAGTAAAGGTATGCAACGTTAGCATTTCCTCTATCAACACTCATTGTATACTGAGTCAAGTCGTTTGTACCGATTGAGAAGAAGTCTGCTTCCTTTGCAAGAAGATCTGCAATAAGAGAAGCTGCAGCTGTCTCTACCATACAACCAACTTCGATGTTCTCATCGTACTTGATACCCTCTGCCTTAAGCTCCTGCTTGCACTCTTCAACGAGAGCCTTAACAGCACGAACCTCATCAACACAAGTAACAAGTGGTACCATGATCTTAACTTTTCCATAAGCACTAGCTCTGAGGAGACCTCTAAGCTGTGTCTTGTAAATATCCTTATTAGCTAAGCAGTAACGAACTGCTCTGTATCCTAAGAATGGATTCTCCTCTTTCTCAAGACCGAGATAAGGGATATCCTTGTCACCACCAATATCAAGAGTACGGATGATAACTGTCTTTCCAGCCATAGTCTCAACGGCTTCTTTGTAAGCCTCGAACTGCTCATCCTCTGTTGGAAGATGTGGCTTGTCCATAAATAAGAACTCTGAACGGAAAAGGCCGATACCTTCGCCATCACATTCGATAGCCTTCTTAGCGTCCTTAGGTGTTCCAATGTTGCAGAAGAGCTCTACTCTGTCGCCATCAGCTGTAACTGTCTCCTTACCGAAGAAGTTCTTAAGCTCAGCCTGAGCGCGGATAAACTCCTCACGCTTGATAACGTACTTCGAAACTACGTCACCATCTGGATTAATGTATACATCACCCTCTGTACCGTCGACGATAGCAGTATCCTTGTCCTTAACAAGCTCAGTAATTCCAGGAACTGAAAGAACAGCAGGTATCTCTAAGGCTCTTGCAAGAATAGCAGAATGTGAAGTCTTACCTCCAACCTCTGTGATAATACCAACAACATTCTCTTTTACAATTTGAGATGTCATAGAAGGTGTCAGATCGTGGGCAACTAAAACTGTGCCTGGTGCAACCTTACTAATATCAACATCTTCAACCCCAAGTAAAATCTTAAGCAAGCTAATCTTAATATCAGAAATGTCTGATGCACGCTGACGCATCATATCATCTTCCATTTTAGAGAACATGCCAATGAACATGTCGCAAACAGCTGTAACTGCAGCTTCTGCACACTGACCAGCCTCAATCATCTTTGTCATCTCACCAGCCATTGTTGGATCGTTGATCATAGCTAAGTGACCTTCCATGATTTCAGCCTCTTTAGGACCGATGTTCTTTCTAATATTTTCAGCCATCTCGGCTGTCTCAGCCTTGAACTTATCGATAGCTGAGTTAAATCTTGCTTTTTCTGCATCTGTGTCATCAATGTGCTTTGACTCAAAAGATAAGTCGCGCTCTACGATGAGGCAGATACTTCCAATACCTATTCCTCTAGATGCTTCTATGCCCTTGTACATAGATGTTCCTCCCTCTAAATATGAATAGTGTAACGATTAGTCTCCTAAACCGCTCTCAACGAGCTCAACAGCCTTAGCAAGTGCTGCTTCCTCATCAGAACCATCGCAGATGATCTCGATCTCAGCACCACACTTAATGCAAGCTGCCATAAGCATCATAACGCTCTTTCCATCGTACTGCATACCATTGTAACCAATCTTAACATCTGACTCGAATGGTGTAACAGCTGCGCTGAAAACTGTAGCTGGACGCATGTGCATACCCTGCTCGTTTGTAACCTTAACTACTTTTGAAACCATAATAAAACTCCTTTCGTTTCAATAAACGTAATTATCCCTAAAAAAGTACTTATATACTTTATAGAAAAACAACCCATTTGTCTATAATTGTTTCTCTAAAAAAAATACAAGTTTTTTCAAAATTCTAACAAATATAAACAAAAATCCACTCCGAGGGGTCACCCCCTCGGAATGGTGTTTAAATATACGAAGTTAAAAATTCATTTAATCTTCTACTGTCTTCTTTAATAAGCCAAGAAGTAAGCAGCTTACTAACGAGCCGATTGCAAGGGCTACAAGGTAAAGTACAGCATGTCCAACTACTGGGAATACGAAGATTCCACCATGTGGAGCCATAAGTGTACACTTGAATGCCATTGAAAGAGCACCTGCCACGCCTGAACCAACCATAAGTGATGGGATAACGTGGAGTGGATCTGCTGCTGCATAAGGGATAGCACCCTCTGTGATGAAGCAGAAGCCCATGATAAAGTTAACAGGACCAGCCTTTCTCTCAGCAACTGTGAACTTCTTAGGGAAGATAAGTGTGGCAAGAGCGATAGCGATTGGAGGAACCATACCACCAACCATAACTGCTGCCATAATCATCCAGCCTACTTCGTTCTGCTCTGCAAGAGCAGCTGTACCGAATACATATGCTGCCTTGTTAAGTGGACCACCCATATCTGTAGCCATCATAGCACCAAGGATGATTCCAAGAGGAATAAGTGATGTTGTTCCCATTCCTGTAAGAACACCTGAAATCCATGCGTTAAGGGCACCAACGATTGGGTTGATTGCGCACATTATAATACCGATTACTGTGATACCGCAAAGTGGGTAAATAAGTACTGGCTTGATACCTTCAAGAGACTGTGGAAGTACGTCGCAAACCTTCTCGAGCCACTTCATAAAGTAACCAGCTGCAAAACCTGCTACTAATGCACCAAGGAAGGCTGATGGAATAGCTCCACCTGGGTTAGCGAAAGTGGCTCCTGTTGATGCAAGAAGACCACCTACGAAACCAACTGCAAGACCTGGTCTGTCAGCAATTGACTGAGCAATGAAACCAGCAAGGATAGGAAGCATAAATCCAAATGCTCCACCACCAATTGTCTTGAACCAAGCAGCTACAGGTGTATTAGAACCGAAGTTGCTAGGATCAATTGAATAATCATCAAGCAAGAATGCGATAGCGATAAGGATACCACCACCAATAACGAATGGAAGCATGTGAGATACACCATTCATTAAGTGCTTGTAAAGCTGACGTCCTAATGTCTCATTAGAATCATCTGCCTTCTTTGTAACAGCGCCTGTATGATGATAAACAGCTGCTGTCTCAGCCTTCTCGAAAAGCTTCTCTGGTGTGTGAATAGCATCCTTTGTAGATGCAAGCACAACCTTCTTGCCATCGAAAACGCTCATGTCGATATTTTTATCGCATGCTACGATAACTGCATCTGCCTCAGCGATTTCAGCTGCTGTAAGAGGATCCTTAGCTCCTGCAGAGCCGTCCTTCTCTACTCTGAAACCAATGCCGAGCTCCTTAGCCTTAAGCTCAAGAGCCTCTGCAGCCATAAATGTATGAGCAATACCTGTAGGGCAAGCTGTAACTGCAACAATCTTCTTGTTTCCAGAAGTAGCCTTAACGCCTGAAGCAGCGTCCTTCTCAGCTTCCTTCTTGTCAATAAGTCCAAGGAACTCATCAACTGTCTTTGCCTCTACAAGAGTCTTGCAGAATGATGCATCCATAAGCATTGTCATAAGCTTAGAAAGCACCTCGAGGTGAGTATCTGCACCACCTTCTGGAGCAGCAATCATAAATAAAAGATTGCTTGGCTTGCCATCAAGCGCCTTATAATCAACACCTGCTGGGCAAGTAATAGCTGTAACAGCTGCCTTAGCTACAGCTGCTGACTTTCCGTGAGGAACAGCAATACCATTTCCGATAGCTGTTGAACCCTTTGCCTCACGAGCAAGGATAGCTTCCTTGAACTGTGCTACGTCTTTCAAGTTACCTACAGAATCGTGAAGTGCAATAAGTTGATCAATTGCATCGTTCTGGTCTGCTAACGCAACCTGAAGCTTGATCCCTTTAGGATCGATAAACTCTGAAATTTTCATATTCCCTCCTACATTAAAACATTAATAAATTTTTATATAAACATTTATTTCAATGTTTTATACAACGCCTCAATATCAGCTGCCTTTGCGAGTCCGTCTGAGAATGCTGTTGCTGAACCTGCTGCGGTTCCCATCTTAAGTGCTGTGTCGTAGTTCTTCTCCTTCATGTAGCCTGCAACAAAGCCTGCTACCATTGAATCTCCGGCACCTACTGAATTTCTTACCTGTCCCTTTGGCACACCGATGCGGTATCTCTGGCCGTTTTCATCAACCAGCATAGCGCCATCACCTGCCATTGAAATAAGAACATTTCTAGCTCCCATTTCCTGAAGCTTTAAAGCTCCCTCGTATATCTCATCGTCTGTTGTAAGCACCTTTCCCACAATCTCACCAAGCTCGAAATTATTTGGCTTGATAAGGAATGGATGATACTTAAGAACGTTTGTCAGCAAATCTTTTGTTGCATCAACGACAAAATTGATTCCCTTTCCATCGAGGGATGAAAGGATTCTTTCATATACATCATCTGGAAGTGAATTTGGAATAGAGCCTGCAAGGATAAGTGTGTCACCCTCTACTAATTTTGAAAGCTTGTCAAAAAGTTCTTTCTGAGAAGCTTCGTCAATCTTAGGTCCCTGCGCGTTAATTTCTGTTTCCTCTGTAGCCTTGAGCTTTACATTAATTCTGGAATTGCCTTCTTTAAGCTTAATGAAATCTGTATCAATGCCCTGCTCTTTAACACCTTCCTCGATTGCACGGCCTGTGAAGCCTGCTACAAAACCAAGGGCTGTGCTCTTTACGCCAAGCTCAGCTAAAACCATGGATACATTGATACCCTTTCCGCCAAAATAATACTCCTCGCTAGCAGAACGATTTGTCATACCTGGGAGTAAATCCCCATCCATTCGTACTACATAATCGATTGCAGGGTTAAATGTAACCGTATAAACCATCTTCGTACCTCCGTATTCTATTTCCTATTCGCTACAGATTTTCACTGTAGTGTTGTTCATGTAATCCTTTGATGGAAGCTTGTCTGTGATGATGGTGCAATCACCAATCTCTGCAAATGTCACAGAATTTACTTCATCAAACTTAGTGTGATCCGCCAGGATAAATGACTTATATGCATGTCTGATGGCGGCTGTCTTAATCATTGCCTCGTCAGCATCAGGTGTAGTAAAGCCTGCGTGTACGGAAATACCATTGGTACCCATAAAGGCTTTTGTAAAATGATACTTACGAATGAACTCTGTACAATCTGGACCAACAACTGCCTCGGTGGAGGCTTTTAGTCTTCCACCAATCATAACAACCTCAAGCCCCTTTTCCATAAGGATACGTGCGTGCACAACACCATTTGTGATGTACTTTGCTTTGTGGTTATTAATGTATTCCAGCATGGCAAGTGTAGTAGTACCAGCGTCAATATAAACAAAATCATTATCCTGAATAAGGCTTGCGGCATATCGGCTGATGTTGCCTTTTTCTGTGACATTCTTCTGAGCCTTTTGCTTTACGGCATCTTCTTTGGTAATAACATCCTTCGCTGAGATTGATGTAGCACCACCAAACACCTTTATAAGCTTGCGAGAACGATTTAACTCGTTAATATCTCGTCTGATTGTGGCTGCCGATGTGTCCAAAAGCTCAACCAGCTCATTAACTGATACAGCCTTCTTTTCATTGACGATTTCGATTATTCGTGTCCTTCTCTCTTCAGTGAGCATCTGTCCACCACCCCTTTGAGCATTTCTGCTCATTTATGATTATTACAATCAAAATATAACATTACTAAATCGCGGTGGCAATCATAAACAATCATATTCAATCACAAATAATCAAATTCCGTCATAATACACATTTTTCAGGTTTTATTTTTGTACACTATTGCTCCTTTTTGTGTTGTTCCTTCTCTGCATACATCTCTTTGTCAGCAGCATCCAGACAGTCTCTCAAATTTCCATAATTTGAATAGACTGCAACACCAATTGACAACTGAACGCTAATGGAAGTGCTTGCCATCTGATTAGCTCGATTCAATTCTGCCAGGATTTCCATCTTTATACTTTCAAGCTCAGCTTCGTTTTTATGCTGGTGGAGAATAACAAACTCATCACCGCCAAATCTGAATACTACGCTGTTGTCGGATGCAACATGCTTCAGAATGTAGCTGACTTTTGTAAGTACCAAATCACCATAATCATGGCCGTACAAATCATTAATCTGCTTGAACTTGTCGATATCTACCATCAGCAGTGCAAAATCTGTTCTGTCGCTGGCATACTGATTCATGAACTTTTCAACGACTTCTGCAAATGCTCGGCGGTTGTATAATCCTGTAAGGGCATCTGTCATTGTAAGCATTTCCAACTTTTCCTGCTCTTTCAGCTCATCTGTTACATCCTTGAAATAGCCTACGAGACCAACGATTTTTCTATCAACAACGTATGGCTGCTTGCTGGCTACGATCTTTCGAACACTGCCTTTTACAATGCACTCACCTCGTACATTCTCGATGCTTCGTCCATTGTTAATAACATCCATCTCATCCTTTTTAAATGGCTCCGGATTGATATGCCAGCCCATATCTTCGTCGGTCTTTCCAAGAATCTCCTGAACAGACTGAAGACCGTAATAATCCAAAAACATCTGGTTGGCGCCAAGGAATCTTCTCTCCTTATCCTTCCAAAAAACACCTACCGGAATAAGCTGAAGAATATTTTCGAAGGTCGGGTTTAACCTTGTTGGAATCTCAGTATTTTCCGCATCTGTACTTAGACATCTTTCATGCTGGCTACTTGCCATACGTCGAGCAATCTCATTAGGAGCCTCGTTTACACAACAAAGGACACACTCATTATTCTCAAAATGCATTAGAGAGATAGTTACCATCTTCCAAACATAATTATGTTTGGAGTTGAGAATTCTGTAGAATCCCACAGCTGCTCCGCCGGGCTCTTCTGCAATACGTTGTTCAATTGTGTTCATATCAAACAGCTGTCGGAAATAAACACGGTCATCTTCATGAACAAGGTTCTCACAAATTCCTTCTATTACTTCTCGAGACTTTCCCTTTCCCTCATCAAATTCCACATGCAGTCTGCTGTCGCTAAGGTAAATGTTCTCATAAAAATCATCATGTATTCCGAACAAGTCTACACTTTCGTACAAAGAGAACATTGAATGACTGATTGCACTAATTCTGTTGTCATAATCAGAATTTCTAAAACGTGATAACAGTCTGTAGGAAACCATGTAAGCATCACGCTTGCCTTCCTTTGACTCTCCTATATGGCGAACACGCATGTTTACAATTCGTCCGTTTATTATGTAATCCATGCTCTCGGAAATATGTTCTTGTTTACTGTGGGCGCATATATCTATAAAGTGATGATACTGAAGCCAGCGGGTATGTTCCTTGTTCAGCATCAGCTCAATATCAGCTTCATCTATATAGCCAAAAAGTTTCATGATATTCATGAACTCTTCATTGAAATATTTGAAGCTCCAAATACCATCCTCATTTACCAGTACTGCAAGAGGAAGAGCGCTGTCATCATCAGGATGTTCAACATTTTGCAGTGGATTTTGCCTTAAGATATCAATCTTACCGATTTCATCGTTGAAGAGACGTTCCTCATGTGTTTCCAGAGTTCTTCCGTTCTTTTTAATACTGTCGAGACCCTCCAGATATGGCATAGGTCTGGCGATAAAATAACCCTGAATCATTTCGCAGCCGATGCTCTTCATGAAATCAAACTGCTCCTGGGTCTCTACACCCTCGATAAGCGTGTGTGAACCAAGGTTTTTAATCATTGAAACGATATGCTTGAGAATGATTTTATCGTTCTCAGATTCCTCAAATTCACTAAGGAAATCCATATCTATCTTTACAAGGTCAAACTGGTAATTCTTTAAAAGGTTAAGAGACGAATATCCACTTCCGAAATCGTCCATCCACACTTCAAAACCGTTCTCACGGAGCCTTGTAATCTGATTCATGATATGCTCTGTGTTCTCCATCAGGGCACTTTCTGTAATTTCCAGGTGGAACAGGTTCTTAGGGCACTTGTATTGGCGCACCTTCTCTTCGAAGAACTCAACAATGTCCATAACCTCAAAATCAATTCTTGAGAGATTAATAGACACAGGAACTGCAGGCATCTTTCCTTCAACCTCGTGATGATATCGGGAAAATACCTCTTCAATTACAAACATATCTATCTTTTGAATCAGTCTGTATTCCTCAAGAACAGGGATAAATTCATTAGGATATACAACACCTTTTATTGGATCCTGCCATCTTACCAGTGCCTCCCAGGCGCAGACTTCGCCTGTAAATGAGCGGACGATTGGCTGGTAATAAACCTTGATATATCTCTTTGCGATAGCCTCATCCAGTCTGTCAAGAATCGACTGTTTACGCTGGATGGTACCACCCAGCTCCTTATCGTATACACGATATCCAACATCATATTTTTTCTTGATGCTGATGCAGGCCATACGAGCCTTGTCGCAGCATTTAATTACGTCCTTTTCCTCTCCGTCGTATAGGAAAATGCCCGCTTTAAGCTCGACACTTACGCTCTTTCTTATTAATTTAATTCTGTCGCGAATAGATTTGATTGATTGAATAACCTGAATTGTGTTAACGCAAGCCACAAAATGATCCCCAGTAAAGTGGGCGAGCAACTGGCCTTCAAATTCGTCTTTGAGAATATATGCGATGGATATTAACAGTTCATCACCTATTTCATATCCATAGTTGGCATTAAAGATTTTGAAATTTTCCAGGTCAAAGAAAATGAATGCATATTCCTGACCTTCGGGGGCTGTATCTATGAGATTTTGGGCGCACTCGAAGAAGGTCTGCTTGTCCAACAAACCTGTCAGTTCATCTGTTGACATTCTGAACTCACGAAAGTCCTCCATAAATTTATCCCCTAATTGTTCCATTCTGAGTCATTTCATTCTATCACTCAATTGTGAACTTTCTATCTAATAAGTGTGTTGAGATTGGGTGCCTAAAGAATTTACTAGTTGGCTGAACAATAAGAGAGCTGCCTTACGGCCTCGGTATTCGAAGTCGAAAAGCAGCTCTAATCAAATTTAGAGATATTCATTTGTAGGTCCTTTCTGCCGAATCATCGTTCAAAGTTACTTTCCCTTCGCATCATCCGATAAGACCTCTGCCAAACCTGATAACGGAGAATTGGTCCGCTTGCTTTGATGGATAATTCATTTTTGTTTTGTTACTTATATTATCGGATGATGAATCGGAAAGTTTATATATAACGGAAAATTATTTTCTATTTTACTAATCATCACTTGGTGGGCCTGGTTCATCAGAATCGTCTGGTGGCGGTGGTTCCTCGTCTACCGGGGTTTCCTGGCCATCGGCAGGTGATTCTGGTGTAGTATTTGCCTGAGGTTCTGATGTGTGCTCTTCCTGTACTTTGTCAATTTCTGGAATAGTTGCATCTGGTGTAGGCGTTGGGTCTGGATCAGGTTCTCCTGGTTCCTCGTATGGCTCTGTTTCAAGAATCTCATTGTATATTTCTACTTCAGGTGCTTTCCCCTCTGGGAGTACTGGCTCCATGTTCCAAGTCAACGTTACGCGAGGAGCTACATATATATCCTGCCATCTTCCAAGTGGATTGCAGTAGCCAATAAGCCCGAATGAATACTGATCCACAGCTGCCATCTCTGTCTGGATAGTGACTGAACCATTATCGATAAGTGGTCGCTCATGGCCTTCATTGTCCACCACCGCCATGTACATGGTGCATGCTTCACTGTCACCGAAGTATGGATTGTCCACCATGTCTATTTCACCGAGATTGGTCATCTGAGCTGTAACAGTGACAACTACAGGCACGTCACTTTGGTTGATAACCTCAAATCTATCGCTATAGCGGGAGAAATCATAATCTCCCTCGTAATTTCTAAACAATATAGTAGCTCCGCTATCTACCCTGCCTCCGCCGTAGGCTTCAGCATCAGTAAGATAAACCAGCTGCTCTGGATCAATAAGGAAATCCAGTGGTGACTCACCATCTTCTGGAAGGGATGGGAAAATCACAGATACTACAGGTTCTCTATATTCTGGTGTTTCTGGAAGATTTTCACCAGATGTCTGCTGAGCTGATGGCTCCGGAGTGGTTTCCAGAATCATGGTTTCTATTTTAGACTCTGCAGGAGCCTCTGTTGGCGTTTCAGCGGAAGGTTCATCTGTCTTCTCTTCCACTGGCTTTTCTTCTGGCTCACCGGCAAGCACATTAACTGGAGCTGCCAAAATTGCAGCCAGCATCAATGCCTCTATTCCCTTGATAAATCTAAATTTCTTCATAGCAATGCCTCGCAGATTAAAAAACTACATAAATCTGTACCTTGCATTATACTCCCTATGTGTTAAAAAACTTTGATTTTCTTTTTTATTCCATTCCTGAATTTACAAAAACTTCGTACATTTTTTGATATCTATATCCCTTCTTCATTACACTTGGATCTCTTATTAGTATTCCTAAATCAACCAACTGTTCAATAATTCTAGATACAACATTTACAGAAACACCTGAAGCATCTACTATCTCCTTCTTTGTAAATACTATCTGCTTATAAATTACAGGCATAATCTTATATACAGAATTGCCTCTAATTGCCTTTATTAATTCCATGTCTTCTTTATATATTTCTTTAACCTTTTCTAGCTTATAGATATAGGATGAACACTGGTCTATTGTACATTGTAGGAAAAATTTAAGGTAACCAATTATGTTCCCACGTCGTAATTCCATTAGACTTCTTTGATATGAAGGTTTATATAATTCAATTATTTCAGACATAAATAACAAAGGTCGTGTATCGTCAAGCACTGACATTTGCACTGGAATCAAAGCTCTCCCTAGTCTTCCGTTTCCATCTTTATATGCATGAATAGTCTCAAACTGAGCATGAGAAATAGCTACATTTATCAAAAAAGGATCAATAAACATATTATTCATGTACTCATATAGATTGATAAGAAGTCCATATACCTGTTCTGGAACCGGTGGAACAAAGGTTGCTGTTTCAAGAGTACATCCTCTTGGTCCTATCCAATTCTGAGTAGTTCGAATTTTGCCAGGTGTTTTCTCTGAACCTCTAACACTATCAAGTAATATCCTATGCATTTCATTAACCAGTTCATAATTAATACCGGTGCCTTTGTTTTCCTCAGCATAAGATAAAGCCTTCTTTAAATTCTGTATCTCTTTCTTATCATCAGTTTCATCTAGATATTTTAAATAAAACATCTCATCCTGAGAGATTTGTGTTCCCTCAATTTGAGTTGACTTATAACTCTCAGTAAGAATAACTGAATCTAAGAAATAGGATGCATCAAACTCAAGAGTATTAAGAATTGCTTTATATTCTCCATACCTAGAATTCGCTTCAGCAATAAGCCTCAGAAGCTCCTTATCCATTTCATATTCTAATGGCATATTTTTTGCTACATATGGTTCCATTTTGATATTTTTTAATACTCCTAACTTAAATTTTTCACTGTTTTTGATTATATTATAGTATTTCTAAAGCAAAAAATCACTGTTTTTCTAAAAAACAGTGATTTTTCATCATTAAGATACCTAAAACAAACTACTGCATAATTATTTATTTTTACGTACTTCCTGTATTTCAGCATTAATTTCTTCTAAAGACATATCGGCAATTCCGTTCTCCTCAGCCCTTTTGCTAATTTCTTTCATTACTCGAATTGCATCATTATCATCTATTTCTGCACTATTTCTCATGTTTATACTATCCATATTGAATCTCCTTTCTCTTAATCCTCCCTTTTATAATTCCGCAAAACACTTAGCTCCAAAATCCTCAAACTTCACCCAGTAATTATCCAAGTGATTATTTCCATTATTCTTTTTGATGTATAGGTCGAAATCCATTTTGTCCATCCCCAATGCCTTGAGATGTTCTCTGTAAAACATGCAACCCTCGCGCATAGTTCTGCGTTGAAAAAACTGATTAAAGCTTCCATAGGATACACCAAGCTTGGCTAATTCCCATGGATATAGCTTACCATTGCTCAAATCTTCAGCCTTTACAAGCTCGCGGTTCTTTATCTCAAAATCCATTAGTGGAGTGTCTATGTAATAAAGGATTCCCTTTAAATTATTTATTAATCTAACTTCTGCCATAACTGCTGCATCCTCCTTTCGTATTCTTCAGCAAATGGTGTGTGCAAAATTTTTAGGTAATGAATTTCCTCCACTCCCTCATAAATTACCTTTAGATGATACTTTTTATTTAACTCATGTAAGAAATCAAAAGGATCCTCTCCATATGGCGAAACATACACATTGTTCATTGCTTCCTCGAAGCTCTTATAATTGTCCCTGTAATAGTCATGCTGAAACAAGCCCATACCATTATCAAACACTAGTGGAATCGAGTATTCACCTTTGTTTGAATTAAAGAATAAACCGAAGTTTCTTGTATGCCTGTCCACATTTCCAACCAGGCAATCTATCACTGCCAAATCTATCATGTATTTTTCGGCCTTGGCGCATGGAATTCCACCTATTCTTGCAAGCTGATTAGCACACCATTCTAGTTTTTCCAGACTACCCATTCTTATAAAGGCATCATCTTTAGTAGAAAGATGCTCTGTTGATATCAATGATTCAAATGACAAGAATGTGTACCCATCAATCTCAAAATTCTTTGAATATACACCTTCCCACTTTCTATTTCCGAAAGCAAATTTACACTGATGTTGTTTAACACATGGAATTCCCAACTGATCTGCCAAATCTGACGCTATTATCTCCACTGCCCAATCCTGCATTTCCACTCCTGAAATCACTGCCTGAGATTTTATAAATAACCTTCTATCAGAAGACATAGCTTTCATCTGGAAGCCGTCAGTATCTGTTCTGGTGAGAATAAGGTCTTTCTTTTGAAATTCGAAAACTGGGATTTCTCCTTGGAAATCTTCGGGCAAATCCAAAACATCATCAACCGCAAATCCTTTTCCATCGTCTATAACCAGATATGTTCCAGGTTCATCAACACCGTGTTCTTTTAAGTATTTTTCTTCCAATAAGCTAATGAAATTTTGCCAGGTTGGCTGGACATTAAATCCAAAAGGCAGCTTAGATATTTCCACAGCATAATTAGCAAGAACTATACCTCTCCTCTTGAAATCAATCTGCATAGAGGATACACATTCTCCATCCTCAATCCAGTCAATTTTCACTGGCTTATTGGATTTATCCTGCAATCTTTTATGAAGCGCCTGCCGTGTAACACCATACTCCTTAGCCAAAGTGCTAAGACTTTCGCCGCTATTGTATCGTTCTTCTATTTCATTTATCTGCTCTTCGCTTATTAATGGCTTTCGCCCTGCATTTCTTTCATTAGACATAAAGATAGCCTCCATAATTTGATTATGGAGGCCGGAAAGCCATTTGTCAACTTATTAATTAATTTACATATTCTACAACACATCCACCATCTTCGTCATCCTTCCAAAAAATGGATCTTCTACCACAAGCTTCCTAAACTTGCTATCTGTTATCTCAAGCTTGCCCACCAAAGATAGCATGGCCTCGTCTAGTTGCTTATTAATCACACGCTGTTCCTCTGGCACGATGCTCAGATAATCATCTACATACTCCAAAATTCCTTCCTGCATCCGCTGAACACATAATAAGTTCTCCTTGCTTCTTGTTTCTGATGCATAAACAGGGTTCCCTTGCTCATCAAACTCATCAACCGATGGCATCGGCGAAGTGAGAATGGTTTCCAAAATATAATAATTATCAAAAATTACGCTCTTATCTCGCTCTGCTTCTGTATAGAAAGATTCAATATTCAATCCCTTGTCAGACATAAACTCTGGTTCAAGCTGTAGAAAATACATCCCGTATAGCTCCTGCGTCATCAACTTTTTCAAAAAGAGCTGAGTGGTTCCCTTCGCCACGAAGTCAAACACTGTTGAACGCCCTGATAACAAATTAAGATTATCTATATATTTCTTGTAATTCCTCTTTTGAACCAAAGATTTATTCAAAATCGCCTGACTCCTGTCTTCTCCAGGTTCAAGACTAATCCCAAATCTAATGCTAAGATTCTCATCATCGGTTCCAAAGAATTTCATGCTATCCACATAGTCCAAATCTTCCTGACTATCTATACCAGCTCTAATAGCTGCTGTTCTGGATGTAAGAAAATATACAACCCTCCCCTGCACATCAAGCGAAAGCCTCTCAAAAATCTTCTCCATCAGATAGCCATCTCTTGCACATAGCAATACATTGACCATTTCGTTTTTCTGAACCTTTTCTCTGAACCAAAAAGCGAAATCTAAAATCATAGGTCCACAGATAAAATACCCAATATTCTTAGCATCTTCTATTTTGATTCTTTTATCTTCTTCCTCAAATAAAAATGGATTATTAAATAATTTCGAGAGCAACAAGCCAATTTTCACTTTATCAGCAAAACTGTCTCCACAGCCAGCCAGTCCTAAACAACCTACTGCGTCATACAAATCCTTTGCACCGTATATACGATAATCGTCCACTCCTGCTTCTGCAGCTTTCTCCACATCCACATATTCATCATCACCGGTATGGAGAATTCTTTTGCCTGTAAATTGGTCTTTTACAACGCCAAACAGACCATCTGCCTTTGATTTTCCATATTCTGAAGATACAAAGATTTCATCAAAGACATCCAAGTCAAATCTTCTAAGCATCTCCACAAGCTGTGATTTAGCGTAATAGCAGTCTGTTGTGACTACTACCTTTTTCCCACTATCCTTGGCGTACTTAATTACTTCTAACATGCCGTCTCTAGGAATAAATAATGATGAATCTATTTCCCATTCCAATTCTGCCAATTCACCATCCGTTATTTCTTTGACAGACTCCTCAGCCAACAGCCTTTCATAAATATCTGAAAGCTTTGGCGCAGCTCCCACAGAAAGCTCTTTTTCAGCAGCAATTCGTTTTGACGCAAAATCATCTATGACTATACCGTTAGCTTTCAATCTGGATTCCACCAGTTGAAAAATATCAGTGTAATACAACACTTTTCTCACAATAAGTGTGTCAAACAAATCAAAACTTGCTACATCCACATCATCAATAGCAGCTAGCAGACTCTGCTTCGTATATACGTTAATCCCACTAAAATCAAATTTAGCTTCTTTCTCTTCTAATAAATCATTGCCACGGACATCATAAACAGAAATCCCGTTTTCACGACAGACTTCTCCTATCCTCTTGGCAATAACTTTACAAGACCCTGGCCTAGCCACAACAAGAATCTGCTGCACCCCTGCTTCCACCGCCTGCTGCAGTGAAATAATTGGATAGCCATAAAGCTCCCCTTCTTCTCTAAACCCATCTAACAATCCAATAATTTTAGGCCCACCTCCCCACTGGGAAATGAGCCTTTCAGTTTCTGTACCTAGACCATATAATGCAATTTTATCTGAAGTAATCTTCCAATTCTGCATCAGAGCCATTATTCCATCTCCAATATCCTCTCCACAGCCTCATGCCATCCACTACAGCATTCGACACCTTTAACCCCTGCTGCATCATCACCAAAAAGTATTCCTGTTACAGGAGCCTCTTTACATATGGCCAAATCTCGCATCTTATCTCCAATTGCAAAGCTTCGATTCATGTCTATATCAAAATCTTTTTGTGCCTTCCAAAACAGCTCTGTTCCAGGTTTACGACATTTACAATTACGCCTATATTCCGAAACATCAGCCGAAGGATGATGTGGGCAATAATAGGAACCGGCCAACTCCACTCCCTTAGATAAAAGATCAGCCTTCATCCACTCATCTATCTTTTTATAATCTTCTTCTGTATAAAATCCCCTGGCAATACCTGACTGATTTGTTATTACGATTAGCAAATAACCTTCGTCAAAAAGTCTTCGCATCCCCTCTACAGCCCCTGGTATATATTCAAAATCCTCAACTTTATACAGATAATCTTTATCGATATTTATTGTCCCATCTCTATCCAAGAAAACTGCTTTATTCATAATCTTCCTCAGCAATTTCGCAAATAATATGTCCTATCATAATGTGGGATTCTTGAATTCGAGCTGTGTTATCACATGGTACAATTATTGACACATCGGCTACATCCTTAATCTTTCCACCATCTTTTCCTATTAGCCCAATTGTCTTACTGCCATGTTTCTTTGCCTCAACTATAGCTCTATAAACATTTTCAGAATTACCACTAGTACTTATTCCAATCAATACATCCTTCTCGTGAACAATACCACTGAGGATTCGCTCGAAGACCTGATCATAGCAATAGTCATTAGAAATCGCAGTAAGTGCGGCGACATCCGCATTAAGAGACAATGCCGGTAATGACTTTCTCTCTTTCTGGAACCTTCCTGATAACTCAGCTGCTATATGTATTGAGTCAGATGCCGAGCCACCATTTCCACAGAGATAGACCTTTCCCCCTTCAACAAATGTCTGCTTAACCAATTTGCCTGCCTCTTCAATTTTCCTAAGCAAGTCCTTATCCGCAAGAATACTCTGCTTTACCTCAATGCTTTCACTAATCCTAGCTTCAACAAGCCCCATACCTAGCTCCTTTTCATTTTCTCAACAATACTGGTAGTAGATTTTCCTTCTACAAAATCAAGTATCTTTACTTCCCCACCATTAGCTAAAACAAAATCAGCACCAGCTATTTCTTCTGGTTTATAGTCTCCACCTTTCACCAAAACATCTGGAATTATTTTTTCAATCAATCCCGCAGGTGTATCCTCTTTAAATTCAACTACGTAGTCTACAAAATCCAGAGATGATAAAAGAACCATTCTGTCTTCACATGTGTTAATTGGACGAGAATCCCCTTTAAGTCTTCTTACAGACTCATCACTATTCACACCAATCACTAAAATATCGCCCAATCTCTTTGCTTTTCTCAAATATGTAATATGCCCAACATGTAAAATGTCAAAGCATCCGTTCGTAAATACGATTTTTCTTCCTTGGGCCTTGGCTCTGGCTAAAGGTTCCAAACCACCGTCTGTGTAATAATTCAGTATACCTGCGGTCTTAGAACGGCCATCTTCCTGCATAGCTGCACAGACTTCTTCTGGATATACAATACTTGTGCCTACCTTTGAAACCTGTACACCTGCTGCATAATTAGAAATAATCATTGCACGCTCAATATCCGTTCCCTTAACCAACTCTGCTGCAAGATATGCGATTGAGGTATCACCAGCTCCTGTTACATCGAAAACTTCGCGAGCCATACTCTTAATCCTTCGGATAAGACCATTTTCATTAACCAATATCATTCCATCTGCTCCAAGAGTTGCTAATACGTATTTGCACTCAGCCTGCTTACATAGTTTCATGGCAGCTAATATTGCAAAGTCAAGCGTATCAGTATTACATCCAGATAACTCTGCTAACTCTTTTCGATTAGGTTTCAAAATAGTGGCCTTTTTATATTTTGAAATATTCTTATCTTTTACATCCACTATAACTTGGATTTTTCTTTTTAACCCCAACTGAATAATTCGTTGTGTTATTTCTTCTGTTAATAATCCCTTCAGATAATCTGATACAACTATTAGATGGTATTGATCAATCTCCTTTTCTAATTTATCAAATAACCCTTCTAGTACAGATATCTTTTCAGGAGTTGTATCTTCTGTATCAACACGCAAAATCTGCTGGTTCCCCGGCCCTATATATCTAAGCTTTGATATTGTTCGATAATCGTCACGTACCTGCAAATATTCCGTACTGATTCCACTTTTTTCAAGCTGTTCTTTTAATATTTTTCCATAATCATCATTTCCAGCTATTGCAAAAAGTGTTGTATCCATTCCTATTGCAGCTATATTTATTGCCACATTAGCAGCTCCACCTGGAGAATACTTCTTTTTACCAACTTCCAAAAAAACAGGTACTGGAGCCTCAGGCGATATTCTTCTTACATCACCAAAATGATATGAATCTAGCATAGCATCGCCAATTACCAAAATTTTCTTCCCCATCTTTGCCCCCAAATTAAATAAAGTTTAATACTGTCTCCACATTTATTTCCGTCATACATTTCGGACATTCATAACCCTTTGGGCAATTTGAAAGCCAGTCTGAACTAGTCCACTCACAAGCTTTACAAACTATTGAACTTATATAGATATTTTCCGGATACGCATGATTTTCTTCTGAAGATGGTCCCATAAGAACAACACTTTTCCCACCAACAGAATGATTCACATGAACAAGCCCTCCATCATAATCAATATGCTTTTCAGCATTTTTCAAAACAATCGCAATTTGCTCTAAATTTGTTCTACCGTTCAAATGTACATCTGCAACTATGTCATCATCTTCTTTAAGTTTTAATCCAACTTGCACAACAAGTTTTTCCGGATATTTCTTCTTTATTTCTTCTGCCAATTGATTCCATTTTACAAAAGGCCATTCTCTAGTATTTTTCTTCTTAGAATATTCTGTATTTAATCCTGTGTTTATAGTTATATACTTTTTCCCAAAAAGCCCCACTTGTTTCAAGTATTCTTGTTCGTTAATATTGGCCGCTGATAAAGTTGCTCTATCATCTAGATCTGCCCCCAACTCCCCAAAGATATCATATGCAGTATGATATACAACGTTCTTTTCTATTAGGTATTTGGTAAGTGTCTTGTAATATTTCTCCGAAGTAAATAATCCCCTGTTATAACCTCTTATATTTTCATCAAATATTCTTTTTACATAAACATGAAAGTCATCATTACTTTCTACAATTTCCTTATAAAACTTTAAAACTTCCGGAATAATACAAAAACGAAAAATAACACTAAATTTATCAACTATTTCACACCCAGCCAGTTCGTTTATGATAAAACATCTGTCTTCAGCAACTAAATCATTAAATATAAATCTACCATCTTCCAAATTAGATTTTGAAAAAAATAAACTAATCTTATCCGGAGAAAGCTTGTATATGTTGATCAGTTTATTTATCCATAGCTTAGCAACTATCAAATCACCCATTCCGCCATATAAAATGAAGGCATATTTATAACTAATATTCATATTAATATTATTTATCTTGCCTTTAGTCCACTCTTCAACAGGAATTCTATCGTAGGCCTCTTGTAGGGTAATTATCTTCTTTCTCTCAATACCTTGATTCGATAAAGATTCTATAATTCCTTTATGATTTGCTGGTGTTATGACCACATATTGGTATAATTGCTTAGGAATTGATGTTATCTTTTGAGCTACATGACCATAAAAACTTTCCCCAATCTTTTCTTCAGATGCATCAGAAACAGCCACAATATCATAATACTGTGACAGCTCATAATACGAAAAAATAAAATTGTTTCCTAGACCATATACTACCACTCTATCCATAGCCAACTATTTCTTATAGAAAGATTCAACTCCTTCTATTTCTTCTTGATTACCATCTCAATCTGATACTCACCATCACTGTGGATCAGAGGATCTGTAATAGTGTGCCCTTCGTCACAAACCTTTGCATAAATCAAATCATATTCTGAAATACTTTGTTTAACTTCCTCCTCTAAATCCAAAGTATCAGGGGCTTCGGCCACTCCTAATAGGAACATGTGCTTATGGTCTCCATTCCAGCGAGATGGGAGGCACTTTCTTTTCTCATATAGGTCTCTGTGTGGAACTGCAATAATCAGATACCCACCTTTTCGAACCACCCTATACCAATTTTTGATTGCCACTCTGACATCACGCATATGTTCAAGACAATGAGAAGAATAGACATAATCAAAACTCTCATCATCAATTCCATTTAAATATTGGGCATCACCGTTTAAAATATCCCATCCAGAAACACCTGGCACTATAGGATCTTCACCGCAGCCAATATCTAGTCCTTCTCCCTGACAATACTTTTCAAAAAACCCTTCACGTTCCCTTCTGTCATGACTTTTTTCAGTCTCACCTTTACAACCTTCTCTAGGTGTAATCTTATTTTTTTCGAATTTAACTTCATATTCAAATTTAGGAATCTCAAATAATTCGTCTAAATCACTTTCACAAAACCTTATAAATGACGGATCATAAGAAAACTTTATCTTTTCTCTTGGTACTCCAAGACTATCTAATTGATTTATCAATTCAATTAGTGCTCCCCCATTGCATAACCCCAGAAGCACTAGGTCATAATTAGTTTTCAGAATTTCTTCCAAGGGAGTAATCCTATATCCGCATATCTTTTCCCCCCATTTTGCAGAATCATTATCACAAACAAAGGGAATCTCTACTCCTTTTTTTGTTTTGTATTTTAAAAACTGTTCAGCGGTCTTCCCCGCCCCAACTATAATCAGCTTCATTTTTTCTCCTTCTCATCATGTAAGAAGTTCTTTTGCTGCAATTACTACATCTTCTGGGCTTATCTGATTTATACAATGAGAATCGTGCCTACATACATACTTGCAATCTTCTAAGCCCTTCTCTGGCTTAAGTATAATATTTTTAACGCAGTATGGCCCAGTCCATTCTGCTGCACCGGAATAAGATTTCGGGGTGTTCTTCATTATGTGTGATATTTCGACGATTGGCACTCCATTGGCTGATGCCATTTGCATTAACCCTGTGTCAACACCAATATATAATCTGCATCTTCTAATTATTTCCGAAGCCTCCAGCAATGATGTCTTACCAGTCAAATCTAATATATCTACTTCGTTTTTTATAACACTAGCAGCCTCTTCAGCGTCACTACCACCAAGTATCACAAACCTAAATTCCGAATTATAACCTTTTAATTCTCTAATTACTTGAACAAAATATTCCGGATTCCATGCTCTATTTCTTGTGCTACCTACTGGAACAATTCCAATCAGTTCTCCATCAATATTTGACAGAAGCTTGTCTACCGATTGTTTTTCATCCTGGCCCACCCACATTTCCATGGGTATATCTTTAGTCTCTACATTCACTGTCTCCAGTAATCTCACATACTGTCTTGCGACATGCTCTGGATTCTTTTCCACAAGCATTCTTGTAAAAAAAGGTCTGATATAATCCACAACACCTTCCACTATAAGATCTGACATGTACACATGCCCAAACCTATATTTGGCATCGACTAATTCCATGAGTAGAATATTTTCCCATAAATCCATATCGTCAAATGGAATATGCCTAACCAAAAAGACTGCATCATAAGACTGCCCCAATAGATTGTTTGTATAAAAATCAGTTATATCATCTATCATACCTTTTGATAGTCTTCTATCACGCTGCACCTTATCATATTTGTATATATTATTTATATATGGGCAATGTTGAATTATTGCTTCATGTCGTTGATTAATAACCATGTCGATTTGCGCATAATCAAAACTCTCCCTTAAACTCCTTAGAAATGCACTTGCCCATATAACATCCCCGTACGTTACTTCAATCTGAATAACAAGTATCTTCTTTAATGCTTCCTGGGTATATGATAAGTAATATCCCTCAGTATTACTAAACTCTACCTCTTTTAATCGACATTTTAATAACTCAAGTTCCCCCACACACAACGTGTCACAATTAAAAGAAACGCTCTGCAACACTTGCAGCTGATTCTCATGAGTCATGGCTATAATTATCCCAGTATCTCTTTCAATATTCGACTCTATGTCAGCATATTTACATACCTTCACCCCGTTAACTATTTCTTCACCTGATGACGATACAAAACCTGCAAAAACCTCATCACTAACGTATTCACTACAAGCCCTTCCATATTTTCCTGCGCCATAAATATATATTTTTTTGTGTTTCCTGCAAAAGTCATCTATTAACATTACTTAAGACCCTTCTCTTCCATCTTTCCCAATCCACAAAGCCTCGTTTACCTTGCATATCAGAAAATCGAATAATACTTTCTCCTGTTATCTCCCAAGAAATATATATATTCTCCTCTGGAACCCCCTCGCTTAAAAGTTCTGCCGTAATCTCATCCCACTTAGATGACGCTACGATAACAATATAGTTCCTATATTTATCTATATATTCAGATTCAGAAATAACATTTAAACCATCTATTAGGGTTCCAATTTTCTCTTTATCTGTATCAATAAATGACTCTGGCTCATACCCATTACTTCGCATATACGATAATGTTTTCGTTCCATATAATCCAGCGCATCTAATATAAAATTTTCCATCTGGCATAATAGATGATTCGGAATATAATTTAATGTCATCCAATGTAACGGCTTCATTAATCAAATCATATCCATACATATCATCTATTTCTTCAATTATTTTTCTTCCAAGTGAACGCCAGCTATACTCTTTCTCAAGCAATTTTCTTGCATTATTTGATATCTGATCTTTTTTTTCTTCAGACTCATTTAAATAAGTATTTATATCTTCTATATATGTATCAGGAGTTGTAATTATTCCATTCACTCCATCTTCCATGTTTATTCCTCTGGCTCCATATGACGTTGTAATTACAGGTATTCCATAAGCAAAATACTCAAACATCTTCACGTTGATACCTGCACCTGTCTCCATTAAATTCATCGCGAAATCACAACTAGATAATAGATTTATCTTTCTTTCGTCAGAAACAATTCCTGTAATTTCTACATTCGAAGGTAGGTCTTTCTCGTTTTTAAATAAAAAACAGACACTTCCTACTATAAACATCTTTACAGTAGGATTGCTTCTTGCATATTCAACACAGTATTTGGCTGCATCGAATGCATTTACTGTAGCAGATGCTATATAAAGACCATGATATTTACATCCATCATCTATCCTGCGTTTCGATGGCAAAATTGGTGATACACTGTCTGCATCATACCCCGATTTAATATCCATAAAATGTGAAGCCACATCTTCAGGACATTGGTATAACTCAATGAATCTATCTGCTTCAAGCTGTGATACTGTCATTATCTTTTCGCAGTTATAACAACAATCTTTTTCAAAATCGTACAAAAACTTCAAATAGTTATCTTTACAAAACCTATTTCCATATAAAGTTTTTTTATAATCATACTCAACATTATTCGCCCTATACCATAAATGCTTATCAGGACAGGATAATTTCACTAATTTCCATGTATAAACATGTTCTGCAATTACTAGTATCGAATCCTTTGATAGTCTCCTTATCTCATCAATTATCTTAATATTTTCATGATAATACCGAATTATAATCTGATCCCAGTCAACATCATCTACATCCCTTATCCCCTCACTATCCATAAATCTTTTAAGTAAATCATCATCAAACTCTTTAGGAACTTTTATAGGTATGATTTTTATATGATTATTAATAAAGATTTCATCAGCATAGGAATCATCCCTAACCAATGTAATTAAATTAACATCAACCCATTCGGACAGCGCTTTATAAAGGCCTCTTATTCCTAAAGAGCCCCCGTGATTAAAAGGATATACATCATAATGATTTACTGCCGTAATCTGTTTTCTCTGCACCTTATTCGCTCCTAAATAGTTATATAGTGCTCCCCCCGTATAAATCCGTTTATTACTAAGTTTTCTTCCATCTGTTCAACATATTCTTTTGTCTTTGTAGCTATAATAATAAACACATTTTCTGATGGTTTTAGCTGCGAAAGCTTCAATACGTCATCACCGTCTTGTTCCACATCATCTGAAACTACAAATCCTACATTTTTATCAAAGAATTCTCTGAAAGCATCATATAAAATCTTGGAAACCTTCCCTTTACCATATAAATAAACCTCTTTATTATTTTTAAAGGCACTAGCTATTCTTCCACCAGTTTCTCCTCCAATTTCTTCAATCCTTAACTGCGTACGAATAATTTCTGATAGTCTATAGTCATCATCTTCAAGAATTCTTGAACACTTTTCCAATACTACTTTTATAGTACAATCTCTACCTTCACTATCAGGACCACTATAAAAAATCATTTTGTATGGGAAAATATTAAATCGTAAACAATCTCGGTACAGCTCCAAAAAACTCCTTGTAGTAAATACCCAAATATGAGGACTGTCTTCAGGGTAGAAGATATCTTCCCCTTCCATAATCTCTTTACTTTTTTTTATTCTATACTCTTCTCCAATCAGTTCCCCTATAAATGAAACATCCTTTCTTTTAAACTTTTCGATGTCAGAACCACTAAATAGAGGAATTGTATCTAAGCCACTTTCGGATATAAAACAGTTTAGAGATGCCCCTTTATATACACAGTATGCTTCACGAAAAGTAGTCGGCTGCCTAAAATAATCAAACCAACAACTTCCGTCCGGAATTTCAATTACATACCTTCCTACTTCCTTTAAAATACTTGCCACGTCCATAAGATGCCCAATGACATCATATGTATGTTCAATACAATGTCGTGAATATACTCCATCAAATCTTTGATTCCCTACAGTTTCTTTATAACTTCTACTTCCTGTGGCATAATCTATATCTACTATTCCACTTACATCTGCATAAGAACCTTCATAGGTCGCCTTAACTTCTTCAGTAGTTCTAAAATCCAAATATCTTACGTTATATTCTCCCTTTTTCAACATTGGATTATAAAGAGGCCCTATTTCCAAATATTCTTTATTTGCATCCGTATCAAAATAGTCTTGCAACTTCATGACACCCATTTTTATTCACACCTCTAAATTATGAATTTGAATCAATAAATTTATTCCTTCGTATAAATTTGACACGGTATAATCTTGCCCATATCTTTTTCTTGTATCATCAGCGATAAGTATTGTTTTACATCCAGCCGCTTTTCCAGCCAAAACGTCTCGCTCACTGTCTCCAATCATCCATGATTTTGACAAATCAATATTGAACTTTTCAGCTGCACTTAATATCATCCCCGGTTTCGGCTTTCTACAACTACAATTTACTTTTAGTTCTTTAACTTCACCTTTGAAGCCTTTATCAGGATGATGAGGACAATAGTAAATATCGTCTAAGTATGCACCATCTGCCCCCAACAATGTCTCCATTTTATTATGGATTTCTTCTAGACCCGTAAAACTTATTTCACCTCTAGCAATTACCGGTTGATTTGTTATAACTATTGCCAAAAATCCGCTTTCATTTATCTTCCTAATAGCTTCTGAAACTTTCGGCAATAATTCAAACTGTTCGATATTACTAAGGAATCCTTTTTCAACATTTATCGTGCCATCTCTATCTAGGAAAATTGCACATTGCTTACTATGTAAATTCTTTTTTTCTATAATCCCTCGCTTATAGTCCTCGCTCACCTGGTAATAACGTTCAGGAGTTCCCATATCCTTTACATATTCTGGGCTGTCATAACAATATAAATCTTCTGACTTAACCAATGGCTGTAATATTTGTTTATCTAAATCTACTTTTTCCGTATTTGGACGTTCATTCAATAGTTTGGGTGAAAGTATATGTAATCCAGCATTAACTCTATTTTGATAAAACTTAGGATGTTCCTCATCTTTCATTATCCAATCAGTTACTTTTCCGTCCTTTGCAATAATAAGACTGCTATCATATGGATGTGAATTGGGATGTGTGAAAATTGTAGCCTTTCCACCTTTTCTATTGTGGTATTCAATAAATCTCTGAAAGTCTACATTAAAAAGAGAATCTGCATTTAGTAATAGAAAATCTTCTGTGAGCTTACTTTTTATTTCATATAAGGCTCCCGCATTCCCTAATGGTTGCTCTTCCACATAATACTCAATATTAACTCCATATTTATTACCATCTCCGAAATATTCTATTATTTTTTTTGCTTTATAACCTACAGTTAATATTATTTCAGTAATATCCTGTTCTCTAAGAACAGATATCTCACGTTCTAGAACAGGCACTCCCTCGATAGGAATCATAGGTTTGGGAATATCCGGAAAAATTTCTGAAATTCTTTTTCCCTGTCCACCTGCCATTATTACAGCCTTCATACTGCCTCCTGAAATTATTTATATTTCTTGTATCTCAGGAGAATAATGAATCACACGAGTTCCTCCATCTTCAAACATAAATGGTATGGACAATAAATTAGACATTTTCTTTCTTACATTCTCCTGCTTATCTTTTTCAACATAAAAAACTAAAAAGCCTCCGCCTCCAGCACCTAAAAGTTTGCCTCCAATAGCACCAGCCCTAATTCCTTTATCATACAATTCATCTATCCCACTAGTTGAAACAGCACCCCCAGTTTTTCTCTTTAATTTCCAGGTATAATCCAATAATCTTCCAAACTCATCTAATTCAGTATTGTTATCTACTAGTATTTTCTCAGCTTCGTCTACCAGTGAAAGCATCTCCTTTAAACTTTCAATTTTAGCCTTTTCGTCCTTAACCGATGCGGCATTAGCTTTTTGCACATCTGAAGAAAGTCTGGTAAATCCTGTAAAAAACATCATTAAATTACTATTTAGTTTTTCTTTTCTCTCAGGTGATATAATTATTGGTAATACTTCATACCCATTCGCATTAAAATTAATTCTATTAAGCCCTCCAAAAGAAGCTGCTATCTGATCTTGCCATCCTCCAACTTCATCACATAATTTTCGCTCCAAATATATAGCATCATCTGCTAGCTTTTTTTTACTTACATATTTTCCTTCTAATGCATAAAATGCATTCAACATTCCTACTGCAAAAGAGCTTGACGTACCAAGGCCTGAACGCGCCGGCAAATCAGCTTCATAAGTTAACCTAATATCCTTCATATTGAGCATCTGCATTGCATTTCTGATAGCTGGATGAATTATTTCCTCTATATCAGACACTCGCTCCATTTTTGAATATGCCAACTCTGTTGAATAGTCAAAAAATGGAGGCAAATGACGTACATTCACATAACAATATTTATCAAATGTGGTAGATATAACAGCACCACCATATTCACGGAAAAATTCTTCCATATCTGTGCCGCCACCAAAAAAGGACATTCTAAAAGGAGTTTGTGTAATTATCATATTTTATCCCCACCATGCATCTATTTATGTAATAATTATATTAAAACTAGTATATATCTACAATACAATTACCTCTTGAACACCGAATTGTCACACATTATATATTCAAATTGAAATACTGACATTAATTCTAAATTATTATATTGAAATAATGACATTTTGGATTTATTATTATATTGAAATTATGTCATTTTTATGATTTAGATTTAATGAAATTTTACGCAATTTATGGAGAAAAATATGTCTAATAAAACTATTTTTAAAAGAAAAGCTATCGATGATTTAAAAATATGGAAAGATAAATATGCGCCTAATTATGCTGCTCTACTCGAAGGCCCTCGTCGTGTAGGAAAATCAACTATCGCTGAAATTTTTGCTCAGGAAAACTATAAATCCTATATTAAAATTGACTTTGCAAATGTTACAAAAGATTTATTAGATGTATTTGAGGATATTGCATCACTTGATGTATTCTTCTTACGTTTACAAACTGTAACAGATATCACACTATATCCAAGAGAATCCGTTATTATTTTCGATGAAATTCAACGTCAGCCAAAGGTTAGACAGGCGATAAAATATCTGGTCGCAGATGGTAGATATGATTATATAGAAACTGGCTCATTAATTAGTATTAAGAAAAACGTAAAGGATATTGTTATTCCTTCAGAAGAACACAAAATTGCTATCCATCCTATGGATTACGAAGAATTTATGTGGGCTGCAGATAATGACACATATGGAAGATTACGTGAGCTTTATAAACTTAATATTGAAGTCGGTAATGGAACAAACCGAAAGCTTATGCGAGATTTTCGTATATATATGGCCGTTGGTGGTATGCCTCAGGCTGTAGATGCTTATGTTAGAGGTGAAAATTTCTCGGAAATCGACAGAATAAAGAGAGCTATTATTGATCTCTATATAGATGATTTTAAAAAGATTGATTCTTCAGGATTAATCGGTAAAATGTATGAGTCAATACCAAGCCAATTAGCAACTGACAAGAAAAAATACCAAATATCTCAGGCCACACAAAAAAGAAAAACAAACAAGGATGTTGAACGATTATCTGACCTATTAGATTCTAAAACCGTTATTCCTTGTTATAACTCCACTAATCCTAGCATAGCATTATCACAAACAAAAGATACTTCCACATACAAATTATATTTATCAGATATCGGTTTATTTACAACTCTTATATTTAAAGCTGCATCGAAAACTGATGAAAATATCTATAGTAAATTATTAAGTGATAAATTACCAGCAGATTTAGGATACATGTACGAAAACGCTGCAGCTCAAATAATTACAGCAACAAATACAGACCTTTATTACCATACCTGGCAAAGTAAGACCAGCACACATTCTTACGAGGTGGATTTCATACTGCAAAAAAAAGCTAAAATTGTCCCATTTGAAATCAAATCTTCCGCCTCTAAAAAGCATGTCTCTATGGACATTTTTTGTGAGAAATATTCAAAATATGTTTTAGAATCATTCTTGTTCTCACAAAAAGATGTTGGTCATGATAATGCTTTGAAATTCAAACCTATATACATGCTCCCATTTGTACTGGAAGAATTTTAAATCTTCAAAGTGTCTAGACGCCATAAAAATCCAAAATGTTTCAAGAGTATATATTACTCTTGAAACATTAATCTTTACATATGTTTTAATTATGTCAGTAGATTGTAACAATACATTCCTTCTGTACATCATACATACTTAGTTTTGTTAAAATATCTTCTATAACATCTTTAGATATTGCAGCAACTAATACGGCATCATACTCAGCGTTTCTTATACTATCTGGAGAACTTACATCCTTCAGCTCTTTATATCTCGAATCAACCCATAGGACTACTTCACAATAGTTAGTCTTATTAAGTTGTTCCACAAAATTTTTTCCCACCTTTCCAGCGCCATAGATAACCAGCTGTGATCCTTTAGGGATTTTTTCATACGGGAACTTATAATCCATATGTGCTATATCATTTTGATATAAACTCTGTACTGCCAATAGTTCTCCATTTTCCTTATATAAAGTATACCAATTATCCCATATTTGATGTTCTAGCGACCTTAATGAAATAGAAATGTCTTTATAAGGACTTTTTTTATAATATTTCAAGAATATATCCGAGAAAAATTGGGTGTAATATTCCCATGGTTTATAATTTGCAGAAAGATGCAATATCACCATATCGTTTAATAATTCATCGTAACTAGTATATCTTGATTCAAAGAACAATGTATTAATTTCATCAAAGTTTGCTTCATAAAACAAAGGAGCTCGAAAGTTAAATTTATAAGAAAGTTCTAATATCCTTTCATGCATGCAATAATTAAAAGCATCTTGATCCATAAAATAATTTATCTTATTTATTCTATAATCTAACAATTTCTCTCCAACAGAATCCTTCCTCATCTCTTTAAGATTCAAAAGCATTAACCCGGAATTGTAATACTTTTCGCCTTTCATTTCTATCCTATCAGAATGAGACGGCTCTCCCTTGTAACAAAACATAAGATTACCCATGTCTTCTACAGCAGCCATATAGTATCCTTCTAAATCAATATCAAATAGATTTTTTATACTTTTGTTAACTATTATATCGCCGTCTATATATAATATTTTGTCAACATCTTTAATTAAGTTTGGAATGCTAAACTTATGCAATGCAGCACGGGAAACATGTGTATTTGTTTTATCCTTTAACTCCTGCTCTAATTCAATATATTTTTCAGAGTCAACATTAATAATTTTTATATCCCATCTATAAGTTTTTAAATTTAATATCTTTTCAAGTTCTTTAGCAGTGCACCCTTCACATATTACATAAATAGTACCAAATGCCTCCTTATTGTTTTCTATTAATGAAACTATAGATACCGTCGTTGGCATTATATAATATTCATCTGTTATATAAACAACATCCATACCATTTCCCCATTACATTATTTATAAGTAAGCAATAAATTAACTTCCTCTACCAAAAGCTTTTCATATGTATGATTATTGTACAAAAGATTATTTCTTAATAAATTGAAATAGTCTTTGGTTTGTATGGCTACATATATAATATTTGCATGGAACAGCTCTTCATTTGTTACAATCCTTCCCAAATATAACTCCAATATTTCATCCATGCCATAATATTTCTTTCCTATATCATAATAAAAATTTACCAAATCAAACATTGGGTCAGACATCCCTACCCATTCCCAATCGTACATTACTATTTTATTATCAAGCATACCCATATTTTGTGAATAGGCATCTCCATGACATAAACAAGCTTCATATTCTTCTAATTCTGCGTATATGATATTGTGTAAGACGTCTAAAAAGTCATCTGATATTTCAGCCTTTTTCCCCAATATAAATTGCTCTTTACTTTGTAGTTTTTCTTTAAAACTATGTTTTACATTGATAACGTTCCCAGATAAGTGTATATCTTTTAAAAGTAAAACAGCGGATTCCACCAACTTTTTACTCCAATTTATAGGTTTACAATATTTTTCAATAACTAATCCTTCCTCATCAATATATATAATAGGCGTATTTATTTTTTTTATATTTTTAATTGCTAAACAACTATTGTATATAAATGTTTTGGAAGATTGTGAATATTCTTCTCTAAATACAAATGCAGGTATGTGAAACACAATATCTTCATTTTGACCAAGCGTTCTAAAACACAAACGTGTACCCGAGTATAATGGAATAAACACAACCTCGCCTTTGAAAAAATCTTTTGTAATTTGTTTAATTTTATCTATATAATACGGAATCTTAAGAGAAATATTTTTTTCTGAAATCTCCTTAAATAACCTGGGATCCCAAAACAACTCATCTAGCTCATTATAGCCATAAATCAAATTTTCTATGTCGTCACATACAATTACTTTTTCACCAAGAATTGTATTAATATCTTTCATTATACTAGCTTTATAATCTGTGCTACCAATCAAAATGAAATATTCATTTACATTTTCTTTTCTAATAATTTCCGGAGCTAAAACCGTGTATTCTTTCCCGCAAAGGATTAGACTTGTACCCTGTTTTTCTGGATTACCATCAACTACACAATCAATGTTATTTAGTTGATATTCAATACTAATTTTCCTAGAATTAAATCCGGCTGACCATAGAACCATCCTTCTATCAGATACATCAATATATTCAGATTTTTCCTTGATAAACACTCTTCTCATAGATTCACCTACACAAATCACAATTCTTCTAGCATTGTAATCGCTAACTTGTAGTCATCCTCATAAATTGCATCATAAAAATCACTTGTACATGCAATCTCTTCTTGTTCAAAAATCGTATACAAATCTATTATTTCCAAGCCATCATACAATCCTTGTCTGATTTCATCATATATAAAACATCGGTTATGATAACTTGAGATAAGTATAGCTTTACAATTTTTTATTCCCTGTTCTAAAAAATCTTTTTGGCTTAATATCTGCTTTCCCTGACCATTACATACACAATCTGCATTATTATCTATAATTAAACTTATTTTCTTTTTTGCCCTTGGTGAAAGCATTTTTAATAGCATAAATGAATGTACTCCACCCATACGTAAAACTATCTCATTATTACTATAATTAAAAAAAATCCTTTCTATAATCCCCAATCTTTCTGACAATCTATCCATATATTCAGCATAAAGAACATGCATTAACCGAGAATATTTAAATTTATCATCCATCAATATTTCATTAGGAAAAGCTTCATGAAGGCCCCTTATCCTTAAGCCCAACGCATATATTTGCTCCTTTGCAGAATTATCTGGTAAATATTTATCGTAGCACTTAAGAGGTGCTCCCCACTTAATCCCATTTGAGAAGCTCTTTCTAACATATTTTCGATCCAAGTCTCCTACATAGCCAAAATTTAATGGACTCATATTGACTCGCGACTCTAAATTTTTTCTAACATTATTCTTGTTGTATATATCAAGAACTTCTATAGGTACAGAATCCCTATATATTTTACTTTTCAATTCCCCATACTCAGCCAAATCTTTTATTACATAATAAAAATCAATTATCGAAAAAAACTTACTTATTCTTTTTTTCGTTATGCTGGAAGAAACGATATCAAAATTTATATGATGATCCGACAAATCTCTCCCTTTTCCATGATCACTCATATAAATTCGTATTGCATTGTTTGGCATAAATCGCTCATAAAAAGTGAGTTGCTCATCAATTTTTTTCTCCCCTGCATCCTTTCTAATTTGCTCGTCATTATCATATCCATATTTACCAAGTGATAAATATGGATAATGAGTTTCAATGAAAAAATGAGATATAATGAACTGATTCTCATCTGAATTTACTAACTGTTGCACAAGATTCCATAAAATTAAAGACGCCTGAGCACGAAATCCAAATTTTCTTTTAATTTCAATTTTATCTGCCAACGTGCCATAGTAACCACTAATAGACTTTACTCTATACCCAGAATTCTCCAAATATCTTATCAGAGGACTGTTTTCCTTATTAATTTCCTTTATTTTATATCCCCTATCTGATACTTCTGTTTTTTGACAAAACATGGCCCTAAGCGTCGGTTTTGTATTAGGCGTTACTGTGTAAGCATTTTCAAAAGTTAAAGCATTTTCTTTTTTCTTATTCCAAAATGATATTAGACTCCTATCTCCATACGCAACTGCATCTATCCAAAAAACTAATATGTCATCCGATAGTTTTGCTTTTATCTTTTTTTCTATCCCCGATAAAATTTTATTAATCTCTTCTTGTAATATCGCAAATTCTTTTTTTATCTCATCATAATTAGCTAATGAATTAAATAACACAAAATCCCTCGCCAGCAAAGCGATAAATACACATCTAATTAAACATTCCTTTCTTTCTAGCAAACACTCTGCTTCCTCATATTTCTTATAATGCATATTAAATTCATATTGATATAATTCATCTTTTTTATAGTTAGTATCATTATCCCATTCTGCATAACTTTGTTCTTCATCAAAAACATGATAAAAATCATTTCCAAACTCAAGATTAGCATTTTTAAATATGTCATATATATCAACATATACTATTCCATCGTTTTTCATCTTTTGTTTTATATTTGTTGAATCTTTTAATGATGTCCAAAAAACATGGTTGTATTCACTTACTGATACTCTACTATCATTTTCACTTGGTACAACAGCTTTTGTAATGGAAATATTATCATTTGCTATACACTCACATACGTGATCAACATCATCTTGACTCTCGCCTAGTAGGTGTACGATTTCTCCATGAGGTAACTGAGCAAAAATTTCCGTTAATAATTCTTTCGCGAATATACTTTTTCTATAATTAGGATAAAATCTATCCAGATTATATTTTAGGATTAAACTATCTATTTCATCGCATACTATCATATGTTTGTCCATTTTCTTTTAACTTTATTTTTATAAGCTACAATAATATTTGTTATCTATTGATGTACAGATGGAAAAACTCTTTTTGCCTGTGTACTTTCCAGTACAATATTCAATTTTGTTTCGTGTTAATATATTACATATTTTTAGAAAAGTATTACTTTCACCTTGTCTATTGGTATCGTCTATCATTATTATGAAAGATTCTTTCAAACAATTTGGTAATAATCTCAATATATCAACTCTAGAATCATCTTCCATATCATACCCTGGAGGACCATCAATTGAAATAATATTAAATTTCTCTCCCTTTAATTCCTCCTCAAATCCCAAATATATTCTAGTTTTACAATCTTCATCATAACCAGTCTCAAGTCTAATAATCTTTGTTTGATTGGAAAGATTTAGCTCCTTATTAGAAAAATCAATCCAATTCACGTCATTTTCTACACATATATGCTTCTTAGAGGTATTTCTAACATACTGACTAATCAATTTTGTTGTTTGTCCCATTCCAATATCCAATATAGAATCAAACCTATTTGAATCGAGCGCTTTTAACAAAACATATAAATAGTAATAACCAACTGCTGCATGATTAGCCCTAAAATCTTTTTTTTCAATCCATGAACAATTCTGAGCCGCCGATAAAAAAATCATCCCATTCAATATCTCACTTGCTTCATTTTTATATGCTGTATACTTGCTTAAATCTTGTAGTGTATTTTTAATACTTAGCTCAGACTTCATGAATTCATATAACTGCGTTGTCATAGAATATACATGCTTAAACCCAAGGTGTTTTAATAATTCTTTTATTTCCGTTTGTTTATCTTCTGATGTTGCAATTATCACAAGACATTCTTCTTTCATTTTTATATATTCAGAAATTTCCTTTACATCCTCATCTTCATTACTTTTAACACTAACTGCTACATATATTCTTTTCTCTACCAATTCAGAGCATAATCCCATCCATTTGCGGCATATACCTCCATACTCACCAGCTCCATAAATGATTATATTATTAAAATTCTCAGCTATTTTAATCAGACGCATTAGTCACACCTCCATATTTATAGGTTTTAATCTACTGGCTAAAGGCATTCAGTCATATTCTTTATACTAAAATACTCCGTTTCATGAATTATTTTTTTCAATCTACATATTTCCTCAAAACGTTTCTCTTTTAATATTTCTCCTCCTTCAACTAATTCAGACATTTTAACAGAAAAATCTTTCTTGCTAATCAAAACCATTGTCTCCATATCCGAACATAAAGCCACAATATAATTTTGAATTTCATAAGAATAATAAAAAGGAAATAAACAATTAGTTTCAAATAGCTCATTAACTAATGATATCGTTTTCATATCACCATTATTGCAATTCAACAATGTAATTGCGTTTGCTTTTGCTGGAATAAAAATCGCGTATTCTTTAACAAAATGAACCGATAAAAATGGCTGTCTTATTTCTTCACAGTAATACTCTAATGGAAAATTTTTATAAATTTTATATTTGTTGGTTTCGCAATTTAGTACACCTATACCCCCTCTGCCTCTTTTAACAAACAATACATTATCTTCAGCGTCTTTTGCAACTAATGCGCTCAACAATCCCTCACCTGTGTCTATTACTTCATATTTATTATTTTGATTGTTTAATACGTAAATATCACTATTAATCCCTGGTATATAAATTGTCCTATTCAAGACATTAATCGTTTTATTACCTATATGATTATTAACAGAAGACTTTTCCTCAACAAAAAATTGTGCAACATTGTCGTATACATTTTTAAGTATTCCCTTAGTGCCTATTAAAAAAATATATTTACCATTATTACCTAACGCAAGTATATAATTACCACACTTAAAAGTTGCTTGGCAGTTAAAATAGTCTTCTTCATCTAAAATACCCTCTAGTTTTATATAATCAATTCTATTTTCTGATATGTTATATACGGCTACTTTTTTTGCATTACACGGGAAAAAGAATATCCTATTTTCTAGGTATTCTGCTCTATTATGTAAACACACTGATTCCAAATCCTCTTCTGGAAAACATGATAAAAAGGAAATTGTTCCCATATTTTTACTAATTTTATAAAGTCCATTATGCCTCGGGTGGGAAAAAAATATATTTTCGTCTACTTCTACCATAGCAACAATACCATACATGATTAATCCCCTATTCTTTCTGCCATTACAATTTGTTGCATTCGCTTAAGTACATCTACACAATTTGTAACATATTTTCCAACAGCAGTTTCTTCAGACATTTGTACTCCATAAACGCCAGATTTCATAATGTCATATAAAGCCTCTATTTCCCCTATCGTAGGAAGCGGTTTTGTTTCCATACTCTTCAATATCTGAGTTGCTAAGAACACCTTCACATCAAAGAACAACCCTTTATTTATTATAAATCTTTGATATCTAGGTATATTTTCAACTCCAACATCAGTTGACAAATCACCCCTGTCAATTAAGATATATTTTGTCAACGGTAATATTTCATTTATATTATTAACTGCATCTAAAGTTTCTATTTTTGTTATTACTTCTATATTCTCTTTCAGTAGTGATGTTGCTTCCTTTACATTATCAGCTTTTCTAACAAAAGACAGGCCGACAAAGGATATATCCCACTTATTTGCCACTTCAATAAGCAGCCGATCTTTTTCAAATAGAAAAGGAATTTCATCATGTATTCCTCTTACATGAACGCCTTTATTATTTATTAATATTCCATCAGATTTAGATAAGAATACTATTTCTTCTTCATTTGCTGCTATAACTTCAAATTCAAAAATACTGTCATTTGCCCAAGCGGTCATTCCTGGCTTTAAATGTTTGTAAAACTCCCTGTAATTAAAGCAATCAGAACTTATGATAAACTCTTTTCCCTTTTCTAACCTAACTCCTCCATTATCTAGATTGCATGTTCTTACTTTATTTCCAGGTAAATCTATTAATATATCTGCATCAGGTACTTGAGCTTTTATATTCTTTATATAGTTTTCAATATCAGATATATCTCCATGTGCACCATTTATTCTGTATATGTTTTCTTTTGAATGAACATCAGTTAGTGGTACTTCATGTAATAGTGCTGGTCCAGTTGTAAGTATTAAACGTTTCATAGAATCCCCTCCCCAAACTTCTTATACGTCCTTCGTTAATACCATAAATACACTTTTGTCCTTCTGTAATTGGTATCTAAGCCAATATCCAGCTATAAGAGACGACAACATTGTGGTAAGTATTAATACCGTAAAAAACTCAAGGTTAATAATTTCGTACGCGTATGCTGTTGTGGCTAAAACTATACCAGGTCCGCCCCGTGCATTCATTGTTATCGCAAAGTTAATTTTGCTTTTAGTATTCAGATTAGATAGATTTGCAAACAAATATGTGCCCATTCCTTCTAGACAAAATGCTATCATAAAAAAGGCTATGAATCTAAATAATGAAAAATTATTAATTAAATCTAACTGAATTCCCACCAATGCAAAATAGATCGGTATAAAAAATGCAAAACTAACCTTTCCCAAATAATCTATTTTTTCTTTTGCATTAATACTATCTCCTGTAAATTTTTTAATAACGTATCCTACTAAAAAAGCAGAATACATATTATTGATACCAATTCTTGATAGTAATGCACAAACCAACAACAGAATTGCTATTGATCCAGCATATAATGTAATACTATTGATTTCCTTTAAAATTTTAATAATATTATGTTCTGCTATTATTTTTACAACTACAAACATACCTATTGTCGCAAACACTACAATAAGCAAATCAACAATATCTATTTCTCCTGTTGATGAAATTCTTAGTGCTACATTTAACATTATCCATAAAAGCAAATCTTGAAATGTAGACACTGTAAGTACAGTGTTTGAAAAATGCGTATTCATAACACCTAAATCAAAAAATATCTTTGATATTACTGGTATAGATGTAATAGCAATCCCAATAATAAAAACTATTGAAAATGAGATGTAATTACCTTTTTCACCTATGAAATCATTTATAAAATATGATACAAAAAATAAACCTACCGACATCGGTAATAAAGTTGAACCAACAAATATACTCGCTATCGTTCTTATATTCTTTCTATCAAATTCTATTTGCGTATTATATCCTGATAAGAACATCAACAAGATTAATCCTAGCTGATAAAAAATGTTAAGCACTTTACCCTCATTCTCATATCCTGAAAAAATACTTTCTATCATGTTTGGAAATAATCTCTGTAAAAAAGTTGCACCTAATAAAATGCCTCCAGTAATTTCTCCAACAACTCTTGGCGCTTTAATTTTTTCCATTACATTTCCTGTCAAGAAAGCAAATAATAATAACAGTGCTAGGGCAACAAAAGTAACAGCTATCTCGTTTTCTGAAAGTGTTTCTAATTTCATTACATAACCTCCTTATAAATTCACGTCCTCACTTTCATTTTCGGATATAGTTGTTACTAACTTATGTTTTTTGTACTTATTTAGCTTTTCTCTTAGAAAACAGGAATCTAATACTTAAGCGTTATATTCTAATTATCATTCCCTTCTTTGAACAATTTTATATACTCTGGAAATGCTTAAATCATACTTTAACGCTAAATCTGATATTTCATATTCGCCACTGTAATAATCTTCCCGCAATTGTACATCTCTAACTGATTTATTTTGCCACTCAAAACTCTCAGGAAAGTAAACTGTTGATCCTGCAACTTGTTGTAATATTTCCATATATGAGTCTTCTCCAACTATTTTTCGTATTGTTTCCAATGCATCTTTTGAGTTCATTTCATTTTTACCATTTACATTTTTAATCTATAAAAATATCACCACACTGAATAATAGCTTCCAAAATATCTCTTCGCATAAATCTTTCATCTGGCATTGTTTGTTCCGTGATATATTGCCTTATTTTTGTCCCACTGATTGATACACGACCAGTTTCATAATGACCGCATGTCCTATCAGTAACAATTTCATTACAAACAGAACAATAATAAGGTTCTCTAGTTAATATTAAATTAATCCCTAAATCATACTTAGATTCTATTTCTTTGGCAAACTTATGTGCATCGTATTCACCATAATAACCTCCTACACCAGCATGATCTCTTCCAATAGTAAAATGAGTACATCCTAAATTTCTGCGTATAATAGCATGAAAAACAGCTTCTCTTGGACCTGCATATCTCATCTGTGTTTTTAACCCCGCTATATACACACGATTCTTAGGATAATAATTATTTATCATCACCTCATAAGCCGACATAACTGCCTCTTCAGAAAAGTCCCCTTTCTTTTTCCAGCCTACAAGTGGATTTATAAATAGTCCGTCACACATTTCTAATCCTAATCTTTGGATATATTCATGAGCCTTATGAATAGGGTTTCTTGTCTGAAACCCTACAATAGTTTCCCATCCTCTATCCAAAAAGACTTTTTTTGTATCTAAAGGCTTTAGTGCATTATCAAGAATTGTTTCATCTACTACTTCTATCTGGCCACCAACTCTCTTTCTGCATTTCTCTATTTCCTTTTTTACGCCTGGATGATTATAATCTCCCGTCCCAAAAACCTTTTTCCAATCAGCATCTGTTGTTTCAAAGATATCTTCAACACTTATATTCGCTATATATTTCCCATTAAAAATTAAAGATATTTTTTCGCCACTTTGTATCTCGTCCCGAAGTGTGTACTCTAAGGTAATAGGGATAGTAAAAACATCCCCATTTACCAATGTATTTTTTTCAACTACACTATGATAATCCTCCTCACACATAAATCCTTTAAGTGGAGCTAAGACTCCTGTAGCTATATTTATGATATCTTGAAAAGATTCTTCATCGATTTCCATGTACTTGTCGTCAGCATCATATTTGTCTGATAGCATTATTCATACTCCTCTCCATATTTTCTAACTAAATAATCTTTTATAATTTTAAAAGATTCATCTTCTGTCATATCGTCTACCTTTATTCGCAAATCGCAGGTAATCGGATCATCAAATCTTTGCCCAATTCCAACAATATCGGTTTTTCCTATATTATTTTTATACATTCCCTTTACATCGTTCCTAACACTTATATTTAAATCTTTATCAAGAAAAATCTCGTTATAATCCTTAATCTTATCTCTAGCCAAATCCCTTAATTCTTGGAATGGTGAAATGTTGCAAATAATCCCTATAATGTCATTCTTATCCAATAAATAAGCGCCTAATATAATTCTTTTTATATTTTCCCGTCTGTCTTTATCTGTATATCCTAAATCGTTATTAAATAACGACCTCACTTCATCTCCATCGACTAGATAGCATTTTTTGTTACATTCTTTTAAATGTTGTTCCAGTAGTTTTCCTAATGTAGTTTTTCCTGCTCCCGAAATCCCTATTAACCAAATAATCACGTGTTATTCCCCTTTCATAATATTATAAAAAACGCCCTCGCCAGCTTACGCTGACGAGGACGTCAATTACTCTATATTTAATTTGTACTACTGAACGATTGTAATTGTTCCTGTAAGTGTCTCAACCACTGTTCCATCCTTTGTTAACTGAACCTTAATTGGAACATTAGCTGTAGCACCGGTCATGAAACCAGCTGACTTATCAATAGTAACTGTCTTGCTAGTCATATTAACTGTATACTTAGCTGTGTTAACTGCTGTATCACTAGCACCCTGTAACAATGTTACACCATTTGCATCCACTGCCTTATCGCCAGTACCAAGTGTAAATGAAATTACTACATCTGCTGGTGTTGCCTTTGTGAATGATGTTACGCTACTAATAACTGGATCTGAAGCATCAGCTACATCAACTAATCCACTTGTTGCATCTACATCACCATCTGCTAAATCTGTAAAGCTCCATGTAACTTTAAGCTTAGGTGCTGTGGTTGTATCAGATATTGGTGCATTACCAACTGCTCCATCTACTTGAAGCTCAATACCCTTCCAATCTGCCAGAGTTGCCTTCTTAACATACTCATATCCGCTCTTATCGTCTTTAAGCTTAATCTCATAATTATCGTCATTTCCAGGAACAATAACTGTAACTGAAGCTGCATCATCTCCAACTACTTTTGTTTGTCCAGCACAAACCAATGCTAGATATAAGAGTGGGTTATCATCACTATCCTTTAGCTGAGCTGCTGCGTTTCCAGCTGCAAGTCCAATATCTGTAGCTGCTCCTACTTTTTCAATACCAACTGTTATCTTCTGAGAAACAGCACCCTTATTTACAACCTGAAGTTTTGTGCTTGAATTTTTATACTCGGTGCCATTTTTAAAATAAACACCTGTGTCACCTGTCTCGGCAGGGAATGTAAATCCTTCATATTTTGCATTTTTACCAACTGTGGCCCTAATTAATCGCTCAGGATCCATAATAAATGCAAATGGAGAATCTTCACCAGTTGTATTTGTTGGTAATACAACATCTTTTATTTCTTTATCAACATGTCCTTCTGATGCTCCATCACCTTCTGATGCTCCACTAGTTGGAGTTTCTGCTAAAGCTGTGAGTGACATACCCATAATCATAGTTGTTGCCATTACAACTGCAAAAATTCTTTTTAACTTCATATAGTTTCCTCCTTGAAAACATAGCCTTCCCCCGCCATCCATGTCGAGGTGCTTGTTAATACGTTCCCCAATATTAAATTTTCAAACTTATTGGTTCACTACTATAGTGATACCGACGCGAAGAGTACTAACTGTTTTCTGATTTTCATCTACCAAATGGTATATGCAAACACAATCATAAGTACCAGCGTCTAATGGAGTATCCAGAGCAATATTATCAAGTTCACTTCCTCTTGGTAGTACTGGTGACTTGTATATTACCTGTTCTTCGTCCTCTGCTAAGACAACATCAAAATACACATCATTGGTGTTTCCTTCCTTATTCGCAACATATGCGTCTTCTGAAACGTCAGATCCCGTAGCAAACGTCCATGTTGTGCTCATCGATGCCTCGTAATATCCTGGTTGGATATACTCTTCCTCTGCCAGTTCTTCTACAACTGTTTCTACATTGTCTTGAGTAACTACCACATTCCTCTTTTCAGGCTCTTCTGCCTTGCCCCTTCCTACTAATAGGAAGATTACTACTCCCAACAAGGCGACTATAACTACTACACCAACTGCTATCGCAATTTTCAAACCGTTATTTACCTTGCTGTTTGTATTTTCTGACACGACTAAGCCCTCCAAATTCTTCTGTGTTCATGCTCCATTCTTACAATATTTAGTTGTTGCTGTTCCGCGCGACTCACCCCCTTATAGTATCTATATCGGTGTGAGTGTGATTATAATAAACCCTATCTGTTAAAAAACTGTTAATTTTTTTATCTCTTTTAATCTTTTGTAACAGTTCACAAAAAAGCGGTAGCTGTTTTTGTCATTTTGCGAGAAAACTTTGTTCTGTTTTCTGGGAAACGTTTCAAGGAGTTTTTTGGCGCCCTATCTATATTCATTTATCAAGCTGCGATAAACCATTTATAACCTATTTTTGTGCTACTATTTTACCGCATTTTGTCGGAAAATACTCCTCTTTTCACAGATTGTTGCGAATTTTCTTGAAACTATCAGATTTTTAGGGTATAAGAAATGCCAGCCGCATTATCATATATATATTTCGTCCTTTCCATTCCTTACTCAAACATATAAGCTTTTTATCATCTATATTTTTTCGATATATTTAGCTTGTAAACACTATATTATACCGTTCACAGCTGTTTATCCTGCACTTTTATGTGGATATTCAGCTGTAAAGCCAGTCTATAATAATGAAAATCATTGAAACTGTGGTTAAAAAAGCACCGCCAACCGGCGGTGCTACAACTGTTTATTAAAAATCTTGTTTCAGGCAAAAAGATCTTCCAAAGTAATAACCCTCTCAAACGACCATTTATACTCATTGTCCTTAACTCCATATGTTGTAATAAGAGTATTATGTATCGCGCTCTTCTTAGGAAGTTTCTCATACAGTAAATTTTGTCTATGCCTTAGCGTTGCATCGTAATCTTTGTCAACCATGAAATAATCACTATAAAATTTCATTTCACACATGTTAACAATGTTATCTTTTCGAAGTATTAATAAATCTATCTGAGTACCTCTCTCACCATCTCCTGTTTTCGTCCATGCTGACTCAGAAGTGTTCACTCCACTTATTCCCAAAGCACGCTTAATCTCAGGAATATGATTAAAACATACATTTTCAAATGCATATCCTCTCCATGTTATGATTGACTGAGCCTCAATATTCTGTAACCAAAATCCATTTTCTATTGAATCCTTATTTTCCACAAATCTTATATAAAAAATACAAAACGGATCAACTAGTTTATAATGTTCTTCCCTTTTACCGCATTCAAATGGTGTATATTTTATGATAAAGTCGCTTGCAATCAACGCGTTAAGACTCTTTGATAGAGAGCCTCCATCTGACAATCCAGCCTCACTAACTATTTCCTTTCTGGTAAATCCTTTACTACGCTTAGAAAGCAACTTCACAATAGTCTTTACCGCATCAGGGTTAGTAAATATAGATGAAAATAGTCTATTATACTCTTGTGATAATTTTGCCCCTTTTGAAAAAAACAAATCATCCACATTTTGTGCTAAACTATTTCCACGTTTAAAATAGTTCAAATAAAATGGTATTCCGCCAAATATCATGTAGCTTTGAACAATATCATATCTAGAAAGTGATATTCCGCGCTCTTTTAAAAGCATCTCGCTCTCCTTAAGCGTGAATGGAGAAAGTTTTATTTCATATGTAACACGCCCATATAAGCCACCATGATTATTTATAAGCTCATTTTCCATCCAAGAATTAGCACTTCCAGATATAATAACCATAATATTTCTGTGGCAAGCCCAGCTATTCCAAAATGCTTCGAAGCCAGTGATAAATCCTGATTTAGGTGTATCCATCCATGGTAACTCATCCAAAAATATAACCTGTCTGGCGCCATTATCTATACTTTGCAAATGCATTTCCAGCATAAAAAAAGCTTCGAGCCAATCCTTTGGACAATGGCTTTTTTTCATCCCCTGCGTTATTAGAGAATAATAAAACGCTTCCAACTGTTTTTTTAACGGTTGATTCTTTTGATGATCATTACTCATTTCCACAGGTGAAAGACCAGCATGCCTAAAGGTTATTTTATCCCTAAACGTCTCGTCTATAAGGTATGTTTTTCCAACACGACGCCTACCATAAACCGCAACAAGTTCAGCTTTATTCCCAGCATATAGTTCAAGCAGCTCAGCAACTTCTTTATTTCTTCCTATCATATCTATATCCTCATTTACGCTATCATAACACTATTTCTTCTTGTTTTTATTATAATTCGCGTTATAATCAGCTGTCAATTATATTTTTATGCTGTTAGCAGCCGTTTATCTTTCACTTTTTATATGATATTCAGCTGCGAACAAATGTAAACAAAACATTTCTTTTTTAGAATGAATTACCCTTATTCATATTCTATAGTTAAAATCATTACATGTCATTGAACCTATAATTTAAAATGGCCAGCCGATTTTAGCGGCTGGCCCTGAATCATCTTTATCTTACTACATCATATCTTGTAGCTCTTCCATGTCCCTCAACTTGTATAATCCCTTGATTTTTCAATGAATTCAATGTTTCTATCGTCTTATTTCTCTCAATTCCCAGTTCAGACACAACTTGTCCACTGGAGATTGGTCCATTTTCCCTTATATATTTGAGAACAATAAATTCGTTTTCTGTTAAATCAATACTATCTATAGTCGGTAACGTAACCATTATAGATCCTTCATTAACCACAAAACTTGGTTGCGCAATATAGTCTGAATATAATGATTTTATTCTAATTATCCCTGTTCCAAATTTTTCTATAAGGTTTAGTCTCAAGAATACATCTGCCAATATAGGATTTCTTAGAAGAGAATATCTTCCATTGATATATTCCTCTTTTGTTATCCCACTTGGCAAACCTCCTGGCGAAACAATTTCTATTCGATTATCAAACATCGAGATTTGAACATTCGCATTTATATTCCACTGTCTGTGCACAAGTGCATTCGCAACTGCTTCTCTGAACGCTGCTCTTGGTATTTTCTCAACTATCTCACGCCTTAAACCTTCTATTTTTTCAACAACATAATAGTCTTCATATATTTCTTCAATTTTATCAAACTGCTTCAAAATTGATCCATTAGTTAGTGTAATCCTTTTAACGATTTCATTAATGGACTGGCCAAACTTTATGGCATCAATTCCCACGCCCTCAAGATTATCAGACAGTAAGTATGCTGCCATATTAAAACCGTCTTTGTCGTTGAAAAGTCTTAGTGTTTTTAACACATCCTTATTTAGTCCTTCTATCTTTAGCTCTTTCTTAAATGCGTTTTCCAAGTATAAGAATTCTAAATTTTGATTTCGTGATTTGACCTCTTCAAAATCTATATTAATACCTTCAATAATTAGATTCTTTAATTCAAAGGTATCCATCTCTACTGTTGAAGTATCACTTCTTTTATATGCTTTATTTTCATAGAAATAAGGTTTGTTTTTTCCAGGTTGAACCTCTAGTATTACACTTTTATTATGTATACTTAATTCATATTCTGGTATAGGTTTTAAATTTGAGTTAATCATCTCTTCTATTTTTAATTTTTCAGCAACAGGTTCTTCCAACCCAAGCTCTTTTCCATTATCATCTATCCCAAAGATGATTTTTCCTCCTTCGTAATTTGCAAAAGCGCTAACTGTCTTTAAAAACCTTTTTGTGACTGATTCTTTATATTCTAAGTATTTGTTTTCCATTTTTTATTTTCTCCTTTTCATCCGAAAAATAAAATCATATCTATATAATCGTCTGTTTTAATCCAGATGATTTCCTCTAATCGTCTTAAATTATAAAACAAAAAATTTATTTTGTCATCTAAATCATTGATTTTTCAAGCTTTCTTAATATATATAAATCGTCTTCTCCATATAAAAATGTTATTTTACGCGCGTCAAATAACGACAAAACTATACAAAAAAGCGCCACCCTCCGGTGGCGCCCACTCATCGCTCTCTGTAACCTTTAGCAAACCAGCCTCACTGCTCCCACATCACTTTGACATAAGGCTCTGTTTTATCCCTCATAATCTCAAAGCCATCCACTATGTTTTCCAAATCATATCGATGTGTAATCAACTTCTCTGGGTGAATCCTGCCCTGCTGCAACCTGTCCAGCACGTAGTGCCAGTCGTCATCCACCTCATGTGTAAATGATGAGTTCCAGGTCCCCGTCACTGTTAACTGATTCCTAAGTATCTTCCAATACATATTTCTGTCCAGCGACATATCTGAGTGAGGATTTCCCACTGTACATATTCTGCCAAGTGGTGCTGCTGCATCCAGTCCCACATTTAACGACTCGTTCTTGCCAATACATTCAAAGAACACATCTACTCCCTTTGAATTCGTATTTACGATAATCCATTCTACTGCGTCACCACTACTTGCGTCAAAATAATGTGACTCAGGAATGCCCATTTCCATCACTAATTTCTTCTGAGACTCCTTGTTTCCTATCGTATATACGTTATCTATTCCCATGTCCTTCAGGAACATTGTCACCAACAATCCGATAGTTCCAAGCCCCATGACCGCCACATTTACATCAATCCTATCCAGCGCCTCTGTCCATACCTGTCTTATAGCATGCACCGCTACAGCCATAGGTTCCAACATTGCCGCCACTTCAAAACCAATTCCTGCTGGAAGCTCTAAAAGGTTCCATTCAGGAACCGCTACATATTCTGCAAATCCTCCGTCTCTACGAGAGCCAAGATAGGAATAATTCTTACACATTTCATATTTTTTAATCTTACAACACTCACATTTTCCGCAAGGTATCAATGGGAAAACTCCCACATTCCAGGTTCTATCCTTATCCTCCACTACCCCAGAAAATTCATGCCCGATAACAAGTGGCATATTGTGAGCACCATCTTTATAAGCCCTCGGGATGTCTGAACCACATATTCCGCAAGCCTTCACATGCACTAAAACCTCCCCCTGCTTTGGGGAAGGTTTCTCAATTTCCTCTATTCCAATTTTTCCAACATCTCTTAGCACTAAAGCTTTCATGATTTTTGTTCCTCGCCTAAATCTCCCTGCTTTTTGCTATTTCCTCGAATCTCTCCAAATCGGTCTTGGTTGTTATCTTGAAATTTCTCTCGTCACCATCTATCAGATGCATTCTCATTCCCGCCATGACTGCCGGTTCTGTGGAGCCCTTAATATTTGCAATCTCACCTGATTCTTCCAGTGTCTTATTGGCCTCGAAATATTTTCCATAAATGAATGTCTCCGGCGCCTGTCCAGCGAAAATCTCATCTCGCTTCAAAAGGGAATCGATGCACTCGCCATCCTTGCTCATGTATACCGTATCCTTCATTGGAAGCACTGGTATCACCCCATCATATCCTTTCATTCCGTGAATGGATTCCTCTATCATTGCAAGCGTCAGCAGCGGTCTTGCCCCATCATGAACAAATACGAAATCGTCATCTGACACTACTCGCCTAATGTCCCTCAAGCCATTCAAAATAGATTCCTGACGGGTAGCTCCTGGAGCTGAAAATCCCAGGAATTTATCCTCCAATCCAAACTGTGACAGCCAGCCAATAATTCCATCATGCCACTGTTTGTCCGCCACAATCTGAATCTTATCTATGTATTCACTTTTGTTCAGCGTCTTCAGGCAATAGACCAGAATCGGAACCCCCTCCACGGTGATGTACTGCTTTGGGATATCTGTCCCCATCCTGCTGCCCTTGCCCCCTGAAAGCAAAATTGCAACCGTCATACTCTCATCTTCCTGATATCTGCCAAGATTTCTTTATATCCTCGTCCTCTACCAAAAAGCAATGTGGTTCCCAAAATGAAACCATCCACACCCTTTGGTGCAAACTCCAAAATCTTACTTCCCGAGCATGCTCCATCCCAGTATATCTTAAAGCCATAGCGCTCCTTCAGTTTCAGAAGCTTATCGATTTTCTCGCCAACATAAGGCAGGTACATCTGGCCCGCATTACCTGGATTTACTGACATTACCAGCACCTTATCTACAATCTTCAGCATCTCCTTAACCGTCTCGATACTGGTTCCAGGATTGATAGCGATTCCTGGCACCATTCCCGCATCTATTACTTTCTGCAAAGTTGTCGAAGGATGGTACTCGGCCTCAGGATGAATATAAATGGTGTCGCCTTTACGAAGATTCCTGATGAACAGCTCGATGGTGTTATTAGGATGTTCAACCATGAGATGCACATCCATCGGCTTAAATGTCACGCTTGCAATATAGCTCAAATCGTTCAGCGACATTGCAAAGTTAGGCACAAATCGACCATCCATAATATCGATATGGAACGAATCGATTCCTCCCTCCTCCAGCTCGTTTATCTCCCGCGCCAAGTGACCGTAGTTTGCGCACATCATTGATGCATTTAACTCAAACTCCATAGCTCCCCTCTCCTAAATGCAATTACTGACATAACACTTCCGGGTTCTGTATCATAATTGGTTTTTCCAGCTTCTCGTATAGCTGGACGATGCTGCTGCCATCCCCATAGTAGGCATCGCTTATAATTATCGCCCTGTTCATGTCCGGGCTATCGTCATAAATTCCCCAACCCTCTTCTTTGTATTCTTTTACAATCTGGCGGTACTGCTCTAAAATCTCCGGCACCATGCTCTGTAATGTAGCCTCAATCAATGGATGTGGCCTCCAAAGCAATGCCACATCATCCTTGTTCTCTTTAAAAACTGCAAAGACATCCTTGATCTTATCAATCATCTTTTGTTCCTGATTTAAAATCGCCACAACGCCAGTGTTGTAAAAGACAATTTTCTTTCTTGTGCCATCAGGCTTCATGATAATCTTCTTCCATTCCTCTGGAATATCCTGCTCCTCTTCTTTTGCTCGAAGAAGCCTTTCAAACTTAGGTGATCCTGTGCCCTTTATCTTGTTTTCCCAGACATCCCTGCTATCTTCACCAAAGTGTTTCACTAGGCACGCCACATAGGCCTTCTTCATATTTTCCGACTGCAGAATCACCTCATCGGAATAAACTACTCCCGGAGTCAACGCGAAATTAAAAATATGATCCATCTCTGCTTCGTTATCCAAATTCGGCTCCGACAAAACAAAATAAGGAATATAAATCAGCTTATCTGTAAACTTCTTTAAATTCTCCGTATAGAAAAACGGATGCACACTTGTCACGTAGTTCGCATCATCATACGGATTATGAATATAGATTTCGTCAGGGTGCACTCCCTCAAAATCAAATTTCTGAAAATCAGTAACTGGCACATACTTCGGATACTGATTCCCCTCGTAAAACATCTCCTTCAATCCACCCTCAGCATCTCGCTCAAAGTAAGGAATAGGTATTACAAAATCGTCGACATTCTCGTCATCCCTGGCCTTCATCCACACCGACTCCAGCGAATCCCACATGGAAGCCTTGTACGGCAGGAAAACTGCCACCTTTTTGATTTTTATGTCTGAGTGCGCACTTTTTTCGATGTTGTTAACGCAGTGCTCGATTCTAACCTTCGCCGAAGACGCAGAAAGTCCTCTGTCAGATTGAATTTCTTCATGTATCTGAAAGAGAACTTCACAAAATTCTTCCAGATGAGATACCGTCTTATGTCCCTCACCTTCAGTTTCCTCTATGTAATTGCCCAAATCTATAGCCTTTTGCTGTGCCATTTCCAGGTACTCGCATGCCTTTTGAATACCAGGGTCCTTCCTATCCAGCTCCTGATAAACACCTTCACAAAGCTTTCGAAACAGCTCAATATAATTCTCTACCTGCTTGAACCTGCTTTTTCTCATCTCAACTCCCCACGAATAGACAACAAAAGCGAAAATACCCAAATATTATTATATGAATATTATAGGTTTAACCGTGGCCATATTCAACGATTTGCCAAGATTACACGGAATTATCACAATTACTGTAAATGCTGCTCAATCAGGGTTTTTATATTTTTAGAGCTAATTGGCTGCTGAGAAGTTTCAAAAGATGCTATCATATTTTCCCCGAGATAATATCCATTCTGCTGATACATGTTCAGCTTAGAGATATTTTTATTAGCATACTCACCATTATCCATCATCCCGAAGTGCTCCCAAACAAACTCTTTCCTCTCTCTTTTGTTCAAGCAAATGAAATCAGGCCTGACATTTCCCAATCCTCGCAGCTGTATAGGTCTCTCATACTTATAAGGAATCTCATACTGCTCCAGTAGATTAGCTATTATCAGCTCTGACTTTGATCTGACCCTGACCCCATTGTTGGAATAAAACTCAGTATTATCCATAAACCCCATAGGGTCGTAGGTATCATTTAGCCAATTTTTAATATAAACCTCATCTACCTCTTCAATAGGGGTAACTAGTGCTTTCTTACCTTCAGACATCTTATTGTAAACAGCATATATTTCATCGATATCATACTTATTAATAAACTTTTCTAATGTGCTCTTCAGGGAGCATAATTTGCGGTTAACCACTTCCTCATAATCCCTTTGAGCCACATTTCTTAATAGCCTCTTTTCTGATACTGATACGTATTTTCGCTCCTTTGTCTTCCAATCTACCCAATAATACTGTGTACTTCCATTACTCTTGCTTACCATTATTTTTTTATTAGGAGTATCCTTTAGTCTCTCTAATGTTTTATTGGATTTAGTTATAAGCCTGTCTATTTCTCTTAGTTGCTCTTCCATTTTTACTTTCAAATTTTCCATATTACTTCCTTTTCTTTCTATTTCTCTCGTAGTTACGTGAGGTATCGCATTTTCCTTATAATCCTCACGTAGGTTTTTGCTCTATTTCTTGACCGGTTACGTGAGGTAGGGCGTTTTATTGGTTAACCCCACGTAGTGAAATCCCTTTTTCGCTGGAAATCCTACGTGAGGTTTAGAACAGTTCTTTCCCACCTCACGTAGCAAGCAGTTTCACAAGCTCCAAACACTACGTGAGGTCAAAGCATTTTGTCCTATATCTCCCGTATTAATCCTTAAATCGCAGCCCTAAACCTTGCATTTAACCTGCAATAAGCCCCATAACTATCAATTTATTTCTATAAAACTATGAAAATGTGGGAATTTATCTGCACGCGAACACCGCAGACATCAATAAAAAGAATTTCCTATGAGATTTCTTTTAAATCGCGTTATATATTAACACGCGTAAGTAAATTTGTAAACACTAAATAACATAAAATCCAAATCAACCTGCTAATATTCCAAGAACAACTATCTTTATACCCCAAAATACTACAACCTAATAATTCCCCACCAATCCCGCACACAAAAAAAGGACCCCTGACAAAAGCAGGGGTCCAATAAAAATCTTCTATTTAACTATTTCATCCAATATAGCCTGGGCTACGTCTTCCTTGGACATGATTGGAAGCTCTCGGGCATCATCAGCAGTAATCAGAGTCACTACATTGGTGTCGGTGCCGAAGCCTGCGCCTGCAGTGCGCAGGTTGTTGGCTACAATCATATCTACGTTTTTCTTCTTAAGCTTTGCCTTGGAATTCTCCAGCATGTTTTCCGTCTCCATAGAGAATCCGCAGATAAACTGGCCTGGCTTTTTATTAGCCCCAAGGAATGACAAAATATCTTCTGTACGTTCAAGCTCAATAGAAGAAGCTTCACCATCTTTTTTCTTAATCTTCTCAGCTGCCACAGTCGCTGGACGATAGTCCGCCACTGCTGCACTCTTGATTATTATATCCATCTCCCCGGCTCGAGACTTCACTGCTTCAGCCATCTCTGCCGCGCTCTTGATATTCACTACATCTACAAACATAGGTGGCTGAATAGCCACTGGACCGCTTACAAGTGTAACCTCAGCTCCCCTAAGCATTGCCGCTCTGGCGATAGCATAGCCCATCTTGCCTGTGCTGTGGTTGCTAATGTATCTTACTGGGTCAATTGCCTCCTGAGTAGGCCCTGCTGTTATCATAACCTTCTTCCCATCGAGGTCGTGGTCGAAAGCGATTTCTCTAAGTATGTACTGTAATAAAACCTCTGGCTCAGGCATCTTACCTGCACCAGTGTCGCCGCATGCTAAATAGCCGCTGGCTGGTTGAATTATCTCGAATCCATATTTTTTCAAAATCTCTAAATTGTCCTGGACAATAGGATTTGTAAACATGTTTGTATTCATGGCTGGGCTCACAAGCTTCTTGCACTTTGCAGCAAGAATGGTAGTAGTAAGCATATCGTCAGCGATTCCATGTGCCATCTTCCCTATGACATTGGCGCTGGCTGGTGCCACCATGAAAATATCTGCTCTCTTTGCGAGGGCCACATGCTCCACATTAAACTGGAAATCCCTATCAAATGTGTCCACAAGACATTTATTACTTGTTAAAGTTTCAAAGGTAATTGGGTTGATAAAATTAGTGGCATTTTTAGTCATGATGACATTAACATCAGCGCCCAATTTCACTAGAGCTGATGCAAGATTTGCAATCTTATATGCTGCAATGGAGCCTGTTACTCCAAGTACCACACATTTACCTTTTAACATAATTACCTCCGGACTGTCGTATTGCTGTTTTATATCTTAGCTTAGCATACCAAGACTTCCCTTTGAAGGGAAGCTGTCTGCGGTAGCAGACTGATGAGGTGTTTACTGTGCCATCTGGCGAGCAGAATTTACCTCTGAAACTGACTGAATCTTATTATTCTTCTTTCCTGAATATACACCTGCTGGCTTAATCTTGTCTAATACAATACCAACAAGGTAAACGATTACCGCACCAACGATAGCTTCGATAACACCGTTGAAGCTGATGATTCCGCCAATTACTCCCATGAGAGCACTTGGGTCGATCTGAAGAACCTCTGCGTATGGGATTCTGTAGAATGCATAGATGCTTCCCATAACAAGAAGTGTATTTGTCATAGCACCAGAAATACCAGCTGTGATAAATCCAAGTGCCTTTGCGTCCTTATTCATAAATAAATACTCGATAGCCACGAAAAATGCGATTCCAACAACAGCGCCGATAATCTGAGCAGCTGTAACTGAGAATCCAACCTTGCCTTCAGAAATCATTTTATTGAAGAAAGCAAATACACCAAATCCCATGATGAAAGAGATGATTACGTTGATGATTGAACCGTAAACAACCTTCTTCTCTGAGCTGATTGCCTTCTTGATTCCTACGTATACAAAGTAAGGAACTACACCAATAAGAATTCTAGGAACGATTGCAATGAATGTACTCTTGAAAACAAGTCCGATTGCCTGTCCTACAGTATCATGTGGAAGCATAGTAAGTGCAGCCACTGGTGAGAATGCGAATGCTGATGGAGTAGGTGTAAGTGAGCTCTTAATAAAGCTTGTGATACCAAATACTCCGCCGAGGCAAGCTCCCTTCTTTGGTCCTAAGAATAAAGAACCAATGATAACTGGAATATGAAGTGTTGTTGCATTAATAACTACGAGTGGAATATATCCGAGTGGGGTTGAAGCCATAACTACAATAATGGCTACGAATAACGCTGTGAGCACGAGCTCATAGGTCTTAGAATTGTTGCTTTGCATATTGTTTCCTCCTTCTGGTAGAAGCCCTTAGGCGGGTCTCCTCCTGTTAAAACAGTTCTTTGCAAGCTAATTTAATTGATAAAAATTTAACAGCACATGAATTCTATCACATAGATTCATATGTGTCAAAAGTCCGGTACAAGTCGCTGTGGATCTTGTCTGGACTTCTAACACACATCTATAGAATAGAATCATCAGCTACTCCGACAGTCCATCAGTGTAGTAGCTGTTACCATATATATCGGTAAAGACATAAGAAACCAATATATCTTTATCCTCAATTACTAAATTTGTTATCTTCATGTCGCTCATGGCTCCGCTTACAGTGTAATCTCCCTCCAGCAAATAGCTGTCAGTATAATTACCGCTGTAATCATAGTAATCAGCGATGAAATCAATCTTGTCTCCAGCCTGGAGCTCTGTAAGATTCTTTGCAACTACCTCAGTTTCGCCGTCCTTGTAATCATAGGTAGCACCTGCTACATAGCCATCCTCGTTGGTACTGTCGAATACAAGAATCAAATCAGCTCTCTCATCATTTAAAAGAACAGGCACGCGACCAGTAATTGTGTAATTGTTGGCGTCACCAGTAGTATCGATGTGATAGTAAGCCACAATGTGGTCGTCGATAGCAAGCCAGCTTCTATCTGTATTTGCGATGAGATTGTTGTCATCATCCCACTCAAATACATTGTCTAATCCAAGGTCGATGTAACCCTGACCGTCATCTACAAATGTAGAGAATTCGATGCCCTGAACGTTCTCCCACTGAGCCTCAGTCAACGCGATTACATTGTCCCCGTTTCCATTCATCTTCCAAGCTAAATCCTCAGGAGCAATATTGTTATCAGAGATATATGCTGCTGCATCATCCACTGACACACCGCTATTCAGGAATCTAGGTGATGCCTGTGAGCTTGCTGAAAGCACTGCGTTCAAAATCTGAGCCACTGCTTGGGCACTATCAAGACCAGATGAGCTAGAGCTGCCAGAACCTGTTCCAAAGAGCATGCTTGCTGGATTACCGTTTCCTGCGCTCTGGCTTGTAGCCTGTCCATAGTAAGCCATAGATGCAAACTTCTGGATGCAGTTCTTATAGCTTTCATCCATGCCGATTTCATCGTAAGTATCTGACATGGTATCTACCTTGCCAGTCTGACGATATGGGAAATAGATTGAAAGGCCGTAAGCATTGGTCATATTTGAAGAGGTCTTGTTATATTTAACAGCTCCCTTCAATGAGTCAGCCAGCTCCTTACCGGCATCGTTATCCATCTTGATTGCAAAATCGATTAAATCTATCTGGTCAATCTTAGAAGATGTGGCAAACTCTCTTGTGCTTGAACGGGCATTTGAAACTACCTTGTATTCCTTCTTATCGATAAGGCTTGTTGTAGAATCTGCAAAGCTCTTCAAATCCTCAGGAACGGTAGCTGTAAGCTCAGCCAAATCAACCACTGACAATGTAGTCTTCTGGCCTGCGCACTGCTGTCCGCACTGAGCGACAAAATCATCTACGATAATCTTTCCAATTTCGAGAGTAGAAAGTGATGGATTCTTGCTAAGCTCTGTTAGCCAGTTTGTATAATACCAGCCAATACCAGGCTCTGTCTCCTCTGAGGCAATCATGTAATCACTGTGGGCATCAAGCATAAGACCAGTCTCAACTGTAGCCATAAGACATGCATCAAATCCCACAAAGTCATATTTCAATCCGCCATCAGTAAGAGCCTTATTGATTTCTGCAAGGTCCATTGAACCTGCGCTCTGATGCTTCTCATCATAGCCGTAACCAGTTACTGAACCGCCGCCGTGATCCCAGAAAATAAGGTCGTAGCGGTCTGCAGGGAAATTCTCACCGCCCCACTTGATGAAGCTTGAAAGAGTCTTTGGATCGGTCATTGGTAGATCACCCAGATTATCCTTCAAAAGAGCCATCTTTCCATTTTTAATCTGGTAAATCTGGTTTGTCTTATTACTGATTACAGTGTTCTGCCATCTAGCGCAGCCGCCTGTATAAACAATCAGATTGATATTGTCCGCAACTGTAGCATTCAGCATCTCCTGCATATCCTTCGAAGCCATAGCTCCTCTAGACTCCAGGTCAGTTCCGCACATGTAAACCATGATGGTAGTTGTGTCCTTACCATCACCCTTCATTACTGTATATTTTTCTCTGGCACCAGCAGCTACAGTTTCATCCAATACTCCGGTGTTGGCCTTGCTGCTCCAGCTGGAATTTCCACTGGCAGCCGTACTCGTATAGCCTCCACTACCTAGAAGCAGAGACGCCATCGTACCAATTGTATTTATGGTACTTGTAGCACTATCCCCAGAAAGAGAGCCTGTACCAGTTCCGCCTGAGCCGCCCCCAAAGAACGCACCAAGACCGCCTCCACCGCCTAGTAATACTACTAGTGCAATGATAATAAGCTTTCCAAGACCACCGCCTCCGCCATAGCCTCCATCACGATTTCCACTAAAACCTCCAGAGCCAGAACCTCCTGGCACATGGCCTCCATGGCCACCACCTACTGGACCACTGCCCAGTCCGCTACCACGTCTGTTAACCGAACCCGACCCGGTTACAGTCTTCTTTCTCGATACTGGTCTGTCTGCCATACGTATTTCCTCCCAACACGAATAAATGGATTATGAGGTAATTCTACTCTAATATAAATAAATGTGCAAAATAAAAGCACTGTAGCTATCAATCTCTGAGTGTTACTCAAGGAGAGCTTTCTTCAGCTCGATGGAGTAATACCTCAGGATTGAGAGCGTAACAGTGCCTTCTCAGTGTTCATTATTTAGTTTACTTCAGTGCCATCTCTTCCATATCTTTTGCAATCTTATTGATTACCTTAAGAGTCTCATTCATATTTTTAAGGGCATCCATTGCATCATCACTTACTGCACCTACTGTATCAGCCGCTGCAGCAACCTCCTCAGATGTTGCAGAAAGATTTGTGATGTTATCCATAATCTGTGTATTTGCACTAAGTACTTCGCTAACAGATCCCTTTACCTGAACAACACCATCTCTAAGTTCATCCGAACCTTCCTTGATAGCATCCAGCTTAGTTCCAGTTTCTGCAATAAGATCATTCTGTTTCTGAGCATACTCAGCAGATTTCGACATTGCAGCCGATGCTGAGCGAGCATCACTTGTAAGCCTTTCAATAATTCTTGAAATTTCTTCTGTAGCTTCTCGTGTACTTTCTGAAAGAGCACGAATTTCATCAGCTACTACTGCGAAGCCCTTGCCGGCCTCACCAGCTCTTGCAGCTTCGATTGATGCATTTAATGCAAGAAGATTTGTCTGACTTGAAATACCAAGAATTGTCTCTGTAATTGCTTGTACATCCTGAATACTTGTATTTAATGCCTGTGTTGTTGAGGCTGTCTCCAGGTTAATCTTTGCTACTTCCTCAGCCTGACTCTTAAGCTGATTAATAAGATCAACACCTTCGTTAACAGATTCCTCTACACGGCCAGAAACATCATCAATATTGTTTGCTTCCTGCTCAACTGCCTGAATGCTTTCCTGAATTACAGCAGTTTTATTTGTCTGATTTTCGATAGCCTCAGCTGTATTCTTTGTACCCTCTACAATTTCATTTACTGATGAATGTGTAGCCTCCATTGACCCGTTAAGTCTATCAGATACATCATTTGCCTCAACAAATTTCTGATTTAGCTGTTCTGCCAAATCAACAATCGTATCAGATGTTTCCTTCAGCTCTTCCGCATGTTCTTTGATTGTATCAAGTACCTCTGTTGTCTGACGTCTCTGCTGCTTACATACTACAACCGAAATGGTACATGCAATAAGACTGAATACCATCTCCGTAACAAGCTCACGGCCTGTAATATTACCTTTTCTGAGTTCCATAAAGCCCGAAGTGATTAAGCAAAAGTTTGCGATAAAGCAACCAATTCGTACTGTATTGGCCTCACCATATATCATTACAATCAAAATGATTGTATACATAAAGATATACATATTGCGGTCATTTGGTGCATATATGTTAAGAACAAACATTGCCACCATTGAAAGCGTCACCACATATTTATATCTATATTTCTCTCCATACATTTTATATGTTACTTGGAAGAGAATTATATCTATAATGGTAACAGCAAGTCGAATTAAATCCAGCACATTCATGCCATCTAACACTAACGACCTCACCGTACAAAATATCAAAGCCAGACAAGTAATTGTTCCACAATATCTGGCCAGCCTATTTTTCTCCAGCATCTGTTTAGTTTTCAAATCCATAGAATCATCACGAATTTCTTCTCTTTCTGGCATAGGTTCTGTCCTCCATTTATAAAAATAAAAAACATATTATTCCCCTACTCTAGTAGAATAAGTATATCAACTTTTTCTGTCATTTTAAAAATTTTGGCAGAATTTTCACAAAACTTTCATTTTGCTTATATTCCAACACGTCTTTCTATTAGTAGCATAATTCTTCTAATACTAAAAAAGGACATCTCAGAATTTTATTCTGAAATGTCCTAAAACTATTCGTATTTGTTTTTATTCTCCTGGAGCACTGTTAATAACCTTACCTGTGTTCCAAAGCATTGCTGATTTCTCAGCTGCCTGTAAACGACCATCTTCATTTTTGTAGCTAACAGTTCCTGTATAGCTTCCGCAATCGAGGCAAGCTACGTAGTATCCGTGATCTTCCTCTTCAATAAGGCCTGCCCCTCCGCAGATTGGGCAATCATCAAGTTCAATCTTTTCTGTAATATCCATATTAGCTCACCTTTAATTTAAATTTCTGTAAATCCCTCTCGGAATCAATCTCTTCCATAACAGCACCAAGCTTGTTGAACTTACCAACGATATCCTCGTATCCACGCTGGATGTACTTGATATCATCGATGATAGTAATACCATCTGCAGCAAGACCTGCAATGATAAGTGCAGCGCCGGCACGAAGGTCTGGTGCGCAAACCTGAGCGCCTGTATATCTCTCAACACCAGTAACGATAGCTACTGTGCTCTCTACCTTGATATTAGCTCCCATGCGTGCAAGCTCATCAACATACTTGAAACGATTCTCGAAAATCGATTCTGTAACAGTACTTGTACCATCTGCGATACCGAGAACTGCTGTAATCTCAGGCTGCATATCTGTAGGGAAGCCTGGATAAGGAAGTGTAGTAACGTGAGTCTTTGTAAGCTTACGTCCCTTTGCGATAACGCGAACTGCATCATCATATTCCTCAATAACACAACCAGCTTCGATAAGCTTAGCTGAAGTAGCCTCTAAATGCTTAGGGATAACGTTCTTTACAAGAATATCACCGTGAGTGGCTGCTGCCGCGCACATATATGTACCAGCCTCAATCTGATCTGGAATAACTGCATATGTAGTACCGTGAAGTGCAGAAACACCAACGATACGGATAACATCTGTACCTGCGCCGCGGATGTTAGCTCCCATACTGTTAAGGAATGAAGCAACATCTACAACGTGTGGCTCCTTAGCTGCATTCTCGATAGTAGTCTTTCCTTCAGCAAGAACAGCTGCAAGCATGATATTGATAGTAGCACCTACAGAAACCTTATCAAGGTAAATGTGGCTACCAGCAAGCTTATCAGCGCGTGCTGACCAAAGACCATAAGATACATCCACGTTTGCACCAAGAGCCTTAAGACCCTTAACGTGTAAATCGATAGGACGAGCGCCGATAAGACATCCACCTGGAAGTGCTACCTCGGCATTCTTATACTTTCCTAAAAGTGCTCCCATTAAATAATAAGAAGCACGAATCTTCTTAATATATTCATAATCCACTGACAGTCTTGATATGCTAGAACCGTTAATCTTAACTGTGTGCTCATCAACGCGAGTAATAGAAGCTCCAATATCCTCAAGAGCTCCAATAAGTACATTTATATCTTTGACATTTGGCAGATTTTCAATTGTAACAGTTTCGTCTGTCATTATGGCACCTGCAAGAATTCCCAGTGCCGCATTCTTAGCGCCACTGATTTCCACTTCACCAGAAAGTGGTGTGCCGCCTTTTATCACATACTGTTCCATATTGTCTCCTACAATTCTCTCAAAATCTCTATAAGCCAAAAAAGGGCATAGTTATCCCTATGCGATTTGACTCCGATATAATTTAGCATAATATCCGTCTTTCTGCAACAACTCTGTGTGATTACCCTGCTCAACAATCTGACCATCTTTGACGAATAAAATCACATCAGCCTCACGGATAGTTGAAAGCCTGTGGGCTACAACAAAGGTAGTACGGCCTTTCATCATCTTATTAAATGCTGATTGTATCTTTTGCTCGGTTCTGGTGTCGATTGATGAGGTGGCTTCATCCAGAATAAGCATTGGCGGAATATTTAACATTACTCTCGTGATGCACAATAGCTGCATCTGTCCCTGGGAAATAGATCCGTTCTCAGGAGATATAATCGTATCATAGCCATAAGGCATTCTTTTAATGAAACTGTGGGCATGTGTTGCCTTGGCAGCTTCAATAATCTCCTCGTCTGTGGCATCTGGACTGGCCATCTTCAGATTTTCCTTGATGGTAGTATTTTTCAGCCATGTCTCCTGAAGCACCATACCGAAGTTTCTTCGAAGATTATCTATATCAATGTCCTTTATATTGACGCCGTCAATGAGAATTTCTCCACCATCAATATCATAAAATCTCATCAAAAGATTAATGATTGTACTTTTTCCTGCACCTGTAGGACCAACAATAGCCACTCGCTTTCCTGGCTCCACTTTAAGGTTCAGGTGCTCAATAAGTCTCTTGGTCTTATCATATGAAAAGCTTACATCTTTAAATTCAATCTCACCCTTTGCACTGTCGATGTTGGCTGAGCCGTTATTTAACTCTTCCTCTGCATCAATCATCACAAAAAGACGATCAGCACAAGCCAGGGCATTCTGGAACTCAGTGATAACGCCGGAAATTTCATTAAATGGCTTTCCATAACTGCTTGCATAATATAGGAAAGATGTAAGTCCACCGACTGTAATTCCGCCGCCGATAGCCATCAGCGCTCCAAAAACTCCGACTGCAGCGTAAATCAAATTATTTATAAGACGTGTGCTTGGATTTACTGTTGATGAATAGAATGTAGCGCGCATTGACGCATTTGCAAGCTTTTCATTCATATCCTCAAATCTCTCTAACGCACGGTCCTCGTAGTTCATGTTTCGAACTATATTTTTATTAATGATTATTTCTTCTATATAAGAAGTCTCTTCCCCTCGAAGCTTAGCCTGCTCGCCAAAATACTTGTAAGTCATTTCAGAAATAAACTTGGCTAAAAGCAGAGAAAATGGGGTGGCAATGATAACTACAAGGGCAATCTTCCATGAAATCATTAACATGAAATAGATAGTACCTCCTATAGTGAGCACGCCTGTAAACAGCTGTGTAAATCCCATTAACAATCCATCTGAAAATGTCTCCGCATCTGCAACAATTCGGCTTACAAAATCACCATGTGGATGACTGTCAATCTCAGCAAGCTTCATATGCTGAAGCTTTGCAAATGCTCGGTCTCTAAAACTCTTGGTAATGGTATATGTAATGTGGTTATTAACCCTGTTCATTATCCATTGGATAACACCAGTAGCTACCACATTCATGGAAATCTCTTTTAATACGTAAATCAATCCATCGTAATCTATCTCAGAAGGACCAATTATACAATCTACAGCTCTACCAGTAAGAATAGGAATTCTTAAAGAGAGAACCACAGTAGCCAGTGCGCATAAAACTGAGATTACTATTTCCAAATCATATTCTCTTAATTCTATTAAAACGCGATTTAATATCTTAGATTGTGACTTATTTTCCACTACTTTGCCTCCTCTCTAGGAAATTGGCAATAATAGATTTCCTGATAAGTTTCACATGATTCAAGGAGCTCATCATGGGTTCCAAGTCCCACACACTTACCATCATCCAGTACAATTATCTGATCTGTGTCCCTGACAGCCGAAGCTCTCTGGGATACTATGATGATAGTTGGCTTCCAGTTCAACCTTCTCAAAGCCGCTCTAAGCTTGGATTCCGTAGCAAGATCAAGAGCCGATGACGCATCATCCAAAACTAAAATTCTTGGTTTTCCCACCAATGCTCTTGCTATTGTAAGACGCTGACGCTGACCACCTGAAAAATTACTTCCTCGACCAATCACCTCAGCATCAATTCCTCCGTCTTTAGCTTCTACAAAATCTATAGCCTGCGCAATATTTAATGCTGATTTAATATCAGTCTCCGACATCGATATATTCTTCATCGAGAGGTTGCTTCTTACAGTGCCATGAAACAGTGAAGCACGCTGTGGAACCACTCCAAAGTACTCTGAAAGCTGTGAATCTTCTAATCTTTTAACGTTTTCTCCGTCAATCTCGATTTCACCTGCTGTAGCATCATAGGTATGGTTCAAAAGCTTAATAAGTGTGCTTTTTCCAGAACCTGTACCACCGATAATTCCTAAGGTAGATCCTCCAGGAATTACCAGATTAATATTCTCTAAATCATATTCACTTCCGCCGTTGTAGCTGAAGCTGACGTTTTTAATGTTAATAGTACCTGGCTGTTTTGCCCCGTCCAGCAGATTATTTTTCGTGTTAAACTTGTTCTGATGGCGCTCATCAGCCTTCATTTCCATAAGTTCCTGCACACGAACGGCTGAAGGATATGCCTTCATTAAAAGCACAATAAGATTAGCCAGCTTTATAAGCTCTATGAGAATCTGGCCCATATAGTTTACAAGGGCTACCACTTCTCCCTGGAGAATAATACCTCTGTCTACCTGGCCCATAGCCACATAAATCAGCGCCACTATTCCTATGTTTACTACTACATAGGTCACAGGATTTAATAAAGCCGAAATCTTTCCTGTGCTTATCTGCATTCCAGTAAGCTCAGCTGTTCTGTTCTGGAACTCAACATTTTCATTATCTACCTGACAGAAAGCCCTTAAGACTCTGGCGCCCTCCAGATTCTCTGATGTTAAATGGAGCACCTTTTCCAGCTTTGCGGCAATAGCCTTATATCTAGGAAGGGTATTTTTCATGATAAAATACACAATCACTGATAAAAGAGCCACTACAACTATAAAAATTAATGCTGATTTAACATCTACAACAAATGCCATAAATGTAGCGCCTGCCACAATAAATGGAGATCTAAGAAACAGCCTCAAAACCATGTTAATTCCGCTTTGGACCTGGTTAATATCATTTGTAATTCTGGTGGTGAGAACCTCATCTCCCACCTTCTCTTTTGTGCCCTGAGACAGAGAGAGAATCTTTGCAAACACATCTCTTCTAATCTCAGCTGCAGAATACACTGCAACATAAGCACTAAAATACTGAGCAGTAATAGAGAACATCAGTCCCACTACAGCAAGGAAAATCAAAACCCCACTCATCCTAATGATGTAGTGGGTATCTGAGCCCGCGATTCCCTTGTTAATGATCTGCGCCATAACAAGTGGAACCAAAAGCTCAAATATCGCCTCTAACATTTTGAATAGTGGGGCTAAAACTGCTCTTGTTTTATATTTTTTTACATAACTGATAACAAAGCTCATAGTTTAGTTTGATTCTGAATCCTCTGTTTCCTCAGTATTTTCCTCTGTAGTTTCTTCTGAAGACTCTTCTGTCTCTTCGGTTGTTTCTTCAGTTGTTTCCTCTGATGTCTTTTCTTCTGTAGTCTCTTCTGTTACTTCTTCTGCTGGCTCCTCAGTAGACTCTTCTTCCTTCTCAGGTGCCTTGAAAAGTGATGTGAATTGAACCTTTTCCCATACCTTTTCATCTACTGTCCACTCGATAGCTTCCTTCCAAGAATCCATCAATGTGTTGAATGCTTCTGTCTGTAAGCTGCTTCTCTTATTTTCTGAAGCATCTGAATCATGGTCGCTCTCAAGCTTGATTACATAATATCCAGCGTCTTTAACTTCGATTACAGATGAAACCTCGCCTTCCTTAAGTGCCTCGGCAGCCTTGATGATTTCCATATCCATTGTGCCGTCTTCTTCCTCGCCCTTAAGGTATGAGTAAGACTCCTTAGTAGCTCCAAGTGTCTCTACCTCAGCATCAAAATCCTCAGCCTCAGCAAGTGCCTTTGCGTTAGCCTTCTTCTCTAAGATTTCATCATCTGTAAGTGGCTCTACATTGCCATCTTCTGAAGTCTTGCTTGTTGTATCAAATACCACGTATGAGAATGTGCGCATCCAACAATCATCCTCTGTGATGTCCTTATCTGCTTCCTTCTTGGCAGCGTCTGCTACAAGTGTGTAGTAAGTTCTGTACTCAAGATACTCCTTAACTGTATCTACTGTAGCACCCATCTGCTCTAAAGATTCTTTATCGTTATCAGAGATAAACTTGTTTGCAGCATCCTCGATAGCCTTCTTCTGGTCATCTGTGAGGCTGATGTTGTAATCTGCAGCATGAGCCTTTGCTAAATACTGCTCCTCGAGCTCGTCGAGAACCCCATCCTTTGTCTCATCCTGAAGTGTTGAACCAGAACCTGACATATCCTGCTTCCACATGCCCTCGCCGTAATATGAAAGAAGATACTGGTCGTACATAGACTGCTGATATCTTGCAGCAAAATTACCAAGACCAAGTGAAATGGTATCTGTATTATCTCCGTTCTTTATAGTTACAAGTGTCTCGTTTGGATCAAGTTTTCCGCAGCCTGTGAGTAAAACTGAAGCTGAAAGAGCCGCAATACAAGCTGACTTTACGTATGCTTTTTTCATTATTTCCTTCTTCCTGGGTAAACCCTACCCATTATTTTTTCTAACATTTCGATTATAGTTATTCTTGGCCTAATTATCAACTTTTAGAGACTTCAAATCTGATAAGAAATCCTGCAGATATTCATATATTTCATTAGGTTTTATTCTCGTATTAGCCTTTGTGTTGAAAATAAACGCTGGCGCCTTAGGATCTGCAGCAAAAGTGATGTGTGGATTGTTCCTCTCCAAAAGGGCCGGAATCTGAGCCACATCTATCTTAGCTTTCTCATACATAACTATCTTGATAATGTCACCCTTCTGCTCAATAGCAGTAACGTATGCATCGTGTGCCTTCACCCGCAGCATAGCCACCCAGAGAAGATTCTGAACGCACTTCTTTGGCTCTCCAAATCTGTCCACAAGCTCATCCAGCATATCATCTCTAGCTTCTTCGGAATCGATAGCAGCAATTCGCTTGTAAATATCGATACGCTGCTCCTCGTTAGAAACATAGGTATCAGGAAGGTAAGCCTCGATATTGATATCCACGGAGGTATTGAAGCTGTCTTCCTTTACCTCGCCCTTTTCGCGCTTTACGGCCTCGTTAAGCATCTTACAGTAAAGATCATAACCTACGGCTGTCATGTTTCCGTGCTGCTCCACACCAAGAAGGTTTCCTGCACCACGAATTTCCAAATCTCGCATGGCAATCTTAAAGCCCGAACCAAGGTCAGTAAACTCCTTAATTGCAGCCAGACGCTTCTCTGCCACCTCTTTCAGCATCTTATCCCTCTTGTACATAAGGAATGCGTAGGCTGTTCTGTTACTTCGACCGACACGTCCTCTCAGCTGATACAGCTGGGAAAGACCCATATTATCTGAATCATGAATGATGATTGTATTTACGTTTGAAATATCAAGACCGATTTCGATGATGGTAGTGGCTACAAGAACATCAATCTCATGGTTAATGAACTGCATCATTACATCTTCGACTTTAGCCTCTGTCATCTGGCCGTGAATGTATCCGACAGTTGACTCTGGTACCAACTTCTCGATTTCAGCAGCCATATCCTGTATACCACGCACTCGATTGAACACGTAATAAACCTGACCATCTCGTGCCATTTCGCGCACAATTGCCTCTCTAACCATCTCCTCGTTGTATTCAAATACAAAAGTTTGGATAGGGGTTCTCTCCATTGGAGCCTCATCCAAAACGCTCATATCTCGGATTCCAACAAGGGACATATGGAGGGTTCGAGGTATAGGGGTAGCAGAAAGTGACAGCACATCTACCGTCTTTTTCATCTGCTTGATTCGTTCCTTGTGATTTACACCGAAACGCTGTTCCTCATCAATAATAAGGAGGCCCAAATCCTTGAATTCCACGTCCTTCGAGAGAAGTCTGTGAGTACCAATTACTATATCTACCATGCCGTTTTTCAGGCCTTCGATAGTCTTTTTCTGCTCTGCTGCTGTTCTGAAACGGCATAAAAGTCCCATATTTACAGGGTATCCGCCCATTCGCTGAACGAAATTGTTGTAGTGCTGCTGGGCCAGGATAGTGGTAGGCACCAGATAAGCTACCTGCTTGCCCTCCTGAACAGCCTTGAAAGCAGCTCTCATGGCTACTTCCGTCTTTCCAAAGCCTACATCGCCGCAGATAAGGCGGTCCATAATCTTTCTGGACTCCATGTCTGCCTTCACCGCTTCTATAGCTGTAAGCTGTCCCTCTGTCTCATCATATGGGAAGCTTTCCTCAAATTCCTTCTGCCATACCGTATCAGGCCCGTAAACAAAGCCGTCTGTATTCTGTCTCAGAGCATATAAATCCACCAGCTCCTTAGCCACAATACCTACAGCAGACTGCACTTTCTGCTTTGTCTTTGTCCATTCCTGGGTTCCTGAACCAAGAGAATTAAGCTTTGGTTTCTTTCCATCAGGCCCAGAGTACTTCTGAATCTGGTCTAGTTGATTCGTGAGTACATACAAATTGCTTCCCTTGGCGTACTCGATTTTTATGTAATCTCGGATTACACGATCCAATTCCATCTGCTCGGTACCCTTATAGACACCCAGACCATAATTTTCATGAACCACATAATCGCCAACATGTAGATCAGAGAATGAGGAAATACTCTCTCCTTCGTACCTTTTTACCCTCTTTTTCTTCTTTCTGACATGACCGAATATATCTCCGTCAGACAGCATTACAAAGGCTGAATCAGGATAATCAAATCCTCTTTTAATATTTCCAACACAAATCATTGTTTCACCAGGATTTATCCTGTGATCCAGATCTGTAGTGAAATATGAGTTCAACCCTTCGTCTAAAAGGTCCTCTGCAAGACGCTGTCCCTTGGTGGTGGAGCTTGTTACCAGAAGCACCTTATATTTTCTCTTTTTATACTGTAACAGCTCCTTTGTAAGAAGCTCGAAACTACCGTTATAAGCATTGACACCCTGTACAGCAATGCTGAAATGATCTGCAGATTTAAGCAGCTTATTCTTAGCATCCAGCACCGACATGAGGGTAATAGGATATCTCTCCAGCTTACCGAAGACCTCAGAAACACCGTAAAGCATATCCATCTGACCCTTCAGCATGTATCCAGCCTCTACACGGCGGGTCATTGCATCAGCAAACTCAGTCTCAGTGATTTCTGCTTTATTAATAACCTTCTGAACCTCATCGATAAAGACATATGTACCCTTCGGCATGAAATCAACGAAAGAACCCAGCTTATCGCAGAAGTATGTAAGATGTGTTTCCAGCTCCTGACTGAGCCCCCACTCACGAGTCTCTTCGATGACTCTGTCCGCATAGGTCTTCAGATGAAAAGCTTCCTCAGTTTTCATCTCTTTTCGGTATGCTTCGTACCTTTCATCACGCTCTTTTTCGATCTTTGCCAATCCTGTTTCAACTTCATCAGCGCTTAATATTAGCTCGACTGCGGGGAAAATTAAAACAGAATTTATATTTTCGATAGATTTCTGGTTTGTAGGATCATAAGAGCGAATACTGTCTACTTCATCGCCCCATAATTCAATACGAACTGGTAATTCCGCTGTCAGTGGATAGACATCGATAATACCACCTCGTACTGCAAATTCTCCTGGATGCTCGCAGGTGCCCACATTCTCGTAGCCCATAGCCACAAGCTTTCGTCTCAGAGCCTCCAGCTCCACACTGTCAGTATCAGAAATAGCTACTACACCATTCTCAAAATAAGAAAGAGCAGGAAGCTTATTCATAAGGGCGTCTATTGTAGTGATAACTGTACATGCATTATTGCTTATTACAGCCTCAATAGCCTGCATACGCTCTCTTGTAAGGGCATTGCCCCTGATATCAGACTGATAGAAAAGGAAGTCCTTAGCAGGAAAATACACTACGTCATTATCGAAGAAGCGATACTCCTCATACAATTCCCTTGCTCTAAGCTCATCACTGGTAACAATCAGCTTATAGCTAATATCATGTCCTATACCATAAATAAGGTGCGCCTTATCAGCGCACCCAGTAATATCATATATCTTTCCAAACTTAAGTAGAGCCTCCCTAAGAGACTCTACTGCAGTAAGTGATTCAAATGGTTCTAAAAAAGCCTTCATATAGTTAAACCTGCATTAAATATTCTAGTCCAATTACTTTAACCAAAGGATTTCTTCTGCTCTATCAAGAGCGGCATCAATGTTAGGCTGGAAGTTTTCCTCGCCTACAAGCTTAATGAAATCAGCTCTTTCCATCATCTGACGAGGCTGTTCATTTACATGTGAGAATACAACTGTAACGCCCTTTTTCTCTGCACGCTCCACTAAATCTCTAAGAGCACGAAGAGCTGTGATATCGATAGCAGGAACAGAACGCATTCTCATAACGAGAACCTTAGTGAAATCTTTTACGTTGATGCTTTCAGCAAGAGCATCTGAAACACCAAAGAAAAGAGGTCCTGTAATCTCGTATACGCGGATTTCTTTCTTAACTGGACGAAGGTCATCAACGAACTCTTCATCATCTTTCTGGTATGTCCAGCCACTTACATGTGTCTCCTCGCTCATTCTCTTGATGAAGAGGATACAAGCAACGATCATACCCCACTCGATAGCTACAACAAGGTCGAATACGATTGTGAGTACGAATGTGAGCACAAGCACGATAATATCTGACTTAGGTGCATATTTTACAAGTCTTACGAATGGTCTCCACTGGCACATGTTGTAAGCTACCTGGAAAAGAATAGCTGCGATACATGGCATTGGAATGAACTTTGCATAAGGCATAAGCACTACTAAGATAATAAGCAATGTGATTGAGTGAACCATACCAGCGATTGGTGTACGTCCACCATTCTTAATATTGGCTGCTGTACGGGCGATAGCACCTGTTGCAGGGATACCACCGAATAATACTGAACCAATATTTCCGATACCCTGACCAATAAGCTCCTGGTTACTTCTATGCTTGCTGTTTACCATTCCGTCAGCAACTACAGCTGAAAGGAGTGACTCGATAGCAGCAAGAATAGCAATTGTAAAGGCATTTGGCATCTCATTCTTAATCACTCCAAGTGAGAAATGAGGAACTGAGATAGATGGTAATCCAGCCTTTAAATCAGGATAAAGAGTACCGATTGTGTTTACGTTAAGTCCAAGTCCCTTCACCATAAAGATTCCCACGAATACAGCAATAATAGATGCTGGAACCTTTGTGAAGAACTTTGGCCAGATAATAAGCACTGCAAGACAAACAACACCTACAAGCACTGCCTGCCAGTTGATAGTATCGATATTTACAAAGAAAAGCTTAAGCTTATCCATTGTCTCGATTGGCTTCTCGCCGTGGAAATCCATACCGAAGAAATCCTTGAACTGACCAATGAGAATTGTAACAGCGATACCAGCTGTAAATCCTGTGGTGATTGTGTAAGGGATGAACTTGATAAGCGCACCAGCCTTAAATACACCAAGTAAAATAAGGATAATACCAGCCATGATAGTAGCGATGATAAGGCCATCCATACCATCAGTGGCGATAATGCCTGCTACGATAGTAGCAAAAGCAGCTGTTGGGCCAGCAATCTGAACTGTACTACCACCGAAGAAGGAAATTAAAAATCCTGCTACGATAGCTGTGTACAGACCTGGCTCTGGGCCTACGCCAGAGGCAAGAGCCAAGGCAATAGAAAGTGGCAATGCAATGATTGCCACAATAATTCCAGACACAACATCTTTTACAAACTGTTCTTTGCTGTATTTTTTCATACAGGTGAACAGCATAGGCTTAAATTGTTCCATACTTTTTCATTACACTCCTAATCTTCTTCCTAACATTTCTGCGTTAACGGAAAATTCTAACGCAGTGTCCTTAGTGATTTTACCATCCTTTACCAACTTGTAAAGACTGGAATCCATAGAAACCATATCATCAGTGTCACTTGAGTAAATTACACCCTCAATCTGTGGCACCTTATTCTCCCTAATCATGTTTCTGATGGCCGGTGTGACAGTCATTACCTCAAATGCAGGCACCAGTGTTCCATCTATAGCAGGAACCAGCTGCTGAGAAACTACAGCCTTAATTACCATTGAAAGTTGCAGAGCAATCTGATGCTGCTGTTCTGATGGGAATACATCGATAATTCTGTCGATGGTGTTTGCCGCACCTATAGTATGAAGGGTTGATAAAATCAAATGTCCAGTTTCTGCAGCGGTCATAGCTACAGAGATAGTCTCTGCATCACGCATCTCTCCAAGCAAAATAACATCAGGGCTCTGGCGCAATGACGCACGTAGAGCCGTAACGTAATTTTCAGTATCAAGATGAATTTCTCGCTGGGAAACAATAGACTTATCATGCCTGTGGAGGTACTCAACCGGATCCTCCAAGGTGATAATATGCTTATTATAGTTTTTATTAATCTTATCTACAATACATGAAAGTGTAGTTGATTTACCACTTCCTGCCGGACCTGTAACCAATACCAGTCCCTTTGACTCATTGGAAAGATTAATAACTGTTTCAGGAACGCCCAAATGCCTGTAATCTGGCAGGGAGAATGTAATAATACGTACTACTGCCGCATAGGTACCTCTCTGTTTAAAGGCATTTACTCTGAAACGGGAAACGTCCTTTATTGCGAAAGAAAAATCGTCATCACCATTTTTCTTATAGTATTCCATATCCCTTTTTGCAAGTGTGTAAATCTGGGTCACCAGCTCCTCTGCCTTTGCAGGCATAACAGGACCATCATCCTGCTCAGACTTCTCTAAGCTATTGCTTTCCAGCTCTGATCTGGTCATGACCATATCATTTACTCTGAAGGAAATTTCTCGGCCTGTGATGATAAATACATCAGAAGCCCTGTACTTTTTTACCGCATCTGTTAAGTAAGTTACGATATCTACAGCCATAGTCCCTCCTTAATTCCAGTCATCCAAAGTGATTACCGGCTGAGTACTGTCTGCCTCCCAGCTACTGTTATTGATAACCTCCCAGCTGACTATCTCACCACCACTTACCTTTACGTTTAAATCCTGTGTATCATTGATACTTACTGTAAATTCCTGATCTTCCCAGCTTGTAGCTGCTATCTTTTCATAAGCCTCATTTGATGCTGCATAATATTCGTCCGTGTGGGCTCTCTGCTTGTCGCTTAGGCTGTAATTATTGTGGCTGGAAGATATAGCCAGAGCCGCAATTACAGCAAAAGCCAGGCCAATGAGAATTACCACCATCAGCGAGGTTCCAATATTTATTATTGTACGATTTTGACTCTTCTGCTCTTCCATACTAATCCACACCAATACCCTTATTTCAAAGCTTTTTCCACAACTAATGAATAGATTTCCCTGTCCTCTGCAGTAGCTACCACTATTCGTAGGGACTGACAACTCTCTTTATTCTCAGACTCAGTAATTATAGCTGTTGTCTTGTATGCTCCCTCATCGTTTACTATTTGCCAGTTTTCATCATAATATTCTGTATATCCTTCGAAATCAGGCTCAGTCAGATATCTCTCTGCTGCATTTGTCGCTGCATTTACTGCACCTGTGATTTCACTTGCATCTTTGCTTTTTGCATAGGCGGTAGCAAAGCACTGAATACATATCGTTGATACTATAATGAAGAATAATATTGAAAACATTAGCTCCGTCATGAAGATTCGAGAGCCATTATTTCTAGTCTTCATTTGCCACCTCCTCTTCTAAAATCTCCTTAGTTTCAGAGGTTTCTTCTATATTGTTAACTATAGATTTAATTCCTATATCTACTACTTTCTTCTCTCCTGTAGTCTCTTCTACCTCCACCTCTATAAGTTGATTGTTCTTCCAACTAAAGTCCAATCCATTTATAGCAATCAGCTGATTTCCAAAATCTGCAGTTACACCAGCGTCTTCCTTTGCCTCTAATTCCATGAGGTAACCATCCATATAGTAGATATAAAGATAATAATCCTCGCCCTCATACATCCTGATTGCTTCAATACCATCAATATCTGCTATCTCAACACTTCCCATCTTATCGTGCTGGCGCACTTTCTCTCTGATGTAAGCCGTTGCAGCTCTCGTGTTTGAATTCTTCTCATTTGATACTACTACTGCTTTATAAGAATTTACGGCAAGCAAAAGAACACTCACTGCAGAAAAAGTGAATATCAAAAAAAGAATCATAAGGAACATGATATCGATATTATGTTTTCTCAATCGATTCTTGTTCATTGCCAAGGCTTTTTCCTCCCCAAACTACCTTTCACCGATATTTATAATGGTAATATCAGGCTTCATATTAGTTCCAAAGATTACATAATCCACCCTGAATAGCTCGTCATCATAGATAATTCCATAATTTTCCTTCAGGTATTCAAAGCTCTCAGGATAACGGCCCTCTGTGACATAGCACTGCATAACAGCCCTGTCGATGGCTGCTGACAGATTATTTTTCTGCTCGTCTACAGACCCCTTAGATGCTGCTGATACCGCAAACAAAAAACCAATAAATATGAGAATGAACAGGCCTGCAGAAATAAGTGTCGTGGAGGCCACATTCTTTTTTCTGATTTGATGAATGCCATCAAGGCTTCCAAATCTTGTTTTAGCCATATTAAATCATCCCTGACATAATGTTTAACAGTGGTAACATAACTGAAAGAAGGATAATTCCAACGATAACAGAAAGGATAATAACCAGTGTTGGCTCTACAACAGCGATTAAATCGTTAATCTCCTCATCTGCCTCCTGCTGATATGTTGTAGCTACCTTCTCCAAAACAGTCTCCATATTTCCTGTTTTTGCTCCTAAAATAGCCATTCTTCCATATAGGCCGCCAAAGATACCTGACATAGAAAATGCCTTTCCTACATCCATTGTATCTGCGAAGGCATCCTTACATTTCTCCACCTTCTGCTCGAATTCCGGAGCATCTACAATACGTCCACTTACATCCAGCGACTGCATTACGTCCATACCACTTGAAAGTGTCATTGCCATAGCAGATGCAAAACGGCTGGTAGCAATCTTTGAATGAATAGACTTAAATCTTGGGCTCTTGTAAAGGATTCCGTTTCGGTGCTCCTTGCCCCATGAAGTTTTGTTAATAACGATGAGATATACCACAATGGCAGCCAAAAGAATTAAGAATAATACGCCATTGCTCTTCATGAATTTTCCAACTGAAAGAAAGCCTGCCGAAAGGCCGTCCATTGTGCCGCCCAGCTGCTTAAAGACCCTGTCAAAGACAGGCATAATTTCTGTAACTAATACGATAATGATTACAAGCATCATTGCAACCATCATAAGCGGATAAGTAACCGCACTTCGAATGGCGTTGCTGATAGCCATTTCTCTTGAATAATGAGCCGCAAGATTAACAAGAACAGAATCCATTTTACCGGTCTGCTCACCCATCTTTGCCATCTCTACAAAATAATCAGGGAAGACACCTGCCCCTTCGATGGCCTTTGAAAGAGAACCAGTCTCTCCCACAACCTGCTCCATCTCTGTAAGAAGCTCTTTTTCCTCACCACCTTCTGATTCATCAATCATCATGGTAAGTCCCTGAATTGCTGATACACCACTTGAAATCATCATTCCCATTTCATCTGAGAATGCATATAATTCTTCCGACGTTAATCTCTTTCTAGATTTCTCACTCATAGCCCCACCCTTTAATATTTATACTTTAACTGGTAATAGGTATTGTCTTCTAGATATTTCTTAACTACGCTCTTGCTTGCATAGGAACCAAGTGTTGGATCCATCAAAGTCCATGTTGTACCGTCAAATTGTATTATCTTGTCTATCCAGCCTACCTCTTGAATATAAACAGATATCCATGCATGATACTCTGTTCCAGCATAGCCAATCTCTAGTCTGGTTGGTATGCCCTGTGACCTTAGCATTGCGCCCATTAAAGAGGCATAGTCGAAGCATATTCCGGTTCCAGTGGCCAATGTCCTATCCACCGTTGGAATATAGCCTGACTGGACTGTAGCCGCCTTTTGATGGTCATAACTTACGTTTTCAATAATGTAATGATATACATTCTGAACCACTTCAAGGTCGGTATTACATCCTGCCGCCAGCTCTGCGCCCTTCAATACAGCCTTTGAATTTGCATTAAAATCCACATAGGCATTAGGGTACAGGAACATGCTAAATTGGTCTTTTAGAGTGACATTCACTGACTGAGTAAATGCTGCTGCATACTGGTCATCGTGTAGGTTCTCATAGACACCGATTTTGTATTTTCCGCTACCTTCAGACAATGGATAAACATCATAGTTTCCATCAAGCGCCATCAGATAATTGTATGTATTCCCTGCTGGTGTCTCTATTAGCATTCTAACCTTTGCGGCACTTCCGGTGTACTTTACCATCACATATCCATCAGCAGCGTTGCTGGCGTCAATAGAGGCGTCATTGTTTCCGTAAACAGTAACACCACTAGCCACAGGTTCAAGCACATTTATCTGGTTGGTTCTGGCACCCTGGGATCCTTTCGCCTGAGTGCCTCCCGATGATGCGCTTGCTGTATCACCTGGCCCGCTGTTTTGTAATGCAGATGTCCCCTCCAGGGTTCCGCATGCCACAAGGCTAATACTCAGAACAATCAGTGAAAGCAAATACTTAAATCTTCCCACTTGCTTCCTCCACTTGCTCTACATTATTTCAGCAATCTTATAAGTTCTACCTCACTATTGAAAGTAAATTCAACATCTTTCTTTTTGTCATAAATCATTCCCTGCCATGTAACGTTATCACGGCTTGTAACCATAACTACGTAGCCATTCTTAGCGTCTGCAGGAATAAGCTCCTCAGCTTCCAAAACCTTATTTTCCACATCAATAGGTTTTACCTCAAAGTCTACAGAAGTCTTTTTGAAAGCTCTGTTCTTGGTCTTGACCGCTGGGAAATTCAGTGCGTCCATAACACCTTCTACTATATAAAACATCTCATTGATATCATTGAAGCTCTGTGGCTCCTTGGAAAAGCAGTTGTATACTCTTCCCTTAAAACCATTCTTTGCCTCATCAATGCAGATTCCAACACAATTTGGAGTTCTTTTCATTCTAGCTGATACTGGCATTAATCTTCACCCCTTACAATATCCTGAAGCTCATCTGTATCGTTATCAGTTCCTGCACTTGCCAAATTAACTGGAGCAAGGTGATATTTAATGTATCTCTTTCTAGATTCCTTGCTGAGGTTCTCATTAATTCTGGCCTGAACCAGTACACAATCCTCCTGAGTAATATCAAGGAGAAGTACAACAAACTGGTTGTTGCTGTATCTTGCGTACATATCTCCTCCACGGGCTGATGTTCTGATTGCCTCAGAAAGCTCGTCTGAAAGAAGATTTAAACGATCTGAATCGTTAAGGGCGAATCCCTTGCCGTCAGTAATTGTGCAAAGCATAAGCCATGCAGACTGACCAGAACGACGGATTACACGCTTAATGTATCTATAGCTCTCAACGAAGATAGGATATGTGCAGTAGAATGCACCCTCGATATCTTCTTTAGAAGTATCAAGATTCTTCTTAACTTCACTGATTACATCTGTATTATTCTTAATCTGCTCGCCAAGCTTGTTGAGTTGCTCAGACATTCCTGCTGAAACAGAAACACCAAGCTCCTGGAACATGAGAGCCTCTGTATCCTCGTAAAGCTTAAGAGCTTCCTTAGCCTTACCAAGCTCGATAAGAGCCTGCATCTCATATGTCTGCCAGTTGTCGTATGGATATAATCCATCTGCCTTATGACTTACCTTATAGAGCTTGTCGAACTTCTCCTGAAGTACGTACATTTCCATAAGCTGCTTTAAGCATCTGTCATAGAGCTTCTTAAGCTTAACCTGAACTGTTACAACCCATTCAACGCCGCTGAGACCAGGTAAAAAGTCTCCGTTGTAAAGCTTAACAGCTTCCTCTAAAAGCTTCTGCTGCTCTTTTATATCTTCTGAAGCAAGAGCCTGTCTTGCAATGTTCTCAAATTCAATAGCATCGCATTCCACTGTTACGTTTGGACTGATGCGATATGTTCCGCGCTTTACGTGTACATAATCTTCATCTGGAAGGCCTACCTTTGGAAGTGCCTTTCTTAATCTGAAGACAAGCGCTCTTAAGCTGTTAGACTCATCAGCTATATCCTCGTTATGGAACAAGTTGTACATTACCTGCTCACGAGGTAAACCATTTGTATAATATAGTAACATCTGGAAAAGCTGATTTACCTTTGTAGTATTGTTTCGCTCGATTGTGAAAGGCTTATCATTGTACAAAACCTCCACATTTCCCAACATTCTTGCTTTGATAATAATTGTTTGATTAACCATCACTCATCCCTTTTCTACTACTCGATATTGCCTACTTGTTACAACCTTAAGTATAGATTTTTTAATTGTTATTGTAAATAACATTGTTACAAAAATGGGCACACTTTTAAGTGTGCCCGTAAGTTCTATCCTATTTCTCTTCTTTCTTATTGTATTTATTCATTGCAGCGTCCAAATCACCATCCAGGAACAATTCAACAGCTCCTATTACTTTCTCCATGGAAGCGTCAACTCTTTCCCTGTCCTCGGCGTTGTATCTTCCAAGTACATGGGCAACCATATCGCCCTCGCACTCTCCCACACCTACTCGGATTCTTGGAAATTCGTTGGTTCCCAAAAGATTAATAATGTTTTTCAGACCATTATGCCCACCTGCGCTGCCTTTCTTTCTAACACGGATGTTTCCTGTAGAAAGAGATACATCGTCTGAAATAACGACCATTTCTGTGGATGGATCAATTTCATAATAATCTGTAAGTGGCAAGACACATTCACCACTGAGATTCATGTAAGTCTGTGGCTTGACAAGAATCACTTTCTTTCCGTTAATGATTCCCTTTCCCACAATTCCCTTGTGTTCCTTGTGGTTTACCTCGATTCCAAACTGCTTTGAGATGGCATCGATAGCCTCAAATCCTACATTATGTCTGGTTCCATCATACTTTCTCTCTGGATTACCTAGACCTACAATTAAATACATAAAATACTACTCAGGGAACTCTTCTTTATACTTATTAAGAATCATTGTCTGCATCTGCTCTCTAGTCGTAGACTTGATTGGATGTGCAATGTCCTTATAGCCACCCTCAGAGCCACGTCTTGATGGCATTGCGATAAACAGTCCCTTATCTCCTTCAATAATCTTGATGTCGTGGATTACAAACTCCTCATCGATTGTTACTGAAACAACAGCTTTCATCTTGCCTTCTTTTTCAATCTTGCGAATTCTGATGTCTGTAATTTGCATTTGCGTTATACCTCCCCAACTGGCATATCATATCTGTTCTTGTTACCGGTAACGATGCGGATACCATTTTCCCCAATATATGTTGATCCGCTGAGCAACGTCTCATGGCTCTCTACAATGCAATTCTCTACATGCACGTTGTCTCCTATATATGCTCCGTTCAAAATGACGCAGTTCTTAACAACTGAATTGTTTCCTACGAACGCCTTCTTGAACAGTACAGAATTCTCTACAGTGCTGTTAATGATGCATCCTCCAGCGATAAGTGAGTTTGAAACCTTTGAGCCTGCGTTATATTTTGCAGGTGGAAGGTCGTGAGTCTTAGAGTAGACTCCTGGCTCTGTGTGGAAGAAATTATCTCTAACATCCTTGCGTAAGAAATCCATGTTTGCCTTGAAGTAACTGTCTACGTCAGCAATGTTTGACCAGTAGCCTTCCATTCTGTAGCCGTAGATTTTCTTCATGCTCTTGTATCTTATGAGAATGTCTGTAACAAAGTTGTACCTGCCCTCACGATTGCACTCCTCCAATAAATCGATAAGAGCTCTTCTTCTAATGATATAGACACCAGCAGAAACCATATCAGAGCTTGCCACCATAGGCTTTTCTTCGAACTCAGTGATTCTGCCATCTCTATCCATTGTAACCACACCGTATCTATTGATGTCATCGCCCTCTGGAAGCTTAGCGCAAACCACTGTGATATCAGCCTGCTTCTCAATATGATAATCGAGAACCTTGTTGAAGTCCAGTTTATATACGCCATCTCCACTTGCAATGATTACGTATGGCTCATGTCTTTTCTTTAAGAAATCAATGTTCTGCCAAATAGCATCTGCGGTACCTCTGTACCACCAGCTATTGTTAGTAGTAACTGTTGGTGTGAACAGGAAAAGTCCTCCCTGCTTTCTACCAAAGTTCCACCACTTTGATGAGTTAAGATGCTCGTTTAATGAACGAGCGTTGTACTGTGAAAGTACTGCTACAGTCTGGATGTGAGAATTTGTCATATTTGAAAGAACAAAATCAATACATCTGTAGCTACCGCCTATTGGCATTGCAGCAATGGCTCGCTTTTCCGTAAGCTGTTGCATTCTGCTTGAGTTTCCACCTGCTAGTATAATTCCTAATGCTTTCATAATCGATCACCTGCCTTGATAATGTAGCCACCACTTGCTAATTGTCCGTCAGGATAATCTCCCTCGCTAGTCTCGCCCTTGATAGCTGTATTCTTTCCAATAGTTACATTTGCTGGGATAGTAGAATTCTCACCAATTACCGCTAATCCATATGAATATACGCTGGCATTCAGTCTGCTTTCTACTTCCTCGCCCTGACCAATCTTAGCGTTATCGCCAATGACTGTGTTTTCGGCAACAATCGATTTATCTATTACACAGTTCTTTCCAATCTTTACGCCTTCCATAATGATTGAATCTCTGATAACTGTGCCTTCCTCAATAACTACGCCTGCGCCTAGTACTGAGTTGTAAACTTCTCCATAAATCTGAGCACCCGCACCTACAATCGCCTTTTCCACTACTGCGGAATTTGCTACGAACTGTGGCTCGATAATGTTCTGATTTGTATAAATCTTCCAGAACTCCTCGTAAAGATTAAACTCTGGAATTAAATCTATAAGCTCCATATTGGCTTCCCAATATGAACCAAGTGTTCCTACATCCTTCCAATAGCTGTTAAATTCATAAGCATACATTGGCGAACCCTTCTCGTGAAGGTATGGGAGCACGTGCTTACCAAAATCGCAATTGCTTTGATCCTTAAGGGCACAAAGTGAATCCTTAAGTGCCTTCCAACTAAAGATGTAAATACCCATTGAAGCCAAATTACTACGTGGCTGAGGTGGCTTCTCCTCAAACTCGCTGATGCGCTTGTCATCATCAGCAATAACTACACCGAATCGCGATGCTTCCTCAATAGGAACTGGTATTACAGCGATAGTAACATCAGCACCCTTTGCCTTATGAAAATCTAACATGGCCTCATAATCCATCTTATAGATGTGGTCTCCTGAAAGGATAAGCACATACTCTGGGTTATAGTTCTCCATGTACTTAAGGTTTTGGAAAATTGCGTTAGCAGTACCAGAATACCATTCACTAGTGTCACTCTTCTCGTAAGGAGGGAGGACAGTAACTCCGCCGTTGTTTCGATCCAAATCCCATGGAATACCAATTCCAATGTGAGAGTTCAAAACAAGAGGCTGATACTGAGTTAGTACGCCAACGGTATCAATCCCTGAGTTGATACAATTTGATAGAGGAAAGTCGATAATACGATACTTACCTCCGAAAGAGACAGCTGGCTTTGCCACGTCTGACGTTAGCACGCCTAGGCGGCTTCCTTGCCCACCAGCCAAAAGCATTGCGATCATTTCTTTTCTAATCATCCTTTTTCATCTGCCTTTCTCATGGTGTCCGTAAAGGATGTGCCAATTAAAAAGAACTCATAGCACTCCCCTTTAAGAGTTGCAAAATCTAACGAATTCTACACTCTTATGCATTTAGTATAACAAAGTGATAATTTACACGCAATATTATTCTAATTTTTTACTATTTAATCGTTAATTATTTGACAATTCACTGTCATATTCACCAAAATAATCCATATTTTTCCTTAACTTGACCCTTGAAAGTATATCCATTTGGGGGTATTGTAGGGGGAGATGTCCCGAAGGGACGGATGATGAGTAAAGAAAGGAAATCCTTATAATGTATAAAATAAATTTCGACAACAAGATCCATGTCCACTTTATTGGCATCGGTGGTATCAGCATGAGCGGTCTTGCAGAGATTCTTTTGGGTGCCGGATTCACTATTTCCGGTTCAGACAGAGATTCTTCTGATTTAACAAAGCACCTTGAGGCACTTGGTGCAAAAGTTAACTACCCACAGGCTGCTGCAAACATCACAGACGATATCGACCTTATCGTTTACACAGCAGCCATTTCCAATGACAATCCTGAGCTTATGGCTGCAAAGGCATCTGGCAAGCCAATGCTTACACGTGCCGAGCTCCTTGGTGAAATCATGGAAAACTACGCTAACTCAATTACAGTTGCAGGTACTCATGGAAAGACTACTACCACTTCTATGGTAAGCCAGATTCTCCTTGAGACTACAACAGAACCTACTATTACAGTAGGAGCTATTTTAGATGCTATCCACAGCAATGTTCACGTTGGTAACAGCGATGTATTTGTTGCAGAGGCATGTGAATACACAAACAGCTTCCACAGCTTCTTCCCTAAGTACAACATTATTCTTAATGTAGAAGCTGACCATCTTGATTTCTTCAAGAACCTTGATAATGTTCGTGCATCCTTTAGACAGTTTGCTGAGAACACATCAGATGAGGGTGCACTTATTATTAATAACGAGATTGAAAATGTTTCTTACTTCACAGAGGGACTTAAGTGCAAGGTAATCACTTATGCTCTCCACGGTGAAGCAGATATTGTTCCTACTGATATTACATACGATGAGAAGGGATTCGCTTCTTTTGTTCCTGTTTATAAGGGACAGGCTCTTGAGCGCATCACTCTTCATGTACCAGGAGACCACAACATCAGCAACGCTCTTTCAGCTATCGTTCTTTGCATTGAAATGGGTGTTGATTACAAATGTATTAAGACTGGTCTTGCTAAATTTGGTGGTGCTCACCGTCGTTTCGAGCTTAAGGGTACCTACAAGGGTGCTACAGTTATCGACGATTACGCACATCATCCAACAGAGATTCGCGCCAGCCTTGCAGCTGCAGCAAACTACCCACACAACCGTGTAATTGTTTGCTTCCAGTCTCACACATACACTCGTACACTTAGTTTATTAGATGATTTCGCAGATGCACTTAGCGCTGCAGACATAGTTATCCTTCCAGACATTTACGCAGCCCGCGAGCCAGACATTTATGGAGTCAGTTCAAAGGACATCGCAGACCGCTTAGAAAAGCTTGGAACAGAAGCCCATTATTTAGGCACATTTGAGGCCTGTGAAAAATTTTTAGAAAAAAATGTTTTGAACAATGACTTGTTGATAACTATGGGAGCCGGAGACGTGTATTTAGTAGGTGAAAATCTACTTAAAAAATAGTTATCCACATTATCCACATTTTTTTGATGGTTTTTCCCCACAAAAAGATGTGGATTTTTTTGCCCCTTTTTTACTACATTGAGGAGACTTTTCCACATTATCCACAATCGCCACAAACCCTTTATTTACAAGGGTTGCGGGGCTTCGAGCTCTTTTCTTTTCAATGTGACTTTGCTATAATTTGCCACATAGTTAAGAGGGAGATGAATAATTTATGGCTGACATCATGTTGCACACAACTTCGAACACAGGCTTTACCTGTGTCTCAAATTCTTTCATAGACGATTTCATGAAAGACGCTAATGGGGAATACGTAAAGGTTTACCTTTATCTGCTTCGTTGTCTTACTAGAGATGGGTTCGAATTTTCCATCTCGCAGTTGGCGGACTGCTTAGACCACACAGAAAAAGATGTAATGCGTGCCTTTACTTATTGGGAGAAAGTAGGCATTCTTCGCCTTGAGTATTCCGCAGACAATGAGCTTTCTGGAATCTACTTAGTAGATGTGAATGGTAATGGATATGGCAAGACAGAGAGTCCTGTCATATCCAACATTACATCCATGAACAAGGCTACTCGCTGCACATCTACAGCAAACAATAGCATAGCTCCTGTTTACACCACCGCTGATACCAAGCCTAGCTACAGTCCTGATCAGCTCAAGGCTTTCAGCGAGGACCAGCAGGTAGAGGATTTAATTTTCGCTATTCAGACTTATCTGAAGCGTCCACTGTCTATCAGCGATACCACCACCCTTCTATTCTGGTATGACAGTCTCCACTTCTCAGTGGATCTTATCCAGTACCTGGTAGAGACATGCATCGGCGGTGGCCACAGCAGCTTCCACTACATGGATACTGTAGCCCGCAACTGGGCTGAGGACGGCATCACTACAGTGGATGAAGCTATCAGCACATCTAGCGCGAGAAACAACCTTGTTTACTCTATTATGAAATCATTTGGTATTTCAGGAAGAGTTTTAGTTGAGTCCGAGCTCAACTATGTTAATAAATGGTCAGGTTCATATGGAATGGCTCTTGATTTAATCTGTGAGGCCTGCAAGCGTACTATCATGCAGACCAACAAGCCTTCTTTCCCATATGCAGATTCCATCCTAACAAACTGGCACAAAGCCGGTGTTAGAACAATGGGAGATGTTGAAAGACTTGACCTTGAACACAGCATGGCTAACGTTGCTAACATTTCTTCAGCAACCCGTGCAAGAAGCTCTGCTGCAAACTCTGGAGCTGCTGCAAAGCCTAAGACTAACAGCAAGTTCCACAATTTCTCACAGAGAGATTACAATTTTGACGAATTAGAGAAAAGAATTTTAGGAAACTAAGGGGGAATACATATGGCATTAACTAACGAACAGTATGATGCTCTTATGCGTCAGTACAACCACAAGCAGGCTCGTAACAATCAAATCGTTGCTTACCGTACTGACGAAGTCTACTCAGCTATTCCTGCTCTTTCAAAGATAGATGAAGAAGTTTCAAAGATTTCCGTATCTTCTATCACTGCTATCTTCAATGGCAGTGATATTCAGACTGCGGCTGCAGAGTCTAAGCGCAAGCTCTCTGAATTAAAAGAACGCCGCATTAATCTTATGGAGTCAGCAGGCTTCCCAGCTGATTACCTCGAGCCACCATACGATTGCCCTGATTGCAAGGACACAGGTTACGTTAATGGAAAGCGCTGCCACTGTTTCAATCAGGCAGCTATCAATCTTGTTTATAAGCAGTCTAATATCAGCAACATCCTTTCAAAGGAGAATTTCGACTATTTTGACCTTAATGTATACGACGAAAATTACTATGAGGGTAATTCTGACGTCAGCGCAAGGGCTACTGCACAAATAGCCCTAGAAAGAGCGCAAAACTTTGTGCAGAATTTCAAGGTAAAAGGTGGTAATTTAATGTTGCTTGGACAGACAGGTTGCGGTAAAACCTTTCTTTCCAATTGCATAGCTAAGGCTCTATTAGACGAAGGCATATCTGTTATTTACTTTACAGCCTCTGAGCTATTCAAAGTATTTGAGGATCAGACTTTCAAAAGACACGTTAATGTAGAGGATTTACACGATCAGATTTTTGATTGTGATTTACTCATCATCGACGACCTTGGCACTGAATTTCCTAATAATTTCACTATTACAAAGCTATTCCAGTGCTTAAATGAAAGATTGCTCAGAAACAAATCAACAGTGATTTCCACAAACCTTTCTCTCGAGGAAATGAGAGATACTTACAGTGAAAGAATTACTTCGCGAGTATTTTCATATTATGACGCCATCAGGCTCATTGGAGATGATATTCGTATTAAGAAAGTAATGATGAATAAATAAATAAAATATCTTTCAAGGAGCAAACAATGCCAAAAAATGAAATCGTGTTGGAAAACACACCACCTATGGCTGAGCTTGGATTAATTCCACACAAGAGCTGTACAGCCATCGCGGAGCGAGTTAATGACTACCTTCTTCAGTGGAGACAGGAGCGCAAGAGCGACCAGTCTATCATCACTCTAGCAGGTTACCGTAGTGATTCCTACATTGTTGACGCCGAATGCCCACGTTTTGGTTCGGGCGAAGGTAAGGGACTTATCAAGCAGTCTGTTCGTGGACTTGATTTGTACATCTTAGTAGATGTTACAAACTACAGCCTCACATATACAGTATGCGGACATGAGAATCACATGAGTCCTGACGACATTTTCTGTGACCTTAAGCGTATCATTGCAGCTGCAATGGGTAAGGCAAAGCGCATCACAGTTATTATCCCATTCCTTTATGAAGGACGTCAGCACCGCAGAAGTGCTCGTGAATCACTTGATTGTGCTATGGCACTTCAGGAGCTCGTTAACATGGGCGTTGATAACATCATCACATTTGATGCTCACGACCCACGTGTTCAGAATGCGATTCCACTTCACAGCTTTGAGACTGTTTCACCTACATACCAGTTCCTTAAAGGCATCTTTAAGCACTGCAAGGACTTAAAGCTTGATAACGATAATCTTATGATTATCTCACCTGATGAAGGTGGTACAAAGCGTGCCGTTTACATGGCATCTGTATTAGGTGTTAATGTTGGTATGTTCTACAAGCGTCGTGATTACAGCCGCATCGTAGATGGACGTAATCCTATCGTCGCTCACGAATTCCTTGGAAATGACGTTGCTGGTAAGGACGTTATCATCGTTGATGATATGATTTCTTCTGGCGAATCAATGATAGATGTAGCTACAGAGCTTAAGAAGCGTAATGCTAAGCGTATCTTCGTAGTAGCCACATTCGGACTCTTCACAAACGGTATGGCTAAGTTCGATGAAGCCGTAGAAAAGGGCATCATCTACAGAGTTGTTACAACAAACCTTACATACCTTCCAGAAGAAGTTCAGAATAAGGACTACTTCATCAAATGCGATATGTCTAAGTACATCGCTTACATCATCGATACACTTAACCACGAGTGCTCAATCTCAGAGCTTCTCAACCCATATGGACGTATCGAAAAGCTTATCACTCGCTACAAGAACGGCGAATACTAAAAACACTAAAGGCCCCGCACAATGTGCGGAGCCTTTTTTAATAGCTTCAGCTGACTGATGAGGTGTTAGTCCTCTTTGTCAGCATCTGCTTCTGCTTCTAATTCTTCCTCTTCTTCCTCAACATAATGTGGATCATAAACCACATACTCATTTGATTCTCTGAAGATTGTATTTGAACTTCCCACCTGACAAACCTTGATTTTATCTCCGTTCTTAACGTCAGATGCATTTACTGTAATAACCTGGCCTGATTCATACTTTGTAGAGACCTGCTCATCATTTACGAATACCTTAGACCATTTAGTGAATTCATCACCGTAGATATGTAGCTTTCCGTTAAAGAAGTATGCTCTGTCTACGTTTACCTCGTTGACACCCATAATGATGTCAGAAGGCTTATATGCTTTTCCATCCTTATATGTGTAGCGGTCACCGTACATAATGTCGTACTGAAGCATTCTAAGGTCGTTCATGTAGTCGCTGGTGCCGTACTTCTTACCCTCAGCCATTGCTGTTTGGTGGTATCCATTGATGTTTCCATTGTGGATACCAAGTCTGTTTAAATACTCTGATACAAGCTGATATGAAGTAAGATCCATATCATTCTTTTCCATTCCAAAGTTGTTCCATGTGAAATACTTTGTCTTGTACAAGTCGCCTGTTGTAACTTCGTCATTTGTAAGACCCATTGTTGGAAGGTGGTCACCAAACATGATTACGATGGTGTCCTCTCCACGCTCATCAAAGGCCTCAATATACTGTCTGATAAAGTCGTCTACGTTGTGAATACGGTTTACGTAGTATTCCCAAGCGTAATTCTGTCCTTCTGTCTTACCGTTGGCTGTAACCTTGATTTCAGGGTCCTTTTCTACCTCATATTCTGGATATGAGCCGTGGCCCTCAACAGTGATTGTGTAGATAAAATCGCTGCCTTCTGTTGTATCCATGGCATCAAGTGTAGCCTGAAGAAGAATATCATCTGTAGGCCAATTGCCAAGTGGTGTGTACTCTGTAATATCTAAGAGTTCCTTCGATGTGAAGGTATCAAATCCCATCTGGGAGAATGCGTTCTTTCTTGAGTAGAAGTTTCCACCGTTGTTATGAACTACATGAGATGTGTAACCAATCTCATTAAGAACATCAGCGTAGCTTTCTACATCTACTTCCTTAAGAATAGTCTTCTGTGGGTACTCACCTGGTCCAAAGAAGTTACAGCTGAGACCTGTAAGAACCTCGAACTCTGAGTTACATGTACCGGCACCAACTACAGGCACGATACAGTGACCTGTGGAGTAGTTCTGCTCCAATGAGTGAATGAAAGGAATTGGATCCTCGCTGGTCTCAAGGAACTTACACTCTGAAACATCGTAGAATGACTCCAAAAGAATAACTACTATATTAGGTCTTGTTCCATCTGATGTCTGGAGGGTCTGGATGTATGCTCCGTCATTCTCCAGAATAGTGTCGATTTTAGCTTCTGAATATCCGAATGGTCTGTTCATACCTCTGTCTAAAACAGATGTAGAGAAACCATATAAATAACCGTAATCAAGGTATCCCTGTGCAAGGTTTCCGAAATATGATGTCATGATTCCGGAATTTCTAAGAAGGATAGTTGATGGATAAAGTGATACGAATAAAGCAACTACAAGTATCAGTCTCTGCCAGAATGGCTTACCATCCTCTTTCTTAGGACCACGAATCGCATAAAGAGTCATTACTATAATGTAAACGATCAGTGCGATGATGGTCAGCATAGCCTGCTGGGCTGAGAAGTAGTTGGAATCCTGCATTGTAAGCAGGTCACTAATCATATATAAATCTGTATATCCAAATGGTGATACTCGATTCAACAAAATGACACAGTTTATAATTCCAAGAATTATAAATATCATACTGATGAATACTCGCCACCAGCCTCGTCTCTTACTAAGAAATACGATTGATAATGCAACGAATACGCAATATGAATTGAATAAGTAAGGACCTGTATGGTCTGAAACGAATGTGCAAGCTGCTGCAAAGGAATGACGTGACATCCACTCCATAAGGAAAATGATTATCAGTGCAAGTGGAATGTGCATCCAGAATGCATATTTATCCCAAAGCATAACCCATGTTCTGTGGAACTTAGAACCCAGATAGCTCTGAACAACCTTTGAATTAGCAAGCTTTATGAATGGCTTCTTTATAGTATTTCCAAGCCAACTAAAACCGGCTTTTATCTTCTTAAGTACTTTCTTCATGAATCCTCCGATATTAAAAACCACATCTATCTTAATTTAACAAGACAGTACTAAAAAATAATGATATTATTATTACGTGTTTTAATCTCACGGATTATATCACTTTATTTTTTATTAAGCAAGAAAGCGAGTCCTTAATGAAACTTCAATTCTACAAAAAGGGGATTCCTACCAAAATAATTAAGCGAATAGCTGTTTTATTCGTCGTTTTTGTGGCATCCCTTGTATTTTTCGAAATAATAACAAACGTATCTGAAGTGGTGGAAATCTCCAGCCAGGCATCCCCTACTCTTCCTATTGTAAGAGTTAATTATCTAAATGATGCTTCCACAGAGCTCCACGGTTATGTGTCAGAGATGGATCCGGCATACATGCGTGATGCCATTATCCCTCTTGATTCAGAGCGTAACATTTCCTTATCTATAAATGCTAAGGATTATCCAGTTGATGGTCTTTCTTACGAGATACGTTCCCTTGATACTCAGAGAAATATCTCTAAGAACGCCCTCAAATTCAAAAAGAAAAATGGCGTCATTACAGCCGGCTTCCAGGCAGAGAACCTTATCGAAGCCAATGAAGAATACCTTCTGGTAATCACTGTTACAAGCAATTCAAACAAGATTTACTACTATACACGTATTATGCAGCCAGAGGGCTGTAATGAGGAAGAAATTCTGGACTTTGCTCAGTACTTCCACAATACTGCTCTTTCTGAGGATGCCTCTGATTTGGCCACTTACATCGAGCCAAAGTCATCTATGGCTAATCAGGATTTGAGCCACGTTACTATCAACTCAAATCTTACTCAGGTTTCATATGGCACTTTCAAGGCCACTCAGCAGGGCGATTGCAATGTAGCCCTCACTGATATCAGTACCAACTATATCAGCCTTACTTTGGATTATACACTGAACCTTGATAACAATGGAAAGAACGAATACTACACTTGTTCAGAGGACTATCGTATCCGCTACACAGCAGACCGTATTTACCTTCTTTCCTATGACCGCACGATGGAGCAGATTCTTGATGAGAATTCCATCTCCATCCAGGACAACCTGGTTAACATCGGTATCACAGACGCTGATGTTCAGTACCTTTCAAACGAAACAGGCACCATCGTTTCCTTTGTACAGAACGGAAGCCTTTTCGAATATAATCAGACTGACCGTCAGGTAAAAGAGATTTTCAGCTTTGTAGACGACCCTACCGATATCAGATCCACCTACAATCAGCACCAGGTGCTCATCCTTAATATCGATGAGTCCGGCACCATGGATTATGTTGTTTACGGATATATGAACTCAGGCCCTCACGAGGGATACTGCGGTATCAATCTTTACCACTACGATGCCATCAGCAATATCTCTACTGAGCAGGTATTCATTCCATCTACCAGCTCATTCCAGATATTGAATGCCAACTTCTCAGACCTTTTGTATGAGACAGCTGACAATGAGTTCTACATTATGGTTAACGGAACTCTTCTATATATGAATCTTAACGATTTGACCACCAAGGAGCTTCTCACTGGCCTTGATGACCGCCAGTACGCTTCATCTGGTTCTCGTCGTTACCTTGCATGGATGTCAGATGCCACTGTTTCTGATACAATCCACGTCATTGATTTGGAAACCGGAAACAACTTCGAGATAAAAGCCGAAGATGGCCAATTGCTGAGACCAATGGCATTTATGGACGAGGATTTAATTTATGGTACCCTCTACAAAAAGGACATCACCACAGACGGTGCTGGTGCTACCATTTATCCTATGTACTCTCTGACCATTTCCGATATTTCCAGCGGTTCGGAGCGTCCTAGAAAGACTTATAAAAAGAGCGGCTATTATATTACTGATGTGTCTATTCAGTCATATTCAATTTATCTTGACCGTATCCAGTTCGACGCTGACGGAAATATTCTTCCAGCAGAGGAAGGAAATATTAAAAACAGTGCCGGTGAGCAGAACAAGGCCGTTCCTATCACCACTGATATTGACGATGTAAAACAACAGGTTGTCATCTTAAATATGACACCTCTTGAGGAAGGCGAAACACTGGGCAAGATCAAATACGATGTTACCGACCTGGTACTTGCCGATGAAAGCCATAGTATTTCAGTAGCTTCAGCTACAAGCTCTACACAATACTTTGTATATGTAGGCAGCAAGGTTAAGCTTGCTACAGATAACCTTATCGATGCCATCGCCATAGCCGATGAGGAAATGGGTATCGTCCTTGATAACGAACCTAAATATATATGGAAGCGAGGCCGAAAGGCTTACCAGACTTCCATCAGCCCAATCACCATTGGTTCAAGCGATTTTGAGGCCAGCGGCTCTGCACGAGCACTGTCTGCAATGCTTGTACATGAAGGCGAAAACGTACAGGTACATACACTGTTAGAGAACGGTGAGACACCTATTTCAATCCTTTCAAAGACACTTAAGGATTACACTATTTTAGATTTAACAGGTGCTACCCTCTCAGAAGTTCTTTACTATGTAAGCAATGGCACTCCAGTCTATGCTTACACAGGTGAGGATACAGCCGTTCTGATAATCGGTTATGATTCTACTTCAATCATATACTTTGATCCTATCAAAGGTGCAAACGCAAAAATGTCCATGACCGAAGCCACGGACTATTTCGCATCATTTGGTAATGTATTTGTAAGCTATTTGCAATAGCCTAAAGGCTGAATATAAATAAGAGAATTGCCATGTAGTAGGTCGCAAGATTTACGAAGTGGACAAGTCTCTTATTTTTTTTGTCTGGAAAGTGGAAAAAGTACAAAAACAGGATTGTGAAATCACTGAGTAAAAACAGCACGCCAGCACAGGCTATTTCTACCATTCCAAGGATTCCACATTCGATTGCCTTAAATGTCATTGTGGCTACAAAGTAACAATAAATAAGACTTGGAATAAACAGGCTGCCCATGTGCAGATGCCAGTTTTTCTTCATCCACACCAAAGTTACGCAAACCGCCACTGGAAGGATGTATACAAACCAGCTTGTATCATCAGTAATTCGGCACATGTAATTGAGAAGTCCTACATGACCAAGCATAAACGCTATCATACCAAGGACAATAAACTGCTTACGCATATAGGTGTTATACAGGCCCATTAACAAGTCTCCCACGAAGCATGCCAACAGCGCCCAAAACAATAGCCACAACTTATCTGAAAAGCACTGATTTATCCAAAGAATCACTAAAAAGGAGGCACTACATACCACCTTTAAAGGGACATAGTACCTCCTGGATAAGCTATTATCACATACTGAAAATAATGCAATTAACAGTGCCACGTAAATAATAGTCTCAATAATCATTTTTCTCCACCTTAATAATCATCTCGCTGTTCAGCCAAAATCATCTCCAGCTTTCTCTGTCTACCCATAAGGATTGAGCCCGCTCCAAGAAGGAAAATTGCCAAGCAAAGCAAGTATCTGGCATCGAATCCATCCGCTGTTTTAGGGGTTGTATCCTTTGTGTGGCCAGATGAAATTGAACCATCTGAGCTAACTTTGTAAGATACAGTTGTCGTTGTCTTAGAAGCTGTAATCTTAAGACCTGTCATGGCATAACCATCATCATACTGGAACTGTACTACGTGGTCTCCAGGTGTGAGACTTGCAATATATTCCTTTGTGAGGGTAAGGATTGTAGATCCTGATGCCACTGAATAGTTGGCCTTATCTAATACGCTTCCATCTACAAGAATATATAACAATTTATTTAATTCGCCGTTGCAGACGATTGTGACAGGGCCACCACTCTGGCTTACTACCTGTCCACCGCCCTTGGTGATTAAGTACTTATTTGTCTGCTGTGCTACAGCGCTTGCTGTAATTCCTTCACCAGACTTATTTGTTGTTCCACCGTTTGTTCCTGTTGTAGTCTCAGCTGTTGATTTTCCATCTGTAGGCTTGTAGAAGAAGCAAACCTTGATGTCGCTGTGAACTACACCCGACTCATTTCTTCCACCCCAGTTTGAATATCCGGTATAGGATGTAGGGCTGAATGAATATGAGGCTCCGTCAACATACTTGTTTGTTGAACGGGTAATTGTCTTTGTCATTGTAGACAAATCTGATTTATAAAACTCGTCCACTACCGTAACCGTGTACACCTTACCTGTTGAAGGTGGTGGGGTTGGTGTTGGAGTTACTGTTGGTGTAGGAGTAACTGTAGGTGTTGGTGTAACAGTTGGTCCTGGTGGATCAGGTGCATCTTCAGAATCTGCCACGTATTTAAATGTGGCACTTTGTTCGCTATCACTTGTAACAGTATAAGTATCTGTTGAAGTGTAACCTGTAACTGTAGGAGCACTTATCAGTGTACCTATGTTGTAGTTAGCCTGTGAAATATATTTAGGTGTTCCATCTCCTACAGGAGTTGATCCATCATTTTTATAATATGTTCCGTAAATAGTAACCTTAGGCTTTGATTCGATAGGTGTTGTTCCGTTATCAAAATTCAGCTGTGCTTTTGAACCACCACACTCTACTACCTTTGCATCAAAGAAAGCTTCAATATTTCCTGTATCACCTTCTGCTTTAACAGTAAGTGAATAAGAAGAATTCTCAAATGGAGGCCACTTACTCTGTGTACCTATGCTGGAAATGCTTGCAGCATCTTCAAATATCAATGTGCTTACATTAGCATCATAAAAAGCCTCAGCAGCTATTGATGTTGTACCAGCCTTTACTGTGAGTGTTGGTACTGTTCTAGGAACATATATAAGCTGGGTTCCATTATATAAGGCTCCGCCACTCATATAGTATCCGTTAGCTGATGGAATAACTAAGTTATCCAATTTCTTACAGCCTTGGAATGTTGTTGCAGATGCGTTTGTAATTCCTGATTCAAAAACAGCACTTTTTAGCTCTGAACAACCTGCAAAAGCATATTCTCCAAGAGATACTGTTCCTTCGATGTCTACTTCAACAAGGCTTGTGCAGTTGTTGAAACCATAGGAACCAATTGTTCCACCGCTTCCACCAGCACTTCCTATTGAGTGTATTGAACTATTATCTTTGTATTGACTCGAAGAAACACTCTCACCATTTTCAAAAGTAAATACTGTCCCCGTGTCATTAAGACCAGCATCTGAAATAGTGCTTCCAAAGAACGTGAAGCCCGCCAGAATAATAGATGCGCTAATTAGAATACATCCTGTCTTTTTAAAAAATCCTTTTTTCACCATAGCATCCCCACCCCAAATATCAAGGCAAAAACTTTAGTGTCAACTACTTGACTCTCTTTGCTACGATGAACATTCTACCGTCTTCCTTGTAAGTATTACACGTGCTGAGAGTCAATATTTTATCAGTGCTTGAAATATCGATAGTCTCATCAAATGCAGATAAATGTTGGATGTTATCTAAAAACTCCTGAAGCTCTGCTCCAGTGATGGCATCAATGAAATCGTAGTATTTGTAAGTATCATCATCGTCATATCCGACTTCTGATAAACCTACTCCTACAACCTCATATTCCTGCTCTTCATAAAGAGTTTTAAATATTATCTTCTTGTGTGCCTGATAATAATCATGATTCAGGTATCGCTTTAAGCCACCAAACATAGTTCCTTTTCTCATATTGTGTCCGTATATGATTGTGTTGGTGGTTGGATTTAATATGTCGCAACGATAGTCCACAAATAAAGTGCCGCCTGTGCTATCATTACCATAAAAATCCCTGCGAAGATAATATTCTGGGTCATTTGGTGTTTGAACAACCGGATAGTTGATATCAGTATCGACTACCTCTAAAACCCCTACCAAATCATGATTTGCCGAATATAGTTCTGCAAGTTCTGGAAGAATTTCTCGCTCACCCTCGGAATAATGGGTATCCCAAGGACTGTTGATTAAATCATCCTCAATGACTTTGGCAGGTGAGTTATTTTCCTCACGCTGACCCGCATTTGAATCCTCTACAGTACCTATATCGTCAATTTCATTATCAATATTAACGTTATTTTGTGAATTATTAGTGTTCGATGCTTTTTGGACACTTTCCTGTAATTTAGCGATTTTTCTGGTCTCAGCAATCTCTTTAATCTCTATTCCAGCGAAGATGATAATAAGCACTGCTGCAATACCCACAAAAATAAGGCCAAAGAGTCTGGAACTCTTAGCCTTTCCTGCTGCTTCTTCTATGATTTCCCTGTCATCAAGCATACCTGCAGACTTGTTTGCTACGATGTCTGCCACGTGATCTACATACTGCTTTCCTATAGGGCTGTTGAACGTAATAATACCGTCTCGAATGTCGTTATAAAGGCGCAAAGCAACCTCAGGATCTTGGATATCAAGCTCCGCATTGATGCATTCTATTTTCTTTACATCTTCCTGTGCTGCTCTGTACTCATAGTAGGTCTCAAACTCGAAGCCACCTATGATGAACCTTTTGTTTTCCGCCATACTTTCCCCATTACATTTTGTCCAATTATAATGCTTTTTCTTTATTCTATCAGTTATTTTAAAGAATTACACATTTTTACAGAAAATTCGCATTTTCAAAGCACGCAAAAAGGGCGGCCATAAAGACCGCCCTTTAATTACATTACAATGATATGGTTACTTTCTTGTGTTCAGATTCCTGTGTAGGCTTAAGTTCTCCATCAAGAATTGTATAACCTACAATGTAATACCAGTATACTCCTGGCTCATCTACGATATTTGTATATCCTTCTGTAGAAGCTGGGTAAGAAGCTAACTTCTTAGCACTAGCTTTACCTTCAGAATCTTTATATCTGTAGATCTTATAAATCATTGCATTACCAGTATCATCCCATGTAATGGTAACCATGTTCGCACTTGGCTGAGTAACTTCCACAGATGTAGTTGAAATACCTGTTGTTGCATATGCATATGAGTACTCACTGTACATCTTTTCTGTTCCATCTATGTAAGAGCGAACTGCTATCTTGTAGTTTGTAACATTCTCAAGGTTTTCAAATACATATGCTGTTGTGTTACCAGAAACAGATACTGTGTAGTTATTTGTGTCGTTAATCTTTACTGCAGTTGCCATGCTTCCGCTCATCTTGTAAAGCATCAGCTCAGCTCCTGAACTAAAGATATCCTTTACCCATGTAGCCTTGATTGAATTACTGCTACCTTCCACTGGTGTCGCTGTAAGTCCTGCAACCTGACCAACGTCGATACTGAATGTCTTTGACATCTTTCCAGTAATCTTATCAGTCTTACCTGTAACAGTAACCTTACCAACATTTTTGATATTATCAATATTTGTACCACCATAGGTTACATCGTAATCAGTACCTTCAACTAACGTCCTAATATCATTTCCATCCTTAGGGTTAATAAATACGATTACATTTGGTTTAATCATGCTACCTGTATATCTGTATCTTGAACTTACTACAAGCTCACAATCTACCATTGGTCTAGGTATAATCTGATATGTACCTGTAGCAGGCTTTCTAGCTGCCTTACCTCCTATCTGATAAGGTACTTCAACGGTAATATAGCCTGGTTCGATGAAATCTTCATCCTCGGAAATTTGCACATCTCCAATACCATCACCATTTGTATCACGATAGTATTTAATATTGCTTTCATCGAATTCTGCAGTAGAAACGTTAAGCTTTATTTCAGGTCTAATTGGATAACTTGTGTACTTTTCTTTTGTTCCATCGCATGTAGGCTTTACCTTGTTCTCATCAAAGTTGATGAAATACTTAATTGTCTTTTCGCCTGTCCAGTACTTATTCTCATTACCCTTATAAGTAACCTCTCCAGTGTAGAAGAAGTGATCATCTGAGTAATCGGACTTCAAACTATAGTGGGTTCCCTTAGTAAGTACAATGTCTTTCTTCTGAGCATTCTGCTTTAAGAGAACTAATGCAATTGTCAATTCGTCTGATACAGATGGTCCAACTCCTGTATATATCTGGACTGGAACACTGCTATAACCATTTGACATATCACTATCGTATGCATTTGTATTGCTCAAATCACCCCAAATATAGTAAGTAACCTCTATCTCTCCACGATAATGATTAATGCCCTTTACAAGCACTTTCTGCTCACCTGGTGAAGCCATGTCATAGTATACTCCGTCGGCATCCTTTGCTTTGGCTATTTCATAATCAACATCCTTTGTAAGAATCTGATCTCCAGAGCGTACTGTGAGTGAAGGTGTCTTTACTCTACCTTCATCATACTTATACTGCTTATCATCAAGTCCATTATCGTATTCAACTGTAAATGTAGATACATCTCTTTGTAAGATAAGATATCTAATTGTGTAGCTTGTAGAACTTGTTCCACCAGCATCATTTCCAGTTGCGAAGTAGTTTGTTACATAATCTGTTTTATCCTGAGCAAACTTAATGGTCATCTCGCTGTAATTAATCAGTTCGCCATCCTCAAAGGATGCAACAGTATCACTCTTTCCATTATAGTCTATCTCAAGATCCTTAGGGTCTATCTCGTCTGTAAGAGCCTCACTGCTCAAAGTCCTATCATATACAAATATATCTTTGCCAAGCTCAGGCTTAACAGGCTTACCATCATATACTGCATAGAAGTATCCTACATATTTACTGCAATCATCTTCGTTTGCAATAAGGTCAGGATAAAGAAGCTCTTTTGCTTTTGCTACGGTTGGAATCCTTGAAAGGATGGTTCCCTTAATTTCCATAGCAACAACTTCCTTGCCATTATCTCTTACTGATAATTCCTCAGTAGTAAAAGTATTATGGGAAGTTGTTATAGCTTTCTTCTTGATTGTGTATCTCTGAGAAATCTTTCCACAATAAGTTCCTATACCTGTAATCACAATATTCTTATATCCTGCAGTTATAGAGTCATCCTCTTCTCCAGTGTTTGCATTTTCGAATGTAAGCTCATAATCCTTAGTTGGATATAATAATTGCTTCTCAGTTCCTTTATTCAGGTATACCTTTGCAGTAGGCTTCTGCTCGGCACCGTTATATGTAGTTGTAAGTAATGTGCCATCCTCATTATTTCCACTATCCTTATTTTCATCATTATAAGTAAGTGTCTGGCCATTAAATGTATACTCTACCTCTAACCCTTCCAGATTGTTTATATTCTTACCAATGTTGTAAGGAATTGTAATCTCACCAGAATAATTACCTAAACCAGAAATAGTAAGCTGTGGTGCATCATCTGTTGGCTTAGCATGAGTACTATCAATTCCATCCCCTCTATACCAAGCAGCTGTGCCAGCCTTCGTATTATTCTTTGGATTCTTTATTTCATAATCTGTTCCAAGGGTCAATGGCGTAGTCGTTGATATTGCGGTATCGAATATCTGTAATACTGGATTTGCCTCTTCTGCCGTCAATGTAGGTACATCATGTATTACTATTCTAATGGTATCTGACTTACTATTACCATTTGCATCTGTAAAGGTGTAATTTGGTGTGTAATCATAATATGGTGTCTCGCCTTCAGGAACATTTGAATGATATACTGGCTTACTACCTACAAAATCAGGCGTAGAATAGAAGTAATGCCAGTTATTTGGTAACGACTTCTCTGTGATAATAAATGGCACAGCTGTACTTCCTGTACAGTTATGAGCACCTGTAATTACCAGATAATATGTACCACGTTCCTTGATAGAAGGAAGGTTATCACCACCTGCACCATCACTTATTGTAATGGTGTAATCATATGTGGTTGTATCCTCTTTATTAGAGCATAAATATCCATCTCCAACAATTACCTTTACAGTATCACGAGGATCTACTGCACTACCTGTATATTCTGTTGTTGTAGTTCCCTGCTTTACAGTAACCTTGCTTGTATCGCCCAAATCAAGCGGAAGTATCTTATATGTCACCTTTTTACTTCCAGTAAAATCGTTTCCAGCTGCAGTAACTGTTACCTCTGCTGAGTCTGTTATACCCATATTATGGAGGTTATACGATAGTGTATACTCCGAGTCTTTTGTGAGGGTATACGTGCCATTTTTAACAGTTACTTCTGTTTCAACTGGAACCACCTCGCGCTGATCACTTTGATTAATAAAATATCCTGAGAAGTATGCATCCTCCGGTGTAATATCACATGCTGAAATATTAGCTGCTGAAATATTAAAGTGTACTGTTCCTGTGCCTTCATAGTTGTTTTTACCTTTGACAAGCACAGTTGCTTTTCCTACATGAACATTGTTCATATATTCAACAGTATAATCAACATCCTTTGTTAAAGGCGTACTTCTGCCCGATACTGTTACAACTACTTCTGGAGTGAATGCACTTCCCTTGAATATTACGTTTGCTTGATTAGGGTCCTTTAATGCTACATTATCATCACCTATAGCAGAGCCTGATACTTTAAATGTGCCAGTTAAAGTACCTTCAACATATGTCTCTGCCGCAGCATCCTTTGCTGATGCTACGATATTATAGGTTCCCATATCGGTAGCAGTAGTACGATCCAGTTTTACCAAAGTGTTTTTCGATGGATCTGAATAGTCATACAAGTCATGTTTTCCATCTGCAGTTTTAATAACAGCTGGAATAGTTATGGTGCTTCCTGTATGACTAACTACACTTCCACCAGTAAAGCTAAATACTGCATCCGGCAAATAGTACTTGATATAGAATGCATAGTTCTCTTTTGTTTCAGCATTACTATAGCTTCCTTTCTTGAAATACTTACTATTATCCGTAGCTTTAATTATGGCATACCACTTGCCCGCTTCTGTATGAGCAGTCTGAGTATTAACCTGTGATGGATTTTCTGTATAAACTATAGAATAATCTCCATCTCTACTATCTATTGCACTATTATATTCTGCATCCTCAAGTCCATTAAATCTAATTTCTATTGGACTTCCTGTGTAATGATATACAGTTCCTCCTTTAATAGATATTCCCTTATATACACCCAAATCTACCAGGAATATAGGTGGATCTGAACTTCCTACAGGGCATACATTTGTCCTTTGACCCTTACATGCATTCTTACCCTTTACGGTAATATTAGCGTCTGGTCCAGGCAACTTATCTCTTGAGCGGGTAATAGTATAGTTGTTATCACCTGTTAACTCAACATAAGTTCCAGTTAAATCCTTATACTTAATTACAGCTTTGAACGCTACTGAAGAATCATTTACATCTGTTGGATTTTCACCATTCGCATCCAAATTATATTTTGCTGCATTGGTATTAACTGTAACAATACTTGTTTCATTTAAGTTAAGGACGACATTAAATGGCACCTTACGAACACCACTGTATGCATTAATACCCTTTATAAAGATATAGTTGTCGCTTGCATCAACTGTACTTGAGTATGATGGAAGACTATTTACACCAAACAGATCAGCATTTACATTTTTAGCTCTCCAAGCCGCAAGTTCCGGATCTGTAGCATCTGTGATAATAATATAGTCACCATTGGTATCAGATTCATTTTCAGCAAAGTTCAGAAGTGTACCACCAGCCTTTACTGTTAGCAGATTCTTATTTGCCTTAACCATATCCTTAATTACATCTGCTCTATATACCTTCTGGGCATATGGCAAATCATCTAAGGCAACAGTATATGTACTCTGATTAATGTCATTTGTCTGAATGACATACTTCACAGTAATGACTGTATTAATAAAGTTTCCAGTAGAAGGTATTGAAATTACTGCTGTAGAAGGATCTTCAGTAGTTGTATGTGTGTCATACCTGTTGTATGAAATAGTGTTGTAATCTGTACCTTCTACAAGTAAATTGCCACTTGAATCCTTAAGGATAAATGTAGGCTTATATTCATTACCGCTCTTGTAAATATATGTTTCTTGGGCAGGGTCAATAGTTACAGACATCTGTCTTGGTGTTGTTGCACTACCTGAATCATCTGTTGTGAAATCTGTTAATGGCACTTCACTGCCTTTGTTAGCACCTGTAGTAGGTTTCAGGAATAGCTTTACATCACCCTTTTCCACTCTAAATGTATACGACTGGCTCTCATCAAAGTTACCACAGCCAGTGAGGGTTCTTGGATATGAACCTACATTTGGGCCAATAGTGTCAGGATTTAATGTAAAGTCCTTTGAACCAGAGTTAGTTGTCTTTTTAACTGTATATTTAAGAGGTGTAGTGCCTCCATTACCATCGTCGGCATATCCATAAGTATATTCTGGTTCTATTGTTGGTATAATCTCTGCTCCTGTGTATTTTATTCCTGCAAAACCTGCTGGATATGATACAAAATTCTTTGTCTCACTTAACGATACTGGAGCTATCTCATATGTAATAACCTTCTCACCATAGAATTCACCTGTGTATAGACCACCGGCACCCTTTGCAGCCGAAAGTGTTACAGTTATGGTGTTATAGGTACTTCCTGTATCACCTGCTGCACGAGAATCATACTTATTGATAGATGTATTGCTTGCCACATCTACAATATTAATTCCAGATGTTACATATGGTGAAGTAGTATTTGGTACTGTTGGATTATCACTATCTCCACCATCGAAAGTCACTGAAACATCAGCGTTATCTACTCTCTGCCAATGTAATTCCATCTTTGGAGCATGACTATTAGTCCAGCGTACCTTGTAGCCGGTTCCCTTTGTAGAACAATATGCTGTATCTGCTGAATTATAATGATTAGTCAAGCTAACAACCTTAGTATCGTTAACATCGATACCAATGGTATATGGCAGTGGATAACCGTTAGCATCAGCATAAGAATAGTTGTTCTTAAACTTAATGTGTGCAGTCTTTTCTCCTGCCGAATAATCAGTTGGAACATCAAGGTCATAGTCCGTTCCCGCTACAAGAGTCTTTCCATTGTAAGTTATTGATGTAACCGAAACATTGACATCCGATCCATTATTCCAGTCGTACGCCTTTTTCCACAATTCGGCCTTTTGGCCATCTACCAACAGTTTCTCATCATTTTCTGTAATGACTACTGGCTTAATATGGTATAAAACTTTGGCATTACTTCCAGCATAATTTCCACGACCAGTTATCTGAATATATGGAGATGCTGCAATTGTAGTATCATCAAACAAATTATAATCGCGGACATTATAATTTGTCGAATATGTAACATAGTAATCTGTGTCACCATTAAGTTTTACTGCTTTTCCGTTATCTTCAATGTATACAGCAACTGAACCCCTATATACACTACCTGAATACACAACATTTAAATCTGGGCATATCCATAGATTCTTAGCGCTATTTTGTATAGTTGCTGTAGCCCCACCTTCTCCACCTATTACAATACTCTTAAATGTGACATTTTTAGGGCTGATATCAAATGTTTTTACAACTTTACCAGTAAGATTTTGTCCGTCAGTACCATTCGTTCCTGCCAAAATAGTTACTGTAGCTTTCTTGGTATCTGTTGTAGCAGCTATGTTGTTATCATATTTTACTGTATAGTTTCTGACAGTATTAGTGTCATCTGTAAATTCATTTATGGAGTTCTCTCCAATTTTCACTGTCATTACAGGTTCTTTAGCCGTACCATCATATGTATAAATCATATTGGCAGGGAAGCTAACCATACTATCTGTAAGAGTTGCCTTGCCTATTGTGAATTTATACTTTGTCTGTGAGCTTGTACCTGTAAAGTTTCCTTTTCCAACTATGCTAAACTTAGCTGTTCCTGCGTTGACATTTGTGCCATTGTAGTTAATGTCATAGTCGATTCCTGGCTTAAGAATATAACTCTTTGCAAGATAAGTAAGCTTCAAATTCCTACCTGTATCTGTGGATGAAGCTGCTGTTGTAAGCTCGATTGCACTACCTGTATATGTCTTGCCAATTGGAGCAGTATAATCAACCTGTATTGCACTACTTGAAATTGTTCGTTCTACAACTTTAAATGTAGCTTTAACTATGCCATCCCCTGTGATGTTATAATACGTCTTAATATCATCAGAAGGAGTAATTGTTATTGTCTTTGTACCTACATCTGCAGAGAACGTATTCGTTCCTTCGTCAGTGACTGCGATTTCATAATGAGTCCCTTCAGTTAATTCACTTGGATTACGTCCTGGAACATATACTTTTATACGGTCTTTTACAGTATCTACATCTAATGTTGGATCATAAGTACGACTGTAACCAACCTTTGAGAAATCGTAGTTCTTATCGCCTTTTACTGTATATCCACCATCCTCATCGAAGAAGACCTCTAAATCACTTAGATAATTAGCTACAACGCTAAATGTTTCTGTTCTGGTATCTTTGAAATTGGTGTTTCCTGTTATTAATAACTTTGCAGCATTTGTAATTCCAGTATTACCTGTACATTCAATAGAATACTGGCTTGTATCTATCGCTGTTCCTTTAAACTTTACTACAAAATCTTCTCCTGCCTTTGGAACATTATTGTTTACGCCATTACGTACTGATATTGCAGATGGGTCAACAGTAATATCGCTGCTGTTCATAGAAACAGGCACAACTGTAAAAGTAGTAGAAACACTTCCTTTGTATCCACTACCGTCTTTCATTGTAAATGTAATCCTTTTTTGTCCAGCAGTAGTTGCCGGAGAATCATCAGCCGAAGTTGCTGTCTTACCTGTAGCTACATCAGTAATTGTATAATCTGCAGTTTCACTTGTAATGATTTCATCTCGTACAATTTCATCATTTCCAACAAACTCAACCTCGTTGTAACCCTTATTCACCGTACCATCCATTCTGTCTGTCAAACTGAAGGCAGAACCTTTATATGTTGGGTTAACAAGAGTACTTCCTCTCAGACGAGGTTTCAGTAAGGTTTTAATATCAATAATTGCTGAAGAATCATTATTAACTAAATCTACAGAAAAGCTTCCAGTAAAATTGTTTACTCCACTAATAGCAATTGTATAAACTAACCCACCCGCACTTACTGTTGTCTTTTCTATAATTGCAGAGAAATCCTGTGTTGAAGCATTGTACTTAGGTTGAACTGCAACAGTACCATTAACTCCATCGGCAGAAATAGTTGCCATTCCTGTCATATTCGTGATTTCACCGCCAGTGATTGTAAACTTAATTGGAAGGTCATTCTTATCATCACTATTATTATCCAGGTAAAATACTTGTTCTGTTAGTTCAAGTGGCTTAATTTTATAGTATTTAGTCCATGTCTTCTTGTAGCTTGAATCTGTAGGTGATGTAAAGGTCAATCTTACTTCTGCAGCATCATCTACACTTCCATCTCCATCTACGACGGCAGTAAGAGTAGTTACAGCATCAGCTCCGATATATCCCTTTATATCACTTGAGCTAATAGCACTTCCTGTGTAATCAACTGTGCATCCATCTATCGCCTTATTTCCAATTTTAAATTCAATTACATTTATGTTTATTTTCTTCTCAGTATTGTTTCCATACTTCGCCCTAAGTACTGTTGTTCCAGACCCTACTGCCTTAATAGTAGCTTTATTAGCAGAAGAAGAGACAATTTCTACTACACTCAAATCATCTGATGTCCATTTAATTGCTCTTTCAATTGTCGAATCGTTATTAATTGTAGCTGTGAAAGTCTCTGTATCATTTAAACCATAGTAGAACTTATAGCCAGACACTGCTAACATCTCATTGTTCTTACTATCTACGATAGAAGTAATGTCATATGTATCTGTTGGGTCATCAGGGCTTACTTTTTCTTGGAAGATACCATCATAGGCGCCACTGTTATTGCTCCACTCATTATATGTATTAAATATATATGACTTCAAAAGAGGTGAAGAACCCTGACCATAAACAACGGCACATGGCACCTGATTTGTTACTTTAACAACTACAGAGTAGTAAGTATCCTTTGTTAAAAAGGCTGTGGATGGAGCATCTGCAGTTTCACCATAGTCAAGCTTTACTTCTACATATTCTCCTGCTGTACCTGATACAGATTTTGTCTCATTTTCATATAGTTTTGTTCCGCTGGTTGGGTTTGTTGCACTTGTTAGGTTTTTATATGTATCTACAGATAAATCCACTGTTCCTGTTGATTCAAAGTATAAATAGAAAAGTACTTCTTTTAGTCTTGAATAATCTTCTGTCGAACTTGTCTTGTTAATATATGAAAAATGTTCATAATACTCTAGCGTTTTTGTACTTACATTTGACTGAGAAGAATTACCATAAACATAGATAGAAAAGTGATCAGCATCAAAGCGCACTTCCTCACCAGAGACTTCGCATTCTATCTCAGTAACTGTCTGGTTGTCATCTTCGATTCTATATACGCTTACATCTTCCTGGGAAAGCTGTTCTACTTCCTCTACGCCCATGAAGCTGACCTGAACAGAACCTCCATCCTCCTGTGGTTGATACTTCTCTCCACCACGGCGATAAATATCGATATCGAAAGCTACGAAAGCAGTAAAGTTAGTCTCATCAGTATTCTCATTAATGATTTCCTCCACTGGTCTGGTTCCTGCATAGAAAATATCTACGCGGGCGCCTCGTGGAAGGTCACCTGATACCTTTACAGTTGTTCCAAAGAGAGTCTTCGAGAACTCCTGATACATCAGTCTCTCATCTTCATACAGACAGTCATGGCAGATACCATTCTCATCAAGCTGACAAGTCTCTTCTACCTCTTCACCGCAAATCTTGCATCTCTTAATATGAGTGCCATTTTCATTAGAAATATATTCCCACTCATGCTCGCACTCTTCCTTCTGCTCATAACCACAGTGAACGCACTTGCCCTCTTCGTCAAAAGTACAATCCTCTGTGATTTTCTCATCGCACTTAGAGCACTTCTTTACATGAGTGCCATCGCCATTAGAAGTGTAAGTCCATTCGTGCTCACACTCTGCCTTTTCTTCCTCGTTATCATTCTTCTCTTCTTCTGATTCTTCTATATCTTCAGGGGTTTCTTCGCCATCTATATTTTCTACTACTGGGGTATCTTCAGGGGTAATTTCTTCAACATTTTCAGACACAGTATATTCTGTGTTTTCGATCTCAGGCTGTGGCTCTTCAGGCACAGAGGTATCCTCAACCGGCTCTTCTGCTGGAAGCTCTTCAGCTGGCTGTACCTCTTCTACTGCTGCATCTTCTTCGACTACAGGTTCCTCTTCCACATGCACATGAGCCTGCTCTACCTGACCGCAATAATCGCAGTATCCGTCTCCTTCTCCCACTGGCTGAAGTATGTTGGCTGCATATGTCTGTTCATCCACATACTCCGAGCAGTGATTTTCTTCTGTTGCAATTACAAACACATCATTCCAGATGGTTGTGCCCAACAACAGAACTGTGAGCGTAAACGCCACTAATCTTTTGATTGCGTTTAAGTTCTCTCTCATAGGCCAATTCCCCTTTACATAGAAACCCCATTTTCCATGTCTTTCCTTGAAATTTATAGCTTTCCGCAACTATTTTTGCACGCAAAAATAAACGCAGATATACTACTACATTTTCAATATCGGCTGTAATTATTATTAATTTTATAATGATAAGGGGTATTAACTATGAATTTTCTATGAATAAAGTATGAGGGAATGGCTTTAATTCAACCATTCCCTCTTAATAGACTATTATTTACATTTCTACCAGACACATATACAGCAATTCCTCAAAGGGCTCGTAGTTCAGCACTGCCGATTCCTTGCTGGCAAGTATCATGTCATTCTTTGTAGTTTTTGAAAAATCAATATCAAAGGTCTTACTGTTCTTGCAAACATACTCGATGTACACACGCTGGGCTCTTCCATTGCCCTCTCGGAATGGATGAATCATATTTATCTCACCGATTAGGTATGCCAATCGCTTTGCCATTACCTCTTTATCGTGCACGTCCTGTAAGTAATTATTGTTTATAAGCCATTCCTGAACCTTTTTAAATTCTATTTCTATAAACTGAGTAAGGCAGAATATCGTGCCCTTTGAAATATCGACTGTGCGAATCTTTCCCGCCCAATCATAAATATCCTGGAATAAGTACCTGTGAATGGCACAAAGATGGTCTAAAGAAAAATCTCCAGGAATAGGATGCTTCACAAGCTCAAAGTATCTGGCAGAGGTAAGCTCCTGCTCAGCCTTGAAAAGCTCCTCCTTGTCATGAATATCAAGTTTGTTCTTGAGAATGTGAGTATGTGGATAACAGTACTGGCCGTTATCTTCGTACTCATAACGGTAATATTCATCCATCATAGGCTTATCCTACTGAAACATATCTGGATGTAATCTCTCGAACTACATCTTCCACATCTACCTTATCTTCAATTATCATTCTCCCACGCTCAATCTCCTCAGCAGTGAGAATCATATCCTCCATAGCAAAGGATGCCTGTACACTAGCGATCTTCTCGTCTGTAGACATTAGTCTCTCCTTAGTTATCGTCTCAAATGTCATAATAATGAACTCTGCTCCCCCGTAATTACGAAAAATACATTGATTGTTATTAATTATAACATAAAAAATGGATTCTGACGACAAGCGCCAGAACCCCATAAACTATGCGTTTTGAATTTTTCCAGTATAAAGCTGGTAGTATTTTCCGCCTTCTCCGATGAGTTCATCGTGGCTACCGCGCTCAATAATGCGTCCCTGGTCAAGAACCATGATGCAGTCTGAGTTGCGGATAGTAGAAAGTCTGTGGGCGATAACGAATGTTGTACGTCCGTGCATCAGCTTATCCATACCATCCTGTACAATCTTCTCTGTACGTGTATCGATAGATGATGTAGCCTCATCAAGGATGAGTACTGGCGGATCTGCAATAGCAGCTCGAGCGATTGCAAGTAGCTGTCTCTGTCCCTGTGAAAGGTTTCCGCCATCTCCTGTGATTACTGTGTCATAACCCTGTGGTAATCTGTGGATAAAGCTGTCTGCGTTGGCAAGCTTAGCTGCTGCAACAACCTCTTCATCTGTAGCATCCAGCTTACCGTAGCGGATATTGTCTGCGATAGTGCCGGTGAAAAGGTGTGTATCCTGCAAAACAATACCAAGTGACTTACGTAAATCAGCCTTCTTAATCTTGTTGATGTTGATTCCGTCGTAACGAATCTTTCCATCAGCAATATCATAGAATCTGTTAATAAGGTTTGTGATAGTAGTCTTACCTGCTCCAGTAGCACCTACAAAGGCAATCTTCTGACCTGGAGTAGCGAAAAGCTTAATATTGTGAAGGACAGTCTTGTCTGGGTTGTAAGCAAAGTCAACATCGTCGAACACTATGTCACCAGTGAGTTTCACGTATGTTGTAGTACCCTCTGCTTTATGGTAATGCTTCCAAGCCCACATACCTGTACGCTCTTCGCACTCTACAATCTCGCCATTTACTTCCTTAGCGTTTACAAGCATTACATAGCCATCATCAGTCTCAGGCTCCTCGTCGATAAGATCGAATACTCGCTCTGCACCAGCCATAGCAAGTACGATTGACTGGAACTGCTGTGAAATCTGATTTACAGGCATATTGAAAGCTCTGTTGAACTGAAGGAATGCTGCAAGACCACCAAGTGTAAGGCCTGTCCAACCATTTATGGCAAGGACACCACCGACTACGGCACATGCAAGGTAACTGATGTTACCCATCTGCATATTTACAGGACCGATGCAGTTCGCAAGACGGTTAGCCTTGTATGCATTATTGTAAAGCTCTTCATTAAGCTCATTAAACTTCTCCATTACTTCGTCTTCATGGCAGAATACCTTTACAACCTTCTGGCCCTTCATAATCTCTTCGATATTTCCATTTACTGCACCAAGAGCCTTCTGCTGCTTTCTGAAATAGCTTCCAGAACGACCAGCTACTGCTGCTGTTGTAAAAGTAATAAGGGCAATCATAATGATTGTTACGATTGTAAGTGGCCATGATGTAAGCACCATGTAAGTAAATACAGTAACGATTGTGATTGCGCTATTGAGAATCTGTGGAAAACTCTGAGAAATCATCTGACGCATTGTATCGATATCGTTAGTGTAGATTGACATTACATCGCCGTGTGGATGTGTATCGAAGTAGCGAATTGGTAAATCCTCCATCTTCTCAAACATGTCATCTCTTAGGGAACGAAGTGTACCCTGTCCTACGAAAATCATTGTATAGTTGTAAACAAAGATAGCAATTGCACCAAGTGCATAGTAAACAATAAGCTCTCTAATAGCTGCTGCAAGTGGTCCAAAATCTGTGCTTCCTGACTTAAGCATTGGCACAATATAGGAATCGATAAGAGTCTGCATGAAAGCAGTTCCCTTGGCATTGCAGATAACTGCAGTAAAAATTCCTATAACTACTACTATAAGGTGAAGCCAGTAATTGGCTCCGATGTATTTGAACAGGCGGCCAAGGACTCCGCGTCGCTTTGCCTTCTGCTCTGCTGTCAATTTAGGAACTGATCCTGGTTGTGGTCCTCTAGGCATTGTCCTTACCTCCTTCCTCATCTACTTTATCGAAATCACCGCTTCCAGCACCTGTCTGCTGCTCGAAAATCTCGCGGTAAATCTGATTTCTTGCTAACAACTCATCATGGGAACCAAAATCATCAATCTTACCATCATCCATAACAATGATTCTGTCTGCATCCATAACTGAGTTAATTCGCTGAGCAATGATAAGCTTTGTTGTGTTTGGAATCTCCTCACGGAAAGCCTTTCTAATCTTTGCATCAGTAGCTGTATCTACAGCTGATGTTGAATCATCAAGAATAAGAATCTTTGGCTTCTTAAGTAATGCTCTTGCAATACAAAGTCTCTGACGCTGTCCACCGGATACATTTGTACCTCCCTGCTCGATGTGGGTATTGTAACCATCTGGGAACTTCTCGATAAACTCATCTGCGCATGCGAGCTTAGCTGCATGCTTTACTTCTTCATCAGTGGCATTCTTATCACCCCAGCGAAGGTTCTCTGCGATAGTTCCAGAGAAAAGAACATTGTTCTGAAGCACAACAGAGACCTCATTTCTGATTGTCTCCACATCATATTCTTTTACATTTCGTCCACCAACAAGAACCTCGCCCTCGTTAACGTCATAAAGACGAGAAATCATAGATACTAATGTAGACTTTGCGGAACCCGTTCCACCAAGTACACCGATTGTCTCACCAGATTTAATCTCTAAGTTAACGTGATCAAGTACTGGTCTGTCAGCCGTCTTATTGTAGCCAAATACTACATCCTTGAACTTGATAGAACCATCCTTTACCTCATAAACAGGATTCTCAGGATTTGTAATAGTGCTCTTCTCTTCAAGTACCTCATATATACGCTGCATGCTGGCGATTGACATTGTAATCATAATGAAAATCATAGCAAAGAACATAAGTGAGAAAAGAATGTTCATGCAGTAGCTGAAAAGAGAAAGAAGCTCACCAGTTGTAAGTGTGCCATCTAATACAATAAACTTTGCTCCAAACCAGCTGATAAGAATAATGCATGTATAAACAACTACATTCATGAACGGCATTGTGAAGGCAACCATCTTCTCAGCAGAGGTTGCTGCCTTATATATTCCGTGGCTGCCATCTGTAAATTTCTTCTTCTCAAACTGCTCTCGTACGTATGCCTTAACAACACGCATACCAGTGATGTTTTCTTGTACTGAAGCATTCAAAGCATCATACTTCTTAAATAATGTATCAAACAATGGACGTGCCTTTGCCATTACAAAGCCCATAACTGTAAGCAATACAATCATGGCAACTAAATATACAGAAGCTAAACGTACATTAATTTTAAATGAAAGAATCATAGCAACTGCTACTGTAACAGGGGCTCTGAATCCCATTCGAAGAACCATGATAAACGCATTCTGCACGTTTGTTACGTCTGTTGTAAGTCTTGTTACAAGACCTGCTGTAGAGAATTTATCGATATTCTCAAATGAGAATGTCTGTATATTTTCAAACATTGCCTTTCTAAGATTCTTTGCCAAGCCGGCTGATGCCTTACTTCCTAAGATTGCTCCCATAATACCACCGAACAATCCAATTAAGGCACATATCAGCATCTGACCTCCAATGCTGTATATTTCTGTAAGGTTACCTTGTTCAACACCCTTATCTACAAGATCTGCGATAAGAAGTGGTATAAGCATTTCCATAGCAACCTCAAGAACCATAAATACAGGAGTCATTATAGCCGCTAGCTTGTATTCTTTTATTTCCTGTAAAATTCTCTTGACCAAAACTTAATCCTCCTTCTTTATTTCCACATAGGCTTTGTAGTCCTCTGCGTTTTTTCTCATTTTTTCAAGAACCTCCACAACAATATCCATCTGCTCTGGAGTTATGTCCTTAGTAATATATTCATCAACTGCCAATATCTGAGTCTCGATAAGGTCGTTAAACCTTTTTCCTTCCTCAGTGACAATGATTTGCTTTTTTCTGCCGTCACCATCAACCGATGCTTTGGCAATGTATCCACTCTTTTCAAGGCTCTGAATCATGTCAGCAAGAGTAGATTTTGGAAAATGAAAGATCTTTTCTAGGTCTTTTTGGAAAACTGGCTCTGTCTGACGCTCTAAATATCCTACCAACCAGCCGTGATTAACGTTGCAATTATCTGCATTATTTTCACTTATTCCACGCTTAACAGCCTTTTTGATTTCTCTAGATGCACAATCATACAAAAATCCAAAATGTCTTCTGCTATCAAAATCTTTGAGCATATTTATACCCCTTTCCCCTAAAATTTAGTCCGGAACCGTATAGTCCGATTCCGAACTAATTCTCATTATACATGCCAAAATGTGTTCATTCAACAAACAAATTATAAAAAATCTATTAAAAATTCCACGAGGGACCTCTTACGTGGTATAGTAGACAATGAACTAAGAAAAGAAATAGTTCGCGTTATTATGGGTTTTAGACGACATCATGAGTTTACTCCATATATATGTGTTTCGAGGGGATAAATAATACAAATAAGGAGTACAAATATGAGAGAAAGAAGTAAGGATTTAAGAGTAAGAAGAACTATCAATTCTATCAGACGTGCGTTCTTCGAGCTTGTTTTAGAGAAGAACTATAATGAGATCTCTATTACAGAACTTACAGAAAGAGCTGGCATCAATAGAAAGACCTTCTATTTACATTTTTCATCACTTGATGATTTTGTAGCTGAAATCGAGGAAGAGATTGTGGCTGACATTCTCGATCATATCGGTTCAAATGCCGAGGCCTTCGATTTAGCTGGATGTATCACAAACTTCTATCTGTACCTCGAGTCTTGTAATGAAGTTCAGCAGAAGCTTCTTTGTGACGAACACTACTCATTCTTCTATGAGTCAGTTACTGAGGGCGTTCTTCGTAGCGTTCCTTTCTCAAGATTCTTCGAGCGCACAGAATATCCTTCTATCGTTCGTTCATACACAATCTCTATTACATTCATCTATAGAGATTGGCTTAAGAGTGGAAAGCAGATTCCATTTGATGTACTTACAGCACAGGCTAGTAAGATTGTTGAGAATGGATATGCTGGTATTATTAGGAAGAAATAAGTTGGCATACAAAAAGTGGCCCGGAAATCCGGACCACTTTTTTAATGTCTAAATATCAAATTAAAGAATGAGCTTCATAGCTCCATAGATACCTGCATCGTTTCCAAGTGTAGCAAGTGTAATCTTAGTGCTCTTGCATCCGTGGAATGCGATCTGGTTGAATCTGTACTCAACTTCATCGATAAGATACTGTCCAGCCTTAGAAACACCGCCGCCGATAACAAATGCCTCTGGGTTTACAACGCAAGAAATTACCTGTAATCCCTGTGCAAGGTACTCACATGCTCTCTTAGCAATTTCCTTAGCTACTGTGTCACCCTTCTTTGCCTCGTCAAATACTGCCTTAGCATCAAGAGTCTCAACTTCTCTAAGTGTGCTCGCATCATCGTTCTGTGCAAGACGAATCTTTGCAAGACGAGCGATACCTGTAGCTGAGCAATACTGCTCAAGGCATCCATGATTACCACAACCACATGTGTTTTCCTCTGTATAGTTAACACGAATGTGTCCAATCTCTCCACCAGCACCTGCTGCACCGCTAACGATATCATCGTTGATGATTACGCCGCCGCCAACACCTGTACCAAGTGTTACCATAACTGAGCTAGAGTACTCCTTAGCTGCGCCCATCCAAGCCTCGCCAAGTGCTGCAACGTTTGCATCGTTACCAGCCTTAACCTTAAGACCACCGAGGCACTCTGAAAACTCCTGCTCTACATTGAATACGCCCCATCCAAGGTTAACGCAACGATTTACAACGCCATCCTCAGAGATAGGACCTGGGATACCAATACCAACGCCTGAAACGTCATCAGAAGTGATTCCCTTTTCTTCCATCTTCTTGATAACTGCCTGCGCAAGGTTCTTTAAAATGTTAACACCACCGTTAGTAGTATCTGTAGGAACCTCCCATTTCTCAACTAATTCTCCTGCTGTGGTAAACAACCCACACTTACATGTTGTTCCGCCTAAATCAAGGCCAAATCCATACTTTGCCATTATTTCTTCTCTCCCTTTCATAGCTATCTTATTCGGTTACCGTAGTAATCTCGATATCTGTAGCATCTTCAGGTATTGCGCCCGCTGGAATCTCAGTACCCTCAAATGTCTGAGTGATGATTCTGTATGCCGGCTGTTCCTCCCGTTGCTCCACTCCCTCAGGATTTTCCTCATCAAATACTCCGAAAGGCTCCTCGCCCTCCAGTCCTTCCATATTTTCCATGTTTTCTGGGTTTTCCCCGCCGGCTTCCTGCTCATCGTTACCAATATATTCTACTGGCTTCTTGAATGGCACAGGAGTGAGTCCCTCATGAATCTGAGCCATGAACTCATTCCAGATTTTTGCCGGATAGGTAGATCCCTTCAAACCAGGAACTTCCTTTGGAATGTCATATCCCACCCATACGCTGGTGGTATAGTAGTCTGTGTATCCCACAAACCAACCGTCTCTATTGCTATTGGTGGTTCCCGTTTTTCCCGCAACAGGCATGTCCCCAAGGTCAATACCCTTTGCTGTACCGTCAGTCACTACCGATTTTAGCATATCTGTCATTGTTCGTGCAGCATTTTCTTTATAAACTTCAATTTCTTCCTCAGTTGTCTCATATATAACATTACCTTTGGAATCGGTAATTTTTGTGATGCAGGTAGGATTTCGCATATAACCATCGTTATATATAGTTTCGTATGCCTTGGCCATCTCAAGTGGACTTACACCAACTGTAAGTCCTCCAAGACATGCTGCCATGCCGTAATCATCCTTCTCTATCTTGGAAAATCCAAGCTTTTTCAGGTAGGCAATACCCACCTGAGGCGTGAGCTCTTCATATAATTTCCAGGCAATTGTATTCTTTGAAACAGCTACCGCCTGCCTTAAAGTCATTTCTCCAGCATAGGTTCCGCCTGCATTTTCAGGGCCGTCCTCTATTTCCTCATCAACCACTATAGTATCCGGGGTATAACCACGCTCCAAGGCCGGAGTATAAACTAGCAAAGGCTTAATAGAACTTCCAGGCTGTCTGTAGCTTTGATAAGCACGATTCAGGGTGTAACCTGTCACTTCCTGGCTTCTTCCACCTACAATAGCCTTTGTCATTCCTGTCTTGTTATCGATGCATACTGCTGCAGCCTGAAGGGCATAAATTCCCTCATCATTTACATCTGTAAACTCCTCCAAATTAGTATCTATAGCATTCTGGAGCTGGTTTTGCATATTCAAATCAATGCTTGTATAAATACGATATCCTGAAGTAAACAGACTCCTGTTCCACTGATTGTACGACTCCTCGTAGGCCTTGTCATATGCACGCTGACCTTCCACAGTAGTGAAATCATTCTTAAATTCGAATCCATCAAGAGCCATCAATTCCCTTGTTGCACAATAATATATGTATGTTTCTACATAGTTATTCTTTGTGTTTGCGGTTCTGTTTAGTATGATTTCCTCGCTTAATGCACTCTGATAGGTCTTGTCTCCGATTACTCCATCATCGTACATAGCCTTTAAAATCAGGTTTCTTCTACTTATTGTATTAGCAGGATTTACCACTGGGTCGTAATAGGTTGGGCTGTTTGGAATCGCTAAAAGATAACAGATTTCGGACAGTGTCAAATCCTCTATATCCTTACTAAAATAGCCCTTTGCCGCCGCCTGTATTCCATAATATCCATTAGCAAAATATACGTTATTTAAATAGAATTCCAGAATCTGGTCTTTGGAATACTTCTTTTCCATCTCAGAGGCGATATAAATCTCCTCCACCTTTCTCTGCCAGGTTTTCTCACTGGTGAGGAAGATGGTTCTGGCCAGCTGTTGGGTGATGGTACTTCCACCCTGGGTAATCTCTTTATCGCGCATCGTAGCAATCAGCGCTCTGACGATAGCTTTATAATCTACGCCACCATGCTGATAAAACTTCTTGTCCTCTATTGAAATGATTGCCTGTATTACATATGTTGGAATTTGATCGAAGGTGATGTAATAAACATCTTTTTCACCCTTAAGCACAGATATTCTGGTTCCGTTAGCTGCGTATACCTCGCTGGTTTCCGTCTGCCTAAAGGTTGATGGACTAGAATGCCGCACGATAGTAAAAGCCTCCGTCTTTAGATGGGAGACCTTGGAAGCATAACCACTCACATAGTAGAATGTTATCCCCGCCACAAATATGAGTAGTAATACGATTTGAATTTTTAGCAGCCGTATAATCTTTCGATCAACGACCTTTATTTTCTGCGCAGTTCCACTCATATCTTTATTTTACGCATTTGTCATTTTCTGTACAATACGCCCCACAAAACCCTCACTAATTACTCACAGAAAATTCAAATGTCATATCTTTGACTTCTTTGATTTCAAAATTTTATTAAATGTCCCTTAAACCTTGTTTTTACTTGTTTGTACCTTTATCATAGTGATAGTTTGATTTTATACAAAGGGAGGGTTTTATCGTGGAAAAAGAAATACTTGGCAAAACCAAAAATAACGAAGACATTATCGCCTACACACTTGTAAACGAGAACGGTATGCAGGCTAAAATCATGAATTACGGATGTAACTTACTTGAGCTCTGGGTTCCAGATAAGGAAGGCATCCTTTCAGACGTAGTACTTGGCTATGACAAAATCGAAGATTACTTCGTAAATGGCCCTGGCTTCGGCTGCTGCATCTGCCCTAACGGCAACCGTATTGGCGATGCAAAGTTCACTCTCAACGGAGTAGAGTATAAGCTTGATGTTAATGATGGAAAGAACAACCTTCACTCAGGTTTCAATCCAATGCACAAGAGAATCTGGGATATCAAAGAGGTAGATGAGAAGCACATCACATTCACATGCCATAAGGCAGACGGAGAATGCGGTTTCCCAGGCGAGATGGATATCGAAATCACATACACACTTGGCGATGACAACTCATTACGCCTTGATTATTCTGGGGTTTCAGATGTTGATACAGTATTCAACCCAACTAACCACAGCTACTTCAATCTTAACGGACATGACTCTGGTTCAGTTATGAATCACATTGTTTGGATAGATGCTGACAGATATACTCACACAGATGAGGCTTCTATTCCACACGGCGAATGCCGCGAAGTTAAGGGAACTCCAATGGATTTCACTACTCCAAAGGCACTTATCAAAGATACAGAGGCCGATTACGATCAGCTTAACTGGGCTGGCGGTTTTGATCACAATTACTGCTTAAATAACCCATCACTTTCTAAGCCATGTTGCACACTTGAAGATCCTGAGAGCGGCAGAAAGATGGAAGTTTATACAGATTTACCTGGTATGCAGCTTTATGCTGGTAACTACCTTGATCAGTCACACATCGGCAAGGGCGGAGTTACTTACGACAAGCGTTTCGGCGTTTGCTTCGAGTCTCAGTACTTCCCAAATGCGCTTAATGTGCCATCATTCGCTCAGCCAATCGCAAAAGCTGGCCAAAAGGCTCATTCAACAACAATTTACAAATTCGTTTAATATCAAAAAAATAAGAGTCACACAATCGTGTGACTCTTTTATTATGCTTTATTTTATAAGAAAGCCTTAATCTGCTTATAGATACCTTCTGCATCGAGCTCATACTTAGCGAGAAGCTTAACAGCTGGGCCTGACTCACCAAATGTATCCTTAACACCGATGCGAAGCATCTTTGTAGGGCACTTCTCAGAAAGGACCTCTGCTACTGCTCCACCAAGACCACCGATAACTGAATGCTCTTCAACAGTAACTACCTTTCCTGTCTTTGATGCGCTCTTTACGATAAGGTCAGCATCGATAGGCTTGATTGTGTGGATGTTGATAACCTCTGCATCGATTCCATCCTCAGCAAGCTTTTTAGCAGCCTCAAGAGACTCATTAACCTCAAGACCTGTAGCGAAGATTGTAAGGTCCTTACCTTCCTTAAGAACAACACCCTTACCAATCTCAAACTTGTAATCAGCATTGTCATTGATTACAGGTACTGCAAGACGGCCAAATCTAAGGTATACAGGGCCATCCATCTTATAAGCAGCTTCTACAGCAGCCTTAGCCTCAACATCATCAGAAGGATTGATGATTGTCATTCCTGGGATTGTACGCATAAGTGCGATATCCTCGTTACACTGATGTGAAGCACCGTCCTCACCTACTGAAATACCAGCGTGAGTAGCACCAATCTTTACATTAAGGTGTGGGTAACCAACTGAGTTACGAACCTGCTCGAAAGCTCTGCCTGCTGCGAACATTGCGAATGAAGAGCAGAATGGAACCTTTCCAGTAGATGCGATACCAGCTGCAATACCTACCATGTTTGACTCTGCGATACCGCAGTCGATATGACGCTCTGGGAACGCCTTCTTAAAGATACCTGTCTTTGTAGCCTCTGCTAAATCTGCATCAAGAACTACAAGATTATCATATTTCTCACCTAAAGCAACGAGAGCGTTACCGTAGCTCTCACGAGTTGCGATTTTCTTAACGTCTGCCATTACTCTTCACCTGCTTTCTTTAATTCTTCCATAGCAATTGCATATTCCTCATCGTTAGGGGCCTTTCCGTGCCATCCTACCTGATTCTCCATGAATGAGATGCCCTTGCCCTTTACTGTCTTCATTACGATTGCTGTAGGCTGTCCCTTTGTCTCTCTAGCCTCTTTGAATGCAGCTCTGAGCTGATCAAAATCATTACCATCAGCAACCTCTACTACGTGGAAGTTGAAAGCTCTAAACTTGTCAGGGATTGGATATGGACTGTTTACATCCTCGATACGTCCATCAATCTGGAGACCGTTGTTATCAACGATTACGCAAAGGTTATCAAGGTTCTTAGCAGCTGCGAACATAGCAGCCTCCCATACCTGACCTTCCTGGATCTCACCATCACCAAGAAGTGTGTATACTCTATAGCTTTCCTTTGAAAGCTTAGCTGAAAGAGCCATACCAACTGCAACAGAAATACCCTGTCCAAGTGAACCAGATGATGCATCGATACCTGGTGTGTGCTGTACACATGGATGTCCCTGAAGGTGTGAACCAATGCTACGAAGTCCCTTTAAATCCTCAACTGGGAAGAATCCTCTCTGTGCAAGTGTAGAATAAAGACCTGGTGCTGTGTGGCCCTTTGAAAGTACGAATCTGTCTCTGTCTGCCTTCTTAGGGTTCTTTGGGTCGATATTCATCTCCTCAAAATAAAGGTATGTAAATACCTCTGTTGCTGATAAAGATCCGCCTGGATGTCCAGCCTTAGCTGCATGAACACCTTCAATGATGCCTTTGCGGACCTCAATCGCTGTTTTCTTAAGCTCTTGATTTGTCATTTTTCTCCTCCTAAAACTTATCTTTATCGCATTTCATCCAACGTAATAAGCATGATATTTTTAATAGCAGATGAAATGGTAATAGCATTTTCATGGAAACCTGCATTAGAGAATACCAGATAAAAGGCATCTCCCTGCCTGTGAAGCTGCTTAGTCTTCTCGATGAGAAGCTTTAACTGTGCTACCTCGATTGGCTCATGGTTGTAGTAACACTGAGCAAAAATTGTAGCGGACTTACCTTCACATTTTCCAAGTGAAACAAGGTCAAAACCATCTGTGGTACCGGCCTCGTCATCATTAACCCACCAGTTTCCAATCTCCTCAACAGTGAATGGAAGCATGTTTTTATCACTTCTGTCAGCAAGATATTCGCCACAAATCTTGATGAATACTGTCTCCATATATTCATCCATTGAAGCCTCTACTTTACCCCAAAGAGCCTCAATATCGCCTGCTATATAGGCATCGTAGTTTGGAACAATAAACTTGTACCAGAACAATGTGCTTGTATTTACAATAGAATATCTTGTCTTCTTGCGATTAGTAATCTCAGTAATGGCGGTATCTTTTGTACAAATACCGATAGCCATCAATGAATTAAGATATGGGACAACCACATCCTTAGGTTTCTCAACCTCAGCAGAAATCTGATTTACACGGTTGAGTCCTTTTGCAAGAGTGGTAAGCATATAGTTGTAATATGCCAACTCTCTTAGCTCTGTAGCCATAATCTTTTCTGGATTAAGGCCAAGTGCAATATTTTTATCCAGGAATAATCTGGTAGTAATCTCTTTAACCTTGTCATCTCCTGTAATAGGAGTAACACCATAGCCCTCAAAGCCTTCTATACCAAGAAGTGCAGCTACTCTTACAAGATTATGTGGTATTCCGCCTGTAATTCCATAAAAGTATGCTGCTTCTTTTGGACTTGCATCACCAAAGAATTCACAAGCATCATAGAAACCTAATGGTTTTACCTCTAAATCAAGGGAAATACTCTTATTCCAGATTGCCTTCTTTCCCTTAACATATTTATCAAGCAGAACAAAAGCATCTGAACATAGTATTAATTTAACTGGCAAATCCTTCCATGAGCCTGTAATCGCTTCATGAAGAACCTTATCAAACTCAGGATCAGCCTTAACGAAATTTGGATATTGATCGATAATAACGAGCTGCTTTGTGCTTGCTGCACGATTTGCAATCTCATTGCAGAATGATTCGGCATCAAGTGTTTCTACCCCCATCAACTGAGCCAAACGCTCTAACTGATGCTTTCCAGTAGTCTCGTATGCCTCAAAGAAGATGGCATCCTTATCACTTGCAAACTCCTGTAATAGCGCTGTTTTGCCTACACCAATAGAACCTGAGACTACTGCGACTTCCGCAGTATTCCCTTCATAAAAACCGTTTAGTAATTGAATTTCATTCGTTCTTCCTTTAAACATAACACCTCTCCTCTGCAGCACCTATTGGCACGTGCAAATCTATGGTATCACGTTTCAACTATTACTGCAATATCACTGATTTTTCGTTATTTTGTTTTAATTATAGTAAAGTATTTTAATTATTTCTATACTTACTTTTCTTACTTTAGCATTATCTCGTATTTCTATCAACTCTTCTTTCCCTTTTTTTACCTTTCAGGGTGAAATTTTAAAGAAATTTGATTACACACTTATTTCTCAGTTATATAGGTTCTTTATGATATAATCTTCTAAGAAGGTTATTTTGCTATATTTTTACTAGAATTAGAAAATTATGAGGGTTAGCCTATGCCTGGTTTTATTGCACATTTATCATTTGGGGAACAATCATTATCATTCGTAGAATTCGCAGAAACTCGTAAGATTATAGAGCATCATCAGACCTGTTTTAACCTTGGTTTAGAGGGGCCTGATATATTCTTCTATCATATTCCAGCCTATTTATTCTATAAATATAATATCGGAAACGTTATGCATCGCGAAAATGTAATGCTCTTTTTTGACAGGCTTTTTGATGCCAGAAATGGCTTTGAGGATAATCATGATAGAAATATTTGCGATGCTTATATTCTTGGCTTTATTGGCCATTATTCGCTTGATGTAGCCTGTCATCCTTATATCTATTTCAAGAGTGACCATTTTAACAATCTAAAACGTAGTGGAAAATACGATTTTGGAAAACACGTATCCTTAGAAACAGATATAGATCATGTTTTACTAGACCATTATAAGAAATTAAAGCCTACAAGTTTTGATTACGCTGCAGCTGTAAGGCCATCACCTCATGAACAGACAGTGATTTCAAACTTATTATTTAATGCAATCAGGAAAACCTATGGTGATAGCAGCATACGCCTGGGAACCATCAAAAGAGCTATGAAATCATTTATCAATTTGAATCATGCAATGAAGGACCCTACTGGACGTAAAAAGCACAATCTTAGGCATATAGAGCAAGTCCTGTTTAAGTGTGCTTTTATATCTTCCATGATTCCAAGTGATACTAAAATCAAATATACAGATCCTTGTAACCTTGAACACCATGAATGGTATAATCCATGGAATCCAGAAAAAACAAGAACAGAAAGTGTATTAGACCTTATTAATCAAGCCATGCCAGGCTATATAGAACGTATTGATTTATATTCTAAAGCTGTAGGAATCGCTGATTTATCAGGTTTAGATATGGATTCTATAGAAGAAACTAATAATTTTCTACGTTATAGAAATCTCCTTTTAGTAAGCTTAAGTGATTTAAGCTATCTATCAGGACTTCCACTTTAATTCAAAAATATAAGAAGATGCCTTACGACATCTTCTTTTTTTTATATGAAAAAACCCTTCAGTAAAACTACTGAAGGGTAAAATTAAAGTGCCCAGAGTCGGAATCGAACCAACGACACGAGGATTTTCAGTCCTCTGCTCTACCAACTGAGCTATCTGGGCACGTAGTTGCGGGAGATGGATTTGAACCACCGACCTCCGGGTTATGAGCCCGGCGAGCTTCCAGACTGCTCCATCCCGCGATATTAAAAAAGATGGGCGGTGGTGGATTCGAACCACCGAAGCAATTTGCAGCAGATTTACAGTCTGTCCCCTTTGGCCACTCGGGAAACCGCCCATGTTATTAACTATCTATATTCAATTGAATGGGACCTACAGGGCTCGAACCTGTGACCCTCTGCTTGTAAGGCAGATGCTCTCCCAGCTGAGCTAAGATCCCACGATTTTATATGAAATTCAACGACCCCAGAGGGACTTGAACCCTCGACCTCCGCCGTGACAGGGCGGCGCTCTAACCAACTGAGCCATGAGGCCAGGATATTAAATTCGATAGCAACCTCAAAACTTCATACAGTCATGCGAGAATTATTCGCTAAACATCTTTATAGAATAAACCTTCGATCTATTAGTATTCATCAGCTGAATGCGTTACCGCACTTACACCTTGAACCTATCTACCTTATCGTCTTTAAGGGATCTTATCTCCTTGAAGGAGGGGATATCTCATCTTGAGGGGGGCTTCACGCTTAGATGCCTTCAGCGTTTATCCCGTCCAGACTTGGCTACTCAGCTATGCCGTTGGTCGACAGCTGATACACCAGTGGTCCGTCCACCCCGGTCCTCTCGTACTAGGGGCAGCTCCTCTCAAATATCCTCCGCCCGCGCCGGATAGGGACCGAACTGTCTCACGACGTTC
>NZ_AUJB01000009.1 GCF_000424005.1 Pseudobutyrivibrio ruminis CF1b | reverse complement strand
TTTAATACTTCAGCGGTCTGTTCTTTTACCGCCTCGCGATTATTTCTGTAAGTCTCACAGAAGAAATCTCTAGTGGCCTGATCCTGAAGCTGTTCTTTTTGGAGAGCAGCCAGGCACTCTAAAGAGCGCACCACTTCCTCATGTGAATATTCACTAGGATCCTTTGTCCACATGTGTTTCTCAATGATTTCCATTACCTCTTCATCAGTTGGAACATGGACTGGTTCTGGTTCTACGGTCTCCTCAAACTCATCAAGAATCTTTACAAGGATTTCATAATTAGCTGTAGTTTCTTTTAATCCAGCTTCTGAAACATATGCTAAAGTTATAGCTCTAATTTCATTACTGAGAGCAGTTTTATAGTTTTGGGCTCCAGTAATGAATCTTGAAATGCTATCCACCCTTTCCTGTAACACGTCATACTTTTCTTTTACAGGTGTATATTTCGCCATAAATTCGTTATAAGTATCTTCAAAAGAATATAACATGTCATAATAAACATAACTATCTGCTTTTGCATCTCTTAAAGCATACCAAGCCATCTCATAATTGCTGCGTAGGTTTTCCGCTTCCCCCTGTGCAGCAAAAAGATTTCTGTTAAGCTTCTGCCAATTTTCAACCTCAGCCTGATATTTTCCATAATAATTATCATAACTGTCAATCTGCGCCTGAGTATAGCTTATTGCGTTGGAAGCTTCGGTTACACTTATCTGAGCATTATCAATTCTAGTATTAAGTCGATCGATACTTGCGGTATTATTGTCAATGTTTGACTGAGCCATCCCGACATCATCGGAAGCCTTTTTTACAGCATCCTCATACTGATTTAACTTTGCGTCGTATTCTGGACGTTGTGCCTTTTTTGCCAGATAATCGTCTAAATTTTTCTGACTTTTATCAAGTTCTGACTGTGCCCACTCTAAAGTAGCTACCCATTGATTATATAATTTTTCTATTTCAGACCTATAAGGTTCTTCATAATACATATAATCTGCATATTGGCTTACTTTACCCTCTGCAAAAATAACTGAACCCTCTGACTCAATTACCTTTATTCTTAGTTCTTCCTCGGACTGACTTTCAAGATCTGCGACAAAAGCATAATACTCTATTTTGTATTCATCACGATCTGCGACTTTTTTATTATATTCCTTTACTTTATCATCATATGCCTGGTGATATACTGATGTCATACTTATCTCATATTCCAATAGAGATTGTAATCTTGTCAATTCAGCCATACAATTATCGTAATCTGCTTGCAAACCAGGAAGCAGAGATCTCATGTAATCAGAATCATATTCAAAATTACTTTCTAAAATTCCAAGCCAAGTTTCCTGTTGTATTTCAGATTCTTTTATAGCCTCATTTAATTGAGTTTGGAGTTCCCCATTTTCTTTGAGCAGTAATTCATATTTATCTACTTCTGCCTGGATTTCTTTTATCTTAGCTTCCATTTCAGCTACTTTTTTGTCAATATCTGCTTTCTGAGCGTCTAGGGCTTCCTTCTGGGTTTCAAGATTACTATATTCATCAACTACTGCGTCGCGCTCTGCTACAGCGTCATCATAGACATCCTCTGCCACTGCTTCAGCTTGAGTCACAATTTCTATTTTCTCCTGATCACTGTCTGCTTCTTCACATAGTCTAGCGAATCCCTCCAAGCCTGCAGCATCAGCCTGTGTCTCAAATTCTTTCTCTGCTTCCTGAGTCTCTCCTAATATTTTCCTAAGCTGGTCGCTAACATAATCATTTTTTTCCTTAGCCTGATCAAGAATCTCTTTTCCATTTTTAGCAAGCTCATCAGCTAAAGCTTTAGTCATTTCGCCACTAGAAATAGCATCTTCAGCTTGTGTTAAATATCCTTCCTCAGCTATAGCATCACCTTCAATTACCCCCACGGCATCTTCCATGTTCTGAACAATATCTGCACCCTGTGAGACATCAGTTTCACTCTGCTGCTCTTCTGTACTTACTGGTCCAGCTCCCCCTTCGGTTTCAGTCTCTGCAGCAAATGAATCTGTTGAATTAAATCCAACACCTGTTAAAATCGCACCACAAAAAACTACTGCCTTTAATACTCTTCGTCACCATTTGTCCATAGAAATAATACCCTCCTTTAAAAAAGTGATTATTATGTGACAATCTAGATAATAGTATACCTTACACCTCGTTTGCAATATCTTCAGAAATTACGCACGTAAATTTCACATTTGTCAGTCTATTAAACATTGGTAAAAAACACCCCCTATGCCATTGGTATAGGGGGTGTTTCCGCTATGCTATTTAAAATTTACAGATTCATAGTTGTTGAAGCTATCACATTTCCATTTGTGTTATAAATTTCAACATCTACACTACCGGCAAAATCACACTTTGCTTGGAATACTGCCTGAATAAAGTCGTCAATAGAATTGAATTCCTTTATATGCTTTGCCTTCATGCCAGTAGCATCTCCCTTGAATGATACGTTAACTTTAATAGGTTCATCGTTAAAATATGACTCAAAGGAGTAGTTATTGCAATAAGTAACATTTCGAACTACATTTCCGGCAACTACATCGTCCTTCATTGCGACAGCCTGAGTCTTAATAGTTTCAGCCTCTTTTTTTAATGTAAGTAGTTCCTTGTAATTTTCAACTATTTCAAAGATGTTATTGTTTTTTCCAAGTGATGCATTAAGTAAGTATGTATATCTGTTTCGAATTAATGCTTCATACTTAGATTTTGTATCCTTCAGATTGGTTCTAGCATTGTTCACTCTTTGATCTATTTCGTATAGTAAAGAGTAGCGATACGCTTCCCACTCGTACTGAGATAAATGTCCTCTGTCAGTAAGATTATAAATCTGAGCATCAATTCCCTCCAGCTCACGCTTTGCATCAGAGACTACATTTGAGTAATCATCTATGTATAGTTCAAGATTTCTACATTCTTCATATCTAAACAAAGCATTTACATATTTTATTAGAGAATCTACTGAAGGATTGTCTTCTAACTCCTTATAAGCAGCGAGTTCTGCATCTAATACATTATTTATATTCCACATATAATCACTACCAGACAAGTTTGAAATAGATTTTGGGCTCTCGTAATCCCCTCGACTAATTCTCTTTTCCAGAGTGTCATACTGTTTATTTAGCTTTTTTAATAATTTAATTACTGACTTATCATTAAGATTATCTCTAATTTTTGCAGTCTCTAGATCTCGTTCTTCTTCCTTTGCTTGTTCCACCTTGGTAGCCTCATACTCTGCCTCAGCCTCTGCTAGCTTCTGCTCATATTCAGCGATGTCAGCTAAGAGCTGCTTGTATTCCTCAGAATCAATTGTATTCCCATACTCGTTAAGAGTCTCCTGAAGTGCTGCTATAGCTTCATCTACGATAGCAAGCTTTTCTGTCCCGTCATCAGTAGTTTTTATTCTCTCAACATACTCTCCAAGACCTGCTTTTTCAGCCTTTCTGGTGAAATCACGCTCTGCCGCCTCTGTAGCTTTTTTAACCTCTTCGTAGTCTGTCACTATTGATTCAGCAGCTTCTTCCACCTCATCATTAATTTCAGTGTCAGCATACTCCATATCCTCAAAAGTATCTCTCATATCTTCCAGAGTTTTATTGAAATCTTTTGGCTCTGTATTAACATTAAAATACTCATCAATTTCAGCTATGAGCAGCGAATATGAATCATTAATCTTTTGAAGTGCTTCATCAGCGTGATTCTTTTTATTCTTTAAATTTTCTAAGTCCTTTAACAGACTTTTATAGAACCAACCATAAGAGATGTCATAGTCATAATCATAACGCATTTCTCTTAGGGTATCATACAAATCATAAATCCTATCTTGAATGTGCATATACTCCAAAGAAGGATACGAATAATCACGACTCTGCATAATCATATCAGCATAATCTAGAGCTTCTTTCTGTTCTGCCAATCTATCTGTAAGCTGATGATAATAATTTAGCTTATCTGCTGTCTCCTGGTTTACGGTATAACCATTCTTTTCTTCGTATGCAGCTTTAGCAGCTTGGCGATTATCCACTGCATTTCTCAACTCAGAGTACCAGTTTTCAAGAGCCTCAACCGCCTTATTATATGCTTCTAGGGCCTGAGCACATTCTAAGACCTGGGCTGCTAATTCTTCATCGCTGATTTCCTGAAGAGAAAGGTCTCTCATCTTTTTCAGCGCTTCCTCTCTTGCAGCTCCTGTAATGCTAACGTTTTCCTCATAGCCAGTTCTTGCATAATATATTTCGTCAAACTGTTCACAGCTAATCTCCCAAGCTTCTTTTAATGCGTTTAACTCCTTAAGATATTCATTATATCCAGGAGCTTCTGCCTCCAAGGCTTTCACATCAACCTCAGATTTAAATTTCTTCAATTCTTTTTCAGTCTCTTCGTACTGTTTTTTTGCTTCCTCGTACGCTTTTATTGCTTCCTGTAATTTAGCTTCCTTTTCTGCTCTCTCTTCATCATCTTTTTTTGATATTACTGCAAATTGTTCTTGTAATTCATTGTACTCTTGTAGCTTTTCCTGATACTTAGGCGACATAATCTCGTTAGTTTCGTCTATTATGGCAATTTTTTCCTGAACATCTGTTGTAGCGTCAAGTTTTTCAACATACTCATTTAACCCTCTTTTAGAGAGACTATTTTTGAACGCCTTACCCTGACCATCTACATATTCTGCAATTTCATTGTAGGTTTCTTCTACTATCTGAGCTTTTTCCTGTGCCTGCTCCAAAACAGCCTCTCCACCATTTATCAGCTCCTCAGACTTCTCTTTTGTCAAAGTAGCCGCATCTATAGCGGCTTCAGCGGTCTCTAAATAACTTTCCTCAGCTACAGCATCGCCTTCGATAACACCTGTTGCATCCTCCATAGTATTAAATACAGGCTTAAAGTCTGGGTACACCCATGGTTCAACACAATCATCAAAAGGTGAACTCTTTTGAACATCAGCCTGTACAGCCTCAGTCTGTAAAATTTCTTCAACATCCCCATTTTCTGCTGCAAGAACATCATTTGAATTGACCGCAAAACCCGCTGCGATTGCTCCTCCAAACATTAATGTCCTGACAATTTTTCTCCCGAAATTATTCACTTTTTTAATTTCCTCCTATAATTAAATATTTATTTCCGCCAATAAGATTATCTATAGTTCCTGTCATAAATTATCTTTTCTATGCACTTAAATCCACATTTGAAAATTTGGAGACCATTTTGCCTTCAAATGTTTTTTCAGCTTTAATTTTCAGAAATGCGTCCTTCGAAACAGTCTAATTTGATTATCCGAAAAATCAATTTCAAATGCAACAATTACTTCAAGCTTAATTTTCTATATGTGAATTTTTCTCTAATTGCCTCTTGCATTTTGTGCTACAAAACAGGTCGGAACCGTAATTGGCTCCGACCTGTAATTTTATTAACGCCTTCTAATATGTACTTTTATTTTTGATAACAAATCTTTCTTCTTAAATACATAGAATATAGCAGCTCCAATATCAAGACCAACAATAATCCAAAATAGTATCTTCCAAACAAGGTTACCTGTGCCGTCGTCTGTTTTTGCAGCTTTCGCTACATCCGAATCAAAATTAGTAAGTGGAACAGCTGAATCATACATCAGGACATATGTCGAAAATTGGCCTGTAGATATAGTAACTGTGTTCAAATCTTCATCCTCGTCATCCAACAAAGTGGCTTCTCCTTCATGCTCACGTAGTATGAAGAATTTGTCAATTGAACCCCAATAGTCCTCTGGCAAAGTGAGAACAAATCCAATAGGTTCATATGTCTCAGCAACGTTTGTCCATCCCTGATTATCAACCTGATACATCAGATTAATATCAAGGAATCCTAATTTCAATAGATTTGGATATTCATCATTGTAGTCTCTAATACTTTCATCTATGACATCCATCGTCTCGTCAGATATTTCATCTTCATTTATAGTAGTTGAAGATAATCGGATTTCAAATACACCGCCCTGTTCTACAAGTTCTAACTGATCTTCTGTTAAAACTGCACTTGCTACGGCAAATGCATCACTTAGCATAGCATCAGAATCAGGATTTTCCATTTCTATTACAATTGCGCCACTACCAATAACAAGTGCAATAGGCTTGTTTCCTACAGGTATAGCCTCCAACTCTTCAGGTGTACCATGCATTAAAGCACTTGCATCTATAACCTCTCCTCCTGAAGTTTTCATTATTTCATTGAGACTCTTCTGAGTATCGCTTGGAATGCCATCCCATATACCACTCTCATCTCTAACTCTGGACGAGCGCTTTGTATCACTGGCCGTTTTTCCTTTACCAGTAACCTTTTTTGCTGTTGTCTTTTTACTTGTTACTTTCTTTTTTGTTTTTTTCTCATCATCCTCTTCATCTGTATCTTTTTTCTTGGTAGTAGTTCCCGTGGTAACTCTCACGGTTGTAGTTTTGCTGGCAAATGAAGATCCAGAGACTGCATATCTAACATGATAACTTCCACTCTTTACAAGAGTATAACCATCTGATGCCCTCTTATAATCGGAATCACTTGTTAATTTATATTCCATAGCCGATGTTGTTCCGACTATTTTTCCATCTTCTTTATCTGAGGCAGTTGCCTTTTCAGAGGTAAGCCCTGTTGGAGCAGCTGGGCGGGCCGCAAGTTCAATCTTAGCCCATTCACTGGCCTCTTTATAATCTGTTTCCTTTTGTCTCACATAGAAGCATCTGTTAGTACTTCTATCAACAAGGGAACCAAGCTTAATTGTTTCATTTCCAGTTCTTCCCTTTGATGTACTAAGTTCAAAGCCTGAGTTTGCAGTGGCTGTTTCTGCCACATAATCTATTCTTAAATAGCTGCTATAGTTTCCACTTGATAGAGCATCTGCTGGCGCCTTTTTTACAGGTCCAACTGCAGCTGATGTAATGGAAATCTCCTTGGCAGGATGACCTGCACCATCTGCATTAGCAGCTTGAATAGCCTTTACTGTTATTCTCTTATTGTATACAGAAGGTGGCAAAGTATAGGTATCTCCTGAGGCATCTGTTATCAAAGTGCCATTGGCATACCATTCATAAGTAATTCCAGGACCCGCAGTGGTTGTAACCTTTAATACGTCACCCACATAAGGCTGTGTACGAGCTGCAGTAGTATTTCCTATCACTGGTTTTCTCTCACTCGTAAGTTCAACAAAACCTATTAACACATCCACCTCTGTAATCTTGCCAGCAAAGGAAGAATCTGTTGCAGCAATTCTGACATAATACTTTCCAGCTTTAACATTTGTAACACTGTCAGCAGCACTCTGGTATGTGGTCTCTTCAGCCAGCCTATATTCCATAGTGGTTAGTGTCCCCATAATCTTACCATCAGCAGCAAGAGCACTTGATGGACTTTCTGCTGTCAAATCTGGTGCATCCGGTCTTTCAGGAAGTGCCACAGCTGTCCATAAACTAGCCCTGACACCTATATCCGCTTTCCTTCTGACATAAATAACCCTGTCGGTTTCACTATCTAAAATATCTGTAATAGCAAGCTGGTCCACACCAGAAATGCTATTATCATCAGCAGCTGCCTCATAAGCAGGAGCAATCACTGCTATTTCATTATAGTAATCATAAGATACCGCAGAAGCTGCTTCTTCAGCAGAAATAATAGTACCTTCACCTATTATTACCGGTTGTGTTGGGTCAGATATAGCTTCCACCTCAACGGCTGGTTGACCTTCAACTAGTGTTTGAGATTGTTTGGCAACAACCATTATGGATTTTCCGACCTCATTCATAGTAAGCACATAAATATCTGGAGTCTCACTTTGAGAATTATCAATTAATACTCCATCAGCATACCATTCCCATGTCACTGGCAACGCCGCGCTTACAGCATTAAGTCTGTCGCCTACCTGTGGTATTGTATTACCGTCTCCATTAATAATTACAGGTCTTGTTAAATCACTTAAGGCAACATAATTAGAAAAAGTAGCAACTATAGATGTAACATCAGCTGCCGCCATAATAAACTCATATCTGCCATCAAAATTTTTCAGACCATTACATACCTGTCCATCGCTAAAAGTCACATCTATTGAAGATAGACTATATGTATTTGCAGGCACGATATCAAGAACAACCTTGTCACCATAACTTGCGATACTAGTGCCTGATGCTTTTGAATCCTCAGATTCTCTAATTATTTCCACAACAGAAACAGTACCATTCCCCAATGGTACACTTGGTCCCACTACTGTATAACCTGCTTTTTCTGCTGTAGCATATATTTTTACATTACAGGCTGGCTGGGTGTATTCATATGAATTATTCCCTGCAGAGCCAGGTGTTATATTTGAAATCTCTTCGTTATCTACTGGTTTAACGGTAATACTGGTCAGCTGATAACCCACATCAACTGCAGCTATAATCGTAACAATATCCCCAGCTTTGGCACTGTTTTTTGAAACAGACAAAGTAAGGTGTTCATAACTGTCATTTAAAGATACACCCCATTCCTTATCCGATTGTTCTCCAGACGTACCTTCAGTTCCTTCACTTTCCTCAGCCCCTTCTGATTCTTCAGCATCTCCTAATGATTTCAATAATCCCTTTTTTACCTTATTGCCGTCTTCTGCTGTAGAGACATCAGTCTCCTCTGATTCTCCTTCTATTTCTGTGTCATTACTCTTGGCATCTTCAGGTACTTCAAGGTCCTTGTTTTCTTCTGTCTCACCTTCATCCTCTATCTCGTCCGTAAACTCTCCATCTTTCTCCGAAGGTCCTGATAAAGCAACCTCTTCATCAGCAATATTTTCCAAACTAGCCATAGTGGTACTTTCAGCATTACAACCAAGAATAAAAATAGTCATGACTAGAGCTATTATGCTAAAAACCCTTTTCTTAACCATACCTTTTCACCTTCCACAAATATCTCACATAGGTACTTATTCTATATATTATTCTCTCGCTGTGAGATTAATTTGTAGTTTCTTTTAAGTATGTGTGAATTGGACTCAGTCTAATGTACTTTGAGGTAAATGCCATATGGATAACAAAAAAGGACGTCCGAAGACGTCCTAATTATCATAAAGTTATTTACTTAAAAACCTTGAAATCATCACCTTTTTTCATGTTTCTGGCTGGATTTCCAATGGCCATATAATCTCTGGCAACATTTTTAAAAACAACAGCACCCATGGCCACCACAGCTGTGTCCTCTATTTCGATTTTATCTCTAATGACTGCGTATGGACCGATGTATACCTGATTACCGATATTACAATGTCCAGCTACAAATGCTCTTGGGCCTATTATACAATCACTACCTATAACACTATCGTGGCCTATAATAGCATCCACAGTAACAAATGTATTATCTCCTATTTTCACATCGCTATTGATAAATGCACCAATAATTATAGCGCCTTCGCCTATAAAACAGTTCTGTGGCATATAGGTTTTAATTGCTATAAATTTTGCCAGACTATAGCCATCCCGTTTTATCATATCGAATGCTTTTTTTCTTTCAGATGGTTCTCCGAAACTAATCAACAGCTCAATTTCATCAGGAGAATATGTTGACTTCATAGACTCATAGCTGTAAACCTGACATTGGTAAACCTCTTTTTCTTCAACCACATCGTCAATAAACAATACTTTTTCCCATGGGGATTCTTCCCCCCATCGAATATTGATTGCATCGACTATTGTTTTACCATTGCCACCGGCTCCAAAAATTCCCAGAATCATAAGCCACCTCAGATTTAATCTCTCTTAAAGATATCCCTAGTGTATACTTTATCTACAACATCATCCAAACATGAATCATATCTGTTCGCAATAATACTGTCGCTCATGTCCTTAAATTTCTGTAAATCATTTACAACAACACTTCCGAAGAATGTATCACCATCATTAAGGGTTGGTTCATAAATAATTACTGTAGCGCCTTTAGCCTTTATTCTCTTCATTATTCCCTGAATAGAACTCTGGCGGAAATTATCCGAATTAGACTTCATTGTCAGTCTGTAAACACCGACTGTTACCTGTTTTTCATTTGCAGCATTCCAGGTATTTCCCTCAGAATAGCCGTAATATCCAGCCTTCTGAAGAACTCTGTCAGCGATAAAATCCTTACGGGTCTTATTACTTTCCACGATAGCTGACATCATATCCTGTGGCACGTCCTTGTAGTTGGCAAGGAGCTGCTTTGTATCCTTTGGCAGGCAATATCCACCATAGCCAAATGAAGGATTGTTATAATGTGAACCAATACGTGGATCCAGGCAAACACCGTTGATAATCTGCTCCGTATCAAGTCCCTTCATCTCTGCATAAGTATCAAGCTCGTTGAAGTATGAAACTCTAAGAGCAAGATATGTATTAGCAAAAAGCTTTACTGCTTCAGCCTCAGTAAATCCCATATAAAGAGTGTCGATATCCTCTTTTAAAGCACCTTCCTGAAGAAGGCCTGCAAATGTATGGGCTGCTTTGACTAATTTCTCATCATCTAAATCAGTTCCAACAATAATTCTTGATGGATATAAGTTGTCATATAAAGCCTTGCTTTCACGAAGGAACTCTGGGCTAAACATGATGTTCTTAGAACCAAACTTTTCTCTGACTGATTTTGTATAGCCTACTGGAATAGTAGACTTAATAACCATAATTGCGTTTGGATTGTATTTCATTACCAGCTCAATAACTGCTTCAACAGCTGATGTATCGAAATACTGTGTCTGAGAATCATAATTAGTAGGTGCTGCAATAACAACAAACTCTGCACCTGTATATGCTTCCTCAGCATCCAATGTCGCTACTAAGTTAAGTTCCTTTTCTGCAAGATACTTTTCGATATACTCATCCTGAATAGGAGAAATCTTGTTATTAATCTTTTCTACTTTTTCTGGAATAACATCTACAGCATGAATCTCATGATGCTGTGCCAATAATGTAGCAATCGAAAGTCCTACATAGCCTGTACCTGCTACTGCGATTTTCATTTTACAGTCCTCTCTCTGCGCAATATTCCTTAAAGCTTGCGTTAACCTTGTCCTTGTCAGAAAGAATCAAATCAGCCTTTGTCATTCCTTCTGGAATAGGCCACTGAACATTAATATCTGGATCATCAAATGCAAGGCCACCCTCATCATTTGGATGATAGAAATCTGTAACCTTGTAACAGAACTCTGCGAAATCACTAACTACAAGGAAGCCATGAGCAAATCCCTTTGGAACAAGGAACTGCTTTTTATTCTCTGCAGAAAGAAGAATTCCGTAGTGCTTACCAAATGTAGGTGAACCTGGACGAAGATCAACTGCCACATCATAAACCTCACCAGAGATTACGCGGACAAGCTTATCCTGTGCGTACTCTTTTTGGAAGTGAAGTCCACGAAGAACACCCTTCTTGCTTGCAGACTGATTATCCTGAACAAAGTCGTAGTGAAGGCCTGCTGCCTCCATATCCTGCTTATTATATGTCTCTACGAAGTAACCTCTGTCATCGCCAAACACCTGAGGTGTTATAACACAGAGTCCTTCTATACCATTAACATTTTTCTCTACTGTAATCTTTCCCATTTTTATTGCTCTTTTCTATTTATAATCCATTAGATACGTCTACGAGGTACTTACCGTAGTCCGTCTTCATGAGTGGCTCTGCAAGCTTAAGAAGCTGCTCCTTTGTGATGAAGCCACGCTTGTATGCAATCTCCTCGATGCATGATACATACATACCCTGTCTCTTCTGGAATGTGCTGACAAACTCAGCAGCCTGAAGAAGCATGTCGTGATTTCCTGTATCAAGCCATGCAAATCCACGGCCAAGTGTCTCAACGTGAAGATTTCCGCGCTGTAAATATGCGTTGTTAACAGCTGTGATTTCAAGCTCACCTCTTGCTGAAGGTGTTATTGTCTTAGCGATTTCAACAACTGAATTATCGTAGAAGTAAAGTCCTGGAACAGCGTAATTGCTCTTTGGCTTCTCTGGCTTTTCCTCGATAGAAATAGCTACACCGTTCTCATCAAACTCAACTACACCGTACTCTCTTGGGTCACGTACGTAGTATCCGAAAATAGTAGCGCCTGGCTCAGACTCAGTTCTCTGTGCTGCAGAAAGAAGCACCTTTGAGAATGATTGACCATAGAAAATATTGTCACCAAGTACAAGTGCAACTGCATCGCTGCCGATGAAATCTGCACCAATGATAAATGCCTCAGCAAGACCGTTTGGAGCCTCCTGAACTGCATACTGAATATCCATACCAAGCTGCTTTCCATCACCTAAAAGCTCCTTAAAAACTGGAAGATCTCTAGGTGTAGAAATAATAAGCACCTCACGAATACCCGCCAGCATAAGTGTAGATAATGGATAATAAATCATAGGCTTATCATAGATAGGCATAATCTGCTTACTAATAGCCTTTGTTAATGGGTAAAGTCTAGTTCCCGAACCACCTGCTAAAATAATACCTTTCATTATAAGCTTTCGCTCCTTCCGGTTAGTTTAAATATTCTTTCAATGCGTCCTTCCAATCAGCCATCTTGTAGCCGCTTGTAAGGCGAAGCATATAATTGTCTAAGATTGAATAGTGAGGTCTGTCTGCACTTGCAGGATTCATCTTTTTATATTCCTCACTTGTTACATGATTAACTTTTACGTTAATACCCTTCAACTTAAAGATTTCCTCTGTAAAATCTGCCCAGTTTGTATCCCCCTCACATGTACCGTGGAAGATTCCATAATTCTCTGTAGGCTCAAGATGGTGAATCATACGTGCAAGCTCAACAGCCGATGTTGGTGATCCAAGCTGATCACAAACTACTGAAAGCTCATCGTGAGTCTCAGCAAGGCTGAGCATTGTCTTAACAAAATTCTTTCCATCTCCATAAAGCCACGCAGTACGAACAATAAACCATCTGTCCGCAAACTGCTGCACGAACTTCTCACCTTCATACTTTGTCTTTCCATATGCACTGATAGGTGCTGGCTGGTCAAACTCTGTGATAGGTTTTGTAGCATTTCCAGGGAATACATAATCTGTACTTACATGGATAAGCTTTGCTCCAACCTTAGAAGCTGCAATGGCAAGATTTCTAGGACCAAGTGCATTAAGCTTATAAGCAAAATCCCAATCCTTTTCACAGCCATCTACATTTGTAGCTGCTGCACAGTTGATAATAACATCAGGCTTCTTAGCCTCAACAAAACTAAGAACCTCATCTAAATCCATAATGTTAAGAGGAGAAATCTTCTCTCCTTCAACAACGTCTGTAAGGATAAATTCTACCTCATCCTTATATTCGTTCTGGATTGCACGGCCAAGCTGACCATTGCAACCTGTAACCAAAATTTTTCTCATAAAAATTTCCTTCTTTATATTCTAAAGGATTTTATCCTTATGTAATTTCACAAGCACTACCTCTCTTGGATTGTTCCAGCGAGGTACTCTGGCATCTCCCAATCCTGCACTACATACCATAGTGGAATTTTTTTCGCTATAAACACCGCGGTCATACTTTGGGAAGAACGAATAATCTGACCCAAACAATCCGCCTTTAACAGGAAGCCGCACAAGCCCGCCATGTATATGACCAGTAAATACTATATCATATCCATACTCTGATATAAAATTAAACTTTGAAGCGTCATGGCATAGCAAGATATTGAATAATCCCGCATCAGCATATCCAAGAACATTCTTTAAATTTGCTGATGTATTTCTCCAATCTAAACCACTAATAAGAATTTTTGCCCCGTCTTTTTCAATGGTACGGGTCTCATTATCAAGGATAATCACATCATTATCTTCACATAATTCTTTAAATGCCTCGTATGGAGCTCCACCTAATGGGCCATTAGTGTAGTATTCATGATTACCCGTAACATAATACATAGGAGCTTCATCTTTAAGCCCCTCTATAAGATATTCTGCATTTTCTATGGTGTGTTCTTCATCTACAATATCGCCAGTAAAAACAATTAAATCTGGCTTAGCTTCTTTCACGAGAGAAATCAAGGCGCTCTCCTTTTCGCCAAACTCCTTGCAATGAAAATCACTGATTTGTACAATCCGATATCCATCAAAATCATCTGGTATAGTAGATGAATGCAAATCATATGTAGTCAACTTTAAAGGACTAACAAACCCCAGTGATAATAAAATCAGAATAAGCAGAAATATCTTTAATCCGATTCGTTTCTTTTTGTGAGATTTCATATGTAACCCATTCCTTCAATCAAAAGCAATCCACACTACATCTAAGTTTAGCACGAATTTATGCACTCTTTGTGTATTTCTTTCCAAAAAACTTTGCTTGAAGGAACCAATACCCCTTTTTAATCCAATTAATCTTCTCCGAATAGGCTGCTGTCACCTCTGTAACAACCTTACCTTCAGACTGAATCTTGAGAATCCAGACATTCATAAGAATCTCGCTGACACGTCCAAAAAGACGGGCCTGAAAATCAGTAAGCCCCGTTGTGTCAACGCGTTCTTCAACACCTGCCAACAATGCAAATAGCCATTCGCTATATCTGTCGAATACATCTTTTTTCATGATGCACATATTGTACATACTGCCATTAGTACGCGAGAAAATAGCATCCATGTACTTCAAATCCTCAGGACAAACCTGAGCCATAACCTCTCTGGCAACATCCAGATGCATACCATCCATGGTATGTGCATAGTGGCTGTAAAGTGTCTCTATAAAATATTTATTTCTCTTTGGAATGATAACATCAGCCTCTGTCATTAAGCTTTCAATCTCTGCCTCTGTAAGCACATTTGCAAATGGTACCTGATCCGTACCGAGATTTTTTTTATTTGCAAAATAACGTCTGTAATGACATAAGCCCACTACATCAGCTGTGATATTTTTCCATATATAATAGGTGGCTGTCAGCTCGCAGTAAAAAGGATTCTTCTGGGAGATATTCTCACCAGCATCATCGCGAATGATGTCACCTGTTCGATCTGAGATGCCAACCTGACTGTATGAAATTGGTTCTTTTCCTTTGGCGCCAACCTGAATAGGAACATAACATGATTGTTCCGGCAGCTGACATGGTTTATGTGTAGCTATAAATATTTTAATATCCAAGCCCTAGTCTCCCATAAAAAAAGACGCCTATAACCATAGACGCCTTTTGTAATCTTTAATGGATTATACTAATCCTCTTCGCCGTCCTCTTCGTCAACAATTGCTGCCGCAGCACCTGAAACCGCAGATACCACTGCAATAACTGCAACAATGACAACTAACAATATTAATGCAAAAAAGAAAATTAAAAAACCGCCCTCAGTCATGTTAAACCCTCCTTCTCACGTAATTGATTATATATCTTTTATGCAACAAAATCAAATAATGAAAAAACAGGCGGGACTTAAAGTCTCGCCTGGCAAAATTTCTATATCTGATTACTCTTCAACTGTAGTCTCAGCTGGAGCCTCTGTAGCAGCTGTATCTGCTGTTGTATCAGCTACTGAGCTGTATACATTACCATCGAACTGGTATGTGATTGAGTAGTTAAAGCCTGTCTCATCGTTTGAGATTACTGCTGTAACATTTACGTTACCATTCTCATCAGCCTCTGTACCAGCACTGATATCAAATGTTGTGTCTGCTGTAGCATTCTCATCTACGCCAGTGTAAGCGTTGTTCTCATATCCGTTGTTAGTGTAGTTTGTCATGTTTCTAGCGTGTGGAGCTTCGAACTCAACTGGTCTTACGTACTCGATCTTGTCATCTAATGTAAAGTAAGCACCCTCAGAACCAACTACAACACCTGTATCAACATCAAATGTCTCAATGCCGTATGATGCAGATAAAGCGTTTGCTTCTGCAACATCATATCCGATGAAAGGAATGAATCCTACGATGTCTGTGCAAGATGAAACAGTCTCGCAGATACCTGTGTAGATTGCAGTATAGTCACCCTCGAGGAACTTTGTAGCATAGCCATTGTCCTTCTTGTAAACTAAGATGCAGCACTCTCCATCTCTGCCGATGTTAAGTGTACCAATCTTCTCGTAGTGTGGATCGTTCTCAGCAAGTGCCTCTGCTACTTCTGCTGAAGCAACAACATATGAAGCCTCATCTGTGTTAACGATTGAAGCACCGTTCTCGTTAGCTGAAACAGCTGCTCTCTCGATTGTAGAGTAATCTGTTGTACCCATAAGGTTTGAAGCTGCGTAAACCTCAACTGAAACGAAGTTAGCATCCTCAGCGATTACAACGCTCTTAAAATCCTCAACGTTGTATGTAGCCCATCCTTCTCTGCCTTCGAAAATACCGCAATTTACGAAGTGCTTGTAAAGAAGGTCTGCATCTGTTCCAAGAACAGAAACAACATCCTCATACTTTGCTGCATAGAACTCTGCATCAAAGTACTGATTAACCATTTCAAGCTCTTTAGCTGTAAGTGTTCCGTAGTTAACCTGTGATGCATCATGAATCTGTGCTGCTGAAACGTTCATTGATACTAATGTAGTACCAGCTACCCCTGCTACCATAGACATTGCGAGTGCCATAGCAAGAAACTTTTTTCTTTTCATCTCTTATTCTCCTTATTAATCATAAAAAAAATATAAAAAGCCATCATATCCATAAATTCATGGATAGATGGCTCTAAAATCTCTACAAAAACTTTACCAAATTTCTTATAGTCTCCCTTATTGCCTGTCCCCGAATTAATAGATATTGCCTAATTCGTTAAATAATATAACATCGAGATAATACATTTTCAAGGAGATTTGTTACTATTTATAACATTTGGCAAAAATGACTACATTTTGGCAAAAACTAACGTAACTGCTTAGCTCTATTAAATACTCCAGGGAAATAATGCTTTGTATACTCCATGAGTCGAGCGCGTTTGAGGGCTGTTCCAAACATGCCTTCAGCCAATGGTTTATACAACATTTTAATGGTGCGTGAGCTGTCTGGAAGATATTTTCTCATCTCCTGATATAACTCAGTCTCAGCCTCTTTCTTACACCATTTTAAAATTTCATCTGTTTTAGTCTTGGTCTCCAGCTGACGTACCATTGCTGATTGGAAGCTTCTAAAATATTCCTTTGACAGAATTCCAAGAGCTTCAAAATCGCAGGTCTTCCACTTCTGCTGCTGGTCAAAAATTCTCTTAACTCGTGTCTTTTGAAGTTCAAAGTAATCATCAATATCACCGCCAGTCAGACGAAGCTGCCCCTGGTTTCTATAGTGATAAAGAACGTCATTTAATATAGTAAGTGACTCTGTATAATCAAGCACATCGCAGTTAAAAAGAATATCTTCAACATGCTTTATTTTTTGAAACCTAAGATTGTTATCCTTGATTACACTTGCCTTGTAACACTTGTTCCAAGGGTAGCCCAGCATGGTAATTTCTTCCATCTGCATAGCCAGTCTGTGAATGGTTACAGGGTCATTTGTAGTAAGCATGTCATCATCATAATCCAGCAACTCTAATGTGATAGCCTTCATGTACTCGATTTTTCCTGATTCGTAATTACGATAATCTTCCGTGTGACTGTAAATCAAAACATCAACTGGATTTCGTTCCAATGCTGCTGCGCAAACTCTCAGGAGATTTTTCTCATACAAATCATCTGGATCCAAAAAGAGAATATAATCTCCCGTTGCATGTTCGATACCAGTATTTCTTGCAGCTGAAACGCCCTGATTTTCAGGATGCTTTATATACAAAAATCTGTCGTCACGATTGATAAAACTACGGGCAATATCTGCACTGTTATCAGGTGAACAATCGTCCACAATAATAACCTCAAAATTGTCGTAGGATTGCATCATGAGACAGCCTAATGCATCGCCAATATATTCGCCCACTCCGTATGTAGGCATTATCACGGAAAATTTAATTTCTTCACTCATACTGACATAATACTCAAAAACCCCTAGGCTGTCAAAGACCCAGGGGTTCGTTTCAATCTACTATTTTTCTATTTTTTATTATGTGATTTCCTGCCAACAAAGTAAGCCAAAACTCCGATTGCTGCAAGGCCACACAGACTACCTATTCCAAATGCTGCGCCATTTAAAAGCTCACCAAGCTGATAAATAATAAGTGCCACAAGCCATGCAAATCCGCACTGATATCCAACGGCAATCCAGAACCATTTTGCATTATTCATCTCACGCTTGATTGCACCCATAGCTGCGAAGCAAGGAGCACAAAGAAGGTTGAATGCCATGAAAGCAAAACCTGCTGCAGGTGAAAACGCATTTGCGATATTCTGATATGTATCTCCTGAAACGCCGTAGATAATTGCAAGAGTACCTACGATATTTTCCTTAGCAACAAGCCCTGTCAGAGTAGCCACAGCTGCCTCCCAATGACCAAATCCAAGTGGAATGAAAATCCATGAAATAAGTCCGCCAATCTTTGCTAAAAGTGACATTCCAATCTCAGAATCCTCAAGCATTCTAAATCCATCAGGTGTAGGTCCAAAGAATGTAAGGAACCATACAACAATTGTTGAAAGGAAGATGATTGTTCCGGCCTTCTTAATGAATGACCAGCCACGCTCCCACATACTGCGGAGAACATTGCCAATTGGTGGCCAGTGATAAGGCGGAAGCTCCATAACAAATGGAGAAACATCACCAACAAACAATCTGCTCTTCTTTAAAATCAAACCTGAAATAATGACTGCACAAATTCCAAGGAAATATGCTGCTGGAGCAACCCATGCTGCCCCACCAAAAATCGCACCTGCAATCATAGCGATAAATGGAAGCTTTGCACTACATGGAATAAATGTAGTAGTCATGATTGTCATCTTACGGTCTCTGTCATTTTCGATGGTACGTGATGCCATAATACCTGGAACACCACAACCTGTGCTGACAAGCATAGGAATAAATGACTTTCCAGAAAGACCGATCTTTCTGAAGATTCTATCCATGATAAATGCCACACGTGACATATAACCGCATGCCTCTAAAAATGCAAGGAATGCAAAGAGTACAAAAATCTGTGGAACGAAACCAAGTACTGCACCAACACCGGCTACGATTCCGTCGAGAACAAGAGCCTTTACCATGTCATTACAGTTCATGGCATCAAGTGCCTGTTCAATCAATACTGGAATACCTGGCTGGAACTTATCAGGATTACCAAACCAGTTCCATCCATCTCCAAAAAGACCTTCATTAACCCAGTCTGTACATGCAGTTCCAATAGTAGTAACTGTCACGTAATAAACGATGAACATTACCAATGCGAAAATTGGAAGAGCAAAAATTCTGTGGGTAACAATGTGGTCAATCTTATCAGAAACGGAGATTCCTCTGTGTGCCTTATAAACACATTTATCTATGATAGAAGTAATGTAATTGTATCTCTCATTTGTGATGATTGACTCTGAGTCATCATCCATTTCCTGTTCGCAGGAAGTGATATCTTTTTCGATATGATGAACTGTTTCAGCTAAAAGACCAAGCTTCTCCTGAATCTTTTCATCACGTTCAAAAAGCTTAATAGAATACCAACGCTGAAGATTCTCATCCTCAAGATTATGAAGGCAAAGCTCCTCGATATGAGCAAGTGCATGCTCCACAGCTCCGCCAAAGTTGTGCTTAGGATTCTGTGGCTTTGCCTCCTTTGCTACCTCAACAGCAGCAGCTACAACTTTCTCCATACCAGTATTCTTTAAAGCTGAAATCTCAATAACTGGTACACCGATTTCCTTAGAAAGTGCATCAGTGTAAATGATGTCACCTTTCTTTTCAACAACATCCATCATATTGATGGCGATAACAACTGGAATACCAAGCTCTACAACCTGTGTTGTGAGATAGAGATTTCTCTCAATATTTGTACCATCTACTACATTTATAATAGCCTCTGGTTTTTCATCAACAAGATAATTTCTGGCAACTACTTCCTCTAATGTATATGGAGAAAGTGAGTAAATACCTGGAAGATCAACAATCTTTACATCCTTATCATGGATATATGTACCTTCTTTATACTCTACAGTAACGCCTGGCCAGTTTCCTACGAACTGATTAGATCCTGTAAGAGCATTGAATAATGTTGTCTTTCCGCAGTTTGGATTACCTGCTAAAGCAATACGAATTCCCATCTTTTCTCCTATTCTACGATAATCATTTCTGCATCTGCCTTACGGAATGCAAGCTCATAACCTCTGACAGTAATCTCCATTGGATCTCCAAGAGGAGCCATCTTACGAACATAAATCTCTACTCCCTTGGTAATACCCATATCCATTATTCTACGCTTGATAGCACCCTCGCCATTAATCTTCACAACCTTTGCTGTGCCACCAACCTTAATATCTCTAAGTGTCTTCATTAATTTCTCCTTATATAGCCGGAAATTATTAGACAATTCTAACTAAATATTTAAATTGTTAGTTTTATTTAAATAATCATTGTTAGCTATATCTAACAGCTACCCATAATATACCATGTTTCTTCAATGGTTTCAAGGCGCTAACTCATAAACAAAAAAGATGACTGGGAGACAATTATCTCTCCAGTCATCTTCATAATCTTCTATTTCCCAATCATTGTTCCTGTCTGGCCGCCTACTGCATTGCCAGCATCAGAAAGCTTTGTGATAAGTACCTTGCGGATAGCTGAATCACCAATGTAATCGATAGCTGCCTGAATCTTTGGCGCCATATCTGTAGCACCAAACTCTCCTGCTGCAAGCATCTTCTTAGCATCTGCCACTGAAATGTAATCAAGTGGCTCCTCATCAGCCTGTCCAAAGTTCTTGCAAACCTTTGTAACTGATGTAAGGATAACAAGCATATCTGCATCAAGCTCTGAAGCAAGAAGACCTGCTGCTGTATCCTTCTCAACTACTGCCGAAGCACCCTTTAATTTATTGTCCTGAGTGAGGACTGGAATGCCGCCGCCACCTGCTGCAATAACCACCTGGTCTGCATCGCAAAGTGCCTTGATGGCATCAATTTCAACAATCTCCATAGGCTTTGGAGCAGCCACAATTCTGCGGAAGCCGCCTTCCACCTTGACTGTGTGATTACCCTTTGCTTCCTCAGCCTCAGCTTCCTCCTCTGTAAGGATTCTGCCGATGATCTTTGTAGGTTTATAAAAAGCTTCATCATATGGATCTACAGTCACCTGTGTAAGCACTGTAGATACTGGCTTGTAAATGCCTCGGCCTACAAGCTCAGAACGAATAGCCTGCTGCAAATCATAACCAATGTAACCCTGACTCATTGCGGAACAAACCGACATAGGTGTAGGTGTGTAATCAGGATGATTCTGATAAAACTCAGAAAGTGCTGTGTGAATCATACCTACCTGTGGGCCATTGCTATGGGTGATGACCACCTGATAATCCTGCCCGATAAATTCTGCTACCGCCACCGCTGTGCGCTTTGTAGCGTTCCACTGCTCCAGCACAGTTGTGCCAAGTGCGTCATGTCCAAGTGCAATAACTATTCTCTTTTTGCTCATATGATGCCTCCGAATCGTTTGCCTAAATTATTTATGTAATAATTCTACCATAACAGTACCCAGTAGACACTATTAATATCCTCTTTTGCTTCTGCGATTTCCAATAATTGCAAGGGTGATGACAATGCCAAGTGCTGCCCCTGCTGTATCAATCCACATATCAGAAACCTGTCCTGAACGACCTTCCACAAAAAGCTGGATAGTCTCATCGATAAATGATGCCGAAAGTGCAAATGCCAATGGTTCAAAAAATCTTCTAAGCCATCCCTTTACAAAATATGCAAGCTCCAAAGCAAGCAGCACTCCCAAGATAGCGTACTCTGTAAAATGGGCGCACTTTCTAACAATATACATTCCCGCATCGTCATTTGTAATGACTGGAATGAATCTTGAAATCACTGACAGCCACTTACCGCTTTCGCCCTCAGATACCACTGCAGGCTGCATGCTGTGGCCCCATATAACACAAAGCCACGCCACTATTAAAATCCCTAAAATAATCTTTCCTTTTTTCATAGCGAATATTTTAGCATAAAAAAAGGCTCTCTCTCAAGAGAAAGCCCTTATCATTTTTTATAAAATTTTTCCATTATTACTCCAATTGGAGCGCCCATGAGAAAAGATGTTTCTCTTTCCTCTGGCATATATTCAAGGCCAAGATGTTCGTACAATCTAATGGCCAGTTTATTTCTCTTATCTACCTCAATCAGAATGTTTTCCATTCCCGTTTTCTTACATACTTTAAGACCTTCAGATATAATTCTAAAAAGGGTCTTTCCCTTCATAAAACCAATATCTTCCGCGATGGCAAAACTTGTCACAAATACAGTCTTAGACTCGGTATCATTGCAGTAAAAACAAACGAACCCTACTGGATCTCCACTGAGAAATTCAGCTATAACATGTCCATTTTCAAGAACCTTCTTGGCATAATCAACCAATTCATTCTCATCATGCAACATACTAAGGAATTCGTAGTCTTTAAATTTTTCTAATACTTTGATACAGCCTTCTAAATCTGATACTTCACAAGTTTTGATATCTTTTTCCGCCATCTGTCACAGTCCTCCCTGAATAGAACATATAGTACCATAACAGACTTGGAATAATTGTACAAAATTTATTAGCCTTCGATAGAAATCTCAAAGCACATTCCAAAAAAACCATTGGAATAGTCGATATTTATGAAAAAGAAGGTCCGCTACCTGCGAACCTTCTATAGTGTGTGTATTAAGTTATATTACTGAACTTTATCAATTTTTCTTGTTAATGTAACCTTAATTGTCTCTTCTTTGTAGTCGTTATCATGTCTGGCTACAGTAACATCAACTGTTGTGCCTGCTGCAATGTACTGCATGATATTGTTCAGTGTGTTTACTGAAGTAACCTTACGTCCGTTGAAGCCGGTGATAACATCTTCTACTTCAATACCTGCTTCATCTGCTCCTGAACCAGAAACTACCTGCGCAACATAAACTCCAACAGGAACGTTGTACTGCTCTGACATCTCCTGAGTGATATCCTTACCTGCGATACCAAGATAAGAAGCATCAAGCTCTGAAACAACATCATTGTCTACCATCTGCTGAATAATAGATGTAGCAAATGAAATAGGGATTGCATAACCCATACCCTCAACATTTTCCTGAGCAAGCTTTACAGATACGATACCGATAACCTCTCCCTTTGCATTAAGAAGAGCTCCACCTGAGTTACCAGGATTAACTGCTGCGTTTGTCTGGATAAGTGAATTAGTAACTACATTTCCATCCTCATCCTGAACTGAAACCTCGCGGTCCTTTGCAGAGATGATACCGTTTGTAACTGATGTACCGTAACCCATTGCGTTGCCGATAACGATGGCTGCTTCGCCAACAACAGTGTTATCAGAATCACCAAGTGTTGCTACCTTAATATTAGAAAGAGTATCTGAAGGGATATCCTTTACTGCCACTGAAACAACTGCAAGGTCACAAGATGAATCTGTACCCTTGATTGTTCCCTCTACTGCCTGGTCATCATTGAATGTAATTGTAAGAGTCTCAGCGCCGCTTACAACGTGATTGTTTGTGGCAATGTAAATGTTGTCATCGTCCTGTGAAACGATAATACCTGAACCAGCTGACTGTGTAGGCTGCTGCATTGTACCGAAGAATGTCTGATACTCTTTGATTCCTACATTAGTAACCTGAACAATTGCTGGAAGCACATTCTGTGCAATCTCAGAAACATCAGTAGTAATCTTTGTAGCTGTTGTAGTGCCCTTAGCTGTGTCAGTAGATTCTACTTTCTTGTCTGCCGTTTCTGTCTCGACAGTAGATTCAATAGCTGGCTGCTTGGCTTCTTCCAGGTTCCACAATCTATTAGTAACTGCCACGATAGACTGGAAAGCCAGTCCGGCAACAAGACCAAATACCAATGCAATAGCTGCTGCGTTGCCAAGCTTCTTACCAAGTGTGCTGGTCTTTTTTTTCTTTACTCTATTGCCATCATCGTATGGTGACCACTGATAAAATGATTCACCCTGATTGATTTCTTCTTTCTTATAAGAATAAGAACCAGAGTTGTTCTGCTCTTCCGAATTTGAGCCGTTGTTAAAAAAATCGCTCATATTACTCGCCTTCCTTTCTCAACTACATGCATGTAGTGTAACGCCCTAATGTGACAAGTGCGTGAAGAGTATTAGTATTTCTTTAGAAAAAAAGGTAGTAGCTAAAAAACTACTACCTTTATTAATCTTTTATTCAACTGTAACTGACTTAGCAAGGTTTCTTGGATGATCAACATCAAAGCCCTTACCAACAGATACATAGTAACCAAAGAGCTGCAATGGAATAATTGCAAGTGAGTTTGTAAAGTATCTGTTTGTCTGAGGAATGTACATTACAGAATCTGCAACCTTTTCAATATCCTCATTTCCTATTGTTGTAACTGCAAGAATGTAAGCTCCACGAGTCTTGCACTCTACGATGTTAGATACAGTCTTTGCATATACATTGTCCTGTGTAGCAACTGCTGCAACAAGTGTATTATCCTCGATAAGAGAGATAGTACCGTGCTTTAATTCGCCGGCAGCATATGCCTCAGAGTGAATGTATGAAATCTCCTTAAGCTTAAGTGAGCCTTCCATTGAAATAGCGTAATCAATACCACGTCCAATGAAGAATACGTCCTTAGCTGCAACGAATCTGTTTGCAAACTTCTGGATGCGCTCCTTATTTCCAAGGAGCATCTCAATCTGCTCTGGAAGCTTCTTTAAGTCGCTGATAAGTGACTTCATCTCATCTGCACCGAGAAGTCCTCTAACCTCTGCAAACTTCATTGCAAGAAGATAGAATGCGATGAGCTGAGCTGAGTATGCCTTTGTTGTGGCAACTGAAATCTCTGGACCTGCCCATGTGTACATAACCTTTTCAGCTTCACGTGCGATAGATGAACCTACTACGTTTACAATAGCAAGTGTCATATTGCCCATAGCGCGAGCCATACGAACAGCTTCCTTTGTATCAGCTGTCTCACCTGACTGGCTGACAGCGATAACAAGCTCATTCTCCTGAAGGATAGGATTGCGATATCTAAACTCTGAAGCGATATCAACCTCTACAGGGATACGAGCCATCTCCTCAAATACGTACTTGGCTGTAACACCAGTATGGTAAGCAGAACCGCAGGCTACGATACGAATACGTGAGATTGCTTTAATCTCCTCGTCTGTCATACCAAGCTCCTCGATATCTACCTTGTCATCCTTGATACGTGGATTAAGAGTATCGCGAACAGTCTTAGGCTCCTCGTGAATCTCCTTAATCATGAAGTGGTCGTAACCACCCTTCTCTGCTGCATCAACATCCCAATCGATTGTCTTAGACTGCTTCTCGATTGGCTGACCATCTACATCATAAAACTCAATTGAGTTCTCTGTAAGCTTTGCAATTTCCTCGTTCTCGATGAAGTATACCTCGCGAGTGTACTTAAGAACTGCAGGAACATCTGATGCAATAAGATTTCCATCCTTGCCAAGACCAACGATAAGTGGGCTGTCCTTACGAACTGAGTAAATCTCATCTGGATGATCTGCAAAGATAATTCCAAGGGCGTATGCACCCTCAACACGGTGCATAACCTTTGTTACAGATGTAAGTGGATCATTGCCCTGCTTGTAATAGTAATCAAGAAGGTGAGCAACTACCTCTGTGTCTGTCTCTGACTTAAATGTATATCCACGCTTGATAAGCTTATCCTTAAGCTTAGCGTAGTTCTCGATAATACCATTGTGAACAACAGCAATTGTCTCTTCCTCGTTAAGATGAGGATGAGCATTTGCCTCGCTAGGCTCACCATGTGTAGCCCAACGTGTGTGGCCAATACCAATGGTACCCTGCATCGTAGCACCATCATGAGTCTTCTCGCTAAGAAGCTTTAAACGACCCTTAGCCTTCTGGTACTCAATCTTTGCACCATCATATACAGCCATACCAGCTGAATCATAACCTCTGTACTCCAACTTGCTAAGTCCATCAAGCAAAATAGGTGCTGCCTGTGACTTTCCTACATATCCAACTATTCCACACATAATTAATTCCTCTTATTCTGTTAACTACTGGCCTGAACCGTCTGTTGCCTGTGTTATTTCTGCACTTGATTCACTCAAGCCCGTCTCTGATTTGATGTGCTCACTGATAACATCAACCACATCATCAGTAGGATCATAATCATCCTGATCATACAGGAACTTATGAAGCTGAGCAACGTTTGATGTAAGTGTACAAGGAACTACAACACTACCTGTCTTCTTGCTAACTGTCTTTGTCTTAAGTGCAAATGGGAAGCCTGAAGACTCTGCCATATTGTATTTTCCAACATCTGTAGCCATGCCTACACACTGTGAGAATGAAAGGCTGGTAGCAATCTTAGGGAATACCTTATCAGCAATGTCATTCAACTGTGAAGGTGAAGCATGCTTAGCCTTCTCAACAATCATCTTAATAACCATACGCTGATTCTCAGCACGGCCATAGTCGTTATTTACAGCATATCTGTTTCTACAGAAACCTACTACCTGAGCACCGTTTAAGTGATATGTACCAGGGCTGTCGAAGTAGCAGTCTGAGTACTTCCATCCCTCTTCCTCGTTTGGATAGTAATTAAGGATGTTCTCAACCTCTGCGATGTAACCTGCAAGAGCGTTCTGTCCTGTCTCAGGATTGTTTGTAGTAATCATCTTCTGTGTGATTTCAAGATCGAGACCATCGAGACAGTCTACGATAGTAGCAAGGGCATAGAAGTCAACTGCCACGTATCCGTCAATCTTGATATCAAGGTTTGTGTTAAGCATCTCAAGAGCCTGCTCAACTCCACCATGGTTATAAGCGTAATTACACTTACGATATAAGTCCTTCTCAACCTGAAGGTAAGTATCACGCTGTACTGAAAGCATCTTAACATCCTTTGTATCATTGTTAATAGAAACAAGGATGATAGCATCTGAGTTACCACTGTCGAGCTTTCCGTTTGAACGGTTATCAACACCGAACAGTGCAATAGTCTTGTAATTGCTGAGAACCTCTTCTGTAGCTGCATCAAGTTCGTTTGACTTAACCTGCTCCATATTGATGTTGTCCCAGTTAACCTTGCCAAATTTACTCCAGAAGTAAATAACGATTGCAAGGATTAATAAAATAACTATCTCTATAATAATGATTGTTCTTCTGTTCTTTTTCTTCTGTGCTGCTTTGCTAGTCTTCTTTCTTCCCGCTGGACGGCTGTTTGATGGGCGGCTGCTGCGTCTGTCAGCTGTTGCTCTTGAAGATGCGCGTCCGCCATCTGGACGTGTCACTGAAGGACGGCCATTTCCTGAACGCGAACCGGCTGAGCGACTGCCTGAAGGTCTGCCACCTTCTGGTCTTCTGCCCTGCTGTGGACGATTGCCCTCTGGGCGACGTCTTGGTGCCCCCTGACGAGGCTGACTGCTTCTTGAAGCTGCAGGACGTGAACCTGCTGGACGACGAGCTCCTGATGGGCGGCTGCCCTCTGGTCTTCTGCGTCTTACATCTGGATCGTAATCATACATATCTAATTCATCATCGAGATCAAGTCCACGCTGGGAATTGAAATCTCTGTCCAAGTCAAAATCGTAATCATCAAAATTACTCATCTTACTCCTAGTTCTCCATTCTTATTTTAAAAAAAATTTTATGCTGCCATTTTCATGACAGCATTATGGTTTAGTCTACTCTAATGGTTTGTAGGTTGTCAAGAATTCTATCTGTTTTAGACAAATCTTAATAAATCTTAAGAATTGCGTTTACTATTTATTCTGAAGCACCTGGAAGGACATAATTTTCTACTCCAAGAGGAAGGTTCTTATTATAGAAGCAATCCCCCTGCTGAATGTAATCACCATGTTTTTCCATAAGTCTGTCGTGGCTTTCCTGAGTGGTTTCATTATTTTTATCTTTATATCTGGCGATAACTCGTGGCACCACTACAGTCCTGTATCCTTTAGCTTTTGCTCTCAGACAAAAATCAAGCATGGCATCCCTGCCAGAAAGATTCTTATCAAAACCGTGAAGCATTCTGTATACCTTTGCATCAATCATACAGCAACCACCATCCACCATGGCCACGTCTCTTGGCATGCTTCCCAAGCCCTCATAGGTATCCCTGAAAATTCGCTGCCCATGAAAGGCCGGATACTCAGTACCATCTTCGCCGATAATGTAGCCAGCATTATCATAGGTAAATCCTTTGCCTAAAAAACGCACACCAACTACAGCCACGTCCGGCTGGCAAAGATAGCCGTACATTTTCTTTACGTTGTTTCTGGTGAAGAGTCTCACATTATCCTCACGCAAAAACATGTAGTCTTTACCAAATCTTCTGAAGCTGGTGTCATCATAATCGATGTGCCACTTCTTCAAAGACTGGTCTATTCGTCCGTCGCATACTATTCCGTTGCTTCGTAAATACGATAATGCTAAAGCCAAGTGTTCCTTGGCAGAATATGTAGCCTCCTGCCGTTCTTCCTTTGTCATTCCCTTCGTAGAGGTTCTCTTATGATAAAGAAGAGATGGTACATGAGCGATTTCGAAATTTTTAAAAACTGCTCTTAAAATATATTCATATATATAGGAATATTTTGCCTTCTCATTGAACTCGCCAATCTGTCTTACAAGCCCCTTTGAGATGCACAAAAACTCTCCTATATAATTTGTCTGCAAAAAAAGTTCCTTATTAAAATCACTTTTAAAGTGAGGATTCATTCTGTCCAGCCCCACAAGCTCATCGTGGTCGCTGTAGATAATGTAGGCGTCGCCTTCCAGCCCCTGAATCTTTTCATTGAAAGAACTCAGAGTGTTCCCGCCAAGTCTGTCGTGCTGTCCCAGGAAAACCAAATGGGAGCCTTCTGCAAAATGTATTCCTATATTATAGGCATAGGCTCCGCCATTCTTCTTTTTCAGACGGCGATAATGAACCTTATCAACGATGTCAGGGAAGAATTCCTTAATGGTAACCTCCAGCTCGTTGCTTGGGTTGTTGTCCAAAATATATAATTCGAATTCACGATAATCCTGTTGGTCGATGGACTCCAGCATATCCTTAAACTGGTCCATGTCAGTATCCGTAGTCCAAACCACCAGAGAAAAATAAGCATCGCTCATTATTTCGATCCCTTTCCTCCAAGCACAACAGCAACAGTTTTAAGTAATATCTTCAAATCCAGCATCAGCGACCAGTTGGAAATATACTGGGTATCCAGTGCCACCACATCCTCAAAATCAGTGATGTCGCTTCGTCCGCTGACCTGCCACATTCCTGTAAGCCCCGGTTTAATTGAAAGACGAGCCTTATGATGAAGAGCATAATTTTCATACTCATCCTCAAGAGGTGGTCTGGTTCCAACGATTGCCATATCACCTTTCAAAACATTCCAAAACTGAGGCAGCTCATCGATGGAATACTTACGCATAAAATGTCCTATTGGAATAATGCGCGGATCATTTTCCATCTTAAACATATTTCCGCTGATTTCGTTTTGCTCCATCAGCTCCTTCTTTCGCTCCTCCGCATCCATGTACATGGTTCTGAATTTATAGAATTTAAACTTACGTCCATTTTTACCGATTCTGGTCTGACTGAAAAATACAGGTCCCTTGGACTGGATTTTGATAATTGGTGCAAAAATGATAAAGGCAATCACCACAAAAACCAGTCCTATAATCGAACCCAGTATATCTCCAAATCTCTTGCAAAATGCCTGACGATTATTGGCTATATGCATACTTGTGGTCAGCACTACATAGCGACCATAAGTCTCCATTATTCTGTTTGGCATAAGATTGTCTGTGTGAATGAGGGACACATGAACTGTCAGTCCCTGCTCAACCAAACGTCATGCCAGGTTCTCCTCGCTGGCTCTTGTATTGCCATCAAGGAACACCTCGTCCACCACGTTGGTTCTAAGATATTCAAATAAAGTGTCAGCAGATGCCACAACAAGAATTCCCTGAATCACCTGCCCTGTCATGTCCTTATCAACCACAGCCACACCATTTACCTTAAATTCGTAGTATGGGCTGTGGGCAAGCTCAGCCAGACAGGCATCCACTGTAGTAGATTCAGCCACCACAATAAGGGATGTCTTATTGACATCCTGCAGCATTCTCCTGCGGATAACACGTTTCCATCCGCATCTAAATATATAGGAAATGATTACCATTGCTACACCAGCTACGCCAAGAGCAAATCTTGAGTAGAAGAATGTGGTCTGCATAGCCTGCATGTATAACAGAATTCCCAGTACGTTTACAAAGCAGTGACCAATGGTAGAAATCGCTTCCTGATATTTTGTTCGTCGTAAAATACCCGTGTAAGTCTCTGTAAAAAGAACTCCTGCCAAATCGATAAATGGCAGCAGCATCGCCATATCTTCGTATAAAGGATAATGGTCAAATCTGCTGACAAATATAATTGCACCTTCAAACTTAACAAAAACACCAATGAACAGTGCAATCTCTGCAGCCAACATGTCCAGCAGAATAAAGTCGAGATGCTTTACCCACGAGCGCTTCTTTTTCTTGTACAAGACAATTCTCCCAATACACTATTTTAAGTAAAACCCCAATTACTTCCCCAAGTAATTTATTACCTTATATTATAATGGTTATTCCTTTTATTATCTACAAAATATAATGATGTGCCTAATAAAAAACCTACTCAAATGAATAGTCAAATTTTGTCAGTGAAAGATTTGGATTGTAGTATGGATCCCCCTTCTCATACACATCCTTCCACTTTGACATAAAGTACTCTGTCTCCTTGTCCATGCGGGCCTTCTTTGCTGGGTCTGCGTGGTCAAGTCCACGACTAAGGGACTCTAAGTGATACCACTCAGCAAATGGTGTGTAGACGCAAAGTAAATCCTTGGCTCTAAGCTTCAGGCAGTAATCCACATCGTTAAATGCCACTGCAAGCTTCTCGTCGAATCCGCCCACGCTTTCATAATCTGCTTTGCTTGTAAGAAGGCATGCACCTGTAACTGCTGATAAATCCTGGACACAGGTACTGCGGTAGAAATATCCCACCTGCTCTCTTCCGCTTCCGTGGAACTGTGAATTAGCAACTCCGCCAAGTCCTAAGATAAGGCCGGCATGCTGAACAGTATTGTTGCCATAATATAATCTGGCGCCAACAGCACCAACGTCATTTCTTCTCACAAATCCCATCATCTCTGAGATGGCATTTTTGTTAATCATTCTGGTGTCGTTGTTAAGAAGAAGAATGTATTCTCCATCTGCATTTTCCACACCGAAATTAACCAGCGCAGAGAAATTAAACTGTCCCTTTGTCTCAGGGAAAGCCTTTGTAAAATCTACTATCTTGGCATTGATATCTGTTCTGATTTCCAGCTCTTTGTAGTAATCGAAAAGAGCCGCCTCATCAGAATTATTTTCCACAATCACAAACTGAATATTCTTATAGTCTGTTTTCTCAGTAATACTGTCGATACACTGCTGCAAATCTCTGCAGTGATTCATATTCGGAATTACGATAGAAAGAAGTGGTGTGTCTGGCCACTCATAAATAGTGCGGTAATATCCCAAATGTGTATCCAGCTCCACTCTGGCTGGCACACCGATTCTCTTGTAGTGCTCCTCCACTGCGCGGCGTCCATTCTCATAGGCATACATCTTTGCCTCTGGGTGATCCGCTGTAGAAAGTGGATGTGTACGCCAGTGATAAAGCACACGAGGAATATGGTAAATGTTCTTGCACTGTTCCAAAATTCTAAGGTCAAAATCATGATCCTGTGCACCATCAAACTCAGACTTAATTCCGCCGCTGGCCTTTACCAAATCAGCTCTGGCAACGAAAAGATGAGTGATGTAATTATGTGAGCACAAAAGGTCAAGATTGAAATCCGACTTAAAATGAGGAAGGAAATATTCCTTGCCCTCCATATCGATTTTATCCTCATCGGAATATATAGCCTCGATAGTGTTGTCCTCGTTCAAAGCCTTTGCAATATAAAACATTGCATCAGGAGTGATAAGGTCATCATGGTCTGTAAATCCGATGAACGAACCTGTGGCAAGCTCCAGGGCTGCATTAGTATTTCCGGCAATTCCTGTGTTGCCCTCCAGCTTTTTGTAGACAATTCTGTCGTCCCACTGTCCACCTGTAGCCTTTAAAATGATATCCTTCAGGCCTTCCTTTGGACTGCCGTCGCCAAGGCAGAGCTGCCAGTTTGGATAGGTCTGGGCTGTGAATGACTGAATCAGCTCAACAAGGAAATTCTCCGGTGTGTTGTAAAGAGGAATTACGATACTGATTACAGGATTATACGTAAATACGGTATGACGCTGCTTATCAAGCTCCTCCTCTGTAACAGGATGAGCCTTTAAAAATTTGCGATAACTGTAGTGTTCCTGGTCATGACCGATGGCCTTTAAAAAGGTCTTTGTCACAGTTCTTCTCACACCGTAGTGCTGAAGATACATCAACCCCTTTTCAATTTTATTTGTTGGTTCCTTGTACTCTTTAATCTCGTTCATATTTTTCCCTATTTTAATTTCAAAAGTTGTTTTTCAAAGCAATGCCAGCTAATCAGCGCCAGTGGCACAACGATAGCTACTGACACCCAGAAATTGGTGTAGGTATCCATGTAATATGCTCTGTAGCCGTATGGAATCTCACCGAGGTATTCGATGACACGCTGCTGCACGAAGAATGACATGATGTACACTCCGTAGCTGATGTCGCCCACCTTATTGTATATCTTTGAAATGCCGTAATAATTGAAGCCTAAATACAAAACTATATATGCTCCAAATATCGCAAATACGATTTCGTAATCCAAGAAATATGAGCCTGCCACAAGACCAGCCACTGCCACCAAAAACCACTTGATGGACATAACAATCTTGTCCCTGTAAACATAGTAAAGCACGCCCACTTCAAACTGAAGAGTGAGGCGTCCAAAGTTTACAAACAATGTTTTTGAAACTCCAAGAAATGTATCTGCCGTGCAGCCGTAGCTGAAGTACAGATAAATGCCTGCCGATACTGCGATTATCGCAAAAATCAACTTCTTGAATTTTCTTAAAATTGGCACCATCAAAAGCACCAGCAGATAGCAAAGCACCTCGTACTGAAGAGTCCAGATACTGCCGTTTGCACTTTGATTAATATGGTTTGCAAACACCCCCGGAAGTCTTGTCTCAGATGAAATGAAAACCAGATTCATCAGGTATCCTTTGATATCACCTGCAAAATATTCTTCCCTGGAAAGTGATGTGTACACAGGGCCAAAAATAAAGGCCGTAGAAAGAACGAACAGTGCCATAAGTGGCCATATTCTAAGAAAACGTGCCTTTAAATATTTACCAATTTTGTTGCTACGGTCGTAGCTTCTATAAATTAAAAATCCGCTGATAACAAAGAAAATATCCACGCCTACCTGACCTGAAAGTGCTTTGTGGAAAGTAAGTGTGTACATTAAATCTGACTCAAGATTTGCCTGACACAGTGCGAAGGAATGCATGTACATTACCAGCATGGCGGCAATCAGTCTCACCAGATTTAGATTGTTATCAGTCCCCTGCGACAGGGATTCTAACGTACATTTATTATTCATTAATCGGTTCCTTATTAAATTAATTTTGACGGAGTCATTTTATCATATACCCACAGCACATACAAATTTACCTATTTTTTCAATGGTCACTATAGTATAATCACAATAAGTTTAATTTGAATTTTACCATCGAATTTTGAAGGGAATAATATAAATGAAACAGTCCAAAAATAACGCAATCCAGGGACTTCGATTTTGGGCCATCACCCTTATCATCCTTTCCCATTGCGGTTTTCTGGCTCAGGGCGGATTAGGAAACAACATATTCTTTGCCATGAGCGGATTCTTCGTATGTCAGCCTTTTACACAGGAAAATTTTGAATACGGATACTTTTCGCCAAAGGAATTTGGCCGCTACTACGTAAAGCGCCTGGTGCGCATCATCCCGGCCTGCTGGCTTTGCATGTTCTTTGCCACATGGGGGCTGGCATTTTTCGATTTCAGAGATTTCTCTACTGAGAACAGTCTTTTGTTAAACATGTTTTTCATCAAAAGCAAGAACCACCTTTGGTTCCTTCAGCAGGAGATAATTTTCTATATCGTTGCACCATTTGTGATTTTGATTATCGCAGCTTTCAAAAAGCTCATTGGGACACTAAAGCTTTCTGCACTTCAGATGAATCTTGCAGTGTTTGCCTTTATAAATCTGCTTGTATTTGTCACATATCAGATTTTGCCAAAGGTGCCCGCACTTTTCCTTTATGCAAATGGAAGCACTTCCCCACTTAGGCTCTGGCTCTTTTTAGTGGGCATGGCGTTTGCTTATTTGCTTAGGATTGTAAAGCTTGTAAAGGAGAATGTTTCTGAGAAGACTGTTGTTCTTTGCTCGGCTTTCGGTTCGGTCTATGTGGTACTTTGTCTGGTTCTTTCTATTGTAAGTTCCGAGCAGATTATGTCGAAAATCGATGCTCGCTTCACAGGCTATCACGTAGGTTGGGAACACCCTGTTCTCATCACATATATGGCGGCACTTGCCATTATGATTTTGTGTCTTCTTTCAGAGGGCAATGTTGTTCGCCGCTTCATGGGCAACAGAGTTTTCACTCTCATCGGTAATGTAAGCTTTTCAATGTATCTGCTTCATTTCATGCTGATGCTTCACTTTACAGATTTGTCAGCATACCGTGTATTCGTAGTGGTTTACCTGCTTTCACTGGCTATGTCCATCGCAATATACAACTATGTGGAACAGCCACTTATTAACAAGACAAAGGAGTACCTGAATTGATTTCACGCTTGAAAGATAAAGCCTTCCGCAGAGGGCTTTTCACAATTATAAAGTTCATACTTGCTGCGGTTCTCACTGTTCTGACCTACTTCACCACCAGACAGGTTACTTACATCTCTGTTGGTTTAGTAGAGCTCACCTTTATTTTTATAATTTATAATCTCATTACCGAGAAAAATATTTTTTGTCGAATATTAGCATGCCTGCTGTTTTTCATCTACGTGGCACAGATGACGGTACTTTATTTTGGAAACAGCTACGTCACTCTCACCATGCTGAAAAATATCAAGTTTCTTCAGGATCTTGGCGGGGAAATAGTAGCCTATTCCCTTGGAACTATCCTTGCCCTGGTGATTATTTTTCTCCCAGGCAGATGCATTTTCAAGGCTGATAAAAGAACTATTGTCACTTTGCTTGTAGCTTTCATTTTTATTGAAATGGCTATTAACGCCAGCTACAAACGTTTCAGCCCTGTCCAGAGCTTCGCTACTATTTTGGTGGATCAGGTTCGCTATCAGCATGTTAAGCGTGCTGCCGCAAATCCTGAAGTTGCCCTTGGCACTTTCCATAAGGATTCACTTGAAGACGCTGTTGCAAAACCTGCTGCACTTCCAGAGAAGCCAAACATTATCGTGATTTTCACAGAAGGCCTCAGTTCCAACATCATTTACGATGAAAGAAATATCATGCCAAATCTTCGGGAGTTTGAGAAATCCTGCATCTCTTTCAAAAATTATTACAACCACACCTTCCCAACACTCCGCGGTGTTCAGGGACAGCTTTACAGTGGTTACAAGCTGGATGATGACAATAAGGCAAACAACCTTGTTTCCCTCCACAGCATTTTAAAGGATCAGGGTTACAAGACTTCATTTATAAATACTGAGCCTTTCAATGACGAGTTTACTCTTTATCTGAACAACCTTGGATTCGACGAGATTATCGAGGATAAGGAAAATGTAACAGGACTTGCAGATGGCATGACAGACGGCGAAGCCTACAAGCTTCTCATTCAGTCAGCCCATGAAAAGGCTAAGGATGACCAGCCATTCTTACTTGGCATTTACACCTTTGGCACCCATGTTTCCTTCAACTCTAAGGAGTATCAGTACGGGGACGGTGCCAACGGATTTTTAAATAAGTTTTACAACTGCGACCAGATGTTTAAATACTTCCTGGATGATTTTCAGGAGTCTGACCTCGCAGACAACACCATCATTATTTTCACAACAGATCACTCCACTTACGCTGACCAGTCCTACACAGATTTGTTTACGGACCACAAACGTGAATGCACCGATCTTGATGTGATGCCACTGTTCATCTATTACAAAGGCATAGAGCCTCAAGAGATTGATGTAAAGGGGCGCAATTCCCTTTGCTTTGCTCCTACAGTTTTGGATTTCCTTGATATCGATTCCGAGAACTATTTTCTTGGCACAAGCCTTTTTGATGCCGATGCAGGTTCCCAGTTCGACAGAATGTTTTACGATGCCTCATACCTTATCAGTACTGAGGGCGGAGAAATAAGATATCTTGAAGAATTGGAAAAAGAAGAATTTTTAAGTCAGGTTCTGACTTACTTTAGTGCCCTTGAGGCAGAACGATAAATCGCAGAATACAAAAAGGCTTGGCACCGTAACTGGTACCAAGCCTTAAATTTTACTCTTCCTTCAGTCTAAACCAACCATCCAAAATTGAAAGGTTAGGATTGTAATATGGATCACCCTTTTCAAGAATGTCTGGCCATCTCTTCTCAAGCTTCTCAACCTCAGAATTAAATCTGGCAACCTTCTCTCCTGTGTCCTCATATCCACGAGACTTTGACTCATAGTGGTAAAGCTCAGCGTGTGGATTGTAAACAACCAGGTATCCCTTATCACGAACCTTCATACAGAAGTCCACATCGTTAAAGGCAACTGCCAAATCCTCTGTAAGACCGCCAACCTCATCAAATACTTCTTTGCGAACCATCAGGCAGGCAGCTGTAACAGCTGAAAGATCCTGAGTGGTAACTGCACGGAACATGTAACCTGGCTCGCTTCGCTCAAGGCCAACAAATGTGTGACCAGCGATTCCGCCGATTCCCATAACAACACCGGCATGCTGCACTGTATTGTCAGGATAATAAAGAAGGGCTCCGCAGATACCTACATCTGGGCGAAGACATACATCTACCATCTCTCTGATGCAGCCCTCGTTAATAATCTCTGTATCGTTATTTAAAAGCAGATACATCTCACCGCTGGCAGCCTTTGCTCCGCAGTTGTTGATTGCAGAGAAATTGAAGCCTGGTGTCTCATAGCGAACAATCTTCACATCAGGACGACCCTCGATTGACTTGTAGTACTCGAAAGTCTCTGGCTCTGTAGAATTGTTCTCCACAATGATAAACTCAATATTTTTGTAATTGCTCTTTGCATCTATTGACTTGATACACTTATCCAAATCATCAGTGTGGTCCTTGTTAGGAATGATAATAGAAACAAGTGGCTCCTTGTCCCACTGATAGATTGTGCGGTAGCATCCGTAGAATGTGTCCTGCTCAACCTTAGCTGGGATGCCAAGTCTGTCATAGTGCGCCTGAACAGCACGTACACCTGCATCGAAAGCGTAAAGCTTGCTCTCAGCTGACATAGCAGTAGATGCAGCGTGGCTTCTCCAGTGATAGAGAGCCTTTGGAACGTGATAAACATTTCCAGCAGCCTCGCAGCAGCGGAGAATGAAATCGTGATCCTGGGCACCGTCGTACTCTTTATTAAATGCTCCCACCTTCTCGTAGATATCACGTCTGAAAATGAAAAGATGGCAGATGTAATTTACTGAGCAAAGTAAATCTAAGTTGTAATCTGGCTTGAACACTGGCTCAAAGTATTCCTTTGAATCCATTGAAATCTTGTCCTCATCAGTGTAGATGACGTCGATGCTGCGGTCCTTATTGATAGCAGCCACGCACTCGTACATTGCATTTGGAGCAAGAGTGTCATCGTGGTCTGAAAGCACGATGAAATCACCTGTGGCAAGGGCGATGGCAGCATTTGTGTTATCTGAAATGCCAAGGTTTGCCTCAAGGTGTGTGTATTTAATACGGCTGTCGCCGCCGTATTTCTTCTCGATAAATTTGCCGATGCTGTCATCTGGGCTTCCGTCTGCAAGACAAAGCTCCCAGTTGGCATAAGTCTGAGCCACGATAGAATCAATAAGCTCCACAAGGAACTTCTCAGGAGTCTGATACATTGGCACCACGATACTCATAAGTGGATTGTACTCAAACTTCTCATTGCGCTGACGCTGAAGCTCCACCTCTGTAGGGCCGAAGCTTGTAAGGAAATCCATGTATGTGTACTTAGGTGCATCAGCATTCTTAAACTTATCAATGGCATGCTTGATAGTAGCGCCAAGTCCATTATCCTGGCGGTAAAGCTCGATACGCTCCCACAATGTCTTCTTAGGAAGAAGATTTCCACCTGTAAGCACGTGTGGAGTGTCTACCTTGCAATCGTAAACCTGACCATTTGCAGTGATTGTAAGGCGAAGCTTTTTATAATTGCCCTTATCAAAAACAATCTCAAGGCCGGAATCACACTTCTCTGTAAGCTCTGGATAGACTCCGTAAACATCCTTACGGAACATTCTCTTTACAGAAATAGGAATCTCTGTATTGCCATCGTAAAGATGGAACTCCTCAGGTACATTTCCGATAGCCCAGCCAAGAATCTGAATCTTATCATCTGTAACAGCTGCGCGCTCAAGATTGTACTCATATTCCTTCTTAAGCTTTTCAAGGTCGCGGCCTGTAGCCTTGTAAACAACACTTCTAGTATCTCCAAGAACACAGATAAGCTGTAAAGACTTCACATCCTTTAAGTTCTCTGGAAGCTCAATCTCGCCCACATATTCCTTGGAAACACTCTTGTGAGCAGCGATATAGCGGCGGCGAACCTCATTGCCTTCGTTGATGGTGATGTCCATCTTGTAAGGCTTTCCGTTCATCTCTGCCACAAGGTCGTAGCCCTTAGGATTATCAAATGGATAAAATCCCTGGAACAACAATGTATTTTTCTTTGTTAAATGGTATCTGATAAATACCACATTAAAAGTATCTCTCAAATCAATCCACCTTCCATTTACCGGTTTCAACGTCAAATCTTTGCACTCCGCCACGTGAGTAGCCATCCTCCACAGTGAGGCTCTCGGCAATCTCAGATGTTAAAGTGCCAGCCGCTATTATATCATAGAATAAATCTTCTACAAGTACCGCATCTACAACCTGCTCATCAGCCAGGTACTTTGTGCCAGTGGCATACTGAGTCACATAATCCAAAATGCCCTTCTGAAGCAGCTTCACATCCTCGCTTACAAAGTCATCTCCCTTGAAACTTGGCTTTGGCTGACCATTTTCCATGGTGAAATTAATAAGCTGGCCAAATGGCGCAGATAAAGCATTCTCCAAAAACAGCTGATATTTCATCAGCTTGCTCTCGTCGATGAGACGAGGATCAGTGATTTCGAAGATGGCGTTAGCCTTTCCACCGATACGCTCTGGCTTATTTGAATGAAGAGCCAGGTAGTGTCCTCTGATGTCCCTGCCAGTAAGCTTCATAAGGAAGTACTGGATTGTGCCGGAAAATCCCACGTCTACCACGGCGATTTCCTTTGATGTCAAAAGGAAATCCTCAGCGTAATTCATATATGCAATCTTCTCTTTTTTAGCCCTGTCGAAAATCTCATCCTTGTATGGTTCCAAGGCTGCCATCAGCTCTTCAGGCTTTGTCTCGTAGTCAAACTGGCGGTCAGTATCGTCGCTGTGAAGCTCCAATCCGAAGCGTTCCACCAAAAGATTACTGAATGTGCCCTGATATTTCTGGGAGATAAGCTCTCTGATATCCTCATCATTTTCAAGAGCTGGCACAGCGCAGGCTCTGCGGGATGTAAGGAAATAGTGAATGTCTGGCACCTCGATGCCCTTTCCCTGACAGTATCCGCGGATAAGCTGCTCTAACATATAACCTTCGCGGGCAAGAAGAAGCAGTCTCTCGCCACTCTTTTTATTTTCATCTACAATCCACTCTACAAAGCGGGCCATAAGTGGGCCCATGGTGGTGTAGCCCATGTCGTACATATTCTTAAAGTGAAGCTGTCCCTTATCATCGAAGGCAAATGGAGAGTTGAAGATTCCTCCATTTATGGCCTGGCCTACCACTACAGAATCAGCAAGGCTTCTCTTTGCCAGCTTATCAAAATAAGCAAAATCAGAAAGAGCCAGCAAATCTCTTGGGTTCATTACAATGTGTGTAGCCACATGTCTGTCCATGAGAATCTGTGAATCCGAGCGGAAATTGTCTCCCACATGGATAAATGAATCTGCTGGTACATTTGAAAGCACCAGATTCCACATGCTTCCGTCGTCCTTGCGGGCGCCCACCTCACATGAAATAAGAAGCTCATCATAATATGCTATACCACACTTGTGTAATAATCCTACAACCTCCACACGGTTGAGGTACATATCGCTAACCAGGATTACACGCTTGCCCATTGATTTCAGGGCGTTGTAAACCTCCACCATGTCTTTTCTAGGAATGCATACAGCAGTCTCAATATCGATTTCCAGCTTCTTGATATCCATAGCGATATCGCCGATGGTCTTGTCCTTGGAAACCTCCACGTATATCTTGTCGATTGTGGTGAGGGCACCGTACTGTGCTGCGGCAGCAGCCTCAGCAGATTTTCTCAGTTTCAGGAAATCCACCTGCTTGCCGTACTTATTGGCAATGACCTTCTCCACGATTCTAAACACATCATCTGGCTCATACACTGTTCGAGTGATGAGTGTGTCGAAAATATCAAATGAAATAGTCTCATAAGCTGAAAGCTTCATAATGAGAAGCTCCTTGTCCACCTTGAAATTGCTATAGAATGGACGAAGGCTCTTATTGACCTGTGTATCCTTATCCTCTAAATAAAGGATGAAATCGTCATAACCCTGCTTTCTTGAAATGAAAGGAAGGATGCGCTCCAAAGCGTGAGCAAGTGTGCCGTCAGTCTGGCCTGCCTCCTCAGGGAAATCCTCATAGCTGTAGCCATGATCAAAAACAGGCTTCAGCGCATCGGTACGAGCCCAGAAGAATGAGCCTGCTGGGTAATTGAATACAGATGGCATCTCACCTAAATCGTACTCAGCAAAAAGCTGCTGACCCAGGCCTGCATTAGCAAGCCATGAGTAGGCAATCATAGGTACTTCTTCATGGATATCTGGGTATACCAAACCTGCATTTTTATTCTTAAATAAATCAAATATAGAATTAACTTTCTCAGGAGAGCCTAATAATATCTCAAGTGAGAACTGTCTCCAGCCTCCCTTTTCCTGTCCCGAGTAAAGAGACTTCTTGCTGTGTACATGGAGGAAATAATCGTGCTGCTTTATCTCCTCAGCAAAGGCCACATAAAGAGGTGCGAGATCGCGTCCCCTGTTCTGAAGCGGACGAACCACCGTCTTGTTGGCCATCTTAAGGTCCTTCAACCCGGCCTTAATCACATTGATATCAGCGTCAGGCTGACATGAGATATAAAGGTCAAAGCGGAATGGAATATTTGAAAAATAGCTTACAAACTCTGGAAGTAAATCCACATAGAAAAGATGAAGATGCACTGCGATAGATGGTGCTTCCTCTCCTCTCGCTGCAGCCTTCTTAGCCTCACGGGCAGCAATCTTCGCTGCTTTCTTGGCTTCCTTCTCAGCCTTTTTTGCATCTCTTGCTGGGCTAGGCTTGCCTCGCAGGAATGCTGCCAAGGCACGGAAGCTCTCCAAAGTCTTGTAGCCTCTGGTGTTTACAGTGTTGTCGTATATTGTGCGAAGCTGGTCATTCACAGCCTCGATGTTTCTGATGTGCACATCCTTTGCAGCGATAAGATCCTGTAGCTGCTTTATCTGATAATCACGGCTGGCGATGGCAAAATCAGCGCTTGTCTTGCTGCGGCCTTCCGCATGTTCTCTCAGCTCCTTCAGATTCTTCACATCCTTGAAGCAGTATCTGCTCTGGAAGTGATCCTCCATCTTCTGATACTCTGCCTTTTCTGCATCAGAAATAGCCACCAGATTGCCTGGAAGCTGGCTGAATTTCACCACACGGTAAAGCATGTAATTGATGGGAATAGGGAAATCAAAAGTCCACTCGTAATCAATAATCTGCCATCCCTTGTCAGTCTTGATGATGTTGTCAAAAATTAAATCTATATCTAAGTATTTGCACGCAAGCACTCCCCTAGGCAAATCCACCTGTCCGAAGACCTTCTCGAACTCTGGAGTACTTACAAACTCAGTAGCCTTTGGGATAAATGCCCCCTTCACTGCTGCAAGGAAATCTTCTGCATCTTCCGCAGTCAAATGCTGTCCCTCAAGGAATTCACTTTCAATGGAATCCCCCACAAGCTTACTGTCATTTACGCAAAAATCAGAGCCCTGCAGTAATTCCTGCAAGCCTCTGTAGCTATCGAATACTCTATGTATATGCTCCACAGCCTCTGAGTCGTAGGGCCTTTTCACAACAACCTTTGTGCCGTCACGCTCCACAATATCTGTGATGATGTTGTATTTTGGGTTTCTCTCATTGGAGAGCTTCTCGTATAGTAATCGTTCCATTTTTTATTTAGCAATGAGCAGATAGTCGCCTGCTCCTCCCCCTAAATAATCCTCTGCATATATTTCTGTGGTAAACAGGTAATCTGGGCTCACTCTGAAAGTAGTGATGTCATTGAAGCCCGCTTCTTTTAAAAGGTTCTTTACAAAGTTTGAAAGTCTGTCTTTTTCAGAGAATGCATATACTAGTCTGCCGCCGTCTGACAGGTGTTTCTTCAAAGCTGAAGGAGTCTCTGAAAGGTGTCCAAGATTGATAATGATATTAAATCGTTCTTTAATATCCTCTATGGAATCTTCCATGGCTACAGTAACCTGAGCAGCCTGTTCCTGAAGCCATTCCACCAGGGACTCGCAGTCCGGCTCTATAATAAGCACACTGTCTCCCTTTGTGATACCCACAGGGGAAAGCACGTTGCTTCTCATATGACTAAGATTCTCAATGGCCTCAATGGTTCCCTCTTCAAAGATTCGTCTATTATACTTTTCTTGTATCATAGGCACACTCCTTAAATCAATCCTTAACTTTTGTTACAGTAACCTTTGAATTCATATCATAATATCCCACAGTGTTCTTAGTGCTGACCACTGTAATATTCATAACATCGTAAAGTCTGTGATATGCCACGAAATCCACACCGTCATAACCTGTGCAGCTGATAGACATCAGATACTCGCCGCCCTGCATATCCATCTTCTGGGTGAAGGTAGCCACATATTCGCTGCCCTCCTTGCAAAGACCCACATCGCACTTTTCGTACATGGTGTTGGTGCCTGTCACATCGATTCCTTTAAGAGTCTTAAATGTAAGTGTAAAGATAGGATTCTCGATATCTGTATTGAAGTGCACCTTTGACTTTACTGTGAAGGTGCTGCCCTTCATAATGGCGTTGGTGTAATTGCCATTGTCATCGATAACTGCAAAATCAACGATGCTGGCTCTGCCATCGCCGTACTCATTAACATTTGGATTGAGCTGGTAGTTTGACTTCCAGTTTGTAGAGCCTGGCTGGTCTGAATTAACGATACTGTCCTGGCTGTCTGCCCCAAAAGCGTCTGCCAGATCCACCTTGCTAGAAAGCACTGGCTCCTGACCAACAAGAATCTTTTTATAGATATCAATCATATCCTTTGGTGTGCCCTCAGCCACCTTATCACCCTTGTTGATAAGGACTGCTCTGTCGCAGTATTTGCTGATGGCGCCCAAATCATGGGATACGAAAAGAATAGTCTTTCCTGCTTCCTTAAACTCTTCGAACTTCTTGTAGCACTTTGCCTGGAAGAAAACATCACCTACAGAAAGGGCCTCATCTACGATGAGAATCTCTGGATCGATGTTGATAGCTACTGCAAAAGCCAAACGGACAAACATACCTGAAGAGTATGTCTTTACCGGCTGGAAAACGAAATCGCCAATATCTGCAAAACTAAGGATATCATCAAGCTTTGCATCGATTTCTTCCTTGCTGTAACCAAGCATGGTGCCGTTCAGATATATATTTTCAATTCCTGTATATTCCTGATTAAAACCTGCTCCCAGCTCAAGAAGTGCTGAGATTCTGCCATCCACACGGACATCACCCTTTGTAGGTGAAAGCACGCCTGTAATAATCTTTAAAATGGTGGACTTTCCAGAACCATTGGTACCGATAAGACCCACGCACTCTCCCTGCTTTACAGCAAAGGACATATTTTTGAGAGCATAGTGCTCTTTATAATTCTTTTTTCTTGTAAGACCGAGAGTATCAGCTACTCGGGCTTTATTGCTATCGAAAAGCTTGTAGACTTTGTCTACGTTGTTAACCTCTATAACGTAATCGCTCATATCGTCTCCTATGTTGCTATATGAGTCAATTCTATCATAATTTACAAAAAAAGGACACCGGTTTCCCGATGCCCTCTTTTATCTCAGGTGACCCCAACACCTGAGATGGGTGAAAATTTAGCTTTATAATCATGGCAACTTAAAGCCTCATGATTCCTAAGCCTGCGCCCCCACCAATACTAATTAACTTCCAAATAGTCGGTGATTACGCCGTCCACACCAAGACGCTGAAGGGATAACATCTGTCCCTTTGTCTCTGGTGCATAAGAATAAACCTTTCCCCCTGCCTCATGAATGGCTCTTACTGTTCTAGGTGTAAGAGTCTTCATATTAACCCCGTAATACTCAGCTGGGTATTTGGTAGGAAGTGTAGACTTTCCAAATGAAGCCAGTTTCATAATTGGCTGATCTGGATTAATAGCCTTAATTCCTGCTAGGTAGTCATAATTGAATGATAAAAATACTACCTTGTCTAAAAGTCCGTACTGCTGAACTTTCTCATATACCTGACCTGCAAACTCAGGATCTTCTCCAATATCCTTCAATTCGCAGAACATACGCATATTTGTAGACTGTAACAGATTCAGTACCTGGTCCAGTGTAGGAATGCGCTCCATAGCATATTCCTTGCCGTACCACGCTCCTGCATCAAGCTCCAAAAGCTCCTCATAGGTGTGGTCAGCAATTGTTGTTTCTCCGCCGTCAACCTTCTCTAACGTGTCATCGTGGTAGATTACAAGCTCTCCATCTTTTGTCTTTCTTACATCAAATTCTACCGTTTTTGCCCCGTGTGCATAAGCCCCCGCAAAAGCACTAAGGGTGTTCTCCGGATAAGCCCCAGAATACCCCCTGTGAGCTACTACCTGAACTACAATATCTTCATCAGCATCAGCTGGTAAATAATTGAACTCATTGCAGAATGCAAAAGAACAAAGCAAGGCGACCATGCTGACTGCGACGGTTCTCCCTACTTTAGAAAAAAACTTACCCCTCATACGCAAGTCCCCCCTTCTCTAGCTAGTTATATTTTAGCACATTAGGGCAAAATCAACTTGATTTTGAGCACAAAAAAATGCCCGAAATCATCGGGCATTTTTTAGTAAATATTCCGCCAGTTACTGGCTAATTATTATAAAACATCTGCAAACTGACTCTGTAATTTTTTGAATACATGTGTGCCTAATAAAAATATAACAAGTGTAACCACCCAAAAATATGCTGTCATTACTGGTCTTGTCCAAAATCCAGTCTGTCCAATAATGCTGTCGCGGTATCCGCTTGTGATGTAGAACATTGGGTTCAGCTTAAGCACATAGTTGAGCCAAAGGGGAATCGAACCCTTCTGCACCATATAATCAAAGTTCCACATGATTGGTGTAGCCCAGATACCTACCTGTAGGAAGATATTTATGAGCTGTGCCATGTCCTTAAAGAATACACAAAGCGCACTGGTAAGATAAATCAAACCAATAACAAGCACCATCATGGCGAAGGAATAATAAATACATTGGAAGATATATGGTGTAAATCCAAATCCATAAAGAAAAGCCACCAACAATGTGAATACAACGAAAAAGCCGTGGACAATCAGGGATGAAACAGCCTTTACGATAGGCAACACATTAATTGGAAATACAACTTTTTTCACAAGATAATTGTATTCGTGAAGCACCACCGTTCCAGCTGAAAGCACCTCGCTGAAATAGAACCATGATACAATACCGGCTGAGAGCCAAAGTACAAATGGCGCGTCAATGCCTCCCTTTGTACCCTGAGTGCCCTGGCTCAGCGCCTTATCAAACACTATCCAGTATACCAGGACTGTGATAACCGGCTGTACAAAAGCCCAGATTACTCCAAGTGTAGAGCCTGCAAACTTCTGCTTAAAATCGTTCTTTGCAAGCTTTGTTATTAATTTTCTGTTTGTGATAATGTCTTTAATCATACTTGTAAATCATTACCTCTGAATTATTAAATACTAATTTAAGATTCCGGCTAGTAACCTGATAATCAGGATGTTCCTGCTTTGTAACCACCAGATAATCCACTCCGGTCACTTCAAAAGCAGCATCAACAGCAAGGACGTCCTCACTGTAAAATTTCTCGTTCATTGAAAGCTTTGCTTCTACCTGATCCTCAGCCACATCAGAATAATCATATCCCTCTATGTAACACTGGCGCTCAGCAAATGCGCTGGCGTAGAAGAAAATGCTTCTGTAGTCATCCTTCTGCTTTTCAGAAAGTCTGTCCACCGCGATGACCGAATCCTCAGGAGTGTTTTCCTTAATCCAGTCATAAGCTTCCATAGTCTCGGCAGAAACCATATCAGCCCTGTCTCCAGCTTCCTGCTTATAAACTGCATTTTGCTTAACATCTGCGTAGCAGAAATATACCACATCCACCGCAAGAAGCACAGTTCCTATAGCAAACCATATATGCATTACCCTGTAAAGGAAATCCATGCGGTGACCAATCATATATTTTACAGAGCAATAGAACAAAAGTCCCGCTCCTGTAATCACGAAATAGCCCTGTGAAAGACCCGGCACACTTACTGCAGAAAATCCGATGACGCCCATCAGCACCATACCGATGGCGAACCAGTCAAATATATCTCCGATAACACCTTCTTTAATAAGAGTGCTAAATTTCTCAACTGTAAAAGCCACAAATGTAATCACACATGGGCCCAGGATGCAGATGATAGATAAAATCACTGCGATGATCACCCAAGGGAATGCCATGTAATCAAGGCCAAGCTTTGTAAAAAGCTGTCCCACACGACCTGCCTCAAGAGTACCTTCTGTTGTCACAACCATTGAGCGGTTGTTGGCTCCTGATGGATGCAAACCAACAGTAACAGTAAAGTATGTAAGGATAAATCCTAAAGTTAAAGCTACATTATATAAAAGCTGCTGTATATGGAAATTCTTGGTAATTATCCACTCGATAACAAATACTGACCATGTGATACCCACAAGCATTGTGGCTGTAGTGCCCTTAAAACCAGTGGCCGCTACGGATAAGATAAACAGCAAAATAAGATTTGTGAAAGCCAGCTTGTCGTACCAGATCTCAGCCAGCACGTCGATTACTAGTATGGTCAGGGCAAGGGCCAGTCCCATTGCATTTATATTGCTGAAAATATGATTTCCAAGCCATGATACAGGAAGTCGGCCACCCACTACCACAAGTGGAAGCATGGCAATTCCTGATGCCAAAAGTCCCGAACAATAGAAGAAATATCTAAGAGGTGTAACCTCCTTCACCCCTCTGATTCTGTCTCCAAGTGTAACCAGCGCCATTGTCAGCGGAAATGCACATATAATAGCATTTCCATTAAGATAAAGCCTGAATGCATCTATCCTGAAAATGTGCTTGCACATGGCAAAAATCAGCTCGTAGAAATAATGATAATAGAATGTAAGTCCTTCGATTCTGATATCAGTATTTGGAAATGAGCGGCTCAGGGATACTATATTTCCTGTATGAAACAGCGCATCATGATAAACCTGAGTAGATGCGCCAGAAAGTGCAAATAAATATTTAAACTGGAAATTCATCATCGAAACTATATAGATAAATGCGAAGATAATCACATAAGTCCATCTAAAACGCTCCGACGCATTAAAAACTGAAGGACGGTCATTTTTGAAATAACAAAAAATCCCGATAGCCGAAGTGATAGGGCCTGCAAACATAATGATACCTGTAAGACCTGTGAGAGACTCTATCAAATAGAGGGCCGCCATATATATGAAGCCGATGAAAAATCCGGCTAGCAATCTTGTAGAAAACTTAAATCTTCGCTGCAGAAGCATAGTGGAAAACAGCATACCCGGAATCTCTATCCAGAAGATGCTGTAAAGCAGGAAGACGAAAGTGATACCTAAACTAAAAGTCATTTAATCCCTCCGCTAGTTACACTAACAAGTCTAATGATTTCTTCCAGTCACTAGATGTTCCTTTCAGAAATATTAGAACTTGTTAGTTACTAGCTATTTTATTAATTATCATTAAGCTGTCCAAGCTTAAAATGCTTTCTACATAACGCCACATATGAATCGTTGGCTCCAAGCATAACCTGTGGGCCAGAGCGAACCACGCCGTTTTCATTGTAACGGCAGTTGCAGGTAGCTTTTCGACCACACCAGCATACTGTCTTAACCTCATGAATCACATCTGCGATAGCGATAAGTCTCTTTGAACCTGGAAACAGCTCGTTTTGGAAATCCGCACGAAGTCCGTAGGCAACCACTGGAACATCCATGAAATCAACTATATCTGAAAGATAATCAATCTGCTCAGGAGTAGCAAACTGCACCTCATCAACAATGATGCAATCGTATTTCTTAATCTCCTCCTCAGACATTTCCACTAAGTCCTCAAGAAATACACACTCGTGCTCAAGACCGATTCTGGAATGAACGATTCGCTCTCCATCTCTTGTGTCCACCGCTGGCTTCACAAGAAGAGCATTCTGTCCAACCTCCTCGTAATTGAAGTGTGTCATAAGCGCATTGGCTGTCTTAGAAGAGCCCATTGCACCATAGTAAAAATAGAGCTTTGCCATAAAATTATTTCCCTTTTCCCCTTACATAAATTGACAGAAGGCAAGTAAACTACCTTCTGTCTAATTAATTACATATTTTAATCTTTCTCTAACATCCTGTCAAAATACTTTTCCAGCTCGTAGCCGTTGTGGATGAGTTTAACATTGGCCTTGCCATGCTCCTTAACATAGTACAAAGCGTAATCTGCTGCATTAAGGAAATCCCATGCTCTATTCAGAGGATCAGGAACTCTGTTTACGATCCCCTGAGAAACGGAAATCTGCTCGATTTCTAGCTCCTTACCAATCTTGGCAACCATGTCTCTGATTCTGTCAGCCACCTGGAGAATCTCATCATCTTCCATATCGTAATAGTACAGGATAAATTCGTCACCGCCGTAGCGGGCAACGAAGACTTTCTCGAATTCCTCGTTTATCTCTCTAAATCCACGGCCCATTGCTGCAAGAAGCTGATCGCCCTTGGCATGTCCATAGTTATCATTTACCTGCTTGAAGAAATCCACGTCCATCATCTCGACGCCCAGCTTGTGGCCCTTATCTACAGCCATCATAAACAGCTCGTCGATAACGTTGTTGAGTTTCATTCTGTTGGCAAGACCTGTAAGTGTATCTGTCTCAGCCTGGGCTGAAAGGAACAGATTCTTGGTCTTCTGCTGAACAAGCTCTGTCTTAAGACGAAGTGTTGTGGTAAATGACTTTCTGTTTGCTCTGGATTTCATAGAATCATATCTATAATAATTGTATGAACACTGAGCAATCTTTACTCTGTCATCAATCGCTTCGTACATCTTGATTTTCCAGCTTTCCAAACGGAGACGGATGTTGATTACCTCGTCCTCACCAGCCTTAAGATCAATATGATCAAACATCTTCTCAAGTGTGACGTATTCGCGCTTCTCAAGAAGTAAAAGTACCAGCGCCTCGATTTCATCGAAGTAAACTACCACATCTGTAACCGAATAGAAGGCCTTGATACTGTCTTCCTTATATCTATCTGAAAGCTCTTTCTCTTTAATAGCATCGTAATAATACAGGCGCGCAAGGGAAACTCCAAAGAAGTTTTCCTCATCTGGATATTCCTTATCCAGTCTGTCCATTTCATCAAGAATAGCCTTCGCCTGAGTTAAATCGCCACTGATAACATAAAGCTTTGTAAGCTGGGCATACTCCATAACAAGCAGGCTGTTCTTAAGGGCCTCATCCTCAATAAACTGACAGCACTCGATAGCTCTGTAGTGGTACTCCAAAGCCTCGCCTCTGGCACCCATCTCCTCGCAGAGGGATGCGAAATTACCGCAGGCAAGAGCCTCCTGATAATACATACGATGAGCTCTGGCCATGTCTATACTATTTACATAATTTTCCTGACTTGTAATGAAATGGCCCTCACTCCGCATTATGATACCCATTTCATTGTAGCAACGACAAATAAGACGATATTCATCAGTGTTAATTATCCCCTGCAAACCTGCTGAAAGATAATAAACAGCCTGTGTGAACTCGTTATTCTGGCAAAGCGCATCGCCGAGCGTACAGCTGGCAAAATTGCGCAAATCTTCGTTGCCTTCCTCTTGAGCCATATCAAACAGATCGCACGCCAGGTCAACATATTTCTCATTTTCGACCTTGCGAACAGCCTCCATCTGTTTTATCAGCTCCACCACTTGCGGTGATTTTTTACTTAATAAAACATCATTCAAAACTATCATCCTCGCGTATAAATCCAAACAACTCGGATAGTATACCATAGGTTTAGTTATATTTCCACCACAAATTTGAATTAGTTTTCTAAATATAACGCCGCTGTAAGTTTGCCACCGCCGGCAATTTCATAGACTACGATGTTTTTCTTGTAAGTATTTTTAAATTTTAAATCTAAAGAGTTTCCTGAAATTGTCGCATCCCATCCTTCTGGTAAATAATACACAGGAAGAGAATGTGGGTGTCTTTCTGTAGCGTTTACTCCAGCCATTTTCATAGCTGCATAAATTGTAGATGAAACCTGACAAACACCGCCGCCAACTCCAATTGCATGCTCCTTATTAATGAAAACTGGTGCATCAACAAATCCGTTTTCATGTGTTCTAGGGCCAATGGCCTTGTTTGCTGAAAATGTCTGTCCTGGCTTTACAACAGTTCCATTTACATGTGATGCTGCAATCTCGATGTTTTTGCCGCGGGCTGCCTCTGGATCATACTCTGTTGAGTATACTCCCAGCAATGTGTAGGTTGCTGGTACCACTAATTCAGTGCCTGTAGATGGCGTTCCATCTCTGCCTTCAGCCTTGCCTGCATTTGCATAATGGAAAGCGTAGCCTGGCAGATAATCTCCATAAAGAGCTACCAAATCGGCGTTTTTGTTCTTGTAGTCTGTGGCATTGAAGGTTGCAGATGCATTTCTTCCTTCATATATTCCACAGCGAACATAATGACTTAAAAGCCAAAGCTTGTTGCCATTTGATGCTGCCCCTATATCTGGGTACATTGTAGCGTAATAATCTGCATCAAAAATCTTTGAACATGCCAACAGCTCATCATTATAAGCCGCCTTCACGGTAAGCTTTGGAGACAGCGCTAATACAGCGCTGCAGATCATAACCGACAAGACAGCTCTCATCTTCATTTTCTTCATTTTATTTTCCCCCATGAATTTGTGGCCATTATCAGCCATAATATAAATTACATTTTACAAATTATGTGAATATTCTAACACGTATTGAGTATTTTTAGAATATAGCCTCTGTGAAAATTGTGTTACTTCTATTATGCAAACAATTTAAGTGCGGCATATAATACAAAAAAGGAGCTCTCCAATTGGAGAACTCCTTTGATTTCTGTTTTACTTATTCTTGCTTTCAGCTTCAAGCTCTTTGCGCTTGTTTAATGCCCAAGCTCTGAGGCCCTTTTTCTTTTTAGTATCAACTGGTGCGTTTCCACCGCGAAGACCACGAACCTTTGTGATGTAAAGACCAGAAACTGTAGCCTTTACTTCCTTCTTAACTGGCATCTCGTCAAAAATCTCTGCGTCGCAGATGAGTGTCATCATCTGTGGGCCTACCTTAGCCTTAACAACTGGTATCTTAGAATTCTTAGCATACCATGGTGTAGCTGAGATAACTGCCTCTGGGAGACCTGAATCTTTCATTTTTAAGCGCTTCTTATCAATGATAAGCATAGACACCTGCTGTGCAACAGCTTCCATCTGAGCTCTCTGCTCTTCCTGACGTGTCTGTGCCTTCTTACCCATGAAGTAAAGAGCAACCAATGCTGCAATCATTACTACCAGGATTACAAGCAAAACGATAATTCCTGTGCTCATTAAAATATCCTCCTACCTAAGCCCACTTCGGGCCACACTAAGTGGTATTTTAACATGATAAAGCCTTTAAATCAACTACAAACCTACGCCAGTTACAGTCTCAAGCCTGAATAATGCTCCGCTCGATTAACACATCTCACTGTGCATCATTCAGAGCTTGATACTTACTGGCTTCTTATTATAATTTCCAGATATCCTCATTGTACTGAGCTATGGTTCTATCGCTAGAGAAGAATCCGGCATTGGCGATGTTCTTGATCATCTTGCGGCCCCACTCTGTGCGGTTTTCGAACTCTTTGTAAGCCTTTTCCTTTGTCTCGCAGTAGTCCTTGAAATCTGGGAATGTCATAAACCAGTCCTTGTTAAGGAGCTCATTGTAAAGTCTCTCAAGGTTCTCCTTCTGACCAACTTCCATAAGCTTGTCTGAAACGATGAAATCAACACACTTCTTGAGGTTTGCATCCTTCTCGTAGTAGTCGCGTGAGCAGTAGCTGGCATCAGCGTAACGCTTGATAACTGTGTCTGAATCCTCACCGAAGATGTAAATATTATCGTCTCCAACGAAATCGTGCATCTCAACATTTGCACCATCCATTGTTCCGATAGCAACGGCACCGTTAAGCATGAACTTCATGTTTGATGTACCAGATGCCTCCTTAGATGCAAGTGAAATCTGTTCGTGAATATCGCAAGCTGGGATAAGCTTCTCTGCAAGTGTTACGTTGTAGTTTTCTACCATAACAACCTTAAGGTATGGGCTAACCTCTGGATCCTTTGCAATGATTTCAGAGAGGCAAAGGATAAGGTGAATGATATCCTTAGCGATAACGTAAGCAGGAGCAGCCTTTGCGCCGAAGATTACTGTGATTGGGCGAGCTGGCTTCTTGCCTTCCTTAATCTCGAAGTACTTGTTGATTACATAGAGGGCATTCATCTGCTGACGCTTGTACTCGTGAAGTCTCTTAATCTGAATATCGTAAACAGAGTTGTCGTCGATTTCGATTCCCTGTGTCTTTGCAAGGTAGTTCTTGAGAACTGTCTTTCTTGTGTTCTTTACATCAAGGAACTTCTGAACAACTGCATCGTCATTCATGAACTGCTCAAGTTTCTTAAGCTCTGTAGCGTCCTTCTTGAAACCTGGTCCGATAAGCTCCTCGATAAGCTTTGCAAGCTCTGGGTTGCAATATAATAACCAACGGCGGAATGTGATACCGTTTGTCTTGTTGTTGAACTTCTCTGGGTAGAGCTTGTAGAACTTGTTAAGCTCTGTCTCCTTAAGAATCTCTGTGTGAAGTGCAGCAACACCGTTGATTGAGATACCATAGTGGATATCCATGTGTGCCATGTGTACAAGGTCGTCCTTGATGATGGCTACGTCTGGATCGTTAACCTTCTTTGCGATTCTGTTGTGGAGCTCGCGAATTATAGGCATGAGCTGTGGAACTGCCTTCATCATGAAGTGGATTGGCCACTTTTCGAGAGCTTCTGCGAGGATTGTGTGGTTTGTATAAGCAGTACACTTAGAAACCACATCAATAGCCTCGTCCATTGTAAGCCCGCGAATCTGAAGGAGTCGAATAAGCTCAGGGATAACCATTGATGGATGTGTATCATTTATCTGAATAACTGCGTAATCAGCAAGGTCGTAGAGGTTTGAACCCTTTTCAACTGCCTCATCCAAGATGAGCTGAGCAGCGTTACTTACCATGAAATACTGCTGATATACACGAAGTAATCTACCGTTATCATCTGAATCATCTGGATAAAGGAAAAGTGTAAGATTCTTTGTGAACTCAGCCTTATCAAAGTTGATTCCGTCCTTGATAATGCTCTCATCTACTGTCTCAACATCGAAAAGATGAAGCTTTGTAGATACTGAATCGTAACCTGTTACATCGATATCGTACATTCTTGACTGAACATTGAATCCGCCGAAATCTACCTGGTATGTCTTCTCTGTCTTTGTCATCCAGCTGTGCTCAGACATCCATGGGTTTGGAACCTCGTTCTGAAGATTGTTCTCAAATACCTGCTTGAAAAGGCCCATGTGATATGCAAGACCTACACCATCACCATTAAGTCCAAGTGTTGCAATTGAGTCAAGGAAGCAAGCTGCAAGTCTTCCAAGACCACCGTTACCAAGTGAAGGCTCAACCTCGATTTCCTCAATCTCTGCAAGTGACTTTCCGCAAGCTTCAAGCTCTGCCTTAACCTCATCATAAAGACCAAGGTTAATTAAGTTGTTTGAAAGAAGCTTTCCGATAAGGAACTCTGCACTGATGTAGTAGAGCTTCTTCTTGCCTCCCTTGATTTCCTTATCTTTAGCCTTGTCCTTTACATACTCCAAAAGACCGATGTAAATCTCCTCATTTGTACACTGGTCCATGTGTCTGCCAAATCTTACTTTGATGTACTCATTTGCTGTCATTTTTATCCTCCTTTAAAGTCCTCAAAACCTTCCCCTTGAGCGGAAGCTGTCAGCGCCAGCTGACTGATGAGGTGTTCTCTCCTTTAACTTAATGACATTATAATGCTACATTTCTATTAAAAACTTGCGCTATGCTATTAAAAAGTGATACTATTCTGCTATGATTAATATAAACGAGTATCAAGCCATACATGAAAACGTTAGTCACTTTGACTACAACATAGCGTATAACACTTACCCTTGTACCATCCCACTAGACTTTGAAAGCGTGCCTCTTCACTGGCACGAAGATGCAGAATTTATCTATATAAAGAAGGGAAAAGGCGTAATAATCATTGATGGAGAAGAGCATACAGTTTCCGCATCTGATATTGCATTTATCTTGCCAGGCAAGGTGCATGGTATTTTTCAGGTAGACGACGAATCTATGGAATATGAAAACATTCTGTTTGATGGAAAAATATTCTCTTCATCATTAGATGACTTTTATGATAGTTTTCTACTTCCATTCTTCGAAAACGCAGTGGAGATTCCTCACATATTCCAAAAGGGAGTTCCTGGCTACGAATCTATGCGCCGCTACTTAGACGCCAACGACAACATCTCCTCCCACCGCGAAGGGGCCTGGGGATTGGCAATAAAAGGAAATCTTTATCTGCTTTTATTTGATCTAGTGACTTTGTATGAGAAGAAGATTGACTCTTCTAATAGAAAAAAAATAGACAAGCTAAAGCCTGTCATTAAACATGTGGAGCTCCATTACAGCGAACCTGCCACCGTTGCCGAGATGGCAGATATCGCCGGCTTCTCAGAGTCCCACTTTATGAGATTTTTCAAAGATACCTTCGGGGTAAGTTTCATCACTTACCTGAATGATTACAGGCTGTCCATGGCAGCCCGCCTGCTGCTTTCTTCCGAAGATACTATATTAGATATTTCTCAGCAGGTTGGCTTTGAAAACCTTTCTCACTTTAACCGAAAGTTTAAGGAGAAGTACAACAAGACACCCAAGGAGTACCGTATAAATAAGTAGGGTGACTAAATAATATGAATCGTGTATGCTGCTCAGGTAATGAAATGCCGGGCAGCATTTTTGAATTTGCCTAAGCTCTTTAAGGTCTACAAATACCGGTGACAGTATTGTTGATAGTATAATTAAAACTGGTGTTAACATTCCTAAAAACTTCTTGCCAGCCCCTATGATTCTTATTGCCATAGAAAAGAAAATAGTTGCCAACACGTATAAAAACAAGGCTGGAACCTCTTTTGCCAAAGTGGTAAAGCTGCCACCATAAATCAGGCTCACTACAGTAATAATAGCAGGAGCTATAAAGGCCACAGCGTAGTATCCAAGGTCTCTGAGGAAACCTATTCGTGAACGCCACCAGATGAAGAGGCCATTTTCCTGATCCTCCAAGTAGTACATAGAAGTAGCGATTCCGCACAGCATCAGCCACATTGCAAGAATACCTCGAAGAGGCATAAGGATTACTGGAGTATCATTGATTTCTGCCGAGTCCAGGTAGCTTGCCTGGAAAAGCTTATTTGAAATACTGTAATTCTCAAAGCTGTTCTCAAGGTGAGCAATCACATCTACAGGCAGCTCATCGTTGCCTGTATAATATTTTGTATATTTCACCAGCAGTCGCTTTGCCACCGATGGGTAAATGCGACTGCAGATTATTTCTTTTCCCAGAAGCTGGGTGACTCCCTGCTCACGAACTACCACCTGTATTCTGTCATGTGGATACTGGTTGTCGGCCATCATACCTACCGTGTAGTCCAGATTCTCTGGCACAACCCAGCCTTCTGTAAGAGTCTGATTGGCCACATCACGTCTGAGAGCATATTCCGAATCGTAATAAACATATTTTATAGCGCCGGACTCGTCATCAAGATTCTCTCGAAGAGACTGGGAGCTAGGGTCAGTACCCGGCAGGTAAACACCAATGGTCATAATGTTTTCCTGCCCCTGGCTCATTTCCTTCAAAAGGAACACCATAAATGGCACCAACAGAAGCATCACTATATAACTTTTCTTTCTGAAGAATCGCTTCAGTAATAGTAAATATCTCATTTTCTAATCTTTCTTCCCCTGATAAAAACTGAACCTAATATAAAGATCAAAGTATAGTTAGCCATCATGAAGATACATCCAGGAATACTGACGTACTCTCCCACCAGCATTTTGCTGGATGACAGTGTCGAGAAGGATTCTCTTTTCAGACCTTCCATGTAGGCAAATGCTACACCGGTTGGAAGATTAATTCCTAATATTCTAAGCCCATCTGGAAAAAATGACTTTGGATAAAAGTATCCTGAGATGTATGCCATACCTATGTATAAAATAAAGGCTGCCAAAAACTTGTTAATTACCCCTGTTACCACCTCAAAAATGAAAAATGCAAGGGCTGAAAACAGGATAACTACTAAAATAATATTAAATTCCGATTTAATTAAAATAGTATCTCCTATAATCTCGCCATTTTGTGTTGGTATTATATTTCTTTCTACGAGTTTTCTCACGAAAAATAAGATCAATTCCACGCAGAAAAGATTCATTAAAAAGTAGGCAAAAAATTCTGCCAGAATTTGCCTGCCCGCTCCAAGGCCCTTTGCACTGATGAATTGGTAAGTAGCTTTTTTCTTGCCAAGGAAGAAACTGATACTACAAAATGACATCAAAAGCAGGAAAAACAAACTCAAGGAAATGCTGTAATATTCAGGTGTTGTAAGACCGTTGGCAAGACCTAATTCGGAAAACTCTGCCATATTTCCACGGGCTATCATAGCACCTACATAAAGCAGTAAAAGCTGGTCAACCTGGGCGTTTATAGCCTCTGACGGAAATCCTGCATTTCTTAAATCTTCCTCCAATACCAATAATCCTTTTTCTGAACTTACCACCAATTCAGATGCAATATCAGCAAGTTCATCAATCATGACGCCAGTTATCCCTCTTTGTCCTGATGTTGCAAAATATTCTAAACTTATGTCGTCTGATAACGCATTCACCGAATTTAAAAATTCGTCGGTTATTAAAACATAAGCCGAAACCTTTCCATTTCTCAAAGCTGCCCTGGCATCATCCTCATCATCGAACCTTACGATATCCAGCATAAATCTGCTATCATCATCGTTTTTCAATAGATTGACGCCCATTGTCAGCATGTTACTATCAGTGGAACCTACTATTCCAAGCTTATATCTCATATGCTGATCCTTGTAGCTTTCGCTGTTAACAATAGCATATCCGATAGCGCTGACCGCAAGGCCTACCACCACTGTCATAATCAGAATGCCTGGCAGCAGCCTTATTATTCTTTTCAGTTGTACGATAAAATAGTCCCAAAATCTAATCATTCTAATATCCCAATCAAATGCTGTAAGTCACCATCATATGTGTATGGATGGAGCACTCCATCCTTCAAAATATAACACTTGTTGCAAAGCTCAATTTCCTGGAGCTCGTGTGTGGAAATAATCATGGAGCCGCCAGTACTTCTGAAGCTCTCAAAGTAGTCGTATATCTCATTTCTGCACACCATATCAAGGGCTGCTGTTGGCTCGTCCAAAAGCATCAGCTCAGGACCGCCATTCATGGCACATCCTATGGTGAGACGTTTCTTCATTCCACCAGACATTTTGCTCACTGGTACCTTCAGAAACTCATCGATTCCCAAGAGCTTTAGCATGCCGTTTTTCAACTCTGCCTTCAATGTTTTCGCGTCATACCACATTCTAAGATTGTCCCAGGCATTCAGCTCTTCTATCAATGGATTTTCCTGTGGCACGTAAGCCACTTTCTTATTTCTAAGCTTGCTGTCCCCCAGCAAATCCTTTCCATCGATGGCAAAGTAGCCGCCATTAGACCGCTGTAAACCAGCAAGAATAGACAGCAATGTCGACTTACCGCTACCGTTTGCTCCCAATATTCCCACGATTTCTCCAGGCGCCACGTCAAACGTAACTCCCTTCAAAACCTGCTTTTTTCCATAGTTCTTTGTAACACCTTTGATTTCTATCATTTTAAAAGTCCCTCGTAATCGAATGTCGTGTAGTAATCCTTCTCCACAGCCAGATAATCCTTGTAATTCTCCTTTGTCAGCTGGTCAGTGCCGCTGTAGAGCCAGCCAAGAATCTGAGAGTTTATCCAATCGCCGTGGTGGCACTCGTCTCTATAATTATTTAAATCTGAGACCACATCAAACTCATTATTAAATGAATATAGGTGGATGTTGTCGCACTCAAGCATCAGCTCAATTGCATACTTTTCTACTGCAAGCCAGCGTTCCAAGGTACCCAGCTCCTTCTGAGAACCCCACCAAGCCACTGAGTATGGTGTGAGATAATAGTAGAAATCCACGTCAGGATTTGCCTGGGCCAGCTCCACTACATTCTGTGTGATGTTGGCATCTACCATTTCTTTTACTTCATCTACGAATGGCTGGTTTTGCTCTGGTGCCTTGTACTCTGTACGACCAAGCAGCGCTGCTTCTGGTCCAAACTCTGCCTCCGCCATCCAGTTGGCATAGTCATCAAAAGATGTGATGCCGGCTGCCTTTCCTGCCTGGGCATCCTCCAGCATAGGAAGACAGATGCCATAGAAGATGTCCTTATTGAAAATATAGTTCACATCATTGAATGGATTGTTATCGTAAAGATAATCTGGGTAATCTCCCAAGTCATCACGAACTCGCGCAGGATCATCCATAAGATATGCGTAATCCAGCGGTCTGATAACTATTTTTAAATCAGGATTATATTTAATAGCCTTAGCAATATTGTCGTTCTGCTCCTTGTAGGTACCGCCTGCGAATGGAACTTTTATAAATGTACCACCCCAGAGTCCCTCAGCTTCGCTGGCCTTGAAATTCTCAGACATGGAAGTACCGATAATCATTCCATCATAGCTGAAATGGCGAATGATTCCATCGTTCTGGCTACGCTCGTTATTTAGTTCGTAGTAAAGACCGGCCTGTGGCCCGTGGTAATGAAAATATGGATCCACGTAGATAATCACACCAGCCACAGCCACCAGGATTACCAGTGTCAGAGCCAGCATGCCTGCCAGCCATTTCTTAACACTCAACATCTAAATCTCCTATAAAAATAGCCCATTAGCTACCTTTGCTTTTTAAAAATTAAAATACAAAAATGTACTGATTCCGCTAAATGATAATATACTTGCGGCCATCAAAAAGCCTGCCCAGATCATGTTCTTCCAGTTTGGCTTGAATGCCTTCATCTTCTCGTATGAATTCTTGAATCCAAGCAGGATAAATAAAGCTCCTATGTAATACAGCCCCACGTATATAAATGGCAGTGAGCGGGTCACAGGTGTGCCGTCCAACAACCATTTCAGTGGTGATGTCTGGAATGCATAGAGAATATTTACATCTATATTTGTAAAATCTACATATAATATTTGCTTAATTACCTTTATAGCGTCGCTTACAGTTTCCGCCCTAAAGAATACCCAAGCAAGGCAGGTAAACACCTGAGTTATCATCCATCCCAATGCTGGGTGCATGGCATCAAACTGCTTCTTAAAAATCCTGTTGATGATAACAAAAATTCCATTCATCACGCCCCACAGCACAAAGGTCCAGGCGGCGCCATGCCACAATCCACTCAGAAAAAATACTATGAAGATATTCACAATAGTTCGTACTTTTCCCTTTCGATTTCCACCAAGTGGAATGTACACGTAGCGGGTAAAGAATCTTGTAAGGGTTTTGTGCCATCTCTTCCAAAATTCTGCTATGGACAGAGACTTATATGGGCTGTCGAAGTTCACAGGCAGCTCGATGTTTAACATCTTTCCAAGTCCGATTGCCATGTCGCAGTATCCGCTAAAATCAAAATATATCTGGAAATAGTAAGCAATTGCTATAAGTATCGCATTTGTAGCCTTCAGATCAGCCACATTCTCATATCCCCAGTTTACGGCATTTCCAAAGACATCAGCTATAAGAATCTTCTTTCCAAGGCCAAGGGCAAAAATATAAAATCCCATGGCCATATTATTCCAGTTAATATGCTTCTTAGCTGGGTTTGTCAGCTGTGGAATCATCTCGTCATGAGTGACAATTGGGCCTGCCACCAGCTGTGGGAAGAAGGTAACATAGCAGGCATATGTAAGGAAATCGTATGTAGGCACCTCTCCTCTGTAGGTGTCTACCACGAATGAAATCTGCTGGAACGTGAAAAAGCTAATGCCAAGTGGCAGTACAATGTGCATTAGTGGCCAGTCAGTCTTGGCGATGGCATTCACATTTTCAATGAAGAAATCCATGTACTTGAAATAACCGATGATTCCAAGATTCACAGCCACTGCCAGCACCACAACAGGCTTGCATTTCTTCAGGTGACCGATAGATGCACTTGCCAGATTCTGCAGCTCGTCATTTTCTGTGACAGCCTCCAGCATGGTCTGCTTCTGCATGCGCTTCATCATCTTGTAAAATGTGAAATTGATGCACACGCTGGAAATAATTATCAGCAGATAAGCCGGATTAAAATAGCCATAGAACCACAGGGACATGCCCAGCAAAAAGGCATTTCCCAAGCGATATTTCCCAGCCTTGTTAATCAGAAAATACCCCGCTATGCAAATCGGTAAAAATAAGAAAATAAATATATAAGAATTGAAAAGCATTTTTCCTCCAAATATTTCCAGTTAATGCATTAAATAATCGAATTTTCTTATTCTCTGATAAAGGATAGTTCTCACCCTTTCAATTATCTCAGGAGAATAGTTAGCAACATCCTCCAGCAAAGCATCAACATCTTTTTTATGGAAATTAAAATGTATATTATAGCCAAATGCACTTTCTACAGCATCTAACTGCTCGTCAAAACTGGTACAAATAGTCTTTGCCTTTACCTCATCAATCATCTCAATCACATCTCCTGATAATGGATAATCAATTGAGAGGTCAGACAATAATCCCGCACCATTATCGAAAATAGGACAATACTCATACTTTGAACCAGGCCCCATCAATACTGCAATATTATGCATGTGCCTATCTTCATTCAGAAAAAAGGCGTCAATGGTAAGCATCTTTGAGATATATTTCCCAAAATCATCCAATCCTGTCAGCTGCACAACCTCATCTACGAAGTATTTTAATCTATTTTCGACATCAGAATGATGCCATACAGATTCTAATAAGCTAGCTCCCTTTCGCATTTTATAAAGGCGTTCTAAAGTGATCAGCTGATAACCATCATTTACAAAATTGACGCTGCTTACACCATTAAATATATTTCTCTTATATTTGATTTCCTCTAAATTGTAATCAATAAATTCACTAGAGTCCAAGCTTGATTTTATCAACAGCTTGCTGATAAGATACTCGGCCAATCCCTCATAACCAGCATAATCTGCCTTGTACCAAATCCCCTTATATTCCCACTTTAATTGATTACCTTTAGAAGATTGTCTGGCAAAATCTCTGAGATATTGCTCTGTCAATTCAATCATATCGCAATTACTCCTCTATATGAATCCAAAAATCATCCTCAGCCATTCTTCCTTCAGTCTTTTTCACTATTAAGAACGGGTCATAAAAAAGGAGGCCCAACTCTTCTAAGATGATTTTATTCTTATCTCTATTTCGAGGAAAACACCTTGACTCTATAAACTCCAGGTAGTCAGCATAGTTTGGCTGATTGTTCACCCCAAAAGCTCGAAACATAATATCATCCACATAGTTTTTTACAAATATCTGCTGAGACGCATCATCTACATCTATAAGTGTGCATGGTCGATTTTTATTCATGTACCACATTCTTATAGGCAGCTCTTTTTCTGGAACTTCCAAATAATCCTTAGCCAGTGATGGTCTGTTTTCCAGTATTCGTACAAGAGCAACAACTGGTCCAGTAATGATTCCTTCTGGTTCCCTCTCCCAGCGTTCAATGGTTGGCTTTGAACTGCATATTAACTTTGCAAAATCTTTTTGAGTGCATCCAAGCTTTAAACGGAGTCGTCTAATGTCTGCACCATTTACCTGTTCTTTAATCATTTTACCTTATAAAACAAAAAACAATCATATCAATGGTTTCTTAAGCAAATTATACCATCAATATGATTGTTTTGTAAATATTTCGGTTTTTTATATTATTTAAGAGCCTGTGCAATATCTGCAATAAGATCTGCGCTATCCTCAAGACCGCAAGATACTCTGATGAGTCCTGCTGGGATGCCAGCTGCCTCAAGCTGCTCATCTGTCATCTGGCGATGAGTAGATGTAGCTGGGTTTAAGCAGCAGCTACGAGCATCTGCAACGTGTGTCTCGATTGCGATAAGCTTAAGCTTCTTCATGAATGATTCAGCTGCTGAACGTCCACCCTTGAGCTCGAATGATACTACGCCACAGCCTCCCTTTGGAAGATACTTCTGAGCAAGCTCATAATACTCATCTCCCTCGAGGCCTGGATATGTAACCTTTGCTACCTCAGGCTGATCCTTTAAGAACTTGGCAACTGCAAGTCCGTTCTCCACGTGGCGTGGCATACGAACATGAAGTGACTCAAGGCCAAGATTTAAAAGGAATGCATTCTGTGGTGACTGGATGCAACCAAAGTCACGCATAAGCTGTGCTGTACACTTTGTGATGAAAGCACCTTCTTTGCCGAACTTCTCAGCATATGTGATGCCGTGATAGCTGTCGTCTGGAGTGCAAAGTCCTGGGAACTTGTCAGCGTGAGCCATCCAGTCGAACTTGCCTGAATCTACGATACATCCACCAACTGCTGCACCATGGCCATCCATGTACTTTGTAGTAGAGTGAGTAACGATATCAGCGCCCCACTCGATTGGGCGGCAATTTACAGGAGTTGGAAATGTGTTATCTACAATAAGAGGAACGCCGTGCTCATGAGCAACCTTTGCGAACTTCTCGATATCCAAAACTGTAAGAGCTGGGTTTGCGATTGTCTCACCGAATACAGCGCGAGTGTTGTCCTGGAATGCTGCATTGAGCTCTTCCTCAGTAGCCTTTGGTGAAACGAATGTCACATCAACGCCCATCTTCTTCATTGTTACAGCAATAAGATTGAATGTTCCGCCGTAGATTGATGAAGATGCTACGATGTGGCTGCCGTTCTCGCAGATATTGAAAAGAGCGAAGAAATTTGCAGCCTGGCCTGAAGATGTAAGCATTGCTGCTGCACCGCCTTCAAGTGCTGCAATCTTTGCAGCTACATAATCGTTAGTTGGGTTCTGAAGACGTGTGTAGAAATATCCTGAAGCCTCCAAATCGAAGAGCTTACCCATGTCCTCGCTTGTGTCATATTTAAAAGTAGTAGACTGAACGATTGGGATCTGACGTGGCTCGCCATTTCCTGGAGTGTATCCAGCCTGCACACATTTAGTGCCAATTCCGTTGTTGCTCATAATTAAAATCCTCCTCATAAACTAAAACAGGAGCTCGTAACACACGAGCTCCTTATACTTTATCACACTAAAGAATATATTTCCATATTCTATTTTAAGCGTCTTGCTGGTATTCCGAAATACCTTCCAGCCACTGTGAGATTCTTCACCACCACAGTGCCAGCGCCCATAAATACATCACTGCAAATGTCGATGTTATTGCTGACGATGGCGCCAATGCCAAGCCAGCAATTATCACCCATTGTGACTGTTCCTGCTGTGTGAGCTCCCACCGAGATGTGACAGTAATCTCCGATTACATTATCGTGATCCACAGAGGAAGATGTATTTATAATACAGCCCTTTCCAATGGTAGTGCCAGGATTAACAACGGCCCCGGCCATCACCACTGTGCCAGCTCCGATTTCCACATCATAGGCTACAACAGCTGCAGGATGAATCAGTGTGACAATGTTCACACCTTTTGACTCCAGCATCTCCTGTACCTTTCGGCGGATAGAAGCCTCTCCGATTCCCACAACGAAATCATATTTCTTCTCGATGTAGTAATCCAGGTCCGTATCCTCATCTGCCACCGGATATTCACCAAGCATGTCGATTTCCGGATTCTTATCCACAAAAACTATATCATCATATCCATTTAACAGGGCCAAATCTGCAACCACTTTACAGTGTCCGCTAGCCCCCATAATTGCGATACTTTTCATATTTTATACTCCAAATGCAGCAATTATAATTCCAACAATGATAATCACAAGTCCAAGTGCTTTCTTGGTGCTGATTTTCTCGCCAAGGAAAACCTTTCCTAAAATGGCCACCCAGATGTAGCCTGTAGCCTCAAGGATTGGTCCGATTGAAAGAGGCACCTTCTTATATCCTAAAACTGAGCAAAGGGATGCTCCAAAGAAAACGATGTAAGCCCCCATAACCATAGGGTTTAAGTACTCTGCTATCTTGCTTGGATATTCCTTTTCAGCAGCCTTCTTTAAGATAATCTGTGAGCAGGATGCAATGAATGTGCCGGTAAGCATAATAAGTGCAAATTTAAGCATTTAAACCATCCTCCTTATCATCAGATTTCTTTCCTGTTACTTCCTCGTCACCTGTGACAACGAAGTAAACTCCGATTATTACAACAATCGCTCCAACGATTTTAAGAGGAGTAATCTTCTCGTGGAAAATTAACGCTCCCCAGACAAGGCCCCACAATGTGGTGGCTGCCTTGTTGGCGTATGTTGTAATCAGTGGAAGATGCTTAAGTACCTGCTGCCATGCGATAGCATAAAATCCGAGGATGCAAATTACCAATCCGTAGTACAAAATCCAGTTTGGACTAAGGAATGGGTACTGCGCAGCAGTCTTTGAAAAAATACCATTAACTGAAAAAATCAGAATAATAATATGTAAAATTATAAACCACTTAATGTTCTCTTTTTTCATTATTTACCCCAGTTTTCTAACATTTCCTTAACATAGTCAGTGCCCATGATCTTGTCGATTGTGCCCTGAACATCAAGTCTCTTTGTGTTGTGTGATGTGTAAGAATCAGAAGCCATTGTCTGAACCTGGCCATCAACAAAGAACTTGTCGTAGTTAAGATCACGACCATCAGGAAGTACACGGTAGTAGTCACCCATATCGATAGCACGAACACACTCCTCGTTTGTAAGAAGTGTCTCGTAAAGCTTCTCGCCGTGACGTGTTCCGATAATCTTTGTACCTGTATCGCCAAATGTCTGCTGAACAGCCTTTGCAAGGTCTCCGATTGTGCAGGCATCAGCCTTCTGAACGAATAAATCACCTGGCTCTCCGTTCTCGAATGCAAACATAACAAGGGCAACTGCCTCATCAAGGTTCATAAGGAAACGAGTCATGTTAGGGTCTGTGATTGTGATAGGATTTCCAGCCTTGATCTGGTCGATGAAAAGAGGAATAACCGAACCACGAGAGCACATAACGTTACCGTAACGTGTACAGCAGATTGTAGTCTTGCCTGCAGCTACACGAGCGTTTGCGCCGATTACCTTCTCCATCATAGCCTTTGAAATACCCATTGCGTTGATTGGGTAAGCAGCCTTGTCAGTTGAAAGACAAACTACTCTCTGAACACCAGCCTCAACAGCTGCGTGAAGAACGTTGTCAGTTCCCTCTACGTTTGTACGAACAGCTTCCATTGGGAAGAACTCGCAAGATGGAACCTGCTTAAGTGCTGCCGCATGGAAAATAAAATCAACACCTGGCATAGCATCCTGCACTGAGCGCATGTTTCTAACATCACCGATGTAGAACTTTACCTTGCCAGCAAGGTCTGGATGCTCAGCCTGAAGCTGATGTCTCATATCATCCTGCTTCTTCTCATCACGAGAAAAAATTCTAATCTCCTTTAAATCAGAGTCCAAAAAATGCTTGAGTACAGTGGAACCGAATGAACCTGTACCTCCAGTAATCATAAGAGTCTTATCTTTAAATAATTCACAGTTCATAATTAATCTTTATCCTTTCTAAACCCCTAAGGCTTCCCCTTGAGGGGAAGCTGTCAGCTTTAGCTGACTGATGAGGTGTTATATTTCTTTTCTCCAAACCATCTTGTTAACAATTCCTGTATAACTCTGGATTATCTTAACTACTTTTGTTGACACATTCTCCTCAACATAATCAGGCACAGGAATACCATAATCCCCAGCCTCATTCATATCAATAGCTGTTGTAACAGCCTGAAGGAGTGATGCCTCATCGATACCAGCGATAAAGAAGCAAGCCTTATCAAGTGCCTCTGGACGCTCTGTCGATGTGCGGATGCACACTGCAGGGAATGGCTTTCCAATGCTTGTGAAGAAGCTTGATTCCTCTGGAAGTGTACCTGAGTCAGAAACTACCGCGAAGGCGTTCATCTGAAGATGATTGTAATCGTGGAAGCCAAGTGGCTCGTGCGTGCGAACTCGTGGGTCAAGCTTGAAGCCTGTAGCCTCGAGACGCTTTCTTGAACGTGGATGACAGCTGTAAAGAATTGGCATGTCGTACTTCTCAGCAAGCTTGTTGATAGCTGTGAAAAGGGATGTGAAATTCTTTTCTGTGTCGATGTTCTCCTCTCTGTGAGCAGAAAGAAGAATGTATTTCTTTGGCTCAAGGCCAAGCTTTGTAAGCACATCTGATGCCTCGATTGACTCTAAGTTCTCGTGGAGAACCTCAGCCATTGGCGAACCTGTCACATATGTGCGCTCCTTTGGAAGACCGCAGTCTGCCAGGTAGCGGCGGGCATGCTCAGAATATGCCATATTTACATCTGAAATAATATCTACGATACGGCGGTTTGTCTCCTCTGGGAGGCACTCATCCTTACATCTGTTTCCAGCTTCCATGTGGAAGATTGGGATATGAAGACGCTTTGCAGCGATAGCTGAAAGGCATGAGTTTGTATCGCCGAGAATCAAAAGTGCGTCTGGCTGAATCTCAACCATAAGCTCGTATGACTTTGCGATGATATTTCCAACTGTCTGACCGAGATTGTCGCCAACAGCGTCCATGTAAACCTCTGGGTCATCAAGCTGAAGATCCTTGAAGAATACTCCATTAAGATTGTAGTCATAATTCTGACCTGTGTGAGCCAATACGCAGTCAAAGTACTTGCGACACTTCTTGATAACAGCCGCAAGACGAATGATTTCTGGACGTGTGCCCACGATGATTAAAAGCTTTAATTTTCCATTATTCTTAAACATGTTATACCTCTTCAAAATATGTATCTGGTCTGTCCTGCTCCAAGAGCTCATTTGCCCACATCAATGTCACCAAATCCTCTGTGTCAGAAAGATTGATGATGTTGTGTGTGTAGCCTGGAAGCATGTGAACAGCCTGAATCTTCTCACCGCTCACCTCATACTCGATAACAGGGAATGGATTTCCATTTTCATCAACACCTACACGGCGCTGCTGAATCTTTCCGTGACCTGAAACCACGATAAAAAATTCCCATTTTGTATGATGCCAGTGCTGGCCCTTTGTGATGCCAGGCTTACTTATATTAACTGAAATCTGGCCGTGATCCGGAGTCTTAAGCAGCTCCGTGAAACTTCCACGCTGATCACAGTTCATTTTCAAATCAAAAATCGCTTTGTCCTTTGGCAGATAGCTGAGATATGTGCTGTAAAGCTTCTTTGCAAAGCTGCCACTTGGAATCTCCGGCACCATAAGTGATGCTGGCTGCTCCACAAAGCTGTCCAGAAGCTCAACGATCTCGCCAAGTGTGACTGTGTGAGTCACAGGAACGTATGCGTATTTACCTGCTGTATCAGGAACCACCTTGCCCTCGTCATCATAATCGCAGCGATGCTCATTTCCCTGCAGCGCATCAATCATCTCGTTCACAAGATCATCGATGTACACAAGTGTCAGCTCTGTAGCTGGATCATTCACTGTTATCTCAAGGCCGTTTGCCTTGTTGTTACAGAAAGTAGCCACTGCAGAATTGTAATTAGGACGGCACCATTTTCCGAAAAGATTAGGGAAACGGTAAACCAAGACCTTGGCGCCGGTCTCCTGCTGATATTTGAAAAACAGCTCCTCGCCTGCGAGCTTGCTTGCGCCGTAATCACTGCCTGCATATCGGCCCAAAAGTGTGGCCTGAATCGATGATGAAAGCATCACCGGGCAGGTATTATTATGCTTTTTTAAAGTATCAAGAAGGGTGCTGGCAAAGCCGAAGTTCCCTTCCATAAATTCGCTATTGTCTTTAGGACGATTGACCCCTGCCAGATTGAAAACAAAATCGCAATCGCTGCAGAAGCGGTCTAATTCCTCAGGAGTGGATTCCTTATCGTACTCGTAGACGGTCAGCTCTTCGCCGAAAGCGTGAAACTTGTCGCGCCCATCCGAAGCACATTTAAGAGTTTCCACAAGATTTTTTCCAACAAAACCGGCTGCACCGGTAACCAGAATTTTCAAAATAGTCTCTCCTATTTTCCAAAAGTGCCTAGGCACCCATAATCCTGTAAATTATATCACACTAGTCTAAATAACAAAAGAGGCGCACATGTTGTGCACCTCTTAGAATATCTCATTTATTTAAATAGTCCGAACAGCTTTCCGAAGAATCCTTCATCCTTCTTCTTTTTGCTGAAATCGATCTTTGAATACTTGGAAAGCACATCTGCTTCAGCATCCATTTTTTCTTTGAAAACAGACATCCAAACCACATCTTCATCCTTGCCCTGAAAATGTTCGAAAGCTACTTTGCCATCTTTCAATGAATTGAATCTGGCCTGAAGATGCTGTAATCGCTTGAAGGTGTCATCCCACTCAGGGATATGTTCTCTGGCCTCGGTGTAGCACTCCTTCATTTTGGCCATGTACTTTACGACACCGCCTTCTTCCAGCTTGAATCGCTGGGCAAGCATATCGTCGAAAAGAATGTAAGCATCATAAAATCTCTCGTTAACTATTCTGTTTTTTGAACTAAGCATAACTCAACCCCACTTATGTAAATTACTTAAGTTCTTCCCCGTCTTTTGTAATTATACTATCAACTATGTATATTGGTCTATTCTTAACTTCTGCAAAAATTATTGCCAAATATTCGGATATAAATCCCAAAATTATGAAAAGCACACCGAACATGAAGCAAAGAACAACGATAAGTGTCGAGTATCCATTAGGCGCGGTGCCAAGGAAATACTGCACGATAGAATAAATCATCAATATAAACGCTAAAATCAGCGAGAATACTCCGGCATAGATTCCCATCTTTAAAGGCACATCTGAGAAATTGCAGATGGCGTTAAGTGAAAGCTTTACGAGAGCACGTAAATTGTAATTGCTCTCGCCGGCCACTCTGGCGCTGGCTTCAAACTCAAGCGTAGTCTTTTTGAAGCCTACGTTCTGTACGTAGCCTCTAAGGAATCTTACACGCTCGCGGTAATCCTGTTTAAGCACTAATGCTACGCGGCGTGAAATCGCAAAGAAATCCGAAGAATTATTCTCGAACTTTGTCTTTCCAGAAAGGGCATTCATCACCTTATAGAATGCAGCTGATGTGATTCTCTTGAAGATTCCCGCATCAGCTCTGGCTGTGCGGATCATGGAAACTACGTCATATCCCTGATTGAATTTTTCAACGATAGCTGGAATAGACTCTGGTGGATGCTGCAAATCTGCGTCCATACAAACCACACCATCCCCAGATGCATAATCAATACCTGCAATCATCGCAGCCTCATGACCACGGTTCGCAGCGAAATTAACAACTGCCACCTTCTCATCCTGGCTTGCAAATTCTTTGAGCAAATCCAGGCTGCCATCGCGACTGCCATCATTTACAAAAATCAACTCATAATCCCAGCCAGACTGCTGTGACATCTCTTTCAAAATAGGAGTAGTGTGCTCATAGAACTGTCTGAGCCCCAGCTCCTCATTATATACCGATACTACTACTGATAGTTTCTTTCCCATATTATTTGGTTTCGTCCCTTTATATTTAATATTGTTTCTGCCAAAAGCTAAACATAAGCTATTATAACATTTTTAAAAGCTTTTCCTCAAGAAGATGCGTATTTAAGGGCGCTTTTCTTGTTTCATATGTGATAAGCAGTCTGTCACCTAGATAGATTCCGGCTTTCTCATAATCAGCTATTTTCTTTACATTCTTAGCAAAGTATTCACCATCATCCATCAGGCCCAAGTGCTCGAGATAGATTTCTCTTCTGTTTTTCACATCAAGAATAGTGAAATCAGGGCGCACTGTTTTGAATTTTGAGAGGGCTACTGACTTCTCATAGATGTATGGAATTCCCTTCTCATCTAATATCTTTGAAATGATGACTTCAGATTTAGAGCGCATCATGACTCCCTTGCCATTGTCATAGATAAGGCCTTCGCTCATGAATGTTTCCTCTAATTTAGTGTTTTGTTCCACCCAGTTTTTAATATACTGTTCATCAGGTTCCTTTATCGGCGAAACCAGTTCTGCCTTATAGGGTCTCATACTTTCAATATATGCATCACAATCACCATTTTTATAAAGATCCTTCAGTTTTGCGAGAAGCTTCAATTCTTTTGTAGCTAAATCATGTACCTTTTGATCATAATCCTTTTGTGCCAGAGCTTTCGCCAATGCAATATTCTCTTTTTTTATATATTTCCCCTGGGAATCATTTATATTTTCTCTAATATAATATTGATAAGTTGAATTGTGCTTAACAATTTTGATTTTACCCTTGGGCGCAATTTTAATATCTCTCGATTTTTCAGAAACAATAGCATCCAAATAGCTCATGCGAGAGTTTAACATCTCTTTTGTATTCAATTTATACCTCATTTGGGATTTTCAAAACGAAAAAAAATATTTTGAAGAAAAAATTTTTATAGAAGTTCTTTTATTTTAAGCTCGAGGACGTTATTTATCTATGGGATATTTCAATAAAATTTCTAAATATCACTCTGTTGCATATGTAATAAATGTATAATCAATGACTCTTGGCATAAATAATTAATTAGTGCCGGATATTTATGCCTTTAGGTACTGTGCTGGCATAAAATATACGCCATTGTCTTTATATTTATGCCTATTCTCACTGCACTGGCATAAATATCTAGCCTTTTCACTTTATTTATGCCGCCACAAAGTAATCAGGCATAAATTCCACAACCTTTCCGTCTTATTTATGCCCAGCCATATAATCCAGGCATAAATAATAAAAACATCATTCCATATTTATGCCCAGCCATATAATTCTCAGCACAATAAAACCAAAACAAAAAGCCTGCAGCCACAACGCCACAGGCTTTACTCCCCCAATAACAACAAAAAGCCTGTGGAACCAAATCCACAGGCTTCTTTTTTACCCAAAATCTATTTCTTAATACAACACTCCACCAGGAATATCCACACTATACCATGCTCCATCCACGCAGACCTTGTTAGTCTTAAGATCCGAATTTGTGATGGCCTGAATACCAAGGGCATCCATGAAGAACTCGAAAGTCTCAGCGTAGCCTTCCTCTAATGTAGGCTGGTTTGTCATAGGGCCAGTGATGTGGTAGCTGCGAGTATCGCCGCAAGAACCATAAGTAATATTAGCCTTCATCCAAGCCTCGACAGCCTTTACCTTCTGGGCATCTGTCATCTTATCATTAACAATAGTGTCGAGAACATCCAATGCAAAAATCTTGTATGCAACAACATCCGACTCAGCGTTAGCCTGAGATTCCAAAACATCCTTTGTAATCTTAACGATGCGGCCTTCTTCTACTCCAAAGAATTTGTAGTGGTTATAGAGAGCTGCTGCATCATCGCCATAAACTGCCTTCACATCAGCATAGCGTGCTGCATAATCTGCTGCAGGAAAATTCTCCTGAGTGATGTCATAGTTATAAACCTTAGCCTCTGCTGAGACTGGATGAGCTATGAAAGCAACACTTGCAATAGACAGAAACAAACAACCTGCTAAAATCTTATTAATATATTTCTTCATAAATCCTCCTTTTGGCTTACAAATACTACTACTTGATTATATCACACCTCATAGATTAATCAAAAATCAGCTACAGTCACAACAAACACCTCAATAAATCTTTTTTATGAAGCATTTATTTCATTGAGTAGTTTTTTCATTTTTTCAGCATTAATGTAATTGATTTCCCAGCCAACTTTTTTGGCATCATCTACTATAGTTTGGACATATTCTTCCTCTTTACAGTTATAATTCCTGAAAGATTCTTTTACCACATCGTAAAGCTTTTTCTTTTTTTCGTTATCAATGCTGCCTTCAAAATTAGAAAGCTTATATAAACAATATTTTCCGCTGTGCTTGTCCAAATACAATTCTGTATTTTTCTCACTTAATGCATCCAAATCTGCACCGATTAATAATAGGCTATTAAAAGAAATTCTCAGTTCCTTTGGCAGTCCCTTAACATCCCCTAAGCAATGGGATTTTAGATCCATCAGGAAGTCTCTCATCCCACTATAGGCAAGTAACTCCGGATGCTTTGATATCTCATTTATAAACATTACCTTAAAGTTCAAGTCTCCCTTTACACCCCATAAGTTGAAATCATTATGAAATACAAGGAGTTTTATTACAATCCAATAAAAGGCCAATTCAGGGAAACTCTTGTATGTATTGTCTATCCATTCTGTAGTTATCGTGACATCAGAAGTGGCGAATATATAGTCCAGCATATCACTTTCAAAACGATGACTAAAACAAGTTTTTCTAATGAATGATTGTACTTTATTTTTGTACCTTATATCCGTTTTCTCATCAAAGGGATATCCTTGCCCTTTAATATTACACACCATTTCCTTCTTGGCTATATTCCGTAATAGATCTATGTCTATGTACTTCCAATCAAATCTGAACTTATATATTGCAAAATACATTACTAACGAAATTAACACGTTCGTAGCCTTAGTTGGATTCAATATTTCAGGAACATTATCGGCAAATTCCTTACTATAATTATTCTCCTTTAAGACATCAAAAATAATATAATCTATACCTAACTCATCGTCCACAAAGCGAAGACTTTTGAATATTTTTTTTACTTCTTCCTCTTCAACTTCTTCGTAAGCGACCTTGTTTAACCACTCTATCAAAATATGGCGTAAAATTGCACATGTGATGTCATTCTTGCCTACTGCCTGCTTGAAGAATTCAATTAACATATTCTTAATATCAGAGTTATTTTCCTTAAAAATATGTTCAGCTATTTCTTCCAACTGCTTATCATATCTATTATTCAAATAATAATCTTTTGCGCCATCTGCTTGGATATATTCTGTATTATCTTCTATCAATTTTTTCAAATTTCGTATCAATAAACCCTGATATTTCTTACAGTCATAGAAATAAGAATTCTCTGCCATATTGCGAAGCAACTGTACTTCCTTATTGAATATATAAGGTTTTCTTTTTCTTTTCTCGATAAAATAAAGAACTCGTACAAGCAAACCATTTTTAATCCCATAGCAGGTATATGGATTCATAACAAGTTCCACCAAATCAGCATAATCCTCCACATAAACTTTGTCCTCATCAGCTTTTGTGAACCCATTGATCATCTCATATTTGTTACATTGGATTTCAATTCGACTCTTACGAATCAAATCCCCTATACAATTCTTCAAGAATCTATGATTACGTTTGGTCTTTATAATCTTTTTATTTTTCGAAAAATAACCGTTAGCATCATACACGTATCGTATGCAATTTAAAATCACATAAATAAAAAGTGTGAAAAAAACAGCGGTGATTCCATACCAAAGACAGTTGAAAAAACACAATTTGCCAGCTTGAAACCTGTGGCCAAACACAGCAACAACCGGTTTGTAGAAAATCTGAAAGATGATAGATAGAAAAAAGACCCGGCTCTTAATTAGACGGGTAATAACACTTAGGTTATCTTTGTAATAAAAGTCGGCCAAATTTACGCCAAGGTATAAATGCTCCCCATTGTCACCATGGCCGGCTATAAACTGACAGAAATTTAAATAGATGGCACTTACAGTTAATTCGCCGATAAGAGTAGTAACATAAACAGATTTGTCTATAACAATGCTGTTGTTAAATAAAAAATCCACAAAATCATACCACATTATATTTATTCCCCCGTTTCAGCTAATTATGTAAGACCATCTAAATAAAAAATAATGCGAAAAACCTATACTATTCAAAACAAGCTCTAACAACTTCGATGATTCTATCCTGCTGCTCAGGTGTCATCTTGTTGTCAGATGGGAGACAAAGTCCTCTCTCGAAAATGTCCACGCCTCTGTCGAGAAGCTTGCCATCAGAGCCCATTATGCCGCCTGCGATGTATGCGTTTGTAACCGCACGTCCATTACCCTCACGAGTGATGAATGGATTGAGACGGTAGATTGGCTGCATGTGCATTGGCTTCCAGATTGGACGACCTTCACCGTTGATGCTGGCGATTGCCTGAAGAATCTCTGTTGGGCAGCTCTTGCCGTGCTCTGGTGTGAAGAGTGCCTCGTGCTCGCCACGTACCTGTGGGCACATAGCCTCCTTATCAATAATGAGACATGAAAGCCAGTAGTTTGGCTCAGAGTTTTCAAGGTCCATAGGATTCATCTGAACTGGAAGTCCCTTGAAACCTTCCTTATATCTCTCGTAGATAGCCTTCTTCTGAGCGATGTGCTCCTCAAGATATGGAAGCTGACCGCGGATAACACCAGCGATAACATTGCTCATACGATAGTTGTAACCAAGCTCCTCGTGCTGATACCATGCTGCAGCCTCGCGAGCCTGTGTAGACCACTTGCGAACCTTCTCAGCAGCTTCCTTAGAATTTGTAAGGAAACATCCACCAGCTGAACCTGTGATAATCTTATTTCCATTAAATGAAATAGTGTTGTAGTGACCGAATGTACCAGTCTGAACACCCTTATATGTAGCACCGAAGGACTCAGCTGCATCCTCTACAAGAATTGCGCCGTGCTCCTTAACGATAGCGTTAATCTCGTCAATCTTTCCAGGTGTACCGTAAAGATGCGCACATACTACTACCTTTACCTCTGGATAAATCTCAAATGCCTTCTTCAAAGCCACTGGATCCATGTTCCATGTATCATCCTCTGTGTCGATGAAAACAGGGATACCGCCCTCGTAAACTACAGGGTTAACTGTGGCATCAAAAGTCATATCTGTACAGAAAACCTTGTGGCCTTCGAGACAGCCATGACCTACTGCTGGCATACCATATGCTTCGATACCTGCAAGCTTCATTGAAAGATGAAGAGATGCTGTACCTGCTGAAAGGCCTACTGCGTATTTCACGCCAACCTTCTCAGCACAAAGTCTTTCGACTTCATTTATGTTTGTTCCTGCTGTGGTCATCCAGTTGGTGTCATATGCCTCCTGGATATACTTCAACTCCTCACCATGCATTGTAGGAGTAGCAAGAAAAACCTTTTCCTCAAACTTCTCAAAATTCTTTGTTAACATTTGAAATTACCTCTATTTAAAATAATTATTAGCTATTTATTTCTCTTCCTGCACAAGGTAGATAGGACGCTTCTTTGTCTCGAGATATGTCTTTGCCAGGTACTCACCAAGAATACCCATGCATAAAAGCTGAATACCTGAAACCAAAAGCATTATACATACCATTGATGGCCAACCACTGGTAGGGTCTCCAAAAATCAGGGTGCGAACAATAATGATAATGATAAACACAAATGCCACAATGCACATGAGCAATCCAAAGATGGATGCCATAATAAGTGGTGCAGTGGAGAATGCTACGATACCATCGATGGCATAAATGAAGAGCTTCCAGAAAGACCATTTTGTCTCGCCTGCGACACGCTCAACATTTTCGAACTCCAGCCACTTGCGTCTAAATCCTACCCAGCCAAAGATACCCTTTGAGAAACGATTATACTCCTTCATAGCAAGGATTGCCTCTACAACCTTGCGGGTCATCATCTGGTAATCACGGGCACCGTCTACGATGTCTGCGTTGGAAATCTTATTCATAAGGCGATAAAACTTTCTTGCAAACCAAGAGCGAATAGGTGGCTCTCCCTTACGGTCTACACGACGTGTAGCCACGCAGTCGTACTCACCTGTGCCTATATACGAAAGCATCTCAGGAAGCATAGCAGGTGGGTCCTGCAAATCTGCATCCATGATAACTACATAATCTCCAGTGGATTTTTCAAGACCTGCATAGATGCCTGCCTCCTTACCAAAATTGCGGGAGAAGGATACATAATGAATCCTGTCGTCCTGCTGGCTAAGATGACGGAACACCTCTAAAGTATTATCTCTAGAACCATCATCAACAAATACGAATTCCAAATTAACTGAGGAAAGCTTTCCCTCATTTTCCATTTCTTTTATTGCCTGATAAAACAGTGGCAAAGACTCTTGCTCATTGTAGCAAGGCACCACGATTGTAAGTAATTTCTTATCCATATAAAAACCTTTTCCAAATAATTATTGATTAGCTTTATGTATTATAACATAACAATTCATTTTAGTAACAATTACTCAACAGATTCTACACATTCCTTTTGTACAATGAACCCATGCACTCGCAAAAACAGTTTATTAAAGGAGATGTATATGTGTGGATTTAAAAAATTTTCTAGTATTGTAATGGCCATCGCACTTGTACTATGCGGCGTTCTGTCGTTTAACGTTTCAGTGGCAAAAGCCGAGGGCGCCGTAGCCATCAACTCCGTCACCATCCAGGGTGGCGCCGTAGTCATCACCACCTCCGGCTCAGCCGCTTCCGAGGACGGCATGTATCACCTGATTGCTTCAGCCGCATGCCAGGTAGCTCCTGCCGGAGATGAGGTAGCCCAGCAGGCTGTGGGAGCCACCGTGTTCTCCATCCCTCTAAATAAGGGCCAGGCCAACTCAGTGCTCTATAAGAAATTCACCATCTGCGTATTGGCAGGCGGCAAACTCGCCCCTGTCTCAAACAGCATGTATATCCTGAACCCAGAGGCATGCGCCACCGTATATCCAGCGCGAATGGACAACGGCATCAAGGGCATTTTCCCTGAGGTCCACTCTGCCATCGCCGACCTGAACCAGGTAGTTCCTCTGGGCATCAAGCAGGTCAACCTAAATGTACCTATTTCCAAGGTAGCCACACTGGGCGTCTACGACAAGCTTGTCATGAAATACAATTCCCTTGGCATCCAGGTCAACATGATTCTCCTGGCAGACAAGGCCGCAGGCAAAGATTACATCAGCCCACTTTCATTTAAGGGCGGCCGCAAGGATACTGTCTTCTACGCCTTCAACGCATCCAGCCCTGAGGCCCTCGAGCGCATCGGAAATGCCGCTACTATCATCGCCAGCCGCTACTCCAATGTAGGCTTTGGCCAGGTAGATAACTTCATCATCGGCAACGAGGTAAATGCTTATCCGCTCTGGAACTATGTGAAAGTAGGCAGCAACGCCGAGTTCGTCAACGAATACTACAAGGCCTTCCGCGTCATGTACAACGCCATCAAAGCCACAAACGGAACAGCCAATGTCTACACCTGCATCGACCACCAGTGGGCAGTTCCTGAGGCATCCTACTACATGTCCGGCAGAGATTTCCTTGTTCAGTTTAACCGCGCAGTCAGCGCCGAGGGAAATATAGATTGGAAAATAGCAGCCCACCCAAACAACTACTGGCTGCTGGCCACAAAATCATGGGAGACCTCAAACAAGGTTACCCACAGCCAGAGCACTCCATATGTCACAATGGCCAATCTCGAAGTGCTCACAGATTTCCTGACCCTGCCAGAGATGCTGAATCCAAAGGGCGAGGTGCGAAACGTGAAGATTGCAGAACTAGGCTATTCAAGCCATAAAGGAGAGGCCGACCAGGCCGCGTCCATCGTCTTCGCCTATCTGGTGGCCTCTAATAATCGATATGTAGACGGTCTTGTCATCATGCGCGAAGCCGATAACAGAACCGAAATAAATCAGGGATTATGGTTTGGTCTTTGCAAAGAAAATGGCACTCCAAAGACCAGCTTCAGCTACTATCAGAACCCTACCGACCCTGTCGTTGTGGCACAGGCCAGCGCCCACGCAGGCGTGGATCTGTACTCACTGGTAGTCCCAAGATAGATTAGCTGTTCTCCAATGTAGCAGGAAGAGGTCTGCGCTTTGCAGTAATCTCATCCACATCGATGCGCATTACAGCTACGATAGATGCCATCTTATCATCAAATGAAAATGATTCCCCTGTCTGTGTGGTCATAAGCACGGACAGGGCTTTTTTCTTCTCTTCCACATCATCCACAATGTGAATCTGCCCTGTACCCATGATGCACTCGTAAGCCACACCATACTGGCACGCCATCCTGCCCTCGAATGGCTGAATATTTCTCTCCATGGTGAAACAACACTCAGAATTCTTCCTGATGATATCCAGCTTGCGCCCAGTCAGTCCGCTATGTAGATAAACCACCACACGGCCATCCTCAGCATGGTCCACCCCATAATTCATCGGCACCACATATGGCTTTCCTTCATCCACCAGCCCCAGGTGCAGATACCCGCAGCTGGCCAGAATCTCTTCTATTTCATTTTTGTCAGTGATTTCTCGTTCTCTTCTAGTCATTATTCGTCCCCTTTATTTATAGCATTATGGTACCATTCCGAGCAGCTGCGCAGGTCTGCCCCCTCCCAGACCACTCGCTGGCGCGAGTAAGGAATGATTGTAATCGGCTCCAGCTCCGCCACATTTCCAAATTGATTATTATATAGCTGATACATTTCATTATATATTCTTGTAGCATTTCTGTATTTGCCAGCTTCATCTCCTTCTCGCAAACCATATATTTCCTCAATGCTATATGACAGCTGTGGCAAACGTTCCCTGGAGATTATCACAAAATAATGATCTGCTGTCTTTACCGCCTTTGCGAATTCCTCTGTAGCTAAAAATGTATTTCCTTCATCTATAAAAAATATTCGCTCTTTGTATGACTCTATAAATAATTTCCAGTTTTCTTCAGTCAACACGCTACAAGCCTTTTCGCTTATCAACGTTATACCCGATGATTCAGGATTTGCGTTGTATGCGCTCAGCAATCTAATGAGCTCTGACTTTCCCGAGGCACTGTCACCTCTCAAAACCGTAATATTCCTTTTTACGTTCAAATGATAATGAACCTTATTGTTATACAGCTCTATATCATATCTTCCAACCATTAAAACAGACCTCCACCGGTTAATACTCTCTTAATCCAATAACCCTTCCGTGATTACCTTCTCCACCAGTTCATACGGTGTGTGTACAATGTCACCCGTATTGGCTATTTTAATATCAAATGATTCTTCCGGAAAATGCATAACATGCCCCATTCTCACAACTATATCCTTATCATTGCCAATCTTTAAAAGCCACTTTGCGCAATTATCACCACAAGCAGATGCATTGAAAATATGCTCACTATCAAAGGCTATTTGTATTAATGTCTTCGCACCACCAGATATTCTAGTAACAGGAATAGAGCCTAATACCGGACTGACCACAAGATTTGGGCCTTCCAAATCCGACTTATCTATATCCTTCACGATGTCTTTGGCCAAGTCTGATTCCAACCACTTGTCCTCATATGTATTATCAAAAAACATGTCAGGATTACTTATGTAATTAGCTTCCTTATAGTCACCAAATATAATAGTTAACATTTTAAGTCTCCCAATCAAAAAAGAATAAGCTGCAGTAAACACCACAGCTCAATTATACACTATATGTTATTCTTATGGTACCATTCCGAGCAGCTGCGCTCTGCCGAAATCCCTTATCTCCCACAACACTTTTTATATTTCTTTCCCGAGCCACATGGACATGGGTCATTTGGATATACTTTCTTTCCAATTTCTACTGTCATTCCCATATTCTCTAACTGAGGCTTGATTTCTCCTAAAATAGCTGCAGCTTTCGTGCTACCCGGAACTATTGTCGGCATTCTATCTAATGGTTCTTTACCAGCAAGTTCAGTTGGCTTATGCCCTCTGTTTTCTCTTAACCTTGTATTATTATGAGCAGCCATCATTAAACCGACAAGCTCATTCATTTGCTCCTCGCTGTCGAATACTACACCTGCCTCATCCAACATTTTCAATACTTCTGTAGGCATATCGCCATTATAACTGCTGAGCCAAACCTGCATGCACCAGTTTATAGCAAGTTCTTCAGACTGTTTTAGTTTCTTTTTGAAGAATTCCTTCAGCTTTTTATAAGCGAGTGAGCTTGACTCATAGCCATTAATAACTATTTCATTAAGTTGTGCAGCAGATGGAATATAAAAATCCTTTCCCACCTGTTCTCTTAACAATGGAAATACCTCTCCATCTTCAAATGACTCAAGATTTACAAGTAGTCCACCCTCCGTATGCAGATATTTATCAATCCCCATCTCATTTATTTGAAACTCGTCTTCAGGAAATATGCAGCAACCAATAATATCCATTGGCATGCTCCATATCAAATCCACCATATCTGCAATATTATCTTTTATCTTCAGGCGATATAACTGATAAATTACTTCTAATGGTGCCACCACATAGTATTTCCTAAAGAAGTGAATACACTTTACCAACCAGCCTCGTTTTTTCTGTTCAGCCACAAAGGCTTGGTCGTTAATCTTCTCAAAAACTTCAGCCATCTCATCATAAACAGTAAAGTAATCTGTCACTTCATCAAAACCGCCAAGCATATATATATACAACTGCATGGCTGGCATAATGTCTTCAATTTTTACATCTTGTGGCTCCTTGATAGATTTCTTAAACAGCGCAAGCTCTTCATCCGTCAGGCATTCAAATCTTATGCGCATCATATCTTCACAACATAACTTAGATATAATTAATTCTATTAAATCGGATTTCTTTAGTTTTGAAATTCCATCTAGTTCTATGCCTCTTGCAATATCTAATAGTTCATCCTTCTTGTATTCATTAAGTCTATCTTTTAATAACATTAATTGTCCCCTTTTTCCTAAACAATAAGCTGCAGTAAACACCACAGCTCAATTATACACTATATATTATTTTATGGTACCATTCCGAGCAGCTGCGCAGGTCTGCCCCCTCCCAGACCACTCGCTGGCGCGAGTAAGGAATGATTTTAATCGGCTTCGCCGATAAGATTAATCCTTTTTCTTTGTATTTTTCCCAGTAGTCAGCATATACTTTTTCCCAATCACAATTATAAAGTTCATTTATCATTTCTTTCCCCTCTATTCGTTATAGTTCATTCACATATGGAGCGTTTTACTCCATATCCACTACCTCATAATCTTGAAACCAACAATCAAAACCGTGTGTCCCACGTTCTACATCCTGAATATGTCTTCTCTTACCATCGACTAATGCGTACTTCATAATAATTCCCCCACAAATATACCTAATAAATCACAAAAAGCTAACCAGCATATGCTGATCAGCTTTTTCACTACTTCATACTAGCTTCTTTGTAGTACTCCAAAACATTTATAAACGGAATAACTATTTTTCCACTGTTTAATACATTTCCTGATATAGCTTCAATCTTACCCCTTGCTATACTTACAAGCGCAGCTGCACCGTTAACCATGACCAGTTGTTCAAATTGTTCTTCATCTATATCTCCTGATGGTACAAACGCACCCTCAAGCGCTATTTCCATATGACATTTTTGTTCTTCTGAGTTGATTAAATCAATTTTAAACTCTATCTCAATTTGCCCCATTAGACCGTCGTCATCTTTTTCAAATCGAGGTTTATTAATACAAAAATCAATTTTCTTTTCTTTAGCATCTGCAAAGTTAACCAAAGAATTCTTTATCACAAGCTTATTTATATTATTCCCCAACAGTTCAATCCCTGCTGTAATCTCATTTAAATTCATTATGCAATCCCCTCTGTAAGTACCATATCCTTAGGTACTCTGAATCTCATAATATTATTTAGGTTCTCTGCTTCCCATTTATCAACAGTATATTCTGACTTCGTGTTTTCTGAATATATGTCAACATTACACTCTAAACCCAATTTCGCACATATTTCATTCAACGACTTAATAGTAAAATTATACTCCCGGCTCTCCCATTTAGAAACCATTCCCTGGGTAACCCCCATAAAATCTGCAAATTCCTTTTGTGTCATTCCTCTATCTAATCGAGCCAACTCTATCTTCGCTGATATTCTAGCCAATTCAACAATTGTTTTTACTTCCTGCTCTTCAAATCCATCTGTAACCCATGTAGTCTTCTTAGCATTAGCAATCTTATCTTTTAAACTCATAGCTTCCTCCATTTAACCCCTGTCATTATTCCTCTAGCTCATCCAATCTCTTATTTGATAGATTAATTCCTCTTCTATAGTCAGAATCATTTTTCTCAAGAAACGCGTGAAGTAAGATAATATCCCCATCCACAATAGTATAAAGAACTCTAACATTCTTCTTAGTTTTAGGGTGCCTGATAGAATACAAATACTTCTCACCCGTTAGTTTCTCATACTGTGGAAGTCTAATAGCACCTTCCAACTCAACACTTAATACCGACAGGTCCTCCATCAATTTTTTCTGATATCTCTTCCATGGCGGTTTATTTTTCCATGCCTCATTGACAGCGTTAGAGAATTCTTTCTCTAGCATAGGAACAGCAAAAATATTGTCTGAACCATATATATCTATATTATGTAGTTCCACTCATTGCACTCCTCCTCAATGTATGTATATACAATAATATTACTTATAGGTAATATCGTCAATAGTGTAGAATTATTTACAACTCACAGTTATATATTCATAACCTATATCAATGCTTTTATCTTACATCAACTCCAGCACCTCAGCCGCAATCTCAGCATCACACACCCTCATGATATTATCCTCTGCATCCTCTTTTGATAGCAGATTAATGCTCCCATACCATACAATCTGATTATCAATAACAGCAAAACGTTCGCAAACCTCTGTCCTAAGTCTCACTTCAAATCCAGCACGTCTTAATCGCTCCAGCAGTTCCATTCTTACATAGTCCTTGCCATATACATAAGCATCTGGATGCCAGGTTAATATTGTTACATTTAACCCAAGCGCATACTTAGGTGCCAGCATCTCTACAAGCTTTTCAACCTTCTTCGTGTTAATACGTGGGCTTGAGATTACAACTGATTCCTTTGCCTCCATCAAGTCTCGATTGTAAACTTCTGCATAGCTTTCAATATCATAGATTGCATTTGCCTCCTGCTTCTCTCCTTCTATTCCAGAACAAATATCATACCCAATCTTTTTATATGCTTTTAATCGAGAATTATACATCTTATTAAACTTTGGAACATGGATATCCACATAATCATATACAATGACATTCTCTTTACTTGGATAGTCACGATTCAATCGGCCCACATACTGTTCCACTACATTTTCACCCCTAATTGGCGTAACCATAAATAATGTATCTAACCTAGGATAATCGAATCCTTCACCAAGTAAAGAGCCGGTACCTACTAATATTAAGCTCTCGTCTTCACTAACTGAATTAAGCTCGGCCACCTGGGCACGTCTTGCTCATATGATGTGTGGCAACGGTTCGTGTAAATCTTGGATATACCAGATGCGGTATTCCTTGTTCCTTAGCTCTGTCCTTCGCAGTAAATCTATACCTGATTGGCCCGATTAAGAATTCATTAGTCTTCTCTTTTCCATCGCCTCTTTTTGGCGTTGCAGTCACACCATATAAATATTTTGCAGGTACTTCTCTCAGAACCTCTATAGCAGAATCCGAAGCACCATGATGACACTCATCCAATATAACTTGACCATACTGTTTTAGGAGTGGATGCATTCCATCTTTCTTTTTCAAGGACCTAATCATAGCCACATCAACAATTCCAGTCATGGAGTCATGTGCACCTTGTAGATTTCCTATTAATTCTTTTCGCTTCTTTATGCGTCCAGATTTAGTCTCATATTCTGGTAACTCCTCATCGATTACTAGGAATTCTTTTAATCGTTCTATCCACTGATTCATCAGCTCTGCTTTATCTACCAGTATCAATGTGTTAACCTGATGTTTCGCAATCAAATCACAACATACTACTGTCTTTCCAAATGCTGTGGCCGCATGAAGAATTCCATCATCATACTTCATAATTTCTTCCAGCGCTTCCTGCTGAGAGTCTTTTAATTTACCTTTAAAAGACACATTAATTCTTCTACCATTTTCACGTTCGTCTCTAATCTCATGTTTAATATCTGCAGCCTTCAGTAGTTCCTCTACCTTTTCTTGTAGCCCCCTTGGCAGTGCTATATAATCCCCGTCATCCTCGCCAAGATATATAAACCTTGGCGTATCATAATTAGGCATACTCATAGCTTGATTTCTAAAATAATCTCTATTTGTATATGCAGAAAGCTGTCGCAGTTTTCGCTTTAACCCATTTGAAATATTACTCTTTTTAATATAAAGCTTTTCAGCTAATGTGATTTCTACAGATCCATCCACATCGACAGCTGAAATGTTATCCGAATCTTTCCAAGGAATGTAGTTCTCATTATCCTCTTCATTTATATTTACCTTGCTCCACTGCAACAGATAATCTTCAACCTCAACCTTTGTTAATCTTCGGACTGCACCTAATGCTTGTAGTTGTTTTGGATATGCATTCCAATTCTCATCAACAAAAGCACTATTACCATCTTGTAATGCTCGTCCCTGCAATGGCAATGCTATTACATTACCTAAACCTCCTGCTGGTAATGTATCTTGTGTAGGTATCATTCTGTCGTAATATCTAAATGATTTTAAATCTACAGACTGTGCGCCTTTTTCAAGCAATGCAAATCCAAATCTTCTCGCCAGTTTTGCAGGAATCTGTTCTTTGAAGAAAATCCACACATGAGCACCATTTCCCGAACGTGAACGCTCCACTATAGCAGGAACTCCCAACTCCTTACAAATAACCATTAGCACATCAACTTCTTCCATCCACTCCTGGTTTTCATTTGCAAAATCTCCCTGCTGCGCTCCCTGAGCATGATTGTCAAAATCAAACACCAGCAACTGACACATATTATCCTCAAGCATGGGATAGATTGCCACAACATCATTACCATTTGGGTCAGCACCTCTTAAATGAGCTTTTATCAAATCCGGCGTGACCGGCTTATATGCCTTAATCTCGCAACCTTTGCATCTAACTCCGTCGTGCTTATTTATATGGCAATCTCTCTCCCATCTATTGAAGCATTGAGTGTAGTAGCCAGTTTTTCCAGTTTTAGGATTACAATAACGAAGATCATAAACATCCTGTCTACCTCTGCAAAAGAGCATGAAGAAATTGTTGGCATTCTTATCATTTATCTCAATTGGCTCAATTCTATCTCCTTGTTTTGGTTCATATTTTTCTTGTTTTGACTCATCCTGGCCATCCGCATTTATCTTCCTACTATAAGAAATCCCTGCCTCATCCAATAATTGTCTGAGGCAGAGATTCTCGTGCTCTAGCTGTTCTATTTTCTGTTTTAGTTCTTTTATAGATTCACCCATACATTCAACCTTCTCAATCCAGTATCCTACTCTTATATTTTCTTTGGGCTCATTATTTTTGTTTTTCTGCACTTAATCAATAGTAATAGCAAATGAATTACCTGATCTCCCAGAAACTACAATCTCGCAGAAACTATATACAATATCTGAAAGAGGAGTGAATCCGAAGATTTCACTCCTTAGCTATATAAATCACTTCCTGTTATCAATTCATATTGCTCATTATAAAAACTAAAGCCATATAAATTTACAAATCCCAACCTTATCCCCGCTAGCTCTTTGATATTATTAACCTGTTCCTCCTCTTTCTTGCATTCTTCCATATCCATTTCATGATCGTAAAACTTACATTCAAAAATATCGTATCCTTCCTTGCGCTGTAGTACCACATCAAATTGACCATTTTTTTGTTCTTCCGGAAGATCATACCAATATGAACCAATATTTAACACATCTCGTATCTCAAAAGAACGAGCTTTTCTTTTAAAATACTGTAAAACTATCCCCTCAAATCTTCTCTGGATAAACTCATCTATACTCTTAGAAATATATCCCTCATAATAAGCAGCCTCCCCCAACATCTTTATAGCAGCATCGTATCCAAAAATATAAGTAAAATAAAAGCGCATCAAATTATCAGATATGACATAAAATTGTTTTTTCTTGTCATTGAGCTTATTTATAGGTGCCAGTTTTTCAATTGCTTCCATCTTTATTAAATGATTTAGCTGTTTGGCAAGAAGTCCTTTATCTTGTCCTCCTAGCCCAGACGTTAAGTCAGCGTATTTTTTTTGTCCGTTTCCTATAAGCTGAAAGATTCTTATATCATAAGATTTTTGAATTTCCTTCAAAATAACATTCTCTATATATGTTCTTAAAATACTAGTTTCTGGCAAAAGATATTTGATTATGTTGTCCCTAATAGACATACTAGAATCAATATTAGAAAGTACATAAGGGCTTCCGCCAAACACTGCATAGTTCTCGCATTTCCTTTTCAAGTCTGCGCTTGGATAAAATAAAGCGGCATCATAATAGTCAAATGCTTCTATATGCATTATTTCCGTAAAGCGTCCAAATAAAGGATTTTCTTCTTCTAGTAACTCCTTCATGACTGTCACATAGGAACCACAAAGAATAAGCTTTACATTCTTAGGAAGCTTATCAATTATTATCTGCATATATGAGTCAATCTCATTCTTTTTACCGGCCTGCTTAAGATATTGATACTCATCGATAACAAACAAAAACTGACCTCTCTGTTTCGATAAATAATCAAAAACATCTTGCAAGCTCATAAAGCGCACTTCCGGTATATCTAACACTATCGAGATTGTCTTAGATAATAATGTAAGATTTCCTTCTAGCGATGACTGGGCACACATATAGCTTATAACACACCCATTAAATTTTTTGGATGCTTCTGCAATTAGTGTAGACTTTCCCACACGACGTTTTCCATATATTAAAACCGCAGTCTTTCCATCACTATTTAATTGTTCACCAAGTATTTTTAATTCTTTCGCTCTGCCTAAAAACATATGCCCCTCTTTTATTGAAATATTTTTCAGTGAATATATATTCATTATATCCTAGATTTGGCATATTTCAAGTATAATATTACTCTTCCGGCGTCCTCACAACCTTCTCAAAATCTGCCTTCGGATGCTTACAAATCGGACAGATGAAATCATCCGGCAGCTCCTCGCCTACCCACTCATATCCGCATATTCGACATCTCCATACAGTCTCCCCCTTAGGCGTCGTCCCAACAGCCTCAGGCTTTGGCTTGATATTATTCTGGTAGTAGTCATATGTCACCGATGACACATCTGAAAGCACAGTCATAAATGTAGGCTCACAGATAAACAACGTATGCGAACCCAAATCAACTGTCTCCTTCACCTTCAGTGAGAAGTACGCATTTGTCCCAACCACAATATAAGGAATTCCATTGTCTGCCTGCTGATAATTCCCCTTTGGATAATCTGCAAACTTGTCTACATCACGCCCCGACTGGAATCCAAAATGCTTAAACAACTCAAAGGACGCATCCTGGCTAATGACAGAAATATTGCATGCCCCTGTCTCCTTCACCATATCATGTGTGAAGTTCGCCTTGTTAATCGCTACGGAAATACGATTTGGCTCCGATGCAACCTGAATAGCTGTGTTTATGATGCAGCCATTAGCTCTGCCATCTCGCACCGCTGTACATACAAACAAACCATAAGATAACTTATACATCGCCTTAGTATTCATTTCTGCCATAACAACCCCTCCTACATTTCAGTAAACATAGAAAATAAACAAGCTGTGACTTATGCCACAGCTCAATTATACAACTTATTAGATTCTTATGGTACCATCCCGAGCAGCTCCGCAGGTCTGCCCCCTCCCAGACCTCTCGCTAGCGCGAGTAAGGAATGATTGTAATCGGCTCCGCCGATGAAACTCTATTGCAACAACTTAACCAAATCCCCTACATCCGTCTGTGGATTGCATTCCTTGGATGGCCATTTCTCGTCCTTAAAATGTACACTTAACTTTTCAGCATTCTTTGCAGCCTGTTCCATCTTATCTTCAAGAATAGCATACACATCTACATTCTTATCATAATTCGGAATATGCTGCCTTTAGTTTTCTTTTGGCTTTGCCTCTCTCCTTAATATGGAAATCTTTTGCCACTATAACTCCTCCCCCCTGATATATGGGATTGCACCATAGCGCCCCAACAGATATCCTTTTTCAATATTATCCGTCTTTCTAACTGAGAACTCATCTAATGAATACAAATCAGACGCACCTGTCGTGTTGTTCTTTTCTGTAAAATACACTTGATCACGTCTGAATGTCGACAGCGAAAGTAAGGACGTATCATGTGTTGTAAATATAAGCTGCGCTCCAGATTTATTAATATCTGGATTCCTAAACATATTAATAATATGCTTAACTATAAATGTATGTAGACTATTATCTATCTCATCGATAAATAATGAAGTACCATTTTCAAAAACATCCTTTAAAACTGGTCCAAGTAAAAACAACTGATTCGTTCCAAGAGATTCTTCTAATAATCCCAAACTATATGTATTTTTATTATCTCCCTCACCTATCACATGCTCGGTTGTGACCTCGATTTGCTCCATCTCTTGGGCTGTTACCGTTGGAATCTGTTGTCCATTCACAAGCAATTGAGGAGTCAGCATCCCAAGAGGCATTTTTGTCTTTTTAACATTAATCTTCAATTTAGAAATATTAATATCCGCAGCATGTAGTAGATCTTCTGTGAACGATAAATATTCTTCTTTCTTAGAACTCTTATATAAATTCAATGATAAATCTGTCAAAACCTGAGCGTCAGTAAATGTGACTATTTTCTCCGATAACCACTTATAAGGTATTGTTGTGCTTTCTGTGTTCCAATTCGTTGCCGTTGCTAAGAAAAGCTTGTTCTGGGTGTTAAATCTAACTAAGGGTTCCAAAACATTCTTCTGAGACTTGAACTCATATTCCTCTCCATGACGCTCAAATATCATGGTTGGCTTTTTACTTTTATATTGATACAAATATTCTTCATGTATTCTTTTTCTATCAGCAGAAAAGCCGTATATATACCTGTTTCCGTCGTCAGCAACAAAAATGAATTCAAATTCAGATGGGTTATTAATATTGTCATCAAACTTAAATGGCATCATGAGACCTATTGGTTGATTCACTTGCATAAAGTTTGAGTTTTTAAGCATATTAACAGCTACTGTCATTGCCTTAAACAGACTAGTCTTTCCAGAAGCATTAGCGCCATATATGGCTATGGTATTTGCCGCTTCATAACCATTATTCTCGTTTATATTCTCTGGGTGCTCTTTATCTACAGAAGGATTTAAAGCTAAGATTGCCTTTTCCTTAAATGACATGAAATTTTTCACCGAAAACTGAATAAGCATATACACAACCTTCCTTTCTATAGTTGAGTATATGCTTATATTTTAAGTATGTCAAATTATAAATCTCATTTTTGCAAATATTTTGCAAAAATACGCTTTATTTTTTTCTATAAATCATTATATTTTTCATTATATTTTTTCACCATTCCCACCCAGGCCTCGCACCCAGGCCTGCCCGAACTCCTCAAACCACTTACTGACGTGAGTAATGTGCTTTATACGTGTAGTTTTTACTACAGCTATAAATTTTTACCTATATGCTTAATGATTACATTACCATTTTTTACTTGTATGTTGTAAGATTGCGCTTTTTAAGCAATTCTGCAAGCGCTTCGCAATCTCTTCCTCTATCAAGTGCGGTTTCCTCCCTTCTGGAGACTTACGTCATAATTATTGTAATGAAAATCACTTGTCTCCGAAATTCCATCATCTTGGAGTATTTATTCCCTTATCATGGAATAGCTCCAAACCCGCACCTGATCAGCAACAGTCCTATATTTATTATATGGTTTTAGTAGCACTAAAAAAGCAGACTCCCACTAAAGGAAGACTGCTTCTCTCTGCTCTTTGACATCACCTGCAATAGTTTGATAATATACAAACTACTATCAGAAGAGTCAGCTTTTATTCTCATAATCAATTCTCTATGAAGATGGACGACACTAAACAAAAAAAGACTCTATTTTCTTCTGATCTATTTTTATAAAATTATGAGCATCCTCACCATCTAATACAATCATATATATTTCATTTTGTACTTCCTCTTGATAATACTTTAGTTCAAAGTCAACCCAGCAAGAAGCTCTTGAGTTTGATGAGCTTAAAAACAATAGCTTTCTTGAGTTTTTCATTCTTGCCTTTAACACTTCTCTAGTAAAATCTGAAACCAAAGATCGCTTTAAGAAATCGCTATCTGCTGTCCAATCCACATAACAATTTAGTCCGCACTTGTTAATCTTTCGTACAATATCATAAACTATTTCCCGATCTAAATAACTGTGTGAAATAAATACATCATATGTCTTTAGCTTCTGTATAGATTTACCATTATTCGCAAGTTTTATAGCAAGACTTTCTGGTGTACCTTCAAATGTGCTTTTTTCAGTCATATACTGTTTTTTCTTTCCAGAAAAATTCTTTCTCAATTTTACGTAATGGCCTGATTTTTGCAAACATTGAAAGGCATAGCCTCTAATCTGGTTATTTTTTTCACTATCATTGAGCTTCCAAAAAAACTCCCAGGTTTTATCACAGTCATACTTGCGTATTTCTTTGCATATTTCTAACTTCTCGTTTATGCTAATACCCTTTATGTGATAAGCATATACAAGAGCGTCAATGAAACCTGGATCTACTTTCTGTTGCTCCTTAGTATATGTTTTAATTGATGTCTTCTTTTTATTTATTTTATGCATTCGCTTATTCTTTAAAGAAGACTCACACTCCATTCTTTTGCTTTCATCATACTGAGATGCGTGTTTTTTTCTGAACCCAACACTTAATAAATATTTGACTTTGGGTAACGAATAAAAGTATTTTTCTGGCTTTTGAGGATTATATCTTTTCTTTTTCCCATTTTTTTCAAGGAACTTGTCTTTTTCCTTATATACCTTGTACCTTTCCCAAATAAGATTCCACTCATATGGATAATAATACCTAAAGGCCTTTAATAGGTCTTCCCTTGAGTAACCTGGCTTCAACGTCTCGACAATTAATGACAGTGGTCTAGTTAAACTTTGCGAAAACCTTACTGTTTCGGCATCATATTTTCGCTTTGCTTCTCCTGGCATTTAAACTCACCTCAAACTCTTAATTAACAGCTTTTTCAACCCATCTGCCAAGATTATTATATCCATCATCATATATATAATCATAAATTCCAGAGGCAACATCATCAAAATACGCAGGTCTACCATTATTATATTGCCCAATTATTGTATGATGACTACATACCGATGATGTTCTGCCATTAAAATCTTTTATTCCATGTATATCAACACCTATAACAGGATTTCCTCTCTTCAGGCTTTCGCAAATCTCATACTGAACATAGGGACGATTTAAAGTATCAGCTCCAATCAAAACAACCGTTACAGATGTACCTTCTAACTGTTTGTCAATCCATCTCTTTATTGCTGCATCACCTTGACGTTTTACTTGCTCAAAATCAGCATGATCAATAACTCCTGAAACGATCTGTCCCCCTTGAGTCACCCATCTATTTCTTACAACCATAACCCTGGTTATATCATTTTGATAATGAAAACTATAAAATACACTTCTTGCCATATTACAAAAATCCCCCCTACATTGTTAGTTGCAATTCAGCAATAATATCTTCACCGCCATAACTATACCTCTTTACATATATCATATTCATCAATATTGTCCTGACGTTCTATTGCTTTTTCAATATATTTTTGATAATCCTTGATAAAGCTAGACCACTTAACAGCTTCGATATAACTGCATGTTCCAGTCCAAATAGTATCCTTGTTGTCACATTTTCTATTGGAAGCATTTTTTACGCGATTAAACTTATTCTTTTTGATTATCATAAATAAACTATTAGTATGGTGCATTGTACAACCACCAGAACAACAGCTTTTAGATTCAAGATAATATGAGTACGAACCTGTCGTGTCCGGCAGAACAACCGCAACCATTGCATTACTGTGACTTGTTATAGGATCACCATTCTTTTTTCTTCGAGATGTCTCTTTAAGCGAATATGAAACTTCCCACGGAATCCATTGATCACGATCATTTTTCCACCACTCCCTCATTCCAGGCGAAATAAATATAACCGTAACCGAACTATCGTATATTCTATCTTTTAATTTTTCCCAAATCGTACTATCCGATAGGTCACTTAAATCTTCTCCGTCACTTTCACCTTTATAAATATTGTCAGATGAATCAAGTTTTCTTTCGAATTCATCTACATAATCTCTAACTGTAGATTCACCATATGAGCTTAAATTCTCTACTTGATTATCCGCATACTTATAAGAAACAAAAATCTTGTTGCCCATTATTTCCCTTTTCTATTCTACAATTCTACGCTTGTTTGCTATTTTCAATACAGTTTCGATTATTTTATTGACATCTTTTTCTTTCTCGAGAATATCTACACTGTCCTCTATATAGCAATATAAATCTTTATCAAGCTTTAAGTCCTCTAGTATTTTTTCTGCAACATTTCCGGTACTTCCAATAGGAATAATTAAACAATCCTTCTGCTTCGCTATTTGGTATTCTTGCCAGCATCCATTTGCTTCAACTTTATTTCCCTTACTATCTTTTTTATTTCCAAATATGAATACAGCTATTCCATTATTGGATAGTATTTCCTCACGATACTTTTTCCATTTTTTTGCTCGCTCATCTGGATCTACTATATTCTGAGGAAAGGGTCTAAGACATAAATGTTCATCGACATGATTGTATTTATTCCTATTAATTTCATCTAACGCGCCATTAATAACTGATGAGCCTATTCCTAACCCAAACCCAGAGGTCACTCTATAGCCTTGTTTTATTAGTTGATTGGATAATTTATAAGCCAATTCCTCTGCTTTCTCCTTAGTCCAATCACCTTCATAAAATTCTGCACTTCCTGAAATGAATACACTACTCGCATTGACTGCTTTTTCTATTTCTCTAAGAATATCTGTAATTTCAGACCAATCATCAACATATACTATTTGAATTCCCTGTCTCGACAAATCCGCTTCGCGCAATTCTTGCTGTGCTTTTTTATACCCAAACTCTTCATCACTTAAAACACCTTTCTTCACTGCTTTCATTATGCAATAATGATTTCGTATATTTTCACCTAGTAATCGCCGAGTCTGGTTTAATACGTAATCCAAATTGGGGTCTTCAAAACTAAACCCAATAAATAAAAAAGTCTTCGATACGAGATCTCCCTTAAGAACCTCTCTAAATAAAGGATACGACGTATCATATTTTACATAATCATCCTTGGTAAGAACTGCTTTTGCAGGATGCTCCATATCCCCATGCATCTTATATACAACTGCATCTCGATCTCTTTTTGTATTTGACAGTTGCTCAGATTCCATTTTCACATCTGCATTTCTATTAGCCTCACGAAGACCGTCTTCTATCAAACGATCGTAATTTGTTGTCCAATATGTTTCGATAGGTAATCGTGTCAAAACTCTGACGTTATCATTCAGGTCTACATCTCTATTAAAGGCTTCCATTATGGATTTGTTAATTACGCCTCTATTTCCAGCCTTATTACGCACATATTGAGCTACCAACGTTAAATCATGTTCATCATCTATATTTAGCCCGATTTCCTCAGCTAATGGTCGAAGTAATTCTTTCCAATCAACAAATCCAGATGGGCGAGACAGACCAGCTCCTGCAAATACAGCAGCATTCCCGTCTCTAATTGCTTTGATATATTCTTTTAAAAACCTACTCTTTGTTGCCATTTACCTTCTCCTCTATACCACATAATTTGACCAATGATAAAGCATTTCATACTAGCCTAATTTATTCAGAATTGTGCTATCATGCTAAATTAGTCCCCAATCTTATCATTTATTTCGTCTATCCACTGAATATTGTCTGTCCCAAGTTTTTCTATGAGCTTTTCAAAATTACTTGAGCCATCCACGTGGTCATTCTGCTCCATACCCTGAACTCTATTACGCATATCTTGGTAGTTATCGGCCGTTATACTCTTCATTACCTTCTCAATCTGGTCACTTCTACCTTTATATCCCTTTACCCCGGTATACCTCTCGATTAGAGGAGCATTAACTGCCTTTGCCGGCTTTTTAATAACCTCATCTGTCCAATGCTTAGATATAATCTGCATTGTACAAGGATTTCCGAAGATAACAATCTCATCAGCAGCATTATCTACGCCATGGAAATCATTTATCTTATTCTTTATGTCATCATACTGCTCATAAGGTTTCTTCTCTGTATCACAGAACACAAGCACAACTTCATAAGACCCATTTTGGTATCTATCTTGATATCTAGCCGGAATATTTCCATTTCCTTCTGCATTTACCAAAGAAATATCATAAATATCGTTCCATACATGAATTTTTTTCAAGCGCTCCAAATACTTATACTCTTCATTGCCCTCGCAGATAATGCATATCTTATGTTTGTCAGATACTTTAGGAAGCCTATTTGTCATTTAAATCAGCCTCCTTTGCATTTCCTTTAATGCTCAGTAATGAATTGATCAGCTCAGGATCAGGTAATGCTGCAAAGGCTCCTTTTCTATATTTCTCTATTATGTCAGATGTATCCCTAACACCATTTTCAGCTGTAAAATCTGCTAAAGAATATACATAAACACCATTTTCATCCTTATCAACAAACCATATCTGCTCTTTTCTGAATAACCTCTTGCAGTCCATAAGATTTATATCATGAACAGTAAAAATCATCTGCGCATCAGTATTGAGTTCGTTGTTAAACATTGCTACGGTTGCTCTTGTAAGCTTAAAATGTATACTGCTGTCCAATTCGTCAACAACCAGTATTCTCCCCTGCTCAAGCGCTTCTATGACATAACTAGCCATAGCTGCAATTTTCTTGGTACCAGTAGAATCGAAAAGCATACTAGGAACCTGCACGCCCTTATATGTGGACACAAGCCTGATCTGATCCATAACCTTATCCGGAATATCTAAAACCTTTTCTTCTGGTTTTTCATCCTCAGAATTGTTTCGCACCTTTATACTTCCCATCTCAACATATTCAAAATTATCCATATAAAGGTCTGCATTCTTGATAAAATCAACAACTTTTTCCTGGAGCTGATTCTTATTCTTCATAAGATTTATAGTGTGCTCCATAGGAATATTATTCATGTTGATGATATCTATCTTCTCAGCAAACTGCACCAAAATTTGCTTCATATTATTAAGAGCAGAAAACTTGCTTGAGTCAACCAAGTGGAATATAACATTATTTTTTGCAACTACAGGCATCATGGATAGAAGCTCTGTATCGATGCAGGTAAACTCATCATTCAAAGTATCTCTCTTAAGCCAGCAGACTTCCTTCTCATTATTGTATTGATCTTTAATGATTTCTAAGAATTCTTCATATATATATTCCTCTTTATCAGCGTCATACTTAAAATCATATGAAAACTTTCTGCCATCATGTAAAAAAGTAATCCCGAGCTCACAAATATCACTCTCAGTAAAGATATTAGACATAAGACCGTTTTTCTTGTTCAGTAGAACTCCCTTTATTGCCTTGATACACCTAATAAGGCATGTTTTACCAGCATTATTTGGACCATATATTCCAGCGGTCTTCAATACATTAAAATTGTTTTCTTTATGCACATTTGAACCAAATTTTTTGTTTCTCATGTCTGCTTTCATAGAAAAAGCAATAGCTTCATCAAATGCAAAACAATTTTTAGCTCTTATTTCGATTATCACAATTTCTTCCTCCGTATTTTATCGCAATTATCTTTCGCTAAGATCCATCTATCTGCCCTAATTATAGCACATATTATTTTTCATGCAATATATTTACACAAAAAATAAAACGTTTGTTTTGCTAATCCGTTTTTCTAATCCTTTATGGAGACTATTATAGCCCGGCATCTGCCGGGCTACTACATTCCTAAACCTCCACCTTACAAACCAACTTCTTCACCTTCTCAGGTCCACCAACCTGCACACATCCCATATGAGGTACATTTTCCTTGATAACCATAATGCTTCCTGGTCTCATGATAGTCCTAGATTCTATTATTCCATCCTGCCAAAACTCTGCATCAGACTCTACATTGTACTCACCAGCGCTAGTCAAGCCCGAGCCAGCATACAAGGTAATCCATTCACTTCCGGAAATGACAAATTGCACATCAATGTGCTCCCTATGGGATTCGATTATGCAATCCTTTGCATCTTTAGTTTCATATTCAGAGATTCTATAAGGTGTTCCATCTGCCAAAATTCCTGAAGGTACATCCTCGTATTCACCTGCTAAAAGCATTTTAGAAACTCGTTCTATTCTCGCGTCTATATCATTAATAGTTTTCAAAATCGACAAAAGTCCTTTCTTCTTTGTATTGTATTTCATGACCTCATGCTCAGTTCGGTCCGAACTCACTCCGGCGCCTTCCACTCAGCGACAACACCCTCAGGTGTCCCAGTGAAAGCCTCCATAGTAGCAGCTGTCTCTGAACTGATTCCGTCTCGCTTCAGCACTACTCGAACGGTATCCACCAAAATCTGCACATCTAACGCAAACGAAACATGCCTCACATACCACACATCCATCGCAAACTTATCTTCCCACGACACACTATTTCGTCCATGTGCCTGCGCATACCCAGTCAATCCTGGACGAACATCATGGCGATGACGCTGCTCCGCATTATACAAAGGCAAATACTGTACCAACAACGGACGTGGCCCAACAATTGCCATATCCCCTACCAAAATATTCAAAAGCTCTGGCAACTCATCCAAAGATGTACTTCGTAAGAATCTGCCATACCTATTCAGTCGCACCTCATCAGGCAACAACTCACCGTCAGCACCTCTACGATTATCCATGGTCCTAAATTTAATCAGTCTAAAAACCTTTTCATGATATCCTGGTCGTTGCTGAGTAAAGAAAGGATTCCCTCCCATAAAAACGCATCCCAAAACAATCAATATCACAAAAAGTGGAGACAGCACAACTATCCCCACTAAAGCTAAAACAAAATCAATTACTCTTTTTAAACATCTTGCGTACATAAACTCCAGCCTCGTTTACATTCTCATCTAGGAGCGCTCCTGCACCAGCGACCACGCCAGGGCAAACCGATACCTCGTCAGTAACCTTCGCACCAATTCCAATCCAATCGCCAGCACAAATATTACACTGTGAACCAACAACAGCCCCAACGGATACATGAGCAAAATCAGCCACTTTACTATCCACACTGACGACAGCTCCAGTATTTACAATACAGCCTTTACCTACAGTCACACCTTCGCTCACAACTGCCTTCGCCATTACAACTGATCCCGTACCTATCGCAGCATCATAGGCAACCACCGCACTAGGATGAATTAGTACTGGTACACATGCACCAGCAAGTTCCAGCTCGTCCATAATCCTACGTCTTATATCACTATTACCAATAGCTACGAAAAAATCTGCACCTGCTTCAACAAACTTTGGAATTTCCGATGACGTCCCTACAACCTCAAAATCTCCTAGCGTCTTAATAGCAGGATTATCATCCAAAAACACAATTTCATCGTATCCATTCAACAGTGCTATGTCCGCCACCACTTTCCCATGGCCACTAGCACCAATGACTACCAATTCCTTCATGCACTACCTCAAAAACGCCTCAATCTGCCTATCCATCACAGCTCCCACATCCTCGCCATTCAGATAAGCCACAGACCATTCAACTATCTTTTCCATAGTGGTTTCTACATTCCAAACTGGCTTCCAACCAAATGTAGTCTTCAACTTGCTACAATCAAGCTTAAGGAAATTCGCCTCATGTGGTCCACCATCATGCTTGTTAATCCAAGCAGCCTCATGCAACCCAGCACCACCAGCAGCCCCATTCCACTTATCGCAGAACAACTGCACTAGCTCACCTGTAGTCCAGCAATCACTATCATCTGGGCCCACATTATAGCTTCCAGCCAGTGCCCTATCCTTGTATTGCGCCTCCGCAATCATAAGGTACGCCATAACCGGCTCCAGCACATACTGATATGGTCGTGTAGAATATGGATTGCGCACTACAATCTCCTGCCCAGCCGACACCGCACGCACACAGTCAGGTATGATTCTGTCATTTGCAAAATCCCCACCGCCAATCACATTACCAGCACGGCAGGTTGTAACTGCAGGCGCATCCACACCATAAAGCTTCTGATACTCCGCATCAGTAAAGAAGGAATTCCTATAGCTAGATGTAACCAACTCCGAGCAAGACTTGGAATTAGAATATGGATCAAACCCATTGAGTTCCTCATTCTCGCGGTAGCCCCACTGCCACTCCTTGTTCAGATAAACCTTGTCAGTAGTCACATTCACAAAGGAACGAACGCTTGGTGTGCGACGAACCGCCTCGCAAATATTCACTGTTCCCATCACATTGGTCTCGTATGTATAAACCGGATCCTTATATGAATCGCGTACAATTGGCTGTGCCGCCATATGTATTACAATCTCTGGCTTCACCTCTTCGAACACGTTAAGCAAATGTGCCAGATTACGGATGTCCCCCTCCACAGAATTCATCTGTGTAGCCAGCCCAAGCATATCAAAAAGACTTGGTTCTGTAGGCGCCTTCAATGCATAGCCTGTCACATCTGCTCCTGCGTTTATCAATGCCTTACACATCCACGAACCCTTGAAGCCTGTGTGGCCTGTGATTAATATTCTTTTTCCTCTATAAAAATCCAAATTCATTTCAGCTCTCCTATTTCTATTCTCCCATCTTCACAATAACTCTGCCATCCACAATAGCGATAGAGCCATCATTTGGATATGTTGGCATAGCCTTCACTGCTGTTTCCTGAGCTACAGTACCGTCATCCACTGATACCTTTTCATTGCCAAAGCCAAGGTGCTCACGCATGAAGAAGAGTGAGCCTTCATAGCTAACTAAATCTGTGTATCGTGGGAATTTCTCTATCTTTACAGCGTCCAGCTGGTCGCTGTTATCTACTAATGCAAAAGTACCATCTTCTAGTTCAGCCTGACCTACAAGGATAATCTCCATATCCTCTTCAAATCCTTCACATGTCTTGATAGCTGTAATCATCTGATTAAAATATGCAACTGCCTGTTCCTGAGCAATCTCGCCTTTCATATATGCGGCATTATCCATATATGTATATCCGAGAGTCATTATCGTAATTGCGATAATCTGAATCCATGTAGCTCCTACGATTATCGTATTTACGAAACTATCTTTAGTCTGCATGCTCTGCATTTTCTCTATCAACAATAATGGCAGTATATATACAAAGATATCCCCATAAAGCATCAGAGAATCCACTTCAAACTCGCTACTTGTGGATAATAGATACACTATATTCATTCCTATTGGAAGAAGAACCAATCCAATAAGACTAAATAACTTAATAGAAATCTTTGCTTTTGCCTGAATCAACAGATAACAGATCTGCATCAATGTAATCACAAAGATTAATGCTGTAAAAGCTCGCTGATAAAGAACAGCGTTAATGCCTTCCTGTGAAAAGCCAAGGAATGCCTTTACCATTCCGATAAACACCTGAGGAAGCTTTTCCAACTGATACCCCTCATCCATGCCCTTGTAATCTACAGCCACGATATGCTTAACAGCCATGGTAACCTTGCGAAGAACAGCCCACAGTGCCAGGCTAACACAAAGATTAACAAGATAAATAAGACCAGTCTTCACATAAGCTAATGGGCTATCATAACGTTCATCTAAAACACCAAAGAAAAGCTTGATTAAATAAAGCGCTATTACCACTCCAATATATGCTTGATAGATTCCAAGGCTGACAGTACAAAGAAGTGCTGAGATTATAAATGACTTCACAACGCTCTTCCGGCATGAGATAGCATCCACTAAAACCTTTGCAGAAACGACTGCCAACAATAATGCCAGCTGATACTCCCAGCTGGTAAACATAAATGAGAATATACTGGTGACTACAGGGTACACCACCATAATCACACCAATAGCTGCAGCTAAGAATCTGCTTTCCACTTCAAAGAGCTCTACCATGAACATAGCAGCTATTGCTATAAATAAGATAGATAATATTCCATTAAATACAGGTACTGCAAATAGCTTTGTAGTCATCATCTGGATGTCATAGAAGAAACCAAGCATCCATCGACCTGATTCGTAAGTACCACCCAGGTTAAAGAGGCATGCGGTGTTGTCATGGTAAGAGATTCTATTAAAAATCACATAACCATGAGCGACTAGTCCTGCTATCAGAGCAGCTATAAAAGCATAGGCCTGCTGCTGATTAAAACGGCCTCTTAACTTCTCAAAATAATTTTCTATCGGTGCTGTAAAATTCATTGATAATCTCCCATCAAATCAATATAGCTTGAAAGAGTTTTTTCCTCTGTTTTTACTTTTTCAGTTCCATAGTGTGACACTTCACTAATTACACCGCATACCACCAGGCCGATGTACCAAAGGTAAGCGAACTGGTAAGCAAATGCCTCCACGAAGTAATATAAATTCACTCCTACAAATGCCGAAAGCAAAAGTGCCTTACAGAAAATCCCAACATGCTTATTAGCTGCAAGCATAATGGCATCTTTAATAGTTAAAATGAAGAATATAAATAGTGTTACAAACACTAGGATTCCATAATCCCTGCCATAATCCAGCCACATGTTACTAGTACTGTTATTGTATGTAAGGTCCAATCCAAAATTACCCCAGTGCTTAGTAATAATAAGATGCACACCCTCCTTGAAAGCAAGGAAGCGTTCTGTCTTCACATACTTGTATAACAAGCCAAGCAAAAGAATAACCAAAAGCCCTGTCCCTATATATGGTCTCGCGTTAGAAATTTTCTCATTTCCTGATGTCATTTTATAAATTAAAAAGAAAACACCAGCAATAGCAAAAGCTCCAATGAAAATAAAGTTAAAATAAAATGTGATTCTATTTGTATAGAATGTATCACCAGTAAATGCTACTGAATAATATCCCATTGGGTAGATTGGAGATCTTTTTGTAAGATGCCAGTCTAGCAATCCCAACACAGTAGTACCTGCAGTAATGCAACCCATAACTATCACAGATTTTTTTATAGGCTTCTCTGCCACCAGCACCTTGCCAAACAAATACATCAACATTGGCATTGCTATAGTAGTGGGTACTATTGCCTCTCTTCCTGTGTGCTGATCCAGCATTGCTTTTACAAAAAATGTCTCCATCAAAAACAAAAGGTTAATATCAAATCTTAACCTTCCTGCACATAAACTCAACACACCAATAACTGGTATAGTGACCACCATCACCCAGATATTTGCCAGCGAATTATAGTACAGGCCATAAAAAGCCAAAAACATGCAGGCCGTCACGAATATAATATTTATAATTGTATTTTTATTTTTTACCATCACTAATAAACTCTTCCAGTTTTCTCATAACATTTATAAAGTTTTTATCACAACATTCTTCCCTGAAAAAGCTGCTCCGATTTTTATAGTCTCAGCCACACCCAAATCCTTCATTTCTATGTCATAAGACTTAGCAGATATTTGAGTCAGTGCCTCCTCCGCTAAATCAGATAGAGCCTTTTCACTGAGATTATTCTTCCATTTAAATTCCATTATTATTCCCGGATACTGATTTTCTCTTGGGAAAAGAGCTAAATCAAACCTGCCATCACCGGATTCTCGATTCGATTTTATGCGATAAGTATTATCCATCATCGCGACAATTCCAAGTGTCAGGCCATGATAAAATCCTTCTGCACTTGCATCATAGAAGCTCATAGACTTATTCATGTATTCAACTAAAGCTTGTTGTAATAACACAAAATCACGAGCATACAAACTTTCAGCAATTCTATTAGCAGTGCTCTGCTGAACAGCACCCACCTGTAACAGATGACTCATGATTTCAATTTTAAATACCGCAGCAATTTCTTGATTTGGTATTTCTATTTCACATAAATAAGAACCATCCATTTGTATTTGCTTATTAACCGGCTTAAGATAACCTGCCATTAATAATAAACTATATATATTTGCAGGATTTTCTGTAAGAGACCTATAGACTACATTCTGATCTATCCTGGCTATCACTTTTTCTCCAAGCAACAGCATATTTAATCTTTCTGAGATGTCTTCAGTAGCCACATTCAGGACATCTTCCAGCACTTCGTTTTTTCCAGTGCTCACCCAGTATGCCTGGGGCAATCCATTTTTAGATACATAGTTTATTATTGACCATGGATTAAAAATTTCTGTACTTCCAAAGCAGTATCCATTATACCATTTTTCTGCTTCAGATATGTTCTCACCCATACCAAAATCATATAAGATATCAGCAACTTCTCCTTTAGTAAAACCAAAGAATTCACTATATTCATCATCCATAATGGTATTGACAGTGATATTATTAAGCCCGCTGAAAATACTCTCTTGGGCAATACGAAGAATTCCAGTTAAAAATCCAAAGGATAAATTCTTATTATCCTTAAACCCTCCAGAGAAGAAATTACGCATAAAATCTATAATATCTCCATAGAAATCTTTTGAATATCCTTCCTGGATTGGAGTGTCATACTCATCTATGATGATAATTGGAGCTGCTCCATAGTGATTATTGAGCATGCGGGATAAATTTTCCAAAGCTGAGGAAAGCTCCACTTTATTTGCAGATTTGCTCAGGACTTTGGAATAGTATTCCTTTTCATAGTCGAGCAATGCATCAGATGTCATAAGCTCCTGATGTCTTCCAAATTCAACCTGTACCAATTCTGACAGCTTATCAAATGTCTCCTCCCAGGTATCAAATTTAACATCTTTGAAAGAAAGGAATATCACAGGGTATTTACCCTGATAATCCATATATTTCTTTCCAAATTTTGCTATTTTTTTATCTTTAAAATACTTTTCCGTATCATCGCTACTAATTTCAAAAAAGACACGGAGCATATCCATATTCAATGTTTTTCCAAAACGTCTAGGTCTGGTAAAAAGTGTTACTAAAGATTTTTGATCTAAGATTTCTTTTATTAGCAGGGTCTTATCCACATAGTAATAGTCAGACTGTGCCCTTATATAATCAGAAACCCCTATAGGCATAGCCTGAGACTTTGTTTTGATATACTCACCTGTTTTAATACGACCATCATCTGGTCTCACCGCGTCGTCAGGAAGTACCCATTTGCCATTATGTTTTTCCGCTCCAAGTATTCTTCCGGCTATACACATATCACGTACAGCGCGCTCAGAAACGCCCCATTTTGTAGCAGCTTCGCTAATAAGCATAGTTCTTTTCCCTTTCCAAAGACTTTATTTATATGCTCATTATAACAAATTGCCGGAAGATTATCAATTCTACTTGATATTCTTCCGGCAGTATTCTTCCGCAAATTTTATTCCTCTCCCAGCTTCCTCTTAAAATCATCTGTAACCCTATATAAATCCATCTCGAAATCCTGTCGGTTCTTCTGATAGATTGTCTTAAGAATGATTCCAGAAAAGAATGACAGAATCGATGCAATCATCGCAAAACCGCACACAATAAGAGTAGGATACTTTGGTACCAAGCCTGTCTCCTTATAAGTCACGAATACAGGTATAAAGAAGCCTACCGATAATGCAGCTAAGATTAAAGCTGTAGTTCCAAAGAAAAGAGTCGGACGATAGAAACGGAAAAGTCTTATGATTGTAAAAAGAACCTTTGCTCCATCACCATAAGTATTAAGCTTTGACTCGCTTCCCTCTGGTCTGTCACGATAATCAATAATTACATTCTCCACAAACATGTTTTTATCAACTGCGTGGATACTCATCTCTGTCTCGATTTCAAATCCCTTTGAAAGAATAGGGAATGTCTTTACGAAACGATATGAGAATGCTCTGTAGCCAGTCATCATATCCTTTATATCGTTCTTGAAAAGTCTGTTGATACTCCAACGCACAATAGCATTTCCAAAATTGTGGAAAGGTCTCTTGTTTTCCTCGAAATATGTGGATGAAAGTCGATCTCCAACAATCATGTCCGCTCTGTCCTCAAAGATTTTATCTACCATCTCACGAGCAGCATCTGCTGGATATGTGTCATCACCATCTACCATAAGGTAACACTCCGCATCGATTTCAGAGAACATTCTGCGAATAACATTTCCCTTTCCCTGCTGGTGCTCATAGCACACCACAGCACCTGCCTCACGTGCTATCTCATCTGTGCCGTCTGATGAATTATTATCGTAAACATAGATTGTAGCTTCAGGCAAAACAGCCTTAAAATCTCTTACAACCTTCCCAATTGTAATTGCTTCGTTATAGCATGGTATTAATACCGCTATTTTATCCATAAATAAATCTCCTATTATTTACAAGCTTAGCCCCTGAAAGTGCTAACTGTATCTCTAATCTTTTGAACCACATCATCGGCTTCGTTCTCATAAGCCAGCTGCATAAGACTCTTTAGATTTCCTATAAACTCTTCAGAATCAAACTTGATAGGTTCAGCCACATGAATAAGATGATTCTCTGTCTCTTTCAGGCCTTCCTCACTCATAAGCTTTTCCTCATAAAGCTTCTCACCTGGACGAAGACCAATATATTCAATCTCGATATCCACATCTGGTTTTAAACCAGCTAACTCTATCATGTTTCTTGCAAGATCAAGAATCTTAACAGGCTCTCCCATATCAAGAACAAATATCTCGCCACCTGAAGCATTGGCTCCTGCCTTAAGTACTAATGATACCGCCTCTGGTATAGTCATGAAGTATCTAATGATATCCTTATGTGTAAGTGTCACAGGTCCGCCCTGTGCAATCTGCTTCTTGAAAAGAGGGACCACCGATCCATTAGAACCAAGAACATTTCCAAAACGTACCGCCACGTATTCACAATGTGCGCTACCTGGCTTTACGCATTCCAGCTCATTAGAATCCACATCCACATTGTGAGTGATGAGGCAAGGCATCTCATTTTCCCTATTGGAACGAACCATATAGTCGAAAGTTTGAATAATCATTTCGCATATACGTTTTGTGGCACCCATAACGTTGGTAGGATTTACTGCCTTGTCTGTACTGATAAGTACAAACTTATCACAACCATACTTCATGGCTGCATACGCTGTCTTATAAGTACCAACAGCATTATTCTTAATAGCCTCACAAGGACTATCCTCCATAAGAGGCACATGCTTGTGCGCTGCTGCATGATAACAAATGTTTGGTCTATACTTCTCAAATACAGACTCCACACGACGTGCATCGCGAACAGAACCAATCAGAGTAACCAGATTCATATCTGGATATTTACGCTTCAGTTCCAGCTGAATATCGTAAGCATTGTTCTCATATACATCAAAAATTATCAGCTGCTTAGGCTGATATTTTGCTATCTGTCTGCAAAGCTCCGAACCGATAGAACCGCCACCACCAGTAACTAAGACTACCTTTCCCTGGAGCTGGGCTGCTACATCTTCCTGATGAAGCTTGATAGGGTCACGCCCCAGTACATCCTCGATAGTAATGTTCTGTAAGTTACCGGCACTGATAACACCCGCCTTTTCTGCGTAGATATTAGGCAGCTGCTTTATACGGCAGCTAGTCTCCTTGCATATGTTTATAAGGTTTCGCTTCTCACTAGGAGTGATATTTGCAATAGCAATATAGATTTCCTTAATCTCATACTTTTCTACAGCGTACAGAATCTTATCTCTGCCACCGATAACCTCTACGCCATCGATATAACGTCCCCATTTGTTAGAATTGTCATCGATGATAGCCACTACCTTTGCCGAACCGTGGGCACCACCGTTTACAAAATTAACATCGCGAAGAATCATACGTCCAGCAGAGCCCGCACCTATAAGAAGTACATTGGTATCAGCCTCCACTGGAGCGCTCTGGTCTCTCATCAACAAAACAAATCTGTATGAGAATCTGATTGCGATTCCAAACATAAACTGGAATCCTGTGCCAAAAACAAAATACGAAACGGGCATTCTATATACCAGCAATATCATACCAAATATATTCAAAAGAGATGTAACCACTGTGGCCATAATCATCTTTTCCAGCTCATAAAAGCTGGCAAATCTCCAGATGCTTCGGTACAAACCAAATAGCCAGTATATTACTATTGAAACAGCAGCATATGGCAGTATACCCATCATATATGGATTCAGATACGATGAAGGAATAACAGAAAAATGACAATCAAATCTAAACCATAATGCAATGAAATAAGAAAAAACTATGGTAACAAAATCATAAGCTACCAACAAGTAAGCAACCTTATGCCAATGCTTTATTCTATTAATTAAATCCATTAAGATTCTACCCTTTCAAATTTATCACTCATTACATTTTACACAAATTACGTGCAATATTAAAGGGATGCTCTTGGCATCCCCTAACGATTTACTTTACTATCTCGTCATACCTTGCGCTGACCTTAGCCCAATCTAACACTTCGAAGAACTCTTTTATGTAATCTGCTCTAAGATTCTTATATTTAAGATAATAAGCATGCTCCCAAACATCCAGTGCAAGAATAGGTATCATTCCTGTGCCATCGGAAATTGGATTGTCCTGATTTCCTGTCTTTGAAACAGAAAGCTTTCCAGATGCATCTGTAGAAAGCCATGCCCAGCCAGAACCAAACTGTGTGGTTGCTGCTGTAGTAAGCTGTTCCTTAAGAGCATCGAGGCCACCAAAAGTCTTATCAATAGCCTCTGCTAGCTTACCAGTAGGAGCTTTAGCTGGATTTGGTGAAAACATTTCAAAGTAAAGATTGTGGTTATAATATCCACCGCCCTGATTCTTTAATCCTTGACGAAGTGTAGCATCGCTTACTTTATCCAATGACGCAAGAAGCTCCTCTACTGGAAGAGTAGCCATGCCAGCCTTCTCAGCAAGCTCATTGAATGTCTTAGTGTAAGTGGCATGATGCTTACCATGGTGTGTCTCCACTGTAAGCTGATCTATATGTGGCTCTAAAGCGTTTGTTGCATAAGGTAATTTGATTTGTTCGTACATTGTAATGAACCCCCTTTTTTCTTTGATTATTCCCCATGTAGGTATAAATGTCAATGAAGATTTTCTACACTTCTACAAACTCAGTACCAACAACTTCTACATCATACTCTTCTAACTTATTCCTAAGCTCTACAAGAGCTTTATATTCTGTTTTCCCACTGATAACTTGAATGAAAACCGGACTTAAATCAAGAAAGTATGAATCCCTCTTAGCAGATATTTCTCCTGTAATGTTCTCAACCTTTGTTTCAATTCCTTTAGATTTTAAAACAGCAACTTGATTCTGTACTAACGTACTGAATCTCTCATTTGCACTAATATCTCCTAATGATAGCAATGTGATATTATTCTGCTCAATATAATTAAGCTTAGTAGCTAAATCCTCTGCTATTTTCGCTGTTTCTGAAGACTTCTTTATACGCTTATATATAGCTTTATGATGTGCCAGCTCATTCAAAATCCCTCTATATGGATACTCATATGTGTTACCGTAATGACGAACCATCATAACGTTCTCAACTTCATAAGCGTTTGTAATGTACTTATTAAGTACTATAGTTAAAGAGTAAAATATTACATACATGAAAACGCCTATCCAAAATCCTATAATGATATTTTTCCCATTATATAATTCTTGCATTGATGGCATTGCCGCTTTTTTCTTATCAGCTTCAATTTTCAAATACCAACTATCATCTAAAGATTTTTTTGCAGAATTAATATTCCCTGCTTGAATATCTTCCAATTTTATTTTCTTTACAAGTGCAGTAAATACCTTTTTATTATCTTCTAATAGTGAGCCATAGGCAGCACTATATGCGTTTCTTGTATCCGAATATTCTTTAGCCAATACACCAAGTTCATCATCGCCAGAAGCCATTTTATCGTTGTATTCAATCTCTAAAGCTCGATATTGCATATATGAAGATAACGCAAAAACCATTATTTCATACTGATTTTCAAGTTCTTCATTTGAGACAACTGCTGAATCTTGTAGCAATTCTTTTGCTCCAAGGCCTAAAGGAAAAATCAACAAAAAGCTAATACCAACAATTAATATAACACGCCACTGCTCCAATATGTTCAAAAACAGCTCTTTTATCCTAAGTTCTCTTTCACATTGTTCACTGCAATACATTACTCTCCTACCTTCCATTTTCCTCTAGTAATTACCCTTAACCCATTCTTCAAACATCAACATATACCATACTTTAGTCACTCCATCACCTGTCTTTAAAAAGTGTTTCCAGGTTCTTGTAACAACCTTTGGATTAAGTATACCTTCCATTCGTATCTTATCTTCATTTAGTAAATCCTCAGCCCACTCTTTAAGCTCAGAAAATCTTAACCAATGGTCTATTGGTACAGCAAACCCTTTTTTGGGTCTCTCCATCATCTCCTTTGGAACATACTTATACAAAACATTTCTAAGCACGTTCTTTCCAATTTGTCCATTTTTATTATACTCAGTAGGTAGCGACCATGCGAATTCTATTATATCTCTATCTAATAAAGGTATTCTAGATTCCAGCGACACTGCCATGGCTGCCCTATCCACTTTCACTAATATATCATCCGTGTGATACATTAATAAATCCATTAGCATCAGATTCTTTTCTTCAGATTCTTCTACATATCCTTTACTGTATTGATTATATGCATATGGGGGAAACTCGGTTACATAGGTTAATTCCTTTGCCCAATTACCATTTCCTATTCTGGCATAAAAGTCCTCAACAGAGTCTGACGACAACAACTTTCTCACTCCCTCAATAGTTTTTTCCCCAGTATCAGGAAAGCATCCTGTCATTCCTGCCATAACCCTTCTGATTCCTAATGGAACTGTATTCAATTTTCGATATAATTGTGGGACAGTAAAATATGAATTATATCCACAAAATAACTCATCTCCACCGTCACCACTCAAGGATACAGTTACCTGTTCTCTTGCAAGTTTGCTTACCAAAAATGTAGGTATTTGAGAAGAATCTGCAAAAGGTTCTGAATATATGTAGGATAATTGTGGAATTACATTTTTTGCATCACTTGGGCTTATATAACACTCTGTATGATCCGTACCTAGATGTTTTGCAGTATCTTTTGCGAAACACGCCTCATTGTATACATCATCATCAAATCCAATAGAAAATGTTTTAACCTTTTGAGAGGAAACATCCTGCATAACACTAACTACAGCAGATGAATCTATTCCACCTGATAAGAATGCCCCAACTGGAACATCTGCTACCATCTGTCGTTCTATAGATTTATGTAATAGATTATCCAACTCATTTACCGCCTCATCAAACGAGCCTTGGAAAGGATTTTCAGAACCTCTTTTTGCTACCTCTGTGACATCCCAATATTTCTCTATATGAACACCAGCTTTTGAATATGGTCTTGAAACTCTGGCTATACATCCTGCTTGCAATTTTCCGATTTCATTATAAATAGAATATGGTGCAGGTATATATCCATAGGTAAAATATAGTGAAAGGGCAGATTTATCTATTGTTAATTCATTTCTAAAAACAACTGAAATGGAACCTATATCTGATGCAAAGCAAAATCTCCCATTTACGAAGCCATAATACAAAGGCTTTTCTCCCATACGATCACGTGCGAGAAAAACCTCTTTTGTATCCTTATCAAATAATGCTATGGCAAACATTCCTACGGAATCTTGCAAAGCAGTCTTTAGACCATATGCACTAATATATTCCAATAATATTTCTGTATCAGAATGACCTCTGAAATCTATGCATTTTTTTTCATTAATCAATCGATTTTTCAAATCCTTATTATTGTATACTTCTCCATTGAAAACCAAAACATATCTGTCATCATGCGAATGCATTGGCTGCCTTCCGGCATCTGATAAATCTAAAATAGAAAGTCTTACATGCCCAAATGTCATCTCATCGTCATCACTATGCCAATACTCCTGTGCATTTGGTCCTCGATGAATCATTCGGTCGTTCATTTTTATAATTGTATTTTTCCAAAAATCATTGCCGAAAAACCCAGCTATTCCACACATATTCTTCCCTTTTACTATTTTTATTTTACAGTACGCTAAGTAAACTTAGACGGGCCATATAGTCTCTTCTTGATAATTTTGTAAATGTTTTTGTCATTTCATTGGATTACTTTAATAAATTATTTTTCGTTTTTTGAAGTATAACACTATACAAAAATCCAATTATTTTTTTTATCTCTCTCCAATAAATTATTATTATTATCCCTAGAAAACATATCTGATAATTAGAATACTTTCCAACTAAATGTTCTACTCCAATTTGGATAATAAGTATTCCATATGAGAACATATGTTTAGCAAAATAAACCTTCATTTCTACGTATTTTTTTGCCATAACATATCTTGTTCCCCAAATAACCAAAAATGAAATGGCAGTTGAAACTGCAGCGCCAATTGTTCCTATTATATTAATCAAAATAATATTTAAAATTACATTTATTATTGTTGCCAATATAGTTGATTTTGCATATATGTCAGTCTTCATTGTCTTAATAAATGCACCACCTAAAAAAACACTCAATGCATTAAAAATTGTAGAAATTACCAAAATTGATGAATACTGCCATGCTGCAAAAAAATCTTTAGAAAATAATAATTTAGAGAGCGGGATATTAAAACATATAAGACAGCTAGCTAAACCTACTAATAAACAATTATATAAATTATATGTGTTAGAAAAAAAACCATCTTCATCGTTCTCACTGACATCTTTGATAGCTGATAACGACCACGCTTGTCCAAAAACACCATTTATAGTTGCAATAATTAGCGGGATTTTGGAAGCTACAGAGTATATTCCATTCTCATCAACTCCAATCATATAAGTAATACAATATCTGTCAAACGCACCGTTAACCCACCATGCAACATTACTAAATACAAGTGGAATACTATAAAAAAGCATTCTATCTCGAATCTCTTTGTTACATTTATTTTTAAATATTTGTATACCTATTGGCAATTCTAATCCTATCCAATAATATACTATTACAACAATTACTCCGAGTAATATAGACAATAAATATCCTAATAAATGCATTTTTAAAATCAACAAACATACAAGATTTGAACAAATAGTAACTGTTGTACCTAGTATTCCTGCAACACCTACCATCTTAATTCTATCTAATCCTCTAGCATAATTTGATAATATCCCGTTTATTGCAGAACTAAAATACATAACAATTAAAAACAAGTAACAATAGCGTGGCCATGAAAACAAATGAAACCGACATAGGATTATAGTAATAATACTACTTATCAATCCCCCTCCAATAACTATTTCTATTGATAAGGCTAAAATTGCAATAGGCTCATCTAATCTTTCAACAACAAATCTTAATACCGCATCACTTATGTTTAGTGAAAAAATATATATCATAAGAATACTTGTAGTTGAAATCAAATCAGCTATACCATACTCACTGGTTGTTAAAACTGAAGTATATAAGGGTACTAAAAGAAAGGACAAAAATTTTGTTGCAAATGAACTTATTGTAAAAATAATTGTATTTTTTATTAAGTATCCACTTTTATTTCGCATTACTTACGTACATTTCCCTTGCATTTTTTTCTTATAAAAAATTATTAATTGCTAGGTTATATATTATAAATATCTACCTTATACTTATCTAAGTTGTGTCTTAAAAAATCAATTGTCTCAGCAAGACCCTGCTCGAATGTGTACTGTGGCTTCCAGTCTGTGAGCTGAAGAATCTTCTCATTAGAACCAAGAAGACGATTTACCTCTGACTTCTCTGGACGAAGTCTGTCCTCGTCGCAGATGATTCTAGCGTTTGGATTGATCTGACGGATAAGCTCCTCAGCAAGCTGTCCGATAGAGATTTCCTTCTGAGTAGCGATATTGATTTCCTGACCGATAGTCTTATCGCTTTCGTACATAGCGATGAAACCGTTGGCTGTATCCTTTACATAGTTGAAATCACGTGTTGGTGTAAGTGAGCCAAGCTTGATTTCTTCCTTACCTGCAAGAAGCTGTGTGATGATTGTAGGAATAACCGCACGAGCTGACTGACGTGGTCCGAATGTGTTGAATGGACGCACGATAGTAACAGGTAAATCGAATGAACGATAGAATGACTCTGCAAGTCTGTCTGCACCAATCTTTGTAGCTGAATATGGTGACTGGCCCTGGTATGGGTGCTTCTCGTCGATAGGCACGTACTGAGCTGTTCCATAAACTTCTGATGTAGATGTAACAAGAACACGCTTTGTTCCAAGGTCTCTAGCAGCCTGAAGGATGTTAAGAGTACCCTTGATGTTTGTGTCTACGTAAGCATCTGGGCTGTGGTATGAGAATGGAATAGCGATAAGTGCTGCAAGGTGGAATACTGCGTCGCAGCCCTTCATAGCCTCGCGGACACCGTTAGGGTCGCGGACATCACCAGCGAATACCTCTACGTGATCCATGATGCTCTTATCAAGTGTGTCGAGCCATCCCCAGTTGTTAAACGAATTATAGTAAACGAAGGCCTTTACTTCATAGCCCTTCTTAACCAACTCTTCTACTAAATGTGAACCGATGAATCCATCTGAACCTGTAACTAAAACTTTACTCATGTTTCATCTCCTTAAAATAATTATACATAGACTCTGCTACAAGCTTGATATTGTCGTCCTGTAATCGAGCCTCACTCATTACGTAAGTATTACCCGGGCGTGAGCAGCTCATATAAACTGCAAGGTACTGAATAATGTCCTCGCGGCTAGGCTGCTTGTAATTTGCCAGTGCGCTCTCGTAATTTCCAAAGACCTCCTCAAGGTGCATAACACCAGGGGCTCCTGTGTAAACAATGTCTCCACTCATGAATACAGGGTGGCGAAGAAGCATAGCCTCCTGACCTGCTGTACCTGTAAGTGTGGCAACACATTCACTCTTGTCAATGAGGTTGATTGAATCCTCCCATGGGTCGATGAGGACCACATTTGGATACTGCTCAAGCTGCTCGTAAAAGCTGTTTGGGCGGATTCCAAGGAAGGAATAATGTTCCTTAACATAAAGTACAGTATCTGCAGGCAAAGATTTCACCAAATTATCGATGAAATAGAGCTGCTTTTCGTACTTTTGTGCACATACAATTGTGGTAGCTTCTGGCTGAAGATGAAGTGGGAAGTATACGAACTTCTTGCTGTAATCAGCCTTCTTGAAATACTTCTTAGCCTTCTGATATCTGAAATACCACTTGATTGGGTCCAGTGTAGCCTCGTAAGCCTTGTAATAGATGTATGAACCCTTATCCCTTGTGTGAGGATTAAAATACTTCTGTCGGATATAGAATAATGGAAGGATGAAAAATCTAGCCTTCCATGTAGGCTTCTTACCTGAAAACTGCATGAATGCAGGCTTTGAATGCTTCTCCTCAAACTTTGTAAGGAAAGTCTCTGCCTCTGCCTTCTGCTCTTCTGTCACAGGAATATTTGCATAATCCTCTGGCATGTTGTAAATCTTCTCAAATGGATCATTTAAAATGTAGTGATGAGTAAGATCTCTGCCGCAAGCTCTCATAAACATAAGTGAATAATAGCCTGTGTTTGTCTTCTTTCCAACAAGATATGCTGCGTAAGTTAGAAGTGTAGCAATAACCTCATCGTAATAGAAATCCACGTGATATGTAGTGAAAACGTGCTCCCAGAACGCAAAAAGACCTGCAGCTGTGTGCACGCAGTAATCATAATCTCTGTAAATTAAAAATCTGTCTGTGTAGATATATTTCCACATTGGAGCAGCATCATATTTCTGCTCGTATTCTTTGAGCTTTTCAAGTGTGAACTCATCCCAGTGCTCATTCATGAAGGATGACATGTCGCATACAACTACTTCGTCCTTACCGAACTTATCGTAGATATATTTAGATTCCTTTTTATCACAGGTAATGAAAACGCCTCTGATATCAGAATCGAATTCTTCCTTAATCTTCTTATACACGGCAGGCGAAAAATCATTGAATGGATGCCTTGCCATAAAACATATAGTGTACAATTTATACTCTCCTAATCTAAGCGGCTTTTAATAAGATAAAAAGCCTCCGCATAATTATAGTAGGCTGTAGCGCCTCTGTAGGCAGCCAGCCCCTTAATAGCTTCAGCATTTCTAGGAAATGGTGGAGCTGTAATTTCGCTTTTATATACCCTCATTATTTCAATTTTCTTGTCGATGTAATCTGTCACATCTACAAAAACGTTTGGCACGAAGCCATTTTCCTGCATGGCCTGATCTGTCTCTGAAAGAATCTCCATGGCAAGCACCGTCTTAAGATATGGTGCACGGAAAGATTTTGTGCATGAATATGCTGCCTCGAAAATCACGCGGTGATCTGAGTGCACATCGTGCTGATATGGAAGGAGTAAAAGCTCTGGCTTTACCTCCTCGAAAACTTCCTTGAGCATAGGAATGAATTTCCCAAGGTCAATCTTATCAACCCCTGCTGGCTCCAGCTCAAGGTTGTAAAAGCCGTCCACTCCGTAGAGTTCCTGGACTTTTTTAATCTCGGCGTTGCGCTCTGCAATACGCTCTGGTGTGTAGCCATACTCTGGCTTCATGTTTGTGATATTAAGCCAGTAGATCTGATGACCTTCTGCCTTCATTTTTAAAAGTGTTCCACCTGCGCCCAGAGTCTCATCATCTGGATGTGGTGAAATTACCATTACCTTCATTTAGAGATAATCTCCTTCTTTTAAGCTGACAGCGTCGCTGTCTATTATATGAACGATTCCGTCGTATGCTTTGATGACGAAATCAGTCTGTGAATTCACCTTTAATACCTTACCTGGCTCCAGGTTCTCATATTCATCTGTGAGCTCATACTCACATTTCCAAACCTTTACCTCTTTGTCCCCTGCCATAAAGTGGGCACCTACATAAGGATGTGTCAGTCCTCGTACCAGGTTGTAGATGGCTCTTCCTGACATGCGCCAGTCTATCTGTCCATCCATGCGGCCACGCTTTCTCCAGGCATTTCCTGCTTTAGGATCCTGCTTCACAGGCTTCACTGCATCCTCTGCAAATTCCTTTGTAAAGGTAAGCACCTGCTCCTTTGCCACCTCAAGAACCTTGTCATATAAATCCTGAGCGTCATCAGTCTCATCGATGATGACCTCTCTCTGGCTGATAATGTCTCCTGTATCTGCGCCCTCATCCATAATGAAAAATGTGGATGCAGTCTTTTTAAGTCCAAGCACCAACGCCCAGATAAGTGGGTGTCTTCCCTTGTTACAAGGAAGTGCTGCCGGATGGAAACCTACCACGCCATATTTTGGAAGTGCTAAAAGCTCCCTTCCAATAAGACGGGACCAGCCGAAGCAATATATTACATCAGGTGCCTTGGATTTTGCAAATCCTACTGTCTCTTCATCGTTTACATTCTTTGTGCAGATGTAATCGATGCCATATTTTTCTGCAAGTGGAACTAGTGATTTAAAGTCTGAGTTGATGGCTGAGCTTTCCATGGTAATGATTCCATCTACCTTGTAGCCCTTCTCCAGCATCGCTTCCAGCAATACATAAGAGCTTTCTACACAGCCGATGAATAAAGTTGTTTTCAATTATATACCTCTTTTATAGTAGTAACAAATATATTATTAAGCCCGGAACAATCAGTGCAACTGCAGGTCCCCAGCTTCTGATAAGCAGTTTTGTGAAGGAATATTTGAACCTTCTTGAAAGCTTGATAATCAGCATAAGTGAATACAGTGCATATGAAAGTCCTGTACCAATGGCAACCATGTTTATACTTCTCTCCACAAACACAACAAGTGCGCTTGAGAAGATGATATTGAAAATACAAAGTGCCACTGAGTTTGCAATCAGTGACTTATTCAGCTTGAGGACGCTGAAGATATTTCCATAAATCATGGTAGTGGCATATACTGCCACGCCGATTACAAGTATCTGGGTAGCTGCTGTACCGTCTGTGTAGTTAGGCATAAAGTAATGTACAAAAATCGGCATTACATAGAATACAAACAGACAGGCTGCTCCGGAAATCAGAGCTGTAATGCTGGTGAAATATCCAGCCTTATCAAGCAACTCCTTCTCATCCTGATGTGCTCCATAAAGATGAGAAATCTTTATATAGAATACCTGGGCGATTGTCTGTGGCACCAGCACCATTGTGGTAAATCCCATAGTAGGTACTGAGTAGACACCCAGTGCATCTGTATCCATAAATGTAAGGATTACATGCTTATCAACATTCTGTACGATAGTCCAGATTAAGCTGTTGATAAGAAGTGGAAGGCCTCCAATGACCATCACCTTCATGTAACTAAGGTCAAAATCAAATCTTGCACCCTTAAGAGAATCTCTATGGAAAAGAAGGATTCCAAGGATTGCTGATGACATTGTCATTCCATAAAGGCCATAGTATCCCACTGTGTTCAGCATCACCATACCGATGCCAAGAGCCAGAATAGTTCTTACAAAGCCTATGATGGCTGATTTATTATACTTTCCATTCATTCTGACTGTGGCATTTGACATATCATCAAAGCTCTTCAGCAGAATCATGATTGGGCACATGGCATAGCCAAATGCATAATAGGTCTGTCTTTGACTTACACCTATTTCGCCGTGATATCTGAATAATACCCAAGCCTCAAATACTATAAAAATCAGTGCGTAAATCATGAGCATAAATGTCATGGCACTGTTTTTCATCTTGTTTGCTGAATCAAAATCCTTTCTTCCAAGTGCCTGTGGGTAATCCCTGTTATATGCATTGAGTACACCAAACTGTGCGTAATTCATATATGTCTGTACAATAAGGCAGGTACTGTAAATTCCCATAGGGCCTGTGGGCACCTTGGATTTTGAATACACGCTGAAAATAAATGACATTGCAGAACATGCTACCGTCGATAAAGTAACCAATATGAAATCTGCACTTTTCAGCTTATTAAACAGTTTTGTAAATATCCTCATAAATTTTAAATACTTCTTCCATGTAAGTGTCAAAGTTATTCAGTGCTTTGGCACGTTTTCTGGCTCCGTTGGACTTCATGCGATATATCTCGCTGTTGGTCAGGAGCTCTTCTATATTTGAAACAAAAGCATCTCTGTCGATTGGCTTTTTGTCATTTCCACAAATCTTACCGCAGCAATCATCCACTGTGACCATAAATCCGCCCACCTTGCTGGTGAGGACCGGCTTTCCAAAGGCCATAGCTTCTACAGCCGCCATTCCAAATCCTTCGAACTTGGATGGTGCCACAAGTATCTTTGTCTGATTCATATAGATGTATGGGTTATGCTGCATTCCCGCCATCTTTATGTTGTCCAAAAGTCCAAGCTTTGTAATAAGCTTCAGACATTCGCTTCCTAAATCTCCACCACCTACGATAGTCGCTTTGACATCAGGGTGATTCTTGCTTACTTCTTTTACAATCTTAATAAATTCCAGAGGATTCTTGTCCTCTGTGAGGTAACCTACAAAAAGCAGGTCTGATTTGAAGCCTTCCAGCTTCTCCTTTGTCATCTCAGTAGCAGCCACATATCCCTTTTCAAAGATAGCCACTGCATTAAATGGAACGCCAAGCACAACAGTCCTGTCTTCCATCTTGTCCCTAAACCATGATTTTTCAAGCACTGCACTATTAGGAACAATTATTTTGGCAAAGCTCTTGCAGGCTCCGCCGTACACAACAGCCTTTGGACCAATTCGCTCTACCCACTTTGGAAGTGAGTAAAGATGGCTGATGATAGGAATCTCATCTGTCACCTTTGTACACATGAGACTCACCTCATATTCATAGGCATGGATGATGTCAGGCTTCACCTCGTCGATGACTTCCTTGATGGCCTTCTCATCTATTTTCTCCATGCCGATGTATTCAATGTTGTTGTCCAACAGCTTAGTCTCTATAGAACCGGTGGCTGTGAGATATACACAGCGCACCTCATCTGGCATGGATTTCATGATATTTATAGCCACGTTTTCCATGCCGGAGTATTTGTTTGACTTAGATATGTGTAAGACTATCATAAATCCCCCTCATGATCTCATTAACCTTCTCTTTATCAAACTCTTTCATTGTCTCGACATTGATTTGTCCCATCTCGTGACGCTTGTCCTCGTTATCTACGAGGGCTTTATTAAGAGCTGCAACCAATGTCTTGGCATCCTTTGAATCGAAGAGATATCCGCCTTCACCGTCCTGAATCAGGTCGATATTTCCTCGAATCTTTGAACAGACAACAGGCATTCCCACAGACATGGCCTCCATAAGCGCTACTGGAAGTCCCTCCTGATGTGATGGGAACACGTAGATATCGCTGGCTGCAAATACATCTGCTACATCTCTTCTAAATCCCAGAAGCTGTACATAATCCTGCAGGCCAAGGTGCTTGATGCTCTCCTCCAATTCCTTTTGGATCTTGCCTCGTCCAGCGATAAGATATTTAATCTTATACTTTGGCTGAACACGCTCATCGCTGTCTGGTGTAAGCAGTGTGCCGTTGTCCTTCATGATCTTCAGCGCTCTCAGAACCTCCCCATGGTTCTTTCTGTGAATGAGCTCGCCAACTGAAAGAAGGACGATGGTGTCGTCATCTATGCCAAGCTCCTTGCGGACACGGGCTCTGCCGTCTTCGCTTGCCACAAACTTGTGGGTATCCACTCCTGCTCCAGGAATGTATGCCACCTGCTTCGCATGAAACTTTCGTGCATTGTCGTAATCCTCTTTGTTGATGGTTATCAACAGGTCGGTGAATTTAGAACAGTACTTTTCCACATTGTAGAACACAAGCCAGTTCTTAAATGGTGCGCCCTTGAAGAAATGGAAACCATGGGCTGCATAAACCACCTTGGTTCCATACATCTTTCTGGCCCTTCTACATGCCAGTCGACAAATAACTCCGCCGATTGGTGACTGTGTGTGTACAATCTGGTATTGATTAGCCTCTACCTCTTTTTTCAGCTCCAAATAAGCCTTACGAAGTTCGCCAATATTGAATATCTTGCGCATGCTGGCCTGCTCGATAACTCGGCATCCCAAATCATCAAGCTTCTTACGGCGCTCCTTCATAGCCTCTGGGCTGAGAGCGCTGTCTTCATCTTTCCAACAACAGGCCACATCTACTGTGTATCCTAAATCCTGCAAAATCTTTATGTTGTCAATATTAAACTGGGTCACCATGTACGCCGTATGGGCGTGCATAAGTGCTTTTTTACTTGTGGACATTAGCGTTTGTTTCTCCCTCGGCCACACCCTCTGTGGCATCTTTTGTGAATATGACTCGAAGAGTCATAAGTATTAACTGTATGTCGAGAAGGACACTACACTTCTCACAGTAAATCATATCAAGCTTAAGCTTGTCGTATGATGTAGTGTTGTACTTTCCGTATACCTGTGCATAACCTGTAAGACCGGCTTTTACATGTGTTCGGAAAGCAAACTCTGGCACTTCCTTAACATATTCAGCGATGATTTCAGGACGCTCTGGTCGAGGTCCTACCACTGACATATCACCGAAGAAAATGTTGAAGAACTGTGGCAACTCATCAATTCTTGTTGCACGGATGAAATGGCCTATTGGTGTAATTCTGTCATCATTTACACTGGCAAGGCGTGCCTTTCCATCCTTTTCCGCATCCATAATCATAGAGCGGAATTTCATAATTTTATATTCTTTTCCACCGATGGTGCAGCGAGTCTGTTTATAAAGTGCTGGACCGCCGTCGTATCTGTGGATAAGTATTGCTGTTACAATCATGACTGGAGATGTAAGGATGATTCCAATTCCTGAAATCAAAATATCTCCTGCACGCTTGATTGCTGCTGAAATTCCATCCATTCCTGTATTCTTGCAAAGGTAAAGAGGTGTATCAAAAAGATTTACCTCCTCGGAACCTTTAATGAGAATATCTGAAATCTTTGGAGTGAAATATACTCTTTTGCCTGTAGCAAAGCATGCTTTTACAATATCATTTCGTGTCTCCGCTGGGACATCGTTGATAAGCACTGCGTCGTAATTTTCAAGCTCTTTTGTAATCTTCTCTATTGGCTCTCTGCAGCTAATTTCACCTGTGATGCTGTACTTGTCAGCACGCTGGTTCATTTTCCAAACCAAATCATTTTCATATCCACCAAAGATGTTAAGGATAGAAAATGGTGGGAAAATCATGCGGTAAAATTTTGTGCTGAAATATGTAACCAAAAGCACCGCCACCGCATCTACTACTGTAAGTACGATTACGTATGCAAGTGTAATCCACATCAATGCCTTGATTCGTGTCATCAAAATCAGGATGAAGAATTCCAAAACATTTACAAGTCCCATGGCAATGGCCTGTGACATGGTAAGGATAGAAATACGTCCTGTACCAATATCGAAGCCCTTGAAGGTGTTAATCATCAAAATGGTGATAACCATATATAGGGCTATCATCAGATAATTTCCTTTGCCAAGGAATCGTGTGTATGGATTCATCAGGTACTGAAATCTCATGTACCACATAACGCCAAAGAGCGTGGCTAGTACTACTACTAAAACCACGCTACTTACGAAGCGGAATAATTTTTTGTTTGTCTCTGTCGTATTTGTATTATTCATATAATCTTTCCATTAGAAGAAGGACTTATTCATATCTACGTGACCCTTGATACCAGGAACTGAACCCTTTGAAGAATACTGCCACATTGAATACTTACCGCTGTAAGTACATGATGTGTTGTACTGAGCGATCCAGATGTAAGCGTTGCCGTTGATACCGCCTGCATTCATTCTCTGGTTCATCCAGTTCTTACTGCAGTAAACACCAGCCTTGTAGCCTGATGACTGTACTGTAGAGATAAATGCGTTTGCGATAGCTGTACGCTGTGCAGCTGATAATCCGCCGCCTCTTGCTGTATCCTCCATATCGATGAAGATTGGGTATGGGCATCCACCTGCGCTATTGGCCATAGCTACAGCCATTGATGCTTCCTGTACGGCCTCTGCCTCGTTGACAGCACGTGAGAAGATGTAAACACCTGTTGCAACGCCTGCCGCCTTGGCCCCCTTCATGTTCTGATAGAAGTAAGGGTCCTCATGAAGTTGTCCGTCGGTCTGTCCGCGGTATCCGCAACGGATGATTGCGAAGCTTACAGCTGACTTAGCCTGATTCCAATCAATCTTTCCCTGATACTTGGAAACATCGATACCATTGCCCTTTACAAGAAGGCCTCCGTCAGGACCAAAGTTGTATTTAACACCCTGGATTACCTGCTCACCTGTTACCTTGTTTCCGTTCTTATCGAAGAAATAGCTTACTCCGTTAATTGACTGCCATCCGTAATATACATAGTTTGGAGCCTTATAGTAGAAAGTCTTGTCTGCTGCAAAATCTGCTGCAGTAGCTGGCTTTGTAAGTCCCTCATCAAGGAAGAGCTCATGTCCTTCCTTATCCTTAAGTCTTTCTGTAGATGCTGTGCCATAGCCTGAAACTGTGTAAGTGACCTTCAGTGTATTGTCTGTGGCCTTATCTGAGAATGTTGCCACACCTGCAAGTGTGTAATCTCCATCCTTTGTAACTGTAAATGTACCCTTGCCATCCTTCATTGTGACAGCTGTGCCATTTACTGTTACCGAACCAACATTATTAGTAGCTGAGATAGTAAACACACCGTTAGAGTAGCTCATATCAAGAGTAGCCTTTTCCTCTGTAGTGTTTGCTGCAATTCTTCTTGAAAGCTTTGCTGCCATGAATCTAGTCATGTTCATAGAAGCTGCTACTGGTCTGTTAGTAATGATTGCTGCACCATCAACAACTGTAGGACTTGGCTCCGTTGTGCTAGGGCTTGGTGAAGCACTAGGACTTGAACTTGGAGCCTTTGAAGGTTCCTTAGTAGGCTCTGTTGTTGGCTCCTTAGTAGGCTCTGTTGTAGGAGTTGGTGTAGCTGTAGGACTTGGAGTACTTGTTGGTGTAGGTGTAGCTGTTGGGCTAGGATTTACACTTGGTGTAGTTGTAGGTGTAGGACTTGGCTGGTTCTTCTTGTACTTGAACTCAACTGTAATGTTGTCCTTATCAACCTTTATCTTCTTCTGTTTCTCAGAAGAAAGAGTATATCCATCAATTGTCTTTGCTTCAAATGTCTGCTCACTGTTCTGAGCAAAAGCTTTGGTTTCTTTGCTAAGCTCCTTACCATCTTCTGCTACACATTTGATAATTACATTAAATGTCTTAGCTGCGACCTTGTGTACTACAGAAGTAACTCCGCCATCCTTCTTTGTAGCCTTGCTTGTGCCCTTTGTAGACTTAGGTGCTGCAATGTCAGAACCCTTGATTCCCTTTGCTGAGCCTCCGCTTTCAACCTTGCTTGAAGCTACATACTCTACTGTATCCTTGAGAACTGCCTCTACAGGAGCTGCTTCCTTAGGCTGATTATCCTCGGCTGCTACATCCTTCTTGATTTGCTTTTTGATTTCCTTCTGAACCTTGAACTCAACCTTGTCCTTTACATTGACTGCAGTTGCAAAATCTGAAGGCTCATAAATCTCTTCGTTGTCGAAGTCGTACATGAGGCAGGCTACATAATCGCCTGGCTCCATGTCCTTTTCAGCGATGACACCATCTTCATCTTCATCAGTGACGATAGTACCCTCCGCTTCCTTTACAGCCATAGCATATGACTGAATTGCTGTTTCTTTATCGAGAATCAGCTGATAAAGTGGGTCATCCTTGATGCGACCCTTCTGAGTATCAACAACTTCTCCATTCTCGTCAGTTACTGTAATATCTACATTTCTTGATTCGAGTAATGCAAGAATCTTTTCTGAATCAGATTGTGCTGTCTCCTCAGTAGATTCCTCTGTTGTCTCTTCTTTAACTTCTTCAGTATCTTCTGCCTCTTCTGTACCTAAAGCTCCGCCAGCCATCTCTCTGATGTCTGAATCAATCTTCTTAATCTCATCAATTGATGCCTGTAAGCTCTCAGCCTCCTTAGGCTTAATAAGCTTAATCTGGAAAGGCACGCCTGTAATAGCGTTGTCTTCTGTATCTGAAATGTAAATTGTTAAATCCTTTTCAAGGGATTCACTTGTGAGGACGATGTTTTTGAAAGCTGGGATGTAAACATCTTCGGCTGCTGCCTCTTCTTCCACCTCAACTTCCTCAACTACCTCATCTGATGCGACGTCATCATTTAAGATTGCATAGATACCTGCGCCACCTGCACCAAGTGCTGATGCTCCCACAACAGCAGCTAAAGCAATACGAGCCGCTCTGTGTGTGGCGAAGAAAAACCTTATGCCCTCAATTATTCCTCTCATTTTCATCATCTCCCAAATATATCATCTAGTATGTGCGATGTTGTCTTATCAACCAATTACTTTCCTGAATACATATCGTTGTAGTACTTCTGGTAATCACCTGAAGTAACGTTCTTCATCCAATCCTCGTGCTCGAAGAACCAAGCGATTGTCTTCTTGATACCTTCCTCGAAGCATGTCTCTGGATACCAGCCGATTTCAGCCTTGATCTTGTCTGGAGCGATAGCGTAACGTCTGTCATGACCCTTGCGGTCTGTTACGTACTTAATAAGCTTCTCTGATACGAGCTCCTTACGTGGGTCGCCCTCTGGAAGCATCTCCTGAAGTGTATCAAGGATGATGTGGATAATCTGGATGTTCTGCTTTTCGTTGTGACCACCGATATTGTATGTCTCGAAGAGCTTACCCTGCTCCTGAACCATATCGATACCCTTAGCGTGATCCTCTACATATAACCAGTCACGTACGTTCTTTCCATCACCGTATACTGGAAGGTCCTTGCCCTGAAGCGCATTGTTAATGATAAGTGGAATGAGCTTCTCTGGGAACTGGTAAGGGCCGTAGTTGTTAGAGCAGTTTGTAATGTTTGCAGGGAACTTGTAAGTATCCATGTAAGCCTTTACAAGCATGTCTGAGCTAGCCTTTGAAGCTGAGTATGGTGAATGTGGATCATATGGTGTTGTCTCATAGAAGAATGCGTTGTCATCATCTGGAAGTGATCCGTAAACTTCGTCTGTAGAAACGTGAAGGAACTTCTTTCCCTCCTTGAATGAACCATCCTCGAGCTCCCAAGCTTCCTTAGCACAGTTGAGCATTACAGCTGTACCAAGTACGTTTGTCTGAACGAAAACCTCTGGGTTTACGATAGAACGGTCAACGTGTGACTCTGCAGCAAAATGTACTACACGGTCGATATCGTTCTCCTGGAAAATCTTTCTGATTGCTTCCTTATCGCAGATATCAGCCTTTACAAATGTGTAGTTGTCGCGGTTCTCGATATCCTTAAGATTCTCGAGGTTACCAGCGTATGTAAGCTTATCAACGTTGATGATTCTAATCTCGTTGTCGTACTTCTTAAACATGTAATGAATGTAGTTAGAACCGATGAATCCTGCTCCACCTGTTACTAGATAAGTTCTCATAATTATTAAATTCCTTTCTCTCTCCCTAATCCATTCATAATCCCTATATTACTTCACTCTTTAGAATTTAAATACTAAAGAAATCTAAAGGATTTGAATTGGAAGTCTTATACATAGTCCTTTGCTTTTGCAATTAATCTATTATACGCAGAGAATAAACTGCGGATAGATGCTCTTGTAATATTTGAGCTTACGCCAACACCGAATGTTGTGTTGCCGTGGCGCTCATCACGCATCTCAATATATGCTGCAGCCTTAGCTCCAGAACCCTGTGACTGAGCAAGTGTATGCTCTGTGTAGTCGATGAGTGTGAACTCAAGCTCTGGTACGCACTGCTTGATTGCAAGCTTAACAGCATCGATAGGTCCGTTTCCTTCTGCCTCTGAATGGAACTTCTCTCCATTGTAGCTGAAGTCGAGAACTGCAACTGTATCGTCTGTCTCCTTGCTATCATGAATAACAACGTATTCAAGAGTAAGTGGCTCCTTGTTTTCAAGATACTGAGACTTGAATGCCTCCATGATGCGCTGTGGTGTAACCTCGCCGCCCTGCTTTTCAGAAATGTACTGAACAACATCAGCAAACTCACGCTGCATCTTCTTTGGAAGCTTGTAACCGTAAACTGTATCCATAACGAAGGCTACGCCACCCTTGCCAGACTGGCTGTTGATACGAACCACTGGCTCATACATACGTCCGATATCTGCAGGATCGATTGGAAGATAAGGAACCTCCCAGTAAAGATTCTGACGATCCTTCATAGCGCGGACGCCCTTATTTATAGCATCCTGGTGTGAACCAGAGAACGCTGTAAACACAAGCTCACCTGCATATGGGTGTCTTGCGTCTGTAGGCATTTTGGTAACTCGCTCACAAACCTCAACGATTTCCTTGATATCCTCAAGGTGAAGTTCTGGGTTAACACCCTGTGAGAACATATTGTAAGCGATTGTAAGAATATCTACGTTACCAGTACGCTCACCGTTTCCGAGAAGTGTTCCCTCTACACGGTCTGCGCCGGCAAGAAGTCCAAGCTCTGTAATAGCAACGCCTGTACCTCTGTCGTTATGTGGATGAATTGAAAGGATGATGTTTTCTCTGTCCTTGAAGTGTGTGCTCATCCACTCAATCTGGTCTGCGTAAACATTAGGTGTATTCATCTCCACTGTTGCAGGAAGATTGAAAATGATAGGTGCAGGAGTGGCTTTGTTCCATGTTTCCTGCACTGCTGTACAAATATCGAGTGCGAATTCAACCTCTGTTCCAGTAAATGACTCTGGTGAATATTCAAGCTGTAAATTTCCATCGAAGCGGTCGAGACGGTCTTTTACCATCTGTGTACCCTTCTTTGCAATCTCGATAATCTCATCCTTTTCAGCATTGAAAACAACATCACGCTGAAGAGTAGATGTGGAATTGTAGATGTGGAAAATTACATTTTTGATACCCTTGATAGCCTCAAAGGTACGGTCAATTAATTCTTCACGGCACTGAGAAAGTACCTGGACTTTTACGTCATCAGGAATCTTATTCTCTGCTACTAACTGTCTTAAGAAGTCAAATTCTATCTGGCTGGCTGCGGGAAAGCCAATTTCAATCTCTTTAAAGCCTAGTTTGATTAGGAGGTCAAATAGTTCCATTTTTTCGTCAACCGACATTGGTTCGACGAGAGCCTGATTGCCGTCACGTAGGTCAACTGAGCACCAAATTGGAGCTTTAGTGATCTGCTTTTCAGGCCATGTACGCTCAGGAAACTTTAACACTGGGTTCGCTTTGTAACGCTTGTAGTTCAACATTATTCTGTCCTCCTAATATATCTCTCGCCTGTTACGGTAACAAGCCATATGATTTCTACACTCAGCTATAGAAAGCTTCGCTTAAGAAATATATGAGCTTGTCTCCTACAGGCTATTTTTACTACTCTCCTAATCCTGCTTCAATTGAACTAACGAGATCTGCTAAAGCATCTATCTCGTCTGCCCCATCGCAGCATATCTCAACTTCTTCACCACTTTTAACACATGCACCAAGTACACTTAATACTGACTTTGCATTTGCTTCATAGTTGTCACCGGTGTGAAAAGTGACTTTACACCCATATTTCATGGCTATCTCGCAAAGTAGTCCCGCTGGTCTCAGGTGCAAACCTGTGGCATTCTTAATCTTTACTTTTTGTGAAACCATTCCAAATCCCTATTCTATGAACAAAGCTTTACATTAAACTTTGAATTTAAAGCATTGTATTTGTTATTAATTCTGCTAACGCTTTGGCGTCGTTTTCGATTTCTGTCTGGTCCTTGCCCTCAATCATGACACGAACCAAAGGCTCTGTGCCGGATGGGCGGATAAGGACACGGCCTTCACCTGCGAACTTCTTCTCAAGCTCTGCGATTGCTGATGCAATCTCAGGATACTCCATGTAGCTTTCCTTCTTGTGGTTTGGTACCTTTGCATTTACAAGTGCCTGTGGCAATACATCCATAATAGATGCAAGCTCTGAAAGAGATTTCTTTGTCTCCACAAGAACACGAAGAAGGTGAAGAGCTGAAAGAAGTCCATCACCTGTGGTGTTGTCATCTAAGAAGATAACGTGACCACTCTGCTCGCCGCCGATGTTGTAGCCCTTGGCAAGCATGTTTTCTAATACATATCTATCGCCTACCTTTGTAACCTCTACATTGATGCCCTGTTCCTTTGCCATCAGTGTGAAGCCAAGATTTGTCATTACTGTAACAACACAGGTATCTTTCTTAAGAGTACCCTTGTCCTTCATGTGCTTAGCGCAGATAGCCATAATCTGGTCACCGTCAACAAGGCGTCCCTTCTCATCTACTGCAAGCATTCTGTCGGCATCGCCATCAAATGCGAGACCAACCTGTGCATTCTCTGCAACAACACGAGCTCTAAGCTCATCCATGTGAGTACTTCCGCAGTTGCTGTTGATATTTGTTCCATCTGGATTGTTGTGAATTGTGATAAGCTCAGCACCCATCTCTGAAAGGCAAGCTACGCTTGTGCGGTAAGAAGCACCTTCAGCACAGTCGATAACAATCTTTAATCCTGATAAATCAAGTGGAACTGTCTTCTTAAGGAAATCTACATACTCGCGACCAAGATCGAAACGATAATCAATCTTTCCAATCTCTGCGCCAGTAGGAAGGCTTACGCCCTTCATATCTGCTTCGATAAGAGCCTGAATCTCATCCTCTAACTCATCAGAAAGCTTGAAGCCATCTCCGTTGAAGAATTTGATTCCGTTAAACTCCATTGGGTTGTGGCTGGCTGAAATAACAACTCCAGCGTCAACCTTGTGCTTACGAGTAAGGTAAGCGATTGCAGGTGTTGGAAGTACTCCAACGTAAACTGCATTTGCTCCAACGGAGCAGATGCCTGCCATAAGTGCAGATGCAAGCATTGTGCCTGAGATACGAGTGTCACAACCAACGATGATTGTAGGCTGGTGGCTAGCCTCCTTTGTAAGCACGTAAGCTCCTGCCTGACCAAGTGCACGAGCAAGGTCTATTGTAAGCTCAGAGCCAGCTACTCCTCTGACTCCGTCTGTTCCAAATAATCTTCCCATTATTAATCCTCGTTTCTTTTTCTTCACTGTAAGCGAAATCTATTCTTTTTTCGCTTCAATTACCGTAACAGTGACTGATGTATTCTGAACAGTGATACCCTCAAGGTTATCAAACTGTAAAGCTGCGTTTTGACCTTCGCCAACGCTGAGATTAGAGCAATCAATGTAGCCCTTAACATTATCAGCTTTTAGTCCAGCCAAAGCTTCTTCGCTACCAAATACATCGGTAGTGATTTTTTCTACATCCAATGAAACTGCTAGTCCCTCAGGAACGTTTCGAAGTTCGATGTTGTCCGCCGGAACAGTGACTGTAGATGCGGTCTCATTAGCCATAGTGACATAGATAGAAACCTTAGAAGAGGTACCCTCTGCCAGCTGAACACCCTCAGGCAGATAAGCTGAAATATCTACTGATGTGGTGAATGAGCCTGTAAGGTTTGACAGATTGATAACTGTTTCTGGAATGGTGATGTTGCTCACTTCATTAAGTGCGCTAGGCTCACCAATAATCATTACAGATGATGGATCTGTCTTTATACTTCCAAGGGTAAGCTCAGGCGACAGGATGCCGCTGGTCTTAACCACTATGTCTGCTGCCTTCGTATTTACGAATGAAACGCTGACGCTGACAGTAGATACTGACATGTTCAGTGATGATGTATCTACCACCTCGCCCTTAGCATCGTAAAACTTAGGGATAACGTTTTCTGTAAAGTTGCCGGTAACACCAGTGATGTTTGCTGAAGCAACAACAGATTCAATCTTATTTACAATATCCTGTGGTCCCGTAACAGTGATAACTGTAGGGCTGCAGGTCACTTCTTCAACTGCAAGCTCTGGCTCCAATTCGCCAAATGTCTGAGCATCAATCAGGAATCTCTCTGTAGTAAGATCTTTAAGATTTACATAGAGATAATTCTGTCTGCTGGAAATAGTGATGTAGTTAACGTATGATTTCGCCGCAATTGTAACCGGCACACGCTCACTGTTTTCCAGGTTGTTCATATCAGCCACCGCAGAGAAATCTGAAGGCGAAAGCTTCTCTATAATAGAACGCTTTGCTGTAACTCTGAAGCTGACTGTATTGACGCCATCCTTTATCTCGTAAAGCTTACCAGCCTGGGTAAGCACATCCTCGTTGGTAACTGTAACAACTGAGGTAAATGTTCTGGTCTGCTTAGGATCATCGATATTTACAACAACAAGCCAAAGCAGGAACGAGAATACGATAGCTAAAATCTTTAATCCTACGTCCTTTGTGAGGGCATTAATTATTTTCTGCTGCATTTATTTGCCCTCCTTTTCACTTTTTGTGAACGCTTCTGCCGCTTCCTCAGGATTCTGGAGACGCTTAAGCTCTGCAATAAGCTCGTCTTCCTTTACATCGCGAACGATGCGTCCCTCTCTGGCGTAAGAAACAGTTCCTGTCTCCTCGGAAACAACGATAGTGAGGGAATCAGATACCTCACTGATACCAACTGCCGCTCTGTGTCTGGTTCCAAGGTCCTTTGAAAGGGCCATGTTATCAGAAAGTGGCAGATAGCAGGTAGCCGAAACCACCCTGTCTCCGCGGACGATGACAGCTCCATCGTGAAGTGGAGTGTTCTTTTCAAATATATTGATAAGCAGCTGTCTGCTGACCACTGCATCAATGCCAATACCTGTACGTTCAAACTCTGTGAGCTGCATATCCTTTTCCACGACGATAAGAGCACCAGTCTTAACTGCTCCCATCTCGTAGCAGGCTGTAACAAGACCAACGATTGTAGAGTCATCGAATTTCTTAGCGCCTGTCTTAAGGATGTTCCATGTGAACAGCGAAGTGATTTTTCTTCGACCAATCTGCTCCAGTGCTCGACGAAGCTCTGGCTGGAACACCACGATGAGCACCGTCACCGCTACTGATACCAGCTTCTCGCCCAACCACAGAATGGTATTCATCTGGAAAATAGCTGCCAGTAAGAAGAACAGCATGATAATCAGCACGCCTCGGATAAGCATCCAAACGCGGCTGTTCTTAACCCAAACCAACAGGTGGTACATAAAATATGCAATTATAAAAACCTCGATTACATCTGTGATGGAAACATCGGGAATATTTACATTGAAATAATCATCGATGAAGGCATCTACAGCGTTTACAAAATCAACCACCGAAATTCCTTCCTTCTACCCAATGGGAATTTATTATATTTTCTTTACTTCCTTGTCCTCTTCTGCAAGTCGAATCTTTGGAACTGCTGTGACGTAGTAGTAATAGTCATCATCCTCAAACTGAACCTTTTCGATTCTTGAGTAATCCAAATCCAATACAAAATAATTCAAGATAAAACCAACCGCAAATACGATAATGTTGCCGAGAATGAGGCCTGGAATCTCTCCCTTCTGGCTGGTGAGAAGATATCCTGCAAGCATGATGATAAATTCAACTGCAACACCTGCTGCATTGGCAATCATCCAGGACATGTTTATGCTGGACTGACGTAGCATATAAACCACCAAAAACATGGCAACCATGGCTGTGATGAAGAACCAGAACATGCGGTTCTGCAACATCTGCTCCTGAACCAGTGAAAGCACTGATACATCGGAAGTCTCGTCCACAATCGCAGTGGTATTATCCTTGATAACATGGAGATAAAATGCGATAACCGAGCCGCATACTACTGATGTGAGCTCGTTAATATTTGACATCAGGCCTGCGCCCAACGACATGACATATGGCGCACCAAAGGAATAACAGATTGGTACGGTCACCATATTAGAAGTAACTTTGCTTCTAAAATAAGCACAAACAAAGTAACCCACTACCACCAAACCAAGTGCCACAACGGCCACCATTGGCGAAAGTGAGACCAAATTGATCAATAAAACTATTGTAAGAATAATTGAAACACCCTGAATAGGGAAAAATGCGCAGATGATAGCGATAATAATGGAAACCCAAAACTGGCTCACGTGCTTATTGTGTCCAAAATTGGCTCTGATACACATGAGACCTACGAATGCCACAAGGGCGCTCCATATTTTTAAGAAAAGCATTTCTCGCGAAAGTACAAATCTTCGTACATCATCTCGTAATCTAATAAAAGCGTTCATTTAGAATTCCTCTAGTCCTTTTCTGTCGTCGTAATCTCTGGCAAGAAATGGGCGTGTTTGCTGCATTTCTGCCTCGTACATATGATTGAGCTTTGAGTATTTTACTGCCAGCTCCTTGATAAGGCGTTTGCCGTGCTTGTAACGCTTTGCTGCCCGTGCTCTGGCTGAGTGCACATGGATAATAATGTAGGCTGCGTAAACTAACAGCCCGGCCAAAGCTATCATTAATATGTACATAGTAGTGATATTCTCAAGAACGTTGCTAACCAGATATAAAGCAATGGCTGCATATATAACACCGTAGAAGAGAGTTCCTGCTAAAAAGCCTCCCCAACCGTGAAGTGCAATATACTCTTTCTTCGAATAGCGAAGCATAGGCTGGTATTCAGGGCCCATTTCCTTCTCGAAAATGGCCATAGCAGTCATATGCCTAACGCGCTCTTCATTTATCATAAACAATTATCCTCTGTCTTCTACACCTAGTAATTCAGAATCAGTATAGCATAAACAGTTTCTAAAAAAAACACCTACCGAGATTAGTCGGTAGGTGTATATTCGTATCGCTATTGAATAAACCTCATCTTGTTTTCTTTCTTAGGTTTCTGTACAGGTGGTGGTGGAGCCTGTGGCTTTTCGATAGACTTAGACAAAGCGTCAGCTGTCTTATTTTTACAGTTCTCACAATACTTACCTGTTTTAATAGTAGCTCCGCAGATTTCACACTCAATGCCTATTGGAGAATCATCAGAAAACTGCAGACGCTCTTCACGAATCCACTGGCGAATCTGCTGTGGTGAGACCTCGTTAGCCTCAGAAATCTCCTGAATGTTTGCACGAGGATTTTCTCTGATATATTCCTTGGTATTCTGGAACTTCTGCTCAATGTCAGCGCGGCAAGCCTCGCAGATACTTGGGCCGCCTAAATAGTTAAACAACCTTCCACAAGTTTTACAGTTACGCACATCCATAGATGATACCTCCTAATTTACTGCATCTCTCCAATGCAGACACTCATGCCATAAACCTGGTCTATTCCCCCTTGCTTAAGCACTTTAGCGACCTCATCCATTGTTGTTCCAGTTGTGTATATATCATCAACTAATAGCACTTTTCTAAATTGTACATCATTTTTTCGTAAACTGAAAGCTTTTAACAGATTTTTCTTTCTTTTTAGGGCATTTAACTGTTTCATTGCCTCGGTATCTTTTTCTCGTTGCACAATTTTATCTTCCACCGGAATGCCTGTAACTTCGCTTAAAGCCTGGGCAAACACCGTAGCCTGGTTATATCCACGGCTCTTTTCCTTAGGTTTATACATGGGAACCGGCACAATTGCCTCTATGCCTTTCTCGCGGATCCAGCTTCCATAATAATGAAGTCCGTGGGCGGCAAAGGTCCTAGCGTAACATCTTCTGTTTCCATATTTAAATCTATACATGGCGTCCTTCATGTCGCCTGTGTACTGATAAATAGCTTTGCTTTGGACGAAAGCCCGGGAGGTCTTTTTGCAATCTTTGCAGAATTCTTCTCTGGCATCTGCTATTGGGGCGCCGCATTTCATGCAGACCACCGGCCCCACCAGCTTCACTTTTGTACTGCAGGAGGCGCAAAAACCCATTTCTTTTTCTATTTTTAATAAAACTTTGTCACAAGCCACGCATCGTTTTGGATACAATACACCTAACAAGGGGGCTATAATACCTTTTATATGTAAATACATTCAATACTCCTTGAAAAACACAAATCACTGCATATATAATTTAGTCACCAAATAAAAAAGGAATTTTAATATGAAAAAACGATTTTTAAGTTTGATTTTAATAGCAACCATGGCATTTTCCATGACCGCATGTGGAAATAAGACTGACTCGCAGCCTGCTAATGAGGTAAAAGATGAATCTGAAAATGATTCGTATTGCTATAATATATCAGCACTTTTGTCAGAAGACAATACCTATAATCAGGTTCTGCTTCAGGGATTCACTGATTGCCTTACTGATTACTTGGGCCAGCAGCATTTCAAAATCTCCACAGCAGTAGTCAGCGAAGAGAATTCCAGCGAGATGCTGGCAGCCCGCGCCATTTCAAAATCACCAGATATGATTTTCACAGCCGGCAAATCCACTCTTCTTTCTGCAAAGTCAGGCACTGACATTATCCCTATCGTTGCCACAGGCATTATCGATTTCAAGGGTACACTTCGAATCGCCAGCCTTAATGGTAAGTCATGGGACAAGACCACTGGCACAAACGTTACTGGTGTCAGCAGCAAGCCTAGCATTGTAGATCAGGTTTCACTTATGATTGAGGCCACTGAGGATTTACAGACTGTAGGTATTCTTTTCTCGGCTGAGGATACAGATGCTATCTATCAGAACGAGATTTTCGAAGCATATTTAAATCAGGCCGGCATCCCATGGAAGGAATATTTGATTCCATCTCCTGTGGATACTACTGTTACTGAAGATCAGAATTCTACTGCCCTTTCAGCCAGCAAATATGTAGCTTTTTCGGCTAAGCAGGGCATGGACAATATGGTTGTGTCTCTGGGCGAGACAGACGAAGACCCAGGTCTTAACTCTACATCTTCTACTCGTGTAGCTTTGATTTCTGAGTTCTGGGAAGGCGGCAAGGTTCTTCCTGCTACAGAGACTGAGGCTGAGGAAGATGGTGAAGCTTCTGAGACTGCTGAGGCTTCTGAGACGTCATCTAAGGATGCTAAGTCAGGCAAGGCTTCTGATGAGGAAGAGGCTGCTCCTACTCTTGAAGAGCTCATTTCTGAAGTATGTTCAGAGTGCTCAGCTATCTACATTCCTTACGGCAGCTCACTTTCTGGCGAGATGGATGTCATAGGCGACATCACTACAGCAGCTGGTGTTACTGTAGTTGCTGGGGACACTGAGGTTGGCCAGCACTCACTTGTTACACTTTTCCAGGATCCTTACACTCTCGGCTATGCCGCTGGTAAGAAGGCTGTGAAGGTGTTCAACGGCGATGAGATTTCTTCTATTAAAATTGGCACAGGCGACGGCGATGACGCTGTTAAGCTTTACAATGGAAAAATCGCCGAGAAGTTCGAAATAGAATTTCCAAAGTCATTCAAGGAAATCAACGAGTTCCTTGAGACTTATGAATATGGCAGTACTACAACAAGATATACTGCTTCGGGGGAAGAATAATTTATGATTCTACACGTAATCAAATCCAACATTTATTCCGGTGCGGAAAATGTTGTGTGTAACATAATCAAAGGGCTTTCAGGCAAGGAGGAGTTCATTTACATGGCTCCTCACGGCCCTATTGAAGACAAGCTCAAATCTATCGGTCTCTATGATTGCTACTACGGCATCGACAAGCTGGACGTAGCCACTATCAAAGCCGCTGTGGACAAGTTCCATCCTACAGCACTCCACGCCCACGACTTCACAGCCAGCGTTCTTTGCGGGCTCGCTGTACGAGGCAAGGTTCCAGTGATTTCACATCTTCACTGCAATCCACTCTGGCTCAAGAATCCATTACATCCAAATACAATTTCATATCTGTTTGCCAGCAGATGGTTCAACCAGATTATCACCGTATCGGAATCTGTGGAGAAGGAATACTGCTATTCTTCCAGATTGAAGTGCCCTATCAATGTACTGGGAAATCCATTCTCTGCACAGACTGTTTTGGATGCTGCCGCTGATTGGGATAATTGCGATGAGCTGACTTCGGACCTGCTTTATGTGGGCCGCTTCAATCCAGCAAAGAATCCACTTGGTGCTATAAAAGTTTTCGAGGCCCTTCCAAATAGAGATAATCTTGTATTTAGAATGGTAGGAAACGGCGAGCTTTTGGACGAATGTAAAGAATACGCTGCCAGCCACGGCCTCACCATCAGCTTCGAAGGCTTCCAGGATAACGTATACAAATACATGAAGAACACCAAAGTCCTTCTGATGCCATCCATCTACGAAGGCTTCGGCCTCGTCGCTTTGGAATCCATGACCCTCGGCGTTCCCGTCGTCTGCTCAGGCGTCGGCGGCTTACCAGGCATCGTGGATGATAGTTGTGGATACGTATGTAAGGAGACTTCAGATTACGTCGATTCGATTACAAGTTTACTATCATCAGATTCGTTATATAGTTCAAAATCATCATCTGCAAAAACCAAATCTTTAAAGTTTGATAATTTATCTAGTTATTTAGATACTGTTTCGGATATATACCAAGATTTAAAATAAGGCTGGTAGGTATCAAGCTCTGAGTGATACTCAAGCGAAGCATTCCCGCTGAGCGGAGTATTATCTCAGGCTTGAGACCGTAACCAGCCTTTTCTCAACCCTGGATTGAGAGCGTAACCAACTTTTTCTATATCTAGGTTAATTGTCTGAAAACATTACAAAATATGGTGTGTTTACAGATTTTATTTTGTATGGTATTATGATAGTAACTATAAGTATCGATATCTGTGTCCCGGCTTAGGCAAAGGATTGTCGCAGGTTATTTTATCAAGGAAGAAAGGAGGGACGTCTCATGGCACGCATTGATGCAGCGTACAACTATTTCATGACCACCTATGGCAGTAACATAGGCTCTCGTTATGAATCCCATAAGAAAAGTGAGTTACGCGACACATACAATAAAATAGTGAAGGCCAACAAGGACGCTCCTCTGTACAAGATAAAAGACACAGAGGACATGGGTCAGTTTGCCATTGATATCAAAGAGCACGCCAACTCTATGTCTCTTTCTGTTTCTAATCTTTCTTCTGCGGGAGACAGCATTGAGGATATTTTGAATAAGCGTATTGCTTCATCTTCTAATCCAGATTCAGTCGAGGCAGTATTTGTCGGCGACGAATCTACACCAGCAGATGATTTTACGATAGATGTTCGTTCACTTGCTACTCCACAGGTTAACATGGGCAATTTCCTTCCAGCAGATGGACACAACTTCGAGGAAGGCCAGTACTCATTTGATTTGGATATTAAGAATCACTCTTATGAGTTCCAATTCAATGTTAACGCAGGCGAGTCTAATCAGACAGTTCAGCAAAAGATTATCCGTCTGATTAACAGCTCTGATGTTGGCCTAAGTGCATCGCTGATGACCAGCAGCAATGGGGACAACGCTATACAGATTACTTCCAAGGCCACAGGCCTTCCAGAAGGTGACACATCTCTGTTTAATATTTCTTCTAATATTTCATACAGAGAGCTGAATATGCTTGGCATAGACAGGACCGTTCAGGAGCCAGTCAATTCCGACTTCTCACTTAATGGCGTTGATCACACATCTATGTCCAACACCTTCACAGTTAACAAAGCTTACGAGATTAGCCTGCGAGCTCCTTCAAATGGCGAGGTTACAGTTGGTCTTATGAACGACACAGAAGCCCTCACCGATGGAGTTAACCAGCTGCTCACCAGCTACAACGGCATGATTAACATAGGCCTGAAATACAATCGTGCTCACCAGAACCGCACCCTTTTAAATGAGATTTCTTCTATCGCAAAGGGTATGCAGAGCAGCCTTGAATATGCCGGCATCCACATCGACGAAGTTGGCCATTTGATTTTAAATGAAGCCCAGCTTTCACAGGTGATTAACAGCGACGACAGAGCCGAGGCTTTCACAGTTCTCAATGAATTAAAAGCAGCCATCAGCAGGGCGGCCTCAAAGGCTTCCATTAATCCGATGGCTTACGTTGATAAAGCTGTAGTTGAATATAAGAATCCAGGAAAGAGCCTGTCAGCACCGTACGCTACCAGCGCTTATTCCGGAATGCTCATGAACTACGGTCTCTAAGATTATATAGTTTCTAAGATTTCTTTAATGCGCTGCTCATATGAGCAGTGCATTTTTATGTACTCATATCCTTCTCGGGCAATTCGCTGGCGCTCAGTATCGTGGCGCAGATAATAATCTACCTTCTCGTATAAATCCCTCTGGTTGTAATACCATACCATGTGTTTTTCATTCTCGAAAAACATTGGTAGCTCCGCCTGGAAGTTTGTAATGCAAAATCCCCCTGCCCCTAAAATATCGTAAACACGAAGTGGCACTCCGCTCTTGATATTTGGGATAGTCATGTTCAGATTGATTTTCGAGCCACGGAATACCTTTGGCATCTCCTCCCAGTAATCTACACTACCCCTGTAATTTACCCTAATCAAATCATGCACATTCGAGTTGGTGTAAATGCTCACATCGTGATGCTTTGAAAGCTCTATGAGAATGCTTCTGCGCTGCTTTTCTGCTATCTTAAATCCCAAAGTTGTCACCGAGAAAATCAGATTCAAATCAGACAGGGAATCCTCTGATTTTTCCAGCTCAAAATACTGCTGCAACTCCATAAGAATTTCTGGTGTCAGCATCCTATCAATAATGTTGATTCCATGCAAATCCTTCTGTGCTTCCATGGTAGCTTCAAAGTATCCTCTCAAATAATCAGGTAATGTAAACTCCATCTTGTCGTAGGAATTTTTCTCATAGAGGGAGCCCACAAAGCTTATCTCATTTTCATATAAATCAAGGTCTGTGGAATTTGCAAAAAGATAATCCAGTCTCTCTGTGTCCACCGCCAGCGGAAGGTGATAGATATGGTCTGCACCCATTCCCGAAAACTCTTCCACATTTGTCAGGTCAAATAGAAAAATACGGTTCACATCGTTGAACACCGATTTGTGGTACATGGAAATCAGCGGATTGTCGCAGCTCCAGCACACATAAAGGAGCCCGCACTCCTGGCACACATTGGATATGAGAGGAAAATAATTTACGGTGAAGAAGAATTCATATACGTCTTTACGAATTATGCCCTTTAGCTTTTCGGCGAACTCTTCATCCACATCATAATTGAGGAGGTCCTGGTAGACCTCCTCCACTTCGTACCCCAATTTTATGAAGGTATACTTTATATCTTTGTAGTTATACGCTTTCCAGCGATACATTAAGATTTTCATACATGTAAAGTTTCCACACCATATGTGGACTTAATCGCCATTATCAACTCCTGATAAGTCGCTACTGCTTCATCCACCTGCCCCGCAGCATCCAGCTCCGCTATCTGCAAAAGTATCTGCTCCTCCAGGTTGTACATCTCCTGAAATTTGACTGGATTTTTTGCCCTGAGGGCATCCAGCTGCTGCTTCCTGCCGTACATATCAGCCAGCTCTCCAATTGCTGGGTTCATAACAGGTCGTCTTCCAATCATATCTTTTATGTAAGACAGCGCCTTTGGCACATCCTTGCTTTCACACTCTATGAAGTCATTGATATCACATCCCAGTTTTGTCTCCTGAGCCAGTGTGAAGGATGGATTCTCTGATGGGAACATTGAATCATGGACTCGCTGCCACTTCACAGTCAGCTGTGCATAAGCCTCCAAAATATCTAAAAGCTGCTTGAAGCTGTCCCAGGATTCGATGCTGGATATCTGATGCTCCAGGATTCTCACATCCATGAAAAGGTTCAGTTCCTTTTCACCTTCAGTAGTCTTGAAGGCGTTCTTAATATTCAGCAGGCCTTCCTCATCAAAATCAATCACTGCTTCATCTATGATTTTCTCAAGAAGATTTCTAAAGCCTTCGCTGGTGAAGAACTTGTTCAAAACATCCCTGATTTCTTTTTTGTATCCTACCTTGGCCGCCTCTGCCACAAGAGTCATAACAAAGCCTCGGTTCAGTCTCACAACTTTCGAATTCCAGGTGATTCTTCTGTAGTAATGTACCAGTGGGCCATAATCTCCCTGGCGCAAACCGCAGGTCATAGCGTAGCAGTACATCAGATTCATGTTCGTCTCATTGAAGGTATCGTTTGAGAAAATACCGCCCTGAATAAACATGAGACCTATATCTTTTCCTACCTTCTCATACACGTCAAAGTAGTAATCTATCTCCGCCTTACACTTATCATTCTCATCGTTGATGAAGTGGACCTTGGCTGCATAGAAGGCAATCTTTGCCATAGGAAGCGGGAACAGATTCTTCTTTTTCTTCAATTCCTCGTAGAATGCCATCAGCTCATCCAGCATCTCAAGCCTTGCCATGGCAATGACAATACCACAGGCAAAGCTGCCGCGATATTTCTTATCAACTTCTTCCTTGCTGTCGGCTATCTTGTTATAAGTAGCAGTGCAAAGGTCCAAAAGCTCTTTATTATATTTGATAGCCTTGTACTCCTGAGCCAGCTGATATGGCCAGCGCAGCTCGTCAGGCTCCTCTTCCATCATCTCGATGAGGAGTGGAATATTTCTGAGGGAATGCTTTACATTTTCCTCTTCAGACTCGTATACGTATCCGAAGTGACCGGCTCTGGCATCCATAAACATGGTGTTGCCGCAGCCCGGATAAATGTACTCATGGATTTTTCCCTTGAAGCACACATCAGGATCCACGCGGCACATTCTCATTACCTCTGTGTCCTCGTACTCCTTGCCTTCAAAGTCCAGATAATTTCTCTGGAAATAACCACCCACGTTGTACTCAGTACATCTAGGGTCCTTGAAAAACTCGATGATATATGTGGTATCAAGGAACCACTCATCATCGTCTATATACAAAAACATCTTGCCGTTAGCCTGATCCAGCTGGAAATTTCTGGCTGCTGCAAAATCTTTAACCCAGGTAAACTCGAAAACTTCATCTGCATATTTCTCGATAATCTTGCGAGTCTCCTTGCTGCATCCAGTGTCGATAACCTGAATTTCCGAATCAATTGCCTCGCGAATAGGCATCAAAGATTTAAGGCAGCGCTCTGTTGTATCAGGTCTGCCACAACATAAAAGTGAAATTGTAAGAAGCTTAGTCTTTGGTTTATTATTCATTTTTTCCCCGCCCCATAATCACCAAAAGGCTCGTCATGTGACGAGCCTTACTTTTTTATTATTAGTATGTTCCGATTACTAGTGGTCTGTACATTTCCTCTCCTTCTTCAAGTGGTCCTGCACTGCTTAAGCAGGAATCAATCAATCGATTGATTTCGTTGCTAACGATGCGTTTCTCTCCGGGAGCATCTACCAATCCTCTAAAGTCGTAAATATCAATACTTCTAATTTCTACTATTCTGTTTTCTATCTCGCTAATGATGTCGCAAATCTTGTGATCGATTCTAGCTTTTCTGTCCATTACTAAAACTGTATCACTAAGGTTTTCACTTATATCGTAAACCATGTTGCAGTAGTTTTCAAATTTTTCTACGATGTCCGAGTAATCCATGCCCATCGATTCTAAGTACTCACCAAGTACTAAGGCTTTCTGCTGGCAAGCGATGAGGACTTTAAGATCTTCTGCATCATCCCCTGTACCGCCCTGTGCGAATCTTGTGTTCGCTGTGTAAAGCTCCAAAACCATTGTTAACATCTTGTTTCTTGTAAAATATGCCATAAGCCTTACCTCTTTTCTATCTATGAATCCACCGAAGTGGAATTGTTTTCTTAGTTATTAGTCCTTCTTAGTAATTTCCCCACCTCGGTGAGGTGGGGAGTGAGATTATGGTATTTATCAACAGGTGTTACTGTAGGAGATTCATAACACCCTGTGTTGCCTGATTAGCCTGAGCCAGCATTGACTGTCCTGCCTGCTGTAAAATGTTGTTCTTGCTGTACTCAACCATTGTATCAGCCATGTCTGTATCACGGATACGAGACTCTGCAGCTTCTGTGTTCTCAACTACGTTGTCGAGGTTTCTAATTGAGTGCTCTAATCTGTTCTGGATAGCACCAAGTTCTGCTCTCTGAGCTGATACTCTCTGGATTGCATCGGCGATAGCGTCGATTGCGTATGTTGCTGCCTTACCTGTTGCATCTGATACGTTAAGTCCGTTGATACCGATTGACTTTGCGTTCATAGCTTCAAGAGTAACGTTGATCTTGTTTGTCATGGCTGCGTCTGCACCAACGTGAAGGTTAAGTGTAAGTGCGTTCTGGATATTTACGTAGCCCTTTGTAAGTGTGAAGCTGATTGATGTAACCTTTGTTGGCTCCTTATCACCACCGATTGTCTTAGAGATGACTGCCTGTTCCCAAACAGATCCAACACCATTCTTATTATCTTTATCCATATCTACAACTGCTGCTGCGCCGTCTGTTGCGCCTACAGAAGATGCTGCTTTAAGCTCTGTTGCAACCATGTTGTATGCTGCAGTAGCCTTGATAAGTGTTACGTTAGCATCATCAATACCTGTCTTTGCGTTGTATGATGTTGAGAATCTCTGTACTTCGTTACCGTTGTACTTAATAACTGAACCTTCAGTAATAAGCTTGTTGAGGTATCCGTTTGTAACCTTTGCGTTAGCTACATCTGTTCCTACTGTATCAGGATTGATTGTGTATGTCTTGCCATCGATTGAAATGGTATCACCTGCATCAATTGACCATGCACCTGTTTTTTTATCGTATGCACTTTCAAGGTGAAGAGCCTTAGCTGCTTCTTCATTTGTTGTAGCACCGATTGTGTACTGGATACCACCGATTCTATATTTCTCACCTGCTTCGAGGGACTCCATTGTGAATGTAGCCTTTGTTGTATTCTGAATGAGAGTTCCATCAAGACCTGCATCGTGAGCGTTGATATACATTCTCTTTAATCCGATATCGCCCTTAAGAAGGAATGTCTCGTTAAACTTTGTTGTAGAAGCGATTCGATCGATTTCCTGTGTAAGCTGATCAATTTCGTTCTGGATATCATCACGATCTGATTCTGAGTTTGTACCATTAGCTGCCTGAACTGCCAACTCATTCATTCTCTGAAGCATGTCATGAACTTCTGTGAGGGCACCTTCAGCTGTCTGTACTGAAGAAACACCGTCTGAAGCATTTGTAGATGCCTGGGTCAAACCACGAATCTGTTTTCTCATCTTCTCAGAAATTGAAAGACCAGCTGCATCATCTGCTGCTCGGTTAATCTTATAACCACTTGAAAGCTTTTCAGTACTCTTTGACTGAGAGTCTGTTGTAATGTTCAATGTTCTTGAAGCATTAGCTGCCTGCATGTTATGTTGTACTACCATAATAATTCCTCCATGAGATTCTGCTAAATCCTTTTAGCATTTAAATCCGTTTTTGCTGATAGCCCAACATCCGTGTCCGGCCCTGGTTATTTAATTTGTTTTCTAATAAGATTCGAATTCGATTTTGTGAAGGAAATTGTTCCTTACACCTTATTTATCGAGACCCTGTCCAAAAACTTTACCCCTTTTTCTAAAAAAGTTTCATTTTATAACAATTTTCTCATTTTGTGCGCAATATAAAAAACTCGCGCAGCCCTTGATTTTACTGGGTTTGCGCGAGTTAAAATTTTGTCTGAAAATTTATTAAATTTTTTGTTACATTTTACTTCTTTTTGTCCCAAAAAGCCGGTTCATCCACCTTATTATGGGCCATCATATTCTTATAATATGATGAAACCACATCCCCGGACTTCTTCACTTCCCTCAGATCCTTCTTGATATTTGAGAAGCGGGTCTTGGCATATTCCTTGTTCTTATATTCAGTAGCCTCCACATCTGCAGTGAGCTCTGTAATCTTTCTTATCAAATCCTGCATCAGACGAATCTCATCTGCATAGGTCGCCCTATCCTCATCCAGAATCGCCTTCACACGGTTGAACAGCTGCTCGAACCCATCATCCAGCATCACAATCCTGTCAATGAGCTCAGACTTCATGTTCATATTCTTCTCCAAATCATCTGGCGAAGTATTAGGATCCTGCAATATTGCTGCCTGCTCCTTATTTCTTATAAGAAGCACCTCCAAAATGTCCACCTTCTTCTCCAGCGACTCACGTAGCATCACTACATAATCCATATTTTCCATAATCCCCTCCTCCATTTGTTACGCTCTTAGCATAAAATATGGCTCCTCGGATTACGAGGAGCCACATTACGTTTACGTGTTATCCAGCCTGCTGCCCATCCAGCTTTTTACCATTGGCTGTGAGCTTCATAACATCCTTCCAGGTGTCGCGCATAGTGCGCAGGTGCTTCAGCACCTCCTGCAAGGTTTCTGGATCCTTATCTATCATAGCATGTCTTAAACAGCTCCTAAGATAAGAATACACAGCATGGAAATCCTTTGCAACAGGATATTTCTCGTCGAGGGTAATCTCAAACTCCTCGATAATTCTGTCTGTCTTGCGAATATTAATGTGAGCCTTTTCAATATCCTTATTTTCACATGCCACAATTGCTATATTACAAAACTTTATTGCTCCTTCATACAGCATCAATGTCAGCTCTGCGGGACTAGCTGTTAATATTCTGTTTTTTGCGTAAGCATCATACCCATTCATTGGTGTCATATAAACCGCCTCCTCGTAAATCCTTTTTGCTGTCTATACTTACTAGTCTCATCATCCACCAAGCATTGATGTAATTGAAGATGAACTATTCTGCAGCTTAGCCAGTGCTGACTCCATTGCGGCGAACTTCTTATAATAAGCGTCCTCCATATCGGTAACTCTGTCAGCCCAGGTTTTGATAAGCTTTGAGTAATTAGAATACTCTGAAGCCATTTCCTTATCGTTGTAAACCGTGTATACAGATTTAACTGAGGTAGACTTCATCTTGGCATCCAAGTCAGTATAGAGTCCTGATGTAAGCTGTTTCAGGAAATCGATAACAGCATCAGGATCATCTGCCAAAGCTTCTCTCAGCTTATCCTGCTTTCCTGAGGTCTTGGAATCCTCTGAATCACCATCAATATGGTATGCATAGCCCTCATTCTTTTCTGCATTCAGGCTACCAAGAGTGTGGATTCCCAAAGTACCACTTAATGACCATGTCTTTCCATTGATTTCGTAGGTCCTCATCATGGACATAGTCATTGTAGAAATGATACTGCTCAAGCTTGTATCCCTGCGCAGCAATGAATCCTTGATCTTCTGCTCCCACTTCTCGATTTCGCTTTCGGACATCTCATTCTTCTCATCATCTGTAAGAGGTTCATAGTCCTTGGCAGAATCTGCATTGTAGAGCTTCTGCATTTCATTCATTAAGCTGTTGTACTGTGATAAGAAATCCTTAATCTTGTCATATAAAGCATCTGTATCGTTAGATACAGTTACTGACAATACTTCGTCCTCCGCTGTCTCGCCAAGGGCTTCAACGGTAAGACCATTTACAGTAATTGAATTGGTGCTGCTGGTGTATGTAACACCGTTGAGAACAATCTCAGCGTCAGTACCATCAACCTTTGTACCTGTGTTAACCTTTGTCAGATCCATCTCTCCTGACTCTATCTTTTGTGCCAGGTCGATTCTGTACATTACACTGTCTGCAAGTGCAAGGTTATCACTCTGTGACCAGAATTTACTGTAGCTTTCATCAGTGTCACTATTTTTACTACCAAAGGTATTCTGAATATACTCAGCCCATTTTGCATTTGTTGGATCTTCAAGAGCGGTATCAACTTCTGCCTGTGCTTCTGCAATGGCTGCTGCTCTAGCTGTTTGCTCTGCAGCCGTCTCGTTAGGCATAGCATTAGCTTTTTCCAACTTAACATATGCATCTCTGACTGCATTAATGGATACAACTAATCCACTTCTTGTTTCCGCTAATGAAGTTGAATTTATTTCACCTTTGTCATATATTTCCTTGCCGTAAGCTGTAATCTGCTCATCAGTCAAGGTAGACCAGTCAAAACCATCTTTAGATTCAAGATACTCAACAATATTCCTTATAGCAGGTTCACCCAATACAGCTTGAGCCGCTGACTTGTCTTCATCTAATGCGCTAGCATCATTGAGAGTGGCTTTCGCTTCCTTAGCATCTTTAATCCATTCTGCAAATCCACTGGCTGTAGCAACTCCAGCGCCATACTGCTTCTTAATAAGGTCTGCACCTTCAGTACTTGTGGTTCCGATGGAGTTAAGCTCTGAATCTGTAAGAAGTCCTAATTTTGAAAGAGCATCCAAACCAAGTGCATTATCTGCCTGAAGAGAAAATTCTCCAGCTTCACCAGACTGCTTTCCACTTACGAATATTCTGTGATTCTTGGAATCATAATTAGCCTGTACTCCAGCTTCATTCAACTTAGAAATAAACTGATTTACAGTCATGCTGCTTTCAATGTCTATCTTTGTAGTACCGCCACTATTAGTTTTAACCTGAATAGTCGCTTTCTCATCAGTACCAGTTTTAATTCCTAAAGCCGCAAGTGTAGAGTCTGAGCTAATATTACTTGCAAGCTTACCACCTGTGATATAGGCAGTCTTTGCAAGTGAATTAACCTTCAGAGTCTGGGTGCCGTTGATTGCTTCACCACCTGCTGTAACCTTAGCCTTTGAACTATTGCTTACAGATGCCTTCTTGGTCACATAGCTTGAGCTGTAACGCATGTTACTAACAGATGTATAGAAGCTATACACCTTTGTATTCAGGTCCTTCCAGGCATCCTGTTTCCACGAGAGCTTGGTCTGGGCTTTTTCGTATTTTTCTTTCTTAAAACTGTAGGCAGATACCAGAGCCCCTACAATGGACTCGGTATCAAGACCCGAAGTTAGTCCCGAAATTCTAATAGGCATAAATAACCCTCCTATCGTCGAAACATACTATCTCTTCTCATCGACCATAATTCCTGCAAGCTCCCAAGCTTTAGCAATAAGGTCAAGTGTTTCCTCTGCTGGGAATTCCTTGATAACCTTCTTTGTCTGCTTATCAACCATCTTGATTGTTACGCGGTTTGTACCCTCATGGATACCAAACACTGCTTCAGCATTGCCCTGAGCAGAATTGATTTTGCTGATGGCTTCCTTCAATGAAGATGAAGCCTGCATAGCCTTATCTTCTGCTTCTTCCTGCTCTGGATTTGAATTAGGGTTTTTATATTCAGGCTCGCTTGCGCGTATTTCCTTAGCTGCTGTTGCGAAATCTACTGGTGTACTCTGTGTAGCTTGAACTGGCGCTGTCTTTCCTGAACTTCCCTGTCCCTGGTAGTTGCTAACTGCACTACTTACTTCGCCTATTTTCATGGTACTCCTCCTTTTAAACTTCCTTGTATATATAAAAAGTTTTATAGTCTTCTAACTCCTATATCGTACGTATAGCTCTAAAAGTTTATAGTAATTTTGAAAAATTTATAAAAAAAATAAGCTAGTCAATAGACTAACTTATTAGATGAGCTAGTAGGAAACAAGCTCTTAGGTTTCTTAAGCGAAGCTTTCTTCAGCTGAGCGAAGAAACACTAAGGCTTGTTGCCGTAACTAGCGGGTTATAATAAATTCTTGAGTGCTTCAACATCATCCATTGAAATCTGCTGAGCTGCCTCGTTCTCTTTCTGAATCTCAAGGTAAACTTCCTTGCGATATATTGTTACTTCTTTTGGAGCTGAAATACCTAATTTGACCTGATCACCGCGAACTTCAAGGACTGTAATCTCGATGTTGTTGTTGATCATAATAGCGTCGCCTGTTTTTCTAGTTAATGCCAACATCGCTACTCACCATCCTTTCCATGTATTGCGTCATGAATAAGGTATCGTACCGGCTCATTTCCGTCAATAATTATTTGGTCACCTACGTTAATGTCGGTATTGATTACGATAGGAGCCTTTAAATTGATAGATGCTTCCTTTGGATTCTTAGGTACTCGTACAGTAACAAGTACGTAAGTATTATCTTCTGTCAAATCACCAAGTGGCTCTAAGGAATCCTCGTTTAAAGCTGGAGCATAATCCGGCTTAACTACGTGAGGAAGCATAACTGGCATAGCAAAATCCGGTTCGTCCAGAGATTGCAGCCACATGATATTGCCTTTGTCCTTCTTTTCTTCGTCGAAAATGAGAGTGTATCTCTTCATGTCTGGAAAACCTATAAGCCCATGAACAAGATTGATGACTTTTTCATCGGAAATTTCAATTTCGCCGAATAGTCTGGTTTTTACGCGCATTATCCTTTCTCCTTTGTGAAATAATTGGTTACAAGTAATTCAACAACGTAGACTCGCCCAGCTTTCCAGCGGCTGTAAGCGAGGCCTGATATGCGGTGTAAGCGGCTGTATAATCGATAATTATCTGGGATAAATCTAAATCATCGTTTGTAGACTGAAGACCTTGTACAGTTTCTCGCTGATCCCCCACGCGCTTTTCAGTAAGCTTAAGCGAGTCCTTCTTACATCCCAAATCAGTAATACCTAAACTTATTGTAGCATAATATTCATCTATTTTGCCTAGTTCTGTACTAAAAAGTTTTTGTAAATTGTCCTCGAAGTAATCTGCTTCCTTCTTTAAGGCATCGTACCAGGTGGTCAGATACTCCTGATATTCATCAGATGCATACTGACTTTCGCCCTTCATCTTTGTGATTTCATCCAGCTTATTATGTGCCTCGATTGTCTTCTTTACAGCGTCAATCATCTCTGCCAAATCACGCTGAATATCGCTTGTGAACACATCACACGCCTCTGTATTAATGGTAATAGTCTGATTGGCTGCTACCGTATATTCGATATCGAAATAGATTCGCTTTCCATTTTCATCAAACTTTGTGTAAGGAATGTTAGTATCTACATCGTTAGGGTCATATCGCTTCTGACAGTTGTAATAGTACTCAGGTCTCAGCTCGCCCTCTTTAAATCCAGTCTTATCGTACTGAATGTCAATTGTTGCATTATTGTTCTTCAAAGATGCAGCAACATTCTTTCCAAGAATGATGTCACCAGTCTCTTTAATAATTATAATCGCATCATCAGGAACAGTCTTAGTTCCCTTTGCGCTCAATATAGTTGATGAGTTTGTGGCATCAGTAATTTCTGCATTGCTCCAGTCTGTCTCATTTGCAAATACAAACAGATTAATTCCACCATCTATATGCTGGACTGAATTATCATTTACAACCACATCTGTTTCATCTTCAGTTAAACCTGTTGTTGTATCAAAATAAGAGAATTCTGCTATCTGATTTCCATTGCCATCTTTAATTGTCATCTTATTTATAGAATCGGCATTATCAGTCAATCCATAGTTCAGACGCATTCTGTAGTAATTGGTCTGCTCCATATCATCGATGAAAGTATAATTAGCATCTGTTGGGTCAAGACCAAGGAATGGATTCTTCACTTCATCAGCTGTGGTAGGCACCTTATTTACGCCATCGTAATATCTGTGCTCTTCCATGTCTGTCTCTGCTGAGAGAGTCTGATTAATTCTATATATAGTGTCGTTTTCATCCTCTGTGAAAACCAGATTACTGTTGGTTCTGTAGCCTGTAAAAACAGTACGCTTTGCATAGTCAGCATTACCTTCAGCAAATACCTGCTTCTGGAGAGATTCGAGCTGAGTGATCATTGTGTTTCTGTCTTCTGCATTGTATGTATCTGTAGAACCTTTAACTGCAAGTGAACGGCAGTCTGTCATAAGACTTCTGATATTGATAAGAGAAGTCTCTGTAACGTCCAGCCAGCTTGTTGCGTCAGGAATGTTCTTGCTGTAGTACTGTGTTACCTGAGAGAGTGTTGTAGACAATCTGAGGGAACGAACAGCAACTACCGGATCATCAGAAGGACGATCAATTTTCTTCTGTGAAGTCATTTGTTTGTTTCGTGTGTTGACGCACTCCTTCGCGCTATTGATATTTGAAGATGCGTTGTTCATTATCATTTTGTTTGTAACTCTCATAGTACTACCTCATCTGGCTAAAAAACCTTAAACTCCTGTCTGTAAAATCAATCTATCATATATTTCGGCGAATACTGAAATACACTTAGATGCCAGGTTGTAGGCATTCTGGAATTTCATCAAATCCAGAGCCTCTTCATCTTCATCAACACCTGATACCGACATTCTCTGCTCAGTGATTGTGGTACTGATGTTGGTAAAGTTCTTTGTGAAAATGTTGCACTCCTGGGTATCTACAGTTACATCTGCGTAAATACACTGAAGGAATGAATCTCCACCGCCACCTCTAAATAACTTTGTGGTGCCCTGTAATCTCTGCAAATCTTCTACCAGGTGTGCTGCGTCTACACCATCTGTGTAGTTACCCTTTGTGGTGGTAGCAAATGCGCCAGCATCCCTGTCGGATTCTTTTGCTATTGAAACATTCTTCGCTGTCAAAAGATAATATGATTCATATTTTCTAGTGTCGTCATCCACATCACCAGCGCTGTAAATAGTTGATGATGTAATGTCAGTTCTCATCTGATGCTCAACGTTAAGGTCGATCTTATCTTTGGCGATAAAGAACGCATTCATCAAATCACCATTAAGGTCTACTCCCATCGTGTTGATGATGCTGTTGAGCTTTTCCTGATCATCGATAACATTTCCTGCTGCATCATATACTTCATTAATCTTAATGTCGTTGATGTCCGTTACAGCATTTCCATTTGCATCATAAACTTCTGCACCAATTTCGATTTTATTGAAAGCCTCGCAGAAGTTTCTCAGGAAAAGATTCATCTGATTCTGGTAATAAGGGATTCCCATGTAATCCACATCATCGCCTGCCTGAAGCTTCTTTGAAATCAGATTTCCCTGCTCTTCCACTGTAAGCCCCTGGTTCAGATAGAATGTGATGTTGGTAATATTTCCCTTCTCATCTGTCTCATAGGAAAAGCTGTTGTATGTATATTCCTTGTTGTTTACATCTAGTGAGCCACGTGTTGGCATGTTCAGCTCGTTGATATCGGTAATTGTTGGGTAGCTGACGGTAATTGTATCGCTACCTGTTGCTGTTACCACACCGTGAAGATTCTCGTTGTTGTTACCATCGCGAACCTCAAACATGGCCTTCAGCTCTCCACCATTTCCACTTGGAGTAGCGTTGAACTTGTTTCCATCAACAGTCCAAACGATTTCATAAAGACCATCGATATCTGACTGATTATGATTCTGGTCCAGCTCTCTTGAAACTACTGCAAGAGTGTTGTGCTCGTAGGTATCTACCAGAATCTGGCCGTTTATATATACCTGATAGTAGGTTGCACCTGTTTCCATATCAGGATTATTGGAATTCTTTACCTTCTTTTCAGTAGCAGAAACATCTACTATCTTGGAAAGCTTGTCGACCAGAACCGCGCGCTGGTCGCGAAGCTCGTTGGCATGTCCTCCACCCTGCTCAATAATGTTTATCTGCTTGTTAAGGATGGCTATCTTTTCTGCCATGGAATTAATATCATCTACTGCTGTTTTAATTTCATCATTGATTGAGCTCTGTAAATCATCAAGCTTTGTAGACAACTGGTTGAAGTACTCTGTCAGCTGCTTTGCTGTAGATGTAAACTGCTTTCTTACTGTCATATCACCAGGATTTCCCTGAAGGGTACTCATGGCATTAAACATCTTTGTGTAGATGGTGGTAAATCCTGTGTCCAGATTGGTTTCATTGAAGTAGTTTTCAATCTGCTTCATGTAGTATTCTTTCTTCTCGTAGAAACCAAGGGCAGAAGAATTATTCCAATATTTTTCATCGTAATATAAATCTCTGCGCTGAGTTACTGACTCCGCCTCAACACCTGTACCGGTAGTACCCCAGCTCTGGTAACAGCGAAGTGCTGATGAAGCTACGGTGTTTACAACCTGACGGCTGTATCCATTCGTATTTACGTTAGAGATGTTGTTTGCAGTGGTGTTAATCTGGGCCTGTGATGTATTCAGACCAGATGCTGCAATTGTTAATCCAAAGAATGTTGATGACATAGGCTAACCCCTCCTGTCATTTACTGATTAAACATGTCCAAGTGATGTAACAAGATGTTCAATCATTTCGTTTACTACATTTATATATCGGCTGGCAGCGTTGTAAGCTGACTGATATTTAATCATTATTGTGAGCTCTTCATCAGAAGATACGCCGATAACGCCCTGACGGCTAAACTCGATTTCTTCCTTTGTTCCTAGAAGAGATTCTGCTGTAGTCTTGTATACGTTACCTGTATTTCCGATTTCACCAATCCACTTTACATAGAATCCTGAGTATCCACATGGAGTGGTATCACTAGGATTAAGATTGAAGGTCTGATTGGTCCAGATCGCACTGAGGGCTGCTCCCAAATCATGGTTTACAGCTATCTTATTTTCCTTGTACATAAGATGAGGAATATAAGATTCCTGCTTCTCAAGTACCTCGTTCATTCGAAGGTTCTTTAATGTATAACAGGTGTTGGCGTCGCTTAAATCTTCTTCGTTGTATACATATACCTGAACTGTCTGTTCATAAGTTCCGCCGTTGCCATCGTCTATTGTGAGTTTCACATCCATCAGCTCGTTATTTTTAAATCTGTCGTAGGCGCTTCGTACGAAAAGCTCTCTTGGTGGATATTCCAAATCGCTACCCAGTGAACAACTTGCTGTATCGAGAATGTGAACCTTGCTTGCATCAAGTGTTACTTCCTCACCATTTTCATCGATGTATGTGGCTGTAAGTGCACCTGAATAAACTTTGTCCACAGCTATGATTGGGCTGTAAATGTTGTTGATTTCAGTTACTACCTGATGAATCAATGTATCAAGCTCTGCCTCTGAGTTCATCATGATGGAGTTTGCCACGCCATCTTTATAAACATCAGATGCAATGTAATTCCCATTCTCATCATAGAAATCTCTGTAATCACTCCAGGTCTCACCTCTTGCCATAAGAAGTGCCTTTACCTCTCCAATATCTGAATCTTTCTCTGCGCTGACGTTTGTCAAATCATATATTGGATAGTAGTAATTCTGAGTAGGGTCGTCAGGATCATTAATCTCTGACATGTGTGGCCAGTATGGTGTTACGAATCCAGTCTTTCTGTCTGTAAGATTTCCAACTGGATGATATGTAACCTCGTCGATAAACTCTACTTGCTCCAGCTCCACATGAACAACCCCCATGTTGTCCTCACGATATGTGATTCTTGCAAGTCCTGAAAGTTCATCTATCAACAGATCTCTCTTGTCTCTAAGGTCCATGGCCTTCTCAACACCTGCCGACTCAATGGCCTGTATTCTTAAATTCAACTCAACCATCTCTTTTCCAATCTCATTGATGCGGTTAAGCTTCTCAGAGATTTTGGAATTGATAATGGTCTGATAATCTTCAAATCCATCTTCAACCGCTGTTGCGCGGGACAAAAAAAGGCTAGCCTTCTGCAATACCAGGTTCTGGTTAACAGTATCTGAAGGATCTTTGGCAAACTCCTCGAAGGCCTCCTCAAAATCTTTGATGGCTGCCTCGAAAGCCTGGCCGTCAGATTCCTGCAGATGAGTGATAACCTCCTGCACTGCTTCTGAACTAGCTTCATAAAAAGAATGTCGCCCATTCTCACTTCGATATGCTTTATCTAAAAAGATATCGCGAGCGTGGACGATCGTTCCTACTTCCACACCGAGTCCACGATACTGTGTACTCACTGCGGCTTCACCTATTTTTTGATAATTTCTATCTTCATAAACAACCTGCTCACGAACATAACCTTCGGTGTTGATGTTCGAAAGGTTGTTAGCTGTTGTATTTAAACCATGTGATGCTGACTGTAGGCCAGATGCTCCAACATATAAGCTTCCAAAACTATTAGCCATAGGTCCTCCTTAAAGCTTGCTAATCTTTAAGGACATCCGTTTCCTACTGTTTAGCGTCAAATCCCGATTTACCTAACAAATCTCCTGTAGTCTCTGCATCCCTGCCATAGTTGGACGTCTGTGGTGCCTGTCTTGCACTCTTGATAAGGGTAATGTCAAACTCAACCATCTCAAGCGCCTGGCGCAGAAGATTTTGAGTCTGAATATTAAGCACCTGTGCATTGTCAGCTGCTTGTATTAATTTGCCCCTGGCAGTTATAAGTTGTTTTCTCTCTACAGGCTGGTTCGCCAAATTATCGATCATCCATGAAACGGTAATCTGCTCCCCGTCGTGACCCATTACTGCTGCTATATGGCGCAGTAACTCGGCGCGTCGTTTCTCCAACTCCAATAAGGAGTCTGCGATGGCTTGCTCCTGAGAGGTAATAGCTTCCAGTACGTCAAGCTTCTTATGGATAATAGAATCCTTCTTTTCTCCATTAAGACTAATTAACTTTTCATACTGCTCTGTTTCACCGTCCATAGTTAAGAGCAATTCATCCATTAAACTAGCCACGCATCTTTCCTCACTAAACTAAATCTGACCGAACTGAGACAATAACTTCTCTGCGAAGTCCTCTGTGCTGACTTCGTAAGTACCAGCTTTGATTCTAGCTTTGATGTCTGCTACTAGATCTTCTCTGATATCTGCCGCCTCAGATACTGCTGCCTTTGCTACATGGTAGTCCTTACCTGTAGATGAAATCTGAACCTGGTCACGGCCCATTCCATTTGTTTTTGCAGCCTGTGTCGTGTTTTTAGTGTTTGATGACTGATAGAGCTGAGCTACCTGATTGTAAGCCTCTATACGCATATCGCCACACTCCTTTCCTCCCTGATTTTGAACCATTTTATTCTTCTTACATTCCATTTATCGGACGACTTAATATAAAACTTTATAGTCATTCTAAAATTTTTTAACAAAATTTTCAAAAATATTTTTGTCATTATTTATATCGGCTCTAAATAAAAAAAATTGACCCCGAGGTTGAGAGGTCCTCGGGGTCTGTGTTGAGAATTGTATCGGATAGAGAATTACGAAATAAGCAATTTAGTTAATCCCAAGGAGCTAAATCTCCGTCAGGATCTTCGTAGACATAGTCATCTGAATCTGAATAACCATAGCTTTCATACTTTCTTGAGAAATCATAATTTGTGATTAAGTCTTTCTCATCTGAGTAGAAGCCCTCATCCTTTAATGCCTTCAATGTGTTTGTGCAGTCTGTATTCAACTCTACATAAATGCTCTGCTCGTGCAGTACATCTCCGCTGGTTCCATAATCATTGTCGTAAAATGTGTCAGAATCAGAGAAGTATAACACGTCTGGATTCTTTATTACAAAATCAAACGAATTGTACAATGTTGTCTTCTGGTTAGCGTCATACTGGTAATCGTAGCCGGCGAAACTCTGTTGGAATACTTTTCCTGCATCTACATCTTTAAGGAATTCATCGTACACTCTCTTGAACTTAGCTTTTTTCTCCTTAGTAGAAAGCTCGTCAAACTCAGTGTACTCCATGTAATAATCATGTGTCTCTGGCACATCTATTACAATGCCGAAGTCCATAGACTTAACCTCGCAGTTATTCCAGATATTTCCAATGACATGTTCCTTGATTCTTCCGGGATTATTTACGAAATCAAGGATTGGCTGTGTGGCTGCCAGATACTCTGACGATACCACTGACGCCTCTGTATTAATAACAGGATAGCTTCGGATGACTATATCTCCATTTTTTAGCTTGTAGCGAATAGAGAATGTTTTTCCATCCACATCTGGATAATTGTAATTAATATTTCTAAGTTCCTTCTTATCTGTAAGGAAATTCTGGTGCATCTGTCTGAAGGCTTCAATCTCCATCTCATCTGTAAATACCATGGTGTAATCGTTCTCGATGCCTGCCCACTCAATATCCTTCAAAGCTGGAACTTTATTCTCGATGCCAATCACATCAAGTCTCATGCAAAGTAAAATAGCAAGTGCTGCAAGTGAGTAAATTCCGCAATGGAATGCTTTCTTTGCGCAGAAAACTCTAAGAGTCTTCTCGATAAGCATCTGAGTAGCAAAGTATATAATAACTCCCAAAATCAGTGCTGAAATAATGGCGATTCCAAATTTTGTGTCGTAGCTAAGTGGTGTAAGCGCTTCAACCATTCCAGAAATGAAAGCGCCTGCTACCATTGAAATGAAGAATGACATTCCAACAGAGAACACTGGCTTCATAAATGGAACAGCGATGAAATCAAGCACTGTCTCAAGCTTCTTAAATCTATATAACTGATAGCTGACAATAATAATTACAATGGCAGCTACTGCATAAATTGCAAGGATATCTCCTCCCATAAAGCTATGATCGAAATGAATGACCTGTGTGTAATTATCATCCATAACTATGTTTGAAAGGACTTTAGCCTTGTCTGGAATATATAACACTGGAGTCCAAATCTTGTACTGGATTCCGTTCATGGTCTCAGAAAGTCCCCAGATAAGGATGCTTGCTGTAAGGCGGAATGCAATTTCCATCATAAGATAAAGGAAATTGAATATAAAATAGAAGATAATGCCTGTAACAATCTGTCCTGAGATCATCAGGGAGAATATGGCTATAGCTGTAAATAACAATGTAGATACCGCTACGATAAGCGCCCAATACCAAATGCAGACAAGTCCACTACATCCTCGCGCAGCTGCTGCAATCGTCATGATAACGGATACCAAAACAACTGGCAGTAAGCTGACAGTAAGACTAGATAAAATACCTGTAAAAAATAAGCTTCTTCTGCTTACTGGGAACGAATGCATCATGTAGTTATCTCTTCTATTAAACAGGTACCAAAATGTAATTCCTGTAACAATGATGGAAATAATGATAGCTAGAAAGGTGGTTGGAATACTACTCATATGCTCATAAAGTCGCATCTCCATTGTGTAGCCCAGTCTTGTGTACCAATCATCTCCATTTATATTGGCCGTGTTGATTACGAAATATACTGGAAGCATCAACAGTAGTAGGACGAAATATAACAGTCCGGCAATCCAGGTTCTGCTTATGTTCTTTTTGAACAAAGCCATATTAAAAAATGATGTCTTTGACTGCATAGTTCTCACCTCCCAGCTCATAAATAAATATCTCTTCAAGGGTAAGTGGAAGCACATCCATCAGAAGAGGATTCATCTGACCGATAGCCTGCTCTGCAGCTCTGGGTTCTCCCTTGACTATAAGTGTATGTACTCGTCCGTTTGTAATCTTCTTTAAAACTGTAATATCATCTGGAAGCTGTGGCATATCGCCTTCAAATGCAATCTGAATCTTTGTAATGGAAGTCTGAAGCTCATCAAGTGAACGCTCAATAAGAATCTTTCCATTATTCATGATTCCCACATGGTCACATACGTCCTCAAGCTCTCTAAGGTTATGTGAGCTAACAAGAACTGTAAGACCATTCTCCGCAACATCGGACATAATAAGGCTCCAAATCTGACGGCGCATAACAGGATCAAGACCATCCACTGGCTCATCCAAAATCATAAGCTCTGGTCTTGCTGCAATAGAAAGCATAAATGCTACCTGCTTCTGCATACCCTTTGAAAGGCTACGAACCATCTTCTTAGGATTAATCGCTGGAAAGCAATCCATAATCTTCTTGAAGAGTGCCTCATCAAAGTTTGGATACATATTCTTATAAAACTTCATCATGTCCATTGTGTTAGCCTGTGTGAAAAAGAATATGTCATCTGGAATCACTGTATATCTGCTTTTGATGGCCTGATTTTCATAAACTGGCTGTCCATCAATAAGCACCTGACCAGCATCCTGCTTATATACACCACAAAGGTGGCGAATGATTGTAGACTTACCTGCACCATTTGGCCCTACCAAACCATAAATGGCGCCCTTCTCTACATGCATATTTAAATCGTCAAGGGCAATGAAGTCTCCAAATTTCTTAGTAACATTACTTACCTGAATCACTCGCTGCCCCTCCCTTCGCTATCTCTTCAATTCTTCTGATAAGGATATCCTTATCCTGGCACAGATACAGAAGTTCTTTTACTATCTCATCGAATTCTTTCATAAGTTCTTCATTCCTCCCAGTTGCAACATCTGCTCTTTGAGCTGCATAGCTGCCTTTACCTGCTATTGTGTAAATGTACCCTTCCTGTTCCAGCTCTCTATAAGCCTTCTGGATGGTATTTGGATTAATTGATAAGCTTGTGGCCAATTCACGCACACTTGGTAGCTTTTCATCTGTCCGTACAGCCCCAGACACCACCAAACGTCTAAGACCATCCTTTATCTGCTCATATATAGGCTTAGAATCTCTGTAATTTAGATGAATCAAGCTAGTACCTCCTCACGGTGTTAACTTATACTGTATTAGCTGTTCTAATACACTTATAGCACACCACATATTTTGTGTCAAATACTTTTTTGCAGCATCCTAGTTTTTCTTGCTCCCGCAAGCCATCTCCCATCTCAGAACCTTTGACTACATGTCAAAGAACCTGAGCGGGGCCGTCTCCGTTCCACTCCGGTCGGTGCTGAACAAAGGTCCACTGGACCTTTAGCACCTTGCTCGCGCTTGCCTAGTCTATGCAGCTGCAAATTAAAAGTCCCTCTCATAATGAGAAGGACTATAATGTATTAATTACTTATACGTCATCTTCCTTTGCTAAGTCCTCTGCACTCATGTATTTACGGAAGACGCGCTCGAGGATTGGGTGAACGGAAGATGCAATCATTCCTGGAAGGAATAACAGGAAAATTGGGAATCGATATACTAATAGACCAAGAAGTACCAAAACTCCAAGTATAGCGATACTCCAACCAATATTAAGTATCATGAATATTGCTGATACCTTAAAGGATTCTTTAAATCCATTCGAAAATCGTGCAATGTAAGCAAAATGATAAATCGCCCAAATAATAGTAACCACTAGCAACACTGTAAAGAAAATAAACATTCCAGCAAATGGGCTATCGTGACTAATAACATTTTTGGTGATATAAATATCTCCTGAAAGGATTCCAAACATCACCATAAAGATAAGCCATGATAATGTAGACTGCTTGAAGTTTTCCTTAAATGAGTGAAAGAACTCTAATGTGTAGCCTCTGCCCCTATAAACACATTTGTGAATCGCATAATAAAGTGCTGTAAGGCTGGCTCCAATTGTAAATAAAGGAATGGAACAAACTAAAAAATAAAAACCTATTATAAGCATGTCTGTAATCTTGGAGATGCTATCAAAAAATCTGCTGTTAAAAAATCTTCCCACAATTATTCTCCTGTTTCTATCTCATATAATAATTTATAAAAATTCTGCAAATATTCTTCGCTTCCACTGAGGTCCGCAATCATCAGATACTTCATATTCTCATCAAGTCCAAAGTATTCCTGAATTCCCGTACCGCTGATATCTACTGCTACATCATAATTTCCAGTGATGCCGTCATCATCTGTCACATCTACATTGTATAATCGACCTTCACTGGTCCACAAATCCAAAAGCTTATCTGGTGCTGTTGTTTTTAAATCTCGAACAACACCCATATCTACTAGATATTTAACTCCCACTTCGTCAGTAAAAGCAAAATCAAGCTGACCAGTCATAATATAAATATCCAGCTTGTTTCCATAGCCACCCATGTTTTCCGTATCATTGGTGTAGAAATCTCCAGAGAGGCTAAAGCCATCGTGCTTTTCCATCCCCAAGGTGTCATGCATGGATTTGGCAACCTGCTCATTGTACTGGCCAGAATTGATAATCATTCCATAAAACTTATATTGAACATAAGTCATGGCATGATGAATGCCCCAGCTGATAGCTCCGATTATTAATAATGTCACTAATATATGTAGCTTGTAGTACTCCCATATATATTCCAGCTTTTGTCCAAAGGTCATTTGGGAAAGCTTCTTTTTCTCACCCTTTAAGGTCTTGGTGACCTGTTCTTGTTCTTTATCTACGTATTCCATATTTACCTCTTACTGTTACGCTAATTTTCCTATGCAACAGCCATTTAAAAACCTAAGTGATATGTTAACGTAAAAAAAAGGCTACTTCAATAAGAAGTAGCCAAATTTTATAAAGATTTTATAGTCACGTAATTAGATATCAAGTAACTTTGCATAAGCTGCAAGGGCGTCTGATGTATCACCTGAAAGAACCTTCTTTGCAAGTGTCTTTCCAAGCTGAACACCTTCCTGATCGAATGAGTTAAGGTTCCATACGAATCCCTGGAACATAACCTTGTTCTCGAAGTGTGCAAGGAGTGCACCAAGTGTCTCAGGTGTAAGCTGATCACCAACGATGATTGATGATGGGCGGTTACCCTCGAAGTACTTGTTTCTGTTGTCGTCATCCTTACCACAAGCGAAGGCCATAATCTGAGCTGCTACGTTAGCGCAGAGCTTCTGCTGTGATGTGCTATCCTCGATAACAACATCTGTAGCCATCTGGCTCTTCTTGAAGCCAACGAACTGAAGTGGAATGATATCTGTTCCCTGGTGAAGAAGCTGATAGAAGCTGTGCTGTCCGTTTGTACCTGGCTCACCAAAGATAACTGGTCCAGTAACATAATCAACAGGCTCGCCGAAACGGTTTACACTCTTTCCGTTTGACTCCATATCAAGCTGCTGTAAGTGAGCAGGGAAACGGCTAAGTGCCTGTGAGTATGGAAGAACTGCTGTTGTCTCGTAACCGAGTACATTTCTCTCATAAACACCGATAAGAGCATCAAGCATTGCAGGGTTCTTGCGAACGTCTACGTTGCGAGCAAGCTTATCTTCTTCTGCTGCACCATTTAAAAATCTAGCGAATACATCTGGACCAAATGCAAGTGAAAGGATTGCGCCACCTACTGAAGATGTAGATGAGTAACGTCCACCGATGTAATCATCCATGAAGAATGCATCAAGGTAATCAGCTGACTTTGCAAGTGGTGAAGCATCAGATGTAACAGCAATCATGTGCTTAGATGCATCAAGTCCAGCCTTCTTTAAAGCGTCCTTAACGAATGACTCGTTTGTAAGTGTCTCAAGTGTAGTACCTGACTTAGAAACGAGGATGAAAATTGAGTGAGCAACATCAACACCAGCAAGAACTGATGCAGCATCATCAGGATCTACGTTTGAAATGAAACGAGCCTCCATCTTGAATGTGCCTGTTACCTTTGCCCAATTCTCAAGAGCAAGATACATAGCGCGAGGACCAAGGTCCGATCCGCCGATACCAATCTGAACAGCTGTAGTGAACTTCTCACCCTTTTCGTTAACGATTTCACCTGAGTGAACCTTGTTAGCGAACTCTGCGATACGCTCCTGCTGCTTAACATAGAACTCCCTTTTGTTAACCCCATCAGCAATAACATCCCCGCCAAGCTGACCACGTGTAAGCTGGTGAAGAACTAATCTCTTTTCCCCTGTATTAATAACCTCTCCATTGAAAAGTGCTGAGTATTTGTCGATAAGCTCTGCTTCGTCAGCAAGTCCCTGAAGTGCTTCAAGAACAGTATCATCAACCTGCTTTGCAGCGAAGTTGTATGCCATACCATTTGACATTGGAACTGAGTACTCTGCAACACGCTTTGCACCGTTTGCTCCAGACATAACTGACTTAAGCTCTACCTGATTCTTCAACCCCTGAAGAGTCTTGTAAGATTCAAGCTTATCAAAATTATTCCATGCTACCATTTTCTTACTCCTTTTATTGTGTAAATACTAAAAGCTCTCTTAAAATAGCTAAAACGTTTTCTAAGCAAAAATTTTATAATAAAACAGGGTGTAATACAATAGATTACACCCATTTTTTCATCATCTAATTTCAGTTAATACACATTGTTTTTTATTAGTGTTTGAGCAACTTTGCGCAACCTTTAGATTGCCCCCAGCTGCATCTTATAATACTTCTCGTAGATGCCGCCTTCTTTGATTAGCTGCTTATGTGTTCCGCGCTCTTTTATTCCATCTCCATCTAAAACAATAATCTCATCTGCGCCGAGAATTGTTGAAAGTCGATGGGCAATTGTGATAGTAGTTCTTCCCTCAGCAAGCTTATCCAGGCTCTCCTGAATGTATCTCTCACTCTCGTTATCAAGAGCTGATGTAGCCTCATCCAAAATAAGAATAGGAGGATTCTTAAGGAAGACTCTTGAAATAGCGATACGCTGCTTCTGTCCACCAGAAAGTCTGGTGCCTCGCTCTCCTACCTCTGTATCAAATCCATTTGGAAGGCTCTCGATAAACTCGAGAAGATCTGCATTTCTGGCAGCCTCCACAATCTCTTCCATTGTGGCATCAGGCTTTCCATAGGCAATGTTCTCTTTAATGGTTCCATTGAAAAGGTAAACGTCCTGCTGCACGATTCCTATATATGATCGAAGTGACTTTTGGCTCACTGTTCTGATGTCCACTCCATCGATAAGCACCTGTCCGCCTGTTACATCATAGAATCTAGGAAGCAATGCGCAAAGTGTAGTCTTACCACCACCTGATGGTCCTACGATTGCCACTGATTTACCTGCTTCCACATGAAGATTAATATTCTCAAGGACTGTCTCCTCGTCCTCATAAGCAAATGAAACATCCTTGTAGTCAATTACACCCTTAACCTCTTTAAGCTCACCTGCGTCAGGGGCATCAAGGATTTCTGGCATGGTATCCATAACCTCTGTGAATCTCTCGAATCCAGCAAGCCCCTTCTGAAGCTGCTCAGTAAATTCTACAAGCACGTTTACAGGGTTGATGAAAATATTTATATAGAGGGCATAAATCGCCAAATCCTCGCCTGTAAGCTGTCCCTTTGCAATAAAGTATCCACCTGCAACTAAAACTGTAATGAACATCAAACCTTCAAAAAGACTATTTCCGGCATTGAAGGTACCCATGAGCACATAGTTCTGTCTCTTTGAAGAAAGAAAAGCGATATTGCTATTATCAAACTTGTTAAGCTCGATATCCTCACCTGTAAATGACTTCACTACTCGGATTCCTCCCAGAGTATCCTGAAGAGATGAGTTGATTCCTGCTATCTTCTTGCGATTGTCAGCGAAAGTTGCACGCATCTTTCTGTTCTGCTTTACGGCAAAAATAGTCATAAAGAATACGACTACCATCAGGCATGTGGTCATCGGTACATTGATTCGCATAAGAAGAATCAGTGAACCGATTATTTTGATTACAGAGATGAAAATATTCTCAGGTCCATGATGTGCCAGCTCTGAAATATCAAACAAATCAGATACCAGCTTACTCATCATCTCACCAGTGTTGTGATTGTCATAATATGAAAATGAGAATGCCTCGTAGCGCTCGAAAAGCTCTCGTCTCATTCCCGATTCCATCTTTGCACCCATCATATGTCCCTGATAGCTGACATAATATCTGCAGGCGCTTCTCACAAGGTACATTGCCAGCAACAGGGCTGCGATAATACCAAGTTTGCTGAGAATCACTTCTGGCTCTTCAAGAAATAATGTAGCCCTTAAGATTCTCAAGAACTGCGGAAATGTAAGATCAATAATTGAAAGCACTGTAGCGCAGATCAAATCTAAAATAAATACCCCAATATATGGTTTGTAATATGGAATAAATCTTTTTATTAGTTTCATATAGCTCCTTTGTGTAAATTGATTGTGTTCAATTCATATATGATACTAAAAAAAATGCAGATACTCAATTGGTATCTGCATTTTAGAATTTCAATTTTATTCTGCCTGAGTAGCTGTCTCTTCCATTGCTTCGGCTTCAACCTCGCCTCTTTCAATCTTCTTTTCATATCTTGTGTAGATAATCCAAGCGCCAAGACCGAATACTACAGGGCCACTGAGTGACCAGAATGTAGTCTTGATATCACCATCAAGAGCTGGCTGAATAATCGCAAATACATTAGCGAAGAATAATGTAAGTGTAACGATGTATCCCCAGAAGTTTGCTGAAGTCTGTGACTTAAATACAACGAAGCTTCTGTCAATTCCGTTAAGCTTCTTGAACTTAGGGAATGCGAATGAAATAAACATGTAAGGTACTGTCATACCAACGTTAACCATAGCTGTAAGGATAACGAAGAACTGCTGCATTGTATCGCCACCGAATGAAACCATGAGGACCATGATGCTAACGATGGCGCACTGAATCCACATAGCGTTCTTTGGCATACCGTCCTCTGCAAGCTCACCCATCTTACCTGGCCAAAGCTCCTTTGGAGTACCTTCGATAATCTGCTTAAGTGGTGAGTAAACAAGTGTAAACATAGCACCCATAAGTGCAAGAAGCATGATAAGTGCATATACACGAGCAAAACCGTGAGCAAGAGAAACCTGTGTAGCTACTGAAGCGCCAAATACCTTACCAATCTCTGCTGCAAAGTTTGACATGATTACATATGAAACATTTCCAAGTGTAATGCTGTCATTGCCAAGGATCTCACTGTAATTTGTGAATGAACCTACTAACATAATAAGTGAAGCATATCCAACTACGATAACCATAGCTGCAATAACGATACCCTTAGGGAAATTCTTCTTTGGATTCTCTGTCTTATCTACAAGACCACCAACTGCCTCGATTCCGCCGTATGCGAAAAGTGCATACACGATGAATGACAGAAGCATGATAGGGCTTCCCTGATATGCAACATTAAGTGGAGTCTTAAGTGACTCAAGGCCCTCAAATGGCTGCTGAAGCTGACCACCACGGGCAATAATCATAAGTATTGAACCAACAACTACCATGATGTTGATTGTAAGAACGGCTGTACCACCGATAGATGTAACCTTGCTAATCTTATCGACACCCTTTGAATCAAAGTATGTGATGAATGCAAAAAATACTACAGCCATAAGACCAAGTAATCTTGAACCTGATAAAAACTCTGAGCCAAAGAATGACCAGCCTGAAGTACAGTCCTCACCAAAAATAAGGTTTGATACTGGAACCCAGATACCTGAAGAAACATTTACCATCCAAAGTACATAAGATGTGTACCACATAAATGTTCCGATGAATGCGTACTTTGGACCTACTGACTTGCACATCCATGAGTACATACCACCTGTCTCATCCTTAAATGCTGAACCGAACTCTGCTACCATAAATGCAAATGGTACAAAGAATAAAATACCTGCAATAACAAACCAAGGAATAGCTGCATAGCCCATTAAATAATAAGATCTTGGAATGTTGTTAAAACCATAAACTGATGTGAAAATCATCAGTATGAGGGACATAAGCCCTAACTTCTTTTCATCTTTCATTACTAACTTCCTTATAACAAAATATATTCTTTATTTAATTTCCGGAAGGCCGAAAACTTAAATATTATATCATGCCACAGGGTAATTCTCTATATTTTCGTTATATAAAACAGCGAAAATACAATGCATTAGCACTTTAAAACGCAAAAGAAATATAGACCATTATTTATTTGTGACGAATAGCATTCATCACAAAAAAATGTCGTTCAAAACATTATGATTAAAAATCCATAAACGTTAATGTAATATCACAATGTAACAATAAAGTTTTATGGGTTTTTATGTTTTAAAAGAAAGTGGTAATATCTATGGAAGAAAAAAGAAGTCTTTTAGCTGCAAAGATTGTAGTATCCTGCTGCATTTTAACAAATGTTTGTCACATAATTTTTTATAGGACAAATATCTTTAACATATTAGCTATAGCGATGGGAATAGTTGCTTTGGTTTGTTTTACCTTAGATGAAAGAAAAAAATAGAGGTGCCGACGATTGGCACCTCTTTTATTTTTATTAGTATAATTTTGCACCAGCTGGAATGTGGTTATCTACCATGAGAAGGTGAAGCTCCTCACCGTCTGAATCCTTAAGGTTGTTAACTGCTGAAAGTAACATACCGCATGACTCGATACCCATCATCGCACGTGGTGGAAGGTTTGTGATAGCGATAAGTGTCTTACCAACAAGCTCCTCTGGCTCATAGAACTCATGAATACCAGAAAGGATTGTTCTGTCTGTGCCTGTACCATCATCAAGTGTGAACTGAAGAAGCTTCTTTGACTTTGGAACAGCCTGGCAAGCCTTAACCTTTACTGCTCTGAAATCACTCTTTGAGAATGTCTCAAAATCAACTGACTCCTCGAATAAAGGCTCAATCTTTACATTTGAAAAATCAATGCTGCTGTTAGGAGCGAAGAAACCGCTCTTGTCATCTGCAGCTGTTGCACTCTTCTTTGGTGCATCAAGGCTCTTCATTGTAGGGAAGAGTAATACATCACGGATAGCCTGGCTATCTGTAAGAAGCATGCAAAGTCTGTCGAGACCGTATCCGATACCGCCTGTAGGTGGCATACCAATCTCAAGTGCGTTGAGGAAGTCCTCATCTGTGTGCTCAGCCTCATCATCACCAGCTGCTGCATTAGCATCCTGAGCAGCGAAACGCTCACGCTGGTCGATAGGGTCATTAAGCTCTGAGTATGCGTTACACATCTCCCATGTATTGATGAAGAGCTCGAAACGCTCTACCTTTGTAGGGTCGCTTGGCTTCTTCTTTGTAAGTGGAGAAATATCAATTGGATGATCTGTGATAAATGTAGGCTGAATAAGATTCTCCTCACAGAACTCCTCGAAGAAGAGGTTAAGGATATCACCCTTCTTGTGACGGTCCTCAAACTCAACGTGCTTTTCTCTGGCGATAGCCTTTGCAGCCTCGTCATCAGCGATTGTATCAAAATCAACGCCTGCGTACTTCTTAACGGCGTCAGTCATTGTCATTCTCTCGAATGGCTTGCCAAGGTCGATTTCGATTCCGTTGTAAGAAATCTTTGTAGAACCAACAACCTTCTCAGCAAGACGACGGAACATAGTCTCTGTAAGCTCCATCATGCCTTCGTAATCTGTGTATGCCTGGTAAAGCTCCATAAGTGTGAACTCAGGATTATGACGAGTATCAACACCTTCGTTACGGAATACACGACCAATCTCGTAAACACGCTCGAAACCACCAACGATAAGTCTCTTAAGGTAAAGCTCAAGAGAGATACGAAGCTTAACATCCTCGTTAAGTGAGTTGTAGTGTGTCTCGAATGGACGAGCTGCTGCACCACCTGCGTTAGAAACAAGGATAGGTGTCTCAACCTCCATGAAATCGCGCTCTGCAAGGAAATTACGGATTTCCTTCATCATAAGTGAACGCTTAACGAAAACATCACGTGATTCCTTGTTCATAACAAGGTCAACGTAACGCTGACGATATCTCATATCTGTATCTGTAAGTCCATGGAACTTCTCTGGGAGAATCTGAAGAGACTTAGAAAGAAGTGTAAGCTCCTCAGCGTGGATTGAAATCTCACCTGTCTTTGTTCTAAAAGCCCAACCCTTGATACCATAGATATCACCAATATCAGACTTCTTGAAATCCGCGTAAGACTCCTCACCGATTGCATCTCTCGCAACATAAACCTGAATGTCACCCTTGCGGTCACGGATGTTGCAGAAGCTAGCCTTACCCATTACACGCTTGAACATCATACGTCCTGCAATGCTAACGTGGATTGGCTGAGCATCCATAATTTCACGGCGCTCATTGTAATCATCGTTAACTGCCTGCTTTGCAGCCTCTTCGTCCATGCCATCAGTGTTTACTGGCTGACGACCTGCAAGAAGCTTAGCCTCGTGCTCTTCGTATAAATTTCTAGCCTCATCTGTGTGATGAGTCTGGTCAAACTTTGTAATCTGAAATGGGTCCTTGCCTGCCTCCTGAAGTGCAACAAGCTTTTCGCGGCGAACCTGAAGTAACTGATTTACGTCCTGGTTGCCACCATTGTTCTGCTGTGCCATATTTTCTCCTTTATTATTTCATATATATTTAATTAGATTAGTAATTACATAAAAAGTCATTCAATTATAGACCTAGAAAACTCTAGGTGTCAAGGGTACATCCCTGAGAGTTTATACCATCTGTACAAGCCAAACATCACTCTTCACCATGAAGTATCCCATGATGTTTTTGATGAGCTCCGTGCCCTGTACAAAGAAGTAAACCCAAACGATTCCAAGCCCTGTGTAATGAGCAAGAATAAATGCACATGGTGCCACAACTATCCATGTAAACACTGAGTCGAAAAGGAATGTGACAAGTGTCTTTCCACCGGAACGAAGTGTGAAATAAGAGCAGTGACTAAAGCTGCATGATGGCATCCAGATTGCAGCCACCGCAATAAATCTTGTTGCGAGAGAGCGAATCTCTGGAGCGACATTGTATATGCGTGGGAACAATCCACCAAAGGCAAACATAATGATTGCCATGATTGTGCAGCAAAATACGCTGAAGGCAATCATCTTATTATCTGCATCCTTTGCTTCCTCAAGCTCACCAGCTCCCAGATGCTGACCAACCACAATACTGATACATGCACCAAGCTGTATGAATACAATATTGAACAAGTTCGCAATGGTATTCGACATACTAAGTGCTGTCAGTACATTCATTCCTCTAACAGAGTAGCTCTGGGTTACCATACTCATGCCCGCAGCCCAAAGGACTTCGTTTAACATAAGTGGCGCGCCCTTTATAAGAATCTGTCTGAAAACATCTGTTGGAAGACCAAAGCCTGTGTATGCTCCCTCAAGATATCTATTAAGCTCTCTGTGTGAGTGAGCCCATATCAATACGATTGCGCACTCTATGTATCTTGCTATAACTGTAGCCAGCGCTGCACCTCTTACACCCATTTCTGGGAATGGTCCAAAACCAAAGATTAAACAGTAATCCAAAACAGCATTAGTAGCTACTGCCACCATACCGGCCACCATAGGCACAACCGTCTGGCCTGTCTCTTTGATGTTAGTAGCATAAGCCTGATTAACTGCAAATGGAATAAGTCCCACAAGGATTATTCCTAAGTACTGAAGACCATACTCCAAAGCCAGCTCTGGCGAAGCGCCTTCACTTTCTGTAAGGAAAAGTGAAATTAGCTGACTACCAAAAATCTTGAAAATCAAAATTCCTACGAAGGTGGCCAGCAATGTTGCATAAAGCTTAAATCGGAAAGTGTACATGTGACCTTTGTGGTCTCCCTTTCCAAAATACTGGGCACCATAAATACTTCCTGCTGAGGCTGCACCAAATACTGCTAATGCAAATACGAAGTGAAGCTGGTTAACTGTTGCGACGGCAGAGATTGCTTCCTGTCCAAGCTGACCTACCATGATATTATCCAAAAAACTTACAAAGTTTGTAATGAAGTTTTGGATAATCATTGGAGTAGCAAGGAAAATGTATCTTCTGTAAAAAGCTTTATCACCAATAAAAGTTTTCTTAAATTTTGCTAGCATTTTGTCCCTCCTGTGAATGTAAGCAAGTCATTAGTCTTCCCCATTGAAAACTAAAAAAGGCCACAACCCATCTGGTTGTGACCTAATAATATACCTAATTACTTAGACTTCTTAGCTGCAAGAATCTTGTACTCGAATGCACCAGCCTCAGTCTCAACTGTAACTGTATCGCCCTTCTTGTGTCCAAGAATAGCCTTACCTACTGGTGACTCGTTTGAAATCTTGCCCTTAAGGCTGTTAGCCTCTGTAGAACCAACGATTCTATACTCTACTTCCTCGTCGAACTCTACATCAAGAAGTGTAACTGTCCAACCGATGTTAATGTTCTTTGTGTCGTGCTCGTCTGTAACTACCTCAGCGTTCTTAAGAATCTTCTCGATCTCCTCGATACGAGCTTCGATATCTCTCTGCTCATCCTTAGCTGCATCGTACTCAGCGTTCTCTGAAAGATCGCCCTGCTCTCTGGCTTCCTTAATCTTCTGAGATACTTCTTTACGTTTATTGACCTTGAGATCCTCAAGCTCATCCTCTAATACTTTAAGTCCTTCGGCTGTAAGTAAATTCTTCTTTGCTTCCATGTTTTTCCTCTCCATTCGGATGTATTTTTCAATGGATTTTACGCATAAAATCCCTCTTATTTCTTAGTAACTTAGTGAATTATAAGCCACACACATATTGATGTCAAGAATTCCCATATTGGTTCATAAAACTTTCAAAAAGTTTTTCTAAATCATCATATGACTCAACATTATTTATTGCCCCACGAAGCTTGCTTGCGCCCTTATAACCAGCGGTGTACCAGGCAGCATGTTTTCTCATTTCTCTGATACCAAGATAGTCGCCCTTAAACTCAATCTGAAGCTTTGCGTGACGAAGCATTGTCTTCACCATTTCTTCCATAGGTGGCTTTCCAATGAGCTCACCTGTCTCAAAATAATGAAGAATCTGATGGAAGATCCAAGGGTTACCCTGAGCACCTCTTCCTATCATAAATCCATCGCAGCCAGTCTGCTCTTTCATGGCAATTACATCCTTTGCATCAAGGATATCTCCATTTCCAATAACTGGAATTTTAACAGCTGCTTTTACATCAGCGATGATGCTCCAGTCAGCTTTGCCAGAGTAATACTGCTCTCTGGTACGTCCGTGAACTGCTACAGCAGCTGCGCCAGATTCCTCTGCCACGTGAGCCATCTCTACCGCGTTAACATGTTCATCGTCAAAACCTTTTCGAATCTTAACTGTCACCGGCTTATTAATGGCCTTTACCATGCTCTCGATAATCTTTCCTGCAAGCACAGGATTCTTCATAAGAGCAGAGCCGTCTCCATTGTTGACAACCTTTGGTACAGGGCAGCCCATGTTGATATCCAGGATATCAAAATTTCTGTGTTCAATCTTTGCAGCCATGGCTCCCATAATCTCTGGGTCAGAACCAAAAAGCTGAAGGCTGACAGGACGCTCTCTCTCATCAACAGTAAGAAGGCTCTCAGTATTTTTATTGTTATATAAAATTCCTTTGGCACTAACCATTTCCATGCAACAAAGGGCTGCTCCCTGTTCTTTGCATAACAAACGAAATGGCAGGTCTGTTACGCCTGCCATTGGTGCCAAAATCAAATTGTTTTCTAAAGTTACGTTTCCGATTTGTAATTTCTCTATCATTATTTCTTCTGCTTATCGTAAATAAACTTCATACCGTAAAGTGTAAGATTTGGGTTGTAAATATCGATGCACTGAGTCTCACTTGAAATAAGATTTCCAAGACCACCTGTAGCTACAACCTTAACATTTTCATAGCCACTTTCCTTGATCATATTCTTAACAATATATTCTGTCTGACCAATCTGTCCGTAAACAAGACCGGCCTGCATAGAAGAAATTGTTTCCTTTGCAAGAATCTTCTCAGGCTTCTTGATTTCGATCTCAGGAAGCTTAGCAGCGTCTTCCCAGAGAGCCTTTGCGCTGATACGAATACCAGGCGCTGTAACTCCTGAAACGAATGCCCCGTTTGCATCCACCAAATCATAAGTGGTAGCTGTACCAAAGTCAAGTACAAGAACTGGTCCGCCGTAAAGCTCGTAAGCACCTGCCGCATCAACGATACGGTCAGCACCAATCTGCTTAGGATTCTCTGTAGCGATTCTGATACCTGTCTTAATGCCAGCCTCTACGATGATTGGCTGAATATCAAAATATTTAATGATTGAACTTGTAAGTGAGTGCATTACGTTTGGAACAACAGATGCAATAATTACATCATCAATCTCTGTGTAGTCTATATTATTCGAACGAAGAATCTCACGGAATGTGATTCCGAATTCATCTGATGTACGATTAATCTTTGTAGTAACACGGAAGCTTCCTAAAAGCTCCTCGCCATTAAAAACACCTAAAGTGATATTTGTATTTCCAACGTCAATTGTAAGAAGCATTACATGCCCTCCCCTAAGAATACTACTTTATAATATGTCTCAAGAGCTTCAAATAATTCCTCGCGCTCTCTTTGCATTCGCTTTACTATCAGTGCCGAACCAATCTCATCATAGAGAAGGTCGTCCTCATTGTGATCCACCTCAATGCGAAGGCTGCCTTCCTCATCGTAAATCATCTGGATGGTACCGCTGACTTCCTCTGTGTACATAACGCACATGATTTTCAGCTCATCCTTTACCATTGGAGGGAGTCCCTCAAAGTCTGGATTTAAATAATATTTTTTAGTGTAGCAGCTGGCGCCACAAAGTACTACTTCATCTTCCATTAAACGTATCCATATATTCCGCGAACGGAAACCTCTCCGGTGCGGATTATCCTTTCTACTCCATCGACTTCTACTATCAGTTCGCCTCGGTTATTAATACCTTTGGCCACTGCTTCGTAAGAATCTTCCTGAGCCTCTATTCTAACACGATTGCCCCGATTAGCAAGATGATTTTCATATTCTTCTCGAAGGCCGGTCATATCCTGTGTCTCAATGAAGATATTATAATACTTTTTGAAACTGTTCCATATCTCTTTTGTAAGTTCTTCTCTGTGGCCATGTCCGCCACCTGTTTTCGCCAGCTCCAAATCCACCGAAGTAGCCTTGAATGCAATATCCTCTGGGAAGTTTTTATTATGTACATTTACGCCGATGCCAACTACAACATACCAGACCTTCCCATCCTTCATCTCCATCTCGGTAAGGATGCCGCAGATTTTCTTTCCATCAAGCACTATATCATTCGGCCATTTTATTTTACCATTTAATCCGTAAATACGATACAGTGCATCTCTCACAGCCATAGCCGCCACCACAGTGATGGTAGGGATGGCCTCCAAGGAAATCTCCTCTGGTCTAAGTAATAGGGATGTGGCAATAGAGTCGTGAGAAGGTGATTCCCATTTGCGACCGATTCGTCCTTTGCCGGCAGTCTGCTGCCCTGCGGAAATAACCAGGCCCTGAATCTCATCCTCACGAGCTCTTAGCCTTATTCTATCGTTGGTTGAATCTACTGATTCAAAATACTCATATCTAATGTCGTTAAGCATTTCCTAATGTTGCGTACATAACCGCCTTGATTGAGTGCATACGATTCTCTGCCTCATCAAAGACAATTGAACGCTCACTTTCAAATATTTCGTCTGTAACCTCCATACAGTCGATTCCAAACTTCTTATGAATCTCTTTACCGATGGTAGTATTTAAATCATGGAATGCTGGAAGACAGTGCATAAACTTCGCATCTGAATTCGCATATGCGAATGCCTTTGCATTAACCTGATATGGTGAAAGGTCAGTGATACGCTCCTCCCATACCTCGTCAGGCTCTCCCATTGATACCCATACATCAGTATAAATCACATCTGCATTCTTGCAACCCTCAGCTACATCCTCTGTAAGAGTAATGGTAGCGCCAGTCTCCTTTGCGATGGCCTGACACTTCTCCACAAGAGATGCCTCTGGGAAATATTTCTTATTTGTGCATGCCACGAAATCCATGCCAAGCTTTGCACATGTGACCATAAGCGAGTTACCCATATTATAGCGGGCATCACCCATATATACAAACTTAATTCCTTTGAGCTTTCCAAAGTGCTCCTTGATTGTCATCATGTCGGCAATCATCTGTGTAGGATGTGACTCGTTTGTAAGTCCGTTCCAAACAGGTACGCCTGCATATTTAGCCAAATCCTCTACGATGGTCTGCTCGAAACCACGGTACTCGATACCATCATACATGCGACCAAGTACGCGGGCTGTATCAGCAATAGACTCCTTCTTTCCAATCTGTGAACCAGATGGATCAAGATAAGTAACATTTGCTCCCATATCATAAGCTGCAACTTCAAAAGAACAACGGGTACGTGTAGATGTCTTTTCAAATATTAATGCAATATTCTTTCCTGCCATGTAATCCTTCTGAGACTTACCCTGCTTCTTCTCAGCCTTAAGCTGTAAAGATAACTCAATCAAACCATTGATTTCTTCAGGTGTAAAATCCAACATCTTTAAAAAGTTCTTTCCTTTTAAGTCCATAACGTACCTCCTTTGTTCAAGTGCATAAATATACAATAATGGTGAGTTATTATGCATTATATACCAAAAAAGCCCTTGGGTAAACCCAAGAGCTTAAATTTTTATAAATTTATCAAACTAGTAGAATACGTGGTTTCCAATTATAAGACCTTCTCTAGAACCAGCGCGTCTAAAGTGTGTACGTCCACCTGTAGGGTCTGCACCTGCCATAGCGTCCTGTGCTGCCTGAATGCAAGATGCCTTTGGTCCCTTTGAAATAACGGAAGACATACGTGATGTAGCAAACTGACCCTTCTGGAAGATAACGCCTTCGATGTTGTTTGTGTATGAACCACTGAGAACACGATTCATTACAACTGCACCTACTGCTACCTGACCATCGTAGCACTCGCTTCCTGCCTCAATCTGAATAATAGCTGCAAGAAGAGTAACGTCATCTGCTGAAGTAATAACTGCCTGCTTTGCTGCAGCTGCTTCTGCTGCTGCAATCTTAGCCTGCTCTGCCATAGCAGCCTGCTCTGCTGCCTTTTTAGCTGCTGCTTCCTCTGCTGCCTTCTGAGCTGCGGCCTCCTCCTCAAGAGTAATAGCCTCGCCTGTCTCCATATCTACGTCAACATAATCTGCCTTAACGTAGCCTGTCTTATTTCCAGAAGTAACAGCTATCCAGCCTTCTACTTCCTCTGCTTCATCATTTACCTCAAGCTTTGTTCCCTTAGAAACAACCTTGATAATCTTAGAGTCTTCTGAAGCCTCGCTTCTCATACGAAGACCATTAACGTCTGTAGTAGCATATGTATCGCATACGTCTAAAGCATACTCGTATGCATCGATACCTGTAATGCAATGCTCTGCTGAAACAAAACCGTGAGCATTTCCAGACTCAATTTCGTACCAACCATCAAATACATCTACTAATGTAGCGATGTCGTTTTTACGAAGTTTTCCTATAACCTCTGATGTCTGATCAGCATCCTCACGGATATAAAGGTAATCATTAATGTCCTTAGCCATTACCTTATCTGACCACTCATCATAAATATCATCATCAAATTTAACCTGATCTGAAGTAGCTGCAACTACAGAAACATCTGCAGACGCAGAAACTAAACCAGTACCAGCTGACGCGTCCATTGCTGAAACCGCAGAAAATACACCTGCTGTGCTAGCTGGCTGGATATCAACATTTGTTGTAACCTTTCTTTCTGAAGGGGCACAAACTACAGCTCCTGAGATTAAAAGTACCATGGCCACCGATAGAGCTGCTGACTGCATGGTTCGCTTGTTTAAATATTTCTTGTTCTTTGTACAGAATGAAGAAATGGTATTGCTGTTTCTAATCATAATCCTCCGCTTTTTAAATTTAGCTTTTTACAAAAAATACAAAATATTACAAACTTGTTACGTTGCTTAATATAGCATTGTTGCACAAAAAAGTCAAATTTTGGCCATTTGACTTTTAACAAAACCTTGATATTATAGTGTTTGTAGCCATTTTTAGTATGGTTTGTACAGATAAATAATTACGAGGATTTACATATGAAAACAATAGTAATGACAGGTGGTGGCACTGCCGGCCATGTCACACCAAATTTAGCTCTTGTTCCTTATTTAAAACAAGAAGGTTACGAGATATTCTACATTGGTTCCTATAATGGGATTGAAAAAAAGATGGTAGAAAACGCTGGAATTACCTATTATGGTATCTCTTCAGGAAAGCTTCGTCGCTATCACGATTGGCAGAATTTCACTGATCCTTTCCGTGTTATCAAGGGATTTTCTGAGGCTAATCAGCTTTTAAAGCATCTTAAGCCTGACGTGGTATTTTCAAAGGGCGGATTTGTTTCTGTTCCTGTTGTTATGGCTGCTGGACGTCAGCATATACCTGCCATCATCCATGAATCAGATATGACTCCAGGTCTTGCAAACAAACTTGCTATTCCTTTTGCCACAAAGGTTTGCTGCAATTTCCCTGAGACAATGAACTATCTTCCTAATGGAAAAGCTGTTCACACTGGCTCACCTATTCGCCAGGAACTTTTCACTGGTAATAAAGAAGCTGGACTTTCATTCTGCGGATTTAATAATGAAAAGCCTGTTATGCTCATTATGGGCGGCAGCATTGGTTCCCGTTTCATTAATAATGCAGTTTGGGAATCACTTGATACTCTTCTTGAGAAGTTCCAGATTGTTCACCTTGTAGGTAAAGGAAATATCAACAAGGAGTTTGAGGGCAAGGCAGGTTATCAACAATACGAATTCATTAGTGAACAGCTTAATGATATTTTTGCAATGACAGATTTGATGATTAGCCGCGCCGGCGCCAACTCTATCAGCGAAATCCTTGCATTAAAGATTCCTAACATCCTGATTCCACTTTCTGCAAAGGCCAGCCGTGGTGATCAGATTCTTAATGCTGAAAGCTATGAAAAGCAGGGATTTTCAACAGTTCTTCAGGAGGAAGACCTTACTGCAGAATTGCTTATCAACTCTGTTAACGATGTATTCGCACGTCGCGATGAAATCAAAGAAAAAATGGCATCCAGCAAGTTACTGGACGCCAATAAAACTATCATTGATTTGATTTTACATGCTTAATTTAGAAACAACTTCTTTTGTCTCTTCTTCGCTGAAGCTAAGGTGATCCCATTCCTTGATTGCCTTATCATCAACGTAACGTGGAATTACATGAATATGGAAATGGTGAACTGTCTGTCCGGCAGCTTCACCATTGTTCTGTAAAACATTCACTCCCGCACATCCAAGCTTATCCATCATATTTTTAGCAATCTTCTTTGCAAGTGGAAGTGCCTTTGCAGCCACCTCATCATCAATCTCAAAAATATTAGCAAAATGATTCTTTGGTAAGATAAGTGCATGTCCCTTTGTTGCTGGCGCTGCATCAAGAATTACCTTGAAATCATCATCCTCATAAATTGAGTTTGTAGGAATGTCTCCGTTTGCAAGCTTACAAAAAATACAATTGTTGTCCTTCATTTCATTATCCTCCATTTATTTAGTTAAAAGTAAATATCTCGTCGAGAGTTCTAAGGGTTCTAAAATTACCCTTTGCTGTCATATCACCTACAGAGAATGCTCTCTGGAAGGTCTCTCTGCCAGCCACGATGTTATCCATGATGCCGCTGTTGAGCTTCATGTAAACATCTATATTATCCTCTTTTCCATAGTGGCAATCCATCTGATCCCCGGAAATCCCAAGGAATAGTGGCTGTTCCTTGCCATCTATCATAAAGAGATATTTTGCTGCGAATTCTGGATTCCCCTTAAAGTGAATCTCAAAATCATTTATATATTCGTTGCTGCTGTCTTCCTGCTTTTTGCCCATCATGTCTCTGAACATGCTAGTGAGATCTGCAATATCAGCCTTCTGTGTCTGAACATATTCATCGTCAGAAACAAATTTTGAAAGCTGCTCAGACTCCTGAGGAGAAAGCTCCAACTGCTGTGTACGCAATATGCTTCTTGTAACCGCCTGATTGCTGGTAGGCAATCCTTTTGTATGCTGGGAAATTGTTCTGTAAAGAGTCTCCACCTTTTTTTCGATGATGTGAGCATACTCAGTGTTCTCTCTGAATTCCTTCACATCCTCCACATAGCCGCAGAAACCTGAGCATGGCAATCCTCCAAGAATCTCCCATGCATTTTCAAGAGTAACCATGGCTTCGCGCTCACCATAAGTGGTGGACATAACCACAGGCTGCATGTATGTGGTGGCAAGTGCGGTCTTGTCAGCATAGAGCCAGCAGGCATCCAAAAACTGATTCATGTATCCGCCGATTCCCAGCCATTCTACTGTGGTGGCAAGAATGATTCCATCTGCGTCCTTCAAAGTCTGTGGCAGCATGGAAATCGCATTCTTCTGCTCGTAGATGTTGTAAAGATGAACTTCAACCTGAAGCTCGGTAAGAACCTGCTCCATCTTGTTGATTACGTAAAGTGTAGGGTCTTCAAGCAGACCTCTACCGCCATAGTAAATGTTTACCTTCATAATCGCCCCCCGCGAACCTTCTCTCCCTTAATTTTAAGTATAGGGATTTTCCTCATCAAAATCAACGTAACCATCATTCTTCAAATTGTGAATTAATGTTGGTATTCCGTAACTTATAAATGTAAGAATAAAACCTGCTATCAAACCTCCCAAATGTCCCACATTGTCCGTTCCTGCTGTAGCGAACCCAAAATATAATGTAAGAACTGCCATGAAAATCATTCTCTTGGCGCTGATACCCTTATATCTTCCCTTATTTACAAGTACAACTATTATCATTCCACCAATAATGCCAAAGATGGCTCCCGATGCGCCTGCAACAATATCATTTTTCCCCATGAGACACATATAAAAGAACGACAAGAAGGAACCTGCCAGGCCAGAGCCCAAGTAGATTCCCACATATCTGGTGGTACCTACTGCTCGCTCGAAAATCTGCCCTAAAAGGAATAACAGCAGCATATTGTTAGCCAAGTGCTCTATTCCAAAGTGCATGAATGTGGCTGAAAACAAGCGGTACCACTCGTGATTATATAAAACGAGATACGGATTCATGGCGCCACTATATAACATAAAGGCGCCGTCCTCTGTATCTCCTTGAATTTCCAACACAATAAAGACAATTATATTAATTGCCACTAATAAAAATGTGATTGGACCGTTTTTTGGTTTTAAAAAATCTTCTTTATTACTTTTCACACTACGCAAGCATTTCCTGTGGCATTCTGCTGAGCAACTGGCTCATTGCCACCTTATGCTTATCCTCCATCTCTGTAAGTGGTAGTCTAAGACTACCTACATTAAATCCTAACATATTCATGGTGGATTTAACAGGGATAGGATTTACCTCGCAGAAAAGTGCATCCACAAGCTCGAGATAATCAAGCTGAAGCTTGCGTGCCTTATCTTCGTTGCCATTTAAATATTCCATAACCATGTCGTGTGTGCCCCTAGGTGCCACATTTGAAAGTACAGAAATAACTCCAACTCCGCCAAGGGAAAGAATTGGGACAATCTGATCATCGTTTCCAGCGTAAATATCAAGGCATCCTCTGCAAAGGCTTGCAAGCTTTGTAATCTGAGAAATGTTTCCACTTGCTTCCTTAATACCTACTATGTTTCTAAACTCGAGAGCAAGCTTCATAGCTGTCTCTGGAAGAATGTTGCAGCCTGTACGGCTAGGTACGTTGTACATGATAATAGGAAGATCTACTTCCTTAGCGATTGTCGAATAATGCTGGTATAAACCTTCCTGTGTAGCCTTGTTGTAAAAAGGTGTAACAATAAGAAGTCCGTCCGCACCAAGTGCTGCAATCTTCTTAGATAAATCGATAACAAGACGAGTGTTGTTTGCACCTGAGCCTGCGATTACAGGAACGCGGTGATTTACACGCTTTACAGTGTACTCAACTACTGAAAGCTTCTCCTCCTCGCTCATTGTAGCGGCCTCACCTGTAGTGCCGCATACGATAATCGCATCTGTTCCACCATCAATCTGTCTGTCAATAAGAGTTCCAAGCATGTCATAATTTATGGTTTCATCTTCATTGAATGGAGTTATAAGAGCTACTCCTGCACCTTTAAATAATGTCATTGCCATCCTCCTTAATAACATCGGCGATAAGCTCGCGCTCATCCATGTGGTGTTTTACACCCTTTATTTCCTGATAGTCCTCGTGGCCCTTGCCTGCAAGAACTACAATATCTCCCTCTTTTGCATTTACGAGGCAGTAACGAATAGCCTCCTTGCGGTCTGGGATTGTAACATACTCACCATCAGCCTTCTTTACGCCTGTAAGGATATCGTTAATGATGTCCATTGGCTCCTCGTTACGAGGGTTGTCTGATGTAATAACTGTAAGGTCAGCAAGCTTTGAGCTTACCTCACCCATCTCATATCTACGTGACTTTGCTCTGTTGCCACCGCAACCGAAGAGGCAAACAAGTCTGCCTGGGTCGTAAGCCTTAAGAGTTGTAAGAAGGCTCTCAAGTGCCATTGCGTTGTGAGCGTAGTCAATCATAACTGTAAACTTCTTTGAAACTGGAACAAGCTCAATACGTCCCTTTACGTGAACGTCCTTAAGAGCTGCCTTAATCTTGTCCTCAGCTACACCGAACTGCTTGCAGATAGCAACTGCAGTAAGTGAGTTGTAAACAGAGAATGTACCTGGAACGTTAACCTCAACGTCCATATTCTCCTGTCCTGAGATGTGATACTTAACACCAAGTGCACCGTGCTCTTTTAAAAGCTCTACATTCTCAGCAACAAGGTCATTGTCCTTGCCGTAACCATATTTAATAACGTCGCATGTGTGATTCTTTAAGATACCCTCGATGTGCTCGCTGTCACCATTGAAGATACCTGTCTTACACTGCTGGAAAAGTAAGCTCTTGCAGTGCATATAATCTTCGAAATCCTTGTGCTCATTGTCACCAATGTGATCTGGCTCAAGGTTTGTAAATACGCCAATGTCGAAAGTGAAGCCTGAAACTCTGTGAAGCATAAGAGCCTGTGAGCTTACTTCCATAACTACTGCATCAAGACCTGCGTCAACCATCTGACGGAAAAGCTCCTGAACGCGGTAAGACTCTGGAGTAGTGTTAACTGCTGGAATACGCTCCTCGCCTACGATAGACTCGATTGTACCGATAAGACCTGTCTTGATACCAGCCTTCTCAAGGATAGACTTAACCATGTATGTAGTAGTGGTCTTGCCCTTTGTTCCTGTGATACCGATTGTCTTAAGCTGCTCTGCTGGATGACCAAAGTATGCAGCTGATGTATAAGCAAGTGCCTGACGGCTGTTTGCCACCTTGATATATGTAACGCCATCTACTGGCTCAACGTCCTTCTCAATGATGATTACGCTGGCACCCTTTTCGATTACATCAGGGATGAAATCGTGTGCATCTCTTACTGTACCTGAGATACAAACAAATACGCTGTCCTTCTCTACTTTTCTTGAATCATATGTAAGTGTAGTGATGTCGCGGTCAAGCTCACCTGCATATAATTCGTAATCTAATCTATCTAAAAGCTCTACTAATTTCATTTTAAATCTCTCCATTAAATACTTCAGTTGCTGGTCCTGTCATGAATACGTGGTTTGTCGCGCGGTCGTATTCGATTGTCAAATCTCCACCACGAAGGTGAACAAGAACCTTATCATCAGTCTTTCCATTTAAGATACAAGCCATAACTGTGGCGCATGTACCTGTGCCGCATGCCCAAGTCTCAGCTGAGCCACGCTCCCAAACTCGCATGTTTGCCTCAGTTCTAGAAAGAACCTGAACGAACTCTGTATTTGTACGCTTAGGGAAGCGCTCATGATTCTCAAACTGTGGTCCGTACTTCTCAAGCTCGAAGTGCTCTGTGTCATCTACGAATACTACTGCGTGTGGGTTACCCATTGAAACGCATGTCATATTCCATGTTTTTCCACCAACCTCGATTGGCTCGTCGATTACCTTGTCGCCATCGGCTACTACTGGAATCTGTGAAGGCTCAAGGATTGGCTCACCCATATCTACTCGAACCTGCTCTACCTTTCCGTTCTCTACGAAAAGTGTGAGATATTTAATACCTGCTCCTGACTCAACAGAAATCTCTGTCTTGTCTGTGAGCTTGTGATCGTAAACGTATTTTGCTACGCAGCGGATTCCGTTGCCGCACATCTCTGCCTCTGAACCATCTGCGTTATATATTCTCATTCTGAAATCTGCTACGTCTGAAGGGCCGATTGTGATGAGGCCGTCTGAGCCGATTCCGAAGTGTCTGTCGCTAACTTTAATAGAAACTGCTGCAGGATCTTCAATCTTTTCCTCGAAAAGATTTACATATACATAGTCGTTTCCGCAGCCGTGCATTTTAGTAAATTTCATAAGCTATCCTTTCTAGTCGTTGATAGTTCTACTGATAGTTATTCATTCTAAGGTCAGTATACTCCGCACTTTTAACTATGTTAAGGACTGTTAGTGCCTATTATGTTGCAAATAGTGCTATTTGGATTTATACTCAAGCTAGGATATTACTATGGAATTGTGAAGAAAGGATGACGCCATGACTGAATACAGCAAAAAAGGTTACCTGTATTCCAACTTCAAAATCTTCCATCTTTCAGACTCAAATCTTGGAGAAATCGATTTTCACTACCACGATTTCCACAAGGTTTTAATTCACTTGTCCGGAAATACATCCTATTCTATAGAAGGTCAGACCTTTGATTTACAGGCAGATGATATTGTTTTTGTAAATGCAGGGGAAGTTCATCGACCTATTTTTCACGATGACTCCACCTATGAACGTATCATTATTTATATTTCCAAGGAATTTTTGGCTGAATATAGCCGCGATGAAAATGATTTATCTTATTGCTTTAGAAATGCCATGGAAAACAATTCCCATGTATTAAGACTGCGCTCTTTTAAGAATTCCAGAGTGGCTGCTTCTGTAAATAAGCTCATCAATAATCTTGGTAAAGATGAATATGCCAACGAGCTCTTCATGCAGGTTCTGTTTTTGGAATTTATGGTAGAGCTTAATCGTGCTGCCATCAGCGATGAGGTAGAGTATCTTTCTACCAACTACGCGGGAACAAAGATTAATTCTATTATTCAATATATAAATGAAAATTTGGCTTCGGATTTGTCGGTAGATATTTTGGCTTCCAAGTTCTTCCTGTCTCGTTATTATCTCATGCACACATTCAAAGACGAGACAGGCTACACTATTGGAAATTACATAACAATGAAGCGCCTTTCCCTTGCCCAGTCCCTCATAGACTCTGGCACATCCATCGTGGAAGCCAGCGAGCAGGCAGGCTTCGGCACCTACTCCACTTTCCTTAGGGCATACAAAAAGACCTATGGCACCAGCCCCCGCAAGAAAGCTGAGTCACAGGCCTCATTATCGTTTTAAAATTATTTTACTGCCAGGTACTCCCCAATATCTCTCAGATTTAGTTCTCCTGGATTGATGAGCAAAAGATAAATAATCTTATTGTTTGATTTGTCCATCAGGGCATATTCATGTATATCTGCTTTATCCACATCACTCATAATATCTTCTGGAAGACCTTCTACCTTGCCTGCACGAACTACATATGCAGGATAATTATAATCCGAGTTGTTATATGTGGCACAGGAATACTCTTCATCCTTTAATCTGTCTTCTTCAGCTTTATAATCTTCTTCTGAATACTCTGCTTCCAAAAATACATAGCCTGAATCATCATCCCTGCTATATCTAAAACGCCCATCCTTTACGTTATTAATATCCTTAGGAAAAGCTAATAATCCTGAAATACCTTCGAAGGCATTTTCTAATTCCACTTTATTATAGGCGCCTAATCCATAAACAGCGCTATGTCCGTTATATGCCGGCACCTGATATATGTTATAAGCAGTACTATCCTCGTAAGTAGTATTCAAATGGCTCCCATTTTTTAGCGTCAAACTTTCCTCGTAATCATTTGGAAGATATTCTTGTGGAATCTTTTTCAAACTTTTCTCTGAGTTTTTAAAAGCTACGTAGATATAAGCTATGCTGTCATCTCCCAAATCCAATGCGTACTCATAAGAAAAATCATTATGGTCTATTGCAATATAAGCAGGGTAGGCAAATCTATCTGAATTATCATAAATCAGTGTCTTTTTTCTGTCGTCATAGGTAGTGTATGTCTTTTCCACAGAACTAAGTCTGTCTATCTCGCTCTTATAGTCCTCATCACTGTACTGGCACTTAAGATATACCTCGTAAGTAGGGTCATCCCATGTATCCTGAAATGAATTATAAAACTCTGGCTTTGTGTCCTGGTTAAATGCGCTGGCTGGAATTTCTTTAGGGAACGTAATAAATTCTGTTCTAGCCTTACCGTATTCTCTGGTCAAATTCTCTTCCATCGTCTGTTCATATTTATCTACATTTTTGGTAACCTTTGGTGGGCCTCCAAAAAAGAACAATAAGAGAAATATAAAGATAACCGCAATTACGGTAATGATTCCAATAATTAGTCCACCTACAATACCTATTGCTATTTTTGTACCTTTTTTCTTTAACATATCCTTCTCCTTTTATTTAAGAATTCATAGAAATAAACATCAACCAAATGATAAATGCCAAAAAGGCTAACAGTGGTATTCCAACACCTATAGCCATTCCTATTACATAGTGCTTATACCTCTTTATACCTTTTACAAATGCAGCATCGTTTTCTTCTATCTGCACTTGTCCTTCAGCCAGTTCGGATTTTAACTGACCGAGTTTTTTCCTGCATGCCTCGCAGCTTTCCAGATGAATTTCCACCGCTTCATTTACAGAATCCGATAATATTTCATCCAGATACGATGGCAACAAATCTTCTATTATTTTGCACGGTACCTTATTCTTTTCCATTACAACACCCCATTCACAAGTATATAGGTGTAAATTACTAGTCCGATTACCACTATCACAAGGTAGCCCAGAACTATTAACACCATTTTTCCTATACTGTTAATCCTGAATTTTTTCTTATAAGTTGACCGCTGATTCTCCACAACAACTTCACCAACCATTGCCTCGTACAAATCCCTGCACTCCTGACATTCCTTAATATGCTCTTCGATAAACTGATTGGTCTCAATTGATGCTTTCTTATCTATATAACCAGGAAGAAGATCATTAACTAATTCACATTCAAATCTATTCATAGTTACTCATCTCCTTTCCTATTTTTGCCTTAGCTCTGTAAAAGGTCACTCTGGCCCAGTTTTCTGTTTTATTTAAAAGCTCCCCTATCTCTTTAAAGGACAGCTCACCAGTCAATCTAAACAACACTACATCCTTTGTCTGGGCATCTAGCTTTTCTATGCTTTCATATAAGACCTTGTTTGTTTCTTCCTTGATGTACATTTCTTCAACCAGTTCTCCAGCTGAAACATTCATTAATTCATCTAATGGCACCTGTTTATACTTCTTTGATTTGTCTAAGTACTGCCAAAATGTGTACTTTGCTATCTGGCACAACCAGGTCGAAACCTTACAATCACCACGAAAGCTTTTAATATTTTTTATTGCTCTATAGAAAGTTTCCTGTGTTAAGTCTTCTGCCAAATCTTTATTTCCATTAGTCAGAGTAAGAAGGTACCCCAGCACCAGTGGATAATATTCTTCGCAAATTTTCTTTATATTCACCCCAGGGCAACCTCCTTTCTTTTGTTCTAATAGATTAGTCTATTATTTTTATATTTCGTTACATAAAATTTATTTTTTTATCTAAAAAAGGTCTATGATATATCCCGCTAAAAAGATAATCACAGACCTTTTGGTGATATTTTTATTTATTAGTTATCCTGACCGAAGATTGCTCTCTTGTTCTTATCAAGTGCTGTCTTAAGGATAAATCCAAGGATGCACACGCTGATAACTTCTCCGATACCAACTGTCACAACCAGGAACCAGTATGCATCTTCAACCATGTAAGCATAACGAAGAACAAATGGTACAATCGCCATGTTTGCAATTACTGGTGGCAATGTAAAAATGAACTTTGTCTTTCTAAGGAAATATGTTCCAAAGGCTCCAATAAGTGTTGCAAGGCTTCCGAAAATAATATCCCAGATGACACATCCATTTATAATATTCGAAATAAGACATCCTACAAACAATCCTGGGATGGCTGCAGGTGTGAAAATAGGGAGAATGCAAAGTGCCTCTGAAAATCTAACTTGAATAGCTCCATTTGCAAGGCCCAGTACGTTTGCCACCCATGTAAGTACCACATAAAGGGCTGCAATCATGGCTCCCTGTGTAATCAATAAAATCTTATTTCTGTTTTTGTTCTCGTTATTACTCAATTTCTTTTATACTCCTATCTGCTCAATTTCATCGATAATACTTCCGATGTAATCGATTGTATCAAGAAGCGCTGCATCTGTTGTCACATCAACACCAGCCATCTTTGCAAACTCTACTGGAGTCACTGTACCACCTGCTGCAAGTGTCTTCTTCCAATCTTCGACAGCAGGCTGACCCTCTTTGAGGATTCTCTTCATAACCTGCGTCGCGATAGTAAGACTAGCACTATAGCTGTAAGAATACAAGCCCATATAATAATGTGGCTGTCTCATCCATGTAAGCTCACAGCCCCCAGTGAGCTCTACTTCGTCGCCCCAGAACTTTTTAAGGACGTTTTTATAGATTTCATTTAATGTCTCAGCTGGCACTGCTTCACCCTTATCAACAAGCTTATATACCTCGCGCTGATAAGCTGCCTCCAGAAGATGTGTAACAAAATTGTGGTAGTAAGTATTTGAAATCTGTGAAGCAAGGACCCATCTACGGAAGCGCTTGTCATCACCACTTTTGCTCTTAAGATACTCTGCCATAAGGAGCTCATTGATAGTAGAAGGCGCCTCAACGACATAGTTTGAAACCTCTACATCAAGTGCACTCTGGGCCTTGCCGCAGGCTGCAAAATGTCCTGCATGACCAAGCTCATGAGCAAGTGTGAATACATCACTCATTCTGTCGTTCCAAGATAGAAGGATGTATGAACCCTTCTGGTATGGGCTGGCACAGAAACCACCTGTTGATTTACCGATGTTCTGGGCAAAGTCAACCCATCTCTCCTTATATGCTGTCTCAAGCATTTCCTTATACTCAGGACCCATGATTGAAAGACCGTCTATGATGTATTCCTTTGACTTCTCGATAGTAACCTGTGGGTCGTAATCTGGATCTAAAGCAATCTTTAAATCTGCATATGTCATCTTTTCAAGACCGTTTGCTTCTTTTAAAAGACGTGCATACTTTCTCATGTGAGGAGCAAGCTTTTCCATGATTAAATCTATCTGACGGTCATACATTTCACGGGTTACCTTCTGCTCAAAAAGAAGATAATCTAAAACACTATCGTATTTACGTAATTCAGAAATAGTCTTTTCTGTTCTAACATGGCTACCATAAACTGTAGCGGTTGTGTACATATACTCACGGATTTTCTTTGAGAAAGCATCAAATGCTGCTCTACGAACCTCTGTATCTCTTTCATATTCATAGTTATCTTCAAATAATGAATAGCCAAGAGGATGCTTCTCTCCATTTGCTTCAAAATCAGGGAACTGAATATCAGCAAGCTTGCTTGTCTCATATATTTTATATGGAGCTTCAATTGTATCTCTAAGAGCTGCTATTGCTGCTTCTGTCTCTGGTGTAAGACGGTGTGGTCGCTGACGCTCAACATCTTCTAAGTAATGCTTACCAACTGTTGCTGAGTTAATGGCCTCCTCGATTAATTCCTTTGGAGCCTCTGCCAACTCACTGTCTACAAAGGATACAGTGCTAAGTGCTCTTGAAAACTCACTCATGACAAGAGCTTGCTCCTTCTGAGCATCAGCATTTGTGTAATCTACAGACACATTTAACTCTACATAGTTATATAAGTGGTCTGCCATAACATTCCACTGATTGAGCTTATCCATGCAATCATTAATTGCCTCAGCTGATGTAAGCTTTCCTTTATATTCCTTTTCCATGTCAGATGTCAGTTTCTTGAATTCCTCAAGCGCTGACATAAGCTCCTTAGATGACTTAAAAAGTCTTGATGTATCCCATGTTAATTCAACTGGGACTTCACTTCTTTTTTTCAATGTTTCTGCCATTATTCTTCTCCTATCTTAATTATCTGTATTGTAAATTTTTGCTACTGCTTTTCTGTTTCCACCGATGATGACTACCGCTGCTGCAACTGCAATCAGGTTAAATACTAAAATAACTATTCTTGCGTCAACAATCTCTGCTATAGCTCCTGCTATCATCTCACCAACCAGCATTCCACCTGTCATAAGAATAAAGAATACTCCGTTGAATCTTCCCTTCTTCTCATCTGGAACATAATTCTGAGTAGAAGATATTCTAATTGTATAACTTGTCACGCCTGCCAATCCTGCCATAAATGACATAACCATGGCTATCTTTATCGGCATGAAAGGGTATGAACCTTCGAATATACCTATAAATACATAAATGAACATCGCAAATGCGAATTTATATTTTACAGGTATTTTTGCTTTATAGTGAATCCCTCCACCTAATGCTCTTCCAACGAAGGCTGCACCAAATACTATAACATAAATGTACTCACCGTTTGTAAAATTCCCTTTATAAAAAGGTAAAAGCAATACGTCTTGTGCTCCACATGCCATCATATTGAAAAGGAAATATATTGCGATGGCGAGTAATCCTGGCTCACCTTTCAGATATTCCAAACCTTCTTTAATATCTAGCAACATTCTCTTTCCGCTGCTTACCTCTTCTCTGGTTTCTGCTTTTCTTTTTTCTATGTATTCCTCTTCATGCTCAATCTGCGTCTCAAATATAGCCGCAATTAAAAAAGTAACCGCATTCATCACCATTAATGGTCCGATTCCGACGAGATTATAAATAAATGTCGCCACAGGAACCATTACCACAGTCATAGTTTCAAGCATGGAAGAAATAGAATATGCCTTCTGGTAATTTCCCTCTGTAATTAATAAAGGATAAAAGCTGTCATAAGCAACCATGTAGGTACTTTGAATTCCTCCAAGTAAGAAACAAATTCCAGCAAATAAAGGGAAATTAAATGTCCCAGATATAAGCAATATTGCCATAATTAAATACACCCCTGCACTAATAAAATCCAGTGTGTAAATCATCTTCTTTCTAGAAAATCTATCCAATATTGCACCCGAAATAATTGGTGCAATAAGCTGTGGCAATGTAAACATAACCATATAAACAGCATAAAGCATAGGTGAATTAGTATAATCCAACACCATTAGACTCATAGCAAATCCAACCATTGAGTTTCCCAACATCGAAACTACACTTCCTATGGTAATGATTGTATAATCTCTAGTCCATAAGGTGTTTTTATTATTCGTTTGATTTGTAATAGTACAGTCCGTCATAAGTCCTCCTATGTAAGCCAGCGTCTCCTTGCGTAAAAAAGCATAAAGAAAACCCCTTGAAGAATAATTACTTCAAGGGGTTGGTTTCGTAAATACGATAATACTATACGCTTCTATTCACACAAAGAGAGCGCACCAATCTTAAAGTAACAAGTGTTTAATTTAATTGCATTTCCAAAATTTAAAATGCTCATTAGTGCGTCCTCCTTTCTTGTATTTTTAATCTGCGAAAATAATAGCATAATGATTTTTATGCGTCAATAAAAAATAATTGTAGATTTCACTTTAGCGCAATAAAAAACAGCTAATCGACTTAGTCGATGTAGCTGCTCTTTAAATAATCAATGAATGTCATCATTGTTCCGTTTTCGCTATCAAATAACTCTCTGAAAATGTTCATAATAAAAACCTCCTATAAACTCTTTTCTTATCTGCCTATAGGATATCATGATTTTCAGATAATTCTACTGACTTAGTGTATAAATTATACAATTTCGGCGTTTAGTTTTTGTACATCTTGCCCAAAGATTGCAATTTTAATATTGCATTCAAATTTTTCACCACTTATAAACAATACTTTTTTATTTTTCTTTCAAATCTTCTGGAATCAAATCCTCTAGCATCTGATTCCATTGTTATTATAAGATTATCACCCAATTCCAATCCGCTCATATCATAGTCATCCAGCTTCTTGAAATTTCTATTTGCATAATCTTCTTTATCTATTAATCCCAAATGTTCCCAATATATAGTCTTTCGCAACCTAACATTTAATATAACAAAATCTGGATATACTACATTTCCATTATTGAGTCGAAAACTTGGCTCATAGCAATATGGGATGCTATATTTTTCGAACAAATCTGCAAGAATCTTTTCTGATTTTGACCTTACGTACTCACCTTTCGCAGTATAAACTCCATTATCTATAGGATATGAGTTCTTCCCTCCGCTATGTTCCTCTAGCCACCTTGCTATATATTCTTCATTACTCTCAATCATTGGAACAATCAGGTTTCTTTTACTCGCAGGTTGTTTATCATAAATAGACATTATTTCTATAAGTTCTGTTTTTGGAAGCTCCTTGATAACTCTAGAAAGTATTTTTTGCATAGAAATAAGCTTTTTATTTACAGCAGCTTCATAATCTCGCTGTATTATATTTGCATAACCAGATATCTCATCTCTTTTAATATACTTCTTTTTCCCTGTGTCAGAATCATATTTATATAACTGCTCACGTCCATTGCTATAGCAGGATTGCACATGTATATTTTCCAATCCCTTATATTTTCTCAGGTTTATGTTGGATTTCTCTACTAACTCATTTATATATGACAGATTCTCTATTATTGCTCTCGAATCCTGTATCATTATTCCTCCTCTCTTGTTACCTTAATTTATCCCCTCCATTATACTTTTCTTCTCAATTTCTCTTAAAAAAGCAGTGCTATAATTCTTTCTAGTTTTTTCACTGCCAATATAGCAGTGTAATGCATACTCTCATCTTTCTGCACTGCCCTCAAAACAGTATTTTGAGCCAATTCCTTTTTTCTAATTTACAAACAAGCAGTACTTTTTTAAGCTATCCTTATCTCACACTGCCATGTAGGCAGTAGAATTACTACAGCACCTTTATAATACTGCTTCAAAAGCAGTACTTGGACTACTTTCGAGTCATATATACTGCTCAAACATCATATAGACCAACAAAATGAGCAGTACCATTTTGTTATGCGTAAATAGCACTGCCTTTTGCAACCTACTTTACTTTTTTAATATATCCACCGTGTGTGCACTTGCCCCTAAAAGATCGGCTCTTTCACAGACTGACATCTGATAGTTTATGAATTGCTGGAACTGTTCTTCTGTGAGGGCATTTATCTCGCGGCGCATATGATTTGCTGGGCCATCTGGAGAGATAATCTGCATGCGGTCCAAGCCTGCTTCTGCATTAAGACTCTCTATATCTTCTGTTCTCATGAACATGTAAAGGTCATCTTCACCTGGGCGTACATGGAAAGTTTCATCAAGCTTTCCATCTGCGATGTTTTCTAAGACATGACCTTCCTTGATTCCGTATGTAAGGAAAGCGTATTCATTCATGACATAGGCTACTAATATATATCCACCTGGGCGGGTAACGCGCTTAGCCTCTGTTAAAGCTTTTAGCTGCTCTTCTCTGGTCTTGAGGTGATACATAGGTCCAAAAAGCAATGTGAAATCAAAACTGTTTTCTTCAAATCTCTTAAGCTTCACTGCATTTCCCTGGAATGCTTTTACTCCTGTACCTTTAGCCTTTAGCATGCCCAGGTTATGCTTTACAAGCTCCACTGCTGTTACATCGTAACCTTCTTCCCAAAGAGGAATACTATAACCTCCTGTAGCTGCGCCAATATCAAGAATCTGGATATCAGACTTAGACTTGCCTGTTTCCTCGGCAAGCTTGTCTAAATATTTGTGGACATATTTCATAGTCACAGTATATTCCATGATTCCATGGCGACTGTTTAAGCGTTTGTCTTCGTTGAATTTGTTGTAGTACTCTTCAAGATTAGTCATATATCTCCTTTAAAAAGGACCTCATACGTTGTATGAGGTCCTACACTGTTTATACTATTTTTATTATTTAGCCCTACCACAGCATTGTTTATACTTCAAACCACTTCCGCAAGGACATGGATCGTTAGGGAAGACCTTCTTTACTTCGCGCTTCTTTGGAGCACGTGTTGCTGTGTCGTCCTTATTTGTTCCAGTAACCTTTGCTACTTCCTCACGCTCTACCTTCTTCTCGATGCGGATTCTGTAAAGCATTGTAAGTGTGTCGTTGATGATAGCTGCGTTCATTGCATCGAGCATATCGTAACTCTGTGCCTTGTACTCATCAACTGGGTTACGGTTACCATAAGCCTGAAGACGGATACCCTGACGGAGCTGCTCCATATCATCAATCTCTTCCATCCACTTACGATCGATAACTCTAAGGAGGATAACTCGCTCAACCTCTCTAAACTGCTCAGGCTGCTCGAACTCTCTTTCCTTAGCATCGTACATCTTAAGAGCGATGTCAGTAAGCTTTTCTTTAAGCTCCTTCTTGCTCTTGATATTTCCGATAGAAAGCTGTGTCATAACAGGAACTGGAATTACTGGGCAAAGGAGATGATTAAGCTCCTGAAGCTCCCATAGTTCCTTCTCAACATCATCTGGAATAGTCTTTTCAATACACTCGTCAACCTTATCGCGAATCATGCCGAGAATCTGGTCGTGCATATCTTCACCCATAAGTACTCTGTGACGCTGTGCGTAAATAAGCTCTCTCTGCTCATTCATAACCTGATCGTAATCAAGAAGGTTCTTACGAGCTGAGAAGTTGTTTTCCTCAATCTTCTTCTGAGCCTTTTCGATTGCATCAGAAAGCATCTTGTGCTTAATCTGTTCACCCTCTGGAACTCCAAGAGCGTTGAACATGTTGATAAGTCTCTCTGAACCGAAGAGTCTCATAAGATCATCCTCAAGTGAGATGAAGAACTGTGACTCACCCACGTCTCCCTGACGACCTGAACGTCCACGGAGCTGGTTATCTATACGACGTGACTCGTGACGCTCTGTACCGATGATCTTAAGACCACCTGCTGCACGTGCATCCTCGTCAAGCTTAATATCAGTACCACGACCTGCCATGTTAGTAGCGATTGTAACTGCGCCATGCTTTCCTGCCTCAGCTACGATTTCAGCTTCCTTCTCATGAAACTTAGCGTTAAGTACGTTGTGCTCGATGCCTTCTCTGCGAAGCATCTTTGAAACGAGCTCTGAAATATCAATATCAATAGTACCTACAAGAACAGGCTGACCCTTTTCATGAGCCTTCTTAACCTCTTCTACAACGGCCTTATACTTTTCTTTCTTTGTCTTATATACAGCATCATCGTGATCGATACGCTGGATAGGACGGTTTGTAGGAACCTCTACAACGTCCATTCCGTAAATATCACGGAACTCCTGCTCCTCTGTAAGAGCTGTACCAGTCATACCAGCCTTCTTATCATACTTATTGAAGAAGTTCTGGAATGTGATGCTTGCAAGAGTCATAGACTCACGCTTAACTTCAACATGCTCCTTAGCCTCGATAGCCTGATGTAAACCATCTGAGTAACGACGACCTGGCATGATACGTCCTGTAAATGAATCAACAATCATAACCTGATTGTCTGCAACTACATAATCCTGATCCTTAAACATAAGGTTGTGTGCACGAAGTGCAAGGATGATGTTGTGCTGGATTTCAAGATTCTCTGGATCTGCAAGGTTCTCGATATGGAAGAACTGCTCAACCTTCTCGACACCCTGTGCAGTAAGGTTAACAACCTTGTCCTTCTCGTCTACGATGAAATCACCAGTCTCATTTCTCTCAACGCCCATGATAGCGTCCATCTTAGAGAATTCTGGAAGATCCTCACCACGCTTAAGCTGACGAGCGAGAACATCACAAAGCTCATAAAGCTTTGTAGACTTTCCTGACTGACCAGAAATAATAAGTGGTGTACGTGCCTCATCGATAAGAACTGAGTCAACCTCATCGATGATACAGTAGTGAAGGCCTCTCTGAACAAGATCCTTCTCATATACACACATATTGTCACGGAGGTAATCAAAACCAAGCTCGTTGTTTGTGATGTATGTGATATCACAATTGTAAGCTTCCTGACGCTCCTCCTTTGTCATGTCATTTAAAACCACACCTACTGTAAGACCAAGGAAACGGTGAACCTCACCCATCCACTCAGCGTCACGCTTTGCTAAGTAATCATTTACAGTAACGATGTGTACGCCCTTGCCCTCCAAAGCATTCAAATATGCTGGAAGTGTAGATACAAGAGTCTTACCTTCACCAGTACGCATCTCTGCGATACGACCCTGATGGAGGATAATACCACCAATAAGCTGAACTCTAAAGTGCTCCATGCCAAGGGCACGCTTACCTGCCTCACGAACAGTAGCATATGCTTCTGGAAGAAGGTCGTCTAATGTCTCTCCATTTGCAAGTCTCTCTTTAAACTCAGCTGTCTTTCCACGAAGCTCCTCATCTGTAAGAGCCCCCATAGCATCCTTATACGATTCTATCTTATCAACGATAGGCTTAATTCTCTTAAGCTCTCGCTCCGAATGTGTTCCAAATACCTTGTCAATAATATTCATTACATCTAATCTCCTAACCTAAGGGATTTTAACAGTTACAAAATCCCACAAACTGCATCTATTTTAACAGAAAAAGGCTAGTTTCTCAATGTTTTGATGAACTTCGCTTTATTGAAAAATATAATTTACGTTGGCAAAGGAAATTTTGTCCATTATCTTCAGTTTTCTAGGGATTTTGTACACTAATGGCTCATTATTCAGGTATGTCTGATTTGTGGAATTCAAGTCGGAAATATAATAGTCATCACCTTGTCTGGTAATCTTCGCGTGACTGCTGCTAACAGTTCGTTCTTTTAAAACTGCATCATTATTTCTTCCTGTGCCAATTCTGAAAACATCTTTGTTTACAAGAAAATCATCCTCCTGCTTCTGACCATCATAAACAAGCTTGCCTGTGGGCTTTACATCTGTCAGTAATACAGTCTTTTCCTCAAACTCGTAATCAGGGTCCACTATGAAATCCTCAAATGAAGATTCTTCCTCATCCTTAAACTGAATTCGCATATTTAAAAATGATTTTACTGAATCAAACAAGTTGCTAAATCTGCCTGAATTCACCGGCTCATGCACATCATACATTTCTGCAATACTATCTGCCTGTGGGATATATTCATCCTGATAGAACTCCATTTCCTCAGTAGATTCCATGGCGTAAGGATCCACCTTTTCCACATATGTTTCCTGCTCTGGTTCCTCCTGAAGACTATCCAGTATTTCCTGGAAGGTAAAATCTTCCTTTAGGCATAAATCATAGGCATTATATATCTGCTCTGCCAACTTTCGATTGTCCTTGGGAACCAGCTTTAAAAAATATTCCATCAGCTGCCTGAACTGCTGCTGTACACCGCCCATATCCTCAGGATAGTAGCAGAGACTCACCTTGAAACTATCGTTTGATTTCTCAAGAAAAACCGTCTCCTTACTAAGAAAAATATGATTTTCATCAATTAAATATCTTGCTATCTCTTCATAGGCAAGTTGAATATTTAAAATCAATCTTCTGAATACATCCAGAGTCAAATCTCTAGCCTCAATAAAATCCTCCAGATTTTCTTTCCTGCTTATGTTGTAGTTGTACTGCTGCACTCCATTCATCTTTACCTTTGTATACTTAAGCAAAGCTGATATATCATTTTCTTCTATCATTCGCTCTTCATATCCGGAAGAAGCTTCTGCAACTTCCAGAACCATAAAGCTGTCGTTATGCTGTCGTTTATAATTAATTTCCATAATCTACCTAATTAAATATGGCATGTATCACGCCAACAACTCCTTCCTTTTTTCTAAAGAGACCAACTGCATCAAATGCATCCGGCTGGTAGCTCACATAATCCAGGGCTTCATAAAACAAATCAAATGCTATGCAGATTGCCATGCCTACAATCAAAATACAAAAACTGAATACGTAGGCAGCTTCCACTGTGTAACTTCCCTTTAAACGCATGCCACGATTCCTCCCACATTAGTAGCTGTAAAAAGTAGTAAATATCCAACTAGCAAAAAAGGTACAAAGGGCAATTCCGAATCAATCTCAACACGATGTCTTTTTACGTGAATGGTGCCGACAATGGCAGCCAAAACAGTGCTTACCCATAAGACCACCAATGTATCTGTGAATCCCAGATATAATCCTGTGACGATAATCAAAAGTGCGTCGCCCTTGCCGATTTGCTCTTTTGATAAAAAACTAAACAGGTAAACCAGCAATCCAACTATCACACCGCCAACAACACTAATTAAATCGTGGGGCCTATATACAAGATTGATAATTATTCCAACTATGCCAAATATCAGAATATCTCTTACCTTTATCTGTCTGTCCTTCAAGTCATCAAAGGCTGTCATACAATACATACAAACCAATCCAAATACTTCCATATCTTTCCTCTACTTTTCTCCCGTGCATTTACTGCAGGGTCTCATGCTATTTTTTACTTCCTCATATAAAACTTTTCGAATGTTATGTTTTATTTCTTTGCAATTTATATCGCTATGCCAGGCGGCTCCATAGTCAGTCACATACAAAAAACCTCCAGGCTTGGTATCTTTACATTTGTGGCATTGATAATATATTCCGCCACTTTTATTTCGTGCTGTTTTTATATCTTCAGCAGATAATTTATGTACTGAAGGATTTAAATATGTGCACATATAGTTTCTGTGATAGGCCTCTCCCTTGTCGGTTATATACACATACCTTGCATCAAGTGAAAACTCGGCCTTGTCATAACCTACCCATTTCCTGCATCGGGACCTTTGGGTAATCTCATATGTGTAATTTCCAAGCAATCCTATTGGGAACGTGAGATCATAGCTCACCTTCAAATCTATGTAGTTGCCCTCGACAGAGGAATCACTGAAATCAAATCCAGCCGCCCCTCCATCTATATATTCTATGGGCACCTTATGTTCTACTACCTCATAACCAGCCATTGTAATGGTGGCAATCAAAAGGCCTGCTTCCGACAGTTCTCCCGTTAATGTTGGCTCCTGAGTAGCTGGGTCTATATCATTATCAGACTCACCTTCGTTTGCCATATTTCCCAGAGTGACTGCCATTCTTCTGCTTGCTGTATCCAGGGACTGCTGCACCCCTGACTGAACCTGTAGCATTCTGAAAATAAACATTCCAAAAACCATAAGGGTGATGAACAATGGCAAAACCACCGCCGCCTCTATGGTGTAACTGGCCTTTTTAAAGGAGGCATAAAAAGGCATCTCTTTATTGTTGCGCTGGTGCATAGCGCTTTTAGTATCATGGGAAAAAGGTTGACCTTGAATACTGGGTTTAATATTCAAGAAAGATTTATAGTTACTTAGAGACACCTATTTACACCTCCTTTCAAAAAGTTAGTAAGACATAATTTTATTTCTAACAAAATAGTAGTGTCCCACGTCTCCTCTTTTCACATTGCCTCCTGCAAAAAGAGATAAAAACATTTCCTCTGCAGAATATGTAAGCTCAATATCTGCAGCCCAAACCATGTTGTCCACCTTTACATTCTTGTAATCATCAGTGGAATTAAGAGCATTCTCCATAACATCCAAAGCTCTCATTGCCAGTTTTTCATTACTTCTAAGGGCTAGAAATCCAATAAGATATTCCTTATAGCCCGTTCCGCTTCCGCAGTCCATGGCCTTGAAATTTACATTACCCACATTGGATAAATGCCAGACATCTGAAGTCCACTGATCCAGATTTTTAATTGGGGCAATCTTTCCACCAGCCAGTAACAAACGAACATCCAGGGTTGCTTCGGCATACGCCCATGCGCCAATCACCGCATATTTGACTGCTTCAATAATTGCCGGATTCATGGTAAATCCTGCCATTGCTTCAGCCGCTGCTGTTGCCTGAGTCTTCAATGCTGGTGTTTGCATAATTGTGGCGTAATTAGCAGCTTCTCTCACAAGAAGAATTTGCTCCACAACCGATGCCAGACACTGAGGATCTGTCTCCTTTCCTGAAAGAAGATATTCCACCTCATATTTCAAGCCATCATGCTTTAGGTCATTTCCAAAATAGCTATAATTGGTCATCAGATAATCTATAAACAACGCCTTATCTATTATGCCTTCGCCTTCTTCAACATCCATGTTTCCCTTCGACAACTGACGATGAGAAGGTAAATTCTCTAACTGTGTGCTTTTATCTGAGAGTGTCTCTGCATTTGTCACTGTGGCAAGCACACCTTTAGAAAATGATTCCTTCAAAACATCAAAGGCATCTAATGGGTCATCTTCCATCTTTGCAGGTTCCTGATAATCATCAGGATTGGTATCGGGATTATCATCTTCGGCTGCGGCTCTTCTTTTTTCAGCCAGTTCAGCTTGGGCGTTATTAAGAGATTTTTTCCCGCTTTCTATTTTTATTTCCACAGGGATTTTTTCGATACCATTAACACTGTCTATATGGTCCTGTATTCCATCGATAATCTGACTTGTCATGCCATACTCAGCTGCACTGACGCCAAGGCCAACAACACCTGCGCCATCCTTATCAGTGAGTACAGCGTATTTTTTCACTGAACAGTTTTCTGCCGCCATTCTGGCAAAACTAAATCCACTTTCCACATCAGAATTACATTTACAAAAATCCAATGTTCTCTGCTCCATCATTCCGGGGCCTGCCAGATTCTCGCCATAACCCATATCTACAGCCAGCATTTTATAATTTGCCCAAAGATATGGATTGTATTCTGAAAATGAACTTTCCGCCGCCATATCTGTATATTCCTGCGCAAAACTCTGCATTTCGTATAGCCTGATACATTCACTCATTGTAAATACCAGACACATAACAGAAACCAGAATAAAAGTGAAAAATACAGACACGGACCCTTTAGCCATTAAATTCTCTTAGCCTGAGAATTGATTGTCTTGAACAGGCTCTCTACCAAATCATTAAGATTGTCCTTGAAGATAAGGACTATTCCGATTAAAACAACGAACATTTGTGGCGAGGGGACTTAAAGCCAGTAATATCAATGCCTTTGACGACATCCACAGTGTGTTTACAGTCCTTAAAATAGGGCCAAAGCGTCAATCTGACGTCAGGTTTCTTATCATTGTGACGTCGTTTTGGCGTCAAAAAGCCCCGACCGTTTAAGTCGAGGCTTCCTGTACCATTACATATTGATTAAATGATTAAGAATTGCCAGCATATCTGTTTCATCAAGGCTCTTTTTTACAAAAGCACTTCTGATATTCCTGTCTATTCTCCTGTAGGTGGTTTCTATATATTTTGTAGAAACATATTCTTCAAACTCAGAATTAGGAGCAATCCCGCTCTTAGGCCTTTCAATGACAATTCTCTCGTAGATAACTTTGTCACAAGCCTCAGGTGCCGCCTTGCACATATCGATCAATCTCCTATCGCAGGCAATCTCTTTGTTTGTGGTTTCATCCAGCCTAAGGCGAAGTGACTGGCGGTAAATATACATCTCATACTCAGGGTAAGCTGACATGTCTTTCATAAATTCCTTAATAATCTCCTGTTGCTCAACCGAGTCGAACTTCTTCTCTTTATAATTTGCTTCATAATCCGTTAAGTCTTCAAGGTATGAAGCATCTTCCATAGCAGCCATTACATCCCAAATCTGATCCATAGAAAGCTCCATAGAATCATTCGCCAAGTGCTGGTTCTTGAAAATGTCTTCCACCTTGAATACAGTACTTCCATTTTCCATATGAAGAGCTGCCATAATCTTTTTCACATGACTTTCCCTCTTCATCTGATATTCCTTACGTTCACGCTTCATTCCAATAATCTTTTTGGTCACGCCGCGGGTTCTTGCCCTGACAAAAGCGTCAATAGAATATGTCTGAGTGCCCTCTAAGTATGCAGGATTATTGAACTTGTGGATTTCTTTGAGGATATCTATTCTGAGCTCATTCTTATAATCATCCTCATAATCATCCAGTTTACCGGGTGTCATTTTGATAACACGTCTTGTTTCAGTGCAAATAGTCTTTTCAAATGCTTTGCACATTTCGTTTTCGATTTCTTTCTGCTCCTCTGAGCCAATGGAAGATACCAGTTGCTGATTTGCAACGGAAGCGCCGTCATTTCTTAAAGCGCCTAAGATTGGAGACATCCTTGTAAGATATGCTGTGGCAGTCTCCTTCTGTGGATCGAAAATAAACTGTTTTCTCATATTATTTACCTCCTACTTGGTCGTGGGGCACGATTTGCCCTAATCCGGAACTCCGGAAAAACTTTTCTGAGGTAAATTGGGAACTTTGTTTTTTTCTGTTCATGTTCTGCTCCTTTCGATGTGTCCGAAAGGATATGGACATGTGGTTCCCGAGACTTGCAAAAAAAAGCGACGCACGAATCTATGGTTATGAACCATCTCTTTCAGTCAAAATTCTTCATTCTGACCTTTTGAGATTTATGTCCATACCCTTTCGTGACGTCACTATGAAATGGTATTTCTCAGCCTTGTTCTTGCTGAGCTACGCTCAGTATAAGCGCTATAAAAACGCATTAACATTAAGTGGTATTTAATGTTTGACGCACAAAAAAAGAGCCTTCCCAGCTCTCTTCTAAAACAGAAAACTGTGAAGGCTCGCTAATTGCCTATTCTATCCATTAAGTCCCACTTAATGATTTTCATGAAATTTTTTTGTTTTTTTCCATTCTCTCCTTTACCATCTTCACAACCGGATTCTTATTTGGAATCCAATCATTAGTAACCTTTGCCATTATCAGCTTTTCAACCCACTGTTCCCACGTATCATCCATGTGATCTGTAATAAGGATTCTGATAAACACATTTGATACAGCTAACGCTTCAATATTGTAACCTGCTGCATTTAGGAAATAGATTGCCTGATGCTCCTGAAGGTAAAGTCCCTTACATAAAGCTAATGCTGTACCTTTTTCGATACTGGGATCAATACCGTTTCGATAATTGCTTATGCTTACTGTACTTACTCCGCATCTTCCCGACAATTCTTCTGCCGTAATGTTATTGTCGGTCATATAGAAATCCAGTGCGCCAGCGAACCCTGCTTTCATTCCACTACGGACATCCTGCATTTCATCATTTATCTGAGCCATAATCTTATCAATCTCGTTCTGCATCTGCTCCTTGGACTGATTTATCTTATGGTCTGGATCATATTTTACAGGTACATATTCATCGGCATCCACTTCCCTGCAAAGGAAGCATCTGCGGTAGAATGTGTCTTTATACTGGTCACTTGCATTATAGTCTCGTCTAAACAGGAAGCAGCACTCATCAACATGCTCAAGACCATACTCCGTCAAAATGTACTTCCCGTTTTCGTTTAATTCAACATATTTAGGATCATTCCATGCAAGTGTACAATTTGCATATACAACAACTCCATGAAGATATAACTCCAATAATTTAGCATTAGTAGCGATGCTCATTAACAGGTTCTGTTCATCAACCACAAAGCTATGTTGTTTATCCAATGTCCCTTTTCTGAACGCATAGGGCGGTAACATCATTCCATCACAATATACAAAAGTACCTTCAACCTCTTCAAATCCAAGTTCAAAAAGACGTAATTTTGCAGAAAGTAATGATACCGAAAAATAATTCGCAACACTTCCAACAGTGTTCTGCAAAACCTCAGCATAACGCCAGTTGGGATGTGTCGTGTGAATATCCTGCAAATACTTATTAAATATCCACCTTGTAGTCTTTTCCGGCATAAGTATTCTTGGTGCTAGCTGATTAGCCTGCCATTCCATCCATTTTAGGGCTGATTCTTCGGGTCCAATTCCGTTATAATCACCCTCAACCATTTCACAAGAAATGTGATTAGCTCCACCTTCAAGAACACTTTGCAGTTCAAATGCTCTTCTATGCCTGTCCCAGTGAACGCACTCATGAATGATAGTGTTAAATGCGGTTCCTATGTTTCTCATAAAGAAAACATCGGGATTTATGAGCATGGTTCCGGGAGTAGCAACTATTTGAAGCTCGTTCTTATTTACCAGATCATCGTAAACTGTGACCGTTTCCTCTCCGAAGTAAGTCTTACCAAAAACCTTATCTCCAAGAGGCGCATAATACATTTTCATACCCATCGCTTCAACAACCTCGAAGGGGTCTATCCTCATAGGTTGGAGCAATGCTTTCCCATAATTTCTCCGAAGGAAGTCCTCGGCGTGCTTATCAACATCCTCTTCATACATATATGGTACGAGGCTCTGACTTAAGCTTCTATTCTTATCAAACCTGTTTTCTTCATAATCATCTACCTTTGTGATTGATACATCATGAAGGCCGTTCCGTAGCAGTGCTTCAAAAAACACATTATAAGTTCGATTGGCAGAATCCGTCTCGTAACCGTAACGGGTCCTTCCACGAACCTCAACAACCGCATCTATAGATGTGCGGATTTCAAGCTTGTCTTCTCCCAGATCCTTAAATGTAACCCCGGATACCTTAAAATCTGATAACTCAGCATAATTGATATCGTAAATCTGATCACTCTCAAAACTGCTCTTTTGCCGAATAATATGCGGATTAAGAGCTGCCCAGATTTCATTATAGTAATTGTCGTACATGAAATCCTTGAAATTTGTGTACTTCTTCATAACCTTACCCAATTTGAAAATACCCTCTCTTTTTTGTTTTATCTACATATAATCATATGGTGATTTTGTCCTTCCTTTTTGCTTTGTTTGTATAGATGACTCTGCATCCTCCCTTGTTGCAAACAAGCGATGTTCCTTAACTTTTATTCCGCCTCCGGAATCCTTAAACTTTATGAGATACATACCACCGGCAAAGCTTTTTATCTCTACCTCTCGTACAATTCTATTCGATTCCACAATAAAGGCTGTATCCCCTGCTTTCATTTTTGCCATAACAAATACCTTTAAAACTTGACGGTTATCTTATTTGCCTCTTCTTCAGTAATATCCTCGTAATCCCAATCTTCACCACAAAAGATACAGAGTGCTTCCCTTTCTTCAAACCATGTTCCATCAATTTTCTTTCGCTCCATAAGCCCATGATCATACCTATAAACACGCTCTGCAGTCATTTTCTCGCGGTCATATTCATATGCTATCCAAAACTTATCTATAGACATATTCATCATTCTCCCTTAAGCTCTGTAAGCATTTTTCTAATTTGTTCCTTCAACCTATCCCATTCCTTCGGCTCTATTTCTACGTCAAATCTACCAAGTCCTATATAACTGAGATCAACATGTTTATCTTGGTGCTTCGCTTTTACTCTGTTTGTCTTATGGTATTTTTCATATTTATCTATCAGTCGAATTGTCTCATACTTTGGGCTTTCTACAATCTGATCATCAACTATTGTCAAAAACATCCAGGTCAGCCCATCTGTAAATAAAACATATCCTCTGTCAAATGCGTTTATCTCAGCTCGAATCTCGCTCTCATTTTCACTAATATAGTCACTTAGATCCCGATAATGGATTCCATCATCTAAGATAGCCGGCTTCTTCGTTTCTACCATAAGATAAGGATTCATAGGATTATTAAAACTATATTCCAATGGAACATAAATATAGTCCGGAACAACATAGTTCCCATCATCCTTCTTTGCGCATATCGTTGCCATACGCTCTTTTGTTGGTGTCGTAGCCTCTGTCTTGGGTCCTGTTGCTCGGTCATCAAAAACTGGGACTATCTTTACTCCATCTATGCTGCAAGACTTTAAAAATGGAATAAATATTTCACATAAGTAATGTTCATGATTACACTCTGCTCTAAGTTCAAATAATCTGCTTATAAATTCATCAAAAGTGATGTAATCATTGCTTGTAGCTATCTCCATCTTGTAACATCTCCTCCAGATCTTTTATGCAGCCTTCATCCGCACAAATAGAGCACCCATAATTCAAATCCGTGATTAGATTAAATTCCAACTCATTCACTTTGCACTTATATACATCGCAATAAGGCATCATTTCGGCCTTACCTATTTCAACGCCTCTCCCTATAAGGAACTCCCTTATCTGAGAGAATTCATCCTCAGGTGAAACCTTGTATCCAAAGCGAAAAAACAAGTGTGTATTATCATTATCCATATGAAAGATTTCCATAGATACAACCTCCCATATTCAATATGCCATATTTCCTGTACTATAAAACGGACTCAAACACATTTTTGTCCAAAAAACTCAATTCAACTGCATAAATCCTAATAATTATATATCGACATTATTTCTACCCTTTATTATAACAAACGTTACCCTATTTAACATTAAAAGAGCCCCGTTTCCGGAGCCCTTTCGCATAGGTTATTTCTGATAAATGTGGATTTCGCCATAGTTGATTGCACGGTTCATGTTCTCAATCTCGGCTGCCTTTACATAGACTGTAAAGCTCTGGGCTACACCTTCCTCTGTGGTAAGCTCATTGCCGGAGGAATCAAATGCTCCTGCCACGTATACATCTTCCACATATAGAGTGAGTTCATCTGTTGCAGGGTCAACTGCATATACATCAATGATTGCTCCCTCTCTTAGCTTTCCGTTTACGCCCTTATCGAAGTTCGATACTGCGATACTGGTAATCTCATATCCGGACTTATATTTATCAAGCCTTGCATCTGTGGGCTTGATATTACCGGAGTAAAGGATCTGACCGCTTCCGATCGGGATATTGGTATAAAATCCTTTTTCTTTTAAATCCTTAAGAGACGTATAGGCATTCTCTGCTACTGCATTCCCGTCTACCTGGATCACATCAAAATACTGATCAACTTCATCCGGTGTGATATAGGCGTTTACCCTGATATCCTGGCTGGCTACAACCACATTCTTAAGAAGGGTCTCACGCTCTGTCATCTTATCCATCACAAGATAGATGGCTGCAACTAAGATCGCCGTAATAAGAAGCGGCACAAGTACTATCTTTACAACTCCCGGTGCCTTTACCTGCTTTTTTTCTTTCTTTTCCTTTTTCCCCTGCTTAGGGGTTTCCTTTACATTAACCTTTTTCTCAAACATTATTTTGCCTCCTCGTAACTTTCTTCACTGTTTATTTCCAAAGTACAATACAAATCTCTGCTCTTTCCTATGGGCTCGCCTCCGATAAGGCTCTGTAAGTCAAATGTGACCTTCCCATAGGCGCTTGTTTCTTTTACTGTTTCGCCTGTCGGGGTTTTTACATCTCCAAGTGCCCCATGACTCTCACTCCTTCCGCCTGACTCATTAAAGGTTGTGATGGTAACTTCCCCGTCTTCCACTTCATAACAGATAAATGTGGGATAGCGGATATTTCCGTAAAAGTCGTTCTTTGATTCAATGGCATCCTTCATGCAGTCCCTGTAAAGCCTATAGCTTTCATCAAGATCCCTGAATCTTACTACCGCCGTTCCTGTCCCTTCCCAGGTCTCAAAGTAATAGATATCATCTGCAACAAGAGCTGCAAGGACACTATCTGCCAAAGCATCATCCACATCGTGCTGAATGGTCTGTAATTTGCTGCTTGCAAGCATAAAGAGCGTAATGATTACCATAATGATAGCCATTGTAAAGAGCATCACATATCCGATTGCCCCGGTTGCTTTCTTCTTTTTCATACGCCCTCCTTACTGCTTTGCCGTGGTCTGCCTATGGATGGTTATGGTTGTCGGGTGGTGGGCTACCTTTGAGATACCTCCAGCAAAAGCGAGAATATTGTCATCATAGGTTCCCGTGATCTTAAGATATATCCTCTCTCCATAGTCAACTTCTCTGGTTGTGGTGCCGGAAAGACTAATATTGTATAACCCATAACCTTCAAGCTCATGTATGAGTGCCTGTTCATCCTCCGGCTTTAGATACCCTTCCGTTTCCATGATAAGAAGCGTCTCTCTTGCTGCCTGCCTCATAGACCACTTATCATTAATAGAAGAAAAGGCTCCAAAAACGATCACAAGAAAGGCACAGACCATAACGATACTGATAAGACTTACAAGCACGTTTTCAATAACTGATGCCTTTTTCTTCTTTAATAAAAGATTTCTCATAGGGCCTCCCTTCCTAAAATGCGATCTGCATATCAAGTAGCTTCATGATGATGCAGTATAAAATCATGATCAGAAGATCAAACGCTATAAGTAACACATACACCATCGTTTTATTTTCAAGGACGATGCACTTTCGTTTATTTACACCAGCCTGACCACGCTCGATGTTATTTTCCAGAGTCTTAAGAGCTTCCTCCACATGTCCTGTTGTCTGCAGAGACTTAATAACTGTACAAAAGCTTGCAATCTCAGGTGTTGTAAAGCTCATCTCAAACTCGTTTAAGGATTCCTCAAGACTGCGTCCTGCATCGAGATTACTTCTTAGCTTTATCATTCCCATCTTAAGGCGCTTGTTCTCAACAACTATGCAGGCATCCTTTATGGCATCAATGATGTACTGACCACCACGCTTTCCGTAAAGGACCGACCTACTCATCTCGCAGATATCCGGCATCATGGCTTCATTACTCTGCTTATTTTCCATAGACAGATACAGATCAAGGAAAAACCAGGCAAATGCCGTAACTGCTGCTGTAATAATGTACCCTGCGTCCGCATGAAAAACCTTTACAGATAGTACAAAAGTGATCACTCCCGCTACAGAAGCAAAAAGCGCTTTATACAGATACCACTGGGATACCAGGATTCCATCTCTTACAAAAATATCTGCCCCGTACTTTTTAAGCTTTATCTGTTTTCTGAGGACAAATTCCTTAAGCGTCCGCCTTTCTTTTAGATTTTCAAGCTGCTCTTTTGCATAGGTCTTACTATCTGATCCCTCTTTTCCCTCTTTTCTAAGAAGAAGGGTCTGTATCGTAGTAAAGACAAGTGCAAAGATCAAAAATAATAAAAGTCCTACTATCATCTTCTCCTCCTTACTTATCCACTCCGAAGAGCTTTGTGGTTACAAACAGATACAAAAGACCTGTGATAAACAAAATGAACTGGCCTGCCATGTTTCCTGTAAGTATCGCTTTTACATCTACTCCGATACCCTTTCCGATAAGAGCAACAATTATGACGCTCATGATGGATATAGACACAAGAGTGATCTTCATGGAAAAGAGGATGTTCTTCCTCTCTTCCCTTGCGCTCATGGCTTCCGCTACCTGATTCATCATCTGCTGCAATACCTCTTCATAATTTGCCTGGTAGTGCATACAGTTCTTTAGGTTTACAATGATGGTCTGAAATGTCCTGTTATCCACAGATTCCTTCATTACATCAAAGGCAATGTCGATATCCCCGGTCTTTTCTGCATCAAGAAGGAACTTTTTTATAAGCTCTCTTATGGGACCGTCCATACTTGGCAGGGTTCTTGTCATAATGGTTACGATATCTGAGCTACCCTTTGCATGGTTACTTAGGATTGAAATAAAAAGGCTCGTATCCTCTTCGATCTGGTTGTAGGTTCTTCCCGATAAAAAGATCACCACCAAAAACTCTGCCGTAACCACTGCAAGAGCAACAAAAAGTCCAAGGAACACGTTACCTGCAAGGTTAGATACCAAAATCGCTGTAGTAATAAGGCTTATGAACAGTATCCCTATAAAGACTTCACCTGACAGGTGCGGAAATGTCTTTTTTAGTCCGCTCATGGTAATCAGCCTGTCGATTTTATAAAGAAAGCTCCTGTTTTCGATCACTCCATACTTTGATACAAACCAGTTCTCTTCCTTTACCTTCTTTTCAAGGTTTCCTTTATACTTTCCGTAGATTTCCTGAAAGATGCTGCGCTTTAAAAACTCCTTATGGATAATGAGGCTTACGATAAATATGCTAATTGCTATCACTATCCAAAGTGCTACCCTCACTGGATTCATCTATCTCACTCCCTTCTGTTTCTTCCTCTTCTTCAGGACTTGCCCCTATCACAATCTCTGACTCATCAAGCCCCGGATCGGAATTTTCTTCTATATCTTCATAATCAATGTCAAGGCTTGGATCAAAGATACAGACTCCGTACTCGTCATACTGCTTTATAGGATCATTCCAGTTAATGCCCGGATCATACGCCTTCCCGTTATAAGCTAAAAGGTCTTCATCCGCTACATATCGAAAGAGTCCTACGCCCTGCACGAAGTAGTACCCTGACTTAAACCACTCCGGAATCTCAATCTTTATACAGTTGGCATGTAAGAACTCATAATCATGACAGACAAACCGCTCAAGCTTTCCAAAGCTATGGATGTTGGCTTTTAACTTAAAGTCCTGATAAAAGGTGCCTGTGTAAAACTCGCAGATATAAGATTTATCTTTTTCAAGATTCATTACGGTTCCGCCATCTGATACGGTTTCCTCATTTACTTCCATGCCGCCCACCTTATCAAGGTAAAGTCTTGCTATAGTATCAAACTCTGTTACCTGAGCTGCTTCTGATTTCATATCCACGTAGTATTTGTAATCATCCTCATCGGTCTCTGCATAAGTTATGAAATAGTGTCCGCCTCCGTCAGCTTCCATGTTTGATACTCCGATGGAATACCCGTAATCAGCAAACCTTTCAAAGATGATCTCCTCCGGAACTGTAGTATCTGAAATATAGATAAGAGCATTCTTACTGGTTACAGTTGGGATCTGATCATCTATATCTGACGGGATCCAGATACTTCTTGGATACTGGTCGATATCTGACAGTTCATCTCCCTTAAAGTTGATATCACCTAAGGGGCAAGCAAAGAATACCGGATCTCCTACCCTGTCCTGAGATAAATCATTTCTGATATCTGTTTCTCCCTCATGCTCCCAGACATAAGCTTTGCCGCTACTTAGCTCATAGACATTTGAGTACTCATTTGGCTTATCCTCAGTCTGTCCCTCTAAAGTCTGAAACACGCTGCAGCCCGTTAAGGAAAGAGAGAACACGCTTGCAAGTACTGCCGCTACTATGTTTTTCATACTGCCTCCTTCGTAAAGGGATAAACCTTTTCAAGTACGAGCTTTCCTTTTTCATGGTCAAAGTCCATGATCCTTACGATCTCATCCACACGGAAATTTCTTAGATGTACCACATACTCAAAACCAAGAAGCTGCTTTAATGCTTCCCTGTTTCCATAGCCTGTTGCCTGAGAGATATAATCTGCCATCTTCTCTACTGCCATCTCACAGCTTTCGCCGTGTACAGATGTCCAGCACTTATGCCCTGTCATAGAAGCTTTGGAAAGTCCGGCAGCTTCCGATCCTTCCTTAACCTCTCCAACGATTACCCTGTCAAGGTCTACAAGAAGTGCTACTCTTGTAAGGTCTCCAAGGTTATAGCTAACCTTACTATCTCCGCCATTTACCATGACATGTGCAGCGATAAGGTCTGGGTGATTAAGGTCAAAAAGCTCTGCATTCTCCTGACAGATCATGACAGAATCTGTTTCAGGGATCTTTTCAAGACAGGCATTCATAAGAGTTGTCTTACCTGATGCACCCTTCCCTGTAAAAAGGATGCCTCTGCCCCTGATCATGCGGTGTAAGAGGATATCAAACTCTGACTTATCCTCTGAGATATAAAAGTCCGTGATTTCTTCCTCCGACATGCTCTTTGCCACCTGGTCTGAAAACATTCCCATCTCATCAAGTTCTTTAAGAGAATACTTATCCTTCGGAATCTTTCTTATGACCACACATGGACTTCCGCCTACGATCAAAAGACCGCTTATGACTGCAAGACGCAGGATAAAATCATCCTGATCTGCATCGGTAAAGGTCTGGATAGCATTAGCCGTACCAAGATTTACCTTGTTTCTCTCTAAAAGTCTTGTTACAAACCTCTCATAGCTTTCCTCTGACGGAAAAGTAATGGCGCTACTCTCCCTTTTTCCTTCACGCTTGATTCTGATATGGTTCGCATCATGGATCTTAATATCTGAGATAGTCTTATCATGGATAAGCTCATCAATAAGCCCGTATCCCCAGATCTCCTTATTTACAAAGGAAAGTACCAGATCTTTATCTTCCTCTGTCATCTCATTTCCGTTTTCATCCTGAAAATCAGAAAGGCTCTCCCTGATGCTTTGTAAAACCTTATCCTTATCGGATGAAAGGTTTCCGTATGTTCTTTTGTTTAAGTTATTTAAGACTCCCTGCCCCTGGTTCTCGTAGAACTCTTCTACAAGGGTTAGGGCAAGGGTTCTAAGTTCAGTTTCCCTGTTCACTTTCTACCTCCGTTTCCTCTATTACTTCATGGTGATAACTTACAGGACGCACAGCTTTTACATAGATAAGTGCTGATACGACTGCTATTACCAAGACAAGAACAAATGCAAGGAGCTTAACAAGGAGCTTTCTTTGTGCTTTCGGATCTGCCTCCCTTTCCTTCCTAAGAAGCAGCTCCTCTTCCTTTTTTAGCTCTTCTGCCTTTTTCTTGATGCGCCCGATATCTTCTGTGGATTCATACCGCAGGGTCTTTACCGGCTTAAAAAAGTAGCAGTACATGTACTTTCCGTATGTCATGTCCTGAGTGTAATTACATCCAAAAGCAATGCCGATAAGGATAAGCCCAAGAAATATGAAAATACATACCGCTCTTGGCGTTCCAAGAAACATCGGCATACATACATTTGCTACAATCCCCGCTCCAAGGCAGGTAAAGAAGATGATCTTCTGCAAGATGCTTTGACCTTTTAATGCATCAATCCCAAAGAGCGCATCTGAGTCTATTTCCTCTAAATTTACGTTTCTTTCCATCTGTGCCATAACTAAACCTCCTACAGCATCCTTGCTATGATCGAATCTGTTCCTCTTACAAGGCCTGCGATCACAATCGGTGTAATCGATGCCTGAACTGTCATCATGATGCAGTTTTCAATATCACTTCCACCGGAAAGCCCTGCACTTACAAGGTCTGTACATAAGGTGCAGCCTGTCTTTATGATGACAACCATCATTGCTCCAGAGATGCAAAAGCCAAAGAAGGTCTTTAAAAACTGAAGCATGCTTCTTCCAATCTCATGACCACCTGCTCCCATTGCTACCGCTATCCCTGCAAAAGGCATGATGATAAGTGGCTTTAAGATTCTCTGAAATGCAGAACTGATAATGGAAAGGCAACTGGCAACCATCACAAGTACAAGGACTACTCCGCCGATAAGTAGAAGTGCTGCGCAGCCAAGCGCTTCAAAGAGTTTTCCTATCCACTCTCCCGACAGTTCAAACTCCGGAAGCTCTAATGAGTCATGTATTATCCTCTCCAAATCTCCTCCCATCGAAAGGGTGTAGCCGCTTGCCGTTCCAAGACTTGATGTAATTCCATCTGAAAACTCTATGATGTAGCCAAGGATTTCCCACAGATGCGCTGCAACAAACAAGATGATGCAGTATCTGACCGCATCCATTAAAAACCGCTGCGCCTGCTGTTCCGGCGGAGAAGTTACCACCGATTTATAAATCGCTATAACGAAAAAGCAGGTGGCTATGGGAATGGTAGCTGCTGAGATGCTGTTATAAAGCGAATGCACCGTTCCGTAAGGTGAGCCACCTGCCGCACTCGTCGGACTTGTGGAAAATAGCGTCATGGCAAGACCCATCAGGGTGTTCCAGATAGTGAAGGAAGCGTTATAGAGTGCTTTTACAACTGTTTCCATCACAAACCTCCCTTTTTAAGTTAAAACTGCCACGAGTGCTCCAAGCCCAAGAAGCACGCCGCCTGCTACCACCGAGTAAACTGCCTGGTGCTCGCCCTGCTGATCCATCTGACGAAAAGCCATTGCAAACTTGATGCCGCCGTAAACCAGCATAACTGCGCCGATCGAGGTACCCAGTGTGATGAGGACTCCTTTAAGTGAGTCGATTGCATGTGTATAGCCCATATCCGTTTTCTCCTTTCGTTTTGGTAGGACATCCTTCGCCCTTCGTAAGTTATGTGGGACATGAGCCTTGCTAATCCGAAACAGGATTTTAAAAATTTGCAAAAAAATACCCCGAACCGTGATTTTTCACGATTCGAGGTTTATAAGTTTTTGTATGAAGCCTTTTGATAGCGGATTTTTTAAGTTTTTTATTATGGTACCATTCCGACCCCAGCCCCTGCCCGACTCCCGGGGATGGATAGATTTATACTGGAATCTTTGAACTTAAGCCTACGCGAATGGTCTTATCCTACTGTTTTTCTTCATCAGGATATCATGAATTTATGCGATTATGACTCAACAAAAGAATTGATTTCCTTCTCCAAAAGACGAAATACATTAGCAACCAAATATCCATCTGCAATTGCGTGATTAAGTCGAACAGTTACAGGCATAACAAGTCTACCGTTTTCCTCTCTGTATTTCCCCCAATTGATAATAGGAGCAAAGAATAAATGTCCATCAGGCAATTCAATATTAAGCGAGTCATATGAAAGCCATGATATATAAGATGCATCAAACCAGTTTGGATGATTTGCCATGTCTAAACCATATTCACGAGTCTTCTTCGCTTCCTCAACATCATTTAAAGCACCAGTGTAAAACTTTTTATATTCCTCAAAATACTCTGTATATACCGGCGTACAGGTTTCCGTATCTTCATGAAAAACATACTGCGTAGGATTTATTACGTCATAGCAAATCAGCTCATCTGTCTGCCAAAGATACCCCATTCTGTAATCTTCACGTGAGTTCAAAACTTTTGATAGAATATAAAGGAAATTTATATAAAACTTTGTCCCATTTCTTTTGGAATACTCAACGAGATACGTAACGTCAATTCTTGCAGTCATTGAAGTCGAACATTTACAGTCTTCCGAGAAGTGGCGAAACACTCCTTTTCTATAGTATTTTTCTTTATCAATTATCTTATAGTTCATTTTTATTACCCCTACAAACTTGAAGTTGTTTAACTCCCCGATTCTATCTTTTTCATAGTGTCTTCTAAAATTACCTCTCGCAATTCTGTAAGCCAAGAGGAAAACGCTACTGTATCAAATGCGTAGGTCTTGTTGAGTTCAAACTCATTTTCAGACCAAGTATCAAGTGGCGATTCATTATGCTGAATCAAGGCTTCTAGTTTATCTAGTGATTTATAAAGCTTAGCTTCCTTAGTTTCTTGTGCATCCATTTCTTTATAAAGTGCCGCTATGTCTTCAGATAATTCTGCAGGAAGCGTTTTTACCCACTGATTTAATAATGAATCTTCAACTTCTCTATCAGAGTCAGTCTTTACAAAAGTTGGAATATCGCCTGTAAAGCACTCGCCAAGATCATGTATAAGGCACATATCAACTACCTTATCTATATCTATATCTTTAAATTCGTGTCTTAACAAAAAAGCCATAAGCGAAATACGCCAACTATGTTCAGCTACGCTTTCTGTCCTGCGTTTTGTTGTTGTGCAATGTCTTGGGGTATCTTTTAGCCTTTCCGCAACATGCAATATTTCCAAATACTCTCTAGCATCCATAGTTATCCTCCCATTCGTTGTGCCTGTCCTACAAACGTCGATTTGTTTAATAAAACAATTCTAATTGTTCCCTCTGCAAAAATAAAGCCCACATTGCTGTGAGCATTATTTTCTATCCATATTTAACTGTGAATAGCAACACTACCTTAAGCAATCCCCATCTGTTTGATGAAATCTCTTATTTCCTCTGTATCCGAGTGCTGATTGAAAAGCTCTTTAATCTCTTCAAAGCTATATCCTGCTAAAACCAAGGGCTTTAAAAACCGGACATGGATGTTAGAAAAGCCATCATTGATAAGACTTCTAACCACTCTGCAGCGTTCACGATATACGGACTCTTCACAATCACTTCCGTCAGCGTTTTTCCGAAACTCATCCAAGGTGATTTTTTTCATCATGGCATGTTTCTCGTGATACTTTTCCGCATTCTTTTGAAGCATCTTTCTTTCATTTGCAGAAAGCACAATGTTTTCAGGCTTTACCTGCATATTAATAGCCTGATGATACGCGATTGCCTCATCTACTGTGATGTGGATAATCTCTTCTCCCTGGGCCAGTAACTTCTTAGCCTCCGCCTTTGCTCTTTCTCCTGAAAAGAATACCGGTGATAAGTCTGCCCGCTTCTCTTTTCTGATCTCCTGACGCTTCTTGGGATCATATGGATTGTGCTTTCGGCATAGAAGCTTTACAAAATCCGTTCTCTCCATACGGCACTTGGTCTGATATAAGGGATCGGCGCCCTTTACTACAATGGCACACTCCCCGTCTTTCTTCATAGCAAAGATATCTTCTGCTGATAAAAGACTCTTTTGCATGACATCCTCTGATCTGGAACTCTGCCCCTTATAATCCTTAGCATCAGACTCACTTGCCTTATGAATGGTCTGCGTACCAAAGTGTTTTGATAGATATTCACATGAATCCATATCCGGAGCTCCAAGTATATCTATGATGGAACAGTTACCGATAAGGTCTTTATCCATATCAAACTTTGGGAACTTCCTCTTAAGCTGAATCAGGTTCTGCACAATAATGACCGCACTCATGTTACGGCTACGCATGGTGGAAAGCTTTTCTACAAAGGAATCCGGCAATGTGACATTTGCAAACTCATCCATAAGAAACGTCAAATGCTGAGGCAATGTTTCATGGAGGCTTGGATCAATGGCTGTCAGATGGTAAAGTTCATCAAAGAATAACGAATATACCATTGAAGGGATCCAGTCATAATACCTCTTATCTTCACTTGTTACGATAAAAAGTATTCTCTTTCCTGTAGATGCTTCCTTGCATGGCTTTGAATACCCAAAACTCTTTGCAATCTGTATCTCATCCTCAGATAACAGGTCTATAACACATTCAAGCTTCATATATCTGCAATGTGCATCCAAAGATGCCACAATAGAGCTTGTAGTCTCTGCTGCTCCGTTATAATACTTTTCGATTGCAACATAGCCGGGGAAGTCCGACTCCATATGTCTTTCCTCTTTCCAGTTACTCTGTGCTTTCTTTGCGATATCAAGAATGCCGCCTTCCCTGTTATCAATGGAGCCATCCTTATTTGTATATACGCAGGTCGCATCAAGAAGCTTTACAAAGGTCTTCCAGTTCTGATCTTCCTTCGGATAATAGTAATGAATCAGATAAATGATACTCGTAAGAAGCACTTCTGCCGATTGCTCGAAGAACTGATCATTTCCTCCACTTTCCTCTGCAGGAGTTGTTGCTTTCATAAGGATTCCAGCAATGCTCATGATATCAGACTCGTTTCTGATGTATTCAAACGGGTTAAAGTGGATACTCATAGGCATGCCATCTTCAGATTCTACGTTCATGACCATGACTTCATAGCCGTTGTCCTCAAAATATTGTCCTGTCTGCTTAAAAAGTTCTCCTTTGGGATCTGTCACAAGAAAATTTCCGCAAAGCTGGGATAACATCGGACGTGCAAGCCTGAATGATTTACCGGATCCTGGAGGTCCTACTACAAGCATATTTAAGTTTGAAGTCCTCTCATTATGAATCGAAAGATATACCCCCTCTGCAATCCAGTAATTTGCCGTATTTACACGAAGGGGATGATCAAGATGAACATCCCCCGTAACAACATCAACAACGTTGCTCTCATCATGGTTTGCAAAGAGCTTTGTAAATTCCTTGGCATCTCCCCACTTGGCTTTACCAAATTCTTCTCCGGCAAATGGATGCTCTATCTTCGTAAAAATTATGATAAATGCCATAGACCATCCAATCACAAAGGTCAATACAATTTTCGGTGTTGCTGGTGTGACTCCTACTATAAAATGGTGCTGCTCTATAATGAAGGACTGAAAATTGTTCATGAACTCATTAAGATTATTCCCGTCCATCCACACAGCTCCCAAAAGAAAGCCAAGATATACACAAACAAAAACACCAATCGCATATATGATAAGCGTCTCTTTAACGCTCCTTGTATGCTTTTTTACCGGTCTTTCTCTTACAAACAAATCGCTCATAGACCTGCCTCCTATTCGTAAGCCTGATTCATGGCACTTGCTATAAGAAGAAACCCCAAGATACTTAGTGTGATCATAGCCCCCTCCTTATCTTGCAGCAGCCTTGGTAATAGCCTTTGCAGCGCTTTCTGACTTTGCTTTTCCTTCAAGTGCCTTAAGGATTTCATCTCCAGTGAGAGTCTTTTCCTTTCCATCAGCGCCGATAAAGGAATACTTCTCGTCAGAGCGGATTGAAATCTTTGCACTATCAGAATCGATGCCTACAAGAGACACTCCTTCCACAAGACCATCATCCAGCTCTAAAGACAAAATCCTGTTTTCACTTGGCATGATAGATTCCGATGGAACCGTGACAGTAGAATAAAAGCTTCTTGCATATGCCTCACGCTGAGCCGCATCATTTCTTGCCTGGTCGATCATGATCTGTGCTTCGCCTGAAATTTCATGCCCACCTTCCTGGGCACTGGTAAAATTTGTATCAAACCCAAGAATATAGTCATGAAGGTTTTCTTCACTTCTCATAACCGTCATAGGCTGATCTTTCATCATACCTGCATTTTTAAGGATTTCAGGCAGTTTTTCATTCCATGCCTCCATCGTAAGGCCTCTGTCTGATACAGGCTCGAACTTTGCTCCCGTTACAGGGTCTGAGACTTCATAGACAGAAAAGACCATGCCCTTATCATCCACTTCAAAGCTTCTCTTTACTGTGATAAGGGTGTCATCCCCGGTCTTTTGACTGTAATAGAGCTCTTTCGACTCTGGAACAAGCCCTGAATCACGGATAGGATACATGCAATCTTCGGGCATAAACTCTCTTACAACTCCACATGTCTGAGCCTGCAACATTGCAAGTTCAGGATTATCCAAAAACTCTGTGCCTTCCGCCTGCTTAAGATACTCCGCAAAATCAAGGACATTGTTTCTATCCATCTTTTCCTTGGACTCTGCCAAAAGCTCACTGTTCTGCGATTTACCCTGTTCAAGTGCTTCAATCTCTTTCTGAATCTCGTCCTTTTCTTCCTGGGTCTCAGCATTTGCAAGTCTTTCCTTCGCATCAGCGATTTTCTCATCATATGACTTATCCTGTGCTTCCTCACTTGCAACACGCTTTCTCATGTAAGACTTGATCTGTTCATCATGGATTCCGAAGTCCTGTGCAAGCACGGCAACAGGAACGTAATCATCATTTGGATTAAGATCCGGCATGATACAGTATCTGAGATTATTCTTCTGACAATAATATTCAAACGGGCTGATAAAGCCTTCTCCCTTTACATCAGGATCATTTGTAATATTGATTGTTGGCTCGAACATTTCCTTGGGAAACTCCAAAATAGGAGCCATCCCTTCACTTGCTTCCTGAATCTTCTGCCAGGAGCAGCTTCCGGGCTTATTAAGCCATTTCTGGTGATTCCACTCATGCAAGGACTTAACGCCGCTTACCATAGCTGCAATCATCGCCTTTGTTCCTTTCAAAAGGTAATAAATCCCCTTATATTCAAGATCTACAACCTGAGCAATTTCATCTGCCATTTCACATTCCTCCTTATGGTCTTAATACTAAAATCACGTTTTTTGTTCTAAGTGTCTGATATACAACGCCGTGGTCTTCATTTAGGGCTTCCACCACTTCGCCGTTTCCTACATAAACTGCCACATGGTATATGCCAAGAAACCTTCCGTTGTCATGTCCTCCATAAAAGATCAAATCTCCCGGCTCCATATCTCTTACATCAAGCCTTGTGGAATTTACGACCTCTCCTTTGCTGTATAGCTTACTTGCCTCAGCCGCAGCAGTCGGAGGATATCCGCCTCCATAACTTATGTCCACGCCGCCTGCCTGCCAGCTATAGTAAGCAAGGGATGAACAGTCATATGCATAGCCGCTTGCTCTGTTTGCCTGAGAATACGGATATCCAACTCTTGAAAGAGCAAACCTGATAACTTCCTCTTGTCTCCCTGTAGCTCCTGAATCATCCACAATAGCGTCTATTTCTTCATCTGTAAGGCTTTCTTCTGAAAGAATCCTTCCTCGTCCTGAAAACCTTGATACAAATCCTGTAACTGTGGTACTTACGCTGTTTATGGAAGTAAACATGCCAACCACCAAAGATACAAGGATCATAAATACGATAAGAAACATCAAAACAACCATTACATGCGGTGCAATAAGGGCTGCTATCTTGGCAAAAAGCCCCTTTAAGTACGTAGCAGGATTAAGAATCTCTGTCACTACTCTGACTGCCCCGGTATTTCCGTCCTTAAGTGCATCCCCTGTTGCTTTATCAGAGCCGAGGTCATTTCCTATCATGCCTTTTGCCCTAAGCATCTTGGCTACGGCTGTTTTATTTGCTGCCGCTCTTTTCTCCTTGGATACTGACTTCTTTGAAACATCTTTCGATACAGACTTTCCTGCATCGGCTTTTTCTGTACCCTTCTCTGGCTTCGAAGGAGTCTGTGCTGATGCCTCTGCCCCGATAGTCTTTTGGGGCGGGCTCTCAACTTTGGCTTCTTTCCTATTAACGTCCGTTCCTTTCGCTTTCTTCTCATCTATAAAAGCCTCCTTCTGCTTTAATTTAAGGAACTTCTTCATTTCCTTCGCTTTTGCGTTATGCTTATTTGCAGAAAGGGAGGCTACTCCGCTTAGTGTAAGATCCACTTTTGCAGATGCATCCTCCCCATCTCCTTTAGAAAACCTGGAGGCTTCACCTGCGGCAAAGTTAAGGGCATAGTCTTTGAATTTCACATCACTTGTAAACCGTGCTCCTTCCTCTTTAAACCCCATAGCCACCTCCGTCTGTGTTTACGATTTCATAAATTTCTGATTCCTTGCTCATCCTCATATCAAAGGGAACTGTTACGCTTCCCATCTTAAGAAGCCCTGTTCCGCTCTCTGCATTGTCAACAAAATTGAACATGGCAGGAGATATACTCGGCAAGAACTCCATAAGCTTTTTCTTATCCACGGATGACTGTGATAAAAGTGCAAAATACTCCGTATTTGAAAGAATCGCTGAAATCTTTCCGGCATTCTCATCATTCAAAAGATCAGACATGTTCTGAGTTATGCCATTTAAGATACCGCTCATCTTTCGAATCTCTTTCCAGAGCTTCAAAATAAAGTTTGCTACCTGGTCAACTGCCAAAAGCTCATGAAACTCATCAATATAAAGATGTGTCCACCTGCCGACCTTGGCATTTACCTTGATCTTGCCCCTTAATGTTTCCATCATGATGAGCATGCTGGTGATACGAAGATTGTCCTTGAGCCCTGCTATATCAAATGCAATCAACCTGTTACTAAGATCTACATTTGTCCTGTGGTTAAACAGATTCAGTGACCCGTTTACAAAAATCTCCATTGCTGCCGCCAAATGGTCTGCAAGGTCTGTTCCTTCATCCAAAAGCCCCTGATATACATCCTGCAGTGTCGGTGAATAGGCTCTTACCTGCTCTTCCTTGGATAAATCCTCTGAAAGACTTACCTCTGTGATCTCTTCCTTCATAAACTCCGGCACTTCATATTCGGCTGCTTTTTCTGTCTCCCCGTTAAGGCGTTTTCTCATGCTATAATTTGCCGAGTAGACCTTATCAATGACTCTATCAACAACGCCCTGCTCCTCTGCTTCCATATCTCTTTTAAGAAGTGAGGATATCAGCGTTAAAATAAAGTCTGCCTTTTCCGAAATAATCTCCCGAAGACCGGCATAGTCCACTCCATCAAAATCCACATCCATCGGGTTAAGGTAAAACTCCTTCTTTGAGTCAAAGCAGATAACTGTACCATGCATCCTCATAACAACAGGTCCGTATTCCGACTGCGGATCCACAATTAAGATCTGGTCTGTGGGATTGTTAAGATACATCGATATCATCTCACTCTTGGAAAACACGCTCTTACCTGAGCCGGACTGTCCAAGAATCATGCCATTATGGTTTTTCAGCTTCTTCTTATCTGCAAAGATTGCATTCTGTGAAAGCTGGTTGATGCCGTAATATACGCCGTTCTCATCATTAAGCTCCTGAGTCTTAAAAGGCATGAACATCGCAAGGCAGCTTGATGACAGATTCACTACTCTCTTAAACTCCTGTATTCCATATATAAGTGCAGAGTTAAGCGCCTCCTTTTGCATTGCAAAGCAGCTCTTAAGCGTAAGGCTTTTAAGAGAAGCAATATTCTTAAGCTTATCCTCGATCTGCACCAGTTCTTCTTTTGAATCAGCTAAAAACAACACAAGAATTGTTGTATTGAAGTAGTGGTCATCTAAGCTATCCAGTTCCTTCATAAACTGATCAAGCTTTTCTTTCTCGTTTAAAAGCTTCTGAGATGCATCCGCAAGATAGTCATTATTGTTACGGTTTCTTTGCTTCTCCCCCTCAATCTTCATACCCACTGCCATGTACTTTCTTGAAATCTCCTGCTTAAAGCCTGAAATATCAAGGAGTTCATTATTGACTGTTACATAGCTGGTACAGTTGATCTTGGAAAGAGAAGTTATGATGTCAGATTCCAAAGCCTTTGGGTAATCCTCGATATACATCACTTTTCCGTAACTTCCATTTAATACAAAGCTCTCATTATCAAACTCGATTGCGGCCGGAGACAGGATATTGATAAAATCCTGCCCCATAGATACCGCTTTCTGAAAGGAGAACCTATATCCGCTTTCAAGTCCTGTATGCATGAAGTTATAGATGAGCTGCATTCTTTCATCTATGGAAAGGGACTTCATAGATGATCCCTGCATACCGTTAAGCCCAAGTCCTATAAACGCTGACCTTATCGCACCTTCTATAGACATAAAAGTTGCCTTGGCATCTTTCACTCCATCCGCTGAAATGGTAAGCGTCAGATAGATAGTCTGATATAGCCCCTGCTTGGCATCAGATAGCTTTTCTCTGATTACCTGATTGTAGGAGTCTCTAAGTCTGTCATCCGCATCCCCACGTTTTTTATAAAGAACCTTTTCGTGAAAGCTCTTCTCATCCACGTGTTCATTGGCAATGCTATATGAAAACCTGCAGGGAATACCCTTTAATACCTTTGAAAAACTGACAATGATGGATTTCTGCTCCTCATCAGTCACACCTGCAAAGTTGATATCACTTAGCATGTATGTCTTTGAATACTTTCCTCCAGGCAGGGTAAATATGCCGCTCTCTTCAATAGCCTCTACAGAGAAGATATCCTGAACGCTATTTACTTCTGCGCAAACAGGAGTGTCATACATCTTCGTCTGCTCGTACTTCGTTTTGATTACCGCCATATTCCCTCCTAAAAATCTCATTCATTGTTTCTACGCCTACATTCCTTAGGTTCTTGTAATCCAAAAGTCCAAGTGAAATCTGTGATAAAAAGCTGTCTTTCTGTCCTCCGAATACCGGAGAAATCAGAAAACCTGCTCTTGCAAAGATGGTATCTACCGTCTTTTTTATGATCTCCATTGCATCCTTTGAATCACAAAGAAACGTAAGCTGTCCTGATACATTCAAAAATTCCTGTACCGAGTCACGGTTTAGAGTCCGTGAGTATCTTTTTTCAAGTGTTCTTACATAATCTTCCTTGTCGAGGTCACTTATCCCAACAAGATCAAATGTCACAAATACCGGGCATCCAAGTTCTTTTAAAAGTGACAGGGTATCCCCGGAAACCTCATCCGGGTATTCCATGAAAAACATGCTCATCCCGAAAGAACCTTCAATCTGGAAATGATCTCTATCTTCCACAATCTCCGGAGATATCTCCTTTAGTAAATCCCGCTTTGCACGGACGAATGATGCATAGGAAAATGACCTCTTTTCTCCACCAAGCTGCATAAGAATTACCTTTATCGCTTCGTCTACGGTTAAAGACCGTACCCCTATCATTTCCTGTAATATCACTTCATCTTCTTCAAACTGTTCCCGTACCGGCTCGTAAATATCACCCTCTGCAATAAGTGAGACAAAAGCCCTCGCTGTGTGTGATTCTCCTTTTGCAGGGGCAATTCTTTCCGTGATACGGATTCTGGATTTTACCTTTAGTGCAGCCTTTACTGCATCCTTAATGCTTCCTGTCACTTCAAAGACTTTGACCCATCTGCCGCCGTCAAAGCAAAAGGCACCGGACGGATCAAAACTAAGGAATCCCATGCTATTTGCAGATTTTTTCGGTGCGGAGATAAGCATCCTGTTTGCTTCTTTGATCAGGCGCTTTCTCTCTTTTTCCGCCTTTTTTTCCTCCCTGCTTCTCTCCACCCGTTCCTTTTTCTTTGTCATAGCTCCTCCTTACTTTCCGTCAAACCACTGATTGATCAGGGTTGTGATCTTGTTCTGGAAATTTGGAAGCAGAGTCTTTGTACCGAAGATGTACAAAAGACCAGCAATTCCGGCTGCTACTGCGATGATGATGAACATAATGATGATCTGATCTACAGCAGGCTTCTTCTGCGCAAGTCTCACCTTCATACCGATCAACATCTCATCAAGCTTTGAAACTACCTTTCTCATATCCGTTTTCTCCTTTCGTTTGGTAGGACTTCCTTGCCCTTCGTAAGTTATGTGGGACACCGAGAGCCCTAATCCGAAACTGGAAGATAAAAAATTGCAAAAAAATACCCCGAACCATGATTTCTCATGATTCGAGGTGTATTCCCTCAAAGGTTCACATTATCTTCCGATTTAACCTACTTGAACAAAGTAAGTACCCGTGGAGCCTATACATATGGGTTTTCAATTCCTGGAGCTTACCAGTTTTACTGCCTAATTAGATAAATTTTAAAACGTAAGATCCATAAAACATCCTCCAATCTGCTATTTTGACACAGAATAACAGAACTTATTTCTCCTGTTCGCAAAACGAAACAGACTGGTAGAAATTCGATACCAAGACGCAAAAAAGCCCGCATTCATCGGCTCATCACCGACAATCACGGGCACCTTGCCTCACATCAAAATAATACAAGCATTATCCAAAATACGGACAATGCCTGTGTTTCTATGAAACGTAATAATCAACTATAATATCTCTATGAATTCTTCGAACAGAACTATATTTTTATTCTTTCCACCGCCCCCTTCACTCTCAGATATATCCTCTCTTTTTCCTCTTCCGAAAAAGAAATCCGGTCAAATTCCGCTGCCAAGCTCTCCGCCAAGTATTCATCCTCTTCCGCCGTCTGATTCTTATAGGTCTCCTCCTTAATACCTTTTCCCAACATATTCTTCCAGCGTAATCCCTTCCTCATAGATCTCTTTCGCAACCTCCTTCCCTACATACCTGTAATGCCACGGTTCATAATCAATCCCGGTAATATCCTCTTTACCCTGCGGATACCTGAGGATAAACCCATATCTCCAAGCATTTTCCGCCAGCCAATTATAAACCTCTTCGTTACTTGATCGCTCCTTATCAGCATTGATATCTACTGCCAGGCCTAATTCATGTTCGCTGGTTCCCGGAATTGCGACCCATTGCTCGGCCATTTCCTCTGCTTTTCTTCTTCGATATCCCTCACGCATAAAAGCAGCGACTTTATCTTCAAAAACCTCTACTTGTTCCTCATGGGTTCTGAAGCCTTCTCTTACAACCGGGAAGACATCTTCTTCCCTGGCATCGTCAAACATTGACTGCAGATCGGGATAAATCCTGCTATCCACCCTCTGACCGTTGGACAACAGTGTAAATTCTATGTCGAAATCATCCGGTAACGGATTCCATTTGTTTACCAGTATAAGATTCCACGGAATATCCTCTGTCTCAACAACCGCATCCCTGTCAGTATCTCCATCATAGTCCAGAGAATCTCCTTCATAGCAATGTATTACATGTGCGACCAGAAAAACGCATAAAAACACAAACAATCCAGTCCAGATTGCTCTTATCCTTCTATTTTTCCTTCTTCTACGTCTTCTGCCGCTGTTCAGCTTTTTTGTATCTTTGCCCAACGAGAGACTGTGACAGGGATACATGCAATCATAAAAATCAATGGTGTCCAAAGCTCGACATATGGCAACCACACAGCTTTTCCAAATATATTCAGGGTATTCATTCTGAATATGTCAGCAGAACTTCCTGCCATCGGTATGAGACTTACTATAAGCTGCAGAGTATATGGCAGATACTCAGATATCACCATCGGTACAAATAACAAGGCAAATCCGCCGACGATAGACAGCAAATCATTTTTTGACAGTGATGAGATCAGCATTACCAGCCCAGCAAATCCCAACGTTCCAAATAAAGCAAACAAGTACTCATAAATCTCTGCTTGAGCCATATTCATCGGTGCGATCGCGATCATCTTTATACACTGAATTGGTGTATCCCATCCAGATGCCCCCAAATAAACCATCTGAACAATGATATTCGGAATAGCAATGAGCAGGAATATCTCTATCGTAAAAGAAAAGCCCACAGCCAACTTTGCAAGAGCATCTTTCCTCCACCCCTGCTTCATCGTTAGGATCATTGCTCCGGTTTTGGTCTGCCATTCACCTGAAAACATCGGCGCCAGACAGACGACTAGCACGATTGCGATCATCAATCCAAAATCCGGAAGCGAATCCCCCAAAACGGTTCTCCAGCCTTCCGTCCAGACGTATGAAAACGGAATCTCAACCTTTTCATTCATAGATAACAGGTATTCTTTCTCATCACCTTCAATCCCTGAAGCATCCATGAATGCTTCAATTGCTTTATTCCGCCGCTCATATATGTCCGTCAGTTTTTCTGGATCCACATAACTCAACATTAATAAATACGTGTCAGATTGTTTCAGTTCCGGAAATAGGGTTTCCAGCCAGGATGTCTTTACGCTCCAATCCGTTTTCTTGGTTTCATCATATGATCCGTTCTTCTCTATACTCTGGTAATCCGATACCATATCCGATAAAGTTTCATCCGTCAGCACTCCGTGGAATTGCTCGGCATATTCCTGTCGCTCCCGTATTACCTCATACCCGTCAAAGTGGTTCCCGAACGCGCTTGTAACATCCTTAGGGCTGCCAAAGGTGAACCACTGAAATTGAAGTATTCCGGCAAAAATGATCATATATACAAAGCATAAAAGCACGCTAATCCTTACATACTTTTTGCTCCACAGTTTTTTATGTTCTGCTAGGAAGATTTCCATTTTTATTCGCTCCTTTCTGTCGGGAAATGGTATAAATACAGGTCTTCCAGTGTTGCCGGGACGCAAGTTGCGGATTCAGAGGGAGAGTTTTCACTGATTATCCTGAGTATTGTCTTGTCATCCTCTCTCCTTAAGTTAGCAACTGTCATTTGCTCTTCCCATCTTCCCGTTTCTGAAGGATTCACGGCTATCTCCCATACATGTCCCTGTGCCTCTTTCACCAGCTCCCGAATGCTCCCCTGCGAAACAAAGCTCCCCTGTTTCATCACAAAAACTTTGTCTGCGATAGCTTCAACATCAGAGACAATATGTGTGGATAGAATAACGATCCTGTCGTTTGCAAGTGAAGATAAGAGATTACGGAATCTCACCCTTTCCTTTGGATCCAAACCTGCTGTCGGTTCATCAAGGATCAGTATTTTCGGATCATTAAGCAGCGCCTGTGCTATACCCAGCCTCTGTTTCATTCCCCCAGAAAAAGTCCTGATTTTCTTCTTTGAAACTTCAGAAAGTCCCACCACATTCAGCAGCTCCTTTATTTTCGCTGTTGCTGCATGTCTTGGAATTCCCTTCAGAACAGCAATATATTCCAGATAATCTTTCGCTGTATAACTCGGATAGTATCCAAAGTCCTGCGGCAAATATCCCAAAAGATCCCGATAATCAGCCCCCATATCCGACACATTCTGCCCATCCAGCAACACTTCTCCGCTGCTTGGTTCTAAAATCGCGCAGATCATCCGCATCAATGTCGTTTTACCTGCACCGTTGGCTCCCAAAAGCCCATAAACTCCAGGCTGTAGCGTGGCACTTAAATGGTCAACTGCGATTTTGCTCCCAAATGTCTTTGTCAGTCGATCAAGCGACAAAACCATATATTTTTCCCTCCTTAACATACGAGATAAGATACTCCATCTCGCGAATAAAAAAGACTCCAAATACAATAAAGCAGATCATCCATACGCCTACCGCTGAACCCACATACAGTCCCGGTATGGCAAACGCTGTAATGCCCCATAAAAAACTTGCTGTGAGCGCCACCATAGCTGAACTGATAATCTTCCCCTTTCCGCTTCGTATCATCCTTAACATTGCCGTTACGCATAGCATATAAGGAACAAACACATATAGTATCAGGTTTAACAATCCCATCCCTGACCGGAAACAGCAGATTTCTACAGCCAGCAACACTGTAAAACATATGATATCTGCCGCACCAATGATTATCAGTCTGGCAAGAAGCAGCTGCGCATATGAATTTCTTGTCGCAAGTTCTATCTCACTCATATGGTTTATCTCTGCCCGGAACAAAACCGGAAGTGCGGCAAGGATAAAAAATGGAATAAAAACAGGGATCAGTTTTGGATAATCACTCACCATCTGAATGATCAAACATATGATGACTAATGTAACCATCTGTCCGCCCAATATGATCTTCCCATTCATGCGTAAAACCTCAGATAAAAAATCCAGAAAACTGCTTCGTGGCCTTGATGCAGTAGCATTTTCTCTTGTAATCCTCCGGCATTCGGCAATGGTCTCTTCCATCTTTTGTGTATTCTCTGTTCCCTCGTATGAACTAAGGCATTTCTTTATTTGATCTACTCTCATCTATTTACTCCCTTCTGACGCAAGGTCTTTATGGCCAGATTCACCCTGCTTTGCACAGTTCTATACGGAATATTCAAGATTTCTCCTATCTCGCGATAAGAGAAGCCTTCCATGTAATGAAGGATGATCGCTTCTTTTTGTTCGTCGGGCAACCCGGACAGTAGCCTGTAAAGTTCATCCTCATCCTCCACATGCCTGATACCGTCATATTCGTCACCAATTTCGCTGATATCTATGTCCGGTTCATATTCAATCCGTCGTTTCCGAAGTTCATCAATACATACACTTCTCGCAACACAGAAAAGCCATGCCTTAAAGTGCCCTCTGTTTCTGTATTGGTCAAGGCTCTTGAATACCTTGAGAAATGTTTCCTGCGTCAGATCCTCAGCCAGATCATTGTTACTGCATTGCCATCTGCAGAATCTCATGACCTGAGCATAAAACTTTCGTACCAGTTCCTCCGCAGCGTCCTCATCCCCGGCGCGGATCCGCTTTATCAATAAATCGTCTTTCATGTAATTCTTGTTCTCCTAAGTGATCACTCTATATATTAAAACGAAAAACACATTTGATTTGATTAGTTTTTTCAAAAAATTTTTTTAAACATAAAAATCCCGCAGCCACCGGCTCATCACCGACAACCACGGGCACCTTGCCTCACATCATTTTACACCCCAAAATGTATCACAAACTTCCGCTCCCTCTCTGCGACCACCAGCATTTCCATCAGCCGTCTCATTTCAGGAACACCCCCGCCTCCCGTAATCACAGTTATGGCTTCCATATAAACAAGCCCTCCGCCATCGCTATAGCCTTTGTCAGTTCAAGCAACTTCTGATCAGGCTTATATTAATGATTTATTCGTTAGTTCTAACATCGACATGGCTCAAATATAAAATAGCGGCCATGATAAAAACTGTAATAAATATGACGGATGAAAAGGCAAATAAACTAACATCTGCCGCACCCAATTCTCTTTGATTCATAGCAAGATCGAATAAAGAGAACGGGGTGAGGTAAGGAATACCCTTTGCTATGCATGCAAGTCCGGCAAATCCGCCGAGGAATGCCAGTATTATAGGAAGGACAAAGTTTTTTATAACAAGTGAAACAAGTACCTGAAAAGCACATATAGTCCAGGACCCTACAATTCCCATTACTAACCATAAAAGCAGTCCTGACGGCAGTTTTCCATCCATGTGTATAATTGAGCCGGATATAAGATACAAAGCCATAACCCAGATAAGTGAAATTGATGTAATGAAGCATGTTGCCGCATATTTGCCGAGTACTGTGATTGCCGGTTTTTGATGAGTCATTAGAAGATTCATATTTGTTCCGCAGTGTTCTACTCTCCAGATGCATCCTGCAAAAATTCCTATGATCACCGGCATGAAGAAGTAGCATAAAAACAATGTGTGCTGAGTCCACAATGAATACCACCCATCTTTCAATATGCTAATATTGGCAAGATAGTTTATGGTTCCTATCGCTGCTGATATTGAAGGAACGATGAAGAAGGCAATCCATGCAGGTGAACCCTTCAGCTTCAGAAACTCAACAGGGAGTCTATGCAGAATAATTTTATCATTTCTTTTGCATGAAACCCTTTTTTCAGACTCTTCTACCCCGGACTTTTCGAGCAGTATAAGGGTAAGAACTGTAGAAAGGATGATCCAGCAAATGCAGATGATTACCGGAAAACAGTCCGGATTTTCAACATAAAACCGGCTTACTCTTGTGTCGGGGTTCCAGTCCAGCCTGGTAAAACCTGATGTAACAAATGCAGCCCATGGGATAAGCTTTTGGACAAAAGATTCCGGAAGGAATAAGGAGAAAAAGCTAATGAAACTTCCCATGATCCCTATAGAGATGCTGAGTGCCTGATTCCGAAAAAAGAATGCTAAAGGCAGCTGAACACTTAATAGCGTCATGCAGATTATAAATGTGGTCACACCATGAATTACAAGGTATCTGGTTGGGAAACTGCTGTCAAAACCAAGCATCCTACAGCATGCTAATATGGAGCCGCATTGCATTATTACAAGGACAAATATGCTTATTGCACCATAAAGGTATTTTGCAAAAAAGATTCTTCTGCTTGTTGAAAATGTGTATAAGCATTTAAGCATTTCTCCCTTATGCTCTATATCCATTAATCGTGAGGCAAATCCGGCAATTGCAACCGAAAAAAACATACAATTCATGATTGGGATGTTATAAAAAAGAAACATCCAACCTTCGGATGGATCAGTTTTTCCATGATAATTACCGTATATGAATAGCATTTCTGCCATGATTACCAAGGCGAATATCAATATATTAAAACGGCGCCTGTGCTTTTTGGTTTCTATAAAAAGTTCTTTTGCCATGCTCATTTTATTACACTCCTTTTGTCATATCGAGAAATACTTCTTCAAGAGAAGTATCAGCGGTTTCAATTTCTGATAAACGACCTTGATAGAGCATCTGACCTTTGTTTATAATTCCGACGTAGTCTGCCATCTGTTCAACCTCGGAGAGAAGATGGCTTGAAATAATAACTGTTGAATCATACCTCTCAGGGATGCTCTGAATCAGATTCCTAATTTCTTTGATACCGGCAGGATCAAGACCATTTGTTGGTTCGTCAAGGATGATGAGCTCAGGTTTTCCCATAAGCGCCATAGCAATACCGAGTCGCTGTTTCATGCCAAGTGAATAATTTTTTACTTTGTCATCCTTCCTGTCATAAAGATGTACAGTGTTAAGAGCTTCTTTTATGTCATCTACTCCAAGATTTTTGTACCTTGTGATTATCTCTAAATTCTCCTGTCCGGTGAGATGCCCATAGAATCCAGGGGTTTCTATGAGACTTCCGGTTCTGGAATTAATTTCAAATCTGGTTTTGGGAGACATTTTTTGTCCGAGAACTTCTATGGTTCCGCTGTCAGGCTGAATAAGCCCAAGGAGCAGCTTCATTGTGGTAGTCTTACCGGCTCCGTTCGGACCAAGAAAACCATAAACACATCCCTTTGGAACAGCTAAATTCACATCTTTCACCCTGTAGCCTTTTCCTCCTGATTTGCAAAGGCCGCAGGTTTCGGTTACATATTTTATCATTGTTAATACCTCCAAAATTTGTTGTGGAAATAGCGTAGCAAGGTTAGATTACCTGAACATGACAGCTACCTTACAATTACATTACGCAGGGGCTATGGTTATTTCATTAAGAAAGCCATATGTGTATACTGATTATTAGGTCAGTTTACAAGGAACTACACGCAGACCGTGAAACGGGCTGCTGACAACAAACGGCGCTATGCTCCCGGCTGGGTGCATAGCACCTGTTTGTTGCGGGGGTTTCCAAAGGGGGCAGCGCCCCATTTGGCACACGACTTTGCGGAGCAAAGTGTAGTGTGTTATACGCTCTGTCGGCGTTGCCCTGAAAATACCGTTGCCGCCGGGGAGGGCAAGGGCATTTGACGCGGCAGGAAAGCAGGGCTTTGTTTGGGGCTGGTAAGCCGGAAACAAAGGGCTGATTTCAGCAGCAGACAGGGCGTATTATGAAAGCCCCCGTCCCTCGTCCTCCGCCCCCGGCCTATGGGACAAAAAGTCCCAAAGCTCTGGACACCGTGACCAGATGTGTGGCCACACTCCGGGAAAAGTAGCAGGACGGCAGGAAACCGTCAAGGCTGAAATGAATGGGCTGACGCCCGGCCTTGACCGTTCCCCGCCGCCCCGCTGGATGGGTGGACAAGGTGGCCAATCCCTAAAAGTGTTTGGCCGCACTCGTTCATTTTGGGGCCTTTCTTCTCCCAAAATTGAAATGGGCGGGAAAGCCCTAAAATGGCTTTCCCGCCTTGATTACCCATTAGCAAAGACGGGCGAGACTGTCAACGGCGGCGCTGAAAGCGCCGTTCATCTTGACCGTTGACTGGCTCGCCTGGCTTTGCTACTGCCCGTAAGAGATGGAAAAACAAGATGGAAAACAAGGTTAAAAATGGTTGACAAGTCTATCGGATGTGTGTTATACTGTGCGACAGTTTGAGATTGGAAGGAGGCTTACGTGTGTTAATTTGTGTACGCTAATAAGCAATAAAAAGTAGAAGTACCTTTCCACATGATGGTGGGCTTTTTTTGCGTGCGTATGCAAAGGAACACGTAGGTTTGACACGAGCAGTCTTTGAACTGTATCGTGGTGTTTTTTCGTGCTTTGTTGTTATGCAGGCGTCTGCCCTCTCTGTGGGACAACGCCTGCTTTTTATTGCAGAAACAAAGGAACAATGCAATAAAAAAGGAGGTTCGCATTATGACCCAAAACAACAATTCATGGAGAAAAACTTATTTTACACTTCTTGCCGGACAAGCAATATCCTTTATTAGCAGCGGTATTTTGCAAATGGCCATTATCTTTTATTTGGTTGCGAAAACTAATTCTGCAATCATATTGACGGCGGCAACACTGATTGGATTTTTGCCGCAAGCCTGTTTAGGCCCGTTTGCAGGTGCTTTTGTTGACCGGCACAGCCGTAAAAGCGTAATGATTGGTGCGGATTTGATAATTGCCGCCGCTGGCGGTATTCTGGCGCTGGTGGCGTTTTACATGGAATTGCCCGTATGGTCTATTATGGTTGTCCTGTTAATCCGAAGTGCGGGAACTGCTTTTCATTCTCCAGCATTCAGCGCAGCAACACCTATGATTGTGCCAAAAGAGGAACTTACAAAATGCGCTGGTTACACGCAGACCATGCAAGCAGTAAGTGCGATTATCAGTCCAGCTGCCGCAGCGTTTTTATATGCTGTTTGGCCTCTTAATGCAATTATATTGTTAGATATTGTGGGTGCAATCCTTGCCTGTGTGACTGTTGCGATTTCGTCCATACCAACGCCTGAACTATGTCCAGAAACGAAAAGACAACAGTTTTTACAGGATATGAAAGAGGGGTATGTGGTATTAAAGCAAAACAGGGGCCTCTTTGCTCTGCTCTGGATTGGTGTAATTTATATGTTCTTTTATATGCCAATCAGTACGCTTTTTCCTCTCATCTGTATGTCATACTTCAAAGGAACACCGGCCCATGCCTCTGCCGCTGAAATTGCTTTTGCGGTTGGTATGCTGCTTGGCGGAGTCATTCTGAGCATTTGGGGCGGTTTTAAGAAACGGCGGTACACCATCGGTCTTTCCGTTCTCCTGATGGGCGTTAGCAATATGCTCTCCGGGCTTTTGCCGCCAGACGCATTTCTTGTCTTTGTTGTGTGCTGTACTGTTATGGGAATTTCCGCTCCATTTTACGGTGTGCAAAATGCGATTTTTCAAGAAACGGTCAAACCAGAATATCTGGGGAGAGTTTTTTCTCTACTGACAAGCGCCGCTTCCCTCGCCATGCCGTTTGGCCTTGTCATTTCCGGGCCTCTGGCGGAGCGGCTGGGAGTTGAGAAATGGTTTGTCATTTGCGGAATTGGCATTATCATCGTTGCGCTTGCCGTATTTTTACTACCCGGTTTGAGAGAGATTGACAATACGCAATAATCAACTGCACCTTTTTCTATTACTAAACAAAATGCCTGGATGGTGGTTCTGAAAAACCAGAACCGCCGTTCAGGCATTTTTTATCTTCGTCCTCTCTGCGGTTTTGGATTCTTCAGCAAGTCGGATTTTTCCGCAATCTTTTTCAGCCACTTCCGTTCTTCTACTGACAGCTTCCTAAAATTCAGCTTGAGCCGTTTGCAGATAAACGCCAAGTACGCTTGTTCCGTGTCGCTGTCCTGGCTGACGATTTCACCAGCAGTTTCCAGCATTTCTTTTAGCGGGTTATCCTCTGGGACGCTGAAAAAATCGTCCTTGTGTGTTTCCCGCAGAGCAAGGGCAATCCCGTTTATGTCCCGTTGTATCACATAGCGGCAAAACTCGTCCTCATCAATATGGGCGGTGATAAGCTGTCTTAACTGCGTATCACTCATGCCAGGATTATGCTTTTTTATAACAGTTGCGCTCATCGTGTCCACTATGGCGTTTGCACCCTGCGCCTGTTTCAGTGCCGTTCCGTTCACATAGATTTCAAGGTCAGCCATCAGCCGGGGGAAATCCGGGTGCGCCGCCAGCTCACACAGCAGGGTATTGTCTATCCTCCCGCTTTTCAGCAGGTCAATCATTTCATCACTCAAACGCAGGTCTGCAAGATCGGCGTTTGGGTGATTTTTCATTTCAGACAGCCCCAGCAGATAATCAGCGGTCACACCGTAAAACTTCGCCAGCCGGATAAGGGCATAGTGGCTGATGTCCTTGAAGTCTTCCGTTTCGTAACTGCCCAGCGCAGACTTGGAAAGCCCGGTCTGCTCCGCAAGCTGCCCCAGCGTCAAGCCACGCTCCACACGTAGGTCTTTTAATCGCTCTTGTATGGATAAAGACATATTCACCCTCCTTGCTAGCTCAACGAAAGAGAAGCCGTTATGCTATGTACTATGCTCATAGCATAACGGCATAGGCATTTACAGTTTTATTTTGGAAAGAGGGAAATAATATGGTGTTGACAGATTGCAGGATCCTATTGGTGGATGATGAGAAACATATTTTGGAAATCAATGAAAGACTCTTATCTGATAATGGGTTTAATAACATATTGTGCGCATTAAACGGAAAAGAAGCAGATGGACTCATAGAAAAAGAGAATGTGGATATGGTCGTGCTGGATATAATGATGCCTGACATAGATGGTCTATCGCTTTATGAGCTGTGGACAAAGCGTGGATTCAATATTCCTGTTATTTTTCTTTCGGCAAGGGACGAGGAAACAAGCAGGCTGAAAGGACTGGGGCTTGGAGCTGATGACTATGTGACAAAGCCCTATACTCCTGAGGAACTGCTGCTGCGGATAAAAGCAGTTTTGCGGCGCACTTATCATCTGACGGAGAACAGGATAGTTGAGCTTGGCTCAGTAAGAGTCGATCTTTCATCGGGAATTGTCATAAGACCTGAAGGGGAGACGGAACTGACTGCGAAAGAGTTTCAGCTTTTTTCCAAACTATATGATAATCAGGGGAAAATAGTATCGATTAACGTTCTTATGGATACGCTCTGGCCTGATGGAAGTTATGGACTTGAGAATTCACTCATAGTCCACGTCAGAAGACTCAGGGAAAAAGTGGAAGAAGATCCATCTAACCCGGAATATCTGCAGACTGTCCGCGGGCTCGGATACAGACTAAATATACGAGGTAGAAAGTGATGAAAAAAATATCAGGATATCTCTTTTCCATGCTGCTGGTTTTGACATCGCTTCTCATTTTTGATGGTGTGGTAATATTTTTTATCTGTGTTCAAAAACAGAATGAATATCTAAATACATTTCATATAGAAAAAGTATCGGATCACATTATAAATGCTGATGACCATTATCAGGTCGAACAGTCAGTATACGAACTTCTGGATAAAACAGCTTCTTTTGCCATGATAATAAATGATTCCGGGAATATAGTGTGGGAGTATAATAAACCATCAGATGTTCCGGATATTTATAGTATAAAAGAGGTAGCTTCCTTTACACGTTGGTATCTGAATGGCTATCCTGCATATACCTGGACGAGAGATGATGGGATTCTGGTTGTCGGACATCCAAAGAATAGTATCTGGAAATATGACTTCGAGGTCAACATGGAAACCCTGTACGGTCTGTTTAGAGTTGGACCATTTTTATTTATGGCTAATATGCTGATTTTACTTCTTTTACCGGTTTTGATAACGCGAAAGTGGATTCAGGCCAGGGAGAAAGCAAGGACAGAATGGATTGCAGGTGTATCTCATGACATAAGGACTCCGCTAAGTATAGTTATGGGATCGGTGGAAAAAGGGAGCATAGAGGAAAAACAGTGTTTCAAGATCAGAGACCTGATAGGCAACCTTAATACAGAGAACAAGCTGGAGGCAGGAACCGGTAAGTGGAATGATGAAAAGATAAATCTCACATCTCTCTTAAGAGCTATATTATGCGATTATATAAATACCTATGATGACTATTCTTTTGAGCTGCAGATTGATGAAGAGCTTGAAAATTACAGCATTATGGCAGATTCTACGCTGGTCAGGCGTATGCTCGAAAATATCATTATCAATTCTATTGCTCATAATGAGAAAGGCTGCGAAATAAAAGTATCCCTATCCGATTATGGCAAAGGAAAAGCTAAGCTGACAATATGTGATAATGGGCAAGGCACTAATGAGCAGAAGATAAAGGCGTTGAATGAAAAAATAAAAAGTACATATCTTCCGGAGCATGGTCTTGGAATCCGTGTTGTAAAGCAGGTGGCGAGAAGATATGGATTTAAGGTAATGTTCTCCTCTGTGGAGGGGGAGTCTTTTTTGAGTGAAATAGTATTTTGATGAGGAAATAAAGCAAATAAGAGCAGTTTTAAGGCTTGATATGTTCCTCTGCATGAACTGGTAAAGGCGATATATGTGGTTGCCCCGGATAAATCCTCTGGCAAGCGCACACAGCATATCCACATCCAGTACTACGGATTAGGATTCATCCCTCTGAATGAACTCTTAAGCGACCCTTATCACTATCAGACTTGCATCGCCTCTCTTTATGATGTTGTTCTTTATATTGTGGGGCATGATGAATACCAGATGAGAAACCGCCATAATGTCAGTGTGGAAGAAGAAAAAAGAAGCGGTTCCTATTTCTGGAAGCTCATTGATATTTACGGTCTTACAGCATAAAAGCTCCGGGATTTCTCCCGAAGCCTTGTCTTTAATATGCTCCTCTATCTATTGAGGTATGAAAGAGTGTAAGCAGAGTCCTTTGACTTGTCAGCTTTTTCTTTGTCCTATTCCCAGCAAAATCCTCTGTGATCAGAATATAATAATCCACCATATCATCCGTAAGATTAATGTCATAGTACACATCAAAATATGAATGTGTGTCAGGGTAATCAAATCTATGATAAGTTGAATCGGAATAGATAACTTCTTCATCCGTGCCTGTTACCTTATACAGGATGACGCTCTTTATTCCACTGCTCATGTTTGCGCCATGTTCACTTCTTATGATCTCATCATCTATATGCTGATCAATGATATTATCCTGGCAGTAACCGGAAATAACTTTTCCTTCCTTTGTCACAAAGGTAATCTCCGTTCCGTCAATCCCCGGAGGCGTGATGTCATATCTTGTCGTAACATAAACATCTGTCACATGCCCCACATTATCAACAGCCTCTATCTTCCAGATATGCTCGCCTTCATACTTTTCTTCAAGTGTATAAGCTGTAGAACTTCCTCCACTTCTAACTGCATGCCCAGTATCATCATAAATTGTAAGACTCCTTACTCCCGATCCTACTGTACTTGTTCCATACAAATAGTCGGTTGACCTTACTGATATCACAGGCGCAATGTTCGTCCAATCTGTTTCCGTATTCTCAGCACCTATAATCACAGGATTAGAGTGATCAAGATGAACCCTGCCTGTGCTTGCCTGAATGGAATGCCCCTGTGTATCCGTAGATATAGCATAGAAGTAGTAAATTCCTTCATCTGTCTGTGTGAAACTATCATTCGTCCATCCATGAGCACCGCCATGACCGTAACTACCCACGGTAGTTGTTGCTCCGGTAATGCAATTTACCCTGTACAGCGTAATACTTGAATTTCCTTCTCCTTCATCATAGCCGCTTACATTTACAGTTACATTTCCTGCAGTCCAGTCGGTTGTAGATACTGACAAGAACAACCCCTTCGACTGTGAATAACCGCATATCGGACAGTTCCTGCTATAGTTACCATCACCGTGAGAATGCCAGCTCGACATAGAATGATTTTCATACTGGGTAAGACCACATCTTCTGCACGTTCTCATGTGCTGCCTTGAATTTACGCAGGTCCAAGGCCCCCAATCATGTCCGAGTGGAGGCGTTGTAAAGATTCTCTCTCCCGGGCAGATAGAGCATTTATAAACAACTCTTCCCCCTGACGTACACGTAGCCGATGTTGATTCATAAAGATACCAACTATGACCGGAACATCCATCGCCATCGTTATACCAACAGGTCATACCGACATAACAGCTATTGATACCATAATTCCTGCATCCACAATCAGCGTTATGACAGCTTCCTGCAAATGCAGGCATGGCAGGGAAAAGAACAAACGTCAGCAGTATGCTAAGCCCTGCCAATGCTTTTCTTATAATCTTCATAAGCCCCTCCCTTACTTACAGCAATTTCCTGTGCAATCTTCTGTACAGCCGCCTACTCCTCCACATGAAGGACAAGCGCTATCAGTATCACCACAGCATCCATCTGTCCCTTCGCAGCTTTCTTCTTCACAAGAGCCGCAATCAGAATCAGATCCGCAGCCACATCCTCCGGTCTCACCTTCCTTGTAGTATGAGAATCCAAGATAAGCGGTCTTTGTGTAAGTAATGTCCCCTTTTACATACTGCACAATAGCAGTAAACATCGTAGGGTACTTGGTGCCATCCTCCAGCTCAGAAAGGCTGTAATAGCATGTGGATTGAATCAATCTGTCATAATCCATGTCTCCAAGCATGGAATAGAGAATGCTGCAATCTCCATTAAATTCATAGCTTTCCTCTTTCATGAGCTCATACTTTTCTTCGTCATAGGAAGCATCTGTCATGTCATAGTCAAAGCCCGATGACTTCCTTGCAAGTTCAAAAAACTCTGCCATATCAGTACATCCTTGATAGCTAAAACCAAAGGCATCTGCAAAACTAACCTTTTCTATCTTAGAATCATCAAACCCGTCTTCTGTAATGCACTGCGTATAATCTGCCGTTGAATCGGAAAGAGCCGTGAGATTTACATCTGACATATAGTAGCTGGTATATTTAAGCTCCTGGTTCCCCTTCCCATCGTCTGCAACCTCCGTTAAGATTTTTTCAACCTGAACACTAGTGTTTTCACTGACTGCCTTATCTGCTGAAATCTTCTCATAGCCATTACCTGCGCTTACTACCTTGCTTTCATTATCAGCTTCCTTGGTTTCCTCATCATCCACCATTTTCCCGGATGTTTCTTCTACTGCTGTTTCTACCTCTGGGGAAGAATCATAAAGTCCCTTCTTTTCCATCACATGTCTTAAGATCAATGCTGCTATAATCGTGATTGCAAACACTACAATAAGCATTTTTATAATTCCGGAATCTATCTTCATATCGCATATCCTCCAATTCGTATCATTGTTTGATTTAGTTTCTGTTCTATTGCTTCAAAATAAGTTCTTTCTTCCTCTATCCAGGCATTCCTTACATCGCTTGTAATAGCCGAGATTGACATGGCTCCTGTCTTTCCTGTAAAGAAATAGGTTCTTACCCCTTCCTTTTCAATGCCAATTCTCTTAAGTGGCACATCTTTTCCGAGGTAATCAGTGACTGCAATTTCAAGATTGTCCGATGAAAACAAGGCTTCATCGGAAAGTCTTCCAGCTTCATCCAAGACTTCAACCACTATCTTTGCTCCCTTAAAATCAACGGGATTCTCTGGAATAGAAGTCTCTACTTCAACTGTCTCAACCATGCCATGAAAGTATCGAATGCTTTCTGAAAGCTCCAAAAGCTTCTCTCTTGCCTCATCACATACAACATGATTTTCAAGAATAAGCTCCAGGTCTCCGACATAGTTAAGGCTTTTCCCTGCTATTATGTTTCTTATAATGTCTTCCTTATCATCTGATACAGTAAGGTCATAACCTTTCATGTAACCGACATAGCTGTCAGCAACTGCAAGAGCTCTGTAGTAATCGCTTCTTTCCTTCTCTTCAAGATCAAACATCATAAGCACTAGCCTGTTATAGTAATCCTTAAAATGCAGATATTCCTGTACAGAAAGATTCTTACCTATATGCTTTTCAAAGCACACGCAGATATAGTTGAAGTAGAGCTGCATCGCCTTTTTCTCACTGTCTTCAAATGGCTTTAGGATATATTCCCCGGAAAGAAGGTCTGTTGTTAGAAACTGGATAAAGTCCTTACTTACATTCATAAGTTCTAAAAGGCTCTGATCCCTGTTGTCATACACCCCTGCTGTAGCATTCCTCGTATATCCGAAATAAACATTTCCCTTACGAAGAAATATTGAAAACTCCGGGATATCCTTACATACATGGCTCTCTGTATACTTAAGTGCTCCATCATAAAAAGGGATCTCTTCACATCTTGAATCTGCCATTTTTCCCTCTTCCTCTTTTAAGAAGGATTTGACTTCCCTTTTATGCCGGATATTTTCAAAAAATCCTGCAAGCTTCTCGACTATTTCTGAAAAAACATGTCTCTTTGGCTTAAGAGGTTTTACCTCTTCTTCCACAGAAGGAGTAACCTCTTCTTTTGCCTTTATCAGACTCTCAGGCTCTTTTTCGATCTTCTTTTCTGCCCGTTTTATCTCATCCTCAAAAGCTTTCAGATACTTCTCTGACTTATCAAGCGTCTTTTGGATCACCTCTTTCTGATAATCCTCTGCTGTAAGGGCATTTACTTTTGACAAATGGATGATGTTTACAACCTTGGTCTTCTGAGCATGAAATTCCTTTATAAGCTCTCTTATTGATACCTGATCAAAATCAGTCTTTCCTGCTTCACAAAGAGTCTTGATCTTTACAAAAGAAACTGCTGCGTTTGAAAGTTCTGTTACGCCCGGCGAGCCCTCCTTTGAAAATAGGTGCGTATACACGGACAGCTCCCTTTGAAGCTCTGTATCTTCCATACGCCTCTGAACAATAAGAAGTGTCTGGGCTCCTTTAATCTCAAATCTTTCGCCGGGGATAGCATTTAGAATCCCAGCCATATCAGGAAGCTGCTTTTTTATGATTTCTATCTCATCATTCATATAATGCTCACCTCCCTACTGATTCCATATAAAATGACCATAGTAAGAATCATTGCGAACCCTGGAACAACCGCTATATCAGAGTGCCTGTCAAGCTTTCTCTTTTTGATAGCTGCCTCTATAAGACCAGCTTTAAGAGCAATCCCCTGAACACCCACAAGTAATATGCAGACAACAAAGCCAAACTGCAGCATGTTCTTAAGTTCAAAGGTGCTTAAAATGACGCCCGTAAAAAGGAGCCACATGTCACTGTCTCCATCTCCCCACATGCCACTGATTTTGTAGGCCGTAAATAGCGCAATAGTCGCACTCCATGCCGTTATCACAAATATGGGGTTATCCTTATAGAGAATTACTGAATGAGTTGCCCATGCTCCTGATAAAAAAAGCACCGGGAAACTGTAAATCATCCGTTCCTTCAAATCCTGGGCTGCCAGGAATACGAGAACGGGAATGGTTGCAAGTGCAAGTGAAAAGTAAGTCATGCGTCCTCCTTCCTGAAGATCTCGTTAAACTGTAGTCTCTTTGTCTTTTCATCAAAGCCGCTTACTTCAAGGATTTCATCTATCGAAAAATGGCTCATATGGATAAGCACAAAGGGCGTGCAGGTAAGCATCTCACAAAGCGTCTCCATAGGATAATCCGAAATATACCTTGCACACTGAGCCAGCCTTATTACACTACTTGCCGCATCATTGGCATGAATCGTTCCAAAAAATCTTGCGCCTGTGCTCATGGCTGTGGTGAATACATATAATGCCTCACCGCCTTTGATCTCTCCGATGATGAAATTATCAATGTCCTGTAATAGACCAAGCCGAAGCTCGTCCTCCAATGAAAAATCTGTTACTGTGTCTTTTTTCCGAACCGTCATCGTATGCTCAAACTGAATCTGAGGATGTACATTGGAATACAACTCATCCGACTCCTGCGATACAAGCACTGACTCCCCAAATGGGATGCAGTCAATCATGTTGTTAAGGAGTGTGGATTTACCGGATCCGCCTCTGCCTGATATCAAAAATCCGTAGCCTGCACATATTCTGTCCTTCAAATACGCAATCATTTCTTCATCAAGCATTCCATTCTCAATAAGGTAATCCCAGGAAAGCTTTGACTTCGGCATCTTTCGGATATGAATATTGTTCTTCTCTGTGGAAGTGATACAGGATAGCTGTACATCAATACGAAGATAGAAATCCTTTACCCCTTTTCTGTCCGTGCAGTGTGAAAGAGCATATTCCTCACTCTTTCCAAGTCTGTGAATACGAAGGATCCTTGAAAACCAATCTTTATAATCTGTCTGGTCAAAGAACTGGCACTTTGCCACATATCTTCTTCCATTTGCCTTTACTACGATATGGTCATAATCAAGTACCTTGATATCAGATACTTCCTTTGCTTCTACAAGCGGAGTTAGGACATAATACCCAAACACACACTGCCGGAACATTTCTAAGAGCTTCCTTTCCTCTTCCTCGGAAATCCCCCTGAGGCGCTCCCTAATAAAGTCCTTTGCTCTGTCCATGAGCATTATGAAATCCTGCTCCGTTCCCGTAATGCACTTTGTTACAAGCGCAGGGTTAAGATCACAGATATTTGCCTTTAGCTGCATAAACTTCGCATTCAATTCCCTATCAGAAAAGAGCGAAAAAACAGGGTAGAAATCAGATTCAAGTTTGAGCGGAGCCTTCGATTTAGGTTCATACCTAAGCTCGCTCATAAAATCCTCCTTTCTACCCTTTATGTGGGACACACCTTGGTCTAATCCGAAACCTGGCGTCTTACTTTTTTCGCTTTTTCTTCCTGCTGCTTTTCTACAAAACTCTCTGCATCCTCCCTCTTATCAAATGAATGGCATTTATATAATCCGTACTCTGCCTTTAGTTCTGAGATGCTACGGTTAAAGTCTTTTATAGACATGTCCTTTGAAGAAATCTCAGATAACTGTTTCCCTGATTTATCAAATACGGTAACAATAGCCTTTTCAGTACGTTTCCCTTCAATAATGTCTGGTGTGATAACAACTCTTATGTATGCCCCATCAGCTCCATCCGCAGCTATGAACCTTATACTGCTTTCAAATACACCCATCTGCATGGCTCTCGTCCTTGCCTTTGAAAAGCCGATTGCATCATAAAGGGATGTATATTCTGAAATGCCCTGTTTGAGCTCATTTTCCTTGAATCTCAAAATAGTTTTATATTCATCAGAAAGCTCCTTTGACTGTGCCGTGGCATACAGTATCTGATTCTCCTGATCTTCAATATAGGCTGATACTTCAAGAACGCTCTTTCCATATCCGTTTTCTAATCTTTCACAGAGCTTTTTATATTCCATGTAGGAAGATAAATACTCATCACAGGCAGCAAACTCATATAGGTACGCTTTTCTTGCATACTTTTTTATCTCCTTGTAGAGCCTTATGATTGGCTGATAGGTCTTTAGGTTCTCCCTGACAGCCTTCTTTTCTGCTGCTATTTCCTTCTGACGGGCTACAATATTATCCAAGGCATCCTGAGCATTACCGGTATTTGGCGCATATACCCTTATAAGCTCATATACACCCGCCGTGCGCCTAAACTCATCAGAAAGCCTTTGAAGCTGCCAGTTTGACTCCTGCCTTTCTCTCCAAGGATTCCTGCCAAGTTTTAAAGCCCTAATGCATTCCTTTTTTTCATCCTCTGACATATCCTTAAACTTCTTTAGCGGAGATGTCTTTACAAAGACTGATGCAGGGTCCTTCTTTCTTCCTATATGCTCTCCGACTTCGCTTCGTATCAGTTCCTCTCGCTTATTAAGAATCCTGTCTCTGATTGCCTCAACCGTATACAAGGAGCCAAGCCGATAGCTTCTAATACCTCTTGTCATCCCCTCTGCCTTAAGACTTAGATATTTTCCGCAATTAACCACAATCCCCTGCTTTTTTAAGTCTTTTAAAAACTCATCAAAATCCTCAGACCGCTCTACCGCCTCATCAACAGCCTGCCTTAGCTTAACTACTCTCTCTCCAAAGGAAACCTTATCCATCTGCTTTTCTTTTACCCAAGCTTCATTTGGCGTAAACCCATACTTCTCAGCAAGCCTGTTAAGAGCCGGATCAAATACCTTACTCATAAAAGACTTATCCATATGAATCTTCTTTCCCCCAAGCCCAACAGTATTTAATATGAAATGGATATGAAGGTTTTCAGTATTGGTATGCACTGCATAAACCGCCTGATTATTTGAAAATATCTCCTCCAAAAGGTCATTTAGTAGCATCATGAGTTTCCCGGCATTCTTCTTATCCGACTCTGCTGCGTCAAGAGATATAATGCCATGTAGTGCAACCCTGCCTCCAAGCTTTCCGTGAAATTCCTTTACCTGCATCATTTCATTTGTAGCATTCTTAATGTCTGAGATATTGCGGCATCCGACATAAAGCCCCTCCAAAGTCTTAACATCATTCGTGACATAGGTAAGTTCTCTTCCTATTTGAGCCTGGCTTCCTCCAAGGGTCTCATCACATTTTTCGCTATTTGTTATGTAGTCAATGGAATCCGAAATCTGTGCTCCGGCGCCTCTTCCCTTTGAGCCATCCTTTATATTCCAGATTTTTGCAACAATACCTTTTGCCATAAATACCTCCAAAAAAACAGGGCCGCCTATTATGGCAGCCCCGCTTACATCTTAAAGTTCCTCGTACTTGGAAAGCACCTGCATGTTGATATCCTCTCGAAGAGCCTTTGTCATAGGAAAACATACATCCTTGTACTCCCCATCTGAGTTCTTCCATGAAGGATATGCCACAAAAAGGTCTCCGCTTTTTGCTCTCATAACCTTGATACCGGATACAACAAACATTCCTTCAAAGGTGATGGAACCACTGGCAAGGAACTTATCATCACCATCCCTCTTTTTAAGCCTCACTTCGGAAATCTGCATAACAAGGATCCTCCTTATCGTCCACGTCCCTTATGGGGCTTAGCTGCATCTTCCGCCTGAGTCTGCTCCTGACCTTTGGACTCATCCTGATTGTGGCTTTTGTCCTGAGCCTTCTGGGCAACTTCCTCCTGCTTACGATGAAACTCTTTCATAATGGCATCGGTGATCTCATGATAGAACTCTTTGCTAAGAGGGAAAGCAATGTCTTCATACTCACCGTTTGCACGTTCTCTGGAGGGAAAGGCAACAAAGTTTCTGCCTTTCTTATCCTCCATAACTCTCATACCACGGACAGCAAATGCATTATCAAGCGAAAAGCTTCCGATGGCTTTTACACCGCCTGCATTATCAAGCAGGTTCATTCTGATATCTGTAATCTCCATACCCTTACTCCTTATCTGTGGTGGCGAGGTCTCGAAACCTCTGTATTTGCTGCATCATAGGTCTGCTTATCCTCAGATACCTTTGAGATATCCTGGCTTAAGCCCTCTACGTCTGCTAAAGACAGGGTCTTTGTCTTAGCATCGTACTTATAAACGTGATCAGAAAGCTGCTCTTCCTGAGAAACCTGAGTCGCGTTTACTTCTCTTACCATCTGTGCAAGTTCCTCGGGTGTACCGAAGTTTGCAGAAATGGCGATTGTCTCATGGATCGATGAAGGTAAGATGTACAAATCTGTACCAAGCTTTTCAGAAAGCTTTTCAAGTGCATCTGAGTAGATAATACTTGCAGCACCGTTTACCTTCTGTTCATTGCTGATGACATACATCATCTTATCTTCCGCAACCATAGGCATCATGTCTTCCGGCATACCACCCATCATCTCGGCAAGCACACTTCCCATGTCCTGAACTTTAGCAGGCATGATAGTTTTACTGTTCTCCATGGCACATGCATGGAGTTCATCCAGCGAAATATCCCACTGCTTCATATGTTCATCCTTGATGGTAATAGTTCCGATACCATCTGAGCCGCCACCAAGATATACCTTATAAATGATGGCCAGATCCTCTGTCAGCTTATGAGGTGTGTTCTGGAGCATCTCGGCATTTTTCTCGGCATTTACGATTGCAACAACAACATGAGACTTGATAAACTCTACATCCTTAAACTTCTCAGCAATGCTGCTAAAGTCTTCGGAAGGGTTCATGTGCTCAAGCTCAAGCTGCGCTACCCTTTCCATGACTACATCAATATCCATGCCCTGTTCCTTATAGTTCTCATAGAACTGATCCAGGTAGATATTAGGGCATACAGGGTTTTCGCCTGTGCGAATCGTGATGCCGTGGAGCTGCTTTCCGTTATTCTTGTTTACGGTCTGCAAGTTTACCTCTGCATCCGCAAACTCGGAAGGCAGAAAATCTTTGATGTTGTCCTTCACATACTGCTGAAATGACTCGAAATCAAGCATTGTCCTTTTCCTCCTTCTCCTTGATTTTTTCTGCAACTGCCTTTACAGTCGCCTTTACCTGCTCATTTTTTGTGAAGTTCTTTTCTACCTCCACATGAGCATTTCCAAAAGAATAATCCATATCGCTACCTCCTTATCTTTGTGTGCTGGATTTTTTCCTTTCATCCTATTTGTGGGACATGTATCTTCCTAATCCGAAATGCAAAACAAATATTTTTATCTTTTTTTGTGTGGTGTCGGTATATATGGCTCTTTTTCCTCTGATACCATAGGAAGAGACTCCCTTTCTTTTCTTAGTTCCTTAATCTTTTCTTCTATAGAAGAAGAGAGCTTATCCGCTGTCTGTTTGATTACATCCAGGCTTTCCTTAAGCTCAGAAACTTCCTTATCCTTACTCCAACCGGATATATACCCAAAGGAATAGTCAGATGTATCGAGCCCTATCATCTGCGTTACCCAATACGCTACCGATTCCGCCTGAACCTCTTTGGTCTGCCTGTCCCACTTATCCTCTTTACTGCCGTGACCAAGGGTTGCATGCGCAATCTCATGAACCATCGTCTTTAGCATCTGAAGCTGCGGCAGACGTTCATCAATCACAATCTTTCCTGCAGTCGGAGAATAATATCCGTTGGCACCGCCGTTTATTGTTTCAAATGACACCGGTACTGGACTGATACTTATAAGAACACTTTTCATTTCCTCAAAAGAATCAACAGTTTCATTTAGTTCCGATGCAAGAGTAGGCAGCGGATCTCCGCTTGTCTGTGAAACATCAAAAACATATACCGGTCTGAAAGTCTGATACTCTCTTGTTACCTTCTCTGTCTTTTGGTTCCCGTTCTCATCGACAACAGCCTTGTTATTCTCATCGAAGACCTCTTCTACAACCTCAGTCTTACCTTTGATAGGAGCCAAGATCATAATCCCGTGCTCCCCTTTATTGACTGTCCTGTTAAATTCGGTCTGCCATTTTCTGAAACCGCAAACAAGGCTTGCTTCCGGTAACTGACTTGCGATAAGTATGCAGTTATTGATGGAATACCTCGGAAACTTTGACATGGCCGAGATATATTCCTGATACTTTTCAGAAGTAAAGATTGCCCTGACGCCATCCTCTAATTTCTTTTGGATAGCACTCATCTTCTCTTCACGGGTTTGTCTTTCTGCCATATGATCACTTCCTTACCGGATAAACCTTGTTTTGCTCAATCATTTGGTCAACAAGCTCGCATAGGTTTTCATCAAAGTACTCAGAGACAGATAGGATCACGCTGATAACCGCAAGATACTCGCTACTCTTCTCATCATGTGGATGACTTAGATAATCTCTTGAATACCTGTCATAAAGATGGTCAAGCAAATCTATCCCGTTGATGCGAGCACATCTTATGTATGTCTTTTGCCCTTCTGAGAACCTGATACCATTTTCTTCTGCCGCTTTGATTTTCTTTTCAAACTTGTACATTAAATACCTCCCTTCTTAAGCGCCTTTGATTGTTCTCATAAGGTTAGTGGGACATGCATAGCCCTAATCCGAAACATAAATAAAAAAATCCCTGACATCTCTGCCAGGGAAAATATCACCTATGCCGTCTTGGCCTCATGGTCACATGCTCTTCTGCAACACTCGGTGTGTTCATATCCAGTTTGTTATAATCACTTTCAAGTTTTATCGCTTTCATAGGAAGGATACCCTTCTCTCTAAAGCTGAAAAATTCACTGTTATCGCCTCCAACAATAATATGATCCACAAGTGGAATCCCTAAGATCTCACAAACTGTGACCATCCTGTCTGTGAGCATTGTATCTTCCTTACTTGGATTAAGATTAGAACTTGGATGGTTATGCATCATTACAATATTTACTGCATTTGAGAGAATCGCTGTTTTCATGATTTCCCTTGGGTGAGCTATTGCCTGATCTATTGCACCCATACTACAAACACTACAGTTAATAGGAATCCCGTCCGTTCTAAGGTTAATTACGCAGATAACCTCTCTATCCATCTGACACAGATACTCGCCCAATGCTTTAACCGCATCCTCCGGGGAACGAATCGGTGTTTTACTCATAAGAGGTTTATCTTTAACCAGCCTTACTGATGCCATATCAAGCTGATTCTTATACACTTCCTTCACTGTCGCCATCATCCACCTCCAGCTTGATATTAATAATGAAGTCTTCCTCCTGAGCATTTACAAGCTCAACGACCTCATCCATCGTATATTCTTTATCCTTTATTTCCATCCGAAACCTCCTTATGAAATCTCCCTGAAAACAACTCTTTTAAATCCGAAAGTTTTTGCATGATAAGAAGCTTGTCTGTATCGGAAAGATCATCTTTCATTGCAATAACCTTTAGATCTCGCTCTATGCTTTCAAGTGCATGTATCATTTCCCTGTACTGTAATACTGGCGGTCTGATATCACGCCTGCCATTAAGCAGGCACTTAAGATACTGGGATCTTGTCATGCCTGCTTTGTCACATGCTTTATCAAACTGTTTTACTTCCGCTTCCGTCAAACTCATAAAAAGCCTCATAATATCCCTCCCTTAAAAAGGTAATTCCTCATTGTCCATTGGCGGCATCTCAAATCCATCATCAGGAATATCAATATCGCCATAAGAACCGGGAGCAATGTCTTCAACAAAATCCGGCTTCTTAGGTACTTCCTCTTCTACATCGTCAGGGAAAGGATCATCTTCCTCTTCTTCCTTATAAGAATACTTACTTATTGGAAGACCTACTGCTTTACGAAGTTCATTGATCTCATCAATAGGTACAAGCTGAAACTTTGTCTTTCGTCCGTTATAGTCTGCTGTGATATACCACTTTCCCTCGATAAGTTCACGAGCCAGGTTGAGCTTCATTCTATACTCGCTTGCATCTGCGAACTGGCTTAAGAATGCCACTGTATTTTCATATGTTGAGCAGGTATCCGGATCTTCCAATATATAAATAAGGAAATCTGCATTGATACAATGAGCCCCGGCATATGTCAAAAGCCTCTCAATATGCGTGTTATGGTACTCAGAGTTCATGGCATACATCATGAGCTTTTCCTGATTGGTAAGCCTGTCAGACTTGATAATGTTATTTAAGGAAATGAATCTGTTGCGGAGAATCTTATCCCTCTCTTTCTGACGCTCACTCTTACCATCCCCATGCGCCGGGAATAACTGCCCTACTCTTGATTCCACCTTCTTGACCTCAGCATTATCCCTGACTCTCTTTGAAAAGAACCTCTTTGTTCCCACAGTCTTCATTGTTCTAAGTGCATGATTTTTCTCTGTCAGCTCATGCCCCGGCTCAAATCCTGCATCTTCGGTATCTGTCGGTATCTCTTCATAGAAAGAATCGAGCTCTCCGCCATACCTTGCAACACAAGCATCTACATCCAATAACTCGTCAGGATCCACAAGGAAACATTCGTCTGATGGATGCACCTTTGGACCCACAGATATGCTGCTTGCCACAAGTACTTTTCTTTCCAGTTCTGTCTTTAAGGATCCCCCAGCCCTCTTTGAAAGCTCTGCCTTAAGCTTGCTAATATAATCTTCCTGCTGCGTAATCTTTTGTGAGTACTCCTGCAGCTCAGATGTCAAATCAGCAATCTGCCTTTTTAGCATCTCAATCTCTTCTTCCAGTTCCTGTTCAGAATCCTGCCCATAGCCCTTTGGAATAAGATTTTCTGTCAATGTTTGAAGATCCTCTGCCAAAGTCTGGTAGTCATATGACAACTCATCTCCGTTTATTGAGATATATGCAGGCTGCCCTGTCAGGTACTCCGTTCTTCTCTGAAAGGTTCCACCAGTAGCCCCTTTCTTTTTTAATGCTGTTTTCATTTCTTCTACAGAGCTAATCCCAAGAGCCGCCACTTCATAAACATCTGAGTACTCTGCTATTTTTTTAAGCACTGCGTAATCCATCCCAAAACCTCCTTTCGTGCTTTCTACCTATATGTGGGACATATTGAAAGCAAATCCGAAACAATCCTTACAAAAATCTGTACGCTCCCGTACTACGCACCCGTATAATCTCCCTGCTTTAAAACGGCATAAAATACGCACCCGTAACAGGCTCAAAGCCGCACAAATACTTGGTTGTACGCGTCCGTACAGCCTTTAAAAACAGGCCTTATAAAATTGTAAAAATGAATTTGGGAAAATTACGGTGCCGTACCACCTTGACCCCCTGAAAAATAGGGCATGTACGACCCCGGACAGAAATTATGAAAAACAAGAAAAAAAGAATAACAGGATACGCCTAAAGTTGCAGGCTAACTTTACGCAGACCGTCTGCCTATGGCATCCGGAACAGGGAGTGCCCTATGACCCCAGCGTACAGAAAAATAGGCAAAAAGAAAGAGCGACGTCATTTCGGCGTCACCCTTAATCTTTCATGGCGTCATTTTGACGTCAACACTTACGCAGGCACGCAGAAAACGCCAATATGCTCTAAAAATAGTATCAAAAATATACTTTAAAATAAGTTGTTCTTGGGAACAGCGTAAGCTTGGCGAGGTATCAGAAAGAGTTCAGGGAAATGATGGCAGAATGGATTTGCCAACACTTACTATTTCTGCAGCAAATGGTTGGATGAGCCAAGAAGATAGATTTTCTGGAAATATAGCTGGTAAAGAACAAAAGAACTATACATTACTTCATAAAGGTGAGCTTTCATATAATCATGGAAATTCAAAGCTTGCCAAATATGGCACTGTATTTTCACTTGAATCATACGAAGAAGCGCTTGTACCAAGGGTTTATCATAGTTTTAGAATGATAGATGCTGATGCTAGTTTTATAGAATACTATTTTTCTACGAAGATTCCTGATCGAGAACTTGCAAAGCTTATTTCATCTGGAGCAAGAATGGATGGTTTATTAAATATCAGTTTTGATGAGTTTATGGGAATTAAAATAAATCTTCCTTCTATTCAGGAACAACAAAAAATTTCATATTATTTACGTCAGTTGGACAACCTTATCACCCTTCATCGGTGAATGTATTTCGCCTCATTTTCAAAAAGACATGCTACTAATCTCTCTTGGGAACAGCGTAAGTTAAACGAATACTTGGAAGTATCAAAAGCAAAGAACAAAGATGAAACGTATGGAAAAGAGGATGTTCTCTCTGTATCTGGGGACTATGGCATAGTAAATCAGATAGAATTCCAAGGGCGATCATTTGCCGGAGTTTCTGTTGCACCGTATGGAGTTGTTGAGACCGGAGATGTTGTATACACAAAGTCTCCGCTTAAATCTAATCCATATGGAATAATCAAAACAAACAAAGGAAACCCGGGCATTGTATCAACTTTGTATGCAGTTTATAAACCGCTGGATAATGTGTATTCTGAGTTTATTCAAATCTATTTTGAGCAGGATGCAAGAATGAACAATTATATGCACCCATTAGTAAATAAGGGTGCAAAAAATGACATGAAGGTATCTGATGAAAATGCTTTGAAAGGTGAAGTTTGCTTCCCGAGTAGAGAGGAACAGATTAGGATTTCAGAGTATTTTGCAAAGCTCGATAACCTTATCACCCTTCATCAGTGTAAGCACAACTACACCCCTATTGCTTTTGCACTTCAAAAAACAAATAATTCTACTCCTTCTTGGGAACAGCGTAAGCTTGGTGAATTATGTGAAAGAGTTACTAGAAAAAATAAAACTGGAGAATCCGATTTACCCCTTACCATTGCTTCGCAATATGGTCTGATTGATCAGCGGGACTTCTTTAATAAGGTAGTTGCAGCTAAAGACATGTCAAATTATTATCTTCTGAAAAAAGGAGAATTTGCATACAACAAGAGTTATTCAAATGGTTATGATTTTGGTTCTATAAAACGTCTCAATGCCTATGAACAAGGCTGTTTATCTACTTTGTACATTTGCTTTGGGATTACATCCGATGACATAGAATCAGATTACCTGGAGTGTTTCTTTGACACCCTTAAGTGGTACTCAGATATAACCATGATATGTGCTGAAGGTGCTAGAAATCATGGACTTTTGAATGTTGATACAAAAGCATTTTTTGACGAAGTAACTATCGAAATGCCTTCATCGAAAGAAGAACAAAGAAAGATTTCATCATATTTGAATAACCTTGATAACCTTATCACCCTTCATCAGCGATAGTCACACCTATAAACCCTTCTTGGGAACAGCGTAAGTTAGGAGATTTGATAAATGAGACTCGTGATAAGACAACAGTTGAAGATGAGGATACATTACTTTCTTGTGCAATAGATGGAATGTTTCTTAATTCCGAGTTGTTCAGTCACTTTAGAGGTTCATCAAATATTGGATATTTGAAGGTCAAAAAAAATGATTTGATTTTATCAGCCCAAAATTTACATCTTGGAAATTGCAACGTGAATTTACGCTTTGAACATGGCATAATATCGCCAGCTTACAAGGTCTATGAGCTCATTGAATGTGATCCATTGTTCATACAGGCTTGGGTAAAACAAGATAAAACAAAAGATTTCTTCTTAAAAGCTTCAACTGAAGGTGCAAGCGTTTGTAGAAAAAATATCGTTTGGGAAGAATTATATAAGCAGGAGCTACCGGTTCCTAAAATAGATGAACAAATAAAAATAGGAGCATTTTTCGAGAATATTGACAACCTTATCACCCTTCATCGGCGTATGTATTATCAGCAGAAAAGGAGGACTTACATATGTATACAACGACAACCAACAACAATACCATGTTGTTCAGCGAGTACTATAAACAATGGATTTCCGTTTATAAAGAAGGCGCCATAAGACCTATAACCATGAACAAATACAACATGGCATATCAATGGCTTTTAAAGCTTGCACCCACACTTTGTCTTTGTGATCTAGATAGAACTTCATATCAAAAAATTCTGAACGATTATGCTGCCGAGCATGAAAGACAAACAACAATGGACTTTCATCACCATTTAAAATGTGCGATCCTTGATGCCGTGGATGAAGGTCTAATCCAAAGAGATCCTACCCGTAAAGCAATAATTAAAGGAAGAAGCCCTCGCGAAAAAAAGCCAAAATATCTCAATCAATATGAACTCCACAAGCTAATTGATGATCTCGAATTATCTTCCGAGTTAAACATGGACTGGCTAATATACTTAATTGCCAAAACAGGAATGCGTTTCTCAGAAGCGATAGCACTGACCCCAGCAGATTTTGATTTGGTAAGACAACAACTATCAGTATCTAAAACATGGGATTACAAAGGCTCCGGTGGATTCCTTCCTACCAAAAACAAATCTTCTGTTCGAAAGATTCCTCTAGATTGGCAAACAGTTATGCAGTTTGCCTCTTTGATAAAATCTTTGCCAGAAGATGAACCTATATTTGTTTGTGGTAAAATATACAACTCTACTGTTAACGATCTTCTTGCGCGACACTGTAAGCATGCTGAAATACCTGTAATTTCAGTGCATGGTCTTCGCCACACTCATGCATCGCTACTCCTTTTTGCCGGTGTTTCGATTGCTAGTGTGGCCCGTAGGCTCGGCCATTCAAATATGACCACAACACAAAAAACATATCTCCACATTATTCATGAGCTGGAGAGCGCCGATATTGACATCATTATGAGGTCATTATCTAATTTAAACCAATAAGCAATATATCTCTGCGCCGATGATGGATATATAAAAAGCTTGTAGGTCATTACACCTACAAGCTTTTTCAAAAAACTCACATAACATCAGTTAGGTCTTATATTTTCTTCTCATTTCTGCCATCCATTTTGGTAATTCTTCTGTCAGATCAATATTATGTAGAAGAGGTGATACAACATCTCTTTTCGCTTTTGTTATTTCAACCGTATCAATAATCTCATCTATCCTCGGAACTACATCAGGTTCAAGATTTGAATATGACATAAGGGAATTATATAGCAGATTAGCATCCGCTCCCCATTCAGAAGCAAAATCATCTATTTCATGTTTCAATACATTATTCTTCCATAATTCGTATGACTCATCTATAGGTTTTGACGCTTCAACTTTTCCATTTTTTATGTCTTCTACAAATTCCTCAAGAAGTTTCGCATGTTCTGCCTCTCCTAAGTTCGATAATTCCTGAATCTGCTCTAGGATTAGACGTAAGGATTCATCATCAACAATTCTTGCGTTTCCACTAACTGTAGTTTTTTCTCCAATCAAATTTATAATGTAAGCGGCATTAATCACTTGTGTTCCCACAAGTTTTGTTTTACCTGGAAGTGGTCGAATTACAACAGGTGGCGGATCAACTGGTGTCTCATGCGTCAAGTTTTTATATGCGCCAGTATACTTCATCCACGTATGCTCATCAATTCCAAAAGTTTTATCATTCCATTTATACTCATAATACTGAGAAACAACATTTAGTTGTATTGCTGCCCTCTTATATGAAATTACAAATCTTTTCTTTGCATCCTCATCATCTTTTATATTTATCCAATCTGCCGGATCTTGCAGTTCATTACACATATCGCTTAGTAATGCATTTAGTTTTCCTACCGCAACATCATATGTATCAACAATAGCCGGAGAACTCTCTCCTCCGCTTCCATATAGTTTTAAGGCTTCATCGACCGCTTCTTTAGTCATACGGGGATATATAAAATTAATAATTGTTCCAAATTCTTTGGCTTCACCATATATTCTATTCGTTCTAGAGTACGCTTGTACAAGTCCTTGCAATTCTAGTTTTCTATCAACATATAATGTATTAAGATATTTAGAATCATATCCCGTTAGCATCTGGTCTGCTACAATTACTAAATCAATATTTTTTTCGTTTCGTCCACTTCCTCCTCTTGCTGTCCTTAAAACTAAATCTTCAAAATATTGAGATTCCCCATGTTTAGAATCTCCTGGAGCAAATTTAATCCCTGTGAATGCATAATAATACTCAAAAATTCTCTCTGCAAACTTTCTTGCTTCATTATCAGTATCATTTTCATTTCCAAAACTCACAGTCACAGCCACATGAATCGGATCATCCACATGCTTTTGCTGTTTCTGAAATTCTTCTGCGTAAGCAATCGCCCTACTTATCTTACCAGTAGTAAGTATTGCGTTAAAGAAACGATGCTGCGATTGTTTTTCCCAGGAATTCAAGATTTCTGAAACAACTCTAGGGATATGCGTCTCATCTTGATAAACAAACACATTCCTCTTACTACTCTCTTTTTCAACATCAAGTTCTGACAAAGCCTGTACCTTGTGCTCTACATCTCTTAAGTCTTCATCTGGCTTTTCCTCTATAATTGCTTCAACAAGCTTATCTCGTAAATCTTCGTAACTTTTAAACTCACCAGTATTTATGTAATCTACATGGAATCCCAAAACGTTTCTATCTCTTATTGCTTCATCGATAGTATATTGATGAAGTTTGGGCCCGAATAGCTTTTCAGTAGTATTGATCAATTCACTCTTTTCATTTACCTTTCCCTTAGCTTTATTTTCATCAAATAAAGGCGTTCCGGTAAAACCAAAGAAAAGACCATTCTTCTTAAAGAATTTTTGAATTGTCACCATCATGTCTCCCATCGTTGTTCTATGGGCTTCATCTATGATGAAAACAAACTTTTTCTCATTAAGTGCATGATCAGACGTTTCAAGAAGATCTTTTACTAATGCATTCAGCTTAAAAGTTGTTGTAACTACTATTCCATTATGACCTGCCATAAGATGTTTTTTTAATTGATAAGTATGTTTTGTATCATCCACTTTCACAGACTCATATGCGGAATAAGCTTTAAATCTTGTCGAAGTATTGGTATCTAGTTCTCTTCTATCAACGAGGAATACAACCTTATCAAAACCTGCTCTTTTTGATAAAAATAACGCTGTTTTAAAACTCGTTATAGTCTTTCCTGATCCGGTTGTATGCCAAATAAAACCGCCATGAGGAAAGCCTCCACATTTCCCGTCTTGGCCTGTGGCTGCCAATTCCACTGCCTGAAGAGCATATACTTGATATGGGCGCATTACCATATGGCATTTTTCATCTTCTTTTTCGGACTCATTTATAACTAGATAATCGCCTACCATCTGATGTGCCATTGGTATTTTTAAAAATGTTGATGCTATTTGTCTCCAATCTGTAATTCTATTATTATCTTTATCCGTCCAGTGAAAACAAAATGCTCTATTAAAATCGGATAATGATTTGGGCGTAGCAAAATACTCTGTATCAATTTCAGTACATATCACCATCATTTGCGAAAATGCCATGAAATTATTCGTATATTCACCATCCTGATAATATCTTTTGAACTGCCCAAATGCTTCATCTATAGTTTTATCAGTTCTCTTCTGTTCAATATTAATAACCGGAAGACCACAAATAAGAAGAACAATATCAAAACGGTTATTGTTTTTTGTAGTGACCTCTCTGGCAATTTGATACGAAGAATCCCCGCCAAGCACCTGTGCTTTTCTATAAATTGTAAGTGTAATTTGTTTTTTTGTTACTTCCGGGTTATCATCGCGCCAGATACCATCAATTTTACCTTTCCCATTTTCAGCAGCCAATATCTTTGCAGCTTCATAGCTGTTGTTAATTTGGTTTACACGTGAGAGCACTTGTGAAAACTCATTATCTGTAAGTGGGACACCTTCCAGAACATTTTTATTAATTCTGTTCAGTTCACTACGCCAATTCTCTATTAGAGTTTCCACCGTAACCTTATGTAGATTTCCATTTAATTCATCAGGAGCTGACCAGCTATATTTCTGTAACTCATTTACCAAGTTTTCCTGAAATGCTTTTTCAGTCGCATTTTTAGGTGCATTGCTCATTTATTTTCCTCCTACAAACATCGCATCAAGGTAGGCTGCTTTAAGTTTTTTAAGTTTGTCAAGCTCACGCTGATGAAGGGTGATAAGGTTGTCGAGGTTTGAAAAATACTCCCCGATTTTAATCTGCTCATCTATGGATTTCGGAATAATCATATCCGTATCTTGAAGAGCTGACTTTGAAATTGAAGTAACTTTTATTCCCTGCATCAACGGTTTTAGCTGATTGTGATATGCAGGAGAATTGATATAGTATCCCAAGAACATCGGACCATATTTTTCCTTTGGACGACAAGCTATCGTATGAAGTCCAGACAGGAGCTTCATTCCTTCGGAGCCCCGTATTTCTGTACATTTGCCAACAGTATCATCCTCTGCTGTATCTGCGATTATAATGTCCCCATCTTGCAAAAATGAGTTCTTAAACTTATCAGCTTTTGCATCATCGGATATGTACGGCAGCTCAGTTTGGGAGGCATCAATATAGTCTCCAAACTTTATCAGAACATCACCGTAATGCACATTCTTTATTGTTCCGCTCTCATAGTTCAATTCTGCTCTCGATAAGGTATTATTCTGCAATCCATCAAAGACTGAAACAAACTTACGCTGTTCCCAAGGGTCAGTAAATCCCGGAAATCTTCGCTTTGGAAATCTTTCTCCATTTTTTGGAAACATCTCATCAAGATATGCATTTTTTACCTTTTTTAGTTTTTCATACTTACGCTGATGAAGGGTGATAAGGGATTCAAGCTTTGTAAGAAATGTTCCAATTAGCTTTTGCTCTACTATATCTTGTGGCATTGATATAGGCATCTCGTTAAAGATTTTATCTGTGATAGCAAATCTATCAGAACGGGCACCAGAGTTCCCATTAAACCTCATAAATGAATGCCAACACGTTGTCTGAAAGTACCATTCCAAGTAGCTTAAATCGATATCATAAGGTCTAAATACATAGTAAAGCGGAGACATTGCTCCTGTTCTTTCCAGCTTGTTTCTTTTAATAGGTCCAAATGGAGCTGTTGCGGAAATACGAGGGTTATACACAAAATCATCTGGCTCCACAACATAATATCCATCTATATTTTCGGCATTAGCAATATCTTTTTCAAAAAAGTCTCTCTGAGAGATAATTCCAAACTCTGCAGAATTTGTGAATACCTCATCAACTACAGCATCTTGATTTTTCTTAGTTACCTTATTAGATATTTCACCTAGCTTACGCTGTTCCCAAGGGTCAGCTTTTTCAAACTCTTTAAATCTTAATTTTGGTGTGTTTTTTCTATTCATTTACAATCACCAACTCTTTCTGAAAATCTTCAATTTGCTGCGTAAGAGCACTAATTTGATTTTCTATATCGTCTAAAGTATCAGAGTATCGGTCGTAAAGGTCTTTTACAATTTCTATTTCATTAGCCAGCGGTAAGACTATAAGCCTTGTCATCTCTTCTTCTACATCTCCAAACCACTTCTCATGCATAATAGTATCAATCTCTTCATTTGTAAGAAGAAGTATTCGTTCTTGAACCGCTTCCTTTAATTCCTTTTCTTTTTGCTTTTGAATCTTAGATTTCTCGGCCTTTTCCGCAAATAGTTTTTCACATGTTTCAAGAAGTTTTCTTTCTTGGCTTCCCTTATCCGCCGACTTTATCGCATCCTTCACTTTCTTTCTGTCTAGTTCATCCCCAGAATCCTTAAAGCATTCTGCAAAACATGAGTAATCTTCGTTAGATTCATCTCCAGCAAAATCTGTTATTTCTGCAATCTCAGAATCAACCTCGGCTATTTTGGTCTCAATTCGATTGATTTCCTCTAATTCTTCCTTAAACAGAATTCTCTCAATTAGCTCATTTGGAACAATCGCACCTATGAATCCATCTTGTTCTTCATGTTTTTTATCTCCAGACCCTTTAGTTACCATATTGGGAACCCGAGTCCTTCCTGCTTCATAAAACCCCTTTTCTCCAATAATTCCAGCATCATGACTAAGCGAATCTTTCCATATATCTGCCACTACTTGATACCCTTCATATATATCTACAAATGAATAGGCACTCAAAATAGCTTTAATTTCGTTCAGCATATCATCCTTGATTTTTGCTATCGCTTCACTACCGTCACTTTGAGAAATCTCTTTTATTTCATTCCAATACTTCTCAATATATTCATCAATTTCCTTCTTAAGCTTATCGGATTTAAGTGTGACCGTTTCAGAATTGATGACTTGTTTCTCAAAATCAGCTGGTGCACATTCCATTTTCAAATATCCAGGTCTTAAAGTTGAAAATGTATTCTTTATTATTTCTGGGACGCTAGAATTCAAAACAGTTAAATTTGCAATGTTACTCTCTGGAATCCCTCCGAACAAATGTCCATCCACATCTTCTGCAATCGTATCTACAGTACTATCAACATACCTCGGAATATTTAGATTATAGTCATTCTCAATAATCTCTTTTTTCGTTGCAACATGTGAAAAGCCCTTTTCTTCTTTTCTTTCTAGGTATGTGTCTACTATCCTTGCAATATCACGTTCTCTAAGAACGTTTTGCTTTCCCTGCTTTGAGTACCCATTGGACGCATCAATTATAAGTACAGGCTCATCGAATTTACGATCTTTGCGCAATATCATTACTATTACTGGAATACCTGTATTTGTGAACATGCCTGCCGGTAGTCCAATTACTGCATCAATACAGTCTTTATCTATAAGTGTTTTTCTTATATCGCCTTCGGCAGCTCCTCTAAAGAGAACTCCATGCGGAAGAACAATACCCATTATGCCTCCATCTCTATTCAAATGGTACAATCCATGTAAGAGGAATGCATAATCTCCTTTGTTATCAGGAGGAAGAATACCGTCAACAAATTCAAATCTTGGATCTGATCCCTTTATCTTTGAACTGTTCCAGTTTTTTAGCGAATACGGAGGATTCATAACTACCGCATCAAAGAGTATCCCTTCTCCCGGTCTATTAGGATCTTCTGGCCAATCTTCCGCCAATGTATCTCCATTTTTAATATCAATTTTATTAGGTCGAATACCATGGAGCAGAAGATTCATACGTGTCAGGTTATATGTAGCTGTATTCTTCTCTTGTCTGTAATAATGGAGATTCTTTTTATCTTCTTCGGAAAGATGTCCTTTAACAGTCAATAACAACGAGCCAGATCCAACAGCTGGGTCATAAATCGAAGAAATCTTGGCACACTTTGCTGCAATCTGTGCAATTACTTCTGACACATAATGTGGTGTATAGAATTCACCAGCCTTCTTACCTGATTCCATAGCAAACATGCCAATCAAGTACTCATATGCGTCTCCCAGAATGTCATTTTCTTGAAGTTCAACCATATCTAGATCTGCAAAAAGAAGGATTAGTTCTTTTATATTATCGCTTCTCTGTTTTAATGTGCTTCCTAAAGCTGTATCAGTGAGATCAAGATTTGAAAACAATCCCTTAAAATCATCATTATCCTTTTGTGCGTCAACATTTCTTTCAAAGCTATTTAATGAATCAGATATTTTTTCTAATTCAAATTCACCATTATTGATGTCATTTATCCAAGATTGGTATAACTGATCCGGCTGTACATAGTATCCCAAATAGTCTTTTACAAGATTCAACACCTTATTATCTGCTATCCCTGCATTATCTTTTTGAACAGCCTTTACATTATCAGCATAGTACTTGACTAATTCCATGCCTATAGCAGATGATTTTGAAACCGATTTAAAGGCTTGCAATGTTTTATCACTCAAAAACTTATAAAACATAAGACCAAGCATATAATCTTTATAACGGCTGGCATCCATTGAGCCTCTAAGCTGATTTGCTCCATTCCACAGTCTTCTTTTGATCTCATCTGATGTAATCATTTTTTGTTCCACCTTTGCTTATTATTTGTTTCTTTTACTCTTCCAACTAAAAATATTTCTAAATAATGCCTCAATACGACCAATAAGGCTCTTTTCTCTCTTTATCCTTGCTTCCTCAGCTCTTTGTTCTTCAATTCTTGCCTGCTCAGCTCTGTCCTCTGCTTCAAGATGCTTGTCGAAGGTATACCCACAAATATATTCAAGCATGGAATAAAGCTTCTTTCCGTCAAGCTTCTGATTATGAAAGCCTTGGGTTATATACCGCTCTCTTGGAGCTGTCTTTACATAATTGTTATGCCATAAGGACAGGAAGTTTTTATCAAAGCCCTTAATGATCCAGGTATCTTCCTTACCCTTTACAGTTAGCTCTCCTGCTGTATCAATACGAAACTTAAGCCCTTCCTCAAAAGCAAACTTTTCAAGGTGAAAGTCCATGATTCCGCCTCTAGTCAGAAGCAGATCTACTTGCGGTATCTGTTTTACATATGGGCTACACGCTGCCCTTAAGTACATTTTCCTCTTGCACTTTTTACATGGTCTCATGCCCTCCGGCACGATATCAGATGCCTCAAAGCTCTCAGGCGCAATTGCTTTTATGCACTCGCAGTCTCTGTCATGATACACATCACCGCCTGCAGCATAGTAAAATTTATACTTCTGATTATCCAAAAGGCTCTGTTTTCTTCCAAGCGCCTTCTTTTCGTCTTCAGAAACTTCCCTGGCTATATATGTAAGCTGCCCTTTACTTATAACAGGCTTACTTCCTTTTCTTTCAAGAAGCGTAAGATCAACAATGTCTTCCTTCTGATCTACCGGAACCTCATTTCCGTTTTCTTTTTGGATTCTGATTCCAAGGTCAACGCTTTTCTGAAAGAACTTCCATATGGCATTAAAGTTTCCTTCTGCTATATAGACTATCTGCCTGTCCCAGTCGAATCTTACAATGCTTGACTTTATATAGTTTTCACTTGAAAAGTCGAAATACACAAGTGCTGCATTAACAAGACTTTTCTTTATATCTTCATAGCCCGGTATCGCTGAAATCTTCTTAGGATACAGGACAATCTTCATATCATAAAAATCTTCTCCCCAAAGAATACATTCACAGTCCGCATCCATAAGGGCTTCATTTACTTCTCTTTCATAGAAGACCTTCTCACTTTTTAACTCCATTTATTCTTTCCTGTATGATGTAACACCATCTTTGGTGTATTTCTTATATCCGCTTGCTTTAATCTGCTGTATTGTAGGCGGTCTGCTTTCATCCCTTCCTTCAAGTGTCACGTCTGTAAACAGTGAAAGCTCAAGAAGTATAAAGACTACGATTGCAGCTATCCTAAGAATTATCCTTACAATCGGATGTCCTATATGCGCAAGCAAACTCCATGCAGTAAAGCAATTCATAAACCCTGCGGCTCCTGCCGGAATTATTACTATCTTTGGAATAAATTCCAAAATTCCAAAGATGATAATAAATGCAATCTGCACCGGTATCCTTATCCCACCTTCAATATGCAGTTTGTCTACAATAGCTATACTGTATATAAATGCTGCAAAGAGGTTAAATATAGCTATTCCTATTGTTCCCGCGTTTAATGGTTTCGATCTCATATACTCCCTTAAAAGATTCCGAACAATCCTTTTTTCTTGTCTTTATCCTTATCCGGACCTTTGTCCTTCCCTTTTTTCTTCCTATCGTTCTTTTCTTCTTCGTCCAGCATTTCCATCATGAAAAAATCGTCAATTGCATCATCCTCATCTTCAAATATTCCCATAGCTTACCTCCAGTTAGGTACACTGACCCATGATTTTACATGTGTTTTATGTTTCTACTGTAATGGTAGCAGATAGGGTGTCCTAAAAAACGGACTCATAACGTCTCATTTAGTCTTTTAAGCACATAATCTGCAAATTCCTTTGTGAGCTGGAACGGACTTCCATAGCTGATGGCATTCAAATTATCTTTCCCTCGCATGGTCACATGATCTTCTTCATGCAGACGGTGTATTATAAAATCCTCTGGCAATTCTAATGTTTTTATTTCTTCCTGCCACCATTTCTTACTAAAATCCGGTGTCAGACAACGAAGCATATATTTATATGGCCATTTATCCCATGTATCTTCTGTATATTCCTCAGGTATATCTTCGAGTACCATATAAATTCCCACTACTAAGCCATGCTCTTTGGCATGAATCACCATAACATCACCTTTATGATATGTGGCTTTTTTGAATCCAAGCTTCACATCATCCACAAATGGCTTCTTAGGATGAGGCTTTCCATCTCTCCCGATTGTCTTAAGAAAGTACCTTGTTTCCTTTGTCTTTTCAGACCGCACAAACTTTGCAGATTTAAATGACGGTTTTTCTTGCTTTGGATGCTTCTTCTTAAACTCCTGTGCCTTCCCATAAAGGTAAGACAGATATGCCGCTGAAAGTGTATGTGCAACATTGTTTCTCACATTCTTAAGCATTTCATTTTGGAGAGTTTCATCCTCTATTAAAATGCCGTACTCAATATTCTTAGTAAGTCCCTTTGTTGTAAAATTTGCTGAGGCGGTGACAAATCCTGTTGCCTTTTCTCCCTTATAAAAGAGATAAACTTTCCCGTGTAACCCGTCGTCATAAAACATATTAAGAGAAATGTTTTCCTTCTCGCAGTACTTCTGGAGCCTTGATAAAGCCTCTATGATTTCTACGCCCATGTCAAAGCCATCTATGTTTGTGTACACATAAAGATTCTTTATGGTTGACATTTCCTCAATGATCTTCTCTATATCAGGAGCCAAGAAAGGTGATACCAGATAAAATGTATCTGACTTTTCAGCCAACGCTAAAAGTTCCTCTTTATGATTAAAGCCACCATTCCATGTAATTTCCACATTCATACCATCACATCCTTAAATCGGAAAGCTTTTCTCTGCTCCTATTTCAAAATGACATCTTACAATGCCGAGATCTACCTGGCTAAATATGCCGCCCTTATCCACGAAATCCACACTTTCATCCTCATTTAGTCGGATTGTAAACTTCTGCTGGTTGATAGCGGTAGGTGCTAAAAGTGCCATATCAACGCCTTTATTAAACCAATAGGGCCTATCACCCTTTGCTTCAATTACCTGCTCAGGACTCTTTGACTTATGGGGCTTACCCTTATCTTTCCCATATCCTACGGCAATACTGATGACAAGCTTTTTGTTGTTCCCGACTTCAGCGCCGATATTTTTCTGGTTAAAAGTTCCTGCCCAACAGGTATTAAGTCCAAGCTCCTGTATGAAAAGCACAAGCTTTTCTCCATAGTACCCAACTCTCTGCTCCAAAGTTTCATCATCGATTCCTACACAGGCAATAACACTCGGTGCAGATCCAAGCCCTGCAACTTTGTTAAAGAGCTTATTATAGGTCTTTCCGGCATCCTCCATAAATTGCAAATGAAGATTCCCTTCCTTGTTAAGCTCTTCAATCTTAGCTCTGATCTTTTCGACCTTATCAGCTTCAATCTTTTTTGCTTCATAATTTCTTACGGAATGTCTTTCTTTGATAGCATCTATCTCACTCATTGGTTCTCTCCTATGGCAAATGGACGTATATTGTCTTCATTTTTTATCGTAATATCCGTACTGATGCTGGTCTTTATGCTCACTTCATCTATGATCTCCTGCCCCAGTACCCTTACTACAGATATATACAGGGAGATTAAAGGAAGCTCGATTGCCTTTAATGTTTCAAAGATACCTGCATCATCTGTCACAAAACTTACCTTGCTTCCGGGCGTAAACTTCGGCTGGTTCATGATGATGCTCTGGATCTCATCCTTTGTGATATCCGCTTTTGTTACAGGCACAAAGAACCACTTATTTACTTCATTTCTTTCTATGATGATCTCAAAAGGCTCGTTATTCTGATATCCCTTGGATTCAATCCGCCAGTCATAGTTACTGTTCGCCATTCCAAGAAATACCGGATGAAAGAAATCTTTTCTTGCCACGCCTACAGGCCTGTCATCCTTATATTTCTCTGCATTATAGCCTGCAGCGTTCAGCAGCTCTTCATATGAAACTGCCCTGGTTGCAAGTGCAATCTTCTTTAAGGTGCTGATAGTCGGTGCATCCTCATTCTTTGCATTTGCATACCGGTTCATATAGGCGTAAGAAAGCCCGCACTCTTCACAAAAGGTTGCCTGGCTCCTATCTCCTCTTGCCTTTATGATCACTTCCCTGAACATCTCTTTATTAAAAGGATAGTCTGTTAACTCTTTTCTACGCATTAAGCATTCCTCTTAAAATAGCACAATAGTACAGATTGTATTTTACTATAAAGCACAGTCGTTTTCAAGAATAATGTGCTTTATGTTGATTTATTATATTAATTATCATTTAACATAATATGCTCTATTTCACTCTAAAGCATATTTCCCTATTGACATATACTGCTCTATATGCTTTATTATTGTTTAGAGCATATTTTATGTGTTTCAAGTTATGCTCTCTTGTGATTTAGAATTTTTTACACAAAAATTGTATTTCCCGTTACGGATTACGTGTTTTATGTCCCACATATCTGATGAAAGGAGAAATCAGGACACATGAAATATATATATGGTCAGGCCAAAAAAGGCAGAAAAACATACTTCTATGTAAAAGATTCCGAAACGGGACAGATTGAGCCACAATGCACCAGATACTTAAAGCACAAGGTCATGCAAAACAGAGCTCACAACACAATCCTTCGCATTGCAAGAATCCTTCCGTATTACATGGATTTTCTCTATGACAGAGACCTGACATTAAATTCCGTGGCTTCTATGAAGTTCGCAGAACAGTCAGAGCACTTTTACGACTTTTTAATGTATGTAAAAAGCGGCTCTCACACAGGTTCCTACAAAGAGGTAAAAAACAATACCGCCAACTCATATTTGCAGGCAGTATTCGGACTATACAACTTCCTGCACAGAAATGGCGAGGTTCCATTTTTATCAGTGCTTGATGACAGAAACTTTTCATATGTAACACCTGTGGGCACAACAGTAAGTTCTTCTTTTCTTACCTATGATGGGTACCTTAAGAAAAATGAACATAATGCCCGGATTGCCACAAAAGAAGATGTTCAAAAGATTTTGGCCGCCTGTAACAACAATAGGGATAAACTCCTTCTCATGCTCTTAGAGGAAACAGGACTTCGTATCGGTGAGGCACTTGGAATCAGATATACGGAGGACATTGATTATGAGAAAAAACGCATCTTTGTAAGATATCGTGATGCGAACCAAAACCGCGCCTACGCAAAAAATGCAGAAGAACGTTACATGAAAATATCAGATGCCCTGTTCTCCCTATTAAATGTTTATCTATCGGAGAATGCGGATCTTTTTGAGAAAACAGATTATCTCTTTATTGTCCTGCATGGAAAAACGAGGGGTACACCTCTAACGGCAAATACGTTTTATTCATCACTTGAAACCATCGGCAGACGCTGCGGCTTGCATGTAACAAACCATATGCTCCGCCACTATTTTGCGGATGAAAGGCGCAAAGCAAACTGGGCGATTGTTGAAATCTCCAAGGCTTTAGGACACAAAAACATTGCAACCACAGAAAACTACCTGCATGTATCACCGCGCGAAATCGAAGATGCCCAGGATCTTTACCTTAAAAAAGCTACTGAAGGCGTTAATATCTCCGATTTCCTGTAGCGACAAGTTTATCCTTTTTCTCTGCCTTGTAAAGCCACCTGCCAAAACATCTTACTGACTTGACAAGGCTCCAAAAAAGGACTTTTAGCACCTAAGAGGAAAATGGATAAAACCCTTAAGGTTTAAGAAAGGAATGACTATGGCTCTACTTAAGTTAGTCGAAAGCGAAAGTTCATTATATGAAGAAATTACCCTCTCGCCTTCTGTTTTAGGCAAAAGGGTTGACTTCTTATACTCATTTTTGTCATCGCTTGGCTTTTCATCCCTTTCAGAAATTTCTGTTAATACCCTAAAAGCCTTTATTACCACTGTCCGTCATGAATTTGCTTTCTCACCAAAACAGTATTCAGCATACAAAGGAGACCTTGAGACCGTCTATTTTGCTTACATGAAAGAAAATGGACATCCGCTTACCGTATCATCCTTTGCTGAAACAGCCCGTGGCAGAAAATGTCTTACCTTTCTTATGGTGTCCGGCATAGAAAGCTTTTCTGAAATCACAGCAGATACAAGGGCTTTATATGATGATTACCTTGCTCTTTCTGTTCCGGCAAAGCACTCGGAATACTTAAAAGCCTTAGACCAGATGGTTTTATCAGAAATAAAAAAGATCACCATCCGAAGAACACCGCCCTATGAAAATAGGCTCCTCTTTCTTGGATACTTCCCGGATCCCTACATTGCAGAGAGGCTTTACTACACAGCGCGCAAGGAATTTCTTTACTTTGACTTTTCACTGCCTGCATCTGTGACTGTAAAAAAACAAATTTACAAAGTCCTGCTTTTTGACCTTTCACAGATTAAGGATCGAAAAAACCACTACATGATCCAGCACTTCATAACGCCCCTTTACTATCTCTATAAGTACTGCGTTAGTGCCGGTATTCAGGACTTAAAACATATAACAGACAAGGAAGTATCTGATTTTCATGCTTTCCTTGAAAAAAACATGGATGCGATATCAAAAAATGCTCCACAGGTTTTATACAGGGCCAGACGATTTTTATTTCTTTCAGATAGTAAGCCAGACTTTACAGCAACACTCTGGTTCCTTGAAAGATTCTCATTATCTGAAAGAGCAAACCCTACACGAGGAATTGAGTGCTTTAACTTTGGAGACGTTTCCTATGAGCACAGAGAAATCCTGCAGCACTACATGAAATATCTGCTTGTACTATCGCCCAAGTACTCTATGCAGTCATTACTTGAAAAATACTACGGAGCTAAAGAATTTACCAAATACCTTGAAGAAAAGCACAGTTCCCTATCCGAACTATCATATTCGGACATTGAAGGCTTCATAGAATACAAAGACTCTCAGGACCTTAGACCGGAAACCTATAACAGGACGCTCACCATGCTTTCCTTTTTTCTGACCACGCTTTCCGTCAGAGAAAAGCTTTTGATCCCATCGTTTCCTTTTGACTACTTCTATAAAAAGGCAAGATATCTACATCATGACAGGACTGTTGAAGAAGAAACGATTGATCAGATTTTTACAGTACTTTCCGACTTCCCCGAAACCCTTGGTCTTATGTACTTAACCCTCTATTCCACAGGGCTTCGTATCAATGAGGTCTGCTCCCTAAGAAAAGACGCCCTCTTTTCTGATAATGGAGCCTTTTGGCTTAAGATTTACCAATATAAATTGCGCTCTGACAAGCAGATACCGATACCGGAAGAAGTATCAAGGCTCTTAAGACGCCACATAACAGAAGATGATTCCGGGTCAGAATTTATCTTCCCTTCATGCAAAGACAAGAATAAGCCTTACCAGGCAGCTACTTTTGTAAAACAGATGAAGGCTCAGCTCCTTCTATATGAAGAAACAAAGGACATAGATTTTAAGTCCCATGACTATCGCCACACCATAGCTACAGACCTTCATATGTCTGGAGCTCCCCTTGGCACCACAAGAGCTTACCTTGGACACACTAGGGATGATATGACAAAGCAGTACATTGACCACCTGCCGGGTCGCATCGACCTTTTACAGGAGGAATATTTTAAGGAGAACCACATCGAATGAAACTGTATTTTAAGGATCTGCCCTGTTACAGGAATTTAACACCGGATCAAAGAAAACATAGCCTTTACGCACCAAAGCATGCCTTTGATTTATCAAGGCTCCCACCTACAGATATAAGAAATGACTTTGCCGCCTTTATATATGACAGGGCAGAAAAGATATCCTATCTCTCCCTGCGTAGCGAGCAAACAAACTTTCATAATTTTGCTGACTTTATTACTGATACCTTTCCGGAAATAGAGCACCTTACAGACCTTCCTCTTAAGGACATAGAAAGGCGGCTCCGTGTATATCTTCTCATGAACGAAGAAAGACTTTCCTATGAAAAGTACCGGTCCGAGCTTGGAAAAACCTATAGGGCAGATAACCCAATGTTTTACTACTTAAGAGCAGCCTATAATTACTTTCTTCCAAAGGAAGATGAAGGCTTTTCACTTGAAAATGATATCTGGAAGTTAGAATCGCTTCCTTTCCCTGTACGGGACTCCCCTATCAAGGAAAGAAAACAGATAAACTTCTCAAAGATCAGGCAAGAGGACATAAAAAAAGAAATCAAAGATGCCGCTCTATATCACTTAAAAAGACGCTCTGTAAGCTATGTATCTGTGGAAATCATGGCAGTAAATTTTCTCTCTGAATTTTTACAAAAATCTTTCCCGGAGATCATATCCTTAAAGGACTTTAGCCGGGAACTTTTAGAGGAATACCTGTCATACCTCTACCTTGAATCAAAACGTAAAAAGGACTACAGGACAGAACTGTCTGCCCTAAAAAGCATCTTTATCGTGGTTGGAAAGCTATACTCCTATGACAACCTAAAAGGAATTTTCCTAAAAAGTGACTTTTCTAAGCACAAAAGAACCATATACAAAAGCTACTCTGATGCAGAGCTGCAAAGACTCCACGCAGGCTATAAGCTCCTTGATAAGCAGACTGCAAGGCTCCTGCTAATCCATGAGCTTTTAGGGCTTCGTATATCCGATACCATGACGCTAAAAAAGGAAAATGTCTTCTTTGGAGAAAAGCCACACGTAAAGATATGCCAGCCCAAAACCGGAAATACCTATGAAAAGACTATCAATGAAGAACTATGCTCGCTCCTTAAAGCCAGCATAGAGGAAACTGCAAGTATATACGGCGATTGTGATTATATCTTTGTCTCAGACAAGGATCCCACAAAGCCCCTGACATATGCTTCTCTTTCCTACCGCTTTAGAACTATGGTACAGACCCTTGACCTGCTTGATGATAACGGAAAGCCCTTTACTGTTGGAACGCATCTTCTAAGGCATACATACGGAAAACACCTTTGTGACCTCTTTGCTGATGATGCAACAATAGCAGCTCTTCTTGGGCACAAGTCCATAAGCAGTGTGGCATATTACAGGCAGATGAGTCCTAAGACCTTAGCAGAAAGCACAAAGCCTGTAATCGACAAACGTAATGAAAAAATCAAAAAATTTAAGAAAGGATGGATGGAATAATGAACAACTACGACAACATGCTTCTTGCAAATAAGAAGCTATCAGAGGAAAAGAAGATCCTCGCAATTGACACTATAAGACGCATGGTAAAAGCAAACGAACACATATCAATCGTTGAACTTACCAAGCTTACTGGACTTTCAAGATCATTTTTCTATAAAAACGAACAGGTAAATGATGAACTTATGAAAGCCCTTAAGTCTCAGGAAGGAAAAATCTTATCCTCCCGCAGGGACAAGACCTTAAATGAAGCCCTTAAAGAAACTGTGAAAATGCAAAAAGACGAGATTGACCGCCTGCGCATGGAAAAAAGCCAGCTTGCCTTTGCTCTTAAAAGGCTTCAGGACGAGAAACAAAACGATGTTGATTTTGCACTTATTGAAAAACTTTAATTTACAAGGAGGATTTTAAACTATGGCAGCATATGTAATCGGAGTAGATGTAGGATACGGAAATACCAAGACATCACACAACTGTTTTTCTTCAGGAGTAAAGAAACTCCCCGGAAAACCGCCCCTTGCTACAAGGGTAATTGAAACCACAGAGGGCTTTTATGCAATCGGAAACGGCAAAGTATCCGTACAGAAATCAAAGACAGAGGATGAAAACATGAGAGTCCTTACAATGGCAGCTATCGCTGAGGAACTTAAAAAGACCGGCACCACTGTTGCAGACGTACATCTTGGTGTGGGTGTTCCCCTTACCCGTATGGGTGCAGAGAAAAAAGACTTTGTGGAATACTACACCAAAAACCGCCGCCTTATTTTCAAATATGAAGATGTGCAGTACTCTGTGACACTTCTTTCCGTTGATGTATTCCCTCAAGGATATGCCGGGATTGTTTCTTTCATGAAAGACTTCCACAAATCAGCCCTTGTCATTGATATCGGCTCCTGGACAGTGGATATTCTGCCTCTGACAGAATTTATCCCTGATCAGACAAGATGTAAGTCACTTCCACTTGGAACTATCACCTGCATGAATGACATCAACGAAGCTCTTCGTCAGAACCTCGGGCAGGAAGCTGATGAAACCACCATCAAGGAAGTCATGATCTACGGAACAAGCGATATCCCTAAAGACTACCTTGATATCATAAAGACAGGTCTTACATCCTATGCTACAAACCTCATGGATCAGATCAGAGCCTTAAACTTTAACTCTGACCTTACCCAGTTTATCTTTATCGGAGGCGGGGCAACCATCATGAAGCACTTCCTCTCCGAGGCAGATAAGAAAAATGCCCTCATCCTTGATGATGTATCTATCAATGCCAAAGGATATGAGGAACTTATCCGTCATAAGATGGGAGGCAGGTAATGAACGTCAAAAGGAAGACCGTTCGTTTTCAGGACACTCTTTCAGATCTTGCTGTATACGATGCCATTACAGACTATAAGAAATACGGCTACCGTTCCGAAAGCCACATGGTAATTGAAGCGGTACGCCACCTTATAAATGAGGACCCTGCACCAAATGATGCTGAGAAATTGGCTGACCTTATAGCAGAAAGACTTTCCGGAAAGCTTACGCTATCTTCCCCAAATACAGATACCTCTCCAAAAGAGGATACAAAAACAGAGGAAGCCGCCTTTGATGCAGCTCTCTCATTTCTTGATAGTTTCTAAAAATTATGAGCCAGGAGAACAAGTCTCTTGGCTCATTTACATTACTGGTTATTCAATTTCTCAGCAAGCTTCTTTCTCTGTCTTCTTTCGTGTTCAAGTCTTTCCTGAATTTCATCCATTCTCTTAAAGATGTCCGCGATTGCTTCTGTCTCATCTTTAGGACGCTCCGCAGATGCATTCTTGTTTCTGGCAGCTATGTCTTTTGCAAAGAGCTTTCCAAATGCCCATCTGACAAAGGGCTGTATAAAGAATACTTGTGAAAAGAATGCAAACGGAAAGTTATGACATACAAGCTCTACCCAGTTTGCAAGAAGTGTAAAGACATTAAACCCGTTATAATATGGATAATACAAAAATGCAGCAATAAAGCTCATTGCCGGGCACATGATAAGAACAGTACATGAAATGATAGCTGTTTCAAATATCATTGGATGATTATTCTTAGGGTCAAACATCCTGCATGCCATCTTAAAGGACATAGGGCTTCCCACAAGGCACTCCAAGGCATACGCAAAGCAGAACTCCACAATTACAACGGCCCATATAGGAAGCATCCTTCCAAACATATACACGCCACCCTGAGTTTTAATAGCTCCAAGCACACTATCTGCCCCTGTTATCTCCATAAGTAGTTTCCCGTTTACAACGTATAAGCTGTAAAACACATACCCATGTACAGTAATAATTACTGTAAGTAGGGCGAAGATCATTCTTTGAAATTGATTTCTCGGCATTAGTTATCCTCCCTTTGACATAAAAAAACATGTAGCCATAGCATTATCTAAAACGGCTTGATATGTTCTAACATACGTACCGTGATCAGATTTACGTGCTATGCACTACATGTGTCGTTTATGTTTCTCTGTTTAATTTTCAGATTTTAAAATACCACAATTTTCTCTATATTTTCAAATGATTTTTTCCATTGAACATAGCTAATAAAAAAGATATGCGCCAGGAGAACAAAGTCTCTTGGCGCAGCCACATTATTTTCCGCAATATACCTTTATAGCTTCAAAAACAAACTCTGCAGTTCCTTCTCCCCCCATCTTATTGATGTTATCCGTAAACTCACCGCCTCCGGCATACATCTTTCCAAGGCTTGAAAGGATCTCGTTTGAACACTTATAAAAATGCTCAGTTATAAAGCTCTGAAGTTTCTTTACCTGATCCTGTACCTCAACCGTGGCAGGAGCCTTATCCTTCAAGCCACCAAACTCCTCAAAGATCTTCATGAAATCAGCCATCATATGCTCTTCATCGCTCTTTGATCTGTTCTTATTCTTTTCTTCAAATTCCTTATACTCAGGGGTCTTGCCCCACTGCTCTTTTGCTCTTTTAGCATACTCATCGAGCTTGCTAGAATCAAATGCTGTAAAATCCAAATGTCTCACTCCTCTCAGTTTTAATCCTTTGCACATCTCGATCAGATTTTCGATATGCTCTTTCTTTAGTTCCAAAAGCCCTATCTGCTGATCCAGTGCTTTACTTTTGTCAAAATCAGATCTGGTTATAATATCCTTTATATCTTTTAACGGAAACTCCAGCTCCCGAAACAGTAAAATCTGCTGCAATTTTTCCAGTGCTGCATCGTCATACAGTCTGTACCCGGACTCCGTATACTCTGCCGGCTTAAAAAGTCCAATTTTGTCATAATACTGCAAGGTGCGTATACTCACTCCTGTCAGCTTACTTACTTCATTTACTGTCATCATGGCTCTCATCTCCTTCACGTGTAACTATACCATAAACTATTACGTAACGTAGGAGTCAACACATTTTTTTAAGAACCCCCTAAAAAAAATGAGCCAGGGCAATTTGCCTTGGCTCACACATATCTCTTCCCACGACAGCATAGGCTGTAATCAATGTTAATCAGCTACTTCTTTATTCTTCTTCCACAAATTGGACAATAGTTGACTTTGATAAAAGACTCTCGTTGTTCCGAAGTCCTTGGGTTAAGCACTACAATTCCAAGTTTCTTTGTATCCGGGTCAATCAAAACCCATATATATTCATCCCCACCAAATCCAAGCTCAATCTTAGCTGTCAATAAACTTCCTTCATAGTAATCCTCATGATTATCACAATATTTGCACATAAGCGTCTCTCCTATCACCTATGCCGCCTTAATTGTATTATTGCATCTTACCTGTCCATTAAACCTCGCCTATTAAAGGGCCATCATGAGCTCTCTATTCGATACCTTTGTAATTCTGTTCCTAAGCTTCAATTTCTTCTTCTGATACCTATCGTGACTCATAATCTCTGATACCGCTGGAGCTATATCCTGATCCTTATAGCAGAAATGTACATGATATAATCTTCCATCATGGCTATGATACAATACCAGCCCCGGGTACCCTTCCTTATCAAATTTCTTTATAATCCAATAGTGCCCTGAATCTATACTTATCACCTCGGCACTATCTATATTCCAATTTCTTATCTTAAAATATCCGCATGTCAAAAGGAACTCATCAAATTCTGTAAACATTATTTTTACCTTTTCTAAAAAAACTAGACCTATCATTACATAATACTTTTCTCATATACATCTAAAATTTCCACATAAAATGCGGCTTTTATCGGCTATACAGATTCCAACCAGGATAAGGATCATCTCCACTGTGCCGATTCCATCTTCCTCATTCCAAAATTCAACCATCTTATTCTTTACATTCATCATTAAATTCTTCATTTTTAATTCCTCTCTTTAATTAATCTGCATTATCGCTGGAACCACCAGCACCACTATCACTATAAAAAGCATTCCGCCCATTGGTATAAGAAGCTTTGTAGACGCTTCCTCTCCGGCTCTAACTGCTCTTTGCTTTCTCATTTCAAAGGCATATTTTTCTTCCTTTTCCAATGAATCCAAAAGATCCCTTGAGCCCTTTCTTAAATTCTGTACCAACAGCATGGAAAGCTTTCTGTACTCTTTGCATTCACAACTCTTTCCCAGCTCCTCAAGAGCCTGTATTTCCCCTCGGCCATCGGCTATTTTTCTATATGTTTTCAATAACTCTTCGTAGCCTGCCTTTTGTTTTTCACCCTGCTTTAAAGAAAGCACATACTTACCTGTGATTCTTTCCAGAGCTTTTCTAAAACTCATTCCAGCTCCCATTAAAATGGACAACTGGCTCACAATCTGCGGATAATCTTTTTCAAGTTCTTCTATGTGCATTTGTCTGGCTTTCTTATCATCCTGTTTTTTTCCTATAGCCAGTCCTGCTACCGTAAGAAGTCCCAGCAAAATAATCTGAAGACCTCTGTAATTCATCTTTTTCTTCCAGGTTAAATCCATTCCGGAAATTTCCTTTGGAAGTTTATACTTTGCATTTTCACGAGTACTTTCATCTGTCTCTTTGACTGTCCTGTTTATTGCCTCGAGCTGGCCATCTAAGGTATCCATTCCTTTGCGGTTAACCATCAGGTCAAAGCTGTATATTCTTTCCGCCTCCTCATAGTAAAGAGTGCATTGCACGTCTACTATTTCTCCACCTTCTGGAATGTTTTCTACCTTTAGCTTTCCATCTCTGGAAATAATTCCATAGGGAGATAATTTCCAGCTTGCCTCAATCAAACCATCCACATATTCTGTTCCCAGGACAAGGTCATATGTGACGTTATTAGCTGATTCGTTCTGCCCCAGATAGGTTTCCTCAATTTCTTTAACAGCCTTATCAAAGCTCTTTTCTATTTCCTTTTCTGAAAGCCTTCTATCAGACACCTCTACTTCAAATTCCTTCTTTTGATCTAAAAATTCCAACTGTAGGTCCTCTGAAATACTCCCTGTGCCTGCTTCATTTCTTTCTATGACCCCGTTAAATTCTAAATTCGTATTTACGAAGTCATAAACTAATATTCCCAGTCCCAAAAATGTTGTGACCGCTAATATTTCTATAAATTCTTTTTTTGTTAAATCATGACTCTTTTGCAAGACATCCCGCCTCCCATTTCTCTTCAGACCTTAATATCAATTATTTTTCTACCTAAAACTATCAGGAATCCGTATGCCACAAGGCATCCACTCATTAGTAAAATTCCTAAAAGATTCCCATATAATGGCTCGATAAAACCAGCCGACGTCAATGAAATATAGGTCAATATCAACATGGGCATGACACACATCACTTTTAGCTCAAGTCTTTTCTCAGTTGTGATTGTCTGTATTTCCTGCTTAACAGCAATGTTGTCCTCAATCTTTAGGGCTGTCTCACGAATATGTCTTCCATAATCGCCACCACATCTTTTCGCAAAAGATATGATTTCAGACAAGCTGACAGCTTCATCAAGACCAGTTGCTTTTGCAAATTCATCAAAAGCTTTTTCCACCTGCATATTCATTGCAATTTTCTGATTCATAATATGCACGGAAGACTCCAATATTGAGCCCTGGGGATATAGCTTCTTTAGCTCTTCCTCAGATTGTCTTAATGCTCTTTCAAGGGAATATCCTGTTTGCAGACCGGCCACAATCAGCATCATAAACTCCTTAAACTCCGCCTCCATTTTTCCCTGAAGCTGAGTTTTGTATTCCTCTGATTTAAGTTTTAACCAAAATGGGATAATCAGTATTCCTGAAAAAATTCCAAAGAAAGATCGATAAAAAAGAAATGCAATAGCAATTGTTATTCCAGCTCCCTGAATCCAGGGAATTATGCTTTGCCGCTTGCCAATAATTTTTCTGTATGCATCAAACTGCCTACTTTTTCCCATTGACCTTTTATCCTTCCATTTTCTTCATTTATTTCCCTGAATCTGTACAGGGGGTTTAGCTTTATTTCTCCTGCCTCGATACCTGCCACTTCTGATATTTCCAGCAGTTTTCGGCTCTTGTCCCTGAGTCTTCCCAGCTGGACAATGATATCTATACCTGATGCAATCTGTTGTCTGATTGCTGGAAGTGGAATCTCCGCTCCCATAAGTACCATTGTTTCAAGTCGGGACAACATATCTTTGCAGGAATTGCTGTGTCCAGTAGAAAGGCTGCCATCGTGCCCTGTGTTAAATGCCTGAAGCATTTCTAAAGCCTCGGCTCCTCTACATTCTCCAACTACTATGCGATCTGGTCTCATACGCAGACTGGATTTCAACAAATCCCTTATACTAATCTCATTTTTTCCCTCGAGATTCGCATTCCTTGCCTCCAGGCGAACCAGATTTTCTACATTCTTAAGCTGTAACTCAGCAGAATCTTCTATGGTTATCACTCTCTCATCTTTAGGGATAAATTCCCCAAGTGCATTTAGAAATGATGTCTTACCACTTCCCGTTCCACCTGATACAAAAATGTTGTAGCCACTTTCTACCAGCTTTTTCAAAAAATCAATTTGCTCCTCATCGATTGAGCCAAAATTCTTAAGCCTCTCCATAGTCATCTGTTCCTTTGGGAACTTTCTTATGGAAAGAATGCTGTGATCCACCGCAGCGGGCTTTAAAACTATGTTTATACGTGACCCATCCGGTAGACGGGAGTCCACGATTGGGTTTGACTCATTTACGATTTTGTTGCTCTGGGCCACAATACTTTGGATGATGTCATTGAGCTTTTCTTCCGATGAAAACTTCTCATCTGAATGAATAACCTGCCCATTCTTCTCAATAAAAATATTGTCCGGCCCATTTATCATAATTTCAGTAATTTCCTCATCAGCTAATAAATCTTCCAGTACGTCCAGCTTGCGTAGAGAATTGAAAACATGATTTTCTATCGTCTGACGCTGGCTCAGTGAAATTGGAAAGGATTTTGATTTCTCCATGATTTTTTCTTTTATTAGCTTTAATATTTCCTCATCGGTAACGTCATAGGATAAGTCAATTTCATTCATTACCTCTATACGTACCTGCTCTTCTATGTTAGCCATAATTTTCTAAAACATTTCTCTCATTGCTGTTCATCAGTTTCCTTACAAATACTCCCAGGTTACCTTGGAGCAGCTCTTCTAACTGGTATGTACCGTCAGAAAGATTTCCTGCAGACATAGGTAAAATTACATTTTCTACCGAAATATTCGCTTTAATCCTATCAAGATAATCTAAAAAGTTTTCCTGGCCCTTTTTGAAATAATCACCTGGTCTTCCTAGAACGAAAAGTCTGTTCAACCTCTCTATATATCTGGCAAATCCATTGATAGCTCTTCCAAAAAGAACAACCACTACATCATAATCAGTCTTCACAAGCATCTCGAAGAACCTGTCCCAAGTATCCTCATCGATTTCACTGATTTCATTTGGATTCCAAAATGGCTCAATATAATCAAAGCCCATAAAGCTTCGAACATATTCGGATAAACTATCTTCCATATCTTCAGCATTAGTATTTAATAGATAAAGAAGATCCATAAGATTCCTTTCACAATTTTTGCCAATAAGATTTGGCATTATAGAAATCTCTTCCAGATCCACGAACAGAACTTTTCCACCTGTTCTGTATGCCTGACCCAGCGCCATGGAAAATGGCAGCTGCAATTCATGATTTACTGGAGAATACACTCCAATAAGCTTAGATTTTTCATTAGAATTTTTCTTACTAATACCGCTTTTTGTGACTTCCTTTAATTCTGTGATTTCATCTAAAATCTTATCCACAGCCTGGAACTTATAAATGAAATCATCCGTCACATTTGCCGAATCCTCGGTAAGGAAGTATTTATGTCCAATCATTCCCTTAGGGCGGAATCCCGAGATTTCCTCAAACTCCTCTGTCATAATTGCAACATCAAAATCTGTTTCATCTGAAAAGAAACCTTCTGGTGTTGTAAAAATATGAACGCCCACATTTGCTTTCATCATTAAACGATTGGCGAATTTTAAAACATAATTTGAATCAAGATCACATAATGCGATTTCCAAATTTTTCATTGTTATCTACTCCATTCTTTTTAATCATTTATTATTTGTAGTAAAAAAAACGCAGCCGTTATATAAAAAGAATAGTGTAATCTTCTCTTTAAATTGATGCCCTTCTCATATAGGAAAAGACCAAGCACGGCGATGCCAGCAAGCATCACTGAGGCAACCATCACATCTGTTGTGTACTCAAAACCCACAAGAGTACTCATCACAGAAAATAGTTTGATGTCGCCAGACCCTATGCCCTTAACTCTATACAGCAGATATAGTATAAGGATGGGCAATGCAGCCTTTATTATGAAAAGAACTACCCCGATCAACTGGAAGTTCTGTATATTCAGGAAAAGTCCTGCAGCGTATCCCAGGATGATCAGCTCATTTGGAACTTTGTAATCCCTGGCGTCAAATAGATTAGCCACGGTCAAAATGCTCCACGTAAAAAACGTCTTCGTTTTCTTCACCTCCGTTTCGATTTGGAATTATAGGTCCTGGCGATCCGAAGTAACATAGCATTTCACGCTATAAAAATATTTGTACAAATTTACATTTTGTTTTTTTGTCAGATGTTAATACACAAACGAGGTATAAATCTCAACCTGTTGTATAATTCTCATGATACTTTTTATAACTAAACATTAAAAAAGAGATTCCCTGTTACGGAAATCTCTTTTTCTATAATATTTACTTTGAATTATGCCCAAAAACCACGGCTGGTTTGATTACCCATTAAGCTCTCATTTAGTGCCTCCCTTCCATAGGTAACACCAGCTCTAACATACTGTGTATTCCGCATTATAGGCGCGGAAGAATCTTTCTTAGCCACTTGGTCAAACGCAATACCTAATTCATCCATGACTCTTTTAGCCTCTAATAATCCTTCGGAGTTTGCCTTATATATGGATTTGGATACATTTCGCTGTACATAATCGTATAGCGCGTACAGATTTGAACTTACCTTATATTCAAAATTTAAATCTCTCTGGAGGTGGTTGACCACATCAGCACACTTCTTCAGTGCAACTATTGCTTCATCCACTTGGCCAGCTGCAAATTTATCCAGCGCTTCAGTCTCATATTCATTATAGATATCATAAAGAATTGATATTAATCCGCTGCCATTGCTGGATGCTATTTTCAAGGTAAAAGCTGAAATCTTATCTCTGTTCATTTACTATTTCTCCTATTAAGTGCATATCCAAGGTAGAAAATGAATCTTTGGCTAAGGATGATATACCTTACTACTGTAATAACTGGAGTGCCAACTGAGGTAACTCGTTAGCCTGTGCCAGCGCCGATACACCTGCCTGTTCCAACACATTTAACTTTGTATATTCAACCATTGTTGTTGCCATGTCGGCATCCTCGATTCGAGAAATGGCAGATGTCATATTTTCTTCGGTGGCATCCAAAGATTTAGTGGTATGCTCCAATCTGTTTTCGTAAGCACCAAGCTGAGAACGTACTGATGTAACGTAGCTTAACGCTTCCTCGAGAGCATCCATCGCATCCTCTGGGCCCTCTGCTCTTGTAACATCCACATCATCAATGTACATAAACTCTGTACTTACTGATGCGATTCTAACCTTCATGCTCTGGCCTTCATTTGCACCTACCTGCAATGCCATTGAGCCGATATCTGTTACGTTAAAGGTAATTAATCCGTCATATACAGTCTGACCTGTCGGGTCAGATGGATCAACTCCGTCTTTTTGGAATCCATCGTCTAAAAGGAAGGACATCTCGAATCCTTTTGTATCTGATACGATGACTCTTCTTCCGTCTGTCTTATATGTAGACTGAGTACCAAATAATGATTCTACAGTGTTGCCTGCGTCATCTTTATTATTCTGGAAGAGAACTATTACTGCATCCTCTCCTGTGTCTGCAATTCTCGGAAGAACTGTTCCTGCCTCATCTGTATTCAACACTTCATCGCCGCCATCATTATAAAAACCAAGTGCTCTTGCGAATTCAACGCTGGAAAACTCAATCTCTAATTCAGCGTCTGCACCATATTTGTAAGAAGAAATCCTCAATCCTTCAGGGTCATCAAAATCAGTTATTACTGCTCCACCTTTTTCGCAGGCTTCACGAAGCATTCCGTATACTGTCTCACCAGATGCTCCCTGTGCGAAAGTTACTGGATAACCGTTTATTGAGATTGATCCTGAGATTCCAAGGCCGTCACCCTCTTTTACCGTAGTAACTATTTTTTCTGGATCAGAATAATCTACTTCGGTAGTCTTCCACTCAGTATTATCAATTAACTCCTTGAAGTTAAATCCACCAGAAAATTTACCTGTTTTTACATGTGTTGTGGTTTTTACTTCTGTGTAAGTATTATCAAATACCTCGTCAAATTCATATTCTCCTGATAATGATGTAGAACTTACAGCACGCTTGGCTGCCTTGTCTACTCTAAGCTGATAGATACCTGCCGGCACGCCGTTTGATGTAGCTACTCTGGTACAGTTATTAGCATAGGTTCTACAATCAAGGGAACCATCTAAAAGATTAATCTTATTAAATTCTGTTGTCTGTGATACTCTGTCAATTTCTGATAAAAGAGATTCAATCTCCTTTTGAATTGCTTCACGTTCTTCGTCTGAGTTTGTTCCATTAGCAGCCTGAATTGAAAGCTCTCTCATTCTCTGAATCATATCTGTTACTTCGTTCAGAGCACCTTCAGCTGTCTGTAAAACAGAAATACCGTCGGAACCATTTGTAGATGCCTGGTCAAGTCCATCGATCTGAGCCTGCATTTTACCTGCAATGGCAATTCCAGAAGGATTGTCTGATGCATGATTAATGTTGAAGCCCGAGCTTAACTTTTCCATTACATCTGAGAGGGAACCTTCGGTACCAAGAAGTTTGTTGTTTGTAATCACCGCTGACATGTTATTGTTGATTCTCATAGTCGCCTCCTAAAGCCGTAACAAAAGTCTAGCATCCGTGCGGTGTATTTTTTAATTGATAAAGATCATCCCTGTCCTTACAATTTTAATATCGGTCCTATCCGTTAATAATTAACCGAACATTTATCAGAACATTTCTCCTATAACACTTAAATAGCTTCTGGCTATGCTATATAGGGACTCTGTCTGAATTTCATTTTTTTCATTTTCATTTGCTTCTGCTACCTGGAAATTTCCAAGCTCCCAGTTGTAAACATCATTTACAGATATTCCTGATTCGCGGGTAAATGAGAAGCTAAAGCTAAATCCTGTTTCAGCCTTCATTTTTTCAGAAATTGAATCTGCAAGACCTGCTAATCTGTCTCGCATTTCTGCAGTGTCACATTCTACATTTGCAGTAACTTCCTGTGCCTCATATCGGAAGGTGGTTTCGATAGTTCCTGTAGACTGCAGATAAATGGCCATCTTAACCAGACCTGTCTCTTCCACACCTCTGACGATTCGAAGATTCATATTGCCCACTTCGTTATCTATCATCATTGGAATATGATAGGTCTCTCCGCTATTTGCCATCTCCTGAATGGCCTTTGCCTGCTGAATCACAAGCTTCATATTTTCCAAATCAACAGTACGAACATCTTCCATTTCTACCATTGATTTCATGACTCTTTCGGCCAAATCACCAAGGGCTTCCTCAGCCTCCTTCATGGCTTTTGGACTATGACATGCCTCATCAAATCTTTCTAATGTAAGATTAATCAGATCTTCTATTGTCATATCTTCCTGCTTTGCCGCTCTGCCATATAAATCCTTGATTACAGTAGAATTATTCTGCATCAAAGCCTGGACTGCGTTAATCATATTTGCAGTTGTTGGAATATTAAACTGCTGCAATACAGATTCCACTTCCTGGCTGGCTGACAATGCTTCCTTAAGCTGACTTGTAAGATACTGATTGTACGCCTGCTCCTGAAGCTTGTCTGCAGAAGTGTCTGTAGAAACAGCCTCTGCCTCCATCGCTGCTGCAAATTCATCAGGGTTCATTCCTAAAATGTTCTCTTCACCCAGAATATGCATCTTGGATGGAGTCATTGCTTCCTTAGCATCTCTACATCTATTAGTAAGGAATACTTTTTCAACCTGCTCTGTGATGGACAAATCCCTTACAACCATTTCATCAAGGGAGCCATATTTATCGCTTACTTCATATTCCTTGCCAGTGTGCTTGCTTGAACGCACTGCTGTCATGAGATTTCTAAGAGTTACCTCTGTACCCTGACTTATCAACGCTCCTATGGCTGCGCCATCAGACTTTTCCACTTGGTGAAGAAGTCTGTACACACCCACATATGCTTCACGTTCTTCAGCACTGATTTCAGAATTATGTTCAGCCTTCCAAAGGAATTTTGCGTAGCTTTCCTCATCAGATGTACTTCCCATCTCAGCCTTGATATTCTCGGCCATCTCTTTAAGGTCATTCATGGTCATATCAAGTGGGTTGTTTCCTCGCTTTATCATTTCAGAAACAACTGCCGGAGTCATACTCTTAAATGTACGGTTCACAAGCTCAGTCTGGGCCTTCATGGAAGTAACAGACTCTTGGGTAATTTCCATCTGATTGTATGCCAATATTCTTACTGCCTTCTGGCTGGACTCTGTAGCCTCTATATCAAGGTCTGCCAAAATATCATCCACATTCTGGAACGCCTTATTAATGCTGTCGCCAAGGTCTTTTCTTACCTCTGTGCCAACAGCTTCATATGTCATTTCCATGCGGGAATATTCAGCAGTAACTGATACGCTGACTTCGTGAACATAGGAGAAGGTTTCCATTCCAATATTTGAAAATCTTCCAAAAGCAGCTGCTGGAGCGGACTGAATTTCCGCCATCTCATTCATAACTTCCTTGAAAAGACTTACATTGGAATCTGTCTTCTCACCTGTTTTGTCCTTCATTAATATCTGAAGAAGATTTGTCTCCTGAAGCTTAAGCTTGTCCAACAAATCTGAGAGATCATTGGTATTTACGGAGATGCCATTTTTCATCATTGTAAATGTGGCTTCCACCGTCATGGTAAGCTGAATCTCTGTAAGCTGGCGCTGAGCAGTAACAGATGCCAAATCATTAACATCCATTCTCATTACTTCTTCAAAGGTCTTCTTAGCCTGATCCATTAGAGAATAACCTTCGATTAAGTATGCTTCTGTCGGCTCTTTTCCTTCAGCTAAAATATCTGATATCGCATTTACGATATTTTCTTCCGATGGTTTTTCATACTGCTCCAACTGAACCATGTACTCAAGATGCTCCTTAGTTACAGGAACATCTTGCTTTAACATGGTCGCCACCATGTTCTTTAATTCAACCGGCGGCACAGGGTTTCGCGCAAACCTAAAATCTTCACTTTCAATTTCTTCTATAAGTGAATGTACTTTACCCTCTACTAATTCAATGAGACTAATGATATCTTCATCATTACTCTCTTCTGGAGCCTTGGCTGGCGCCGAATATGTTGCGTTGTAAATATTGGTGATGGTTGGCTCCAATTCATTTTTTACAAGATAGGCCTGTACCTCCTCAGGAAGTGTATCTGAAAGGCCCTTTGTCATAGCAACTGCCTGTGCAATTGAGCCAGACATTGCTTCTATCTCAGCATCAGAGAGACCTCCCATTTTAGAGACGTCTGCTCCTGCCTTTGCTAAATTCATCTTTATTTCGTCTACAACTGTAATAAGAGTCTCAGGCTCCATATCCATTGGGTCATGACCATCTTCCCTGGTTTTTGCAGTAGCCTCTTCATCCCAGGCTCTCTCCACGTTTTTAATCTTATCAACTGTAGACATGCCAAGAGCTGATGCTTCATTCACTTCCTTAGCGAAATCTTCATCAGTCATGACTCCTTTATTGTTATAGTAAGCATTATCCACCGACAATGCCTTAAGCTCTTTATTTAAATTTGGTTTTTTATCGTCCTTGATACCACTGGTTCCTACGCCCATAAGCTGGTCGCTTGCACCTTCTGTTTTGATGTAATCCGTTACCTTGAGTCCTTCTATTTGCATATAGTTCCTCCAGGGTATTTTGTGCTTACATCTTATATTTCGGACGGACATAAAAAAAAGATTACCCCCTCCCATAAAAGGAAAGAGTAATCCTCTTTTAGATTTCCTAGCCAAAGAAAACTGCTAATAACAGGAATAATATCGTGATTAAAAGAATCAGCTTACCTACGTACTTGCCCTTGCCTTTTGGACCGTCAACATCCCCTTCGATAAAGACTGGTGCCTTCTCAAAGTTAGACCAAATATAAGTAGGTTCACCATATCGTTTTAAATAATAATCCAGCTTTTTATTTGCCTCATATGGTTCTGCTACCCTTACAGTTGAGCCTGCGTTATAGGCATAAAAAACAGTCAAATCATCTTCTATCTGATATGCGCTAAACACTGTAGCCGGATAGCAAGATGCATCCTTTGTGATTACAGAATAACAATATAAATCACATAAGGTCGCAAATATAAATAGCAGTAAATAACATGAACCCGGTATAATTATTGCCTGTAAGAAACTTAGAAGGTCTGCCTTTAAAGCTATCATAGCTATAATCAAGGAAATTTGACCTAATACATGGAACAATTTTGCAAATACTAAAAACCTCTTTATGCCCTTATGGTAATCTGAATAATCTATTTCTTCTTCAGGTTCCTCCTCAAGCTTCATTCCCTGGAAAATACCATTTTCAATTATGTAATTATCATCACAAGTAAAGGCATGCTCATCGAGATTTAATAACTCTGGAATCTCCTGCTGGCTTTTCTCTTCAACCTCTTTATAGGTAATCTTTTCATCCTTTGTAAGTGAAAATGGAACACCGTTATCCTGAAGAAATGCTACAAACATATCATATTTTTTGTAGCCTCTGCCAATACGAGATGGAATCTTTACAAGTTCGCCATCAACATAGATGTCCATTTCCTCCACCTGATAGGAACCGGCTTTTGTATTGTATTTATTCTCGTGTGTGTATACGTATGAAATATCTTTTACGTTAAATACACGAGGCTTTCTTATCAGTCCTCGGATTTCAATCTCCTGGCCGTTAATATAAATAAATTGTGTATATCTAAGAATGAAAAATAGCCAAAATGCAGTGTTAGCAATCATAATTACAAGAACTAGTATAAACGTGCCCTGATCCTCAACACCCTCAATTAAGACTTCTGTTAAAGGAATATCAATGGCCAGAATAAAACCGATAAACATTACTATTCCTAAGACATAGGCCTTCTGAACGAGTTTGAAATTATAGCTATTGTTAGTTGTATTTTCGTTGGATTCAAACAAACCTATACTTCTAACTTTAACCTGATTTTCTCTGGCAGCTCTTGTAACATAGTCTCCTGCTTCTTCTGGAAGATGTTGTAAATTTAAAGTAAGTTCCCTGCCCTTTTCATCCATCAGGGTGATATATCTCTCTGAATTTACATAACATATATCAACATTGTTAAATTTGAACTTACGGCCAATCAATCCGTATTTTGCTGATATATATTCAGGTGTGACAACAAATTTTACTTCGCAACAGGAAACGAATAAGCAGGTAATAATAACTCCAAAAAAAATAATAAGCACCGTTGCAGAAAAATCATCATAGTGTCCAACGCCGCTTAGTATTGCAAATAAAATTGTAAGTCCACCAAATAACAAAAAGATAAGGATATAAACCCAGGCTACTCTGCTATCTCTAAAAGAAACCTTATCCCCTCTTTCATGAATTTCATACCTATTTAAAAACATAGTATTCCTTTCTACAAAACATAAGATTTCGATATCATACTACGATTATCCTTAAAAAACTATAAAAAAAGTACTCCCTGAGGAGTACTGATTTTAAACATTTTCTACAATTCCGTTCTTCCGTCTAAAGCGCGAAGAAGAGTAACTTCATCGATATATTCAAGGTTTCCGCCTACTGGAACACCAGAAGCAATACGGCTTACACGAATTCCCGTTGGCTTAATAAGCTTGCTAATGTAGGCCGCTGTGGTCTCACCCTCAAGAGATGAATTGGTGGCTACGATAACCTCCTCCACATCATTCTGCTGCAGGCGAACCATAAGTTCTTTCAGCTTAATATCTCCAGGGCCGATTCCCGCCATAGGAGAAATGGCTCCGTGAAGAACGTGATACACACCTTCAAACTTTCCTGTCTTCTCGTAAGCAGCCAGGTCTCTGGTGTCCTCCACAACCATTATAATATTTTTGTTTCGCTTTGGATTAGAGCATATCGGACAAAGCTCGTCGTCTGTGAGAGTGAAACACTCCTTGCAGTAACGGACATTTTTTCTGGCCTGAATAATGGCATTGGCCAAATCATTTACCTTGTCCTCGTCCATTCCTAATATATGGAAAGCCAGCCGCTGGGCTGACTTACTTCCAATGCTAGGCAAATCACTTAGCTCCGCTATTAAGTTGCTAATTTCTTTGCTGTAATATTCCATTAATTAAAGTCCTAATCCACCAGTAAATTTAGACATAGAAGCTGCGCTAATCTCATCAACCTTACGAAGTGCCTCGTTTGCTGCAGCCATTACAAGATCCTCAAGCATCTCAACATCATCTGGATCAACTGCTTCTGGATCAATCTTAATCTTTGTGATTTCCTTCTTACCTGAAACTGTAACCTCAACAACACCGCCACCTGCAGTACCTGTCATCTCAGTCTCCTCAAGCTGTGCCTGAGCTTCCTCCATCTGACGCTGCATACGCTGTGCCTGCTTCATAAGCTGGCTCATGTTACCTGGCATACCGCCGCCTGGAAATCCGCCTCTTCCTTTACCCATATCTTCTATTCCTCCTAATCTTCGTCTTGTTCAATCTCAATTCCTACACTTGCGAAGAAATCTCTCACATCTGTCTTAGTGTTCTGCGAGCTGACTCCGCTGGAATTAATTTCTACCTTTATATTCACTGTCTTTTGAAGCATCTGCTCAATGACAGCTGAAATCTCTGCTAATACTTCTGGGCGGTTAACAAAATCTCCACCCATTCTTCCTGAACCTTCAGGCTGGTCAAAAATCAACACCAAATCTCCTGATTCGTTGGTGGTGACTGTGGTAACCTCCTTCAGGTACATCTTAATGTTTACAGGAAGCTTTCCCATCACTGAACCCCAGCTCTGGGCAATCTTCTTAACCTCTTCTGGAACTGCTGCTGGTAGTGGCTCCTTTTTTACAGGAGCTGCACTGGGTGTAGCGCCTGTCTGAACCTGCTGTGGGGCTGCCATAACTACTGGCACACCTTCCTCTACCTTCTTTTCCAGATTAACCATTCTGTTATTAAGTGCTGAAATGTCTGGCTCCATCTGAGGCTTGCAAAGCTTAATCAATGCAATCTCAATCAATACTCTCTTCTGGCTTGCATACTTAATATCGTTAGAAAGCGCAGACAGAACTTGAATGTATCGCATTAACACCTCTGTGTCAACCATCTTGGCCTCTTCCTTGAGAAGTGCAAGATTATCTGATGACATTTCAAGGGCATCTTCCATATCTTCTGAACTCTTAATAAGCATCAGGTTTCGGAGATACCATGTAAAATCTACAACAAACTGATTCAAATCTCGTCCCTGAGTGATAATCTCCTCAAGGATAGTGATGGCTGAAGTAACATTTCCATCAATAATATTTCTAAGGAGTCTTGAGAACACCTCTGTATCGATAGCTCCAAGAACCTTAAGTACATTGTCGTAGGTGAGGGTCTGGCCAATGTAAAATGCAATACACTGATCCAAAAGACTTAATCCGTCTCGCATTGAACCATCAGCGGCCTTGGCGATATAACGAATAGCCTTTTCCTCTACCTCTATTCCCTCCTTTACCATCAGCTCCTGCAGACGTGCTGCGATAGTGTCGATGGAAATACGGTGGAAATCATATCTCTGGCAACGGCTGAGGATGGTGATTGGAATCTTGTGGACCTCAGTAGTAGCCAAAATAAACACAACATAAGAAGGTGGCTCCTCAAGTGTCTTAAGAAGGGCATTGAAGGCTCCAGTGGATAGCATATGTACCTCATCGATGATGTAAACCTTATATTTGCCCTCTGTAGGAGGATATGCCACCTCCTCTACAATCTGTCTGATGCTATCTACACCATTGTTTGATGCAGCATCCATTTCTATTACGTTCATGGAATTGCCAGCTGTAATAGACTTGCAGGTCTGACATTCCATACAAGGACAGCCATTTACCGGATTCTCGCAGTTGATAGTACGGGCAAGAATCTTTGCGATGGTAGTCTTACCTGTTCCTCGTGTACCTGTAAACAGATATGCATGTCCTATACGGTCGCTTTTTATTTGATTTTGAAGTGTTGTAACGATGTGGTCCTGACCCTTAACATCATCAAATGTCTGTGGTCTGAACTTTCGATATAATGCCATGTAGGACATAACAATTACCTGCCTGTTTTATATTTAGTCACCGAAGCTAATACCGATTCTCTTAGCTTCCTGAATCATCTGGCAATCAGGGTCTACAACCTTAAGCTTGCCAGCCACTTCCTCAAGTGGAACTCTCTTTGTCTTACCATTTACCATGGCAATCATATTTCCAAAGTCACCGTCCATAATAGCCTGAGCTGCTGCAGAACCAAGACGTGTACAAAGTACTCTGTCGTATGGATCTGGGCTGCCGCCTCGCTGCATGTGACCAGGAACTGTAACACGCGCCTCGATACCTGTCTCCTTCTGGATGCGGTCTGCAATCTCATAGGAAACTGATGGGTACTTTGAAGATTCAAGCTTTTTCTTATATTCCTTCTTGGAAAGCTTTGCGTCTTCCTTTGAAATAGCACCCTCGGCAACAGCAAGGATAGTAAAGCCCTTGCCTTCCTCGGCACGTTTATTTATAGCCTTTATTACCTTCTTGATATCGTAAGGAATCTCAGGAAGAAGGATAATATCAGCACCGGAAGCCACGCCAGCATAAAGTGTAAGCCAGCCTACCTTATGTCCCATAACCTCTACGATAAACACACGGCTGTGTGAAGATGCTGTGGTATGGATGCAGTCGATTGTATTACATGCAATATCAATGGCACTCTGGAAACCAAAGGTCAAATCAGTGCCGTAAATATCATTATCGATAGTCTTTGGAAGATGGATTATGTTCAAGCCCTCTTCTCTAAGAAGGTTTGCAGTCTTCTGTGTACCATTTCCACCAAGGATAACAAGGCACTGAAGATTCAGCTTGTAGTAGTTGGATTTCATTGCCTCTACCTTATCAAGACCATTCTCGTCAGGCTCACGCATAAGCTTGAATGGCTGACGGCTGGAACCAAGGATTGTACCACCGCGGGTAAGAATACCTGAGAAATCCTGGTTGGTAAGAAGTCTGTAGTCTCCGTAGATAAGACCTTTGTAACCGTTGAAGAATCCGTATACCTCAAGATCCTTAACATTTGCTGCCAAGCCTTTTACAACACCACGCATTGCAGCGTTCAGTGCCTGACAATCGCCACCACTTGTAAGCATTCCGATTCTAAGCATAGTCCTTCTCCTTCCCTAAGAAAAAATCCTATTTAATTATTTACTAGTCTCAATAACTCGTCTTACATAGTTGTAAATTCTCTCTGTAGAAGCAATACCAAGGCGCTCCTTTGGAGTATGAATATCATGCATCTCTGGACCGATTGAAACTGCATCAAGTCCTGGAAGCTTTGAAGCAAGAAGACCACACTCAACACCTGCGTGAAGAGTCTCAACTAATGCCTTCTCTCCTGTCATCTCTTCGTAAAGAGCAACAAGCTCATCTCTGAAGCTTGAATCTCTCTTGTACTCCCATGCTGGGTACTGACCGTGAGTAGAAATCTTGCAACCAAATGCATTTCCTACCATAGAAACCTTTCTCATAAGAGCTGTCTTAGCGCTGTCTACTGAGCTTCTAAGTGCGCATGAGAAGTTAAGTCCATCTTCTGTGAGCTTAAGAATACCAAGGTTGAGTGATGTCTCAACGAGGCCCTCAATATCGTGGCTCATAGCCTGTACGCCGTCTGGCATGCAAGAAAGAAGCTGAATCATTCTCTTTGTATCTGCTGCGCTGACAGCCTCTACTGAAGCCTCTCCCTGGCTCTTAATATCAATCTTCATCTCTGGATCTGTAACTGCGAACTCATTCTTGATAGCTGCAGCCTCTGCCTCCATAGCCTTTACAGCCTCTGCTGTTGTAACAACCTTAGCTGATGTAGCACGTGGGATGGCATTGTCCTTTGTACCACCAACGAAATCTACAAGCTGAACATCAGCAACCTCTGCAGCTGCTGCAAGCATTCTATTAACCATAAGTGTGGCGTTTGCACGGCCCTTGTCGATCTCTGTACCAGAGTGACCACCTGTACAATCGTTAATCTCTACTGAAACAAGATTTCCCTTAACCTGCTCCTTCTTAGCTGGGTACTCAAGCTCCATTCTGCATCCGCCTGCGCAACCTGCAAGGAAATGGCCCTCTTCCTCAGAGTCAAGGTTTAAAAGCTTGCGTCCTTTGATCATTGATACATCGATGCCTGCTGCACCTTCCATACCAACTTCCTCAGAAACTGTGATGATAACCTCAAGACGTGGGTGCTTAAGTGTCTCATCCTCTAAAAGAGCAAGTGCCATAGCTACAGCGATACCGTCGTCACCACCAAGTGTAGTGCCCTTTGCTGTAACGTATCCGTCAACAACCTCAAGATCAAGACCTTCTGTAAGCATGTCCTTTGTGCAGTCAGGATCCTGCTCTGCAACCATGTCCATGTGTCCCTGAAGGATAATTGGAGCTACATTCTCCATACCCTCAGATGCTTCCTTAATCATGATTACGTTGTAAAGTTCGTCTGTGTAATATTCAAGATTGTGTTCCTTTGCGAAATTTACAAGGTATGCACTAATCTTTTCCTCGTGATAACTTGGATGAGGGATGTTACAAATCTCCTCAAAGTAATGAAATACTCTCTCTGGCTTACAATTGCTTAATACTGCCATTTTAAAATCTCCTAACTAATGCTTATTTCTTGTCGTACTCACCGTACTCACAGCCGATGTTGTACGCTTCCATATCATCAACCAATTCCCATTTAAACTCAGCCTTTTTCTCTGAGTCGGTATCTTTGGTCTTTAATATTTTTTTATAGAGCTTTATTTCGCCCTTTCCGTTACCTCCATTCCAGAGGCGATTGTGAAGCTTCTCGCCGTTTGGCGCTTCGTAATTTATGAGCAACATGTCTTTTTTCTGACATGAAATCTCCGCTATCATCTTTGCCAGAGGTGTCTCCTGCTCTACCTGCCAGGTGATTTCATCATCTCCCTCATGGCAATAAAACTTTGTCTTGGTGAGAGTCCAGAATCTAGAGAAATTGAACTCGTAAGGCTCTCCCTCATACCACATGGCACCTAAGATAACATTATCAAAGGTCTGACCTGTTCTAATCTTTGGACGACCACCACCGATATCAAATGCTGTATTTTCAAGCCACTGACCTGAAATCTTGCTCTTTAAATGTGAGCTGGCAAGCCACACCCATGGTGATGTGAAATCCTTACCCCAGTTCTTATCAGCATATCCGTAGCAGGAATCCTTATCTACGATATATTCCTCGCCATCCAGGATAACTGAACCATTATAGAAGGTCTTCATTCCCTCTGCATGCCAGAACATCTCGAAAGCATCCAGCTCTCTTGATGCCCAGCTGGCACCATAGCCTACATTAAAGGCTATGTTCTTTTCTATGTTAAGGTCCCAAACCATCTTTCCTGCATCGCACATCCACTCAGGATGAGCTGCTGCATCTTCTGCTGAAACCTCCACCTTACCAAGTGTACGGCTCTCTGAAAGGAAACAATTATCTGCGCTAATCTGGAATGGTGCATCTTCTTTTATGTTGACCTGCTTCCAGCCAAAAAATCTGTGAAGCTGTCTTGCATTCTCACCCCAGCAACCTGCTTTTATCATCACATAAGATGGCTTAACACCATTTTTCTTGTTAGCTGGCAACTGGCCAAATACTGGCTCATCTCCTCCCAGTTCAGGATTAACTGTAAAAAACTCGATAAAGAAAGCTTTTTCTTCGCCAGTCTTTTTGTTATGACCTGTGAAGCTGTGCCACCACCAGTCATAGCCCTCCGATGCCAATGCACCCTTTAGCATAAAGCGATTGCGCTCTATATCAGAGTGATTAAAACTTCGTTCAAACAGCTTGTCTCTTACATCAAGGCCGTCGATTTTTTCAAGTACTGTTTCTTCTAATTGTGTAAACTTTTCTTTAACCATGATTTTAACCCCATTTTCTACATAATACCCTGTACTTACTATATCATTTTCATTGGTTAAATTCTATATTCCCTATGGTCTGACCCATGACTACTGGAGTTTCTTCTCCAACAGCTGAAGCCTCAAGGAGTTTTTTATCAATATTTGCTACCCCTTTTGGTACAAGCACAATGATAGTAGAGCCACCATATTCGAAATGTCCCTTTTCCTGACCACGGGTAACAGGCCCTGCCTTAGGCTGGTTGTTGACTATTCTACCAACTAACATGGCTCCCACTTCCATCTGGACACATTTTCCGAAATTTTTGGTGCTTAATACTGTGTACTGGCGGCTATTTTCTACAAAAACAGGACCAGCTTCTAAGGCTACAGGCTGCACTGTGTGATATAGGCCTGGAATCACCACATCCTGCGATTTCTCCCCTGACTCAAAGTATGCATACCTGTGATAATGGTTTACACACAGTCTGTAGACCAGACAATATCCACCGTCAAACTCTTTGGCTAGCTCTTTGTCCTTAAGTAAATCAGAAATTGTAAACTTACTCTGCTTTACTGGAAGCACCAAATCATCTGAAATAGGGTAAACCTTCAGCAGACCATCGCATGGTGACATTAGGTGGGCTTCCTCCATATCAAGCGGTCTCAGCTCCGGCTTTATTCTTCGACAGAAGAAATCATTGAAACAGTTAATATCATCTAAGATATAATCCTCCATTTTGATTCCATTTGATTTTGCAAACCCACTAATAATGCACTTGGATGCTTTAGAATCAAGGAGCCAGCCTGAAAAATCAGATACTGGTTTTAATAATAAAGGGCGAAGTATTATTCGCCCCAACTTTGTATTGTATAAAAATTGTAATCCACTCATATTTCTACTCATAAAACAGAATTAATAATGTGCCTATAAGCTCAACAAATCCAATAAGTATAATCACAGCAAACTGTTTCTTGTTAGGCTTTGGAACCTTGAAATTTCCAACAAACAGAATAGCTACAATAAACATTAACCAGAAATAAAAGACTGTTAAATCAGCTCTTGTAAACCAATGAATCACAAGAGTGAGAGGGAAAATCAAAGCTGCTGTAGTAACAGGAAGTCCTGTGAAATAAGCCTTACCTTTAATCTTTGCTTCCTCTGCTCTCTCATCTGTAGTTGCATTGAAATAAGCCAAACGAATAAGAGCTGCAAGTACATAAAATGCTGCAATAGAAATCAACAGAAGAATCATTGAGTAGTGTTCTGGTCTCTCTACATTTCTTCCTAAATCTGTAAGGATACCGCTAACTCTTAGCTGTGCAACACCGATAGATGCTGGAAGCACACCAAAACAAATCAAATCTGAAAGAGAATCAATCTGGATGCCGAACTCCTTCTCCATCTCTGTTCTATCCTTCTTTGTGCGGGCTACCTTTCCATCAAAACCATCAAGCAATCCTGAGAGCATTAAGAATAATGTTCCGCAATATGGATGGCCAATTCCTGTCATTGTAACGATGATTCCAACAACACCTGAAATAGTAGATAAATATGTCAAAATTACTGTATAGTCGTAAACCCCTATCATTTTTTCTTTCTTCCTTTCAAATATCCTATTAAGGTAATCAAACCACTAATTGTGACGCAAACGTAGAATGTAAGTCCACGGCTAATCATATCAAGATTAAATGCCATGTCCTTAGACATAATACTAGAAAAACCATCAATCATCAAATAATCAGCAATACCTAATGCTCCTGGAATTGGAACATAATTATAGCCGATTGTAATCAGACATTGCTTTGAAAATAGCAGTGACCATAGTTTTCCATCTCCTCCAGTGGCTATGAAAACCAGGGCTGGTACTATAATCTGCGATGCTCTTTGAATCACATTCCAGAAGAATGCTTTTATCATGATTCCTCTTTTTCCGGCAATCATTACAGAGCAGTTCTCGTAGTCCCGCTCGATTTTATCCAATCTTTCAAGTTTAGAATCCAGGCGATGAAATACTTTTCTTGAATGGAGGAACTTGAGAAAACGTCTAATTACTCTAAAAATTCTCTCTCCACCCCTCAGCATGGAAAGGAAAACCAGTGATAGCAGGGTAAGTCCCACAAACCCAAGTCCTATAAGTATTTTTGAAGATAATTTAAAATCAAAAAAGCTTCTGGGGGCAATGATAATGGCAATGACGCCCAGGAAAACTATGGCAGCATTGTACATCATAAGATTTAAAACAAGAGCTGCCGATGTTACTCCACCTGGAATTCCATCTCTTACCATGAAAAATGCGCTGGCAGGCTGTCCACCTGTTGCCGAAGGAGTTATTGCAGAAAAATATACGTCTGAAGTACTATAGAGCAATCCTCTTTTAAAGGATTTTTCGTGAGATATAGAATTTAAAATGGAACAAAGTGCTATAGCTTCAAAAATAACATAACTAAATGCGGATAAAATGGCTGCTATCATCCACTTTTTATCTGCGCTCATTATAAGTTTAAATAATTGTTCAATCGACATGCTTTGGTTCTGCTTTAACAATGCCCAAATAGTAAGGATTGACAAGGCCAAGGTAAAGCACATCCAAAATATCTTTTTTGCTACTGCTTTGTTCATTATTAGTCCCTTTAAATCTGAATATTTTTTCCTCTACTATATTACACTTAATTGTCTATATTTGCATTTAAACTTTCAATTCTTTATTATTATTTTATATTTATGAATGGAGGAAACACTATGGGCGAAAGACTTACCCAGGGGGATATTGATAAAATCCAGGCAGAAATAGATGAGCGTAAGCTTGTTATCCGTCCAAAACTTTTGGAAGAGGTTAAGGAGACACGTGCGCAGGGCGACCTTTCCGAGAATTTTGAGTATCACGAGGCCAAGCGTGCCAAGAATATGAACGACAGCCGCATCCGTTACTTAGAGAAGATGCTTAAGTTTGCTGAGGTGGTTGATGACACAAGCGCTGAGGATGAGGTTGGTATTAACAACACTGTTACCATCTACATCCCAGAGGATGACTGTGAAGAAACCTACAAGCTTGTCACTTCAATTCGTGGAAATTCCCTTAAGGGTCTGATTTCTATCGAATCACCTTTAGGCGCAGCCATACGTGGAAAACACGTTGGTGACAAGGCCATGGTAAAGGTAAACGACGATTACTCTTATGAAGTAGAGATTCGTAAAATCGATAATTCCACTACTGATGAAGATGATCAGATAAAGAGATACTAAACACTAAAAAAGGAGCGAAATCTTATGATTTCACTCCTTTTTCTTTTGGGAGTTATTTAACAACCCAATGATTAATTAATACTAATTTTAGGTTGCTAACCAACCGAAAACAGCACCAATTACCCAAAGTACTACAGCACCGATAGCTGCTCCGTACTCGTTGTCTACGCTTGATAAACGTAAACTAGCTGGTGAAGTGTATTCCTGCTTCATAATCATTGCCCTCCTCCCTTTAAAATATTTATTATTAATGCCTAATTTTCATTAAGCATAATAATCATTTTTATTAGATAATAATTTCAAAACCATAACTGAAATTATTAAGAATATTAAACTGGCAATGGCTAGTATAAGTTTGCTAATCATTATGAAACCTGTAAACTGACCCACTACCAAGCCAATAATCGGAAGAATAATAAATACGGCAGATTGCTGTGCTTCTTCAACTGAATCTGATTTATTTGATTTACTAACTACAATACCGGTGGATATAATTGTGATAGCCAGGCTTGTACATAAAATTACAATCAGCCATTTTAATCCTGGTATGAATGCTGGCATTCCTACAGCCAACAGAACTATATTTATGATTACTGTCATTACTATGAATACTGCAAAGTTTAGAATCATACTTAGACAGATTGAAACTACATTTTTTGCTATGAATATATCTCTCACCTTAATCGGTGAATAATATAAGGTTTCTAAGGTGTGTTTTTCCCTCTCACCTATAAATGAATTTGATGAAATAATCGTCGACATCATCGTAGGTATCAACATGAAAAATACTGGAAGTATATTATTCAAAAAGTAGCTGATAATTAGTTGTTTTTGATATGCCAGTTCCACATTTTCTTTTCCAACCACCTTTTCTATGATGGCTTTGAAGTCCTCCATGTTCACCTGTAAATTGCTGATTGCAATCACGAAAATCGACGGCATAATTACTGTTAATACCAAGGGCACTAACAACATCAATGCTATTAGCTGCTTGCTTCTTAATATGTATTTAAGATCTTTTATAATTATTGCCAATACGCTCTTACTCATGATGCCTCCTCATTCAACAACGAAAAATATACGTCCTCTAAGGTTGGCCTCTTTAGTCGTGCCTCATATACTTTTCCTCCATCTACTACAACTGACTTTATTAACTCTGCTATCTCTTCCTCATCAGTAAAAGGAATTTGATAGATTTCCTCCTGGATTTTAAACTGATCCAGCAATTTATTAGGGCATCCTAATTTTGCTTTTAAATGTATGTTATTAGAGAAACTGTTCTTCTCTATTAATTCTGAAAGTGTTCCTGTACAAATAATATGTCCTTTATTAATGAATCCATATCTGTCGCAAATATCCTGAGCATAACGGAGCTGGTGGGTACAAATGAATACTGTTGCATTGTTTGTAGCCACATATTCTTTTATTAAGCTATTAATCTTCCTGGCGTTTTCAGGATCTAAACCAGATGTTGGCTCATCCAAAATAACAAGCTTAGGATAATGAATGATTGCTCTGGCAAGGGCCAGTCTTTTCTTCATTCCTGTTGAGTAATCTCCCACTTTCTTATCCTTGTCATCCAGTAGGTCAACTGCCTCCAGAAGTTCTTCGATTCTGTCTTTCAGAACCGCCTTATCCATGCCGAATACACTTCCGTAGAAATAAAGGTTTTCCTCGCCAGTCATATACTCATACATGTTTGCTGTCTCTGTCAGGGTTCCCATGTATCTATGGGCTACTGCAGGCTTCTCGAAAGGATTGATTCCCTCAATACTTATGATTCCTTCATTAGGAGTAAGTATTCCATTCATCATTTTTACCAGAGTGGTTTTACCTGCTCCATTGGGACCCAAAAATCCGAATATTTCTCCAGAATTTACAGTAAGTGAAAGGTTGTTTACTGCTACCTTCTGGTCAAATCTTTTTGTAACGCCATCAATCTTTATGGCAAATGTCTTATCATTCATTACTGTTCTATTTCCTTTTCTTTAAAAGCTTTTATAGAAATCACTAACAAAAGAATCGTTATTAACATTGATATAACCACTGCTGCAACGGTGTCCGAAACAGTCTTCTTCTGCTCAACGATATATACACAATTGCTCAGCAGGGAAACTGGAAGATACTTTGCTATAGTTGGATGAATACTCATTAATATCTGAAGAATGTTAATGAATATACAGCTGGTAACCGTAGCTAGTTTCGTTCCAAATTTGGTACCCAGGAATATGTTGAGACCAAGGATTAGTAAACCGTATTCAAAGACTATTAGGTTTGAATACAGTAGTGTTGCTATCTCCACCTGGTTGCTCCAAAACACTCCTGTGTAATAACGGAAAATAATAACTGCTGTTATGTAGCAAAACAAAAGCTCTAATGCGCCAGCAATAAATTTGCTTATTATGATTTTGCTTCTGCTTACACCTTTTGTAAGAAGACATACTATTGTTTTCTTTTCGAATTCATCTGCCATCAGCCCAGAACTTACCACTATGAAAACCACCATTCCCAACTGGGAGATGTTCTTGAAAAACTGAAAATACGCTTCTACTTCTGAGGCTTGTCTCACCTTTATTTCATATCCCTCTGGAAGCAACATAGACATTATTTCTCCCAGATATTTAGTACCAATAGGTGACATAAATCCGATAAAAATGAACACTGCCATCAGAATGAATAAACGGTATTTTCTTATTGATTCTATTAACTCTTTTTTTATTATGGTTGCCATGTTCCTCAACATTTTTACTCCTATATCAGATCCTCAACATTTGTGGAAAGACTACGTATGGAAACTGGATAGTGTAATGAACTTTCTTTTGAGAAATAGGTATATATTTCCTTCAGGAAAATATTGTTTGAATCAATTACATAGAGCTCGTTTCCATTTTTCTTACATTCCGCCCCCATGTTTTTCAGCTTTTCTTCCAACAGATTCATTTCATCTTCCTGCTGGAAGTCAAAAGAAATCTCTATCATTTTGCTTTTACCAAAAAGATTTTCTCTTCTATCCTTTTCCATTTTTTTGGTTTCACCATTTTCCAAAATGATTACATCATCACAAAGCTTTTCGATATCAGAAACCAGGTGTGTAGATAGAAGTATGCTGGTTCTTTCTTTTATGCGCTTCATGATTTCTATTACTTCAGCACGTCCTCCTGGATCCAATGCAGACATAGGCTCATCAAAAATGATTATGCTGGGATTTCCGATTAAACACTGTGCTATGCCTAATCTTTGGCGCATGCCTCTGGAAAATCCGCCGATTTTTTTGTCCTTGCTTTCCAACAATCCTACCGCATCCAAGTACTTTGAAATGACATCGCTAATTTTTGTTTTTTCAATTCCCTTTAGCTCGGCCACAAACTTCATGTATTCATATGCAGTCATGTAATCGTAGAAAACAGGCACATCGGACATGAAAGCTATTTTCCCGCTTGTTTCACCGAAAGATACCGTCTCTCCATCGACTGTTATTTCACCCTTATCCGCCTTAAGAAATCCCATTATCATTCGCATCAGGGTTGTCTTTCCGGCACCATTCTTACCAATAATTCCAACAATGGAATTTCTGTTAATGGCAAAAGATGCGTTATCTATTACCTTCTTTTCTTTGAAGTTTTTACTTAGATTTTTTACTTCTAAAACGTAATTTGCGTTCGTCATATTAATCATCCCTGCCAATCAAGAAATAGCTTAATGGTCCCAGAATTTGTACAAATATTACCAGTACAATCCACATTGCTTTATTGCCGTGTTTGAATTTTCCATTCCTGAAGATATCCCTGAGAGATACCACGATTAAAACAATGTTAAAGATAAGCAAAGGTAATATTAGCTTTATTACACTTGAACTAATCATTGTTATTTCCTCATACTACCTGACGTATTTTTCCCATGATTACCATGTCATCCTCTGATACAAGTCCCTTAATACATCCTTCAACCAGGTAATCCTTGTAATCAAATACTTTTGCTATTGGCTCATTGCTCTTGTTAACAGAAATGTTTACTTTGAAGTTACTGTGGCAATTCTCTGCTATAGATTTTTCAAGCTCTTCAACAAGACTCTTTGCAATGCCTTTATTTCTGTATTCCTCATCTACATAAAGGACGCCAATGGCCCAATAGTTTTGCTTGTTAGCTGTAATAGCTGTGATTACACCTACAACCTTTCCATCTGCAATACAGGCAATTCCTGTCTCAATATTTCCTCTTAATCTCTCGCTTACCATACGACTGAAGGTGTACATAGAAACAACCTGCTGATTGTTTCTATGATTATCGAGGATAAACTCACATACACTGTCCATGTCGCATTCCAAAAAGTTTTTGTACTCCATGCTATCTCCTTTTAAACTAAAAACAGAATTTCTTCCTTCTTAAGGTAATTAATGAACTGGTCTACATCATTGCTAATGATCTTCTCATCTACACCTGTGAAAGTATCCTTGATAATGTGACAAATCTCCTCAACAGTATTCTTGCCGTTACAGTTAGCAAAAATGATACTTGCTACTGGGTTCAAAATATCTAACATTCCTGTAATTGGGTGCTGATAAATGATGAACTTTCCTTCTCCTTCATATCTCCACTTGATGTTTAATAACTTTGGTACTTCGTTTGTATACATTTTTCTTTCCTCCTAATATTTATGAAACATATAATCTGCTTGTTAATGGATCTAATAATGTGCCGTTTTCTCTTTCATTCATAACCTTTGCAAGATCAAGCATCTTCTCATTGTGCCAGCCAATCTTCATCTTGTTCCAAGCCTCTGTGAATGATTCCTCTTTTAAATCACCGAAGAATACATCGATGTATGGTGTGATACCTACCAAGCCCTCTGAGTTAATTCTCATTACTGTTGCAAATCCATTCTTGATACCGAACTCTACGTGCTCAGATGGACTTCTGTATTCGATCATTAATGGAGCCTTCTTGGAGTTGATGTACTCCTCAAGCTTCTCAAACTGCTCCTCTGAAGCGTAGATTGCGTCTTCCTTACCCTTTACTCTTCCTGAAACAGATAATCTCTGAGTTCTTAATGAACTAACACCAAGCTTTGCACAAAGCTCTGCAGTATTTGCAAAATCATCAATGTTGTACTTAGTTGTTGCAAATGAAACCTTTACCTGCTTTCCAAGGGCTACAAACTCCTTGATTGCAAATACAGCTTCATCAAATGAACCCTCTCTCTGTCTTACCTTATCGTGAATCTCAGCGCGTGAACCGTCCAAACTGATCTGAACCATATCGATGTACTGAGCAATCTTTCTAATCTTCTGCTTATCTAAATTAGCGCCACTGAGGATTGTTCCGATTTCAATTCCATTTGTTCTAAGGTATCTCATTAAATCGAAATACTCTGGGCAGCATGTAGGCTCACCACCTGTTAAACATACCTGGAAAACCTTTGCCTTAATTAAGCTGTCTGCAATCTCGAACTTTCTCTTACGGCTAAGCTCGTTCTCTCTCTTGAAATGAGAATCATTGTAGCAGTACATACACTGGTTTGGGCACTTGCTTGTTAACTCCCACATAACGTAGAGAGGAGCATCAAAGCCGCCTTCAGGAATCAGTTTTGCTTCGATCAAATCGCCAAAGTCTTCTGCCACATCCATGATGTCCTTTTTGGTATTTGTTTCACCAAATAAATTAATAAATTTCTTCATACATTTACTCCTTTATACATATAATTTTTTAATATCGTAAACACTGTTAAGACTTGTAATTTCGCTTTTCTTTCTTACATCAAGCCATGCATTTGCAAATTTCTTATCCCAGGACTGCTTAAAACTGCCTTTCTGATATACATTTCCAAGATTTTCTGGCAGATAAACGCTAAGCAGGAAATTACCCTCTGGTGTAATTACACCGCCCCATGTTCTACCTGTTTTCAAACCAGTCTCAATAAGCTTGAACTGATTAATAAATCTGACGCAGGTATTTACAGTCCTTTCATCAACATTCATCTTGGCATTGTATTCCTCGATGAAATCATTAACTGCCTTCTGGCATTCCTGGAATTCTTCCTGATGAATCTCAAGTCCCTTCTCTACAACCTTTGTATTCATTGTTACTACAGGCTGAATTCTCACCTCATTGATTCCGTATTTCTCATTGAAGAACTTCACCAACTCTGCCATATAGGTATAGTTTTTCTTTGTGGCTACTGCTTCTATACTGATAAATGATGGTACCCTTTCATTTTTTCTGATGTAGTCCACCAGATTTATAGCTGCATCATAAGCACCATTTCTTCCTCGCTGATAGTCGTTTATACTTTCTCTTACAGAATCGATAGAAATGTTGAAAGCAATTCTTCCCATCTTCAATAATTCATCAAGAATCTTGTAATCGATCATGTATCCTGAAGTACAAACCATTACATCAACGTTGTTCTCTAAAAATATAGGAACAATATCCAGCAAATCTTCATTTGTGAGTGGCTCTCCGCCAGACAGACAAATCATAAACACACCCATGTTGCAGATTTCCTTAGCCAACTCAATTTTTTCCTTTTTGGAAAGCTCTACAACCTTTATTGGGAAAGATCCAGAACAATAAACACAATTTGAATTGCATTTTCCTGTAATCTCCCAAATAAGGGATATTGGTGCTACAAATTTGTCAGGGAGGTCAAAAGCGACCTTATCACAATCTATTTTTAGATATTCTGATAAATCCTTTTCTAATAAAATTCTTCCCATGTTCTACGCTCCCTTTTCACACTCATATTCATATGAGCCCTCTAACTCTGTACGTGTAATAGGGCACTGTCTGTTACATTCGCTATCGCAATGAACGCACTTCTTAAAATTAGAACTTCTAACATTCTTAAGTACTCTTGAATTTCTCCAGATTTCTCCTAAATCATGTGTCACAGCGCTATTGTTCTCTCTGACAAGTAGGGACTCGTCTGATGGGCACATCTTTACGATTCCGTATGGATTAATAGTGCAATGAATAAGGCCGGCACCACATCTAGGCATGATATTTGCAATATCGAACAGCTTTGTAAATCGACCCTCTCCCCTGTTAAAGAGATTAGGTGTGAAGAGAACCATATCAGTATCTTTATATTTCTCATCAAACCATTCATTAACATCTTTGTAGAACTCCAATAGTTTTTCCTGATCCTGTTCGCCAAATGCCAACTTATCGTTAGTCTTTGCTCTACCACCATTTTCAAGTGGAATTACGCATACTTCTCTGACGCCGATTTCATAGGCCTTGTCTACAATCTTTTTCAGATTAAATACAGTGACCTTTGTTTCCATAACATTGCATCGCACTGGAATGCCTTCGTTAAGGCAGGCTTGAATTCCTTTAACTGTCTTATCAAAAGAACCCTTTACACCTCTGAAGCTTTCGTATGTTTCTGCATCGTAACCATCCAGATTACTTTCTACCTTTGCACATCCTGTACGCTTCAGCATCTTTGCCTTTTCTTCATCAATTAATGTGGCGTTAGTTAATAAACTGTAGCTTCTTCCCTTCGACTGAATATATTCAGCAATTTTGAAGAGATCCTTTCGCATTGTCGCCTCGCCACCAGAAAGAAGAATTTCGAATACATTGTTTTTCACGATGTTATCAATGACCTTGCACCAGTCTTCATAACCAAGCTCATTATTATGATTCTCAATCTTTGTACAGTAATCTGCATCTGCGAAACAGTGAATGCATCTTAAGTTACAAGAATAAGTTAGCTCTAAAAGTACCTTCAGTGGAGTAGCCAGTTCATATGGCTCCATTCCCAAAACAAAATCTTTATTGCTAAACATTGTTGCTGTATTAGCTGTCTTCTTTGTTTCGGTTTGCTCTGACACTACTTCCTTTTCTGAACGGATATATTTGCTTTTTAGCAAATATTCAATAAAGGCTTTCACATCATTTTTAATAATGTCTTCTTCAACTCCATATTCGTTCTTGAGAGCTTCTACAATCTCTGCTTCGTTCTTATCTTCTTTAAGTAGCTTCAAGATTTCATATCCAACGGAATTTAACATCTCGATAACTAATCTGTCTCTCTCGTAATAAATCCCGCCAAATTTTTCAGGTCTTATAATACCTTCTACGACGTAACCGCTTCCCATGTCATTTCCTCCTTTGTTGTACTTATTTTCTCATGTATTTATCTTTTTTTTCATTTTTGGACTGTATAGCACTCCTTTGGTTATAAACGGCTATTGTTTTTACTTTTTAACAAAAAAACTGGAGTGAACGGTAACCATTCACTCCAGTTTTTGACCTGTTTGGTATTTAATTATTCGATATATATTCTGCGTAAGCATCGCAAAATGACTTATATTTTTGTCTGCTGACCATTACTGACTCTTTATTTGTCAGGATAATATCTGTATGACAGAAGGAATCGATATACTTCATATTTACCACGAATGACTTATGGCAGCGATTAAAACAATTCTCAGTAATCTTTTCTTCAACATCTGATAAGGTTTCATTCACCTCTATTGGCTCTGAATCATTTGCCAGATGAATAATGGCCTTTTTACCATTAGCTTCTATATATGTAATCTGACTCTCGTAAATAATGTGGTTTGTTCCATCCACCTTAATAAGAATTGTCTTGTCCGACTGTATGCTTTTCATATAGTCATCCATTGTTGTGTAAAGGCTTTCCTCGCTCAATGGCTTAATAAGGAATCTAAAGGCTGACACCTCAAAGGCCTCAAAGACTACATTTGTATAGCTTGAAAGAAAGATGATAGTAACATCTGAGTTTTTCTTTCTTATTTCTTTTGCTATTGTCATTCCGTCGGCACCTTTGCCCTCAAACTGATAATCTAAAAATATCAGATTAAAACTATCGATTTCCTCAAGCAAAGCTTCGCCATTATCAAATTGTTTTACACTATAATCCAGATTCTTTTCCAATGAATACTTTAAAAGCAAATCATCAGTCTGCTTTCTCATATATTCTGAATCATCACATATCGCAATTTTTATCATATTATTCTCCTATATCAGTCAAACATAAATGTAACTGAATTTATAAACTTACCGTCTTCATATTTCAAGGTCATTTTTCCATCATATTTTTTGACAGTTCTTTCTATATTTGACAGACCAAATCCATGGATTTCCTTTTCGTCTTTTGTTGTAGCAATCTCATTATTTTTTGGATAAACCGGGTTGCTTGGATTTTCAGCATTTAAAACCCAAATATTTTTTCTATAGACTGAATGTAGAAAAATAGTCTTTTCGCCCTGAAGCTTTTCACAGGCTTCTATAGCGTTATCCAGAATATTTGAAAGTACTACTACCATATCCACGTCGTTAATCTTTTCAGAAGGGATAAAGCCATCTATTTTAATCTCTATTCCCTTTTGCTCGGCCCTGACACTCTTCTCATTTAAGATAGCGTCGGCCATTATGTTTCCTGTATCGAATTTTGCCTTTGAACTGTTACATATTTCAAACAGTTCTTCTATGTACTTTACTGCCTTATCGTTTTGATTTTCCAAGATCATCTGATGGAGCACTATAAGGAGATTCTTAATATCATGTCTGAATTTCCTTGCCTGTCCATCTTTCTCGATTAAATCGTTGTAGTACTCTGTAACTCTTCCTATCTGCTCTTCCAACAAAATATTGATAGTTTCTACAGCTTTCTTTTTTCGAACTATCAAAAGAGTTCTTACCAGCATAATTACGTTTGCAAGTATAGCTAAGACAATTACTGTCTTTATTCTTAACGAAATAGCATTGGTGTGATACAAATAACTTTCAACCACGCCCATTGAAAACAGTATTATTATGGCAATTAAATTATCAGCTACAGATAATTCCACTATATAGATCTTAAGAAGATTATTTCTTCTCAAAACCATTAATATCGATAAAACTATGGCAAACAACATTTCTGAAATCAGTTCCTTCAGAAATCCCGATCCCATATCTATAGGTATAAACGGTAACCACAGTAAAATATTGGTTCCTACAAATGATACGATACCAACAAAAAAAGCAATCAGAGATATATGCTTTACTTTCATATCGAAGAAAGAGCTCAATGCAATACCGGATTTTATATACATAAATATTGTTAGCAATGAGGTCAGAAGTATGGATTTAGAATTTGATTCAATTACTATTCCATAACCTATGACGACTGCCCAAAATACTGCCATTCTAAGGCAAATAGCGATATTGCTTTTCTTTATTTTCCCTAATTCCAATATATAGTTAACTATGATGTACGAGTTAACAAATTCAAGTAAAGACCAAAGAATTAAAATACAAAAAATAGTCATTTCTGTCTCCATTAATCCATATAATTCTTAGATTATAGCATAATACTCTGTTCTTGTATTAAATATATTAATATACTTTTTTACTATATTTTACCTAATGTTTACTAGCACTTTTTTTATAAAAAATCCCTAATATTACATATGTATCTGCATGAAATACAACCATGTAAATTAGGAATTTTCTTTTTTATAAAACACGCTCTTTTGTTTTTAAGTATACGTCCATAATCAGAAAATTATCGTCGAACCTAATCAACTTTATTATGCAGTATCTTTTCTGATTTTCGATCCTATTACTGTCTAACACAGTATCAAGTTCCTGCAATTTTGACTTGAACTCAGAGATATTACTTTCAATTCGTACTTTCTTCGCTGGCCATACATTTATATTTTTTAAGTCCTTCTTTCTGTTGTCGTTGTAATATATCTCTGCCTGTTCTGAGTCAACAATTATCAATATATCCGAATTGAATTTATCCTGGTTCTTTTGAACTTCTTCAATAAAATCTCGTGAGGAACACTGTATCTTATGTGTGTATGTGAAATTCAATTCTTCATATTCTTGTATTCTGATTATGAACACCCCCCTTTAATGTCCGCCGCCAGCGAATATTCCCCAAAAAATATCCATTAGTAATTACCTCCTTCGAATTTGATTTATCTATATATTAATAATTTTTAGCTTATTTTTTCATTTTGGGAGTGAGTGGTACTTTTTTAAGAGTAAGCGGTTAGATAACAAAAATGGCGCCGCAATTTGCGGCGCCACATTCATTTTTGAATAATTATTCTTCTGGTTTGGCTGCAGGCTTACCATGCCTCTGCTGATAGACCATAGCCAGCATGTCAGACTGGTACTTATCGTCATCGCTTAGGACCTTAAGCTTATCCTTGACGTCCGTCTTTCGGGCACGGATGGTGTCAAGTTCCTTTAGCAAGCTTTCTTCCTGGTCCTCATAATATTTCAACTGTCTTTTCAGTTCTTCAATATCTCGCCTTGTATCAGCATCTAACATGGTGTCCTACCTCCCCTTATTACTAGTAATCTTTCTTTAATTAGGCTTTAAGATCCTGGCGTACCAAAGCCTTCTTTAATGCTATCTCAGCTCTCAGCACATCGATTCCGTCGTCCTTGTTTGCCAAGCGCTCTCTAGCTCTGTCTTCGGCGCTGCGGGCTCTTTCCAAATCAATCTCATCTGGCCACTCAGCTATTTCAGCAAGTAAGGTTACCTTGTCAGGCAGAACCTCAGCTAAGCCTGCGTGCACTGCAGCCTTTTTCTCAGACTCTGCCTCATGGATTGTACAAATGCCCGGCGCAATAACAGTAGTCAAAGGGATATGCTTTGGAAGCACTCCTATTTGTCCCTCGACTGTATTAAATTCAACCATTGTCGCCTCTCCTTCATAAAAGGTCCGCTCAGGCGTTATGATTGAAACTTTAAAGGTGTTATCTGCCATAAGCCACCTCCTACTTTGCGTTCATCTTGGCACGAACCTCGTCGATTGTACCTGCATTAAGGAAGTAACTCTCAGGGATATCATCATGCTTACCTTCAAGAATCTCCTTGAAGCCACGTACTGTCTCAGCGATTGGCACATACTTTCCTTCGAGACCAGTAAACTGACCAGCTACGAAGAATGGCTGTGATAAGAATCTCTGAATCTTACGAGCACGGTTAACTACAAGTTTATCCTCTTCTGAAAGCTCATCCATACCAAGGATAGCGATAATATCCTGTAACTCTTTATACTTCTGAAGAATCTCCTGAACACCACGTGCTACTGTAAAGTGCTCCTGACCAACGATACGTGGGTCAAGGATACGAGATGTAGAACCAAGTGGATCTACCGCTGGATAAATACCAAGCTCGGCGATAGAACGCTCAAGTACTGTGGTAGCATCCAAGTGAGCAAATGTTGTTGCTGGAGCAGGATCTGTTAAGTCATCGGCAGGAACGTATACTGCCTGAACCGATGTTATAGATCCGTTCTTTGTAGATGTGATTCGCTCCTGAAGAGCACCCATCTCTGTCTGAAGTGTTGGCTGGTAACCAACGGCTGAAGGCATACGACCTAAGAGGGCTGAAACCTCTGAACCAGCCTGAGTAAAACGGAAGATGTTATCTATGAAAAGAAGCACGTCCTTTCCACCCTTATCTCTGAAGTACTCAGCCATTGTAAGTCCAGTAAGACCAACTCTCATTCTGGCTCCTGGTGGCTCGTTCATCTGACCGAAAACCATGCAGGTCTTGTCGATAACGCCTGACTCCTTCATTTCATAGTAAAGGTCATTACCCTCACGGGTACGCTCGCCTACACCTGTGAATACTGAGTATCCACCGTGCTCTGTAGCGATGTTATGGATAAGCTCCTGGATAAGTACGGTCTTACCTACACCGGCACCACCGAACAATCCGATCTTACCACCCTTCTGATAAGGGCAAAGAAGGTCAACGACCTTAATACCTGTTTCAAGCATTTCTGTTGAAGTTGCCTGTTCCTCAAAGGCTGGGGCTTTTCTATGGATAGGCATTTTCTCAACACCCGTAGGTGCTGGCTGCTCATCAATAGCGTCGCCAAGTACGTTGAAGATACGGCCAAGTGTAGCCTCACCAACAGGAACCGAAATTGGAGCTCCTGTAGCAACTACATCCATTCCACGTACTAAACCGTCTGTAGGACCCATGGCAATGCAACGAACTGTATCATCACCCAAATGCTGTGCTACTTCCACAACCAGTCTCTCGCCGCCCGCTCTTGTAATTTCAAGAGCGTCGTTGATTTCTGGAAGTTCACCTTCTGCGAACTTTACGTCAAGTACGGCACCGATGATCTGAGTGATTTTACCAATATTATTTGCCATTTTTTCACTCCTATCTGTTTTTTAATTACGAAAGCGCCTCTGCACCAGCGATAATCTCGGTAAGCTCCTGAGTAATTGATCCCTGGCGGGCACGATTGTATTTTAATGATAGATCACTAATGATTTCCTCTGCGTTATTTGTAGCTGAATCCATCGCCTGCATTCTGGCACCATTTTCTGAAGCAACAGCTTCTACTAATGCGCCATAAACAAGTGAAGTTACATACTTAGGAACGATGAGATCAAGAGCTTCCTCCTCATTTGGCTCAAAATTCATAAGAGCCTCTGCGCCGGAACTCTTTGCTGCCTCAACATCCTCTTCTGCAATTTCTGCAGGAAGCAGCTTCATAAGCTTAGGAATCTGGCTAACTGTATTTTTGAAGTGTGTATAAACAAGGTAAATCTGTCCGATTTCCCCGCTTGAATATGCTTCAAGGACATCCTTGCAAATAGCCATAGCATCTGCATAGGTAGGTGCCTCCATTACTGGAGAGTAATCCTTCTCTATGGTGTAACCCTTATGAGCAAGGCTGTCACCACCCTTATGTCCTATTACGTAAAGCTTCACATCCTCAGCCTTAAGTTCAGAACCAGTTATCATCTTTACAATATTAGAATTGTATCCACCTGCAAGACCACGGTTAGATGTGATGACGATTACGCCAATCTTATCAGAACCATTGTCTCTAAGGTATTTATTGTTAACTGCTCCTGCCTTGGCAAGCATACTACAAATCGTATTGTACATTGCGTTGAAATACGGTGTAGTCTGCTCTGCCTTAGAGCGAGCCTTCTGGAGCTTTACTGTAGATACAAGCTTCATGGCCTTAGTGATCTGCTGAGTGCTGCTAACACTCTGTTTTCTTCTTTTTATGTCTCTCATTGAGGCCATAACAGATCACCCTCCTTACTTGTATGTCTTTTTACACTCCTCGATAGCCTTAATTAGCTTCTGTTCCATGTCATCCTCGAGAACCTTAGTAGTCTTAATAGCCTCAGGAATCTCTGGATACTTGGTATCAACAAGATCAAACAATGCCTTCTCGAAAGCCTGAATATCTGCTGTTGGAATATCAAGCAAATACTTCTTAGTAGCAGCATAGATAATCATAATCTGATACTCTACTGGCATTGGAGCATATTGTGGCTGCTTTAACATCTCCTTGATTCTTTCACCCTGTGCCAGCTTCTCAGCTGTATCGGCATCAAGCTCTGAACCAAACTGTGCGAAAGCTGCAAGCTCACGATACTGAGCAAGCTCTACACGGATAGGAGCTGCGATTTTCTTCATAGCCTTAATCTGAGCAGAACCACCTACACGGGATACTGAAAGACCGGCGTTAACGGCTGGTCTGAAACCTGCGTTGAAAGCTTCTGTCTCAAGATAAATCTGACCATCAGTAATTGAGATAACGTTTGTAGGGATGTATGCAGATACATCGCCTGCCTGTGTCTCAATGATTGGAAGTGCGGTAAGAGAACCGCCACCCAGCTTATCTGAAAGTCTAGCTGCACGCTCAAGAAGTCTTGAGTGTAAGTAGAATACATCACCTGGGTAAGCCTCACGTCCTGGTGGACGACGAAGAAGTAATGACAGTGTACGGTATGCAGTAGCATGCTTACTCAAATCATCATAGATGATGAGAACGTCCTGTCCATTCTCCATCCACTCCTCACCGATAGCGCATCCTGAGTAAGGAGCGATATACTGAAGTGGTGCAAGCTCTGATGCTGTAGCTGCAACTACTGTTGTCCAGCTCATAGCACCATATTCTTCTAATGTTTTAACAAGGGCTGCAACTGTAGAAGCCTTCTGGCCAATTGCAACGTAAATACACTTTACGCCCTGTCCCTTCTGATTAATGATTGTATCGATAGCGATAGCAGTCTTTCCAGTCTGTCTATCACCGATAATAAGCTCACGCTGTCCACGTCCAATAGGGATCATGGAATCGATAGCTTTAATACCTGTCTGCAGCGGAGTATCTACGGATTTACGAGAGATAACGCCTGAAGCAACACGCTCGATTGGACGGAACTTTGTTGTCTCAATAGGTCCCTTACCATCGATAGGCTGTCCAAGTGCATTAACTACACGTCCAAGCATTGCGTCACCAACAGGAACCTCAACAACACGACCAGTTGTCTTTACCTGATCACCTTCGTTGATGTTCTTATCGTTTCCTAAGAGAACACAACCAACATTGTCTTCCTCAAGGTTTAAGACCATGCCATAAACTTCGCCAGGGAACTCTAATAGTTCGCCCTGCATAGCGTTCTGTAATCCGTGAATACGTGCAATTCCATCGGCAACCTGAATAACAGTTCCTACGTCTGCCACGTCAAGCTGCGCTGCATAGCGTTTCATTTGCTCTTTAATAACCGAGCTAATCTCTTCTGGTTTTAAATTCATGGAGCGCATTCACCTACTTTCAATTGAATATTTGATAACTCGTGTGACAATTTACTAATCTGAGTTTTGACAGAACTGTCAATAACTCTATCTTTAATGCGAATTACCATACCCCCGATTAAATCAGGGTCTACTGTATAGTCCATTACAAATGAACTGTACTCAGTAGTTTGGAGTAAACGCTTCTCGACCTCTGATTTCTGTGCATCAGTAAGCTCGAAAGGTGTTGATACAAAGGCACGTCCGATTTTCTTGAAATCGTAAACCCTGTCGATGAAGTAGTTAAGTACTTCAACTGTATCCTTAATGTGGTCCTTCTCCTCAAGCATGCGAAGAAGTCCAACCATCTCATTACTTACTCTGCCTTTGAAAACGTCGTCGATTATCTGAAGCTTTTCTTCTTTATTGATCTTTGGATGATTCATCATTTGAGAAAAGCCGTCATTTGATTTAACAACCTCTATAACCCCTTGGGCTTCATTTAAGAAGTCGTCGACCTTTCCTGTTTCCACGGCTAGCTCAAACAACGCATCACCATATACGTTTGAGACTAATTTAGCCATGTGTTTTCACCCATTTCCTTAAGAGTTTGCTCAACCAAGGTGTTCTGAATTGTTGTGTCAATGTTTGCAGCTACAACCTTCTGTGCCATGAGAGCGGCTACAGAAATCATTTCCTGCTTAACATCATCAGCAACCTTCTTCTTCTCAAGCTCAGCTTCTTCGTTAGCTCTTGCTACGATAGCTGCTGCTTCTTCCTTGGCTTCGTTAACAATCTTGGTTTCATTCTTCAAGGCCTTTGCTCTTGCTTCGCTTAAGATTTCGTCTTTCTCTTTTCCGATATCTCTAAGCTTTGCTTCATATTCCGCCTTTAGCTTTTCTGCCTCTTCCTTATCTTTCTTTGCATCTGCAATATCCTTTGCAATGCCATCCTTTCTGTCCTTCAACAGCTTTCTTGCTGGATTGAACAAGAGGTTTGACATTATAAGGAATAGGAAGAATACTGCAATGGCTAAAAGCGCAGCATCATTAAGCAATTGAAAGTCCAAGTCAAATAGTCTTTCCAAAACTTTTAGCCCTCCTTTTTATAATATTTCTTCCTAGTGTAAATTAACCAACGAGTGGCTGTACAAAGAGTAACAGAAGGGCGATAACCAAGCCGTAAAGACCTGTTGTCTCGGCAACGGCCTGACCAAGTAACATAGTAGACATGATCTGTCCCTGTGCTCCTGGGTTACGTCCAACGGCTGAAGCACCGTGACCTGCTGCGATACCCTGGCCAATACCAGGTCCGATACCTGCGATAACTGCAAGACCAGCACCGATTGCTGAACAAGCTTTAATTAAGTCTGTACCTGAAATGTTCATAAATGTTTTCCTCCTAAAATATAGTTTTTAAATTTTAAGAATCCCCATAAGACTGGGTTATGTATGTCATAGTTAACATACAGAATACGTAGGTCTGAATTGCACCTGAGAAAATATCAAAGTATACATGCAATGCTGCAGGCCATACTAATGCAAATTTTCCTAGCAATCCATAAACAAGACCCATAATGATAGTTCCTGAAAGAACGTTTGCAAACAAACGCAGTGACATAGATATAGGTACCGCTATATCAGAAATCACGTTGATTGGCAGCCAGATAGGCAACCATGGTGGCAGTGGTGAACATTTGTCAATCCAAATGTCCTTTGCACTCTGATGCCTTACCTTTACTACATGGATGCAAACAAAGGTAATTAATGCAAGTGCCAGTGTTGTACCGTAATCGGCTGTTGGTGGTCTTAGGCCAACTAAACCGGATAAGTTAGATACCAAAATGAAACAGAAAATGGTACAAATCCAGTTTGCAAACACTGGTGCGTGCTTACCCATACTTCCTTCCACTACAGAATCCAGTAACCCGACAACGAGCTCCAGGATGCTTTGGAAGGTATCAGGAACTTCAGTGGCGTGCTTCAGCTTCCTATTGGCAATGATAGAAAAGAGCACCAATGAAAGCCAGACGATTAAAATGCAAACATGAGAGGTTGTAATCCAAACCTCCTGTCCAAACACTTCGTACTTGAACAAGCCTTTTATCATGTCCACAGTATCGCTTGAGGCCAGCAAAATTCCTTCTGTCACACTTTCACCTCCTTTATAAAGTTTTCTAAATTCATCCTCTATCTATGCTTAATGCCTAGATAAATCTTTATTAGCAAAGGCTGTGCGTATGCACTAACCTTGAGCCCAAGAACACCGATGAGCGCCGTAAACATATTTCCTAAGTTAAAAAACGCCATCGTAATCATAATTGCACACAAAACCAGGTATCGCATAACTGACTTGAAGGACAGATACTTTTCGTGTCCCTCGCCAATTCTTACTGACTCTTCGATAATCATTGAAATGTGAATGGCCATACCTACCGCGCATCCAATTCCAATCAAAAGACCAGTTGTGTATCTGATTTTATCGCTGACAAACCAAACTCCAATCAGCTCAACAAGTAGTCCGTATGCTAGTATTCCTAAAACCAAACCCGGAAGGGCCTGATTTAGTCGCTTCATCCATTTAATCATGTCATATCCTTATTCAATTATTCCCCTGAGCTTTCGCTTTTCTTCTCCTTAAGAGCTTCCTCCTCCAGTCGTCTCGCCCGCTGTCCTGGAGATTCCTCGTTTTTCAGGTACCCCTTTACCGACCGGTAAGCTCCATTAAAAGCTGCTAATATACCTATTAGAATTCCTGCTATGGAAAAACCCTTTATCCCTGTTTTTGTCGAGATAAAGGTTCCAACTACCGTGCAAAGCAGGATTGGCACTATTACATTAATTCCAAATTGAAGGACCATTACTAAAGAATTAGCCACTTCACTATTAGTTTTTCTTCTGTCCCTCATTGATGCTCCTTATTCCGGCATTAGAGCGTAATAGAAATCTCTCTACCGGTGTGCTCATATTGACGGAACTCAACACCCGCAGCTCTTAACATTCTCTTTGATGCAATAACCGAAGGTGTATTTTCATATTTATCACTATCGTAGATGATAGTTTTGATGCCAGACTGAATGATAGCCTTGGCGCATTCATTACATGGGAAAAGTGACACATACAGCTTTGAGCCCTCAAGTGAACCACCCCTGTAGTTCAAAATCGCATTAAGCTCGCTGTGTGTTGTATAGAAATATTTATTTTCCAGAGGGTCCCCTGTTCTTGCCCAAGGGAACTCGTCATCTGAACAACCATTTGGAAAACCATTGTAGCCCATAGAAAGAATCTTGTTATCCTGGCTTACAATACATGCTCCAACTTGTGTGTTTGGGTCTTTAGATCTCATACCCGATAATACTGCAACGCCCATAAAGTATTCATCCCAGCTAATATAATCTAGTCTCTTGTCACTCATGGTCTCTCCTCCAATACATTTGTGCCTTATGTTTCTAGTAACTTTATTAATTTCTCAATCGATACCTTCAAAACTTCGTAACACAAACCGTAGGTTTGCACTGAACCACCATAAGGATCCATAACTTCAAGCTCGTCCCCCACGAGCTCGTTGAGAAGTCTGGTGTTCTCCTCGGTGGCATTTGTATATTCACTTAATATCTTCTGCCTTTGGGTTTCCTCCATCGTAATCACCAGTGTGTTCTCGGAAAAATCCGATTCCTGCAACTGTTTCGATGAGTAATCCTTTAGCTCTATACCATTACTGATAAGTACGGCTTCCGCTTTTTGATTTAGCGGCTCAGGAAACTGAACTATTAATCCCCTGGATTCGCAAATAATCGGTCGGCTATGCGGGAAGCTGTGGAAAATCGCTGTCGCCATAGGCGACCTGGACGTCCCGCTACCTGACGCAAAAATCACTCTGTTAATGTTATTCATTTTTATTCTCCCAAAAAATCCCTCCAGCCTAGACCTCTATGGTCTTCTGGCCTGCTGCTTTAAGCAGCCTGTTCATAATCGCCTGCCCCATCTTTGGTGTAGCAAAGCTTTCTGAATAAATTATATCTACATCCAACTCATCAAACTGTCTGAGGATATCATAGAGATTGTGAGCAATGCTCTGCTCTTCTTCTCTGTCACCGATGACCAGTACCTGTCCCCACCCATATCTGCCCGCAGTTGCAGATGTGGCAATAATACCGACCTTCTTTCCGTCTTTTTCAGCCTCAGCTGTAAGTTCATTGATAGTGGAAATAACTTTCTCTTCTTCACCTGAGACGATTGTTAAATCGCCCTTTGGTGCGTAGTGCTTATATCTCATTCCTGGAGCCTTAGGCTTTGCACCCCCTGTTGTGCCTTTGTCGTTGTAGACAATGCCCGGATCCATTCTCACCTCTCCAACAACCTCTTTTAGCATATCCATATTGATATAACCTGGTCGAAGGATAGTCACTACATCCTCTGTTAAATCAACGATGGTGGATTCCAACCCTATATCTACTGTTCCGCCATCTAATATTGCTTCGATCTTTCCTGATAAATCCTCGTATACATGACTAGCCTTTGTAGGGCTAGGTCTGCCTGATGTGTTGGCACTTGGTGCCGCTATCATGCATCCGCTCTCCTGGATAAGAGCAAGTGCTACTGGATTGTTTGGCATTCTGACTGCTACTGTATCAAGACCCCCTGTTGTCTCGTATGGTATAACTTCGTTTTTATTGCAGACCATTGTAAGTGGTCCTGGCCAAAATGCATCTGCCAGCTTCTTAGCTGTCTCAGGTAAATCTTTTGTAATCTGTTCTATCTGTTCAAATTTAGCTATATGTACAATTAAAGGGTTATCCGATGGACGACCCTTTGCCTGATATATCTTTCTAGAGGCTTCTTTGTCGGTTGCGTCTCCGCCTAATCCGTATACTGTTTCGGTTGGAAATGCTACCAAACCGCCATTTTTCAAAATCTCAGAAGCCTCTCTGATATGTTCTATATTGATTGGCTCCTCAGAAACATCCATAATCCTAGTAATCATACTCAAAATTATAACACTTTTCCCTTAGAACACAATCTTTTTAACCATGTGAAACACCCGTATTTATGCGGAAAAATATGATTTTTTTGTGTCTTTCACAGCTTTTTACATGTATTTTGCAATTATGTTCCATACACCTGTGCTGTCAAATCCTTTCTTCCAGAAAGCTGCGCCTGCAAGGTTGTATTTGTCCATAACTTTTAGCTTTTCTTCGATAGAAGTCTCATCTTCTACCCAAATTTTGTAAGTTACATCACCTTTTGTATATTCACCGTAATACTGTCCAGCATTATCATCCCATGCTGTTGATACACCATTTGTCTTAAGATAGCTCTGGATTGCATTCATTCCATAAGCTGTGCTGCTGATGCTACCGTCTGATTTAACTTCCCAAACTCTGCAGTAGAAAGGCATTCCAAGAATAACCTGCTCTGCTGGAACTTCATCAAGTGTAGCTGCCACACCCTGGTCTACCCAGCCAAGAGAAGCAACTGAACCTGCTTCTTCGCTTCCACTATAGTGCTCATCGTATCCCATGATTACAACATAATCTGCATATTTAGCCTGCTCGCTTCTGTTGTAAACACCTGATGATGCAGTAGGAACATAATTATCTACTGAAAGGATAATGTCATTCTTCTCACACTTGATAGAAAGCTCTTTAATAAACTGGATATATCCGTCTCCAGCTGCTCCTGCAAGCTGCTCGATATCCACATTAATTCCATCAAGGCCATGTGTGATAGCCTGAGCTATAAGGTTGTTAACAAGATTATCTCTTGCTGATGTTGTGTTAAGTACTGTTGTTGTATCTACATTTGGATCCTCAAGATTACTAATAAGGCCCCAAACCTGTACGTTATTTGAATGGCAAAGATTTACATAATTGCTGCTGGCAATTGATGCGATACCGCCCTTATTGTCACTGAGGTGGAACCATGTAGGTGAAATCACCTTTACATTTCCTGAGTTTGCAAGGACATTTGCTATATCACCGTTTGCTGCCTGTGATGTCACCTGATGCCAAAGAAGTGAAATGTCACTTCCTGCAGAAATGTGCTTGTACTCACGCTTTGGAAGCTGTGCCTCCACTTTCTCTGTTCCGTTGATAGAAAATGCACGGTTTTTGATGTAACCCATGACACCTTTTTCTGAGATTACAAAGCTCCACTTTCCAGTGTTTCTGAGAACATATATTTTCTCACCCTTTGTCACATCTTCAAGGACTGGGCTCTTAGGACCGTTAAGTTTTCGAATCTGATTCTTACGCTTTACAGTTGCTGTATCCTGTTCTGTACCTAATGTGGTGATAAATACACGGTTTGGCTCTGCAAAATACTCGCTCTTAAAATCTGTAAGAAGATTTAAATAATCTACAGCAATATAAACAGTCTCATCCTGTGCCACAAGAACAGAATGGCCAAGGCTCTGATTATTCTTGTCTACTGTATAATCGCTGCTTCCCAATGTAGCTGAGTAAATCTCTGTATCTGTAGCATATCTAAGGGTAATTTCAGATGGATCATAAACATAACCATCATCCAAAAAATCCTTAACAAATCCAATTTCAAGATAAGGAATTCCTTCATTGACTACTGCATATCCAAAAGCTCCATCCTCAGGAACTTCCTTATATTCTCCATCCAGGATAACTGCAGCCTCATTTTCATGACTTACAGTAAAATAATCTGCAAGCTCCATATGCTCCTTTGTAGGTGCATATTTTTTAATGTAAGCAATTCCTCCCACAAGCAAAGCCATAGCAAAAACTGCCAGGACAATATAAACATACCCTCTAGGTATCCCTCTTCTTCTTTTTCTCTTACGGTAGCTCATAGCATTTCCCTCTTTTATATCTAGTATTCCTTGTAAAGTATAACAAAACAGACCATCAAATTCCACTTTATAAGGTTTTCTGAGTAGTATTTAGGCATTAAAAAAGAGCGGCCGAACCGCTCTAAAATAACCACTTTCTACATCCTAAACATAATCCCTTATTCTCTTTTACCTCATTAGTATAATGGGACTATTTGTACTTTTTTCGTAATGCCCGAAGTATCCGTGATACTGACACTTCCTATGTGGTTTCTATTTACTTTTTTACTCCACAGCTCCTTTCTGCAGCTACCTGACTAGATTCATTAAATCCTTGAAATTTTCTTCTTCTAATGAAAAAGGGTCGTTGATTATTGGCATTTCCTTGATTGTACTATTTGCATGGCTATTGAAATCAGACACGATTTGATTCGTTTTATTCTTATTTATTTTTATATATGTCATTTGACTTGTGTCGTATTCTAATAATCCTAAATTATCTATAAACTCATAGTACTCTCTTTGACACCATGGGCTCAAAGACCCTATTACGATTCTATTATTGCAATTGGTAAATATGGTCTGTGTTTCTTCATTCAGATTGGCTATGTCTACAACAAACCAGGCATTTTCAGTAAGCATTAGATTCCTAATAGCATTGATATCATCGCTAAGAATATACTTAACTCCCTTATACTCGTATGCTAAAAAATCTCCTACTCTAACCTGCTTCATTCCTACTATACTTAGTAGCTGGCTATTCTCTGCAAGCTCCACGTAAATAACTTTTTTACCCAGAACTGAATGTAAAAAATTAGCCAATGCCAGGCTTAGATGAGTGACTCCAACATTAGGAGAAACCCCGACCACGCATATTTTCTTTTTTGTTTTGTTTTTGTTATTTTTATATTTTTTATTATTGACCAATAATAAAATCTTTTTCATTCTTAAAAATCGCCGAAAAAACATTTTCCTCATCCTTTGAAATATCTAATCTGTTAACTATCGGATACCTGTATACTTTCTTTTTTAAGCTCTTTGCCAACAGGATACTTTGTAGTTTGTCAGAGAAATTTGAAATGACATATACTCTGTCATCCTTAATCCACTCTGGTAATTCTTCATCCTGCTGCCATGGTGCACCTGCGGTGACATAAATAATAATATCTGTCCCCATCGGTATAGATTTGTTAGTTCCGCAGTCAATCACTCTAATACCTTCAGGAGGGTTTTGTTTTTCAACAGCCTCTCCGTATTCAAACAGGCCCCTGAAATTTTCGTGGTATAAAACACCCTTTTGTAGCTTGGTATTCTTTAGATTCATCCAAATTTTTCGGACTGTGTTTTTTTCATTATCCTTGTAATAGCAATCGATTTTCCTTTTATTGAAAAACCGGCATAAGGATATAGCTATGCGGGTCGTGCCGACAGCATGACTTCCGCCTATTACTGCGATTCTCTTATCGAGATGCCTTTTTCCGACTTTATCATTAACTCGATTTACTTGTATATTTTCCAACAACCCTTTCAACTCAGTAATAGAACTAATCCTCTTACTGACATCCGGCTCTGTTGCAAGATCTACAATCTGTTTAATCCTAAAATCATCATTAGCATAACTATTCATTTGCATGAAACCAATAACCTTGCCAACGCCATAAACATCACAACGTTCATCAAGGTAGTCGCCTTTTAATTGTTCTGGCGCTGCCCAGCCTTTTGTACCTAGCGGCTTTGCGTTACCGGATTCAGACTTTCTTATAGAAATGCCAAAATCTATCAATCTAACTGTATCACCTTCCATAAAAACGTGTTCAGGCTTCATATCCCTGTATAGCACAGGCTCACTCCCTGCCGTATGTAAGGTTTCTACAATCTTACAAAGCTCAATTGCTATGTATAAAAGCTTTTCAGTTGGTAATTTGGTTTCGGACAAATACTCCCGTAGAGATATTCCCTCTACATATTCTTCAACCAAATATGTAATTTCTTCTGTATCTTCTACTTCAAAAATTGTGGGTATTTGGGATGATTTTATCCCTTGTAAAAGATTTGATTCGGATAGGATGCTGTATACATCGGGATGGGCCTTGTGAATAGCCTTGAGAATCCTCAATGCTCCTATCGGTTTGTAACGGACAAGTAAAACTGCGGTAGCTGCTGTCTCCTGCAGTGTTCGAATAACTTCGTACCTGTCTTCAATACCTTTTGGTATCATAACCTTGCGCTCCTTCCTATTTCGGAAAAAGCATCTCGCGGTTAATTTTATATCACAGATAAAATTATATTGCAACCCCTAATTTGAAATTTATTATTTTTTGGTAACGTTCATTTTATAAAAATTTTATATTTTTCTCACTATTTTTATGGATAGTTTCCTTTACTTTCCGATATAATATATATATAATAGTCGAACAAGAAATGTTCCAGCATCTTTTTCGATTCGGGAGGTGATTTTATGAAGATTGAAAAAATCAACGAGAACCAAATCAGATGCACTCTTTCTAGAGAAGATTTAATTAGCCGTCACATTAAGCTATCAGAGCTTGCCTATGGCTCTGCCAAGGCACGTGAGCTTTTCAGAGAGCTTATGGAGCAGGCTTCATATCAGTACGGTTTCGAAGCGGAAGACATTCCACTTATGATAGAAGCAATACCGCTTTCATCAGAATCCATTGTTCTTTTAGTTACAAAGGTTGAGAGTCCGGATGAGCTTGATACTCGTTTCTCTCGATTCTCAGAATGTGACGACGAATTCGATGACGATGATGTGGATTCACCAGTTGCACCTGTTAAGCCATTTAATGAGGCCGCTGCAGATGATATCTTAAATATCTTCAACAGCCTTATTGAAAAAGCACAGGAAGCAATCAAGGCTTCACCAGAGAAGGCAGCAGCAAATGGCTTGCCAGTAGACATTACCAAGATGTTCGTTTTCGATAATCTTGAAGATGTGCTTAAGCTTTCTGGTGTACTTGCTACTTTCTACAAAGGAAAGAATTCTCTTTATAAGAGTCCATTTGATAATAGATACTATCTTGTAGTCAGCAAATCAGATGACACTGCAGAGAACTACAACAAAGTATGCAATATTTTATCTGAGTACAGCGACCAGCAGAACTTCGTAGTTGGCACTGATGCATATATGTCAGAGCATTACGAGACGATGGTCAAAGGCAATGCTATTCAGCAGCTTGCACTTGTATAATAAAGGAAAAAACCCTCGCTTTTCAGCGAGGGTTTTATATTACGGGAAGGCAGCACCCATTATAATTGCCTTCGGCAAGGGGTGCGCCGTGGCAAACAAAAAGTGACTAGCAATTATGCTAGCCACTTTTAATTTGCATATTAGGCCTTTGAATCAAGGAATGTGTTGATTTCCTCTACAAGGTCATCAGCATCGATACCGTGTACCATAGCTGCCTCCTCGATTGTCTCCATCTGAGATGATGGGCATCCGAGACAGTGCATGCCGATATTAAGTAAAATAGGAGCTACATCAGCATCAATCTGAAGAAGCTCACCAATCATAGTAGCCTTAGAAACTCTTGCCATTTTCAAATCCTTCCTTTCGTAAAATTCTAACAAATAATAACATGCTTCAATCAATTGTGCAATATCAATTCCTGTATATTTGTGTACACAATTTAACAAGTTGTTCGCCACAATCAACGCTAGTTAGTTGAACTGAACAACGGTAAGCCTTGATTTTATTGGTATTTCTAAAAATACAATTCTGTTCTTGATTTAGACACAATTTAGTTGTATGATGTATTCATCAGTTGACTAATTGATAAAATTTATTGATTAGAATTTTAAGGAGGATTTTAATTATGGCATACGTTATTTCTGATTCATGCGTATCTTGTGGAACATGCGAGCCAGAGTGTCCAGTTGGAGCTATCTCACAGGGCGATTCTCAGTTCGTTATCGATGAGGGTGCATGCGTAGAGTGCGGAACATGCGCTGGTGTTTGCCCAACAGGAGCTATCTCACAGGGCTAGTTAATGCAGATTAAAAAAGAGGATTGCTTTTAGCAATCCTCTTTTTTTGTCTGCCACGACGCACCCCATTGCCGAAGGCAATCTTTAATGGTGCGTCTTCCCGTGGCCTTATATTATGTTTATTACTCATCATGATTATGATACTGACTTCTATCTCGATTTGCGAAACGAGTGTATTCAGGAAGCCATGTAAGCTCAATTGTTCCAATAGGACCGTTACGCTGTTTAGCAACAATGATTTCCGAAACACCCTTCATCTCTGAATCGTGATTATAGTAGTCATCACGGTAAATGAACATAACCACGTCCGCATCCTGCTCGATGGCTCCGGATTCACGAAGATCCGAAAGCATTGGACGGTGATCAGGTCGCTGCTCAACGGCACGGGAAAGCTGTGAAAGTGCGATAACAGGTACGTTTAACTCACGGGCCAAAGCCTTTAGAGAACGTGAGATATCTGAAATCTCCTGCTGTCTACTTTCTGATTTTCCAGAACCTGACATCAACTGTAAGTAGTCGATGATGATAATGGAAAGACCAAATTCCATCTTATATTTTCGGCATTTACTACGCATCTGGCTGATAGAAATACCTGGTGTATCATCAATGATAAGTTTTGAATTACCGATTTTTCCGGCACCCTCGATAAGGTTCTCCCAGTCTGCTTCCTGGAGATTACCGGTACGGAGCTTTTGGGCGTCTACTCTTGATTCAAGAGCAAACATACGGTTTACCAGCTGCTCCTTTGACATTTCCAGAGAGAATATAGCTGCACAGAGATTCTCTCTAAGTGTGATGTGCTGTGCAAGGTTAAGTACGAAAGCTGTCTTACCCATTGAAGGACGGGCCGCAATAAGAATAAGATCTGAAGGCTGTAAACCAGCAGTCTGACGATCCAAATCAATGAATCCTGTAGGAATACCTGTAACGGCACCCTTCTGCTTTGACGCCTGATCAATCTTTGCGATAGCGTTCATAACGACCTGCTTGATTGGAACGTAATCAGTCTCACCACGGTTCTGAACCAATGAAAAGATATCCTTTTCTGTCTGATTCAGGATGGTATCAACTTCTTCTGTACCCTCAAAGCACATGTTTTCAATATTCTGATTTACCTTAATAATATTTCTAAGTAATGCCTTGTCTTTTACGATATTGGCATAGCTTTTTGCATTAACAGTGGTAGGAACACCAAGTACCAGCTCCTGAATATATTCAAGAGATGCTATCTCAGGTGAAACTCCCTTTTCCTTGAGCTTATTCTGCAAAGTAACCTCGTCAACAGGCTCTCCCGCATTGTAAAGCTCAACAATTGCCTCAAATAAAATGCCATACTGTTGGTGATAGAAATCATCTTTTAAGAGGATTTCTGAACACTCCACAATCACATCTCGGTCTACAATCATTGAACCGATAACAGACTGTTCAGCCTCCAGTGAGTTCGGCATTTGTCTGCGAATCACATCATCCATAACAATTATTTTCCCCTAATTATTTACCCTCTGAAACATGCACTCTAAGTGTGGCTGTAACCTGTGGGTGAAGCTTTACCTTTACCTCATAGGTACCAAGTCCTCTAATTGGATCCTCAAGAACGATTTTCTTCTTGTCGATTTCCTTGCCGAACTGCTTCTTTGTAGCTTCTGCAATTTCCTTTGTAGATACTGAACCGAATGTTCTTCCGCCTTCGCCAGTCTTGATTGTTGTCTCTACCTTCCAGTCTTCCATTTCCTTTGCGAAAGCCTGTGCTGCTTCAAGATTCTCCTGAGCAACCTTTTCATCGTGTTTATTCTGAAGCTTTAAGTCGTTAAGAGCTGCGTTTGTTGCCTCGATACCAAGCTTTTTCTTGAAAAGCATGTTACGAGCGTATCCTTCGCTAACCTCTACTACTTCGCCCTTCTTTCCAAGTGCCTTAACGTCCTGAAGTAATATTACCTTCATAGTTTGATTTCTCCTTCTTCTAGCATTTTATCAATAGTCTCTTCCAAATCCTTGCGAACCTCTTCAAGTGTGCGGTTCTGAATCTGTGCTCCCGCAACGTTTACATGGCCACCGCCACCAAGGCGAGCCATAATGCTCTGTACGTCAATCTCATCGATTGAACGGGAACTGATATAAATCTTATCCATAAATTTTGTAAGAACAAAGGAAGCCTTAATTCCTACGATATTGAGAAGCTCGTTAGCCGCCTGGGCTGCGATGACTGTTGGAGATTCAATCTGGCCATCTGGCTCACATTCTGAAATAGCAAATGCGCCTCTGAATGTTTGAGCATGACGTACAACCTCAGCTCGTGCCTTGTATGTCTCCATATCTTCTCTAAGCATCTTACGAACTCGTGTAACCTCTGCACCGTTTCTTCTAAGGAAAGCTGCTGCTTCAAAGGTTCTAACACCAGTCTTTGTCATAAAGTTGTTGGTATCAATAAGGATACCTGCGTAAATACAATCAGCCTCTGTAGGGTTCAGTGTAATCTTCTCGGCGAAGTACTGAAGCACCTCAGCTATCATCTCACTGGCTGATGAAGCGTATGGCTCGATGTAAGAAAGAATTGGATTTTCAATAGTTTCTTCCACCTGTCGGTGATGATCAATTACTACGATATTTTTGTTCTTATATAGAAGTGCCGGGCACTCTACAATGCTTGGTCTGTTGGTATCAACTACCATAATAAGTGTGTTATCGTTACAAAGGTTGATAGCCTGCTCACTGGTAATGAACATATCATTTGGATATTCTTCCTTCTCAGTGAAACTCTCAACTACTGGTCTCATTGAGCTTGTAATTGTATCGATAACAATATTTACAGGCTTTCCAATCTCACGTCCTGCGCAGTAAACACCAACTGATGCTCCAAGGCAGTCTGCATCGGAAAGATTGTGACCCATAACGATGATTCTATCGCGGGTCTCCATAATTTCGCGAAGTGCCTGAGCCTTAACACGGGCTTTAACACGTGTGGTACGCTCTACTTCCTTACCATGTGTTCCGTAATATGAAACGTTCTGACCATTCTTAACAACAACCTGACATCCACCACGACCTAACGCTAAGTCGATAGCCATGTGAGCATACTGGGCATTCTGTGTGTAGCTGTCACTACCAAGACCAACACCGATGCTGACTGTGATGTCTCTGTCATTTCCCATCTTTATTGAAGTAATATCTTCAACAAGTGAGAACTTATCTTCTTCGAATCCTGCTAAATACTTGCGCTGGAAAGTAATTAAATACTTATCCTTTTCGAGACGGCGTACGATTGCATCGCCTTCACCGAAATACTTATTAATCTTCCTATCTAAAAGTGCAAGAAGCATCGAACGCTTTGCGTTTTCAACCTGGTCAAATACTTCGTCGTAATTATCAATATATAGAAGTGCCATGACCATAGCCTGGTCATTAATCTTAGCCTTTGTTTCCTGAACGTCTGTCTCATCAAAAAGTATAATTGCAACAAGGCCATCTTCGCTTCCGTCTAAATTCGACAACATACCGCTGCCAGATAGTGGCTCTGTCATATCCAGACGCTGAAGGCTGGCGAGATACTTTCTCTCGTTGTACTCGATATGCATATCAAAGGAATCATCCTTGGCATGCTCGATACCTTCACGTGTAATCTCTGGGAAAATAGTGGTGATTGATTTGTTGTAAGTTTTGTTCTTATCAGCAAGTGTACAAAACTCCTCGTTCATCCACATAATCTTTCCAGAAGAATCCAAAAGCACATATGGCACTCTAAAGTTCTTAAGAAGTTCCTTTTGAACAGTACCATAATGTACGGCATATTCAATTATCGTGTTTTTGAATGCCTTAAGATTCGCTTTGTAATACGCAAAAACAACTACTGCATAAATAAACACAAACATAGTCATCCATGCTGCCAGTCTAGTGTTTACAAAGCTCAAAATGATACAGCCTATTATGAAAATAATAAGCATATACAGAGGAAATCTTAGATAACGCTTTAATCGATTTCTATACTTTAACGCTTCCATTTGCTAATTCTCCCAAAATAAACGTTTGATATAATCGTAATTCAAACGCGACTATTCTCCATAATTATCTAGTATTATAACATATAATTTCTTATTTTAATCAATTATTAATGGAAGTATAGAATAATTATCCAAATTCATCTACCCCTAATTGTGCACCTTTTACATAGGCTTGTTAAAATACCGAAAGGTTTTTGTATTTTTTGGTTATTCTAACATTGTTCACAATTTCTTCATTTTCTATAATCGTTATTAGTTGATGGGGAAACCCAAATTTAAAAGTAATTCAAAAAGAGAGGATTTTTATTATGGCAGACATTCAGTTAAAAAACATTAATAAGAAATACCCAAACGGCTTCCACGCTGTAAAGGATTTCAATCTTGACATTAAGGATCAGGAGTTCATCATCTTCGTAGGTCCTTCAGGTTGTGGTAAGTCTACAACACTTCGTATGATCGCTGGTCTTGAGGAGATTTCTTCAGGTGAACTTCTCATCGATGGAAAGCTTATGAACGACGTAGAGCCAAAGGACAGAGATATCGCAATGGTATTCCAGAACTACGCTCTTTATCCACATATGACAGTTTATGATAACATGGCATTCGGCCTTAAGCTCCGCAAGGTACCAAAGGACGAAATCGATAAGAAGGTTCGTGAGGCAGCTAGAATCCTTGACCTTGAGAAGCTTCTTGACAGAAAGCCAAAGGCTCTTTCAGGTGGTCAGAGACAGCGTGTTGCTATGGGTCGTGCAATCGTTCGTAATCCTAAGGTATTCCTTATGGATGAGCCTCTTTCAAACCTTGATGCTAAGCTTCGTGTTCAGATGAGAACAGAGATTTCTAAGCTTCATGATTCACTTGGAGCAACAATGATCTACGTTACACATGATCAGACAGAGGCTATGACACTTGGTACAAGAATCGTAGTTATGAAGGACGGTGTTGTTCAGCAGATCGATACACCAGCTAACCTTTACCAGAAGCCATGCAACCTCTTCGTTGCAGGATTCATCGGATCACCTCAGATGAACTTCCTTGAGGGTACACTTAATGCTGATTGCTCAGCTATCCAGGTTAATGGTGCAAGCCTTCAGATTCCACCAGCAAAGACAAAGGCTCTTACAGAGAAGAACTACGGTGGAAAGACAGTTATCCTTGGTATTCGTCCAGAGGATATCCACGATTCACAGATCTTCGTTGATACACAGTCATCATCAGTTATCGAAGCTAAGATCTCTGTATACGAGCTTCTTGGTGCTGAGGTTTACTTATACTTCGATTATGCTGGAACTCAGGTTACAGCAAGAGTTGACCCACGTACAACAGCTAGAGGTGGCGACACAGTTAAGTTTGCTCTTGATATGGAGAAGGCTCACTTCTTCGATAAGGATACAGAGCTTACAATTGCAAACTAATCTATAGCGAATAAAAGCTTAATAGACTATAATTAGAGGTATCTTTTTGAAAGGTACCTCTATTTTTTTATGGATTTTGAAGAGAAGAAAAAGAAATTACTAGATCAACTTAATAAAGCTACTGGAATTAATTTTGATATTACAGACTCAGATTTATCTGATGATGAGACATTAAATAAGCTTAAAGAATTAGTTGTACATTTTAATGTTATTGATTCTAAGACAGGTTTGTACAGGCTCTTTCTTTCAAAAGAATTGGCTTATTCTGATGCACTTTCATCACTTAGTAGATTTCATATTGATGAGGAGCACCTTCGCCAGATATTCTATTTAGAGAGTCCTGGTGAATACAGCAAAGAGGCGGTTTCTTTACTAAAAAGCTTACTTCCCGATTCGAAGGATGTTGTCTTAGAGCTTGATTCTAAACACTTAGTACTAATTATTAACTTTGACGTAGCGCCTTCTTCTGAAGATATTCTTCAAACAGCAAGTTCTTATCTTGATATGCTGGAAACTGAAGCGTTTACTTCCTTTAAACTTAGCTATAGTAAATCTGTAATGTCATTTAAAGAACTTCCTAATGCTTATAACGATGCTATTACTGCTATGGAGATTGGAAATACCTTCAATAGTAACGGACGTATTTATTGCTATGAAGATTTAGGCTTAGGTCGGTTACTTTATAATGTTCCACCAGCAGAGATTAAGGCTTATCTTAATAAGCATATAAATGTTGATATTTTATCACAGATTGACGAGGAAACCCTTTCGCTTATCAATGCGTTTTTCGAGAATGATTTATCGCTTGCTGAGACAGCAAGACAGACCTTTATTCATAGAAATACACTGATTTACAGGCTTGATAAGTTTGCAGATTTAACGGGATATGATGTAAGAAAATTCAATGAAGCTATTACTGTTAAGATATCTCTTATGCTTTTCAACTACATAAAAGCACAATAAAAATGACTGACGAGTACACCTCATCAGTCATCTTCGATGACAGCTTCCCCTCAAGGGGAAGCCTTTTTTATGCTATTCTTCTAGCTCCATCGCCTATATCTACTACATAGAACTCTGCATCAAGGTCATATTTCTCCTTGTATGCCTTTCCAACAACTTCCTTGAAGTTCTCTACAGCATCGTTTTCTACGATAGCTACTGTACATCCTCCAAAGCCGCCGCCTGTGATGCGGGCTCCGATAACTCCTGGAACGCTCCACTCTGTCTCTACAAGGAAATCTACCTCCTCGCATGATACTTCGTAGTCATCGCGAAGTGATACATGGCTGGCATTCATAAGCTCGCCGAACTTCTTAATATCGTTATTGTTAAGAGCTTCTACAGCAGTGATTGTACGCTGATTCTCAGCTACAGCATGCTTAGCTCTGCGATAATTTACTTCATCCTTAATAGCTGAGCCATACTTCTCGAATTCCTCGTTTGTAAGCTCTCCAAGCTCATTGATACCGCATACTGTCTGAAGGTCCTTAAGAGCCTGTGAGCACTCATTTCTTCTATCATTGTATGCACTGTCTACAAGTGAGTGCTTAACCTTTGAATTTGTGATAACAATCTTAGCATTTGGAAGCTTAACTGATGCATATTTATAGGATAAATCTGCACAGTCAAGGAAAATGGCGTGGTCTTTTTGTCCCATTGCAACCGCAAACTGGTCCATTATACCGCAATTACATCCATTAAAGTTGTTCTCAGAGTACTGTCCGATAAGGGCAAGCTCTGTCATAGTCTTATCTAAACCAAAGATATCTGTAAGCGCTGTGCCTGTAAGCACCTCAAGAGAAGCTGATGATGAAAGGCCTGAACCGTTAGGAATGTTGCCCCAAACGCACATCTCAAATCCTGATTTAATTTCAGAGCCCTTCTCTTTAAGAGCCCAAACAACACCAAGTGGATAGTTTGCCCAGTGGTATTCATCCTTATTAGTAAGATCATCAAGGCTGCTCTCGATAACTCCAACGTGCTCGATATTTGCAGAGTAAAGCTTAATTACTCTGTCCTCACGCTTTCTAACTACAGCGTAAGTACCGATTGTAAGAGCGCATGGAAATACGTGTCCGCCATTGTAATCAGTGTGTTCTCCGATAAGGTTAACACGGCCTGGTGCAAAGTATGTGCGGATGTCGCCGCCCTCTCCGAACTTCTCTTCAAAGATAACTTTTAATTCTTTCTCGTTCATAATTATCCCCTATAAATATCTCTCTTGTTATATTTCTCCATTGCTGTAAGCAACTTATCAGAAGGTGTGAATAATACTTTGAAATCGTTGCCTTTTGCCTCGCTATGAGCCACTAAGATGTAATCTTTTTGCTCCTCATCATGAGCTGAGCAGTCATAAGTCTTAAGATTTACATGGTCAAACTTAAGTGATTCGTTGGTTCCAATTGCTGCAACCATCTTCACTTCTGATGGCTCTATTGTTACTACCTTTTTTCTCTTTGAGTTATCTATAATCTTTGCGATTTCAAGGCTGCCATTTGTATAGTCGTACTCATACTCAATGTTCTTATTCATGAATAAGATTATCGTAAGAATAGCCAGTACAATGAGCGAAATCGCCATAATAACTGTTAAAAACCCTCTTGAAAAGCTAACAGTAGCAAATAAAAGCATCATAGTAGCTATTAATGCTCCTGTTTTCTTTGCTCTGTCCTGTGGTGATTCAATAACCTTTACCGCTTCTTCTACAAAAGTATCGTTAGATTCAAACATAATTCTACCCTCCATAAAATAATTGCCGACTGTAAATCAGTCGACAATTATTATAGCCTAAATTCCCCTAAAACTAAAGGAAATTTGCATCTCTTTACTGTTATCCAGCATGAATTCCGGGTGGGTTTTTGCACCCCATGTGTCATCGCCGGCAACACCCATCTGAGTACCTACTCTTACATGTGTGAAATGTGGGTTTGGAAGCTCTGTTGGATGCATTGCCTCGTCAATTTCATGAACAGTATATGGGAGTACTGATAATCCAAGATTTTCTGGGAGGAACAAGATTCCATCTCCCTTATCATCAGTGATTCTTCCGTAGCGTACCTCCTGATGATTACCGCATTCCTGAGGAACAAGGTACTTTGCCATATTATCCTCAACCTTATTTGCAAACACGCCTATTTTTGCGTGATCACGGTCAATATATGTCTCCTGAGGTCCCTTTCCATACCATTCAAGGTTAGAAAGTTCTCTATCCAAAGCAAATACCATTGAAAGCTCTGGAAGCTCACCAATTTCAGCTGACTCTGGAAGTCTAAGGGCACAGTCAATCATGCCGTCTCCATTAACGGTGTATTCAACTTTGCATGTGCCTGCTGGCTTTGTAGGAAGATGATATGTATATGTCACCTTTACCTTATCCTCTGAAGCCTCTACAACTGGCGCCTCATTCACCTTTTCATCCATGATGTTGGTAGCAAGGTACTTGCTTGCAAGCTTCCACTGACCTGCTCTGAATGGCAGCTGGTTAGCTAAATCATTCTCTGTCATAGGTCTCCAAAAGTTTGGAAGAACAAATCTCTTAAGCAGCTCCCTACCATGGTATTTATATGAGCTAAGACCTCTTTGTCCTACGAATAATACCTCGAAATCCTCGCCCTTAACGCCAAGATTATGGAAGCCCTGTGTCACTTTAAGAGCCTTCTTTTCGCCTCTCTCATAGATGAATCTGCCTATTGTAGCCTGTCCATATGCCACCTCATGGCCCTTATGAGCCCAGAGAGTATCCTCTGAAAGAACAAATGAAAGTGTTACCACATACTCATTATCCTTTGGTAAATCCAGCTCTAAGCTGTAATCGATGCTCTCAAGTGGTGGGCAGTCGATTGTAAGCTCCTCTTCTGCGATAAGCTCGCCAATCTTCTCTACAGTAAGGATGGCTGTGTACTCATTTGTATTTGTAAACAGGTTTCTGTTCTCAATATGAGCCTTGCCATCTGTAATAGTAATCTTGATATTCTGATAATCGTACTTAACTTCCTGCATCTTAGGGCTAGGCAATCTGCCTTTACTGTAGCAAATACCGTCGCCTGAGAAGCTGCCATCGTTAGGTCTGTCGTCGAAATCTCCGCCGTAGCCCTCAAATTCTGCGCCGTAGCAGTCCTTTTTAGTGATAGCCTGATCAATATAATCCCAAATGAATCCACCCTGGAATCTTGGCTCCTCATATGCAAGCTCTGTGTATTTTGACATTGCACCGCATGAATTTCCCATGGCATGCATGTACTCACAATTGATATATGGCTTATCTTTGTGATTATTAAGCCATGTTTTAATATCTTTAACATAAACATACATTGTAGATTCCATATCGGATAAATCTACACGCCTGTCATTAAATACACCCTCATAATGGACAAGACGACCGCTATCAAGGCTATGCAGCATATCCTGCATCCTGCGGAGGTTTTTGCCGCCATATGATTCATTTCCTAAAGACCAAATTAAGATACTTGGATGGTTCTTATCTCGCTGGAACATGTTGTTAGCTCTGTCGAGAACATTGTCGGTAAATTCTGGTCTGTCACCAGGTACAGCATAGCTGTCATCTCTTACCTTAAGAATCTGGATTGGTGTCTGCCATGTTCCATGTGTCTCAAGATTTGTCTCGTCTATTACGTACAATCCAAAGATATCGCACAATCTGTAAAAGATTGTCTGATTTGGATAATGACTTGTACGAATAGCATTTATATTATTCTTCTTGATTGTAATAATATCCTGAAGAATTTCTCCCTCTGAAAGGACACGTCCTGTTGATGAAGAAAATTCGTGACGATTGACGCCCTTAAACACGATGCGTTTTCCGTTTATGTGCATCATGCCATCTTTCATCTCGAATCTTCTAAAACCTACCTTCTCTTTCACAACTTCTGTGAGACGGCCTGTCTCACCAAATACGTTGAGCTGTAAGTCGAAAAGAAATGGATGCTCAGCGCTCCAAAGCTTTGGCTCTCTAACGTGAAGTTCGAAATGGTTGCCACCTTCTGTGATATTAATCTTGTTTAATATTTCTACTTCGTCATCTGACAAAGTCATCTGGATAAGTCCATCGCCTGTTGATTCAATATCAAGCACAAGAGTAGCATCCTTGTAGTCATCATCAAGGAGTGTCTGGATTCTGATATCTCTGATGTGTGTTGCAGGAACAGTATATAAATATACCTCTCTAAAGATTCCTGAAAATCTAAAGAAATCCTGATCTTCACACCAGCTACCAGCTGTCCATTTGAATACCTGTACTGCCAGTTTGTTTTCGCCATCCTTAATGAATGGTGTCAAATCAAACTCAGATGGAGTGAAGGAATCCTCACTATAACCTACATATTTTCCGTTGAGCCAGAGAGCAAAACCGCTCTCCACGCCCTGGAATGATATATATACAGGCTGTCCCTTCATAAAATCTGGAACAGTAAAGTATTTAACGTAATTTCCTACTGGATTTTCCTCTGTAGGAATCTCCCCCGGAACTAGAGCCTCGTGTCCATCCCATGGATACTGGGTGTTGACATACATAATCTTGTCATACCCTTCCATCTGGATGTGTGCTGGAACTTTTATATCGTCCCAACTTCTACAGTCTCTATTCTCTTCATAAAAAGTCTTGTCGCAGCACTCGTAGTTTTTTGCATATTCAAACTTCCACATTCCATTCAGAGAATGCTTAAAGTTGGATTTTTCCCCATAAGCAAAATTCTCATTGTCGTAATACTCGTGGTCTGAGTGTGGAGCCAAACGATTTTCTTGAAAAATTCTAGGGTCTTTAACAATTGAATAATTGAATTCAGCCATAGTTTTTCCCCTTATTTAACACTACCTGTGATACCTTCTGCAAACTGCTTCTGGAGTACGAAGAATACTACCATTGTTGGAACTGAGCAGAATAATACTCCAAGCATTGTCATACCATAATCTACTGTGTAACCGCTTGAGATATTTGCGATGAACATTGGCATTGTCTGCGCTCTGTTGTCGCTCATAACTACCTTTGGCCACATATATGCATTCCATGCATTCATGAATGTGATAACTGCTGCTGCAGCGTAGATTGACTTCTGAACTGGAACATACATCTTGAAGAAAATCTTCCATTCTGAAAGTCCATCGATTCTTGCTGCCTCCATGATGTCAGGTGGGAAATTTCTAGAATTCTGTCTGAACATCATAATCATGAATGGTGTTGAAATACCAGGTAAAATGAAAGCCCATACTGAGTTAAGAAGCTTTGCCTTTGAAACAAGTCCATATAAAGGAACCATTGTTGCTACTGCTGGAACCATCATCGCAAGAAGAAGTACTCCGAAAAGCTTATCCTTGCCCTTGTCGTGATAAAGCTCAAAACCATAACCAGCGATTGAACAAACAAAAAGTGTAAATACTGTCTGTACGATTGAGTAAAGGAATGAATTTCCCATACTGCTCCAGAGTGTGCCCTGAACAGCCTTTAAAAGGTGGTCATAATTCACTGCAAGCTGATTTCCAAATACGATTGAACCTCTTGCTACGTTTAATGATGTCTGTGTTGCTGCTGCAATCATCCAGTAAAGTGGAAATACTGAGATAAATGAGCAGATAATTAAAAATATGTATGTAGGAATAAGCCTACGCTGTATCATTGATCTATTTTTCTTAGTCACGTGTATCACCTACTTTCAAATTGATGAATGCAAGTATAGCAACCAAAATGAATACTACGAATGACATTGCAGATGTGTAACCGAAGTTACCAACACCCTGTCCAAATGCCTGATTGTAAATGTAGTGTGACATTGTGATTGTCTGGTTTGCAGGACCACCACTAGTTAAGTTCATTGACTCGTCAAAGAGCTGTAATGTACCGTTGATTGACATGATTGCTGTCATAACGATTGTTGGCTTAAGAAGAGGAACTGTGATATTCCAGAATGTCTTCCATCCGTTAGCACCGTCAATCTTTGCTGCCTCATATACTGAGTACTCAATGTTTTGAAGACCAGCAAGATAGAATACCATGTTGTAACCTGTCCATCTCCAAATAAGGGCGATGATAATTACGAATCTTGCAGTTGAAGCTGTTCCAAGGAAATTGATATTCTCTGAAATAAATCCAAGCTTCATAAGGATGGAATTGATAAGTCCCTGTGTTGCAAACATTGACTTAAAAATCAATGAGTATGATACAAGAGATGTAGCACATGGCAAAAAGATACATGTTCTAAATAATCCCTTGAACTTGAGGTCCTTGTTGTTAAGTAACTGCGCTAAAAGAATAGCGAATATTAACATGATAGGTACCTCTACTATTAAATAAAGGAATGTATTTTTCATTGATGTTTTGAAAATTACATCCTGTAGCATTCGAGAGTAATTGTATGTAAGTGGGTCAGCAAACTTGATGTTTACGCCCTTTCCAGTTTTTAATGATGTAATAAAAGCCATTACGATTGGATAAAAGCTCATTATAAAAATGAGAATTGTTGCTGGTGTAAGAAATAACCAGCCGGCTGCCAATTGCTTATTAGCAAGTGTCATTCCACGTCTTTTCTTCTCCACTTTGGCATCCCCTTTCTTTAAAAAAGGGAAGTGGGTTTCCCACTTCCCCAAAATCAAATCAATACATTAAAATTAAAGTCCCATTTCGAACTTGAGGTTTGACTCAGCTTCCTCAAGAGCCTGCTTTGAATCATAACCGTTCTGAAGAACATTCTGAAGAGCTGTTGCAAGCTGTGTACGGCATGCATAGTGATAATCTGACTGCTCTACTGTAGGAACGTTCTGTGTGTAATCTACGATGTCAGCGTAAATTGCCTGGCCGTTGAAGAAATCAACACCCTGCTGGTAAACATCTGACTCTGCAGCTGCTGCACATGTTCCGATAACACCACCGTTAAGAAGTGCCTCATCATATGTGATTGACTGTCCGTCTTCAGCTGAACGTCCACCAAATGTGTAAGCTAAGAAATCCTTAGCAAGGTCTGTCTTTGTGCAGTTACCTGTGATGTAAAGTGAAGAACCACCGTTTGAAGCGTAACCTGGCTTACCTGTAAGTGTTGGAGCTGGAACGATTTCCCACTTACCAGAGTTGTCAGCAACCTGCTTCATTGTTGGGATGATCCAGTTACCATTGAATACACCTGCTACCATGTCGCCCTGGATAGCCTGATCTGTGTAGTCAGACCAGTCATTTGCAAGGTAAAGTACGTTGTCCTGAGCAAGCTTTACAAGTACGTCGAATACCTTAACAAGTGTTTCGTTCTCTGTGATGTATGGCTTTCCATCCTTGAACTGTGAAACGCCTTCTTCCTGAAGCATCATGTAGAATAAATCGTTTCCATCGCCATCCATGCAAAGGAGATACTTGCCTGTAGCATCGTATACCTTCTTACCGATCTCATCGAACTGATCCCATGTGATGCCCTTTACGTCATCAATTGTGTAACCAGCCTGCTCAAGGAGGTCTGTTCTATATGCGAAGATTGCTGTTCCTGCATCTACAGGGAAACCATAGTGTTTTCCGTCGATTGTAGAGTATGAAAGCTTCTCTGCTCCAAGTCCTGCCCAATCGCAATCAGCATCGTCTGCATCCTGCCAAGCATCTGGATAGTTTGTAACGTACTGCTGGATGTAATGATCCTGGAAAAGTACTATATCTGGTAATGTGCTGTAGTCGCCAGCTTCTGCTGCAAGTGTGATAGCCTGCTCAACATCTGATGACTGTGACTGTGTAATTACTTCGAGCTTGAAATCTGGATTAACTTCCTGATAATCCTTCTCAGCTGCCTTAAGTGCTGGGATGTTGAAGTTCTCGTCCCAAGCGTAAACTGTTAATGTGTTCTCATCTGCTGACTGAACGTCTGCTGCTGCAGCACCATCTTCTGTAGTTGCATCTGATGATGTGTCTGCTGCTGTGTCAGAACCACCGCAAGCTACCATAGAAGCTGCCATAGCACCAACAAGCATGAGTGAAAGTAATTTCTTCTTCATTCTTTCCATTCTCCTTATTGTTTAAAAATTCGAGGGGCTATTTGTGCACTATGCACAAATTCTTTCCCAATACCCGCTCCTCATATGGTCATAATACTAGTCTAACTCCTTTTTGTGACTTATATAATTGCTCTAAAAAATTGCAAATCCGACTATTTGCCCACCTGTGTATGAGTGTTTTTAGCTTAAATTATGGTTTAATTGTGTATTAAAAAAGGATGGCATCTACCATCCTTTTTTAGCACTAATTTTGTAATTTTTCTTTGTTAAGCCTAAATGATTCTCATCCTTCTTCCACTGATATGGTGTCTTTCCTGTAAGCTTTTTGAAATTGCGGTTAAATGTGGATGGAGTCTGATATCCTACTCTGAATCCCACTTCTTCCATGTCATAATCCTTATTCTGGATAATCTCGCAGGCCTTGTCGATTCTCACCATATTCAGATAATCAAGAGGCTTCATGCTCATGCTTTCCTCGAAGATTCTTCTGAAATGGCTTTCTGACAGCCCACATTCATGGGCCACATCGGACATTTTCAAATCCTCGGCGTAGTGCTCAGCAATATAGCTTACACTCTTTTCGATGTAGGAATTGAGCCTTTTTTCCTCCAGTGTAAGGCTGGAACTCATGTCCTCTTTGATACGAAGCAACTCTACTACAAAAGCTCTCAAATAGCCTTTTACAGCGTCCTTGTAGTAAGGCTTTTTCTCTCTGTATTCCTCAATAATATTTCTAACAATGTTTGTCAGGGCCTTATTCTGATTCCACTGAATAACATACCCCTGGTTATTAATGCGCTTAATAACTTCCTCTGGAAGCATGCGCTTGAACTGCATCTCATTTCTGATAAAGCTGTCCAAATCAATGTAGATGTATTCCCATTTACAGATACCCTCGTTGAAACTCTTTGTCTCATGTGGGATATTCTCAGGGATGATTGTAATAATACCGCCCTTGTAGGCTACATTGGATTCCTCAATGGTGAGCATTCCATTGCCCCAGTAGCAATAGCCAATTTCCATGTAATTATGGAAATGCAAAAGATTCACCTTCTCAGCACCATAACTTCGAACCCATGATTCGCCAAGCAAAGCCATTACGTAATGGCCGTCAGGAATCTCATAATATCTATATTCGATTTGTTTCTTCTGCTTTGCCATAAATCCTAAATCCTAACTAATATCTTAATTACTTGTGGTATTCCTCTGCCACAAATTTCTTAAATACTTCTATTGAGCGCTGCACCTTTTCTGTGTCGATGCAATATGCCATTCTAAAATATCCTGGGCAGCCAAAGTTGTCTGCTGGTACCAGAATCAAATCATATTTCTTTGCCTTCATACAGAATGCATTAGCATCCTCCTCCAGAGCCTTTGGGAAAATGTAGAATGTTCCGCCTGGGCGCACTACCTCAAAACCCATTTCAACCAATGCATCGTAAAGGATATTCATGTTTGTCTCGTAAACACTTAAATCGCTGGTCTCATTAAGAACCTGACTTACCGCAAGTTGTGATGTAGATGCTGGACAGTTGTGGCCTATTCCACGACTTATCTGACCCATTATTACAGCTAAAATATCAGCGTCTGTAGCCTTTGGATTGACTGCAACATAACCAATACGCTCTCCTGGAAGCGAAAGACTTTTTGAAAATGAGTAGCATGTCAAAGTATTATCATAGTATTTTGCTGGGTAAGGACACTCTTTTCCGTCAAAGACAATCTCTCTATATGGCTCGTCGCTGATAAGGAAAATGTCGTGACCATATTCCTCCTGCTTAGCATATAAAACGTCAGCAAGCTGCTTAATAGTCTCCTCGCTGTAAACAATACCTGATGGATTGTTTGGGGTATTGATAAGCACCGCCATTGTCTTCTCATTGATGATGTGCTGGAATTCCTCGAAATTTATCTGGAAATCCTCTGTTCTAGGTGGAACTACCTTCATGATGGCGCCGGTTCTACCTATGTATTCTGTATATTCTGGGAAAAATGGAGCAAACACGATGATTTCATCTCCTGGCTCCGTAACAAGACGGAATGCATGAGCCAAAGCTCCTGCTGCACCAATAGCCATAAAGATATGCTTAGACTCATAGTTAATGCCGAATCGCCTGCTGATAGACTCTGCAACAGCTTTTCTCACGTCCTCGATACCAAGGGATGGACTGTAGCCATGAACCGCCATAGGGTCCTTTGTCTTATACATGTTTACAACTGCATCAGTATAGCCTGCTGGACAAGGAACACTTGGGTTTCCAAGGCTGTAATCAAATACATTCTCGTATCCTATTTCCTTTCCTCTCGCTGTGGCATACTCGCTCAGCTCCCTGATAATAGATTTTCCTTCTAGCATTTTCTTGTAAGACTTGTTAATCATCACATTTCTCCCGTTTCACTAAGCTGGTTTACAAGTTATTAGTCTAAATTTTACCACAAAAAAGCTGTTGTACAATACGCACAACAGCCTTTTTAGCATTATATTTTATGTCTTCTCTCATGCTCACCGAAATAAGCTTCTTTGTCAACGTACATCAGCTTATCTGCCTGATTAACGAGATTTTCCATTCCCTTTGCGTTATCACTCCAAATTGCACCTGCTGCAATTGAAATAGTTTTTGCTTTCTTTCTAAACTTCTCAACCACTTCTTCAAAATGGTCTTTTGTTATTTGTGGAATGATGACAATAAATTCATCTCCTCCCACTCGGTAACAATATTTTTTCTTAAATGCACTGGCTATTACATCTGCAGTCTCTTTAATATAGGCATCTCCTTCATCATGGCCCTGATTATCATTAATATTTTTCAATCCATTAATGTCAATGAAGCATACACCTACCGATACATCCATGCCTTCAAGCATGTTCATGGTTTCGTTGTAAGACCTGCGATTACCTAAATCTGTAAGCTCGTCATGTGTGTTTCTGTACATTAACTCGTTTGTAATAACGTAATTTCGAAGCTCTTCAGAAATGAATATACTTATTGATTCTACTACCTCTTTGACATCGATATCCAAATCCAATGAATAATTGTCTATCAGCAGATATCCTATGATATTTCCCTTATCCTTTAAGGCTGCAACAATATATCTTGATATTGTTCCATGCAAAACAGCCTTATATACCTCGCTATTTTGTGCATTTACAGTGTCAATATTGTCGCAAATGTAAACATTATCTTCACCCATCTGTTTCTGCCATAGGGTGTAAAAATCATATTGTTCAAGGATTTCCTTGCCTGGAAGACCGGTGCCCCCGATTTTATCTAACCAGGCTAATACTTCACCACATTCACCCTGTGACGTCTCTAGTATAGCCGCTCTATCAGCTTTTAATATCTTTCCCAACTCTTTCAGCGTATACTTTATACCCTTTTTGAAATCATTGGCCGAAAGATATTTAGCACAATCCAAAATAAAGTTGTTGGATTTTGTGGTGATAACTCGATTTACTTCCTTTCGTTTCTGCGCAGTTACATCGTGAATAATAAAAGCACAGAATCCCTTTTTATAAACTGGAACAGCCCAAAATTCGAACCACTTTCCAAAGGTTGTGTTGTAGGTGCTGTTGATTACTGACTGACGCATAAAGGCTGCCTGATAGCTAAGTCTAATCCAATCTTCGTCTCTGTTATTGACCGAGGTAAAATATGTAGTCCCAATCAATTCACTGGTAGATTTTCCAACAAGCTTTGCGTATTTTTCATTTACAAACAGGAACAGCATATCCTTTACTGTTCCAAATGGATCCGTTATGACCTGAAAAATACAGCACGCATCCGGCAGGTCTCTTAACATGTAAAGAATATCCTGCGCTGAGTAATCAATATTAGATACAAAATCTCCTTCGTTGTTTCCCATGGTAAAACCCCCGCATATAAACTAACGAATTATAGCTGCCTTCAACACTCCATCTAAACCGTAATCTCTTTTTCCATTTCCATAGCCTGTTTGTATAGTCTCGTACTTTTCTGGAAGAACTGTTTTTGTTCTGATTGCTGCCACAGTTGCAGCTCCTGTCGGTGTTACCAGCTCTCCCTGCACATCAATTATTTCAAGGTCAATATTGCTATCACTGACAATATTTTTTACTGCCGGTACAGGCACTGGAAGGATTCCATGCTGGCATCTGACAGTTCCTTTTCCATCGTAAAGCTTTGGTACTATCACCTCGGTAACATCCAGATTATCAAGACATACCGCTATTGAAATAATATCCACAATAGAATCTATTGCTCCCACCTCATGAAAATGCACCTCTTCCACCGGCACTTCATGGGCCTTTGATTCCGCCTTTGCAAGGACTTCAAAAATGTCCTTTGCTATCTTTCTAGCTCTGTCTGTCATTATCGTATTATCGATAATCTCATATATCTCTTTTATTCCACGGTGATAATGATGTGAGTGATGTTCATGCTCGTGGTGATGATGCTGGTGGTCATGTTCATGATCCTCATGTTCATGGTGATGAAGATGGCCATACAGATACTCCATGTCATGGTCATGACCATCGTGCTCTTTATCCAGCACGACATCAAAATCAGTGCAATCAATATCACCTTTCATTTTCTTCGTAATTACGATATCAAAACCATCTGCTTTGATACTCTTTAAAACATCTAAAAGGACATGGCTATCAGCGCCCATATCCAAAAGAGCGCCGACTGTCATGTCCCCACTTATTCCAGAATTACAATCCAAATATAATGTTCTGCCCATCAAATCCTCTAACGGAAGAAAGCCATTTCCTCATCAAGTACCTTGGCAATTTTGGTAAGACCATTTGCCTTTTCTGAAAGAATTTCCATTGTATCAGAAAGATCCTGCATAGAAGCTCTTGTTTCTTCTGAGCTAGCTGCGTTCTGTTGTGAAATGGCTGAAAGATTATTGATGGTCTCTGAAATAACTGTACTAGCCTTCTCTGATTTATCAACGTTTTCAACAATTTCTTTTGTAAGAGTAACAGACTTGTTGATATCCTCAATAAGGAGATCAACCTGCTCAATGGTTCTGTGGATAGTACTACGCTGCTTACTGATGGCTTCTTGCACGCTGCCGGCTTCTTCCATTGTCTTATTAGAATCAGCTGCAAGTCCCTTCATTGCTTCCTGTATATTCTGAGCAGCTGCTGCAGACTGGTCTGCCAACTGACGAATCTCATCAGCAACAACAGCAAATCCCTTACCTGCTTCACCTGCTCTAGCAGCTTCTATACTTGCATTTAATGATAACAGATTTGTCTGTGCAGCAATAGCATCAATTATCTGTACAGCCTCACTAATTGTTGTTACGGCTGTGTTTGTATTTCCAATAAGCTCTACGATTCCATCGATAGCGGAAATACTTTCTCTTGTAGACATTCTAAGCTCTGTCAGTTTATCCTGACTAGCCTTCGAATTATCCTGCATAAGATCTGCAATATTATGCATCTCATCTGTGTTTTCAATAATAAGAGAAATTGCTTCGTTAATATCATTTACACTTTCAACAGCTTCCTGTAATGATTCAGCCTGTGAGGATGCACCTGTTGCTACCTGAGAAACTGCTGTAGTTACATTATCTGCTGTTTCCGTAATTGTCTCTATTGTTTCATACAGATACGCCGCTGAATCATCCACTTCGTTAGACGAAACTCTGGCGTTACCAATAACATCCCTGATTTTCTCAGCCATGTCAAACAATGCATTTGACATTTCTCCGAGCTCATCTTTTCTATTTTTAACCTTGTCGCTAAGATGGATTTCCAAATCACCTGTTGCCATTTGGCGGACAGCTTTGACGTTTTCATCGATTGACTTTATAATCTGGACGATATAAAGAACTGCAATTACAGCGAAAATGATAATAATTGCGAATGAAAGAGTAACAGTCCAAGCTACCTTTTTACTTATGTACTCTGTTACTGCTATCTTTTCCAAACCAACAAATGCCATACCATAAATTGCACCAGTGTCATCCTTTAACGGGATATACGCAACGTAAAATGGCTGGCCATTAATCATTACGTTTTCGGCTGAATATCTGTTTCCTCCATTTAATACTTCCGCAATAACAGCATCTCCAGCTTTGGTTCCAACTGCCCCTTCAATACTTGAACGCTCACGAGTATCGCCTCTAAAGAAGGTATAGTCATAACCTGTTTCCTCATGCATTTCCTGCTCCAGTGTAACATTTGCAATTTCTTCCGCACTCATACTTTTCTCGATATAATCCAAAACCTGAGCATATGATGCACATGTTGCCATTACACCGGTTTCAACCTCATATTCCATTCCTCGGCGCATATTTGTGGTTCCTACAATTGTTGCAGCCACACCTACACACACCAGTGAAATAATTAGCAATCCCAAAATAGCTGTTCTCAGTGAAGAAATCTTTACCATTCTGGCTAGCTTATCCATTGTGCCAACATTTTCCTTGTTCTCCATATTCGACCTCCGTTTATTATCTCCCTGGCCGATTGAACAGTATTACTCCACAAAGTTAGAAAACCGACTATTTGGATTATAGCCTATAATTAAGTACAGACTGTGAAAAAAGTGTAAAAAAAGGCAACTGTTGTAACATTGTGAACAGTTGCCTTTTAGGTATCGTTATTCTCTTTTTCGACTTCTATATTTACACTAAAGTCGATGCCACTATCTTCTAATTTATTGCGGGTAATCTTGCGCTGTGCTTCTCTAAGCATTTCCTTAACCGCTTCTAAATCATCATAAGCATCATCAGAGCTATATGGTTTGTTTTCATCTTCAAACTTCCAATTCATATTTTGAATCCTTATAAGCTCTCCCTAGTGAACTAGTCTAACAAATTAGTTTGAAGAAATGATGAAGCAGTTATGACTTTTTACTCGAACTGTTTTGCTACTGCTTCCAAATGCTCTCTGATTGGAAGATGCTGAGGGCAAATCTTCTCGCACTTTCCGCACTTGATACAGTCGCTTGCCTTACCGTGAGTCTGTGCAAGACGATGATAATAACCACCCTGTGGTGTAAATCCTTTGCCTGCGTACTCCTGCTTTTCTGCATTATAAAGTGAGAAGTACTTAGGGATAGGAATGTTCTTTGGACAGCCATCCACGCAGTACGCACATGCAGTACATGGGATGGCGATGCTCTCGTTAATAATATTAACAGCCTTCTTTACAAGAGAAAGTTCTTCATCTGAAAGAGGCTTAAAGTCCTTCATGTAAGATGTGTTATCCTTCATCATGTCCATGTTACCCATGCCTGAAAGAACCATCTTTACGTTAGGCTGTGTAGCTGCAAAACGGATAGCCCATGAAGGTATAGATGCCTCACTGTTGTAATCCTTGAAAAGCTTTTCCACTGCTGGTGGAACGTTTGCAAGGGTACCACCCTTTACAGGCTCCATAACAATAACCGGTTTGCCATGCTTCACGCACACTTCGTAGCACTTACGTGACTGAATAGCCTCGCTATCCCAATCAAGATAATTAAGCTGAAGCTGAACAAACTCCACCTCAGGATGCTCAGTAAGAATTCTGTCTAAAAGATCTGCTCCGTCGTGATAAGAAAAGCCCATGTGCTTTACAAGGCCTGCTTCTTTCTTCTTTGCAAGCCATTCGAAAGAACCCATCTTGGTGTATTTCTTGTAGTGATCCTCTCCTACATCGTGGATGAGATAATAATCAAAATATCCTGCGCCAGTCTTCTTAAGCTGCGTATTGAAGATTTCATCCATCTCCTCAGGCTTATTGAAGAAACCTCCGTGAAGCTTTGTAGCAAGGGTAAAGCTCTCACGTGGATGTCTGTCCACAAGAGCTACCTTTATAGCATCCTCACTCTTGAAACCGCAGTACATCCATGCCGTATCAAAATAAGTGAAGCCCTGCTCCATGAAATAATCTACCATCTGCTTCATTGTCTCGATGTCGATTTCATCCTTGCCCTCTATCATAGGCAGACGCATCAAACCAAAACCGAGTTTCTTAGTTTCGTCTCTAAAAACATTTCCCATAGTGCCAGTCTCCTTTTTAGTGCTAAACAATAGACTCCTTATTTAAGGAACTCTTCTACCTGTCCCTCAATAATCTTCATAAGACGCTGTCTTGCTTCTACTGCTGCCCATGCGATATGTGGTGTGATAAGAAGCTTTGTGCTGTCCTTAATTCTAACAAGTGGATTCTCTGGTGACATTGGCTCCACATCAAGAACGTCCAATCCAGCTGCTGCAATTTGTCCACATTCAAGCGCTTCTGCAAGATCTTTTTCCACAATGATTGGACCTCTTCCCACATTGATGAGGATAGCATTCTTCTTCATCTTTGAAAGAGCTACCTTGTCGATGATATGCATTGTGTTTTCATCAAGTGGAGCGTGGATAGATACCACATCAGATGTGGATAACAATGTGTCAAAATCCACCTCTTTGTAGATATCTGAATGATTGCGTCCGCTTGTTGAATAGTAAATTACATTTGCTCCAAAAAGCTTTGCTATCTCTGCGACACGGCTTCCAATTGCACCAAGTCCGATGATACCCCAGGTCTTTCCTGAGATCTCATGGAAATGCTTTTCAAAGTGGGTAAACATTCTGTCGTTAACATACTTCTCGCTCTTAACGTACTCATCATAGTAGCTAAGATGCTCAAGAAGATAAAATGCAAGTGAAAATGTATGCTGAGCAACTGCCTCTGTAGAATAGCCTGCTACATTTCTCCACTCAATTCCTCTGCTTGCAAGGTAATCCTTATCAAGGTTGTTTGTTCCTGTAGCTGTAACACAAACAAGCTTAAGCTGCTTTGCTGTGCCGATTGTAGCCTCGTTTATAAGTACTTTGTTAAGGATGATTACATCTGCATCCTCTACTCTTGCAGGCACCTCTTCTGGAGCTGAATAATCGTAGATTACTACCTCTCCAAAGCGTTCAAATCCTGATAAATCTATATCTTCACCAATTGTCTTTCTGTCCAAAAATACAATCTTCATGGTATGCCTCCTTATTTACAAATATCTCCGTAGCAGTCTGGTCTTCTGTCTCTGAAAATACCCCAGCTCAGACGGTTTACCGCTATTTCATCTAAATCATAGGTGTGAACAAGCACCTGCTCTTTATCTCTGGAAGCATCCTCGAGGATTGCTCCTGTCTCGTCTGTCATAAATGAGCTGCCGTAGAAATTCAGGCTGGACTCCTGTCCACCGTTTTCCTTGCTAGGCTTTACCTCCTCAAGGCCGATTCTGTTTGCAGCTATTACTGGCATGAGATTGCTTCCTGCATGTCCCTGCATACAGCGTCTCCAATGCGGCATGCTGTCACTTTCAAGAATAGGCTCACTGCCGATGGCTGTTGGATAGAATAAAAGCTCTGCGCCCTGTACAGCCATAGCTCTTGCTGTCTCTGGGAACCACTGATCCCAACAGATTCCCACACCAATCTTTGCATATTTTGTATCCCAAACTTTGAAGCCTGTGTTACCAGGTGTGAAGTAAAATTTCTCCTGATAGAAATGGTCGTCTGGGATGTGATTCTTTCTATATACTCCAAGCACTTCTCCGTCTGCATCAATAATAGCTACAGAGTTATAAAGCACATTTCCATCCTTCTCATAAAAGCTTACAGGAATAACTACTGAAAGCTCTTTTGCTACTTTTTTGAAGTGGTTTACTGCGTCGTTTTCTTCTACTGATTTTGCAAAAGCATAGTATTCGTACTGACGCTCCTGACAGAAATACTGGCGCTCGAAAAGCTCTGGAATCAGGATAATCTGTGCCCCTGAAGCTGCTGCTTCACGTACCATTTTATCTGCCTTTGCTAAATTTTCTGAAACAACGGTTGTGCAGCGCATTTGGATAGCTGCTACTGTAACTTTTCTCATAGTTATTCTCCTGCTGGAATTTGCTGAGTTATGCAGTGAATGTTTCCACCGCCTACTATTATGGCTCTGGCATACACTGGGTAAATCTTTCTCTCTGGAAAAAGCTTTCCAAGAATTTCCACCGCCACCTTATCATTTTCATCGTTAAACTGAGGCAGGATAATTCCCCCGTTTGATATGTAAAAATTCACATAGCTGGCTGCTAATCTTTCGCCGGCTTCGCGAACATCTTCCCCTTCTTCGAATTCGTATCCCTGAAGCTCCTCCTCAGTGATACAAACAGGATTTTTAGGAATAGGAAGCTTGTGAACAGTGAAATTTCTTCCCTTGGCATCTGTTTCTTTTTCAAGCACTTCAATGCACGCTTTGCTCATCTCATACTGAGGATCACTTTCATCATCCGTCCATGCCAGTACTACTGTAGCTGGCCCTGTAAATGCGCACACATTGTCCACGTGCTCGTTGGTCTCGTCATTGTAGATGCCTGATGGAAGCCATATTACTTTTTCAGCTCCAAGATATTCCTTCAGCTGATTTTCAATCTGCTCCTTTGACATCTGTGGGTTGCGCCCTTTGCTTAAAAGACAAGCTTCTGTGACAATCACTGTGCCCTCTCCATCGGCATGGATGCTGCCTCCCTCTAATACGAATGGATGAGCATTATAGCACTCCATTCCTAGGGCTTCACATATCTGAGCTGCTGCTGCATCATCCTTTTCCCAATGAGCATACAGACCATCGAATTCTCCGCCCCATGCATTGAACTCCCAGTCTATTCCTCTGACCTCACTGCCATTTACCACGCATGTTGGCCCTACATCTCTAGCCCACGCATCGTTTGTCTCTATCTGGAGAGGGTGGATATTAGGCCATTTTTCAAAGGTCTCCTCCACTTCGTGAATGTGAGCCTCATCAGCCAGCATCCATACTTCTTCGCTCTCAGCGATAGCTATTGCTATCTGAGAAAATACTGCCTTCGCCTGCAAACCGCCATATGGCCACGAACCTGGCCTTACCGGCCAAATCATCACGCATCCACGGTGCTTTGCATACTCAGCAGGCATATAAAATTTATCTGCTTTTGGTGTACTAATCATAAGCCCCCACTAGGACAGACGATTCTTGAAATCCTCATATCCAAATTTCTTTATTAACTGGCAGTCTCCGTCCTGTTTCTGCAAATAGATGCTAGGAAGAGGAATGCCATTAAAGGTATTATTCTTAACCATTGAATATATAGCCATATCTTCAAATACAAGTCGGTCTCCTACCTTAATCTCCCGATTAAACGAATAGTCGCCGATGATATCTCCTGCCAGACAGGTATAAGAACTAAGCCTGTATTTATAAGGCTTTTTGTCCCACTCATATGAATTCATAAGAGGTGGGCGATATGGCATTTCCAAAACATCTGGCATATGACAAGCTGCAGATGTATCTAAAATCAATGTCTTTATTTCATTGTCAACGATATCCAAAACCTCCGTCATCAAATAACCTGCATTCAAGGCAATAGCCTCTCCCGGCTCCAGATATACATCAACATCATAGGTCTCTTTTACGTCTTTTATGATGCGAATCAGGCGATTTACATCATAATCTTCGCGACTAATATGATGTCCTCCACCCATATTAATCCAGCTCATTTTGTTCAGATACTGTCCGAACTTCTCTTTTACGACCTCAATCGTGGTCTCTAAATCATCGCTGTTCTGCTCGCAGAGAGTATGGAAATGAAGACCATCTACTCCCTTCAAAACATCAGGATTATTTTCGATAGCCTGCTGCAAATTTGAAAGAGTAACACCAAGTCTTGACCCCTTTGAGCAAGGGTCATAAATGGCATGGTCACCCTGAGTAGAGCACTCAGGATTAACTCTTAGTCCGATAGAAACACCTGCTTTAAGACATTTATCCTTGTACTTCATCAGCTGTGCCACTGAATTGAAAATAATATGGTCGCAAAGCTTTACCAGCTCATCCATATCAGCTTCCTTGTATGCTGGGGCAAAAACGTGATTCTCCTTGCCCATCTCCTCCTTACCAAGGCGAGCTTCATATAGGCCACTGGCTGTAGTTCCAGCAAGATACTGGCCTATCAAAGGATAAACGCAGAAGTTGGAAAAGGCCTTCTGGGCCAGCAGAATTTTGCAACCTGCCTCCTGCTGCACCCTTTCTAAAACCTTTAGATTCTTTATTAACTTTCCCTCATCGATGATGTATGAGGGTGTTTCCACCTGAGATAATAACATCTATTTCCTCGCTTTAATTAATCTACAAGAACTGGGTTCTCTACTACCTTCCATGGTAAGCCCCACTTGTTAAGTGCTTCCATGTATGGATCTGGATCGAACTCATCAGTTGTGAATACACCTGGGTTCTTCCACTGACCTGTTACTACCATCATAGCACCAATCATTGCTGGTACACCAGTTGTGTATGAGATAGCCTGTGAACCAACCTCCTTGTAGCACTCCTGATGATCACATACATTATAAATATAGATAGAACGCTCTTTACCATCCTTGATACCTGTAAAGATACATCCAATGTTTGTCTTACCAACTGTTCTTGGACCAAGTGATGCTGGGTCTGGAAGAAGAGCCTTAAGGAACTGGATAGGCACGATTTCCTGACCGTTGAAGTTAATAGGTGTAGTGCTAAGCATTCCTACATTCTCAAGGCAGTTCATGTGTGTAAGGTAGCTCTGACCAAATGTCATAAAGAAACGAATTCTCTTAACTTCTGGCATGTTGCGGCCAAGTGCCTCAATCTCCTCGTGGTGAAGAAGGTACATATCCTTCATTCCAACACCGTCAAAATCATACTCTCTCTTGATGCTCATTGCTGGAATCTCAATCCATTTACCATTTTCCATGTATGAACCAGGAGCAGAAACCTCACGAAGGTTAATCTCTGGGTTGAAGTTTGTGGCAAATGGATATCCGTGGTCACCGCCGTTGCAGTCAAGGATATCGATTGTATGAATCTCATCGAAATAGTGCTTCTTAGCATATGCTGCAAATACTGATGTTACACCTGGGTCGAAGCCTGTTCCAAGAAGGGCTGTAAGGCCTGCATCCTTGAACTTATCCTCGTATGCCCACTGCCAGCTGTAATCGAAGTATGCTGAGAAACCGAGGTCCTTGCATCTCTTCTCATAGATTGCTCTCCATTCTGGATCATCTGTATCCTCAGGCTCGTAGTTTGCTGTATCGATATAATCAACACCTGCTGCAAGACAAGCATCCATGATTGTAAGATCCTGATATGGAAGTGCTACGTTAAGAACTGCATCTGGAGCATAATCCTTAATAAGCTTTGTAAGTGCCTCTACATCATCAGCGTCAATCTGAGCTGTCTTGATAACTGTCTTAGTCTTGTCCTGGAGCTTTTCCTTCATTGCCTCGCACTTAGAAACTGTGCGGCTCGCAATCATAATCTCCTCAAAAACATCGCTGTTCTGGCAGCACTTTGAAATTGCAACCTGTGCTACTCCGCCACAACCAATAATTAATAATCTTGCCATTTTAATACTCTCCTAATTATTCAATATTTTCCTTTGATTCTTTTTTTGCTGCTTTCTCTTCTTCTACCAATAAGTCTTCCACGTATCTAGGAAGCATGAAGGCTCCCTTGTGAAGATTTGTTGTGTAATACCAGGTCTGTAAATCTCTGGCCTTCCAACGCTTTGTATCCAAATCCTTTAGCGGATGATACTTCTTTGAAGCGAATCCAAACATCCAGTAACCTGATGGGCAGGTAGGAATGTTGGCCTGGTAAACCCTGTTAATAGGGAAGCTCTTGTAAGCCTTGCGATGCATAGCTCTGAATGCTTCCTCGTCCTCATCATAGAAAGGACTTCCGTGCTGATATACCATGATACCGTCTTCCTTGAGGGCTCTGAAGCAGCTTCCGTAGAACTCTCTTGTGAAAAGACCTTCTGCATATCCGAATGGGTCTGTTGTATCGTTGATAATCAAATCGTATTTATCTCTGCATCGGCGAAGGAATCTGAGACCGTCCATGTTTGTGACTGTAACTCGCTCATCATCAAATCCCTTTGCTGTCTCAGGGAAAAACTCCTTGCTGATTTCAACGAACTTCTCATCCTGCTCAACCACATCAATGTGCTCGATTTCAGGATACTGTGTGAGTACGCGGGCAACACCGCCATCACCTCCACCAATGATAAGTACCTGCTTTACGCAAGGATGCACTGCCATTGGCACGTGAACTACCATCTCGTTGTAGATGAACTCATCTGCCTCTGAGAAGATAATCTCACCATCCAGCACAATCATCTTTCCCAGCTCCTGTGTCTCGAAAACATCGATGCGCTGGTACTCGCTCTGACCGCTGTACAACTGTTTATTTACACGGATGCTCGTCTTAACGTGCTCCGTTTCCATCTGTGAAAACCAAAAATCCATCACTTCTCCTTAATTACGCTAATCAGCTCAACATCTGGGTCCTTAGTACCCTGAAGGCTACAACCCTTTTCCTTGGCGAAATCAATATACTCGATGATTTCCTTCGTAATCCTCTCGCCAGGTGTCAAAATAGGGATACCTGGTGGATAGCACATTACAAGCTCGGCGCAGATTTTACCGTCTGTCTCGTGAAGAGGTAGCTGCACCTTATCAGCGTAAAAGGCTTGCTGTGGAGTCATGACATTCTCCGGCTGGATAAACTCACCGCAGTACAAATCGCTTGAATCCTTTTCATAAAGACGCTTAATGTCCTCCAGGGCTCCAACAAGTCGCTCGATATCCTGGATTCTGTCTCCAATAGAAATGTAAGCTAAGATATTTCCGATATCTCCAAACTCTATCTGAATGTCATACTCGTCTCTTAGAAGGTCATAAACTTCGATTCCTGTAAGACCAATTCCCTGAGTATAAATAGAAAGCTTGGTAACATCGAAATCGTAAACACTGTCGCCATCTATAAGCTCTTTGCCGTAAGCATAGAAGCCACCGATTTCATTAATCTCGCTACGGGCATACTCGGCCATGCGAGCAACCTTCTCAAAGGACTCCTCACCTCTGAGAGCCAGATTTCTTCGCGACAAATCAAGACTAGACAGCAACAGATAAGAAGCGCTGGTAGTCTGAGTAAGATTTATAATCTGACGAACGTATTCCGCATCCATATTTTCTCCGCAAAGAAGGATGGAACTCTGAGTAAGACTTCCGCCAGATTTATGCATGGAAACAGCTGCCATATCCGCTCCCGCAGCCATTCCCGATATTGGTAAATTATCATTAAAATAAAGATGTGTTCCGTGAGCCTCATCAGCAAGAACTTTCATCCCGTGCTCATGGGCAATCTTTACTATTTCTTTCAAATTTGAACAAATGCCATAGTAGGTAGGGTTATTGATAAGGATGGCCTTTGCATCTGGATTTGCATCCATGGCCTTTCGCACCTCTTCTACCTCAACACCGAGGGCGATTCCAATCTCTGGATTAACCTTTACCTCTACATATACCGGCACAGCGCCACAAAGCACCATGGCATTGATTACACTCTTATGGACGTTTCTCGGAATGAGAATTTTATCTCCAGCTTTGCAAACTGACAAAATCATAGTCTGCACTGAACTGGTGGTACCATTGACCATAAGAAAGGCATGAGCCGCCCCAAACGCATCAGCAGTAAGCTCCTCTGCCTCTTTAATAACAGAAACGGGATGTCCCAAATTATCCAGTGGCTTCATAGAGTTTACATCCAATCCAACACACTGTTTTCCCAGCAAATCTACAAGCTCAGGGTTACCTCTTCCACGCTTGTGGCCAGGAACATCGAAGGGTACTACTCTCCTTCGTCTGAATCGCTCCAACGCTTCGCAAATAGGAGCGGATTTCTGTTCGTATTTTTTCATTTATATTACCTTTTCCCTTTTACTAATGAGCCCTGTTTTCACCTGCCTCATTAATAAAAAATAAGGCGAGCGACAGTAAAACCCATCACTCGCCCATTATATATTACTTTGCCTCTAAGTGTTACTGTTTTCGACAGTTTTTTAAAGCAATTTTGACTTTAAAAATCTATCTTAATAATTCTGCTCTCTTACCTCGAAGTAAGCCTGTGGATGCTTACATACTGGACATACCTGTGGAGCCTCTGTTCCAACTACGATGTGACCACAGTTGCGGCACTCCCACATTGTAACACCGCTCTTCTTGAATACTTCCATAGCCTCTACATTGTGAAGAAGCTTACGATATCTCTCCTCATGCTCCTTCTCGATAGCTGCAACACCTCTGAACTGAGCTGCAAGCTCTGGGAAGCCTTCTTCCTCTGCTTCCTTAGCCATTCTGTCATACATATCTGTCCACTCAGCGTTCTCGCCCTCTGCTGCATGAAGAAGGTTCTCCTCTGTAGTACCAACCTCACCAAGGGCCTTGAACCAAAGCTTAGCATGCTCCTTCTCATTGTCAGCTGTCTTTAAGAATAAAGCTGCAATCTGCTCATAGCCTGCCTTCTTAGCTACTGAAGCGAAGTATGTATACTTATTTCTAGCCATTGACTCTCCAGCAAAAGCCTCCCAAAGATTCTTTTCTGTTTTTGTGCCTGCGTACTTATTTACTGCCATTTTAAAATCCTCCTTTTACTGTCAAAATAATATGACTTCCTATGTTTTATTTTACTTAATTTAATTGCGTAATGTCAATGAATATTATGCTGCTGCAATCTCCTTAACAATTCCATTTATCGTCGTAAATAACGCCTGTGAATTCATCTTTCCCGATACCATAAAGCCTGTCCACTGGCCCTTTGTAGCATTTATTCCATTAAGAAATTTTATGCCAAAGCAGTTTTTAGACATAACCCACTCCTCCAGATTTTTCGAGTAGTCATCTATAAGGATGGATGTGTATTCATGATCTATATACTTCTGCTTAGACTCACCGTAAGGCACAAAGATAATTTCTAAATATCCCAGGCCATTGTTCTTTAGCCATGCCAGCTTATCACCAATAGAATGATTATCCTGATAAACTGCAGAAAGGATAGAAACATCATACTCCTCAGAAAGGAGCTTCACCGCTGTAATCAAATTCTCCTCAGGCTCAAGCCCTGCAAAATATCCCGGCTCAAAAGTCTCCTCGATAGACGCCTCTGAATTCCACTTGGCAATACACCCATCCATATCTATATAAAGCTTAATGTTTTTATCCATAAAAGCCTCCTTTCAATTCCTCTGTTTTCTATGCTTAGAATTCTAAATCAAAAGGGTGCCCATAAAAATGGACACCCTCTCTGGCCGGATCTGAAACTATATGAACTTCTTCAAAAACTGCCATTTTTTATCATCTAATGGACCATATCGGATAGGTACATCGATTTTGGTTGAACCCCAGAAAACGCTCTTTTCATGAGTAAATGTTCTGAAGCTATAATACCCATGATAATTGCCCATTCCACTATTTCCCACTCCTCCAAATGGCATATGGTGATTTGCAATATGTAGAATAGTATCGTTTACGCATCCTCCTCCAAATGGAAGTCTCTTAATTAAACTTTTTGCTAGGCTTGCATCCTCGGTAAATATATATGTAGCAAGAGGATGTGGTCTGTCATTTACCTCTTCCACAGCCTCATCCAGATTATCGTAGGCTATCACAGGTAAAATAGGTCCAAAGATTTCCTCTTCCATAGATGGATGTGTGAAATCAGCCTCTGTGACAATGGCCGGCTCTATCTTTCGTTTGCTTGCCAGGCCATCGCCTCCTATTACCTTACCAAGCTTTCGCTCTTCCTCAATAAGGTTCATCAGCCTGTTGAAATGATGGTCTGAAACAATCTTCGGATAATCATTATTCATCAGAGGAGCTCCGTAGGTTCTGTCAATTTCAGCTTTAAGCTCCAATACTAATGTATCTTTCACCTTTCTATCTACCAAAATATAGTCAATAGAAATGCAGGTCTGTCCAGCGTTCAACAGCTTGCCCCAAATAATTCGTTTAGCTGCAAGTTTTATATTGGCCGAGTCCGTCACTATACATGGACTCTTTCCGCCAAGCTCCAGGGACACAGGAATCAGCCTCTTGGAAGCTGTTTCCATAATCTGCTTTCCTACCCTTGGACTTCCTGTGAAGAAGATGTACTGGTAATCCTGATCCAATACCTCGTCATAACCGATTTCCGCCTCAGTTGGGTAGCAAAGTTCTGTTGGAAGTGACTCACTAATTATCTGTCGGATTACCCTGGCGCAGTTAGGGCTGCTCTTGGAACATTTCAAAACTACAGTATTGCCTGCTGCAATCGCTCCGATAACTGGAGAAAACGCAAGAAAGACAGGATAATTCCAAGGCGCCAATACAAGAACTACTCCGTATGGCTCCATGTATATCCTGCTCTTTCCTGGAAATGTACCAGATGTTGCCGGTGCTTTCTTTGGCTTCGCCCATTTCCTCAAATGCTTTCTTATGTATCCAAGCTCACCTAAAACCTGGGCAATCTCTGCCATATAGCTTTCAGCCTTCGACTTCCCCAAGTCTTCCTGAAATGCTTCGTACAAATCATTCTCATGAGCACGAATACCTTCTTCCAGCTTGGTCAGCATCTGCTTTCGGTATTCAATGTCTCTGGTGCTGCCGCTTCTAAAGAACTTAGTCTGTAACTGGACTATTTCTTTTATGCTTCGCTCCTTCATCCGTTCAAACCCCTCTGTTTAATTTATGCGTTTGCGATTAAACTTACTAGTCCTACTACAAGTAATACCGGAAATGCGATGTAAAGTAAACCACCAAATACTAAACCGATTAAAATAAGTGGAAGAAATACTACTGAAAATAAGATTTTTGTAAGTCCCCATGTAGCTCTAAAAGCGAATCCAATCATCTTTCCAAAAACCATAAAGAATAATACAAAAAATAATAATGTAAACATAACTTTCACTCCTTATTTGAAAAACCGTTAATAGTTTCGACCTGTTCAGGTTTGTTTTATTGATTACATTCTATCTTCCTTTTATAAAATAATATATCTTTATTATAGTAAATACACATAATCTATTTCGCTGAATAGAAAAAATAGATATAATATACCTAAATTTTTTGTAATAACGGAGGTTTACATGGGCAGAAAGTCAATTAAGGACGACAAGAATATCTTTTTTGAAAGTAGAGAGGCTGCTGGCCTTACACGTGCACAGGCTAGTGAACTCATTGGCACAATCAGCGAAAGCCGCCTCGAGAAACTTGAGACAGGTAAAGCTTCTATATATCCAGAGGATGTTGTAGATATGGCTGCTGCATATAAGAAACCAGAGCTTTGCAACTACTACTGCACACACGAGTGTCGCATTGGTAAGGAGTCCGTTCCTGAAGTAAAAGTTTCTTCTCTTTCAGAAATCGTACTTGGTATGCTTTCAGCTTTAAACTCTTTAGATAAACAAAAGGATCGTCTCATTGAAATTACAGCCGACGGCATTGTTTCAGATGACGAGATTCCTGATTTCGTACATATACAAAAACAGCTCGACCAGATTGACCATACAGTCGAAGCGCTCAAGCTGTGGGTTGCAAATACTATTAATTCCGGAAACATCAATGCAGACAAACTCAAAGAATATTCCGATAAGTAAAATTTTAGGGAGCCGGTTGGCTCCCTTTTTAATCCTTACACTTCATAATCCAAGCATACTCTTGATGCTGTAAATGGACGAACCTTTCCGTCAGCTACTGCTACATGAGCTGGATGTGTAGCATATACTTTAAGAGCTGCCTCATCCTCAAAAGTTGAATCCAACATAAGGTCTGCATTTGAGCTTGCAAGTCCTTCTGTGTTAACTTTAATTTCAATAAGACCTGGAATCTGGCCCTTAAGTCCTTCAAGCCCTGCCTTGATTTCAGCTTTAATCTTAGCCTTCTCTTCAGCAGAATACTCTTCCTTCAATACCCATAGAATTACATGTTTAACCATAACATCCTCCTTATATATTGCTTGTTATTGCATCGTTTTATAATTCAACTCCTATATGGCTTTCTTCATTCCCTTCCTCATTCTGGAATTACATTCAAGAAAATAGAGGAAACGTGGGAATTTATTAGCATTGGTATAAACATCTGATATAGGTTCAGATTTAGAAATCTTCTCGCTAAGTGTTACAAGGCTTTCATACACATTTTTGCCTGGGCCATTACTTCCATACTTTATTACTGCGCCCATCATTCCGCCGGCACCGACGGCAGTACCACCACAATAATCTATACCGCACACATCGCACCAATCTCTAACCATACTCATAAGATTCTCAAGCTGTTTACTCTCATAGAATCCCATATTAGCCACAACATAAACTTTTTTATTGGAAATACCTTGTTTTTCCAAATGTTCCATCATTCTTACTACCAAAGATGGAATACCATCTACATACAAAGGCATGCCGAGAACTAACTTTTCTGCAGACATTACAGTATCCGCAAGCTCATCTAACTTATTCACATAAGACGATAAGTTAATGTTTGTCACATCGCCTTCCAACTCTCCTGCGATTACATCCAGAAACTTCTTAGAATTGGCATTTTCTCCGTGCGGACTACAGTTGAGTAGAATCGTTTTTCCCACAGTCACTATCTTTTTTGTTTGCTCTGCCACGACATCTATCTGACATTCCTCAAATCTGACATCTATAATCTTTGCATGTAGATTTGTAGCCACAGCCTTTACGTATTTCCTTGCTTTAATCTTATCATCCTCAGTAAGTCCAACTCCTCTGAAAACGAAGGTCATCTTCTTATGCTCTCTGTATCTTGGTTTGTGATGCATTTCCCCTTTGTAGAAACGGAAAAAAGGTAACAAATATCCGATACTTCTATCGAACACATTCTTTACAAAACCACTGAAGCCTCCGTAGGTGTACTTGCTGATAACAAGAATTTCCTCTGCCTCATGGATAAGCTTCCCCATCTGATCATAGCCATCTTTTATGACGCACTGACCTGGAGTTTTGAGCCAACATCCAAAGCAACCAGTGCATGGTTTTATGCTACCATCATCTGCAATAACCTTCCAGCCTTCGTAATCCGAGGCAACTTTCTCCCATTCATCCCTACTGTAGTCATGAATTAATAGTTTCATTATTCTTCCCCCTGCTTTATTATGTCTCTTTACTTAATTTCCGCCTTTTGTAAATGACGTTCTATACTTACATCACTCATGGCGACAGTGTTGCACAACAGTTATACATTTATTCTATTGCTTCTTTAACCTTCTCTATAAGTGTGATATCCGCTGGTAACCAATCCACTTCATCAATGGTTTCCTTAGTGAGCCATCTTGCTGCTTCATGCTCCTTAAGAACCAAATCACCTTCCACAATCTGACTCCAGAAACAATCCATAGAAAGATGGAATGTAGGATAATCATACTCGATGGTATCAATTAAATCGCCTACCTGGATTATTGTATCAAGCTCTTCCTGAATTTCTCTAACAAGAGCCTGCTGAGGTGTCTCCCCCTCTTCAATCTTTCCACCTGGAAATTCCCAGCCATCCTTATAATCTCCGTAACCTCTCTGGGTAGCAAAAATCATAGGCTGACCTTCATTGTTCTCTGCTTTAATTACTGCTGCAACTACGCGGATTGTTTTCATAAATTTTTCTTTCTATTTTGCTATTCCAAAATCATACTGTAGGTAATCTGGTAATGAGTCTTTCATTGGTATGTCATATAAATATGTTATATTAATTTTACCATCATTATCTATATTTTCTTGTCGTCTTTCGTTAGAAAAACTACCTTCTCCTACATAAGTAAAAGGTAATGTCAAACCATGTTCTGATGAAACTTTTCTTACGAAAATGTGGACATATTTACACAACCTCAATGCCTTTAATTCATTTGCACTAATATTATTCTCACATTCCCACTGAAATAAATTACTATCTATAAATTTATCTTTATAATTTAGACGTTCTTCAACAGTTGCATCTTTCTTAAGTGAGGCAAATAAAATTGCTTCATCACCATAAAAGTATGTACCTTTTTGTGTATGTCCTGGATCCTTTAAACATTTTAATTGGACTTGATCCATTCTGTAATTATGCCACAACAAGAATTTTTCATTATTTTTATAATCTGTTTCATACTGATTTAGACCATATTCAAGAAGATCTTTTAAATGCTTTTTAAATTCGTCATCCATTTTTACTGAAATAGAATAAATACTATTTGCTTCATAAATTGCTTTTCTATTCTTCATAAACTTTATAGCATGTTCTATTTCTTCAACTCTACAGGATTCTTCAATTAATACTTTTTGTATCTCTTCCTTATTACACTCTTTTTCTATTAGCTCCTTTAAAATCAAAAATTCACATTTTCTTACAAGCGGCAAAAGGTTTGATACATATTTTAACAATTCAATCTGTTCTTCAGTGAAGTATGGTAACCCATCTTCTATCTCTTTTAAGAAATTATAATAACACCCTACTACTTTTCCTTCTTTTTTTGTCTTAATAAATCTTAGTATATTCGGAGCACAATCATTGTATAAATAATCTGTATGTTTTGGAGGGTATTCACTGTTAATATATTTTTTGAAATTCTTATAATCTTGCTCTAAATATGACCATCTATTGAAATTTTCTTGATCAATATATTCGATTATTTCTTTTTGGCTCTCTTTATCAATATTAATCTGTACACCATATTTTTCTAACCCTAAAGCTGCAAAATTATCCTCCACAAGTTTGTGCATTAACCTTTTTTCTAAAACAAATGTCTCTCCTATACTTCCCAAGGCAAAAGCTATTTGTACACTTCTTTTATAACTATTACCTATGAAATCTAAAACAGTAACATATTCTTTATTTTCATATTTTCTTAGACCACGTCCCAGTTGTTGAATAAAAACAGTAGAACTTTCTGTTGGGCGTAAAAATAAAACCATATTACAACCTGGTATATCTACACCTTCATTTAGAATATCTACTGTACAAAGCACCTCTAGTTCTTTACTGTCATCTTGTAAATCATTAAAAGCTCGTATTCTTTCTCCTACTTTATTTCTTCCAGTTAAATAGGCTGTATGATAGTATTCTTCTAATTCTTCGCCTATCATACGTGCATGATTAATATCTTTACAAAAAACTAAAGCCTTTAATTTTCCGTTTGGTCTATGTTCCTCTATTTTTTCATGTATAAATGCACAATGCTCAACTGAAGAAAGTTGTGCTATCAGCTTTCTTTCCTTAGCTTTTGGCAACCCGTAATCTATCAATTTGTCTCTTATTCCATAGTAATGAAATGGAACAACTAATTCGTTAATTATGGCATCTTTAAGTCTTAACTCAAAAGGTACATTTGCATCAAACAGATCAAAAACATCTTCGTTGTCCATTCTTTCTGGTGTTGCTGTAAGACCTAATAGAAATTCTGGTTCAAAATATTCTATTATTTTTCTATAAGTTGGAGCTGTTGCTCTGTGACACTCGTCTAAAATGATATAGTCAAACTCATTTCGCGAAAACAGATTAAGATTTTTGCTCATGATTTGATTTCCTGTAAACAAAAAATCAGCATTCAGCTCCTTATTATCTGCATTATAGATACCATAAGATACACTATTTCCAAATACCATTTGAAATGTTTCGAGAGCTTTTTCCATGATAGAACCCTCGTGAACGATATATAGCATCTTTTTAGGTTGAAAATTTCTTACATCAAACGCTGCTAAAAATGTTTTTCCACTACCAGCAGCAGCTATTATAAGTGCTTTATGTAGCCCCATCACTCTGTATCTATTTAATTCTTTTAAGGCATTTCTTTGCATATAATTTGGATTAACTTTCGATTCCTCCAAATCATAATCCATATCCCATCTTTCAATGGCATAGTTTATTTTTGTTAAATACTTTTTTACAAGCTCGTTATCTAATTTATATGTTCCGTTCCATTTATCCTCATACTCATACAACATCTCCTTAAATACAGAGTTGCTTTTTTCATCTTTAACAATTAAATCCCATTCAATATTCTTTAGCAAAGCATATCTTGTAATATTTGAACTTCCAACAATTAATTCTGCTTTATCATCAAATTCAAAATAATACCCTTTTGTATGATATCCAATAGTTGTATAAGAATTGTCATAGAAACTTTCAAAATCTAAGTGACATTCAAAGGAAGGATATTTTTCCATATAAAGTAAGAAACTTTTAAGTGACTCTATGTCAGTAAAATTTTGATAAGTAGATGTTATTATTTTACCCTCAACACCTCTTTGTAAGGCTAGTTCTATATCTTTTGAAAGTAATGCTAAACCCGCTTTTTTTATAAAACTAACAGAAAAACAAAATTTACTACATTTTCTTAAGTTATCTCGAACTCTATCTAAAAAAGTTTCTTCTGTATAATTGGTAATAAATTTATTATCCAACTTTGCAATCCCCCACTGTTTGTAACTCTCGTTCTACACTTCCCCCGCACCTAATCTAACTGTTGTACTACACTTAGCATTCTTGTACTTATCTCACGTCTATCTGGCAAGATCTCATGGTTTCAAGGGCTGCTTCGTGCTTCTCTGGTGTTACTCCTGCGCAGCATTTTGAATCCACGCTGATGTGTACCTCTGGCATGTGTGCTTTCAACATAAGTGCGTTTGATACAACACAGATATCTGTGCAAAGACCTATGAGCTCAATCTCGATATCTTCTTTGCTTGCGATGTCACTAATCATCTCTGCCAGTTTCACAGATCCAAATGTTGGCTTGTTAACAAATGTAGCTCCATCTACAACTGCTGCAACCTCTTTATCAAGTTCCCAGCCTGCTGTTCCCTCCACGCAATGTTCCACCGGAAGGTTGTGGCCCTCCTGTGTCTCCATGTAGTCTGGCTGGTGTGTATCCCTTGTCACAAAGATATCCTTCTTATCGTAGGACTTTATCTTTTCGATTACTGCAGGTACTATAGCTACTGCTTCCTTAGTACCGAGTGCTCCATCTACGAAATCCTTTTGCATATCTACAACTACAAGTAATTTTCTCATTACATCTTCTCCTAAATCCTTTATTTTCAAGCTTTGTAAATATCGTTCTACACTTTTTATCCCTGTAATTATACTGTTGTACTACAGTTACTTCTGAATCACCTTTCCATCATCATTAATCTCTACTCCAAAGGAAATATCCTCTAATCGCTCATATAATTTCCTCTGGTCTTCTGGATTGCTGACGTATGTAGTCTTAAGGTTAGACTGTAATCCTGGAGTGATAATCACTTCCATGTGGTCCTCTTCATCGTTTCCAAAACAATGGATGTTTACCAACATGGTATCTAAGGTCTTCTCGTTGAACCAATAATTTCCCAAACTGTATACAATCGGTACATCTTTATAAAACTCAAATCCCTGCAGGCAATGTGTATGTGCTCCGATGACAACATCTGCTCCAGCATCTATGTATTCTCTTGCTGTCTCTGACTGAACAGGTTCAAGCTCAGTGGAATATTCTGTGCCCCAGTGTGGTAATGCTACCACTATATCCGCATTGGCATCTGCCTCTGCTATCTCCTGATCAAAAATCTCTGTATCGTAGCAACGTAATATTCCAGGCTCTTCTTCGGTGGCCTGTGGTGTCATCTTATATTTCTCGGCTCTGCTTGCTGCTACAAATGCTACCGTCTTTCCATCTACTTCCATGTAGACTGGAGCGCTGGCTTCCGCCAAATCACGGCCTGCTCCCACGTATGGGATATTTGCCTGCTGCAATGTATCAAAGGTATCCAGCAACGCATCTTTTCCGTAATCATAAACGTGATTATTTGCCAGACCTACAATATCCACACCTAACAATTCCAGGTTCTCTACCCTCTCAGGATTAGCTCTGAAAGTATAAGCTTTTCCGTCTAAAGGTTGTCCACCATTGCTATATGTGAACTCGTTATTTATCCACATTATGTCCGCCTGTTGCATGGTTTCTACCATCTTTGAATCGATGCAATCATAGATTCCATTTTCACAGGTATTCAAAAACTGGGTTGTCACCCAGTTTTCATCAAAGTTTATATCTCCGGCAAAACAAAGAGTGAAATCATATTCTCCAGTAACCTCTTCGACAGGCCCCGCCGCAGTCTCGATTACTTCTTCATACACCTCTTTATTTTCTGCCGGTTCATTTTGCACGCCACATCCTGCTGCAATAATACTTATGCATGCGGCAATCAAAACCATTCTTTTTTTCAAATTATCTCCAATCCATCTTCCCAAACATTGCAAGCCAGGCACAATACTTCTACGCCTGCATCCTTTGCTCCCTGCAAAGCCATTCCAAATTCCGGATGGGTCTCCACGTTAGGTCGCACTTCTGTCACTCCCTCTACCTGGATTACAAAAGCTACCATGGTTTTAAAACCCTTATCTACCGCTTTGGCCAGCTCTCTAAGGTGCTTCACTCCTCTTTCTGTAGGAGCGTCTGGGAAATAGCCTATCCCGTCTTTTATGAGAGTACATCCCTTTACTTCTAAAAGGTATTTATCCTCTCCTTTTTCCATGTAGAAATCTATTCTGGAATCACCGTACTTATACTCCGGCTGTACCACCGTATAATCCTGTTTTAAGAGCCATTCCTTCACTACTGCATTTGGTGCCTGGGAATCGATATTAATTATCCCTATTGGCGTATCTACAGCCACCAAATCATACGGTGTCTTGCGTTCTGGATTACTAGCCTTTTCCAGATACACAGTTCGCCCTGGAAGCAACAGCTCCTTGCATCGACCTGTGTTCTTAACATGTACAGTAACGTCTTTTCCATCCAGTTCTACATGTGCTATGAACCTGTTTGGACGGGATATAAATTTTGCATTTACTATATTTGAATACTTCATCAGTTTATTGATTTATAGCCTCTTGTAAGTGTTGTTCAACAATATTAAATATGTCATCCGGAGTGTTGTACAACAGTTTCCTCTGCTCACTCTTTTTAGCGTAAATCACAGCCCTTCCTGGTCTTTTAGACTTGTGCTGAGGCACCTCAATCTTTCCAGTATGAATCATTACGTCCCATACCTGACCATTCTTCACTGAGTCATGGAACATTTTGCCCAGGCGGGCTCTTATCTGCTCAGGAGATTCCTTCTTCCCCTGTTCTGAATCAATATTGCTAATCTCTTTAAATGTTGGAAGCTCCCATAAACTAAAATAACCACTCTTCTCTGAAGCCTCCTGCTTTAAACAATCAAGTGCAACAATATAATCAAACTCGTCATCCCCATACTGCTTCTGCAGCTGACTGTAGATCATGTTGTTGACTGAAATCCCCTGAATCTCTGCCTGATGTTTGATCTTGTCATACATCTCCTGATTAATAGATAGATTAACTCTTGGCATTGTAAACTCCCCCTTTTGTAAGTATTGTTCGACAGTATTTCCGCCTTATATTCTAATGTTGTACAACACTTGTCTTTAGAACAATTTTCTTCCTACCCAAATACAAATGCAAGCGCCAGCAACGGATGTTATAAGGCTTCCAAACTGTCCGTTTGCTGAAATTCCAATCAATTTAAAAGCGTATCCGCCAACAAATCCGCCGGCTACACCTAAAACAATATTCTTTATCCATCCTGACTTCTCGTTCATAAGAGTTGTGGCAATGAATCCTGCCAGTGCTCCGAATAATAATCCTGTAATTGTTGTCATCATAACTATGTATTCTCCTTATCCAATATACATCCTGCTATATAAAAAAAATCCAATCACCACATGTGCCACCAATATGGCTGGCATTCCAACTACAAAATACCAATGCTTTGTCTTGTGGCGAAATAGATACATCCCTACGAATGTTCCAATGCTTCCTCCAATGGCACTTATTAGGAAAAGTGTTTTCTCTGGAATTCTCCACTGATTTCTAATGGCCTTCTGTTTATCAAGCCCCATTGCTGCCAGGCCAAGGGCATTCACAATCACTAGATAATTTATAATCATATACCGCATTCTCCCGTAAATATATTGCTATATTTAATATACCATTTCTCACTTATATTTCATACCTTCTCAATTACTCTTGCACTATACTTATCTATAGCTATTAATAAGTTTTGCACACCACTTACCAACCACAGTAAAATCTAAAATAATCTAAAGCCATTTTGACAATAAAATAGTAAATATGCTATAACTGTATCACATCATGTATTACAGTTAGGAGGAATAATTACATGAAAAAAAGAATAATGATATTTATGCTGACATTGGCTATCGGTGCTTCAATTATAGGATGTGGAGCAAGCTCGGATAATACTGCTTCGGAAACAGCTATTTCTTCAACACAGGAACCTTCTACTGAACCTACTTCTGAACCTTCTTCCATTGAAGGAATTTGGGGTTCAAATTCTATTTCAGGAGAAAATGATAACTTCCCTGCTACATACTATGTACAGTTCACTGATTCAACAATTGACTATGGTCATATGACAAATAGTGGCAAGTTTGAGGTTGATTTTTCTAATAAAATTTCTGCAATTATAGAAGTTTCTCCTGGTGTATTCTGTGTCCAGGCAAAGACTGATGACGGCCGCCCTTACACATACCAGACTAATGAAGATGACCATTCAATTATGGATTACTACTCAACATGGGATAAAAACGAATACGATTCTAACTATAGCGCAAGCGATTCTATAAGCAAATAAAAAAAGGCCCTTTCTAAGATCATTCCTTAGAAAGGGTTTTTTATTGCATTAATTTGTTTATGTGTTTATAAAATTGATTTTAGCTTGCTGACATAGGTGTGTCGCAGTACTCACAACATGTTGAAGTTCCCTTAATTACAAGCTTTGTAGCACCACATCCTGGGCATGTGCAAGTTACTTCCTCAGCCTGTACTAAAGAACCTAAAAGACCGCCGCTTCTATCTGCAACCTGCTGTGCCTCGATAAGAGTAACAACACGATTTGCTTCATCGATAGAGATATTATTTAAAACACCAACTGTCTGAAGATACTTAAGCTCTTTAATAGCCTTGTCATAAGGGATGCTGCAAACACCTGCGATGTTATCAATGCTTCCCTCACGCTGGTTTACAATAAGGTCGATATACTTCTTATTTCTCTCAGCCTTGTCTACAAGTGTCTTTGAGTAATAGAGAAGTGCTCCACCACCCGCGATCATTAAAAGGCCCCATACTGTAGAGCTCTTAATCTGTGAAATACCAAGAATAATAAGAGCTGCACCTGCAAGGATATACTTTCTCTTGTCAGTAGTTCCGATGAACATTGATTTCTTGTTACCTGAGTTACGTAAAATCAAAAGTGCGATTCCTGCTGGACAGAAAACGAAAAACATTATTACGATAAACCAAATTGATAAATACCATTTATTTTTATCAGCACCGTATTTTTCAATTACATTCATTACTTCATCCATAACTTTATCCTCTTTTCATATAACTTTAGAAAGGTCTTCTTGCTGTTAACTTGCTCTTTCTTTCATCAGAAAGCTCTTCTATTCTCTTGCAAAGCTTTTCTACCTTTTCATCATCCTTGCCTGTGATGGCTGCCTTTAATTCTTCAACTGCTTCAGTGATGCTGTTTTCAATATCAAATACCTGCTCACTGCTTGCCACCTGTCCGCTTGCAAGTGAATCATAGGCATGCATTACCATCTTTCTCTGTGGATGTGAATACTCCATCTTTGAAGCTGCACTCTTCATGTTATCAAGAATGTACTTGAAGTTCATAAGGTCTGTTGTTCTTGTAGCCTGCTGCTCATTTACATGAGATTCGTGCATAGATAAAACTAAATATGCCACTAAGTACAATGCAAAGATAACAAACTGAAGGAAAAATGCTCTTGCAGGAATTAACCATAAAACTTTGATTGAAATTAATCCTGCAATAAATGCTACTACAAAATAAAAACCTGTTACTGCAGAAATTTCATATGCATGAAGAATCTGTTTTTTATTAACGTGAATGACCTCAACATAAGCTGTGATAAGAGCTGCCATCATCATAAATGTATAGCTAATCCAGAATGTGTGTGTGAAGGTGTTGTTAAATAAGAACAGACCTACATTAGCCACTACAATGATTATTGCCGCTACAATACCCTTCATAAAGGTTCTACTCATAACTAATTCTCCTTATTCCCAATACTAGTCGTTTTTAGTTCCGCACTCGCCGCAGAATACCTGACCTGCTGCAAGCTCAGCACCGCAAGACTTACATGTCTTTATTTCTGAAACTGGTGTACCGCACTGACCGCAGAACTTCATTCCTGGAGCAAGTTCAGCGCCACAGTTCTTGCAAACTTTCTTCTTTGGCTCCATTGGATTTCCGCAGTTAATGCAGAATTTGCTTCCAGCTGGTACTGCAGAATTACAATTTGGGCAGATTAACTTTGAAGTTCCAGTAGCTGCTCCACCATTAAGTGGACCTGCACCTTCACCACCGTTCATCAATGCTCCAACCATTGTTCCCATGGCATTTCCCATTGCAAGACCCATACCTGCGCCAACAAATGCTCCGCCTGTGCCGTTGTTGTTAGCTGCAGCTTTGATTGCATCAGCATACTCCTGTCTTGCCCATCCATTGTTACCATCCTGGTCACGGATAGTCATACGCTCATAATCAGCCTGTGCCATCTGTCCTGAAACATAACGGTCAGCTTCTGATGATTCACGTCTAAGGTTGAAGTTAAGTCTCTCATCAGCTGCAAGCTGTTCACGATCAAACATTTTCTCCTGACGCTTAATTCTAAGCTCTCTGATTCTTGCCATACATGGATCATTCTCAGGAACCTCGATGCTCTCGATGTAGAAGTTCTCAAGCTCCATGCCGTACTCATCAAGAATATCATTGAGTACTGGAAGCATGTCATCAGCTAATGCTTTCTTCTTATTGCATGTAACAAGAACTTCATCTTCCTTTGAAACTAAGTAATCTGCAAGACCATCTGTGATGTGCTGAATGAAAGCAGTCTTGAAATTCTTGATGATATCCTGCTCTACGGCACTTGCACTTGCTCCAACAAACTTAAGGAAAAACTTCTTAGAATCTTTTACAACAACAGAATATGAACCACGTGCCTGAACATGAACTTCAATTCCCCATACTGGATCAATAACTCTGATTGGAGTACCTGTACCCCACTTGAGCTCAAGATGATGTGCTTTGTTGATGTAATAGACTTTACAGTTGTAGGCACTAACGCCTCCAGAAACCAGTTTTGAAACAAACTTGGTTAAGAATGGATAGTTCTCAGTTGTAAGTGTGTACTTACCTGGTCCGAAAACCTCCTCGATGACGCCGTCTTTCATAAACAGCGCTTCTTCATACTCCGCTACAATCAGCTGTGATCCTATATTAAAATCCTCATAGGATACTTTTGAGCACAGCGAGTTGCCTATCGAAGTATTTTTAATTACTGACATTATTGGCATAACAAAATCCTCCCGAAATCAACTTTGTTTATTATACAATAACGGAAGTTTTTTGACTACTTTATTTTTTCTAACAAAAAAGAGCCAGGCTCTTTCGAACCTGACTCTGTAAAGTCATATCTACTGATTACTCAGCTACGTATGGCATAAGTGCAACGTGACGAGCACGCTTGATAGCTACTGTAAGAGCTCTCTGGTGCTTAGCACATGTGCCTGTGATACGACGTGGAAGAATCTTTCCACGCTCAGAAATATACTTCTTAAGCTTTGCTGTATCCTTGTAGTCGATAACGTTATCCTTACCACAGAAAACACAGACTTTCTTTCTTCTATGCATTGGTCTTCTTCTCTGCTGACCATCGCCTGTCTTATTAAAAGCCATGATTTAACCTCCTATTGATGTTAGCCAAGGCTTTCGTACCTTGACTTAGTTGAACGGTAATTCCTCGTCAATTCCATCAGGGATATTCATGAAGCCGTCGCCTGCGTCTGAGCTTGGTGCGAAATTGCTGCCACCGTCGAAGCTGCTTCCGCCGCCCTGAGAGTTTTTGCTCTCTGCGAACTCAACATTCTCGCAAACTACATCGGTAGTGTAAACTTTCTGTCCGTCCTTGTTTGTGTAAGAGCCAGTCTGAATACGACCCTCTACAACGAACTTTGTGCCCTTACGAGCATACTTCTCAAGGAACTCTGCTGTCTTTCCGAAAGCAACGCAGTTAATAAAATCTGCTGTCTGCTCATCACCGTCTCTCTTAAATCTACGATCAACTGCAAGAGAGAATCTTGCAACAGCGCTGTTGTTTGCTCCACCGTAACGAACTTCTGGGTCTCTTGTGAGACGTCCCATAAGAATAACTTTATTCATAATTAATCTCCTTGTCTTATACTATTAAGCCTCGTCAGCTCTAACGCATAAGAATCGAAGTACGTTGTCCATGATGCGAATATTCTCTTCGATCTGTGCAGGTACGCCTGCCTCAGCATCGAAGTGGATGAAGTAATAGTAACCTTCATTCATCTTCTGAATTTCGTAAGCAAGTCTCTTCTTGCCCCAATCATCGACGTCTGAGATCTGTCCACCAAAGCGAGTGATGTACTCCTTTGCCTTTTCAACTGTGGCAGTTCTTGCATCGTCTTCGATCTTCGCATTAACAACGAGTGCTAATTCATACTTGTTCATGCTTTTCTACCTCCTTTTGGTCTATTGGCCAAGCTACGATATATAGCCTAGCAAGGATATAAATGTTTTATACCACGAATTAAGATATTATCATGTAAGAAGGTATTTTTCAAGGCTTTTCACATTTTCTTTTGTATTTTTGCGTATTTATAGGCTAATGCCTTGTAACTTGGCGAGTTCTGTAAACACCTCGCCAATTCTGTCCTTTATTATCAGGGTGTTTTCTGACTCTCTGAAGGCCAGCTCGCTTTGATTAATAATGACAATGTACTTTCCATTGAAATAGTTTACAAAGGAAGCTGCCGGATAAACAGTCAATGATGTTCCGCCGATTATCATCATATCTGCTGAACCGATGGCTCTAATAGCGCCACTTACCTGATCTTCTGGAAGACCCTCTTCATATAATGTAATATCAGCTCGAACTACACCGCCGCAGTAATCACATGTTGGTATTGGTTCATCAGAATCAAAAATGTAATCTACCGGATATGTAGTTCCGCATTTCATGCAGTAATTTCTCAATACACTGCCGTGAATCTCATACACAGCTTTACTTCCAGCCTTTTGATGAAGACCATCGATATTCTGAGTAACTATTCCGTTGAGCTTACCCATCTGCTCCAGCTTGGCCAGATATTTATGAGCATTGTTAGGCTCGATATTTCTAGTATCCATCTTCTGACGATGGAACTCAAAATACACCTTTGGCTCATGAATAAGGCAACTGTGACTCAGAAGATATTCTGGCTGATATTTATCAAATCTTACATCGTGCTGATTGTAAAGACCATCCTTGCTACGGAAATCTGGAATTCCGCTTTCCGTGCTGACTCCTGCCCCACCGAAGAAAACGATTCTTGAGCTTTCATCAATCATTTCCTTGAGTCTTTGGATATTATCCATGTTTACCAATACAAGTCCCCCTCTCCATATTATTATTCCACTGCCGTTAGATTGGCAGATAATATACAACTGCTGCACAGATTATGCCGACAACCCCACCAGCTATCAGCTCCGGCATTGTATGACCCATTTTTTCTTTAAAACGTTTTATATCAAGTGGCTGCTTGCCCTCTTCCTCTCGCTCTTCATTGAGATTGTTTAAGGCTCTTCCATGTCTCTGAGCCTCAAAGCGTACCCTTCTGGCATCATATAATGTAATAAATCCAAAGAAGAAAGCTAAAGCAAACTCAAATGAGCCTGTACCAAGGTTTGCACCTGTGATTGCAATCAATGCGACTACTGTTGCTGCATGTGAGCTTGGCATTCCGCCACTCTCCCCAAGCTTTTCTTTATTAAAGCCACATCTTTTACTATCAATAATATTCTTAATCACCTGTGCTACAATCCAAGCTATTGCAGGTGCCATAAAATATTCGTTAAAAAGTAAATCATACAAAATATACATTTTAAACTCCCTCGCTAATCTAGCAAAGCATTGTAAATGTCTCGTTTACTAACTCCTCTGTCTTTGGCAACCGCCTTCATGGCTTCCTTTTTATCCATGCCCTGAGCAAGATACATATCCATATGCTCCTGAATAGTCATCTCCTCGAAGGCTGCTCTGGCCTCCTCGATAACCTCGGCCTTGGATTTTCCAGCAAGTACTAATACGTACTCACCTCTTGGGTCCTTAGTCTCGTATGATTTAAGGGCTCCGCCAAGAGTGGTCTTCTCCTTTTCCTCGTGCTTTTTAGTAAGCTCGCGGCAAAGGGTGATGCCCCTGTCCTCACCAAGTGTCTCTGTCAGCTCCTTCAAAGTAGCTATAAGATGATGAGGTGCTTCATATATAATGATAGTTCTTGTTTCGTTTTTTAATTCTTCTAATATTCTACGGCGTTCCTTCTTATCTTTAGGAAGGAATGCTTCGAATGCAAAACGTCTGCAGGCCTGGCCTGACATTGTCACCGCTGTGATACATGCTGCAGGTCCTGGCACTGAAGTAACCTCGATGCCTTCTTCGTAGCACATTGCTACAAGCTCTTCTCCTGGGTCTGAGATTCCCGGTGTTCCCGCATCTGTCACCACTGCAATGTTCTGACCCTCCTTCAGCTTTGATATCAAAGTGTGGGCTTTCTCCACCTTGTTAAATTCATGATAGCTGGTCATAGGAGTATCTATCTCAAAATGGTTTAATAACTTTATTGAGTTTCTGGTATCCTCTGCTGCAATTAAATCCGTTTCCTTGAGAATTCGCACTGCGCGAAAAGTCATATCCTCAAGATTACCTATTGGAGTTGCAACAAGGTAAAGGGTTCCTGACATATATTTTCCTCTAATTCATTATCATTCCGTAGATTTCATAAATCTCATCCGTGTACTGACCTGGCGCGTCGTACACAATAAGTGGAGACTCCACTGTAAGCTGTGGGCCGCCTCCCTTGACGCCTTCGATGAGAACCATGTTTGGATCTTTGTCCACAAATGGGTAAACAAGCCTCATTCTCTTTGGCTCCAGCTTGTACTGGCGCATCAATGTGATGATTTCCACCAGTCTGAATGGGCGATGTACGAAATAGCATCTTCCCATTGGCTTAAGCACTGCCGCTGTCTGACTAATAACATTCTCCAGCGAGCAAAGCAACTCATGTCTGGCAATAGCCTTAGCGTCATTTGGATTTTTCAATCCGTGGTGATTTGTCATGTAAGGAGGATTGCTGGTGACAACATTCATGGTGCCCTTTCCAAAAATCTGTGCTGCCTCCTTAATATCACCTTCAATTATATCTATTTTATCACTTAATCCGTTCAATAAAACGGAACGATTAGCCATTTCAGCACTTTCCGGCTGGATTTCCAGACCAGTGAAATGCTCACCATCAGTCTTGGCCTCTAATAATATAGGAAGAATTCCGGTGCCTGTACCTAAGTCCAGGGCCTTCTCACCTTCCTTAACTTTAGCAAATGATGATAGCAAGACAGCATCCATGCCAAAACAGAATTTGTCAGGATGCTGAATGATTTTATATCCGTTTATTTGAAGATCATCTACTCGCTCATCGTCGCGAACAAGATTTTCCATTAATTCTTATCCTCCAAGTCGGCAAGCTCCTTAGCCTCTTCCTTAGATACCTGTACCTTGCGCTTTCTAGGCTTGAACTTAAGCTGGTCTGTAGGGTAATCCTTTACCTCCTTAAGATCTCCATCCTCGAAAAGTACACGTACTGTCTGGCGAAGAACGTTTACTGACTGAACTGTACCCTTGAATCCATCAGGTGTAGTAACTGTATCGTTGATACCTGGAAGACGACTGTTAAGGTACTCGTAAGTCTCCTGCTCATTCTTGAGGCAGCACATAAGTCTTCCGCAAAGTCCTGAAATTTTTGTAGGGTTAAGTGAAAGGTTCTGCTCCTTAGCCATCTTGATGGATACTGGAACGAAATCAGCAAGATAGCTCTTGCAGCAAAGCTCTCTTCCGCAGATACCAATTCCACCCATAAGCTTTGTCTCGTCTCTAACACCAATCTGTCTAAGCTCGATACGTGTGTGGAATACTGCAGCAAGATCCTTTACAAGCTCACGGAAATCAATACGTCCGTCAGCTGTGAAATAGAAAATTAACTTGTTATTATCGAAGGTATACTCAGCACCAACAAGCTTCATCTCAAGCTCGCGCTTTGCAATCTTCTCTTCGCAAATCTTAAGGGCTTCCTTTTCCTTCTCGATATTCTTAACTGCTTTTTTCTTATCTTCCTCTGTGGCCTTTCTCATGATTTTCTTGATTGGGCCTGGAACTTCGTCGTCTGAAATCTCCTTGTCTACTAAAAGAACTGTTCCGATTTCAACACCACGAACTGTTTCTACAATAACCTGATCCTCTCTCTTGAGCTCTACTCCGTCTGGATCAAAGTAATATACTTTTCCGCCGCCTCTAAAGCGTACGCCGATAACCTTTATCATTTACTGTTCTCCTTGATTGATTCTATAAGAAGCGTAATGGTCAATTCGAAATTGACATTAGCATTTAGTCTGGCTCTTGCTTCTGCTATCGCATCAACAATATTGTTTAAGCCATAGTATGAGCAGCGCTGTGCCTGCTCCTGTATATCATATGAATTCTCCTTAAATAAAAGAAGATTATCATTCAATGTCGCTTTATATAATAGCACATCTCTATACCAAAGGGTGATTAAATCTAGCATTTGTTCTACAAAGCCCTGAAATTTTTTCTCATCATCACTGGCTTTTTTATCGCTGTCGTTGGCCTCTTTGATGGATTTTACCTCATCTGCTATCTGGTTTTCTTCCATTCTGGCAGCTCTCTTACAGAGGGAAATCACCTGATCTTTCACCTCGTTAAAGCTTGAATCAGTAGCCAAAGCTATGGCTTTTCCCACATTTCCCTGGGCAAAGGTTGCCACCATCTCAGACTGGTAATCTACAATCTCGTATTTTGACTGTAGTATCCTTTTTATACTTTCTGTATCAATGGATTTCATCTGAATCAGAACACATCTGGACAGAATTGTCTGAAGGAATGCGTTGTGATTTGCTGTCAGCAGGATGATGATTGCGTACTCAGGTGGCTCCTCGATTGTTTTAAGAATCGCATTCTGGGCCTGAGGGTTCATCCTCTCTGCCTCTTCAACAATATAGATTTTATATTTATTACTGTAAGGCTTGATATCTACGTCGTTTACAATCTGCTCTCTTACAGTATCGACGCTGATATTAGCTTTGCCCTCTTCTCTGTGAACATAGATAATATCGGGATTGTTATGACTGATTGCCTGCTTGCAGGAATGACACTCTCCGCAGGCATCATCCCCAGGGTTCTCGCACTGAAGCATTGCGGCGAAAGCTTCCGCCAACATCATTTTGCCTGAGCCCTTCTCTCCACTGAAAATATAGGCGTGGCTATGATTTCCTGTTTTAACTGCATTTTTAAGGAGGCTTTTGGCATCCTCCTGACCTATAATTTCACTGAAGCTCATTAAAAGTTATTCTCCCAATTTATTGCTAGTTTCTAGGTGATGATATCTAAAAGCAATCCTCTGATTTCATCAACTCTGTTTAAAATATCCAGGTGGTCTCTTTCATCCTGGACAAGGGCTGTTGCCAGCTCATCCATTTTTTCATCCACCAGTTTAATCATTCCGTAAACTCTGTGGCGGCCGCGGCGATCAAGGAAGTTTTCTCTGGAAAATTTATGAGAGCGATTTACAACCTCGTTAAGAAAGTCCTTTACCAGACCCCTGTAACGCTTCATATCCCTGATATCCATGTGCTCAGACAAAAGCTTTCCCTGAGTGGCAATATCATTCATGAGATTAGTGAGCTTCTCCTGAAGCTCCGCATCATCCACTGCTGCAGCCAGTGTGAATTTGAAACTGTCATCCACTGGGGCTGTAGACTTGGCTGATTCTGTTTGTTGTACCTGACTTACATCGCTTACTCTAATATCCATAAAAACACCTACCTGTTTATGAATGCTGCTATGTTATCGCTAGTAATTGCGCTGTCCTCGTTGTTGTTAAATCTGTTTGTGATTCCGGCTTTCTCAAGATTTTCCTCTGAAAAATCCTGCTGATCCGCCAGATAACGGCGGCACATCTCTTCGTACTTTGGATGCTCCTGACTGCGCTCGCGCTCAAGGGCACGGCTGAGTCTCACGCCATCATCTACCTCTATATATATCGGCAAAACCTTGTCTTCTCCGTAGTAATCACGGATCTTAACAAAGCTTTCTACTGTTCCAATCATAAGATAATCTTCGTTATCCAAATCCACATTTCCATCATCTACAGTAAAGTAGAACCATGGTCCATGAACAGTATCGTATTTTCGAATCTCTATGACCTTTCCCTCTGCCACCAATCTGTCCTTTTCTTCGATAGATACGAAGTTGTACTCCTCGCCTGGTTTTTCATGGCTTCGCTGTGGTCTCGTTGTGTACGAAACGATTCGATTTACATTAATATCTTTTCTTTGGAGCAAAATTTTAAATATTGTGTCTTTTCCTGTTGAGCTCTTGCCCATTATGCAAAATATCTTACCCATACTGTCCTCTTAATGTTTTATATATAAAGTATAGTTTAACCTTGTCTAATTGACAACGGAGATGGATTCTCTTTCCACGTCCATGCCTGTTACATGAAGACCTTTGGCCTTTGCTTCATGGATTACTTTGATTGCCTCTTTGCTGATTTCCTCACCCGGCACGATAAGTGGTGCTCCTGGCGGATAAAGGCAAACCATTGCCGCCGATACTTTTCCCTCAGCGTGAGCCAGCGGTACCTCTTTTTCTCCTCCAGCCTTTGCCTGGAAAGTCTCCATGACTTTTTTATAATTTAGCTTTAGGTTAGTAACATCAATGTGTCCCGCTGTTAACGCGTCGTCGATTTCTTTTAAAGCTGTTTTTAATCTGTCAAAGCCTTCCTTTGTATCCATTATGCTTGTCATTGCAAGCACATATGCAAAGCTTGAAAGCTCTGTCTCAAGCTCATACTTTTCTCTGAGAATCTTAGCCAGCTCCACGCCTGTGATATTTGTATTTTTCGTTGAAATAATAAGCTTTCCTGGATCTTTCTTATCTGTCTCATCAGTTATCAGCTGAAGATTTTTTAGTTCTCCACTAATGCTGTAAAAATCCTGAAGGTTATCCACATATTCACTGAATAATTCACCGCAGTTTTCCAGGATATCAAGGCAGTTACTTATGGAATTCATCAACACATAAGATGGTGAACTGGTCTCGAAAATATCGAGGGCTTCAGCCACTCTGTTAAGGTCAACTCTGTCACCAGAAATATGCATAGCTGCTGTCTGTGTGAGAGATGGTAATGTCTTATGGAGACTTTGAATTGTAATATCAGCAAGTCCCACAGCTGAACCTTTAAACTCCTGGTTGAATCCCAGATGAGCTCCATGTGCCTGGTCCACAATAAGGATGATTCCCTTATCATGGCAATATTCAGCGATTTCTTTTACTGGAGCATGAAAGCCTTCATATGTCGGGCTTGTGATAATTACTGCTTTAGGTACTGCCTGTCCTTTTTCTACAGCGCTTTTTACCTGCTCCAAAGTTACCGCTTTGAAAATCCCATTATAAGAAACATCTGGTTCAATGTAATCGCATTTTAAATGTCTCAACATCACAGCGTTGTAAACACTCTTGTGGGAATTTCTCTGGATTATTACTGAATCCCCTTCATTACAGCTGGCGTACACACTAGCCAGATTTCCCACAGTGGAACCGCCTACCAAAATACGACTTTCATCTGCTCCAAAGAGCTTTGCCATTCGTTTTTGATCTTCTGCTATTACACCACTTGCATCATGCAAATCATCAACACCCTCTACCTCTGTCATGTCTATTTTGCTGACACCATCCAGCTGGCGCTTGTGCCCTGGCATATGAAACGGGTACATATTTGATTTTGAATATTTTTCTAAAGTCTTTTTTAAACTCATATTTAGCTGTTAACTTTTATTTTCCTTTGAAAATAGATATTATATATATTAAAGTTATATCCTACATTTACTGAAATTAATGACATCTGGAGGAAAACATGAATAGAACTTTGGTTATTCTTTGTGGAGGCGACAGCTCCCGCATGGGTACAAAAAAAGCTCTTTTACCATTCGAGGATAAGACTATGGTTGAATATATCTACGATAAATTCAGCCCTTTTTTTGATAAGGTTTATCTTTCTGTAAATGAAAGAGGTGACCTATCTCATCTCGGTCTTAATGCCCAGGAGATTCCTGACATTTCACGAAATGCCGGACCTTACGGTGCTATCCTTTCATGCCTTACCATGCTTTCTGGAGACAGAGCATTTTTCATGTCTGTTGATACCCCTTTTATGGATCCACGTGTGGCAGTTTACCTCTATGACCAATCTTACAATTACGATATAACCACATTTAAATTTTCAGATGATAATCTTGATACCATCTGTGGTGTGTTTAACAAACGCTGCATTGGTACTCTTTTCAAAAGCTTTTATTTTCAAAAGGCTACAATGAGCTATATCCAGGATCGTTGCTATACTAATCTTATTGACCTTGAAGAGATTAAAAATCTCTCATCTGTTTCTACTGAGCAGCAATTTTACAAGGTTAATGACCGACAGTCATATTACTACGCTGTCTTTTCCATCCTGAAGCATAATTTCGTTTGCTAAGTTCTAAAACCTGGCCTAATCAAGGAAACGTTTTAGCTGTGGCATCCAATCTCCAAGGAATACAAGGTTGGCTTCCATAGCTTCCCATATAGGTCCTAAAAAGTTAATAAGACAATTGTGTACGTCCGACCACTGTGGGTCGGACTTCTTTTTTTGTCGTAATTCAACTTTCCACTTCTTTTTCATGTATGTGTAATCGCCATAACTTTTAAGCATATCTATCCTGCTATGGTCGATTGTTATCTTCTTTTCCTCTAAAAGCTTCACCAGACTGTCCTTCACCTTACGTCCGTTTACAGGATATGTAGTGAGTATCTCATAAGCGAGATAATACTGGTCCATGTCGTTAATCAGCTCCAGCTTTTCTATAATCTCAGCCAGATGTTTGACCAGCTCTTCCTCCTTTGGATTGGTAAGGACATCTACCACTCTGTTTTCGTATGCTGTCAGTTTTAACTGCAGCTTTTCAGGTTCGTGGGCAGCTCGATGCTTTCTGAAGTAAATATTCAATGGAATGTACATGTCATCCACCGTTATCTTCAGCTTTATTCCGGTCTCGTCTACTGTGCCATTTACTACAAAAGCCTCAAGAGCAGCTTTGGCCATAATCTCCTTTAAAATATCTCGCATGTATAGGACAGCCATTTTTTCATCCAGCTCTTTTACATACTCATAGTAAATGTTGGAAATGCATAAGTCCTTATAAACTTCGGGATTAAACTCATTTCCATTGCAAAGATAAAGCTCATTACAATACTGACCCTCAGCCAACAATTCAATGATTATCTCTGCTACGGCTGCACTTAAAAGATTTTTAAAAGGAATATTAAGTTGTTCTGATTTTTCCTTTATCTGTAATCGATTAATCATTAAAGCCACACACCTATCATGGACTGCACTTTCTTTAACACTTTACGTTCCTTTGCGTATTCCATAAGCTTGGCCACATCTTTGTCTTCATCCATAATGTAAGCCCACACGCCTTTTTTGAAATCTTCCCTGTCTACCTTTTCCTGGTATTTTAAAACATCACAAATTAGACGTTCCTTGGTGTAGATTTTCATTTTCGCCCCGGCAAAATCTGCTTCAGTAACACCTAGCTCCATAACCTCTGGCTCTGTGTAATATGGCTCCACTATTGGATAATCAATATTGAAGCGGGATTTGCTGGTATTTTTATTTATGGCAATGCTCCACTTATATGGTCTGTCCTTCAGATAACCATATACATAAAGGGCCGACTCCATTGTAAGTATTCCATCCTCGCCGAAGAGCTTGTAAATCCACTGATCTTCAGTGCATTCAAAATACTTGGTAGTGTAGTATCCACTTTTTACTCTAATGAGATATCCTTCTTCCACGAAAGCAAGGACTCTGCGGTAATCCACCCCAAGTGCTTCTATCTCGCTTGTTTTAACAAGGCCACCGTTTTCTTCTACCAAATCATTGATCTGCTCAAGCTGGTATTGTCTTTTTTCATCACGTGATAATAGCATTTCCATTTTCTCCACTCCTCTCTCCTTAGCGAGGTAATTATTTTTAATTATCCCATTCTTGAAAATCCCTGTCAAATCCCTTGTTTTCAAGGTTTTCAGCGTATTCAACAATTACATAGGTCAATTATTGTCGTTTATTTCATTCTTTCTAGTCGTATAATAGCATTAGTACTAATAATTATGTCTTTTAGGGGGTTTTTATGTCTGAGGAAACTATTACTTTAAGGAAAAACCCTTCCCGCAAAGAGTGTGAGAAGGTAATAAAAAAGATTCTTATGACCGAGGTTTTAGAGCGTGGTACCAACGAACACTTTAAAACTGCTGCCGACTTTATGAGCTACTTCCAGTCACTCTATCCTGCCAGTGACAGTCTTACCAAGCAGGTTCAGCGTGCTGTAAAAGCTCTTGGCATGCCAAAGGATGAACGTGGATATTTCATTATCAATAAAACTGAAGATCAGCTTAATCAGGACAAAGAAATAGCATTTCTTTTAAAGAAGACCCGTGCTGAGCTTGTTCCTCTTCCAGAATATGAAACTTTATTCCTTAAAGCAGACGGCCAGTATAAGGATTATCTCTATCAATTGCTTTCTGAGTCCGCTACTTTTGAAGATAAAGTAATAACTATGATTAATTCTTCCAACGGCATATTATTGTATACTACCAACGCACATCAGCTGGAAATTCTAGTAAATAGTCTGATAAATAGATAATATGTTTCTTTAAATGAATAAATTTATTTCAAGTCTATAAAAAAGCAAAACGACAGTCATTGGAAATTTTGACTGTCGTTTATTATTTAAATCTGTCGTATTTTATTCTATTCAAGACAAACCATGTCTTTTATCTTCTTTTTCTTCTCTTTTTGCCGTTATCCCTTATTATTGTCATATTAGACTTCTTTGTTCTTGAGTGTCTGCTTTTATATCTGTGTCTGAACAATAATATCTCGCTGGATCTGCTTCTAATGAAGAGAATCAAAGCTATGATAGCTATGATAGCCAGTACAATTAATCCAATCTTTGGATAATCTACCTGAATATATTCCTTTCCGCTTCCTCCCTGCTCTACAGGGATGTTATCAAATGGATAACTTTCTACTTCTGCATTGGTAAATACCAGATTAGCCTGTCCTACCTTTCTTCCAGCATATGAATACTGAAGCTGGCCAACTACTGACTTATTCTCACTGTCACTGTAAGGTATAACCTCTGAAGTAACATCTAAAACACTGGCTGTCTTAGGAATAACTACGAGTCCCTTTTTATCAATCTTAATCAACTCGCTGTTCTCGCTAAGAACACCTGTTATGTTTACATTATCCTCTGATATTGATGCAAAATCAGCCACATTGTAGGTGCTGAAATTATCGAAACAGTATTCAAAAAGACTTGTTGAATCAGTGTATTCGTCTGCGGTAGTGTCCTTCATTACAACGCAAATCAATGTCATTCCGTCTTTCTTTGCGTAAGTAACAAGCGTAGCTCCTGCAACTGCTGTATATCCAGTCTTTCCACCAAGACAATACTCGTAAATGTACTTGTTTGACTTGTAGTAGTGAAGCATCTGATGATGGTTATTAAGTGGTGTTGGATCTGGATGCTTATTTGTTGGTGGAATAGTGTAATTCTTTGTTCCTACAATCTCTGCAAACTTTGGAATAGCATATGCAGCCCTGGCAATCAGCGCCATATCATGTGCTGTTGTGTAGTGCTCATCATCTGGAAGACCGTTTGTGTTATTGAAGTGGGTGTTGGTACATCCCAGTTCCTTGGCCTTTTCATTCATCATCTTTACAAATGATGGAACGTCTCCTGCCACATGCTCGCCTAAAGCATATGCACATTCATTTGCAGACTCAAGCATCATTCCATACAGGGTCTGCTCTACGGTCATTTCCTCATTTACATCTCTTGCGATACTTGAAGAACCAAGCTCTGTTCCATATACTGCTTCAGCTGAAAACTTAACTGTCTCATCCAGCTCACAATTTTCAAGGACAATCAATGCTGTCATGATTTTTGTGATACTGGCTGGGAAATGAACCTCATCGATATTCTTGGAATAAAGGATGGTTCCCGTTTCCTGCTCCATTATTATGGCCGATTCAGCCACAACATCTACACTGGTAGGCCAGTAATCTTCGGCCTTTACTGTTTGATAATTGCATATTACTAATGCGTTAACTAAAAATATAAATGCTAGAAATTTACTTAATACTCTTTTACAACTCATAACTTATGATTTCGATGCCTCTAATAATTTTGTCTTTAATTCCTGCTCAATCTGGAATAATTCCTGCTCGGCATTTCGACGTCTTTCCTTGCCCTCAGCCTGAATCTTTAAGACTTCGTCCATTGTGCTGATAAGCTGCTCGTTTGTGTGCTTGATTGTCTCCATATCAACAATACCACGCTCAGATTCTTTGACTGTCTCGATTGTTGCAGTTTTAAGGGCGTCTGCATTTTTCTTGAGAAGTTCATTTGTCATATCAGATACTTCTCTCTGGGCTTTTGCTGCCTGATTAGAATGCTCAACACCGATAGCAATAACCATCTGATTCTTCCAAAGAGGAATTGTATTTACGATGGTAGACTGAATCTTTTCTGCCATCATTGTATCAGAACTCTGTACCATTCTGATTTGTGGGCCACTCTGAAGAGCGATTGTTCTTGTAAGCTGTAAATCGTGGATTTTCTTTTCAAATCTGTCGCATTTAGCAGCTAAATCCTTGGCAGCCTGAACATCCTCAGCAAGGCCTGTTTCCTGTGCCTTTCTCTGAAGCTCTACAAGTTCACCGTTTCTAGTCTCTTCAAGCTTCTTCTTTCCAGCTGCGATGTACATAGAAAGCTCTCTAAAATATGCTAAGTTCGCATCGTACATCTGATCAAGCATAGCCACATCCTTTAACAGGGTTGTCTCATGCTTTTCAAGCTCAGTGGTAATAACATTTACGTTAGTCTCCACCTTGGCGTACTTAGATTTCATTGCTGTAATTTTGTTTGAGCTTTTCTTGAAAAGAGCTCTAAGTCCCTTCTCCTCTTCAGCTGCATCAAAGTTCTTAAGCTCACCAATAAGCTTAGTAATCATATCGCCTACTTCGCCCATATCTTTGGTACGTAAGCTATCTAAAGCCTTTTCCGAAAAATCGGAAAGCTTCTTCTGTGTGCCTGCACCATAGTTAAGTATAGCGGTTGAATTTGATAAATCAATCTGTTTTGCAAAAGCTTCTACCTGAGCTTTTTCTTCTTCTGAAAGGATGATTTCTTCCTTCATCTCATTATCAGCATTTGCTGGTAATTCCTGTGTCTCTGCTACTCCATCAAATACCAATGTCGGTGTCTCTGTTTTAAACTCCATCTTTTCTCCCTGCTCTTTCTTTATAGTAATGAATCCTGTTTCATCATTGTCTTCATAACTGAAATATCTGATGAGATATCCCATGCTGAGTTTTCAAAAAGCTGATTTAAAAGCTTTACAAATGCGTCATTTATCACATCTGTAGCTTCTTCTATCTCTCGCTGAGAATTCTTAATATTCTCTACATCGAGGTTTTCATTTCTAAGATCCACATAACTCTGCAAAAGCTTTTCTGTGGTAGGAAGATAATATGACATGAACTTGCGCAAATCCCCTGCAACTTTCGGCTCTTCCTTAAGCTTTTTAAATATTGAAAGTACTGTTGCTTCTAATGTATAGAGCTTATCAGACATTTCTTCTGTATCAGGTATAAGGTCATTGTAATAATGAATCTTATTGAGATAATCATTACCTTCCTTCAGAATGTCCTTAACATCTTTTGGTAAATCCTCATCAATAGTATAATAATCGACTTTATTGGCTTCCTTAGCCTTCAAAATCTCTTTAGCTACTGACTGTTCCTCCTTCTTTTTCTGCTCATTATACTCAATACTTCTGGTGTACTGATTATAAACCTCGTCTGTAAGCATCAAGGTAGTCTCAGCATTATCAATAGCTGCATTTGGCAAAAATCCACGCTTTTTCATCTGCTTAATCTGACGAAGAACATCATTTGCAGGTATTCCTGTCTTGTCAGCTAGCTCTCTAAATGTAATGTATGGTCTTTTACCTATTATATTTCCAAAATTAAAATAGTTCTTAATCAGTTTTCTATTATTGATTCCTGCACCCAGGAGGCCAATTCCTACTGATAAGACTACGGCATCAACTAGCGCAAGTGTAATAAACAAAGGTAAGCTAGAAACACCCACTGCCATAACAATAAGATTTGCCAGAAATCCTAATGTTCCATAGCCTGTAATGATACCACCAGCGACAATCTTGCCTACCCCCATTTTCTTATCTACTCTGGTAGAAAAGAACGGTGTTCTATTATCACGTCTGCCAGAAAATACGCTTCTTACTCCATTTTCAATGGCATCTCGTATCTCTGAACCAATATCATAAGTCGCATTTGAAACAGTAGTTTTTATATCCCTGCTAAGATGAGAAAAATCTCCCGATTCTGATGCTCTGTTTATTCTATTTAGTATCTCTTCTCCATATTTAAAGATATCTTTGTTATTCATAACTTAGATTATAATTAAATTACCTTGCTTTAGCTACTTTTTTATCTTTTTCTTGTAGCATTTATCTAGCATTTTTGTGATATAATCTTTAGGATTTTTATTAATGCGGAGGTAAATATGAGATTAAGAAATATTCCAGGTGCAGACGAGGTTGTTTCAAACAGCAGCTACTGCATTAACAATCCTGCTCAGTATAAAGGTTTATATAAATCAGTAATTTTCCAGAATGACAATCCAATTCATATCGAGATTGGTATGGGTAAGGGACAGTTTATCACTACTCTTGCAAAGCAGAATCCTGATATTAACTACATCGGTATTGAGCGCTATACCAGTGTTCTTCTTAGAGCTATTCAAAAGGTTGAGGAGGAAGAGATTCCTAATCTTCGCTTCATCTGTTTTGATGCTGCAGAGATTCTTGATATTTTTAGCTGCGGTGAAGTAGATAGAATTTACTTAAACTTCAGTGATCCATGGCCAAAGGATAGACACAGTAAGCGTCGTCTCACATCCTCTAATTTCTTAAATAGATATAATTCTATTCTTGCTAAGGATGGACGTATTGAGTTTAAGACTGATAACAGGGGATTGTTTGATTTTTCTGTAGATGAGATTGATAATCATCCTCTTTGGAAGTTGGCTGAGATTACTTATGATTTGCATAATGATGAGACTATGAATCAGGGCAATGTGATGACAGAATATGAAGAAAAGTTTTCTAGTCAGGGTAATCCAATCTTTAAATTAATTGCTAATAGATAAATAATGATGCGGTAATATATTTTTACATGCTCCCGCAGGGCACCTTCCATACTTTCGGATGGGAACCCTCCCGCCGGTGTAGGTCCTTCCCATCCTCGGTATGGTGCCTCCCTGCTCGCGCTTGCCAAGATTAACTACCGCATCTTTTTTCATACTCAAACGAAAAAAAATAAGACGCTGAATTTCTTCAACGTCTTTTTCGTGCGCGACCAGGGGTTCGAACCCTGGACACCCTGATTAAGAGTCAGGTGCTCTGCCAGCTGAGCTAGTCGCGCATATTCAATTCATTGCCTCAGCAACGAAGATAAGTATATAGCCTTTTCCTGTTTTTTGCAAGTCCTTTTTTTAATTTTTTTCTAAATTTTCTTATTTTCTGTTTCGACTATTTTTTAATGTTTCTGAATTGAATACCATTTTACTATTATGCTTTACTATTTCTTGGAAATAATAAAAATACCTGCCTCATTATGAGACAGGTATTAGACTTTAATTTTAGATATTTGCAAAGAGTTTTTCTATCTCTTCAGCACTCATAACTCTGTTTGGATCTGTTAAATCTACTCCTACATCAGGAATTACTATCTCATCTGCCTTTTCCTCTGCTGGAGGTTCTGGCTCAGGTTCTGGTGCTGGCTCTTCTTCGACAGCTCCACCTACCTCTTCTAGAAGTGCATCCAAATCTACATCTGCTGCTGGTTCCTCAGTAAGTATTATTTCTTCTGCTGGTGCAGCCTCTAAGATTACCTCCTCTGCAGGTGCCTCCTCAGCCACTGGCTCGTCTACAGGGATTTCCTCAGCTGGAGCTTCTTCTGGAGGAGCCTCTTCTACAGGTACTTCCTCTAAGACTATCTCTTCTGGAGGAGCCTCCTCAGCTACTGCCTCTTCTAAAACTATTTCTTCTGCCGGTGCTTCTTCAGCTACTGGCTCTTCCAAAACTATTTCTTCCGACGGTGCTTCTTCAGCTACTGGTTCTTCCAAACTAATTTCTTCTGCTGGAGGTTCTAAAGAAATCTCATCATCTACAGCTACCTCTTCTGCAGGCATATCAAGATCAATTCCTAAGTCCTCTACCGGTTCTTCTGCTACTGCTTCCTCTGAAAGTGGCTCTTCCTCAACCGGCATATCCAAATCAATTCCTAAATCTTCTACCGGCTCCTCTGCTACTGCTTCTTCTGGAAGTGGTTCTTCCTCAACCGGCATGTCTAAATCAATTCCTTTATCTTCTACCGGTTCTTCTGCTACTGCTTCCTCTGGAAGTGGCTCTTCCTCAACCGGCATATCTAAATCGATTCCTAAATCTTCTACTGGCTCTTCTAAACTTATCTCCTCTGAAGGAGCCTCTTCTGGTAATGGTTCTTCAGGTAATACCTCGTCCATTACAGGCATTTCTTCCATCACAGGTTCTTCTAATACAGGCTCTGGCTCAGCCGCTGGAATCTCCATTTCAGGAATATCCATTGTAGGAGTTTCCATTACTGGTGTCTCCATAACTGGAGTTTCCATAGCCGGCATTGTTGGCATTACTGGGGCTGCCATCTGAACTGGCTGTGCCATCACTGGAATACCGTTTTGGATTTTCCCCTCTATATTTGCAATCTTAGAATTTAATTCTGTAATCTTCTGTTGAATATCAAAATTTGTTTCCTTCAACAGAGCTTGCTGCTTTTCAAGAATCTGACTGTTATTTGCTTCAATCTTTTCTTTAATTGAGAAAAGTTGATTTATAAGCTCATCATTTGAGTTCATCAGTGCATCGGTATTTTCTTTGTTTCTTGAAATTGTAACCTTTGCAACTGCCTTTTGCGCATTAATAATATCTTCTGCTGGTAAGGAACTACTTTCTTCGATATTTCTGAGACGCTGTTCCATCTCGTCGAAGCTTTTCTTTATTACGAGATACGAAGCTTTCTGTGCACTATAGATTTCATCATACTTCTGATTTTCAATGTCTTTTGACTTAATAGACATATCCAGTATTGCACTTATCAGGAAAAAAAGCGCAACAATCATCAGTAGTACACCCACCGCCATGAACATAAAGTTGCTGGCAAAATTTATCATGATGTACAACTCCATGACAATAAGCACTGCAACCGCGATGCCGGAAAGAATAACCTGAATTTTGTCCTTAGCTATTTCTCTCTGTAATTTCTTTGTATTCTCGTCCATTGTGCCCCCTGTTATGCATCCTTTTTATCAAATAGATGTACCATGTCCAATGCAAAAGAAATAGGATACAGCTGTACCATAACTGAATCTATTATTGTCCCAATTTTTAAATTAAATGTTATCTTTACAAAATCTATTTCTGGTGACTCGAATAACCTCTCAAAAATCTTAACACTTTCTACATCAATGTTATCTGTCTTTGGTGGAGAAATATCTACTACTCTATTCAAAAGCTGTGACATAGAAGAAGCCGCACTACCCATCATCTGGTTCATAGCTTCTGATACTGCAGATAACTGAATTTCTCCAATATCATCTGGTCCTGCTACTCCTGGACCACCCATCATTAAATCAGCAATTATCTTTACATCGTTTTCCTTAAGAATTAAAACGTTACTTCCAGATAATCCCTTAACATAATTTATATGAACTAATACACACACATTGTGATAATCATCAAGTGATTCACTTTTTCTTATCAATTCAATCTTAGGTGTAGTTATATCTACCTTTAGATTATTTAGTAATGCACTAAGAGACGTTGCAGAAGATCCCATACTAATATTCGCAATTTCACCCAGTGTATCTTGTTGCTCTTTTGTTAAAGTAACATCAGCCATAGACAACCGTCCTCCTAAATAATTATTTTCCCCCTTTGTATGAAATCATAGTTCAATATTCTACTTTTGATTATACAATATTTGTAATTATTAGACTACTTATCATTCCTAACTATTTTATGACAATATTGCGAAATTATTGTGGCTAAACAGTGTTAATTACAGCATAAAAATACAACCTGGCACTAACCAGATTGTAAAATAAAAAATGGAGCCCTAAGGCTCCAAAATAATTAAAGTATTAATGTTCGAGATGGGATTCGAACCCACGACCTTCCGCTTAGGAGGCGGACGCTCTATCCAGCTGAGCTACTCAAACAGAAGCGATTTTTCACAACTATTAGATTTTAATCTACTGGTTATGAAAAATCAAGATTAGGAAAACGCCACTGTTCCCTGTAGCCAGATTATACCTTTAAAACGTCTGCCAACTAATGGCTCACCAAATAAATCATTTTTATTAATGCAGACTTCAAGCACTACATCGTTACTTTCGATAATCATAATGCAAAGTTCTTCCATGGTAAGATGATTTACCACATACTTTACATCTAAGATATCTCCCAGAATCTCATACTTATCATTCTCTATTCCATATGGCATAAAGAAAGATGTTACGACACTAAAAATGTCTTCTCTTGTCACTCTTCTGGAAATCTTCTGATAGAGATCTATCTCGTCCATAGTAAGACTTTCAAGGGCTTCTTCGTTTCCATCCCTTGCCTGTTCAACAAGATTTATTCTCTTCTGATTATTCATTTTTTCCTTAATACGACTTTTTTCATTGTCGTATACAGGTAAAAGAATTTTTCCCTCAGTAGAAAGAGCTGATAATCTGATATCTCTATTTTCTACTTTGTTAGTACTTCCACATCTTCTAAGATATTCGCCCATGTTCTGAAGCTGAAAAATAAGATTAACGCCTAATCTAATCTCGTCGCACATTACATAGTAGTTATCTTTATCAGTCTGCTTAATTACTTCTACATCATTATTGATAGAAAGAGACCCACCAAAATAAGTAGGATAGTAATAATCTAAAATAAACTCATCATTTTCATTGTAGATTCCTCTAAGTACTAATCCCACATTATCCGCCACCATATATCGAAGTTCTACAAACTGATTCCCTTCGAAATCAATTGCAGACTCCTGATAATCTGGTCTAAGAGTAATTTCTTTTATTAACTCTTCAAGGGCCGCTTTATTTAATTTGCTAAAACCAACTGCTGGCATGTATTTATGCATTAATTGTCACCTAAAGCCTGTTGTAATGCCTTCTCTTCTTCCTCTGCAAGTTGGATTATAGAATTTCCATCTATAATCTCCTTAACATAAGTATAACATCCTTCACGAGAATGCATAGCATTAATTATGAATCCTGAATTTAACTCGTTTAATAAGCAAAGTGAAAAGCTGAGCTTTCCTCCCATTTCATTGAAGGCGTCATACTTTACAAGTCCAATCTTCTGGAAGCAAGGCTGCATGTTCTTAAAGATTGTATCGATATTTCTCTCATTGCTTGCGTTAGCTTCGATGAGTTCATCTACCTGCTCTAATCTGTAAATAAGTGTATCTTCTAATGATCTTGCTGTGCTACCTTCCATGAAGATTTTGTATCTCTTCTTAAGCTTTGACATCTGTACGATGAAAACTATTAAAAGAATAATCAAAATCAGGACTAATGCTGCAAGTCCTAATAAAATGTAATCTGAACTAAAACCTAAATACTGCTCTATCATTTCTACTCCTATAAATGCTCGTAGCGAACATATGTTTTATTTTATACTTTCAAGTAAATCTACTATTCTGTTTAACTCATCCTGAGAATAGTATTCAATCTCAAGTCTTCCTGATTTGTTATCCTTGGCATTAATAAATACCTTTGTACCAAGTACACCCTTAAGCTTTTCCTGAGTCTGCTCATAAACTGCAACAAGCTGTGGATCAAGCTCTGCTGCTTTTGACTTCTTATCAGATTTCTTATCATTGATGAGCTTCTTTACCTCACGCTCAACATCACGAACAGACATCTTCTCATCGAATGCTCTTTCAGCAAACTCATACTGCTTGTCTGGATCAGTAATTGCAAGCATAGCTCTAGCATGACCAGTTGTAAGTTTGTCATCAACAATCATATCCTGGACACGCTTATCAAGCTTAAGTAATCTAAGAGCATTAGTGATAGTTGTTCTGCTCTTTGATACTCTCTCTGCTACCTCATCCTGCTTGAGTTTAAACTCATCAATAAGTCTAGCAAATGCCATAGCTTCTTCGATTGGGTTTAACTGCTCACGCTGGATATTATCAATAAGAGAAATCTCAACGAACTCCTGCTCGCTAAGATTCATAATGATAACTGGAACTTTCTTAAAACCTGCTAATCTAGCAGCTCTCCATCTACGCTCACCACCGATGATTTCATAATACTTTCCTCGGTCCTGAACAATAAGTGGATTGATAATTCCATGTATCTTAATATTCTCTGCTAAATCCTGAAGTTTATCTTCATCAAAATTCTTTCTAGGCTGAAGCTTATTAGGTTCAACCTTATTGATATCAACCTCTACTGGTGCTCCATGCTGTTCTGGATTAACAGCTACTACACCCTCATTCTTATTTACAATAAGAGAATCTAATCCCTTACCGAGACCTCCCTTTTTAACAGCCATTTTTAAATATCCTTTCTCCCGATAATTTCTTTTGCAAGATTACGATAGCTCTCTGCTCCTGTAGACTTTGGATCATAAAGATTGATAGGAAGTCCGTGTGAAGGAGCCTCTGCAAGTCTAACATTTCTAGGAATAATAGTCTGATATACTGTAGCATTAAGATTATTTTTTACAGTATCAACTACATCTGAAGAAAGATTTGTTCTGGCATCATACATAGTAAATACAACACCATCAATTTGAAGCTTTGAGTTAAGTCTTTCCTGAACAAGGTCAATTGTATGAATCAACTGGCTAATTCCTTCCAACGCATAGTACTCACACTGGATAGGTACAAGCACAGAATCAGCTGTTGTCATAGCATTGATTGTAAGCATATTAAGTGAAGGAGGACAATCAATGATTACATAATCGAAATCATCCTTAACATAATCTACTGCATTTCTAAGGATATATTCCTTTTCATTGATTCCAAGAAGTTCAATTTCTGCACCAGCTAAATCAACATTTGATGGAATGATTGTAAGGTTAGGAATATTCTCCACCTTATACATACACTCCTTAATGCTGCACTGATCTAAAACTAAATCATAAACAGTATTCTCACATTCATCCTTATCTAAACCGAGACCACTTGTAGCATTTCCCTGTGGATCAGTATCGATAACAAGGACTTTCTTTCCTGCTTCAGCCAAGCAAGCTGAAAGGTTAATACTAGTAGTAGTTTTACCAACGCCACCCTTCTGGTTGGCAATTGCAATCACTCTCTTCATTTGTTGTCTCCCTCTTTTCTTTTTCTAGTTTCTTTATGATCTTAACTCTTAGAATTATATCATTACCTATAATTCAATTCTACCAAGAAAATCTGTGCGATTATATATATATATTGATTTAATTAACTATATATAGGTGTTCTATTAATAAAAAGATAATGTTTCACGTGAAACATTATCATTTAAAACTGCAATATATAGGAGTTGATTCAAAAATCCAAGTACTATATTTTGTGTTTAGAACCTAATATATACATAAAATGTTTCACGTGAAACATATCTATATTTAGGTTGTTAAAGATTATATAGTAGAAATTATTTTTTCTAATTCAATCTGAGCTCTGTATGGATCTAATAAAATCAAATCTTTTATATTAGAAAGTTGTCCAATCAAGTCTGAATTTGATATTCCAAATGGATTAGTTCCGACTTCATCTTCACTTTCAACTATCTCTTCTGATATTGGTTCTTCAACAGTTTCTACAACTGGCTGCTGATTGACAACAGTATTAGAAATTAAAGTACTTAGCTCTACTAATCTTCCATCATAGAATTTCATCTGAGTCTGCTTTTCATCTAGTTGACCATTTAATTCTACAAGATACTCACGTATTTCTTCTGCTTTTTTATTATTCTTTGCATTTAAATTCCTAGGAGTAAATTCTTTGAAATATGATTCATTGGACTCTTCTAAAAGATTAAGGAATTTATTTTCTTCCTTAATCTTTGTTTCAAGCAAGTCCATATCTTCTTTTAATTGAATTTTTTCAGAAATAAGTTCTTCCTGATATTTTTTAAGGAAGTCATTAATCATAGATATTCCCCCTACATGTTGTGTTGTAACAAATCACAATTACTATATATGTTCCACGTGAAACATGATATTACTTCAAAGGTTCCTTGCTTGGAGTTCCAGCTTTTCTAGGATATGCCTTTGGAGTATTCTTTTCTTTCTTTATTATCAAAAATGATCTGCTAATATCTGTATCTGGTAAAGAAAAGTATACTGGCTTAGTAAGATTTCCACCAAGCTTTTTAACTGCTGAACCTGATGTTTCAATCTCTTCTTTTACGTCACCAGACTTAAAGCTAATAAAGTATCCACCTACATTTACTAGTGGTAAACAATACTCTGATAAAGTAGCAATGTTTGCGACTGCACGTGATACTACTAAATCAAACTTTTCTCTATATAATTTATTACGTCCTGCTTCTTCTGCTCTTGCATGTACAAGGGTAACATTAGTAAGTCCTAATGCATCAACTACTTCCTGTAAAAACTTAATACGCTTATTCAAAGAATCGATAAGTGTAAACTGTAAATTAGGGTAAGCTATTGCCATAGGAATACCTGGAAAACCAGCGCCTGTTCCAAGGTCACAAACATTTTTAACTGAATCAGGTAATACTGTACATATAGATAAACTATCAGCAAAATGTTTTACAATAACTTCATCGAACTCAGTAATAGCAGTAAGATTCATTACCTTATTCTTCTCTACTAATAATTCATAAAATAAATCAAGCTGTTCTATCTGTCTGTCAGTTAATGTAAAATTCCAACCTGATAATGTATCAACTAAGTATGAATAATCTCTACTCATAAAGCTCCTTCAAAAAAATTTGATTGTTTTAAGGGTATATAGAAGTAAGTAATTAATAAGCATCAAGCTTATTAATTACTGTAATAGGATGCTTTCTTGAACTATGTTCAAGAAAGTAGTCTGGCATAAATGAAATGAATGCCAGATTTTATTGGTGCATTCATTAGCACCAATAAAACCACCCTTAAAAACATCGATTAAAAAAATTAATAACCCTTATATGTTTCCAGATAAACTAAAAGTACAGATATATCTGCTGGGCTAACTCCAGAAATTCTTGAAGCCTGTCCAATGTTAGCTGGACGTAATTTAGTAAGCTTTTGTCTTGCTTCTAAGCGTAAACTAGAAACATCCTCATAATCTATATTTTGTGGTATAACTTTAGATTCAAGTTTCTTGAACTGCTCTACCTGTTTTGCCTGTCTTGTAAGGTATCCTTCGTACTTAATATAGATATTTACCTCTTCTCGTACTTCATCAGAAAGTTCTGGTCTCTCTGGATCAATAGGAGCAAGCTTATCATAATCAAGCTCTGGTCTTCTAATTAAGTCTACTAACTTTATACCATTTGAAAGAGGAATACTTCCATAAGATTCAAGAAGTGCCTGTACTTCTTTTCTGGCACCAACATTAATCTCCTTTACTCTTGCTACCTCTTCTTCTATCTGTCTTTCCTTTTCAACTACATGGTCATAACGCTCTTTTGATAAAAGACCTACATGATATCCAATCTTTGAAAGTCTTAAATCTGCATTATCCTGTCTAAGTAAAAGTCTGTACTCTGCACGTGATGTCATCATACGATATGGCTCTTTTGTCTCCTTGGTAACAAGGTCATCAATAAGAACACCAATGTATGAATTACTTCTATCAAGAATCATTGGTTCTTTTTCAAGAAGTTTAAGTGCAGCATTAATTCCTGCAACTAATCCCTGAGCTGCAGCCTCTTCATATCCACTACTTCCATTAAACTGTCCTGCAGCAAAAAGACCATCAATATCTTTAAACTCTAAGCTGGCCTTAAGCTGAGTAGCATTAATACAATCGTATTCTATCGCATATGCGTTACGAACTATTTTACAATTTTCAAGTCCAGGTACTGTTCTGTACATTGCATACTGAACATCCTCTGGCATTGAAGAACTCATACCACCAATATACATTTCATTTGTGTTAAGTCCTTCTGGTTCAACGAAAAGTTGATGACGATTCTTATCTGCAAAACGAACAACCTTGTCTTCAATACTTGGACAGTACCTTGGACCAGTTCCTTCGATTACACCTGAATACATTGGTGAACGATCAAGGTTTGCTCTGATAATTTCATGAGTCTTTTCATTAGTATATGTAAGATAACAAGGAACCTGTTCAATCTGAACATCCTCTCTCTTTGTGCTAAATGAAAATGGCACTACTGGATTGTCTCCAAGCTGGATTTCCATCTTAGAATAGTCGATAGAATTACTATCAATTCTTGCCGGAGTACCAGTTTTAAAGCGGTTCATTTCTACATTATTAGCAAGTAATGAGTCAGTTAAGTGATTTGCAGCTTTTAATCCATTTGGACCATTGTGTTCAATAACATCACCGTATAAACATCTTGCTCTAAGATATGTTCCTGTACAAATAACAACTGCCTTACAATGATAAGTAGCCCCGGAAAGAGTCTTTACTCCTGCTACTTTTCTATCCTCAATAATTAATTCAGTAACTTCTGCCTGTCTTAATGTAAGATTTTCAGTATCCTGCATAGTCTTTCTCATTCTCTGAGAGTATGCAGCTTTATCAGCCTGTGCTCTAAGTGAATGTACTGCAGGTCCTTTAGAACTGTTAAGCATCTTAGACTGGATAAATGTGTGATCAATATTGATACCCATCTGACCACCAAGTGCATCAAGTTCTCTTACAAGATGTCCCTTTGAACTTCCACCAATGTTTGGATTACATGGCATCATTGCAACTGAATCCATGCTAACTGTAAAACAAATTGTATTTAATCCCATGCGGGCAGAAGCAAGTGCAGCTTCACAACCAGCATGACCAGCTCCTATAACAACTACATCATAGGATTCTTCAACATGACTCATTTATTACTCCTTACTACTTTTACTTTCCCATACAAAACTCTGAGAAAATTTTATTAGCTAAATCATCATCAATAGTTTCACCAGTGATTTCACCAAGGAAGTTATATGCATCCATTAAATCAATTGAAAAGAAATCTTCTGGCATCATATTATCAATACTATTTAAAACATTAGACAAACTATTCTTTGCATTAGTCAAACAACCAGCCTGTCTAGAGTTTGTAATGTACAAAGTATCATCAGATTTTACCTGACCACTAAAGAACATATCTGTTATTTTAGATTCTAATGTTTTAAGACCATCTAAGCTAACAGATGAGAAAGAAATAACAGGTTTATTGTACTTATTGCATATTTCTTCCTCGCTAATTTTCGTCTCGAGGTCAGATTTATTAAGTAAAATGATTACTTTTTTATCTATAATCTTATCAATAATGAACTCATCATTCTCATCTAATGGTCTTGATGAATCAATTACAAATAAAATCAAATCAGCATCATCAATAGAATCGAGAGCTTTATCTACACCAATCTTTTCTACTATATCATCAGTCTCTCTAATACCTGCTGTATCAATAATATTAAGAGAAACTCCATTAATTGTAATCTGCTCTTCCAAAGTATCTCTTGTAGTACCTGGAATATCAGTAACAATTGCTCTTTCTCTTCTACTTAATGTGTTTAATAAAGAAGACTTTCCAGCATTAGGTTTTCCTAAAATAAGAGTATTAATACCTTCTTTTAAAATATGACCAGAATTAAATGAATCAATCAAATCATCAACTCTTCCAATCATATCATTTACTTTATCTCTTAACTCTTCAGGATAATCAGTTAAATCATAATGTTCAGGATCATCTAAAGCTGATTCTATAAATGCTGTTTCATATAAAATCTTATCTCTTAAATCAACAATGATTTTATTTAATGAACCAGATAATTGTTTAATAGAATTCTTCATTGCCAATTCTGAATTTGAAGAAATCAAATCCATAACTGATTCTGCTTCTGATAAATCTATTCTTCCATTTAAGAATGCTCTTTTTGTAAATTCTCCTGGTTCAGCTATTCTTGCTCCAGCTTCTATTAAAAGAGAAAGTACTTTTTTAAGAATAAGAACACCACCATGACAATCAATCTCAATAGTATCCTCTGTAGTATAACTTCTTGGAGCCTTCATAAGCATTATGAGTACTTCATCTATCACTTCATCATTAGAAACAATATGTCCGTACTGAATAGTATGTGTATCACAATCAGCTAATTTATTTTTTCCACGAAAAATAGAATCAACTATAGAAATTGATTCTTCTCCACTGACACGAATTATTCCAATGCCAGAACTATTCATAGATGTAGCGATAGCGCAAATGGTATCAGAATGATACATATTAGCCTCCAAACTATTTATCTTATAGAGCTTATAAATAGATTATAAATTCTATAAAACAAACAACAAGGGTTAGCCTAATTATAAGACTAACCCTAAAAAATCAAAAGATTATTTCTTAAGTGTAATAACTACGTAGCGATATGGCTCCTCACCCTCTGAATGAGTTGTAACATTATTATCATTCTGAAGTGCTGAATGGATAATACGTCTCTCATAAGGATTCATAGCTTCAAGAGTAACAGCCTTCTTTGTTCTCTTAACCTTGCTAGCCATATTCTTTGCAAGATTTTCTAAAGTCTCTTTTCTACGACGTCTGTAATCTTCTGTATCAATCTTAACTCTTGTATATTTTTCAGAAGAACGATTAACAGCTAAGTTAGTAAGATACTGTAAAGAATCAAGTGTCTGACCACGCTTACCAATTAATACACCCATCTCTGGACCAGCAAGGTCGATAAGAAGTGTATCATCTTCTTCGCTGAACTCCATTGAAATATTAACTTCGAGCTGCATAGCTTCAAATACGCCATCAAGAAATTCCTTAGCAACCTGCTTTGGATCTTCCTCTGTAGAAATAACTACCTTAATGATAGCATCCTTTGAACCAATACCAAGGAAACCAGAGCTTCCTTCTTCTACTACTTCGTATTTAATCTCGCTAGAAGTCACACCTAATGAAACTGTTGCATTAGTAAGGGCATCATCAACAGTCTTACCAGTAAACTCTTTAAATTCCATTATTAAGTTCCCCCTTATTTATTATTCATTTCGTTAAATTCTTTAACAAGATTTGCCTTTGAAGCAAGTGAACCACTACTAGCCTTTGATCTAAACTCTTCAGCCTTTTTAAGAGTTTCAGAATCATTTGAAAGCATGTTAGCCTTCTCAGTCATAGTAGTAGCCTTTGTGCTCATACGAGCTGCCTCGTAAATCTGAGCCTGACGAATACCGCGCTTTTCAGCCTTAACAGCGGCTTTTTCTTTATTCTTCTCAATGATGCTTTCAAGATCAATCTTCTCGAAATGCTTATTTAAGAAGTACTGCTGAATGATACGTACAACAGCACCGGCAATCCAGTAAAGACCAAGACCTACAGGAACTGAGAAACAGATAAAGAGTGACATAAGTGGCATCATAAGATTCATAGTCTTCATCTGCTGAGCCATCTGCTCTGACTGTCCTTCAGTAGAAGTAGGTGTGAGCTTAATATTTAACATCTGTGTAAGATATGAGAATAAAGGAATAAGTAAAGCACAGATAATAAGCCCAAAATTCTTAGTATTTGCAGACCATCCATCCTTAATAAGGTTAAGTGGTGTATCTGAAATGTTAAGAATAAATAAGTAGTTAATCTTCTCAAGCTTAGCAACAACTGTATCAACAGAAGAAGCTAAATTAGGAAAATTAGAAGTAACAGCTTCCCAACCTGCTGTTGGAAGCTTATAAAGTACATCAATAATAGAATCAGAAACAACAGATGTATCTGCTGCAGTAAAATCAGGCTTAAGATTCTTAACACCTGACTCCTCATAAATAGTCTGCATAGTTGTAGCAAAACCATCTGTAGCCATAATGCCATTTACAAGCTCTGTAAATACATTCTTTACAGAAGAAATGTAGGCTGGAACATTATAGAAAACTCTATAAAGAGCGAAAAGAATAGGCATCTGAATTAACATGTAAACACAGCTACCTGTAGGTGAAATGCCGTATTTATCATAAAGAGCCTGAGTCTCACTCTGCTGTGCCTGCATAGAGGCCTGATCTTTCTTACCTTTATATTTATCCTGAATAGCCTTCATCTCTGGCTGCATCTTACGTGTAAGAACAGCAAACTTCTGCTGCTTATATGTAAGAGGAAACATACAAAGATAGATAAAGATTGTAAAAATAACAATTGTAAGAGCTATATTCTCAATACCAATAGATGCAAGAAGAATATAAATCTTGTCCATAAACCAACCAAGAACCTTCGCAATAGGTCCTAAGATTGAACCGTCATAAGCGGTTAATAAAAGCTCGCTCAATGTAAAACCTCCAGTTTTTATGGAACTGGATCATATCCACCATGAGAAAAAGGATTACAACGAATGATACGCCATAATGCTAAACTGCCACCCTTAATTGCTCCATATTTTTCAACGGCCTGAAGCCCATAATTAGAACAGCTGGGACAATAAGGACATTTAGTAGTTTTCATTGGAGATATATATTTTTGGTAGAACTTAATTAAAAATATAAAAAGTCTCTTTAACATACTTATTCAACACAATGGAAATGATAATTCCAATTATTTTCGAGTTACTTTGTGAAGATTTGCAAGATGAAGCAAAGATTTTTGTATCTCATCGAAATTAGCAGAAGCTGCGGCCTCTCTTACAACGACTACAATGTCCAAACCACTATTGAACATCTCTTCATTTAGTCTATAACTTTCTCTTATCAGTCTCGTCAAATGATGCCTAACTACCGAATTTCCAACCTTTTTACTAACAGAAATTCCAATGCGATTTCGATCCGTATTATTATGGTAGATATACATAACGAGCTGGCGATTAGCTTTGGACACACCTCTTCTGTATACCAGAGTGAAGTCTTTATTCTTTTTTAGCGATTCACTAAATTCCATAACAAAAATTTTCCTTTAAATAGAAAGAAAGACCACATGGTCTGTGGCCTAAGCTGATAACTTCTTTCTTCCTTTTGCACGTCTAGCAGCAAGTACCTTACGTCCGCCTGCTGTGCTCATTCTAGATCTAAATCCATGAACTTTGGATCTCTGTCTCTTTTTTGGTTGATATGTCATCTTCATAATATATCCACCTCCTCTTTATGAGAAAACATCAGTTGAAATTATAAAGGGAAAAGCCCATAAAGTCAATAAAAAAACGATTATTTAAATATAGAATTCATTGTGGATAACTAAAAAACACAATATCTTAATAAAACTATCAAAATGGAATACTAAATGTTGTGTTCAAACCCTCAAAAAAAATTAAATGTTATCTACAATGTGTGGAAAACTATGTGGATAAGACGTGATAAAAATTAATTTATCCACAATAAATATAACAATTATAGTAAAATAAAGGCTGTTTTTTGTGGATAACTGAAATTGACAGTTGTGGATAAAAATTAGCAGGCTAAATACAGGCTCAAATTTCAAAAATAAGGCTCTTTTTGCTTTAAACAATCCCCTACACCATTATAATAGTAATTATTGCTAAAATGCCTTATTTAGTTTAGAATAATAAATAGTTTAAAATTGTGGATAAAAGGGACTATATATGGAAGAAATTGTTAAGAAATGGGATGAGATACTTTCCTATTTAAAAAATGAATATGCAATCACAGATGTATCTTATGATTCTTGGATCAAACCTCTGGAATTATTTCAAATAGAAGATAACAAATTATATCTTACCTACAGTGGTGATCAAAATACAATGACACTTAGTTATGTAACAAGAAAATACGCTACACCACTTAAAGTAACAATCGCAGAAATCACAGGAATTCAATTCGATGAAATCTTAGTTATATCTCAGGATAATGCAAACCAAATCAAAAAAGAAAAAAATGTAAATATTAATATAGAAGAAGCTCCAACATATAATGAAAAGAAAATTGGCAATACTACTATAAATCCAAAATTTACTTTTGATAATTTTGTCGTTGGTAGAAATAACAGATTCGCTCAGACTGCAGCTCTTGCTGTTGCTGAATCACCTGGTGAATTTTACAATCCCCTCTATATATATGGAGGTCCTGGACTTGGTAAGACTCACTTAATGCAGGCTATTGGAAATTACATTGAAAATCAAAATCCAAATACTCATATTTTATATGTAACTTCAGAGGAATTTACAAATGAAGTTATCGAAAACATGAGAGCTAATTCTAATGCTACTGCTATGCAGCGTTTTAGAGATAAATATAGAACAGTTGATGTTTTAATGGTTGATGATATTCAGTTTATTATAGGAAAGGAAGCAACTCAGGAAGAGTTTTTCCATACCTTTAATGCTCTCCATGCAATGGGAAAGCAGATTGTTATTTCATCAGATAAGCCACCAAAGGATATGGAGACTTTGGATGATCGTTTCAAATCAAGATTCGATATGGGTCTTATGGCTGATATTGGATATCCAGATTATGAAACACGTATGGCTATTCTTAATAAGAAGGTTGAAGATAAAAACTTCAATCTTGATGAATCAATCAGAAAATATATTGCTGAAAATATTCAGTCAAACATTAGAGAAATCGAAGGTGCTTTAAATAAGCTTATTGCTTTCTCAAGACTTGAAAAGATAGATATCACAATGGAGATTGCTGAAAGAGAATTACAGAATTTCATATCTCCTAACATTTCAAGAGAAATTACACCACAGCTTATTATAGAAGTAGTTGCAGAACACTTTAATCTTACTGTTGATCAGATGGCATCTAAAAACAGATCAAATAATGTTGCCAGACCTAGACAGATTGCAATGTACTTATGTAATACAATGACAGACTCATCACTTCAGGCAATTGGTCTTCTTCTTGGAGGAAGAGATCATTCCACAATTATTCACGGAGCTAACAAAATCGGTGAAGAAATTGAAAAAGATGAAAACACAAAAAGTCTTGTAGAAACTATTAAGAAAAAGATTAATCCAAATTAATGTGGAAAACTTGTTAATAACATTATGGATAATCTGTGAACAATATGTTAATCATTTTCAAAAACGGTAGATATTTAAAAATTTAGACAATTTTTATTCACAATCTATCCATACATTATCAATAATTAATTCACAGATTTTTAAAAGTTATTAGACCATGTTTTACGTGTAGATACTGGGGTTTCACAGTTATATACAAATCCACAACCTATAATAAGAGTACTAAGAATATATTTTTTATTTATTTTTTTTTGAAAGGGAGAACACCAATGAAAATCACTTGTCAAAAATCCGACCTTGTTAAAGGTGTCAATATTGTTTCAAAAGCAGTTCCAGTTAGAACTACAATGGCAATACTTGAATGTATACTTATTGATGCATCAGCTGGAGAGATAAAACTTACAGCTAATGATATGGAAATCGGAATTGAAACTATTGTTAATGGTTCTATTTTAGAAAGAGGTATCATTGCTCTTGATGCAAAGAAGTTTTCTGAGATTGTTAGAAAGCTTCCTGATAATGAAGTTACTATTGAAACTGATTCAGCTTACAGAACATCTATCACATGTGAAAAAGCTAAGTTTGATATTATAGGAAAATCTGGAGAAGACTTCTCTTATCTTCCAAACATTCAAAGAAATCAGCCTATTGTTATTTCTCAGCTTACTCTTAGAGATATCATTAGACAGACTATCTTCTCAGTTGCTGATAATGAAAATAATAAGATGATGACAGGTGAGCTTATTGAAATTAAAGATAATAAGCTTAAGGTTGTTGCTCTTGATGGACACAGAGTATCTATCAGAAATGTTGAACTTAAGAATCCAGCTGAGGATGTTAAGGTTGTTGTTCCAAAGAAGACACTTAATGAAATCATTAAGATTGTAGATGGTGGTATTGATGATGAAGTAAATATATTCGTTACTGATAATCACATCATTTTTGAATTTGATCAGACTACTGTTGTTTCAAGAATTATTGAAGGCGAATATTTCAAGATTGAGCAGATGCTTTCTGCTGATTATGAAACAAAGATTAAGATTAATAAAAGAGAATTCTTTGACTGTATCGACAGAGCTACAATCCTTGTTAATGAAGGAGATAAAAAGCCAATTATTGTTAATGCAGCTGGAAATACAATGTCACTTTCAATTTCATCATTCATTGGTTCTATGAATGAAGATATTGATATTGTTAAAGAGGGTAAGGACATCATGATTGGATTTAATCCAAAGTTTGTTATGGATGCACTCAAGGTTATCGATGATGAAGAAATCAATCTTTACATGCTTAATGCTAAGAGCCCATGCTTCATTAAGGATGATGAAGGTTCATTCATTTACATTGTTCTTCCTGTAAACTTTAATAATCCAGGAGCAAATTAATGGAAAAGATTCAAATTAGAGACGAATTTATTAAATTAGGTCAGCTTCTTAAGCTTGCTAATCTTGTTGAATCAGGTGCAATGGCTAAAGAAGTTATTGAAGATGGTTTAGTAAAATATAACGGCGAGGTTGAAACTCGCCGTGGCAAAAAGATTTACCCTGGTGATGTTGTTGAATTTAATGGAGAAAGCGTAACAGTTACTAATGATAATTAAATCCATTGAGCTAGAGAATTTTAGAAATTATGATTCGTTAAATATAAATTTTGATGAACATACTACTATTCTCTTTGGAGACAATGCCCAAGGTAAAACTAATATTTTAGAGGCTGCTTATTTATCAGGTACTACAAAATCTCATAAAGGCAGTCGTGATAAAGAAATTATCAAATTTGATAAAAATGAAAGTCATATTAAAACTGTGGTTTCTAAAAACGACAGGGATTATCAAATAGATATTCATTTGAAAAAAAATAAATCCAAAGGAATTGCTATTAATAGAGTTCCAATAAAAAAAGCTGCGGATTTATTTGGTCTTATAAATATAATTTTCTTTTCTCCAGAGGATTTAAACATCATCAAAAATGGTCCTGCTGAAAGAAGAAAATTTATGGATACAGAGCTTTGTCAGATTGATAAAATATATCTTTCTGATTTGACTAATTACAATAAAGCTCTTAATCAAAGAAATACCCTTTTAAAAGAAATTATATATAAGCCAGAATTAAAAGAAACTCTTCCAATTTGGGATGAGCAGTTGATTAATTATGGCAAAAAGATAATAACAAGACGTCAAAAATTTATTGATGATATCAACATCATTGTTAAAGATATTCACAGTAAAATTACTGGCGGTAAAGAAAATATAAATGTCAGCTACGAGCCTAATATCGAAGATATCTTTTTTCTTGATGAGTTAGTAAATAACAAAGAAAAGGATTTAAGATTTTGCCAAACAAGTGTAGGGCCTCACAGGGATGATATTAAAATCACTGTTGATGAAATTGATATTAGAAAATTTGGAAGTCAGGGACAGCAGCGTACTTGTGCTCTCTCACTTAAGCTTTCAGAAATAAAGCTTGTAGAAGATACAATAAATGATAAACCAATATTACTTTTAGATGATGTATTATCAGAGCTTGATAAAAATCGTCAAAGTTATTTATTAGATAATCTACTTGATACACAGACAATCATTACCTGTACTGGTCTTGATGAATTTGTAAAAAATAGATTTATGCTTAATACAGTTTATAAAGTAACAAATGGTTCTATAGATTTAATTACGGAGGAACGATAGTGAGTCAAGAAGTTAATCAGGAATATGGTGCAGATCAAATACAAATTTTAGAGGGACTTGAAGCTGTTAGAAAGCGCCCTGGTATGTATATTGGTTCTACATCTGAAAGAGGTCTTCATCACTTGGTATATGAGATAGTTGATAATGCCGTTGATGAGGCACTTGCAGGTTTTTGTACACATATCCAGGTAACAATTAATCCAGATAATTCAATTACTGTTGTTGATGATGGACGTGGTATTCCTACTGGTATCAACAGTAAAGCTGGTATTCCAGCGGTTGAGGTTGTATTTACGGTACTTCATGCCGGTGGAAAGTTCGGCGGTGGCGGATACAAGGTATCTGGTGGTCTTCACGGTGTTGGTGCTTCTGTTGTTAATGCCCTTTCAAACTGGGTTGAAGTAGAAATTAAGCGTGAAGGAAAGATTTTCAAGCAGCGTTATGAGCGTGGAAAGACTATGTATCCACTTAAGGAAATTGGTACCTGCCCAGCAGAAGAGACAGGAACTAAGGTCACTTTCCTTCCAGACGACACAATTTTTGAGACAACTGTCTTTGATTTCAAGACATTAAAAATCAGACTTCGTGAGACAGCATTCCTTACAAAGGGACTTAGAATCACTCTTAATGATACAAGAGGTGAAGAGCCTAGAGAGGAAAGCTTCCATTACGAAGGTGGAATCAAGGAATTTGTTCAGTATATTAACCGTGGTAACGAAGCTCTTTATGATGAGGTTATTTACTGTGAAGGTACAAGAGACAATATCTATGTTGAGGTTGCTATGCAGCACAACGATGGATTCCAGGATCAGGCCTACAGTTATGTAAATAACATCGTTACTCCAGAAGGTGGTACTCATCTTACTGGTTTCAGAGGAGCTCTTACAAAGGTATTTAATAAATACGCTAGAGACAACAAGATTTTAAAAGACAGTGATCCACAGCTTGATGGTGATGATATCCGTGAAGGTCTTACTGCTATCATCTCAATTAAGATTGAGGAGCCACAGTTTGAAGGACAGACAAAGCAGAAGCTTGGAAATTCTGAGGCAAGAGGTGCTGTTGATGCTATCGTTTCAGAGCAGCTTACATGGTTCCTTGAGCAGAATCCTACAATTGCTAAAAATATCTGCGAAAAATCGCTGCTTGCGCAGCGAGCAAGAGAAGCAGCTCGTAAAGCTCGTGATCTCACTCGTAGAAAAACAGCTCTTGAAGGAATGTCACTTCCAGGAAAGCTTGCAGACTGTTCAGATAAAGATCCTAAGAACTGCGAGATTTTCATCGTAGAGGGAGATTCGGCTGGTGGTTCAGCTAAGAAAGCAAGAAGCCGTGCAACTCAGGCTATTTTACCACTTCGTGGAAAGATTCTTAACGTAGAAAAGGCCCGCGAGGACAGAATCTACGGAAATGCTGAAATTAAGGCAATGATTACAGCTTTCGGTACAGGTATTCATGAGGACTTTGATATTTCAAAGCTCCGTTATCATAAGATTATTATCATGACTGATGCCGACGTTGACGGTGCTCACATCGCCACACTTATGCTTACATTCCTTTACAGATTCATGCCTGAGCTTATTAAGCAGGGTTATGTATATCTTGCTACTCCTCCACTTTACAAGTTGGAGAAGAATAAAAAAGTTTGGTATGCATATTCTGATGAAGAATTAAACAATATTCTTACTGAGGTTGGTCGTGATAACAATAACAAGATTCAGCGATACAAGGGACTTGGTGAGATGGATGCTGAGCAGCTTTGGGAGACAACAATGGATCCTGAAAAGAGAATTCTTAAGCGTGTAGTTATCGATGATGAAGATGCATCAGAAATCAACGTTACTTTCTCTACTCTTATGGGAGATAAAGTTGAGCCAAGACGTGAATTCATCGAGCAGAACGCTAAGTATGTTCAGAACTTGGATATCTAATTTTTATATAAAAAATCGGGGCTTCGCCCCAAAAAGCAAAAGATAAAGGAAAACTATGGACGACAAAATTTTTGATAACATTCATGATGTTGATCTAAAAGAAACAATGGAGACCAGCTACATCGATTATGCCATGAGCGTTATTGCCTCACGTGCACTTCCAGATGTAAGAGATGGTTTAAAACCAGTTCAGCGTAGAGTTCTCTTCTCTATGATTGAATTGAACAATGGTCCTGACAAGCCACACAGAAAATGTGCGCGTATTGTCGGTGATACAATGGGTAAATATCACCCTCATGGTGATAGTTCTATTTACGGAGCTCTTGTTAATATGGCTCAGGAGTGGAACACTCGTTACCCACTTGTAGATGGCCACGGAAACTTTGGTTCTGAGGACGGTGATGGTGCCGCTGCCATGCGATACACTGAGGCTCGTCTTTCAAAGATTTCCATGACAATGTTCGGTATCAATTACAAGGACGAGAAGTTCACTACTGGTAAGGATATCGATATGGATGGCGTAGACTTTATGCCAAACTTCGATGAGACTGAGAAAGAGCCTACTGTTCTTCCAGCCCGCTACCCTAACCTTCTTGTTAATGGTACTACTGGTATCGCCGTTGGTATGGCTACCAATATTCCACCTCACAACCTTCGTGAGATTATTGGTGCTGTTAATAAAATCATTGATAATCAGGTTGAAGAAGACAGAGAGACAGAAATCGATGAGCTTCTTGATATCGTAAAGGGTCCTGACTTCCCAACAGGTGGTGTAATCCTTGGAAAGACAGGTATTGAAGAGGCTTACAGAACTGGCCGTGCAAAGATTAGAGTTCGTGCCGTTTCAGAAATCGAGCCTATGGAAAATGGTAAGAACAGAATCGTTGTTACTGAGCTTCCATACATGGTAAATAAAGCAAGACTTATCGAGAATATCGCTAAGCTTGTTAAGGATAAAAAGATTGACGGAATCACAGATCTTCGTGATGAGTCATCTCGTGAAGGTATCCGTGTTTGTATCGAGCTTCGCCGTGATGTAAATCCTAACATCATTTTAAATCAGCTTTACAAGCATACTCAGCTTCAGGATACATTTGGTGTAATTATGCTTGCACTTGTAAATAATCAGCCTAAGATTCTTAATCTTAAGCAGATGCTTGTGCACTATCTTAATCACCAGAAAGATGTTGTTACTCGTCGTACAAAGTACGAGTTAAACAAGGCTGAAGAGCGTGCTCACATCTTAGAGGGCTTGCTCATTGCACTTGATAACATTGATGAAGTAATTCAGATTATCAGAAGTTCCGCTGATGTAAATTCAGCAAAGGCCACATTGATGGAGCGTTTTGGTCTTTCAGATGCTCAGGCTCAGGCCATTGTTGATATGCGTCTCCGTGCTCTCACAGGTTTGGAGCGTGACAAGATTCAGAAGGAATATGATGATTTACAGATTTTAATTGGAAAATTGAAGGCTATTCTTGGTGATGAGAAGATTCTTCTCGGAGTAATCAAAACTGAAATCACAGAAATCGCTGATAAGTATGGTGATGACAGACGTACATCAATCGGATTCGACGAATTCGATATCAGCATGGAGGATATGATTCCTGTAACAAATACAGTTGTTACATTCACAAAGCTTGGTTACATCAAGCGTATGAACGAGGACAACTTCAAGGCTCAGCACAGAGGTGGTAAGGGAATCAAAGGTATGGAGACCATCGATGAGGATTACGTTACTGAAATGCTCATGATGTCATCTCACGATTATCTCCTATTCTTCACTAATAAGGGTCGGGTATATCGTATCAAGGCATACGAGATTCCGGAGTCTAGCCGCACAAGCCGAGGAATTGCCATCGTAAATATTCTTCAGCTTCAGCCAGATGAAAAGATTACAGCTATGATTCCTATCGAGGATTACCATGAGGATAAATACCTCTTCATGGCTACAGCTGATGGTTTTGTTAAGAAGACTAAGATTACTGAATATGACAACATCAGAAAGAACGGTCTTACAGCTATCACACTTCGTGATGATGATACTCTTATCGAGGTTAAGCTTACAGACGGTGATGAAGATGTAATCATGGTTACAAAGTATGGTCAGGCTATCCGCTTCAGCGAGACTGAGGTTCGTGCTACTGGTCGTGCGACAATGGGTGTTATCGGTATGAATCTTTCAGCTGATGACGTAATCATTGGAATGCAGCTTATTTCTCAGGGTGAAAGCCTTATGACTGTTTCAGAAAACGGTCTTGGTAAATGTACACTTATGACGGAGTTCAACACAATCCACCGTGGTGGTAAGGGTGTTAAGTGCTACAAGATTACAGAAAAGACTGGTAACCTTATCGGAGCAAAGGCTGTTGAAAAGGATGATGAGGTAATGCTCATCAATACTGCAGGTACTATCATTAGAATCGAAGTTGCAGGCACTACACTCCTTAGTAGAATTACATCAGGAGTTAAATTAATCGACTTAAAAGAAAATACTAAATTAATAAGCATTGCAAAAGTTAGAAAAAGTGATACAATACTTGCAGAAGAGGTTGAAGAATTAAATGAAGGTTCAACAACCGAAGTATAGTAATTAACGTAATAGCAATGGGGCTGTTATTTAATAGATAGCAGTCCCTTTTTTGTTAAACAAACGCTTTAATAGTTTAAAGTGAGAATAATGTAAAGTGGTATCGGGATATATTGATGAAGAATTTACAGACAGAAATTATACGAGACACCGTTAAGGAAATGTGTATACAGGCTAATCATTATCTCTCGGAAGATATGAATTTAGCACTTAAGAATGCAGTTAACACGGAAAAATCTGAGCTCGGTAAGAAAATTTTAACCCAACTTCAAGAAAATTTAACTATAGCAGATCAGGAACAGATTCCAATATGCCAGGACACTGGAATGGCAGTATTTTTCGTTGAGGTAGGTCAGGATCTTCACATTGAAGGAGGACTTTTAACTGACGCTATTAACGAGGGAGTCAGACTTGGATATACAGAAGGATACCTTAGAAAATCAGTCGTAGGTGATCCTATAGAGCGAGTCAATACTGGAGACAACACACCAGCAATCATACATTACGATTTAGTTGCTGGAGACGGACTAAAAATCACGCTGGCTCCAAAAGGTTTCGGCTCAGAAAACATGAGCCGTGTATTTATGTTAAAGCCTGCAGATGGAATTGAAGGAGTAAAGGAAGCTATCCTTACTGCAGTAAGAGATGCTGGACCAAATGCCTGCCCACCGATGGTTGTGGGAGTAGGAATTGGTGGTACCTTCGAAAAATCAGCACTTATGGCAAAGCAGGCACTTACAAGAGAATTTTCAGCACGTCCAGAAATTCCTTGGGTAAAGGATTTAGAGGATGAGATGCTTGAAAAGATAAATAAACTTGGCATAGGCCCAGGCGGACTTGGTGGAACTACTACTGCTCTAGCGGTAAATATTAATACTTATGCGACCCATATTGCAGGATTGCCAGTTGCAATTAATATTTGCTGTCACGTAAACAGACATATTACGAGGAAACTATAATGGAGCACAAGATAACAACACCAATCACATCTGAAGTAGCAAGTTCATTACATTCGGGAGATTACTGTTATATCTCAGGCGAGATTTATGTGGCTAGAGATGCAGCTCACGGCCGTATGAACGAAGCTCTTAACAAGGGAGAAGAACTTCCAATACCAATCGAAAATTGCACAATTTATTACATGGGTCCATCTCCTGCCAGACCAGGAAGACCTATAGGCTCTGCAGGTCCTACCACTGCCAGTCGTATGGATAAATACGCACCACGTCTTTTAGACCTTGGTATGAAGGCTATGATAGGAAAAGGCAAAAGAACACCAGAGGTAATCGATGCCATTGTTAGAAATAAGGGTGTTTATTTTGCAGCAGTAGGCGGAGCAGGTGCACTACTTTCAAAATGCATAAAAAATTCTGAGATAGTTTGCTATGACGACCTCGGAGCAGAGGCAATCAGAAAGCTATATGTAGAGGATTTTCCAGTGATAGTCGTAATCGACAGCGAAGGAAATAATCTTTATGAAACAGCTATCAAAGAATTTAGCCAAATATAAAAGAAAGAAATTTTAGAAAAGGAGTTAAATGTTTTGGTAAAGTACATTTCAAAACGAGTTTTACTGGCGATAGTGTCCATTTGGATAATTACAATGATAACTTTCTTTGCAATGAACGCTATTCCAGGCGGTCCTTTCAACAAAGAAAAGGCCACAGACCCAGCAGTAATCGCTACTCTGGAAGCCAGATATAATCTGGATAAACCTGTTGGAGAGCAGTATGTTCTCTACATGAAAAATCTTCTTCACGGAGATTGGGGAATTTCCCTTCACTCTGGTCGTCCTATCTGGGATGATATGATGAGTAAATTTTCAGTATCAGCAAAGCTCGGTGGACGAGCAGCTATCGTAGCAATCATTCTTGGAATTATCCTTGGTGCTACAGCAGCCTTAAATCGAAACAAATTACCAGACAGACTGATAATTTTCTTCACTACACTGGGAACAGCAATGCCATCTTTCGTTCTTGCTACTCTTCTTTTGCTTGTTTTCTGTGTAAGACTTGGCTGGTTCCCTGTAGTTTCATTAGGTTCTGATCCAAATTACACATTACCAGTAATTGCACTTGCAGTTTATCCTATGGCATACATCACACGTCTTACAAAGACAAGTATGCTTGATGCTCTTAATCAGGATTACGTTAGAACAGCTAGAGCAAAGGGTGTTTCAAAGCTTAAGGTTATTTTCCTTCATGCTCTTAGAAACGCGCTTATCCCAGTTATCACTTATGTAGGTCCAATGGTTGCTTACATCTTAACTGGATCAATGGTAGTAGAAAATATCTTCACTATCGGTGGACTTGGCTCTACATTCGTAACATCAATTACTAACAGAGATTACACAACTATCATGGCTGTAACAATTTTCCTTGCAATCCTCATGGTAATTGCAAACCTTATCACAGATATTGTTTACAAGATGGTTGACCCTAGAATTAAGCTTGATTAGGAGGAATTAAGAAATTGGATAATAAAGAAATAAAGAAAAACCTCCTGTCAGCTCAGGTAGATCTTTCAAAATTCAGTTCAGCTAATTTTGAGAAAGCGACAGATGAGGAAAAGCGTCAGCAGGACGTTATGGGTGAGTCTACTACATTCTTTAAGGATGGTATGAGAAGACTTCGCAAGAATCCTCTTGCTATGGGAAGTATCGTGGTTCTTGCACTTATTATTTTGATTATTTTAATCACACCACACTTCGTACCATACTCTTATGACCAGATTATTTCAGTTGGTGGCGTAAGAGATAAGGGAAGTGCAAACTTAGGATTTTTCGAATATTCACAGAAAGAATTACAGTATATGGAGCAGACAGGTGAGGATCTTTTCCCACACATCTTCGGTACTGATGGTCTTGGTAGAGATTACTTTATCCGTGTTATCTACGGTACAAGAGTATCTCTTGCAGTAGGTGTTGTAGCAGCAATCATGGTAGTAATCATCGGTATTATCTATGGTTCAGTTGCTGGTTACTTCGGCGGCAGAGTCGATCTTATCATGATGAGAATCGTTGATATCATTTACTCTCTTCCAGATATGCTTATCATCATCTTACTTTCAGTTGTCTTGAAGGAGAATTTATCGGGGAAGCTTACAGGAACAGTATTTTCAGCACTAGGTGCAAATATGATTTCCATGTTCATCGTATTTGGTTTGCTTTATTGGGTAAGTATGGCACGTCTTATCAGAGGTCAGATTCTTACAATTAAGAATAACGAATACGTACTTGCAGCAAGATGTATTGGTACTTCAAATGCAAAGATTTTGAAGAGACATATTTTACCTAACTGTTTATCAGTAATTATCATCACTACAGCTCTTCAGATTCCAAGTGCTATCTTCACAGAGAGCTACTTGTCATTCTTAGGACTTGGTGTATCAGTTCCACTTGCATCACTTGGTTCACTTGCCAATGATGCCAGATCAGGAATGCAGTCATATCCAGGAAGACTTGTTATTCCTGCAATTATTATTTGCTTAATCGTACTTGCACTCAACCTCTTAGGCGATGGTCTTAGAGATGCATTCGATACAAAGCTTGATTAATTTAGGAGGTAATTATGGCAGATTCAAAGTATGTACTTGAAGTAAAAGACCTCCATACAAGCTTTTTCACAGATGCAGGTGAGGTCAAAGCAGTTAACGGCGTAAGCTTTAACTTAGAGCCAGGTAAGACTCTTGGAATCGTTGGAGAGTCAGGTTCAGGTAAATCAGTTACAGCATATTCAATAATGCAAATTCTCGCTCAGACAGGACGTATCACAGGTGGTGAGGTTCTCTTTAAGGGCGAAGACATAACAAAGTATTCTGAAAGAGAGATGCAGAAGTTTAGAGGAAGTAAATGCTCTATCATCTTCCAGGATCCTATGACAAGCTTAAACCCAGTATTTACTGTAGGTTATCAGCTTGAGGAAGCTATTATGCTTCACACAAACAAAACACGTGCACAGGCTAAGGAAAGAGCAATCGAGCTCTTAAAGCTTGTAGGTGTTAATGATCCAGAAAAGCGTATTAAACAGTATCCACATGAGCATTCAGGTGGTATGAGACAGAGAGATATGATTGCTATGGCTCTTGCTTGTGAGCCAGACATTCTTATCGCTGATGAGCCTACAACAGCTCTTGACGTTACTATTCAGGCACAGATTCTTGAGCTTATGCAGGAACTTCAGAAGAAGCTTGGAATGGCAATCATCATGGTTACTCATGACCTTGGTGTTATCGCATCAATGTGCGATGAAATCCTTGTAATGTACGGTGGACGTGTATGTGAGCGAGGAACAGCTGATGATATTTTCTACAGCCCAGCTCACGAATATACAAAGGGACTTCTTCGTTCAATCCCTCGTACAGATAACATGAACGAAAAGCTTGTACCAATCGGTGGTACACCTATCAATCTTCTTAATATGCCTGAGGGCTGCGCATTCTGCCCTCGTTGTGATGAGGCAATGAAAATTTGTCTTAAGGAAGTACCAGATGAGCTTAGAATCAGTGATTCACACTTGGCTAGCTGCTGGATGAATGTAAAAGAATTATACGAAAGTAAGGAGGCATAGTAATGAGTGAAGAAAAATACCTCCTTGAGGTTGAACATTTAAAGCAGTACTTCCCAATTAAGGAAGGTTTTAGAACAGTACCCCTTAAGGCAGTTGATGATATTTCATTTGCTATTAAGCCAGGCGAGACACTTGGTCTTGTAGGTGAGTCAGGATGTGGTAAGACAACAGTTGGTCGTACTCTCCTTCGTCTCTACCAGCCTACAGCAGGTCGTATCGTATTTGATGGAAATGTTCTTTTTGATAGTGAGAAAAAGATTGATGTAAATATGCATCCATACCGTAAGCAGATGCAGATGGTATTCCAGGATCCATATTCATCACTTGATCCACGTATGACAGTTGAGGATATTATCGGTGAACCTCTTGATGTTCATAAGCTTTACTCTTCTAAGGGTGAACGCCGAGACAAAATCCTTTCATTAATGGAGACTGTAGGACTTAATGCGGAGCACGCAATGCGTTATGCTCACGAGTTCTCAGGCGGACAGCGTCAGAGAATCGGTATCGCAAGAGCCCTTGCTGTAAATCCTAAGTTCATCGTTTGTGATGAGCCAGTATCTGCCCTTGATGTTTCTATTCAGGCACAGGTTGTAAATATGTTTGAAGAGTTGCAGGAAAAGCTCGGAGTTGCTTACCTCTTCATCGCTCACGACCTTCTTGTAGTACATCATATTTCAGACAGAATTGCTGTTATGTACTTAGGACACATTATGGAAATTGCGGATGCTGATGATTTAAATAACAATCCAGTTCATCCATATACTCTTTCACTTCTTTCAGCTGTACCTATTCCAGATCCAGAGACAGCACGAAAGAGTCAGCGAATCATCCTTGAGGGCGATGTACCAAGTCCATTAAAGATGCCTAGCGGTTGTCCATTCAGAACAAGATGTAGATATGCTACAGAACAGTGTGCTAAGGAGATGCCACCTCTTACAGACAGAGGAGATCGTCACTTTGTTGCATGCTGGAACAAATAAAATACACATTTTTCTTATATTATGTATTTTAAGCTTTGGGGCTTGAGATAAAAATTATTTCAAAAAAGGAGAAAAGGAAGCATGAAAAAGAAACTTATCGCGGTTTTACTTGTTGCTTCAATGGCAGCAAGCCTTGTTGCTTGCGGAAATAAGAACGCAGGCACATCATCTACTGACACAGCTGACCAGGCACCAGCTGAGGCTACAGCAGTAGATACAGACACAACAACACTTAGACTTAATCTTGCATCAGAGCCAGATTATCTCGATCCAGCACTCAACTCATCAGTTGATGGTGCTTGTCTTGCAGTTAACTCATTCGTAGGTCTTTACACATACGATGAGAACAACAACCTTGTACCAGCTCTTGCTGATGGTGAGCCAGAGATGTCAGAGGATGGACTTACTTACACAATCAAGTTAATCGAGTCAAAGTGGTCTAACGGTGAAGCACTTACAGCTAATGATTTCGTATACAGCTGGAACCGTGCAGTAGCTGAGGAGACAGCAGCTGACTATGCTTACATGTTTGCTCCAATCGCAACTAACGCAGACGGCACACTTAAGGTTGAGGCAACAGATGATTACACACTTAAGGTTGAGCTTAATGCACCATGTGCATATTTCTTCGACCTTCTTGCATTCCCAACATTCATGCCAGTATACCAGGCAGATGTTGAGGCTGCTAACCCAGATGGAACACAGCCAGGTGCTTGGGCACAGGAGCCAGGTTTCGTATCAAACGGTGCATTCACACTTACAGCGTGGAAGCACAACGAGTCAATGGTATATGAGAAGAACCCTAACTTCTACAGAGCTGATGATGTTAAGCTTGAGAAGCTCCAGTTTATGCTTTCAGCAGATGATACAGCTATTTACGCTGCTTACAACTCAGGTGACATCGACTTCGCTGATACAGTACCAAACGATGAGATTCAGTCACTTCTCAACAGCCCAGAGTTCCACGTAATCGATACACTTGGAACATACTATGTTGGTTTCAATGTAAACTCTGATTTATTCAAGGGTCTTACACCTGAGCAGGCTTCTAAGATGAGAAAGGCTCTTTCACTTCTTATCGACAGACAGTACATCGTAGATACAGTAGGTCAGACAGGTCAGGTACCAGCTGATACATTCATTCCTGATGGAATGGCTGATGGTAACGGCGGTGTATTCGAGGCTTCTGATTTTGGTTACTATGATGCAACAACTACAGGTGCAGGTAACGTAGAAGAGGCTAAGAGCCTTCTTGAGGAGTGTGGTTACTCATTCGAGTCTGATGGCAATGGCGGATACAAGATCAGCCCAGCTCTTGAGGTTACATACATGACAAACTCAGGTACAGGTCACGAAGCTATCGCAGCATGCATCCAGCAGGATTGGGGCCTTGTAGGTATCGATGTTAAGATCGAGACAGAGGACTGGAACGTATTCCTTGAGGATAGAAAAGCTGGTAAGTTTGATATCGCTCGTGAGGGATGGATTGCAGACTTCAACGATCCTATCAACATGCTTGAGATGTGGTTATCAACTGGTGGTAACAACGACATGCAGCTTGGTAAGGGATCTAGCAGTGCAGCTCCAGACTGGAAGGCATATGACGAGAAAATCAACGAAATCTACAAGACAACAGACTTTGCAGCTCGTGTAGACCTTATGCGTGAGGCAGAGGATATGCTTATGGAGACAAATGCTGTAGTACCTATCTACTTCTACAATGATATCTATCTCCAGAAGACAAATGTAACTGGAATTTATACTTCTCTTAATCAGAATAAGTACTTCATGTACGCAGAGAAGTCAGCTAATTAATGCGGATTTCGCTAGTTTTAAAACTACTTAAAGGTTGAGAAAAAAAACTTGGGGAAATCGTTAAGATTTCCCCATTTTTTTGTTGACATTAGTGTATTACTCTAGTAGAATAACACTTGCGTCGAAACAAAATAAGTAATTACCTACAACTTGGAGAAGTACTCAAGAGGCCGAAGAGGCGCCCCTGCTAAGGGTGTAGGTCGGGCAACCGGCGCGAGGGTTCAAATCCCTCCTTCTCCGTTTTACTTGTTATATATGATATGGTGCCATAGCCAAGTGGTAAGGCAAAGGTCTGCAACACCTCTATCACCAGTTCAAATCTGGTTGGCACCTCTTTCAAATCCCTCGACCCTAGTAATGGGGGCGAGGGATTTTTGTTTATAATTAAGTATCAAATATACTAACTATTGAAATAAAGTAAGGAGGAAATGCAATGACAATTTATGACGAGTTAGTAGCTCGTGGCCTGATTGCCCAGGTAACGAACGAAGAAGAAATTAAAAAATTAATTAACGAGGGCAAGGCAACTTTTTATATAGGCTTTGATTGTACTGCAGACAGCCTTACAGCCGGTCACTTTATGGCTCTCACACTTATGAAGAGACTTCAGATGGCTGGTAACAAGCCAATCGCTCTTATCGGCGGTGGTACTACTATGATTGGTGATCCATCTGGTCGTACTGATATGAGACAGATGCTCACTCGTGAAGATATCGATCACAACGCTGAGTGCTTCAAGAAGCAGATGGAGCGTTTCATTGATTTCTCTGATGATAAGGCTCTTATGGTTAACAATGCTGACTGGCTTCTTAACCTTAACTATGTAGAGCTTCTTAGAGAAGTAGGTGCTTGCTTCTCAGTTAACAACATGCTTCGTGCAGAGTGCTACAAGCAGCGTATGGAAAAGGGACTTTCATTCCTTGAATTCAACTACATGATTATGCAGTCTTATGACTTCTATTACATGTTCCAGAAATACAACTGTAACCTTGAGTTCGGTGGTGATGACCAGTGGTCTAACATGCTTGGTGGTACAGAGCTTATCAGACGTAAGCTTGGTAAGGACGCTCACGCTATGACTATTACTCTTCTTACAGATTCACAGGGTAAGAAAATGGGTAAGACAGCAGGTAACGCTGTATGGCTTGATCCTAACAAGACTTCACCATTCGAGTTCTATCAGTACTGGAGAAATGTTGGTGATGCAGATGTTCTTAAGTGCATCCGTATGCTTACATTCCTCCCAATCGAGGAAATCCAGAAGATGGACAGCTGGGAAGGTGCACAGCTCAATGAAGCAAAGGATATCTTAGCTTATGAGCTTACTCAGATGGTTCACGGTACAGAGGAGGCTGACAAAGCACGTGAGGCTTCAAAGGCACTCTTTGCAGGTGGAGCTAATTCAGAGAATGTACCAACTCACACTCTTGCAGAAGAGGATTTCAGAGATGGTAAGGTAGACATCCTTCAGATTCTTGTTTCAGCAGGACTTACAGCTAGCCGTGCAGAGGCAAGACGTGCTGTAACACAGGGTGGTGTTTCTGTAAACGGAGAAAAGGTTGCAGATCCATTCGCAGCTTACGAAAAAGACGCATTCGCAGAAGAATTCATGCTTAAGAAGGGCAAGAAATCATTCTGTAAGATTACAGTATAAAGTTTCGTGCCAAGGCTTTGCTTTGGCACTTTTTTGCTAGAAAGGATTTTTAATGGAGAGTATAAGTAATATTGGTAATATCTTTTATTTTGACTGGGAGCTTGATTTGCTTCACTGGTTTCAGAGTATTCATAACTCTGTATTAGATTTTCTTGTTCCAAAGATTACATTTTTGGGAAATGCAGGATGGTTTTGGATTGTAATTATCCTCCTTCTGCTAATTTTGCCTTATAACAGGAAAATGGGTGTACAGGGGTTAATTGCACTTATAATGACATTTATTTTATGTAACCTTGTTTTAAAACCAGGATTAATGAGATGCAGACCATGCTGGTTGGAGACTGATGTTAATATGCTTGTGAATATTCCTCATGATTTTTCATTTCCATCAGGCCATTCAAACGCCAGTTTTACAGTTGCTACTGCTATCTTTACCCGCAATAAAAAGTTAGGTATTCCAGCTATTATTCTTGCAGCAGCTATAGCCCTTAGCCGACTTTATTTATTTGTTCACTGGCCTACCGATGTATTAGCTGGCACTATTATCGGTATATGTGGTGGTATCATTAGCTATTTTATTGTTAACTTGCTTTATAAAAAATTCGACAAGAAGATGGCATAATATAATGCAATAAAAGGAGTTTATTAATGAGTTTATTGGACATATTACTCTTAGGAGTAGGTCTTTCGATGGATGCTTTTGCAGTAGCTATTTGCAAAGGTCTTGCTATGAGAAAGGTAAACAAAAGACAGATGTTTGTAATTGCGCTGTTTTTTGGAGGATTTCAGGCATTAATGCCTTTAATTGGATGGGCGCTTGGCACTACTTTTGCAAAGAAGATAGTTGCATATGATCATTGGATTGCCTTCATTTTGCTTCTATATGTTGGTGGAAAAATGGTTGTAGATGCTATCAAAGAGTGGAAAGATAAAGATTGTGTAGAGGAGATGGATCCACCTCTTGATTTTAAGGAACTTACTCTTCTCGCTATCGCAACAAGTATCGATGCACTTGCCTGTGGAGTGACCTTTTCTTTTGAAGAGAATTTCAATATACTTAGAGCTATAGCAATCATAGGTGTAACAACATTTGTTATATCTTCAGGCGGTGTTTATGTTGGAAATATATTTGGAGACAGATATAAGGCAAAAGCGCAGCTTTTAGGTGGTATTATTTTAATATTCCTGGGTGTAAAGATTCTTCTTGAGCATACAATGGGAATCACACTTGGATTTTAGGAGGCCAAAATGACAGCATTTTTTCAGACCATACCAGGAGCTTTAATCCTCTTGGTTGTAGGATTTGTATTTTTGATTAAGGGAGCAGATTTCTTTGTTGAAGGAGCTTCTGCTGTAGCAAACAAGCTTCACGTTCCTCCCCTTATTATTGGTATGACAATAGTTGCAATGGGTACTTCTCTTCCAGAGCTTTCAGTATCTGTTACAGCTTCTCTTGCAGGAAGCAATCAGCTTGCCATCGGAAATGTTGTAGGTTCCAACATTTTCAATCTATTGGTTGTATTAGGTAGCTGTGCACTGTTCTCTGTGCTAGATGTTAGTGAAGATACAATCAAAAAAGATTTTCCATTTTCTGTAGGCTGTGCTTTAGCACTTATGGTAATGGGTCTTATTGGAAACGAGGTTGGACATGTAGATGGTCTTATTCTCCTTGTAGCATTTATCATCTTCCTTCTTTCAATGCTTTGTTCAGCAAAGAAGTCTCGTAAAGAAGCAGCTCTTGAGGCAGAGATTGATGTAGAAAATGAAATCGAAGATCTCCCAGTATGGAGATGTATTGTTTATATTATCGGTGGTGCTGTTGCTATCAAGTTTGGTGGTGACTGGGTTGTAGATTCATGTACTACTCTCGCACTTAAATTTGGCATGTCAGAGACACTTGTAGGTCTTACAATTGTGGCACTTGGAACATCTCTTCCAGAGCTTGTTACATCAATTGTTGCAGCCAGAAAGAATGCTCTTGATATGGCTATCGGAAATGTAGTTGGTTCTAATATCTTTAATATTTTATTGATTTTAGGTACAGCTGCTGCTATCTCACCACTTGATTATCTTACTGTAAATGCTATTGATGCCGTTCTCCTTGTTGTATTTTCAGCAATTGTATGGCTCATGTGCGTTGTGAAAAAGAATTTATCAAGATTCCAGGGTGTGATTATGCTTGCACTTTATTTTGGATATTTAGCTTATATTATCATTCGTGATGGCGGTGTTATGTAGAGCCCGCTAATGGTGGTAAAAAGTCAGTTGTTATGTTAAAATCAAAAGGTTTAAAGGGGTTGTAACGTTTTGAGAAGGAGGTCACCTATGGGATTTTTTGATGAATTATCAGATAACATTGTTAACACCACTAAAGACCTTGGAAAAATGGCTCAGAATGCAGGAGACATGACCAAGCTCCAGTACGACAAAAAGCTAAAAGAAGCAGAATTAATCAAGCTTTATGAAAAGCTTGGTAAGAAATATTATGAAGCACATAAGGACGAGGATGATGAGGACATCAAAGAAATCACAGCCGTAGTCCTTAGAATAAAAGAAATCTCTGAAGAAATTATGCAGAAAAAGGGCGGAATGGCCTGCCCTAAATGCGGAGCCATGGTTAAAGAGGGTTCCAGATTCTGTAGTGCTTGCGGAGAGAAAATAGATGATATATTTGAAGAGTAGGAGTTATTAGAAATGGGCAACAAAGGGAATTATTACATTACAACAGCCATTGCTTACACATCAGGTAAGCCACATATTGGAAACACATACGAAATTGTCCTTGCAGATAGTATCGCACGCTTCCGTCGACAGGAAGGGTATGACGTTTTCTTCCAGACTGGTACAGATGAGCACGGTCAGAAAATCGAGCTTAAGGCTGCAGAAGCAGGCGTTACACCAAAGGAATTTGTAGATAACATTTCTGGCCAGGTTAGAAATATCTGGGATTTAATGAACACATCTTATGACAAGTTCATCCGTACAACAGATGAGGATCATGAGAAGCAGGTTAAGAAGATTTTCAAAAAGCTCTATGATAAGGGCGATATCTATAAGTCTTCTTACGAAGGACTTTACTGTACACCATGTGAGTCTTTCTGGACTGAGTCACAGCTTGTAGATGGCAAGTGCCCAGACTGCGGTCGTGAGGTTCAGCCAGCTAAGGAAGAAGCTTACTTCTTCAAGATGAGCAAATATGCAGATAAGCTTATTGAATACATCAACACACATCCTGAGTTCATTCAGCCTGTATCACGTAAGAACGAGATGATGAACAACTTCTTACTTCCAGGTCTTCAGGATCTTTGTGTTAGCCGTACATCATTTACATGGGGTATCCCAGTAGATTTCGATCCAAAGCACGTTGTATATGTATGGCTTGATGCCCTTACAAACTATATCACTGGTATTGGATATGAGTGTGACGGTGAGTCTACAGACCAGTTCAAGGCACTTTGGCCAGCAGACCTTCACCTTATCGGAAAGGATATTATCCGCTTCCATACAATTTACTGGCCTATTTTCCTTATGGCTCTTGATCTTCCACTTCCAAAGCAGGTATTTGGTCATCCATGGCTTCTTACTAAGGCTGCTGATGGTGGAGATGACAAGATGTCTAAGTCTAAAGGAAATGTTATCTACGCAGATGAGCTCGTTGATTTCTTCGGTGTAGATGCTGTTAGATACTTCGTTCTTCACGAGATGCCATTCGAAAACGATGGTGCTATCTCATGGCCACTTATGGTTGAGCGTGTTAACTCAGACCTTGCAAACACACTTGGTAACCTTGTAAACCGTACAATCTCTATGAGCAACAAGTACTTCGGTGGCGTTGTAGAGGATAAGGGTGTAGCTGAGGACGTAGATGCAGATCTTAAGGCTGTAGTTACAGGTACAGTTTCAGCAGTTGAAAAGAAGATGGCAGATCTTCGTGTTGCTGACGCTATCACAGAAATCTTCAATCTCTTCAAGAGATGTAATAAATATATCGATGAGACAATGCCATGGGCACTTGCAAAGGACGAGGCAAAGCAGGACAGACTTGCTACTGTTCTTTATAACCTTGTAGAGGGTATTTCAATTGGTGCTACTCTCCTCAAGGCATTTATGCCTGAGACATCTGAGAAGATTCTTGCTCAGATTGGAACAAAGGAGATTCCTTACGATGAGCTTTCTACATTTGGTCACTATCCAAATGGTGGAAAGGTTACAGAGACACCTGAGATTCTCTTCGCTCGTCTTGACCTTGATGAGGTAATGGCAAAGGTTGCTGAGCTTCATCCAGCACAGCCAGAGGAGGCTGATGATGAGGAGGAAGGCATCGATATCGAGGCTAAGCCAGAGATAACTTTCGATGATTTCATGAAGATGCAGTTCCAGGTAGGAAAGATTGTTGCATGCGAGGCTGTTAAGGGTTCTAAGAAGCTTCTTTGCTCACAGGTAAAGATTGGTTCTCAGACAAAGCAGATTGTTTCAGGAATTAGAAAGCAGTACACACCAGAAGAGATGGTTGGAAAGAAGGTTATGGTTCTTGTAAACCTTAAGCCAGCTAAGCTTGCAGGTGTATTATCAGAGGGTATGCTTCTTTGTGCAGAGGATGCTGAGGGTAATCTCTCACTCATGACACCAGAGAATGCGATGCCAGCAGGTGCCGAAATCTGTTAGTAAATTTTAAATAGCCTGTAGCAGACAATCTCTAAATGTTGCTGAAAGGAACATCTAGTGACTGAAAGCAATATTTAGGATTGTATGTGTAACAGGCGGGAGATAGTCATATGATTTTTGAGACACATGCTCATTATGATGATGAGAAGTTCGACCAGGATAGAGTCGAACTTCTTTCTCATTTATTGAGAGAAAATAATATTGGAAATATTGTAAACATAGGCGCAAGCTTCAGAGGTTGTAAAGACAGTCTTAAGCTTGCTGAAGAATACGATAATGTCTATGCAGCACTTGGCATTCATCCAGAAGAAATGGATGATATGACACAGGAAAATTTAGACTGGATTAAAGCCAATGCATCTAATCCAAAAGTTGTGGCTATTGGTGAAATAGGTCTCGATTACTACTGGGTAAAGGATGAGGAAGGCAGAGCCAAGCAAAGAGAATGGTTCGATCGACAGCTGGAAATAGCAAAAGAGGTTAATCTTCCAGTAGTTATCCATTCAAGAGACGCCGCAGAAGACACTTTAAACACAATTATGAGGTATAATACCCAGGAAAATAAAGGTATTGTACACTGCTACTCCTATTCTAAAGAAATCGCCCTAGAATATGTAAAAATGGGGTGGTATATTGGAGTTGGAGGTGTTATTACCTTCAAAAATGGCAAGAAGATTGTAGAGACAGTGAAAGCTATTCCACTTGAAAGCATTGTACTTGAAACAGACTGTCCATACATGGCACCGGAACCACACAGAGGAAGTCGCAATTCCTCTATTTATTTGAGCTATGTGGCCGAAAAAATCGCGGAATTAAAGGGTGTTACAGTTGAAGAGGTAGAACGTATTACCTATGAGAACGCTCTTAGAATATATTCAAAAGCAAAAAGGAATTAATAATGGCATATTTAAGTAATCCAACTTATACAAAGGCTGTTTTGGAAGCTCATGGCTTTTCTTTCCAGAAGAAATACGGCCAGAACTTCTTAATAGATGGCAATATTCTTGATAATATCATTGAAGCAGCAGGTATCACAAAGGATGATTTCGTCCTTGAGATTGGTCCTGGTATCGGCACAATGACCCAGCGCCTTTGCGAGGAGGCCAGAGAGGTTGTTGCAGTAGAGATTGATAAAACTCTTATTCCAATCCTTGATGATACTCTCTCAACTTATAAAAATTGGTCTGTAATCAATCAGGATATTTTAAAAGTAGATATTAAGGCACTGGCTGAAGAAAAGAATGGAGGAAAGCCTATTAAGGTAGTAGCCAATCTTCCATACTACATCACCACACCTATTATCATGGGATTATTTGAAAGCCATGTTCCTCTGGAATCAATAACAATCATGATTCAAAAGGAAGTAGCTGACAGAATGCAGGAAGGCCCTGGTTCAAAGGAATACGGTGCCCTCTCTCTCGCTGTTCAGTACTACTCTAATCCACAAATAGTATGTGATGCACCACCAAGCTGCTTCATGCCACAGCCAAAGGTTACAAGCACAGTCATCACACTTAAGTGTCACAACAATCCACCAGTGGAATGTGATGAAAAGCTTTTGTTCCAGATTATTAGAGCTTCTTTCAATCAGAGAAGAAAGACTCTTCAAAATGGATTAAGCAATGGTCTTCACTATTCAAAGGAACAGATTGCAGAGGCTATTGCAAAGGCAGGTTTTATTCCAACAGTCAGAGGAGAAAGTTTATCTTTAGAGGATTTTGCTAGGCTTACTAACATCTTGAAAGAGATGTAACAATACACAACAGGGGGGTTGGGTATTTATGGATGTCCTGACCTACAACAGAGAAGTCCAGCTTCTCATAGGGGAGATTCAAAAAAATAGGGGAAAAGACTCATCGGCATTGATTTCAGCTTGTGATCGTCTGTTGTCTTACGGAAATAGCATGAAAGACGATGCCTTGGTGGGTTATGCTTATTTTTCAAAAGGCGAAACATATTATCTTCTTAACGACGCATCTAATTTTTATTCCCAAATGAGCGCATCTATAGCTCCATTGGAAAACGCAAAAGAATGGAGCTATGTTGCTATGGCCAATAATATGCTGGGTATCGTATCTCTTAACCGAGGTAATGCCCCATTTGCCCTTGATTATTTCATCAAGGCTATTAGCATATGCCAGGATTATACACTTCCGGATATTGAATGGATAATCCATCTTAATCTGGGTTCACTTTATCTCAACATTGAAGAATTTAATAAAGCTATATCCCATATTGAAATAGCTTATGCATATATTAATGAGCACAGGAATATGGAAGGATTTTTAGAGAATCTTACTGCTGTTCTCTTAGGCCTTGGAAGGGCTTATCTTAAGCTGGATTCTAGAGTAAATTATCTTGAAATCGAGAAGAAATTAAAAACAGAATGTATCCCATATCTTCAGGATATGGATAAGATTGTAATCTACTGCTTTTTTGCCCGGGTTCATAATGCCATCGGTGAAGAAGAAACAAGAGATTACTGGGTTGACATGGTAAATATTCATACCAGTGGAAATATGCCTATTATGGACGTATTCGATGATTTTTACGATTATCTCGATATGCTTCTTTCTACTGGAAAATACGATGATTTCTTTAAGGCATATATGGTTCTTGATGATTTGACCAAGTATACCTTGATTAAAAATCTTGAACGTAAGCTTTTGACCCTGAAAATCAGATACTATCGTCGAGTTGGACAGATAGAGGAATACAAAATCGCCTCTGTTTTATTTTTCGAGCTCTCAGAATTTATGGAGAGAGAAAACAGATTGATGGTAAGCGACATGATTGTTATGCGTAATTCGTATATCGAGCTTACACAAATCAATAAAAAAGTAGAGGAAGAGAATACATTTTTGCAAAAACGTTCAGAGACAGACCCATTAACAGGGATGTATAATAGATTAAAGTTAAATGAGTATAGTGACGAATCTTTTGAACGTGCAAAAAAGAATAATACAAGCATAGCTGTTGAAATATTGGATATAGATTTCTTTAAACAGTTTAATGATAACTACGGACATCAGGCAGGCGATGATTGTATTAGATTTATAGCAAATACTCTAATTAGTATGGCTGCCGAGGAGAATCTCTTTGTTTCAAGGTACGGTGGAGATGAGTTCGTAATCATCTATGAGGGTTTGACATCAAGAGAATCAATGGAAAAAGCCAGTGAATTGCGTCGCCGCATTTATAATGCCAACGTAGAACACAAATTTTCCCTTACAGACAATCGAGTAACGATTTCTCAGGGAATTTGCTGGGGCATTCCAAATAGCAGTGACAGCTTTTTTGCGTATCTGCAGGGTGCAGATAAAATGCTATATGAAGTAAAGCAGCAGAGCAGAAATAATATAAAAATATGCAATGCTGAAGAATTAAATTAAAGGGAATAGGTATGAAAAACATAAGAAAAATATTTTTTGATGACATAATCAGTCTGTGTAAAAATTTCTTTGCACTGGTAATAGTAATTGGAATATGTTTTCTTCCAGCATTGTATGCCTGGTTTAATATATATTCTAACTGGGATCCTTATGGTAATACAGGTGCATTAAAGCTTGCAGCAGTATCCTTGGACAAGGGGTATACAGACGACGAGGGTAAATATCATAATCAAGGAGATACTATTATAGATAATCTTCATGAAAACACCGCGGTTAATTGGCAGTTTGTAGATTCTTCAGACGAAGCTATAGAAGGTGTAAATAGTGGAGAGTATTATGCTGCAGTTGTTATTGATGAAGATTTTTCCTATAACATGTACAATGTTCTGACTGAAGATGTAGAACGTCCGACTCTTCATTTCTATGAAAATCAAAAGAAAAATCCAGTAGCAACAAAGATATCAGATACAGTAGTTCAATCACTGCAGAATAATATCAACGTAGCTTTTACAGAAGTGGTTGTAAGTGAAGTTGTTTCAGGTGCAGGAAAGGTTTCGAAAGAAATCAAGGAAGATAACGATATCAACATAGCTGTAGATAGCCTTAGAGAATTAAGTGCAGATCTTACTGAACAGCAAATTACAATAAAGAAAATCATAGAAAACGATGCAAAGCTACAAGAATCTCTTAAGGTGGCAAAGGCTGATGCAAATAATTTAAAAAACCAGGCTAGAAAAAGTGCTGATGCTGTAAAGAATTCAGCAAAAACAGCTAGCAATGCAGAGGTTACTCTTAATAGTTATTCTAATGATGTGAACGACATGCTTAAAGTGATGAACAGCACTTTGGCAGATATGGAAAATAAACTAAAAGCAGCAGAGGCTACTAATAATGTTGAAGAATTAACAACTAATCTTGCTGATATAGCAAAGGATGTTGGACAGTTAAAGGCTACATTAGATCAAATTAATCCAGAGACTATAGCTAAGAATGAGGCAAAGCAAGCTTACAATGACTATAGTGAGGAAATAAATGCACTAGAGAATATACTAAGAGCAAAAGGCTATGGCGATTATATTGATGCTGGTAAAAAAGCCTATGAAATCAAGAACGCCACAGATGAGTTAATTCAGTGGGGCAAGGAAGAAATCATAAATAAAGGACCAGTCATTGCTACAGACTTAGCAAAGAATAAGGAAGAAGACTTAAAGGCACAAGTATCTGAAATAAAAAAACACACAGATAGCTTACAGTCAAAATACAATAATGAGCTGGTTCCAAAGATTAATAAGAATCTTGATAATCTCACAAATGATTTAAATAGCACAAACAGTATGCTTAATTCGGTTGGAGACACATTCGGTAATCTAATGATTATGTTTACAGCTATTGATAATACTGTAGATGCTGCAAATACAAGTCTTAACAAAACAAATGAGGCTATTGCATATATAAACGGACGAATTCTTGAAGTTATAGATCAGGTAGATAAAGTTGGTGATGGAGATAAAATTCAGGCGATAGTTAATGCATTATCAGGTGATCCGGATGCATATGGCAAATTCTTCTCTACACCAGTTAATGTTGTAACAGAGGCTGTTTACCCTATTGAAAATTATGGCTCCGCTGTTGCGCCATTCTATTCAACATTAGCATTTTGGGTTGGAGCATTAATACTTACAGCTATCATCAAGGTAAAACCAGATAAGAGTAAATATCCAGATGCGTCCGTAGGACAATTATTCTTCGGAAGATATGTCCTTTATTGGATATTAGGACAATTGCAGGCAGTGATTATTGTGGTAGGAGACTTATTCCTGTTGCATATTCAGTGTGTACATCCTTGGTATTTCATGCTTGCAGGCTCAGTTATCGCAACTACATTTACACTATTTATCTATTCACTGGTTGTCACTTGGGGAGATGTAGGAAAAGCTTTATCTGTTGTAATCGTAGTTATACAAATAGCAGGAAGTTCTGGAACTTATCCGATTGAGTTGTTACCAGATTTCTTTAAAAAGGTATACATATTCTTCCCATTCCCTTATGCAATCAACGCGATTAGAGAATGTTTATGTGGAATGTATGAATATGATTATTTGAAAAACTTCATCTGTCTTGGAATGTTTATGATTGTGGCTTTAATAATTGGATTACTTATTCAGATTCCATTTGAAGACATCAATCACTATATGGAAGAAAGAATGGAAGACACAGAGATGATGTAAAATCCTTAGGAGGGAGTATGAATCAAAAAGAAGAAATGTACGATAAATTTTTTGATATTCAAGAAAAAGTACATTTAGAAAATCAGAAAAAAATACGAGTAGGCCTGAAGGTTAACATTTTTTTACCTCTTGTGTTCTTGTTAATCAGTTTTATAAGTAATCGTTCAAAGTTAGTATTTTTATTGTTATGGATAATCTCGTTATTTGGGATTTCCTTTTACCTTTTATATATTGAATATATGGATTTCAAACTGCAAGCCAGATTAAAGGAGTTTGGAATTATCGATGAGGACGAAAATAAAGCATTAATAGGACACGAGGTTGTTCAGGGCCTTGATGATATCAATGCAGTCAGAAAAGAAGTTGTTCAAGATATCAAAGATAAGAAGAAAGAAATTAAAAATGAGATAAGAAAAGAGAAGGAAGAGATACGAAAGGAAAAGAAGGAATTACAGGAAGGGATAAAAAAAGATATTCAAACCGTGGGAGATAAACTTAAAAAATGAAGAATATATTAAAGATAATTGAATCAGACATAAAAAGATTATCTACTAATGTAGTAGCTATGGTAGTCATAATTGGTTTGACTGTAATCCCTTGTTTGTATGCGTGGTTCAATATTCTATCTAATTGGGATCCATATGGTCCAGATGCTACAAAGAATCTTCAGGTAGCTGTAGTATCTTCAGACCAGGGAATTCTAATTGGTAGTGCAGAGATTAATGTAGGAAATATTATAATCAGTCGATTACAGGCAAACGATACAATTGGATGGGTATTTACGGATAATGCCGAGGAAGCGGTAGCAGGAGTTTATTCTGGTGATTATTATGCCGCTCTTGTTATTGATGAGCAATTTAGCGCAGATATGATAAGCTTTCTAGGTGGAGATATCGAAAATCCAAAGATAACCTACTACGAAAATGAAAAGAAGAATGCCATTGCCCCAAAGATTACTGGTAAGGTAAAGACCACTATTGAAAGAGAAGTAGATCACGCATTTGTAGGAACTGTAGCTGAGGTATTATTAAAGGCTGGAGAATATTTCTCTACGCTTGATGAACAGGGTAATATCACAGGTAAGGGAATCGCTAAGCTAGAAAGACTTGATTCGGATTTAAATGGAATAATAGTAATATTGGATTCATATATTGCTCTTGTTGATTCCACAAAAGAAGTTACTGATGCAGGAAAATCAGCTGTTGATGCAGCAAAATCAATTACAAAAACTGCGGAGGCAATGGTTCAATCTGCAGAGAATGAGAATCCATCAGTGAAGCAAAAAGTACAAAATGCAAAGAATAAAACCGATGAAGCAGTAAATGCTATTAATAAGGATTTGGCAGGCTTTGATTCAAATCTAAGTGCTATTAATAAAGCTCTTTCAGACTATAAAATAGGTGGACCAGCAGTTGGACCAACAGTTCTAAATATATATAACGCTGCAAATACAGTTTGGAGTGGTACGGATGGTAACAATGGACTATATGCAATGATAATAAAGTATAGTCAGTTTGTTCCAGAAAAGTATGTTACACTTGCAAATTCAGTTAACGAGAGCTTTGTGAATCTTGGAAAAGACTTACAGGAATTTGTAGAAGCTGAAAAAAATAGTGCCGCAAATTTAGAGGATATCAGACAAAGAACTGTCAAGGATGCTGGAAGTATTTTAGGTCAAACAGCAGAGCTAAGAAATGATTATGGTTCGTTGATATCTCCATTAGCCCAGCAGTCAATTGATTCTGCATCTTCATCTATTGCAGAGGTTAAGAAGCTTTTGAAATATAATACCCGTAGCATTGATTTAGTAGTTGCTAATCTGAAGGATTATGATGCTATATTGTCTCAATCTAGCAGTGGATTAGAAAAAGCTAGAGATGAAGCTGTGATAATGGAAAAGAAGCTTTCTAAGTTAATTGATGAAATCAAGGGCCTTAGCAATAGTGATGCTTATACAAGAATAATGGAGCTTCTTCGTTCAGATCCTGACCTGCTTTCAGACTTCATAAGTAGTCCGGTAGAAGTAGATAATGAATATATCTACCCTGTAGAAAATAATGGTTCCATGACTGCCCCATTTTATATTGTCCTTTCAATATGGGTTGGAGCGTTGATTATGTCAACCATTTTAAAAACTGCAATCAAGGATACTTCGAATTATAGAAATCTAAAGAATTGGGAATGCTTCTTTGGCCGATTCTTTACCACTTGTGTAATAGGCCAGATTCAGACACTTATCACAGTGCTTGGCGCATTCCTTTTTGTGGGAATCCAGTGTGAAGACAGATTTTTATTCTGGGCTGCCTGTGCCTGGACATCATTTGTTTACTCTTTGCTGTTATACTCATTTACATACTCCTTTGGAAATATAGGAGAAGCGCTTTCTGTTATCCTGATGGTTGTCCAGGTAGCAGGTGCGGGAGGAACATTCCCAATAGAAGTTCTTCCAGATGTATTCCAGCAGTTATACAGATTTATGCCATTTAATTATTCAATGAATGCTGTTAGAGAGTGCATTGGAGGCTTCTACAATGACACATATAAACAGTGTATGCTGACGCTACTGATTTACGTTGGAGTAGCTGTATTCATCGGATTGGTACTATACCATCCATTCAAATTGTTAAATGAGAAAATCGAAATTAGTAAGGAAAAATCAGGAATATTGTTGTAACAAAAAGGCGAGACAGGTTAGTCTCGCCTTTTTAAATAATTGACACATGAGTATTAAAATTAAGGAGGGCACCATGAGAGACATTAGTTGGGTTAAAAACAGTATCTTTTATCATATTTATCCAATAGGAGCATTTGATTGCCCTAGGGAAAATAAAGGTGAAGAGACTGCTGGAAATAGGATTTTACAGCTTATCGACTGGATTCCACATTTAACGAATCTGGGAATTAATGCTATCTACCTGGGCCCAATCTGGGAATCAGGCACTCATGGGTATGATACCAACGATTACTATAAGCTGGACTCTAGACTTGGAACCAACGATGATTTTAAAAAGGTCGTTGAAGCTTGTCATAAAGCGGATATAAAGGTAGTTTTAGACGGAGTTTTCAACCACGTAGGCAGAGGTCATAAAGCTTTTTTAGATGTTAAAGAAAAGAGGGAGGCTTCCGAGTACAAAGAGTGGATATCTGGCTTAAACTTTGGTGGAAATAACTGGTATAACGATGGTTTTTCTTATGACTGCTGGGCAGGTGCTCAGGAGTTGGTAAAGTTGAATTATTGGTGTGAAGCTGTGAATAACCATGTGTTAAATGCAGTGGCAATGTGGATAGATGAATTTGACATAGACGGTTTGCGCCTGGATGCAGCAGATTGTATTCAAAGAGACTTTTTCAAGAGATTAAAGAATTTTACAGAGGAGAAAAAGCCTACCTTCTGGCTTATGGGCGAGATTATCCATGGCGATTATAACATTTATGTAAACGATGAAATGCTGGATGCTGTAACAAACTACGAATGCTGGAAAGGCATCTACTCTTCTCACAACGACCATAATTACTTCGAAATCAATTACGCCATGAAGCGTCAATGGGGGCAGGGAGGACTTTATCAGGGAAAATACCTGTATAACTTTATCGATAATCATGATGTAAACAGAATTTACACCCTCCTGAATGAGAAGGATAATATCTTCCCTGTATACACTCTTCTCTTCACTATGCCAGGTCTTCCATCAATTTATTATGGCAGTGAGTTTGGCATTGAGGGAGATAAAAATGCCGGCCAGGGAGATTATGCCTTAAGACCTGCAATTGATATCAAAAAGATGAGTAACCCTGATTTAGTGGAACATATTAAGACTCTGGCTGAGATGAGAAAGAGTTCGGAAGCCCTTAAAACAGGCCTATACGAAGAGGTTCAGGTAAAAAATGAAACTCTGGTATTTGCCAGAGTTTTAGGTGATGAATATGTAATTGTAGCTTTGAATAGTACTGGAAATCAGCAGAATTTAAGCTTCGATTATAGAGGTGAACACCATGATGTGGTGCTCCCACCTCATGGTAGTAAAATTCTTAAATAGTTAATTGTCTGCCAGATAGGCATACATACAGTGATCAAGGCGTTCTCCGCCGATAATTATCTTATCCCGGAGGATGCCTTCATATTTGAAGCCAAGTTTTTCAATCATATGGATGGAAGGATCATTGTCTGGCAAAATCAAAGCTTCAAATCGATGAATGCCCAGCTCGTGTGCCAACACAGGGATTGTTGCATTTAAAGCCTCAGTACAATATCCCTTATTTATATGCTCTCTGTCCATCTTATAGCCAACAGTGCAGCTTTCGTAGATTGGTTTTACAATATTTCTAAAACTGACAGTTCCTATTATCTGATTTGGGTTGTTCTTCTCAAAAATCCAATAGCGAAGCATAGATAGCTTCATGATATTCTGATATTCAAAGTCTAATATTTTTCTTTGATGAGCAACGGTATAGAAATCATTACCCATAACAGGCTCGTATTTCTCGAAAATATCACGGTTTCTGCAGTAAAACTCCAGCACTTTTTCCGCTTGTTGCTTAGTCAGTACCCTTAATAACAGTCGTTCAGTCTCAATTTCAAATTTCATACTACCCTCCGGTTTAAAGAAATTTAATCGATTCCTCTAAGATGTGTATTAGGTATATATGGTTTAAGTAATTCTACAAAACTCTCAAGAGTTTCTGCTGAGTGAGGTGTGAATATAGGATTAATAACCTGCTCAGACTCTTTGTAGCTCTGGAGAAAATATGCCTTTGCACCCTGGAGCCATTTGCCGATAGCGTCCATATCCTCAGAATTATGACATTCCTTCATGATAGTGGTTCTGAATTCGTAGTCGATATGTCCTTCTTTCAGGAAATCTACAGATTCTTCTATAGCCGCCAAATCAAAACTTTTCATGGATGCAATGGTATTATATTTTTCTTTGGAGTGCTTTATGTCCATGGCCACATAATCAATAAGGCCATTATTTACAAGACTTTTTATCATTTCAGGGTTAGTACCGTTGGAGTCAAGCTTTACCAGAAGACCCATCTCCTTGATTCTTGCGATAAAGTCAGGTAAATCCTTGTGTAGAGTAGGCTCTCCTCCTGTAATACATACTCCGTCCAGAACTTTTTTCTTTTGGATTAAATGGGTGAAAATCTCTTCCTCAGAATATGCCATGACATCAGAAGGTGGAATCACCAAGTCTCTGTTATGACAATAAGGACATCTGAAGTTACATCCGCCGGTGAAAATAGTGCTGGCAACTTTGCCAGGATAATCTAAAAGAGTAGTTTTCTGTAGGCCTAGTATAAGCATAAATCATTCCCTTTTATTGATAAAAGTGTTAACATAAAATAGCTTTTATAATTACTATTTCATAGTAAAAGTATAGCAAAACGGAAGGGGAAAATCCATGTTGTCAAAAGAAGAACGTCAGGAGAGAAGAATACAAAAACAGGCTGAAAAGCTTGAGAAGAAAAATCTCAAGACATATGAGAAATACATGGAGCAGGCCCTTAAAGAGGCAAAAAAGGCCTACAATATCAACGAAGTTCCAATTGGTTGCGTAATTGTCAGGGATGACAAGATTATAGCAAGAGGATACAACCGCAGAAATACCGATAAGAGCGTGCTTGCCCATGCGGAGATAGCAGCTATCTCAGAAGCATGCAAGAAGACTGGTGACTGGAGATTAGAGGACTGTACATTGTATGTCACACTTGAGCCATGTCAGATGTGTGCAGGTGCTATAGTTCAGGCGAGAATTCCGAGAGTCGTGGTTGGTGCCATGAATCCAAAAGCGGGATGCGCTGGCTCAGTTTTAAACATTCTTCAGATGCATCAGTTCAATCATGTATGTGATTTGGAGACTAATGTATTGGGCGATGAATGCAAGGAAATGATGACCAGATTCTTTGAAGAACTTAGAGAACAGAAAAATCAATTAATGTAATAAAGGTATTTTATTGACAAAAGCGCCTTTATTTCATAGAATAAAGGCTCCGAGCATAGCAAAATATAGATATCATTTGGCGGCTACCTTGGTGGTATGCTGATCTTTGGGTCCTGCGTAATGGGCACCTATGAATCGTGTCAGGGCAGGAATGCAGCAGCACTAAGTAGGCCCGCTCATCTGACGCGGGGGCACCTGGAGGGAGTGCCATCAGGGTGGCTACCAATTGATATCTTAAGTAGCGGCTCGGTATTTTTATATACTTTTATAAATAATTAAGAGGGACAAATATGGGAGCTCAGGACAGAACCGAAAAAGTGTTAAGAGATATGCACGTGCTGTTTTCAAAGGCACAGCCATTCGAAGGAAGCACAAAAAATGTCATCGTGGACAAAAATGCCATGATGGATTTATTAAAGGAATTAAACAGCTGCATGTACGATATGATGGAGGAACACGAGCTTACAGTTAAGAGTCGTGACAAAGCCAACCGTGAAATGCAGAAGCAAGGCGATGATATTGTATTCGAGGCCACCAGAAAGGCTGAGGATATCTATGCTGCTTCCATCATGTACACAGACAAGGCACTTGATAACTTGCAGGAGGCTTTAAAAGAGTCTCAGGATGCTGTTTCAAAGATATATGATGAGGCAATAAAGAAAATCAAAGAGGAGACAAGAGCTGTTAAGACTAACCAGATTGAGCTCAAGAGTCATCTCAATGATTTGATTGATACACAGAAATACCTACGTCTTATTGATGAAGAAAATATGAGATTACTCAGGGAAAAAGCAGAGGGCTCAGAGGAGGATTTCGATGCGCCAAAGTATTCTGCACCTGAGATTCGTATTAACAAAGATTACTTTGCACAGGCAGGTCTTGCAATAGACGATGACCAAGACCTTAGTGCTGGTGATATATCCGGGGAGGAGAATGGAATATCCTCAGAAGACTTGGACGCTGAGTACTTTAAGTGGCAGGAGGAAGAGTCTATAACCGAGGAGAAGAAACCTGGGAAAAAAGGCCTTGGTGGTCTTTTTGGAAAAAAGCACTAGAAACAAAAGGAGAATTAAGGAATGAAGCTTTACAACAACGGAGTTTACCTAGTTAATGGCACACAGATCGTAGAAGACGGTCACGAGGCAGCTGCCGCTATTAAAGCAGCTACAGGCCTCGATGTTACTAAAGACCAAGCACATCAGGCTACTATGGCATATGGAATCTTAGCTGATCATAATACCTCTGGTAATATGGATAATCTTCAGATTAAATTCGATAAGCTTATAAGCCATGATATCACCTACGTAGGAATTATTCAGACAGCGAGAGCTTCAGGCCTTGAGAAATTTCCTATCCCATACTGTCTTACAAACTGTCACAATTCACTTTGCGCAGTAGGCGGTACTATAAACGAGGATGACCACATGTTTGGTCTCACATGCGCTAAGAAGTATGGCGGAATCTACGTTCCACCTCATCAGGCAGTTATCCACCAGTTTGCTCGTGAAATGATGGCCGGCGGCGGAAAGATGCTTCTTGGTTCAGATTCACACACAAGATACGGAGCCCTTGGAACAATGGCTATGGGCGAAGGTGGTCCAGAGCTTGTAAAGCAGCTTCTTAATCAGACATATGACATCTCTATGCCAGGTGTTATCGCTGTTTATATGACAGGTACACCAAGAAAGGGTGTTGGTCCTCAGGACGTTGCTCTTGCAATTATCGGCGAGGTATTTGATAAGGGCTACGTTAAGAACAAGGTTATGGAGTTCGTTGGTCCTGGTGTTGCAAACCTTTCTATGGACTTCAGAATTGGCGTAGATGTTATGACTACTGAGACAACATGTCTCAGCTCTATCTGGACAACAGATAAAAAGACTGAGGAGTTCTACGAGATTCACGGTCGTAAGGAAGAATACAAGGAGCTTAATCCAGGACAGGTTGCTTACTATGACGGCATGATCGAGATTAATCTCGATGAGATTAAGCCTATGATTGCTATGCCATTCCACCCAAGCAACACATACACAATCGAAGAATTAAACGCCAACCTTATGGATATTCTTGATGACTGTGAGAAGAGAGCAAAGGTTTCTCTTGATGGTCAGGTAGAATTCTCTCTTAAGGATAAAGTTCGAAACGGAAAATTATATGTAGATCAGGGTATCATCGCTGGTTGTGCCGGTGGTGGATTCGAAAACATCTGTGATGCGGCAGATATCCTTCGTGGAACAAGCATCGGACCTGATGAGTTCACTCTTTCTGTATATCCTGCTTCTACTCCAATTTATATGGAGCTTGTTAAGAATGGTGCAGTTGCAGACCTTATGAGCACAGGTGCTATTGTTAAGACAGCATTCTGCGGTCCTTGCTTCGGTGCAGGTGATACTCCATCTAACAACGGCTTCTCAATCCGCCACTCTACTAGAAACTTCCCTAACCGCGAAGGTTCTAAGCTTCAGAATGGTCAGATTGCATCAGTTGCTCTTATGGATGCACGTTCAATTGCAGCTACAGCAGCTAATAAGGGTTACCTTACAGCAGCTACAGATATCGATGTTGATTTCAGCAAGCCAAAATATCACTTTGACGGAAGAATTTATGCTAACCGTGTATTTGATTCTCATGGTGTTGCTGAGCCTGAGACAGAGATTCACTTCGGTCCAAACATTAAAGATTGGCCAAAGATGAGTGCTCTTCCAGAGAATTTATTCCTTCAGGTTGTATCAGAAATCCACGACCCAGTTACAACTACTGATGAGCTTATTCCTTCAGGAGAGACATCTTCTTACCGCTCTAATCCTCTTGGATTGGCAGAATTTACATTGTCAAGAAAGGACCCAGAGTACGTAGGAAGAGCTAAAAATATCCAGAAGGCACAGAAGGCTTTAGAGGCTGGTGAGTGTGCTGGAGATGCAGTTCCAGAATTAAAGAAAATTGTTCACAAGGTAAAAGAGACTTATCCAGATGTTAACCATGACAACTTCGGTGTAGGTTCTACTATCTTTGCTGTAAAGCCAGGTGATGGTTCAGCAAGAGAGCAGGCAGCATCATGTCAGAAGGTACTTGGTGGATGGGCTAACATTGCCAACGAATACGCTACAAAGAGATATCGTTCAAACCTTATTAACTGGGGTATGCTTCCATTCGTTATTCCAGAGGGAGAGCTTCCATTCAAGAATCTTGATTTCCTCTTCATTCCTGGAATTAAGGATGCTGTTGTTAACAAGGCAGAGACAATAAAGGCTTATGTTGTTAAAGAAGACGGTCTTAAGGAATTCGAAATGACATTAGGCCAGCTTACAGATGACGAAAGAGAAATCATCCTTAAGGGATGCTTAATTAACTACAACCGACAGTAGTTATTTAGGGAGGGTAATATGCCAGAGGATCGCTATGAATTAGAGGAAAAACTTAGAAGAAAGAAGATCAGAGGCTACATTTATGCGGCATTCATTATCATTATCTTCTATTTCCTTCTTAAGAATAATCGAAGTGTATCCCTGGCTATTGACCACCTTTTAACCGTAGTTCAGCCGATTTTTATGGGATTTGCCATGGCCTTTCTCATGAATCCGCTGATGGTCTTTTTAGAGAAACGTTTAGACAAACCTTTCAAATTTATTTGTAAGAACCCACAGACAGCAGAAAGAGTCAACAGGGTGGTTTCATCAATTATCTCCCTTGTAGTTCTTGGTGGAGTGGTTATATACATAATTGCTACCGTGCTGCCAAATCTTATAAATACAATAGTCTACCTGGCCAATCATATCGATAACCAGGCTGCAGCAGTACTGGATTACTGTAATTATGTAACCAAGGGCAAATATGAAGAAGCCCTCATGCAGGCAAAGGAATATAAAATTGGTGACCTCATGGAGGAAGGACTGGATTTTCTTGAGCAGTACATTGATTATGATCAGTCTAAAATGATGACCACCATCACATCAAGTGTGCTCTCTATCGGAAAGATATTTATTAACCTGATAATTGGCGCATTTGTATCCATTTACGTTCTTCTTTCAAAGGAGATGTTTAAGGGTCAGGCCAAAAAGCTTATTTGCGGACTTTTCAAGCCTGATTATGCCAATATCATTTTAGAGATTAGCAGAAAATCAGGAGATATCTTTTATGGCTTTATCATTGGAAAAATCATTGATTCCATAATAATTGGTATCATTTGCTATATCAGCTGCCTGATTATGAAGATGCCTTATCCAATACTGGTATCAGCAATAATTGGTGTTACAAATATCGTTCCTGTTTTTGGTCCATATATTGGTGCCGTTCCTACGGTATTGATTATTTTCCTGACAGAGCCTAAGAAGGGAATATATTTCCTGATATTTATACTTATTTTGCAGCAGATAGATGGAAATCTTATAGGTCCAAAGATTCTTGGGGATTCCACAGGTATATCATCTTTCTGGGTAGTATTTGCCGTTGTTTTAGGTGGAGGATACTTCGGATTCTGGGGAATGCTCATTGCCGTTCCTATTGTTGCCATTATCTACTACATAGCAGGCAAGCTTGCCAGATATATGGTTAAGCGCCGCGGTTTCCCAGAGGAGACATCTGAATATATTTCTCTTGATCATATAGACATTGAGAACAATAGTCTGGTGCCTTATTCACCATTCCATGATGAAGAGAAAAAGGCTCGAAGACGAGGCATTAAACATAAAAAATCTAATACAAAATAATAATCTAAAAACTGGGATTTTCATCCCGGTTTTTTTGATTTTAGATTTAACGTATGATAAAATTCTTATAACTATAAGTATGTAGTTTTGGAGAATAAAGTAGTGGAAAAAATGGAATACAGAAATCGAATTGAAGAGATGAAATCTCTCGTCTCAAATAATAAATTTGCTGATGCAATGGCAATTGCCGATACCATAAATTGGCGAAAAGTCCACAACATCAATGACCTTATCGCAGGAAGTGAATCTTATGAAGCTGCAGGGAAAATTGATGAGGCAAGGGACTTGCTTTTGCTTGCCCATGAGCGTTCTCCTATCGGAAGAATGATTCTGTACAAGCTTTGTATGATTTCCATCAAATTAAAGGAATTAGACGAAGCTCAGGAGTACTACAACGAATTTGTACAGATAGCTCCTCACGATAGTCTCAAATATATCCTGAAATATAATATTAATACAGCTAAAGGTGCAGACTCAGCCACTCTTATCACTATCCTTGAGCAGCTCAAGGAAAATGATTTTATCGAGGAGTGGGCTTATGAGCTTGCTTATTTATATCACAAGACAAACCAGGCAGATAAATGTATCAGCCTTTGCGATGAAATCATTCTTTGGTTTGGCGATGGCCCGGTTGTAGAACGAGCACTTGAGCTTAAGATGCTTTACCAGCCACTTGATAAGGTTCAGGAGGATAAATACCGTAGCCTCCAGCAGAAGAAAGACGGAATTGTAGAAATCACACCTAAGCCAGTGGCAGAATCCAGTGAGATCCTCCCTGCTATTGCAAATATAAAGCTTCCAGAAGGTCCAGAGCGTTTCGACACTATTAACCTTCAGGCAGAAATTAAAAAGAGTATCGATGAAATCATGAAGGCCACAGACACAGGAGAGGTTAGTGAAAATGTAGAAGCTATTAAGACTCTCGTGGAAGAAATCCCATATCTTCAGGTAACTGAAGAGGAGGCTCCTGTAGCTGAGGAAACAGACAAATTCTCTGTAAACGACACTTTCCAGCAGTATCTTGAGGAAGGCTATGACGGTCAGATTAGCCTTATCCTTGACGATGAAAGCACTGAGACAGAGGAACAAATCGAAGGTCAGATGACAATCGAAGATGTCCTTGCAGAGTGGGAAAAGACAAAAAGAGCTGCAGAAGCAGCTATGGAAGATGCAAAGGAAAAAGAGCTTGAAAGCGCAAGAGCAAAGGCTCTTAGAGAAGCAAATAATGTCCTTAATCGTCTCGAGGGAGCTATGTCAAAGCTTAACGCAGGTATGACTTCCTCAGACTTACTTAAAGAGGAATACCTTTCAAATACAGATTTTGTAGCCACAGCAGCTCCTGTTGAAGAGGTAGCCCCACAGATAGAGATTCCAGAAGAAGTGACAGCTTCAGAGGAAGAGGAGCCTGTTGAGGAAGAAAAAGAAGCAGGATTTTCAATTCCAAAGCTTGGCGTTGACGGCTTAGAGCTTGGCTCTATTGATATTCCAATTGTAAAGGCTGAGGATGGAGCAGCAGTTTTTGGTGCTGCAGCAGCCGGCGGAATTGTACAGGCAGCGGGAGAGGTTCTTAATGATACAACAAATTGGGAGCCACCTATATTAGACGAGGGAGAAGAGGACGAAGTGGATTTAAAAGAAGCATCAGAACTGATTGCTGATGTAAATAAAATGTTGCAGCAGGAAATCGATAGATTAACTATCGGTGAGGAAGATAAGATTCAGGAGGAAATACAGCAGGAAATTCCAGAAGAGCCAGTTGTTGATACTACTGATATTCAGGAAGCAGAGATTAACATCGATGACATAGAACTTCCAATTATCGAGATACCAGAGGATTTGTTAGCCGAGCTTCCAGAGGCTTCTGAAAGCTATTCAGAAAGCGCAGTTGAGGTTTATCCAGAATCTGAAGCTATGATTGAAAATGAACCTGAGATTGCAGCAGAGCTGGAAGAAGTGATTCAGGAAGAGCTTCCAATCATTTCAGAGAACGTGCTCGAGCCTCAGGAAATAGCAGAGCTTGTTGATGAAAGCGTCCTTTCAAACGCTATAAAGGAAGAAATTCCAGATTACAATCTTGATGCTGAAGATTTAGAGACCTTCTCATATTTCCTTCCAATCAGCGGAATGAAAGAAAGTATTGTGCAGGTTCTTACAGGTGCTGTAGAGAGAATCAAGCAGCCTGAGTTAAAGGGTGGAAATATTGTTATTGTTGGCGAGCCAGGTTCAGGAAAGACACAGATGGCTACCAGCATCATAAAGGTACTTGAAAAGAAAACAGGATATCCAAAGGGTGGAATCGGAAAGATTTCCGGCGAAAAGCTTAATGAGAAGGACATCCAGAAGCTTTATTCAAAGATTCAGGGTGGATGTCTTATCATCGAAACAGCAGGCGAGATTTCAAAGGAAACAGCTGTTACACTTTCACTCCTTATGGAGCAGGATAACACAGGCACTATTCTTATCATTGAGGATAACAAAAGAGGTGTTGAAAAGGCACTTTCAAAGGATAGTTCTTTTGCAAAGCGTTTCACAGAAAAAATTGTTATTCCAGCCTTTACTATTGATGAGTTAGTTTCCTTCGCCAGAACTTATGCATATGAAGCAGGATGCACCATCGATGATATGGGTGTTTTGGCATTATACAACCGAATCAATCTTATTGGTCGATACAATCATGCTACTACTATCAAGGAAGTCGCAGAGATTATGGATGGAGCTATTGAAAAGTCCACAAGAGGTGGATTCTTCAACAAGCCAAAATATGACAGAGATGGCAATATCATCTTGAAAGAGAAGGATTTTGACAAATAATAAATAATTAGGGGAGAGCACAAGGCATGAGTAATTTTACAGACTTAGACGGTTATTTATTTGGACAGGGGACTCATTACGACATCTATAAAAAGCTCGGAGCCCACAAGGGTAAGAAGGGCAAAGATAACGGCTTTTATTTTGATGTATGGGCACCTCATGCCAGCAGAGTTGCAGTTATTGGAGAGTTTAACAACTGGGATGAAACCAGAAATTTCATGCAGAGAGTAGAACCTGAAAGTCAGGGTGTATTCGAAACATTTATACCAGAAGCAAAGGAAGGTCAGCTGTATAAATATCTCATCTACACAGAGGATGGGGAAAAATTATACAAGGCGGATCCTTATGCTACATACGCTGAGCTTCGCCCAGGCACAGCGTCTATTATCTATGACAATACAAAGTTTAAATGGACAGACTCATCTTGGATGAAGCAGCGTAAAAGTGGAAATTTCTGGGAAAAGCCACTTTCTATTTACGAAGTTCATCCAGGTTCTTGGAAGAGACATCCAAGAGAGGAAAATGACGGCTTCTATAGCTACAAAGAGTTTGCTCACAGTCTCACAGAATATGTTTTAGACATGGGTTATACTCATGTTGAGCTGATGGGTATTTCTGAATATCCATTTGATGGTTCATGGGGATATCAGGTTACAGGCTATTACGCACCAACTTCACGTTACGGCACTCCTGACGACTTTATGTACCTTATAAATTACCTTCACAAAAATGGCATCGGTGTAATTCTTGACTGGGTTCCAGCTCATTTCCCTAAAGATGCTCACGGACTTGCTGATTTTGATGGAAGACCATTATATGAATACCCAGATCCTAAAAAGGGTGAGCACCCTGACTGGGGTACAAAGATTTTCAACTACGGCAAATCAGAGGTTAAGAATTTCCTTATTGGTAGTGCTTTACAGTGGGTTGAGCATTATCATATCGACGGCCTCAGAGTAGATGCTGTTGCATCTATGCTTTACTTAGACTACGGCAAGAAGCCAGGTCAGTGGATTCCAAACGAGCATGGCGGCAATGAAAATCTCGAAGCTATCGAGTTCTTTAAACATATTAATACACTTATCAGAGGACGAAATCCAGGTGTGGTTATGATTGCCGAAGAGTCTACAGCATGGCCTAAGATCACAGGTGATGTTGAAGATGGAGGATTAAACTTCTCATATAAATGGAACATGGGATGGATGCATGACTTCATCGATTACATGAAGTTGGATCCATATTTCAGAAAAGATAATCATAATAAAATGACCTTTGCCATGAGTTATAATGAGGCAGAGAGATATATTCTTGTGCTGAGCCACGATGAAGTAGTTCATTTGAAAGGCTCAATGCTTGCGAAGATGCCAGGTCTTGAGGTAGATAAATACAAAAACCTTATGGCAGGTTATGCATTTATGATGGGCCATCCTGGAAAGAAGCTTCTTTTCATGGGTCAGGATTTTGCCCAGGGTACTGAATGGAGCGAAGCAAGAGAGCTTGACTGGTACGTGTTGGACAATCCAAATCATAGACATGTATCCAGAATGTTTAAAAAGCTTCTTCATATCTACAAAGAGTATCCAGCGATGTATGAGCAGGATGTATCATGGGCCGGTTTTGAATGGATCAATGCCAATGATGGTTATCGAAGCATTTTTAGTTTCGTTCGTAAGTCAAAAAATGGAAAGAACGACTTGTTATTTGTAATTAACATGACACCAATGAATTACGAGGATTATCGCGTTGGTGTTCCTACAAATAGAAAAATGAAGCTCATTTTAGACAGTGAGGATAAAGAATACGGTGGAAATGGAGGAAAAATCCCAGAGGTTATTCTTCCAAGAAAAGAGGAATGTGACGGAAGAGAGTATTCGGCAGCATTCCCACTTGCACCATATCAGGTAGCGATATTTACATATTAATTGAGAAATATGGGCTGTGATCTGCAGCCCATTTCTTTAGTTTTAGGGAATTGAGATAAGAGAGAAATAATGGAAGATTTTAAAATAATCAAAATACCAGAACAAACTGAAGAAGATGAACAGCAGGAAGAACCGATTTTAAAGAGAAAGGAACCGGAGGATGACTACACTCCACCTAAGAAAAGATATATCTTTTTAATCATTCTTTTGATTCTAAGCATCGTAGCTGTAATCGTAATAAAGATTATCAGCACCTATGATGATTATGAAGAAATCAAGACATGGGAAAGAGTAGATACAGGCGAAAGTACTTATAGCAGTTTCCAGGGTAACATTCTTAAATATAGTGGAGACGGCATATTTTATACATCTTATGACGGCTCGCTGATTTGGAATTATACTTATGATATGACTAATCCTGCTATCGATACATGCGAAAATTACATTATTGCCTACGATAAAAAGGGTAGTGAGGTAGATATTTTTTCTAACAAGGGTTTTGTAAACCAAATTTCCACAAATATACCTGTTATCGATGCCAGAGTTGCTGGTCAGGGTACAGTAGCCCTTCTGCTTCAGGAGAATAACACCAGCTATATCCAAATGTACGATAAAACAGGAACATTGCTTGTATCAGGTGAAATCCACCCAGAGAACAGAGGATTCCCTGTTTCTATGGCCCTTTCTTCTGATGCAACCAAATTACTTCTTTCAATTATTAATGTTAATGGTGGCGATATCACTTCTGAGCTTGTTTTCTATGACTTTACAGATAAGGGAAAAGAAGAGGTAGATAATATAGTTGCTACTTATACCTATATTGGCACCCTTATTCCAAAAGTGGAATTTGTTAATAAAGATAAAGCATTAGCATTTGCAGATAAAAAGATCATTGTCTTTAACAACAACCTCAGGGCAACAGTAGCCAAGGAAATAAATGTCTCAGAGGAAATGAAGAGCATCTTCTATAATAATACCCATTTTGGATATGTTTGCGAGGAAGCATTAGAAGATGGAACGGTTGTAAACCAGCTTAATGTTTACAACTTATATGGTCTTAAAACTACCACTAAGGAAATTACAGAGAGTTTCACTGATATTTCCTTGATGGAAAATAATGAGGTCCTTTTAAGCGACGGAAATAATATATCTATTTATAATCTTCAGGGATTTGAGAAATTCAAATATACATTTGATGAGAAGGTATACAGTGTTATACCTGGAGCCACATCCAGAAGGTACTATTTAATAGAAGAAAGCAGAACAGAAGAGATAGGATTGAAATAATATGGAATATGTTGAGCGTTTGGTTAGCAACCCTGTATTAATAGTCTTCATAGTATTAATGCTCTTTTGCATTATAAGAGGGGCAAAAAGAGGTATGTTAAGGATAATCTATGGTCTTGTATCATGGATATTCCTTATATGTTTTGTAAATTTTGCCTGCGGGGTTGTTTCTGACTATCTTAATGTTAATACACCAATACCTACCATGGTTCAGGAAAGTATAGTCATACATCTAAAAGATAAATACGAATCATCTGAGCAGGAAGAAGAGGGGACAGGTACAGATGCTGTTATGAAGCTGGTTCCCCCATCTGTTAAGGAAAAGCTGGATGAGACTATCGAGACTTCTATAGATACAACTATACAGCTTATCTCCCATGAGTTAAGCGAGACAGCGATACATGGTATTTCTATAGTTATAAGTGTAATAGCAGGTACCCTTGCACTATATTTACTTAGTAAAGTAATAGCCCTCCTTGGCCTGGTACCAGGAATACGAGGAGTAAATAAAACTCTTGGTATAATAGCAGGCTTTGGCGAAGGCATCTTGATCACCTGGGTCTGCATGTATTTAGCAGACTGTTTTCCAGCTTCAGAACTGGGCAGTCTTATAATAGAAAAAACTCAGGTAGAGCCCATACTAACATTGGTATATGAAACCAACATAATTGAGCGAATTATCGGAATATAAAGACAATAATTTTTTTCGAAAAAAGTGTTGACGAAAAGGTTTGCTGATGATATTATACTATTCGTTCCGCAAAAAGCGGTAACGACTTAGAAAACACTGAGTTTTCTAAAAAAGATTTTGAAAAATAAATCAAAATAGTTGTTGACAAACAGCCGACATCGTGATACTATAAACGAGTTGCTGCTAAGAGCAACAACAAAGCGAAGATTGATAACTGAACAGTGAAACAAACCTTGAATTAATACAAGTTTTTAAAACATGTATCCTTGAAATTCATTTAGTTTCTAAGACGAAACAAAAACCTTTATTAGTAAACAAGTCAGTTTTATACTGATTCGGAATTAAACTTTTTAACATGAGAGTTTGATCCTGGCTCAGGATGAACGCTGGCGGCGTGCTTAACACATGCAAGTCGAACGAAGCAATTTCTTACGATCCCTTCGGGGTGACGAGATATTGACTGAGTGGCGGACGGGTGAGTAACGCGTGGGTAACCTGCCTTGTACAGGGGGACAACAGTTGGAAACGACTGCTAATACCGCATAAGCGCACAGCATCGCATGATGCAGTGTGAAAAGTTTTTTCGGTACAAGATGGACCCGCGTCTG
>NZ_AUJB01000008.1 GCF_000424005.1 Pseudobutyrivibrio ruminis CF1b | reverse complement strand
GATAAGGTTACTCTTGATTTTGGTAAATATGAGGACTCACTCAAGGGCATTGGCGAGCAGATTGAAAATCTGGCTGCAGATTTGAATGCTACCTGTTCCGAGGTAGGAAGTTATCTTGCACCAGATTACAGAAATTATTTTGCTACAATGGAGACTCTTGCCAGCAATGATGGTATGAGTGGTGTTGCTCCTGATACAAAAAAGAAGTTTGAGAACTTTGATTCCACACATGCAAATGATGTAAGCATGAGTGTTTACCAGACTCTTTACGATACCATCATGTCTAATATTGAGTCATTTATTAATGGTATCGGAAATGGCACAAGCTATGATATCAGAACATATAATGGTAAGCACTTTGACCTTAAGTGGGACAGTCCATTAAACCACCTTTCTGGTGCAGCTCTTGAAGAATACCTTAAGTATGTAGAAGACATGCATGCATACTTAAAGGGTAAGAAGGAGCGTTGCGAGGTTTACAAGTACGACCCTGTAAACATGTGTAACGGTAACTACATCAATGAGCATACAGACATTACTCTTGGTGGAAGATACGAGCTTAAGTTTGAAAGATTCTATAACTCTATCGCTAATGAGCTTAAAGACCTTGGCTGGGGTTGGACTCATAACTTTGAGGTTCGTATATACGATATCCAGGGAGCTGACAAAATCCGTATCGCATATGCGGATGGTAGTGAGGGTACCTTCAAAAAAGAGAAAAACTTCTACGTGGAAGAGCACGGTGAACCAGGTATTCTTGAAAAGCTTGAGGATGGTATGGGATATATCATCAGACAGGATGACGGAAGCTATGAGAAGTTTGACGGGGCAGGTCTTCTTGTATCCTTTGGTGATATCGATGGAGATCATACGGTTGTTTCTTATGAGCTTTTTGAGGATAGAGGCAGAAGACTTAAGAGCGTAGAGACAAAGAACGGCAATTCTCTTTTATTTACATACTATGAGGATGGCGTTAATGCCGGACTAATCAGTAAAGTGACCGACCATACAGGCAGGTTTGTTTGCTATACCTATGATGAGAAAATGCAGCTTACAGAAATCACAGAGCTTGATGGTGCTGTAAGAAAGTTTACTTATACAGAAGATGGAAAGATTAAGGATGTAATTAATCCAAAGGGAATCGTAGCCATCACAAATGAGTATGATAAGCAGCATCGTACAGTAAAGCAGAGCTTCCCTGATAACTCGGTAATGACTTACGAGTATGACGATATCAATAAGACTACCACTGCAACAGAGCAGAACGGTAATAAGGTAGTCTATACTCATGATGATTTGGAGCGTCATACAGCTACAGAGTACTATGACGGTACTGAGTATTACACTTATAATACAAGAAACCAGAAGACTAGCTTCACAGATAAGCGTGGTAATACAACACGTTTTGCCTATGATAACAAGGGCCACCTTACAAAAATTGTGGATGCCCTTGGTAATAAGACATTTATCACCTACAGAGCTGATGGCAAGCCTATGGCTGTAAAGGGGCCTAAGGGTGAGGAATATAAGTATGGATACAACCTTGAGGGTAAGCTTTTTGAGCTTAGAAATCCTCTTGATGAGACTAACAGATTCTACTATAAGGATGGAAATCTTTATAAGACCAGAAATGCAAACGGTGGTGTGACTCTTTTTGATTATGATGAAAAGGGTAACGTAAATACAATAACTGATCCAGACGGAGTGGTTACAGAGTATGCTTATGATGAGCTTAACCGTGTGGTGGAGACTACCACAGCTGACGGGGCAGTTACAACATACGAATATGATAAAGCTGATAGAATCGTAAAGACTACAGATGCTCTTGGTAATACAAGAGAGTATACCTATGATGAAATGGGTAAGGTTACATCTGTAAAGGAAGCTGACGGCACAGTCAAGTCCTTTGAGATGAATATCATGGGACGTGTTTCAAAGGTAGTTGATGAGGCTGGCTTTGTAACAGAAATCACTTATAACGTAATGGGCAAGCAGGAGGAGGTTATCCTGCCTAATGGTGGTACCATTAAATATGAGTATGACCCACTTATGCGTCTTACTAAGGTTACAGATCCAGAGGGAAGAACAAGTGGATATGAGTATGATAAGAATGGAAATGTAACAGCTGAGTATCTTGGTGATATCAGAGTAAGAAGTCTTGAGTATGATGAGCTTAATCGTGTAACAAAAGAGACAGATGCTCTTGGTCATGAGAAAACCTATGCTTATGACGAAAATGGAAATGTAATTGAAGCAACAGATACTTTAGGTAATAAGTTCACAAGAGACTATGACTTACTTGGCAGAGTAATCTCTGAGACAGATGCTCTTGGAAATAAGACATCATATACATATACAAAGCTTGGAAATATCGAAACTATAACTGATCCAGCTGGAAGAGTTCGTAAATACGAATACACAGATGGTGGAAAGCTTAAGGCTATTTACTTCTGTGGAAGATTAGAGCAGAGCCTTGATTATGATACAGTCGGAAGAATTGTAAAGAGAAGCTTTGCTGATGGCTATGAGATTTCTTACAGCTATGATGTCTTAAGTCGTGTAGCAAAAGTAGAAGGCTCGGATGGCCGTACAGTTTCATACGAGTATGATGCCATGGGACGTGCCACAAAGGTTGCAGATGGCAGAAGCACAACACTTTATACTTACACAGCTACAGGACGTCTTAAGAGCGTATTGGATGCTCTTGGCAACGAGACGGCATACACATATGATGCCCTTGATAACCTTAAGAGTGTTCACAGAGCTGAAGGCAGAGTTGAAGATGACAAGATGCCTGTAGTAGGTGAGGATGGTCACGTAACACTTTACTCTTACGACCTTTCAGGACAGCTTACAAAGATAACAGATGCCCTTGGGCAGGAAGAGACTTACGAGTACGACCAGTATGGACGTCTCGTGTCTAAGAATGATAGAGATGGATATAAAACTACATATGTTTATGACATAACAAGTCAGGTAAGTTCTATTAATTATGCAGACGGCAGATGTGTAGAGCTTTCTTATGATGCTCTTGGAAAACTTATTCAATTTAAGGATTGGCTTGGAGTAACATCAGTTGAAAGAGATGCTATGGGAAGAGTATTATCTGTAATAGATTACAATGGTAAAAAGGTATCTTACACTTATGGTAAGGTTTCAGAACGTACATCTATTACATATCCAGATGGAAAGAAAGTAGATTATATCTATGATGATAAGCTTCAGTTAAGTGAGCTTAGAAGCGGGGTTGATACAACAAACTATGTATATGATGAGTTTGGTAGACTTACTCTTAAGCTTTTAGCAAATGGTGCTTCAACTCAGTGCTCTTATCTTCCAGGAGGATATTTGAACAGCCTTGAAATGTTTGATTCAAATGGTGTACTGGATAAGTATACATATAAATATGATGTCCAGGGCAACAGGGCTGAGATTGAAAGATTTAGAAGAGATTTAAATGATATCTCTGGAAAATATAAGTATGAATATGACCTTGAAAACAGACTTACTCAGGTAAGTTTTAATGGTGACCCATTAAGAAGCTACAGCTATGATGCTTTTGGAAATAGAAGTTCTTTAGTTGAGGATGGTATTTCAACACAGTATAATTATGATGTACTTGATAGACTAATTGAGTCAGTAAATGATGTTGAAACAAAAGCATATGGTTATGATAAGCGAGGAAATCAGACAAGTGTTTCTGTAAATGGCATAATTGAAAAGACATTTACATTTGATGCTTCAAATATGCTTTCAAAGGCTACCGATGCTGTAAGGGGTGAAGCAACCTATAGCTACAATGGCTTTGGTAAGCGTGTAGCTGTTGCTAATCCTGAAGAGAAAATTGAATATTTGCTTGATCTTACAAAAGATTACCACAACATGCTTGAGCGTACCGTAAACGGAGAAACAGAAGTTTACACTTATGATAGCAATGTTGTATCCATGTCAAAAGCAGGAAATGATTATTTCTATATGCTTGATGAGCTTGGTACAGGCATGTATCTTACAGGAACAGATGGTGTTGCTACATCAACATACGCTTATGATGAGTTTGGTAGAAATATCAATCCATTCACAGGGCAGAAGGAAAAGCCGGCTTATACAAAGAAAGGTAATATCATTCAGCCTTTAGCATTCACAGGCTACCAGCATGATGAGATTACTGGCAGCTACTTTGCACAGGCAAGATACTATGACAGTAATGCAGGAAGATTTGTTAGTGAGGATAAGGTTAGGGGATTTGTTGGAAGTCCAAATACAATTAATCATTATCTGTATTGCTGGAATTCACCTGTTGATAAAGAGGATTTGGATGGTAATTTTGCAACAATTGTAATTGGAGCAGCCATTGGTGGAGTTATTGGAGGTGGAGCTACTGTTGTATCTTCTTTGGTTAAAGGAGAAGATATAAGTTGGAAAGAGGTTGGTAAAAATGCCTTGATAGGAGTAGGCGCTGGTGCAGCGATTGGTACTGGTGTTGGAGCAGCAGCAATGTTAGCTGAATGCGCAGGAGCTTCTGCAACAGTAGCAACGGGAATAGCTGTAGGTGGTGGAGCCGTTGGAACGGCTAGTGCAACTATTGAAGCGACTAATGAAATAAAAAATGGGCAAACCATTAATATGAATAACATAGTAAGTGAGGCCGGCAAGGGCACATTAAATGGAATGATTGCAGGTGCTTCGTTGGCACTTAATCCAGTGGGTGCAGGATCAGGCTTTATAATTCAAGGAATATCAGATGCTGTTTCTGGAGAACAGTCTTCCATAGAAGCGTACACCGGAGCAATGTTTGCAGGAGCAATTGTTCCCGAAGTTAATATTAAAGGGATGTCGGATATAGCTATTTTAAAAAATATGTTTTCCGCAGGTTTTTTAGGCGGCTCAGTAAGTGTTCTAATGGGGGATGCATTAGAAGTAATTAATGATAGACAAGAACACTCTGTATTATCAACTGCCTTACACAGTATATTTTCTGGTGTAACTTCTGGAATATTATCTCCTGTTATTGGGTATTGCCTACCATTTGATGTAAAATTTTTAACTGGTAAAAATTATGGTGAAGAAGTATATAAGATATTAGAAGAATATGCTAATTTTGCATTAGAGCAATTATATCAGGAATATATTTGTGGAGAGAACTAATAATGGAAAAAGAATTATTTATCACGCTAGTATTAAATATGGTTTTAGTTGGAATAGCTGTAGTAATGTATTTGATTGATCTCTTTGGAAATAAAATATTATTATCGGAAACTATTACAAAATCATTTAAAATGAGTTCTAGAGATATACTAATAGTTAAGATTGTTCTTGGACTAATTGTGATATATTTGTTTTATGTGACTTTTATATTGGGTTTTTTAGATATTAAATTGTTAAAGGAAGGTAACATATCCCGTATAGATGGTTACGCCGATAATACTGTTCAAGAAAACAAATATTTTAGTGATTTAAAAATTCAAACAGATAAAGATAATATGACTATTCACATAAGAAAGCCGCAGAAAGATGTTTACAAGGGGGACTATGTTACCGTATATTATCTTAAAAATACAAAGCAAGGGTTTATAGCTCAATAAACGATAATGAAAAAATAAAAGAGACTAATCTCATTATTTAAAAATATCAGCTAGAGCTAAGACTTGGGTTAAAATGCAGCCAAGGAAAGCTGCATTTTAATTTTGCTAAAGCAAAACATAGATTTCTGAAAGGGGTTTCAGAAATCTATGCCATATACGGATTGAACTAATCTGATGATTAGTCCAATCCTACGATGCATTTGGAAACAGAACATTACTTGCTGAGAACGAGACAAGGACATCATACACATATGATGTATTAGACAGACTTGTTCAGGCTAAGGAACTTAATAACAGCCAGGCTATCGTAAAATCTTACGAATACGATAAGCGTGGTAACCAGACAAAAGAATTTGTAGATGGTCTTTTACAAAAGACCTTTACTTTTGATGCAACAAATATGCTATCAAAAGTGGTTGACTCAAATAAGGGAGAGGTAGAGAACCAGTATAACGGTCTTGGCTTTAGAGTTGCATCTACCCGCCCTGAAGAGAAAATTGAATATCTTTGTGACCTTTCAAGAGACTACTATAACCTTCTTGAGCGCACAGTTAACGGCGAGACAGAGTCATTCATCTACGATAATAATGTAGTATCTATGTCTAAGGCTGGAAGCAACTACTACTACCTCCAGGATGAGCTTGGTTCTCCAATGTACATGACAGGAACAGATGGTGTAGCAGTGTCATCTTATGCTTTTGATGACTTTGGAAGAAACGTAGATCCATTTACAGGCAAAATCAAAGAGGCAAACCATAAGCACAGCTACACCACTGATGGCAACATCATTCAGCCATTTGTATTTACAGGCTATCAGGAGGATGAGGTATCAGGCCTTAAGTTTGCTCAGGCGAGATTCTATGATGCAAACACAGGAAGATTCCAGAGCGAGGATAATGCGAAAGGTTGTATCAGTACGCCATTTACAACAAATCACTACGGTTATTGTTGGGATAACCCAATAGGTATCGTAGATATAGATGGAAATTTACCGAAGTGGGCAAAGACCGCACTAAAAGTAACTGCATGTGTTGGTATAGCTGCAGTTGGTGCTGCAGCGGTTGTAGTTACATGTGGAGCAGCTGCACCAGCAGTAGCAGCTATAGCAGCAGGAACAATTTCGGCTAGTACAGTTGGAACTGTGGTAGCAGCAGGTGCTATTTGTGGTGGGGTATCATGTCTTACATGCCAAAGCATGGAGATGGTTATGGGTTCCCGCAAAAGCATAGATAATAGTGCAATGGTAGGTTCAATGGTCGGTGGCGGCGCCATGGGATTAATGGGACCTGCATGCACTAGTTTAGGTGCAACCATGATGGCGGGCGGTGTATCAGGCGCGACTGGAGATATAGCGGCACAGGCGTATAGAACAAAAGGTGGTCCAATAAACGCTAAGGAAGTAGCGGTATCCGCAGCGGGAGGAGCATTACTTGCTGGCGCAGGTTATGGTGTAGCTAAGGCGCTGAATCCTGGAAGAGTAAATGTTACTCAAGAATGTGCATCTGAGTCAACTAATTCATCTGTTACTTATGGTTCTAATGATATTGCAAATTATGAATATAATATGATAGAGAATCCTGGACCTTTAGCAGATTTACCTAATCAACCAGCTAAGAATTATTATGGTGGACGATATAACATTGATGTTTTACATGAGGATAGAATTATGTATAGAGCAGGTAATTCTACTAATCCATATGGTAGGTGGTTTACAAATGAGCCACCAAGTTCTGTAGCAAATGTTAGAATTGATACAGCAGTAAAACCAAATTGGGTTAATCCTCAAACTGGGGTTTTAGAGGGGACATCATATATAGATACGGTATATGCTATTAAAGTTCCAAAAGGTACTACAACATATCCTGGACCAGTTGGACCACAAGGTGGAGCATATGTTGGCGGATACGATAAGATGCAAACATATATTGATGCGCCATGGGATTTTGAAGTTGTAGGTAGTTGGCCATTACATTGAGTTGGAGGTAGAAAATGCTTAATCAAGAAGAATATTTACTTTTGAGAAATGCATATATTGAGATTGGAAAGCTTGTTCAAAAATATGGATATGGAGAGTATGACTCCATATTAATTATTCTAATGAATCAAATCAAATGTATTGATTCTACAGAGGCTGATGATGATAAATTGCAGTATTTGGTGGAGAGTTACCAAAGTATTTTTACATCGCGTGGCGGATTGAGCGATTTTGTTGTTTATGATAAAGATAATGAACTTAGAAATCAGCTTAATGAAAAATATACTAAGAATGTAGATGTAGTTTGGAAAATATTGAAAAGATATATACTGTAATCATTTGAATATGAAAATAATTAATATGTCTATTTGACTCAATTATTATATTAAAGTACAAGATGCATTTCAAATTGGACCACATTAGAGCGACTGCATTTTCAATTGAAATACAATGGTACAATTAAATTCAATGATGTTAGTATTGTAGGAGAATAGAAATGGACAAGGATTCAATGCAGAGTGCAGTAATAAAATTAATAGAAAAATATATACCTGATAGAATTGATTTAAAGGAATTAATCAAGGAGGATACAGATAGCGTAAAGTATATTTTGGAAGAGATAGATAGATATAAGACTAAAAGTTATGAAGAAGTGGATTTGGATATTATAAAGGATGTTTTCTTTTTCTGGGGATAATGTTTCAGAAATCTATGCAATGTACGGGTTGGACTAATCTGATGATTAGTCCAATCCTACGATAAGCGTGGTAACCAGACAAAAGAGTTTGTGGATGGTCTTTTATCAAAGACCTTTTCTTTTGATGCAACAAATATGCTTTCAAAAGACTACTATAATCTTCTTGAGCGCACAGTTAACGGCGAAACAGAGTCATTCATCTACGATAATAATGTGGTAAGCATGAGCAAATCAGGCAATAACTACTATTATCTACAGGATGAGCTTGGTTCTTCAATGTACATGACCAATTTCACGATTTTCTAGCATAAGCATTGAAAATCGTGAACAGCGACGAGCCCATCAGCGAAGCTGATTATAAATGGCGAGTCTCCCCGAACAGATGGAGTGGCTGTAAGTTCATATGCTTTCGATGACTTTGGTAGAAACGTAGATCCATTTACAGGCAAAATCAAAGAGGCAAACCATAAGCACAGCTACACCACTGTTGGCAACATTATCCAGCCATTTGCTTTCACAGGCTACCAGGAGGATGAAGTATCTGGCCTTAAGTTTGCACAGGCGAGATTCTATGATGCCAATACAGGCAGATTCCAGAGTGAGGATAATGTAAAGGGATTTATTGATAGTCCATTTACAATGAACCATTATGGCTACTGCAGCTGGTTATGGATTTTCTAAATGATGCATCAAAATTATATACGATGACTATACCTGGTGGATCGACTTTGTCTGGCTTAGAAGGTACTGTCGGTTCACAAGGAATGGGATTGTATGGAGGAGCACATCAGGTATATATAGACTATCGATCAGTTCCTCAAGATTGGATAAATGTAACGCCGACAAATTGGTTGAGGTAGAAAAATGAAAAATATAAATGAGAAAGAGCACGAAGAATTACTTGAAATTTTGGAAGAGCTTATTTACACAATCAAAAAAATGCGATTGAGTAATAATGATACTCTTCTGTTAAATAATGAGCTTGAAGCTAATGAATGGTTTGATTATTTGAAAAATCATATAGATGTGGAGGAAGTACATTCTCTTGAAGTGGCAATCTCTGATCGATTCTTTTACAAATATGATGTTCAAATTGAAATATCGGAATTGGATGACCGAAGAGCAGAATTATTTAAGTTGTTTATAGCAAAAGCATGTGAAATATGCAATAAGAGTAAATAGTTTCAATGAATGTTAAAGTGCCTCGTTTGACCCCATTACAAAATAATTACGCTGTAATAAAATCGTAAAGGGGTTAGGCACCGGTTCTTCGGGACTTCATATGATGAAATATTTAACGGTGTAGCAATACCTTCTATACTAGAACCAAGTAAGTATATTGTATATCGCACATATGGTGATGGATTGATTACATATAATTATCAAAATAAGGTACCTGTTGATTGCGTTGAATGCGCACCAGAACCAAATGCAGCATTAAAAGCTTTACAGTATAATCTACATATTGATGATAGTACGATGGATAAAATATTAGTAGGAGGTGCAATAGCTGCTGCAGTACTTATGGTAGTTTTAATTGCTGTTATTGCAGCGGATGATTTATCTGGTATAGGAACAATGGATGATGGAGCATTAGTACCGCTAATATCGGTGCTGACTAATGATATTCAATTTTTGATAAATTATTCTTCTCAATTGATTAATTCGTCACCTAGTTTATGTGCTGGATAGAATGGAGAAATCTATGATTAAAACATATAAATCTATTATAAGAGATATATTGGAACCCGAAGCTTCTAAACGAGGATTTGTTTACTCTTCTGGACGAAGGATGATAGCGACAAAACCATTAGCTTATTATGACAGAATTGTAGAAGGAAAAAAGCAGGGATATGAAATAATTCAAGATTTGCTTGATGATGGTACAGTTATTTTTCGTGGTTTTGGAGTGGAAAAAAAATACTATTATACTGACGAGAATTCATTTAAGGAATGCATCCTTAAGATTGAAGAATACTTAGAAAATGAAGGATATTTTATACTTGATAAAAATCTTCAAATAAATAAATTTTCGCGCGAAGATGTTTTGTATGTTGAGAAAAATTATGAAATGCTTGCAAGAGAATATGTTTCAAATAGGCGTTTATTACAAATTGATGTTAATGATGCTATAGATATTATATCGAATGATTTAGAAAAATTGTTTAAAGTAGAATGGATTGCAGCAAAGGAAAAATTAATTGAACTATCAGCAGCATTAACTGTAGTAATGTTACATTTTTTCTCAGGTACATATATTACACGTTATGATAATGCAGAATATTATTATGTCGATAGAATAAAAGATATTTCAATTGTTGTGTCTGAAGCTCCTATTCAGTTAATATATGATGCTTATATTGAGTGCGATTGCGAAACATGGTTAAAGGATTTCATTAGTTCCTATTTTGATCAATAAAAAATAAGTGCTTAATTGTGAAAGATTAATAATTGTATATAAACAGCTACTAGTAAGATGAAAAGTCACTTTTATAACACGGACTATCGTAAAAATCTATGCCATGTACGGATTAAACTAATCTGATGATTAGTCCAATCCTACGATAAGCGTGGTAACCAGACAAAAGAATTGAATATCTTTGCGACCTTTCAAGAGACTACTATAACCTTCTTGAGCGCACAGTTAACGGTGAGACTGCAAAGCAAATTAGGCTTTGCAGTTTTTTCATACTTGCAGATATTGGTCTGTTTTTTTAATTTGAGAAAAATATTGTGGAACAAGGTTGTTTGGAAATAAAAGAATAGAATAATAACAAGTTTGACTTTTATAAATATATTGTGTGACAAATCGCAATACTTACAAAAAAACTCTTTTTATTGATTTGATTTTGGCAAGCATTCGGATACTAATCTTGATATATTAGTTTCCGCATTAGAAAAGGAGAAAAACAATGAAGAAAAGAGTTTTAAGATTTTTAGCTACAGCTCTTGCTGTTACAACTGTTTTTGTTAATCCAATCGTTTCAGAGGCTGGATCAATTCTTCCATCAGGCGGAGAATATAATTACGTTCTTCACACAGAAACTGATTTTAAGCTTATGGATATGGTTTATAAAATCCAGAATGGTGAGACAGTAACTTTTGAGAATGCTGCTCAGATGGCAACACTTACTAAGGTTGGTTATGCAGATTATCAGACAGCTGGTCCTATTTCTATCACGGAGGGTAGAATGACTTATAATACCTACTGGGGTACTGAAGATAAGGAAGTTTATGTAGTAGCACTTTCAGGAACAGAGACAATCGTTGAGAATCAGACTACAACTATTAAGGAAGATCTGTTATCAGGCTTTGAATTAAGTAATGAGTATAAGACAAATGTAAAGAATGCTATCATTGATAGAATTCCCGCAGGTAGCAATATTATTCTTGCAGGACATAGTCTTGGTGGAATGATTGCACAGCAGGTGGCAGCTGATAAGTATATTAAGGACAATTACGAGGTACTTAATACAGTTACATTTGGTTCACCTCTTATCAAGGGCTTCACTCGTGAAGGTATGGTAAAGAGACTTGGAGATACTAGTGATAAGAATCCATTCTACAGTGTTTCTACATTTCTTAATATTGCATGGCAGTATGCCGGTGTTAATCACGAAGATGGTGGTTATAATGGAGATTCACCAGCTGCTCATTGTGATAGCTACTTACGCGAAGACGTTTGGGGAAGCTACGATTGCTGTGGTGAGAAGAAAGGAAGTACTTTATGGGTACAAACAGGTACTAGAATGCTTACTTTAAACTTCGCTACAACATCATTCTATACTTCACTTTATGGAACAACATCAGTAGTTGGAACATCAATTATTCCTACAAAGACACCAGTTGAGAGCCTTGACTTAGCTAAGCAGGCAGTTGCTGACGGCTATATATCTGAGGATGTTCTTGCTAAATATACAACTTTTGTTCCTGCAACTAACGAGGATTCTGTTGAAACAGAAGTTTCTGAGGTAATGGAGTCTGATGCTGAAGTGGTTGAAGCTGACACTACTGAGGATGATATAGAAGAAGTTATTGATACAGAGCTTGATGATACAGCAGTTGCTGAGGATGAAGCTGTAGTAGAATAAATTGTTCTCGTAAATATAACGTTAATAAAATAGATAAAGATAACTTTAAACTGCAAGGCCATTTAGGCTTTGCAGTTTTTTCATATCTATGCTTTATAATAATTACGCGAAATGAAATTATCTCACATCTTTTATGGAAGGTAATATATGATTACACAGGATTTTAAATCAAATAATCAGCCGAAGAAGCAGGGAAAAGCATTAGAATATCCAGAGTTCTTTCTGAAGGCAAGGGAGCTTTATGAGCTGCCGGATGAAAAGCTGGAGGTGCTGAATCCAGAAAATCCACCACAGGAGCCTAAGAAGAATCTGATTATGACTCTTACTCCTGTTTTTCTTATGCTGCTTCTCATGGTATTTGTCAGAAGTCGTATGATGAGCGGCGGAATTATGTATGTTATTTATTTTGCCGCATCTATGATGATTGGCGCAGCCATGTCTGTTTGGACTTACATCGATAATGGTAAGGATTACAAGAAAAAGATGGCTGAACGAGAACAGAAATACAGCGATTACATAAATAATAAGGTTGAGGAGATTAATAAGCTTCGCAACAAGGAAAAGAATATTATTACTCGAAGGAATCCATCACTAGAAACAACTGTAGATAGGATTCTTAATTTTTCTCCAGACCTTTTTGAAAAGCGTAAGGAACATGAAGATTATCTCGATGTTCGTGTAGGTACGGGAAATGTAAAATCACTTCTACAAGTGGAATATTCCAAGCAGGAGTATGTCCATGTTTATGATGATTTAATAAATGTTCCAGAGCGCATCCACAATCAATATGAATACATTCCTCAGATGCCGGTGGTACTACCACTTGGTAAGGTGAATGCATTAGGTTTTGTGGGAAACAGAACCAAGCTTTATCACATCATGAAGAATCTGGTACTTACTATTGCAGGACAGGAATCATTTACAGATGTAAAGATGGTATTTTTGTTGGATGAAGTTTATGCTCCATATATGCAATGGGTTCGCTGGCTGAAAAATACCTATGATGAGGAGACTGGCTCCAGAAACATCATGTATGATGATGAAACCAGCAAGCTTGTGCTTGGAAATATTTACGGAGAGATTTCAAAGCGTGAAGGACTGCGACCTGATGATGTTAAGGCGCTTCCGGATTATATCGTATTCGCGTTTAGATCAGAGCGTTTGTCTGAACATCCTGTAAGTAAGTATTTTGATACAGCAAGAAAATATGGATTTACATTTATTTTCTTTGAGGAGACAGAGGCTCTTTTACATAAAGCGTGCGAAATCGGTGTTACATTAAGTGACAGCGATAATGTGGGCTGGGTAAAGGATTTAAAGGATGCCACTGAAATACAGGAGTTTACATATCCTCATGTAAGCAAAGAAATAGCAGAGCAATGTGCAAGAAAGCTGGCGCCTGTTTTTATTAAGGAGCCATCCCTTGAGAATGACTTGGTAAAGAGCATTACCCTTTATCAGCTACTTGGTATTAAGAACATTAATGAGCTCTCATTGGCTAACAGATGGAATAATTCAAGAATATATGAATCTATGGCTGCGCCACTTGGATTGAAGAGCGGTGGAGATGTTGTGGCTCTTGATATTCATGAGAAATTCCATGGCCCACACGGTCTTGTGGCTGGTACTACAGGTTCTGGTAAGTCAGAAATTCTTCAGAGTTACATTCTGTCCCTTGCCACACTGTTCCATCCATATGAGGTGGGATTCATTATCATCGATTTCAAAGGCGGTGGTATGGCCAACCAGTTTAAGGACTTGCCACATTTAAATGGAGCCATCACAAACATTGACGGCAAACAGATAAATCGATCGCTGATGTCTATTAAGGCTGAGCTTATTAAAAGACAGGAGCTCTTCGCCAAATATGATGTTAATAAGATAGATGATTATATTAAGCTCTTTAAAAATGGCACAACACCTACGCCGCTACCTCATTTGATTGTTATTGTGGATGAGTTTGCAGAGCTGAAAAGTGAGCAGCCTGAATTTATGAAGGAGCTTATTAGTGCTGCTCGTATTGGACGAAGCCTTGGCGTTCATCTGATACTTGCCACTCAGAAGCCAGCAGGCGTGGTAAATGACCAGATTTGGAGTAATTCAAAGTTCAAGCTGTGTCTGAAGGTTCAGGATAAATCAGACAGTAACGAAGTGTTGAAATCACCTTTGGCTGCAGAAATCCGTGAGCCTGGTCGTGCTTATATACAGGTAGGTAACAATGAAATCTTCGAGCTCTTCCAGTCAGCTTACAGTGGAGCTTACATCACTGACGCTCATGCCAGGGCTGTAAAGAAGTTTGAGATTTCTTCTATTGATCTTGCTGGCCGAAGGAAGACATTGTTTGCCCAAAAGCCTGAGAAGAACGATAACACAGTTACAGAGCTGGATGCTATTGTTGAATATATTCATAATTATTGTGAAGATGCTGGCATCACCAAATTACAGGAAATTTGTCTTCCTCCATTGGGGGATGTTATTCCGTACCCTGATAATCTTACTAAAGAGGGTACTGATATTGTGGTGCCTGTGGGTATTTACGATGATCCTTCACGTCAGGCTCAGAGGGAGCTTGTGGTGAACTTTACCCAGAATCATGTATTTATTTTGGGTTCATCACTTTCTGGAAAGACTTACCTTGTTCAGAATATGATTTATGGTCTTACCACAAAGTACACTCCTGAAGAGGTCAACATTTACATCCTTGATTTCGCGTCAATGGTTATGAAGGTCTTCGAGCAGTTGAAACATGTAGGTTCTGTAATCAGTCTGGCTGACGAGGATAAACTGAAACATTTCCTTGATATGCTTCAGAAGAAGATAGATGAAAGAAGAGAAGTTCTTGCAAATGCAGGACTTAGTTCTTTTGGCGCATATAGAGATGCAGGAAATACTGATATTCCTCAGATTGTCATTTTCCTCGAGAACTATACAGCCTTCAAGGATGTTTATGCCAATTATGAGAGTCAGTTTATTAAGATTTGTCGAGACGGTGTGGCTCTTGGTATTTCTATCGTAATTACGAATCAGCAGATGAGTGGAATCGGCTACAGACTCATTACTAATTTCTCGACAAAGATTGCCATGAACTGTAACGACCGTGCCCAGTATTCTATGCTTATCGATAAGTGTAGGACTCAGCCAGATGAGATGCCGGGACGTGGTCTTATAACTATTGATAACGAGGTTATGGAGTTCCAGACTTATCTTGCATTTTCTATGGGCAAGGAAGTGGAGCGAATTTCCAAGATTAAGGAATATATTGAGAAGATTAACAGAAAATACAAGACAACCACTGCCGAGCAGGTTGATTATGTTCCAAATGTTTTGAATGATGAGTACCTTATCACAAGATTTGGAAGTGCCAAGATGACAGACTACAAGATGCTTGTAGGTCTGGGCTATGCCAAGGCTAATCCTGAGTACAATGACCTGGTTAAAAAGCCGTTGCTTGCTATCCTTGGAAGGGATGATTTGGGACGCAGCGATTTTATTCGTTACACCATGGATAAGTTTGGTGAAAGTGTTGGCGATTTCCCTGTAGAAATCACTATCATTGATGATGAGAAGGGAAGTCTTTCATACTGCCAGGACAACCCTGCCCTGAAGCATTACACTGAGGATCAGATGGAGATTATCGACGTTATTGAAGACGCCTATAATATTGCAAAGGGTCGCTTCAATAAGAAGATGACCGGAGAATCTATTTTAGGTGAGCCATTACAGGTTATCGTACTTGCCAGTCCTAAGATTACGGATGTTATCAGAGAAAGCGGGGAAGTATACGATAAATTTAAGAGCCTTATTACAAAATATGCAAACTGCAGGGTTTCAATTATCTTTACAAACGTGGAAAACGTAACTTTGAATGCACTTTCTAATCCAGTATTAATCGTTATCCGAAATTGCATGAATGTTCTTTGCTTCGAGGATATGGCTGATATTAAGTTCGTTGATATTAATGTTAATATCAAGCGCCAGGTTAAAAAGCCAAATACCAAGGGTGATGCATTCTTTATCAGCGATGGAAAGATTATGAGAGTGAAGACTGTGGAATAGGAGATTAGCATTATGAAGGATAAAATGATAATTGAATTTTGTTGGGGTGACAGCAAACAGGATATTGAAGTTCCAAAGTCTCTTACATGTGATGAACTGATTTATGCCTTGAATGAAGGCATCGGTCTGGGGCTTGATGTTAATAATGCTGATAGTTTTGCGTTTAGCTGCGATGTGGCAAAATCAGCTATAAAAGGCGAGAAGACTTTGGAGGAAGTGGGACTGATGGATGGTGCCACAGTAATTTTGCATGAATAATCATTTTTCTTGTTAGAAATTCAATTTGTATCGTATAGTTCTCTTGTTTTTACATACAAAGATAGCTATAATAAATATTGAATTTCTGACGGGAGGATGCGTTATGGTTTCCGAGAAAAGCGCAAAGGTGCTTATAGGCGGAAAAGTATATACGTTAAGTGGTTACGAGGAGGAAGAATATCTTCAGCGCGTAGCTAATTACATCAATTCTAAGCTTGATGAGTTTAATTCGATTGATGGTTATAAGCGTATTTCAGCTGACCTTAAAGCAACATTATTAGAGCTGAATATTGCTGACGACTACTTCAAGGCCAAAACACAGGTTGAATCTCTGGAGTCAGATTTGGATATTCGTGACAAAGAAATATACAATCTTAAGCATGATTTAATTTCAGCTCAGCTGAAAACTGAGACATTAGAAGAGACTATTGCAAAGCTTGAGAAGGAGAACAAAGAACTTCTTCTTCAAAAGACAAAGCTTGAGGCTTCCCTAGAGGATGCTCTTCTAGGTTCGTTATCAGACAATTAATCAGAGTCCCTTCATAGGGACTCGTTTTTATTTTCATTTTTATAAAGGAATTTTATGAACAAATTAGAATTACTTTCACCAGCTGGTGACTTACAAATCTTCAAAGCAGTGGTAGATGCAGGCGCTGATGCCGTTTATTTCGGTGGCGATTTATTTGGAGCCAGAGCCTATGCTAAGAATTTCATTATTGAAGAGGCTGCAGAGGCCATTAATTATGCCCATCTTCATGGGAAAAAGGCATATCTTACAGTTAATACACTTCTTAAAAATCCTGAGATAGAAGGTGATTTATACAAATACCTTCGAGCCTATGTAGAAAATGGCATTGATGCATTTATTGTTCAGGATTTTGGCGTCTTCAATTTTATACGCCAGTATTTTCCAGATACTCACATTCACGTAAGTACCCAGGTGAGCACCTGCACAGGCTATGGTGCAAAGTTATTAGAGGATTTAGGGGCTGCACGAATAGTTACCGCCCGTGAGATTTCCTGTGAGGAGATTTCAAAGATTCACAAGATGTGCCCTGATTTGGAGATAGAGAGCTTTATTCACGGAGCTCTTTGTGTCTGCTATTCAGGTCAGTGTCTCATGTCTTCAATTTTGGGAGGCCGCTCTGGTAACAGAGGCCGCTGCGCTCAGCCTTGTCGTTTGCCATATGATGCTTTCGACGAGAATGGCAAGAAGCTTAATAAAAAAGGAAATTACATTCTTTCACCAAAGGATTTCTGCACTATAAACTATCTGCCTGAGATGATTGAGGCTGGAGTCATGTCCTTTAAGATTGAAGGACGTATGAAGCAGCTTTCTTATGCTACAGGTGTAGTTAGTGTTTACAGACATTATCTGGATGAATATTTATATAAAGGTGCTCGCAATTATTCTGTTTCTCAGGAGGATATCCAGAAGCTTCTTGATTACGGAAACAGAAGTGGTTTCACAGATCTTTATTTACACAAGCATAATGGGCCAGAAATGATTACTTTTGAGGCACCATCACATACAAAGGCTGATACAGATATTGCCTATGAGAATTCATCTAAGATTAAGGTGGACTGTCGAGTTAAAGCACTACTTGGAGAAGAATTTTCAGTTCGTTTTTACGATAATGAAGGACATGAAGGTTCTGCTGTAGGTCAGATTATTGAAAAGGCTAGCAAAAAGCCTACTTCAAGAGAAGATATTGAAAAGGCTGTTTCTGGTCTTGGAAATACACCTTTGGAATTAGGAAAGCTTGATATAGATGTTGATGATGATATTTTCCTTCCTGTATCTGTGATTAAAAATGCCAGAAGAGAAGCTGTTGAAAAGTTTTTGACTAATATTTCAGGAGAGGTTTCTAATCCTACCATCAACGAATTTGAGAAACTTACATTTAAGGGAAATCTTTCTCAGAGGCAGGATACTTTTGTTACGGTATCCACTATTGAGCAGCTTAAGGCAGCAGCTGATTTTTCTTTCATAAAATCAATTGCTGTACCAGCTAACTTATATAATGAAGCCCGCGGAATTTTTGATGGAGATTTATATATTTATCTGCCACCTATTTTAAGAGCAGAATATACTGATATTTCCATTCCAGATACAGCGGCTGGAGTTATTGCTGCATCATTTGATGAATTAGGCTGGCTTAAAGATATGGGATATCCTTTCGAGAAGGTTATTCTTGATCACAGGCTTTATACTTTTAACAACCGTAGCATTCAGGGCTTTAGAGCTCTTGGTTTACATCGTGACTGCATTTCCTATGAGCTTTCCTTAAAGGAATTAAAGCACAGAGATAATGCTAATTCACAGATGATAGTATATAGCCGTATTCCTATGATGATTACAGCCAACTGCACTATTAAAAACACAGTGGGCTGCAAGAAAAATAATGATACGGTCACTCTTGTAGACCGTAAAAATGAAAACCATATAATCAAGTGCAACTGCGATTATTGCTACAACACTATCTACAATAGCAAGAAGTATATTGCCTTTGATTTGAAGGATGATTTACTTGGACTTGGTGTCAGGGAATTCAGACTTGATTTCACTTTGGAGGATTATAAAGAGACTCAGGAGATACTTCGTATTTACGATAATGTATTTAACAATAATCAGATGGTTCATATTAAAGAAGATTACACAAAAGGACATTTAAAAAGAGGCGTAGAGTAAAGTGGTTAGCGTAATTACTTCTTTTTCCAGAATTACAATATTATCTTATATTATTATATTCACTGTTATAGACCTGATTCAGATGTTCGAGCCTAAGTTAAACGAGGCAGTGAGCAGTATTCTTACCACGATTCAGGCTGTTATGATAGTTTTATTTCTTTGCAATTCGGCAGCTGTTGTTTATTTTGCAAAGGAAAATCCCTACATAATTCTTACGACTATTATTCAACTGTTATTCCTGGCAGTTATAGCCATTATTTTAAACAATCTGTCAGTGCCTGCTTCAAAGGCACTGATTAATAATGTGCTGTTGATGCTTTGTTTTAGTTTTATCTTTATTGAGAGATTGAACTTTAATAAATCTATCCGCCAGCTTATCAATGGCGTTTTTGCTTTGATTGTGGCTACTGCAGTTATATTCATTCTTAGAAAAATCCTAGAGATTTCACGATATCTGTTTATATTTGCAGCTATAGGTATTGTTTCGCTGCTGGCAATCAGCTTCCTTGGAAATGTTGAATATGGTGCCAGACTTTCATTTAATGTTTTGGGCATTCGTATTCAGCCAAGTGAAATAGTGAAGCTTACTTACCTGTTTTTCATAGCAGGCTGCATAGTTACTTTTAGAGATTTCAGAGGTTATCTGTTTTCTACCATAGGTGCAGGTATTCATGTACTGGTGCTGGTTCATTCCAAGGATTTGGGAACAGCCCTTATTTTCCTGGTGGCCTATGTATTTCTTACATTTATTGCATACAAAAATTATATTTTACTGGGTCTGGAAATAGGTGGAGCTATCATAGGAGGCATTATTGCTTTTAATACGTTTCCTCATATCCAGACCAGATTTATAGCATGGCTTGATCCGCTTTCTGTAGTAGACAATCAGGGGTACCAGATTTCCCAGTCCTTGTTTGCCATCGGCACTGGTGGATGGCTGGGCTCAGGCATTTGTAATGGTATGCCAGCCAAGATTCCAGTAGTTTTATCGGACTTTATTTTTGCGGCTGTTTCAGAGGAAATGGGAGCGGTTGTGGCCATCTGTCTCATTATTATTTACATGTGTTCTACAGTGATGTTCCTTAATATGGCTTTTAACTGTTCCAGCAGCTTTTACATGCTGGTGGTAAGCGGCCTGGCTATTATTTTTGCTATTCAGACTGTATTAAATATAGGAGGCGTTATTAAATTTATTCCTTCTACCGGTGTTACTTTGCCATTTATCAGTTATGGTGGAAGCTCACTGGTATCTATGTTTACAGGATTTTTCATAGCTGAATGTTCCGATGATTTATGGGTTTCAGCGAAAGGCAGAAGAAGATATGACTAATAATCACAACAAGAAATCAATTCGCAAAGAAATATATGTTACAGCTGTAATATTTGGGATTCTTTTTGTGGGAATGATTTCTTATTTCGTGCGATTTCTTGTGGTCGATGCAAACAGCTTTATTTATAATTCCTACAATTCCAGATTTTCTGTATTTGCAGATGATGTGGAGCGCGGAAGTATTTACACCGCAGATGGAAGAGCTATTGCCAAGACTACCAAGGATGAAGAAGGTAAGGAAGTACGTGTCTATCCAGACGAGAGGCTGTTTTCCCATGCTGTTGGCTATGTAGGCCACGGTATGGCAGGATTGGAAGCCTATTATTCCTTTGATTTACTGAAGAGCCACATTACGCTTTCTGACCAGATTAATAACAGTCTCACTGGGAAGAAAAGTATGGGTGACAGTCTTTACACTACACTGGATTACGACGCCCAGAAAGCGGCTTACGACGGGCTTGGAATGTTTGATGGGGCAGTTATAGCCATAGATCCAGACACAGGTAAAGTCATCGCCATGGTGTCTAAGCCTGACTATAATCCTAATACTATCGATAAATACTGGGATGATATAAATGACAGCGAAAAAGGTGACTCAGCCCTTTTAAACAGAGCTACAAACGGTTCTTATCCTCCGGGCTCCACCTTTAAGATTGTGACTACTCTTGCTTATTTAAGAGATGGATATGACCCATCTGATTTTTCTTATAAATGTAATGGAAAGTTTGACGTGGATGATTACACTATCCACTGCAGTAGCAACAAGTCTCACGGCCAGGAGGATTTGCTGCAGGCCTTTTCTAATTCCTGCAACAGTGCCTATGCGGCTATGGGTGTGGAAATAGACAGGGGTAAATTCCAGTCTACGGCAGAAGCATTATTGTTTAATGATACTTTGCCTACCATGATTAATGGCACAAAAGCTTCCAAGTTCTCTATTAATAGTGATACGAAGGAGAGCATTGTGGCCCAGACAGCCATCGGTCAGGGAAAGACTACAGTGTCGCCCCTTCATATGTGTATGCTTGTTTCGGCTATTGCTAATAATGGCCAGCTGATGGAGCCTTATATTGTGGACCGTATAATCAGTGATGATGGGGAAGTGGTTAGCGAGACAGAGCCTGTATCATATGGGCCTCTTATTACAAGCAGAGAGGCTGATTTGCTAAATGAGTATATGGAAGCTGTTGTTACAGACGGAACAGCGGAAAAGGTGGATTTTGGCGATTTAAAGGTATATGGAAAGACAGGTACTGCCGAGTATACTGAGAATAAAAAGATTACTCATTCCTGGTTTGTAGGTTATGCCAAGGATGAAAATGGCAAGAAGTTAGCAATCGCAGTAATTATGGAGGGAGCAGGCTATGGCAGCAAGTATGCAGCCCCTCTGGCAGCTAGTGTTTTCGATGCTTATTTTGGAAAATAGCAATTATTCATATTTATTTAGGAAAAAATGATTGCAATTTCTAAATTGCTTTGCTATAATCCATTTGTTGCTTAATTCGAAGCAACTTGGTTTTTGAAATATTTTACAAGGAGGTGCAATCATGGCAAAATGTGCAGTTTGTGGAAAAGGCGCTCATTTCGGTAACAATGTGAGCCATTCTCATAGAAGATCCAATCATATGTGGAAGTCTAATGTGAAGTCCGTTAAGTGTAATGTGAATGGAACACCTAAGAAGTTATATGTATGTACTTCTTGTTTACGTTCTGGCAAGGTTGAGCGTGCTTAATCTTACATGACACGATATTGAAAGTCACTCTTTATGGGGAGTGGCTTTTATTTTTTCTCAGATTAGTATATAATTACTTCATCATGAAGAAATATGCGAATTTGGAGGTTGAATTTTATGCAAGGTCAAATGGAAACAGAACTTGGTAAGATTGTTATAGACACAGACGTAATTGCGACCTATGCTGGTTCAGTTGCTGTAGAGTGCTTCGGCATTGTTGGTATGGCAGCTGTTAATATGAAAGACGGCTTGGTTAAGCTTTTAAAGAAGGATTATTTAAATCACGGTATCAGCGTTTCTATCGATGAGAACAACGCTATATCGCTTGATTTTCATGTTATTGTTTCTTATGGTGTCAGCATTGAGGCAGTAGCTGAGAATCTTATTGAAACAGTTAAGTACAAGGTATCATCATTTACAGGATTAAATGTAGATACAATCAATATATACGTCGAAGGCGTACGTGTTATCGATTAAGGAGGCAATTTATAGTGGAGATCCAAACTATCGATGCGTCTTTGTTAGCAAAGATGTTCCTTTCGGGAGCAAGAAATCTCGAAGCTAAAAAAGAATGGATAAATGAGTTAAACGTTTTCCCTGTACCTGATGGTGATACAGGTACCAATATGACAATGACTATCATGTCTGCAGCAAATGCTGTTTCTGAGCTTAAGGATGCAGATATGAAGACAGTTTCAAAGGCTATTTCTTCTGGTTCACTTCGTGGAGCAAGAGGTAACTCAGGTGTTATTTTATCTCAGCTTTTCCGTGGTCTTACAAAGGTCATGGCTAATTATGATGAGGTAACAGTTGATATTTTAGCAGAGGCTTTTGAAAAAGCCGTTCAGACAGCTTACAAGGCTGTTATGCAGCCTAAGGAAGGTACTATTCTTACAGTTGCAAGAGGTGCTGCTGATAAGGCTGCTGAGATGAAGGGTAAGACAGATGATATCGTTGAGTTCGCTGAGGCAGTTATCGCTGAGGCAGAGGCTGTTCTTGCAAAGACTCCAGATATGTTACCTGTTCTTAAGCAGGCTGGTGTAGTTGATTCCGGCGGACAGGGTCTTGTATGTGTACTTCAGGGTGCTTATGATGCTCTCATTGGTAAGGAAGTAGACTACGAGCCAGTAGCAGTTGGTGAAGGTGTTGTTAAGGCGCCTGAAAAGGTTAAGACTACTATTGAGTTTGTTATCGAAACAGACAAGCCACTTGCTACATACCAGATTAAAGAGATTCAGTCTAAGATTCAGTCACTTTCTGTTGGTGCAGTTAGTGATATTAAGATTGGTGATGAGGCTACAGAGACTAAGGAAGAGACAAAGGCTGCTCCTTCAGAGCCAGCAAAGGAAATGGGATTCGTTTCTATTGCTACAGGTGAAGGCCTTACATCTATTTTCACAGAGCTTGGTTGCGACTACATGATTCCAGGTGGTCAGACAATGAACCCAAGTACTGATGATATTCTTAGCGCAGTAGAAAAGGTTAATGCAAAGACAGTCTTTGTATTACCTAACAATAAAAATATTATCCTTGCTGCAAATCAGGCAGCTGCTATCTGCGAGGATAAGAAGATTGTAGTTATCCCTACAAAGACTATTCCACAGGGTATTACAGCTCTTATTTCTTTCGATGCAGACGCTAGCGTTGAGGATAATGAGTCTAACATGACTGAGGAAATCAAGAATGTTAAGACAGGTCAGGTTACCTACGCTGTCCGTGATACTATGATCGACGACAAGGAGATCACAAAGGATGACTGGATGGGAATGGGCGACTCAGGACTTCTTTCAGTAAATGCTGATATTTCTGTAGCATTCAAGGAGATGATCGATGAGATGGTTTCTGAGGATTCTGCTGTTGTATCTATTTACTGGGGCGAAGGCAGTGACCAGGAAAAGGCTGAGGCACTTGGTAAGGAAATCGAAGAGAAGTATCCAGATCTCGAGGTAGAGATTTCTGAAGGTGGTCAGGCCGTTTACGCTTACATTGTTTCAGTGGAGTAAATGTAATGGAAATGTTGTCACCAGTAGACACTATAAAAGGTGTTGGCGAAAAGACAGCTAAATATTTTAATAAGTTAGGAGTATATACCATTGAGGATATACTCCTTTTTTTTCCACGTACATATTTAGTTTATCCAGAGCCACAGGCACCAGATAAGGATAGTGTCAATTCATTAATTAGTATTTCAGGGCGAATCAAAACATCCCCAAAGGCTTTTCGTTCAAAGAACAGGATGGATGTGCTTTCGGCTACAGCTTTCTGTGGAGATATTCCGGTAGATTTGGTCTGGTTCAATTCAAATTACCTTAAAGGTACTTTTGAGCCAGGAAAAGTCTATATATTCTACGGAAGACTGGTATTTGATAAGGGACGATTCAAGATGTCCCAACCAGCTATTTTCGAGCCTGAAAAGTATATGGAGCTTAGAAATCAGATTCAGCCTATTTATCACCTTACAAAGGGGCTTGGTAACACAGCGGTGTTGAAAGCTGTTAAGGAGGCCCTTGCTCACTGCAGGATTTCTGATAACAGATTGCCTGCTGAGCTTGAGGAAAAGAATGGGCTTATGTCTTATTCCAAGGCTATTAATACCTACCATTTTCCTGATACCTTTGAGGATTTGGTGGCTGCCAGAAAGCGTCTTGCCTACGAGGAGATGTTTTTCTTTATTCTGAATTCCAGATTGCAGGAAGGGGATGCTGTCTCGTTCCCTAACGAATTTCAGATTACCCATCATAAAGAGGCGGATGATTTCAGAGCTGGTTTGAAATTTGCTTTAACTAATGATCAGTCCAAGGTTTTGGAAGAAATCCTTTCAGATTTGACTGGAGATTATATTACCCAGAGACTTATTCAGGGAGACGTAGGTAGTGGAAAGACTATAGTGGCCTTTCTTGCTATGCTTGATGTGGCTCTTTCGGGTTATCAGGCTGCCATCATGGCTCCTACAGAAGTGTTGGCAAAGCAGCATTATGAGACTTTTGTAACCTGGATAAATGAGGCTGGGCTTGATATTCCGGTGGCTCTTTTTACAGGTTCTATGAAGGTTTCTGAGAAGAAGGCCATGCAAAAGCTTGTGGATGAGAACGATGCATGTCTTATTATTGGTACCCATGCGCTTATATCAGAAGGGCGCGAGTTTGGCGATTTAGCCCTTGTTATCACTGATGAGCAGCACCGATTTGGAGTACAGCAGAGGGATAAGCTTTCATCAAAGGGAAATCATCCTCATATAGTTGTTATGTCGGCTACACCTATCCCTAGAACGCTGGCTATGATTCTCTATGGAAATATGCATGTTTCAGCTATTAAGGAGCTTCCTGCCAACAGACTTCCAATCAAGACCTGCGTGATAAAGGAAAGCATGAGGCCTACCGCCTATAAATTTGTTTCAGATGAGATAGCGAAGGGCCATCAGGTTTATATTATCTGTCCTTTGGTGGAGGCATCAGAGACTACAGAAGCACAGAATGTTACTGATTACAGTAAGAAATTAAAGGAATATTTTAAGGATCAGTACGAGATTGGAGTGCTTCACGGAAAGATGAAGCCTGCCGAGAAGAATCAGGTTATGACTGATTTTGCTGAGCACAAGACACAGATTCTGGTTTCTACTACTGTTGTGGAAGTTGGTGTAAATGTGCCTAATGCTACTGTTATTATGATTGAAAATGCCAACAGATTTGGTCTGGCTGCCTTGCATCAGCTTAGAGGTCGTGTAGGAAGAGGAGATGCTCAAAGCTATTGCATCCTGATGAATGAAAGTAAGGATGATAAGCAAAGTGACCGTCTGAATATTATGCTTAAATCTAACGATGGATTTTACATTGCCAGAGAGGATTTGAAGCTACGAGGTCCGGGAGATATGTTTGGCGTGAGACAAAGTGGTGAGTTTAGTTTTAAAGTGGCTGATATTTATCAGGATGCCGATGAACTGGAGCTGGCCTCAAGCGACGTGGATGCCATAATAAAAGAGGACCCAAACCTGGAAAATCATCCAGATTTAAGGTCCACATTGAATTTATTCCTGGCTAACCAGTTTTACGTGCTCTAAGGTTGGAGTAACAACCATGGAATAATTTGTATAATAGACTACAAAGCCTGCCACAGCACTGGCGGGCTTTTTTACGTTCTTCTTTTGGAGATAATCGATTTCTACTTTATCGGTGTCTCGGCCAGAAGAGTAGTAAGCTGCAAGCTCAGCTGCATATTCGTATGTGCTGTCAGGGAGTTCTTTACCATTCGTCTTTACGATAACGTGACTTCCGTGAATCTTCTTGGTGTGGAACCACCAGTCATTTCCGGTGGCAAATTTGAAGGTAAGCTCATCGTTTTGATAATTGTTTTTACCAACGTATATGTCGAAGCCGTTGTCATCAACGAAGTGAAGAGGTTTACTTTTCTTTACCTTTTCTTTTTTGTTTCCAGAGTGCTTCTTAATGAAGCCGTGGTCTGAAAGTTCACGTCTGATGTCAGCCAAGTCTGTCTCAGTCTCTGCAATATTAAGAGAAGTCTCGATTGATTTTAAAAGCTCCAGCTCATTCTGAGACTGCTCGATATAAGTATCAAGTGCCTCGGCTGTTCTTTTGAGCTTTGCGTATTTGTCGAAGTATTTCTTGGCATTTTCAGAAGCTGAAAAATCTGGATCAAGTGGAATGGTAAGCTCTTCGTTGTTGTAGTAATTGATAACAGTAATGGATTTATCCTGAGGCTTCGCCTCGTATCCGTAAGTGTGAAGGAGCTCACCGTATATCTTATATTTGTCTCTTTTTTCTGTATCCTTAAGCTGCTTGAGCTGTAAATCCAGCTTTTTAGAAGCTCGCTCGATATGATTTGAGATAATCTTTCTTAAATCAGAGGATTTCTGTCTGATGTTTGTGTACTGGTTTCTCTTTGCATAGAAATCTACCAGCACTTCTGACATGCTTTCATAGCTCTTTGAAGATTTATCCTGATACATGGAAAGGATAACAGGAGCGTACTCTACAGGCTCACCCTTGGCTTCGTCGATTACCATGTTGTAATTATATTTATCTGAGGAAACATCATTCATCAGATCGGAAAAGCTCTTATATAAAGCGTCCTTGTGCTCGTCGAAAAGAGAGGCACAGCTGGCATCAGAATCAATGCCTGCTCTGAAGCAGATTTCGTTTGCGATAGTAGGGCTGATTCCGATGAAGGATGACATGATAGCTCTGAAGATGGATTCACTTCTTTTTAATACGGTGTTCTTAAAGTGGTCCTCAGTAACTGTGAGAGGATTAATCTTTCCTTCCTGGGCTGGAATGAAATACTCGCGGCCTGGAAGTACCTCGCGGACAGAGCTGACTGATGATGGAACGTGCTTGATAGCATCCAAAATCATATTGTCCTCATTGCAGAAGATGATGTTGGAATGCTTGCCCATTATCTCCACATAAAGGTATTTGAAAGTGATGTCACCCATTTCGTTGAGGTGCTGGATTTTAAAACGAACAGCACGCTCTAATTCCATCTGAGAAATCTCGATGATACGACCCGCACCGATGTGCTTTCTAAGAAGCATACAAAAGCCTGGAGCTGTGGCAGGAGCAGGCTTGTTATCAGAGGTTATATACATAAATGGAAGAGAAGCGTTTGCTGAAATTAAAAGTCTTTTGTTTCCATTTTGGGTATTTATAGTGATTAATAACTCTTCCTTTTCAGGCTGAGATATTTTATTGATTTTCCCGTTTAAAAGGTTCTCATTAAATTCATGAACCAAAGCATGTATAGAAATTCCGTCAAGTGCCATAAAACCTAAGTCCTTTCAATCTGTAATTGACTATTATTGTATCTTTAATTATAATTAAATACAACTATGTAAATGTGGGATAGTTTGCGACATACATAGCCAAAAGGAGACTCACATGGTACGAAGCATGACAGGTTATGGCAAAGGAATTGCCGAAAATAGTGACGCTAGGGTCACCATTGAGATGAAGTCTGTAAATCACAGATATCTTGATCTTAATATTAAACTTCCTAAGAAGCTCAACTTCTTAGAGAGCACAGTTCGTAATAAAATCAGCGAGAGTATTTTCAGGGGAAAAGTAGATGTTTATATTACGCTTAACGAGCATTCAGATGCCTGCTATCAGGTATCTATTAATGATGCCATCGCGTTAAAGTATTATGAATCTATCTCTGCTATGGCTGAGAAGCTCGGTGTTGATAATGATATGAAAGCAAGCAGCATTTCACGTCTTCCAGATGTAATCGAGCTTGAGGAGATGGAGGCTGATGAGGACAGCTTAAAGGAGCTTGTACTTAAAGCTTTAGACGACTGCATTAAGCAGTTTATAGAGGCTCGTATTGCCGAGGGAAATCGTCTTGAGAATGATTTAGTTTCAAAGATGGATGAGATGCTTGTTTTAGTTGATAAGCTTGAGGAGAGAAGCCCTAAGATTATCGAGGAATATAGAACAAAGCTTCTTGGAAAAGTTCACGAGCTTTTAGAGGACACTAAAATCGACGAGAACAGAATCGCTCAGGAAGTAGTCTTATATGCAGACAAGATTTGCATCGACGAAGAGATGGTTCGTTTAAAGAGTCATGTTGCTGAGACACGCTCAGTATTCGACTTGGATAAAGAGGTTGGACGTAAGCTTGATTTCCTTGCACAGGAGCTAAATCGCGAAGCGAACACCATCCTTTCTAAATCTACTGATGTTGAAATTGCAGATATTGGAATCACTCTCAAGACTCTTATCGAAAAAGTTAGGGAGCAGATTCAGAACATAGAATAATTATGGCTTTTGTAAATATCGGATTTGGAAATATTATTAATAGCAAAAAAATTGTATCCATGGTAACATCAGATTCTGCGCCTGCGAAGCGCATTATCGCAAATGCGAAGGAGAAGGGCAATATTATCGATGCCACTCAGGGCCGCCGTACCAGATGTGTTATCATCTGCGACCAGCATGTTGTTTTATCTGCTCTGATGCCAGATACAATATCCAATAGAATAAGTGAAAATTCCACGAAGGAGGAAGCAGATTATGATGCATGATAAAGGGCTTGTGATAGTTCTTTCAGGCTTTTCTGGTGCCGGTAAAGGGACTATTATGAAGCATTTACTGGAAGCCCATCCAAATGATTATAATCTTTCAATCTCAGCCACCACTCGAGGTATGCGTGCTGGAGAAAAGGATGGCAGAGAATATTTCTTCAAAACTCGTGAAGAGTTTGATGATATGATTAAGAATAATGAGCTTTTAGAATATGCCACATTCAATGGCAATTCATACGGCACACCAAGAGCTTATGTTGAGCAGCTTATTGAGCGCAGAAAGGATGTTATCCTTGAGATAGAGATTCAGGGAGCACTTCAGGTTAAGGAGATGTATCCCGATGCGTTATTGTTATTTACAATGCCACCATCTGCAAAAGAATTAGAGAACAGATTAGTAGGCAGAGGCACTGAGACTCCAGAGGTCATCGAGCAGAGACTTGCTATTTCATGCAGAGAATCTCAGTACATGGAACAGTATGATTACCTGATTGTAAACGATTCATTAGAAAGAGCTGTAGATCAGGTTCATAATATAATTCAGGCCGAGCATTTCAAGGTTTCCAGAAATACAAAGGCCATCAATGATATGAAGAATGAATTAAAGGTGTTTGAAAGGAGTAATTAATTATGATACATCCATCTTATGTAGAACTTATGGAAAAGGTTAATGAGAACGTTGAGGTTGGTGAGGAGCCAGTAGTTAACTCACGTTATACTATCGTTGCTGCTACAGCAAAGCGCGCTCGTCAGATCATCGACGGTGCTGATCCACTTATCAAGTATCAGAAGGGTGATAAGCCACTTTCAATTGCTGTAAACGAGCTTAATGACGGTGCTATCAAAATCTTAAACGAGGAAGTTAATAACTAATTTATATGAAAGTTTTATTTGTTTCTCTTGGCTGTGATAAAAACCTGGTTGATTCTGAGCATATGCTTGGAGATTTGATGGAACAGGGATTTACAATCTGCGATGACGAAGCTGAAGCTGATATCATTGTTGTAAATACATGTTCTTTCATTGCTGACGCCATGGAGGAGAGTATCCAGAACATTATCGATCTTGGTCAGTACAAAGAGACTGGCAATCTTAAAGGTCTTATTGTTACTGGTTGTCTTGCTCAGCGTTTCACAGATGAGATTCTTTCAGACCTCCCAGAGGTCGATGCCATCATAGGAACTAATTCATATGATGAGCTTTTAAATGCAATTAATAAAGTACTTGAAAAGAATGGTGAGAAGCCTGTTTACAAGAAGCCTCTTACAGGCCTTCCAAAGGATAGCAAAAGAGTGCTTACTACAGGCGGGCACTATGCTTATCTTAAAATCGCAGAAGGCTGCAACAAGCGTTGCACTTACTGCATCATTCCATATATCAGAGGCGATTACCGTTCTGTTCCTATGGAGCAGATTTTGGCTGAGGCCAAGCAGCTTGTGGCTGACGGTGTTAAAGAGCTCATACTTGTAGCTCAGGAGACTACTGTTTATGGAATGGACATTTACGGTAAGAAATCTTTACCAGAGCTTTTAAATATGCTTTGCGAGATTGAGGACCTTAAATGGATTCGTATTTTATATGCTTATCCAGAAGAGATTACTGATGAGCTTATAGAATGCATGGCTTCACAGCCAAAGATTTGTCACTACATTGATATGCCTATTCAGCATTGTAACGACGAGCTTCTCAGAAAGATGGGACGCAAGACTAACAAGGCTGATATTATGAATATTGCTGATCGTTTAAGAAAGGCAATGCCAGATATTTCGCTTCGTACCACACTTATTTGTGGTTTCCCTGGTGAGACAGAAGAGATGCATCAGGAGTTACTTCAGTTCATCAAAGATATGAAGTTTGACAGACTCGGTGCTTTCGCATATTCGAAAGAGGATGGCACTGTCGCAGCTACTTGGGATAATCAGGTAGACGAAGATTTAAAGCATAAATGGCAGGAAGAAGTTATGCTTTGCCAGAAGGACATTTCAATGTCCAATAATCAGAATTATGTTGGAAGAACTATCCCTGTATTTGTCGAGGGTAAGCTTCCTGAAGATGGTGTGTTTATCGGGCGTACTTATCGAGACACTCCATCAGTAGATGGCTTCATTTTTATTAATAGTGACACCGAGCTTGTAAGCGGTCAGTTTATTGATGTGACTGTTACAAGTTTTGATGAATATGATTTGATAGGAGATGTAGCGTTATGAATTTACCAAACAAATTGACACTGTTAAGAGTTATCATGATCCCATTCTTCGTGTTCTTTCTGCTTATCAATCCAGAAAGCACAGCACTTAGAATTATCGCTGACCTTATCTTTATCGCAGCATCACTTACAGATATGGCCGACGGCAAGATTGCACGTAAATACAATCTTGTAACAAACTTCGGAAAGTTTATGGATCCACTTGCAGACAAGCTTCTTGTTTGCTCTGCAATGATTTGTCTCATCCAGACAAAGCAGCTTGCAGCATGGTATGTAATTATCATTATTGCAAGAGAGTTTATCATATCTGGATTCAGACTTATCGCAGCCGAGAATGGTCTTGTTATTGCTGCAAATATTTTCGGCAAGATTAAAACTACAACACAGATGATTATGATTGTTATTTTAGTAGCAAATCTTTCATTTGGATGGCTCATGGTTCTTGGAGAAATCTTCAAATGGGTTGCACTCATCATGACAATTTTATCCCTTGTAATTTATATCTATCAGAATATTGATGTGCTTAAGGAGCAGAATTAATGAATATCGATTCTATCATTAGCACATTGACGGCAGGTGGCTATTCTGTAGCCACCGCTGAATCATGCACTGGTGGTATGATTGCCAGTACTATTGTGGATGTGCCAGGTGCTTCCGATTGCTTCAATGAAGGTTATGTGACCTATTCCAATGAAGCAAAGATGAAGAATCTTGGGGTAAAAGATTCTACATTAATGGCTTATGGCGCAGTTAGCTACGAGACAGCTATGGAGATGGCTAAGGGCGTTAGAAAAAAGGCTAAGGCAGATTTCGGTGTATCATCTACTGGCATTGCTGGTCCAGGTGGTGGTTCTCCTAAAAAGCCAGTTGGCCTTGTGTATATTGGTTGTGCCTACGGTGACGACGAATGTATCGTTAAGGAGCTTCGCTTAAAAGGTGACAGAACTACAGTCCGTACATCAGCCACTAAAGAAGCTTTGGAGCTTCTTGAAGAATGCATTAACAAAATAGGTGAATAACTTTGAGAATAATATCCGGTAGTAAACGTGGAATGGTTCTTGAAACTCCAGAAGGATTAGATACCAGACCAACCTCAGACAGAATAAAAGAGACACTTTTCAATATGATTGCTTTTGATATTCCTGATTGCAATTTTTTAGATTTGTTTTCTGGAAGCGGTCAGATGGGTATAGAAGCACTTAGCCGTGGCGCTAAGGAAGCAGTCTTCGTTGAAAAGGATAAAAAAGCTCTTACTTGCATCAATCACAATATTGCAAAGGCAAAGTTTGAGGATTGTTCTAAAGTCTATAATGAAGATGTTTTTTCTGCTATCAGCAGGCTAAAATGCTCTGATGGTTTTGACATAGTTTTTATGGACCCTCCTTACAATAAGCTTATAGAAAAGCAGGTTTTGGAGGCTCTTATTACCAGAGATTATATTTCTGATAACACAATAATTATTGTGGAAGCCAGTATCGAAACAAGTTTTGATTACGTTTCAGATTTAGGTTATTCCATTGTTAAAGAGAAGGTCTATAAGACTAATAAACATATATTTTTAAAGAAGGCGTAAAATGAAAAGAGCAATTTATCCTGGAAGTTTTGATCCAATCACTTTTGGTCATTTGGATATTATTAAAAGAGCAAGCAAATTATGCGATGAATTAATAGTTGGCGTTCTTAACAACAACCAAAAAAATCCGTTGTTTTCCATTGACGAACGTGTTAGTATGATAAAGGAATTGACTGAAAATTTAGATAATGTCAAAGTAGAAAGCTTTGAAGGTCTATTGGTCGATTTCGCAAAAGAAAAAGATGCACAGGTTATTATCAGAGGCCTTAGAGCTGTTACTGATTTTGAAAACGAAATTCAGTTGGCTCAGTCAAATAAGGTTCAGTACCCTGAGCTCGAAACGTTGTTTATGACAACATCTTTACAGTATTCTTATTTGAGTTCTACAGTCGCAAAGGAATTTGCGTCTTACGGGGGAGATATCAGCCTATTTGTTCCATCTCAGGTTATACCTCTTATAGAAGCCAAAATTAAAAACAAGGAGAAGTAAAACATCATGCCAAACGCAAGTAAAATAGAAGATATTATTGATGAGATTGAAGCTTACATCGATGATTGTAAGCCAACAGCATTCTCTACAAGCAAGATTGTTGTTAACAGAGACGAATTAGAGTCATTAATTCAGGAGCTTAGAACAAAGACACCTGATGAAATAAAGAAGTATCAGCGTATGATTGCCAACCGCGAGCAGATTTTAGCAGACGCAAAGGCAAAGGCTGATGAGATTATTAGCAAAGCACAGATTCAGACTAATGAGCTTGTTTCTGAGCACCAGATTATGCAACAGGCATATGCTCAGGCAAATGAAGTTATTCTTATAGCTCAGAAGAATGCTCAGGAGAAGATTGACAGAGCTACTGAGGATGCAAACAATATTCGTATGGGAGCTATAGCATATACGGATGAGCTTCTTGCAAATATTCAGACTATCCTTGCAAACTCTATTGAGACTGCAAAGAATCGCAACGAAACATTCCTTGCTACTATGCAGACATATTTGGATACAGTAGATGCAAACAGAGCATCACTTCTTCCAGATACACTTAGCGAAGGAAGTTCTGATACAACAAGTGCTTCAGTTTCAGAGCCTACACCAGTTGCTGAGGAGTCAGCTATTTCAGCTACAGCTTCAAACGACGAGGAAGACGTACCAGCACTTGATATTCCAGACCAGTTCTTTAATAAAGAGTAATCATCAAAATTTAGGGGCATCCACAGGTTGGATGCCTTAATTATTTAAGAGGTATTTATGCAACAGTTTTTACCAGTTTCTAAAAAGGATATGAAGGAAAGAGGCATTGAGCAGCTGGACTTTGTCTATGTATGTGGTGACGCTTATGTAGACCATCCTTCTTTTGGAGCTGCAATTATATGTCGAATATTAGAGTTACACGGATATACAGTTGGAATTATCCCACAGCCAGACTGGAAGGATGACAATTCCATCAATATCCTTGGTGAGCCACGTCTTGGTTTCTTTGTCTCTGCAGGAAACATGGATTCAATGGTAAACCATTACAGTGTTTCAAAGCACCACAGAGATTATGACAATTACTCACCAGGTGGAAAGGCTGGTCTTAGACCGGATTATGCCACTATCGTTTACTGTAATCTTATTCGTCATACCTACAAGACTAAGCCTATCATCATCGGTGGTATTGAAGCTTCCCTTAGAAGACTGGCTCATTACGATTACTGGTCTAATAAGGTAAGACGTTCCATCCTTCTTGATTCTGGTGCAGATATTATTTCCTATGGTATGGGCGAGCGCTCAGTTGTTGAAATCGCAGATTGTCTTGCATCTGGAATGGATGTTAAGGATATTACATATATTGACGGTACAGTTTATAAGACAAGAGATAAGTCTTTTACAGAGGACGGAATTATTCTGCCTTCCTTTGAGGAGATTAAAGCAGATAAAAAGACTTACGCACAGAGTTTTTACACTCAATACGTAAATACGGATGCATTTACAGCAAAGAAGCTTGTGGAGACATATGACGGCGCAATGTACGTCATTCAGAATCCTCCACAGAAGCCACTTTCACGTCAGGAGATGGATGATGTATATGCTATCGAGTATATGCGTGCTTATCATCCTATGTACGAGAAGGACGGCGGCATCCCAGCTATTAAGGAGGTAAAGTTCTCCCTTATCAGCAACAGAGGGTGTTTCGGTGGCTGTAACTTCTGTGCACTTACGTTCCATCAGGGACGTATTATACAGTCCCGCAGCCAGGAATCTATTATTGATGAGGCAAAGCTTATTACTAAGGACCCTGAGTTTAAGGGATACATTCATGACGTAGGAGGTCCTACAGCCAACTTTAGAAATCCATCATGTAAGAAGCAGTTGGAAAAGGGTGTATGTACAAACAGACAGTGTCTTTTCCCTAAAAAGTGTCCTAATCTTCAGGTGGATCACAAGGAATATGTACAGCTTCTTACAAAGCTTAGAAAACTTCCAAAGGTAAAGAAGGTATTTGTTCGTTCAGGTGTACGTTTCGATTATGTTATGTACGACAAGGATGACACATTCCTTAGAGACCTTTGTAAATACCATATCAGCGGCCAGTTAAAGGTAGCACCTGAGCATATTTCTAATAATGTACTCAGTTACCTTGGAAAACCGGATATAAGCGTTTACAATGCCTTCTGTGATAAATATGCCAAGATTAATAAAGAGCTTGGTTTAAAGCAGTATTTGGTGCCTTATTTAATGAGTTCTCATCCAGGTTCTACATTGGACGATGCCATAGCATTGGCGGAATACTTGAGAGACCATCATTTGTCTCCAGAGCAGGTACAGGATTTCTATCCAACACCTAGCACAATTTCTACTACCATGTACTACACAGAGATTGATCCTAGGGATATGAAGCCTGTTTACGTTTGTAAGAATCCTCACGAGAAGGCTATGCAGCGTGCTCTTATTCAGTACAAGAGACCTGAGAATTATGACCTTGTAAAAGAGGCTCTTATGAAGGCCGGCAGGGAAGATTTGATTGGATTTGGTGAAGAGTGCCTTATCCCACCTAGAAAGATTAAGGGTAAAGATTTCTCTAAGAATCATTCTGATAAGAAGCCAGCCAATAAATCTGGCAATGCTCAAAATAAGAAATCTAATGGTAAGAATGTAAGACCAACAGAAAATAAAAATAATAAGAATAAAAAGACTTCAAATGAAAGAACTAAGAATAGACGACGCAAATAGCAATCAGCGTTTTGATAAGTATTTAAAGAGAGTTTTATCTGAGGCCAGCACTTCTTTTATTTACAAGATGCTGCGCAAGAAAAACATTACTTTAAATGACAAAAAAGCTGATGGTTCAGAGAAACTTAATACAGGTGATGTGGTAAAGATTTGGTTTTCAGATGAGACCTTCGAGAAGATGAGCGGTGCTTCACAGGCTGACCCTTTGTATGAAGCTATCGCTAAAGGGCCAAATAATATCAATATCGTTTTCGAAGATGATGATATGATTATTATCAATAAGCCATCGGGAATAAAATCACAGAAGGATTCTGACGGGGAAGTATCCATCAATGAGATGGCCATCTCTTATATGATTAAGACAGGTCAGCTTACTGAGGAGAGCTTTAAGCATTTTCATCCTAGCATATGTAACAGACTTGATAGAAATACCTCAGGAATCGTTTTGTTTGCCAAAAATCTTAAAACAGCACAAAGTCTTGGCCTGGCTTTAAAGGAGCGTAGCTGCAAAAAGCTTTATCATGCTATTGTTCTTGGGAAGATTGCTGAGGCTCAGACTATCGATGGATTTCTTTACAAGGACGAGACTACCAACAAGGTTTCTATTCTTAATAAGGAGACCAAGGATGCAAAGCCTATAAAGACATCATATCGTCCTATTAAGCATCTGGACAATGACCTGACCTTACTTGAGATTCATCTGATTACTGGTAGAACACATCAGATCAGAGCACATCTTGCATCTATAGGTCATCCGATTTTAGGTGACATGAAATACGGAAATACGAATATCAACAAAAGGCTTAATGTAAAATCTCAGTTGCTTCATGCATTTTCAATTGAGTTTGAAGATGGAAGAAGCTTCGAGGCAAAAGAGCCGGAGGAGTTTAATGTCTACTTTTAAATCAAGGGGACTTCGAGGTTCTACCTTCGAGGAGTTTATTAATAAGACTAATCAGGTTTATGAAGAAAATGGTTTGGCGCTGATTCAGAAAATCCCAACACCTATTACGCCTATAGATATGGATAAAAAGGGCCACATTACTTTGGCTTACTTTGACCAGAAATCTACTGTCGATTATGTGGGCGCCATTCAGGGCATTCCAGTATGTTTTGATGCAAAGGAGTGTAATAAAGATACATTTCCGCTACAGAACATACACCAGCATCAGATTGATTTCATGGGTAAATGGGAAGACCAGGATGGCCTGGCATTTATTCTTATTTTCTTCAGCGAAAGAGATATTTACTATTATCTTACATACGCCCAGCTAAAGACTTTCTGGGACAGAATGGTAGAGGGCGGAAGGAAAAGTTTTAGGATAGAAGAGCTTGATGAAAAGTACTTCTTTGAAACAAAACCAAACCTTCTGGTTCCGTACCTTGATATGATTAATATTGATTTGAGCAGTCGCAAAGGTTGACTTTGTGGCTGTTTTTTGATATTGTTACTTTATTACATTAGCAGACTAAAGTGAAACCGATGAGGTGAAAACAATATGAAAAATTTAACTTTGCACACACCAGAGGGTGTCCGCGACATCTACAACAGTGAATATGAACGTCGACTTGACACCTTATACAATCTTAGAAAATGTTTTAAAAAATATAACTATGCACCAATCTCTACACCTACCTTTGAGTATTTTGATACATTCTCAAGAGAAGTAGGTTCATGTGAGTCAAATGAGATGTTTAAGTTCTTTGACAGAGATGGAAACACACTTGTTTTAAGACCTGATATTACTCCATCTATTGCAAGAGCTGCTGCAATGTATTTTTCAGACACAGATGGTGCTGTAAAGCTTTCATATGAGGGCAATGTATTTATCAATTACCATAGCCTTCAGGGACGCTTAAAGGAAAGCACACAGGCTGGCTGTGAGTTTATCGGCGACAGCTCAGTGGATGCAGATGCAGAGATTCTTACAATCGTTGTGAATGCTTTGAAGGAAAGTGGCTTAAAGGAATTTGAAATCGGTGTAGGTCATTTCGATATTGTTCGTGGGCTTATCGACGCTGCTAATCTTTCAGAGGATATGGAAGAAAAGCTTGTGGGACTTATTTCCAACAAGAATTTCTTTGGAGCAAAGGAACTTCTTGAAAGTGCCGGTGTGTCAAAGAGTCTCATCGATTTATTTGATCTTACTGGAAAGATTTTAAACTCACCTTCAGAGTGGAAGCCTTATATGGAAAAGGCAAAGAAATACAAGAAAGTTTACGATGCTTTAGAGTATCTTACAAAGCTCTACGAATTACTTAATAAGAATAAGGTGATGGATTTCATTTCCTTCGAGCTTGGTATGATTTCTGAGTACAAATATTACACTGGCATCATTTTTACAGGATATGCCTATGGCGTTGGCGAACCACTTGTAAAGGGTGGCCGCTACGATTCATTACTTAGCCTTTTTGGCAAGGATTCACCTGCCATTGGCTTTGCTATTACCGTTGACCAGCTGATGTTAGCATTGGAGAGACAATAAAATGAGCGATAGATATTTAACATTTGCCCTGGGAAAGGGGCGACTTGCAAAACAGACACTTGCTTTATTTGAAAGTATTGGTATTACCTGCGAGGAAATGAAGGATCCTGATACAAGAAAGCTTATTTTCACAAACGAGGAATTAAAACTGAAATTCTTCCTTGCAAAAGGTCCTGATGTTCCTACATATGTAGAGTATGGCGCAGCGGATATCGGTGTAGTTGGAGAGGATACTATCCTCGAAGAGAACCGTAATATTTACGAGGTTTTAGATCTTGGTTTTGGAAAGTGCAGAATGTGTGTCTGCGGTCCAGTCGAGGCAGCTGAGCTTCTTAAGCATCATGAGCTTATCCGTGTTGCAAGCAAATATCCTCGCATTGCAAAGGATCATTTCTACAACACAAAGAATCAGACAGTTGAGATTATTAAATTAAACGGTTCTATTGAGCTGGCACCTATCGTTGGCCTTTCTGAGGTTATCGTGGATATCGTAGAGACAGGTTCTACTCTTAGAGAAAACGGACTTGTGGTTCTCGAGGAGGTATGTCCACTATCAGCAAGAATGGTAGTAAATCAGGTGTCCATGAAGATGGAATATGAAAGAATTACTGAGCTTATTGAGAAGCTGAAGGGAGCACTTGAAAATGAGAAAGCTTAAGCTTACAGCAAACACTATAGATAATATTTTAGAGACACTTCTTAAGCGTAGTCCAAACCAGTACACAGAGTATGAGGCTACTGTTAATGAAATCGTAAATAATGTTAGAGAAAATGGCGATGAGGCAATATTCGCATATACGAAGAAATATGATGGTGCTGATATTAATGCCGGTAACATCGTAGTTACAAAAGAGGAGATTGAAGAAGCATATACTCTTGTTCCACAGGAGCTTGTTGATGTTATACGTAAGGCTCTTGTAAACATTGAAAAATACCACTCAAAGCAGAAGCAGAACAGCTGGTTTACATCAGAAGAAGGTATCATCCTTGGACAGAAGGTTACACCACTTGCAAAGGTAGGTGTTTACGTGCCAGGTGGTAAGGCTGTTTATCCTTCATCAGTTCTTATGAACATTATGCCAGCAAAGGTTGCAGGAGTTGAATGCATTTACATGTGTACTCCATGTGACAAAGAAGGAAAGGTTAATCCAAGTACACTTGTGGCAGCAAAAGAAGCAGGCTGTGATGTTATTTACAAGTGTGGTGGCGCTCAGGCTATTGCAGCCATGGCATTTGGTACAGAGTCAATTGCCAAGGTTGATAAGATCGTAGGTCCTGGAAACATTTTCGTAGCCCTTGCAAAGAAGGCTGTATTTGGATATGTATCAATCGATTCTATTGCAGGTCCATCAGAGATTTTAGTTCTTGCAGATGAGACTGCCAATCCTACATACGTGGCTGCAGATTTATTATCACAGGCAGAGCATGACGAGCTTGCATCAGCTATTCTTGTTACCACATCAGAGAAGCTGGCTGATGAGGTAGAAAAGGAAATCGAAAGATTTGTAAAGATCCTTTCAAGAAAAGATATCATCCAGAAGTCACTTGATAACTTTGGATATCTTCTTGTGGCTGACAATATGAAGGATGCAGTGGACTGCGTAAACGCTATTGCATCAGAGCACTTGGAGATTGTCACAGCTAATCCATTTGAGACTATGACTTACGTGAAAAATGCTGGAGCTATTTTCCTTGGTCAGTATTCTTCTGAACCACTTGGAGATTATTTTGCAGGACCAAATCACGTACTTCCAACAAATGGAACAGCAAGATTTTTCTCACCACTTTCAGTGGATGATTTCGTTAAGAAATCTAGCATCATTTCGTACTCAAAAGAAGCACTTGAGGCTGTTTATCCAGACATTGTTAAGTTTGCAAATAACGAGCAGCTTACAGCTCATGCCAACTCAATCAAGGTACGATTTGAGGATATTTAGTTTTTATCAAAAAGGGAATTTTATATAAATTTATTAGCGGATTTTGTGTAGTTTACCATCCTTTAATTAGATACGTATTTACGTTATAATTAAAGGCGTGGAAATTATAAATAATTAGGTGAAATTATGTCAGAGGAACGCAGGGCAAAGGTTGCCAGAAAAACAAAAGAAACAGATATTACTATCGATTTTTCAATCGACGGTTCAGGTGAGTGTCAGGTAAGTTCAGGTGTTGGATTTTTTGATCACATGCTTGATGCATTTACAAGACACGGTCTCTTTGATTTATCTGCATCTATAAAGGGGGATTTACAGGTTGATTGTCATCACACTATTGAGGACACAGGAATAGTGCTTGGCAATGCAATCAAAAAGGCCTGCGGGGGGAAACTTGGAATTAAGCGTTATGGCAGTTGCATCCTTCCTATGGACGAGACATTAGTACTTGTTGCTGTGGATTTATGTAACAGACCATATTTATCTTTTGAAGCTGAATTCCCTACAGAAAAAATCGGTTATATGGACACCGAAATGGTAAAAGAATTTTTCTATGCTATTTCTTATTCAGCAGGAATGAATTTACATATTAAGGTTCTTACACCGGGAAATTCACATCACATGTGCGAGGCAATGTTTAAGGCATTTGCCAAGGCTTTGGATGAGGCTACAACTATTGACCCAAGACTTAATAATTCCACTATGACGACAAAGGGTTCAATTTAATTTAAAGGAGCAGGACTTGACATGGAACACAAAAACATAGTTGCTACTATTTATATCAAGGACGGTATGGCGGTAAAGAGCCCTACTGAGCTTGAGGTAAAAAAGGACGTATTAGAGCTTGCATCAGTTTATGATGACAGCGGTATAGATAAAATTATTTGTTATGATTTATCTACTGACGATGAGGAGCACGAGAAGAACATACTTGCAATCAGGGAGATTAATCGTAACGTTCAGGTGAAGACAGCAGGCGGCGGAAATATTAAGCGTCTTGAGGATGTAAAAAAGCTTCTCTATGCTGGATGCGTAGAGGTTATTCTTAACGGTTCAAAGCCAGAGACTATTGACCTTATCAAAGAAGCCAGCGCCAGATTTGGTGCACAGAAGATGCTTGTTAGTCTTTCCACAGTAGATTTTCTGTTCAAGACAAAGGATTTCCTTCCAAGCAGCATTCATGAATTACTGATCATGAACACATCTCTTTTAGAGGGCCTGGAGAACATCACTGAGATTCCATACATTGCTCAGATTGATGATTATGATCTTGATAAGGTGCTTAAGGTATTAAAGTCAGATCAGATTCGTGGTATTTCCGGACAGTTCATCAATGATACTAATTTCAATATCATGCAGATGAAGAGTGAGCTTTCTGATTCTGGCATCAAGATGGACAACTTCGAGCCAAAGCTTGCATGGTCTGATTTAAAGCCAAACGCTGATGGACTTGTTCCTACGGTTATTCAGGATTTCCAGACAGGCGAGGTGCTTATGCTTGCCTACATGAATGAGGAATCATTCAACACAACTATACGTACAGGCAAGATGACATATTACTCTCGTTCAAGACAGTCACTTTGGGTTAAGGGTGAGACAAGCGGACACTTCCAGTTTGTCAAGTCATTGACTGCTGACTGTGATTTTGATACTATTTTGGCGAAAGTTTCTCAGGTTGGAGTAGCATGCCACACTGGCGCACCTAGCTGCTTCTTCAATGAGATAGTAAAAAAGGAGTATATTGAGCGTAATCCACTTAAGGTATTCGAGGACGTTTATGCAGTTATCGCAGACCGCCAGAAGAATCCTAAGGAAGGTTCTTACACCAATTACCTTTTCGATAAGGGATTGGATAAGATTCTTAAAAAAGTGGGTGAAGAGGCTACAGAGATTGTTATTGCAGCCAAGAATCCTGATTCTGAAGAGACCAAATATGAGATTTCAGATTTCCTGTATCACATGATGGTTCTTATGGTTGCCAAAGGAGTTACCTGGGAAGATATCACATCTGAGCTTGCTCAAAGATAAAATTATTATATGAAAAAACTTGCATTACCTGACGATATTCTGATGCAGATTGATAAGCCTGCACGATATATCGGCAACGAATTTAATAGTGTGAAAAAGAATCCTGCTGACGTGGACATCAGATTTGCTATGTGCTTCCCTGATGTCTACGAAGTAGGTATGTCTCACCTTGGAATAGCTATCCTTTACGATATGCTCAACAAGCGTGAGGATACATATTGTGAAAGGGTATATTCGCCATGGCCAGATTTACATAATCTGATGAAGGAGCGTAATATACCTCTTTTTGCGTTAGAATCACAGGATGCTATCAAGGATTTTGATTTTATTGGTATGACACTTCAGTACGAGATGTGCTATACAAATATTCTTCAGATTCTTGATTTGGCAGGTGTCGCTTTGGAGTCTAAGGACCGTGAGAATGATGATCCTGTCGTTATCGTAGGTGGTCCTTGTGCTACTAATCCTGAGCCTATCGCAGATTTTGTTGATTTGGTTTACGTGGGAGAAGGTGAGACCAGCTATCCACTTCTTCTTGATTTATATAAGGAGCATAAGGCTAAGGGATTTGATCGTCAGGCATTTCTTAGAGATGCTGCAAAGATTCCTGGAATTTATGTACCTGCTTTCTATGAGGTTACTTATAAGGAATCAGACGGCACCATCGAAAGCTTCAAGCCTATTTATGATGACGTGCCAGCTGTAATCGACCGTCAGGTTGTTAAAGACATGGATTCTTCAAGCTATCCTACAAAGATGCTTATTCCATTTGTTCGCGCTATTCAGGATCGAGTTGTTCTTGAGATTCAGCGTGGATGTATCAGAGGTTGTCGTTTCTGTCAGGCAGGTATGATTTACCGTCCAAATAGAGAGAAGTCTGTTGATGTCCTTAAGGAACAGGCAAGAGAGCTTCTTGCATCTACTGGTCACGAGGAGATTTCCCTCAGTTCACTTTCATCAAGTGATTACCATGCACTTGGTGAGCTTATGGATTTTCTTATTGATGATTGTTTATCAGAGGGCGTTAATGTTTCATTACCGTCTTTACGAATTGACGCATTTTCTCTTGATGTTATGTCAAAGGTTCAGGATGTTAGAAAGTCCAGCATCACTTTTGCGCCTGAGGCAGGTTCCCAGAGAATGCGTAATGTAATTAACAAGGGTCTTACTGTAGAGGATATCATCGGTGGTGCTACACTTGCATTTAAGGGTGGCTGGAACAAGGTGAAGTTCTATTTCATGCTTGGTCTTCCTACAGAGACTGATGAGGATATGAAGGCTATCCCACAGCTTGCTAATGAAGTAGCTGCTGCATATTACGATACTGTTCCAAAGGAGCAGCGTCAGGGCCGTTGCCAGATTACTATTTCTACATCATTCTTCGTACCAAAGCCATTTACACCATTCCAGTGGGCTCCTATGTACGAGGCTGGAGAATATTTACGCCGTGCTAAGGTTGTTAATGACGAGATGAAGGCACAGCTCAATCAGAAGTCACTTAAGTACAACTGGCATCATTCAGATGTTACTGTTCTCGAGGGTGTATTTGCCCGCGGTGACAGACGTCTTTGCCCAGCTATTTTAGATGCTTATAAGAGTGGATGTTTCTTTGATGCATGGGGCGAGTACTTTGATTTTGACAAGTGGCTTGCTGCATTTGAAAAGAACAACATTTCTATAGATTACTATGCATACCGCCAGCGTGATTTGGATGAGATTCTTCCATGGGATTTCATTAATTGTCACGTTACAAAGGATTTCCTTAAGAGAGAGTGGAACAATGCCATGAACGCAAAGGTTACTCCTAATTGTAAAATGAACTGTAACGGTTGCGGTGCAGGAATTATTGGATCGGGGGTATGTCATAATGCGCGTTAGAGTTAAATTTGCCAAGACAGGCATAATGAGATATGTAGGTCATCTGGACCTTATGAGATTTTTCCAGAAGGCCGTGAAGCGTTCAGAGCTTCCTATCAGATATTCGGAAGGATTTAATCCTCATCAGATTATGTCCTTCGCGTCCCCACTTGGTGTAGGTCTTACATCAGAGGGTGAGTACATGGATATTGATTTAAAGGAAAAGGTAGATGCTGCCTCAGCACTGAAGGCTTTAAATGATAACATGGTAGAGGGACTTGAGATTACAGGTTTCAAGTATCTTCCTGATGATGCTGAAAAATGTATGTCTGCAGTTACTGCTGCAAGCTACGTTGTTACTTATAAGGATTCAAAGGATGATGCCTGCTATATCGATAATATCATCGATTTAAAGGAAAGATTCTTTGATGAGTCAGGTTCTATTAACATCGTTAAGAAGACCAAGAAGGGTGAAAGAGAGCTTGATTTAAAGCCACTCATTTACCGTTTCAATTTAATTATTAAAGAAGGCGTTCCAGAATATGACCTTCTTCTTTCAAGCGGAAGCACTGACAATATCAAGCCTGAACTGGTTATCAAGGCATTCCATGAGTTTATCGGATTGCCTGAGTTTGATGAGCTTTCACTTGATATCAGAAGAATTGACATGTTCACTGGTGAGCCAGACAGCTTTGTTTCTCTTGGAGATATAGGAGATGAGCATTAAGAAAATTGTAATTACAAAAGGAACATATTTAGATAGGGAGCTTCGGCTCCTTGTTTCTTTTGACGAAAAAGAAAAGGTTCTTGATTTGATTAATCTTGATGTGACAAAGGTAGGTACAGTTTGTGAGGCGACAGTAGAAAAGGTATTAAATGATATTGATGCCTGCATATTGAAACTTTCTACTGGCGATAAAGGTTTTATCGAGAATAAAAAGCTAAAGCCAGAATTTTTTACGGTCAGACATTCGGAAAAGAAGACTGTTTGCCAGGAAGATAAATTCTGGGTTGAGATTACACAGGACAGAAAAAATACAAAGCCTTATTCATGCAAATTCGTGGCAGAACATACCCGTGAAAGAGATTTTATCGATTATTATGTAGCTGAAATGGCTGGAGATGATTTTGAAGTTATTTCAGATTTACCTGAGATTTCTGAAAGAGCTTTTGAAGTAAGATTATATGAGGATGATTCCTATAGCCTATGGGACTTATATGGGCTGACAGCTCTTTTAGACAGAGCATTGTCAAAGGTGGTACATCTGAAAAGTGGTGGAAATCTTATTATTGAGCCTACTGAGGCCATGACAATAATTGATGTAAATTCATCCAAGAATTATGGGAAGACATGCGCTTTTGATACAAACATGGAGGCTGTGGAAGAGCTGGCAAGACAGCTTAGGCTAAGGTCGATTTCCGGCATAGTAATTGTAGATTTACTTAAAGTTTCCAAAGAGGAACAAAAAGAGATAATCGATACATTTAAGGAGGCTTGCAAGGAGGATTTCTCTCAGGTGACAGTTCATGGCTTTACTAATCTTGGCTTACTTGAGGTTACCAGAAGCAGGATGTTTTCTCCTATAATGATGACATTTTAATTGAGACAGAAAGAGAATATATTTATGAAAAACAAAAAATTGCAAAGAGCACTTGTGATTTTCTTTATTTTACTTATTGGTTGTAGTGGTCCGATGGTTTCTAACAATATTCATAGTTACGAGGAAGCAAATTTGGATGCTGTAAAATTCGTGAGAACTGTAGATGGAGATACTATTATAGTAGAGGACGCTGTAGGTGAGCAGAAACGTGTTCGTCTGATTGGCATCGATACCCCTGAGTCTGTTGCGGCTGAGGAAGAACGTAACAATGAATATGGGGTTATGGCCAGCGATTACACCAAGGAGCTCCTTTCAAATACAGATAAGCTTTATCTGGAATATGATGTAGATAATGATGATCAGTATGACAGAATTTTGGCTTATGTTTGGCTTGAGGATGTAAGCAATACATTTGACGAGGAAAACATAGAAAATTCAATGGTTAATGCTATAATCGTGAAGAATGGGTACGGAGTGGCTAAAAGATATGAGCCAACTGTTGCCCATGATGACAGCTTGCAGGCCATTATGAAAAAGGCCAGAGAAAACGAGACTGGTCTTTGGAAATATGAAGGTTTTAGAAAATTGTGGGATTAATTGCTTATCTGCGGGGGTGCAGCTATGGAAATTAATGAAATCATTCAGGTTGTAGAGAAAAAGGCAGAAGATATCGCTGAAGAGGAAATCGTTAAATATAATAAGGATTTCCCAGAGATTACGCTTACGGACGAGGCAAAGGAGGCTGTTCGTATTCGCTCGACCTCTCAGCTTACTTTACAGCTGAGCAAGTTTAGGTTTCATAAGGAAGTAGATTTGGACGAGCAGTTTGAAAGCTGGTTTGCTCAAAATGAAGAGGAAGACCTTAGACGTACCTGCAGACATTGTCTTGAGGACGAGGCCAAGAAGATCAGGGAATCAAATAATAAGAATCTTAGTTCATTGGATGCATACCTTAAGAAGCATCTTGGGGACGTTCACCAGGTGGACTAAGCAATACATAAATTTTCTAAGTTTTATGAACAATTTAGATTGACGTAGTGATAATCCTGTGTTAATATACTTGAGTATGCCGCTCAGTGTGGTTTTTAAAGTGTGTTTCATTCCGAGACACCACCGAAACTGGCGAGTAATGATAAAAAGGAGGAACAAACCATGTACGCAATTATTGCAACAGGTGGTAAGCAGTACAAAGTCTCTGAAGGCGATATCATTACCATTGAAAAGCTCGGCGTTGAGGCTGGTGAGAAGGTTACTTTTGATCAGGTTCTTGCTGTTAGCGACAAGGATCTCAAGGTAGGCGACCCAACAGTTAAGGGTGCTACAGTAGAGGCTTCTGTTGTTAAGGAAGGCAGAGGTAAGAAGGTAATCGTTTACAAGTATAAGAGAAAAACAGGTTACCACAAGAAGAATGGCCACAGACAGGCTTTCACACAGGTTAAGATCGAAAAGATTAACGGCTAATTATGATTAGCGTAACAATTACCAGACATAATAATGAAATAGTTAATGTTTCACTTGAAGGTCACGCGGGATATGCTGATCACGGTCAGGATATTGTATGTGCGGCGGTATCGGTTCTTGTTATTAATACTTTTAACAGTATTGAACAGTTTACGGACGATGCATTTGCTAGTGAGGCTGCCGAGGATGGTGGTTATATGACCATGGCATTCCCGGAAGGTATTTCGGATAAATCAAAGCTTTTGCTTGATTCTATGATATTAGGTTTGGACGAAATTCAAAAACAATACGGTGATGAATATATTTCATTACAATACAAGGAGGTGTAAGACATGTTACAGATGAACCTTCAGTTCTTCGCTCATAAAAAGGGTGTAGGCTCTACAAAGAACGGTAGAGATTCAGAGTCTAAGAGATTAGGCGCTAAAAGAGCAGACGGTCAGTTCGTTAAGGCTGGCAATATTCTTTACAGACAGCGTGGTACAAAGATTCTTCCAGGCAACAATGTAGGTCTCGGTGGAGACGATACACTTTTTGCTTTAGTAGATGGAGTACTTCGTTTCGAAAGAAAAGGTAGAGACAAGAAGCAGGCTTCTGTCTATCCAGTAGAACAGTAATCATTTGACCCGACTAACATTATGTAAGTCGGGTCAATTTTAAATTTGAGGAGAAATCTATGTTTGCTGATAGAGCAAAAATTATTATAAAATCAGGTAAAGGTGGCGACGGTCACGTAAGCTTCCGCCGTGAGAAATATGTACCAAATGGTGGTCCAAATGGTGGTGACGGCGGTAATGGTGGCGACGTTATTTTTGAAGTTGATCCAGGTCTCAATACTTTGGTTGACTACCGTCACAGACGCAAATTCGCTGCAGGAGCAGGTGAAGAGGGTGGCAAGGACAATTGCCATGGTAAGAATGGTGAGGATCTCATCCTTAAGGTTCCTGAAGGCACAGTTATAAAGGATGCCGAGAGCGGCAGAGTTATTGCTGATATGTCAGGCGATAACAAGCGTCAGATTGTTCTTCCAGGTGGTAAGGGCGGTCTTGGTAATCAACATTTTGCAACATCTACTATGCAGGCTCCAAAGTATGCTAAGCCAGGTGTTGATGCCATCGAGCTTGAAGTTATCCTTGAGCTTAAAGTTATTGCTGATGTAGGTCTTGTTGGTTATCCAAACGTTGGTAAGTCAACATTCCTTTCTCGTGTAACTAACGCTCAGCCTAAAATTGGAAATTATCATTTTACAACACTTTCTCCAAACTTAGGTGTTGTTGATGTTGATGATATAAATGGATTCGTTATTGCTGATATTCCAGGTCTTATTGAGGGTGCTTCAGAAGGTATCGGTCTTGGACATGAGTTCCTTCGTCACATCGAACGCACAAAGGTCATTATCCATATGGTAGACGGTGCTTCTGTAGAAGGCCGTGATCCAGTTGAAGATATTAAGACTATCTCAGCAGAGCTTGAAGCATACGACCCAGAGCTTCTTAAGAAGCCACAGGTTATTGCTGCTAATAAGATGGATGTTATTGGCGAGGAATCTAACGAAGTTATCGAAGCTTTAAGAGCAGAATTCGAGCCAAAGGGAATCAAGGTTTATCCTATTTCTGCAGTTAGTGGAAAGGGCCTTAAGGAGCTTCTTTACGAGGTTGTAAGACTTCTTGATACATGCGATGACGAGCTTATCGTTTATGAGCAGGAATTTGACCCTACAATCCGTGCATTTAGCGAGGAACCATACACAGTTGAGATTAATGACGAAGGCGACTTTGTTGTTGAAGGTCCTCGTATCGAGAAAATGCTTGGTTATACTAACCTCGAATCTGAGAAGGGATTCTTATTCTTCCAGAATTTCCTTAAGGAGCAGGGCATCTTAAAGGAGCTTGAGGCTAAGGGTATCCAGGAAGGTGATACAGTTAGAATGTATGGCCTTGTATTTGATTATTACAAGTAATTAGGAGATTAAAATGACTAATAAACAGAGAGCATATTTATCATCTCTTGCAGCTGATATGAGCCCAATCCTTCAGATTGGTAAGGCTTCACTTACACCAGAGTACACAAACGCTGTTGATGAGGCACTTGAGGCAAGAGAGCTTATTAAAATTAACGTTTTAAAGAATTGCTTTGATGATCCAAAGGAAATCGCTCAGGTTCTTTCAGAGCGTACACATTCTGAGGTTGTCAGAGTTATTGGAAGAAAAATTATTCTTTATAGAGCAGCGAAGAAGCCTACTATTAAGCTTCCTCAGTAAGGAGACATCATGAGAATTGGTATTTATGGCGGGACATTCAATCCAATTCACAACACACATATAGAGATTGCTAAGGCTGCATTTGACCAGTTCAAGCTTGATAAAGTTTATCTTTTGGTTGCGGGCACACCACCACACAAGGATACTGCAGAGTCTATTGCTGATACCTGCAGACTTGATATGGTGCGCCTTGCTATCGAAAATATTGAAGGGCTTTTTATTGATGACAGAGAGATTTATCGCTCTGGAAAAAGCTATTCTTACATTACAATGACAGAGTTAAAGAATGAATATCCTGATGATGATTTATTCTTTATTATGGGTAGCGACAGTCTTATTAATTTTCAAAAATGGGTTAAGCCAGAAATCATTTCAAAAGCAGCTACTATTTTGGTAGCTCCTAGATTAGGAGATGATCTCGAAGAGCTTAACAACGCCATGAAAGAGTGCCGTGATATATTCGATGGAGATTTTGAGCTTATAGATTATGAGGCAAATGGAATCGCATCATCAAAGATTCGCGGTGAATTTTATAGCAATCCTGATGTTAGTGCTGATATGGCACCACAGGTCATTGACTATATAAAAGAACACAATCTTTACAGTCCTTATAATTATTCCTATGATGACGTTCTTAGATTATCTGAGGAAATGAAAAAGGCGCTTAAACCGGGCAGATATGTACACACTCTGGGAGTGGCCACTACAGCCCAGGCTTTAGCATTAAGATGGAATTATCCTGCATATACAGCCATGGTTGCTGGAATGCTTCACGATTGCGCTAAGTGCATCACTGATGAGGAAAGAATTTCTATCTGCAAGGAGAATGATTTACCTATCAGTGAGATTGAGGCCAAATATCCTCACCTTTTACATGGTAAGGTTGGCGCATATTTTTGTTCTTCAAAATACGATGTGTATGATCCACAGATTGCCCATGCAATCACTTATCATACGACAGGCTGTCCTAATATGAATTTGCTGGATAAGATTATTTTCGTGGCAGATTATATTGAGCCAGGCAGGGATAAGCAGCCTCGTCTTGATATTTTAAGAGCAACAGCTTATACAGATTTAGATAGATGTGTCTATATGATTTTAGAGGATTCTGTGGTTTATTTAAACAATAATCCAGATATGGTAGACCCTACTACAGTAGATACATACAATTACTATAAACAGTACATGAAAGAAAAGAGGTAGACAATGGACGCAAGAGAAATGGCAAAGATTGTATGCAAAGCCCTTGATGATAAGAAGGCTATTGACGTTAAGGCTATAGATATTTCAAATATCAGCATTATGGCTGATTACTTTATCGTTGCATCTGCTTCAAACCAGAGTCAGCTTAACGCTATGCAGGATGAGGTAGACAGACTTCTTTATGAGCAGGGAATCCATGCTAAGTCAATCGAAGGAAACAGACAGAGCACATGGGTACTTATGGATTATGAAGATGTTATTGTTCATCTTTTCTCAGAGGAAGACAGATTATTCTATGATCTTGAGAGAATCTGGAAAGATGGAATCTTAATTGACGCAAAAGATCTTTAAAATGAAAAGGACGACCGTTTGGTCGTCCTTTTTTAGAAGAATCGGAAAACTCCGAATACTTTTCCAAGAATAATACAATTATCTACGATAATAGGGTCCATAGTGTCGTTTTCAGGCTGAAGACGAATGTGACCATCTTCTTTGTAGAAAGTCTTTACTGTAGCGCTGTCATCAACGAGAGCCACAACCATATCACCGTTCTTAGCAGTTTCCTGCTGTTTAACTAAAATGGTATCGCCATCTAAGATACCTGCATTAATCATTGATTCTCCCTGAACTCTTAACATGAATGACTGCTGATTAGGCATGTGCTCTGCAGGAATAGGGAAGTACTCAGAAATATTCTGAATAGCTAACAGTGGCTGGCCAGCCGCAACCTTTCCAACAACAGGTACATTAACAACCTCACGACGAACCATATTAAAGCTATCATCGACAATCTCTATAGCACGAGGCTTTGATGGGTCACGCTTGATATATCCGTTCTTCTCAAGTGTCTCAAGGTGAGAGTGAACAGAAGAAGTGGATTTAAGATTACAAGCATCACAAAGCTCACGAACTGTAGGTGGATAGCCTTTATTTAAAATTTCAGATTTAATAACTTCGAGAATTTCACGCTGCTTCGCAGATATTTTTCCATATGCCATATGAAAATCTCCTTTCACTTTTAATCTATATTTAGAGTATCATACGGAACATAGTTTTGCAAACAAATTTTCCGAAATTTTGTTCGAAAAATTGTTGACAAACGGCTGTTCGTGTTTTATATTGTTTTCAGAACAGATGTTTTCGAACATATTTTTCTTTTTTTGTTGGAGGAGAATTATGAGAAGGTATACAAAAGCAGAGAGAATCGTTAGAAACAGAAAGATTATGTTAGCTATTGGGCTTATCATTTCATTTATATTTGCATTCATGTTATACAGCAATAGAGCAGTGGCAGAGAACAGCCGTCCTGTATACACATATTACACTAGCTACGAGATTCAGCCTGGTGATACACTTTGGACTATTGCAGATCAGTTTATGTCGCCAGAGGTTTCTGATAAAGAAGCTTTCATAGAAAATATTAAGGATATTAATCATATTGGCGGGGATAATATAACAGCTGGTAAATATATAGTGATTGAATATTCTTCTTATGAGGAATTATAAAAAGATTATTTATAAGAAGAGATTAGAAATATATTTTGTGCAATTAATCATCTTGTTATTTGCCTATAATACTGATAATCTATTTCTATATAGGAGTAGATATGCTTAGATTTTTAATTGCGATTATTACAAACTTAAAACGTGGTCCTTCGTTTATACGAACCATGCGAAAGATGACAAAACATCCTGAGAAATATTCAGAAAGAGATAAATACGCATATGCGTTAAAGATAGTTCGCTTTCTGATGAAAAGCGCCAGGATTTCCACTAACATTTACGGTGTAGAGAACCTTCCTAAGGAGGGGGGATACGTCATGTATCCAAATCACCAGGGTAAATATGATGTACTGGGTATTATGTTCGGTCATAGAGACCCCTGCACCTTTGTTATGGATAAAGCCAAGTCATATGGTTTTATGGTCCGGGAAATGGTAGATTTGCTTGGAGCAAAGCGTCTTAAGCTTGATGATGTTCGACAAAATATAGTCATCATGGATAAGATTACCAAGGAATTAAAAGAAGGCAAGAGATATATACTGTTTTCAGAAGGTGGATATGATAATAATGGAAATATAGTGCAGCGTTTTAAGCCAGGAAGCTTTAAATGCGCCATGAGAGCTAAGGTTCCTATTATTCCTGTCACACTTATTGATTCTTATATAGCATTTAACAGTATTAAGCCAGGACCTGTTAATACTAAAGTTATTTTTGGCAAACCGATTTTATACGAAGAGTACAAAGACTTAAAGACACACGAAGTGGCAGACTTAGTTCGAAGCACAATAATTGCCACAATGGAAGAATATGGAGTATTTGATAATAGGAATCAGTCACCTAATATTCTTACTTAATCTGTATTTACGGACAATAGAGTTTTCTTTATTACTTAATCTAATTTAGGATACATTTTAGTGATAATTCATAAAAAATTCACAATTATGCAAATAACGTTTAACAATTAAGCAATAGTTATACTTTATCAATTCCGCTATACTAGATACACTTGTGTTTTTAAATTAATAAAGGAATTGAGAGAATAATGAAGGCTAGAAATTTTATTACTTTAATTTGTGTATCTTTAATGATGCTTATTTTAATTGGATGCGGTACAGAAGATGTTACTAATATGTTTTCTTCTGAGGAGACAGGTTTCCGCACATTTGAATGGGGCGTTCCTGGTTATTTAGTTCGCAAGGAGGAGACGGCGCCTATTATGTTTGAAGGCGATGGTCGTCTTATGTACTGGGATAAATCATTTGGATATGATTCTAATATTACTTATTGCTTCACAGAAGATAATAAGTTGAATCATGGATATATCACTATTGAGTCAGACGAAGAAAAAGACGTTACTTTTAAAAATATTGCTTCAGAATTAGAAAGTCTTTATGGCGAGCCATACGAAATGACAGAAAATCACTACCGTTATTTGAGATCAGATAACACTACGATTTATCTATCAAAAGATGGTGTAGAAGTTGCAATATTATATTCCCAGAATTAAAAGTTTCAGAATAATTGAGGGGTTACTGCAGAAATGCGGTAACCTTTTTTATTTTGATTTTTTTTACACGGTTTTTGTCGACTAGTGAATAGAACCCCAAAAATGATAAATAGGCGTTGCCAGTTGAAATTTTTTCTGTTAGAATGGCGACTTTGTGAAAGGAAGGAAGTTATATTTATGAAAGGAATGAGTTCAAAAGACATTCGATCGGGCCGTCTGGCCTGTAGTATTATTTTAATTATTTCACTTTTATTAATTTTATTTTATCATTGCTACAACAGAAGTTATGCGATGCCAGTACAGGCAGCAGAAACAGAAGAAACAGCAGACACAGAGGAGACATTAACATTTGAGAACACAGCAATGCTTAGCGCACTTGCTGAATGCACTACAGTAACAATAACAATCGAAGAAGAATCTGCAGTATTGGCAGGTCCTAAAAAGCCTTTAGAGGAAGTTACAAAAACTGCATATGATATTCCTAGCAGCTTTGTTAGTCCGGTTACAGGAAAGACTGTAAGCTATAAAGGCGGCAAGACAATGGAGCGTTCAAACAAAATTACCTATGGTAAATGTGGTTATTTGAATAGTATAGCTACACCTGATTCGGACGGATTCATGAAGCTTGAAGACAGATACCTCATAGCAGTAGGAAGCAGGTTTAACACCTTGCCAGGACAGTATATTGATTTAATATTGCAAAATGGTGTAGTTATTAAATGTATTATGGGAGATGCCAAAGCCGATATAGATACAGATTCTACAAACATCTTCACATATAGATCAAGATGCTGTAGTGAATTTATTATAGACGAAAAAACAATTCGTAAAGATATTTACGAACGAGGAAATGCATCACTTAAATATCCAACATGGGATTCACCAGTTGTTAAGATGGTTGTATATGATGCATATTACAGTTAAATTTTAGAAAAACCACCCTGAAGAGGGTGGTTTTATTCTATATCAATCTATCGGATAAATATCTGTTTTACCGATAGATATATGCAAATTATTCCTATTTAAAGGATAGCCTTTTTATTTTTGAAGTAAGTAACTTTTTTTAGTAAATGCAAATTTCTTGAAGTTAATGCAAGTTTCTACAGGTAAAAGCAATACTTATAGTACTGTTGCATTTAGTACTAGAAATAATAGGTAAAATTAAAGGAGCTAAACCAGCTCCTTATAATATGTTTATTTAGTTAGACAAATTGGAAGTTGCTTAACTCCCCGATTCTATCTTTTTCATAGTGTCTTCTAAAATGACTTCTCGTAATTCTGTAAGCCAAGAGGAAAACGCTACTGTATCGAATGCGTAGGTCTTGTTGAGTTCAAACTCATTTTCAGACCAAGTATCAAGTGGCGATTCATTATGCTGAATCAAGGCTTCTAGTTTATCTAGTGCTTTATAAAGTTTAGCTTCCTTAGTTTCTTGCGCATCCATTTCTTTATAAAGTGCCGCTATGTCTTCAGATAATTCTGCAGGAAGCGTTTTTACCCACTGATTTAATAATGAATCTTCAACTTCTCTATCAGAGTCAGTCTTTACAAAAGTTGGAATATCGCCTGTAAAGCACTCGCCAAGATCATGTATAAGGCACATATCAACTACCTTATTTATATCTAAATCTTTGAATTCATGTCTTAATAAAAAGGCCATAAGCGAAATTCGCCAGCTATGTTCAGCCACACTTTCTGTCCTACGTTTTGTTGTTGTACAGTGCCTTGGCGTATCTTTTAGCCTTTCCGCAACATGCAATATTTCCAAGTACTCTCTAGCATCCATAGTATCCTCCCATTCGTTGTATCTGCCCTACAAATTGCGATTTATTAATGTCTTTATTTTAGTTGATTTAACAGCCTAAAGAAAGCTTTAATTACCATATTTTCAATATTTGTTCATTAGAATTATACTAATACTGTTCTGCAAATCGATTACCTATAGAATTTGGAGGTAATCACATGAATAATAAACATCTTACATTTGAAGAACGTTCTATAATTGAAGATCTACTAAATAAGGGAGAAAAAATCCACAAGATTGCCCAAAAGCTTGGCAGGCCTGACTCTTCTATCGTTCGTGAAGTACAAAGAAACCGATATGTTTGTCATACTGCCACTAAAGAGAAATGCGAGTTTCAGTTTGGTGCCGGTGCATGTACAGTCATAAATCTATGCCAAAGTGGTAAATGCAGACATATGTCTTGTAGCGGTTGCGATGACTACTGTAACAGCGATAAATGCCCTGAATATAAGCCATACATTTGCCCTAAGCTACTAAAATCTCCATATGTATGCAATGGCTGCAGTGAAAATCCTTGCCGTATAAGCGCATTTTCTGCTAAATACAAGTATCAAGCCAGACGAGCTCAGATTGTATATGAAGATAAGCTTAAAGAGTCTAGAGGCGGAATAACACTTTCTGCAGAAGAAATGGAACAACTTGATAACTTAGTATCTCCTCTTCTTCTAAAAGGCCAATCTATAAGGACTATTTATGCAAATCATAAGGATGAAATCCCTTGTTCAGCTAGTACACTCTATGAATACGTAGACCGCTGCTATCTTACCGCTAGAAACATAGATATGCCAAGAAAAGTCCGATTTAAGCCTCGTTATAGCCACGGAAATCGACCAAAGAGCTTCCAGGACTTTGTATTCAAGAGAACCTACAATGATTTTCAAAAATTCATTGAGGATAAACCTGATTTAAACATTTGGGAATTAGATACTGTGATAGGAGTCATAGGCGGCTACAGCTTCATGACAATGCTACATCGTAAATCAGGATTTATGATTATATGTCTTCTGAAAGAACACAATCAAATGGCCGTAATTGAAGCTATAAATGACATATGCGATAAGCTTGGAATTGAGCTGTTTCAAAAGCTCTTTCAGGTCATTTTAGCTGACCGTGGAACAGAATTTGGTAATCCGTATGCTATTGAATGCGATAGAAATGGAGAAATCAAAACGAAGTTGTTTTACTGCGATCCTTATTGCTCATGGCAAAAAGGGATGCTCGAAAGAAATCATGAGTTTATTAGACAGGTTCTGTCGAAAGGGAAAAGCTTTAATGACCTTTCCCAATCTGACATTCATCTTTTGATGAACCACATCAACAATTATCCCCGTGAAAGCTTAAATAATGTATCCCCATACGAATTAGCTAAGCTTCTTCTAGGTGATGAATTTTTGAAGGCTTTAAATGCTGTCAAAATTGAGCGTGATGACGTTGTTTTAAAGCCTTGGTTGTTGCGTAAACCTGAGTATTAATAAAAATTAATTCGAGTAAAGTATAACACAATTATCGGTTTGCAGAACTTAATGCAATATATGGATTCTACCTAGGCATTTAGCATTAAGTTCTGGAAAGCTTGTGTTAAAGGCCTTTTTGGCATGCTTAAATATTGAAAAATAAGGCTCTTAGATACTATTTTTCCGTTCCTGTCAACTAAAAAAGGCTACCACATTTTTTGCAGTAACCTTTGTAAAATCATGGTATATAGGATTTTTTGCATTTACCTCTGGAAGTGACGTTATTTTTGAAGTATACAATGCTATAGCTACTGTTATTGTAAAACATATTGCAAGTGCATAGGCATTTCCAAAGAAACCGAAACTCTCCCAGCCATTTATACCTGAATATATTTTAATTATAACCTGATGAATTATATAACATTCAAAAGATATGTCTCCAAGGAATACCAATGGTTTTGCTCTCAGTATTACGGAAATCTTTCCATATCCCAACATAAAAACAAAAATTAAAAGAATATCAAATAATATTCCCAGTGCGATTGGTAATGGAGCCATCTCACCTGGAATAAATACTATCACTAACCATATTAATAAAACTATTGTTTCTATAGCAGTAAACTTATTTACCTGAAGTGACCACTTTGGATAATTGTTCTTTACTATCAAAATGATTTGACCTAATGCAAGACCAATTATATGAAAACCAAGGCAAAAAACAGGTGTTTGAAAGAAATATGCTCCAGCTCCAAATGGAATAATAAATTGCAATGATGATAAAACAATTAAGTATATAAATGCCAAACAAATTATTCCTAACATACGTAAAATAGGCTTTTTCTGATTTCTTTTTGATTTAGCCCAATTAGTAAATGGAATATTTACAATACTTAGCCAAATCATAGAAGCTAAATACCATCCTACAGTATTGCATACAAATGGCATGAATAACCATGTTTGGAGCATTAGAGATGATATAATAAAGGAGCCAATCATGAATATAAACATTTTTACATTATGAGTTGTTACGTACTCTTGCCCTCCTTCGTATAGGAATGTAACAAGATTTGTTAAGAAATACAAAGGATATATCTTTATAATTTTTCTTATTACATATTCAATTATATTTTTCTTTGTAGGGGCTAAATCTTTTGATTCAAGTGAATAAGAACTTACAACACCTGTAAGAAGGAAAAAGAAAAACAATCCCGTCTGAGCGCCAACGTTTGATGGTAAGAATTTTATCTGCCAAACTTTTGCATGCCATAAAAAAATCATCCCAAAACAGATAAATCTAAAAAACTGTATCTGATCAGCTTTTTTCAAATTAATATTATTCATTATTATTCAAGTATTCCTTTCTAGTCTCTAAGCAAAATTTTATCAAATTATAGACTATCTAATCAAGTAAGTACTACGTAAAAATGCACTTTTTTCACCTAATGACAATATCCCCAAAAACTTCTATAATTAGAATGAAGTTATTGAAATAAAACGGAGAATTATTTATGGGAAAAGACTCATCTTTCTATAAAGATAAAAATAAAAATTTAAAACTTAAATTGCGTGAGCTTGAGGATCAGCTTCCAAAACCTGCATTAGATTATGTCCACTCAAAGGAGCAAAATGCTCAGACCAGCACACTTATTTCATATTGCTACGATTTGCTTACCTTCTTTAGGTTTTTATCTGACTCTAATCCTATAGTTGGAAATGATTTAAAGAAAATTGATTATGATATTCTAAATAAAATTACACCAGATGATATTGAGGAATATAAACGTTACCTAGAGCTCAATACTGTGGGCGAACAACACGAAAACGGTAAAAAGGCTATAGCACGTAAATTATCGCCACTGCGAGGCATGTATAAGTATCTGATGGTCCGTGAATATGTTAAATCAGATCCAACACAGCTTGTAGAGCTTCCTAAGATAAAAAAAGATAAAAATATCGTTCGTATGAACAATTATGAAGTTCAGGCCATTTTAGAGGCCATAGACAACGGAAATGCCTTTACATCTGAAAGACAAAGAAAATATAATCAAAAGACCCGAGGCCGTGATTTAGCCATTTTAACCCTAATGTTAAATACTGGAATTCGTGTCAGCGAATGCAACGGACTTGATTTAAATGATGTTGATTTTAATGTCAACTCATTAACTATTGTCCGTAAAGGTGGCGGACAGGATATAATCTATTTCAATGATGAAGTTTCTCAGGTTTTACAGGATTATGTTAATGGAGAACGTGAATATATTAATCCAGTTGAAGGCCAGGAGACTGCACTCTTCTACTCCTTACAGGGTAGGAGAATAAGCGTGGATGCAATAGAAAATCTTGTTAAGAAATACGCTAAAATGGTAGTTCCTAACAAGAAAATCACACCTCATAAGCTTCGTAGCACCTACGGTACTGCCCTCTATCGCGAAACAGGCGATATTCGTCTTGTTGCTGACGTTCTTGGCCATGAGAATATTAATACTACTATCGATTATTACGCAGCCATTGAGGACGAACACAAGCGTCTGGCACGTAATGCTGTAGATTTTAGCAGAAAAGATAACTAAGTCATTTTACGATATTTAGCCAGTAAATCTTCAAAGTATGCTGGTAATGGAGCATTTACCTCCACGTATTCACCTGTGCTTGGCTGTACAAAGCCTAAGGTCTGTGCGTGGAGTGTTTGTCCCTCCAGGCCTTTTACAGGCTTTCCATATACGTCGTCTCCCACTAATGGATGGTCAATATGAGCCATATGAACACGTATCTGGTGAGTACGGCCAGTCTCCAATTTAAACTGGACATATGAATAGCCCTTAAATTGCTCTAAAACGGTGAAATGAGTGATTGCCTCTCTTCCATTGTTTACAACAGCCATTTTCTTCCTGTCTTTAGGATTTCGGCCTATAGGAGCATTTATGGTTCCGGTCTCTTCTTTAAAGTTTCCTACAACAATACCCTTATAAATTCTATTAACTGAATGTACTTTTATCTGAGCTGCAATATCATTGTGAGCTTTATCATTTTTGCAAACCAGTAAAGAGCCAGTTGTATTCATATCGATTCGATGAACTATTCCAGGTCTGATCTCGCCGTTAATTCCAGATAAAGAATCCTTGCAATGATACATAAGAGCATTTACAAGTGTACCGGAATAATGGCCAGGAGCTGGATGTACAACCATGCCCTTTGGCTTGTTTACTACGATAACATCAGAATCTTCGTATAAGATTTCTATTGGAATATCTTCTGGAAGAATATCGATTTCCTTTACAGGCTCGATGCTGACAATTATTTCATCCCCCAGCTTTGTCTGATATTTAGACTTAACCTGTTTTCCGTTCACTAAAACAAAGCCATTATCAATTGCTTTTTGATAATAGCTTCGTGATTTTTCAGGGAGATTTTCCGCAAGATATTTGTCTATACGAATATTCTCTTCAGATGGTTCTTCAATTATGATTGTGATTTCATCCATATTATTTAAATAATAAGCGCTGCTTAATCTCCTCTAAATCTTCATCCTTATAATAGAACAAAATAACAAGAAATAAAGCTATGACGCTACATGTGACATAAATATCAGCTACGTTAAATACAGGGAAGTTAATCAGTGAAAAATAAATAAAATCAACTACGTAATTGTTTGTTACACGGTCGATATAATTGCCGATAGCTCCTGCAATAACAAATATAATTATATAGTTTAAAAGTGTATACTTCTTGTTCTGTGGCAATCTAATAAGGACATAAGTAAGTAAAATCAAAAGAATAGGTGTTATGATGCCAAATAACAGCTGTTTACCTTCTAAAAGGGAAAAGGCAGCTCCTGTATTCTCAAGATAATGTAACTGTAAGACGCCTGGAATCAGGATAATATCATCTTTGTTCATTAAATGCTGTACAGCAAGGTACTTTGTAACCTGATCAAGAACAATAAATATTAAAATCAAAGCAAAACTGTAAATAATTGATGTACTTTTTTTAACCTTGTAAAACATTAATCTAACACCTGATCTATTGCCTCGAGCAAATCTTCATCTGTGAAATCAAGATATGATGCTGCTTCGCCAATAGCCTTTAATATTGTAAATTTGATTTTTTTGCCAGTCATTTTCTTATCTGATTTTGAAGCTTCTAAAATATCTGCTGCTGTAAGTCCTGAAACGCTGACTGGCATATTATACAGTTTCAGGCAGTCGATAATATCATTGTACTCAGACTCTGTAATATAGCCAAGCTTCATAGAAAGATAGCTGGCACAAACCATACCAACACCTACACATTGACCATGGCCTAATGAGAAGTTGCAAAGCTTTTCAATGGCGTGGCCTAATGTGTGACCGAAATTAAGATAAGCTCTGATTCCTTTTTCTGTAGGATCTATCTCCACTACATAACGTTTAATATCGCAGTTCTTTTGAACCATGTATGCAAGAGCCTCGTATTCTCTGGCCATAACTTTGTCTTTGTTATCCTTTAACCACTGATAAAAATCTTTATCAGAAATGAGTCCGTGCTTAATGACTTCGCCCATACCACAGGCAAAATTATCTGCATCCAAAGTCTTTAATGTGCCAATGTTCATGTAAACCATTTTAGGCATCTTAAAGGCACCAACCATATTCTTATATTGGTTAAAATCTACACCTGTTTTTCCACCTACAGAGCTGTCTACCTGAGATAATAATGTGGTAGGAACCTGAATAAAATCGATACCTCTTAAGAATGTAGCTGCAGCAAAACCTGTTAAATCACCTACTACTCCACCGCCTAAAGCAACAAGTAAGGAGCTGCGGGTGAACTTTTTCATTATAAGATGTTCGTAAAGGAGACTGACTGTATCGAGGTTTTTAGAAGCCTCGCCGGCATCAAAGCTGAAAGAACAAACATTATCACATAAGCCCTTAAATATCTGTACAACCTCAGCTAAATATAAACCAGCAACGTTTGAATCAGAAACAACACAAATATTGTCGTATTGTTTGTTTAAGTCTGATTTAAAAACAGTAGCAAGGTCTGTAAAATCTGGGCGAAAATGAATATTGTAGCAAGGTTTGTTCTCGTATTTAACATTTAAGCATTCCATAAAATTCTAGTCTCCTTCTTTTGGTATAAAAAAAGCACCAGATATGTTCTGGTGCTTAAAATTTAAAATCCTGTCTGAATCCCTGTAAAGTCAAAGGCATCAACGATTCCTGCTAAATCACCAGATAGCTCAACTCCTGCAGGTGTAATAATGAAGATATAATCTTCAATACGCTGTAAATTACCATCTATAGCGTAGCAGGTTCCGCATGTGAAATCTATAATACGCTGTGCAACTCCTAAATCTAATCCCTTCATGTTTAGAAGAACTGTTCGCTCAGCTAAAAGTGTCTCAGAAATCTCACGGGCATCTTCGAAAGAAGATGGCTTAATAACACAAACTTCCATAACAGCTCCTTTCCCTTTGTTTCTCATTGGTGTAATCTTTGGCGCTGGTTTAGAAGCTCTAGTCTCCTTGTCAGAAGGCTTGTTCAAAACTGGACGCTTTTCCTCTTCATCTTTTTTTGAAAACTTATTGAAGAAAGAATCTTTTTCCTCTTCTTCGTAAAGTTCTTCGTCCTCATAATCATCGTAGTCATCACTAAGATGCATTGCATCAAGCATTCTTTCAAACATAACATTACTCCTATTTTAGATATTGTAATTTCTCTCTCCAAAAATGGCTGTACCCACGCGAACATGAGTAGCACCCTCCTCTATGGCAACTTCAAAATCATTGGTCATTCCCATAGATAAAATTCTCATATCTACATTATCGATGTTTTTACTAGCAATGTCAACCGATAAATCCTTTATTTTGTGAAAAATTGCTCTATTTTCTTCTGGAACCACAACATTTGGTGCTATTGTCATTAATCCCATAATGTGAACAGCATCAAGGTGTGAAATCTCTTCACAAAGCTGTGCAGCCTCTTCTAATTTAACGCCAAACTTTGTAGCTTCGTTAGCTGCATTAACCTCGATAAGAATAGGGACTACTACGCCCTTCTTCTTGGCCTGAATGTTAATCTCCTCTGCAAGTCTGTAGCTGTCTACAGAATGGATAAGCTTAACCTGATCTACAATGTACTTAACCTTATTTCTCTGAAGATGTCCAATGAGATGCCAGTCAATGTCATTAGGCATTTCAGGAATCTTACCAGTAAGCTCCTGAACCTTATTCTCACCAAAGCTTCTGATTCCGCAATCATAGATTACCTGTAAATCTTCTACAGGCTTAGTCTTGCTGACAGCTATAAGTGTAACCTCATCTCGATTTCTGCCTGCTCTTGCACACGCATCCGCAATGCGCTTCTCTACATTAGTTAAATTCTCTTTTAATTCATCTGCTCTCATTACACACCTCTATTTCTTAATTTATGATTGAATTTTCTTCAACCTCATCACCCTGTAACACTATGTGATCATACATTGATATACCATAATTGGTTCCAGTCTTGATTATTGAGTAATCATTATTCTGATACAGAATCTCAATCTGTTTGAATACAGCATATCCTTTGTTTACGTTATATACGCCATTTAATTTGTCCATATCGGAACCTACCACGTAAGTCTCATTCGAATTAGGCTTACAGAGGGTATCTCCTCTGGATAGGACCTCATTATCCACGTAATAATAATCATCAGACTCATAGTAGATAGTTGGACTGACGTATTCGCTGGAGTCAGAAGTCTTTCTAAGGAATCCTGCTTCATCGTCATTGCTTCCTCTCATCTCATAAGACTTAGGAATGGTGTAGAAGGATTTCTGTACAATGGATGAATTAGGAATCTTAAGGCCTGAAATATTATTGTTTATCAGCTTAATATGAACATATCTGCTTTCTGCATATCTGTCCATGGAATCGTCTAAAGAAAGAATCAAATAATATTTACCTGCTTTTTCGCTAAATGACAAAGCAGTCCATGTCTCGTTTTCATCCTCTAAAAATTTAATTTTGATATAAGATTCACCCTGCAAAGAATCATATAAGTCTTTATCTACCTCGCAGATAAGATTCCAGTGATCTGAGGTAATCAATTTGTAAACAGGCTGTCCTGCTACAATAGATTCCTGAGACTTAAGATTTGTAGCTGCATATTTTGACATATCGAAAGAATCAGATATAAAGGAATCTACAGTCAAATTCTCAAGACCATCAATAGAATAAACTATCAGACCAGGCTGAGGGCTTGAATATATATTAAAAGTACCGCTGGCAATAGCTGATTGAACAGAATCATTCATGGCTTCCATGGCTGATACAGTGTAAAGCTGCTGTACCTGTGATTCCAATTCATTTTTAAATGAATATAGCTTATTAAATGCGATATTTGAATAATCGAATGAATATGTTGAAATGCTGTTTTGAAGCTTTAGATAATCATCTTCATCAAGGCTTACATCTATGCTCTGAGATGAACTTTTCAATGAGGATAGGATTTCTCCAGATAAATCTAATGCATATACCTGTGACTTAGAGCCTACTTTAGTATAATTTTCAGCTAAATATAAAATATCACCATTAGAGTCGGCGTTTATTATCTGCTCCTGACGGATTGCCAAAGCATTGTATTCCAGATTTGAAGAAATAGAACCCTGAGATACTTCATAAACTGTAATATTGGCTTCGGTAATGTATGTTAGCAAATGGAATAACATATAAATAAACATTACACCGATTGTGATGAATCCAATAGATATATGATATTGTTTAGGATATTTAATTATTTTCTCATCCTTCTTTTTACGCATGTAAATACAAAATACTCCTGAAACATTTTAAAAGGGCACGTCTCCGTGCCCCATTATTTTTGATATTATAAAGATATAACTATCTTGCCTTTAGCATTCTCAGGTAAATCCTTTTCATTTCTACTAACTGACAAAACAAATTTAACATCAAACATGTTGCAAATCTTATCAAGCTTATCAAGGGCAACTGTAATACCTTCATTTGTGTCAATATTTGATACTGTAAGGAAACTGTCTAAGAAAACCTCTTGGATATCAGAGTTCTGAGATAAAACTCCGCTTAAGAAACCTAAAAATTCATCAGAAGAATCGATTGGATAATCCCCCATATTAATCAAACGAATCTTAGAATCGAGCTCATACATGTGTTTTGTATTCTTGTCGATGTAAACAATTGAACCATCCACCTTTTGGATGTCACTGTTTACCTTATCAAGTAAATACTTTGTCTTGCCCTTGCCCTTCTCGCCTGAAATAATCTCCACCATGTCAAAATACCTCCCTTATAAGTAATATTTTATAGTGCCCTCTGTCGTTCAAGAGTAACTATTTATTTGTTATATACATTCTAACATAATGTGTAGAAAACCTAAATAACAAAAACAAGATTTGTTCAAAAAATATGCTTATAAGGTTATTAATGTATAGAATAATTGGCCATAAACATCTGAAATTTCAGAAATTATATACAATAATTACTTAGTATTTCGTTCATCAGTAGATACAGGTTTCCTCTGCAATCTGCATTGAAAACTATAGAGATAATCTTATCATGCTCTTCGTTCTCTGATAAAAGTACCAGACAATATCCTGCGGCTCCAGTAGTTCCAGTCTTTCCGCCTAAAATCGTAAAACCTGCTGGCTTTTTGATCTTACCGGATTGATACTGGTTTGTAGTAGTCCAGTCTACTGTTTTTGATTTGCCACCACTGGTGTAATTTGCAGTGTAAGATGTGGCAGTAAAAATACTATAGAAGTCTGGGTTCTCTATGGCCGCATTTAGTATCAAATACATGTCATATACAGTTGTGTAATGATTTTCATCGTGTAATCCATTAGGAGTAATAAAATGGGAATTTGTGGCTCCAAGGGACTTTGCTGTCTCATTCATAAGATTGGCAAATGTCTCAACATCACCACTAATGCCCTCTGCTATGGCGATGGCTGCATCGTTACCAGAGCGAAGCATAAGACCATATAATAAATCTCGTAATGAAATTACATCTCCCTCTCTTAAATTTATAACAGAGGAATCACTTGCCTGTTTAACAGCGTTGGCGCTGACTGTATAGTATTCATCAAGATTACCATTCATACAGGCAATATATGCTGTAAGAATTTTGGTAGTAGATGCCGGATAAAGCTTTTCATGTATAGACTGAGCATAAACTGTAGACTGCTCTGTTACATTAAAAGCTCCTGCTCCAGACGCAACCTGTGAATCTACAGCAGAAGTTCCTAAATCATCTGAGTTAGCTACACATAAATTCTTTGCAAACAATTCAACATCAGAAGACGCACCGTTCTGAGTCAAACCATACTCAAAGGATGTGTCGTAAAGCTTATAGCTGGTCACATCCTCCTGTTCCTTGCCACATCCTCCTAAAGAAATAGAAAGTGATGCTATAAGAATACAGGATAATAATTTATTTATACATTTCACGCCACTCAAGGTCTCCTCTATCTAATGACTTTATAAGCAGCTCCGCTGTAGCCAGATTTGTGGCCAGTGGAATGTTATGGGCGTCACAAAGCCTTACAATATTATTTACATCAGGCTCATGGGATTTTACGGTAAGTGGATCTCTAAGGAAAATAACCAAATCAATCTCGTTCTGTTCAATCTGTGCGCCTAACTGCTGTGTACCGCCAAGGTGGCCAGCAAGATATTTATGCACTGAAAGATTTGTTACCTCCTCTACCAGTCTGCCAGTAGTTCCTGTGGCAAAAATTTCATTTTTGCTAAGAATTCCTCTGTAAGCAATACAGAAATTCTGCATAAGCTTCTTTTTGGAATCATGAGCTACCAATCCAATGTTCATTTAAAATAGCCTCCCGTTATTATTTTTTGATTGGATGCCAACATTTAATACAATACCTATTCCAAAATACACTGTAACCAGTGACGTAAGGCCATAGCTTACGAAAGGAAGAGGCAAACCGGTATTTGGCATCAAACCGGTGACTACGCAAATGTTTACAAAGCTCTGGAAACCAATAAGTGTGGCCATACCGACACAAATAAGCTTTCCAGAAACATCCTTTGCTCTCTTTGCGATAAGTAGTATTTCTATCGTGATAAAAAATATCAAAAGTATAACTAAAGCCGAACCAACAAATCCTAACTCTTCTCCCGCAACTGCAAAGATAAAATCTGTGTGAGGTTCTGAAATGTAATTACCATTCTTAACAGAATCGAAGGAATCATTGCCAAGTCCCTTTCCTAAAAGCTGACCTGAACCGATTGCCATAATAGAGTTCTGCTGCTGATATGCACCCTGAGGATATTTCTCAGGCTTGAGCCAGGCAAGGATACGACCACCCTGATAGTCTTTTAATATAGTCTGGCCGTCCTGCATTACAAGTATAAGCAGAATGATAATTGATGGAATTGTAACTCCTAAAACAATAGCTACAAGTTTGTAACTTAATCCCACTACAAACATCATAACACAAATTATCATCATTGTGACTATAGTAGTGGATAAATCTGGCTCTTTTTCTATTAAAAATAACGGAAAAGCAGATAAAAGTATGGTCAAAGCAAGAACTTTTGGCTTATTTATGTCTTCTTCATGCAACATTAAGAACCAGGAGAAGAACAAAATCAAAAGAATTTTACCCAACTCAGATGGCTGGAAACGAACTCCCACTTCAATCCATCTGGTGGCACCACCGGCTTCATCGCCGAATAATAGAACGGCAATAAGTAAGGCAATAACCAATCCGTAATAAACCCAATGGAAATGAAGAATAAAATCATAATCTATAAGAGTCATTACTCCCATTACAATTACACCAAGAATCATACCGATAATCTGCTTTTGCTGGTTTGATTCATTAGCACTGCCTATTACAAAAATACCAATAATGGTAAGTGTGATGACTGCTAATATTAACTTTATATCAAGATTTTTAAATCTATAATTGTGAAACATTTATTTTATCCTTTTTAATAATCCACTGCTGAGTGGTTCTGCCAAGAGCTCGTGGTTCCATACGGAAATACCAATAGGCTCTTCTTTTGAACGTCTAACTCTAAGTGACCATTTCTCCTGAAGCTTTATTTCGCCGGTGACTGTTCCAATTTGAATATTCTTGGAATTAAGCTCACCAGCTACGATATAGCAACCAGTGTTGTCAGGGTATCCAGCGTGGCATGTGCCATCAAGGCTGCCAAGAACAATGATATTGCCCTTTGCTCTCACGCTGGCCTTTGATTTTACGTCGCCAAGAATAATAAGACTGGAATCAGATGTGATTTCGTCCTGTTTTGTTACGCTGCCTCTGATAATCTTTGCATTCTCGAAAATCTCATCAGTATAAAATCTGTCTATCTCACCTAACATGCGAGTGTCTTTATACTGATTATTTTCATTTAGAAGTATAATTTTTATTTTTGAATTAAGCTCGATTGCCTGGATGATAACAAGTCCTTCTTCGTTGGAAATTTCACGTCCAAAGGTCTCGAGAATCATGGAAGTCTCACCGAAGAAATCGGCAGACTTTGCGAACTTCTCGCAGATAGCCCGCACTAAATCCTCAAAAGGAATTGTGGCATCAAGTTGTAACGACAAACCGTATTTATTACTTTTTAATACTACAGGATCGTTAGCCAAAATGTACCTCCTAGAATTTTAAAATGTATTAATCAGTAAATTCGTTTTCTGAATTAGATACTGAGTTAGCCTCACCATTAAGGAGGTCTTCTGTAGAAGAAACACCGAAATAATAAGACATAATATCTTTTGAAACAGCAGCTGCATTATGTGATGTATAACCATAGGCGATACGTGTTGCAATTGCAATTTCAGGATTGTTATATGGAGCAAATCCAATAAACAAAGCGTGGTTAGGTCTGCTTTTAACCTGCTGAGCAGTACCTGTCTTACCTGCAACTGGTACTGAGAAATTGTTGAAGGATGAAAGTGACTCTGTAACCATCTTCATACCATAGTGGATGGCATCCCACTGTCCAGCGTTAAGTACATCTACCTGATTTCTAATGGTTGGACTGTAGCTTTTTACAACATTGCCTTCTGAATCTCTAACACTGTCTAATAAAGTAAGATTGTAAACGTTACCTCTGCTGGCAATTGCAGTTGCATATCTTGCAAGACCAACAGTTGTAAAGTTGTTATCTGACTGTCCGATTGCGGCCATGACAGGGTATTCAGTGGCAATATGAGGAGAATTCTCTTCTATTTCCACACCTGTTGTCTCGTCAAGTCCGTAAAGAGAAGCATACTTTTGAATCTTTTCGATACCAGTAACATCGTTGTATGCTCCGTCACCACCAGATAATCTCCAACCTACTTCGTAGAAGAAATAGTTACATGAATCTCTGATAGCTTCTGATACATTGATGCTACCGTGGTTACTAGGATAAATCCAACATTTAGGATTATTTGAAACCTTAGTATACTGACCAAGATCCACAATCTCTGTAGATGTTGTGATAACGTTTTCTGCCAAACCTGCTGTAGAGCTGACAATCTTAAATGTAGAACCAGGAGCTGTTCTCTGCTGTGTAGCATAATTGTAAAGCGGATTTGATGCACTGTTTGTAAGGTATGCATAGTAATCCGAATCAACAGAGTTGGCAAGGCGATTATTGTCATAGCCTGGATATGTAACCATAGCTAATACTTCGCCAGTCTTGGCATCCAAAATAACTGTAGAACCTGAACATGGATCCAAAGCAATTTGACCTGGAGTAAGCTCAAGATTCTTGATTTTTGAAAGCATAAACTCATAAGATGAGATTCTTCCGCTGCTAAGCATTGCATATGTCTCAGGATCTTCTTTTAAGACACCCTGGTCATAAAGAATTAAGCCAAGCTGTGTACCGGAAATACGGTCATCTAAGAGCAAATATTTGTAAATAAGCTTCTGGAATGATTTATCATTTCCGAGATACTCTAGAGTGTAGTCGATTAAGTCGTTGTACAACTCCTCTGTATCTGCATATTTAGCTTCACTCTCATATTTTGTAATATCAATCCAGTTCTGTTCGATGGCATATAACAAATACTTATTAACGGCCATGTTTTCTGATGTCCAGCTTTCCTGAACTTCAGAAGATGTGTCGATAGCTGAAGAATCAAAGATTCCAAGACTCTTAAGCTTTGTGACAATGTATGTAGAATATGCCTGATACTCATCTGGCAATTCATTGTAAACTGCTTCGTTGTTAACGTTTAACTGCGATTTGAGAGCGGCAAGAACCTCTTTTTCTTTTACTTTATATGCTGCTAAAACAGCCTTTTCTGTATCTGTAGCATTTTCATCTTCAAAAGCTGTAGTATCAATGATTCCGTTTGCAATTAAAGAGTTATATACATCGTAAATAGGAACAACTACATCTGAAGAAGATGCATGCTCAGATGCATGGTACTGCTTTATATTGGCAATCTTTGAATATAAAATACCAGCAATCTCCTGCTCAAGAAGTGTATATGTAGCTTTCTGTAAATCCATATCAATGGAAAGATAAACATCATTTCCAGATACGGCAGCTGTGTAATCACCCTCTGCGATAGTGTTACCTACACTATCTACGAATAAAGTCGAAGTACCTTTTGTTCCTGAAAGGTAATCGTCCATGTATTTTTCAATACCAGATTTACCGACAATGTCTGTAGCTTCTACAGTATCATCTTTTGCTGATCTTGCCTTGTATTCATCAGTAGAAATCTGTCCTGTATAACCAATGATATGGGCAAAATATTCGCTGTTGGCGTAGCGTCTTAATGATTTTTGCTCGATAGCTACACCTGTAAGTTCGTTAACATTTTCCTCAATAAAAGCAACAGATCTGTCAGAAACATCTGACGCGATAACTGTTGAGATGTATTTCTGATATGAATTCTGACCCATGTTATAACGGACTACCATTATTTCATAGCGAAGCTTTTTGTCGAATTCATCGGAAATGTTGTATACTCTCTCTCCCTGAAGATATCCAATAATATCATCTGCTGTGGCATTAGCTTCGTCTATGCCAAGCTTTTCATTAAACTCAAGGTCATCTACACTTGTTTTTCCGAAAACATCAGCTCTAAAACGCTGAAGTGTGCTGCCTGAGTACATGAATTGATATGAACCGGATGAATCTATATAAATTGGGAAATTGTTATCTATTGCATCACCGTTTGATTCTAGCTTGGTAATGATTTCTGCAATTTCAGAATTGAGGGACTGACTCTTCTCCTTTTTGCTTGAATAAGAACCGTTATCCTGGATAGTTACAGCGTAAACAAGTTCGTTATAAGCTAAAAGGTTTCCGTTACGATCGTATATATTACCTCGTGTAGCTGGTATAGTCTCAGTTTTTTCAAGCTTCAAATTATAGTTGTCCTGATATTCGCTACCATTGATAATCTGCAAATAAAAAAGACGTGAAATAAGGACAGTAGCAAAAAGACCCATTACTACTGAAATCACGCGAATACGTGAAGAAAATGCATTTACAAAAAAGTCCTTAATAATTTCCAATTCTATCAGAACCTTTCTTTTCTAATTTTTCTAGCCAGTTATTAATGTATAAAATTATGTAATAAACAAAAATAGACACAAGTAAAGTATAAACAACCTCAGGTAAAATAAGATTCATTAAATAGAATGTAAAATTATACTGAGATTTGACAGCATAAAGCGCTAAGTAAGAAAATACTCCGTAAATAAAATCACTGGTGCCAATAAGAATCAAAGGCAGCTTTAAATCGTCTCCGAAAAACTGCTTTTTAAAAAGACCATTAAGAAGGCCAATGTACATATATACAAGAGCATAAAATCCAAACAACGTACCAGAAAAAATATCAAGCAGGAGTCCTGTGCAGAACCCTACTACAATACCATGGCGTCTACCCTTCATAAATCCGTAGGTAGCAACAACACAAATCAAAATATTAGGAGTAACTCCCGCTAATCTGTAGCGGGAAAAAATACTTGTTTGAAGTAAAAAACAAACATATATGATAAGTGCTATAACCAATATTTTCTTTAAATATTGTTTGAATTTACTCACTCTTATAGGACTCCTTTAGCTGCTTAATAACAAGTACCTCTGACAAATGCTTAAAATCAACTACTGGAGTGATTGTTCCTGATTTAGAAAGGTCATTTTCGTCTTTATTGACCTCTGATACGTATCCGATAAGGATACCTGGGACATATTTATCAGAAATATTAGAGGTGACAACCATGTCACCAATGGCAACCTTATCTGCACTGTCATCTAAGTTTGAAAATGTAATAAGGTTGTTTAATGTCATTTTTTCAAGAGAACCAGAAACGATACAGTTGTCCTCTGTAGATGAAATAGTAGCGCTGACATTTGCGGTGTCATCAATAATCGCTCTTACTACAGCATATGAATCACCTACAGATGAAACGATTCCTACTAATCCTCCATCTGCAATAACATTCATATTGACCTTGATACCGTCTTTAGTACCCTTGTCTATTGTGAAGGTGTTAAACCAATTAGAAGTGCTCTTTCCAATGATACGAGCACCTGTGGTGTCGTAATCATAATAGCTCTGATCCAGCTCATATAACTTCTGAAGCTCATCAAGCTCATCCAGCTTAAGCTCCATGTTGCTGATTCTGGAATTTAACTCTTCAACCTGAGCCTGTAATTCTTCGTTTTCAGCAACAAGCTCTTTTCTGGTCTTGGTGTCCGCTGAAGAAATGGCTATAGTACTGCCAATATAATCAATACCCTTTTGCATAGGGATGAAAATGTGGTTGGCAATAGTCTCAAGTGGGCCACCTGTAAAACCTGTGGAATAGCTGAAGAATAAAAGCATTACACAAATAATAGATAATATTGTGAGCAAATATTTACTTGGAATACCACCACTTGCTTTTCTTTGTCTCATAGTACCTCTGTATTATTTGAAAATTCTAGTCTTCATGCTATAGCCGTACTGCTTGTACTTTGTATCAGAAAGGACCTGACCAAGGCCACGTACGCATGATTCCTGAGGATCTTCGATAGCATTAACCTTAATGTTTGTAACTTCTGAGAATAAATCTGTAAGCTGATGAAGCTGAGATGTACCACCTGTAAGATAGATACCAGAATGAACGATATCCTTTGCAAGCTCTGGTGGAACCTTCTCAAGAATAAGCTTAACGTTTGTACAGAAGCTCTCTAAGTCATTCTTAATAGCGTTGTAGATAACATCGCTTTCGATTTCCATCTCGATAGGAAGACCGCTGACAACGTCACGACCAACAACTGTAAGCTTCTCTCCTCTGCCAGAAAGTGCTGAACCAATCTCTTCCTTAAGCTGCTTTGCTGTCTTCTGACCGATAACGAGATTGTAGTTTCTCTTAAGGTGAGTAACAATAGACTCGTCGATCTGATTGCCGCCAAATGGAAGAAGCTCAGATAAAACAAGGCCACCAAGAGAAATAACTGAGATTTCAGTAGTGTCTGCACCTAAGTCTACAACCATAACACCTGTAGGCTCAGAAACGTCAAGACCCATACCGATGGCACAAGCAATAGGCTTCTCGCATACTCTTATTGAATGTGGCTTGTTCTTAGACTTTGTGAATAAATCTGAGAAAGCCTTCTTCTCTACTTCTGTGATGTCTGTTGGAACTGCAACAACGATGTCAGAACCCTTAATCTTGCCCTTAAGATCCTTCTCAAGAACCTCAAAAAGCATTGTCTGCATATTATCGAAATCAGCGATAACTCCTGAAACTATTGGGAATGAAACATCGATAGTATCTGGAGCCTTCTCATACATTGAATAAGCGCTATCTCCGTATGAGTACATCTGATTTTTGTTAACAATAGCGATAGTATTTTTGATGTTTAAAATTTGACTGTTAGAACCACTGAAAATCTTGAGATTCTGTGTTCCTATATCAATACCGAATGAACCTGGCATAGCTTTCCTCCAAAAAATTTTTAGTAAAAACCCATAATCATTAAAATTTTAGCACAGTTGACTAGGGTTCACAAGGTTGGCATCTACAAGTTTTTGCAGTGATTTAAGGATACCAAGCTTGGCATGATTCCATGTTAAACCACCCTGGAAAAAGGCTGTATATGGTGCTCTAAGTGGGCCATCTGCAGAAAGTTCAATAGATGAACCCTGTACGAATGCTCCTGCTGCCATAATAACCTGGCTGTCGTATCCTGGCATATCCCAAGGCTCTGGAGTAACGTATGAATCTACAGGTGCTGCCGCCTGAATTCCCCCGCAGAAAGCGATAAGACCTTCTGGCTTGTTAAATGTAACAGCCTGAATAATGTCGTATCTTGGCTCTGTTGCATTTGGAATGCAAAGGTATCCAAGCTTCTCGTATACATTTGCTGCAAAAATAGCGCCTTTTAATGCTCCTGCTACTACTGTTGGGGCAAGGAAAAATCCCTGATAGAAAGACTGCATGATTCCAAGTGAAGCGCCAACCTCCTTTCCAAGGCCTGGGCTTGTAAGTCTGTGGGCAGCATTTTCTACGCATGCCTTTGTACCAACAATATAACCGCCGATTGGAGCAAGACCGCCACCTGGATTCTTAATGAGAGAACCAACGCACATATCAGCTCCTACCTCTGTAGGCTCAATCTTCTCAACAAACTCACCATAGCAGTTATCTACCATGCAGACGATGTCTGGCTTAATTCCCTTGATAAATGAGATAAGCTCTCCAATTGCCTCTACTGAAAGTGTAGGACGATTTGCATATCCCTTTGAACGCTGAATAGTAACAAGCTTTGTGCGTTCGTTAATGGCTGCCTTAATACCGTCAAAATCGAATCCGCCATCCTCAAGTAAATCAACCTGTGCGTATGTGATTCCATATTCAGCAAGAGAACCATTTGAAGGACGAATACCGATAACTTCTTCCAATGTGTCATATGGCTTACCTACTGGAGATAAAAGCTCATCACCAGGACGTAAGTTACTCATAAGAGCAAGTGCAAGTGCATGTGTACCACATGTAATCTGTGGACGAACAAGAGCATCCTCTGTCTTGAAAACTGAAGCGTATACTTTTTCAAGTGTATCTCTTCCCACATCATCGTAGCCATAACCTGTAGATGTGTTAAAGCACTCTGCAGCAACTCTGTGCTCCTGCATTGCCTTAATAACCTTTAGCTGATTGTACTCTGCCACTTCATCAATCTCGTTGAAGCGAGCTTCCAAATCCTTAATTACAGAAGAGCCGTAATTGTAAACTTCGTTTGAAATTCCAAATTCTTTATAAATATTTAACACCTTATATAATTCCTTTCTCTTTTAAGGTTTGTAAAATTTTATCTAAAAGCTGTTGTTCTGTTTTAAGCTCGGTTTTATCTAGCCAGACAACTTCTTTTTCTCTTCTAAACCATGTAAGCTGTCGCTTTGCATAGTTTCTTGAGTTCTTTTTGATAAGCTCTAAGGCATCAGCAATAGGCATGTCACCATGGAGGCTTGAAATGATTTCTTTATAACCAATGCCATCCATTGAAGTCATGCCAGGCTTGCAGCCCTCTTCAAGAAGTGATTTAACTTCTTCTATGAGACCAGCTTCAGCCATCTTATCAACTCTCAAATCTATGCGATTATACAACAATTCCCTATCATCATTTAATACAAAATATGCGAAATTATAAGGGCTAATTCTGTCTCTTTCACGCTTGTTATGTACTGAGAATTGTTCTCCGGTCTGTTTAAAATATTCCAGAGCACGTATTACGCGTTTTCTGTTGTTGGCAGGAATTGATTCTGCTGAATCTGGATCCACCTGTCTAAGCTTTTCAAGAAGGGCTTCGTTGCCATTCTCATCAGCGTATTTTTCAAGATAATCTCTGTATTCCTGATCAATTTCCTGGTCTGTAAACTGAATGTCATATAAAATCGCCTGAATATAAAAGCCTGTGCCACCACAGATAATTGGAATCTTTCCCTTTGCATAGATTTCATCCATTGCTTCAAGAACCATTTCCTTAAAACGAACTACATGAAAATCTTCCTGTGGCTCGATAACATCAATAAGATGATGGGAAACACCATCCATTTCATCAGGCATAATTTTCGCAGTACCTATGTCCATTCTTTTGTATACCTGCATGCAGTCAGCAGAAATAATCTCGCCGTTTATAGCCTTGGCGAGATTAATTGAAAGTGAAGTTTTACCAACTGCTGTTGGACCTGTGAGTACTACTAAATTTTTCATTAAATTATCCTTTTAAACTTTTTACCCAGCTCGTACTCCGAAAATGAAATCATTGTTGGTCTGCCGTGAGGACAATGATATGGATTTTCCAGTTCGAGCAATTCATCTATAAGTGTTTTGATTTCCGGAATGGAAAGTCTGTTATTTCCCTTTACTGCAGCCTTGCATGACATTGAAGCTACCTTTTCAATAATCATATCAAAGGAATCACTGGCCTTGTATGACTGGCAGTCAGCCAATACCTCAAGGAAAAAGGCCTTTGGATCAAGATTCAAAAGATTGCCTGGAATGCCGTTAATAGCAAGCTCATTGCCACCAAAGGACTCTACTCTGTAGCCCAGCTTTTCAAAAGCCTCTCTGTAGTTTTCAAAAAGCAGCACATCCTGTGGTGAAAGGGAAACTATAACAGGAGGACTTATCATCTGAGAAGTCATCTCGTTATTTTTAAGTCTGGCCATAGTCTTTTCAAATAAGACTTTTTCGTGGGCCGCATGTTGGTCGATGATATACATGTTTTTATCGTATTCAACAATCCAGTATGTATCAAAAACCTGACCTACTATCTTATGTTCTTTAACAGCCTCTTTGTTGAGGAAGCTGATCTGTTCGTATTTCTCACCGCCTCTGTTTTTCTCAGCGAATTTCTTTTCGTAAGGTGTGTCGCTGTGAATCTGTGCTGTTATAGACTGCTTGATTCTCTCTAATCTATCCCTCTCAAAAGGTTCAGGAGTTTTTACTGGCTTTGGAGGTGGTATTATCTCTGGTTCCCTGACAGCTTGTGATGCTGCAGGCTTAACTTCAGTCTGTGGCGCAGGCTGTGATGTATATGCAGGCTGCTGAATAATAGGCTGAGGTTTTACTTTTGGTTCATCTATGGGAGACTCAACCACATCTTCTCTTTTGCGTAGTCTCTGATTAATTATCTTTGTAAGAAGCTCACAAATCTGGGATTCATTTTCAAAACGAACTTCCTGCTTTGTAGGATGTACATTTACATCTACAGCTGAATCCGTAAATGCGATATTGATTACGAAAAATGGATACTGGTGCCCCATTAAAAATCCGTAGTAACCTTCTTCGCATGCACGTGATAAATTATTGCTTTTGATATATCTTTGATTTACAAAGAAATGCTCGAAAGCTCTGTTTCCTCTTGCAATAATGGACTGGCCAATAAAGCCGTTAATCGAGACTTTATCGTCACTATAATCTATATCCAAAACGTTTGATGCTATCTGACGACCATAAATCTGATAGATGGTATCAGATAATGAACCGTTGCCGGATGTCATGAGTTTTTCTTTTCCGTTAAGAAGAAACTTAAATGAAATCTCTGGATGCGAAAGAGCAAGATGCTCAACAACGTCAAACACATAGCTTCCTTCAGTGCTCTCTGATTTCAAAAATTTCTTTCTGGCAGGAGTATTGTAAAAAAGCTGTCGTACAATAAATGTAGTGCCATCAGGTGCACCAATATCTGTAAGTGAAATCTCCTTTGCACCTTCTATAATATAGCAGGCACCAAGAAGTGAATCCTTTGTCTTTGTAATAAGCTCCACCTTTGAAACAGCTGAGATACTGGAAAGTGCTTCACCTCTAAAACCAAGGGAACGCACATTATCCAAATCTACTGCAGATGAGATCTTTGATGTGGAATGGCGAAGGAATGCAATTTGTATCTGGTCCTTATCGATTCCAGATCCGTTATCGGTTATACGAAGATACTCTATTCCACCGCCCTTGATTTCTACAGAAATGGCAGTGGCACCTGCATCGATACTGTTTTCAATAAGCTCTTTTGCAACAGAAGCTGGACGCTCCACCACCTCACCGGCAGCAATCTTATCAATTGTTTCCTGACTAAGTAAATTAATTTTTCCCATTATTCATCAACCTTATTGTGAAACTCAAATAATATGTTCATGGCTTCAAGTGGAGTGATTTTTGTAACATCAAGCTCTCTTAAACCTGCGATTATTTCAGCTTCGTTTTCTGAAATGGTTACCCCTTCAAGAGATTTTAACTTCTCTTCTACCTGCTCCCTGATGGAAATTCTATCGGCAACAGCCGCTATATCATTCTCATTTAAAGAATTAACTATTGTTCTTGCTCGGCTAAGTACTTCCTCTGGAAGGCCGGCAAGTCTAGCTACCTGAATACCGTAGCTCTGGTCTGCACCGCCAGGAATAATCTTTCTAAGAAAAATAATATCCTCACCAAGTTCCTGCACTGCAATACAGTAATTGTGCACACCTTTTATCTGACCCTCAAGCTCAGTAAGCTCATGGTAATGAGTAGCAAAAAGTGTCTTGGCGCCAATCGTATATGCGATATGTTCTACAACTGCCCATGCAATTGAAAGCCCATCGTATGTAGATGTGCCTCGTCCAATCTCATCTAAAATCAAAAGAGATTTATTAGTGGCATTATGAAGAATATTTGCTACTTCATTCATCTCTACCATGAATGTAGACTGGCCAGTAGATAAATCATCGCTGGCACCTACACGGGTAAAGATACGATCAACAACACCGATTCTGGCCTCAGATGCGGGAACAAAACTTCCTATCTGAGCCATAAGAACAATAAGAGCCACCTGACGCATGTAGGTAGATTTACCAGCCATGTTTGGACCGGTAATAATTGCAATTGTTCTGGAATCCAAATCAAGTTCACAATCATTTGAAATGAACTGATCTGCATTAATCATCTGCTCAACAACAGGATGACGTCCATCCTTGATATCAATGATGCCACGATTATCAATTACTGGTCGAACGTAATGATTCTTCTCTGCAACTACTGCCATAGAAATAATGGCATCTAAAAGAGCGATAGCCTTTGCAGTAATCTGAATTCTGTCCACGTTTGAAGCGATGGTATCTCTGACTGTTTTGAAGAACTCGTACTCGATAGTGTTGAGACGGTCTTCTGCACCTAAAATACTGTCTTCAAGCTCTTTTAATTCTGGAGTGTAGTATCTTTCTGCATTTGCAAGGGTCTGCTTTCTTACGTAGTAATCAGGAACTAAATCCTTATATGAATTGGTAACCTCAAGATAGAATCCAAATACCTTGTTAAACTTTATCTTGAGATTTTTGATACCAGTTTTATCTCTTTCCTTTGCCTCTAAATCAGCAAGCCACTGCTTTCCATCTACCTTTGCAGCACGAAGTCTGTCTACTTCTTCATTAAAACCGGCTTTGATGATGTCACCGTCTCTAGATGAAATAGGTGGCTCATCATCAATCGCTGAATCAATAAGCTCGAATAAATCTTTCATGTCATCAATGTTTGAATTGGTATCATCCAAAAGATGACAATGGAAGCCTGAAAGTAAAGTCTTTATTGGTGTAAGCATTCCAATAGACTGCTTGAAAGCTATCAAATCACGTGGATTAGCTGACTGATAAGTTATCTTTGTGATAAGACGTTCTAAATCATAAACTGAAGAAAGATATTCTCTCAGCTCTTCTCTATCGATAAGAGATTCATTGATCTCTGAAATAGCGTCCTGACGTTTTATAATTTCATCAACTGATACCAGAGGCTGCTCGATAAAGCTTTTAAGCTGTCTTGCCCCCATAGCTGTCTTTGTCTTGTCTAAAACCCAAAGAAGTGAGCCGCGCTTTTGCTTGTCGCGCATGGTTTCTGTAAGCTCTAAGTTCCTTCTTGTTGAATTATCAAGAAGCATGTATTTTCCATCTGTGTATGGAGTGATATGTGTAAGGTGAGCAAGCTCAGTCTTCTGAGTATCTTTTAAGTAGCTTAAAAGTGCACCTGCTGCCACCCTACCATACTGGAAATCCATCAAACCAAGTCCCTCTAATGAGTGAGCATGGAAATGATTTAACAACTCTCTTGTAGAAAGTGTATCGTCGTAGAATGATTCATCAAGCTGAGACAAGGCACTTTCGATTTTCTGTGAAACCTCAGTAATATCAATACCTGATTCAAAAATAGATTTTGAATAGATAATCTCAGCTGGATTGAATTTGTAAAGCTCATCAATAAGCTTTCTGATGCTGTCTACTTCTGTAAGGTAAAAGTCCGCTGTGGAAATATCACAGGAGCTGACACCAAATACACCTCTGTTATAAAAGATAGACATAATGTAATTGTTACTACCCTCATCAAGAGCCATCTGGTCAATATTTGTACCAGGTGTAACAACTCTGATTACTTCTCTTTTTACAAGGCCTTTGGCTTCCTTTGGATCTTCTACCTGTTCGCAGATAGCTACCTTGTAACCCCTTGCCACAAGTCTGTTTATATAAGCATCTGCAGCATGAAATGGAACGCCACACATAGGTGCGCGCTCTTCCATACCGCATGATTTTCCTGTAAGTGTAAGCTCTAATTCTCTTGAGGCTGTCTTGGCATCCTCAAAAAACATCTCGTAAAAATCACCTAATCGGTAAAATAAGATACAATCTTCGTATTCTGCTTTAGTCTTAAGATACTCCTGCATCATTGGAGTGTATTCTGCCACTATTTATTCCCACCTTATTCTTATAAATTCTGATTTGCTATCACAGCCTCAGCTACTTTAAGTCCGTCCATGGCTGCAGATGTGATACCGCCTGCAAATCCAGCTCCTTCGCCGCAAGGATATAATCCTCTGATGTTGGATTGGAACTGTTCATCTCTGTTAATTCTGACTGGTGAAGAAGTTCTGCTTTCGACACCTGAAAGAATTGCATCGTATCTATCGAATCCCTTTATTTTAGAACCAAAATGACCCATCGCGTCAATAATAGATTGGTTAATTTCCTGAGAAAATATATCAGAAAGAAGACCGAAGGCTGTGTAACCCTTTGTTTCTGAAGAAAAATCACCGTATCCATTAGACATGCGATTCTCTTTAAAATCACCGTAAAGCTGCTGTGGAATCTTTCCTGAGGCAAGAATAAAGGCTTTGCCCTCTATCTGCCTTTGGAATTCGATTCCAGCAAGAGGATTGCTTTTGTCAAATTCTGAAGCGCCGACAGAAACTACAATAGCGCTGTTAGCATTATGGCTGTCACGTTTTGAATAGCTCATTCCGTTTACAACCAGACGATTCTCCTCAGAAGAAGAATTAACTACAAAGCCGCCTGGACACATACAGAATGAGTAAACACCACGGCCATTATCAAGATTATGAGCAAGCTTATATGGAGCGGGCTCGAGTTTGTTATACTGCGGTCCGTACATGGTCTCAGAAATCATAGCCTGTGGATGCTCGATTCTGAATCCGACAGCAAAATCCTTTGCCTCCATATCAAAGCCAAGATCATAAAGAGTCTTAAATGTATCTCTGGCACTGTGGCCAATGGCAAGAACAACAGAATCACTGTAGTAAGTCTCGCCCTTTGAGACAACACCCTTGATTTTTCTGTCTTCAATAACAAAATTATCTACCTGAGAATCGAAATGGAACTCGCCTCCAAGGCTGATAATTTCATTTCTCATGTTGGCAATAACCTGCTTTAGAATATCGGTGCCAATGTGTGGCTTTCCATCGTATAAAATATTGGACTGAGCGCCAAACTTTACAAACGTCTCTAACACAAATTTATTTCTACCAAGCTTGTCATTAACAAGCGTATTGAGCTTTCCATCAGAGAATGTACCGGCACCACCCTCACCAAACTGAACGTTTGAAGCTGTGTTTAATACACCGGTCTCCCAGAATTCTAAGATATCTTTTGTTCTGTCATCTACCTTTTTACCACGTTCAAAAACGATAGGATTCATATTGTTTAACGCAAATACATATGCTGCAAAAAGACCTGCAGGGCCTGCGCCAACAACGATAGGACGTGACGAATTGTTATTAGCTGATGGTAAAGTATATACCTTTGGCTTGTACGTATTTACGTTATTGTCTTTAGTACATTTTTTTAGAACCTTGGCTTCCAAAGCGCCATCTAAAGTAACAACAACGGAATAAACGAAAAATAAATCAGGCTTTTTTCTGGCGTCAATAGAACGCTTTAAAATCTGAAAATCTCTAATGTCTTTTTCGTTTACTCTAAGTTTTTTAGCTATTGAATTAATTATTTGATTATCTTTTGCTGAAATATCAAGCTTCAGCTGGTCAATTTTAATCATTTACACCTCTTTTATTATTGCATCTGCTGCTTTTGAAGCTGACAGATAAGCCCATGTAAGATTATAACCACCGCAAATACCATCTACATCAAGTACTTCCCCTGTGAAGTACATACCTGGACAAGTCTTGGCTTCCATCGTCTCAAGGTCAATACCATCTAAATCAACACCACCGGCTGTAACCTGAGAATTGTCGAAGCCCTTTGTACCCTCTAAACTGATTGCAAAATGCTTGAAGAAATAAACCAGATTATCTATATCCTCATCATCAAGCTTTGAAACCACGGTGTCTCCGTATATACGTGCATAGCTCACAACTGTCTGAATAACCTTTTCGTTTGAAAGTCCATTAAGACTGGCAAGAATTGCAGCTTCACCATTTCGGCTAAATCTGTTTTTTAACTCTTCTTTTAGCTCATCATCAGTCATGAAATATACGAAGTCTATTGTTAAATCAGAAAGCTTTTTATCCAGCTCATCAAATCCTATGTATCTACTGATGCACATAACAGGATATCCTGATACACCATCTTTATTAAACTGAATCTCACCTTCACAGCTAGCGTCTCTGTAAGAAACTTTTCCAACTGCACGAACTCCCGCCAAATCCTTAAGGCAAATATCCTTTGAAACTACACCAACCAAAGCTGGAGCGAGCTTAGTCACCTTCATTTTAAATTTTGTAGCCATCTTGTATCCGAATTTTGAAGAACCAAGTGTAGCTGCTGAAAGACCACCAGATGCCACGCATACTTTCTTTGCTTTAATAACGGATCTGTGTGTGGTAACAGTGAAGATGTCATCCTTTGCGATATCTGTAACACGATTATCTAAATAAACGTCAATTCCCAAAGCGTTAATCTCGTTTTCAAGTGCATCTCTAACTGTCTTAGCCTGATTTGTAATTGGATAATAATATCCATCAAAATCTCTTTCGATAATGCCAAGTTCTCTGAGGAAAGCAATTACCTCCTCGTGTTTATCATCGATAAATGAAAGATCATGCTGGCTATAGTAAAACTGGTCTCCCATTCGTCTGTTTGTGAAATTGCATCTTCCATTTCCAGTTGAAAGAATACGTCTGCCCACTACTCTGTTAAGGTCTGCTAAACAGACCAAAAGACCTGCCCTTGCAAGTTTAATTGCAAGAACAAGTCCTGAGAATCCAGCTCCAACTATACAGACGTCGTAAATCTTTTCGTTACTATCCATAAGTCTACCTCAATAAATGTAAGCTATAAGCAATGCTGCAAAGCTTAGCTCCACCTGGGAACTTCATTAATGTCTCTTCATCTACACCCTTAAATAAAAGCATAGAAACAAAATATACAATAACGCCTGCAATGATAGAAACGATGCAAGCAACGAAATTGGCAATGTTAGAAGAAGTATTTAGTGAAACAAGACCATAAAGAAGTCTGTAAACCAGGTATACAATTATGCCCATAAGTGCACTTGCCTCAAGTGGAGCAAGAAATACCTTTTTAATATCAATTCTGGCACCTGAATATTTAAGTACTGCAGATTGATTAAGGAAGCACATAAGGAGTGCATAAAACGCATTTGCGATAATTACAGCATAAATGTGAAGATCGAATACTTCCATTAACAGGAATAAAAATCCTACGTGAGCAAATAATGCTATAAGTGCATTTTTAACAGGAATAGTCATCTTATCCAATCCCTGTAATATACCATTTGAAAGTGTAGATAATGAGTAGAAAATAATCGAGCATCCACCAATCATAAGCATAAGTCCTGATGACTTTTCAGTATCGTTAAATAACAACTGCATAATTGGGGAAGCAAGTACCATCATTCCCACACAGCAAGGGAATGCGATAACCATAACAAATCGATTGGCCATATTAATCTGCTTCTTTACAAGAGCACTATCATTAGAATTAAATGCTGCTGTAAGGCTAGGAACAGTGGATGCTGCCATAGCAGATGCAATAGCAAGAGGCACATTTATAAGAACCTTATACTGACCTGTAAATACACCCCAGCTCTCGCTGATGGCTGCAGCGTCATGTCCCTGATAAAGGGCAAAGTTCTTAAAAATACCCTGATCGATAATAGAACTAATATTGTAAACCGTAGTACTTAAAAGTACAGGTATAATTGTCATAATTAAAGTGGACATAATCTCATTATATCCTTCAGAATTTCTGTGCTTATCCTTTTGAATCATCTTCTTAAATACTTTTTTGAAAGCAAAGAAAATGAAAAGTACAAATATTAAGGCAAAGGCTGCACCTGTTGATGTACCAAGAGTACCTCCGGCTGCACCATATGCGGCAGCATAACCTTTAACATTTCCAAGTACACCACCCACTTTTTTACCATAACTAAATAAAATGTTGGCAGCTACTACAGAAACGATTGCGTTTACTATCTGCTCTCCAATCTGAGAAATGGCACTTGGAATCATGGTGCCAAGACCTTGGAAGAAACCTCTGAATACACCTAAAATAGCAACTACTAGAAGTGTAGGAGCAAGGACTTTAAGTGCGATTGCAGAAAGAGGTGTCTTTAAAAGAGAACCTGTGAAAAATTCTGCGCCAAAGAAAACTATTAATGATGCGCTACCACCTGTTATAAACGCAAAAAGAAGGGCTCCGTGCAAAACCTTGTTTGCGTCCTTTACGTGCCCTTTAGCCATTCTTGCTGATACCAGTTTTGAAACTGCAAGAGGTATGCTGTAAGAAGATATAAGCAATATTATGTTATAAATTTCATAAGCGGTACCATAGTAATCATTACCCGTTTTACCAATAGTAGCCGTAAGTGGGACTCTGTAAATAAGTCCCACAATACGGCTGATAATTGATGCCATAGCAAGGATACTACCCTGCATCAGGAATTTGGTATCGCTACGTTTATTTCTCGTAGTCATAAATTAATTATTTTGCCTTACTAAAATCGTTTTTGTTTGCGTAGAATACATTCTCATCGCTGTAATCATGCTGGCAAGCCTGAATCCAAGTTGTACCAATGTTTAACTGAATTTCTTCGCCTGTAGCTAAATCATAGTAGTGAGTGATGTCGCTATCGCCATCCTTTGACCAAGCAATATCAATCATCTTACCATTTGTGATGTACTTACCTGTACCTGTGTTGTATGAAAGAAGGTATCCAAGGTACTCAGAACCCTGATAAATCCACCATGCAACATCTTCGATGATAATGTTCTTGGCTGTGAGCTGCTTACCAGTTGTAGCATCAACCTGCTTCTGGTTAAACTCATATCTGTAATATAATCCATCATCCTCATTGTAAATCCAATAAGGCTTGTTTGTGTAATAGTAGAGCTGAATTGCCTGGCAATCCTCACCATTTTCAAGTGTATTACCATTCTGAGCAAACTTGAAATGTGGCTCGTAGTTTGCAGGTAATGTCATGTCATACTTCATCTTCTCGAGACCAATTCCGATACCATCAGAGTTGGTATATAAAGTATGCTCGCTAGTACCTGTTCTGTATGTAGCAGCGCTACCCTTCTTACCCTCAAGCTTAAGAGCGTTAAGGTTCTGAACTAAACCGCCGTCAATAAGTTCAAATGCTGCTGGGTTTCCACCTGCGTGCATATAAACTGCATCATACTCACTTGCAAAATATACATAGTATGGTCTTGCGCTTCGAACGTTACCAATCTGGTCAATTCCAGTATAGTCATCGAAAATAGCCATCATACGTGTGATGCCACCCTCAACTACACATTCATAAATTACACCAGCGTTACCAATACCATACTGAGGCAAACATGCCTTTGTGTTTTCAATCATTACTGCGACTGGGCGTTGTCTTCCATATTTTGGATCTACCCATTCACCATTAAGGTAGCTTCGAACTCTTCCGTCCTCTGATACCTGATCCCAAAATGCTGCGGAATCATCAAGAACCTCAACATTTTCCTGCTCCTCGGCAACTGCAGAATCTTCAACTTCAGCTGCTGGAACTTCTTCATCCTTCTTACCACATGCCATTAATGACATTGCCATAGTGAGAATGAGCATTGCAGATACTACCCTTTTCTTCATAGATTAGTGTCTCCTTTTCTTAGTTTCGAGATATTTTAAGAATATCTAAAATCTCTCTCTGTTTTTCTTCCATAACAGCAGCATCAGCCTCTGTCATGTGATCAAACCCAAATAAATGTAACATACTATGGGCTATAAGAAAAGCGTACTCACGGAGAACGGAATGACCGTATTCTTCAGCCTGGGATAAAATTCTAGGAACTGAAAGAACTATATCTCCAAGAATAACTTCTCCTGTCTCGGGATTAAATAAATCATCGTCGTTTTCGATATCATCAAAAACGCCTGGCTCTGAATATTCTATCATTGGAAATGAAAGAACATCAGTAGGAGCATCTATATTACGGAATTCTTTATTAATAGCCTGTATTCCGTCGTTATCAGTAATTGTAAGACTGATCTCCGCTTCATATGGGAATTCAAGATGCTCGATAGCTGTGTTGATTACATCATTTGCTACTTTTTCATAATCAAAGTCAAAATCAAAATCACACTCAGTTTCAATAAAAATTGTCATGCTAAAATGTCCTCGTTAGCTAATATATTTCTAATTACCAAAAACTGATTCATAGAAAGGCTTGAGTTATCATAAAAACCTTTCTGTGATAATTCATTAATGGTTTGATAGATAACCATATTCTGATTCCAGGTAGAGCTCATTGCATCTTTATCAAACAGCTCCACTTTTGTAACTACAGAATCAACCATGTGAACTATGGCAGATTCTTTTGAACTAGGCAAATAAATAATGCCGCCATACTCAGCCAAAATTTGAGTCACATCATTTGGGAAACAATAATCAGCAGCAATTTTCAGAGCGTTATCAATCATTGGCTCGCCCTCTATTTTGCCAAGCCTGTAATAAAAACCGCCACAGGCTGCCAGTTCTGAATTAGCGTTTATTGCTTCCGCACATTTACGAGATAAAATCGATACTCTGCTGGCATGCTGATATTCGATGAATGAAAAATTCCTAATATCCTGTACCAGAGTGTAGTCCTGGCTGAGGAACATCTCGTAATTGGTATGCTGGGAATCATCAACGTACTTTTTGAATAATGGCACTATTGCAAGTGTACATACACTGGCTATAAAACCATCAACCAGACCGAAAAACAAAATCGATAATGATAATTCCAAATAATTAAAGTAATAAAAAGTAATGGAAACAACTGTGGTGATTGCAAAAATCAGAATTAAAATATACAGTCTTTCCAAGCCTTCTTTTTCTTTTATAAACTGAGCAAATATTGTTCCAAAGGCTACTAAAGTAACATAACAGAGAACAATAAATATGCTGTAATCCAGACATATGGATGTGACAATAACAAGATACAGGCTCAGTACGTTTGACAGACTGTCATCAAATACTGTTTTGCAAATAATAGGTAACAATATGAATGGCGCGAAAAAATCAGGCGCCAGTAATGCGCACAGGAACGTAATTATCCATGTCAGCAGTACTATAAAAGTGATTTTTCCGTATGTAATATAGTTAAACTCTGGAAGCGCCCCTTCTAACCTTTTCCTGATAAGAAGTAACACAAACAACAAGAAGAAGCATACATTAATGCCCATTATGCAAATAAACTTATCTATGAGTACGGCATTTAACATACATAATACTGTATTTGCGATAATGAAAATCAATGCCATTCCAACGGTATATCCAATCCTAATTGAAGAGAACCTATTGGTGTGTTTCATTATTCAACCCTTTTTATTTTGCCCTTTTATTTTTGTTTTGTAATTTTTTCTCGTGTGTTTCGTATGCGTTAACTATCTTTTGTACAAGTGGGTGTCTAACAACATCCTTTGAATCTAATGTACAAATCTTTATATCATCAATATTTTTAAGAACTTTCATGGCGTCATCAAGACCGGATTTTTGACCGTTTGGTAAATCCTTCTGAGTCTGATCACCAGTGATAACTGCTTTTGAACCAAAACCAATTCGTGTAAGAAACATCTTCATCTGAGCTGGTGTAGTGTTCTGAGCTTCATCAAGAATGATGAAAGAATTATCAAGTGTACGTCCTCTCATGTAAGCAAGAGGTGCTACCTCGATAAGTCCCTTTTCCATGTTTCTCTGGAATGCCTCAGCTCCCATTATCTGATAAAGCGCATCGTATAATGGACGCAAATATGGGTCAACTTTGCTCTGAAGATCTCCAGGAAGGAATCCCAGCTTCTCACCTGCTTCAATAGCTGGTCTGGTAAGAATGATTCTGGAAACCTCTTCATTTTTAAAAGCAGTAATTGCCTTTGCCATGGCAAGATATGTCTTACCTGTACCGGCAGGACCAACACCAAAAACAATCATGTTATTGCTGATGGCGTCCACATATTTTTTCTGACCAAGTGTCTTTGGCGCTACAGGCTTGCCTGTGGTGGTATGACAAATAATTTCACCTCTCGCTTCAGACACATCATGACTTTCAATTTTTTCTTTTTCAATAGACATAACGTAGTTTACATCCTGTGCTGTGATAATATTCCCTTTTTCTGAAAGAGCTAAAAGTTCATCGATAATGATTTTACCGTGTTCTACTCTCTTTTTGTCACCTATCAGCTTGATGGCATCATCTCTAAGAATAAAAGAGATATTCATGCCATTTTCGATAGATTTAATGTTTCTGTCGAACTGACCAAAAATATTGTCTATATGGTCAGAGGGAATACTGATATTTAAAGTAAATTCATCCATACTATTCTACAATATCAATAATCAAATCCATGTGATTGCATTTCTCAGGAGAGATAACAGTGGCATTTCTAATCATCTCTTCTGCGTGAGCAATTTTACCCTGATCATTTGCATGAATATAGCAAATAGGCTCACCTTTTTTGATTTCGTCTCCAACCTTTTTATTTAATACAATACCAACAGCCATATCAATCACATCATCAAATGTCTCGCGGCCACCGCCAAGTGACATTGAAGCAAGACCAATAGCCTCAGCTTTGATAGCGTGAACGTATCCATCTGCTTCTGCATTTACAGGAATGATATGTGTAGCTGGCTTAAATTTATTAGTATCTTTAGCGTACGAAGAATCGCCACCCTGAGCATCGATGAATTCAACGAATTTATCAAATGCCTTTCCAGAAGCAACGGCTTCCTTCATAAGCTCTTTTGCCTTAGCCTTATCTGTCTCGATGCCAGAGAAAACAATCATCTGTGAGCCAAGCTCATAAACAACAGTCATTAAATCCTCTGGTCCCTTGCCGTTAAGAGCATCAATAGCCTCGATAACCTCTAAATCATTACCAATGGCATATCCTAAAGGCTCGTCCATATTTGTAAGAACTGCAGCAATCTTCTTGTCTGCGCGCTTTCCAATATCAACCATTGACTTGGCAAGCTCTAAAGCAGATTCCTTATTCTTCATGAAAGCACCGTCGCCTACAGTTACATCTAAAACGATGGCATCTGTACCAGCGGCAAGCTTCTTAGACATAATTGAACCGGTGATAAGTGAAATCTCATCAACAGTAGCTGTAACGTCTCTAAGAGCGTAAAGTTTCTTGTCAGCAGGAGCTAAATTCTTAGACTGGCCTGTAACGGCAATCTTGATGCTGTTAACCTGATTAATAAACTGGTCATCTGAAAGTTCGGCGTTAAATCCTGGAAAAGCCTCAAGCTTATCGATAGTACCACCAGTGTGGCCAAGACCTCTACCGCTCATCTTTGCTACTGGAACGCCGATAGATGCGATGATAGGTCCAAGTACAAGAGTAACCTTGTCGCCCACACCACCTGTAGAGTGCTTATCAATCTTAACTCCATCGATAGATGATAAATCAAGAATATCTCCAGAATCACGCATAGCCATAGTGAGGTCATATCTTTCTCTCACGTTCATACCGTTGAAGTAGATGGCCATTAAAAGAGCTGATATCTGATAATCAGGGATATCACCCTTTGTGTATCCATCGATAATATGATAAATCTCCTCTGTAGATAGCTCCTGTCCTAATTTTTTCTTTTCAATCAAATCATACATTCTCATAGAAAAATACCTCTATAATATTTATTTGTGATAAGGCTCGTTTTTCATAATACGCATAGCCCTATAAATTTGCTCTGATAAAATAACTCGCATAAGCTGATGTGGGAAAGTCATCTTTGAAAAAGATATTTGGAAATCAGATCTTTTAAGGACATTATCAGAAAGTCCAAGTGAACCTCCGATAACAAAAACTAATGAACTTCTCCCCTGGATTCCCAAATCCTCGATAAATTTAGAGAAAGTAACGGAATCCATCTGCTTTCCTAAAATAGCCAAGGCGATAACATAATCTCTTTCGCTGATATGTTTTAAAAGTCTTTCTCCTTCTTTGTCTTTCACTATGTCGATTTCTGTGCCAGAAGCATTCTCTGATGTCTTCTCATCAGGTACTTCTGTAATAGTGACTGAACAGTATTTTGAAAGCCTTTTAACATATTCATCTATAGCATCTCTATAGAATTTTTCTTTGATTTTTCCTACACAAAGAATTTTAACATTCATGAATTATATTTTAGAACATTTAGTAGGATTTAACAATAGAATCACATAGATTTAGTGGTTTATATAAACTATAGATAAAATAAAAAGACACGCCTGCGGTGACGTGTCTTTTAAAAGGGAGAATAATGTTATGAAAAATGTATCTCTTAATGAGATAGGCTTATATTACTAATAAATTATGTATAAATAAAGTACTAAATGTGAAAAAACTGTGAACATTATCAAGGATTATAAATATAATCCCCACGATACAATGGGCTGGTGTTTCCCTTGCTATCGACAATTACAACAGTAAGAACACTGGCACCTTTTAGGATAGGGAAAGGATCTGTGTATAAAATACCAACTTCTGATGGATCTGTTCCATCCCAGGTATAATATGCCTTACATCCCTCTGGTACTGTAACTGTAATATATTCCTGCTGAGTATATGTGCCGCCGTTAGGGCTCACCACTGGAGTGCCAAGGGATGGATGAACAATATTGTAGGTTTCGCTAACCACCTCAGAATAATCTCCAGAAGAACTCAGAGATACAGCTTTCACCTCTGTTACTCCCTCTTCAAGTTTGATTGTCTTAGAAAACAGCTTTCCTGAAGTTGTAGGATTCTTGCCATCTAAGGTATAGAAAATCTGATTTCCTTTGCTGCTTGTAAGTACCAGATAAACATCTTCATCGTAGTCTCCACCTAAATCACTAAATTCTGGTGGCTGCACAACATATGCATCAAACAGGGCCAGAATCTCCTGATTTGGAGCTTTGCTCTGGAGTTTATAGATGCTATCCATATCTCCAGTAGATGAATATGAATCCAACAACAAAGTGTATATTTTTTTGTTGGTACTGTCCTCTTCTAATGCTATGGTAAGGTATTCGATGGCTTTATCATATTCCTTGACTTTGTAATACATTCTTCCAAGGCCATACACGGCCTCAAAAGATGCATTATCAATTTCATAGGCTTCCTGGTATAAGCCCAGTGCTTTAGCGTATTGTGAATCGCTTTCAGCAGCAATGGCACTATTCATAACATTATCGTAGGAATGACTTCCAAGTAATGGAATGATGATAATCAGTCCTAATATTACTATTCCAAGAAATACAGCAAGCTTTATAAAGAAATCTTTATTTCTACTTAAAGCACTAGGGCTGGAAGTTTTCTTTTCTGTTTGCTGTTGTTTATTTGTTTCAACCTTAACAGGCTTATAAACGCCGGTAGCAAAGCGATTATTCTTTGCTTTATCCTTGTCTTCTACCACTCTGGAAAGAAGCTCTTCTTCTACTACATCGTAATTTGGCACAAGCTGAATAGACTCCCCACATTTTGGGCAGTATAAGAATCCTGATTCAATTTCAGCTCCGCATTTTTTACAATTCATATTAGAAAAGTCCTGTAATTACTCCGTCGTCTGTAACGTCAATATTATTAGCTGCTGGCTGTTTTGGAAGACCTGGCATAGTCATTATACTACCAGTAACCGCTACAACAAAACCAGCGCCTGCAGAAGCATATACTTCTCTTACGTTAACAGTAAAGCCTTCTGGGCGACCAAGTTTTGTCTGGTCATCTGAAAGAGAATACTGAGTCTTAGCCATACATACAGGGAAATTACCCATGCCAAGCTCTTCAATTCTCTTAAGTTCCTTCTCAGCAGCTGGAGAATATGTAACGTCATCAGCACCATAAATCTCTGTAGCAACTGTCTTAATCTTATCTTTAAGTGATAAAGAATCTTCGTAAAGTGGCTTGAAGTTGCTTTCCTTATTTTCAAGAACATAAAGAACCTTCTTGGCAAGCTCTACGCCGCCTTCGCCACCTTTTTCCCAAACCTCTGAAAGAGCGAACTCACATCCTCTCTCCTGGCAGAAATCACGAACGAAATCTGTCTCAGCCTGAGTATCAGTAACAAAAGAATTAAGTGTAACAACTACTGGTACACCGTACTTCTGTAAGTTTTCAATGTGCTTTTCAAGGTTAACAATACCCTTCTTTAAAGCATCAAGATTTTCTGTTGTAAGCTCTGCCTTTGGTACGCCACCATTGTATTTAAGAGCACGAACTGTAGCTACAAGAACTACAGCATCTGGCTTAAGACCAGCCATTCTGCACTTAATATCAAAGAACTTCTCAGCACCAAGGTCAGCGCCAAAACCAGCCTCAGTGATTGTGATATCAGCAAGCTTCATAGAAGCCTTTGTAGCACGAACTGAGTTACATCCATGGGCAATATTAGCAAATGGACCACCGTGAACAATAGCTGGTGTATGTTCAAGTGTCTGAATAAGGTTTGGCTTGAGAGCATCCTTAAGAAGGGCTGCCATAGCACCAGTAGCCTGTAAATCATCAGCTGTAACTGGTTTGCCATCGAAAGAATATGCTACGATGATTCTTCCAAGTCTCTTCTTTAAATCATGCATATCATCTGCAAGGCAAAGGATAGCCATGATTTCTGATGCTACGGTGATAACAAAATGATCCTCACGAACCATTCCATCCATCTTTGAGCCTAAACCTACAACGATATTTCTAAGAGCTCTGTCATTCATGTCGAGACATCTCTTCCACACAATCTGACGTGGATCAATTCCAAGAGAATTACCCTGCTGAATATGATTATCAAGCATTGCAGCCAATAAATTATTAGCAGATGTAATAGCATGGAAATCACCTGTAAAGTGGAGGTTAAGATCCTCCATAGGAACTACCTGGGCGTATCCGCCACCAGCAGCACCACCTTTAATTCCAAAACAAGGTCCTAAAGATGGCTCTCTGAGAGCAAGGCAGGCTTTCTTACCAAGAACGCCCATGGCCTGGCCAAGACCTACTGATGTAGTTGTTTTTCCCTCACCAGCAGGTGTAGGATTGATTGCAGTTACAAGAACGAGCTTTCCATTCTTGTTGCTTTCAATTTTGCTTAACAGCTCATCTGAGAATTTTGCTTTGTACTTGCCGTAAAGCTCAAGATCATCCTCCTGAATATTTAAGGATGAAGCAACCTCCTTAATGTGAACCATCTTTGCTTCCTGTGCGATTTGAATGTCTGACTTCATTTACAAACTCCCTTTACTATGCATTTATTAGTTCTTCAAACTCTGATATTGCCATTCGAATCTCTCGAGGCTTTGTGCCCATTTCCGGACCAACAACGCCGGCTTCTGCCAGCTGATCCATAATACGGGCTGCTCTGTTAAAGCCAATCCTGAAATTTCTTTGCAGATAGCCAATAGAACCCTTTTGATTTTCTATAACAAGACGTCCAGCTTCAGCGAAAAGTGGATCTCGGGAATTATCCGGCTCCCCGGAGATGCTCACTGCACCTGAACTTGTCTCAGAGTTTTGAATTTGTAACTCTATTTCTGAATTATCTTCTGCAGGCTCGTTGTTGTTCTTAAGGAAATCAACAACAGCGCTTACTTCATCATCACTTACAAATGCTCCCTGAATTCTAACTGGTTTAGATAGATTCTGAGGATAATAAAGCATATCACCATTACCCAGCAAATCTTCCGCGCCATTCATATCAAGAATAACTCGTGAATCATTACCGCTGGATACTGAAAAGGCAATTCTGGATGGTACATTTGCCTTGATCAAACCTGTAATAACATTAACTGTAGGCTTCTGAGTAGCTATAATGAGATGAATACCTGCAGCACGGGCCAGCTGTGCAAGACGAACAATGGAATCTTCTACGTCAGCAGCTGCGACCATCATAAGATCTGCAACCTCATCTAAGATTATAACTATCTTAGGCATCTTATCACGTCTGTTTTCAGGAACCTCATCTGGTAAAGAATTTGACTCTACCTTTTCATTGAAGCCTTCGATATTTCGAACCCCTGCAAGAGCAAGAAGCTCATATCTGTCTGTCATCTCCTTAACTGCCCAATGCAAAGCACCAGCAGCTTTCTTTGGATCTGTGATAACAGGAAGTAACAGATGTGGAATGCCGTTATATACTGAGAGCTCTACCATCTTAGGGTCAACCATGATCATCTTTACATCATCCGGGCTGGCATGATAAAGCATACTCATTATGATTGTGTTGATACAAACTGATTTACCTGAACCTGTGGCTCCGGCAATAAGCAAATGAGGCATCTTTTCGATATTTCCAACAATAACACTGCCTGCAATATCTTTACCTACGCAGAATGAAATCTTTGATTTAGCGTTCTTAAAGTCCTTGGATGAAACAAGTTCTTTAAAGCCAACCATTGATTTAACTTTATTAGGTACTTCAATACCAATAGCTGATTTGCCAGGGATAGGTGCCTCTATACGAACATCAGTAACAGCAAGATTAAGCTTGATATCATCAGCAAGGTTAACAACTTTTGATACACGGGTACCCACAGCAATCTCAAGCTCATATCTGGTAACTGAAGGGCCAAGTGTGACCTCAGTAACCTTAGCCTGAACACCAAAGCTGCTCAGAGCGGTCTCAAGCTTATTCGCCATTTCTGTAAGATATTCCTTTGAATCTCCACCATTTTTCTTAGCATCTTTAAGAAGTGTAAGAGGTGGATATCTATAAGGCTTCTTAGGTTTCTTTTTATCTGCATCTATTGATGCGCGTAAACTCTCTGAAGAATTTTCAATTTCATCTGCACTGGCGACAGAAGCTTTGGCGTGACGTACAGGCTCCGCCTCCTGCTCTGCTCTAAGACCTTCAGCCTCCTGTTCAGCCTCCATAAGAGCCGCTCCCTTAAAGGAAATGCCTCTCTTTTTAGGTTCGACAGGCTTATTAAGTGGAACATCCTCCGGAATAACTTCCTGAACAACAGGCTCAGCTTCACTAAAGGCGTGGGCGCTCTTTGAACGCTTGTCCCCGCTTCTTAAACGATGCCTGCTGGTTTTGGTGATTTCCATATCTTCTTCGCCTTCGGCAAGATTGAATCTTATTTCATTGACACCGTCAGCACTCATAGCTGCTTCAGTGTGGTCAGGCATAAGTGTGGTGTTTGATGTAACACCGGAAAATCTTCTGTCTCTGCGATTTCCCTCGGTCTGCTTCATCTGCTGAAGCTCCGCTTCCCTATCCTGCTGGATTTTATCAATAATCGCTCTTCTGTCATTATTAAAGCGAGTCTGATTAGCTTCTCTTTCCATAAGCTGACGTTCTCTGCGAACACGGCGTTTTTCTGCCGCTCTGTCAGCATGATATCTTGAAGACTGCTGTACTCTGTCAAAAGCAAAACGCTCAATGATGATAATAGTACAAACAATCATTGCAATCAGTACGATTAAATATGCGCCAAAGAGACCAAAACTGTCATTGATGCCAAAAACAATACCGCCACCAACTAATCCGCCGCCGTAATGCTTTTCCTTGGCAAAAGAAAAGGCATCAAGTGGTCGCAAAATGTTTTGACCATTAAGTATCAGCTCTACAAAAGCGCTTGCGAACATAAGCAAAACAAAACCAGCAATTACTTTTGCAATTGCTACTCTGTTACCGTAATTTGAAATTATAAAAAATGCTGAAAATGCAACCATGAAAGGCAGGACATACTGAATAATGCCGAAAACTCCAAATAGAAAATCGGCAACAGCATTACCAGCAACACCGCCAAGTCCAAAATTACTAATGCAAAGCAAAATACAAAGTGCTATTGAAGACCATAAAACAATCTCTTTTGAAGAATCCTCGAAGAATGGATCCTCAAATTCTACTTCGTCTTTAACTTTTCTAGTAGTCTTTTTCCTGGTGGAAGCTCTCTTAGATGAGCCCCCGGTCCTTGACCTGGTATTAGATTTTTTTCTAGAACTATTCTTCCCTTTTGTTGCCAAAATAAAACCTCATCCAATTATTCTTCGCTGTTTGTAATTATACTAAAATAACTACAAATCATCAAAAAGAGAATAGCAAAAACTATTCTCTTTTTAAGCTTGTATTTATCAACCAATAAGATAGTTGTAAATATTTTCGTATTTTTCCTTTTGTACGGACCAAGAATAATTTTTATTCATACCACGCTCAACCATTTTATTCCATTGAGCTTTTTTATCGAAGAATACAAATTTACTGTAATTAACAGTGTTAAGAAGCTCATCTCCGTTATAATTTGCAAATGAGAATCCATCACCTGTCTTCATGTATTCATTGTATGCTTCTACTGTATCCTTTAAACCACCAGTCTCACGAACGATTGGTACAGTTCCATATCTGAAAGAAATCAACTGAGTCAATCCACATGGCTCAAATCTGGATGGCATAAGGAATGCATCCGCTGCTGCATAAAGTCTGTGAGCCATAGCATCATCATAGCTGATGTTTGCAGAAATCTTCTCTGGGTACTTCCATGCGTAGTGTCTAAACATGTTCTCATATTTAGATTCGCCAGTACCGATTACAACAAGCTGTGTGAAGTCATCTACGATACCTTCAATACAGTAATTGATAAGATCTAATCCCTTTTGATCTGTAAGTCTTGAAATAAGACCAATCATGTATTTCTTAGGGTCTACATCTAATCCTAACTCCTGCTGGAGCTTAGTCTTGTTGATTTTCTTATTCTTTCTGAAGTTGGAAACATCGTAATTCTTAAAAATCTTAGAATCTGTAGCTGGGTCGTAAACAACATTATCAATACCATTTACAATACCCTGCATGTCGTAATGACGGGCTCTAAGAAGACCATCAAGGCCCTCACCATAGTATGGAGTCTGAATCTCATCACAGTAGTTTGAAGAAACTGTAGTGATGTAATCAGCATATACTAAACCGCCCTTAAGCATGTTTCCGCATTTCTTGTACTCAAGCTTATCTGGAGTAAATAAATCCATTGGAAGGCCTGAAATACCAGATACAGTCTTAGTGTCCCACATTCCCTGGAACTTAAGATTATGAATAGTCATAACAGATTTCATACCCCAGAAGAACTGATCTCCCTGGAAATCTGTCTTTAAATATACTGGAATAAAACCAGTCTGCCAGTCATGGCAGTGAATAAGATTAGGCTGATATCCAATAAGTGGAAGCATTGAAAGAACAGCCTTATCAAAGAAAATAAACTTTTCAAGGTCCCATCTATCCTCTGAGTAAGGATAGAAACAATCAAAGTAATCATGATTGTCTATAAAGTAAAAAGTAACACCATCTAATTCATACTCAAAAACACCAACGTATTTTGTGCCAACAAGTGGTCCCATATTCATCTGAAAACTGGTAAGGTATCTGAAATCCTTTTTATATTTCTCAGGAATGAATGTGTAATATGGTAAAACTACTCTGACATCAAAATAATCCTTACAAAATTCCTTTGGCAGTGCACCACAAACGTCAGCCAAACCTCCGGTCTTTACAAATGGTACGCATTCACTAGACGCAAATAAAATTTTGTTCATTAGTTTTTAACCCCGCATATTTTATAGTAAAACTACATTACTCGTCCCAATTGTGATAAACGTTCTGCACGTCATCATCTTCATCAAGAAGATCAAGAATCTTATTAATCTTGTATAAATCCTGCTCGTCTGTGAGCTCAACATATGTCTGAGGAATCATTGTAACCTCAGCATCTGCCATAGGAATATTCTCAGCCTCAAGAGCTTCTCTAACCTTAGAGAAATCCTCTGGTGTAGTGTAAATCTCGAAGCAATCCTCTTCCTCAGAGAAATCCTCTGCGCCTGCATCAAGTGCAACCATCATTAAATCATCAGCTTCCATAGAGCACTCTTCCTTAGAAACGATGATCTGACCTCTGTTATCGAACATGAAAGATACGCAACCTGGAGTACCGATGCTTCCGCCACCCTTTGTGAAAGCGTTACGAACGTTAGCTGCTGTACGGTTACGGTTGTCTGTAAGGCAATCTACGATAATAGCTGTACCGTTAGGACCGTATCCTTCGTATGTAACTGATTCATAGTTTACAGCGTCAGCGTTACCAGCTGCTTTCTTAATACCACTTTCGATAGTAGCATTAGGAACGTTGTTAGCCTTAGCCTTAGCGATAACATCACGAAGCTTTGAATTATTATTAGGATCTGGACCGCCCTCCTTAACTGCTACGGCAATCTCACGACCGATAATTGTAAAAATCTTACCCTTTGCAGCATCATTCTTTTCTTTTTTGTGCTTAATATTAGCAAATTTTGAATGTCCTGACATATATTTATATACCTCTTTTCTTATTTTAAAATCTCAAAAAATTATATCAAATAACAATCTGTTATTCAACGTGGCGTTTCCTACGAACATATACTTGTCCGATAACCTTTTCTGAGACATTTTTTACATAATATGTAAAATTGTCGTCCTCAAGCTTGAAGCTGGAGCCGTCATCCGGAATCTTACCTAGAAGAGAAATCAAATATCCATTGAGAGTCTCATAATCTTCTGAAAGATTCATTCCAAGAATCTCTTCCACTTCCTCTAAGGTAGTGCTGCCATCCATCATAAATGAATCAGCAGTACGAATCTCTATGGAAGCTTCTTCTTCATCGTGTTCATCCTCTATATTTCCAACTATCTCTTCCAAAATATCTTCAAGGGATAAAATACCTGAAACCTGACCATATTCATCCATCACAATGACCATATGTCGCTTTTTAGACTGCATTTTGGCAAACAGTGTGTTTATACCATGAGTCTCAGGAACAAATTCCGCAACGGACATTAAATCCTGAAGGTCCTTTATTTTTACATTATCAACATCCTTATCAAAATACATGAGAATGTCTTTGATATGTAAGATGCCTATAATATTATCCAAATCCTCTAAATATACAGGATAACGGCTCATGTTGTTATCATTGATAAAGGAAATTGCCTCTCTTAAAGTAAGCTCTCCATCAATAGCCACGATGTTTTTTCGGTGAGTCATAATATCTTTAACATCAGTATCTGAAAATTCAAAAATATTCTGAATCATAGCGGCTTCTGAGGCTAAAATATTGCCATCTTCATGGCCTTCGTTTACAAGGGATATTACATCCTCTTCTGTAACGTTCTCCTGTTTTGATTTGCGATATAAGATAATTATTGCTATAAGTTCGGCTATAACAAGAATAGCCAGAAGAACTATAAAAATATAGGGATTCGACCCGTCGTCCATTAGTTTCTCCTTTCGAAAACAATATGTTTCACGACTTATATTTTACCATAATCGTAAAAAAAAGACTAAACTTTATATAGCTTAGTCTTTAAAAATTCATAGATTATTCAGATTCGGCTGGACTGTCTTCGACTTCAGTTTCTTCAGACTCTCTAGTCTCTTTTGAAACTGCATCTAAATCAACTTCTTCCAAATCAACTTTAGATAAATCTGCCACCTCTGCATCTGTAGATTTCTTGGTGTGACCTTCTGAAATCTTATCATCAGCTATGCCAATATAGAAATCTCCATTTTGCATATCAAACAGATTTAAAACCTCCATGCCAAATACATCGTGCATGTATGAATAAATCTCTTTATTATTTATCTCGCGATTATGCTTTCTAATAACGTTTTTCTTAAGCTGTACTCTGATGTCTTTAATCCAATTAGTGATTTCCTCAGCTTCAGAAGAATTGGTTCTGAGCTTATCATAGCAATAATCCATGGTAGCCATCATAAGGTCTCTATTAACCTGATCAGTCTCACCTGGTAAATCTTTTTGCTCATCCTCAGCAGCAGCGATTCTCTCATTGCATTCTTCCAAAAGTCTCTTATCGTCATCAAGCTTTTTTGAAACAAGATCTGATGTACCTTCCATGTTTTCCATGACGGAAGCCATAAGACTTTCCTTGACTTTCTTTAAATCTTTAAGTTCCTTTTTAAGCTCTGCGTCTCTTTTGAGAAGCTCACTTTCTTTATTTTCAAGCTCTTTTACATCGTCTGGCTTTCCACCTAGAGCAAAGAGTCTGTGCCATTTCTGGTCTAATATAAGCATCGGAACCTTGATTTTAGCAATTGCATTTTGAAAATCATGTTCTGCCATAAAATCACCTACTTATTTTTGCTTGGTAATATTATATGATAACTGCATCAAGCTATCAGAAAGATGAACATTTTCAATAACAACATCTGGAATATCATCCAAATCAACGTGTGCAAAATTCCAAATAGCATGAACGCCAAGTGAAACCAGCTTTAAAGCTGTTGATTTTGCATTTGCCTTTGGAAGTGTAAGGGCTGCAATCTCAACATCATTATTCTTAACAAATTCTGGCAATTCATCCAGCATCTGTATAGGTAAGTCTCTAACCATTTTACCCTTTAATTCAGGGTTTGTATCAAATAAACCAATAATCTTGAAGCCAACTCGCTCAAACTTAACGTAACCTGCAATAGCCTGTCCAAGATTACCTGCACCAATTACAATAACATTATGGGTCTCATTAACACCAAGGATATTACCAATCTCATCATGAAGATAAGCTACATTGTAACCATAACCCTGCTGTCCGAAACCACCAAAGTTATTTAAATCCTGTCTTATTTGAGATGCCGTAACGTGCATACGCTTGCTTAAATCGTTTGAAGAAATGCGTTCAACACCATCATCAAGAAGTTCTCCTAAATATCTGTAGTATCTAGGAAGTCTCCTGATTACCGCCTGCGAAATTTGTTTGTCCAAAATAAACGCCTCCTATAAAATGATTAATTTCATTATAGAATCCTCAAAAAAGTTTGTCAACAAATTAACAATTTCTACACTATAAACTACTAATTTCTTCCCACTGTTGATACAAGTTATCAAGTTTAACGTTTATTTCATTTTGTTTTGCAGTTAATTCATTTAATTTTGCAGAGTTTGTCATGTTCTCAGGCTTAACAAATTCCTCGTCAATTGCTGTTTTTTCAGCCTCAAGCTGTTCTATTTCTTCTTCAATCTTCGAGATACGGTTCTGAAGCTTTCTCTTCTCTGCTTCAATACGTTTCTGCTCTTTGAAATCAAGCTTTGCTGCAGTCTCTTCCTGATTAGAACCAGAGCTTTGAGACAAGTTAGATGTAGATGTATTGCCGTATAACTGCTCTTTCTTTGCAATATAGTCATCATAGTTGCCTAAGTATTTTGTAAGTCCACCATTCGAAAGTTCTAAGATTGTGTTAGCTGTCTTATTTACAAAATATCTGTCATGGCTTACGTATAAAAGAGTGCCATCATACTCATTGAGAGCCTCTTCAAGCATCTGCTTTGAATCCATATCCAAATGGTTTGTAGGCTCATCAAGGATAAGAAGGTTAGATTTTGAAAGCATTAACTTTGCAAGTGAAACTCTTCCGCGCTCACCACCGGATAAATCGCTAATACGCTTAAATACATCATCCTCTGTAAACATAAATGCAGCCAGAGTGTTTCTGACCTTAGTTTCAGTAAGGAATGGATAGGCATCGTGAAGCTCGCTGAAAATAGTGTTAGATTCTGTAAGCCCCTGCTGTTCCTGATCGTAATATCCAACAGTAACATTGGCACCAAAACGAATCTCACCAGATTCAAAATCAGTAAGACCATTAATACACTTTAAAATTGTAGTTTTTCCTGTACCGTTATCGCCAAGGATAGCGATTCTATCGCCCTTATGAATGTCAAAAGATAAATCAGTAAAGATGTTTTTATCGTCATATGACTTTGTTACATGAGAAAAATCAAGAACATCCTTACCACTTTCCTTTTCAATCTCAAGTGTAAGACGCATCTTTGGTAAATCCTTATCAGGTGCGTCCATAACATCCATCTTATCAAGGAGTTTCTTACGACTTTCTGCTCTCTTAATAGACTTTTCTCTGTTGTATGACTGAAGCTTTTCTATAACAGCTTTCTGGTGCTCGATTTCCTTCTGCTGCTTTTCATATGCATTCTCATATGAAATCTGAGCAAGCTCTTTTTGTGCTACAAATGAAGAATAATTACCAGTGTAAACGCTGGTTCTTCCATAAGATAAATCAACCACATGATCAGCCATCTTATCAAGGAAATATCTATCGTGGGCTACAATTACAACAGCGCCCTTATATGAAGCAAGATATCCTTCAAGCCACATAATTGAATTCAAATCCAGGTGGTTTATAGGCTCATCAAGAAGAAGTAAATCTGGTGAAGATGCAAGGAGTCTACCTAAGCTGACTCTTGTTTTCTGTCCACCAGAAAGTTCATTCATGCTTTTTGAAAGGTCATCCCCCTCAAAGCCAAGTCCCTTTAAGATACCTACAGCTTCTGAACGGAATGTATAACCACCCTTAAGGTCAAATTGATGCTGAAGCTTGTGATAGCCTTCCATGAAAGATTCCATTTCATCATGGGAAATATCGCTCATCTGCTGTTCCATTTCAGCAAGACGCTTCTCCATGGAAAGAAGGTCTTCTCTGGCACCAAGAACAGTATCTAAAATGTTGCTACCGAAAGAATCTTCCTGGTACTGAGCCAGATAGCCCATAGTAGCATCTTTCTTAAGTGTAACCTCACCATCATCTGCAGGAAGTTCTCCGATGATGATTTTAAGGAGTGTAGACTTTCCAGTACCATTATTGCCGACAATGGCTACCTTTGAGCCCTCATCTACAGTAAAAGTAGCATCTTTAATTATGGAATCCTCTCCAAAGGATTTATATATATGTGAAACATTTAATAACATAATATTTTTCCTTAAAAAAAGCGCCCGACAAAATGCCAGGCGCATTTAATTCTAGTAAATTACTGAACGTCCTTAATAGAGAAGCTGATACGTCCCATCTTGTCCTTGCCAAGGCAGATAACCTTAACAGTATCACCAAGAGTAAGAACATCTTCAACTCTATCAATTCTCTCCTTAGCAATCTTAGAAATATGAACCATTCCTTCCTTGCCTGGAGCAAACTCGATGAATGCACCGAATTCCTTAATGCTGACAACCTTACCTGTAAGGATCTGATCCTTCTCGAAATCTGTAGTGATGATTTCGATCATTCTCTTTGCCTCATCCATCTTTGCAGCATCTGTACCGCAGATAGAAACGTTGCCCTCATCTGTAATATCAATCTTAACATCGCATCTTGCAATGATTTCGTTGATTGTCTTTCCACGCTGTCCAACAACATCACCAATCTTCTCTGGATCGATAGAAAGCTGGATAATCTTTGGAGCGTACTCGCCAACCTGTGGACGTGGCTCTGCAATAGCCTTGCTCATGCAGTTGTCCATAATGAAGAATCTAGCTTCACGACAACGAGCGATAGCGCCCTCAACGATTGGACGTGTAAGACCGTGGATCTTAATATCCATCTGAATAGCTGTGATACCTTCCTTAGTACCAGTAACCTTGAAGTCCATATCTCCGAAGAAGTCCTCAAGACCCTGAATATCTGTAAGAAGTACAAAATCGTCATCTGTATCGCCTGTAACAAGACCACAAGAGATACCAGCTACCATAGCCTTAATTGGAACACCAGCAGCCATAAGTGACATACAAGATGCACATGTAGAAGCCATTGATGTAGAACCGTTTGATTCAAATGTCTCAGATACGGCACGGATTGCATATGGGAACTCCTCTGGTGTAGGAAGTACAGGAAGAAGTGCTCTCTCTGCAAGTGCACCGTGACCAATCTCACGACGTCCTGGTCCTCTAGAAGGCTTTGTCTCACCTACTGAGTATGCAGGGAAATTGTAGTGGTGCATATATCTCTTCTCTGTAACGAAGGCATCAAGACCATCAATCTTCTGTGCCTCTGAAAGAGGAGCAAGTGTTACTACGTCACAAATCTGTGTCTGTCCACGAGTGAACATTGAAGAACCGTGAACACGTGGAATAATATCAACCTCAGCTGCAAGTGGACGAATCTGATCAAGCTGACGTCCGTCTGGACGCTTGTGATCCTTAAGAATCATCTTGCGAACTGTCTTCTTCTCATACTGGTAAATAGCCTCACCAAGAACTGCAAGCCATTCCTCATTCTCTGCGAAAGCTTCTTCAAGACGCTCAGTGATCTGACGGATGTTCTCCTCACGAACCTGCTTCTCATCTGTGAATACAGCCTCTTCCATCTCTGCTGGAGGAACGATTTCCTTCATCTTAGCAAAGAGCTCTTCTGGAATAGCGCATGATGTGTACTCGTGCTTTGGCTTACCACACTCTTTAACCATCTCATCGATGAAGTTGATGATTGTCTGGTTAACATCGTGGCACTTGTAGATAGCTTCAATCATCTTATCCTCAGGGATGATGTTAGCACCAGCCTCGATCATAATAACCTTTTCTCTTGTAGAAGCAACTGTAAGCTTAAGGTCACCCTTATCCCACTGCTCCTGTGAAGGGTTAACGATTAACTCACCATTAACCATACCCATCTGAGTCATAGCGCAAGGGCCGTCAAATGGGATATCAGAAATACATGTTGAAATAGCAGCACCAAGCATAGCAACAAGCTCTGGACGGCACTGTGGATCAACAGCCATAACCATATTGTTAAGTGTAACGTCGTTACGATAATCCTTTGGGAAAAGTGGACGCATAGGTCTGTCGATAACACGAGATGTAAGAACTGCATTCTCAGATGCCTTACCCTCTCTCTTATTGAAACCGCCAGGAATCTTACCTACTGCGTATGTCTTCTCTTCGAACTCTACTGAGAGTGGGAAGAAATCAATGCCATCACGTGGCTTGTCAGATGCTGTAGCAGTTGAAAGAACTGTTGTATCACCATACTGAATAAAAGCTGCTCCATTAGCCTGAGCTGCAACTCTGCCGATATCAACACGAAGTGTTCTACCAGCTAAATCCATTGTAAATGTCTTCATGGTTTTCTCCTTATAAACTTAAATTATATTAAGCTCTAACCCGAAACTACTGAAAATGAAGCGAACTTCTAGAACCTTCGGCATATAAAATGCCTTTCGCTAACAAATTCAGTGGCTTCGGATTGGGCTCGAAAACTAAATCATAGAAAAATGAGCGGAGAATACACTCCGCTCTTATAGATTACTTTCTTAAGCCAAGACGCTCAATAATTGAACGATATCTCTCAATGTCTGTGTTCTTAAGGTATGCAAGAAGGTTTCTTCTCTTACCAACCATCTTCATCATACCACGACGTGAATGATGATCACCTGGGTTAGCCTTAAGGTGCTCTGTAAGCTCTGAAATACGAGCTGTAAGAACTGCGATCTGAACCTCTGGAGAACCTGTGTCACCAGCTGTTCTAGCGTACTCATTGATAATAGCCTGCTTCTTCTCTTTTGTAATCATTTTACTACCTCCTAATAAAACTATAAATATGCCGTAACTAAGGCAAAGGTCGGAGTGTCCAAAACCTGAGTTACAGTAAATCGTACTTTAGTATAATAGCACAGCCCTTGTAATATGTAAACATGGAAAATATTTGGACATATGCTTATTTTATAACTGAATTAAATCCTGTATCGCATATTCGCATACATTGCCCAATTTGCCACCATTTACATATATTGTAGAGAAATCATAATTTAGGGCATAATATATTTTCCCATCTTCACTATCATTATTTATAGAAACTATGATTGTATCTCCTGCTGAGTCCTGAATAGTGAAGGTTTTTGAATTCTGATCCAGTCCATAATCTTCACCATTTGCATCTTCTATATATTCAACACAATGAATGTCACAAAGATAATTTAGGATACTGTCAATTCTGTCCTGATTTATTTCAAAATCAGTATCGTCTGAATAAATCCACTTTCCATCAATCTTTTCAAAACCAAGAACTATTCCATTGGAATCCGGAAAAGAGAAACTGTATACCTCATCCTTTTCCATGAAAATAATTTGGTCGCCCTTGTCTTTGTCTGTACTCTTTTTGTCAAGTTTCTCAGCATGGGATGGATTACCTGTAACCGGGTCATCATCAGGGTTTTTAAGACCTAATGGTGGGTTTGTGGAATTAACCTGGTAAATCCTATAGATAATACCCAAGAAGCAAATTATTATAAGCGCAAGAATCAATAAAGCTATTTTTAATTTCTTGGATTTAAAAAACGCCTCCATAACTCTAACCCCTCCTAAATAAAAAAATTGCCTTACAATAAATATTGTAAAGCAATTTTGAAATATTATCTATAAATAATGTCATCTCTGCTTGGACCGTTTGAAATCATTGTGATAGGGAAGCCAATCTCTTTCTCAATAAATTCAATGTATGCTCGGCAGTTCTCTGGAAGATCTTCGTATTTTTTAATTCCACGAATATCACATTTCCAACCTGGAAGTGTTTTAAGAACTGGCTTAGCCTTCTCAAGCTTAGATGTAACAGGGAAGTCTGTAGTAACCTCTCCGTCGATTTCATATCCAACACATACAGGAATCTCATCAAGATATCCAAGTACATCAACTACTGTAAATGCAACATCTGTTGTACCCTGCATTCTGCAGCCGTACTTAGAAGCAACACAGTCGAACCAACCCATACGACGTGGACGACCTGTTGTAGCACCAAACTCACCGCCGTCTCCACCGCGGCGTCTAAGCTCATCTGCCTCATCTCCGAAGATTTCTGAAACGAATGCACCGGCACCAACTGCTGAAGAATATGCCTTACATACAGTAACAACCTGCTTGAGCTCCTGAGCTGGGATACCAGCACCAACACAACCGTAAGGAGCAAGTGTTGATGAAGATGTAACCATAGGATAAATACCATGGTCCGGATCCTTAAGAGTACCAAGCTGTCCTTCAAGAAGGATTGTCTTATCTTCCTTAAGTGCGTTCCAAAGGAATGCAGATGTATCGCAAACATATGGTGCAATCATATCTCTGTACTCGTGGAGTGTATCAAGAAGTTCCTCTGGAGTAAGAAGTGGCTTGTGATAGAGATGCTCTAAGAGAACGTTCTTCTGGTCACATGTACGAACTACCTTTTCCTTTAAAAGCTCCTCATCGAAAAGCTCCTGAACCTGGTAGCCAATCTTTGCATATTTATCTGAATAGAATGGAGCAATACCGCTCTTTGTAGAACCGAAGGAAGCCTTTCCAAGACGTTCCTCTTCATATTGATCAAAGAGAATGTGATATGGCATTACAATCTGAGCTCTATCTGATACCAAAATCTTTGGTGCAGGTACTCCCTTCTCAACAATGGAGTTGATCTCATTAATAAGGATTGGAATATTAAGAGCTACACCGTTACCAATGATGCTGGTAGTGTGACTATAAAATACTCCAGAAGGTAATGTGTGAAGAGCGAACTTACCGTAGTTATTAACGATAGTATGTCCAGCGTTAGCTCCTCCCTGAAAACGAACAATAATGTCAGCATTCGCAGCCATCATGTCAGTAATCTTGCCTTTTCCTTCGTCGCCCCAATTGGCGCCTACAACTGCTTTTACCATAACAATCCTCCTAAAATATTACCTAAATTATTCTATATCAATCAATTTCTTTGTAACTGTACAAGCTAAAGCGCCTGGTCCGATGTGACAAGAAACTGATAATGATAACGGATCTATCCAAATATTTTTAACAGGAAATTCTTGTAATAACTCTTCTGCGAATTTCTCAGCTGCTGCCTGATTCTGAGTATGTGCTACTGAAATAACAACATCATCAAAATTATCTGTATGAAGAACATCTTTCATGTCCTTTTTTAATGCTTCAATCATAGTCTGCTTTGCAGCCTTCATAGTACGGGCCATGCTGTACTTATCAAGCTTCTCTCCGTAGATAGAAAGAACTGGCTTAATCTTAAGCAATGAACCAATAGCTGCTACTGCAGGTGTAAGTCTGCCACCCTTCTTTAAATATTCAAGAGTGTCTACTGTAATGTATATAGTAGATGCTGACTTGATTTCCATAAGAGCATCGCAGATTTCCTGAGCACTCTTACCCATGTCAGCAAGCTTCTTAGCTTCTAAAGCTGAAAGCTTCTGTGTAACTGAAATACGCTGATTGTCTACAACTACAACTCTTCCATCGTAATCATCTGCTAGCATCTTTGCTGTAGCACAAGATGATGAAAGACCTGATGACATAGGAATGTAAACAAGCTCATCGTACTCCTCTAAGATCTTGTCCCAGTCATCCATGAGATTTCCTGTGATAGGCATCGATGTGGTAATCTCACCACCCTGTGTGAGCTTCTCATAAAACTCATCCTGAGTCAGGTCAATATCCTCATAATATAACTGTCCATCAATATAAAAAGGCATTGGCTCAACGAAGATACCTAACTTCTTAGATTCCTCCTGAGTAATGCCACTATTGCTATCTGTAAGTATCGCTACTTTACTCATAATTCACCTCAAAAAATGTATTGCCTCTAAAATAAAAGCACCGCTGATTATGATACCATAACCAGCGGTGAAAGTGAACCAATTTATTGAAATTAGTACATGCCACCCATTCCTGCACCTGCAGCGGCTGCAGCAGCTGCATCAGCTGCAGGATCCTTAATATCAGCTACAACTGACTCAGTAGTAAGAAGTGTAGATGCAACAGATGCTGCATTCTGAAGAGCAGTTCTAGTAACCTTTACTGGATCAAGGATACCAGCCTTAACCATATTTACATACTCTTCCTTGTATGCATCGAAACCTACAGCATCCTCAGACTCACGTACCTTATTGATGATAACTGATCCTTCAAGACCAGCATTAGCAGCGATGTAGAAAAGTGGAGCCTCAAGAGCCTTAACGATTACGTTAGCACCTGTCTTCTCGTCACCTGTAAGTGTCTCAGCAAGCTCTGCAACCTTCTTCTGAACGTGGATGTATGCAGAACCACCACCAGAGATGATACCTTCCTCTACAGCAGCACGTGTAGCATTAAGAGCATCCTCCATACGAAGCTTAGCTTCCTTCATCTCTGTCTCAGTAGCAGCACCTACGCGGATAACTGCAACGCCACCAGCGAGCTTAGCAAGTCTCTCCTGAAGCTTTTCCTTATCGAATTCTGATGTTGTCTCATCAATCTGACCACGAATCTGAGCTACACGAGCTGCGATTGCATCCTTATCGCCAACACCATCAACGATTGTTGTGTTCTCTTTATTAACCTTAACTGACTTAGCACGTCCAAGCTGAGCAAGTGTTGTATCCTTAAGCTCAAGACCTACTTCCTCAGAGATTACCTGTCCACCTGTAAGGATAGCGATATCCTGAAGCATTTCCTTACGTCTGTCACCATAACCTGGAGCCTTAACAGCTACTACATTGAATGTTCCACGAAGCTTGTTAAGGATAAGTGTTGTAAGAGCCTCGCCCTCGATATCCTCAGCAATAATAAGAAGTCTTGCACCAGACTGAACAATCTGCTCAAGTACTGGAAGAAGCTCCTGGATGTTAGAAATCTTCTTATCTGTGATAAGGATATATGGATCATCAAGATTAGCTTCCATCTTGTCCATATCTGTGCACATGTAAGCTGAAATGTATCCTCTGTCAAACTGCATACCTTCTACAAGGTCGAGCTCTGTCTGCATTGTCTTAGATTCCTCGATTGTGATAACACCATCGTTAGAAACCTTTTCCATAGCGTCAGCTACCATCTGACCTACTTCATCATCACCAGCTGAAATAGCTGCTACTCTAGCAATCTGCTCCTTACCATCAACAGCCTTTGACATAGCTGAAATAGCCTCTGTTGCACACTCAACAGCCTTTTTCATACCCTTTCTAAGAACGATTGGGTTTGCACCTGCAGCAAGGTTCTTCATACCTTCCTTAACCATAGCCTGTGCAAGAACTGTAGCTGTAGTAGTACCATCACCTGCTACATCGTTTGTCTTTGTAGCAACTTCCTTTACAAGCTGAGCACCCATGTTCTCGAATGGATCATCAAGCTCAACATCCTTTGCGATAGTAACACCATCATTTGTGATAAGTGGAGCACCATATGGCTTTGCAAGAACAACATTACGTCCCTTAGGTCCAATAGTAACTCTAACTGTATTTGCTAATTTATCAACGCCTGCTTCTAAAGCCTGTCTAGCTTCAGCACCGTACTTAATTTCCTTTGCCATTATATTCTACCTCTTTTCTGTATTTTAAAATCTAGATTACTCTACTACTGCAAGAATATCGTTCTGACGTACAATGATGTACTCTTCGCCTTCAAGCTTTACCTCTGTACCTGCGTACTTAGAGTAAATAACCTTCTGGCCTTCCTTTACCTGCATTGTGATTTCCTTACCATCTACAACCCCACCTGGACCAACAGCGATAACGAGAGCCTCCTGTGGCTTCTCCTGAGCTGCTGATGCAAGAATAATTCCTGATTTTGTAGTCTCTTCTGCCTCGCACTGCTTTAATACAACGCGATCTGTTAATGGAACCAATTTCATTTTATATTACCTCCTAAAATAATAATCTCAAAGTATTTGTTAGCACTCTATAAGCCTGAGTGCTAACTACAAAAAGTATAATAGGATTCTATTGAAAAACTTTCAACTAAATCCGAATGAAGAATTTCAACAGAATCCTATTAAAAGCTCGTTTTTACTCTTTTTTTCTCATTTTTTCTTACTTTTGTATTTTTGGAAGCTTCGAAAGCACTGAATTTTTAAGGGTATCGCCACCTACTGCCATCAAATGCTTAAGCACGTCCATTACTATAGCCTGATTCTCAGGGTCCAATGCCTGAATCTCCTTAGTCACAATAGCTATAGACTTAACTTTATTGCCTGTAATATGAGACATCTTAGTAGCTCCAGAGCTTGATAATAGCTCATAGAAAACATCGCCAAAGGCTTCTCTGGTCTCATAATCGAATTTTTTAGTCCATTCTTTCATAATCTCATCAATCATTATTGATGATTTTGCAACTGAATCTGCTTTTGTAAATCTGTTGCGGGTGACCTGCCAGCTAAATAAATCGTGCTGACTGATTCCTTTTGTATTAGAAGTAACTACTTCTACTTTCGCCTTTGTGTACATCATCATTCCAATAATGGATTCATTAGGAATTAATTTATGTACTCGCTTGATAACAGACTTATATTCAGGCGTTTTCAGAATCTCTGGAATAAATCCAGGACCATCATTATTGTAAATTTCTATAATATTGTCCTTTATATGAGGCTTACAAAATGCAGAGCCATATAAAGCAAAACTGCCGCCTTTAGAATGACCTCCTATACGAAGAGGTTTCATGGTTCGGGCAAAATTTTTATTAAGATATTCTACAGCTTTAAGCTGACCGCCAGTCCCCGGTGAGAAAGACATGTTAAAATCTTCTTTCCATCCAATTAAACTGTCGTCTGTGCCTCTGAATGCCACGTATATTGTTCCGTCAGGAAGATAAAAGCTACATACAGCAAACTGACTCTGATTTTCTGCGTCAAGCTCATTTACAAAACCTGAAAGCTTTGTGCCACCAAATCTTTTGGAGCGAGCCATTTTCTTCATCAAAAAAGGTGCACATTTAGTCAAAGATGTTCTGGCTAATATCTGTTTTTCTGAATATTTCTCAAAAAACAAATCGCAGGCATCTTCAATTGATATTTTCTCTTTTAAGCCTGGTCCAGGCACAATACCATCAAAGGCTGTGTAAACAAGTTCACATAGAACTGCATTATCAACCTCGTTAAATGGATCAATATCAAAAGGTACATCGTTACGCCAAACCAGATAGTCTTCTATGTTAGCCATAATTTATTTTAGTCCTCAAATAAATCTGAACTGCTGTCCTTGTATACGTCATCAAAATAGTTGTCCTGATCCTCTTCGAAAATAGAATCATCTAATGAAGAACCAGGCGCATCCTCTAAAATACGTGTGTAATTTCTGTTGGAGTCCTTCTTGTGATCATGTAATCCAATTGCCATAAGTAACAGAGACAATAATGATAATGCTCCAATAGCAATCAGGTATGAGCATGTAATTACATTTCTCTCAAAGAATTTCTGTGGAACTAAAAGGAAATAGATACTTGCTGCTATTGAAATTATTCCAAAAAACAGGCTTAAGAACCATGCACCACGCTGAATATGGAATAATGCAAATGACTGCTGAAGCATGACTGCGCCAAGTACTACACCAATCAAACATACAAGTGCATCAATAAATGCTGAAATGTAATTGGCCTGGAAAATAGAAATAGCGCCAATTATCACAAGAATAACACCCATGGTAAATCCATAGTTTGAAATCTTAATGTACTCATGGTTGAAAAAATATTTAATCATGTACCATGCACCGAAACAAATGAAAAGTATTCCTACTGCAAGCACAGAAAATGAGTAAGCTATTTGCGAAATAACATTTGCATCTAAAACCAAAAGGCAAATACCTAATGCCAAATAAACAAGAGATGCAACAATGTGAGCAACAAGTGCCACCTTTGAATCTTTTATTTCTTCATTATTTCTAGCCATTATTACCCTCCTCCAGTTAACTGAATAATATTGCAATAAGATTGATTAGACCATGAGCTAAAAAACACATCCATAGACGTTTGTTTTTTACATACATAAAACTCAAGGCTAAACCAACAATTACTGCATATATGAATTGTACTATATTATTATGGATAATACCAAAACAAATTGTAGATAAAAAGACAGCTTCTAATGGACCGTACCATAAACATACTTGCCCTGCTACTATGCCTCTCATCAAAAGTTCTTCCAAGACAGGGATAGCAATGGCATTACAGAGGATTTTTATTAATAAACCTCCGTCAGTAAGTGTCTGGCTGGCCTTTGAGAAGTTTGTGGAGCGGCTAATAAGACCGCTGTGAGTCAATATAATATTTGAAACCACTCCAACGGCTATGACAGCAGCAATCCATATTACAGCTGTAATTAATTCTTTTTTGTCCAGTTTATTTGGAATAATCTTAGGTACACCCTTATAAATGATCCACATTGGAACCAAACAAAATAATGCTGCAATAAGCAGGCACATAAGCCTGCCTATCTTTGCAGCATATAAATCCATTAATAATGATCCACCAAGCTGATAGACAATAAAGTAAACCAATAATGGGTATACAATTTGAATTACGCGATTAGTCTTAATTCGATTCAATGTAATCTAACACCTCATCTGGATAATCAAAAACTTCTAACGCACCATGTTCAAGCATTTCATCTGTTGACCCAAAGCCCCAGGAAACTCCAATGCACTCAATACCTGAAGCTTTTGCTCCATCAACATCAAATTTTGTATCACCTATAAGGATAGTCTCTTCTTTAAGATGCCATGGTGCTCTACTGAAACAAAGATTAATAACCTGTTCTTTTGTGTTAATCTTTGCGTCTAAAGTAGCACCACAAATATCTGTAAAATACTTGGCTAAACCTAAGCCTTCGAGAATTTTTCTAGCTGTAGGCTCTGGCTTTGAGGTGCAGACAAAAAGACAATAACCTCTCTTTACAAGAGCCTCAAGTAATCCTTCCACACCTTCAAAAGCATCTACATTCATGCAACCATTTTCATTATCGTAATAATATCTGTAGGTAGCAACTGCATCAGCAAAATCCTCATCCCTGATACCTAAGTAATTAGGGAAAGAATAGGTAAATGGTGGTCCTACGCATTTACGAAGTGTTGCATAATCAGGAATATCATAACCATATTTTTCCAAAGTTATTTTAAGTCCTGTAATGATACTTGGAGCAGAATCAATTATTGTTCCATCCAAATCAAAATAAATGTTTTTTATCACTTCTTAACTCCTTTAGTATCACGACTTCCAATATGAAGTCTGTTGAGGGCGATATCTTTGTCCTTTACTTTGACTTCTCTTGCTTCACCTTCAGCGAGAACATAAATATTTGTAAGCTCGTCACCCTTGGCAAGCTTAATACCACGAACACCAGCAGCAGTCTTCTTCTTTTCAGGGATGGTATCTCCCTCGATTCTAAGGAACATATCCTTAGCAGACTGCATAACAACTGTATCACCAGGATTTACAATCTGTACGCAGATTACCTCATCCTTATCATTGAGCTTAGTGGCTGCAATTGTCTTTCTTGATACATCAAACTCACTACCATCTACAAGCTTAATCATAGCCTGTTTTGTACCGAAAATCAGCTTCTTTGAAACTATATTTTCCATTGCATCTGCAAAGATAAGATTTTCTTTTGTAAGGTCAATCTTTGAACCCTTTTCTGCAGTATCAATAGGCTGCCCCTTATCTCTGAATTTACCAAATGGAAGACTTAATACCTTAATGGTGTGCATGTCTCCCTTTTCTGTAAATAGACAAATCTTGTCTGTGTTTTTACAGAATACAATTTTCTTTGATTCGATTTCAGCCGCTTCTTTATTACGCTCAAATGTAGGCATATCTACAACACGGGCATATGCAAATCTGTCAATAAGAACTGCTACATCAATAACCTCGATTGGCTTCTCTTCTACAACTGCTTCCTCAACATTATCGATAACTGTACGACGGTCTCTTGCATATTCTTTTCTGATAGCCTGAAGGTCTTTGATGATAACCTTTGCCATCTCAGCACGGGAACCAAGAATCTTAGTATAGCGGGCAATCTTATCCATAGTCTCTGCATAGTCTCCTCGAAGAGCTTCAATTTCGAGACCGATTAAACGATGAAGTCTCATATCAAGGATTGCCTGCGCCTGCTTCTCTGTAAAGTGAAGCTGCTCAGCATCAGTCTTTGACTTCTGTGATTTGAATTTAATTCCAGCTGTGATTCCGTCAACAAGACAAGCCTTAGCCTGCTTAACATCCTTTGAACCACGGAGAATCTCGATAATCAAATCGATTACATCACAGGCCTTAATGAGACCTTCCTGAATCTCCTTCTTCTCCTGCTCTTTGCCAAGAAGATGTGTATACTTTCTTGTGCAAAGCTCGTACTGGAAATCAACGTGATGCTTGATGATAGGAACAATGCCAAGTGTCTCTGGCTTACCATCAGCAACAGCAAGCATATTTACACCAAATGTGTCCTCAAGACGAGTCTTCTTATAGAGAAGATTGAGGACGTTTTGAGCATCAGCACCTTTTCTGAGCTCAATAACAATTCTCATCTGCTCACCCTTAGACTGGTTGGAAATATCTGCGATGTCATTTGTCTTCTTTGTCTCTACAAGACTGCAGATATCATTTAAGAATTTACCGATATTGGCACCAATCATTGGATAAGGGATTTCTGTAATAACAATCTGTTCCTTACCGCCCTTAATCTTTTCGATTTCAGCCTTACCACGAATCTTAATCTTACCTACACCAGTAGAGTAAATCTCAAGCAGATCATCCTTATTTGTAACGATACCACCTGTTGGGAAATCAGGACCAGGAATAATCTGCATCATCTCTGATGTACTGATATCTGGATTTTTCATGTAGGCGATTACACCATCAACAACCTCACCAAGATTGTGCTGAGGGATAGATGTAACCATACCTACAGCGATACCGTCAGAACCATTAATGAGAAGATTTGGAACACGAACTGGAAGAACCTCTGGCTCCTTTTCTGTCTCATCATAGTTTGGAATGAAATCTACGACATTTTTATCAAGGTCCCCAAGGTAAACTTCCTGGGCAACCTTTGCAAGGCGCGCCTCTGTGTATCGCATTGCAGCGGCTCCGTCACCTTCGATGGAACCAAAGTTACCATGACCATCTACAAGTGGAAGGCTCTTCTTGAAATCCTGGCTCATAACAACCAGTGCTTCGTAGATAGAGCTGTCACCATGTGGATGATATTTACCCATTGTATCACCGACGATACGGGCAGATTTCTTATATGGTTTATTATAATCAACCTTCAACTCATACATATCGTAGAGAGTACGACGCTGTACAGGCTTAAGACCATCTCTTACATCTGGTACTGCACGGGCAAGTATTACAGACATAGAATAGTCGATGAAGGATTTTTGCATTATCTCTGAATATTCAGTTCTAATAATTTCTTGTGCCATTAATAATATATCCTTTCAAATCCTGGGCCGGAATTAAACGTCCAGCTCAGCTTCCTTTGCATGTTTGTAAATGAACTGCTTACGAGGTGCAACATCGCTACCCATAAGAAGCTCTGTTACTTCAGAAGCCATGAGACCATCCTCGATTTCTACGAGCTTAAGCTTACGACGCTCTGGGTCAAGTGTTGTCTCCCAAAGCTGCTCAGCATCCATCTCACCAAGACCCTTGTATCGCTGAAGAGTGAATGATTTTCCTTCCATCTTTTTACGATATTTTTCAAGAGCCACATCATCATAAAGATACTCTTCCTCACCCTTTGAAGGGATTGCTTTGTAAAGAGGAGGCATAGCAATATAAACGTGGCCTTCTCTGATAAGCTCTGGCATAAATCTGTAAAAGAATGTCAGAAGAAGTGTGCTGATATGAGCACCATCCACGTCGGCATCGGCCATGATTACAATCTTGTTATAACGAAGTTTTGAAATATCAAAATCGTTACCGTAACCTTCTGAGAAACCGCAGCCAAATGCGTTGATAAGTGTCTTAATCTCGGCATTGGCAAGGACCTTATCCATTGAAGCTTTTTCAACATTAAGAATCTTACCACGGATAGGCATGATTGCCTGATACATACGGTTACGTGCTTTCTTAGCTGAACCACCAGCGGAATCTCCCTCTACGATGAAGATTTCGCATTTATCTGCTTCACGTGACTCGCAGTTAGCGAGCTTTCCGTTCTGGTCGAATGAGAACTTCTGCTTTGTAAGAAGATTTGTCTTTGCCTTCTCTTCGGATTTACGAATTTTGGCACTCTTCTCTGCGCAAGAAATAATAGCCTTTAAAGTCTCTAAATTTCTATCAAAGAATAATACAAACTCATCCTGACATACCTTCTGTGTAGCCTTTGATGCATCTGGATTGTCAAGCTTTGTCTTAGTCTGTCCTTCGAAACGTGGATCTGGATGCTTGATAGAAACGATTGCAGTAATACCATTTCTAACATCTGCACCTGTGAAGTTGGCGTCCTTATCTTTTAAGATGCCAAGCTCACGGGCATAGTTATTGATAACTGTAGTAAGAACAGTCTTGAAACCTGTGATATGTGTACCACCTTCAGAGTTGTAAATGTTGTTACAAAAACCGAGGATGTTTTCCTTGAACTCGTTGCAGTACTGGAATGCAACCTCAAGCTCTACATCATCACATTTACCCTTAAAGTAAACTACGTCATGGAGAGTCTCTGCTGACTTGTTAATCTCCTTAACAAATCCCTTGATTCCTTCAGGCTCATGATATGTAACATACTCAGGTGTCTCACCTCTTAAATCTGCATAGTTAATTGTGAGACCTGGATTAAGATACGCTGTCTCGTGGAGACGTGACTTTACCTCATCCTCCTTGAAATATGTCTTCTCGAAAATTTCAGCATCAGGAAGAAAGTTAATCTTTGTTCCGTGCTTGTTTGTCTTTGAAATCTTAGGAAGAAGACCGTCTACAAGCTTTTCTGTAGGAACACCTCTCTCGTATCTGTCATGATGAACAAATCCTTCGCGGGAAATGTCTACTACCATATATTCAGACAAAGCGTTTACAACAGAAGAACCTACACCGTGCAAACCACCTGAGGTCTTGTAAACACTGTCATCGAACTTTCCACCTGCGTGAAGTGTAGAGAAAACAAGACGAGCTGCTGGAACTCCCTTTGCATGCATGCCTACAGGAATACCACGGCCGTTATCTTCCACTGTACAGCTGCCATCTTTTTCGAGAGTGACATAGATAGTGTCACATTCTCCTGCAAGATGCTCATCAACTGAGTTGTCTACGATTTCGTATATAAGATGATTGAGACCTTTACGGGATGTAGAACCAATGTACATTCCCGGACGCTTTCTAACAGCCTCAAGTCCCTCTAAAACAGATATACTGCTTTCATCATAGGTAACTTTTTTTGCCATAAATTATCTCTCTTTCAAATAAAAATCTATAAACGTCTATAAAACGTCTAAAAGGCGTCTGGATTTCCAGGCGCCAGTTAATATCAATTTAGTGTTTTCCGGTAGAACCAAATCCGCCCTCACCTCGAGCTGTATCTGAAAGCTCTGACACTTCAGAAAATTCTACTGAAAGGAAAGGAACTACTACAAGCTGAGCAATCTTCTCTGCAGGAGTAACAACCCTCTCAACCTCTCCATCATTATGAAGAGCAACCTTAACTTCTCCCCTGTAATCCGAATCAACTACACCGACACAGTTTGCAGGACGAAGCCCCTCTTTTGCAGAAAGGCCTGAACGAGCAAAAACGCCGCCAAAGTATCCTACTGGAATCTCCATTGCAAGACCTGTACCAATCATCTTGGTCTCGTGTGGTGCAATCTTTACCTCCTCTGTAACATCTGCAAATAAGTCATAACCTGCAGCATATTCTGAACCTCTCTCTGGAAGCTTCGCAGAGTCGGTAAGTTTTGTAATATTGATATTCATAAAATAAAAATCTCCCTTAATTAGTCTACATGCAAAACGATTTGTTCAAGCTTTCTTGTCTGAGGAACATCGATAACCCGCTGATTAATGCTTCCTCGCCATTTTGCCTGTAAATCTATCTTATCAATTTCAAACTCCCCGTCAACCAGAACATCCACATATTCCATTATTTCCAGAGATTTGATTTCCTCGTAGGTGTAGCCAGTGTAAAGCCAGACGGTCTTGCCGGGAAACCTCTCCCTAATTTCCCGGGCAAGCTCCGTCACTTCCTTTCGATTTCCTGGAAACAATGGGTCACCTCCACTGAATGTAATTCCGGAAATATAGTCTCTGGATAGTATTTCAAATAATTCATCTTTGGCAGCCTGATCAAATTTCAAACCGCCATCTGGGTCCCATGTAATAGGATTTTGACAATCCTTGCAATGATGGTCACAGCCAGAAACCCAAAGCACAGCTCTAAGACCATCGCCATTAAGCATGTCATCTTTAGTAATATTATGATAATTCATTACGATTATTCTCCGGTTTTATTTGATGTAATTACATCGATTTTCTGTCGGCGATTTCCGCCATCTTCGCCTCGTTAAGACGTGTATCTCCCTTTACACGTGAATAAGATAAGTATCCATTCATACGGTCAATCTTTGTAAGGTTTTTGCTTCCGCAAACTGGACATACATCCATCTCAAGTTCCTCATGACCGCAATCGTCGCAGTATGAAAGTGAAAGGTTAACTCCTTCATAGAAGCCCTTCTGCATAGCACGACGAACAAGTGTCTTTACAGCCTCGCGGTTGTAATTAATTGGGTAACGAACATACTGAATCTTTCCACCGTTTGAAAGCTCCCAGAAGCGTCCTTCCTTATCCTGCTTCTCAATAGGTGTAATGTTTTCAGTTACGTGGCAATGGAATGAATTTGAAACGTAATCTCTGTCTGAAACGTTTTCTACAATTCCATATTTATTTCTGAACTGCTTAACCTGCAATCCGCAAAGGTTCTCAGCTGGAGTACCGTAGATAGCGTAAAGATTTCCATCTTCCTCCTTAAACTGATTTACCTTTTCATTAATGTGCTTAAGCACCTCTAAAGCAAACTCTCCATCCTCTACAAGTGACTTACCATTGTAGAGCTCCTGAAGCTCATTGAAAGCTGTGATACCAAATGATGCTGTGGCTGCCTTTAAAAGTGGCTTAATCTTATCGTGGAATCCAAGATGTCCACCATAGAAACCACCTTCGCAATATGCAAGTGGATTTGTAGATGCACGCATCTCTCCAAGGTATGCATATGTACGGATGTGAAGCTTTCTAATCATCTCAAGATAATAATCAAGTACTTCAAAGAAATCCTTAGATTCCTGACGTGACTTTGCAAGGATCATTGGAAGATGAAGTGAAACAGCTCCAATATTGAAACGTCCAATAAATACTGGCTGATCATCATCGTCTGCAGGCTTCATACCACCTCTTTCATACCAAGGTGAAAGGAAAGCACGGCAACCCATAGGTGAAATTACCTTGCCATATTTTTTATACATGCTGGCAATATAGCCCTCGCCTGTAAGTGATAGCCAATCTGGATACATAGTCTTTCTAGAGCAGTCGATACCAGCTTCAAATACGTCCTCAAGCTCTCCGCCTGGTCCGTGAAGATTTTCATCATAAAGGAAAACAACCTTAGGGAAAAGAACTGGCTTTTTAAAGCCTGGCTTACCCTGACCGATTGAACGAACCTTTAAGCATGCTTTCGATGCCATCTTCGCAAATACGGATGTACCAAGACCGATTGTAACTGTGATAAATGGATAATCACCACGTGATGAAGCAACTGTATTGAACTTGTACTCCCATCCCTGGAAGCCCTGCTCCATATCACGCTGAACCTCAGCCATGGCAACTTCCTCAGCCTTAGCCTGGTCAATTCCTAAATCAACATATTTCTTTAAATATTTGTCATAAGAAATCTGTGCATATTTCTCTAAAATCTGATCAGCCTGAGGGATGGTAAAACCACCGTACTGCTGGCTGGCAGCCGAAAGAACAATATCACCGATAACATCAAATGCTACATCTAGACTCTTTGGCTCATTGTAGAAAATGTTACCCATTTCAAAACCGCCCTCAAGGACAGTCTTAACATCGAAAAGACAACAGTTCATAGTGTCTCTTCTGGCGTTCATATCGTGAATATAAATGTAGCCGTCGCGAATAGCCTGAACCTCTTCTGTAGTAAGGAAGAACTTCTTGTAAAGCTCGCGGTTAAGCTCATTAAAAATCAATGAACGCTTGGTAGAAACAAGGGCCGAATCAGTATTTGAATTCTCCTTGTCACCGATGTACATGATGTTCTGAGACTTCTTATAAACATCATCAAGCATCTGAACGAAATCCTGCTTATAGTTGCGGTAATCGCGGTAGCTCTTTGCAACCATTGGATTAACACGCTCCAAAGCACCCTCAACAATGTTATGCATTTGCGCAATCTCAATCTTCTCAAGGCCAAGCTCCTCCACTCTTTCCTCAACAAATTGACATATAAATTTCTCCTGCTCAGGAGTAAATTTAACAAGTACGCGTGTAGCTGACTTTCCCACAGCCTCTACAACTTTTTGCACGTCAAATGGCTCAAGTGCACCATCCTTTTTTACTACGAAACGCTTCATACCTAACCTCCGGAAATTTATAAAAAACAACTAATAATTTTTGAATTTTCTGTCAATATCTAGTTGATTTAAAATAAAAACTACTAGATATTGTGTTGATAGGATTATACTACCACCACACTATCTAGTAGTCAATAGGTTCACAAAACACAAAATAAAGTTTAACAATTCAGACACATTTAACAAATTCAACCCGCAAGTTACACTGTCAAGCCTTAGTATTTCTCCGCTAATCCAACATGATTTGCTTGAGAAATCTAAGAGCTTGACAGTTACTTGCTCATTTAGAAACCTAAATTATCGTTTACAAGAATTACATGCATTCTTCCTTCGTGTCTTGAGTAACGTGTCATTAAAAACTGGCAGCAAATTGTGTCAGGTGACTTGCAATCCATACATGCTCCAGTCTTGGCACAAGGAGTGGAAAGTCCAAAACGCTGGGCGTTAATTGGAGCAGCCACATTACGTGCGCGCTTCATAGCAGAATCCACATCAGGACACACCTTGTTCATACCCACAATAAAGACTACATGCTTTGGTCCCTGTGCAATTGCAGAAACTCGGTTTGAATTTCCATCAATATTAATCATTACTCCATCCTCAGTAATTGCATTAGCACTACTGAGGAAGTAATCAGCGTCATAAGCGGCAAGCATAGCTGCTCTTTTATCTGTTGCAGCATCTCTATCGATGAAATGATAATCTCCTTCTTTTAATGCTTCCACAAGACCGATTTCATGAGCTGACATTGCCCCTCCCATGGAAATAGATGAACCTTCAGGAATAAGCTCCAAGGCCTTCTTTAAAGCTTCTTCCTTATTTGAAGCGTAGTAACCGCTCATGTTGCGGGACTCAAGTCCTTTAATAACCTTCTGTGCCAGCAATTCATTTCTCTTGATAATATTAGCGTCCATAATTATCCTCCTTCTACATCAGATATTTATTTCAAGACCAACCTTTAGTTGCTCCAGTTTGTCACCTAATTCATTTTTTAAAATCCCATAGGCTCTGTTTTTAGTACAGTGTCCTGTGCAGATATATTCAATGTTCTTTTCCTTAAATATATCTGCGACCTCCAATATTTCCTCTTCACTCTTATTGAAAAGATGAAGGCCACCTATATATCCGTATATACGTTTTTCAGGAAATGATGATTGAACCTCGTTAATAATATTTTCTACACCGCCATGGGAGCATGAATTTAAAATAACAAGTCCTTTATCAGTATCTAAAACAAGGCTCTGCTCATGGGCAAATTCATCAGGAAACCACTTACGATTTTCCTTTACAAACATTTTCTCCCGTTTACCAATTTCAGATAAACCTAAAGATTTGTGAGGAATAAGAAATACTCCATCACAAAGTTTGTAATCTCCCGATACCTTTTCTATTCTGTCAGGATAATCCCTTAATACATGTTTTGGAATACCTATGTATACTCTGAAAAATTTTCTTCTATGATAGCAATTTTCTGCAGCAGCGTCTCTTAAATAGAATTTCGCCTTGGAATTATTCTTAAAAAATGCAGGCATACCATTTCCATGATCATAGTGGGCATGACTGAGAACTCCATAATCAATGTCTGCCACATCAAAGCCTAATTCTTTTAAATTAGTAAGAAATAGATTTGATCCACCTGCATCTAAAAGAATCTTCTTATCTCCATATTCTACTAAAAGACATAAACCCCATTCTCCCTCCAGACCCATATTTGAAATATTATCTACGATTACTGTAATTTTAGTCTCCATAACAAATCTCCTAAAAACCTGCATTTACAAATGAACAAACTATGTGATAACCTCATATACGAGGTGAAAATAATGACAGTACAATCAAATCGCAAATCACAATTTGATATAATTCGTATTCTCGCAATACTTATGATATTTAACTACCATTTTTGTATGGAAATAGGTGCCAGTGAATCCATCTTTTGTGTATATAAAAATGGTGGCTGGGGAAGTGTTGGAACCAGTATATTTTTCCTTCTTTCTGGATACCTAATTCACATGGGAAGCAAGAATTCTAATATCATTACTTATATTAAAAAACGATTTTTATCTATATATCCAGCTCTTTGGCTTAGTTTTATACTTGTTTATTTGCTTACAAGTATTAATAGAAATAACTATTTCTGGGGCGGTGAAATTTGGAGAATTGTTCTTTCATTTATTGGTGTAGATACATATCTTCAATATTACTATGTGCCTACTTATTCATGTGTAGGCGAATGGTTCACAGCCATGATTCTCTTTTTGTATGTATCCTATTTATTGCTTCGCATTTTCATTAAAAAATGTCCTGCAATAACAACTATCGTAATTACGATATTATATTTTGCAGAATGTATAAAAGGTATACATCCAACTGTTCCAGCAGACGCCAGCATTTTTACTGGACTTATGCTTTTCTGGCTCGGAATGCTGATGCAGGAATATCCTGTAATTCTTGAAGCTACTTACTTGAAAACAGCACTGGCTTTAATCACAGGTATTGCTGTAGCGTTTATCCAATTGCCTTTTATCGGAAATGTTCTTCCATGGAAAAACTTACTTGGAATTTCCATTTTTTATTTATTAAATATGATTTTCTCAAAGTTTAGTTACAACACTAATGTGGGAAAAATATTAAAATTTTTCAGCTCAATTTCATTTGCAGTTTATTTAGTACATCACTTTATAATTAAACAAATGATAGGACGTTTCGGAATCGAACAGTACCTGTTCACCTATTTGTTTTCACTTTTAATTTCAGTGATAACTGCATCTGCTATTACCAAAATAACAGCGAATTTTAAATTAAAATAAATCCAGCATACTATCTAAATAAATCTCTTCCCTAACTTTTAGATAGTATTCTGGTTTTGTCATATAATATAACAAAAATTCCAGAACTACTGCACTGCCCAAGCCTCTGCCTTCAATCTTAAAATTCGTAAATCCGTTAGGCATATAAGTATTTATAATATCATCTATTCCAATAAAGCCTGGATTTTTCATGGCGTCTGAGAATCTATATCCAATATCTGCAGTTGGTGACACGCAAATATGATCTTCACAGTCTTCACCAAGACTTTTTCTGCTAACATTTTCATAGCAGTTCTTTCTGTCGTAACAGTCAAACCAGCAACATTCATTACTTAAAAATTCCACTTTATCTTTCAGCTCCTGAGGCAATGAATTAAGCTTTTCAAATTCTTTGTTAAGTCTGAAATCAGGAACCACATAAGCAAAGTCCATACGATTTAATTCTTTTTCAAAATCACTAAAATCCGTAAGAACCTTTGTAGTGCTTGAAACAAAATAAAAATCTGGATACTTTTCTTTTAAATAATCTAAAAGCAAATCCGAATATACGATAATTCCATTTTGCTTATTACCGTTGTTTTCAAATAACTTGCACAGAGCATTACATTTTTTGTCTGAAAGATGCTCTTCTTTTAACAAAGAATTACTAAAGGTCAGACGTGATGATATATCGTATTTTTCCATTAGCGACGCTACATCTTTTGGATTTTCTTCCCCAAAGCCAACACGTCCACCACCCCAAATACAATCATCAGGAGCGCCATAAATAGAACCTATCTCACACCAATCATAAAAATATTCCCTGTGATAATAAAAAAGAGGGAGAAAGACTTTATATAGTTCATAAAACTCGAATAACCCCGGAAGGTGATAATAACATTTCAAATCTTTCTACCTCATTAAATTCATATATACTACGATACGTAGCTTGTATTAATTGCCTCAATTAATGGCTTAATGTATGACTTATCTGTCCAGTCATGTTTATCAGTACCAGCTTCCATTAAAGCTTTTTCCCAAACTTCGTAATCCTTTGGATCCTTCTTTGCTACAGATTTCTGAAGCATCTTGCAAAGATTTCTATCCACGAATGACATATTATCCATATCCCAGCCACCACGGAAATAGAAAAATGGAAGCATCTTCAAATAATCCTTCATGTTCTGGTCAAAGATAAAGCTGATAGCACCCTCTTCAATAGGTGAAGCACCATCACAAAATACAAAAAGCTGCTTGTCCTTTAATGCATCAATATGTTTTTTCAAAAATGACAATCCAGCAATGCCCTGAGCGTAAAGTCCACCACCAAATACTATAGTATCATACTCTTCAAGATCATCAATTCTGGTATGCTTTAAATCAATGCAATCGAATCCAGTTTCCTCTGCAATCCACTGAGCGTACCGCTTTGTAGCTCCATACTTAGATTTATAAACTACTATACCTTTCATAACTATATCCTCCGATATTTCCCTTTAAAATACTGTTTTTTCACTATTTAATATTTTACTCTATTTTAAGAATAAATCTATAAGGAAAATATTTTATCTACTGCATTCATTACCTTTGCCATATTTGCAATATCGGTTTGGACATCCCCAGTTTCCAAAGAATGATTTGCTTCTGGAATAACAGCATATGTAAGTGACATTTCGTCACAAAGCTGAACACACATATCAGTATCACAGAAAGGATCACTACTTCCGTGGAATAATAGCCCTTCACATGGACCAAGATAACTGAATGTATATGGAATAGGTGTGTAAATAATCATATCCACATCAAGCTCATAGGTCATCTCGTATTTGGCCATAATAGCAGTTCCAATACTCTTTCCTACAAAGATAATTCTTTCATAATTGTCAAAATTAACATCCTTTAGTGCGTCAACTACCTGTGTAAAAGCTTCATTTATGGCATCTTTTGTTTTATCTGCATCATTTTTTATTGAAGAAGCCGCCTCTGAAAGGTCATAACTAAGCTGAATAATTTCATAATCATGGTTAGATGCAATCTTCTTTGTGTAATACATAAGAGGCTTGTCATTGTGATAGCCTATTCCTGGAAAAAGTACTGCTAATTTTTTACTCATATTATTTACCCTCAAAAGTTATTATTTGCTTTTCAGCATCCACTTTGGCATCTATTAAACAATATAATACTGCATCAACTCATACTTAAGATTTGTGCCTTCTTCAATATCAGCAGGAAGCAAAGCTCTTGCCACAAGCTTTAGCTCATCCGAATCTATATCAGTTCTCTTTAAATTAGCATAATCTCCATCAATACTGACTACTGTGTAATACCAAGTCTCCATAAAGCTTTCTCCTTATACATTTATTACTTCAAATTCTTCACAGACTACAAGCATATCTTCGCTAAAACTTTCACCTATTTCCTCTAGCTCTTCTGTGAAAAACTCCTTATGAACTTCTCTCCAATAATCTAAAGAAAGGTCTCCCTCTCCTTCTTTTGCAGCATGTTCAGCTGAAACCTCCTTGAAAGGAACTGTATAAACCTTTGTGGTTCGCATAATGCAAATTGCATCATCATTGTCATCTAAAAGGATGCTTGTCTCACCAACCTCTGGTAAATCTTCCTCTTCAGCCTCATAACAGGCATACGCTGATGAAGTAGCTGTCTTTTTACCAGAACTAACCAATTCTGTAAGTTCATCATCACCGAACCCCCAGGCTTCATATTCACCTGTAAGTCCAGATTTTTTCCATAATTCTTCTGCTGTCATTTCTAGTCCTCCTTAGTAAGCAATTTAATCTTATTTATTGTTAATTATTTCAAAAGCCTTAAAACTCAAGCCTCATCAATACAAGCTCCTGCCAATTACCTTCTCTTGTTCTAAAACCTCTTGGATTTCTTCCAAACTCAGTAAATCCGTATTTACGATACAGATTCAATGCAGATTTGTTATCAGATACTGCATCAAGTTCTAATTGTAAATAACCGGCTTCTTTGGCACATTCAATACAGCTTTCTGTAAGATAATTCCCGATTCCAAAGCCCCAATAAGCTTTAATAATTGAAATTCCAAATTCAGCTCTGTGACGTAATTTATCTCTATCCTGAATCATATGAATGCCTGCACTTCCTACAAGTCTTCCATCTACATATGCCAGGATTTCTACATTACCTTCACTTTGCTTGTTATCTGCTAATCTTGCAGATATTTTTCCAAGATTATGTTCTGTTTCATCTGGATATGTGGTAAGAAAATCTGTCTCAGCATGACAGAGCTCAAAGTACTCTAAGAATTCTCTTGCGTCTGTAGGTTCAGCATTTCTAAGTATGCATTCCTTGCCATTTTTAAGTTTTACAGCCTTTTCAAAAATCATCATTACTCCTTATATTTATCACCAAAAAAATCCCACTGATATTGCTTTAAATCTACTTTATTATCTTCAATATGTACACCTTCAGATTCAAGTATTTCAGCCTGCTTCCATGCACCTCCAAAAACATATTGGCCTGCCATTTCCCCCTTGGCATTTACCACTCTATGGCAGGGAATGGTAGTAGGATCAGGATTTTTGTGAAGGGCATTTCCCACTGCCCTTGCCATATTTTTATCTCCTGCAATAGCAGCTACCTGACCATATGTAGCAACCTTTCCCTTTGGGATAAGCTTTACTGCTTCGTATATACGTTTTGTTGGGCTATAGGAAATCAAATCATAGCTTTCAGCTATCATTAGCTTGATATCCTTTTCAGGAATACTTCCATCGAGAATCACTGTATTCCAATGGTCTTTATTCTGATGATACCCAGGGATCACAGACTTATAGATTCGTCTCCAGTAATAGGCATTATCAGGATCCACTTTTAGATTTAAATTCATAAAGCCGTCTTTCTCATAAGTCCATAGAAAAGCTTTTTTATTTCCTTTATATCTTACCAGTTGCCAGTTATCATCATGAAATGGAGCGTCCTGATATGTATCTGGAAAAGATAAACCATATTTCAAAGCTTCTTCTCTGGTCCTCATAGAACTCACCTCTTTACTCTGCGAAACAAGAATCTACAAATGCTTATACTTGTCCAATATATTACTAACTATCTTACTATACTGCCCTTCAAAAACCAACATAAAAGATGCGATATTAATAAAAAAATAAACACATTTTCATAGTATGATATTCATTAGGTATTTTTGTTTTAAAGAGGTATTTCATGATCTGGTTAATTATGTTTTTAGGTGCAGCCTTGGGCGCAATCTTAGGCTCCATCTATATGATAAATTCAATAGCTAAGTTCTCCTTTATCAGAAACAAGTTAGCTGCACTTGTTATAGTTGTAGGAGTATTTATCTTCTTTTTCTTTACCATGGGATGGATAAATGCGCTAACAATAAGCATCTATACCACTATGTTCTTTTTGATTTTTGGACTTATTGGAAGAATATTTAAGAAAAGCTTAAAAATGACCACATCTGTTCACTGGCAGGGTTGGCTGGCTATATTTGCATCTATTCTGTATCTTGTTTCAGGATATTACCTTTGTGTTTCTGTTGTAGAAAAAGATTATGATCTGACCACTACTAAGAGTATAGAACCTGTCAAAGTAGCTATGATTGCAGACTCTCACATTGGCACTACCTTTGATGGGGATGGATTTGCAGAACATTTAAAAACAATTGAAAGTCAAAATCCTGATATCCTCCTGATTGCTGGAGATTTTGTAGATGATGGAACAAAGAAAGCTAATATGGAAAAAGCCTGTGAGGCTCTTGGAGAAATGAATCTAAAATATGGAGTCTGGTACTCATACGGAAATCATGATGAAGGTTATTTTAATCACAGAGATTTTACTGCCGATGATTTAGAGAAAAGGCTTTTAGCTAACGGCGTTCATGTTTTGGCAGATGAATATGAATTGATAGATAACAATTTCTATCTTGTAGGAAGACTTGATAAAAATGTAGATGGTGATATCCGTAAATCCATGGATGATTTACTTAAAGATATCCCAGAGGATAAATACATTATCGTTATGGACCATGAACCAAACGATTACGACTCCGAAGCAAATTCAAAAGCCGACCTTGTGGTTTCCGGTCATACCCATGGCGGTCAGATGGTTCCAATTCGTCATATTGGAGTCCTTGTGGGAGCTAATGATTTTACCTATGGCTACAAAAGAATCAATGATACAGATTTTATTGTTACATCAGGCATATCCGACTGGGCGCTGAAATTTAAAACAGGATGTAGATCAGAATATGTAATCATAAACATAGAATAAGGAGCCCTCTAAGTGAGAGCTCCTTTAATCATTTTATTAGAAATTTCCGCCGTTCCATCCCCAGTCGCTTACTGGATGATATGTAACATATACAGCATTTCCAGGAATACCAAGCTTCTCTTCAAAGAGCTGGCAAATCTGTCCTGTAAGCTTGTCGTATGACTCTGCTGGTGCATTTCCATAAAGACTTACAGAAACATAAGCTCCCTTATCAAGCTTCTTACCTCCAAGCCAAAGGTCATAGGCATCATCAATACCTACCATAAGATATGTCTCTGTCTTATTTAAAGTAGTGATAAGCTTTCCAAGCTCACTTTTAATCTCTTCCTTAAGTTCATTTGTAACGGGTACTGTAATTTTAGAATCAATAAATGGCATAATCATGCTCCTTTCTTTTATAAAACATTCAATAGTCCTTTTACTCCTTCTTTTTCATAGAGATCTTTATATTCTGATACCTCATCAGATATGATTTCGTCAATTACTCTCATACCTAAAAGCTCCACCGGTGCCTTGTCATCTGTCATAATAAGATTTCCAGGTTTGTAAACTGTAAGTCCATCATACACCTTTGCCATCATAAAAAACATGTCGTCATCATTTTCTTCTGCCATGGCAGCCAGTAATCTTTCCTCCATATCTGGATTGTTGCTGGCAAAAAGTATTCTATTTGACCATCCCTTTACATCGGTGGTAAGCATATTCGTAAATACGTTACCAATGGTATCAGCTAGATAATCGTTGATGTTATCTGGTGAATCACTTCGCATATTCATGTTTACAACCATTACACCGTCATCATTTAAATGATCTTCCACAAGCTGAAAGAACTCCACCGATGACATTTGAAATGGAATGGTTATATCCTGATAAGCATCTACCATTATTACATCATACTTATCTTCTATTGCATTTAAATATGCCCTTCCATCATAGGTTACAACTGGCACATCTTCTGGTAATTCGAAGTACTCAACAGCTAAGTCTGTAATCTTTTGGTCAATCTCCACGCCAGTAATATCTACATCATCAAAATATCTCTTGCACTGTGTAGCAAAAGTACCGCTGCCGTTTCCAAGAATCAGAATCTTCTTAGGCCCATCATTTCCTGACATATAAATTGATGCCATGGCATAATCGTAATACATGCCGGTTGGTCCTTTTTCCTTCTGATAGATGGATTGAACACCAAACAATACATTGGTTGAAAGAATAACCCTGTCCTTTGTCTCACTTACCTGAAGATAATTATAAATAGACTCCCCTTCATAGGTGAGATCAGTCTGCCAAAACGCAAAGCTGTTGTTATGACCAAGAAGGCAGCAGACTAAAAACAAAACTATGCTAACAGGTACCCTCTTGGCCTGAGAAAAATTTATTTTCGAAGTAACAAAATAGATAATGCAAAGAACCAATAATATGCCTGCAAAAATCAAAAATGAAATGGAAGTTCCAACAGCTGGAATACTGATAAATGTAGGTACGAATGTACCGATGATGCTTCCAATGGTATTGCTGGCATTTAGCTTTCCAACTACAGTTCCACTATCATCCAAGCTGTCTACGGAAAACTTTACAAGTGATGGTGTTACAGTACCAAGCAAAAATAACGGAAATACGAATATCACCATACAGGCTACAAAGCCAGCTATAATCAGGAAATTATTGCTTACTGTAAAAATCAATAATCCTGAAATAGCTATGATTATATATTTACCTACCACAGGAATAGCTGCAATCCATATAGCCGCAATGACAATTCGTAAATAAAGCTTATCTGGATTAGGATCTTTATCAGCAGAACGTCCTCCATAAAGATTTCCTAAAGCCATGGCAATCATAATAGTTCCGATAATAATAGTCCAAACTATTTGTGATGAACTAAAATAAGGCGCCAAGAGTCTACTGGCGCCAAGCTCTACCGCCATAACTGACATTCCTGCAAAAAATTCTGTCAGATACAGATAGAGTTTATTTTTTAATATTGGTCTATCCATTTTATTCCCCCAATTATCTCCCCTTATTTTTTACGACCGCTTTCAATAAGCTCCTTTTCAAAAGCCTCAGGATTCTTTAAGTAGTAGTCCTGATGTTCTTCTTCAGCTGGATAGAAAGATTTAAATGGCTCTAAAGCCACCTGAACTTTTTTACCTGATTCCTCTTCCAAAGCCTTTATTCTACTCTCAGCAATCTGCTTTTCTTCATCATTTTGATAGTAGATAGCCAGCGTATAAGAAAATCCCTTGTCGATGTACTGTCCTTCACCATCAAATGGATCTACATTAGCAAAATAAATATCTAGAAGCTTATCAAAAGAAACATTTTCCTTCTCATATGTTAGCTCAATGGTCTCACGATGACCAGTCTTCTGAGATTTTACATCCTCATAAGTAGGATTAACTTCATCTCCTCCAGAGTATCCGCACACAACAGAATCTACTCCATAAATCTTGTAGATAGGTGTAACACACCAAAAGCATCCGCCTGCAAAATACGCTTTCATAAAACACTTCCTTCAAAATATATTTTCATCATTGTAACAAACTATAATATAAAAAACCATGTACAATTTAATTTCATATAATAAAAATCAGGCAATCCCCAATACAGAGGACTGCCCGAGAAATAATTACATTTTCTTCTTTCTAATCATCAGTATTACTAGTCCACAGGCAAGTAAAATACCAAGTACACATAAAATAGCAATTACTGCATTATTAGAAGTACTTTCTTCAGCTATAGACTCAGTAGCAGAATCATTTTCTGTCTCAACTGCTGCCTTAGGTACAGTTTCATCCTGTATTTCTTCTGAGGCTTTTTCATCTAAGGAATTATCCCTAGTAGAAAGATCTTCAGTAACAGCCTGTTCTTCTTTTTCTGAAGGCTTCTTCGAAGAATTTTTAGTTCTTATTTTACCTGTAGCTTCTTGTTTAGGTAGTGCCTGTGCTACAGACTCATCTGCAATTTTCACCTGTGTCTGGCCATTATTTGAAGCAGTGTTAGAGGCTCTATTTGAATTTGATGAACCAGATGAGCTTCCACTATTTGATGATGAAATATCTGATTTATTGTTATTGGTAGAAGGAGTAGCAGGCTTATCCTCCGCCGGTTTTTCTGTATCCTTGGAATCTACATAGAAGGTTTGAACATTTAATTCACCATCCCAAAGTCCAAGTCCAACATATCCTTCCTCTAAATCGTTAGCATCCTCTAAAGTGTAATCAAGACTATTCACATCATCTACAAAAACAGAAATGTTATTATTCTTCTTTTTAATTTCTAGATTATGATATTTACCATCTCCAATTGGTGCCTTTAATTGACCTCTAAACATATCATCGCGGCCAAATCTGAAGAATCGAATAACCTTATTATCTGGTGCAAATTGAATTGTATAGCCACCTTCACCTTCTAGAGGATTCATGTTAGGCGAAACTAAAAAGATGTTAATCAATCCATGTTTAAATTTAGAAGCTCTCAAAATTTGTACAAAAACCTGCTAACAAAAATCAAGTATGAATTTCAAATATACTTTTTAAATAATTAATTGCATCATAATAAGGCTGGCGGTAGACCAGCCTTTAACTATATTTTTCTATTTATACACTTCACTTACTCTTGCATAATATATCCTTAAGAACTTGTTTAAACCTGCTATTTTTGCGTGTTTCTTTGTTTTACGTTCAGCTTCCTTCTACTTCTTAACCTTCAATTCTGCAATAGATACATAGTGCTTAATATTAAATTTTTCAGGTGCATTTGCTTCAAGCATAGCAAAGTGTTCCTTGTCCCATTTAGCAACAGTTTCAGGCGACATAGAAGCACCTACTCCTCTGCAGGCTCTCATACGTCCATGCCAGCCTTCCCTTGTAAATGGAATATCAATCCTGAATTCATTTCTAGAAACCAGGTCAAAATATTCTAAGAACTCATCAGGTACCCAAACAGGATGAACATAATCACTATGAGCTGTCCAATTTGGATTATATTTAAGTATAATCTCCTCACTTTTTCCTGCCACCTCATCTTCAAGTGGAAGCCATCCCATATACAAAATCAAAAATCTTCCTCCAGCTTTCACCATCCCTGCAAACTTTGGCGCTATTACTTTAGCATCCAAGTACCAGATACACTGACAAGCTGTAATTAGATCAAATGTATTTTCAGGATAATCAATATCTTCAGCAGGACAGGCAAAGAAATCAATGTCCATCTCTGACTCCTTAGCCAATCTTTTAGCCTGTTCAATCTGATTTGCTGCAATATCAGTTCCTGTCCAGTTGGCACCATATTTATACATGTTTCTTGGAAGAACTCCGGTACCTGTTCCTACATCTAGAACTTTCTGACCATCCTTGCAAGCACCAAGGCCTAGAATGTAATCATAAAACTCCTGAGGATAAATATCCCTGTACTTGGCATAATCCTTAGATGTGTTGCCCCAGTCAAATTCTTTGTCGTTATCCATGCCTTTAATAATCATACCGTCACTCCTTCCGTAAAATATTAATGCTATTCTACACATCTGGGAGTTATTGTGCAATAAAAAAGACTAGCCTTCTGAGCTAGTCTTAAAATATTTACCATTCTAAATCTGAAGTTTCATCCTTCTTTGAACGAGTCATAAGCTCGTAAACAGCATCTTTTGCAGCCATGCCATCAAAGAGAACTGCATTTACCACATCTACGATTGGCATTTCAATTTCATATTTTTCAGCAAGCTTCTTTGCAGCCTTTGCTGAGTAAACACCCTCAACAACCATGGCTACTTTTTCCATGGCATCGTCCTTAGACATGCCCTGTCCAATATAAAAACCTGCCATTCTATTTCTAGAGTGCATTGATGAACATGTAACGATAAGATCACCTACACCAGTAAGACCAGCAAGTGTTTCGGCCTGTCCTCCCATGGCAACAGCAAGTGCTGAAATCTCCTTGATACCACGAGTAATAAGAGCTGCTTTTGCATTATCTCCAAATCCAAGACCATCAGACATACCGGCAGCAAGAGCAATAACGTTCTTAAGTGCTGCACCAACCTCGATACCCTTTACATCTGGAGATGAGTAAACTCTGAAATATTTGTTCATGAAAAGGTTCTGAACAAAAAGAGAAGTCTGTCTGTCAGTAGAACCAGCAACTACAAGAGTAGGCTTGAATACAACAACCTCCTCTGCGTGGCTAGGACCAGATAAAACGCATATACGTTTTCCTGCGCCTAAGACATCCTCTAAAATCTCTGTCTGAGTGAAAAGAGTCTCCTCTTCGATACCCTTTGTTACAGTTATAAAAATCTGATTATCATTAACGAAAGGCTTAATCTTTTCAGCTGTCTCTCTGGTAGCCTTTGAAGGAACTGCCATTAAAACAACATCTGCTGATTTAGCAGCATCCTCAATGTCTGCAGTGAAAATCATAGATTCAGGAAGCTTTACTCCCTTAATCTTATCGCTGGTATGAGTGTCATTCATCTGGTCCACCTGTGACTGTCTGTGGGACCAAACCTTAACCTCATGTCCATTCTTATTAAGCATAACAGCTAAGGCTATGCCCCAGCTACCAGCTCCTAAAACACTAATTCTAGCCATAAAATACCTCTAGTCCTTATAAAAATTACGCTCTAGTTTCTGGATGAAAAGAGAATTTATTTTCATTGCCATTGATTAATCGCTTAATGTTCGCATGATGGAGTACGATGGCGAGGCCTGATACGAAGCAGCAAATAACAAGTACTTCAACAAGCTCTGAACCTTCAAATGGAACTAATCCTAGGTATGCTCCAACAAGCATTTCAACTGCAAATGATAAACATCCAATGATTGAACCAAGGGATACGTAACGTGTAATTGCAACGATTCCAATAAAAATACATGCTGGAATCGGAAGTCCCATAGGGAATAACGCGATGATAAATCCAAGTGTAGATGCTACACCCTTACCACCCTTAAAATGCATATAACATGGGAAATCATGTCCTAAAACAGTACCAAGACCTGCATAAACCATGTAAATGCTTACATCATCGAAGAATCTGTGATAAGTGAGCCATACAACAAAGCACGCAACAACACACTTAAAGCAGTCCCAAAGTAAAGTAATAAGTCCGGCAGGAACGCCTAAGTTACGCATTGTGTTTGTAGAACCCACATTACCGCTGCCTACCTTTGTGAGATCAATATGCTTTGACTTTCCGATAAAATACCCCATCAGAACCATACCAAAGCAGTAACCAATTAATACAGCAATAATTCTCCCAATAATCATTATTCGTTTTCCTTTCTCTCTCTAATTATAAATTTCAGAGATGTTCCTTCGAAGCCAAATGCATCTCTGATTCGGTTCTCAAGGTATCGTACATATGAGAAGTGCATTAAGTACTTTTCATTTACGAAAATAACGAATGTAGGTGGCTTTACAGCTACCTGAGTTGTATAGAAAATCTTAAGTCTCTTACCCTTATCTGTAGGTGGCTGCTGAAGAGCAACTGCCTCAGTAACGATTTCATTAAGTACACCTGTGGCAATACGCATTGAGTTGTTCTCGATAACTGCATCGATTGTCTCGTAAATCTTTCCAAGACGCTGTCCACTCTTTACAGAAATAAAAAGAATTGAAGCGTAAGGCATGAATGAAAGAATCTGTCGAATCTTAGTCTCGTGCTCCTTCATTGTCTTATCATTCTTCTCAATGGCATCCCACTTGTTTACACAAATAATTATACCCTTTCCACGCTCATGAGCAATACCGGCAATCTTTGCATCCTGCTCAGTAACACCCTCTGTAGCATCAATCATAATGATAACAACATCTGCCTTTTCTACAGAAGCTACGGCACGAACGATAGAGTATCTCTCAAGGTCCTCTTTAATCTTACTCTTACGACGAAGACCTGCTGTATCGATGAAAATATAATCCTTGTGATTATAACGAACTCTTGTATCTACAGCATCACGTGTAGTACCAGCGATATCAGAAACGATTACACGCTCCTCACCACAAAGCTTATTGATAAGTGATGACTTTCCTACATTTGGCTTTCCAATAACTGCAATCTTAGGAGTATCATCCTCTTCCTCCTCAGCAGATGGCTCAGGGAAGTAAGCTACTACCTTATCAAGCATATCACCAAATCCGAGACGGCTTGATGCTGAAACTGGAATAGGATCGCCGATTCCAAGATTATAGAACTCGTAAACATCAGCCATATCACGCTCAAAGCTATCCACCTTGTTAACTACAAGAATAACTGGTTTATGGCTTCGGCGAAGCATATCAGCTACCTTTGAATCACTATCCTGTAATCCCTGCTTTACATCTACAAGGAAAATGATAACGTCAGCTGTATCGATGGCAATCTGAGCCTGCTCACGCATCTGTGAAAGGATAATATCCTTTGTATCTGGCTCGATACCACCTGTATCAATCATGGTGAAATCATAATTCAGCCATGAAACATCTGCATATATACGGTCTCTTGTAACACCTGGAGTATCTTTTACAATAGATATTCTTTCTCCTGCAAGAGCATTAAATAAAGTAGATTTTCCAACATTAGGACGACCTACAATAGCTACTACTGGTCTTGACATATATTACCTCTTTTCTGAATTAACGTCCAATTATAGCGTAAACTAAATCACGCCCGTCTGATTGTACAATACGGGTCTTCACTTGTAAAGCTGACTCCAGCTCTGAAAGTGTTATATCATCAAGGAAAACCTCTTCCTGTGCACGAAGCATTGTGCATGATAAAAGAAGATTGTCTCCTAAATCTCTGTCCTTAAGCTGTGCGATAAGATCCTGGCCTGTAATAAGACCTGATACAGTGATTTCCTCTCCGAAGAAATCGTTTGTGATAGGCACAACTTCTACTGAAACTTTGTTGAACTTTTCAGTAATCAAATCTCCAAGTTCCTGCATAAATGGAGCTGCTAGCTTTCCTGTAGCAATGGTGACCTTGCGGCGCTTCATAAAGAATGGCTTTTTGATATCCTCTAAGGCATCAAGCACTTCTTCCTTTAAAAGACGAAGCATTCCAACTCCGTTCTCAAGCTGTATGAATCCATCATATCTGTCAGCCTCTGGAAGTGGACGACCTGCTAAAATATACCATTCATCTGAAGCCTGTACAAAGTGATTGCCAACTTTTTCCATGGCAATCTGCTGCCATTTTTCAATCTGATCAATAACAGCGCAAGCTTCCTCAGCAGTGTAGGTTCTAAGTGGGAAAAGTCCATCTCTGTACTTTGTAATACCTACAGGTACAACTGACATTGAACTCATAACAGGAGCAAACTGAAGCAAATCACTGATTGTTCTGTCAAGCTCTGGCCCATCATTAAGACCAGGACATGAAACGACCTGAGCATTCATAGGAATCTCTGCTTCATAAAGCTTCCTGATTTTATCTAAAATATCTCCAGCGAAGCGGTTGTGTAAAAGCTTCATTCTAAGCTCTGGATTTGTAGCATGAACAGAAATATTAATTGGTCCTAGCTTATAGGCTATAATTCTGTCCAAATCAGCCATCTTCATATTTGTAAGAGTAACGTAATTACCCTGAAGGAATGAAAGACGTGTGTCATCATCCTTGAAATAGAGAGTCTCTCTCATACCAGGTGGCATCTGGTCAATAAAGCAGAAAGCGCATTTATTAGAACATGATTTATAATCATCCATAAGACCATTGCAGAAGATAACTCCAAGATCTTCGCCCTCTTCTTTTTTTACAATAACAACACCTGTGCTGCCATCCTCATGAAGAAGCTCTACTGTGATATCTGCATCATCTGAATAATAATGATAATCAAAGATATCAACCAGCTCTACATTATTGATTTTTGTAATTATATCTCCAGGTACAAGGCCTGCCAGCTGAGCCGGGCTTCCTTCCATTACCTGTTTGATTTTATGACTTGAATTTAACATATTGGTATATACTCAAATGCATTTTTATAATGCGTTAAATGTCCTTCCTCTATTGCTACTACATCAAACCTGACACTTGTATCTCCACTCACTTTATGCTGCATCATCCAGACATCAGCACATCGTGAGATTTTTCTCATTTTATTAAAGTTCACAGCCTCAGCTGCAGAACCAGTCATTTTGTTCTTGCGATATTTAACCTCCACAAAAACAAGATACTCTTTATCTCGCGCCACAATATCTATCTCGCCCATTTTGCAGTAATAGTTCTGTTCAAGAACCAACATACCATTGCGTTTGAGATAATCAGCAGCAAGACTTTCAAAATCATTTCCCTGTCTTCTGTTATTCATAAATCTTTATCTACCAAGCTTAGCTTTAAGCTTTTCCATATCGTTAACAAAGACTAAAATCTCTGCAACAACCTCGTATAACTCAGGAGGAATAGCATCGCCAATATTAAGCTTGCTCAATGTCTGAGCCAGCTCATTGTCCTGATAAAAAGGAACATCAGCCTTTTTTGCTTCCTCAATAATTTGCTCAGCCACATATCCCTTGCCAGAGGCCAGGATTTTAGGCGCAGCATCACCAGCTTCATAGGAAAGTGCAACCGCTGTTTTATTTTTGTCGAATGTTTTTTCCTCAGCCATAATTCACCCTCATGATTATGCTCTCATATCAAAGCTGTATCTGTGAACAATACCGTCGCTGCTGGAATTTTCAGTTATGACAGGAGCCGCTCCCAGGAAATCCTCTACAAAGCTTGTCTTAGGCTGTCCGCAGGTCATTTCTGATGTACATGTAAATCCCTTGGCAGCAAGTCTCTCTGTAAGAATATCTATATTATCCTCGATGAGCTTCAATACTGATTCATCAGCAAGATTCCACTTACATCCTACCTTCATCTCTTTCAAAGAGATAAATACATCAGTAGGACCTAGATACTCCATATCAAAATGAAGGAATGCTGTAATTTCTTCACCTTCCTCATAGCTGCTTTTTTTATTCTGACGAACATATAACATGCTATCTGTATTCTGATTGTACATTTTCAAAGGAATCTGCACAAAATTATACATTTCATTAGCATTATTCATGAAGTTAATATTCTGTTTTATTTCCGCAGTCTGACTCTTAATAGTCTCAGCTGCTTTATTATTAAAGCTCGACATAAGCTTTTCTAATGCTTCTGTCTGCTTTAAAACTCTCTCGTATAATTTGGACAGCTGACCGGTCTTGGTAACATCCTTTGGCTCCATGGTAAAGCTGTCTGCTATAAGATTTTTAAGTAGCCCCCTATAAAGCGGAGCTTTTATTATATCATTTAATGTCTCTTTTGGAATATCTGGATGCTCATTTAAATAATCAGATATTTCTCGAAAGACTTCTTTTATGTTGGCATCAGCCTTTAATGTACCATCTTCCCCGAAAATCTCAAGATTATCCTTAGGGAAATCAGGCATTGTACTCAATATTGTATTAAAAGAAGCGATTTGTTTCTCACCTGCAAAACTGTTAAGTGTCTGTGTACCTATATTTTCTTGAATAACAGCCTCTTTTGTCTGCTCAGCTACAACTTGTGCCTGCTGCTGAGTATTTGCCTCTTTTGCTATTTCTGCACCTTCTGTGGCTTGTTCTTCAGATACGACTTCAGCAATAACCTGCCCCTGAAGCTGGTTCAAATTTTCTGTAGCGACTGAATTCTGCTGGGCACCGATAACCTGAGGGTTAACACCTTCGTTAACAATGGTAGTGAAATTTTGAACCTGAGCAGCTTCCTGGTTTGCCTGCTGTGCGGCCTGCTCCTCTGTAACCTGGCCCTGAACAGCCATATTAGGATTAGCAGATTCTTCTGCCGCTCCATCAATAAAAATAGCACGTAACTGATTATTTAAATTTATTACATCAGATGTGCTCACTTCCTCAGAAGTCATAAGATCAGGAAGCATCTCTGATATAACATCAAAATTATTTGCAAGAGCTGCTTTATCATTGGCATAGTTTTGGAACATGGAAATATTCTCAGGCGTAAGCTCAAGACCATATTTTGCCATTGTGACAAGGGTCTGAGGTTCGACCTGAGGATTATTAAGCATAGCTCTATTCATAACTGTCAAATTTTCAGGATTAATCGAAAGGGAATTTTGCATCAAAGAATTGACCATATTAATGGTCCTTTCATTTACAGCAATATTCGCCATATCAAGAGCCTTTAGAAGTGTAGGATTAGCGTCAAGGCTATTCAAAGAAACGGGACGAATCTGAACTAAATTACCATCATTACTCTTTACCTGAAAGAAAACAGACTGACCGGGCACAAGACTAACGCCAGAATCCAGACGGGCAGTCATAGTCTGACCATTGGCAAGTCCAATAGTAACCTTGCCATTCTCAATAGAATTGACAGAGCCCTCGAAAATCTCCCCCTCTTTCAAGTTGTCTGTAACAGACCCTGTAAGAGACTGGCTCTGGCTCATCTTCGTGGTATCAGCTGCATTAATATTGTAGCCATTACCATATGGATTAAGCCCAGTATTGATGTTCATAACTCACCCCAGCAAACTTAAACAAAGTTTCCGATAAAAGATCTTCTATGTATAGGACATGGACCATATTTTTTAAGAGCTTCAATGTGCTCAGCTGAACCATAGCCCTTATTACTAGCAAAATGATATTCTGGATAAATGCTATCGTACTCAATCATCATTCTATCTCTGGTAACCTTGGCAATAATGCTGGCTGCACCAATAGAAATAGATTTAGCATCACCTTTGATAATAGGTACCTGAGGAATCTTTACCTGTGGTATTGTAACTGCATCGTTAAGAAGCATCTGAGGCTCTACCTTGCTTTCCTCAATAGCCTGTCTCATTGCTTCATATGTAGCCTGAAGAATATTGATTTCATCAATGCGGGCTTCAGAAGCAGCACCAATACTAACTGAAACTGCCTTTTCCATTATTTCCTCATAAAGCTCCTCTCTCTTTGTAGCTGTAAGCTTTTTAGAGTCGTTAATGTAAAGAATATCGCAGTCCTTAGGTAAAATAACGCAAGCTGTAACAACAGGACCTGCAAGAGGACCTCTTCCAACTTCGTCTATTCCACCGATGAATTCATACTGATCCCAGTATTTGTATTCGTATTCCTTAAGACGTTCGATACGATCCTTTTCAATACGGAGCTTCTCCATCTTCTTCTGAGCCTGACCAATAATCTTAGAGACACCTGGTCTGCCATCATTGATATACTCCTGAATAAAATCAGGAATAATATCAATATCTGCTTCTTTGAATTCCTTTTGAATCTCAGTAATCTTCTTTTCGCCCATGATTATTCAATATTGTCTACAAGACCAAAGTCTCCGAATGGATATACTCGAAGCCAAGCCTTGCCAACAATATCATCTCCCTTTATATTTCCAACAGCTTCAAATCTTGAATCTGTACTGTTGTTACGATTATCACCAAGAACGAAATACTCATCTGGTCCAAGAAGAATATCTGTGTTTGCGAGACCTGCATTTAAAATAGTCTCTGTACCATAGCTTTCCTCAAGGAGCTCATCATTAATATAGATGTTTCCTGAGCCATCAATATAAACCCATTCTCCAGGAAGTCCGATGACACGCTTGATGTAATATGTGTCCTCCTCATACTTATATGGGAAAACCACAACATCAAAACGCTCTGGATCATGAATTCTGTAGCTGATTTTATCTACAATAAGATTATCACCGTCTGTAAGTGTGTCTTCCATAGATGAACCACTAACAACAGTTCTCTGACCTATAAATTGAGTAATCAAAAATACAACTAAAAAGCATACTAATACATTAATGATTACGCTAAGTATTTCTTTAAATACCACAGCCTTTGTAATAGGTTCTTCCTCTTCCTCAAAAACCTCACCCTTATTTCTTGATGGCTTAGTCTCCGATGGAGAATTATTTACGTTACGTCTAGCTCTTTCTATATCTTTTTTAATCTGTTCTTCTTCGTTAAAGTCAATTGTGTTGTTCATTTTTAAGGCCTCTCAAGTGATATATTTCCTAAGCTTCCATTTCTAAATTCATCAATTAAGACAGCTGCCGCCTTGTCAAAATCAAGCTCAGATCCCTTTTTGACAAAGTTTCTCTTAGCAGCTATTTCTGTGATAATCTCATGATTAACAGCATTTTCATCTATCTCATAACGTTTATTGAGAATTCCTGGATAATTTTCCTTAAGGAAATCAGCAAGCTCTAAAGAAAGCTCTCTTGTCTCAATAATCGCGTCATTTATAGAACCGATAAATGCTAAATGAAGACCAACTGTGTTGTCTTCGAACTTTGGCCATAGAATACCTGGTGTATCCAAAAGCTCAACGGATTTGTTAAGTTTAATCCATTGTTTTCCCTTTGTAACACCTGGCTTATTACCAGTCTTTGCAACAGCCCTTCCTGCAAAGGAATTAATAAATGTAGATTTTCCTACGTTTGGAATGCCTACAACCATAGCTCTTACTGGACGATTCTTGATACCACGTTTTCTGTCTCTTTCGAATTTGGCTGCACAAACTTCATCCAATGTAGCCTGCACGCCCTTCATATTCTTTCTGTCACGAGAATCCAGTTCTACACAGTAGAATCCCTGCTCTTTAAAGTATTCTTTCCATTTCTGGTTAACGCCCTTATCTGCCAAGTCAGACTTGTTTAATAAAATAAGTCTAAGCTTTCCATTTGCAAGTCCGTTAATGTCAGGATTGCGGCTGGAAACAGGACAACGGGCATCAATAACTTCAATAACTAAATCTATAAGTTTAATATCTTCCTGCATCTGACGCTTTGCTTTCGTCATATGCCCTGGATACCATTGAAATTCCATAAACCACCTCTAGAATGGATATCGCATCCATACCCTTCCTAAAATATCTTCACTGGCTACAAAGCCCACACTTTCATATCTTGAATCTTCTGAAGAATTGCGGTTGTCTCCAAGAACAAAATACTGATCATCCATAAGAGTGATTGGTGCAGCTGCAATACCAGGATTTTCGATTCGCTCTACCTCAAGATGTTCCTTGTAAAGCTCATCATTTATGTAAATACGGCCATTATTAATGTATATAGTGTCGCCTGGAGTAGCAATTACTCTCTTAACACTATAACTGGCGTTTACATTCGATTTTGGTTTAAATGCGATAACATCTGACTGCTGAGGCTTAGATAGCTTGTAAGCAATAGTGTTTACAAGTAATATATCGGATGTTTGGTAGGTAGGCTCCATAGAAGCATTAGCACATTCTACCTGTTTTCCGAAAGAAATTACCACGCCATAGGCCAAGGCAATAACAAGAGCTAATTCCAAAGCAAAAATCAGAACATATCTAACTTTATCAAAATCTATCTTTCTACGTCTTCTGCGAAAATTAAGACCGTCTTTTTTCTTGAATGAGTGTCTTTTAAATAATCCTTTATTTGATGAAAACATACAAAATCCCTTTTTAATCTTTAGTATAAATATACCGCACTTTGCATATAATTTCCATTAAAAGTCCTTAAAAGTAAAAGAACAGTCACATTTCGTGACTGTTCCATGAATTTCGAGATTAGATTCTCTCCTTAACCTTTGCCTTCTTACCTGTAAGATCTCTGAGGTAGTAAAGCTTAGCTCTACGAACCTTACCCTTACGAACTACTTCGATCTTCTCAACGTTAGGGCTGTGAAGTGGCCAAGTCTTCTCTACACCAACACCGTTTGATGACTTACGAACTGTGAATGTCTCACGGTTGCTGCCGCCCTGTCTCTTAATAACTGTACCCTCGAAAACCTGTGTACGAGTACGGTTACCCTCAACGATACGACCGTAAACCTTAACTGTGTCTCCAACCTGGAACTCAGGAAGTTCTGCCTTAAGCTCAGCAGCTTCGATGTTTCTAATAATCTCGTTTGCGTTCATTTTATTTCCTCCTAAACTCGCGACGTTCTTGATATGCCCTATTGCAAATCAGCGGACCATCTCTTCTTTTAGCAACTCTAGTATAATAACACGGATTGTACTATTAATCAACATTAGATTCTAAATATTTAGCATATAAATCAGGGCGTCTTTCCTTTGTTCTAAGGATAGACTGCTCTTTTCTCCATGCATCTACCTTTGCATGATCTCCTGAAAGTAAAATAGGTGGTACCTTTCTGTCATTCCAGGTCTCTGGACGTGAATACTGAGGATATTCAAGAAGATTATTCTCTAAAGACTCATCCTCACCTGACACAGAATTTGTAAGTACACCAGGAACCATACGTGAAATAGCATCGATCATAACAAGTGATGGAAGCTCGCCACCTGTAAGTACATAATCGCCAATAGAATAATATTCATCAACGATTTCCTCTAATACGCGCTCATCAATACCTTCATAGTGACCGCAAAGAAGACAAATATCTTCTTTTAAAGCAAGCTCTTTTGCATCCTGCTGCTTAAAGAGCTGTCCCTGTGGTGTAAGGTAAATGCAGTGTACCTTATGACCTGCCTTTTCGCAAATAGCCTGATAAGCATCATAGATAGGCTGTGCCTGCATAACCATGCCTGCACCACCACCATAAGGATAATCATCCACTTTTTTATGCTTATCAAGAGTGTAATCTCTAATATTAACTGCGTCAAATGAAATAGCACCTGCGGTCTTTGCGCGACCTAAAATGCTGGTATTTAAAGCATCTTCAATCATTTCAGGAAAAAGGGTTAAAATGTAATACTTCATACTAATCCATCAGCCCTTTCATTAAATGAATATCAACACGACGATTCTCAATGTCTACGCCAAGGATGCAGTCCTTAATGGCAGGAACAAGAACATTTCCGCCCTTTTCCAACTCAATATCGTAAACATCATTTGCACCGGTCTCCATAACATCCGAGATAACGCCAAATTTCTCGTCTGGATTTTCATCTGTAAAAACATTGCATCCAATTAAGTCAGCAATGAAATATTCGTCCTTCTTAAGAGCAACACGATTTTCCTTTGTGACATAAAGTCCTTTGCCCTTATATTTTTCAATATCGTTTATATTATCAATACCCTTAAATTTTAAAATAACAAGATTCTTCTGTGGGCGGGCATTCTCTACTTCAAGAGTGATATAGCCATCTTTACCGCCATCAAGCAAAAGATTCTTCATGTTTTTAAAACGTGAAATATCATCTGTAAGAGGGAAAACTTTTACCTCTCCTCTAATTCCATGGGTCTGTGTAATTGAACCAACCTGATATAAATCTTCCAAAAAAGCCTCCTAAATCAATGAAAAATTACTTTGAAAAAATAGTATAACATCGCTACCACAATAATAACAGCTGTTTCTATATAAGTCCATTTTCGTTTTTTGAAATATTGTTCTCTGGCCTTTTCAACCTCAGACTGGACTCCTTCAGGAATCTCAGGCTCAGTCACATAATCTGATAAACCAGCATTCTCAAGGATTTCTTTTCCTACAAACCAGTCAGCAAGTGGAACCATAAGAGTCTGCTGCTCTACTAATAACGATTCATCAGCCAACTTAAACCCATTTAAAGAATCCTCTACATAGACTTCAAGTCCCTCATTGCTGAGAGACTTGTATGCCTGTAATATAACCTCTGACGAATCAGAGTATAAAATTGTTCTAAGAAATTCAAAATTATTCATATTACTTATCATCATATAAATGACATCTTACTACATGACCATTGCCCATATCCTTTGCCTCTGGAGCAACTTCCTTACAAATGCCCATGCACTCAGAGCATCTTGTATGGAACTTACAACCCTTAGGTGGGTTGGCTGGTGAAGGGATGTCACCTTCAAGGATAACTCTTTCCTTCTTAAGGTCTGGATCTGGCATTGGAATAGCTGAGAAAAGAGCCTTTGTGTAAGGATGAAGAGGATTGTCAAATATATCCTCTGTCTTACCTGTCTCAACAAGTCCGCCAAGGTACATAACACCAACTGTATCTGAGATATGCTCTACTACAGAAAGGTCATGTGAAATAAATAAGTATGTAAGTCCTCTATCCTTCTGAAGCTTTCTAAGAAGGTTGATTACCTGCGCCTGAATAGAAACATCAAGAGCAGATACTGGCTCATCACATACGATAAAATCAGGATTAAGCGCAAGTGCACGAGCGATACATACACGCTGTCTCTGTCCACCTGAGAACTCATGAGGATATCTATCCTTATGGTGCTCCTGAAGACCACACTCCTTCATAATCTTTGAGATGTATTCATCGTATTCAGCAGCAGGAACAAGACCATGCTCTCTAACTGCCTCGCCAATAATCTCACCGATTGGAAGACGTGGTGAAAGTGATGAATAAGGATCCTGGAAAACAATCTGCATCTTCGTACGGAGTTCTCTAAGTTCCTTTTTGCTCTTTGTATTTACATCCTCACCATTGAAAATAACTTCACCATCAGTCTTTTCAAGGAGACGAAGGATTGTACGTCCTGTAGTAGACTTACCACAACCAGACTCACCTACGAGACCCATTGTAGTTCCTCTTTCAATTTTGAAAGTAACGTCATCTACAGCCTTTACATTTCCTGTTACACCGCCAAAGAAGCCACCCTTTATAGGGAAGTATTTCTTGAGGTGATTGACTTCTAAGATATAATCTTTCTCGTTACTCATGTCTCTCACCCTCCTCTTTGCATCTGTAACATCTTACCATATGTGTATCTGAGATATAGTATTCCTCTGGAAACTCGCCATTGCAGCATTCCATACACATATCACATCTATCTTTAAAATAACAATAATCTGGCATGTTAACTGGGTTTGGAACAGAACCAGGGATAGAGTAAAGCTCATCTACCTTCTGTCCAACAACTGGCTTAGATTTCATAAGACCAATTGTGTAAGGATGACGTGGGTCCTTGAAGATTTCTCTTGCAGTACCCTTTTCAACTACACGACCAGCATACATAACAACAACATAATCTGCCATCTCAGCTACAACACCAAGGTCGTGTGTGATAAGCATGATTGAGCTGTTGATTCTGTCTTTAAGATCACGAAGAAGATCAAGAATCTGTGCCTGAATAGTAACATCTAGAGCTGTTGTAGGCTCATCAGCTACGATAAGCTTTGGCTCGCAGGCAAGTGCCATAGCGATACAAATACGCTGTCTCATACCACCTGAAAGTTCGTGTGGATACATTGAGTAAACACCTTCTTTATTGGCGATACCAACCATACCAAGCATCTCGATTGTACGGTTCTTTATCTCCTCATCGCTCATCTCTGGACGATGAAGCTTGATAACCTCGTCAATCTGAGCACCTACTCTAAATACAGGATTAAGTGCTGTCATTGGCTCCTGGAAAATCATTGCCATCTTGTTACCACGAAGTTCCTGCATCTTTGAAGCTGGAGCATTTACAACGTTAACGCACTCATCACCTGAATTAAAACGAATTTCACCTGAAACAGTCTGTCCCTGTGGACGCTGTACAAGCTGAAGCATAGAAAGTGATGTAACTGATTTACCACAACCAGACTCACCTACGATACCAACAGTCTTACCCTGTGGTACGTTAAATGAAACACCATCTACAGCCTTTACAGTTCCGATATCTGTAAAGAAGTATGTGTGAACATCATCGAACTCTACACAGTTCTCTGGGTTCTTCATCTTTGTAATATATTCCTCTTCTGGAATATGCTTTCTATTTCTCTTAGCCTCGAATTCCTTAGTAATCTTTCGATTCTCTTTTGAAATCTTACGGGATTCCTTGGCTGATATATAATTTACATTTTTCTTTGCCATGTTATCACCTCTATTATCTCTTCATCTTTGGATCGAAAGCATCACGAAGACCGTCACCAATAAAGTTAAATGCAAGTACTGTAAGAAGAATAAGGATACCTGCAGGAACCCAAACAAATAAGTAATTTGTCATAACATATGAGTCATTAACCGCATTGATGATATTTCCCCATGAAGCAGCTGGATACTTAACACCAAGTCCAAGGAATGAAAGTGTAGACTCTGCAAGGATTACAGAACCAATATCCATAGAAGCAAAAACAACAAGCTGAGGAATAACATTAGGGATAAGGTGCTTAAATACACGTCTTCTAATGCTAATACCACATGCCTCACAAGCAGTCATGAACTCCTGCTCACGAAGAGAAAGAATCTGACCTCTGATAATACGGGCAATTCCAACCCAACCAATGAGACCCATGATAATACAAAGGTAGAAAATACGAATACCTGCATCTACCTTGTAGAAATCCATGATAGAACCAAGGATAAGGTAAAGTGGCATTGAAGGTACGCAGTAGATAATATCTACAAGTCTCATAAGAAGTGTATCTACCCATCCGCCAAAGTATCCTGCGAAACCACCGACAATAATTCCAAGGAAAAGCTCGATAGCAACTACTACGAAACCGATAAGAAGTGAAATACGACCACCATACATAAGTCTTGCAAGAAGATCCATTCCATTTCCATCTGTACCAACCCAATGCTTTGAAGAAGGTGCTTCAAACTGATTGATTACACTAGTTGCCTTATATTTTGTAACAGTATACTGACCATTCTTGTTTGAAAGCTGATACTCTTCACCTTCAAAATCAAATGAATCAGCCTTTTCTGTAATTGCTGCAACTACAGCCTCTCTAAAATCAATAGTAATAGATACGCCATTTTCTACAGGGTTAATACTGTAAGAAGAAATATATGCAACTTCATCTCCTGATTCTGTTGAAAGCATTGCTCCAGAACCGTGTGCATCTACCTTGTAGTTAGCACCATCATATTCGAAACTATTCTCATCATTTGCACGAGCCTTAATCATAGAAGCAGCGATGGCAGAATCTACCACTCCGCCGTCCATAGAATAAACCTGTAACTTACATGCATAAGCAAGACTCTCTGAACCATCTGCAGATGAAATTTCAAAAATATCGTTATTAAGCTCATTAAGAGCAAATGTAGAGCCATCTCGTGTTGTAATTGTAGGCTCCTTCTTTGTAAGAGCAAGGATAAGCTTTGAGCTAATATCCTTTGGAAGCTCTGCCCCAGCATTAGCAAAAATCTGATATTCGCTAATTTCTGTAGCACCAGCATAATCCTTCTTCATTTCCTCAGATGTATAGAAAACCTCTGACTGTGAATAAGGAACAACAACACCACCTAAAAAGGCAAATAAAAACATGCAGGCAATAATAATAAGACCTGTAATAGCAAGCTTGTTTCTAAAGAAACGCTTTGCAACCATCATACCAGGAGAAAGTACCTGAACACGGTTTGCATCGTCAAGAGCAAGCTCTTCTTTATTTAAATCTTTCTCTTCGCTCACGTCACTTTCCTCCTTAATTTACTCTTACTCGAGGATCAACCACTGCATAAAGAATATCAGCAATAAGGTTACCCAAAAGAATAAGCATTGCAAAGAATAACATATAGAACATTACAAATGGGATATCACCCTGAAGGATGCACTGATATGAAGTGTATCCGATACCTGGAATCTGGAATAAAGTCTCTGTAATCATGGCACCACCGAAAAGTCCTGGAAGTGTACCACCAAGCAAAGTAATGATAGGAATAAGAATGTTTCTAAAAGCGTGGTGATTAACTACTCTCTTCTCTGAAAGTCCCTTAGCACGTGCTGTACGGATATAATCTGCATTAAGTACTTCTAGCATGTTAGTACGTGTATAACGCATTAAAGAACCTACTGAAACAATAGTAAGTGTAATTGCTGGAAGCACAAGATGATAAGCCATATCAAGAATCTTTCCACCTGTAGAAAGATTCATATAGTTACGTCCAACAATACCATATAAATCGAAAATATTAAGTTTTACTGCAAATACCCACTTAAGGATTGTTGCAAAGAAAAAGCTTGGAAGTGAAATACCAATCAAAGCAAATACTGTGATGGCATAATCTGCCCCAGAATACTGCTTTCTAGCTGCAATAACACCAAGAGGAATGGCAATAATAATTTCAAGAATAAATGAAGCAAGCGAAAGGGCAAATGAATACCAAATAACGCTTGAGAACTTCTGTAATACAGGCATATTGAAATACCAGCTATCACCAAAGTCACGCTCAGTAATTAGCTTTACAAACCACTTGATGTATCCCTGGACAATACCTACATCAAGACCATAGGCTGCATTAAGCTGATCCAACCACTCCTTATAACTTTTTGCACCGGGCTTCTGTGAAAGAGCCATAGCTTTCTGCTCGACGAAGGATGTTGGCATGCATCTCATGATGGCATAAATAATCATCGATACGAAGAACAAAATAACGACTGATAATAACAATCGTCTGATCATAAATTTCTTCATGACACTAAAATTCCTTTCTTAAATTATTCTTCTCCTTTATTTCATAAATAAAGATATTTTATGGTGAGACAAATAAAGGACTAACGCCCTTACCAATTTCAATAACCCATCCCATCATAAAATACCTTTATTATCAGAGGTTTATTAAAGGTAGTTTTAATCGAATATTTAGACAAAATATTTCCTAGGGCTTATTATACATTAGCCCTAGGAAATAAAGAATACTTAATTACTAATTACTGCATCTGAAGATTAGCAATTTCATCAAGATAAATCCAGAATGGAGTTGGATCCTTTACAAGAGAATCAAGGTTAACTCTCTCTGAAGAGTAAAGAACTGCATTCTGTCTCTGGTATGTAGGAATCTCTACAGCAAAGTCTACGATGAAATCAAGACATTCCTTATAAACAGCCTTTCTGTATGACTGATCTGCACTTGTTCTAGCATCCATGATAAGGGCATCAAGCTCATCTGAGTATACAGCATACTGGTAAGCTGAACCACCCTGACTGTGATATACCTGGTACATATCAGGATCTGGAGTAGCACCCCAAGCAGCACACCAAATCTCAGCCTTCTGAGCTGAAAGTGTATCCCAAAGAACTGAAGAATCAGAAAGATCGTTGATTACAAGTTCAAAACCAATCTTATCGAAAGATTCTTTAGCACCTGTAAGTATACCAAATGCTGGGTGATCGCCAGTACCATCAGCAGGAATCATTGCTTCGTATGAAAGCTTAGCACCACTTGGAGCTGCTGTAAGCTTACCATCTGTAACTGTGTAGCCAGCTGCCTCGAAGAAACCAAGAGCTGCCTTAAGAGCTGCATCGTACTTCTCATCATCTGACATACCCTCTGTGTAGATTGGGTTACCATCTACATCCTTAGAGAATGCGATTTCGTAATCTGGGTCAGACTTCTGTGGAGCTGCCCATGAAGAATTAGAGATAGGATACTGAATAACATCAGCAGAATCTCCATAGTATGAATCAATAACTACATCACGATATGCAGCGATAACTGTTGCAATAGCCTTACGAAGGTTCTTAGAAGCCTCTGAAGCAGGATCATTACCAACCTTAACATTCTTAGCGCACATACCTATATAGCCATAACCAAGGTTATCAGCAAGTGTAGCTGTAAGAACATCACCAGCGATTTCGCCGTTAGAGTTCTCAGCAGCAATCTGCTCAGCTGTAGCCTTAGACATTGAAGGCTCAGTTAAATCGATTGTACCCTGTACAACACCAGGAACCTTATCAGGACCTGCTGTCTCCTTAAACTGAATACTCTTGATAGCTGGAGCACCAAGGTAATAGTTCTCATTAGCCTCAAGGTAAGCAATCTTATTCTTGTACTCAACAAACTTGTAAGGACCTGCACCCATAGGAGCTGTTGTCTTCTCTCTTACGATTGAAAGATCATTCTTAGGGAAACCGAACTTGTTGTTGTCATAATCATAAAGTGAAGCATCACCATAGTAGTGCATTGGAGCAATATCTGTAGCAAGCTTCTCGATAGCTGGAGCAGAGAACTCTGTAACAATGACATCACATGAGTAATCTCCAGTCTTAACGATACCCTCGATATGGTCTGCAGACTCACCTGTCTCAACACCAGTTGTAGACATTGCAAGAACATCCTCTGGGAATGAATCAGCGATTGTAACATCAGCTGCTTCCTTATCCATTGAAGAGAAGTTCCATCCATACTGCTCACCAATAGCCATGAAGAAGTCTTCTGTTGTAGCTCCATCTGCAAGATCAAATCCCCATCCAGCAGCTGCTGCCTTAACATCACCTTCAGCAACGCCTGCGTTAGCTACCATATAATCAACAATTGACTGAGCAAATGCAGCACCTTCGTTAGCACATGCATCCCAGAAAGCCTTCTGCTGCTCTTCTGTGAAGTTAGTGAAATCAGTGTTATCCTTACCAGCTTCAGCAATTAAAACCGAAAGTGTAGAAACACCGCTTCTATACTCTTCCATACCCTTTACTGGAAGTGAAGCAAATGTAGAAGGTCCATCATATGTAGGATCTGATACTACATAGTATGAGAAAATAACATCATCAATAGTAACAGGCTCACCATCAGAGAACTTAAGGTCTTCTCTAAGCTTAATGCTGTAAGTAACCGAGCCATCCTCATTCTCAGTCACATCAATGTTTGCTGGTGTGTAATATGTGTACTCTGTACCATTGTACTCAGCAGTATAACCATCAATACCATCTAAGATATACTGACCAGCTCTGTCTACCTTAAGCATCTCAAGCTGTACACATTTATCATCCAAATACATATCTGGATGAGATTCAGCGAAGAATGGGCTGAATTTCTGGCTCATAGCATCCCATCCGATAACAAGTGGAGTGTCAGAGCCATTGCTTGCGCCGGATTCTGATTTTCCAGCATCGTCTGCCTTCTTGCCACAAGCTACCATAGAAAGTGCCATTGTAGCTACAAGAAGAAGCGAAACAATCTTTTTCTTTTTCATAAGAATTCCTCCTATTATTTATATTTACACCCTAAATATTTCCCCGGGAGCAAATTAACAATTTAATTGGAGTTCAAAATTACCCCTCCAAACATTTTGTCATATTTCTTACCAAATGCAATAACACTAATAATAAGAATAAGTAATAGCACTATATAAGAAATTTCTAGAACAAAATTTAATGTATGTCGATTTATTATTATGAAAACTAAATCCAATACTATATTTATAATAGCTAAAACAAGAATTGCCATTGAGCTATTTTTCATTCGAATAATACTTGCTTCATATCCTGCTCTTTCCATTCTAAGTTTCAATGTGAAAAGATTAATAACAGCCAAAATGTTAAATGCTATTGGCAAGAATATGAACAGATAAGGAAATACAATCCATGCTGTCTTTGAAGAATCTGGATTAATAAAACCAGCCATCAAATAAATAACTAGAAATAATACTGAAAAGATAAGGCTAGTTATCTTGTTCTTCCTGAATTGTTTCTCATCATATGGAAGCTCGTAATAACTTCCATCATAAAAAGTAACTGTTCTAAGTTTTCCGTCTGGCCCAAGGCTCTGGACCTGTTTGTAATCATCTTTATATCTGTTAAATAACATAACTAAAAAACATTTGTATCCGTCTCGCGGACATTCGGAGTAAGAAAAAAACAAGGAAAAAGAACGTCCTTGTTCACAATTGCTATTGTAGTAATTCCCCCTTAATTAATCAATACCTACTATTTATACACACTTGTGAATAAAAATACAATCTGTGAAAAAACTGTGTATTTACGCTATTTGTTTATCAGTTTATCACTTTTATGGACTAAAGTGATAAAGTATTGTTCCCCCTATTGAACAATACTGATAAATATATGGGCCTAAATTTCTTTAGGCCCATATACAATTAGTTAACATCTACAATGTCAACAATAACCTTCTTGTCAATCTTTGAGGCTGCAGCCTTAACAACCGCACGTATAGCCTTTGCGATTCTACCCTGTTTTCCAATAACCTTTCCCATATCTGAAGGTGCAACACGAAGCTCAACAACAATTGACTTCGCATCTTCTTTCTCGGAAACAACAACCTCTTCTGGATTGTCTACAAGTGACTTAGCAATTACTTCAACTAATTCTTTCATCACTATATTCCTCTACCTTTCGATTGTGAATGATTACTGAACACCAGCCTGCTTGAAAAGTCTTGCAACTGTCTCAGTTGGCTTTGCGCCATTAGCGATCCACTTCTTAGCTGCCTCTGTATCAACTGTTACCTCAGCTGGCTCCTGATTTGGATCATATGTACCGATCTCATCGATATTTCTTCCGTCACGAGGTGCTCTTGCATCTGCTACAACGATTCTGTAGATTGGTCTCTTCTTCTGACCCATTCTCTTTAATCTAATCTTTACTGCCATTTTTAATTCCTCCTGTTAAATAAAACAATAAATTAATAAATTACTAACGGTTAAAATGGAAAACGCATTCCACGTCGTCCTTTTCCCATCATATTCGGCATTTGCTTCATCATTTTCTTTGATTGCTCAAACTGTTTAATGAAGCGATTGACCTCTGCTATATCTAAACCAGCTCCAGCAGCAATTCTGTGCTTTCTGCTAGGATTTAGTAACTTAGGATTCTCACGCTCTGCTGGAGTCATGGATAAGATTATTGCTTCGATGTGAGCAAGCTTCTTATCATCTACCGCATTTTCAATCTGCGAAATCTGTGATGAATTCATGCCTGGCATCATACCAAGGATGGATGTTAAACCACCAAGCTTCTTCATCTGCTCCATAGATGTAAGATAATCATTGAAATCGAAGGATGCTTTCTTTACCTTCTTTGAAAGCTGAAGGGCTGCATCTTTATCAATTTCTGCCTCTGCCTTTTCGATAAGTGAAAGTACATCACCCATTCCAAGGATACGGCCTGCCATACGATCTGGATGGAACTGCTCTAAATCTGAAAGCTTCTCGCCCATACCAGCGTATAAAATAGGCTTTCCTGTGACAGCCTTAATAGAAAGGGCTGCACCGCCTCGTGTATCACCATCAAGCTTTGTGATGATAACACCGTCGATACCAATCTTTTCATCAAAGGTGCTGGAAACATTTACAGCATCCTGACCTGTCATGGCATCTACTACTAAGATAGTATTAAGGATGTCGATGTTGCTCTTAATAGCTGCGAGCTCATTCATCATATCCTCATCTATATGAAGACGACCTGCTGTATCGAAAATAACTACATCAAAGCCATTCTTCTTAGCATATTCCATAGCCTCTTTGGCAATCTTTACAGGCTTTTCCTTATCTCCTAAGGAGAAAACCTCTACATCCTGCTTTTTACCATTTATCTGCAACTGCTCAATAGCGGCAGGTCTATAAATATCACAGGCAACCAAAAGTGGCTTCTTACCACGCTGCTTTACCTTACCGGCAAGCTTTGCTGTGGTGGTAGTTTTACCGGCACCCTGAAGACCAACCATCATAATAGTGGTAATAGCTCCGCCTGTGCCATAAGTAATATCTGTAACATCTGAGCCCATAAGATTAACAAGCTCTTCGTTAACAATCTTTATAACCATCTGTCCAGGATTCAAGCCGTTCATTACATCTGAACCAATAGCTCTCTCTGTGACAGTGTTAGTAAACTGTTTTACAACTTTGAAATTAACATCTGCTTCAAGCAATGCCATCTTAACTTCCTTTAAGGCTGCCTTAACATCTGCCTCTGAAAGTCGACCCTTGCTGCGGAGATTTTTAAATACTCCCTGAAGCTTCTCTGAAAGTGAGTCAAAAGCCATATATTATAATTCCTCTAAAATCAATGTCGATAAACGGGAAATCTCAGCTAAAGTATCTTTGCCAGGCTCTGAAGATGTAAGCTCGTTAATCTTCAAAACATCTTCCCTGATGTTCATGAACTTATCAACCAGGTGAAGCTTTTCTTCGTACTCCTGAAGTTGATGATCGCATCTTTTGATGATATCATGAACTGCCTGTCTGGATATTGATAAAGTGTCGGCAATTTCAGACAAAGATAAATCCTCATTGATACTCATTTCATATACACTACGCTGACGCTCTGTAAGTAATTCGCCGTAGAAATCATATAAATATCCTGATTTAATCTTATCTTCCATGACTCTCCTTTATCACCGCAGACTAATATACTATATAAACAAAAGAGTGTCAAGTGAAAATACTTGACACTCCAAATATTTTTACAAAGATGTACGAACAATCTTTGGTTTGTAACCACCTTCATCAAGAGCTTTAATAATCTGTCCCTTGTGATCTGTACCGAATGCCTCAAGTGTAATGCGAAGCTCAACAGCTGCAGAACGATTTGTGGTAACGAACTGGTTGTGCTCAAGCTTGATTACATTTCCCTGATTATCTGCGATAACCTGAGATACCTTTGCAAGCATACCTGGCTTATCAGGAAGAAGAACAGATACTGTAAAGATTCTGTCTCTAAAGATAAGTCCCTGCTGAACTACTGAAGACATTGTGATAACATCCATATTTCCACCGGAAATAACTGAAACCACTCTCTTGCCCTTAATATTAAGATGATTAAGTGCTGCAACTGTAAGAAGGCCTGAGTTCTCAGCAATCATCTTATGATTTTCAACCATATCAAGGAAAGCTACAATAAGCTCATCATCATCAACTGTGATAATCTCATCAATATTCTCCTGAAGATATGGGAATATATTTGAACCTGGAGTCTTAACAGCGGTACCATCTGCAATAGTGTTTACAGAAGGAAGTGTTGTAACCTCTCCCTTATCGAATGAAGCCTGTAAAGAAGCAGCTCCGCTAGGCTCAACGCCAATTACTTTAATCTTTGGATTAAGAAGCTTTGCAAGTGTAGATACACCAGTAGCAAGTCCGCCGCCACCAACTGGAACAAGGATATACTCTACAAGTGGAAGCTCTTTAAAGATTTCCATTGCAATTGTACCCTGACCTGTAGCTACAGCTAAATCATCAAATGGATGGATAAATGTGTATCCGTGCTCATCTGCAAGCTTATAAGCATAATCACATGCCTCATCATAAACATCACCATGAAGAACTACTTCTGCTCCATAGCTCTTTGTACGGTTGACCTTAATGAGAGGTGTGGTGGTAGGCATAACGATTGTAGCCTTAACACCGTATTTTTGAGCTGCGTAAGCAACACCCTGAGCATGGTTACCAGCTGATGCTGTAATAAGTCCCTTTGCTCTCTCCTCATCTGTGAGAGTACTAATCTTGTAATATGCACCACGAAGCTTGTATGCTCCTGTAAGCTGCATATTCTCTGGTTTCAGATACACATCATTACCAGATTTCTCGCTGAAATAGTCACTGTAAATAAGTTTTGTCTCGTGTGTGACCTCTGTGACAATCTTTGAGGCCTCTTCAAATTTGTCTAAAGTAAGCATTTTTTCTCCCTTACTGACGCTTACTGTTCAGCGTAGAACAAGGCATTAACAAATTCGTCTGCGTTGAACTTTTCTAAGTCGTCTATTGTTTCTCCAACACCAATGTATTTTACCGGTAATTTTAACTCAGATTGTATTGCAATTGCAATACCTCCTTTTGCTGTTCCATCAAGTTTTGTGAGAACAATACCAGAAATATCTGTAACCTCAGAAAATTCCTTAGCCTGAACAAGGGCATTCTGACCTGTTGTTCCATCAAGAACAATAAGTGTCTCCCTGTATGCTTCTGGGAATTCCTTGGTGATTGTGCTGTTAATCTTAGAAAGTTCGTTCATAAGGTTTTTCTTATTATGAAGACGACCTGCTGTATCTACTAATAAGACATCAATGCCACGGGCCTTTGCTGCATGAACTGCATCGTAAACGACTGCAGCTGGATCAGAACCCTCTGGGCCTCCGACAAAATCAACGTCTGCTCTGTCAGCCCATTCTTTAAGCTGGTCAGATGCTGCCGCTCTAAATGTATCAGCTCCTGCCACCATTACCTTCTTGCCGTTTGCCTTAAGCTTTCCTGCAAGCTTTCCGATGGTAGTAGTCTTTCCTACACCGTTTACACCTATAACAAGTACAACAGATGTCTTTTTCTCGAAGTCAAAGCTTGTCTCATCAAGTGACATCTGCTCCTTAATTTCATTAATAAGAAATTCTTTACATTGTGCAGGCTCTTTGATGTGCTCTTTCTTTACTGCATCCCTGAGGTCATCGAGGATAGTCTCAGTAGTGCGCACACCAATATCGCCCATGATAAGGACCTCTTCCAATTCCTCGTAGAAGTCCTCATCAATGTTTGAAAATCCATTGAAGATGTAATCCATGGATTTTATAAAATTATCTCTTGTCTTTGTAAGTCCCTTAACGAGACGTTTCCAAAATGGTATTTTTTCTGCCATAACTAATCATCCAACTGTGATTCTATAAGATTTACTGAAACAAGTGCTGATACACCCTTTTCCTGCATTGTGATACCGAAAAGTCTGTCAGCAGCGTTCATTGTACCACGACGGTGTGTGATAACAATAAACTGGGTATTCTTTGTGAGCTTATGTAAGTAATTTGCAAAACGGTCTACGTTTGCATCATCAAGTGCCGCCTCAATCTCGTCAAGGAGACAGAATGGTGATGGCTTAAGATTCTGAATTGCAAATAATAACGCGATAGCTGTAAGCGACTTCTCACCACCGGACATCTGCATCATATTGATGAGCTTCTTTCCTGGTGGCTGGGCATTAATAATAATACCTGTCTCAAGAAGGTTCTCACTATCAACAAGCTCTAATGTACCGTGACCACCTCCAAAGAGTTCCTTGAATGCCTTGTCAAACTGTACCTGAATATCCTTAAAGCCTTCTGCAAACTGCTTTCTCATTCCCTCATCAAGCTCTTCGATGATTCGAACAAGTGAAGCCTCTGCCTCAACAAGATCATCATGCTGTCCCTTGAGGAAGTTATATCTCTCAGAAAGCTCTTTGAACTCTTCGATAGCATTGACATTTACATTGCCCATTGCACGAATAGAGTTCTTAATCTTATTGGCATCCTTCTTCATCTGATCCAAGTCATTGAGTTCAGGATTCTTAAGCTCTTCTGCATTGTGGTATGTGAGCTCGTACTCATTCCACATGTAATTGTTCTGGTAAGAAATAGAATCGTTAATCTTCTCTTTCTGTGAATCCAGACGGTAGATTTCCTTATCAAGCTCAGAGATTCTGTCTGATATCTCCTGTCGCTGTTCAAAGAAATTCTTATGTGAGTTATTAAGATTTTCACGCTTCTCAATGTTTTCTTTAATCTCAGTCTCAAGCTGTCCAAAGGAATCATCTGAAGCAGAAATTGTATCCTTAATCTCTTCGATTCTCATTGTATTAGTCTCGATTTCCTCTTTAGAAGATTTAGCGTTTTCTTTGATAGTAGCTATATCGCTGTCACATTTTTCGATTTCCGCAGTAACACGGTCGATATTCTGCTGAACGAAATCTACGTTGCTGCGAGCATTAGCTTCCTCGATGAGGACTTCAGACATTGTTCTGTTAACAGAAGTCTCCATGTAAGTCTTCTCATCAACTTCATCAGAAAGCTTCTGAATCTCAGCTTTGAGCTCTGCTTCCTTGTCCTCTGATTCCTTCTTTTCGAAATCAATCTCTTTCTTTCCGGCAGCAATCTCAGTAAGCTGAGCCTCAAGCTCCTCACTTTCTTTAGAAAGTCCTTCATAAGCTGTAAGGCTTTCCTTTTTCTGCTCATTAGCACGGTCTAAACCAAGCTTAGCAGTGTTAAGTGCAATGGCTGCCTCGTTGAGCTTAGCAGTGTTATCCTCTCTGTCAGATTCAAGAAGACCTGCAGCTGCCTCAATATCGTCAGCACGCTTCTTTAAGTCATCCATTTCCTTAGAAAGAACATCAAGCTTCTCTTCAAGCTCTTCCATTTCACGGTTTCTTCCAAGAAGATTTGACTTATTCTTGAAATGACCACCAGTCATGGAACCACCTGGAGCCAGGTATTCGCCATCGACTGTAACTATATGAATGCTGTAATTATTTTTCTTTGCAAGTGCAATAGCAGAATCAATATTATCTGTAACAACAACTCTTCCAAGTAAGTAAGCAACTACACCATCAAATTTGCTGTCACAAGTAACAAGCTCTGATGCAAGACCAAGTACACCCTTTTCATTAAGAACTTCTGTCTTTTTGAAGTTGCCACGTCCATCTACAGATGTAAGTGGAAGGAATGTAGCACGTCCAAGCTTATTATCCTTAAGGAAACGGATAAGCTCCTTTGCACAGGCCTCATCATCTGTAACGATATTCTGGATGTTTCCACCGAGAGCTGTCTCGATAGCCATCTCATATTTCTTTTCTACATGGATAAGGTCAGATACGACACCTTCGATACCCTTAATCTTACCCTTCTGTTCCATAACCTTACGAGTAGAATTTCCATATCCCTCGTAACGCTCAGCAATATTCTTAACAGACTCCAAGCGTGTCTGAACTCTGGCAAATTCATCCTTTTTAACCTGTAAATCAGCAAAATTCTTGCGATTCTTTTCTTTCCACTCAGCAGCTTTTTCGTTAAGCTCTTTATCCTTATCCTGAAGCTCTAAAAGAAGACTCTGAGCATTCTTGAACTCTTCTTCAGCTGCCGCTACAGCAGAATCAAGATCTTCTTCACGAGTCTTTCTCTCTAAGAGACGCTGTGTAAGCTTTGCTTTACGGATATTTGTCTGCTCAAGCATTGTCTCAAGACGCTGTTCCTTAGACTTAATAGAAGCTCTGTTATTAAGAAGCTCCATAATAGCCTTGTTGTTTGCGTCAATCTTTTCGTTGTTTGCAACAATTGCATTCTGTAAATCAGAGTAGTTGCTCTTAACAGAATTGAGACGCTCAACAGCCTCTTCCAATGTCTTATCTAAAGATTCCTTCTCAGACTTAAAACCTGCAAGCTGTTCTTCTTTCTCTTTCTTATCAGCTTCAATCTCAGCTACACGTGCTGAAAGACTTTCATCAGTAGCATTAGCTGAACGAATCTTTTCCTCTAAAAGGGCAATCTCATTTTCAAGCTTTCCCTTAAGGAGTGTAGAATCAGACTGTTGCTGCTTTAAGCTTTCAATCTTCTCATCAAGATCTGTGATTTCCTGCTCTAACGCATCATATTTAACACGTATATCTTCCTGAGAAGCCTTGCTTGCTTCTAGCTGCTCGCTGGCAATCTTAGAATTCTTTTCTACTTCTTCGAGATTATTATTAAGACGGTCAACCTCTAAAAGGAATGCATTAACATCAAGTTTCTTCAAGTCTTCTTTTAACTTGAGGTATTTCTTTGCATCCTCAGACTGCTTTTCCAAAGGTCCAATTCTACGTTCCTGCTCTGATAAAATATCATTTACTCGAACAAGATTTTCACGCTCATTTTCAAGCTTCTTTACAGAAGCAGCTTTTCTCTTTTTATATTTAACAATACCTACAGCTTCGTCAAAAAGCTCACGTCTATCCTCAGGCTTACCAGAAAGAATCTTCTCAATCTGACCCTGTCCGATGATAGAGTAACCTTCTTTACCGACACCAGTATCATAGAAAAGCTCAGCAACATCCTTAAGACGACATGGTGTACCATTTAAAAGGTACTCACTCTCGCCTGAACGATAAACTCTACGTGCAATTGTAACCTCTTCATAATCTACTGGAAGCACATGGTCAGAATTGTCCATGGTAAGTGCAACATAAGCATATGAAAGTGGCTTTCTGGCCTCGGTACCTGCAAAGATAACATCCTGCATGGAAGCTCCACGGAGCTGCTTTGCTGACTGCTCACCAAGAACCCATCTTACAGCATCAGCTACATTGGACTTTCCGGAACCATTAGGACCTACAATACCTGTAATTCCATTATGGAATTCAAACTTCATCTTATGCGCAAAAGACTTGAATCCATATAATTCTATACTTTTTAAATACATTTTTTTCTCCCTGAAATTTTTCTCTACTCCCCAGTTGATATAAACCACCGCCTGTTACACTAACGTTATATAATCTTTATAGAATCTTCCTTGTGTAAACGCATGAGGCCTTCGTATGCGGCTTCCTGCTCAGCGGCCTTCTTTGTGCTACCAATTCCGTAACCAAGAATACGGTCGCCAACCATAGCCTGGACCTTGAACGGTTTTGCATGGTCTGGGCCAGATTCAGAAAGAAGCTCGTAAGTAAGTGACTCCTTAAAATTAGCCTGCACTACTTCCTGCAAACGTGTCTTGCTGTCGTAGAACAGCTGCTTATGCTCAATATCATTTAATACAAAACGATGAATGTACTGAGATGCCGGCTCCATACCGCCATCCAAAAAGATAGCGCCAATAGTAGCCTCGAAGGCATCAGACAAAATAGACTTTCTGGTACGTCCACCTGTCATGTCTTCGCCCTTAGAAAGGAGAACATAATCTCCAAGATTAATCTCCTTACAGATATAAGCAAGGGTAGGCTCACATACAATGCTGGCTCTAAGCCTAGAAAGCTTACCCTCATTTAAATCAGTATAATTTAGATACAAAAACTCACTCGATACAATCTCAAGCACAGCATCACCAAGGAACTCAAGTCTCTCATTGTCAGAGAGCTTTTTCATATGGTGCTCATTAGCATATGAACTATGTGTAAGTGCCTGACGTAATAAGCTTTCGTCTCTAAACTCATAACCGATAGTCTTTTGAAACTCTTTTAAATCTTTCAAAAAGTTACCTCCTGAGTATATGAGAAAGCATCCAGATAACCTGGATGCTTTCCAGTTATTTTTTCTTATTTCTCTGCAACAGTCTTCTTAATAAGCTCTACTGCATCACCAACTGTAGAAAGCTTCTCAGCTGCATCTGTATCAACTTCGATGTTAAGCTTTTCCTCAACACCCATGATGATCTGGAATACATCAAGAGAATCAGCTCCTAAATCGTCAACAAATGTTGTCTCTGGCTTGATTTCAGCTGTATCTACATTTAATACCTCTGCGATAATCTCCTTAAGTAAATCGAATTCCATGTTCTAGTCCTCCTTTTTCTCTATTACTATATTATTCTGGATATGCTCGTTAATCTTCTGCTCCTTAAATGTGAGGCACTGGAAAATAGTGTTCTTTACCTCACCAGCCTTGGCACTACCATGAGTCTTAACAACAAGACCCTTTAAACCAAGAAGTGGAGCTCCGCCATACTCTGTGGCATCAAAACTCTTTAATGTGCTCTTAAGAGCTGGAAGGGCAAGTGCTGCACCAATCTTTGAGCGAAGTGTGCTCATAAGACCGCCCTTAATAACAGAAACAAGAGTACCTGCCAAACCTTCATAAAGCTTTAAAATAACATTGCCAACAAAGCCATCGCAAACGATAACATCTGCGTAACCATTTGGGATTTCTCTGGCTTCTATACTACCAATGAAATTAATATCCTTGCATTCCTTTAATAATGGCATTGTCTCTTTTACAAGAGCATTACCCTTTTCCTCTTCTGCACCAACATTAACAATGGCTACTCGAGGATTCTTAATGCCAACTACCTTTTCCATATAGATGCTTCCCATCTTTGCAAACTGTACAAGATGGCTTGCACGACAGTCTACATTAGCTCCTGAATCAGCAAGTAATGCTACACCTGTCTTTACTGGGAACAATGCTCCAAATGGAGCTCTCTCGATACCACGTATACGTCCTACGATACCAAGACCGCCTGTAAGAAGTGCTCCTGAGTTTCCAGCAGAAACAAAGGCATCAGCCACTCCATCCTTTACAAGATGAAGACCAACTACCATAGAAGAATCCTTCTTACGCTTAATAGCCATAACAGGATGCTCTGCTGTCTCGATAATTTCAGTGGCATTCTTTATTTCAATCTGTTCTGTTGGATACTGGTAAGACTGAAGCTCAGACTTTATAACGTCTTCCTTTCCAACAAGAATAACCTTAACTTCTTTATTAAGATTTACTGCGTCTACTGCGCCTTTTACCATCTCTGATGGAGCGTTGTCTCCACCCATGGCATCAAGTGCTACTACTGTGTAATCACCCATAACATTCCCTTTCTTACATACTGCTAAAAGTATACTTGAAATGCAATCAAAAGAAAAGCCCCTCGAAAAAACGAGGGGCGACTCAATACGTAAATTATTCTACAGTAATGATTTCTTTTTTGTTGTATGAACCACAGTTCTTGCAAACTCTGTGTGGTACCATAAGCTCGCCGCACTTGCTGCACTTAACAAGAGTAGGGTTGCTCATCTTCCAATTTGCTCTTCTTTTATCTCTTCTTCCCTTAGAAGATTTGTTCTTTGGACAAATAGACATGCTATTTCACCTCCTTAAAGCTATTAAAGACATCTAAAAATTGTGCCATTCTAGGATCTAAAACTGTATCATCGCAGCCACAGGCTTCAATGTTACGATTCTTTCCGCAAACCGGGCAAATACCCTTGCAGTCATCCTGGCACAATATCTTTGCCGGGAAATTCACTAAGATCTCGTTTAAAATTAGCTCATCTACCAGAATGTCCTCTCCATCAATAAATGAGTAAGGACCAAGCTCTTCATCAGGAACTACTTCTCCATCAGAAACCTGAATTGTCTCATCAACAGAAACAGGAACCTTAAAAGTAACTTCTGTTAAGCATCTGTCACACGCACCTGAAATAGTACTTTCAGTATCAAATGTGATGTGAAGCTTACCATTTCCAATCATAGATAAAACTACTTCAAATGGCTCTATGTGGTTGATAGAAAACTCACTGCCAAGATAAGAAAAATCTTTTATATCGCATGAACCTGCGAACTTCTTATTCTGATCAGTCAATGAAGTAATATCCTTAATAGAAATCTTCATAAATATCTCCTATCCACACTTTGTCAATTATACATAGCAGAAATATAGTTGTCAAACATTTTCTGCAAATTTTAATACTATATTTAATAATTATTTTCCAGATACGATAGCTGCTGTATCTCTTGCAATCATAACCTCTTCATTTGTAGGGATAACAAATACCTTAACCTTTGAAGAGTCTGAAGAAATAAGCTTGTCCTCTGAAGGGCCTTCGTTTCTAGATGCATCAAGCTCAACGCCCATGAATCCAAGGTGATTACATACAGCCTGACGAAGGCCAGCGTTGTTCTCTCCAAGACCTGCTGTGAAGCAAATCATATCTACACCGTTCATAGCAGCTGCGTAAGCACCTACATACTTAGCGATACGATATGCAATCATATCCATAGCGAGCTGTGCTCTCTTATTTCCCTCTGCAGAAGCTGCAAGAAGGTCTCTGAAATCTGATGAAAGACCAGAAATACCAAGTGCACCTGACTCCTTGTTAAGTACGTTCATAACGCCTGCGAAATCAAGACCTTCCTTCTTAGCCATGTACTCAACAGCTGAAGGATCGATATCACCTGAACGAGTACCCATTACAAGACCCTCAAGTGGAGAAAGACCCATTGAAGTATCAACAGACTTTCCATTTAATACTGCACAGCAAGATGCACCGTTACCGATGTGGCAAACGATAATCTTTGAGTTGTTAAGGTCTGCATTTGCAAACTCGCAAACTCTCTTTGAAACATAGCTGTGTGATGTTCCGTGGAAACCATAACGACGAACACCATACTGCTCATAATACTTATAAGGTACAGCGTACATATAAGCTTCCTGAGGCATTGTCTGATGGAAAGCTGTATCAAATACACCTACCTGTGGCTTGCCTGGCATAAGCTCGCGGCATGCGTTAATACCAATAATATTTGCTGGGTTGTGAAGTGGAGCAAGATCATTACACTCCTCTACAACCTTAATCATTTCATCTGTAATAAGTGCAGAAGCTGCAAACTTCTCACCACCGTGTACGATTCTGTGTCCTACAGCATCGATCTCATCAAGGGATGCAATAGCGCCTGTCTTATCATTTGTGATTGCATCGATAACAGCTGCAACAGCCTCCTTGTGTGTTGGCATAGGAATGTCTGTAATCTCCTTATCAAGACCTTCCTTCTGATATACGATACGTCCATCGATACCAATTCTCTCACAAAGTCCTTTGCAAAGTACCTGCTCGCTCTCAGAATCAATTACCTGATACTTAAGAGATGAACTACCACAGTTGATAACTAAAATCTTCATAATAGCTATTTCCTTTCTGAATATATTTTTAATCTTTCTTTAATGTTTGTTCAAACGACATTTTATTATAGCACAAAGATATGAAAAAAACAGATAAATACAAAGGTTTTTAAAGAAATACATAGCTTGATTAATTGAGAAAAAACAGTAACACGTGTATCATATAGATAGTTAATTTTTTAACCGGAGGAAACACATGATAGTCGGAATTGTTGCTGAATATAATCCATTCCATAACGGACATAAACTTCAGATAGATTATGCTAAAAATGTGCTTAAGGCTGATGCTGTTGTAGTTGCCATGTCCGGCAGCTTTACTCAGCGTGGCGAAATTGCATGCTTTGACAAATATACAAGAGCTCATGCTGCTTTAATTTCTGGAGCTGATATTATATTGGAAATTCCTACTATCTTTGCTACTGCATCTGCAAGAGAATTTGCAGCCGCAGGTGTTCAGCTTTTAGCAAATACAGGTATAGTAGATACTATTTTATTTGGTGCAGAATCAGATGATGTAGATTTATTTAAAGAAGCAGCCCATAAGCTTGTTAAATTAGAAAAATCCGGTGAATTAGATGAAGAGATTAATTCTTCCATGGCATCAGGAGATAGCTACGCTTCTGCCCGCTCTAAAGCCCTGGAAAGACATATACCAACAGAGCTTATATCTAACCCTAATAACATATTAGGGCTCGAATATTGCCGTTATATCATCGATAAAAGACTTAATATGGATATCGCCATTATTAAGCGCCAGGGAAATGAATATAATGAAATAGCTCTTACCGGTGAATTAAGCTCTGCATCTGCCATTAGAGCTCATTTAAATGAAACAGGACTTGTTGTAGCTATTCCAGAAGTAACAAAAGAAATATATAAAGAAGCGACTTCTGTAGCTTGTAATGACATTTCTTCTATGCTTCATTATAAATTGATTACAGAAACGGACTATGAAAAATATCTGGATTGTACTTCTGATCTTGCGGATAGAATAAAGAACAACTTAAAAGATTATATTAGCTTTAGCCAATTCTGTGATTTGTTAAAAACTAAGAATATAGCCTACTCTCGCATAAGCAGGGTTTTATGTCATATTTTACTAGATATCACTCAGGAGGATTTTGAAAAAGCTAAGTCTGATGGCTATATTAAATATCTAAGGATGCTTGGATTTAGCAAGAATGGCTCAGCATTTCTTGGTATTATAAAAGAAAAAGCATCTGCGCCTCTTCTCACAAGCCCTAATGATTTAATTGATAGCCATGATATTTATGCAGCAGATTTATACAGGGTTGTCGTTACTGAGAAAACAGGAAAGACATTTCCAAATGAATTTAATAGAAAGTTTGATTTAGTAAATATATAACAAAAAGCACTCAGAATTCTGAGTGCTTTTTCTTTCGCAGTTCCTAGCGGAATCGAACCGCTGTTTTCGCCGTGAGAGGGCGACGTCTTAACCGCTTGACCAAGGAACCATATTGTCTGTCGCAAGGCTCATTGCCTCAGCGACAAGACATATAATACTATGTAGATTGACTTCTGTCAACACTTTTTTTAATTAATTTTTAAATTAATCTGCATATCCATTAGGATTGTTCTTCTGCCATCTCCATGAATCTGCACACATCTCCTTGATGCCAAACTCTGCTGTCCAGCCAAGCTCTTCCTTAGCCTTTGTAGCATCTGAGTAGCATGTAGCGATATCGCCTGCTCGACGTGGCTTGATTGAGTAAGGAATCTTGATGTCGTTAGCTGCCTCAAAGTTCTTTACGATATCAAGAACTGAGTAACCTACACCTGTACCAAGGTTGTAAATCTTAAGACCTGCATTCTCCTCAATCTTCTTAAGAGCCTTAACATGTCCCTTTGCAAGATCAACAACGTGGATGTAATCACGTACACCAGTACCATCTGGAGTATCATAATCATCACCAAATACACCAAGCTCAGGAAGCTTTCCTACTGCAACCTGTGTGATGTAAGGCATAAGGTTGTTTGGAATACCATTTGGGTTCTCTCCCATTGTTCCTGATGGATGAGCTCCGATTGGGTTGAAGTAACGAAGAAGTACTACATTCCACTCTGGATCAGCCTTCTGCATATCAGAAAGAATCTGCTCAAGCATAGACTTTGTCCATCCGTATGGGTTTGTGCACTGACCCTTAGGACAGTTCTCTGTAATAGGGATTTCTGCTGGATCTCCGTATACTGTAGCTGAAGATGAGAAAATAATGTTCTTGCAGCCGTGCTGACGCATAACATCAACAAGTGTAAGTGTACCTGCAATATTATTCTCATAGTACTCCCAAGGCTTAGCAACAGACTCACCTACAGCCTTAAGGCCTGCAAAATGAATACATGAATCAAGCTGCTCCTTCTCGAATACCTCATTTAATCTATCTCTATCTAAGATATCTCCTTTATAAAACTTAACTGGCTTACCTGTAATAGCCTCTACTCTCTCCAAAGACTTCTCTGAAGCATTTGAAAGATTATCATAAACTACAACGTCATAACCCGCCTGCTGGAGCTCTACGCAAGTGTGGCTACCAATGAAGCCTGCTCCACCTGTAACTAAAATTGCCATAATATATATCCTCCTTCAGTTAAACCTAATAATTTTAACTAGATAAAAGCATAACAGAAACATAAATATAAGGAAAGAGTCATTTTTGTATATAAAAAAGGGGAAAGTTTGGGCATTACTTGTGATATTGGACAAAATATTCAAAATGCAGCTTAATTAAAGCAAATAAAAAAGTCTTGGGAAAATCCCAAGACTTTAATTTGCTTTAATTAAGCAGCAACCTTTGCCTTTGCAACCTCTACGAGCTTTGCAAAACCTTCTGCATCGTTAACAGCGAGCTCTGCGAGCATCTTTCTGTTCATCTCAACACCTGCAAGCTTAAGACCGTACATGAACTTAGAATATGAAAGTCCATTGATACGAGCTGCAGCATTGATACGAGCGATCCAAAGCTGTCTAAACTGTCTCTTCTTCTGCTTTCTACCAGCATATGAAGATGTAAGGGCACGCATAACTGACTGCTTTGCAACACGATACTGCTTGCTTCTAGCGCCTCTGTAACCCTTTGCTAACTTTAATGTTCTATTATGTCTTTTCTTAGCGTTTAATCCGCCTTTAATTCTTGCCATTTTAAATTCCTCCTAACCAAATAAATAACTGTTCCAACTCAATCTTAGAGATATGGAAGTACTTTCTTCATGTTCTTTACGTTTGTAGCATCTACAATTGTAGCGTGACGAAGATTTCTCTTGTTCTTTGTTGTCTTCTTGGTTAAGATGTGACGCTTGTAAGCCTTATTTCTCTTAAGCTTTCCTGTTCCTGTTACCTTAAAGCGCTTTGCAGCTGCTCTTCTTGTCTTCATCTTTGGCATGATAATTTTCCTCCTGTATTACGATTTCTTTTCTGTAAGCACCAGACTCATAGAACGGCCTTCAATCTTTGGTGCCTTTTCCACTACTGCAACATCAGCAAGTGCTTCAGCAAAATCATCAAGGATATGCTTACTAGACTGCATATGTGCCATCTCACGACCACGGAAACGAAGTGTTACCTTCACCTTATCGCCCTTAGAGATGAATTTCTTTGCTGCATTTACCTTAGTGTTCATATCATTAGCATCGATGTTTGGAGACATACGAATCTCTTTAACCTCAACAACGTGCTGCTTTTTCTTAGCTTCCTTCTCACGGCGTGCCTGCTCGTAACGGTATTTACCGTAATCTACGATCTTGCACACTGGTGGATTTGCCTTTGGTGAAATCTTAACGAGATCTAAGCCCTCGTCATCTGCAAGCTTCTGAGCTTCCTTTGCTGACATAATGCCAAGCTGTTCCCCATCGGAGCTGATAACACGAACTTCCTTATCGCGAATCTGCTCATTAATCATTAAATCGCTAATGGTACTACCTCCAATAAATAAAAAAAATAGTGGATACAGAATATCCACCATAAATCATCACAAACAAGGTTTGTGTGAAATATAAACCCGAGTCACCAGACATTGAGTGCTAAGGTGAGAGTGGATACTCTACTTTGTTTTCACAACATAGGTAATTTAACACATAAATCCCCTATCGTCAACAACTTTTACTGATTTAGTATAAATTTATTAATAACCTCTGCTATTCCAGCGTGATTATTATCATTTTCTGTAACATAATCTGCCACAGCTTTAAGCTCTTCTCTTCCGTTTGCCATGGCTACTCCAACACCAGCAACCTCTACCATACTAATGTCGTTTCTCTCATCGCCAACTGTGATAACATCCTCTACTGGAATATCAAGAAGATTAGCAAGCTTTACTACGCCATCTCCCTTTCCTGTTCCCTTTTTAATGTATTCGAGGAAGGCATAATGAGAAAAGAAGCTTTCAGCCCTATCTCCATATACTGCCTCGTGTTCATCCTTAAATGCCTGTAAAGCTTCTGGATGATCATAATCAATAGCGATAAGCTTTGTAATGTTTTTGTCCTTAAGCTCGTCTACGCTGGAAAGATATTTAAGCTGTTCACCAGAGAGTTTTTTGTAGCTTTCGATAAACCAGTTGTCATTGAATGTATAAATATGACTGGCATCAAAGGTAACGCAGGTAAATCCACATTTTAGAACCTCGGAAATAATCTCTCTTGCATCATCATTATTCATGTAATCCCCAAATAATGTGTCGTCTCCAAGCATCTTTGTGCCGATTACACCCTGATGACCAAGGATATATACATCATCTCTTTTAAACTCATCATAAACAGATAAGATTTCTTTTAAAGCATGATTTGGTCTGCCTGTATTAAATGCAAAAGCATGACCAGCATCTAAAAGTTTTGTAATGGCTTCAAGATTTTCCTTTGAAATAGTCTTGTCATCATTAAAAAGTGTACCGTCCATATCAACGGCTAATAATTTCTTACTCATCAAAAACCTCATTAGCCAGAATTGGTACAAATGTCCTTTTTTTGAAGAAATCAATCTCTGGCTCAATACTTCTCTTAGCTTCTTTACAGAAGGTATCCTGTGCCCCCACAGGCTTTTTACCTCTGGAAGGTTTTATTCTAACATAGCTTCCATCTTCTGTCATCTCATAAGCCTTAAGAGTATCCCCAAGTTGGACATCAAGAATATGTTTAACCTTAGATTTTAAAATCGAATCTTCTACTGGGAACATAATCTCAACACGACGGTCAAGATTTCTAGGCATCCAGTCTGCACTACCCATATATATATCTTCCAAACCATTATTATAGAAATAAAAAATTCGGGCATGCTCCAGATATGTTCCTACTATAGAAGAAACATGAATATTTTCACTTACACCTGGAATTGCAGTTCTTAGACAGCATATTCCACGAATAATAAGATGAATCTTTACACCTGCATTGCTGGCTTCATAAAGCTTTTCAATAATACCTTTATCACAAAGAGAGTTCATCTTTGCAACTATAACAGCTTCTCTTCCATCCTTTGCATTATTTATTTCCCTGTCTATAAGATTTATAAATGTATCTCTAAGCCAAAGTGGCGCAAGCACAAGCTTATTCCAGCTAGCTGGTTCAGAATAACCTGAAAGCATGTTAAATACAGCTGTTGCATCCTCACCGTAGGATTCGCGACAGGTAAGCATTCCGCAGTCAGTGTATAACTTTGCTGTAGAATCGTTATAATTTCCTGTTCCAAGATGGACGTATCTTCTAATACCATCTTCCTCTCGGCGAACTACAAGGGCAATCTTGCAGTGTGTCTTTAGTCCAACCAGACCATAAATTACATGACAGCCGGCCTTCTCAAGCTTCTTAGCCCATATAATATTGTTTTCCTCATCAAATCTGGCCTTAAGCTCTACAAGTACTGTTACCTGCTTTCCATTTTCAGCTGCATGGGCAAGACTCGCAATAATAGGCGAATTACCGCTGACACGGTAAAGCGTCTGCTTTATGGCAAGTACCTGTGGGTCAAATGCTGCCTGAGCAATAAAATCAACCACAGGATCAAAGGTCTCATATGGATGATGTAAAAGGATATCTCCCTTTTTAATCTCATCAAAAATCTTATCTCCTGATCTAAGTCTTGGGTTTTCCTGTGGTTTAAAACCAGGAAGACGAAGTTCACTATGACCTTCAATTCCGTAAAGTTTCATAAGGAATGTAAGATCGATAGGACCTTTAATTTTATAAATATCTATTTCATTTACACCAAGATTCTTTTTCAAAATAGCAAGAAGCCTTTTATTGATAGAAGCCTCTACCTCAAGACGAATAACCTCGCCCCATTGACGGGACTTAATCTGCTTTTCAATTTCAATAAGCAAATCTTCTGCGCCTTCTTCATCAATATTAAAATCTGCATTTCTCATAATTCTATATGGAGAGGCAGCAACAACATTATAGTTAAGGAAAAGCTTATCCATGTTTCGCTCGATTATCTGCTCCAATAAAATAAAGCAATCATGGCCCTTTTCATCAGCAGGAAGTTTTACGAACCTAGGTAAAACAGATGGCACCTGAACTGTTGCAAACTCAACATCATCACCTTCTGCACCTGCACCAACAGAGTCTTTCTTCTTTTCAATCAAAGCCGCGATATTTAAAGATTTATTTCTGATAAGAGGAAATGGGCGGGATGCATCAAAAGCCATTGGTGTCAGAACAGGATACACCTGGCTCATAAAAAACGAATCCATAAATTTAAGCTGTTCCTGATTCAGGTCCTCATATTTTTCGTAAATAATTATCCCCTTATCCTTTAAAATAGGTGTAAGAGATCGATTAAAAGTATTGTACTGGAAATCTACCAGTTCTCTTGTCTTTTCATTGATAGCTATAAGCTGTTCTGTAGGAGTCATTCCAGCAATATCAGGCTTTGTATAGCCTGCATGTTCCATATCTTTAAGAGATGCCACACGAACCATAAAAAACTCATCAAGATTTGAGGATGTTATGCTGACAAATTTAAGGCGCTCCAAAATAGGCAACTCTTTATTGGTTGCCTCATTCAAAACCCTTCTTTCAAATTTAAGCCAGCTAAGCTCGCGATTGTCATAATATTTTGCATCTGAAATATCTATCTTCGCCATAGCTCCTCCTAAACTACTTATTCTCTTTGAGTACAGGCTTTATAGTAAAGATTTCCTGGAAGAAATCTGCATTCTTTTTAAACAATCCTTTTTCCAATGCCAATGAACTGTTAGCTTCAATGGAGATAACAAGCTCTTTATCCTTAACTCTCATAGAAACATTTTTAATCTTCTGCTTATGAGAACGATCCAAGGCATTGGCTACCTTAAGAATAGCTAGTAATTTTAATATTAAAAGATATTCTTCAGTGGTAAATCTGTCCGAAAGATTCTCATATGGTTCTAATGGCTTTCTGTTAAAAGCAACTGTGGTAGCAATAATTTCTCGCTCCTTATGACTAAGACCAAGAATCTCTGAAGACATAATGATTGTATAAGAACAATCTGAAGCATCAGCCAGGGAAATATATTTACCACAGTCATGTAAAATAGCTATACACTGCATAATTACTCTTTGGCGCTTTCCAAGGCCATGATATTTTTTCATAGCATCAAAAATCTCACCTGATAATTTAAAAAGCGCTTTCAAATGAGGCTGATAGCTGTCATATCTTTTAGCGATAGACCATGCAGCAGTGATAATATCGTTGTCAAAATCGTGAGTAGCCACAAGCCATTTCTTGTTGTAGCAGAAATGATATGCCATACCATCACAAACAGAAACACCAGGGGCCACGACGTTCTTTGGCATCAATGTCTCTGCCAGCGTTTTGACAATGTAATCCTCTACCTTAGTAAGCTGACTGGATAAGCCCATGACATTATCAATGGCATTTCCTATCTGGCTTCCAAGCAATATCATGTACTTTGGATGAATATCACGAAGGAACATGGTCTTAAATACCTCAAGCTCCTTGTAAATCATCTCATAAATCTGATCAAGAGATGACACAACTATTCCTATCTTTTTAATGTTTTCGCTAAGGGAAACTGTACCCATTGAAAGATGCTGGGTAGTGATTATTTTTCCTTTTGAAAATAATGTAATCTGAAGTGAAACACCACCGATGTCTACAAGAACTGCTGAATCGCTTATCAGCTCTTCAAAATCTTCGGTAGCTGCTACGGCCTGATAGCCAAGAAATCTCTGTTCAGAGTTAGATATTACCTTTACTGAAAAGCCAGTCTGAACTTTTATCTGCTCCAATACAATAAGGGAATTGTCAGCCTGTCTGATGTTTGGGCCAGCTACAACAGAAAAGCTGTCTACCTTATAACCCTCGATAGCTCTGCGCATATCATTTAAAACACGACAAAGTTTCTCTATGGTTTCAGGCAGAATTCGACCATAGTTTAATACATCCCTGATAATATCAGACTGGGCCTTTATAGTATCTATGGTCTTTATTTTCTTCTGCTGCTTTCCTATTTCAAAAATCTTCATTGTAGTCTCATAAGACCCAATGTAAATACTTGCAAATAGCTTCATAACTAACCCCTTTTAATAATTTTAGTAATTCCCCAATACTCTAAGGCTTACACATTCCTCCTCAAGTCCAATAAGTGCATTTCTAACAGCCTCATCATCAAGATTGCCGTCGATATCTATAAAAAATCGGTACTGCCAATTAACCCCCTTAATTGGACGGGATTCGATTCTGTTCATGTTGATACCGTTGAACATGAGATTAGAAAGAATACGATAGAGGCTACCTGGTTCATGAGAAATCTCCAGACATAAACCTATTTGATTTGCATCCTTTTTGTATTTCTTTTCATTTGAGACAATAACAAATCTTGTCTCATTATTTTTATTATCCTGAATACCTACATCAAGAACATCCAGGTCATAAAGCACTGCATTGAACTCACTGCCAATAGCAGCCTGTGACTTATCTCCATCATCTCGAATCTTCTGAGCACTGACTGCTGTATTGTGAAGATTCTTAACATCCCAATCCATATGCTTTGTACGGATATATTCATCGCACTGAGCAATTGCCTTTGGATGAGAATAAACTGTTTTGATATCTGAAATCTTTGCACCCTTAACACCAAGTAATGCGTGATTAACTTTAAGAATCTGCTCTCCAATGATTGCAACATTGTATTCAGAAAGCAAATCGAAGTTTTCTTCTATTGAACCGGCTAAGCTGTTTTCAATTGGAAGAACGGCATAATCAGCTTTACCATTTTTTATAGCATTCATGGCGTCGCGCCAGGAATCAACATGAAAACTATCCTTCATTTTGTTTTCAAAGAAGGCATTCATGGCAAGCTGTGAATAAGCTCCCTGGACTCCCTGGAAACAAACTGTGGCATTTGAATAATCAAAGTCATCTACCTTCTGAAAACCTGACTCATAGTTAATTCCGTTCTCACGAAGAATAGAAAACTGCTTCTTACGACTTATAGACATTATCTGAGTGTATAATTCCTTGACCGCCTGTTGGCTAAATACATCATCAACATAAGAAGAAAGCTTTTCCAGCTTCTCGTCTTCTCTGGCTTTGTCATAAACCTTTTTACCTGTGGCAATTTTGTACTCAGCAACCTGGCAGGCCAGTTCCATACGCTGTGTAAATAGTTTAAGAATTTCCTTGTCTACCTGGTCAATTTCAACTCTGATGTCATTTAAGTCTCTCATGTTGCTCCTTCATTTGTGCTAAAACGTCTACTAGTTATCTAGTGGTAAAATAGGTGGGTCAAATTTTGAAACGCCATTACCACGAATTGGGCAATGATACATAGCTCCTGAAAAATAGTCAGCAAAATAAACATATTTGCTAGTAATGTTAATACTGTTAAACTGGCCTTCTGCCAAAAGTTCTTCAGCGCCGCTGGCAATATCTACTCTGTACAAACCATCAGGATTGCCCTTCATGCTTTGATAATATAAATATACTCCATCAATATTGTAACTTTGAGCAGGATAAGACGTGAGTACAGTCTTATCTGTGCTACCAAGAGTAGCTTTGCAAATTCTATGTTTGCTATCCAAGTCAATAAAATACAAATCACTTTTATTTATTATAGGCATCCATAAGTTAAACTCTGAAGCATATGCAATATCTTTAGAATGAATATTCATGCTGTGAAGATTATGATCGTTTTCCACTCCAGAAAAGTATAATCTCTCACCAACCATACATCTAGGATCAATCGCAAGTTTACTTAACTGCTGCCCTTCGCTGGCATCAATTTTAACTGAGTTAAGAGTAAATGTTGCCAAATCTTCATCATATTTCAAATAAACAATATTATTTCCTGCTAATGAACATGCACTGGAATCAGCCTCATCCAAAATAATCACTTTTTTATTTTTCTTAGTCAAACGGCATAAACTGTTAATATTAACGTTTAAAAAACCAAACTGAGAGTTATCTCTATTTTGCTGACGACTGTAGTAAACATAATGAGAATCTGCATTAAGGAAATAAACACTATCATTTGCAACAATCTCTATATCTGACTCATCTGGATTCATTTTATAAATCCTGTTGTAGTCTGTAGGATTGGCAAAGTAAACAACACCATCAGTCTCGCAGAATAAACCATTACCATAGAGATTTCCAATGGTATTACCATTTACGTCAGTATCATTAAAGTAAGTAATACTATTAATATACTTGTAATAAGCAGCTCCTGCAATTATTCCAACTGCAACTATAGCGATAATGATTCGTCTAACTATCTTCATTCTACTGCCCTCCCCAGGCCATAGGCCTACTCAACACGCATTAAGTAAAATCAAAAATAGAAAGCTGATTTGACTGTGGTAAATCCTTGACAACTCCAAGCTCTACCATCTTTTCAATAATAGTCTGTGAAACCTTACCTCTGTCTTTTATATCATCTAATGAAAGAAACTTTCCCTGTGATGCTGCAATCTGTAACTGCTCAGCAGCTTTATCACCCATTCCTGGAAGTGAATTAAACGGCGGAAGTATCTTTCCATCTACTATTTTAAAGTATCTTGAGTCAGATTGGTATAGGTCCATAGGTAAAAAATCAAAACCACGGGCATACATTTCCTGAACAAGACGAAGCGCTATTAATACATCTTTATCTGTAGCAGATAAATCTGACTGAGCTTTAAGATTTTTAATCTCCTGCTCACATCTAGCCTTACCCTGACAACATTTCTCATAGTCAAAACCTCCAGCTCTAATTGAGAAAAAGGCAGCGTAGTAAGCTAAAGGATAATTTATTTTACAGTAAGCAACACGCCAAGCCATCATAACGTATGCAGCAGCATGTGCTTTAGGGAACATGTACTTAATCTTTTCGCAGGATTCAATGTACCAGTCTGGAACACCATGCTCCTGCATATGCTCCTTATATGTAGGCCACTCATCACATTTACCTTTGGCAACGATTCCCTTTCGAACTCGCTCCATTATAGTAAATGACTCAGCAGGATCAAGTCCCTTATGGATCAGGTAAACCATGATATCATCTCGAGTACAGATAGCTTCTGTGATAGTAGCTGTACCGCTAAGAATCAGATCCTGAGCATTTCCCAGCCATACGTCTGTACCATGGGCAAGACCTGCGATTCGAACCAAGTCAGTAAAGTACTTTGGCTTGGCCTCAACAAGCATCTGCATAGCAAAATCAGTACCAAACTCTGGTATTCCAAGGGTACCTAGTGGTGTTCCCATAATGTCATCAGGAGTGATCCCAAGTGCTTCTGTGCTTTGGAAAAGAGACATTACACCCTTATCATCAAAAGGAATTGTAGTCGCATCTATACCTGTTAAGTCCTCCAGTCGCTTAATCATAGTAGGATCCAAATGTCCTAAAATATCAAGCTTAAGAAGGTTAGCATCGATTTTGTGGTAATCAAAGTGCGTTGTAACAATATCAGTATCCTTGTTAGCAGGATGCTGAACAGGTGTAAATGAGTATATGTCCTCACCATTTGGGAGAACTACTACACCACCTGGATGCTGACCGGTTGTGGATTTAACACCTTCAATACCTTTGGCAATACGTTCATTTTCAGCACGACGCTTTCTAATATCTCTCTTGTCAAAATACTTAAGAACATATCCAACGGCGTTCTTATCTGCAAGTGTAGAAACAGTACCGGCTTTAAAGGTCTGTCCTTCACCGAAAATAACTTCTGTATATTTATGAGCCTTTGACTGATATTCGTTCGAGAAATTCAAATCGATATCTGGCTCCTTATCTCCTTTGAATCCAAGGAATGTTTCGAAAGGAATATCAAATCCATCCTTAGCCAAAGGCTTACCGCACTTAGGACAAATCTTATCTGGCATATCTACACCTGAAAGTCCTTGGTTAACGATTTCCTGTACCTCTGGTCCGTCGAAATCTACATAGAAGCAGTTTGGACATCTGTAATGAGGAGGCAAAGGATTAACCTCTGTAATACCGGCCATTGTGGCAGCAAAGGAAGAACCTACAGAACCACGTGAACCTACCAGATATCCATCTTCGTTTGATTTCCAAACGAGCTTCTGGGCAATAATGTACATAACGGAGTATCCATTACCGATGATAGAATTCAGCTCTCGCTCAAGACGTGCTGAAACTATTTCTGGAAGCTCAGGACCATAAACCTCATGGGCTCTTGTTTCACAGATTCGACGTAAATCCTCCTCTGAATGCTCGATGACAGGTGGACATTTATCAGGACGAACCGGATGAATGTATTCACACATATCTGCAATCATATTGGTATTTTCAATAACTACCTCATGAGCCTTTGCAAGTCCAAGATAAGAGAACTCATCCAGCATCTCATCAGTGGAATGAAGATAAAGTGGTGCCTGCTGGTCTGCGTCATCAAATCCCTTGTTTGCCATAATGATACGACGATAAACCTCGTCCTGAGGATCAAGGAAGTGAACATCACAGGTAGCTACAACTGGCTTTTTAAATTCTTCTCCTAGGGCAACGATTTGCTTGTTAACTTCCTGCAAATCTTTTACAGAATTAAATCTTTCGTACTTTGGCTTTGGAGAACGAATCATAAATTCATTGTTTCCTACAGGCTGAATTTCAAGGTAATCATAGAAATTCACTATACGGGCAATCTCTGACTCATCTCTGTCATCAACGATGGCATCGTACAATTCGCCTGCCTCACAGGCTGAACCAATTATCAATCCCTCTCTGCACTCTGCAAGAAGAGACTTTGGAACTCTAGGATATCTAGAATAATATTTCAAATGAGATTCAGAAACTAATCTATATAAATTAATACGGCCTAAATCATTTTTTGCAAGAACGATACAGTGATGAGCACGCATCTTCTTTATCTGTTCCTGACCAGGCTTTGCCTTTTCATTTAAATCAGTAAGATTGTTAATGCCTTCTGCTTCAAGCTTTACAATGAACTTCTCAAAAATCTGCGCTGTGACCTCTGCATCAGCAACAGCTCTGTGGTGATGCTCATTTACAACATTTTCCAATTTACAAACTGCATCAAGGTTAAACTTGGCATTGTTTGGATGAAGGTATCTGGCAACTTCAACAGTATCTACATGGGTGTAATCATATGGAAGCCCCAGTTTCTTGCAGTTGTACTTAATAAAACCAGTATCAAATCCGGCATTATGAGCAACAAGAATAGATCCTTCACAGAACTCCATGAACTTAGGTAAGATGACGTCAATTGTAGGCGCATCGATAACCATCTCATCATTGATGGATGTAAGCTCTGTAATCCTGTAAGGAATTGGAACCTGAGGATTTATAAACTCAGAAAATCTGTCTACGATTTCTCCGTCCTTAATCTTAACCGCACCAATTTCTATAATCTTGCAGTTTTTAGGGTTAAATCCTGTAGTCTCAATATCAAAGACCACATATTCATCGTGAAGTGACTGGCCTCTGTCATTTACAACAGGACGCTTTGTATCATCTACAAGATAAATCTCACAACCGTAAATAACCTTAAAATCCCCAAGGCCCTTCATATGATCTGCATCACAAAAGGCCTGAACGACGCCGTGATCAGTAATCGCTAGTGCCTTATGCCCCCAGTCCTTTGCGCGGGAAATAATAGATGTAATTTCAGACACTCCATCGAACTCAGACATCTTTGTGTGGCAGTGAAGCTCAACACGCTTCTCCACTGCTGTGTCCTGACGGGTCACTCTGAAGTCTTTAATCTTCTGAATGCAGGTGATTCGTCCTACAGTAAGCTCTTTTGAGAATGTATCTTCATCGAGCTTACCCTGGACTTTGTAGAATCCACCTACTTTAAGCTTTGATTCAAGCTCTCTACCCTGGTCTGCATCACTAAACCAGAATTTTACAGAAATAGAATCCGTAAAATCAGTCATTGTACCAGTACCAAAGTAGCCACCCTTCTTAGTCTCTCTAAACTCAAGGGCGTTAAGCTGACCTTTTATTACAATAGAACCAAGAAGCTCTCCATTAATATCTTCCATAGGAGTAGCATCCTCAGCAATCTCAGAACCCATGATAATATCAGGATCATCAGACTTTGTAAGAGGACGTACAAATTTCTTCTCTGGCTCTGGATTATCATTTTTCTTATCTTTATCCTTAGCCTTAGCATCAGACTTAGTTTCACGCTTTTCTTCTGCTGGCTGTTCTTCTGCCTCTTCCGTTGCAGCAGTCTTGGCATTGATTGATGCAATTCTCTGCTCAATCTCACGCTCTGCATTTTCAAGATACTTACTCTTTACAGGCTCTTTATATTCGAAGAAAATCGAGCCAGTCATATGGCATCGATTGCATAGAATATTATGGAGCAAATCAAATAACTCATGCTCCTTCTCTCGGCCAATGACTGTATCTTCGATAACAACCTTTACATTTCCATCTTCAGTAATCTCTAAATCTGCTTTTTTATATATGTTAAAAAGAAGAGCACTTCTTGCTTCCAGCTCTTCTAAAATACTGTCATTATAAGATTGAATTAAATTCTTAGGAGTGTACTGACTTGATAAATCAAAGTCTTCCAAAATACGGATTGAAACTCCATTATTAGAAAAGAATTGTTTTTTAATAGACTTCTCTAAGTTCCATATACGGCGCTTAGGAATAAGTGTGTTAAAAGTAACGTATATGCGAATGTCATCTTTTGAGCGGCCTGTGCTGACCTTAGTGACTGTGGCATCACTAAGGGCATTAGAAAGGTCGCTCTCGGCATTCATATTTGGGAATACTTCATAAAATCCCATTTGATCCATAACTAATTCTCCGAACTATTGTCTATCTTGGCCAGTTAACGAGCTCTTCTCTAAGTGCCACGAGGAGCTGGTCTTCTGGGAGTTTGCGTACGACTTCGCCATGCTTGATGAGGAGGCCTTCGCCAATACCACCAGCTACACCAAGATCTGCTTCCTTTGCTTCACCTGGTCCATTAACTACGCAACCCATAACTGCAACTTTAATGTTAAGGTCTGAGAATTCTTCTACCATTGTCTCAACCTGATTTGCAAGACCGATTAAGTCTATCTGTGTACGTCCGCATGTAGGACATGAAACAACCTCGATTCCACCCTGTCTGAGACCAAGTGTACGAAGTATAAGCTTAGCAGTCTTAATCTCTTCTACAGGAGCACCTGTAAGAGATACACGAATTGTATCACCGATGCCCTGAGACAGAATCATGGCAAGACCTGCAGCACTCTTAATATTTCCTGCTCTGAGAGTACCAGCCTCTGTAATACCTACATGAAGAGGATGGTTAGTCTTGTCAGCAATAAGCTCATGTGCCTTAACGCACATCATAACATTTGAAGACTTGATACTGATAACAAGATTGTCATAGCCAAGATCCTCAATAATCTTTACCTTATCAAGAGCTGACTCAACAAGTCCTTCAGCTGTAACTCCACCATATTTTTCTACTAAATCCTTTTCAAGAGAACCTGAATTTACACCAACTCGAATAGGAACATTCTTTGCTTTGGCAGCATCAACAACAGCCTTAATCCTGTCTGTACTTCCAATATTTCCTGGGTTGATACGAATCTTATCAGCTCCATTTTCAATTGCAGCTATTGCAAGTCTGTAATCAAAGTGAATATCAGCAACAAGAGGGATATTAATCTGCTTCTTAATCTCGCCTATAGCCTTTGCAGCATCCATGTCTGGGCATGCAACGCGAATAATATCACAGCCAGCTTTTTCAAGCTCATGAATCTGAGCTACGGTAGCTGCCACATCCTGTGTCTTTGTGTTACACATAGACTGGATGAGGATAGGATTTCCTCCTCCGATTACCTTATTTCCAATATGAACAACTTTTGTATCCATATAATAATCTCCTATTACATTAATTTAATAATATCGTTATACATAACAATAATCATCAACAGCATTAAAAGTGCAAAGCCTACAAGATTGATTCCATTTTCAATCTCGGGCTTCATCTTCTTTCCGCGTATGGCTTCAAAAATGATAAGAACAATACGTCCTCCATCAAGAGCTGGGAATGGAAGTAAGTTCATTACTCCAAGGTTTGCCGAAAGAAGGATTGCTATTGAAAGTAAATTAATAAATACGTAAAAAGCACCGCTTGTAACAGATTGATCATAAACATCTGAAATGGTACTTACTACACCTACAGGACCTGAAACCTGATCTACAGATAACTGGCCTGTAAACAGCATCTTAAGACTGGTAATAGTAACGTAAATCTGGTATTTCATCTCATATGCTGCGTATTGGAAAACACCGATAGGCGAAACCTTTTTGTATTCATTTGCCTTTTGAATACCAATCAGTCTGCGACCAGTCTCCTCATCAAATTTAGGAACAACTGTTGCAGAATATCTTTGTCCATCACGCTCATAAACAACATCGATAGATTCAGCATCAGCATGAAGGAAAGTAAAGATACTAATCTCATTGTAAAAATGAACATTGTATCCATCTAAGCTGATAATCTTATCACCTGCTTCAATACCTGCTTCTGCAGCAGCATATCCAGGGATTACATCTGTAATAGTAGTGTCATTAACACCACTCAAAGCAATGAAAATAACAGAAAGGATATAAGCTAAAATGAAGTTGAAGAATGGGCCGCCAAATACAATCTGGAATCTCTCCCATTTTGACTTCTTATTGAAAGCTCTATCACTATCGCTTTCCTCATCCTCACCTTCCATTACACAGCTTCCACCAAATGGAAGTGCTTTGATGCAATATTTTGTCTCGCCTTTTCCCCAGGAAACAAGTGTTGGTCCAAGGCCCAGTGTAAATTCATTTACTTTTACATCACATTTCTTTGCAAATAAGAAATGTCCTAATTCATGAAAGATTATTATGAAACTAAAAATCAGTATTGCAAGTATTATCTTAAGAATAACTACCACCTACTCTCTATGTAATCGTAAGTCATCTGTTCTGTCTCAAGAACCTGCTCTATAGTAGGATTCTGAATAAAGTCTACATTAATCATTGCCTCAGAAACAATCTCTGGAATCTCAAGGAACTTAATCTTGTTCTTTAAGAATTTGGCAACTGCTCTTTCATTTGCAGCATTGAATACCGTAGGAACATTTCCACCTGCATCCATTGCATCGTAAGCAAGGGCAAGACCATAGAATGTCTCCATATCAGGTCTTTCAAATGTAAGTGTACCAACCTTAAATAAATCTAATGGCTCAGAATATAATGTCTTACGATTTGGATAGAATAAAGCGTAAAGAATTGGAAGACGCATATCAGGTGTACCCATCTGTCCAATTACAGCTCCATCCATAAATTCTACAGCTGAATGAAGAATACTCTGAGGGTGAACCACTACTTCTACCTGATTAAGATTTACTCCAAAGAGCCATTTTGCCTCCATTACCTCGAGACCTTTGTTAATCATAGTAGCTGAATCAATGGTAATCTTTGCTCCCATTGACCAGTTAGGGTGCTTTAATGCATCCTCCAAAGTAACATTCTCCAAATCATCAAGTGTACGTCCTCTGAATGGGCCACCAGATGCTGTAAGAAGAATCTTTGAAATCTTATTGTGTCTTTCTCCATTAAGAGACTGGAAAATAGCACTATGCTCACTATCTACTGGAAGAATAGAAACGCCCTTCTCCTTTGCAAGAGGCATAATAATATGTCCTGCAGTAACAAGAGTCTCTTTATTCGCAAGAGCAATATCCTTTCCTGCATTAATAGCTGCTATTGTAGGCTGAACACCAACCATGCCAACTACAGCAGTAACAACTGTATCTGCCTCTTCTGCTGTGGCAACAGCAATAAGACCTTCCATACCGAAATGAATATCTATTGTAATATCAGAAAGTCTTGTCTTTAAATCTTTAGCAAGCTCTTCTGTTCCAACTGAAACAAGTGTTGGCTCGTATTTTCTAATCTGACTTTCAAATAGATCTAAATTACTACCACAAGACATAGCAACAACATTTAAATCATCAGGATTCTGAGAAACGATATCTAATGTCTGTGTGCCAATTGAACCTGTGGCCCCAAGAATTGATATATTCTTTGCCATTTGTGTCTACCTCTATAAAATGTAATATGCTAAGAAAAAGATAATTGGTGCAGTAATAATAACACTGTCAAAACGATCTAAAACTCCACCGTGACCTGGAATTAATTTTCCATAATCCTTAATGTCGAAATTACGCTTGATAGCAGATGCTGCCAAATCTCCTACCATGGAAATAAGGGCACCAATACCAGCGAAAATAACTAAAGGAACAATTGGGAATTCATCCAGGTTAAATATATTATCAATAATAAAACAATAAAGAGCTGTGAAAAGCATTGAACCTACAACACCACCAACTGCGCCTTCGATTGATTTCTTTGGTGAAAGAAGTGGTGACATTTTATGCTTTCCAAAAAGCACACCTACACAGTAAGCTGATGTATCGCATCCCCATGAACAAAGGAAAATAAGCCATACAATATACTGACCGTTAGGAAGCATTCTGGTCTGATAAAGGAAAGAAAGCATAACACCTACATAGAACAGACCAAAGAAAGCAGCCATTATCTGGTGTGTATGATATTTAGGATATGCAAACACAAACACGCCTAAGAGACAGATAAGAAATACCAGCATTATAGCCATATTATCTGGTGAAAAAAGAAGCTTTAAGTTCAAATAATATGCAATGCATGCTGCGTATCCTAATAAGCCAAGAGGCTTTTTTTCAATTTCGAAAATGCGATATAACTCAAACATTCCAACAAGAGATAACGCAAGCATAACTCCCAGAAGTAAATCTCCACCGGTACAAATAAATAGCAACGCTAAAATTACAAGTACTATTCCGCTAATAAGTCGTGTAATAAACATTTATAATCCTCTCTAAATTCCGCCAAAACGACGATTTCTTTTGTCATATTCCTCAATAGCCTTCTTCAACTCCTCTGGAGAAAAATCAGGCCATGCAACTGGTGTGAAGTAAAACTCCGCATAAGCAAGCTGCCACAAAAGATAATTTGATAATCTCTGCTCTCCTGATGTACGAATCATGAAATCAGGGTCTGGAATATCTTTTGTGTCGAGGTAAGTTCCAAAGAGTGATTCATCAATACTCTCAACTTCTATTTTACCATCTTTTACGTCAGAAGCCACCTTTCTGATAGCTCTTGTCATCTCATCTCTACTTCCGTAGTTGATAGCGATGGTAAGTGTAAGACCTGTAAACTGTGATGAATACTCAGTAAGTTCATCAATAGCCTTTCTAAGCTTATCATCAAGCTTAGTTAAATCTCCAATAAAACGAACACGAAGGTTGTCCTTCTTGGCTGTTCTCATACATGTCTTAATGTATTCTCCAAGAAGTTTCATCAATGCCTTTACTTCATCATCTGGTCTTGACCAGTTTTCTGTAGAAAATGCATACATTGTCACATATTTAACTCCCAAATCGTGAGCTGCTCTACAAATAGTCTCAACATTTTTCGCACCTACAGTGTGACCGTAAGTACGAGGCATTCCTTTTGCTTTCGCCCATCTTCCGTTTCCATCAAGAATAATTGCTATATGCTCTGGTACGTTCATAGCGCCTCCATTTTTTTGTAAAATAAATTAAAAAGGGCACAAATTGTGCCCTGTAATAATTGATATCGTCGCTTTAGACAGTCATAATCTCTTTTGTCTTTGCCTCAACAGCCTTATCAACCTCAGCAATGAACTTATCTGTCATCTTCTGACACTTATCTTCAAGATCTTTGATTTCATCCTCTGAAACACCCTCATCTTTAGAGTGCTTCTTTAAATGATCAATAGCATCTCTTCTGATATTTCTAATAGCAACCTTAGCATCCTCGCCGTGTTTCTTAACATCCTTAGCGATTTCCTTACGACGCTCTTCTGTAAGCTCAGGGAATACAAGACGAATAAGCTTGCCATCGTTTGTAGGATTAATTCCGATATCAGACATATTGATAGCCTTTTCAATCTCCTTTACAAGAGAAGCTTCCCATGGCTGAATCTGAATAAGTCTTGGCTCTGGAACTGAAATATTAGCTACCTGCTGAAGTGGAGTAGGTGCTCCATAATAATCAACAGTAATCTTATCCAAGATATGTGGGTTAGCACGACCAGCTCTGATAGTTGTGAACTCACTTTCAAGATTATTGTAGCTCTTTGTCATTTTTTCTTCGTATACAGAAAGTATATTATCCATTAGCCCTCCTTATACGGTTACAACCGTACCATTAAATTTGCCTGAAATAGCCTTAACTATAGAATCCTCTTCATTGAGAGAGAATACATACATTGGCATCTTCTGCTCCATAGCGATGATAGATGCTGTCATATCAACAACCTGAAGCTTCTGATCGATAACATCCTGGATGCTAATCTCATCATAACGCTTAGCATTAGGATTCTTTGCTGGATCGCTATCATAAACGCCGTCGATTGACTTTGCTAAAAGGATGCAATCAGCTTCAATCTCAACTGCTCTAAGAACAGTAGGTGTATCTGTAGAGAAATATGGATGTCCTAAGCCACCTGCGAAGAATACAACCATTCCTCTCTCGAAATACTTATTTGCTCTATCCTTAGAATAAAGCTTTGAAACATTTCCACACTCAAATGGTGTAAGGACCTGAGTCTTCATACCAACAGTTCTAAAAATCTCAGAAACATAGATACAGTTCATAACTGTAGCAAGCATACCAATCTGATCTGCCTTTGTTCTGTCGATATTTTCTGAAGTACGTCCTCTCCAGAAATTGCCACCGCCGATAACAACGCCAACCTGAACGCCATCATCAACAAGCTTCTTAACCTGACGAGCTACCATTAAACATGTAGCTTCATCAAATCCAAAACCCTTGTCCCCAGAAAGTGCTTCTCCACTAAGCTTTAAAACTACTCTTTTCATTTGAACTTTTATTCCTTTTTATTTATTTAGCGCGTCTGATGATTAGATAGCGAAAACACTATTAACATCAACATCAGAGTAGCTCTGTGAACAGAAGCCCTCGATAACAGCGCCATTATTAATCTGAACTGAACGAGACTTGATGTTACCCATAACAACAGCTGATGTATCTACAACAACTGGTCCGTTAACATCGATGTCACCCTTAACAGCACCAGCAATAACTGCTGATGTAGCTGTAATATTTCCAATGATTACTGAACCAACACCAATCTTTGCTGTGCCAGTAGTAACAACTTCACCTTCAATCTTAGCAGCGTCTGCGAAGAACTCTGCTGATGAAGAATTTCCTGTAACCTTACCAGCGATGACAAGCTTTCCGTTACATGTAACATCACCAACGATTTCACCCTGAACTTCGATAGAACCGATAGACTCAACGTTACCTGTAATCTTCATACCACCTGTAATAACAGCATTCTCGTCTGAAGCAACATTCTTAGCCTCAGATGCATTTCCCATAACATCCATACCCTTTGAAGCCTCCATTTTTGTCTCTTTTTTTGTCTCTGAGAAGAACGACTTCTTCTCCACTGACTGCTCCTGTGTAGAAGTAGTCTCTGTTGTCTTTGCAGGCTCATCAACCTTCTTTGAAACCTGCTCAAGAAGACCATCGAGCTTATTAAGCTCTGACTCTACATCAATATCACCGTCGAGAGTATTAACCATGACCTCCTCTTTTGCTGCAGTATCCTCGCCACCTGGAACAAGCTCATTTACTGCATCATTAAAGTCCTCTTTGAAATCTTTAAAAAAACCCATTATAAATCCTCCATAACATATTCTTATTGAACAACACTAACGTGTTGTATGATTTCTGTCTCATCTGTGATTGGTAGAATAACTGCCCCGGCTTCGTTTAAAGACTCAATCAGTCTAGGTAAAGCCTCAACTGTTGCATTTTTGTTAGAAGCATCATGCAATAATACTACAGACGTCTTGTATTTTACCACATCACTCATTACATTATCAACAAGTTCGTCCGCTGTAAAAGCCTGTGAAGTAGCATCTCCAGAGGCTATATTCCAATCGTAATAAGTAGCTCCTACAGAGTCCAAATAATTAATAAAAACAGACATGCTGGTGTTACTAACTTTGTTACTACTTCCCCCTGGGAATCTATATAGCTTTGTATCAACACCTGTAGTGTCTAAAATCAAATCGTGAATCTTATTATAATCTGTTACAAAAGAATCTTCAGACTGATAGAGCTTAGAATAATTATGGCTAAAAGAATGCATGCCAATAGTATGACCATCATCTACTATACGACGATAGGCATCCCCATAGGTATCGATGTCCTTGCCAACTACAAAGAAAGTAGCTTTAACATTGTAATCGTCAAGAATATCAAGAATAGCTTCTGTATTTTCACTAGGACCGTCATCAAAAGTAAGATATACCATCGGTATATCTCCTTCTTCTGCAATATTGTCCATGTTATCTACTAGATAAACATTATCCAAAAAACTGTCATCAACCATTTCATCTGCGTCCTCAACAGTCTCAGACACAGCAATCTTAGCTGATAATGAATCAATTTGCTTTTGAAGGGAAATGACTTCAAAAATAAGGAAAGTCATTACGCACAAAGTAATAAGCATAAAAGAGATAATTGTATAAATTATCATCTTTTTCATTCGGGCTACACGTTTCCGCTTGGCTCGCTGCTTCTCGAGCCCATCATTTACAATATCCACAACTCTAATCCTCCCCGTAAAGATTCCCTTTTATTTTATCACAACCCATTTACAAGATAAAGTGTAAAAAAATAAAGGGTCTACAAAATGTAGACCCTTTTAGTATGCATAAATATGAACTAATTAAGCGTTCATCTGAGCTGCAACTTCAGCAGCGAAGTCTTCGTTCTTCTTCTCAAGACCTTCACCAGTCTCAAAACGAACAAAGCTCTTGATTGAAAGTGCAGAACCTGTCTCCTTAGAAACCTGCTCTAAGTACTTAGCAACTGTCTGCTTTCCATCCTCAGCCTTAACATAAACCTGATCAAGTAAGCAGATTTCCTTAAGCTCCTTAGATACACGACCTTCGATCATGCCGTTGATAACCTTCTCAGGCTTCTGTGACTCCTTAGGATCGTTCATGATCTGAGCAAGAAGAATCTCCTTCTCGTGAGCGATGTAATCAGCAGATACTTCGTCACGTGATACATACTTAGGATTAAGAGCTGCAATCTGCATAGCAAGGTTTGTAGCTGCTTCCTTAGCTGCATCTGACTCAGCACCAGCCATATCAACGATAACGCCGATACGTCCACCACCGTGTGTGTATGATACTACGAATCCGTCAGATGTAACCTTCTCGAATCTTCTAAGAGAAAGCTTCTCACCGATTGTAGCTACCATCTCTACGTGTACATCGTTAACTGTCTTTGATGAATCCTCAGCCCATGGCTGTGTAAGGAGCTCATCAATTGTGTTTACATCAGACTTGAGAATCTGCTTTGCAACCTTCTCAACATATGTCTGGAACTTCTCGTTCTTAGCAACGAAATCAGTCTCTGAGTTAACCTCGAGAACAACTGCTGTGTTGCCTTCTACTACTACCTTGCAGATACCCTCTGCTGCGATACGAGATGCCTTCTTCTCAGCCTTAGCTGCACCATTCTTACGAAGGAGCTCGAAAGCTGCATCCATATCACCATCGCACTCAGCGAGTGCCTTCTTACAATCCATCATACCTGCGCCAGACTGCTCGCGAAGGTCCTTTACCATTGCTGCTGTAATAGCTGCCATAATTTTATGCCTCCTCTTCTGCTGCTGCTGACTCTTCAGCAACCTCATTCATTTCACCCTGCTTTGCCTCGATAACAGCGTCTGCCATCTTTGCAACGATAAGCTTTACTGCACGGATAGCGTCATCGTTACCAGGGATTACATAATCAAGCTCATCTGGATCACAGTTAGTGTCGCAAACACCTACAAGTGGAATACCAAGTGCGTGTGCTTCCTGAACACAGATGTGTTCCTTCTTAGGATCGATGATGAAGATAGCATCTGGAATTCTGTTCATTTCCTTGATACCACCAAGAACCTTTGTAAGCTTCTCCTGCTCCTTCTTGAGCTGAGTAACTTCCTTCTTTGGAAGAAGATCGAATGTACCGTCTGCCTCCATCTTCTCGATTTCCTTAAGACGAGCAATTCTTGTCTGAACTGTCTTAAAGTTTGTAAGCATACCACCGAGCCATCTCTCGTTTACATAGTACATACCGCAACGCTCTGCCTCAGATGCGATAGCGTCCTGAGCCTGCTTCTTTGTACCAACGAAAAGGATGTTTCCACCCTGCTGAGCGATGTCAAAAATAACATCATAAGCATCGTCTACCATACCTACAGACTTCTGAAGGTCGATAATGTGGATACCATTACGCTCTGTGTAGATATAAGGAGCCATCTTAGGGTTCCATCTACGTGTCTGGTGTCCGAAGTGAACACCTGCCTCAAGTAACTGCTTCATTGAAATAACACTCATTTTAATACCTCCTGGTTTGTTTCTTCCGCATAATTCTTCCTGACAAACACCCGGCCTACGATAGGTTGGGAACCAATGCCAGTCCTTATGCGTGTATTTTCAACAGCCCTTAGAATTTACCATAATTTCCCAAATATTGCAACTATCAATTCTTTGGGGGTGTTGTTGTTCTAACATCTTTATTTACAAGAACCGCAACTACATCATCATAGCTGCTTCCTACCTTTACGTAAAAAGTACCATTTTGAATCAGATTATCCACCTTACATTTATTAAGATATTTGTTAAAAGCATCTGAATCATCAATAAGTCCGGCCTTTTTCAGATGTTCACTGATAACCTCTGAAGACTCTCCTGCACGGACTGTAAAAGGAATATATGTAACAGACTCGTCTGAACCATTTGAACTCTCTATAGAAGCATCAGCTGAAATAGCATCTTCTCCAACTGCTGTTACTTCTTCAGACAAAGCTTCATCAGTGGCCCCTTCTGTCACATTGCCTGCAAGTGGTACCTCGGATTCCTCCTCCGGAATAACCACCTCTTCACCTGTAGCTTCTACCTCTGCTCCCTCTGGCATAACCATGCCAAGAGCAGTGGCCTTTTGTATAATCTCTTCATCTGTAAGAGACTTATTATAAAGAAAATCTCTTCCAAAATAGAAACTAATTGTCAAAAGTAATGTAGCAAGCGTTACACCAATACCAATTCCTCTAAGATAGTACTTGAATCTCATTATCTCCCCTCCTGATATAAGCCTATGACAAACTTAACCTCACCAAGACCACGGCCAAGAGTTTTGGCTATTTCCACATCAGACATTCCCTCGTCAGCCATTGCAAGTATCTGCATGTTGTCGTTTGCCTTTATAGGCTGATTCTCCTCAGAAAACTTCTGAGCCAATGCCTCTGTAAAGGAAATGGTCTTGTTTTCCTCCTCCTTCTTATCTTTCTCTGCAATAAGAGCTTCACGCTCCTCTGCAAGCTTTTTCTTTTCTTCTTCTATTTCAAGCTCTTTATCCTTAAGCATATCAAGCTTTCTGGCAACAGATGCATCTAATGCCACAAGAGTATCCTGCAGCTCTGACAGCTTCTTGGTCATCTCCACCATCGCCTGATGCTTATCGTTGAGCATGGAATACATAAATGTAACTTCTTTATGGGATTTATCTACTGACTCCAGGACCGTATCTGAATACTGGGAGATTTCAAGAATCTTTTCGTTAGTCTCTTTATCAGTACGTCTGTCCAGCTCTTCCATGGCAGAATCGATTGTAGCAGAGAGCTTGTCTTCAGTCTCTACCCTTGCATCGGCCATTTTATCCTTGATTATTTCTTCGATTTGCTCTTTTGTGAGTTTAGTAAGATTTTCCCTGTCTTTCTCGGATAATCTTTCAGACACAAAAAAGCTCCCAATACACAGGCCCAGCCCGATAATCAGGAGCACAATTTCAAGTATAGTCATTATAGTCTCCCCTCTTAAATCCTCATATCAAAGGATGTTGTATGCTTCTCAGAAACACTTCCATCAGGCTTCTTTTCATCTTTCTTCTGCTTCAAAGCCTTCCGTCGTTTGTTCCCTTCGTAGCCCTTACCATTTCCTTCTCTTTCGTAACTGTCCTCTTCCCTGTTTGACTTGTACAGATCATTGACCTGCTTAGCCTGCTGTTCCTGCTGTTTCTCCACCGTATGGGTGAGATTTTGCTGTTCCAGCATGGGCTTTTGATCCTCCTGGGCTTTAGTGTGACTAAGCTCATTTGTATTTTGGATCATTCCATTAAAATTGATTGGACTTATTGACATAACAAACCCTCCCTAAAGATCATATACCAATTTCAATCATCCATTAACAGAACTACAAATACTACTGGTTAGTTAAAATACCCATATACTCTCCCAGGACTTTTCTCATTTTCTGGAGAGCCTTTGTGTGCAACTGTGAAACTCTGGATTCAGAAACTTCCAATGCTGCACTGATTTCTTTTAGGGTCAAATCCTCATAATAATATAAGAGGATAACCTGCTTTTCCTTCTCGGTAAGCATATCTAAAGCTTCCTGAAGCTTTTCAGTAAGCTCTTTCTTTGAAATATTATCTTCCGGCTGAATAAAATGAGAGTTATGTTCCGCCTCCATAACTGGCTCATTACCGGCCTCTACGAATTCGTTTAATGAAACAACATTAGTGACATTCAGCTGAGACTGCCACTTATTAAATTCATCTGAAGATATATTTAGCTCCGCAGCTATATCTTCATCTGTGGCACTATGTCCAGTGCGAGCCTCTACAGTCTTGATAGCGTCATCAATCATTCTCTGTCTCTGACGTATTGTACGAGGAATCCAGTCCATCTTTCGAATCTGGTCCAAAATTGAGCCACGAATTCTAAGACTTGCATAGGTTTCAAACTTAACATCCTTGGCCAAATCAAATTTATCGATTGCGTCGATAAGGCCAAAAATACCGTAGCTACACAAATCTTCGTACTCTACTGTATTCCCCAGATACATACAGAGTCTGCCAGCAACTATCTTAACAAGCGGCGCATATTCAAGTATTAATTGCTCCCTAATCTCGGGAGTAGGACTAACTTTGTATTTGTCCCAAAGCTTTTCCTTGTCACTCGCCTTCATTAATGCCCCCTCAAACCAAGTCTGAATCAGTTAACTACCCCTCCTCTGGTTCAGACGAAACATTTTCAGTACCCATTTGAACATCTTCTTCTATTTCATCTTCAGTTAAAACACTGCTGATGTCCTGAGGCTCATCATCAAGCGACTCAGCTGGTTCCAGCTCTCTGAAAGCATAATCCAAAATCATCTTGATTATAGTTCCAAGAGTAAGAAAAATAAGCACAACAACCAACAGTCTTGTAACAAAAACTGAAAACTCAACTCTTTGAATAATAGACATAACACAAGATATAAACGCTGCAGCCAATGTAATGATTATAGGTATAGGCTTTGTGTTCATCTGTGCCTCCAAATATTATTCTAAATAATTTTAAGCTCTTTGCCAACTGCCTTAATATAGTACTCTCCTGTCTCGCTGTACAGTTCGACGGTACGACCATAATTTAGGCCGCAATCCTCCGCAATAATCTTAATTCCAAGTTGTTTAAGCTTCTGACGGCTTGCCTCAGCATTTCTATCGCCAACATTGATTGACGTAGACGCACCTGGCATTTCGAACATCTTAGCACCGCCGGCGATTTTAGCTACCATTCGAGCTTTATTTGCTCCAGCTTTAATCATGTCATCATAAAGCTTTTGAATACCAGTATCAGCAAACTTAGCAATATTGCTGTTGTTTCTGATAGCAGTACTGTCAGGTAGCATAATGTGCGCCAAACCACTGATTTTTGTAGATGGGTCATAGATAGCAATTCCTATACATGAGCCCAAGCCAATGGTTGTTAGTGCATCAGGAGCTTTACATATTTTAAGATCAGCCATGCCGACTTTAATCATCTGCCCCATACATTCACTCTCCTTATATTGATACACCAAGCGCGGTTAATATCTTCTCATAAGAATCTTCTTCTGGCATTAATATAAAATGTCCTTTGATTCCCAAATCATCAGAGAATTCTGTATTAATCATAAGAGCATTATCTCCAAAAATACCAAACTGTACGGCAGGAACAGAAAGAATAGCTGCTGCCATATCAACTGCTACGAATGGTACTGATGGTAAAATCGTAAGATTTGTCAGTCCTGAAAGGGCAGACAAATAGGAACCTGCAATGATATTTCCAACTTCTTTAATTGCAGATAAATCCATTTCATTGAATGGCTCTGAGTAATCAGGGTCGCGCATCATAAGCATGTTTACAACATGATGAGCTGACTGCATATCCATCAAAAACATCATGGAACCATCTATATCAGCTTCAACGCCAAGCATAATTCCAACTATGATTTCATCTTCAGCTCCAATTGCACCGCCTAATTCTTCAACAGGAAGAAATGCAACCTCTGGAACACTCATATCAATCCTAAGGCCAAGCATATTGGCGATGGCAGTTGTTGCATTACCAGCACCAATATTACCTATTTCCTTGAGGACATCAAAATATTTTTCATTAACTTCATTAAGTGTGAGCATATAACCTCCTGTTAAGAAGCCTCATTATCTCCTATGATTGAACTAATCTCGAAGATAGAAATGAGCTCGTCCCCATTTTTTCCTACTCCATTAATAAAGGAGTTTTTACTCTTTAATGTAGATGATGGTGCTTCGATATCATCCTCTGATAAAGAAAGAACCTCCTTTACCTCATCTACAATAACTCCCATTAAGCCACCGCCATCAAGTTTAAGGATAATGATACGAGAAGAATCTGTGAACTCGTCATCATCCAAATCCATTCTGCGTCTAAGGCTCATTACAGGTACAACTTCACCACGAAGATTAATTACACCTCGATAGTACAAAGGTGCTTTTGGCACTCTGGTAATTTTGCTCAGTCTAACGATATTATCAATATAGGAAATGTCGATACCATAGTGCTCGCCACCAATTTTAACAACAATGTATTGCTTTTTTTCTTTTTCAACTACATCATACATAGCTAAATCTGACATATGGTCTCACCTCCTATTAAATGACAGCGTTAACATCAAGGATCATAGCGATTTCACCATCTCCAAGGATTGTAGCACCGCTGATGAGCTTGTTGTTATCCAGCTTACCAAGTGATTTGATAACGATTTCCAGCTGTCCAATAAGATTGTCAACGATAATACCACCAAGGGTATCACCCTTCTTACAAATAACAACTGTCATTGTATCTTCTGTATCTTCCTTTGGCTCAAAATCAAGAAGCTTGTCCAGATGAATAAGAGGAATAACCTGTCCTCTAAGGTGAATAACCTCTTTAGACTCAACGTACTTGATTTCAGACTTAGGAATATTTTCAATGTTCATGATAGAAGCAAGCGCAATAGCATACTTCTCATCTCTAATCTCAACCATGAGGGCCTGTATAATAGCAAGTGTAAGAGGAAGTCGTACAGTAAAGGTTGAACCTTCACCCATTACAGACTTAACTGTAACATCACCGCCAAGGGCCTCAATATTACTCTTAACAACGTCAAGACCTACGCCTCGACCAGAAATATCTGTAATCTGCTTAGCCATTGAGAATGAAGGCATAAACAGGAAGTCGATGATTTCCTTCTGTGTAAGATTCTCTGCCTCTTCAGGAGTAACAAGGCCTCTTTCCACAGCCTTATCTCTAACCTTATCAGTATTGATACCGCCACCATCATCACCTACTTCGATGATGACATTGTTGCCTTCCTGGAAAGCGTTAAGGAAAATTGTTCCCTTTTCAGGCTTTCCTGCAGCACGTCTGTCTTCAGGAGACTCAATACCGTGGTCAGCAGAGTTTCTAAGCAAATGCTGAAGTGGATCACCTAACTGATCTACTACAGTACGGTCAAGCTCTGTGTCCTCACCAGTCATTACAAGTTCCATTGGCTTGTTCAGCTTACGATCCAGATCACGAATCATTCTAGGGAACTTGGCAACTACTGACTCGATAGGAACCATTCGAACCTTCATAACTGATTCATGAAGATTTGTTGTGATTCTCTCAAGATATTCAATATTCTCATGTAAGGTCTGGCTATCAATCTCGCCTGAACCATTGCTCTGAGAAGCAAGTGAGTTCTTTGCGATGATAAGCTCTGATACCTGATTCATGAGAGCATCAAGCTTTTCAATATCAACACGGATTGTACGTGAAGTAACTGGCTTATTTGCAGGCTGATTTGTCTTTCCTGCGCCGGCTTTTGCTGCTGGAGCCGCAGGTGCTGCTGGTGCTGCCGCAGGTGCAGGCGTTGCTGGAGCTGCCTCTGGAGCTGGTGCTGCAGCTGCAGGTGCTGCTTCAGGAGCTGGTGCCTCCTCTTCCTTCTTCTCGTACATTTCTGGTGTAACCTTATCTGCTTCTACAGATTCGATTTCAGAAACAGTCTTAATAGCCTCAATGATTGGGTCAAGCTCTGATTCTGTTGAAAGGATAAATGAAAAATCAAATTCAAATTTTTCATCTTCAATATCACCTGAGCTTGGATTGAAAGCCATAATCTGACCAAAGTCTTCAACAGCCTTAAATACAAGGAAAGCTCGAGCTGCCTTAAGCAGACAATCCTTGCTGATATGGATTGTGAAACCATAAAGCTGCTTCTCGCCCTTAAGCTTTTCACAAAGCTCAGGGTCTACAGGAATCTTCTTATAAAGTGGGCCATCTGCCGAATCATCAGATGCAGCAGCCTCTCCGCCACTCTCACCACCTTCAGCTGGAGCTTCAGCAGGCGCAGCAGCCTCTCCGCCACCTTCACCACCACCGCCGGCAAGATAGTCGTTAAGAAGTTTAATTAATGCTTCGTTATCCTCATCACCTTCATTAGAAGTAGCCTTTACTGTCTCAAGATAATTCTCGATAGCATCAAGACATTTGAAAAGGATATCGATAAGAGCAGAATTAACCTTTACGTTATCGTTACGTACTTCCTGGAATACGTTTTCCATATCGTGGGTAAGATGCTGCATCTTCTTAAATCCCATAGTACCAGCCATACCCTTTAAGGAGTGAGCTGCACGGAATATTTCGTTTACAACATCCTTATTATCAGGCTCCTTTTCCAATTCCATAATGTTGTCGGAAAGGCTCTGAATATGACCACTTGTCTCATCAATAAAGATATCCAGATACTGACTTACATCCATAACTCATGACCTCCAGTTTTCTACAACCTTTTAACAATAGCATTAGCAACTGATTTAAGTGGAGCAACTTCATTAGCCAATCCCCCCTGCTCCACCGCTTTCGGCATTCCATATACAACACATGTGGAAGCTTCTTGCGAAATTACGTAAGTCCTTTTGTATTGATTCAAGTATTTAATTCCTTCAGATCCATCTGCTCCCATTCCTGTAAGAACAACACAGATAATCTCATCAAAGCTGGACTTTGAAAGAGATCTGTACATTACATCTGCACAAGGTTTCAGGCTGTTTACAGGTGGGCTGTCGTCCAAATGACAATAAGCCGCATGACTTCCGTCTTCGCAGATTTCCATGTGCTTACCACCCGGTGTAATATAAACCCATCCAGGCTTAAAGTACTCTCCATTTTCAGCTTCTTTAACATTTACCGCAGATATTTGATCAAGTCTCGCTGCCAGGGATGCTGTAAAGCCTTCTGGCATGTGCTGAACCAGAACAAGCGGTACTGATAAATTAGCTGGTAACATTGGAATAAAGGTGTGTAAAGCCTGTGGACCTCCTGTTGAACAGGCAAGAGCAATAATCTTCTTTGTTCTTACCCCTGTTCCTACTGGTTTTGGAGGAGGTGAAGAAGATTTCTTCTCCACAGGTGGTGGAGAACTTGCTGCTGGTGTGGGTGCCTGGGTAACAGGTCGCCTTTCAGCAGGTGGTGTAGTAACAGGTGCTGTAGATGGAGGGGTTTGCGCACTACCACTTCCACCTTTTGCTGCCTGAAGACTCTTTCTGACGTTCTCCATTCTTTCAAAGGTAGAACGTCTCGACTCCTCTATTGACTTAGTAGCATCGCTTGCAGCCCGCCTTGCGGAAATCTGCTTGAAATTTGATTGCTTAGTTGCATTGTGCAAAGAAGTAATCAGCTGTCGGCCAAAAACATCTCTGGTATCACTACCAGAACGAATTGGCTTAACTACAAAGTCTAATGCACCATATTCCAAAGCCCTTATGGTACTTTCAGTATCCTCTTTGAGGATAGAACTAACTAAAACTACATTGAACGGTATCTTGTCGTTACAAAGCTTGGCAAGTAAATCGACGCCTTGAAGCTTTGGAAGAACCATATCAAGTACCACAAGATCATATGGATTGTTCTTTATTTTGTTGTAAGCATCTTCGCCGTCTGCACTAACGTCGACTACACGAAAATCACTATCTGCGTTGATAATATCACAGATAACCCTTCGCATAAGTGCAGAATCATCAACAACCAAAATCTTATACATTCTTTACCCTTGATCCTTCTTTCTTAAGCGCCTCTCCTCGTCAAAAATGTACTTAATAATTGTCTCCCTGTCTTCTGCCTCTTTAAACAGGAACTCTATTCTGTGTTCGAAAATGCCAAATTCCTGTTTATGTTCACTTCTAACCTTTCTTGCTATAACATTTATTCTTTCGTTTACAGTACTTGATTTTAACCTGAAAGATACGTACATATATCTGTCAGTCAAAACATCTTTCTTGGCATGGATTTTAGCTCCGCCTCCGCTAATATCCACAATATTTCCTTCAACGGGCTCACCGTAAGTGTTTCCGTATTTTTCCAAATCTCTTTCTACAAGTTCCATATTTGGAAGTAAAGCTACATCCTCAGGAATTGGTAATATCTTTACTGAAATCAGACACTCAAATCTAAAATAGTCTCTTCTTTGTACCTTCTTTAACTCGGTGGAAGGAACAAATACATATACAGGGAATTTTTCAAGTCTTCCACGCTTTGTGATTTCGCCTGTCAGCTGAAACATTCCTCTTTTTGTATTGAAGACAGCATTAAAAGGAACATTCATCGGTATCGTGACGGTATGTCCCTTTCTGGTAGGAATATGAAATACTATATCCTTGTTTTTGGTAACGCCAAAGACACTGGAGATATAGACACTCCTATCCTCGTCTATGTTGTTTTCGATGTCAGAATTTGTGCTGGCAAATGTAAATTCAATAGGTGTGCCAGGCCTCAGATCGAATATTTCCATAAACTATGCCCTATCTCTTAAAAGTGCACTGAAAATATGTGAAACACCCCATTTATAATGTGTGTGTTCATCTTTCTGAAGTAGCTTTGATGCAATTGTCTCAAAGCTTTTGGATGCCTTGCTTGCTGGGTATTCCAAAGACACAACCTTTTGGTTTCTGACAGCTTTCTCTAAATTACCATCGTATGGTATAAAACCAAGATAATCCAAGTCTCCGCCTAAAAATTTTTTCACCACAGATTGCATCTTCATGTAAACAGCTTTTCCTTCAGCCTCGCTGTTTACTTTATTTGCTACCAAATGAACATTAGTACCATCCTTAATGTATTTAGTGCTCTTACACATAGCCTTCATTAAGGAGTATGAGTCGGTAAGCGAGCTTGGCTCTGGAGTGGAAACAAGTATTACCTCAGGAGAGGCCAGTACAAACTCCAAAACCTGGTCCGAAACGCCCGCACCGGTATCTATTATAAGAATATCACATAAGTCATTTAAAAGTGATAGATTATGCACTAAAAACGTAATTTGTTCACGATTTAAATTATTTAAACCTACCACTCCGGAACCACCAGAAATAAATCCTATTCCCATAGGACCAGTTGAAATAATATCTCTGATACTTCTTCCGTTAAATATCACGTCGGAAAGGTTGTATTTTGGCAAAGTTCCAAACATAACTTCCACATTTGCCAATCCAAAATCAGCATCCAGAATAATTACTTTTTTTCCCATCTGAGAAAACTGAATAGCCAGATTTACAGCCATGTTGGACTTTCCTACTCCACCTTTGCCAGATGTAATAGTGATAACCTTGGTATTTTCGATATTCCTAATGCTCTTGGCCTTTATTACATTTCGTAAATTTTCCGCCTGATCCATTTAGTGTCCTCCCAACAACTGTTTAACCAGCTTCTGGGCATTAACAATCTCAATATCATCTGGAACGTTTTGACCTGTGGTGATATATGAAAGTGAAGCACCTGTATGAAGCTTCAGATTGAATATATTACCAAGGCACTTTGTCTCATCAAGCTTGGTGAAAATAAGATTAAACTTGGTGAATTCCATGTATGTATCTGCAATATCTACCAAATCTTTATGCTTTGTTGTAGCAGATAAAACAAGATAAACTTCGCTATCATAAAACTCACCCAAAGCATTAACAAGCTTCTTGGTGTCATTTTTCTGATCCTGATTCTTGTGAGAAAAACCGATAGTATCCACTAAGATAACATCAAGATCCTGATTTTCTCTGTTTTGTCTTTTTACAGTATCTAAAAGTTCATCTGCTGAATAAATTACATTCAAAGGGACTCCAAGAATATTTGCATAGGTCTGGAGCTGGTTTGCAGCAGCCATTCTGAATGTATCAGCTGTAATAAGGCCAACTTTCTTGCCTTCTTCTACCTTAAATTTAGAAGCAATTTTGGCAATTGTAGTGGTCTTACCTACACCTGTAGGGCCAATAAAGAAAATAACCTTTGGCTTCTTTTCTCCAGGAACTATTCTTGTAGGTGTGCCAAGTTTAAGAACCATTTTCTGATAAACAGATGACAACAGATTATCAAGTGAGTGACTGGTCTGAAGGACCTTATCCATGTCATCTAATATCTGGTTAATGTACTTCTCCTGTACCTCATTGTCCAAAAGGACGTTGTAAAGCATCTTAACAAATACATGATTGTCATTATCGATTGAAAGCTTCTCGCTATGGGAAGTTTCTATTGGCATTTCAACCGGTGACCTTCCAACAGTAATTTCTTCTTCGTGGTCTGGTTTAACGGGTGCCTTCACAAAAGCTGGCTTGGAATAAGTAGGTTCGATAAGTTTTGCCCTTGGTGCCGAGCCAGAAAGAGGTTCAAATTCAACTTGATTAGAAGTCATAGTATCTCCCTCCTGTTTCTCCAACACTTCATTTACGGCAGAAAATGCGTCCTTTAATATAAGCGCATCATCTGCAACTGCATCAAAAGTACCAGTTTTTTCCTCGGCATTATTCTCCTCTGTTGCTGGAACTGTATTGGCAAAATCAAGAGCATCCTTAGAGAATCCATCATCCTCTACGGCTGCTGTAACTTCGTAAGTGCTGCTTTTAAAGAAGCTTCCAAGCCCCTTTGGCTTAATCACCTTTACATTCATGATAACTGCAGCATTGCCAAGCTCTTCTCTAACCTTAGACATTGCCTCTTCTTCAGTTTTTCCAGTGTACTTGTTAATAACCATTTAATTCACCCTGTAACCATTCCTACTGATGAAAGTTCAACATTTGAATCAATTTCATTGTAAGAAACAACAATTAAATCTTTTATATAGTCCTGAGTCATACTCTTGAAGTACATTCTGACAATCGGTGAAGTGACAACAATTGGTGTACGTCCCATGTCTTCAATCTTTTTGATCTCATCTTCAAGAGAACCTATGATTGCTTTGATTCTCTCTGGATCAAGTGTTAAATACGCTCCCTGTTCTGTCTGTTTTATGGAAGCCATGATGTCCTGCTCAACCTTAGGATCAACTGTGATTACCTGAGTAACCTCATTCGGTGCGAAATACCTGCTAGAGATAGCTCGTTTCAATCCCTGTCGAACATACTCAGTTAATACATCTGTATCATGGGTTGTTGTGGCATGATCTGCCAAAACTTCGAAAATCGAAAGCAGGTCTCGTATGGAAATACCCTCTGATAACAGATTCTGTAAAACCTTCTGAACATCTCCAAGACCAAGAAGCTTTGGAATAAGCTCGTCCACAATAACAGGATTTGATTCTTTGAGATTGTCCACAAGATTCTGAACATCCTGTCTTGTGAGAAGCTCTGCAATATGACTTCTGATAATCTCAGTAAGATGAGTAGCGATAATTGAAGGCGGATCAACAACTGTGTATCCAAGTGATTCTGCCCTCTCACGCTGACTTTCTGTAATCCATATAGCCGGCAGGTGGAAAGATGGCTCAAATGTAGGAATACCTGTAATTTCCTCTTCAACATATCCTGGATTCATAGCCATATAGTGGTCAAAAAGGATTTCTCCTTCTGTTACCTGAATTCCTTTTATCTTGATTATGTATTGGTTAGGGTTCAGCTGAATGTTGTCTCGAAGTCTGATGATAGGTACCACGGTACCAAGCTCTAAGGCTATTTGCCTTCGAATCATAACAACTCTATCAAGTAAGTCGCCTCCCTGATTAACATCAGCTAGCGGGATAATTCCATAACCAAACTCAAGCTCAATAGGATCAACCTGCAGCAGTGAAACAACATTTTCCGGCTTTCGAATCTCTTCCGCCTCTGTTTCTTCTGCAGCCACCTCCTGTTCTATCTCTTCCTCACCAAGAGTCTTTGACATTGAATAACCTGATACGCCAAAAGCCGCAGCAAAACCAAGGAACAAAACAGTATTAAGAGGTGTGAATGCAAGTACCGCCATGGAACCTGCAACTATATACAAAACCTTAGGCAGTCCAAAGAGCTGTTTAACAAGTGTTCCTGAGAAATCAGCTGCCTTGGAACCCTTTGTTACAAGGATACCTGTTGATAATGAAATAAGCAGTGAAGGAATCTGAGATACCAGACCATCACCAATGGTAAGAATACCAAACTGCTGGATAGCCTCTGCAAATGGAAGGCCCTGATTAATCATTCCAAGGGCTGTACCACCGGCCATGTTTACAACTGTAATAATAAGACCTGCGGTGGCATCTCCTTTTACGTACTTGGTAGCACCATCCATGGCTCCGAAGAACGCTGATTCTTCCTGAATCTTATCTCTTCGTCTTTTTGCTTCCTGATCATCAATTGCACCGGTATTCAAGTCGGCATCGATGGCCATCTGTTTACCAGGCATAGCATCCAGTGTGAAACGTGCTGATACTTCAGCTACACGTTCTGAACCTTTATTGATAACCATGAACTGAATGATTATCAAAATCAGGAAGATAATGCCACCGATGATAAGGTTATTTCCACCTACGAATGTACCGAAGGTTCTTACTACGTTTCCAGGATCTCCGCTGGAAAGAATAAGTTTCGTAGATGATACGTTCAGAGAAATTCTAAAAATTGTAGTAAAAAGCAATAATGTTGGGAAGAATGACATGTCTAGAACTTCCTGCACAAACAGAACGTTCATAAGGACAATAAGAGCTATGGATATATTGAAAGCAATCATTATATCCAGTAAAAAATTTGGAATTGGAATAATAAAGAACGCAACTGCGGCAAGTAAATACAAAGCTATTCCAACATCAGTTTTCTTTACAGATGCAGCAATATCCATTACTCATCTCCCCCTTTCTTCAAAATTTAAACTGCCCTATCTCTTTCTGTATAGACTACAGCTAAAATTTCAGCCACAGCCTGATAGAGCTCGGGTGGGATTGTTTGATCAATATCCACCGTAGCATATAAAGCTCTTGCTAACGGCTTATTTTCAACAATTGGAACACCATTTTCTGCTGCGGCGTCCTTGATTTTTTGAGCAAGATAATCTTCACCCTTTGCCACAACCCTTGGAGCCTCATCCTTGGTGTTGTCATATAAAATAGCTACGGCAATATGGGTAGGGTTTGTAATAACAACATCAGCCTGTGGAACATTTTTCATCATTCTTCGCTGAGAGGTCTCCATCATCTTCTGACGCTGTCTGCCCTTAATCTTTGGATCTCCTTCAGTATTCTTATACTCATCCTTGACCTCTTGTTTGGTCATCTTCATATCATTTGTAAATTTCCATTTCTGATATGCGTAATCAATAAATCCAAGGATTATATAAACAATACTGACTTTTATTCCAACCTCACATATAAGCTTAAATATCAGGCTTAATGCAGCTTTCAGGCCAATATCATAAAGAATAAATAAATTACCAGCCTGATCACGAATTGAAATGTATGCTATGTAACAAACAAGAAAAATCTTGGCCACAGCCATAAGGAGATTCACAATGGAATCCTTAGAAAAAATACGCTTAAAACCACTTATAGGATTAAACTTACTAAGCTTTGGCTGTAGTGGTTTTAAAGTAAGCTTCCATCCTACCTGTATAAGGTTTGTTACAAATCCTGTTAAGAATCCAATAACGAAAAATGGAAGTAAAATAATAAGCATTTTGACAATTAGTGTTCTAAATATACCCGTAATGGTATGTATAGTAAGACCACTACCATTCATTTTTACAACATCTGGAATTATCGAATAAATCCAGGCAAAAATCTCTTCAAATCGAATTCCTGCAAATGAAAGAAATACGCTTAATGCAAAGAAGAATCCCAAAAGGGCGATGCCATTTACAATCTCCTTACTTTTGGCAACCTTTCCTTCATTTCTGGCATCAGTAAGTTTCTTACTGGTAGGTTGTTCAGTTTTTTCTCCTCCCTCGCCATCTGCAAAGAACTGCAGATTATAGGGATAAACAAGAACTCGTTCTTCCGCCATCAATACAACCCCTGAATGTATAAACTAAGCATCTTTTTCATTTCCTTGAAAATAAAAGCCGCAACATCAGGTAAAAGGAAAATCGTTAAGAATAAAACTGTAAATCCTACAATAATCTTTAGTTGGGCTCCAACAGAAAACATATGAATCTGTGGGGCAACCTTAACCATAATTCCAAGTATTGTATTTAAAATCATAATTACGGCAAATACCGGAAGTATGATTCTAAAAGCTATTACAAATACATCTCCCATAAACTGTATGGTGGATAGAAAAAGTGAATCCCATTTAAAAATAGTTCCACCAATAGGGATTAATGTAAAAGCATCGCAAAAGGTCTTAAAAATAAATCTATGCATCCCCGATAAAACCAGGAGAATCATAAGAAAATTGTTGTACAAAGTACCAGTAACACTGGATTCAGTACGAAGTGTCGGGTCGTATTCCTGTGCCATGGAAAGACCTATGTTCATATCAATCATATTTCCTGCAAGAAGAATTATGAAAGAGCAACAATATGTGGAAAACCCGATAATTAGTCCAGTTAAAGCTTCCTTCGTAACTAAAAAAGCATATCCAACTACTGTAGAATAGTTAAGCGCACTAAAATCAACCACAAAATACAAAAGAAGGGAAACAATTGCCGCAAAGCCGACTTTCACCCTTACCGGTGTATTGCTGATGTTAAAGAAAGGTGCTACTACTACGAACATGGATATGCGTGTAAGTATCAACAAGAAATATTCAAAGTTTTCTAATGTAAAATGTATACTAAACATTCATTTCTAGCCCAGATAAATACTAAAATTTGACCACAATTCAGTGATATATTCTGTTAACACTGTTAGCATCCATGGACCGAAAAATAGAAGAGCCGCAAATACCCCTACAATCTTAGGAATGAATGTAAGAGTTTGCTCCTGAATAGATGTGACTGTTTGAAAAATACTGATGACCAAACCTATAGTAAGGGATACCAGCAAAAGTGGTAGAGATGTAATCAGAAGCATATAAACCGCATCTCTTATGATATCTAATACCTGTCCTTCAGTCATAACTAAACTCTCCTAAAGCCCCCGGGTGAAATGATAAAGCGTTAATAGAATGTCTTTACCAGTCCACCAATAACAAGATCCCAACCATCTACTAATACAAATAGTAATATCTTAAACGGTAATGAAATCGTAGTAGGTGGAAGCATCATCATACCCATTGACATAAGTACTGACGCTACAACCATATCAATAACAATAAATGGAACATAAATCAGAAAGCCGATAATAAAGGCTGTTCTCAGTTCTGATAATATAAATGCTGGAACTACAACGGTGAAAGGAACATCATCATAATGATCTTTTTCATAGGTAATACCAGCTATATCACAGAACAAATTTAAATCCTTAGTCTGAGTCTGACCATACATAAACTCTCTTACAGGAGCAATAGCTGCATCAATTGCTTCCTGCTGGGTAATCTCTCCTGCATCAAAAGGATCAATTGCCTCGGTTTTAATTGTGGTCAGCACCGGAGACATAATGAATAATGTTAAAAACAACGCCAAGCCTATCAATACCTGATTCGGAGGCGCTGTGTTAGTTCCAATAGCAGCGCGAACAAAGTGTAAAACTATTACGCACCTGGTAAAGGAAGTTAACATTATGAGAATTGAAGGCGACAATGTAAGGATTGTTAAAACCAATAACATCCTAAGGGTGGAAGAAAAATTTCCATCCTCGCCATTGAACGTTAATGTAAAACCATTTCTTTCGCCAACAACTTCATCCGAAGCATTTGGTGCATTTTCAGTGGCACCGTAAGTTTCGTTTGCTGCCCCATACTGGGTGTCGTTGTATTCTGTTGCCTGCACTGTAATTCCAGTAGAACAAAGGGTATAACAAACAACTACAGTTGCAAAAATAATACTGAAGACTAAATACACCTTTTTGATTTTATTCATAACATAATCTGCCCCAACGATGTTATTATTTCTTCTTTGAGAATTTGTCCAATACGCTTTTGAAATCGACAGGTGTTATTGGAGTTGCCTCCCCCTCTTCGATTTCTTTAAGCTGGTCGGATGATATTTCTCCCAGAGGTACGACCTCATCTTTGCCAATGGCAATGAGGAAATATCTATCCTGACCGGCTCTTATAATTTGAACATATTTATTGCTGGAGATTTTAATTGCCTCAATAATTTCAAGGTTTTTATTGAAGCACTGGGTCTTCTGGTAGCCGGCTATCCATTTTGTTACATAGTAGGTAACTGCAAGAACACCGACAAATACAATTAATACAAATATTAACTGAAGAAAACTCTCACCAGCAGAAGAAAGAAAAAGCATAATTATCCAATTACCTTCTTAACAGCTTCGAGAACTCTCTCTGCCTGGAATGGCTTAACGATAAAGTCTTTTGCTCCAGACTGAATAGCCTCGATAACCATGGCCTGCTGACCCATAGCAGAACACATGATAACGCAAGCGTTTGGATCCTTCTCTTTAATGGCCTTTAATGCACCAATACCATCCATTTCTGGCATTGTGATATCCAGAAGAACAAGGTCTGGTGTAAGCTCGGCATACTTATCAACAGCAATCTTACCGTTCTCAGCTTCGCCGACTACATTGTAGCCATTCTTTGTGAGAATGTCCTTGATCATCATTCTCATGAAAGCAGCATCGTCACAGATTAAAATGTTTTTTGCCATGTCTTCATCTCCTTAAATATGTATTTATTCTTTGATGATTTCTGTAATACGTACTCCAAAGGATTCTTCAATTACAACTACTTCACCTTTGGCCACATACTTGCCATTAACAAGTACATCTATTGGTTCACCGGCTATTTTATTTAGCTCGATGATAGTACCTGGAGCAAAATCCAAAATATCTTGGATTGTCTTGTTGGTTCGACCTAATTCGACTGTAACATCAAGTGGTACGTCTAAAATCAGGTCAATATTTTCCTGCGCGAACTGTGCAGAAAAACCTGGTCCAAACGGTGTGAACTGCGCAGGCTGTACATTGATTGTTGGCTGCGGCATGTACATGTATGGTGGCATTTGCTGACCAGCCATCATGTTTGGATCCATTTGAGGAGCTGCCTGTGGAGGAGGCGCTGCAGCCGCCTGAGGAGCTGCCTCTGGAGGTGGTGCTGCTGGAGCTGGTGCTGGTTCTGCGGCCACTCCGCTGTCCACAGTGGAATTTGAATCACTTTCCATTGTGTTTTGAACAGCGTCGCACATTTCCTTTGCAAGAGAAACTGGATACAGCTGCATCATTTCTGAATCAACTAAATCTCCAATTTCCATCTTGAATGCAATTCTTACGAAATTGTTCTCTAAGAATGCATCAATCTCACCAGGGCTAATGGTACTTAAATCTGTAAGGGTAGCCGTTGGTGGAGAAATATCAACCATCATGCCAAGCATTGATGAAAGGGAGGTCGCTGACGCACCCATCATCTGGTTCATGGCTTCTGATATAGCGGAAAGATGTAATTCAGTAATCTCGCTGTCGGTGTTGGTACCATCACCACCCATCATCAGGTCTGTGATTACTTTTACATCGTTCTCTTTTAATACAAGGACATTACTACCATCAATACCTTTGGTATATCCGATACGAACAACTACACAGCTTTCTGTATAATTTGATGCCAGATCATCCCAATTTGTCTCTGAAACTACAGGAGTAGAAATCTCAACCTTTAAATTAACAAGCGTGAACAATGATGTCGCCGCACTACCCATGCTGATATTGGCAACTTCACCGATAGTATCAATCTGTTGGGTTGAAAGCTCACCACCGGCTCCTCCGCCAGAATCTCCACCACCATCATCAGCTGGTGCAGCATCGGGGATTCCACCACTTAGTAGTGCATTAATCTCATCCTGTGATAATACACCGTCTCCCATTCGCTACTCCTCTCTTATGATTTGTGTAACTCTTACTGCATATTCTTTTCCTGAAGCACCTGGAAGGGCAGCGAATTTCCTAATGTCGCCCACAAAAACATCCAGCTCTTCGTCAACCTTTGTATCTAGTTTTACTATGTCGCCTACCTGGAGTTGGGAAAAATCTGCTACTGTTATAACACTGTTGCCAAGAATTGCTTTTACAGGTATCTTAGCCTTGCTAATAAGTGCTTCAACAGTATCTGAAAAACTTGCTCCCGTTTTCTCCTTTTGACTACTATACCAGAACTTTGTGTTCAATTTGTCCATAACTGGCTCTAAAGTAATAAATGGAAGACAAATATTCATAAGGCCTTCCACATCACCTATCTTAATATTCAAGGTGACAATCGCTATCATCTCTGATGGCGATATAATTTGTGCGAACTGAGAGTTTGTCTCGATTCGCTCCAGCCTTGGGTGAACGTCTAATACGTTTTCCCATGGCTCTCTCAAGAGCTCTACGCAGGAGGTCATGATTCTTTCAATGAGCAAAAGCTCAATTTCGGAGAAATCTCTTACTTTATCAAGAGGCTCTCCTACACCTCCAAGCATTCTGTCTACCATGGCAAATCCAAGGTTGGATGCCATTTCTACGATAATATTTCCCTCCAAAGGAGAAAAATCAACTACACCTAAAAGAACAGGATTCGATAGAGAATTTGAAAATTCCATGTAAGTAACAGCCTCGGAGTTCATTACCTCTATCTGTATATTCTTTCTGAGAAAGATTGGTAAATTGGTGGAAAGCAATCGACCATAGTGTTCAAAGATAATCTCCATTGTACGAAGATGCTCTTTTGAAAACTTTGAAGGTCTGGCAAAATCATAGTTCTTTACAGGCTTCTCTTTGTTGTTTTTAATCTCTTCAGCATCAAGCTCACCACTTGTTAACGCATGAAGCAGATTATCTATTTCGTTTTGTGAAAGAACGTCACCCAAGCTTTCTCACCACCATTCCGCCCTAAAATTGTGCTAATCAGTTTACTGATATGTAGCACTAGAGAAGTTTACTCGAACGACAAATGAAGACTTAAACAATGACTGAATAGCCTCAAGGATTTCTTCCTTTACACCCTCTTCATTGTTTCTCATTTCATCAATTGTATGTGCCGCAACGATAGTCTTAATGGTATCAGCTAAGATATTGTCGTAAGTACTAAGGTTTCCGTTACCATCACCATACTTGGTAAAGTCCTCATTTTGATTATCAAGGGATAATGAGACTCCAAGTACTGCATAATGAGCCTCTCCATCTCCGCCGTCCTTTAAATTGATTGTTAATGTCGAACCTGAGTTAATAGGGTAATCAACCATATTCTCGACATTTATAGCAAGAGAACCAGCTGTATCTCCAGCCACCAAATCAAGATCAATTGCCGAACACACTTTTGTGATAAGCTCATTAGCCTTTTGTGTCTCCGGAATAATAGTAATTGTAAGAACCGCTGTAAGAACTAGATTTACTACAACCAAAGCAAGTATTACTACCGTAATCAAATTCTTTTTCATGCCCGGTCCCCTTTCTACTCATCAACGACAGCGTCTGAGCCAAAATCGGATGAATATTTATTAAATATCTTAATTTCTACTCGTCTATTTCTTGCCCTGCCTTCCGCTGTACTGTTATCTGCAATTGGAAGATACTCACCACGTCCAGCAGATTTAATATGTGCAGGATTGAGATTTGTCTTTTCCCTAATTCTGTCAGCTACATACAGCGCTCTGTACATAGACAATACATCGTTGTTCTCATATGTACCCGAATGCATCGGAACATTATCTGTGTGTCCTTCAACCTCTATAATGTTTTGATTATAATCAGATAAAATAGCTGCCAAATTATCTATAATTGCAACAGCATCCTTTGCCAAATACGCCTTTCCTGATTCAAAAAGCAACGCACCATTTATGGTAATCATTACGTATTCAGCATTAAAATCAACCTCTACCTGATCTTGAAGTCCATGTAACTTAAGCTGTTCTTCTATTTCTTCAGCAATCTGTTCGCTTTCTAAATTTCCAGCTTCTTTAAGGGCTTCTTTGGCCTCAGCAACTGAAATATCTTTATTTCCCACATTCTGCTGGGACGTATCGCCAGGGCTTTGCCCCTCTTCAGTCTGAGAGCCATTTTCTGTATTAGCTCCGTTTTCTGTAAGGGTGCCATCATCTGACCGCTCCCCTTCCGTCTGTTGATCAGATGCTCCTTGGTGCTCAAAATCCTCATCTTCTCCATCAGTTACACTTTTGAAATAATCATCAAACATTTCAAGCTGGCTTATACCAGATGAAATCATATGACCTTCGCCAATGGAGCTTCCACCAGAAGAAAAAATACTAAAGCTCGACTGAATACTTGCAATTACTTCCTCAAATTTTGCTGTATCAGTACTACTCATAGAGAAAAGCAAAACGAAGAAGCAAAGCAACAGATTCATTAAGTCGGAGAAAGTGGCCATCCAGGCAGGAGACCCAGCAGGAGCTTCTTCTTGCTTTTGCTTCTTTGCCATTAGCCCTCACCTCCTCCGTCGCCGCCGCCGACGCCTTCTCTAGCAGAAGGTGGAAGGAATGATTTAAGTTTCTCCTCTATAACACGTGGATTTTCGCCGGCCTGAATAGAAAGGAGGCCTTCCACGGTTATTGACTTCATCATAATTTCTATCGCGTTGTCTACGCCTAGTTTTGTACCAACAGGGCCTGTGTACCAGTTTGCAATAAGTGAACCGTACAATGTTGTAAGTAATGCTACCGCCATATTAGGACCGATTGTAGACGCATCCTCAAGGTTCTGTAACATATTTACAAGACCAACAAGGGTTCCAATCATGCCCCAGGCAGGTCCCATTTCACCCCATTTACTGTAGAAACCGATAACCTTTTTATGTCTGTCTTCAAGACAGCTCATATCGGTTTCCAAAATGGCTCTAACAAGTTCTGGATCAGTACCATCAACTACAAGGTTAATTCCCTTTTTCAGGAACTCATCTTCAATACTATGAGCAGCCTCTTCAAGAGCAAGAATACCTTCTTTACGTGAAATATTGGCAAGGTTTATAATATTGCCAATTGTGTCTGCTGCATTTCCTACAGGTGGTTCTTTTATAGCAATACCAATACCCTTAAGGCCAGCAATGAAATCAGGCATCTTATTACAAGTAATACAGGCAGATAAGGAACCTCCAATTGTAATAATTACAGATGGAACATCTATGAAGTTTGCCATTGCGGCTACACCACCTGATGAAACGATACCGAAAATAACCATTACAACACCAAGTCCTAAGCCGATAAGTGAAGCTATATCCAAACTCTCACCACCTTGCAAATGAATTAGAAATTAGCCTCTAATGCGAAAATCCAGAATAATCTGTATAGAATTACTCGGTATACACTTTTGTGATTATTTTACTAGATTCGTACATTATTGTCTACTTTTCTTATGAAAATGGTCTCATATTATTGTGTAATTTTTATGTCCAAACCACTATATATAGAATATTCACAAATTTTTCAGATTTTTATAAAAAATTAAGAAAGAGAGGGCTATGCCCTCTCTTTCAAAAAGTGTCAATAAATTATCTCTTGAGGTTTATTAGCTCCTCAAGCATTGTATCTGATACAGTGATGATACGTGAATTCGCCTGGAAACCACGCTGTGTGGTAATCATATCTGTAAACTCACTTGAAAGGTCTACATTGGCCATTTCCAGCTGACCTGTGTTCATTGAAGAACCATCAGCAGAAATGTCGATACCAATACCATCAAACTCACCAGAGTTAAGTGTTGTATCGTAACAGTTATCACCCTTCTCCTCAAGACCTGATGCATTAGCAAATTGTGCAACTGCAATCTGTCCCAAGAGAACTGTATTACCATTACTATATGAGCCATAAATCTTACCATCATTCTGAACAGAAAGTCCTGTCATTGTACCAAGTTTCTTACCTTCGCCTCTCATTGAAGAACCATCAGGAATACCACGGTTAGCAACAACAGTTGAAGTACCCTTGTTATCATAATTTAATAGGCTTCCAAACTCGATTTCAATGTTAGACATGGCATTATTTACAAGTTCACCAGTTTGAGGGTCTGTATCACTTCTGTTTGGTCCAAGAAGAGCTGCATTAAACATTAATTTAGTGCCGCCGTCATTACCTGCAGTGATAATTGTACCTTCCTGGGTATCAAACTGGAGACCATAATTTACTGTTCTGTATGAAATTTGTACAGAAGTCTCTGAAGTAGATGTGCTTAAATCTACTCCTGACCAGTCAGGATCACCTTCAATGGTCTCCAAATCGTCAGCTGATGCGCCAAATAACTGTGTTAATGTGATTCCATTGATTGTATGGCTGGCAGAATCATAACCCTCTGCTTGGCCTAATGAACCATCACTGTTAATTGGTGCAATTGTTATAGCTGTACCTGCAGTTCCGCCCTGCTGTAACAAATATTTTTTGTTACCATTAGCAGCATCTGTAAATACCCAGCCAGATTTTGGATTAGCAGCATCACTTGTATCATATGTCTGCCATTTAACAGCTGACGTAAATTTGTATGTCTTTGTTGTGAGACCTGCAGCACCGAAAATATCTTCCTTATTTCCGCCGCCTTCAATATAATCAGCCAAAATATCATGATTATCCTGATCCAATACGCTTGTAAGCTCGATAGTATACTTACCCATTGTTCCATCTATTTTTTTGATAGAAAACTTTGCAGTATATGAATATCCAAGATTATCATAAAGTGTAAATGTTCTTACGTAACCACCAGTACTTTCGAACTGGCTGTCATTCTTATCGATAACACCTGCGAAATTGGCAGCTGTTGTTGCCTCAGGTGCAGATGTAAGGTTCTCAGTCTTCATAACTCTAAGAGCTGAAACTGTATCCTTAATAATGTTTGCTGGATCCTCAGGATCTACCTGCCAGCCCATTACAAGATATCCAGTTGTTGTCATTGCAAGGTTGCCATTTCCATCAATATAGAACGAACCTGCTCTTGTAAATAAGTTCTGGGAACCGTTATTAACGATAAAGAAGTTTGTAGAATTAGCATCTGTAAGTCTGATATCAAGAGCATCGCCTGTAGACTGTGCAGCACCTGCAGATGTAATAGTAACCTTAGTGGCACCATTAGTAACACCAAGACCTATCTGCTTAGCGTTAGTACCACCACGGGTTGCTGTTGCACCGGATGCCTGCTGTGTAGTTTGATACATGATATCAGAGAAAGTTGTTGCAGAAGATTTAAACGCAACTGTGTTAACGTTAGCGATATTATTACCGATAACGTCCATCTTTGTCTGGTGAGTCTTAAGACCAGCTACACCAGAGAAAAGTGATCTCATCATAACTAATGACCTCCTCACGGGAGGTGCTGTGTCTGTCGCCTCTGTCAGTCAGCGACAATTAGCTTCCATAAGGTCCAGCTAAACTATAACAGCACCGTCAATATTGGTAAAAATGTTCTCATCTGATTCAGTCTGATCCATAGCTGTTACTACGGTCTGATTTGGTACGTTAACTATAAAAGCTAATGTATCAACTAATACCAGCGAATCAGTAATCCCTTTTTCTGAAGCCTTCATGACTCCCTCTTCTAGCCTAAGGGATTGCTCCTCCGTGAGCTCGATATTTCTGTCATCAAGCCTTTGTGCTGCATGCTTAGAGAATTTAAGTTCTGAAGCACTTTGAAGCTTCTGCTTAAATATATCCTCAAAACTTGCACCATTTAAATTACCAAGTGGCCTGGACTCGGCTGCTGGATTGAGATAGGTTCCAGCTACCTTCTCAATGGAGGTAAAATTTGGATTAATATTTAAATTACTCATATACGCCTCCTAAACTAAACCTCTGTTGCATCGCTTGTGTCAATCTTTTCTGTTGTCTCTGTCTTCTCGTCTGTCTTATCAGCTTCCTTAGTTTCATCAGCCTTCTTTTCAAGATTTTCGGCTGTCTGCCCCTGCATAAGCTTTGCAAATTGTGTAATAACCTCGTTGTATTTTTTTAGTATCTTTTCATCTACAAAGCTAAGATCGTAATCATTCATAGCATTGTAAATTTCTGCTGTTTCTGTAATTGCCTTCTCGTCCCTTACAGTTACCTGTTCTGCTTCAGGAAGCTTCTTGATTGCGTCTGTAAGAAGATTTGCCAGGTACTTGGCATTGTAATAATCTGAATCAATTACAGATATCATTTTGGACATTTCATAAAGATTGCCGTCAACGGAAAGCATCATTCCTTTTTTGTCATCCTTTTGAACAAAATCAACCTTTCCGGTTACTTCCTGTCCATCAATATTAAGTGCTACAACCTTTCCAACAATACTGTTACTCTGGATAGTCTCCATATTGTCCTGTAAGGTCTGCATCGCTTCAACCTGTGTGAATGATGCAAGCTGTGCAACATATTCGCTGTTGTCGCTAGGCTGTAATGGATCCTGATATTGCATTTCAGCTACCAGAAGCTGTAAAAACATATCCTTGTTATATCCAGTGTCACGTTTTTCTTCGGTTTTTGAAGTAGATGCAGTTTGATTGGCTTTTGTAGCGTCCTGTGATGCCTGGGTCTTTGTATATTCCCCATTTTTTACGGCACCAACTAATAAATTATTTGCCATCAAAATCTCCTTTCCTTTGGATTAAGCCATGAAGTCTAATGTTCCGCCATTATCCTTCATCATCTGAGCTATCAAAACATCCTCTTCTGACATCAAACCTGCTAAATCATCAAGACTATTGATATCTATGCGGTTTGTTCTTCGTGAAGACTGTCCTGAATTCTGCTCCTGATTTCTTGAACCCTCTCTTCCATTTTCATCAAGATTTCTCTCAAACTCGTGAGTTCCTACAGAAACCTCAATGGAAGTAACTTTGGCTGAGCTCTGATTCATTTCTGTTCTCAGGGCTGCCATCTGGCTTTCCAGAGCGGCTTTTACTGCATCATTTTCTGTGAAAATCTTTGCTGTAATTTCGCTGCCTCTCTGAGTAACCTCCAGGTAAATCTTTCCTAATCCCTCAGGATTTAAGGTCATTTCCATGGTGGTAGATTCTGAATCTGTCATTACCTTAGCCTGTTCAACTAACTGGTTCACAATATCTTCAGTCTTTACCGTTTCCCCAGTTGGTAAAGTAACCGCAGAATTTTCTGATACATACTGTGGTTGAATATTCTGCTGAGGTGGAAGAATTCCTTCTTCTCTTACTAAATGAGATTCATTTTGTGTTTTCTCAGGCATTTTGAAATTGCTCTGAGTACTTTCTTCCTTTGGCTCATCTTTGGTCTGATTGTTCTGCTGATTCTGATTTTCCTCCACAGGTTTTAAATCTTCAACAGTCTCTAAAACCGGTGTAGATTCTTCAACAACAGTAGCTGCCTGCTTTTCTACAGGTTTTACCTCTTCCTGAATCACCTGAACTGTAGACTGCTGGTTTAAATCATCCTGAAGAACTGGTTTGTCATCCTCAACCATTACATTTGGCTGAACAGTTTCAGGAATTTCAGCGTCCGCAGTTACCTGGACAGGTTCTTCGGTGATTATCACCTTATCATCCATTTGTGATATCAGTTCCTTAAGTTGAACAAAGGAATTATTTGTTTCTTCAAACAGCTGGTTTGAAAGATCCGTAGCTTTGTCTAAAATCTCAGCAAAATCATCGCTTAACACGAGAGTTATAGATTCGGTTTCTCCTGTTAACTCTGATACAAGCTGTGCTAGGTTCTGTGGATTAAGAAGATCAATAAAGGTTAGCCCGAGGTTTTCCATTGCCTTCTCGATGTCTTCTTCGGTCACATCAAGTTGGTCTTTTATTATTTCCTTGACTTCCTCTACTACCGCCTCAATTTTTTCTGCAACCTCTGTTTTATCCGGCATCGGTTGTTCTTCCTGTTTGGTAGTTCTAACATTTTGTTTTGAACTATCGACTGAAACTGGTTTTTTCTCTACCTGTTTCTGTGGAAGTGCAGAATTGATATCTGAGCCTGCACTTGGGACTTTATCAGCAACGCCCTTCAATGTTTTTTCAAATAAGCCTGCATCAACTTTTCCTGTAGCTTTATCAGATGTAAGTGATACATCGATTTGGCTTACCTGAACCAGCAAATTGGAAACATTGCTACTCGTCATGTAATCCCTCCTTTCACATATTCTGTTTTCAAGTTGCTATAAAACGTATTTTTAGGATTAAGGCTCCATCATCTTTGTAAGTATTGCTGCATTTTTCGCATCCATTGCTGATAGAATACTAGAACGTGTACTAGCATCCATTGCCTGAAGTATCTCGCAAACCAGGTCATAATCATCTGTCATCTCATCGAAGATTGCCGCTGCATTTTTAGCCTTCATACTTGTGTAAGTCTTTACGTAATCCTCGATTTCCTTGTCGGTCTGGAGCTGTGAAATAACCTGCTTATAAATTGCTGCAGCGTTATCTGGCTCGATGGATTCATAATACGTCTTATATTCATTTATATCGGGTGCGTTTTCAGAAAAAACAACCTCCTCATAAAATTTTTCTTTAATTTCTTCAAAGGCTGCTTCGTTTGCTTTGTACTCTGCAAGCTCTGCTGAGGCGGCTTCTAATTCTGCAATATAATCGCTGTTTTCGTTGCCAGCTGTCTTAAGCTGCTCAACTTCAGTTTCAAGTTCTTTTATACGCTCTATTGCCTTCTCCACAGTATCGTATTGTGAATAAGGGTTATCCTCTACCTCCTGCGGTAAGTATTCCTCAATACCTGGTAATATTTGGTTTACATAAGGTACATCCTTGAGCACAGGAAATAGTATTGATGAGCCAAAGCCACCAACATCCATCTTTACAAGAAATGCAAAAATAACAAGCCAAATCAGAATAATAAGCAACACAACAAATGCCATGATGATTCCGCCACCAATTCCTAAGCGTTCCTCATCCTCTGGCAATACCTCACCATTCTTTTTGGCTTCCTTACGTCTTTCCTTTTCAGCTTTTTTAGCTTCTTTTTTTGCTTCTTTTTCGGCTTTTTTATCAGCCTTTTCATCACCTGTATTAGCGGCTGGTGCTGCTACTTCCTCAGGTACCTGTGCTTCATCTGCCATAACTTACTCATCCTCTTTTTCTGTGTTGAAATACGTATAACTAACCAACTCATCCGTAATTTTGCTTTCCTCACGGTCCATTTCATCTAAAAATTCTTCAAAAGCATGTTCTCTAAGCTTCTCATGCATCTTTCTTTCCATCATGACAGCATTTAGTTTCTTTCTGGCATTTTCCATAGCCTTTTGAGCCTTTGAAACCTCTATCATTTGATCTCTTAGTGCCACCTTCATTGAAGTAATAGCACTTTTACAGGTTTTGATTGCTTTTATATCAATATTTCCAATTGATAACTCTTTTAGCTGTCGCTCATAGGCGGCCTGCTTTATCATTAGCTGCCTCAGCTTTTCCTGTTCCTGGTTAAACCTGGCTGTTGCCATACCAAAGTTTGCCTTTTCCTGCTCCTCAATTTTTTGCTTCAGTTCAAGGATATTTTGCATTCGATAAACAAACTTTGCCATTATCACCACCTCTAATCATTGAAGATTGCTGTCATCTGCTGAATAATCTCATCATAATCGAACTTATCATGAGTTGCCTGCAGCAGGAATTCATTTACAGCGTCAATCTTCTTGATAGCGTAATCAATCGCTTTATTTGAGCCATTTTTATATGCTCCAATATTTATAAGATCCTCAGCTTCCTGATATGTAGCAAGGACATTTTTCAGCTTACCGGCAATAGCCTTGTGCTCAGGTGTTGCCACAGCAGACATAACTCTGGAAATGGACTGTAACACATCGATAGCTGGGTAATGATTCTTTTGTGCCAGCTTACGATTGAGAACAATATGTCCATCCAAAATCGAACGGGCTGTATCTGTAATAGGCTCATTGAAATCATCACCATCTACAAGAACTGTATAAAGACCCGTAATGGAACCAACAGCTGAATTACCTGCTCTTTCCAAAAGTCTAGGCATCTCAGAATAAACTGAAGGAGGATATCCTCTAGTAACTGGAGGCTCGCCTGATGCCAGACCGATTTCGCGCTGTGCCATGGAAAAACGGGTAAGTGAATCCATCATCAAAAGCACATCTTTGCCCTGGTCTCTGAAATATTCAGCGATTGCAGTTGCAGTAAGGGCTGCCTTTTTTCTAATAAGAGCTGGCTTGTCAGATGTGGCACAAACTACAACTGAACGTGCCATACCTTCAGGTCCCAAATCGTTTTCAACGAACTCTCGAACTTCTCGGCCACGCTCGCCAATAAGGGCGATAACATTTATCTGGGCCTTTGTGTTACGTGCAAACATACCCATAAGAGTGGATTTACCCACACCGGAACCTGCAAATATACCAATTCTCTGGCCCTTACCAACTGTTATAAGACCATCAACAGCCTTAACTCCTAGTGAAAGAGGTTCTTTTATAATTACTCTTGCCATAGGATCTGGAGGGTCCGCCTCGGCTGGATACTCTACCAGATTTTCAAATTCTGTAAGATCATCAACATCGGAAGGCACACCAAGTCCATCTACCAGATGTCCCAAAAGCTTGTCTCCAACATTAACCCCAAGAGGATGTCCGGTGTTTTCAACCATACAGCCAACGCCGATTCCTTCCACATTCTCATAAGGCATCAAAAGCAGACGTTTGTCTTTGAATCCGACAACCTCTGCTTTAATACGCTGGTCAGAGCCCTCCACGATTATTTCGCACAAATCGCGGAGCTTTGCCTCCGGTCCCACTGATTCAATTGTAAGTCCTACTACTTTTACAACTTTGCCAAGAGATTTAAAGTAATCCTTCTCTGTCAGCTGCATCAATAATCCCTGGTCCACTGTGCCTCCTAGCTTAGGGCTCTAATTTCCCTGATAAGATTATCTAACTCTGTATCAATGCTACAATCAAAAATGCCGCCGTCTGTCTCAATAATACACTGACTATCATTTAAAAGTGGGTCTGCAATGATATCAAGCCCCACTTCGGCTCCAACTTTCCCTTGAATTTCTTCCTTCTTTCCCTTTATAAATTCTGCATTGGCATCACTGACTTTTATCTGCATTTGTCCAGTGCGTTCAATTTTCATAATGCAATGATCTAAAAGGTGATATAAAACATCCTTTTTTCCTGATAGCTCAGCTGAAAAAACGTGTTCAAATACAGGTAGACACATTTCCACTATTTCATGAGACATATCAATTTGTTTTTGCATGTAATCGTTTTCAATACGCTGAATTTCCATCTGCATATTGTCCTGAGATTCCTTAAGCTCCAGAGCAGCTCTTTGAGTACCCTCGTTATAGCCTTCCTTCTCACCATCCTGACGTGCAAGGTTCTTCATAGCATCTGCATTTAACTGGGCAGCATTTACAATCTCCTCCGCCTGCGCATTTGCATCCTCTATTATCCTCTGAGCTTCTTCCTGTGCTTCTGCGATTATTTCCTCTCTGGCAGGGCCATAATCTTCCGGTTCTTCCTCTTCATCCTGCATAATAGTATCTGCAAGACCTAAAAATTCATCCGGATCCATCCCTTCTGGAATCTCTGCTCCAGATTCACGCATAGCCTCTAAACGACGCTCGCGTTCCTCCTCCAAAAGCTTTGCCTTATATGCCTTTTCCTGCTTAAGAATCAACTCTTTTGCAAGAGCATTGGAATCAATTATAAGTTCATCTTTTTCACCAGTCTCTTCGTCTGGCACATTTGGAGCAACCAAAAAGCCATAGATGACATTGTTACTAGACAATGAGCTCATCGCCGCCTCCTCTAGAAATTACAATCTCTGCAGAATCCTCAAGCTTTCTGATAATACCTACTATCTTCTGCTGAGCTTCTTCAACATCCTTCATACGAACAGGACCCATGAATTCCATGTCTTCCTTGATCATAGCAGCAAGACGAGAAGACAAATTCTTAAAGATTGCAGCCTGAACCTCATCATTAGCTCCCTTAAGCGCAACGCCAAGGTCTGAGTTATCAACGTCTCTAAGCACACGCTGAATAGCTCTGTCGTCCAGAAGAAGGATATCCTCGAATACGAACATCTTCTTTCTGATTTCCTCAGCAAGCTCTGGCTCTTCAATTTCAAGAGACTCCATGATACGTTTTTCAGTACCACGGTCAACAGTATTAAGGATATTAACTACCGCATCTACGCCGCCGGCGATAGTGTAATCCTGATTAATAAGAGATGAAAGCTTTCTTTCTAGAACTCTCTCAACCTCTTTAATTACTTCTGGGCTGGTTCTATCCATCAGCGCAATACGTTTTGCAACGTCAGCCTGTTTTTCAGGAGGCAAGGCGCCGATGATAAGCGATGCCTGTCCAGCAGACAGATAAGACAGAATCATTGCAATAGTCTGTGGATGCTCTTCCTGAATGAAGTTCAGCACCTGAGAAGGCTCTGTCTTTCGAATAAATTCGAATGGACGAACCTGCAGTGATGCTGTCAGCTTTGTAATAACATCCTGGGCGCGGTCATCACCAAGAGCCTTCTCCAGAAGCTCTTTAGCGTAACCGATACCACCTTCGGCAATGTACTGCTGAGCAAGACATACCTGATAAAATTCTTCGATAACCTCTTCCTTGAGAGCAGGAGAAATACTTCTCGTATTTGCAATCTCCAGTGTAAGTTCCTCGATTTCCTCTTCCTTGAGATGCTTAAATATCTGAGCTGATTTCTCTGGTCCTAGGGCGATTAAAAGTATAGCGGCTTTTTGAACGCCATTCATGTCTTCAGTTGCCATAACCTTATCCCCAATCCTCGTTTAGCCAGTTTCTCAGAAGCTGAGCAACAGCCTCTGGTTTCTCATCCACAAACTTTTCAATAAGTATGCGGGCTTCAGATTTCTCTGTGTAACCAATATCTTCAAGCTCCTCCTCCTCTTCCTGAGCAGTTGAAGCAATAAGATCATCAATAGTGAGCTCCTGTTCCACAGGCTCCTCTTCTTCTGTCTTAAGACTTCTAAATACAACAAAGCCAAGCATTGCAAAGATAAGAGCTGCCAGTACGATCTGAATAATATCTGTCACTGAGATTGGTGGTCCTTCAGAATACTGAAACATTGGAATCTCGTAGGCTACAACCTTAACATTTGATGTTGGGAAACCAGTAGTTCTGGCTACAACCTCAATAATGTCATCAGTAACCTCAAGCTGAACAGGGTTTGAATTTGCTTTTACAAATTCATCAAAGGTCTGTCCTGCTTCCGTCAACGTGCCATCCTTTTCCATCTTATCTTCGTTGTAAATAGCGAACTTCTTACAGGTAACAGAAATCGAAGAATCCTCCAGACTCTGCTTTCCTATTTCATCCTTATGAGTAGTAATCTTCTCATCAGGTAAATAATCCTTCTCGAAATCTTCTGTAGAAGCCTGAGTCTTATTTTCATCCTCAATTACATAGGTGGTATCATCATCATTTGAATCTGTACCTGGAACACCACCGCTACCACCTGTTGAGCTAGAGCTTGATCCCTTTTCCCAGTCCAGATAACCTTCTGTACGACCTTCATCAACTGAGTAATCATAGTGAACGTAGCTATTCTCATCAAAGCTCATTGAAAGGTTAACGCCAACAGAAACTGCGTCATACAGATTTGTTCCTTCAAGAACAGTCTGAACACGGTTTACAATCTCTGCTCTGGCCTTATCTCTTGCATCCTGATTAGCCGATGCTGATGCTCCTGCTGTACCCATCTGAGCATTTGGATACAAAAGATTTCCTTCAGTATCCATAATTGTGATGTTATCAGTGGTTTCATTAGCAAGGTTTGTTGCCAGATGTCTGGCCAAGCCTTCTATAGTTTCCTCTGAAATAGGTGAATTTAAGGTAAGAATTACAGATGACCAGCCAGGCTGATCTCTTGCAATAATAGTACCGTCGTCTTCAGGTATATTCAGAGTAACTCTGGCCTTGTCAATCATTTCAAAAGCTTCAAGGTCAGTTGCAAACTGTTCCTCTAAATACTTCTTGTATTTCTTCTGCTTATCAGCTTCAGTAGCTGAAAAGCCACCGTCAAATACGTTGTCCACGGAATACTTTGATGTTGGAATTTCATTAGAACCAAGAAGCACGTTGGCACGGCCCTCATCCTTCTCGTCTATGTAGAATGTGAAACCATCTGGAGAAGTCTCATACATGATTTTTTCTGTTTCCAGAAGTTCCTTAACAGCTGCTGCCTGCTTTCCATCTTCACAGACCACAAGCTGCATCATTGTTGGCCTTGTGATTACTACAGCCAAAATAATAAATGACACAATAACAACAGCAGTTATTGAAATAATCAAAACCTGCTGTCGCCTAGTAAACTTTCTCCACCACTCTAAAAGTCTGTTTAAAATAGCCTGAATTTGTTCTGGCATAGACTCTCTCCCCTACAACACATTAAAAAATACCATTCTCACATAATTACCATAATAATCTCTCGGTGCTAAAGCACCTATTCTTCCAAGGAAAAAGTGCCATTATAATTCGCTCCGCGAATGGGGCACTTCTTGAGCATACTTTTTTATAACAGACAAGCTGTTAAAAAAAGCATGCTATACTTGCATCTGCATAATCTGTTGATAAGACTCAAGAATTCGATCTCGAACCGCTACAGTGTACTGCAATGCAGTATTTGCCTTCTTTTCTGCAATCATTAAATCGTGTGTGTTGTCTGTCTCTCCAAGCTGAAATGCTACCTGCTCCCTGTTGGCAGCCTTTTGTAATGCATTAGTATCTTCAAGTAATCCCATAACTGAATCAAGCATACTCTGGAATCCAGTTGTGGCATCTACCTTTGGTGTTCTTGTATCCTTTACAGGTGTACCACCATATAAACTCTGAAGTGAAGAAATATCCATATGCGTCCCCCATTACATACTACAATCAATTATCGCTGACCAATCTGAATACCATATCCAGCCATGGATTTAATGGCATTAAATGCTGTTACATTAGCCTCGTAAGAACGGCTTGCATCTATGAGATTTGTCATCTCAGTAACTGTATTAACATTAGGGTATCTAACATATCCATTCTCATCTGCATCTGGATGAGATGGGTCATATTCCATAATAAAATCTGTTTCTGTGTCCTCAGAAACCTTGCTAACCTTTACACCATTGCCGTAATAATGCATGGTCTTATCATTTAAGATATTTTTGAAATTAGGAATTCCTGCATGATAGTTCTTTTCCTTAAAGGTAACTATCTTTCTTCTGTAAGGACCTCCATTTTCGGTACGTGTAGTACTTACATTTGCAATATTCTCAGCAATAATATCCATACGAAATCGCTGAGCTGTCATTCCTGTAGCACAGATATCAAAAGGTTGAAATAATCCCATAGGCACCTCCTAATCAAACACACTACTTGCTACATACAATTGAAAATCTTTCGAATTCGTTTGATATGCTTGTGGTGTACGCCTGATAACGAAGTGTTTCTGATGCAAGCTCAACATTCTCTGTATCAGGATCTACATTATTTCGATCCAGTCTGTAAGAAAATGTCTCGTAATCAGTGTACTCAAAGCCGTCTACATGATTGCCATCATCGTCCAGTTTGTTGACAGCTCTGTCCAGAGTCCTTTCATGGGTTCCCAACAATTCCTTTTTCAAGACACTTGCAAACTCAATATCTTTTCTCTTATATCCAGGGGTATCTTCATTGGCTAAATTATTCAGAATAAGTGTCTGTCTGCGCCAGCTGGCGTCAGCTGCACAATCCAGAGCATTTACGTAAGAAAAAGCATCCGACATAATCATACCCGTACACCTCCTAGACTACTTTAACTTCATTATATTGAAAGCTTTCTGAAATTTCAAACACCTTTTACATTATATTGTGTATATTGTAAACAATAGCCACAATAAGTAGTGTCGCTTTTCAATTTATAATGATTATTATTAGAATATTATTCATGATAATACATTATTGTGTAAAAGTTGTGTAATATAACTTAAGAAACACAAAAGGACTTAAGAAAATTTCTTAAGTCCTTTTAAAACACAAATCCATTTTATATATAGCTAATGAATTTTAATTATTTATTCTTCTTAATTTCCTCAAGTTCATCAAATACAACATCGTTAAGAACCTTGATGTATGTTCCCTTCATACCTGATGAACGAGACTCGATAACACCTGCTGACTCAAACTTACGAAGAGCGTTTACGATAACTGATCTTGTTATACCTACTCTATCGGCAATTTTTGATGCAACCAACACCCCTTCGTTACCATCTAATTCATCAAAGATGTGAATGATTGCTTCAAGCTCTGAGTATGAAAGTGTTGAAATAGCACTCTTTACAACCTGGAGCTTACGATTCTCCTCTGCTGACTCCTCATTTACTGAACGCATCATCTCAAGACCAACTACTGTTGTGCCATACTCTGTAAGGATGATATCGTCGATATCGTACTGCTTGTCAAATCTGTAAACGAAAAGGGTTCCAAGACGCTCACCAGCGATATCGATTGGAGCGATGATTGCAGAATACATATCAATATCAGACTTCTCAAAGCCAAGAGTTTTATGATTTACATTTTCTTTTGTTGAAAGAATAGAAAGTAATCTCTCATTTAAAAGTGGATCGATAAATCCACCAACCTCATCAACGATAAGCTCACCGATTTCTGTTGTGTTTGGAAGGTGTGAAAGACCAAGAACCTTTCCCTTCTTAGAAATAACAAGTACAGAAGAATCAAGGATTTCTGTTAATACTGAACAAATATCGTTAAAAACTACCTTCGATGAATTATTGTTGTGAAGAAGCTTTCCAATCTTTCTAGTCTTGTCTAATAACTGTACACTCATTTAAATATATTCCTCCTAAATAAAACAAAATGCAAACCTTTCATAGCATCTGTTTTTCCCCTGACTTCTAAAGTCAATTCTGAATTGTACAAATTATAGCACTTAATGTGTCAAATTTCAATTAATTTCAGAATATTTTAAATATTCACAGGTTAATTTTGACTCTGGACAAATCTGCACTCGTCGTTTCCACAAACAAGCTTATTGCCCTTTTCTACCATATAGGTGCCACACTTTGGACATTTAACAGTCGTTGGCTTTGACCAGCTAATGAAATCACACTCTGGGTGATTAGCGCAGCCAAAGAACTTTCTGCCCTTTTGAGATTTTCTAATTACAACATCTCCGCCACACTTAGGACATGGAACTCCAATCTTCTCTAAGAATGGCTTTGTATTACGACACTCAGGGAATCCAGGACATGCCAGGAACTTTCCGTGAGGTCCAAACTTGATTACCATGTTTCTTCCGCATTCCTCGCAGATAACATCAGTAACCTCATCGTGAATTTCAACCTTTGCCAGCTCTTCCTCGGCAATCTTAACTGCCTTCTCCAAATCTGGATAGAAATTTCTGACAACTGACTTCCATTCTACGGTGCCCTCTTCAACGCCGTCCAAAAGAAGCTCTAAATTAGCAGTGAACTTATCGTCAACAATGATTGGGAATGAATCAACCATGATAGAGTTAACTACCTCACCAAGCTCAGTAACGAAAAGGTTCTTAGCTTCCTTTGTAATATAATGTCTCTTTAAAAGAGTTGTAATTGTAGGTGAGTAAGTACTAGGTCTACCAATTCCAAGCTCCTCTAAAGTCTTAACCAATGATGCCTCAGTAAAATGTGGCGATGGCTGGGTAAAGTGCTGCTTCTCCTCAAAGCTGTTGAAGGAAAGCTCAGTCTCCTCTGTAAGCTTTGCAAGTGGATGAGTCTTAGAATCCTCCTCATCATCTGCAGCTGTATAAATCATCATAAAACCATCAAAGTTGATTGATGATTCAGATGCTGTAAACACCTGATCCTTAGCTGAAACGCTAAGTGATACTGTATCATAAAGAGCATTTGCCATCTGGCTGGCAACGAAACGCTTCCAAACAAGCTGATACAATCTGTACTGATCACGTGTAAGGCTGTCCTTAATCTCTGAAGGAACAAGCTCAATGTTTGCTGGACGAATTGCTTCGTGAGCATCCTGTACCTTACTGCTATTCTTCTTAGCATTACCTGCTGTTTCAGATAAGTACTTATCTCCGTAATTTGCAGAAATAAACTCTTCTGCAGCGGCCTTAGCCTCATCAGAAACACGTGTAGAATCAGTACGAAGATATGTGATAAGACCCACTGTGCCGTGGCCCTTAACGCTAACACCTTCATAAAGCTGCTGTGCAACGCTCATAGTCTTCTGAATTGAGAAATTCAAAGCCTTTGAAGCTTCCTGTTGCATAGTAGATGTTGTGAAAGGAAGTGGTGCCTTCTTTTCACGGGTACCTCTCTTAATAGAAGCGATTTTGAAATCAGCTCCATTAAGCTCGGCCATAATTTTATCAAGGCTTTCCTTATCGGAAATATCCTTCTTTCCAGTCTTGTCGCCATAATACTTGGCAACGATAGGCTTCTTTGCACCTGCTGTATTTAAAAGCACATCAAGTGTGTAGTATTCCTGAGGAATAAATTGTTCAATTTCTTTTTCTCTGTCGCAGATAATTCTAAGAGCAACAGACTGTACACGTCCTGCTGAAAGACCTCTCTTAACCTTAGCCCAAAGAAGTGGTGAGATTTCATAACCTACCATTCTGTCAAGCATACGACGTGCCTGCTGGGCATCAACCAAATCCATATCGATTTCTCTAGGATTCTTAAGTGAATTCTTAACAGCAGTCTTTGTAATTTCGTTAAAGGTAATACGGTATACCTTTTTGTCCTGTAAATTAAGTGCGTGAGTAAGATGCCAAGAAATAGCTTCACCCTCACGGTCGGGATCAGTTGCGAGAAAGATTTTGTCTGCCTTCTTCACTTCCTTACGAAGTGCTGCAAGTAACTCGCCCTTTCCTCTTATTGTTATATATTTAGGTTCAAAATCATTTTCAGGATCAAATCCCAGCTGAGACTTTGGCATATCCCTTACATGTCCCTGAGAAGCCATTACCTCGTAATTACTTCCTAAAAACTTTTTAATGGTATGCACCTTTGCTGGCGACTCTACGATAACCAGATTTTTTGCCATAGAAACTCCATCTCCATTTTTTAGTTTCGCTCCAATATTATATTGAAACGTTACTCACTATACAACAACAAATTTCTATTTTCAAGAAAAACTTTAATTATTGACAGAACATTTAAATCCTTTTCACAAAAATCGATACGAAATTACAATTGTTTTATATAATTATTTTTGAAGGCCTCGGAAAGCAATCCCATGCGTTCAAGAGTGAGAACAGCTGATAAAAGCTGAAGATAATCCATCCCGCTTTCCTCTAACACCGTGGCAAGACTCTTAGGATATAAATCGAACATATTATAGATTTTGCTTAGATTCTTATCCAATTTAATTCCTTCAGACTTTCTTGACGTATGCTTCTTTACTGGTTGTCCATATGCCTCTGCCAATTCATTAATAAATTGATTTACATTACATATGACTCCTGCTCCCTGAGTAATCAATTTGTTGCATCCCTCTGAAAGAGAATCCCCAATTCTGCCTGGAACAACATAAATATCTTTTCCCTGTTCAAGTGCAAAATCTGCAGTTATTAATGAACCTGATTTCTCTCTGGCCTCAACAACTATTACTACATCAGACAAGGCGGATACAATTCTGTTTCTAAGCGGGAAATTCCAAGCTTTTGGGCAGCTTCCAATCTGATATTCCGAAAGTATTGCTCCATTTTTAGCAATCTCTTCATATAATAATCTATTTTCAGAAGGATAGACTACATCGCATCCACAACCTAATACAGCAACTGTATTTCCTCCTGCAGCAAGACATCCTCTGTGCCCATAAGAATCGATTCCCCTGGCCATACCACTAATCACAGTATAGCCTGCATTACCAAGGGCTTCTCCCAAATCCTGGGCGACCTTTTTGCCATAAGCACTGCAACGTCTTGCGCCTACAATAGAAACACACCTTTCAAAATCAGGCAGCTTTCCCACATAAAAAAGTCCATAAGGCGGTTCATATATGTTTTTAAGCTTCTCGGGATATTTTTTATCCTCTATAGTGATAAATGAAAAAGGAGTATGTGTAAATTCCTCATATTCTCCTGCTAAATCATATTTTTCCCTGTTTGATATAAAAACGTCTGCCTCTTTTTCATCAAGAAGATTTGAATCAAGCAATTCCTTCTTTGTAGCATGGTAAATATGATATGAATCATAAAAATAATCTATTAATTTTGATTTTCTGGTAAAAGCAATATCCTCATTGGAAAGGAACCAGTGCTGATATACAATTTCGTTCATACTAGCACTCCTCCCAATATTTCTTATCCAGTCCACGATACAAAATAGCTTCCTGCAGATGAACAAAACCGATATCTTCACTTCCTGCCATATCTGCAATGGTTCTGGCCACTTTAAGTACCTTATGATAGGTTCTGGCTGTCAGAGAATATTTCTCATACATCTCTTCCATGTAATCCAGTTCTTCATCTCCCAAAGCACAAAATGTTTCCATTAAATTACTTGGAATCTGGCTGTTAAATCTGAATCCATAATCAGCATATCTCTTACGCTGTATTTCATGTGCTCTTATGACTCTGCTTCTTATATCTGCTGAAGATTCGTTATCCTGCTTTTTATTAATCATCCCAAAATTAAGTGTTGGAGCCTCTGCGCAAATATCTATTCTGTCCAATAATGGCTGCGACACCTTGTTTAAATATCTCTGTATAGACATTCTGGTGCAGTGACATCTGTTTAAATCAGGATAATAACCGCAGGAGCAAGGGTTCATGGCTGCCACCAGAACGAAATCTGCTGGGAATGTAAAACTGCCCTGGGCTCTTGCTATATTTACTTTCTTATCTTCCAAAGGCTGTCTTAAGATTTCCAATGTAGCTTTACTAAATTCTGTAAGCTCGTCTAAAAACAATACTCCGCCGTGGGCTAGGGATATCTCCCCTGGCTTAGGGATATGGCCTCCTCCCACAAGTCCCTGTGCTGAAATTGTATGATGAGGACTTCTAAATGGCCTGTTTGTAAGCAATCCCATACGCTCGTCAAACATTCCTGAAACGGAATAAATCTTCGACAGCTCCATCTGCTCCTCTGAATCCATGGGTGGTAAAATTGATGGAATACATTTTGAAATCATTGATTTTCCAGCTCCTGGTGGGCCTACCATCAACAAATTATGCATACCGGAAATGGCCACTTCACAGGCGCGTCGTAAGGCCTGCTGTCCATTTATCATTGAAAAATCGTACGCTTCCTCTTTTACTTTGCCCTGAATATCGACATTCAGTTCCTTCATTTTAAATTGTCCTTGATTTAATAAATCAATAACATCTTTCAGCTGACTTACGCCGATAGTAACAATATCTGGAACAAGTCTTGCTTCCATTAAATTGTCTTCAGGAACGATAACAACTTCAATATTGTTCTTTTTAGCCTCGATTACCATGGATAACACGCCGTTTACAGGCTGAATTTTGCCGTCTAAGGCAATTTCTCCACATATGCATACATTTTCCAACCTGTCACAGTTAATGATGCCTATGGCCGATAATATGGCAACTGCGATAGGTAAATCAAATCCTGCACCAGTTTTTCTAATACTTGCCGGGGATAAATTAACGGTGATTCTCTTAATAGGGAGGGCATAACCTTCATTTTTAAGAGCTGCTCTTACACGCTCTCTTGCCTCCTTCACCTCTGATGAAAGGTAGCCAACCATATCAAACATAGGCATACCTTCAGAAATATCTGCTTCTACAGATATAATTTTAGAATCGATACCAAAAATGGTAGCAGTTTTAACAATACTATACAATTAATCTCCTGGGGGATTATGTTTAGATGTAACGAAAAAAGACAGGAGTTATATTAGCATACTCCTGTCTTGAAATCAATTATTTTTATAACTATCTAATTCTTTCAGTAAGACCAAGCTTCTTGTGAACCTTACGTAATGTCTTGTTTGCAAAGTAAGAAGCCTTCTCAGCATTTTCCTTAATGCACTCGTCAATGTAAGTCTTGTCCTTCTCAAGCTCAGCACAACGCTGGTGGAATGGATCAAGCATATCAGCTACAGACTCTCCTACTGCAAGCTTGAAATCACCGTATCCCTTACCTTCAAACTCTCTTGCAATTTCGTCCATAGACTTGCCTGTAACTACACCATAGATTTCCATAAGGTTTGAAACGCCAGGCTTGTTCTCTGTATCATAACGAACCTCTGCATCTGAATCTGTAACAGCCTTCTTGAACTTACGAATGATAGTGTCTCTGTCGTCGTTGAGATAGATTGTAGCGTTAACATTCTCATCTGACTTTGACATCTTCTTTGTAGGCTCAGCAAGTGACATAATTCTCGCACCTGTCTTAGGGAAATATCCTTCTGGAATAGTAAATACATCACCATAGATGTTGTTAAAACGCTCAGCTACATCACGGCAAATCTCAAGGTGCTGCTTCTGATCTGCACCGATTGGTACAAGGTCAGCCTGATATAAAAGAATATCTGCAGCCATAAGTGCTGGATATGTAAATAAACCTGCATTGATGTTATCAGCGTGCTTAGCTGACTTATCCTTGAACTGAGTCATACGGTTGAGCTCACCCATGTATGTAAAACAGTCTAAAACCCATCCAAGCTCTGCGTGAGCTGGAACGTGTGACTGGAAGTAGATGCAATTCTTCTTTGGATCAAGGCCAGCTGCCACATACTGTGTATAGATACGTCTTGCATTCTGTCTGAACTCTGTAGGATTCTGTCTAACTGTAAGGGAATGTAAGTCCATTACGCCAAAGAAGCACTCATACTCCTCATGTAAATTAACCCAGTTTTTGAGGGCTCCAATATAATTTCCAATAGTAAGCTTGCCTGTGGCCTGCATTCCTGAATATAAAACCTTTTTTTCTTTTTCCATAATAAATTATCTCCGAATTACTTTTTATTCTTTAAAATCTCTCTTCTTATGTAGTCGTTAGTAGCTTCCTCACCGTTTTCAGCGAGATGAGTCAACAACTCTTCTATAAGTTTTGCAGTATTGGGATGCATCATATATTTTCCCTTGCCCTTTTCAAAATATTCAAGAGCACTTCTGTCTGTGTATGCATCCTTCTGGTAATTCTTACATGCTGCAACTCTGTCGCAATACATCTCAACTACATAATTGACTGGCATTTCCATACCTGTCATGCCATGATGTTCATCTAAACCATAATCAATCCAATATTCAAAATGGTGTTTATTGCGACCTTTGTGATGAAGCCAGGCAAGAGATACGCCTGTATCCTCTCTCTCAGCATTATTAGGACTTTTATCTCCCTGGTAATACTTTGCGCCAACTGAAAATTCAGTCCATGAATATTTAGAAAGATCATGGAGAAGTCCCTGCTTGTATAAACCTACAGCAAAGCACCCCTTCATAACTAAATGTCTGTGATGAGTAATTGTTTTAAAATGTTCCCAAGCCTTCATGAATAACTCCTAGCCTTATTTCTTTTCTGGTTTGATTCCTACAAGAACTGAAATGGAATTACCAGGTACTTTTATTGATTGCTGATCATGAATTGGTTTAGGCGAAAAATCACTCTTATCATCAAACTCAGCTGTGTTAAAGCAGAGGCGCCATCGCTTTCCAGGCGCTAAAAGTGGAAGTGCCATATCCACACTGTCATAGTGGAAGTTGTAACAAACGAAAACATCTTCCTTTTCATTAGCATAGGCACCATTATAAAGAACTCCAAGAGCCTTCTGCTCTTCTCCGATAGTCATCATCCATGGCTCTGAACCGTGGAAGGACATATCTGGAAGACCAAGATGCTTGTAGTCATTCATGTAAAAAGGAGTCTCACCCCTGAGGCACTTATGGTGCTTTCTGAATTCAACAAGCTCCATAACAAACTTTTGTAAAGTGGTCTTGGATTTGTTCTTGGCAAACATGGTGTAGCCAATCTTATTATCCTGACAATATGGATTGTTATTACCCTCATGTGTAGCCGCCATTTCATCTGCAGCAACAATAAGTGGAACGCTCTGAGACATAAAAAGTGCTGTAAAAGCATTTCTCATTTCTCTAAAGCGGTTTGCATTTATTATTTTATTTGTAGTCTTTCCTTCGATGCCATAGTTGAAGGAATAGTTATTATTAGTACCATCACGGTTGTCTTCGCCGTTGTCCTGGTTGTGCTTCTCTCCGTAGGAATAAGAATCCCAAAGTGAAAAACCATTCACGTTTGCCATGTAATTAACAAAACCGTAAGCGCCATTTTGCCTGCGCATGTGGTTAGCAAACTGAACCATACTTCCATTCATATGGTTCTGAATCTGGCGTGTAACATTCATGAAGGAATCATTATAGATAAATAAATGCTTCTTTCCAGACTCCTGGCAAAGAATCTCCTCTGGAATAAACTCGTAGAAAATCTTTGTGTCAGCCAGGAATGGCTCAGCAGCAATACGCTCTATAGGTGCATTGCAGCCAACAATATGAAAACCATCAATGTGATAATACTTAACGTAATATTTCAGGCAATCAAGATAAATCTCTGGGCTGACCTCTGTAGAAAAAGAAAACTCCATAATTGCTTCAAAACCGTTGGCATGAAGTGTGCTAACGAGATTTCTCATAGATTCGCAAACAGAATCTGCTCCACCAAAATAGGATGCCTTTGGTGCAAAGTAATTGGCAATGCCGAATCCCCAGTAATTAATCTTTCCTGTATATTCCAAAGCTTCTGTAATCTTTCCCTTAGGTGAGATTACTGCCTTTGTCTCTAAAAACAATTCTTCAAAATCATAAAGAGGCATTAGCTCTATACTGGTAACACCTAATTTCTTCAAGTAAGAAAGCTTAGATGTAAGACCCTTATATGTGCCAATTTTAGCCTCAGACATATTAAATCCCGCTGTAAAGCCTCTTAAATGAAGCTTATATAAAACCATATCCGTAGGAGCTATTTGAACCTTAGTATCTTTCCAATCTTTATCAATTCGGGAAATACCTGAAAACACCTTAAACTGACGTTTCTCTCTAGCTTCCACATCAGCCCATTTGTCACGACCAACTACTGCTGTAGCGTAGGGGTCAACGTAGACTTTTCGATCTTCTTTTAGAAGATAGCATACTTCGTCAGGATTAATGCCCGAAACTAGGACAGAATAAACTGCTCCAACAGCATAATCCTTAGAAAGCTCTATTAAATGTAATTGTTTAAATGTGGATTTATCGAATAAAATGATGGAGATTTTCTCAGCAGAAGGCTTCACAGCAAATGTGAATATTACTGCATCTCTTCCACTAATTCGTGGACCATATTCCCCAAAATCTCCTCTTGAAATGTTCATAATAAGCCCCGTTTTCTCGCATGTTGTAGAATAAATGGCGAAAATATCAAAAAATCACTAGACATCGCCATTGATGAATTATATCATAAGGGCAGTTCTTAAACAAATATTATCTTTAAAGGAGTATAAGATGGACGAGAATCAGGTTTTCCCAGTTGATAATGAGGATGATGATGTAGTAGTTACTTTGAATTTAGATGATGGTTCAGAGGTTACATGCGAGATTCTTACAATATTTGATGTAAATGATCAGGATTATATCGTTTTGCTTCCACTTGATAAGAACGGTGAGCCAAACGAGGACGGAGAAGTTTTCATCTATCGTTATTTCGAAGATGAGACTGGCGCTCCATCCCTTGACAACATCGAATCAGATGAGGAGTATGAGGCAGTTTCAAAGCGTTTCGATGAAATCTGTGATGAGGATTTCGGAGAATAATCATTTACAACTTCATTTCATCTAAAAATCGGGACTTGTCCCGATTTTTTTTATTTGTATAAGATATAAAAAGTTTTCTTTTGGCCCTTGTGATTCCAACATAAAATAGTCTTCTCTCTCCTTCCATATCCTCCCTGTTTTCTACCTTATTTGAGGGAATAATACCATCATTTGCAGCTATAATAAATACATTATCAAACTCCAGACCTTTGCTGGAATGCAACGTATATAATCCAACCTTGCCTCTCTTATCTACACTAGTATTTTTATTCTCATAATCTATCTTTAATCTGAGGATATTAAGCTTGTCTATGGCCTGTCTAATAGTCCTGCATTCCCTAAAAACTTCAGTAATAAAGTCAAGAATCTCATAGTATTCGCCCACTTCAACCTGTTTAGCAACAGACTCTTCAATAAGAAATGTCTCATAGCCCATGGCTTTTCTTATATAGCTTACAGCAGCCACAGGAGACATCTTTCCAATTAGCTCAATATCAGCCCACAAGGCCTCTACAGTCCTGTAATTAACAGGATGAACCCTGTAAAAATCAAGCATAGCTTTCTTACTGGCACCTTTTTCCAGAGACTGTCTGTGAAGGTATCTGTTTGGTCTATTAAGGATGCCTAGCAATCTGGTCTTTGTAATATTCCCTAGTGCCAGCTGAAAATATGCCTCTATGTCTGCAATAATAAAATGTGTATAGATATTAGGCATGTGTTCTTTTAAATAAAATGGAATGTCTGAATTCACCAGCTTATCTACCAGATATCTTGCATCAGAATGATTACGGTATAAAATAGCGATTTCATCGTAAGGACTACCATCATTATGTAGCCCTAGAACCTTTTTGAGGATATACTCTGCTTCTTCTTCAGGTGAAAACGACTCATTCACCTTAATATCTCCTATTGGAGCTGTACTTTTGATTTCTTTGCTAAATCTGTTTTTATTAACCTCAATAAGCCTGCCTGCTGCTTCCACGATATTCTCAGGATTTCTGTAATTGTAATCAAGGATAATCTTTTCTGCTCCAGGAAACTTTTCCTCAAAATCAAGCATAATCTTTGGATTTGCTCCTCGAAAGCCGTAAATAGACTGGTCGTCATCTCCTACACAAAACAGATTTTTAGTTTTTGCTGATAACATGCAAATAAGCTTAAATTGAAGGTCATTCATATCCTGCATCTCATCTACTAAAAAGTATGAAAATCTCTTCTGCCATTTGGCTAATACCGCAGGTTTATTAATAAAAAGTTCATAGGCTTTTGAAAGCATATCATCAAAATCAACTACATGATATTTATCCTTTAGATATGCGTACTTTCTTGGGATATCATCCTCGTCTTCCCCTGCCAGATACATAGCCTCTTTCCAGATTCTATCCCTCATCTGGCCCATAATTATGTCGGAATTCTTATAGCCTAATTCCTTTTGAATTATTCCCCAAAATAAAGAATGGAACGTTCCAAAGGTCACCGGGGATTTCTCCTCTGATATACCTTCGAAACGTTCCTTCATTTCTATCGCTGCCGCCTTGGTAAACGTGATTACCAAAACCTGATCTGCTGGTACACCAGAATTAATAAGCGCTCTAACCCTTTGTGTCAAAACCGCTGTTTTGCCACTACCCGGGCCTGCTATAACTAGACAAGGCCCTTCTTTATGAAGAACAGCCTGTCTCTGTGGGGCATTTAGATTCATAAAACTCCTCTATGCCCAGTATTCAAGGTCAACCAACAAATATTTTTAAACCCAATTATGACAGCTTTTCGATTGCTGCCTTGATACGCTTGATAGATTCTTCCTTACCAAGGATTTCCATCAACTCTGTTGCACCGCCAGGAGTCATCTGCTTACCTGAAACAGCTGTACGTACTGGCCAGAGAACGTATCCATTCTTATATTCGTGCTCTGCAGCAAATCCTGAAAGAAGTGCGTAAAGAGCATCATTTGAGTAATCATCCTGTGCCTCAAGAACTGGAAGAAGCTCCTTGAGAACTGCAAGTGAAGACTCCTCATTTGTCTTCATCTTCTTGTGAGTATACATTGCATTGTCATACTCTGGTACTGCATCAAAGAAATCAACGTGATCCTTGATGTCAGGGAATACCTCGATACGAGTCTGAACCATCTTTGCAATCTTCTTAAGGTCATAATCGCCCTTAATGTATTCCTTGAGGTATGGCTCTGCCATCTCGTAGAACTTGTCAAAGTCCATAGCCTTCATGTACTCGCCGTTCATCCACTTAAGCTTTGTGATGTCGAATACTGCAGGTGACTTTGAAATACGGTGGTAATCGAACTCCTTAACAAGCTCCTCAAGTGAGAAAATCTCATTGTCATTCTCTGGAGACCATCCAAGAAGAGCTACGAAGTTAACAACAGCCTCTGTAAGGAAGCCCTGCTCAATAAGGTCTTCGTATGAAGAGTGTCCTGAACGCTTAGAAAGCTTCTGGTGCTCCTCGTTCGTAATAAGTGGGCAGTGAATGTACTTTGGTACTTCCCAACCAAATGCTTCATAGAGACGATTGTACTTTGGTGATGATGAAATGTACTCATTACCACGAACAACGTGTGTGATACCCATAAGGTGATCATCAACAACGTTAGCAAAATTGTATGTAGGATATCCATCAGACTTGATAAGAATCATATCATCAAGCTCTGCATTATCTACTGTAATCTCTCCGTAAAGCTCATCTACGAATGTAGTTGTGCCTGTACGAGGATTGTTCTGACGGATAACATATGGCTTTCCAGCTGCAAGATTAGCCTCTACCTCTTCCTTTGAAAGACCAAGGCAGTGCTTATCATAGATGTGGATTTCCTTGTCGCCGATAACCTGCTTGCACTCAGCAAGACGCTCGTCATCACAGAAGCAGTAATATGCTTCTCCTTTTTCGATAAGCTGCTTAGCGTACTCAAGGTAAATGCCGGCTGCCTGACGCTCAGACTGAACGTATGGGCCAACACCCTTATCCTTATCTGGGCCTTCATCATGAATAAGGCCTGTTGCTGCAAGTGTTCTATAAATAATATCTACAGCGCCCTCAACAAGACGCTCCTGATCTGTGTCTTCTATTCTAAGAAGGAAATCTCCTCCCTCGTGCTTTGCTACTAAATATGCATAAAGAGCTGTACGAAGATTACCAACGTGCATACGACCAGTTGGTGATGGTGCGAAACGTGTTCTTACTTTACTCATTTATATTTCCTCTCAATATCAAAATAAACTAAGGACTGCAAAAATCCGCAGTCCTTAATTATTTTATACCAATTTCTATTTTTTTCAAGTAGTTGATTCTTATAATGAATCATCATTCTGTTGGTTATCAGTGCCACCTTCTGGTGCTTCTGTTTTTTCACCATTTTCTGGTGGCTCTGGTCTGTTTTCAGGATCAAAGTCCTCTGGAAGGTTATTAGGATCAAAATCCCCCTTCTCGCCAGGTCCACCCTGACCTTTCTGTCCACCTGGGCCTGCTTTGCCACCTTGGCCACCCATTCCTCCGCCTGAGAATGTCTCGCCAGTTATATTATTATCTCCACCGTTTTCGATGATTGGACTATTGCAACCTCCTGTAGCTGTCACTTTTCCTCCATTAATGATTACAGAAGATTCATCCGCATCTAATGCACCATCAGGCATTCCAGCTCCAGTAGCATTAACAACGCCATCATTTATGGTAATGCAACCATCAAAACCACCGTTACTATCTATAGCATCATTATTAGTGCTTTTAACAGTAACTGTTCCTCCATTGATTTCTATATAGCAGCTGGCATTAATACCATCATCTGCAGAATCTACAGTTATATCGCCTCCATTTATGAATATCAAGCTCTTTGACTCGATACCCTCGTTTTCACTAGTGACGTTAACAGTTCCTCCGTCTATGCTCAAAAGGTCATTGGCACGAATTCCATCCTTCACATTTGAAACTACATTGATTGTTCCAGATTCTATATAAAGCTTGTCATCACAGGCGATGCCATGCTTATAGTTTCCTGTTACATTAAGAGTTCCCTCTCCTAAGAAGATTAAATCATCGTTGCAAGAAATAGCTGCTTTACCGATGTCATTTCCCTCAGAATCTGTTTCGTATTCAGAGGCATCCTCTATTGAATTTGTAGTGCCTGCTGCTGTTTCTATATACAGATTTTTAACCTGCTGGCCATAAATCACTGGGCCTTTTGCACTCTTTAGTTCAACACCATTGAGTATCAGCTTTACATTTTCATCTGTATTTATAAGTATGGATGCATTTTCACTAGCGCCTGTCAGTGTGTAGGCACCGCCCACTGTGATATATAAAACACCATCCTCATTAGAACATCCACTTCCATCTATAGTCATTCCATCAGATGAAAATGTAACAGTAGCTTTACTATCCCAATCGGTTTTAATAGTCAGTTCCTTATAAGCAGCTGATGCAGATGCAGCATCACTATAAGCTGTTTCCGAAGATACCTCTTCTGTGGTGACTGTAGTTTCTGTCTGTTCCTCTGATTTTGCTGAAGTAGCTGTATTAGTTTTATTAAAACTGCAGCCAACTAGAGAACCAACAAGTAATAAACCTAAAATACTAATTACAATTTTATTTTTCATATTATAATTCCTCTGCTTCGTTCATATCACAACGTCCACAAACAACTGTAAGGTTTCCATTTCTCATACGGATTTCATCTATAAAGGATTTCTCCTGCATTTCATCTAATAATTTTACACGATAATTTATTTCATACATAGAACCCATATTTGTTGTCTTTACTGCCACTTGCTTATGGCTCTTAGTGTACTTTTCGAATAAATCATCGAAAATATCACTATAATCAAGATTTTCAGGAATTGTTACCCTAAGGTCCTTCTCATCTACGTCATTTGCTGCAAAATTAGTATAGAAAAGCACCATATGAATCGCGCAAATAAATGCTGTAACCAAAAGTGCCAACGGTAATTCACCAATTGCACAGATAATGCCAATAGTCATTGTAAAGAAAATAAATCCAATGTCCCTTGAACTTCCTTGCAATGATCTAAATCTTACAAGTGAAAAAGCTCCCACTACAGCAAGACTGGTTCCAAAATTTCCGTTTACCGCCAACATAACTAAGCAAACCAAGCTTGGCAATATGATAAGTGTTCTTGCAAAATTCTTTGAATTCTTACCTGTTTTAATATAAGTAAATGAAATAATAAGTCCTAAAATTGCTGCAAGACCTGCATCAATCATTGCATCCATAATACTAAATGTTGTTTCCACATCTGTGCTCTGAAGAGCTGCTAAAATTGCTTCCATTAAATATACTCCTTTTTCTCTTATTAAATACTATGCTTCCTTCAATTGTTTCTTATAGAAATTTCCATACTTGGAAAATGATGTCGGATAAATCTCATACTTCGAAAGTAATCTGGCAAACCATAAAGGCATTGAATCAGAAATTTTTACTTCCATAAGTCTCTGACCTTCCTGCAACAAGTAATCATTATCTTCATCACTGTATAAGGTCAAATTACAGTCTCTGCTTCGTATATTCATATCAAATGTAACTCGAAACTCTGGATCCTCTTTTCCAAACATTGCCAGTCTGTCATACGCTATATATCTTTTTGGTTCCAATGGGTAATGGCTGAAGAAATAATCTATCTCTTTAAAAATCTGATTTGGGTTTGATGGCAATTTACCATCTATCAGATACTGTTCTGCCTCCTCCATAGGAATTGCCACTCTTCTTTTATTTACCAAACCCTTATATTTTTTCTTTATCTCCAAGAAACACATACTATCGTAGGTTGGTGTTCCGTAACAGCGAACTCTAAATTTCTCTTTGTACTTAGGTCCCTCAATTGATGTTCTAATCAGTTCATCTGTTGGAGTATCGTAATATATATTCCTAATGGTATGGATTCCGTAATTATCTTCCTCCATATACTTATCCAGTTCTTTTTTGAATTCCAAATAAGTTTTTTCATCCAACAAAAATTTCTTTTCATATCGATTAAAAACTTTTTGAATCTCAGCCATAAGTCCGACTCCTTTCTGGTTGGTATGTTGTTATGGCTTTACTTTATCGGCGGAAAGTGAAGGTCACGTGAAGGTAAATTGAATTTAAAAGAAAGAATAAATGAAAAAAGCTCCTTGATGATATCTCATCAAAGAGCTAAAGAATCAATATTATAATGCATCAACGAATCTCATAAATGCTGCCTGTCCTTCTTCGGTGCACTTGTAAACGCCTGCACACTCCAGTACTTCACAGAAGACCTTTCCGATTTCCTTTTCAAGGATTTCGTTTACGTTGCTAGCATCGATGTGGTCGTAATTCCTGGAAAACTCATCCACCCAATTGGCATGCTTTTCAAGGGCTTCATTACTTCTAATATCCTTGTCATTTACAATATAATCAGCAAGCTGCTCAATCTCGCCCTTAAGACGGCTAGGAAGAACTGCCAGCCCCATTACCTCAATAAGACCAATGTTCTCCTTCTTAATGTGATGAAGGTGAGCATGTGGATGATAAACACCAAGAGGATGCTCTTCTGTTGTAATGTTGTTTCTAAGAGCAAGGTCTAGCTCGAATAAATCTCCACGCTTTCTTGCGATAGGTGTGATTGTATTGTGCTTCTCTCCATCTGTCTCAGCAAAGACAAATGCAGCTTCATCAGTATAGCCTCTCCAGACATTCAAAATATGTTCTGCTAAATCAATGATACGTTTTTCATCCTCGCACTGAAGACGAATTACAGAAAGTGGCCACTTAACGATACCAGCCTTAACATCTTCATATCCATTTACAGAGAATTCCTTAATGATAGGTGCCTTCTCCATAGCAAATGTATAGCATCCGCCCTGGAAATGATCGTGGCTAAGAATTGAACCGCCTACAATAGGAAGGTCTGCATTACTTCCAAGGAAATAATGTGGGAAAAGCTTTACAAAATCAAACAGCTTTACAAATGTGGCACGCTCGATTTTCATTGGAGTATGTTCTCCATTAAAAACGATACAATGCTCGTTATAATATACGTATGGGCTGTACTGGAATCCCCACTTGCTATCGTTGATAGTGATAGGAATAATTCTGTGATTCTCACGTGCAGGATGATTTGCACGACCTGCATAGCCCTCATTTTCCATACAAAGCTGACACTTTGGATAAGCAGACTGCTTTGCATTCTTTGCAGCAGCAATAGCCTTAGGATCCTTTTCTGGCTTAGAAAGATTGATAGTGATATCCAATGTACCGTAGTCTGTCTCTGTGGTCCACTTTAAATCCTTCTTTACTCTATATGTACGAATATAATCTGATGCCTTGCTAAGGTCATAGAAATAATTAGTAGCTGCCTTAGGGCCATCATTCTTATATTTGTTATTAAATTCATTAATTACCTGTGAAGGTCTTGGACAAAGCTGATTCATAAGCTTAGTGTCAAATAGATCTCTGTAGGTAATAGAATCTTCAATGATACCTCGTTTTACAGCCTCATCTAAAAGATCTGCAAGAACGTTCTCGAGAACTATATCAGACATATCACAATCTGGATCAGTAAACTCATCCTCTTTAAAACACTCTAACAAAAGATTTGTAGTGTAGATGCGCTCACACTCTGGTGTAAGCCCCTGATTAATTCCATATTGAACTAATTTTTTAATACTTTCCTGAAGCATAATCCCTCCGATTATTTTCAAATATTATATTTCAAATTATTCATCCCCTATGGAAACTATTTTAAACTACTTTAGTTTTCTTATTCAAGCTTTCTCATCAAAATTATTGCAAATTCGACTATTAAAAAGAGTAAAAGAAAAGCTAGCAGTCCCGTTGAACTACTAGCTTATTTTTATAAATCATCTATTGCATCTTTAATTTTATCAGCGAAGCCCTTACGCTTTTTCTCTGTCTTTACAGACTTTGGACCGCCTGTAGCTGTATTGCCTGTAAGCTCATCGTATTTACGAAGAGCTTCCTTGGCATCCTTTGAAAGTGATGTAGGAACCTGCACTACAAGAGTAACGTAGTGGTCACCTCTTACTGCCTTATTTCTAAGTGATGGGATACCCTTGCCCTTTAAGCGAATCTGAGTATTAGTCTGAGTACCAGCCTTAACCTCGTATGAAACCTTTCCGTCAAGAGTCTCAATAATAACCTCACCACCAAGTGCTGCCTGAGCAAATGAAATAGGAGCCTCTGAGTAAATATCATAATCACGACGATGGAATGTAGGGTGATTTCCAACAATTACCTCTACAAGTAAATCGCCTCTTGGGCCACCATTTCTTCCTGGCTCACCTTTGTCACGAAGACGTACGCTCTGGCCATTATCAATACCTGCTGGAATAGATACTGAAATCTTCTTTCTGCGGGCAACATAACCAGTACCGTTACAATCTGGACATGGCGTATCGATAACTTCACCTGTACCACCGCAGTCTGGACATGTAGTAACGTTCTGAACCATTCCAAACAGAGACTGCTGTGTAACCATTACGCGGCCTTTACCACCACACTTAGGACATGTACGCTTGCTTGTACCAGGCTTTGCACCCGAACCATGACATGCTGCACATTCTTCCTTAAGTGTGATCTCTATCTGCTTCTCGCAACCAAAAGCTGCCTCTTCAAACGTGATGTGAACAGCTGCGCGAAGATTTGCACCACGCATTGGACCATTTGAAGCACTTCTTCCGCCGCCTCCAAAGAAGCTTCCGAAAATATCGCCAAAGATATCACCGAAATCCATACCTGAGAAATCGAATCCACCGGCTCCGCCACCACCATTTTCAAATGCTGCGTGACCAAACTGGTCGTACTGACGTCTCTTGTCTGGATCAGAAAGAATCGCATAAGCTTCTGAGGCTTCCTTGAATTTCTTCTCTGCCTCAGCATCACCTGGATTCATATCTGGGTGATATTTCTTTGCAAGCTTTCTGTATGCACTTTTGAGCTCGCTTTCTGAGGCTGTCTTGGAAACACCAAGAACCTCATAGTAATCGCGTTTATCTGCCATTTTATATCAATCCTTCATTATACTTTTAGCTCCCTCGGTACCCGAGGGAGCCATATATTTTAATTAAACCTCTTTGAAATCAGCATCAACAACATCATCATTTGCTGCGCCTGTGTTTGCTCCTGCACCAGCGCCTGCACCTGTGAACTGGCTCATGTCTGGGCCTGCACCTGCTGCGCCCTGAGCTGCCTGTGACTGCTCATACATCTTTGCGAATACCTTCTGAGCTGACTCTGTAAGCTTCTCCTGAGCCGCCTTAAGCTCACCAATCTGTGAATCAGACATCTCCTCTGGAGTTGTGTACTGATCAAGAAGCTTCTGAGCTGCTTCGATATCAGCCTCAACTGCTGCCTTGTCAGCTGCGTCAATCTTGTCGCCTACTTCATCAAGAGCCTTCTTTGTCTGGAATACAAAGCTCTCAACATCGTTTCTTGTATCAACAGCTTCCTTACGCTTCTTATCCTGAGCTTCGAACTCAGCAGCTTCCTTAACTGCCTTCTCGATATCATCATCAGACATGTTAGAACCAGCTGTGATTGTGATGTGCTGCTCCTTACCTGTTCCAAGATCCTTAGCAGATACGTTTACAATACCGTTTGCATCGATATCGAATGTAACCTCGATCTGTGGTACACCTCTCATTGCTGGTGGGATACCATCGAGTCTGAACTGTCCAAGTGACTTGTTATCCTTAGCGAACTGACGCTCACCCTGTACAACGTTGATATCAACTGCTGTCTGGTTATCAGCTGCTGTAGAGAAGATCTGGCTCTTCTTTGTAGGGATAGTTGTGTTTCTCTCGATAAGTCTTGTAGCAATACCACCCATTGTCTCGATTGAAAGTGAAAGTGGTGTTACATCAAGAAGAAGGATATCGCCTGCACCGGCATCACCAGCGAGCTTACCACCCTGGATAGAAGCACCGATAGCTACGCACTCATCTGGGTTAAGAGTCTTGCTTGGCTCGTGACCTGTAAGAGCCTTTACCTTATCCTGAACTGCTGGGATTCTTGTAGAACCACCAACAAGAAGTACCTTTGAAAGCTCTGATGCGTTAAGACCAGCATCCTTAAGAGCCTGATTTACAGGGCCTGCTGTAGCCTCTACTAAATCATGTGTTAACTCATCAAACTTAGCACGTGTAAGGTTCATATCGAAGTGCTTTGGACCTTCTGCTGTAGCTGTGATGAATGGAAGGTTGATGTTTGTAGTTGTAGCAGATGAAAGCTCCTTCTTAGCCTTCTCAGCTGCTTCCTTAAGTCTCTGAAGAGCCATCTTATCTGTTGAAAGATCTACGCCCTCAGCAGCCTTAAACTCTGCAAGCATCCAATCTGTAATCTTCTGATCAAAATCATCACCACCAAGTCTGTTGTTACCGGCTGTAGCGAGAACCTCGATAACGCCATCACCGATTTCAATGATAGATACATCAAATGTACCACCACCAAGATCGTATACCATAATCTTCTGCTCCTGCTCGTTATCAAGACCATAAGCAAGTGCAGCTGCTGTAGGCTCGTTGATGATACGCTTTACATCAAGACCAGCAATCTTACCAGCATCCTTTGTAGCCTGACGCTGAGCATCGTTGAAGTATGCAGGAACTGTGATAACAGCCTCTGTAACCTTCTCGTTAAGGTAGCTCTCTGCATCGCTCTTAAGCTTCTGAAGAATCATAGCTGAAATCTGCTGTGGGCTGTACTTCTTGTCGTCGATGATACGACCATTGTCTGTACCCATATCTCTCTTGATAGAAGAAATTGTCTTCTCTGCATTTGTAACAGCCTGACGCTTTGCTGGCTCACCAACAAGTCTCTCACCTGTCTTTGTAAAAGCTACGATAGATGGTGTTGTTCTAGCACCCTCTGTATTTGCAATAACAGTAGGCTTTCCACCTTCCATAACAGCAACACAGCTGTTAGTTGTTCCTAAATCGATACCAATAATCTTTCCCATTTTTATTTCCTCCTAAATATTAACTTAGTTAGCTACTTTTACCATTGAATGACGGACTACTGTGTCGTTGTACATATAGCCCTTCTGGAACTCTTCTACGACGATGTTCTCGCCAACTTCCTCATCCTCAACGTGCATTACTGCATTGTGGAAATCTGGATTGAATTCCTGCCCTACAGCCTCGATTGGCTTAACTCCTGCCTCATCAAGTGTTGTAAGCAATTGCTTATATATCATGAGCATTCCATCTGCAAATGGATCTGCTCCCTCCTCAACTGTAGCAAGACCTCTCTCGAAATTGTCTACTACAGGAAGAATCTTCTCTACGATGCTCTTTGCACCTGTTGCAAACATCTGAGACTTCTCTACTTCTGTTCTGCGTCTGAAGTTTTCAAACTCTGCCATCTGACGCATAACTCTGTCATTAAGCTGTTCAATCTGCTCGTCTCTTTTGTCTTTCTTCTTTTCCTTTTTCTTGAAGCCCTTCTTAGATTCCTTCTCAGAATCCTTAGCTTCAGCTGCCTCTTCTGTATTCTCAGCTGTTGCAGCTTCCTCTTTCATTTCTTCAGCGTTCTCTACAGCTTCCTTAACTGCTTCTTCTGTAGAAAACTCTTCCTTTTTATTCTCTGCCATTAAGAAATCTCCTAACTATCTTTTTTGTTCTCATTGCGAAGCAGCTTATCTAGCTGTCCCTTGAGACTCTTTATATTATCAACAACATTTTCGTAATCCATTCTCTTTGGACCTACAATACCAATTGTGCCTTTAACTCCGTCTCCAAGTTCGTATGTTGCTGTAACAATCGAGCAATCTTTCATGGTAGATATTGGTGATTCATCACCGATGTATACCTGAATGCCTGTCTCCTCCTCAGAAGCATTTTCTGCGAGAAGCTCTATCAACGACTGCTTTTCTTCGAATGTATCTAAAAGCTCAGATGCTTTCTTTGAATCTGAAAGCTCTGGGTATTTGAAGATGTTAGTAGCACCTGAGGTGTATACCTGTAAATCCTCATCCTCCGTGATGGTCTCTGCTACGGTATCAAGTACCTGTGAAACTATCTCATCATGGATGCCCGCCTGATCTTTAAGTCTTGTAATAAGCGCAAGATTAATCTGATCAACTGCAAGGCCATTAAGATTTGTATTCAAAAGCATGTTTAACTTAAGTAATGTCTCATTATCAAGCGGCTTTTCAATGTGGATGATTTTGTTCTTAACGATGTTTCCATCCATAACCACTACTGAAAGCAATTGGTTCTCATCAACTGCAGAAAGCTGAACAAACTTTAATCTGTTTGAAACAACTGATGGAGCGGAAATCATTGTAGCGTACTGAGTATTTGTAGCTAAAACCTTTGCTACGTTTTTGAGAAGTGTCTCCATCTTCTCTTCACGCTCTATCATCCATTCCTTCATATCTGAAACTTCTTTATCCTTTGAAGCTATCAGATTGTTAACGTAGAATCTGTATCCTTTATCTGAAGGAATACGACCAGCTGATGTATGAGGCTGAATAATGTAACCCAGATCCTCAAGATCTGACATTTCATTGCGAATGGTAGCTGAGCTTAAATTTAAATCTGTGTATTTAGAAATAGTACGTGAACCAACAGGCTCTCCTGTTTCTAAATAGTTTTTGATAATAGCATTTAGAATCTTAACTTTTCTCTCATCAAGCTCTGTATCTGCCATACATTCACCTCACTCCCGATTAACCATTTTTAGGTTAGTAGCACTCACTCGTTTAGAGTGCTAATCATTTTCTGATGTTAATTTACACCTACGAAATAGGTTTGTCAACAGACTTTAGACTTTTTTAATAAATCATTTATTTCTTTATGAAAAGTTGTTTCCGTTAAAAGATTTTTCACAATAACTGCACATTTATGAATTAAAATTTTTCTTAATCTAAAAAAGTTAAAACAGGACAGTTATATGGCATCAAATTTCTATGAGCAAATGAAAACTCTCGCAAATTCATTCATTCTTCCATGTACCGTTTTATCAGTTGAGAAAAATGAAGATGGAAGTTGTGGTGATGTGCGCTTTTTTGCCATTAACGATCTTTTCAAAAAGAGTTACTACGATTTGTTCACTTCTAATAATGATACCTCTGTTATTGATTATGAAAATTTCCATTTAGAAATAGAAGGCAAACTTTATCATACACAGATTCCAAAGGAACCTAATTTTGAGGACATCTGTTTTAGGGCTGCTTGGCAGGGTGAGCATATCCATGTTTATGTGGATACTTCAAAAATGTATGGCTTTTGGACTGAGAATATTCTCATGCCTATAAATCATTCTTGTCAGGAAAACATTTCATATTGTCTTTTTATGTACACCCTTAACGAAGAAATGGATACTGGAAAATACTCTTCTATTCCACCAGATATTTCCAGTTTTGTTTTGAAGACATGTCTTGAGTTGCGTAATGAAAAGGATTTCTATTCCAGCATGGATATCGTAACCAGTGACTTAAGGGAATATACTGATTCTTTTGTTGCATGTATTCTTTCTTTAAATAAGGAGAGAAAGACTTTTGAGATTATAAGTGAAGCTATGCGTAAAAGAGATAAGCTTCCTTATACAGTAAGAGATATTTTTTCAAATATTCCTTATAGAATTGTTGCTTCCTGGGAAAAGGCCTTATCAAAAACCAACAGTATAATAATAAAGAATTCACACGATTTAGATGTGCTTTCAAAGAAAGCTCCTGAATGGGTAAACAGTCTGAAGGAGCATGATGTATATACTCTCGCACTGGTTCCATTTATTCATCAGGGGGAAATAATCGGCTACCTCTACCTTACAGGCTTTGAAACAGAGAATCTTGTAAAGGTAAAGGAAGTAATCGAGCTTGTTGCCTTCTTTCTTACATCTGAGGTTGCTAACCATTTATTCATGGAAAAACTAGAATATCTAAGCAACATTGATGTTTTAACTGGCGTTTATAATAGAAATAGAATGAATACAGATGTAGATGAATTTTCTACAAGAATTAAGCTGAATCACCAACCGTTCAGCGTAGCTTTCTGCGACCTAAACGGCTTGAAAACCATCAATGATAATGAGGGACATTCAACCGGTGATAAACTCATTAAGGATGCCGCCAACTTGTTAAAGGAAATCTTTGGTGGCGATAACATCTATCGAGCAGGTGGCGATGAGTTTGCTATTATTTCCTTTGATATAACTGAAGAAGAATTTATAGGTAAAATCAATATTCTACGAGAAAAAGCTTCTGATCCACACTGGCTAAACTTTGCAGTGGGCTATTACTATGACGCAAAGGGTCATAGTCTTAGAAATGCCATGCGCTATGCTGATGAACGAATGTATAAGGATAAGAAGGAATACTACAAGGCTCATCCAGAAAAACGTCGTTAAACCCCATTGTTTTTCCTGCGATTCTTGTTATTTTCACTAGCCTCTGATAAGATAATTGCAGTATTTTTTATAGAGGTAATTTATGGATCAGAGTAAAATTAGAAATTTTTGTATCGTAGCACATATCGATCACGGCAAATCTACTCTTGCTGATCGTATTATACAGATGACTGGCACTCTCACTGACAGAGAGATGCAGGCACAGGTTCTTGATAATATGGACCTTGAGCGTGAACGTGGAATCACTATCAAGTCTCAGGCTGTTCGTATTATTTACAAGGCCGATGATGGTCAGGAGTATATCTTTAATCTTATCGACACTCCAGGTCACGTAGATTTTAATTATGAAGTTTCCCGCTCCCTTGCAGCATGTGATGGGGCTATTCTTGTTGTTGATGCAGCTCAGGGTATCGAGGCTCAGACTCTTGCAAATGTTTACCTTGCACTTGATCACGACCTTGATGTTATCCCTGTAATCAATAAGATTGACTTACCTTCTGCAGACCCAGAGCGTGTTATTGAGGAAATTGAGGACATTATTGGTCTCGAGGCTCAGGAAGCACCACAGATTTCTGCAAAGACAGGACTTAATATTCATGATGTTTTGGAGGCTATTGTTAATCAGCTTCCAGCTCCAAAAGGTGATGTTTCTGCCCCTCTTCAGGCGCTTATCTTCGATTCTCTTTACGACCCATACAAGGGTGTTATCGTATTCTGCCGAGTAAAAGAAGGTACACTTAAGGTAGGCGATAAAGTTCGCATGATGGCTACAGGCGCTGAGTTTGATGTTGTTGAGGTTGGCTATTTCGGTGCAGGCCAGTTCATTCCTTGCGACGAGCTTCCAGCAGGTATGGTAGGTTACATGACTGCTTCTATTAAGAATGTTAGAGATACCCGTGTTGGTGATACTATCACCCATGTTAATCGTCCAGCTGCTGAGCCACTTCCAGGTTACAAGAAAGTTAACCCTATGGTTTACTGCGGTTTATATCCTGCTGACGGTGCTAAGTATCCAGATTTAAGAGATGCCCTTGAAAAGCTTCAGCTTAATGATGCTGCTCTTCAGTTTGAGCCTGAGACATCTATCGCTCTTGGTTTTGGTTTCAGATGCGGTTTCCTTGGACTTCTTCATTTGGAGATCATTCAGGAACGTCTTGAGCGTGAATACAATCTTGATCTTGTTACTACTGCTCCTTCAGTAGTTTATCGTGTACATAAGACAGACGGAACTATGATAGAGCTTACAAACCCTAGCAACCTTCCTGATCCTTCAGAGATTGATTACATGGAAGAGCCTATGGTTGAAGCCGAAATCATGGTTACCAGCGAATTCATTGGTGCTATCATGGACCTTTGTCAGGAGCGCCGCGGCCAGTATATCAGTATGGAATACATTGAGGAGACTCGTGCCCTCATTAAATACACTCTTCCACTTAACGAAATCATCTACGATTTCTTCGATGCATTGAAGAGCCGTTCACGTGGTTACGCTTCATTCGATTACGAAATGAAGGGCTACCAGAAATCAGAGCTTGTTAAGCTTGATATCCTTATCAATAAAGAGGAAGTTGATGCCCTTTCATTTATTGTCTTCTCTGGAACAGCTTACGAGCGAGGCAGAAAGATGTGTGAAAAGCTTAAAGATGAGATTCCACGTCACTTATTTGAGATTCCTATTCAGGCAGCCGTTGGTTCAAAGGTTATTGCCCGTGAAACAGTTAAAGCTATGCGTAAAGATGTACTTGCTAAATGTTACGGTGGTGATATCTCCCGTAAGAAGAAGCTTCTTGAAAAACAGAAGGAAGGAAAAAAGAGAATGCGTCAGGTTGGTAATGTAGAGATTCCACAGGCTGCCTTCATGAGTGTTCTCAAGCTTGACGAGGATTAAAATGACTCCTATCGAACTGTACATACATATACCATTTTGCGTCAAAAAATGTTTATATTGCGATTTCCTCTCAGGGGTTTTCGATGAAAAAATGCAGCGGCGTTATACCGCTGCTTTGTGTACTGAGATAAAATATGTTGCAGCCACTCACCCTGGCTGCATTATTTCCACTATTTATGTGGGAGGAGGCACACCATCATGGCTTTCTGAGGACCTGATGGATGCCATTATTACAACAGTAAAGGAAAGCTTCAAGCTATATCCTTTAGCAGAGATTTCCGTTGAATGTAATCCAGGTACCCTCTCAGCAGAAAAGCTTAATGTATACCGCTCTATCGGTATCAACAGACTTAGTATCGGTCTTCAGTCTGCAAATGATGATGAACTTAAAGAATTAGGACGTATCCACGATTTCAATCGTTTCCTTCATACCTTCGATTTAGTACGTAAGGCTGGATTCGATAATGTAAATGTAGATATTATGACAGGCCTGCCTCATCAGACTGTGGCAAAGCTTGAAAAGACTTTAAATTCAGTGACAATGCTTCGTCCTGAGCACATTTCAGCTTACTCTCTTATCATAGAAAAGGGCACTCCTTTCTATGAAAAATACAGATTCGATGCTGTTAAACAGCAAGCTGGAATGGAAACTGAAGAATTGCCTACAGATGAGGAAGCTTATCGTCTTTACAAATTTACAATGGAATATTTGGAAGGCAAAGGCTATAAGCGTTACGAGATTTCCAATTATGCCAGAAATGGAAAGATATGCCGCCATAATGTAGGCTATTGGGACAGAGTTCCTTATCTTGGAGTTGGTCTTGGTTCTGCTTCCCTTTTTGATAATGTCCGTACTACTAATCTTAGAGACATTTATAAATATGTTGAGATTTCAGAAGCAATTGAAGCAGGCAATATTCCACCTTCAGAATTATCCTCTCCATATTTTGATTCAGAGGAACAGCTTTCAAAAAAGGATGCCATGGAAGAATTCATGTTTTTAGGACTTCGTAAAATAGATGGTGTTGCCCGCTCTGATTTCTATCAGATGTTTGGAATCGATATTGAGGCAATTTACGGTCCTATTATCACTGCTCTTCGTAATCAGGGCTTTATGGAAGCAAAAGAAGGTCGATTATTTTTGACAGATATAGGCATAGATGTAAGTAATCAGGTTTTATCAAAATTTTTATTAGATAAATAGCCAAATTCTATTGACAAACTGACATTTATTCACTATTATATTCGAGTATGCGTTGAACTGTCCGTGTCCGGCTACAACGTATTTTAATTAGAACATTTAATTTTTATACAAATTGGAGGTGTAGCAATACATGGCAAATATTAAGTCTGCTAAGAAGCGTGTTTTAGTAACAGCTGTTAGAACAGAGCGCAATAAGGCAATCAGATCAGAGGTTAAGACATACGTTAAGCGTGTTGAGGCTGCTGTAGAGGCAAAGGATAAGGCACTTGCTGAGTCTGAGCTTAAGGCTGCTATCAAGGTTATCGAGATGGCTGGTTCAAAGGGTGTTTATCATGATAACACTGTTAGCCGTAAGGTATCTCGTCTTTCAAAGCTTGTAAACACACTTGCTTAATTTAAGATAAGAATTTTTTAGAGCACTGGTCCCGTCAGCCAGTGCTTTTATTTTTTTAGGAGTAACTATGGATAATACAAAAAAGATATACTTCGCTCCTCTCGAGGGAGTCACTGACAGTATATTCAGAAACACTTTTAGTAAATACTACGGCGATGTAGATAAATACTACACTCCTTTCATCTCCCCTAATTCTACTTTCAAATTTACCACCAGGGAATTTAAGGATATCAATCCAGAGAAAAATGATATTACAAAAACCGTTCCTCAGCTTTTAACAAATAACGCTGAACATTTTTTATGGGCTGTTCATGAAATAGCTACACTTGGATTTAAAGAGATTAATTTTAATCTTGGTTGTCCCTCTGGCACTGTAGTAGCAAAGAAAAAAGGTTCTGGGCTTCTGTATTATCCTGAAGAACTTGACCAGATGCTTGGCGATATCTTTTCAGGCTTAAAGGATGATGTACAGATATCTATAAAGACGCGTCTCGGAAAAATCGAGCCTGAAGAATTCTATGAAATATTAGAGATTTATAACAAATATCCTATTTCAGAACTCACCATTCATCCCAGAGTCCAAAAGGATTTTTACAGAGAGCCAATTCACCCAGAATTCTTTGAGTATGCTATGGAACATGCCAAGGCACCTCTGGTATTTAACGGCGAAATTAAAACTACAGATGATATAGCTGATACATTTACAAAATATCCTGCTATTGATGCTGTGATGATTGGACGTGGTCTCATTTCTAATCCTGAGCTTTCAATTGCATATAAAAATGGCCAGAAGACTTCTCCTCTGGACCTTAATAAATTCAAATTATTTCACAATGATTTGCTTGTTCAGTATATTGATATTCTTTCAGGTGAAAAGCCTGTACTTCATAGAATGAAAGAATTTTTAAGTTTCTGGGAAACTAATTTTCCTGATGATGCTAAAGCTATCAAAAAAATTAGGAAATCAAATAGCATAAAAGAATACAAATCATTAACAGAAGCCCTATTTAACTAGGGCTTCTTAATTTTCATTTTCAGTTGAATTCTCTGCGCTATTATCTATCAATGTATCACCTAAGGCATCAGCCACCTCTGCTCTCCATCTGTCGGAATTAGACGTCTTCTGAATATCCTCAGCAAATGCTTTCTTACCAGTAAGGACTTCCAACTGTTTCATAGCCACATACTTTTGAAGCTGATCTGCATGCTTGTCAGCCAAAATGCAACCGTAAATAGTAGGGCCGCTCTTTTGCTCTTCAGTTCTGTGTACCTTTCCAATAAATTTCCCATAAGAAAAAGATTTATCCCCATCCCTCTCAATCAGATTCAGGATAAATGGTTTATCTATATCAACATCGCTTTGAGAAAGATTAATAAAACTAAATCCGCAATATGATATCTCACGCACCAGGATAACAAACTTCTCTTCTCCCTGTTCCAACTCCATTCGGGTGTCAACGTTTACTCTTACGCCACGTCTTCTGTTAAAACGAATGCCAAGTGTGGAAACTGCATTTATAAGATGGAATGTCTTCTCTCCTGGCAGAGTTGTTTTTCTAATTAGTATGTTCTCAAATTTAAAAACACCATCTGGATTGACCACCACTACCTGCAGAACAGAATTCTGCCCCTGGAATGTAACGGGAACCTCTTCCCCATCAACCTCCATGGTAATCAGCTCTACTGGCAGATAGTGATTACCATAATTTACGTCAAGAAATGCCTTCTGCTCTTCTGTAAGCTCCGCGTAGGTACATGATATCTCTACTTTTTTGCCATCCATCATAGCGGTAACAGCAATACTATCGTTTGGAGTCACTTCCGAAATATGAAGTTGCTGTTTTTTGTTATCACTCATCCAGACTCTCCACCAGCGAATTAACTATCTTATTTTTCCAGTTTACACCGTCAACATTACGTTCAACAGTGGCAGCTCTCTTCTTTCCACTGATTTGTTCCATCTGTTTTAATGCAATGTATCTCTGCAGGAATGTAGAATGTTCAGAAGAAATGACACACCCGCTAAATACACCACCTGCAGGTAGCTCTCTTTGATTAATAACTTTGCCTTTAAATTTTCCAACCAGCTTGTCGCCCTCATCAGTACTTTCAACCAGGAACAAAATAAAAGGCTCACCATCTTTTATCTTTGACTCGCCAGGTTCAACAAATCCTAAACCGCAGTAGGATAAATCCCTGACTACCACTTTAATCATCTCTCCACCCTGCTGAATCTCCATAGTTTTATCCAGGGCAATTCGCACACCTCTTCTACGGTTAAACTTCTTACCTTCCAACATCTTTGCTTTTAGAAGATTTAAAGTATGGCCTGTAGAAAGTTTAACCTTGTAGATTTTTACATTGTCCCAAACAAAAACACCCTCAGAGTTAATGGCTATGAGTTCCAGCTTTGAAAGATGTCCCTTGAATGAAACCTCAAAAAGCTTTTCCTGCCATTGCTGCACCACATCTTCCAAAGGAATAATAAGCTTGCCATAACTTTCCCTTATCTCAGCAAGCTCCTCTCCTGTCACTTTGGCATACTCTACCGGAAGTTCAAGCTTCTTTCCATCAAGTGTGGCCAGAACCGACAATGTAGTATCTTTATTAATTTCCGGAATTGATAATTTTACAGTTTTCTCAGCCATGATTTCATTATATCAGATAGATGAATCTTTACATTTAGTATTCACTAAGCTTTCATACTTTTATTGTATTATAACAAGTAGTAGTGTGCGAATTGTGTGCAGAGGACAAGAAATGAAGCAGTATAACTACGAAATTTCAAGCATTTCAAAAATAGCTAAACATCTTAAAGAGGTTCAAACGGATATTGCAGGAACCTCCTATTCTTCTGCGCTTTTCCATATTTATTCAATTCAATATGATGACGATTTATTACTTCAGGCACAGCAGGAAATCTTGAAAGCGTTCCCGGATGCAATCATTTGTGGAACCAGTTCCAATGGTGCCATCTTTAATGGTCAGTTGTCTGAAGAGGGCCTTATTTTAGCTATTTCAATCTTTGAATCTACTGAAGTTAAAGCATACATGGTTGAATGCGAAAGAAACGGTGAGGTTCAGGTAGGTAATAAGATTAAAGATATTATAGACGAAACCGAAGGAATCACTGCCGCTGAAATCTTTATTACTTTAAAATCAATCAACAGTACAACTGTCCTTAATATCGCACAATTATGTAAAAAAGACGTTATTATATTTGGCGGCGGAAGTGCTGACGTTGATATTTCAGGTTCGAATACTAAGGTTATAGTAGGAACCGAAATATGCCATGAAGGTGTGGCACTTATAACTTATTCCGGAGAGAATCTTAACATTGATGTTCATCATGCTATAGGTTGGAAGCCTCTTGGTAAAGAATTCCTTGCAAACAAAATTGAAGGAAAACGTTTATACGAATTGAATAATATCCCTGCAGGTGAAGTATATAGAAATTATCTCGATATCCATGCAGATGAAAGTTTCTTTGATAACATTTTGGAATTCCCAATCATGTCTAAGCAACATGGTTTTGAAGTAATGCGATTACCTTTCTCCTGCAACGATGAAGACAAATCTATTATTCTGGCTGCAAGTATTGATAGAGGTACTCCTGTACAGCTTTCTTACGGTGATCCAGACGTTATACAAAGCGATGTTCGCAATCTTTTAAATACTGTTACAGAATATGCTCCTCAGGCTATTTTCCTCTATAGCTGCGGTGTAAGACGTCTTTATTGGAAATATCTGATAAATAAAGAGACATCTCCATTTGCAAAAATAGCACCTGTTGCAGGTTTCTATTCCAGCGGCGAAATAATGCGTATGGACAACTATATAATCGAGCATCACGTTACACTTATAGCAATAAGTATGCGTGAAGGCGATAAAGCAATTGCACAACCTACCTCTGGAAAGAAAAAGGTTCTTCCTATGAGTGAGGAAGAAAAAATCCATGGTCAAATTTCAATGGTTAGACGTTTGGCTAACTTTATTAATGTTACTTCTGCCGAGCTTCAGGAAGCAAATGAGCAGCTTCAGGAAATCGCAGATACTGATTCACTAACAGGATTCTATAACAGACGTATGTTAGACCGTCTGGTACATGATGCTCTGCATAGAGCCAATAAATATAATTTGGATATGACCATTGGAATTATCGATATTGATGATTTCAAACTGATAAATGATACCTATGGCCACGATGCCGGTGATCATGTTTTGATTGAGCTTTCAAAGGCTATGTATGCAGAAGTTGAGAAACTGCCAAGCTCAATCTTTGGTAGGTGGGGTGGAGAAGAATTTCTATTCTTAGCTCCTACCCTTCATGCTGAGAAGGTTTTTAAGCAAATAGAAAACGCACGAAAAAGAGTTTCATCTCATGATGTTAAAGGAATTGGTGTTATTACTATCAGTCTTGGTATCACAAGCTTTAGGCCTGGCGATGATTATGCGACTGTGTTTAAACGAGCCGATGAAGCTTTATACAAAGCAAAAACCACAGGAAAAAACAAAACCTGCATAATATTATAAAAAGCTGAGCAATTGAAATCTCAATTAGCTCAGCTTATTTTATTTGCCTGCATATTTCATTATTATCATTTCAACAGCAAGATTTTCATCTAAAAGACCGGTCTTAACCTGCTGCTCAAATGTAGCAGCGTCTTTAAGCAAACTCTTAATCTCTTTAGAACCTAAATTCCTAATAAGAGCTTCATTCTTTCGAACAATATAATCCTGCATGCCAATTTTACGGGAAATAGTAGCTGTATTGTCTCCAAGCTCCTTTAATTCCCTGATAACGGACAGCTGTCTGAACTGCCTTACTATCATATAAAGAATTCTCATAGGAGGCTCCTTAGCAGAGAGCATATCCTGATACAAATCCATTGTCTTAGGCAAATCCTTTGTAGCAATGGAATTAATCATATCAAAAATCTTTGTCTCAATCTGTGGAATACAGATGGCCTTTACATCCTCCACAGTAATCTGAGGGTTATCTCCAACATAAGTGATAAGCTTATCCATCTCTCGCTTCATGTTGTCCATGCTGCTGTCTGTCATATCACGGAACTGTTCCCAGGCATCCTTTTTCATCTGCTTGCCAGAATCTTTAAGCATGCCGCCAACCCACTTGGCTAGAACTGTCTCGTTTGGCATGTTAATTTCTATGTCACGACCAGCAGCCTTTGCAGCCTTATAAAGTTTTCCTCTTTTATCTGCCGTAGGTTCCACAAAAATAAATACTGTGAAATCAGGAATGGTAGAAAGATAACTTCCTAATTCATCAGGCATCTTTTTACCAAAACCACTGTTTTCAATAAGAATAACTCGGTGGTCAGCAAGAAATGGCATAGTCTCAGCCTGGTCAATCACCTGATTTACATTAATCCCTGAGTCAGTATACTTGGAAAAGTTCATATTATCGCCTTCATTAACAAGTGCTGATATAAGCTTATTCTTGTACTGAAGCTTTAAGTACTCTTCCTCACCATAAAGCAGATATATATTTTGAAATTGTCCGTTTGCAATATCTTCGTCGATTCGTCTCATAGATAAAAGTATACCCTAATTGCTCTATCCATTAAAGTAGTCCTTCGCAATTAAAATCAGGTATAAAACTCTCCTTTGCTACCATTCTATCCTGAATAAAGGCATTATCAATTCCAAGTTCTATGGCGAAATTAATATATGATTCGTATTCACGTTTTGTGACCCTGCGATTAAGCTCTGGATATTTATCAGCAATATGAGCCATAGGCGTGTACTGACTCATCATGCTAACGTATATACGATTATCATATACTTCATGAAGGTAGCTGATTATATTTTTAGCATCCTTTACATGGCCAGGTAACAGCAGCTGGCGTACAATTACACCTTTTTGAATAAAACCATTTTCATCAAACTGAGGCTGGCCACACTGCCTTACCATCTCTTCTATAGCCGCCTTTGCAACTTCAGGATAGTCTGAAGCATGAGAATACTTTGCCGCCAAGTCTTTATCCATATATTTAAAATCAGGCAGATAAACATCCACTATTCCTGCTAAAAGCTTAAGACTCTCCACCTTTTCATAACCACTGGTGTTGTAGATGATTGGGAGTTTAAGCCCCTGCTCACGTGCCTTGGTAACAGATTCAACAATGGCAGGAATATAGTGGGTGCCTGTAACCAGATTGATGTTATTGGCGCCCTGAGCCTGTAAATTTAAGAAAATCTCAGCCAGCTGTTCAGTTGTAATCTCTTTTCCTACTTTGCCATGGCTAATCTCTTCATTCTGACAAAAAACACAGTGGAGCGGACATCCACTGAAGAATACCGCTCCACTTCCATTTTCACCAGAAATGCAAGGCTCCTCCCAAAAATGGAGAGCCGCCCGAGCCACCTTTACTGTGTTGCTGACCTGGCAAATTCCAAAAGAATTGTCTCGGTCAACATTACAGCTTCTAGGGCAAAGGTTACATTTATTCTGCATTTCTATTATTTACGACCCTTTGTCTTAATCTCATTTACAATAAGCTCTACAAACTCGTCAAACTTAACTGTTGTAGTGCCCTGCTCACCGTGAAGTCTGTATGATACAGTGCCCTCAGCCTCTTCGTTCTTACCAAGAACTACAAGATATGGAACCTTCTGAATCTGAGCTTCACGCATCTTGTAACCAAGCTTCTCTGAACGTGTATCAAACTCAACACGAACATCTGCATCATTAAGTGCATCAACAAGCTTCTGAGAGTATGCATTAAGCTCCTCATCATCATTCTTTACAGGAAGCACCTTAACCTGTGTAGGAGCAAGCCAAAGTGGAAGATTTCCCTTTGTCTCCTCAAGAATATATGCCATAAATCTATCAAGTGATCCAAGAATAGCTCTGTGAATAACGACTGGTGTCTGCTTGTTACTCTCTGCATCTGTGTATGTAAGGTCAAACTTTGCAGGTAAGCAGAAATCAAGCTGGCAAGTAGAAAGTGTAATCTCGTTACCAATAGCTGGCTTAACATTAACATCAAGCTTTGGTCCGTAGAATGCAGCCTCACCAATTTCCTCTGTGAACTCGATGCCGATTTCTGTAAGAGTCTCACGAAGAGCCTGCTCTGCTGTGTTCCACATCTCATCATCCTGGTGATACTTCTTTGTATCAGCTGGATCACGAAGTGAAAGAACGCATCTGTAATCTGTGATTCCAAAATCCTCATATGTGCTGAAGATAAGGTCGCATACGCTCTTAACCTCAGACTTAATCTGCTCCTGTGTACAGAAGATATGTGAATCGTTCTGGCAGAAGTGACGTCCTCTTTCAATACCCTTAAGAGTTCCTGAAGACTCGAAACGGAAATCGTGAGCGATCTCAGCGATACGGATAGGAAGCTCCTTGTATGAGTGTGGACGGTTTGCAAAAATTCTCATGTGGTGTGGGCAGTTCATTGGACGAAGAACGAAGTTCTCTCCTTCAACTTCCATAGCTGGGAACATGTTCTCCTTGTAGTGATCCCAGTGACCAGATGTCTGGTAAAGCTGAACTGTACCAACACAAGGTGTCATAACGTGGAGGTAACCAAGCTTACGCTCCTTGTTACGGATGTAGTTCTCAAGCTCTGTCCAAATTGTGTAACCATTTGGAAGGTACATTGGAAGACCACGACCGATAAGATCATCTGCCATGAAAAGCTGCATATCCTTACCAATCTTTCTGTGATCGCGCTCCTTAGCCTCCTCAAGAAGTGCAAGATGCTCGTCAAGCTGCTCCTGTGTTGGGAAGCAAACACCGTATACACGGTTAAGAACCTGATTCTCAGCATCGCCCTTCCAGTAAGCACCAGAGTGCTTAATAAGCTTGAAGTAACGGCAAAGCTTAACATTATCTACGTGAGGTCCACGGCAAAGATCAGTGAAATCTCCCTGATCATAGCATGAGATAGTCTGTGTATCCTCATCCATGTTATTAATAAGATCAATCTTGTAAGGGTCGTCCTTGAACATCTCAAGAGCCTCAGCCTTAGAGATTTCTCTTCTGTAAATCTTGCAGCCAGACTTAGCTACCTTCTTCATTTCCTTTTCGATTTTAGCAATGTCCTCATCTGTGAGCATAACATCGCCAAGATCCATATCGTAATAGAATCCCTCTTCTACTACTGGACCAACCCAAAACTTAGCGTTTGGATAAAGGTGCTTTACAGCCTGTGCCATCATGTGGGCACAAGAGTGATTGAGCATGTTTAAAGACTCATCTTCTTTGAAATTAACCATAATGTTTCTCCTTTAAAATGAATGTGATTTACCTGTTGGTACTAAGGGTGCAAAATCAAAAACACCCCTAGGAATAGCTATTTCTAGCATTCCTAAGGGTGCAAATTACATAAATCGTAAAATTTCGCACGGTTCCACCTTAGCGTTTCACTCATTTTGTCTTTAACGGAACTACCCGGAGACGCTTCCCTTATAATAAGGTTCTACGTTCAGCTCGAGAATGGTGTTCATATAAGCTTCCACTAGACGCTTCCAGCCTAGGCGTCCTCTCTCTTAGCTTCCGCAAATACTACTGTTTCTGTCATCGCTTTTCTGTGGTATATCCTACCACAAATATAGTAATTCCACAAGATTAAAGGTTGATTTTATTATATTGAAGCTGGTTGCTACCAATAACCGTCTGCGTTGCTCCAATTGAATCAAGCTTAGCATTAATCTTTGCCTCAAATTCATCATAAGGAATGAACTGAGCATCTGGTATGGTATTTATGAGGTTCTGATACTCACTGTCAGTGTACAGATTTGGAATGTCTAAAGTTTCACTAAAATTATCATCATATACTAAATACGAAAATACGATAGGAGCCATTTTATCTGCTGTACTTTTTTCTGTCTGAAGTGAGTAGACTACAATATTCCCTGGAAGACTTGTGGTATCAAGATTTTCTACTCCATATCTGTATGCAAGCATCGATAAGTCATATTCTTCTTCCTCATAGTATCCATAAGTATAAGAACCATCAGCATTTATTATTCCACAGTCATAGCCATGATTGCTGGCGCCATTGCTTCCACCACCACTTATGAAGCCTTGATAATTAATTGATGTTTCACTTCTTGACCAGCTACAATACGAATATACAACCTGAATTTTTTCATCAATTTCCTTAAGAATAAACTCTATGCTTGAAGCTTCCTCGACTATTGGACAAGTGAATCTAAGAACCATTTCCTGGTTTCCATCATTTCCACAATCTAGATATGCGTATTCTACTGATTTAACTTTTCCTTCGGCATAGTAGTTATCTGGGTTGCTGAAGATTGCGTTCATATCATCTACAAGCTCAGAGATAGTATAATCATCCTTTGTAAGCTTGCTGACAAACTCATCCTGGTAAGACTGGTATTCGTTGTCGATATATACATTCTTTTTGTAATAATCAAAGCTAAGCTTTCCAGTGCCGTTAATAAGGCTTTCATATGTATTTTCTGATGTTTCAGATGATGGCTCAGCTTCATCTGATTTTGTTGTTTCTGTAGATGAAGTTGCTGGAATATCAATCCCTGCTGTCTCATCCTGATTATTATTCTTTTGTAAGAATAAGTATCCCGCTAATCCAATAATCATTAATATCGCAATTACGATAACTGCAACTGAAATTGCTCTTCTTTGTCTTCTTCGTCTCTTTTTCATTAATTATTCCTCCATTACTGTCTCTATCAAATTGTCTTCTTTATCATAAACAAGCTTTAGTGAAAAATAATCTTGTCTATTTGCTAATAGTTTTAGGAAAGTCCTGTCTCCCTCCCAGAGATTTAAATCCATCACCTTATCAATATCTACCCAAGTAAGTTCTCCCTCATCACAGGAATCTGTAATGGTGCCTGTGAAGTCATCACTGGTAAATAGGTGTGCATACTCAGTCTCATCTCCCATAACAAAGGTAATATGACCTCGCATTTTTGCACTGTTAAGTGTAAGACCGGTCTCCTCTTTTACCTCTCTTTTGATGCACTCAAGTGGAGATTCTCCTTCTTCGATATGGCCTCCCACACCAATATATTTTCCAGAATTAATATCATGCTCCTTCTTGGTGCGATGAAGCATAAGATATTTGTTATCTTTTATTAAATAGCAAAGAGTTGTAAGTGTCATTTATAGTCCTTTCAACTTTTTTTAAACATCACTAAAGTATTCTAAAACAATAGTGATGCTTTTACCATCTTGTCATCTTAATCTTTCTTATAAATCAGCAAGAAACTGCTCCCATGCATCAGGATTTTTCACATAATATATAGGACACTCTTTTCCTGTAACATCATAGTGTCTTATCACGTCCTCAGGCTTCATACCAAACTCCTTTAGAAGCCAGTCTGTTAATTTAATCAGAGAATCATAGGAAGCCTCAGTAAACTTTCCTGATTCATCAGGATGACAAACCTCTATAGAAATAGTGTCATGGTTTCGATGATTACTTGCTGAAGAACGCTCATAAAGTGGAACACAGTTGATTATCTCACCATCTATCCCCACCACAAAATGTGAGCAAACATCCGAATCCTCGTGATTATAAAAATCTCTATTCTGCTGTGCGGTTGTTCCTGGATTTCCCACATAATGAATTACTATATTATTGATTCCATCTAACCTAAGTCCTGTTCGCGATGGATTCCCCTCATCTATGTACTGCACATCAATCCAATCTGGAAGTTGAATATTCTCGGCTATCTCAAGCCTGTCTCTATGAAAAAAGTATTTATATCCTCCGAATACTAATCCGCCAAGAATCAACAATTCCATAATAAGGGTAAATAATCTTTTACGCCTTTTACTTCTTCTTTCTTTTCGTCTGTTTTCTCTTCCTTTGCTCATCTTTCTTGAGCCCATTATTCTCGCCTCTTTTCAACCAGTTTACACACTATAGTATTCTAATACATTATAAAAGATAAGTCTTGATTTTCTCTTCAATCAATTTAACATCAAAGCTGATTCCAGCCGATTCAAAAGAAACTATTAAATTATCTCCTAAAACAAGCCCTGACTTTTCATATCTTAATAGCTTTTCCAAATTTGTTTCTGAATAATCCTTATCAGAAGCCAGTCCAAAATGTTCCCAATAAAATGTTTTTCTATCTCTTTTATTTAGTAGAATAAAATCAGGATAACATATCTTACCATTATATAATACATAAGAAGCTTCATACTGATATGGAATTCCCATTTGATAAAATAAATCTGCTAATATCTTTTCTGACTTTGATCTAACATATTCCCCGCGATTAGTTAGATATGTGTCCCTTTTCTCAAATGGATTTTGATTACCCGGATGCTCGTCTAGCCACTGGTTAACAAATTCTTGTTCTATCGGACGAAGAGGCTCTATTAGTATCTGTCTACCCTTACAAAACTTTTCATACACTGCGTCTATCGGGTTTTCTTCATATCTTTTAATAAATTTTTCAAGAATACTCTTTTGTTCTTGTAGTTTATCCATTAACTTGTTGTAGTAATCTCGTTGTACTAGTTCTTTTGCATAATTATTATTTCTTGACGGTATGTACGTCAGATTACCTAATCCGTCGCGATAGTAATATTGGTACACACCATTTCCTTTCTTAACAACTACAGAATTAGAAGACTTTATCACTACTTTTTCCCTAAGTCTTAATTTCTTTATCGATTCATCGATTTCATTGAGTTCTTTTTCTAATATTCCTATATTCATTTCAACTTAAACCTCTCTTTTAAAATATCAATATCTCTATAAGTATTATTTACACAAACATACTACGATTATTACTACCTAATCATTGACCACGCTTCACAGGTAGTAATCTACTTAGTTGTGTTTACTACCTGTGGTGTTTTATCTTTACACAGATAGTAAACATTATGATTTTGGCTACTACCTGTGGTGGTTTTCAAATCTTAGGTAGTAGACTTTTCTATTTCGGCTACTACCTGTAGAGACTTTCTTTTTAAAGGTAGTAAACTTTACCTTTTATATTACTACCTGTATAACTTTTCTTAATCTAGGTAGTATAAATTTCTCTCTAAGGTACTATCTATTCAATTTTTCTTTTCCTAGGTAGTAACCTCAAAATAAGTTACTCCCTCCCCAATCGTTCTTCTTAATAACAGGTAGTAACTCAACAATGGGCTATTAAAATAATTTCTCAGAGATATATTCATCCACTCCTGCTGCGTTCACCCTCACGCGGCCGGAGTTCATGGTGTAATAGATGGAACCTGCCGCGGCCTCAAGGCGTTCTATCGCTTCAGCAGATGGGTGACCATATCGATTAATCTTGGCGCAGCTGATGACTGCTACATCCGGTGACAATGCCGACAGGAAGTCACTATCCGAGCTAAAGCGACTGCCGTGGTGGCTGACCTTAAGCAGATCCACGTGGTCTACAAAGCCTGATGAAGCTATAGCCCGCTCCTGCTCAGCTGCTATGTCACCACCGAAGAAGGCAAAGAACCCCCCTGGCTCCTCAGTTTCTCGAGAAAACAATCCATGATTTTCATATTCCATAAGAAGACATAATGACAAGTCATTAACATCATCCGAAACCATTCCTGAATATGGATAGACACAGGTAAAGGATAAATTTCTAGTACCACACTCATCTCCCTGTTTCATATACAGGACGTTAGTATCATTATGCTCTGCCAGTGCCAACAACTGTGACAGAGTTTCTCCTTCGGGAATCTCTGCCGACAAGACAATATTATCAATCTGATAGCCCCGTTCAAGTAACTCCAGAACTCCTGACACATGGTCCAAATCCATATGTGTAATGAACCAGTAATCAATAGAACCAACCCCTTTGTATTTCAAAAATGGCATCAAGGTATATTGACCCACAGCATCTGATGAAGTGCTACCTCCATCAATAAAGAAACGTGCCCCATCACCAGAGTTAATATAGATTCCGTCGCCCTGGCCCACATCAAGGATATCTATTTCAAATTCTCCCTTTTGAGGGTGCAGCCATAATATGGCTATGAAAATAAATGCACCTGCTTTAAGCAATAATGAATTCCTTTGATTCACCTTTTTACCTGAATTAATATTTTTTGTTATATAATCCAATCCATATACTATAAACAGTAATATCAAATAATAAATCACAACAGTCCACATGCTTCGGTATCCTACAACCATTGTGGAGCCAGGAAGTCTCTGAACAAAATCAGAAAGCAACTCATATTGGTATATAATGCAATGACAAATAAATAGTAAGATTTTTACAAACAACGCTGGAAACATTTTCCACCCAATAAGAGCAGATGAACCAAGTCCAGCACAAGCTCCGATGATTCCTGCTATTAATCCTGTTCCAAGCACCACCGGCATAATTGGCAGCACCAACAGATTCAAAAACACCGAATATAATGGTGTTTGATAGTATAGCTGGGTAACCAGCGGCAGCATCGCTACAAACATTCCAAAGGAAAATACCAGACTGCTACAAATATACTGAATTACTTTATGAAGCCAGGTTTCGTCAGCATAAAACTTGTCATGAGATTTTTTGGAACGCCTGAGATACATAAAGTAATTCGTAAATGCGTTATTCAATGGCAGAACTATAAAATAAATTCCTATTACTGCTCCAAAAGAGAAAATAAAACTACCGTTTTTGATATATAAAGGATTTCCAAGCAAAAGAATATCGGCCACAACCGCCATGGCTGTAGGCATGTCATAGCACTCTCCCGTAATCTGAGCTACTAGATATATAAGAAACATACCGATAGCTCTGACAGATGAGACACTTCCTCCTGTGACTAAGCCATAGCACACCGCCACCATTCCAGCCAGGGTGCCACAAAGCAAAAATCCAACTCCCCTTTTTCGAAGCATTTTGTATACTGCCATACAGATTACAGAAATATGCAAACCTGACACAGCTAAAATATGAGCAATGCCAACATTTTGAAAAAGGGTTTTCAGTTCTGTATCCAGCCCACTCTTTTCTCCAATAACAACACTGGATAAAAATCCTGCCTCTTCCCCCAGTAGATATACTTCATAGACCGATGAAATCCTTTGCCTGATTTTAAACCCATAATCATGGTCTACAAAGGAATTGCAGCTATAATCGTAAGCTCCAATATCAGTCAGCTCCAGATAAAGCCCAAGGGAGTTGTAATAGTTTTTCATATCAAAACAGCCCTCATTGGTAGCTGCAGAAAAATGTTTTACTTTACCTTCAATATTTACTTTTGAATAATTTGGAATTATGTCTGATTCTAATTTGAATATAAAAGATGTGTTAGAAAGTGATCCGCTTCCAGTGGTAACAGAAGCGTTTTTTACATAATAAAGAACTTTGTCTTTCTTTATTTCCTTGTGATATATATAACCTTTTGCTTTAGCCCACTGCCCTTCCTCCAAAAGGGCAGCTGCTTCAGCCTTATCATATACCCCCAGAAAATCCCAGGGGGCATATGCACTAATTGCTATCAAAAGAATAATCACCAAGGAAATCCTACAAAGTACGCGACCTTGTAACATATAACCTCCTATTATTCCTGTGTAGTATTCTCTTCTAAGGATTCCTCGTCCTCAGGTAGATACTCATCTTCTTCAAGATATGTCTCTTCCTCTTCCAAAGAAGTAAAATTGATAATCGAGTCATTACGTGGCACAGCATTAGATAAATCTACTTCCACATTAGATAAATGTGGTGTCTCGCCATTAACCAAAATCTGCACCTGCTTAATGCTATCCAATTCAGTAAGAGAATTGACAATGGAGTACAGAGTAACATTCTCAGTAACACCTGTGATAGCAGTCTCTAAAGTAGCATCGAAGTTGGCAATACATACACCGTCATCTGATACTGAGATAGAATTGAGCTTTGTTCCCGCCGGAAGTGCTGGTAAAAGTCTGCTGTCATCTGGTCCCTTTAAAAGCTGCTCCATAACAAGCTTCTCTATGGAAACATTACGGCTGTAATAAACCTGTCTGTTTTCTGCAACCACAGACATTCCATCAGCGCTGGCAAAATACAAAGTAAGACTTGTAGATAAAAGAGAATCTGTCTCCTGACCGAAGTCGTCTATAAACGTATCTGCCGTCATAGCACCAACAGCTTCACCGCTGGAATCTGTCAATGGCGCATTGTTTACATAGAAAAATACAGACTTAACCTTCTTAATCTGAACCAATGACTTAACAATGGCTGCTCTCACAAGAACCTCTGTGTAAACGTCCAGAGAATCATAATCACCCACAAAATAAAGCTCCAGAGTGCCGTCATTTAGCTCCCATCGCTTTAACTCTAATCCCGAAGGAATAGTGGTGATGTAATCAATCTCACCTGTATCTTTTCCAAGCATATCTATTACTTCAGATATCTGATGCTCTGTATCTGTAGCCTGAATATCATAATCAACCGCAGTGATGCTGGTCTTATCCGTATTTACGTAATAGATTTTTGAGTCGTATTCACCGCTTCCTGTGCTACATCCCGTCAAGGAAAGCATTAATGAACACGAAAGAATTAATCCTAATAATCTCTTCATTAGTGCACCTCCTTTTCAATGTAGTTAAGAGGGATACGAACGTCAAAGGTAGAGCCTTCGCCAAGCTTTGAACGCACCTTAACCTCACCATTGTGCATGGCAATGGCGCTCTTTGTAATGGCAAGTCCAAGTCCTGTTCCACCAATCTCTCTTGAATGAGACTTATCCGCTCTGTAAAATCTCTCAAAAATGTAATCAACTGAATCTTCAGGTATGCCAAGTCCATTATCTTCTACCTTAATGTAGAAAAATTGATGATCTGAGTTTAGTGAAATATGAACCCAACCACCTTCATCATTGTATTTAATGGCATTCTCTACAAGATTAGTAACTACAAGGGTAAATTTAACCTCATCTACCTCTGCAACTACCGGTCTGAATGATTCGAAAACTACTTCGATTCCTGCTTTTTCAGCTATAGGTTTTAAACGCTTTAAAATGTGCTCAATAAGCTCGTTGATGTTAACAGCTGAAACGTTGAGCTGTGCACCACTCTTATCCATACGCACAAGACTAAGAAGGTCATTAATAATCTTAGTCTCACGGTCAATCTCATCACCGATGTCTACCATGAATTCCCTGTACATCTCAATTGGCACATCATCCGAACCATTAAGTGAATCAGCCAAAACCTTCATAGAAGTAAGTGGTGTCTTCAACTCATGCGACACGTTTGATACGAATTCCTGTCGTGACTGATCAATAGCCTGAAGTTTTTTAAACACTTCATTAAACTTGCCTGAAATAAGCTCAAGCTCTAAAAATGATTTATTATCAGGAAGCTCATTGGTATATTCTCGAATAATTCCATCAAGTGAATCTGATAACTTTGTCATCGGACGCGAGAAATGAATTGCCGCAAAAACCGCTATGATAATGGATAATGAAACCAAAATAACAGACCCAATCAATGAGTAAGAAATAAAAGCATCTATATTTTGATCAATGTAATCCATAGACTTATTAATAACTAAAGTACCTACTATCTCATTGTCTGAATTGCTAAGTGGTACAGAGACAATAAGATATTTTGTATCTTCGTCATAAAAATAAAGTGAGTCACCCTGCATGGAATGAATAATATTCTCCCAGATGACTGTCTTTCCAATATCTACTGAATATGAATCTTTAACTACCTTTAATGCTGAATTAACAAGAAGAATTCGACCATTATAGCTGTCGGCAATAGCCTTAAGTTCCGTGTCTAACTCTGAGTTTTCTTCACCGAGAATGTATCCACTGGTAACGAGCTGGCTATTGTACTGAGCGGCCTGGGCCATAAGATTTGTGGCATCAGTATGTATAGAGACTGATTTGTATGCCCTCAAAGAAATAGGCACACAAACCAAGAATGGAATGATGCCTATTAATAATATTATAAGTGCAATTTTAAATCCTAAGCTATGAAAAGCAGAAAAACTAAATTTATTTTTCATTAAAAAACTCTCTTTACAAGATACTTAGAAGGATTCTTATTGATAATAGTAGCCTACGCCCCACTTTGTACGAACGTACTTTGGCTCCTTTGGATTTGGCTCGATTTTCTCTCTGAGACGACGAACATGAACATCAACTGTACGCTCATCACCAGGATAATCTGTACCCCAAATAGTATGCAATAAATCCTCTCTAGAAAATACCTTTTTAGGATTTGTAACCAAAAGTAAAAGCATATCAAATTCCTTAGATGTAAGGTTGTACTCTACTCCAAGGATTGTAAGTCTTCTATTGCTCTTATCGAGAACTAAATCACCATTTTCAATGATGTTTTCTTCGTTCTTGTGCTCAGCTGCAGCTGCGGCACCAAGAGATGCTCTACGCATAATAGCTTTAATTCTTGCCTTAACCTCAAGAATGTTAAATGGCTTTGTGATATAGTCGTCAGCGCCATACTCCAATCCAAGAATCTTATCCATATCGTCACCCTTAGCAGTAAGCATAACAATAGGAACAGTAGAGAATTCTCGAATGCTCTGGCATACTTCAAAACCGTCAAGTTTTGGAAGCATAACATCCAACAAAATCATATCGTAATGATTTGCTGTAGCTAAATCCAGTGCCTCCTGTCCATCATAAGCGCAGTCAACTTCCATGCCGTCCTGCTCTAACGAGAATCTGATTCCTTTCACAATGAGCTTTTCGTCGTCAACAACCAATACTTTCTTAGCCATAATTATCCTCGATTTAATAAATTTTTATTAGCGAATTAATTTGATTGAAAATACCATCACCTATTCCAGATACATTTTTTATATCTTCTATGGAAGTAAAGTCACCATTGGTATTTCTATAAGAAATAATCTGAGATGCCTTTGACTGACCTATTCCCGGAAGAGTCATAAGCTCTGCTTCGGTGGCAGTATTTATATTGATTAATCCGTCTTCCTCAGATGCCTCTTCTGATATTAAAAGTGCTTCCCTTTCCTCTTTTGTGTAAACGTAAATCTTCTGTCCATCTTCAAGAAAAGAGGCCTGATTAATATCCGAATCATCAGCTGAATCTAACAGACCGCCTGCAGCTTCAATAGCTGCATAGACCCTGGAATTGACTGGAAGGTCATATACACCAGGTGATTGAACTGCTCCAGCCACCTGAACACATATAATCTGTGGAACTACCTCTGATAAATCAGAAGAGGCTCCCTCTTCAGAAACTTCCGTTTCATTAACCAATTCCGTTGATTGAAAATATGATTCGTGCCCGCAGCCTGTGAATAACAAAAGACTACAAAGCACAAGAATTAAAAGTTTTTTCATTCGATCTCCTATTCCAAATAAATAATTTAGCATAGGAAATGTCAGTATCACTTGTACATTGTAGCCAATATTTTCATTTATTACAATAGTTTTACGTTATTATTTCGGTAGATTTTTTCATAACATTCTTCTCAGCCGTGTTTTTCCTTATATTTAAAGGAAAGAATCAAATACTTTCTCAAGTTTTTCTTTAAATACATCAACATCCTGTTCTGTTATTACAAGAGGAGGTAAAAGTCTCAATACATCCTTTCCTGCAGATAGAACCACAAGATGTTCTTCAAGCAAAGCCTTAGAAACAACGTCTTTCACAGGAATAGTAAGAACCAGTCCCTGCATAAGTCCCATTCCTCTTCGCTCAGTAACGAAATCATATTTATTTACAAATACATCCAAAACATCTTCTAAATAAGCAGCTATCTCCTGAACATGTTCTGTAAGCTTATATTCCTGGAACATGTCAAACACCTGTGAGACTGCTGTAGCACAAAGCGGATTTCCTCCATAGGTGGTACCATGGTCACCTGGAACCAATGACTGCTCAGCCACTTTATCAGTTACACAAAAGGCTCCAACTGGTACGCCATTACCAAGAGCCTTTGCTGTAGTAAGAATGTCCGGCTTTACATCATACTGCTGGAATGCGTACATGCTGCCTGTACGTCCCATACCGCACTGAATTTCATCTAATATGAGAAGAATGCCTTCGTCATCGCAAAGCTGGCGAACCTTCTGAAGGAAATCCTTATCAGCTGGATATAATCCGCCCTCTCCCTGAACTGTCTCCATGATAATTGCGCATGTCTTATCAGAAAGGTTGGCGAGAACTGAGCCAAAATCATTAAATGTAGCAAACTTTACACCTGCCATAAGTGGATAGAAAGGCTCACGATAATGCTCTGTTCCTGTAACTGAAAGTGAACCCACTGTACGACCATGAAAACTATTTTCCATGGCAATTATCTCATAATCTCCTGCACCTCTTCTTGTATAAGCATATTTTTTTGCAGTTTTAAGCGCACCTTCGATTGCTTCTGCTCCTGAATTTGTAAAGAAAACCTTATCCATTCCTGAAGCCTTGGAAAGCTTTTCTGCAGCCTCAATCATTGGAATATGATAGTAAAGATTTGACGTATGAGTAATTCTCTTGAGCTGTGTGATAAGTGCATCTTCATAATCTTCATTTCCATATCCAAATGCCATTACACCAATTCCAGATGCAAAATCAAGATATTCCTGATCCAGTTCATCATATAGATGAACACCCTTTCCATAATCAAAAATAACCGGGAATCGATTGTAAACATGTAGTAAATTTTCTTCTGCTTTTTCGATATATTCCTTTTTATTCATCGTAATACCTCGTGTCCTTGTTTCCGATAATAGCTGTTCCAATACCTTTGTTAGTAAAGAATTCCAATAACAGACAATGAGCAATTCTTCCGTCCAAAATATGTACTCTGTTAACACCCTGCTCAATTGCATCGATACAATTTGTAAGCTTTGGAAGCATTCCTCCACCAATATATCCATCTCCGATAAGTGCTCTGGCCTCATCGACTGTCATCTCAGAAATAAGTGTTGATGGGTCGTCCTTATCTTTATATACGCCCTCGATATCTGTTAGGAATGCAAGCTTTTCAGCATTAAGAGCTTTTGCAATTGCGCATGCTGCATCATCTGCATTGATATTGTAAGTCTCAAAATTGTCATCCATTCCGATAGGACAAACAATTGGAAGGAAATCCTTTTCAAGAAGGTCCAAAAGAATCTTTGGATTAACCTCTTTAATTTCTCCAACGAAGCCAATATCCTGTCCATCTGAAAGCTTCTTATCCACCTTTAAAAGACCACCGTCTTTTCCAGATACACCGATAGCATTTACTCCAAGTGACTGAACGTTCTGAACCAAAGACTTATTAACCTTATTTAAAACCATCTCAGCAATTTCCATTGTAGCTTCATCAGTCTTTCGAAGACCATTGATGAACTCTGGCTTGATGCCGTTCTTCTCCACCCATTTGCTGATTTCCTTACCACCGCCGTGAACGATGATAGGCTTAAAGCCAACAAGCTTAAGCAAAGTAACATCCTGTATTACCTGCTTCTTCAATTCTTCGTCAACCATGGCGCTGCCACCATATTTTACAATCATAATCTTACGATTAAATCTCTGAATATATGGTAATGCCTCGATTAAAACCTGTGCCTTATCTAATATTGGCTGCATACTGCTATCCATAACTTTTCCCTCCTATGAGCGGTAGTCCGCGTTAATCTTTACGTAATCATATGTCAAATCACAGCCCCATGCTGTAGCCTCTGCATCACCTTCATGCATATCAACATAAACTGTTACTGCATCAGCTTTCATTATCTCAAGAGCCTTGTCTTCGTCGAAAACAATTGGTGTCCCCTTATCGAATACCTTTAACTCACCATTTACACTTTTGAAAAACAACTCAACATCGTTTTGATCAAAATCAGCTCCAGAATATCCCATAGCACAAAGGAAACGTCCGAAGTTGGCATCGCATCCAAAGATTGCTGCTTTTGAAAGGTTTGAACCGACGATGGCTCTTGAAAGAGTCTTTGCATCAGCCACCGATTTAGCATTTACAACCTTTGCCTCAAAAAGCTTGCTCGCTCCCTCTCCATCTGCTGCCATTCGCTTTGCAAGATTCGTACATACGAATGTAAGGGCTTCCTTGAAGCTTTCATAATCAGCACCTTCACTGTCTATTGTCTTATTACCAGCCAATCCATTGGCCATGCAAAGAAGTGTATCGTTTGTAGATGTATCTCCATCAACTGTAATCATGTTAAAGCTGTCTGCAACCACCTCACTTACAGCCTTCTGAAGAAGAGATTTTTCAATGGCTACATCAGTACCAAGGAATGCAAGCATTGTGCACATATTAGGATGAATCATTCCAGAGCCTTTACTCATTCCACCAAGAGTGGCTGTAACTCCTCCCACTGTAAACTCTACAGCAATTTCCTTATTAACTGTGTCCGTAGTCATAATTGCCTTTGATGCGGCTGTTCCTGCTTCAATACTTCCATCAAGAGCAAGTGCCATAGCTTCAACACCAGCCACAAGCTTATCAACTGGAAGCTGCATTCCAATAACTCCGGTAGATGCAACAGCCACAGAATCAAAGCTAACGCCAAGAGTCTTTTCTACTCCCTTTGCGGTGGCCTCACAGGCGTCAAAACCTTCCTGACCTGTACATGCATTTGCTATTCCTGAGTTAATAACAACAGCCTGCATAGGCTTATTCGCTTTTACGATATTCATATCCCACTGAACACATGCAGCCTTTACCACATTGCTTGTAAATGTACCTGCGCTGACGCATGGAACCTCTGAATATACCATAGCCATATCAGTTCGTCCCTGATATTTTATTCCTGCTGCGCAACTTGCAGCCTTAAATCCCTTTGCAGATGTAATTCCACCCTGAATCTCTTTCATAGTAATCTCCTATTTATTAAATGCTGTGATATTTGCTTCATTTAATACGAAGTCATATACATTTAAATCATCTCGCATAATCCACTGCTCAGCCTGCCAAAAGCCATTACCAAGGGCATTTTCCTTAAATGCCACCAGTTGAATCTTATTGATTCCTTCAACCTTAAGTCTCATCATAGCTTCTGATGCCATAGCTTTTCCAATACCGTGTTTACGATAATCTTCATGAACACATACGTGATAGAAGCAAGCTCTTCTTCCGTCGTGACCTACAAGAATGGAACCTACAATCTTGCCACCAGAAACTGCAACAACAGACAACCCTGGATTTCTCTTTAATACTCTAACAACACCTTCTTTTGAATCATCCAGGCTTCTCATTGCAAAACCATGGATAGTAGTCCAAAGCTCATAAACCTCATCATAATCGCTTTCTTCCATAGTCCTGATTGTATAATTCATATGTACCCCTAAATCTAAAGTAACTTTAACGCTTTCTTTTGTTGTAACCATAATATAACTCCTAACTAAAACCACTTATGAGTTATTGTGGGCAATAAGGAAAAGCCCACAATAATCCTGCTTTGCAGGACAACATTTCTCTTTCAGATAAATGTTGCTATTGTCCGGTTTTTGTTTTTCTGATGAAAAACAAAAACCTATGGGAACATTGGTGCAAAATCAAGTCCCATCTTTTCATCAAGTCCGAAAATAATATTCATATTCTGAACAGCCTGTCCTGCAGCACCCTTAACCAGATTATCAAGAGCGCCCATCATAACTACTCGGCCTGTACGTTCATCGATGATGCAGCTTACATCCACAAAGTTGCTGCCTTCAACCCACTTTGTTTCTGGACACTCACCGTATTCAAGAACTCGAACGAAAAATTCATTATCATAAGCATCATGATATGCCTTCATAATTTCTTCCTTAGTAGGAAGCTTTCCATCCTTCTTCACAAGGCTTGCATACTCTGTAACAAGGATTCCTCTGTTCATAGGAACAAGATGAGGAGTGAAATTAATCATAATTTCCTGTCCACAGGCATATCCAAGCTGCTCTTCAATCTCTGGTGTATGTCGGTGTGATGTGACACCGTATGCCTTGATGCTCTCATTAACCTCACAATATAAATTAGGAAGCTTGGCACCACGACCTGCACCTGAAGTTCCTGACTTTGCATCTACGATAAGTGTAGATGGATCAATGAGACCTGCCTTTACTAACGGATATGCGGTAAGAATTGAGCATGTTGTGTAGCAACCTGGGTTAGCAATAAGTCTTGCATTCTTTTCCTTATCTCTATTTATCTCGCAAAGGCCATAAACAGCTTCCTCTATAAACTGTGGACTCTTGTGCTCAATGCCGTACCACTTTTCATATGTAGCAACGTCTTTGATACGATAATCTGCAGATAAATCAATTACCTTACAGTTATTAAGAATCTCTTCAGTAAGAACTCCTGCCAAGTATCCCTGAGGTGTAGCCGTGAAAATAACATCTACCTGCTTTGACAGTTCAACAATGTTATCATCAAGACATTTGTCCTCTACCAAAGTGAACATGTTCTTATATATAGAAGCAAATCGCTCATCTACATATGATCGGGAACCGTACCAAACGATTTCTGCCTCTGGATGACTGTATAACAACCTAACAATTTCTGCTCCCGCATAACCGGTAGCACCAATAATTCCTACCTTAATCATAGCTGTCCATTCCTTTTCTAATTTTGTGTAATTTTCACTTCCAAAACGGTCATGAATAATTTACTATTGATTGTAGTACTTCACTTTCACAAAGTAAAGTACTACAGTGAAATTTTATAAAATAAATTTGCATAAATATACATCTATATTTCGGATAAATCAAGTATAATTTTAACATAATTCATTTTTATACCCTATTTATGCATAAATTTGCACTTGAAATATTAAATCAGGTGGTGTATGATTTGTTCAAATTCATTCAATGGAACACAAAATTATCAGATAAAGGAGAACTACTATGGCACAGGAAAAAGTTGTACTTGCTTACTCAGGTGGTCTTGATACCACTGCTATCATTCCATGGCTCAAGGAGAATTATGGATACGAAGTTATCTGCTGCTGTATCGATTGTGGACAGGGCGAAGAATTAGATGGTCTCTCAGAGAGAGCCAAGGCATCAGGAGCTTCTAAATTATATATAGAAGATATTGTTGATGACTTCTGTGACAATTACATTGTACCTTGCGTTCAGGCTGGTGCTATTTACGAGAACAAATACCTTCTTGGAACAGCTATGGCTCGTCCAGGAATCGCTGCAAAGCTTGTTGAGATTGCCAGAAAAGAAGGCGCTGTAGCTATCTGCCACGGTGCTACTGGTAAGGGAAATGATCAGATTCGTTTCGAACTTGGTATCAAAGCTCTTGCTCCAGATATTAAGGTAATTGCTCCTTGGAGAAATGATAAATGGAAGCTTCAGTCTCGTCAGGATGAGATTGATTACTGTAAGGCTCATGGAATCGACCTTCCATTCTCGACAGATCAGTCTTACAGCCGTGACAGAAACCTTTGGCATATCAGCCACGAAGGTCTTGAGCTTGAAGATCCTTCACAGGAGCCAAACTACGATCACCTTCTTGTACTTACTACTCCACCAGAGAAGGCTCCAGAAAAGGCTGAATATGTAACTATGACATTTGAGAAGGGTGTTCCTACTTCTGTAAACGGAAAGCAGATGAAGGTATCTGATATCATCAAAGAACTCAATGAAATCGGCGGAAGAAATGGTATTGGAATTGTTGATATTGTAGAGAACCGTGTTGTTGGTATGAAGTCTCGTGGCGTATATGAGACACCAGGCGGCACTATCCTTATGGAGGCACACGCTCAGCTTGAAGAGCTTTGTCTCGACCGCGCGACAATGGAAATGAAAAAGGAAATGGGCAATAAGCTTGCTCAGGTTTGCTACGAAGGAAAATGGTTCACACCACTTTGTGACGCTATTCAGGCATTTGTAAAGTCTACACAGGAGTATGTTACTGGAGAAGTTAAGTTCAAGCTTTACAAGGGCAACATCATCAAGGCTGGCACTACATCACCATACTCACTCTACTCAGAGAGCCTTGCAAGCTTCACAACAGGCGACCTTTATGATCACCACGACGCTGAAGGATTCATCACACTTTGGGGACTTCCACTTAAAGTACGTGCCATGAAGCTTCAGGAAAATAAAAATCTAAAGTAAAATAAAACCCCAGTAACTATCAAGCTCTTAGTGTTGCACAAGTGAAGCTTTCTTCAGCTGAACGGTGCAATATCTAAGGCTTGAGAGTGTAACTGGGGTTTCTTAATTTCGAGTTATATCTTATTCTTCTGAATCTAATGCTGCATCCATAATATTCATGAGCTCCATTGCGCTGCGGAAGTTAATCTTCTCGTCGCGGTCAGCCCATGTCACCTGGCCCTGCCAGCTTTCATTCTCACACTTATTTATATGAACTACAAATGTTGCCTCTTTATTCTTATCTGCCATACCTACACCTCCCGTATCTGATATATGACTATAATATCATATTTGGAGTTATATAAAGCATTACATTTAATTTTTTTACATTCTGGCAACTTTTAATCATTTTTAAACAGCTTCTGCGCTCTTGCATATGAGAAATTGTATTTTCTAATTCCTTCACGATTTTTCTTTGAATATCTGTCCCTGCTATCAATGTATGTACCAAACTTATGAAGAAGATGTTCATCATCTACAAGTGCAGGTGCAGCATCTGTCGAAAGGTTATTAAGGATGTAATATGTAACAGAATCATATTCATCTATCTTGGCATATGATTCCTGATAAGTATGATTTTTTACAACTGCCAAATCATATTTTGCTATCTGATAATCTGGATTCGCAAATACAAAACCAATATAAGCTACAGTAATTGTTATCATACAAGCTTTGAACACTGGGAAGCTTCTGTTTAATACGGTAACCATCAAAAATGCCAGCCAGATACAAAGCACTGCAAGGAACCATAATACAAAAAGTCTAAGGAATGTAAGGTTGTAAACCTGAATGTACATAATCATTCTTGTAACTGATGATGCAATCATAATATATGTGCATGCGCCAATTACAAAAAGAACCCAGTTGAGAGCCTTTGATTTCTTAAACTCTCTTGTACAAACAGAAACCATAACCACATTAATAAGACAAACTGTAAGGAGCTGGTAAAATCCCTCGTGAGCATATTCTGCATAAGTGTATCCTGATGGAAGATCCAATGTTCCAGTGAAAAGGAACATCACCTGAATCAAACAGAAAACCAGGTATACCAAGCCAATAATTGTTGTAAATGTAATGGCAATGATAGGATTAGCTTTTCCCTCTCCGCGGGCTTTAATCTTTATCTCTCCCTTATCAAATACAAATGGGATAAGGTAAGCTCCCAAAAACGCTAAAAGCAGGGTACATGTAATACCAACTATATCTTCAAAATTGTCTGGAAGATGAATCGATTCTACAATCTTCTCCAACATACGGTTGAAAACAAGGTCAGCTGAGCTTAATAAAGAGATAACGATTACAAGCATTGGAATTGCACAAATAATACCAATAACTACTGCTGAAATAACCTGTTTCTTCTCCTTGCTGATATCTCCGCCTCTGCCCTTAAACCACTGTACCATATCGAAAAATGGAGTGAGCAAATGTGCGAATGGCAGGAATATTGAAACCATAATTCCACCAACCCATGCTGCAATGTCCCAGCCAGTTGTATCTACATAGAGATAAAGCACAAGGCTGAAGAATAATAAAAATATTGCTATACCATCAAGGAATAACAATGCCCAGCTAGTAGACATGCACTTATGAATAGATAAAAGCATCAGTGCCGCTACGTGGAATATTCCAATAGCTTTATTACCATTTTTAGTAGTAAATAGAGATAATCCATCTTTTTTTCTGAGTATATGTAGTAATGTCAGAGTAACAAACATAAATATTGGATATGTGATTCCTGCATGATTCTTATACAAGCAGAAAGTATATACAATAGAAAAGATTAAAGATAAAATTCCGTATTTACGAAATACCTTTGCATCTCCCTTCTGCTCCTCAATTTCCACCTTCTGCACAAAAGGAATTGGTTCACTTTTAATATTGCCTATCTCTGTCTCTGAATATTTTGGTCCTGTGTATGTATCTGCCATAACATCCTCCTTTTTATAGACTCTTTAGGTCTCTTCAGTCTCATCTTCTACGTATTCTAAAATGTCTCCAGGCTGACAATCTAAAGCCTGACATATAGCATCTAAAGTCTCAAGACGAACCGCCTTTGCTTTGTTATTCTTAAGTATTGATAGATTTGCCAATGTAATACCTACTTTTCCAGCAAGTTCGGTCAAACCTATTTTCCTTTTCGCCATCATTACGTCTAAATTTATAACAATCATCTCTGCTCCCGCATAAATACCAATTAAATAGTCAAATCATTTTCTTCCTTATATCTAACAGCCTTATCAAATACTCTGGATAAAACCTTACTGAAAAGCCCAGCAAAGAAAAATGCTGCGGCTATTATTATTGCTGCCGGTGTAAAATAAACAAAACATCTCAATAATTTCACAATCGACAAACAAAAGGCGTAAGTTCCCATTCTCTTAAGGCTGATAACATTTTGCTGCACAAAAGCATCATCATCGATTACAGTCTGCATCATTCTTCTGAGCTCATACATAATCAAAATGCAAAACGCTCCAACTATCATTATGGAACAAACTGAAACTGGATAATTGTCTGGTATGGCTGAGTATGCTGAAGAATCTCTCCAAAGTCGAGTCATCAATTCAACTGCTTTCTTCAAACCAAAGGGAACTGCTATCTCAATAATTATTCCCACACAAAAACAAAAATCCAATATCGCTTTTACGAATCGGTCTAATTTGTTATTCATATCTGCCTCCGTAAGTACACATTTTTTGCTTAATGATGTTATACCATTATATTATTTGTTTTGCAACAATTTTTTATTGTTTTACGATAAATTTATATTGAAGCACAAAAAATAGGCACCTAAGTGCCTATTCAAAGTCTAACTCTATTGGACAATGATCCGATCCCAATACATCCGTATGTATTTTGGCATCCTTCATTCTATCTTTCATATCCGCAGATACGATAAAGTAGTCTATACGCCATCCTGCATTCTTCTCTCTTGCCTTAAAACGATATGACCACCACGAATAAATATCAGTCTGATCCGGATAGAAATGTCTGAAGCTGTCTACAAAACCAGCCTCAAGAAGTTCTGTCATCTTCTGGCGTTCCTGGTCTGTAAAGCCTGCGTTCATTCTATTTGTCTTTGGATTTTTAAGGTCAATCTCCTCATGGGCAACATTTAAATCTCCACAGAGGATAACGCCCTTTTTCTTATTGAGCTCACATAAATATGCCCTGAAATCATCTTCCCAGACCATACGATAATCAAGTCTCTTAAGCTCATTCTGTGAATTAGGAGTGTAACAGGTGATGAAATAGTAATCTTCAAACTCCAAAGTGATAACACGGCCCTCATGGTCATGCTCTTCTATTCCAATGCCGTAGGTCACTGAAATAGGCTCCTTCTTTGTGAAGATTGCAGTTCCCGAGTACCCCTTCTTTTCAGCATAATTCCAGTAAATGTGATAGCCTTCCTTTTCGCATTCTATCTGACCTTCAGAAAGTTTAATCTCCTGAAGACCCATGATATCAGCATCAATGCTGTCAAAGAATTCCCAAAAGTTTTTGCCTATAACAGCGCGAAGGCCGTTTACGTTCCATGATATAAATTTCATTAATTTGTCCTCAATGCATCAATAGGATTAAGATTAGCAGCCTGGTGACTTGGAAGGATACCAAACACAATTCCAATAAACATTGAAAATACAACTGCAATCATTGCTGCTGGCCATGAGATGGCAATAGGTGTGCCACTCATGATAGAGATAATCTTGGCAAGTCCAATACCACTGGCAACACCAAGCACTCCACCCATGGATGTAAGTACAGCTGCCTCAGTAAGGAACTGGCCCATGATTTTACCTTTTCTTGCACCGATAGCCTTTTTCAGACCAATCTCGGCAGTACGCTCTGTAACTGATACAAGCATGATATTCATAACACCAATACCACCAACTAAAAGTGATATTGCTGCAATCCAAATCAGCATGGAATTAGTTGATGATGAAAGCTGCTGTAATCTTGTAGCCTGCTCAAGCAAATCCTTAGACTGGTACTTGATACTTTCATCATCTGGATGAATATTTGCATTTAATGCATCTGCAGTCTTCTTTCCTGCCTGAGTCATATCATCTGTAGTATTAGCTCTTACAAGAACATTTTCAGGTTCATCATAGCGATAGCAAATTGGCCAGTCGCTGTATGGAATGTAAATTTCACCTGACTCATCCTGCTTGTAAGTGTCATAATCTTCCATTGTATTAATAACAGGCTCAAATGTAGAACGTGGTGCTACAACACCAACGATAACAAATGAATCTCCACCTATCTCGATTATCTTTCCAATAGGATTTTCATTCTGAAGAAGTGTAGACACGATATTTTCATCTACAATACAAACCTTCTTGAAGGCTTCAACTTCCTTTTCAGTAAACAGTCTTCCCTGCTTCACAGTAAGATTTGCAGTGCTGAAATAATCTGTCTCAACACCCTTTACATAGCCGCCGTTCATAGGTTCATTCTGATAATATACACCATCGTAAATATTTCTTACGTTGTAACGGCTGGCAGACTTAACCTCTGGTATATCTCTGATTTCATCCATAAGTGAGTCAGAAACCTGTGGCACTCCGAAAGGAGGAGCACTATAACTCATATCCAAAGGCCAGTCATTCTGATATAACTGAATATCAACGGTGTTTGAGCCAGAACCAATAAGATTCTCTTTAATCTGCTGATTAGTTCCCTCGATAGTAGAAACAATGGCAATAATAGCAGCAATACCGATGATAATACCAAGCATTGTCAGGAAAGACCTGAGTTTATGAGTCCATATACCTCTAAACGCTAAACGTATATTTTCAAACATTATCCCAAGCCTCCGTATTCATCTAAATATTCAACCTGCTCACATTTAATTCCCTCGATGGCACCATCACCATAAGGGAAAGCAAGATAATCATCCATGGTAATTCCAGACTTAACCTGAGTCTGAGAGCCCCATACAGTCTTTCCTACTTTAATATAAGCTTTTTCAAGCTTGTTGGAATCATTCATTCGCATTACATAGCTTCCACCAGCGTCCTTTCGGATAAGGTATGCAGGAATATAAATACCTTTCTCCTCCTGGCCAGAAGGTGTAATGGAAATATCTACAGCAGAACCAATATCGATACCGCTGTTTTTATCAAAGCTGGCTTTAAACTCATAATTACTACTATTTGAATTACCACTAGTCCAGAAATTACCACCATCTTTTGCAGGTGTATCGCTTATTGATGTAACTTTACCATCTGCAGTAGCTCCATTATCCCAGCATGAAATAGAGACAATGTCTCCGATATGTAACTGGTCAAGATAGAATTCACCAATACTTCCAGAAATATAGTATTCGTCAGTAGCTGTAACAATAAAGAATGGCTGAGTAGTGTTGTAATTATTAAGGTCCTGTACCTTGGACACAGTACCTGAAACCTTGGCAACAACATCACCTGTATCAGTGGTATTCTCCATTGTCTCAAGCTCATACTGAAGCTTTCGGATTTCTAAATCCTGCTTTTTAACAGAATCCTGAGCATCCAGGATTGCTTCATTAAGCTCCTGGGCATTCATGCCCTCAGGCTTCTTCTTTTCATCTATTACATCACCATCAATGCTGTAGCTTGTCTCACCTACTACTTTTCCTGTTTCATAATCAAAATATGTATTGCTTCGCAGGTAAGAGTAAACGCCATTTCTATCCTTCTTTTCTGTTGCTCTATTTTTAATGGCTTGAATAGCAGACTCAGACTCTACCGGATATTTTATTGTTTCTCCAGTTGTATCATCAGTATCAACACCTGTGAATCCAACTGTATTTCCGTGATAATCGAAAAGTTCTTCACCGATTAAAACACTGCTGTCATAGTATTCTACAGCTTCTACATAATGATAATCCGCATAAACATCCTGCTGATAAATATATGTAGGCACAGGCTCTGTCTTCATAAGGCGATTCAGTTTAAGCTGTTCTACAGACAATGTATGCATTGCCTTTGAAATCTGGAGCTTTTTGTTATTTATGTCCTGTGAGTCCTTCTTAACAGTTAAAATAACGTCGCCCTCTTCTACGTGGTCGCCCTCTTTTACATTAACGCTTAAAACCTCAGACTTAGAAGGAAGATATCCCATCTGGGATTTGTCCGCTGTAACCTGACCAAAGCTTTCGATGCTGTCGCCCCAGTATTCATCTGTTCCAAGATTTGATAGTGGCGCTACCTTGGCAATCTTTTTTCCCTGCTTGTATGTGTAACCCAAATATAATCCGCCTGTGACTACCGCTGCCAGCACAACCAGAATGAGGACTACTTTAATTATTTTCTTCATGTTTGTCCTCCTCTAATCCATGAAACAGCTGCCCGTCAACAATTCGATAAGTCTTCTTGGCATGACTAGCAATATTTGCATCATGTGTAATCATTATAATTGTAGTGCCTTCATCATTAAGCTTCTGGAAAAGCTCCATAATAGCTGCACCAGACTTCTGATCAAGGGCACCAGTAGGCTCATCTGCAAGTAAAACCTTTGGGTTATTAACAATTGCTCTTGCGATGGCAACTCTCTGCTTCTGTCCACCGGAAAGTTGATCTGGACGGAACTTAACTCTGTCAGCAAGGCCAACTCTTGTAAGTGCTTCCACAGCTCTTCGCTCACGCTCGCGCTTTGGTACGCCTGCGTAGCTGAGAGGTAATGCCACATTTTCAATGGCATTTTCTTCATTCATCAGATAAAAACTCTGGAATACGAATCCGATGGAATTAAGACGCAAATCTGAAAGCTGTCTGTCCTTCATCTTAAGAACGTCCTTATCACCAAAGTAGTAAACACCTGATGTAGGCTTATCCAGACATCCGATTACATTCATCAGAGTACTTTTACCAGAACCTGAAGGGCCCATAATAGCCACATATTCCCCTTCATTTACAGAAAGGGAGACATTATTTAAAGCAGGTACAGAAGTCTCAGTTCCAGACTCACCGTACACTTTATTAATATTTTCAAGCTTAACTATCATCACTATTCTCCCTCAACGGTACTAACTGTCTTCATACCCTCTGTTAAATCTTCCATTGGATATGCAATCTTGGTGTCCTTATCGATACCAGATACTGAGTAAACCATCTGCTCCTCATGATAATCACCAAGCTCAATGCTCTGCTTTACAAGCTTTCCATTTTTATCTGCCCAAACAAATGGATTTCCTTCCTCATCATAAGCAATGTAGTAATCATATAAATATGTTCCATCAGAGAAATCCATTTCTGGAGCGCCTGTCTGACCAAGCTCAATATAAAGATGCTGTCCCATCATAAGACCTTCACTACTATCCAATGTTATATAGAAAGGATATTTAGTAGAGCTGTCTTCTGAGCTTCCTCCACCATAGAGATTATCTGAATTTTCATCCTGCTTTGATTCTGTATCTATCTTTGTGATTGTTCCACTCCATGTCTTATCCTTCTCTACGCGGGAACGAAGTGTAACAGGCTCATCAACGTTGATTGACCAAACATTCTGCTCGTTAATCTGCCCCTTTACTCTCATCTCCTTAGATGCAAGGATAGTAATAAATGTACCGTCAGATGTGTAAGGGTTAGTGTCATCTGCAATCTTAGTGATTATACCGTCAACAGTAGATGCCACTGTGGCATTATTAATCTTCTTAATATTCTCTTCAATCTTTGCCTTAGTCTGTGCAATCGAATTCTGAGAAATGGCAATATCAGTCTTTAAGCCTTCAATCTGATTTGCTAAATCCTCACGTTTTTCCATGTCTTCGTCAGACTGGCCCTTGATTTTAGCTAAATCGTTAGTAAGCTTCTCAATATTTCTGTTTGTCTCATTAATACTGATATTTTCGCTTTCAATTGAGAAATTGTACTGAACATTTTCAGCCTCAAGGCTGTCAGACTTATAAGAGAAAAGTGGAGTTCCTACAGAAACTGTATCTCCCTCTGAAACAAAAACCTGATCAAGCTCACGATCTGAACTCTTGGTTACAGATGTAGACTCCTGGCCTTCTACAATGCCCATAAATACATCTGAAGAATATGAGCTGTTCTCTCCCATAATCTCAGATAATGACATTACATATATTTCAGATGAGGAATCTGAAACGGCAGAATTGCCGCCAATTAGACCTGATTTTAGAACAGCAAAAGCGCCGCCAGCTACTATTGCTGCCACAATAAGAAATATAACTATTTTTTTCTTCATAACATTTCCTTTCGCCCAAGAAAATTTCGAGAACCAGATTCAACTGTTCTAGTTCTGATAATACAGTTATAACATTTAAAAAGGAGCATTGCAATAGAACAATGCTCCATAAATGTAAAAATATTGTGTATTTATCTACAAAGAAGTGTCTCTTTCGTAGAAACATACTTATCAGCTAAACATACTACCCAGGCCTCTCTGCATCTTGGTATTTTGGTAATGTTTAAAGGCCACATATGACTTTCAATTACATTTTGTGTATGAACTCCGATTCCAAAATGTGCCTTTGCGTTTTCCATGGCTGTATTAGAATGAGAAAAACCGTGAAGTCCATGACCTCCATCTGTCTCATGCCAGTCATATAAATAATAGTCATGTAAAAAAGCACCTACTGATAGTACTCTTTCGTTACAGCCTATATGCAATCTCTTATTAAGCCAATAACTAAGTCTTGTTACGCTTTCCACATGATCAAATGTGGTAATCCTTCCGTGCTGGGTATATTTTTTCATATCCTGCACTCTTTCATCATTCTTAATTGGCGAAAGAATTGAATTTAATGTTGCTTCTTCATCTGCTCTTAATCTCATAAAAACCTCAAAAAATAAAACTAACCTCTCTGAAGTCTTAAGGATTGTATCAGAGAAATATGTCTATGATGTGACGGCCAAATGACCATTTTTTAAGCTTTGTCTGATTATATTATCATCTGTATTTATAGAAACTATCTGTCCTTCTACCATCGTTGAAGGAGCCCATTACAAGGATTGAGCCTGCCTGATTTACCTCTGCCATGCCCACTCTTGCAGAAAATTCTTCTATATTAGAAATATAAAAAATAAATACTGGCTCTGTAAAAAAGTAATCGTATCGCTCTTCGTCAGTAAGCTGCTCTTCAATCTCGACACAGCAGTCACCCTTATCTATCAAAAATCTTCCAACATAGTCGGTGTCCTCTCTAGCGAAAGTGATAGTGTATCCCTGATCTGCTGGAAAATCCTTTTCAAGCTGAGCCTTGGCAGTATCAACATCTGAAACTGCAACAGGTTCATTAACAGAAACCTTAGCTTCCACAACAGGATTGTAATCCGGAAGGGTTAAAGCTATTGAAACCAGCCAAGTTTGAATAAATAAAATCAAGGTTAAACAAATAATAGTCGCATATTGTAAAATCTTTTTAGCTGAAAAACCTTCAACTTGCTTTTCCTCTGGCTTTCCCACTGATTTAGGCAGCACAATTTTAGGTAGCTTAATCTCTGGTAATTTAAACTTAGAGAAGTCAATCTTTGGTAATGAGAACCTCTTCTTTTGTTTAGTCTTGATTTTATTTTTAGCATATTCACTGCCAAGTATAGTCTCCATGCAGTGATTACAGATAACTCGATTATCAGCAGGCTGGCCACAAAGGACACAGGTGTCATCAATCTTAACACCGGCTGCTATGTCAAAAATGCGAGTCTTAAAACGACGCCCAAAAACAGAGTCTAGAATTCGTCTTTCATTCTCTAGCCTCAGTATCCCCTCAACAACTTCCATTTTGGTGAAATCATACTTGGAGGTAATGCTGGCCATATACAATAATTCTTGTTTTAGCTTGTTGTCGTCTGCCATCAACGTCACCTTTATTTAGACTGGTTGTTTGCTTTACGATCCATTCCTTTAAAACATAAATATGCAAGAAGCTTATTATCTCTTTCAAGGACCTTTCCTGCATAAAGAATTCCGTCTTCATGTACCTCGGCACGAACTATCTGCACCATAATACCTAAACTAATATCAATCATGTGAGCCACATCGGCAAAATTAATCTCCACCTTATCACCAATAGTAACTCTGTTGGCATTTCCAACAAATGATACACCTCTGTCACTAACATCTAGGACCGTGACAGCAAATCTTCTTCCATCTTCCATCATGGCAGAGCCAGGCTTTTTAACCATAACTCTCACATCCTCACGTCTCTCGCTGGATGCCGCTATTGTTCCGAAATCGCTGGAATCGATGGCGTAATAATCTACGCCTTTGAAATTAACAAGATTAACTGCCACATTTTTCCAAACAACCCTTCCACCAGTGTTTGGATCAATGCAATGCAGAGAAAATGACATACTCTTAGGGGAGCCCTGAGTAAAATCAACCGCTATGTTATTGTATACATAAGGCTTAACCAATGCTCCTGTGCCTGCATTGGTTCCAACCACCTCAGTTTTCAATTCAAAAGATGAACCGCCAATCAGGATTTCCAGTGTAACCACCTGACCTGCCTCAAGCTGTTGAAGTTTCATTGTATTCTCCCTAAATCTTTTATATGTCCATTATATATGAACGCGCTGTGCAGATTCAACCACGTGCTTCACAAGAATGCTTGTAGTAACTCCACCAACTCCACCAGGAACTGGTGTAATAGCATCAACTATAGGCTCTGCCTCATTAAAACGAACATCACCACAAAGTTTGTTCTTTTCATCATTCCAGCTGATACCTACATCGATAACAGTCTGTCCTTCTCTGAGATATTCAGCACCGACACTTTCCATTTGTCCAGATGCTACAACTACTATATCGGCATCTTTTGTAATAGAAGGAACATCTACTGTTTTTGTATGACATATAGTTACGGTAGCATTTTCATGCATAAGCATCATGGCAACAGGACGACCTATAACAAGAGAACGGCCAATAACAGCCACCTTCTTTCCAGAAAGCTCCACACCATAATACTTTAAAATCTCCATGGCAGCCTCAGCAGTGCAAGGTGCAAAACCAAGATTAGTGTTTGTAAATACACCTGCAAGAGACAAATCTGTGCAGCCATCCACATCCTTATCAGCTCTTAAAAGCTTTCTGGCCTTCTCGCCATCAATATGCTTTGGAAGTGGTCTAAACATAAGGATTCCATGTATTGTTATATCGTTATTTAATTTATCAAGTGTATCAAAAAACTCTTTTTCAGATATATCTTCTGGAAGTGCAGTAACCTTTACTTCCACTCCTACCTGTTCACATCTCTTTAATGCACCACGCTCATAGGATAAATCATCTGGGCGCTCACCAACTCTTAAGATTCCAAGAGTAGGTGTAATCCCTTTAGCCTTTAATTCTTCAACATCCTTTGAAAGCTTTTCATTTAAAGCTTCAACAACATCTTTTCCCTTTAATAACTTAGCCATCTATCTAACCTTCCTATAATCTATTCCATACATCGCTGTAAATATCATCAGCACGACTTACATATTCTTTAACCAAAACATCAACACGTCTGTCCAATTCATCAGCGTAAATTCTGTCCTTCATGGATTTTGTATTAATCTTTACATTAACAGCTGCTCCCTTTATAGCTCCCTGAAGCATGGTTACTCCTGTAGCGGCATCACTGATCATAATCACAGAGCCTTTATCTGCAAAGTCTCTCTGTAAATCCACAGCTTCACAGGCAAGCTCCAAAATATGCATAGGTACAGAAGCTGCATCTTTAAGGCATTTTTCCATGATTTCGTCTCTGCCCTCAGCTTCCTTTGGCATAGAATATGCTTTTGAGAGAGGTTCAAATGCCACCGCATCATCTTCTATACACTGTAGTAAATCAACTCTAAGTTTCTGAGCTTTTTCCATAAGCTTTATTATTTCTGGTTCAACGTCAGCATATTTCTTCTTACCAACGGTAAATTCCCCTACCATATCTCCAAGGGCTATTCCAATGGAAGCCACCAATGCACTGGCGCCACCACCACCTGGAACCGAAGTCTTGGAAGCAAGAAGTTCAGTAAATTCAGCAACACTAGAGTTAATTAAATCCATAATAAATTTCTCTCCCATCTAATAATTATATATAAACAAAACTCCAAAGCTTTGAAACCTCAAAGCCTTGGAGTCCTATGCCTTTAAAAAGTCAAATATTGTCATCTGATTGGAATCAGATACTAATGAGTCATACTTTTCCTGTTCCTCAGCTGTCATCTCTCTGTGAAACACGTATGTCTCCTGTTTGATTGTCCCATCTATATCAAAATACAACTGTCTGTAATTGATATTCTCCCTATCTGTCATACAGCCTTTGAAATCCTTTCAAGTCACTATTATAAGCATATTGTATGGCCGATGCAAACAATTTATCTCTTCCAGATTCTGGCTTAAACTACTAGTCATTAACCTCGATACCAAACTCACTTGGTAAGAATCTTGGACATACATTGTCTGAAGTAACAATAACAGATGCAGCAAGTGTTGAACCAATCTCACAAGCCTCTTCCATTGTCTTTCCATATGTAAGACCAATAGTAACACCTGCGAAGAATGAATCTCCTGCGCCTGTTGTATCCTTAACATCTACCTTTCTTGCTGGAACGAATCCTGTGTTTCCATCAATATCAGCATATACGGCACCCTGTCCACCAAGAGTAACAATCATCTTCTTAATCTGTGCACCCTGAATCTTCTTAGATAAGATATCCTGCATCTCCTCTGGAGTCTTCTCTGAATAGTCATCCATGAAAAGGATTCCAGCTTCCTGCTGATTACATACAAAGCACTCAACATTCTTAAGGAAATCACGACGTTCAACTGCAATACTCATATTTGAAACTGCAGCATAAACCTTAAGATTGTACTTTTCTGCATATTTGAACACTCTCTTGATAGTGTCCTTTTCCATATCGATTTCAAGAGCTATACTGTCTGCATCCTTGAAAATCTCATCACCCTGCTCATCAAGAATATTGTTGATTTCTGAAAGATCTGGACGCTTTGAGATAGATGCAACAACATCACCATGATTATCAAATACCGCAAGCCACTTGCCCATTCCGTCTGGTGTGCGACGAACAAATCTTGTATCTACCTTGTGATTGTTAAGCTTATCTAAAACACCTGTACCGATACCACTATCATCAACGAGGCTGACAAATGTAGGTCTGAGTTCAACATTTGCAATATCCTCAACTACATTTCTACTTACACCACCGTGTACCTCTTCTACAGTACCAACATTTCTACCAGCTGGAATATAACTTGCTGTAGAGTGTCCTTTAATATCAATAAATACTGCTCCTAAAACTACAATTCCCATGAAATCTATACTCCTTTTAAAAATAGTATTTTTGATTATAACACTACATGCTATAATATCAAATAATTGTGTTTAAAAAATTTTGAGGTGTAACAAATGATAAAAGTCGACTTGATTACAGGCTTCCTGGGAAGCGGTAAGACCACTTTCCTTAAAAAATATGCAAAGCACTTTATAGATCAGGGTCAGCGAATTGGTATTCTTGAAAATGATTACGGTGCTGTAAATGTAGATATGTTATTACTAAATGAGCTTCGCGGCGACAATTGTGAGCTTGAAATGGTTGCCGGGGGATGCGATGCAGACTGCCACAGAAGACGTTTTAAAACAAAACTTATTTCCATGGGAATGAGTGGCTATGACAGAGTCATTATCGAACCTTCTGGAATTTTTGACGTAGATGAATTCTTCGATTCACTTAGAGATGAACCACTGGATAGATGGTATGAAATAGGAAATGTAATCACTATCGTAGATGCGAAGCTTGACGAAAACCTTTCTGAGGATTCAGATTTCTTCCTTGCATCTCAGATTGCAAATGCAGGAGTGATTGTTCTCAGCCGAAGCCAGATGACAGATGATGCTCATATCACGGCTACTATCTCTCATCTTAAAAGGGCTGCCGAAAAGGCAAAGCTTAATAAGAATATTGATTCAATCGTTTTTTCCAAGGACTGGAATGAACTTGTTTCTGCCGATTTTGATAAAATCTCAAACAGCGGCTACAGCACACATTCATATATAAAGAAGCTTGGAACTGATGATGCAGGTTACAAGACTCTTTACTTCCTGGAACTTCCTATGAAAAAGGACGGACTTAAAGAAAAAATCGATGCACTTATGTCTGACCCAGCCTTTGGCAAAATCTTTAGAGCCAAAGGATTCTTTAAGGAAGATGATGTGTGGTATCAGTTTAATGCTACAAAAGAAGACTTTGAGCTTAATCAAATGCCTGTTGGTCAGGAAGTATTCATTATTATCGGTGAAGAAATAAATGAAGCTAAAGTAAAAGAATATTTTGAGGCATAACAAGATTAACCCATCAACAAAAGAAGGATTCGCAAATGCGAATCCTCCTTCCGTTTAAGGAATATTAATTAGAAAAAGTATAGGTGCCAACTGTACTCTTGTTACCTGAATTTCCTGAAATATAATATCCTAATCCATCAACAAACCCAGAATTAATATCTACTGTCTGTCTTCCATTTCCATCAGAGAAAATCAATCCCTTAATATCCTTTGGAATCTTAGCAGAATAAACTGACTCGTTGTACTCGTTCTTCTTTACAAAAGTTGCAGCCTTTCCTGGCCAACCTGTTGTATCACTGCCACCCCATGTATATACATATACATTGCTCCAATTAGCATTATTTGAGAAGTAAACTGTAATTTCATTCTCGATTGGTGGTGTTGGAGTTGGTGTAGGTGTTGGAGTTGGTGTAGGTGTTGGGGTTGGTGTTGGGGTTGGTGTAGGTGTTGGGGTTGGTGTAGGTGTTGGAGTTGGGCCAACATCCTTAAGTAAAACTGCAATACCTGTTGATCCAACGTGACCTCTGATATTTGATCCATCTACTGTAAATGTGCTTCCACTTACAAGATCCTTATATGTACCACTTCTAAGTGTACTTCCTGGATTTGAAACACTTACATCCCAATTTGATCCTGAGCCTAAAACAAGTGTAGCACCTGACTGTCTTGCTACGATAGCTACATTTCCATATGTAGAATAGTATTCCTTCTCGCCTGCACACTGGTTATGAAGCTTATTTACTGCAGCAACTTCAGGGCTTGTAAAGTGTGTGCTTCCCTTTTCGCCAACCTTGATTGCTGTCTTTTCTTTAGCATATGGTCTTGAGAAGTAAAGTGCTGATGAATTTGCTTTTGAACCAAGGATTGCATATGCTCTGTCAACTTTGTTCTGGTCAATATACTTAGTCCAGCCGCCCTCCCCTTGCGAATGATTAGAATATGTATCGTGACTTTCAGCGAAGTAAATCACCTCATTGTCCTCGATACCATTTGCTGTTGTCCAATAACCATAGCTGTATGGAACAGAGCCCTGATTTAAAGCCTGCATTACTGTAGCACTATAAACTGAATCAGTTACAGACATATAATCTGTATACTCGCTCATAAGTCTTTGTGCGTATGAGTCATTACCGACTACAGGCTGATCAAGAATCTCACCATAATTGAAAATTGAGTTATCAATTACATTTCTCCAGAAGCTGCAATTTTCTGATGGAACAGAAATGTGCTTTGCAGCATCCCATCTGATTCCATCAACTCCATCAGACTTAAGCTGAGAGATGTAATTCTTTACTTTATTCTGAACATAAGGATCCTCTGAATTAATATCTGGCATACCGATATCTCTGTGAGTAATCTGATGACGATTGTTGTAATCAATACCGCCCCACTCGTTATGCCAGTGACTTGAATCCTTAAGGCTACCATCGATGTTTGCGTGATCGCCAGCAAGGTGATTTGCTACGACGTCGACTACAACCTTGATTCCATATTTGTCTGCTTCCTGACAAAGTCTTCTTAAGTCACTTTCTGAACCAAGACCTGCATCGCCAACATAAAAACCATTTGGTTGGTAAAGCATATACCAGATTCCACCTCTTGAGCAGCTTGCCGCCTGAGCAGGTGAAGTTTGAACTGTAGAAAATCCAGCTGCCGCAATATTTGGAAGCTCATCAATTATCTGCTGATATGTCCAGTCGAAGCAATGTAGAATATTGCCATCTTTAATATTTGACTGAAGACCGTATGCACCAGTTTGAGCTGCTTCAACAGTTTCAGTGTTAATACTAAAACCACTAAATACTAAACCAGAGGCCACTAATAGTGATAAAACACTGCGACCCATTCTTTTGTTAAACATCCTTATCCTCCATTTTCTCATACATTATAATTGGGATCCCCTTCAATGTTGCGCAAACGGTTCCGCATTAACCGGTCTTGTGGAAACGTTTCCAGCTCATTACGATACTTAAAATAGCTGATAATACACACCTGTGTCAATATTATTTACCATTTTCAGAAACAATTACAAATATTGATTAGTCATTTTGTATATTTTTTCTTTCTAATTGCGCAATTCTGCGCAACAAATCTTATATTTTCGACATAAAAAAGAGGACCCTCAGGTCCTCAAATATTTTTATTTCATCTATCCTTCCACAATCTCTCCTGCTATTGCAGTAGCTGCAGCTGTTACAGGGCTTGCAAGATAAATCTGAACCTTACTTGTTCCCATTCTACCAAGGAAGTTTCTGTTGTTTGTGGCAACAACCACCTCATCATCAGAAAGGATTCCGCCTCCTCGACCGCAGCAAAGTCCGCAGCCTGGTGTGGTAATGATAGCTCCTGCATCTGAGAGAATCTCTAATGTTCCATCTGCCAGTGCCTCACGATAAATCTTACGACTGGCTGGTGTAACAATAAGTTTTACAAATGGTGCCACATGTTTTCCCTTAAGGATTGTGGCAGCAGCTCTAAGGTCTTCCAATCTTCCGTTTGTGCATGAACCGATAAATACCTGATCTACCTTTGTGCCCTTAAGCTCCTTAACAGGCTTAATATTATCCACAAGTGATGGGCAGGCACAAACTGGTTTGAAATCCTCTGCCTTGTATCTAAGAATCTTTGAATACTGGGCATCATTATCAGCATGAAGTGCTTTAATGCTATCGTCGTAAGGAATCTTGCAGTAATCGCAAGTCTTCTCATCTGGAGCAAAAAGTCCGCACTTTGCACCGGCTTCTACTGACATGTTTGACATAGTCATACGGCTGGCTACACTCATGGCATCTACAGTACTTCCTGTAAATTCAATAGCCTGATAAGTAGCACCTGAAGCAGTCAAATCTCCAATGATTCTAAGGATTATATCCTTTGATGTGACATTACCATGGAGTGTTCCTTCAATCTCCACTTTAATAGTCTCAGGAACCTTGATCCAAAGCTGACCTGTACCAAGAATACCTGCCATTTCCGTATATCCGATACCAGTAGAAAATGCTCCTACACAGCCATAAGTAACAGTGTGGCTGTCTGTTCCAAAAGCAATATCTCCTGGCTTTACATAACCAGCTTCTGTCATAAGCTGGTGGCAGATTCCATCTGTGCGGTGAACATTTTTGAGTCCATATTTTTCAGCGAACTCATCTCCCACTCTGAAATGTCTGCTGTCATCTACCTGAGTAGCTGGAAGGAAATGATCATAAATCAGCACCACACCATCTGGCTTGGCCACCTTCTTAAATCCCATTTCCTCAAATTTCTGAACTGCAAAAGGAACCATGATGTCATCAATCATGCACCAGTCCACATCAACAGTAACGATATCTCCAGGTTTGACTTCATGTCCAACCTTATTTCCAATTATTTTTTCAACAAGTGTATGTCCCATTCCATTCTCCCAATTAATCTAATCCGTTACGCTTTCTCATGGCCTTCACAAGACCGCCTGCCTCCAAAATCTCTGTAAGATTTTCTGGGAGACTAGCTATTGGATAGGATTTACCATTAACAATAATTTCCTTTCCAGGAATAACCTCTGCTTCATCGCCTTCATTTACCTCATCATATAAATCAGGCTGCTCGATGAGAAGCAATCCATTGTTAATAGCATTTCTGAAGAAAATTCTTGCAAATGATTTTGCAACAATGCAAGAAATACCAAGAGCTTTTACCACCTCTGGCGCCTGCTCTCTTGATGAACCACAGCCGAAATTGTTTCCTGCCACAATCATATCTCCTGGCTGAATCTGTGCTGCAAGTTCCGGTCTCAGTGGAGAAAATGCATAAGGCTTCATCTCCTGCACAGTCTCAAAAGCGAGATACTCTGTAGGTAAGATGATGTCTGTATCTATGTCGTTATCTAATTTCCAAATTTTACTCATTTTCAAATCCTCTATGTTGTGCTCAAAATCTTACATTCACAATAATTTGTCTTTCTTCATTCAACTAACATGTTTCATTCAGAAAGCAAATACATTGTGAATTAGATTTTGTTCTAGACTTTATCTGCTGATGTTATGTATCCACGAATAGCTGACGCTGTAACGGTAGCAGCTGATGCAAGATATACGAAAGAATCCTTATGTCCAGCGCGACCCTTGAAGTTACGTGTGCCCGTAGAAATCAGAGTCTCACCTTCTCCGATGACACCCTGGCAGGCACCCCAGCATACAGAACAGTTTGGATTCATAACCATTGCACCTGCATTCATAAAGATATCTAGCAAACCTTCCTGAAGAGCCTGCTTATAGACCTCACGGCTGGCTGGCACCACAAGGAATCTAACCTTGTCAGCAACATGCTTTCCCTTTATTACAGCAGCACCAACTCGAAGGTCTTCTATACGACCATTGTTACAGCTTCCAAGGAAGGCTTCGTCAATCTTAGTGCCTTCACACTCAGAAACTGGAACGATATTATCTACGAAATGAGGCTTTGCCACGATTGGCTCAATCTCAGATAAATCAATATCAAATACCTCTGAAAATACTGCATCATCATCTGACTTAAAGATAGCCTTTGGCTCACGACCATGGGCCTTGAGGTAATCAAGTGCCACATCATCTACTTCCATAAGCGCTGTTTTAGCTCCAGCCTCCACGCAGAGATTACAGATAGAAATTCTATCTGCAATTGAAAGGCCCTTAAGGCCATCACCTGCGAACTCCATAGCCTTATAATTTGCACCATTTGCAGAGATGCGTCCAATGATTGTAAGAATCAAATCACGGGCATAAACGCCTTCTTTTAATGCGCCGTGAAGGTTGAATCTGATTGTCTCTGGAACAAGAAGCCATGAGGTTCCTGTCACCATTGCATAAAGATAATCTGTACATCCAACACCTGTACCAAATGCACCAAGTGCACCATAGGCACATGTGTGAGAATCTGCACCAAAAATAAGCTCACCTGGACGGACATGCTTTTCCATCATTACCTGATGGCACACTCCTTCGCCCTCGTAAAAAGTGATTCCATGCTCTCTTGCAAAATCGCGCATCTTCTTGTGAGAAGCGGCTGTCTTTGGACTGTCTGCAGGAATGTTGTGATCAATAATCCATACAAGCTTGTCCACATCAGCAATGCGCTGATTTTTCAATTTGTTATACATATCAATAGTAAGATGGGTGGTGCCATCATTACTCATAAGTCTGTCCAAAGTAACAGTCTCTATATCGCCTGCTTTGCAGCTCTCCTTACCTGCCGCAGCAGCGATAATCTTTTCCGCCATTGTCATGCCCATAATCTAGTCCTCCTTATCAAGGGACGCTATCAATCCGCCCTGGTCAAGAATCTCCTGCATCTTTGCAGGAAGCTTCGTACATGTAAACTCTTTTCCGTTTGCAGTAATCTTACCGGCCTGCAAATCAAGTTCCATGTCATCGCCATCTTTTACAGCGTCATATAGCTCCTTGCTGACAATTACAGGCATACCAATGTTTATAGAATTACGATAGAAAATACGGGCAAAGGACTTTGCGATAACAGCCTTTACTCCCAGAGCCTTTAGCACGCTAGGTGCCTGCTCGCGGGAAGAGCCACAGCCAAAATTCTCATCAGCTACAACAAAATCCCCCGGCTTCACCTGAGATGCAAAATCTGAATTTAGCGATTCGAAAGTATGCACTTTCATCTCGTCTATTGTAGGGAATAGCAGATACTGGGATGCGATAATCTGATCAGTATCTACATCTTTGTGAAATCGAAATACCTTACCCATAATTCCTCCTGATGTCAAAATAATATTTCATCTATTGTAACCTAATTCTTTAGTGATTTAAAGAGCTAAATTACAAAGTTTATTCCCTAATCCAAACCTGCATTTCATTTTCACCACGATTTGCCCATGCATAGTATGGAATAAATGTAAGTTTAACGTCTTTAAGAGATGGTCTCTCCTTAGTGTATAAGGCTTTGTCTGACCTTGGCTGAATTCTTTTTCCGGTAGTTGTCAAAACACCCACACCATTTAGCAGACTATGATTAAACTTATATTCAAAGTGGGCATTTACAGGCAGGCTGAGACAATTCAAATCTTCTCCATTATCTACACCTTCAAGACAGTAAATAAGCGGACCACGTGAAACAGCTACTTTTCCCATATCCTCTGATACATGTGGATTAGCATAATTTCTTATTACAGACATGTCAAAATTAACACCTATAACTACAGAGGTTCCTGACTCAACCTCAACGTAGTGATAACCCTTCTTTGAATCAATCTCTACAAGATTACCACCAACTCTTATTCTGAAGTTCTCAGACCAGGAAGGAATTCTGATTCCAATCCTTACATTAATTCCTGAGTTATTGCTCACGTAAAGACCAGCCTGCTCATCCCATGGAAAACTGGTAGTCTGCTTAATAAGAACCACACCGTCTCCCACATCTAACAGAGAATCCGAATCAACATACTGGTTAACTAAAATCGTATTATCGGATATCGTATAAACGTAATCATCCAGTGAAGTAATCATTCTTGCAAGGTTTGGTGGACAACAAGCACAGCCAAGCCATGATGGTCTCACCGGCTTAACATGACTTTTTGTAGGATCCTTCTTGGATTTTAATGGATTAACCTCCAATGGATTTACATAAAAGAAATGTTTTCCATCCAAGGCCATTCCAGCCAACGCGCAGTTGTATAAAGCTCGTTCCATAACATCTGCATATTCGCCATTAGGATCAATTCTAAGCATCTGACGAGCAAAGAATATAAGACCAATGGCTGCACATGTCTCGCAATACATTGTGTCATTTGGCAAATCATAATCCAGTGTAAACGCCTCACCATTTACTGTAGAGCCAATGCCACCAGTGATAAACATTCTGCAATCAACAATGTTGTCCCACAAGGTTCTGCATATCTTTATAATCTCCTCATCACCAGTTGTTGCAGCCAAATCCGCAAGAGCAGTACATAAATAAACCACACGTACAGCATGTCCTTCTGCTGTCTTCTGCTCAGATATAGGAGCATGATTCTGAAAATATGTGTTAGGCGCATTGGCAACCCAGTCAAGGGCATTAGGCCCCTTGTATTTTTTAGCCTGCTCCTTAAAGAAATCAGGATGCTTTCCTCTTTCTGTAAGGAAATATTTTGCCAGATTCAAATATCGGTCCTCGCCAGTAATATGGTAGAGTCTAAGTAATCCAATCTCTATCTCTTCGTGTCCATCATAACCGTGAATTTTTCCTTCCTCTGGGCCGAAATTTTCGTCTATATTATCAGCACATTTTTTTGCAATATTAAGGACTTTTTCATTGCCTGTAGTCGTATAATAAGCCACTGCCGCCTCAATAAAATGTCCCATACAATAAAGCTCATGACTTCCTGCCAGGCTCTGATATTTATACTCAATTCCAAGAATTGAAAAATAAGTATCAAGATAACCATCAGGCTCCTGAGCTGCCTCTATCAAATCAATAACCTGGAGGGCATTCTTCTCCAACTCAGGGTCCATCTTTTCCCTGAGAGAATAAGCTACCGCCTCCAGCCATTTATATACATCACTATCCTGGAAAGTCCATCCATAATGTGTTCCCTGAACTCTTCCAGCTGCAATTTTAAAATTCTCAATAGCATGACTTTTTTCACTTGGAATGTTGGCATCATCCCTCTCTTTTTCAATAGTGATACCAGCAATATCATTCAAAACCTGCCACTGATAAGGGATCATTTCCCTACGAACAAGATCCCGGTATCTCCCCCAAAAACTTGATGTAATCTTTACACTCGACATACCATTCTCCTTCAATCAATCTGTTTACTAGATAACCAAATTATATCAAATCAATTCTAATAAGTGCTCATTTTTTTGATTTTGTAGATGTATAAAATTGTTATTTTTATGTTTTCTATTTAGTACTTTTTTTTATCACATTTATGACTTATCATATTCTTCTGTAAAAATTAAGTTTTGAGGTGAAAGAATGAATTTATTTATTGTAAGTCAGATATTCGCCATCCTTGCATGTATTTTAATGGTAGGAATTGGCTATTTAAAGACAAAAAGAGGCATGCTTATAGCACAGAATGTGCAGTTTATATTTTTTATTATTTCATACGCCTGCATCGGCGGAATCGCTGCGGTAGTTGGAAATATCGTGAGCTTAATAAGAAACACGGTTTGTCTAAAATGGAAATTTACAACTCCATTAAAGATTTTCTTTATCGTTCTTCAGTTCGTAATTACGTATATTTCTTTATACAATGTTTGGTTCACATGGCTTCCCCAGAAAGCCGGCACACACGGACTTATGGACTGGCTTCCATTTGTTGCAGCTACACTTATTACTCTTACACTAAGCTCTAAAAATCCACTTGTGATTAAGCTTGGTTGTATCGGAAGTATCTTAAGTTTTGGAACCTACGATTTTGTACTTAGAAACTGGACAGTATTCGCATTCGACTGCTTCTCACTTGTGACTAGCCTAGTCGGAGTGTACAGAATCTTAAAAGACAAAAAAGAGCCATTTTAAAAAAGAAGACATCTTGTTACACTCTCAAGCCTTGAATTACTCCGCTCGACAGCACGTCTCGCTAAAGTAATTTCAAGAGCTTGATAGTTACAAGATGTCTTTTATTTTAATTACATTCTTAACATAAGTTCCTTATCAACAACGTTGCCGCCACGTAAATATACGCGAGGCACGCGCTTGCTTACTGCACATGTTAATTCGTAAGGAATTGTTCCGGCGATTTCTGCCAACTCATCGATGGAATTCTTCTCACCGAAAATCTCTACTTCACTTCCAACATCAACTGTTGGCATATCTGTAATATCAATCATGCACATATCCATGCAGATTTTTCCGCGAAGCTTTGCTGGGCCTTCTTTTGTATAAAGGCTGCACTTGTTTGAAAGACTACGAAGGAATCCGTCAGCATATCCATATGGAAGAACACCGATACGTGTAGTCTTTTCTGTCTTGAACACACCACCATAGCTGATAGCTGTGCCTGCTGGATAAATCTTGATAGTACTAACTGTAGTCTTCATTGTCATGGCAGGCTTAAGTCCAAGCTCATGAGCAAATTCGCCATATCCATAAAGCAAAAGTCCTGGACGAACCATATCAAGATAAGTCTCTGGATATCTTACTGTAGCTCCTGTATTTGCACAGTGGCGGATGGCAAACTTTCTGCCAAGCTTCTCTTCCACTGACTCAATAACACCTGTGAAAAGTTCAAACTGATGCTTAGTATATTTATCACAATCCTCGCCATGCTCATCTGCAACAGCAAAGTGTGTGAAGATACCTTCTGCCTCAAGACCTGGCATATTGCAAGCTTCTACGATGCCATCAACACCTGTATCAAAGTATCCGTTGTCACAAAGATAACCAAGGCGTGACATACCAGTGTCCACCTTAATGTGTACCTTTAATGTGCCACCGCATTTAACGGCCTCAGCACTGTATTCATCAGCCTTTGCCTTACATGTAATAGCCTGAGTAATATTGTATTCAATAAGACGACCAACCTGCTCCTTTGGTGTGTGTCCAAGGATAAGGATAGGCATCTTAATTCCGTTTACACGAAGCTCCAAAGCCTCATCTGCACTGCTGACAGCTAAATAATCTGCACCAATCTCCTCTAGAAGCTGACTCACCTGAATACTTCCATGTCCGTATGCATCAGCCTTTACAACCCCAAGGAACTTTACATCAGCTCCGATTTTCTCTTTTATTTTCTTGTAATTATATTCAATGGCGTCTAAGTTTATCTCCGCCCAAGTACGTCTAAGTGTAGATTCCATTTCTATTCATCTCCAATTACTAAAATAACTTTTATCATTATACTACTTTAAATAATAAAAAAAAGCCTTCCCCTCGAGAGGAAGGCATAAACTCTATAAAACTTTTGATAAGAAGTCCTGTAATCTCTGACTCTTTGGGAACTCAAAAATCTCAGCAGGAGTACCCTCCTCTTTGATTCCCTTTTCATCAAAGAACATTACGCGATCTGCAACTTCTTTTGCAAAGCCCATTTCGTGAGTAACAACAACCATTGTCATTCCATCATCAGCAAGCTCCTTCATAAGCGAAAGAACCTCACCTACCATCTCTGGATCAAGAGCTGATGTAGGCTCATCGAAAAGAATAACCTCTGGATTCATAGCAAGTGTACGGGCGATTGCGATACGCTGCTTCTGTCCACCTGAAAGGCTGTCTGGATAAGCCTCAGCCTTATCTGAAAGACCAACTCGCTCTAAAAGCTCTGCAGCCTTTGCATCTGCCTCTGCCTGAGTCATAAGCCCAAGCTTCACAGGAGCAAGTGTAAGATTCTTCTTGATAGTAAGATGTGGGAAAAGATTAAAGTGTTGGAACACCATTCCCACACGACGGCGAACATCGTTTATATCAACTCCCTTTTTAGTGATATCTTCGCCATCGAGATATATAGAACCACCAGAAACATCCTCAAGCTGGTTCAATGTACGGATGAAAGTTGACTTGCCACAGCCGGATGGTCCAATGATGGCAATAACCTCTCCCTTTTCAATCTGCATATTTACATTTGTAAGAACCTCATTGTCTCCGAAAGACTTTGAAAGGTTCTCAACCTTTATTAAAACTTCATTAGCCATTTTTTCTCTCCTTTAATTACTGTTCACTTTTACGTAAATTCTTTTCAAGCTTTCCTACGCCCATGTTGAGAACCTGAACAATAATAAGATAAATAATTGCAACTGCTATCAGTGGAAGGAATGCCTCGTATGTAATACTTCTGATAATATCACCACCACGAGTCAGATCCAAAAGACCGATGTAACCGCAGATTGATGTCTCTTTGATAAGTGAAATAAACTCATTTCCAAGTGCTGGAAGTACGTTCTTAATTGCCTGTGGAAGGATGATTGAAATCATGGTCTGCTTGTAGTTGAGACCAAGGCTTCGTCCAGCCTCCATCTGCCCACCGTCAATTGACATGATTCCACCACGCATAATCTCTGCAACGTATGCTCCTGAATTTATCGCAAATGCGATAATAGCTACAAGAAGCTTTGGAACATTAACTGATTTGAATACTACATAGTATATGATCAAAAGCTGAATCATCATAGGTGTTCCACGGATGATTGTAAGATAAAGCTTACATATCGCATTTGCGATAGCCCATCCACCAGTCTTATCGTAAGTAACACGTACAATGGCAACTACAAAACCAATAATCATACCAGCAAGTACAGCCAGGAGGGCAATGATAAGTGTGTTAACAAGACCCTTTACAAGGTATGTCCATCTGCTGTCATCTACAAAATTTCTCTTAAGGTTTTCTGTGAAGCTGATACTGCTTCCCGCTGCCTCACCATTATTTACGATGATTACCTGCTTTGTCTTTACGTATGACTCTGAGAAGTTGATAGACTTAAGACGCTCTTCTGTCTTTGTCATTCCGGCAATACCAACATCAGCCTTGTGTGAACTTACTGCATTGATGATACTGTCGAACTCGATATCTTCAATCTCAATTTCCATACCAAGCTTATCGCCGATAGCTTTGATAAGCTCCATATCGATACCAACTGCCTCACCATTCTCATAATATTCATATGGAGGAAATGCAATGTTTGAAACAACTACAAGCTTTCCATTGTCATAAACAGTGCCAGCTGGTGTCTCATAAGGACAGGTGCCCTTTGTATCAGCGCCAATATAATTCTTTGTAATCTGGTCAAGGGTGCCATCTTCCATTAATTCTGTGAGAGCACCGTTTACCTTTTCAAGAAGCTCCTCATTATCCTTAGCAATGCAGATAGCATAATCTTCTGTTGTGAATGGCTCGTCAAGGATTTCAAGATTAGCTTCATCCTTTGTAGTGGCAATGGCTGGCTGCTCATCTACGATAACGCAGTCAATCTTTCCCTGTCTTAAAGCCTGAACTGCATCTGTAAGCTTATTGTATCGCTCGATTGTGGTGCCCTCTTCATCACCCTCTAAATCGGATGCATAAATATCACCAATAGTACCAAGCTGAACTCCGATGCGTGATCCTGGTAAATCGTCCAATGACTGAATCTGTTTTCCTGTGTCCTTATCAGCTGTTCCGCAGGCAACAAACAATGCTGCTGTCATAGCTAAAAGGATAAGAGATAATTTCTTCTTCATGAATTTTTATTCCTCTGCTCTGTATTTTTATTCATATATATTAACACAAAATGAATAAATATCAATATAAAATTAAAAGAGAACCTAACTTTTCGTCAGATTCTCTCATTTTAGTTGTCATAATACTATTGTTTCTTAGCAAGTCTCCTAATTCTTCTAACTCGGGTAGACTTCTTTGTGCCTCTTCTTCTAGGGTTCTTTTCCTTCTGATATTCCTTTATATCTGCAAGAAGCTTCTCGTAATCTCGCTCGAATAAAATCTCACTTATCTCTGCATTTAAAGCCGTTGGGTCAACCTTTGTCTCAGGAATCTCAGGTACCACACCTTCAGCCTTTGCTGCTCTTTTTATTCTTGTAATCTCTGCTTTTGTAGGCGGAGTCTTTGTCCATTCTATTATTTTCTTTCTTACAAATGGTTTACTCTGGCCTGCATATTTAGGCATGTTAAATCTTTCAAGAATCAGTCCCAGCTCCGGTCTCCACAGCAGCTCTATTTTTCTTTCCAGCTTCATTTTTTTATTCACCAGAGGATGTCTTAGAAAATAAAAATCAGCCTTATCATCAACTTCATCCACTGTTATGATACCCCAATGCTCAGGTACATGCTCATCAATATGGCTGGCGTGACTGCTTCCAACCACCACTATATTGTAATCAAAGTATTTATCATAATCCTTTACCTGACTATCCAGTCTTGTATAAGTGTCTGCATCTGACTTAATCTCGATACCCACTATAGCGCCCGTAATCACCATAATAACGTCCGCCCGAGATTTACCTATCATCTTCTCTTCAAAGATTCTGGTCTTGCCATATTCCAGCTCTAAATAATCAAATAAAGCCTCTCTTATATCCTTATCCTTAAGCATAGTTCTAGTATCCTAAATGCTTTAATAAGCCTTCACAGCCTCTAAGTACATCCTCATAGCAAACATCAAATTTACGTGTGTACCATGGGTCATCAATATCTCTTGGTCTGTCTGTGAAATCAAGAAGTCTGTAAATCTTATCATCTTTATCTGGACCGAATTCATATGCAAGGTCATGCATATTTTCTGCATCCATTCCGATGATATAATCGAATTCTCCGTATTCGTCTTTACGAATATGACGAGCAGCATACCCATCGCAATTAATTCCATGTGCGTTAAGCACCTGTCGTGTTGGTGGATATACCGGATTTCCGATTTCCTCATATGTCATAGCTGCACAATCAATATAAAAATCCTGACTGATACCACGCTTATCTACCATATCCTGAAAAACATACTTAGCCATTGGTGATCTACAAATCGAGCCGTGGCAAACAAATAATATTTTATGCATAGTGTAATCCCCGTTCTCTTGTTTTATTCACTTGTTTCATTTTAGCAGTTGTCCCTTCAATATTCAAAATAAAAGGGCACAGACAAATGCCTGCGCCCTGAAAAGTCTTCATTATCTAACTACGACTTTAGTTCCAATATTTACTTTATTAAATAACTGTGCCGCAAATTCATGAGGAAGATTTACACATCCATGGGATCCGTGATTAATATATGTATCACCACCAAACTCCTCTGCTGTTCGCCATGTGGCATCGTGAAGACCGATGTTGGAATCTGTAAACCTCATCCAGTAATCAACCCATACCTTCCATGTCGGACCTCTAAGTGTCTTTCCAGGAATATGAGCCTTAACAGAATAGGTTCCTCTAGGTGTTCCACGGCCTGCAGAAGTCTTTCCCGTAACGCAAGGGCTCTGCATCACCAGCACATTGTTTTCAAAATATGAAACAGTCTGATTTGTAATATCTACATCTACATATGTAGGATAAGGTAAATTATCAAATACTGTGCCTACAAGGCTAACTGGCTGAACTGGCTCTGGTTCCACCACTGCTACTTCAGGTTCAACAATAATTCCCGAAACCTCTTCGTTTAGATTTTTGAAACGTCCCTCAGCCTTGCCACAATTAATATAGTGGGCAAGCAAAATCTCAGGATCATTTCCGAATGTCTCCACTACATCAGGGTTATTTGCTGCATAGTAAACCGGATCAAAATCTGTAACCTCAGCAGCATTTACAACAATACTTGTCTTTGGAATAGCGAAAGCCAGCGCCAAAACCGCGAGTGTAAAAATAATCTTCTTCATAGTCTAGTCTCCTATCAAAGCGATGATTATTACACTCCCTTTTTTTCAATTTAGAACCATTTTCATTTAAAAGTTATCACAGCATAAAAAATTTTCAATGGGTTTCACAGTAATATTTTTCTTTTTTCACACTGATTTCACAACAAAAAAGGGAACCCAGTTGGATTCCCTTTTAAAGCTATTTTATTTGCTGAAAGCTATCTGTGCGAAGTTGTAGAAACCAAGATACCAGATATTGAAGTCATGTCCGCCGTTAAGCTCCTGCCACATAAAGTTCTGACCATTCTTGAACTGGTTGCAAACTGATGGAAGGTTCTTAGCTGCAGTAGATGCGCTTGAGTAAGCTATACCATCCTGGAGACCACAAATGTTGTAGAAGTAGTAAATTGGATACTTGTTGTTCTTTAGAATATCAGCTGTCTTAGCTGCTGTGTTACTTGTTGGTGCAGCTGAGAATGCTCCGAAATATCCAAATAAGTCTACGCACTCACCAATACCAATATTGATTGTCTGCATACCACCCATAGAAAGACCTGCACATGCTCTGTGCTCTCTGTCTGTGTATGTGCTGTAGTGTGAATCAATGTATGGGATAAGGTCGTTTCTAAGCTCCTTACCAAAGTTATAGAATGAATCTGTAGAACCGCTTGCTGAAGCCTTACCGTTTGGTGTTACTACGATAAATCCATCGATATCACCATAGTATGTAAGGTTATCCATGATAGCCTTTACCTTTGAGTTGTTTCCAGTCATGCCCCACTCATTTTCATTACCGCCAATACCGTGGAGTAGGTAAAGAACTGGATACTTCTTGCTGCTGTCATAACCTGCTGGTAAATAAACATTAGCTCTCTTTGTGTATGTACGATTATTTGCGGAATAATCATGTGCTGTATAAGAAATGTTTACAATCTTACCTGAGCCTGCACCTGTTCTAACTGCAGAATACTTTGCTGGGATTGAATTCTCAATCTTAGCAGTTGGGTTGTAGTTTGGATTCTGTGTTGGTGCTGGTGTAGGTGTTGGTGTTGGCTTAGGTGTAGATGTAGGTGCAGGTGTAGTTGTTGGCTTTGGAGTTGCTGTAGGTGCTGGAGTTGTAGTTGGCTGAACTGTTGCAGCGCCCTCAAACTCATAATCAAACTTGTCACCAATAGAACCTGTACCCTGTGAACCAAACTCTACGCTTGCGCCATTTGCAATTGTCTTATTCCATTCAACAGGAGTGATTACATAGTAATTTCCGCTTGTCTTAACATTTACGTTCCAGCTTGAACCAATGTTAACCTGATTCTTGTTAACCTTAAGTGTCCAGCCATTTACTGTGCTGCCTGTTTTGTTAGTGATTTTATAGCTAATCTGGTAACCAGAGCCCCAGTTATTTATTGTATAAGAAAGCTCAAGTCCCTTTGTAGATGCAGCTGGTGTCTGAGTTGGCTGTGGAGTTGGTGTTGGAGCAGCTGTTGGATGTGTCTCCTGTGCCTGTCCATAAACAGACTCAAACTGCCACTGCTGATTCTGATTTCCACTTGCTCTGTACTGAATTACATTTGTGCCATCGGCGGTCTTCTTTCCGCTCACATCAAGATTGCGAGCTGCATTTGAAGTCTTTGTTGCAATACTATAAATACCGTTATTATCTGTTGTCTTAACAACAAACTTCTGGGCATTTCCGCCGTAGCCCTGATAGATTCCAACATTTGCAGAATCAATATCCTCTCCATTTGCTACATCAAGCATGTAGTTGCCGAGACCTGAAGTAAGGTTGATGTAACCATCATTTGTGTTTGTTACATACCACTTCTGTCCGTCTACGCCTGTACCAGAGCTGATGCATACATTTGTCCATCCGCTGGCTTTGTTCCCCTCAACAGTGAGGTACTTCTGTGACTGCACTCCCTTGATGTAGTACCAGCCATCAGAAATGTGGGCTGTGTCGCCTGCAGCTTCAACATCAGTCTTTACTGTCATTCCCAAAGATGTGACAACAAGACCAAATGCTAATGCTTTGGCTAAAATCCTTTTGCTTTGTTTCATTAACATCTTCTCCTTTTCTGTAAAATATGGGGTTGTCTACTTTAAATAGACACCGCAATAACCCCTGTCTAGTATTTTAACAACACATGTCATAATATGCAATATCAATTTAATATTTGTGTAATATTTGAGAAAAGGGACGAATCACCCCAAGATACGAAAAAAGACCTAAGCATTTGCTTAGGTCTTTTTAGTAGCGAGAGGGGGATTCGAACCCTCGACACCGCGGGTATGAACCGCGTGCTCTAGCCAACTGAGCTATCTCGCCATAGTGACTAATATTTGATTTTAAATGGGACCTACAGGGCTCGAACCTGTGACCCTCTGCTTGTAAGGCAGATGCTCTCCCAGCTGAGCTAAGATCCCAGAGCTTTCGGCGTTTTTGTTACCGCTTCAAGCGACTCGTATAATATAGCATTGGATTTCAGGAATGTCAACCGCAAAATAAATATTCGCAATACTTTTTTTAATTTGTCCAATTGGCTGAAAACCAATGCTAAAAATCTACGCTTTTATAGCCCATCTCATTTTAGTAGATTTGCTTCTTGGATTGATTCTGCACTCCTCTGCAGATGGGCGAGTAACGTCTGATGAAACCTCAGAATATACTCCTTCTCTTGCAAACTCCTTAAAGGATTTCTTTACAAGTCTGTCCTCTCCAGAATGGAAAGTAAGAATGGCTACACGACCACCTGGCTTTAAAATTCCAGGGAGCTTTTCCAGGAAAGAATACAGCACTTCAAATTCGCTATTAACGTCTATACGAAGTGCCTGGAAAACACGTGCACAGCTCTTCTTAACTGCCTGGTCCTTCTCGTCCTTAGGCACCTTCCAGAGAGCTTCTGTGATAGCCTCACGAAGGGCTGTGGTGGTATCCATAGGATTGCCCTTTGCCATAAGTGTAAATACCTTATGGGCAATCTCCTCAGCATATGGCTCATCGGAATTCTCTACCATCATTCCAATAAACTCTTCCTCAGTAATATTGTGCAGGCGTTCTGCAGCGGATTCACCATGAGCAGGGTCAAGACGTAAATCAAGAGGGCCATCTATCTTATAAGAAAAACCTCTCTCAGGATTATCAATCTGCATAGAAGATACACCAAGGTCAGCAAGAACAAAATCAAACTGTCCCGCCTCCTCAGCCACCTTATCTATGTTTGCAAAATTAATAAGTCTAAACTGGAAATTGTCCTCACCAAAACCAAATCCGCGAAGGCGTTCTACCGTCTTTGCGGATTCGATTGGATCTACATCAAGTCCATAGATACATCCATTTCCCTGAAGCTGCTCTAACATCTTTCTTGTGTGGCCACCATAGCCTAATGTACAATCCAGCCCCTGCTGTCCTGGCTGTATCTGAAGGAAATCCAGAATCTCCTTTACCATAATAGAAATATGCATGCCGGCAGGTGTGGAGCCTTTACTAATAACTCGCTCTATGGTGTCCTTATATTTTTCTGGATTATGCTCCTTATACTTTTCCTCGAATTTCTTTGGATATTTTCCAGAATAACGAACTCTTCTTTTGTGCTGTTTCTCTTCCATCTGTCAGTTCCTTGTCTTTTAATTAATAAATTCTACTTTCAACTGGTATCTGCTATCTACGGCCCTCACTACAGGCTCATAGATATCATAAACTGCTTTCTTTGCAAGGTCATCTGCTTTTTGTCCATTGGAAGCTTCATTAAAGCTTTCTCGAAGTCTCTTGCTAAGTTCCTTCTCAATGGTGTTGTAATCCTGCACCGTCAGTTTAATCGATCCGATTGTGAAGAATCCACTCTTCTGACTTCCAATTTCCACCTTATCCGGATCTATTTCGATGGTATCCAGATATGGATGTTTGATTTTGATGGTCAGAATTTTGTTTTCCTCATCATCAATAATATTAGATTTATTAAGTTTATCAAGGTCTACGACAAAACTTCCTTTACCTTTATATGTAACAGTCTGATATTTCTTTGTTGGATCCCAGTCCAGAGAATCAAGCATTCTGTCCTCAATGGTGTAGCTCACATCCCCTGTAACCTCGTATGCCACCAGCTTTCTGGTCTCATTTGGCTTTGAAAGAATTACATCAGAAAATGAAACACGCACTCCGCTGCCATTCAGCTTGATTGTGTTAGGATCAATCATTTCAATGCCATCATCAAATTTGGCTGCGCCGCTGTCTTTCTTAAAGCTAAACACAATGATGATAGAAATAGTCGACACCAGCAAAACAGCGCTTAATGCCTTTAAGATATTAGTCTTATTCATCGCCTCCACTCCTCATTCTGATTTTAAAACTGCTAAACTGGAAAAGTTGATTCAATATCCATAGCAGCAACGCAAAAGTCAAGACCGGAATAACACAGTAGGCAATTATCAGGATAACAATAGATACGATGAATCTCTGAATAATGCCCTTATAATAATCAAAAAGGTCCTTTACTCCATCAATGGCTGACTGGAATGCCACAGAAATCTTTTCAAAGAAGCCCTTGTCAGCAGTGGTATCAGATATTCCTTCTACCTTTTCAGCTCCATCTTCTGCCAGATTAACTGTCTCTTCCACGTAAGGCATATACTCTGCACAAATCTTTTCAGATAAAGCTGTACCGCAAGGTACCACAAGTACAAGGACTACCGCCAAAGCAAATATCTTCATAGATAATGCCTTAAAGAACTCCTTCTTGGTGAACATGTAAGCAAGAAGCAGAATGATTGCCAGCGGAATTACAAATCTGAAAACCAATGGCACACCTTTGATAACCAAAAGCTTCTCAAACATAATCATTCCAAGCATCAAGATAAAATACTTATTCATATCAGCCAGTGAATCGGCTAAAGGTGTAGCGTAATCATCTGGCAAAAATGTGATTACTACAGACATGGCAATTGTTGCCCCTGCTATTCCCATAACGGTGGTCTTGGCTTCCTCTAACGTCTCTACAGAACCGCCAAACACAGGCAGGTTCTCAGTCTTGGCTGAAGCCACACAGTAGGAAAATACAATAAGAAATACCATTAGTAGGACTTTAGTAATAAGTCCCCAGCGCTTTGTAGTTGTCTCAGTCAATCTTTGTCTCCCTCACCCTTTCTTAATCTTTCATATCAATGTAACCTGGCTCATCGTCCATGATGATTGCAGCGATAATATATGCAAGAATTCCTGATCCGCCTGCTAAAGTAAATAAAACCCAAAGCAATCTAACAACAGTAGGATCAATATCGAAATAATTAGCTATACCACCACAAACACCACAAAGTTTTCGGTCTGAACTTTTGTATAATTTCTTACTCATAATGATACATCCTTTCTTTCAAATGTTATTTGTTGTAAGTATAACACTTCCGTGTTGTTGATTTAATTATATGGGTTAGTTTTTCTCTACAACAGTATAAAAATGGCGATTAGGAGTATTTTATTTCTCTAATTTGGAAAAATAAATTTATACTCTACTGGTGACGTTTTTCCTATACTCACTAGGCGACACGCCTACATAGCCCTTAAAGCTCTTCATAAAATGCTTTTCATTGTCATAACCTACCCTGGCTGAAATCTCATTGACCTTCAAATCAGTATCATTAAGGAGCTTTTTTGCTTCTGTCATACGCAGGTCCTTTACATAATTAACAAAATTGGTGCCTGTATAGTTTTTGAATTCTGATGAAAATAATGAATAGTTCATGGAAACATGATTGCTAACTACCGCCATGTTCAAATCATTTTGGAAATTGGCATTAACATATTCTATAGCCGCTTTCATCTTTGCCTGGTTGGCGTCCACCTGAGTCCCCTGCTTAATAACAGAATTTGCCTCTGATATGAATTCCATAAATACCCTTTTATAAGCTTCAAGACTTTCCATATTTAAAGGCTCTATTAATTCTGATGGAAAATCTGACTTATAAACAGCACTGTATTCTGCTGCAAAACTATGTATCGCCTTTGAAAGCTCATTTGAAGGAATCTGGCCTCTTGATACTGATACAAAAATGCTTTCCCATTCCTTATTTAAATCCGCAATCCTGTCGGTGCCCATCATCTGCACCTTGGCAGAAATAGATTTGCCGGAAATAAGCTTCTTAGCTTCTTCAATAAGCTCCTGCTTTGCATCTTGTAAATCAGTATCTACAAATCCTTCTCCCAGGGAGAAAGCCTGTCCTCTTCTAAAACGAGCCTGGTAATATGCCTTCTTTATCTCCTCACCGCTACAAAAACAGTCACTTACACCTATATATTTATCTGTAGGTAATGCGCTTATGTACTCACTTCCTAAAACAAATACATCCTGCCCCTCCACATTATTAAGAGTCACTCCATGGGGACAGTTTAGATGCAATGAATCAGAGGCCACTGCCACCTGGTATTCACTTCCAACTGCATCTGTAAGCTTTCGAGAAAGAACCTTTATATTATCTTCAGATGTTTCTTTATCGCTGAGAATATATTTCAAAAGCTGCTTATCCATAGCTTCTGAATTCTTTTCATTCTCCTTACGATGATTAATCTCATCTTCCAGCTTTTGCAAAATTTCACGTAATTTCTCACGCTCCACCGGCTTCAATATATATTCCCTTACACCTTGTCGAAGCATTTCTACCGCATATGCGAAATCATCATAACCACTAATAGCCACAGCCAAAGGGGGATTGTCTAAAGACTGGATTTCCTGAACCAGCTCGATACCATTCATTTTGGGCATTCTGATATCTGTAAAAATAACGTCTATATCTGTGCTCTTTAGAATCTCCATAGCAGCAAGGCCATTATTACTTTCATATATTTTCTCTACAGGAACACCACTTCTTTTAATCATGGATGCAATTCCCTGTCTTATTAATTTCTCATCTTCAACCACTAGTACTGATTTCATAAAATTATCCCCTAAAACTATTGATAAGCTTCCTGAATGCTAACCTGCTTCATTGGTATAGTTACACACACCTTTGTGTAACAACCTTCTCTGGTGGATACCGTAATTCCGTATTTTTCACCAAAGGCTATGTGTAATCTATCCTGAACATTCTTTAGGCCGATTCCATTTCCTGAGCCCCCTCCATCTGGAGCAAGTCCAGCTATTTTGTCTTCAAGCCTCTTTAATTCCTCTTCATTCATGCCTCTTCCATTATCTGTAATCTCTATTCTGCAATCCTCACCTTCTACTATTCCTTTAATGTAGATTGTGGTATCGTCTGCCAGCTCTTCTATTCCATGAATTATCGCATTTTCGATAATTGGCTGAAGAGACATTTTCGGAATTCTAAGCCCAAGCATCTCCTCCGGAATATTAAGCGACAAATAAATCTCGTAATCGAATCTCAGATTAATGAGGGCCATGTAGTTCTTTATATATTCCAGCTCATCAGAAATATATACCGTCTTGGAAGTCCACTTCATACTGTATCTTAGAAGCTTACCAAGACTTGTTATGGCATCGGAAATATCATATTCTTCCTTCATCTCAGCCATCATCTTGATGGACTCTAAAACGTTGTATATGAAATGAGCATTAATCTGATTCTGCAGAGCTTTAATCTGACTGTCTTTTGCAAGTATTTCTCTGTCGATATTCTGCCGCATCAGCTCCTGGATATTATCAAGCATTCGATTGACCTGATGAGCAAGCTCGCCCATTTCATCTTCTCTGCCCGATTCCTTGGTGCGAACTGTAATATCGCCTTTACGAACCTTTCTGATTGTAGAAAGAATCTCGTAGAATTTTTTAAGCACCTGATTTACGATTGCATTAATGGCAAAAGTAAGCATCACAAGGATGATAATCATACCAAAAGCAAAGCTGTTTCTCTGAGCATAAACACCATCGATACTTGGAGAGATATCTTCCATCGAAACAAGAGTTCCTGAAAGCTCCTTAATATACATGCAGGCGATAACACTCTTCTGAGATTTATCATAGAAAGTTTTAATTCCTGGATCCTCTCCCTTTAAAATATCTTCCTGCATCTGGTTGGCAAGCTCTTTCGCTGTCTTATTAACGAACTGATTCTCCTTGCCTCCAAAAATAACGTCACCATCTTCGGTAACAAAACAGCTGGTCTCATCTGAAATATTCTCATAAAGAGAAGGAAACATAGTCTGCATTTTCATGTTGGCTTCAATCACTCCCAACTGACCATATCTCCTGTCCATCACCGGTGTAATAAGGGCAAGCATTGGTGTGTTATCTCCATCAAAAAGCCTATCCTTATAATTGAATACCCATCCTCCTGTTTCTGCTTTAGCTACCCATTCCTGTTTTTGCAACCTGGTATTGTCGAAAAGAACAGGCATTAGCTCCTGCACATTATCGTTGGTGGAATAATATCTGACTCCGCCTAAAACAGGGTTGTTATTAATCAGTCTCTCCAAAGCTGCCACATCATTGTGATAGATTGAAATCCACTGGGTAGTGTCGTACTCCTTCCCAGAGTTGGCATCAATAAGAACCTGATTCATAGTCTGATTAGACAGGAAAAACTGTGTTGTCATATTGATAGAATCCACATTGTTTTTTATGCTATCCTGCCTGCGAACCATAGTGGCATCCATGTAGGATAAATTCTCCTGAATGGTGGACTGCTCCATGTTGTAAAACATTATTCCACTTAGAATGGTTATTGGAATCATTACAAATACAAGTATGATTCCAGTAAGCTTGTTATTTAATTTCATTCCTCTAATCAATTCCCAATTGATTTTTCGCTTCAAGGACATACTTATATCTGTTCTCCTGTAATTGTTCAAAACCAAGTTCTTCTCGCTCGGCTTTGTAATTATCCAATATCTCATCAAACTCCTGCTCTGATGGCGCTAACAACAAATCCTGAAGAGTTTTGCTCCAAAGTAATTCTATCTGACTGTTAATGTAAGCATCCTCGGTATCTGCAGGAAAAATAACATCATACTGGCCAGTGTAGGTGGCGTACTGATAGGTCCACTTTTCAAGTTGTGAAGTAGGTGATGCGTAGTCTGTCTTCCACTTCAATTGCATAACATTGTCCTGCAGCATCCAGTATGCATCATCAGCTCCGTAAATCTGGTCGTAGGATGTCCTGTCCTTATTCAATAGCTGAAGAACATCTGGCCTTATCACTTCTTTACCATCCACAACATCATAGGTAATTCCCTCCACCCCTAGATAAACCATCTTCTGGCCTTCCTCTGAAATCATATAATCCAAAAACTTAATAGCCTTCTCTGGGTCTTTACAGTTTTTGGAAATCAATGTGATGGTCCACCCACTTGCTGTATTTGTTGGAAGAATATGGTCATCACCATTTTCATTCTTAGGACCGTCCACAGCTATATAAATGCTACCAGGTGACTTTGCATAAAGCTCTTTTTGCTGGTCAGACATATCTGTGTACTGATACATCATGCAAAAATATCTTCCCTCAGCAATCTTCTCTTCCATCTGAATTCGCTTGTCAGTGAAAACATCTGTGGTGATATACCCCTGCTGATTCAGACGCCTAAACATCTTTAGCCACTTAATATATTCTGGATCCGTATTTCTGTCGTAGAGCTTCCCATCTTTTTCATAAGGTACTGCCAAAAAGTTTTGCATGTACTTATCAAAAGAAACATTTCCTGTATCATCAAAATTATGAGCCCCTAAAGGAATCAGTGGCTTTCCATTTACCTCAGGAAACATCTGGGCAGCCTTCTTCACCGCTGTCTCAAAGCCTTCTATGGTGGTCATATCAGGACTTCCTATAGCCTCATAGATATCTTTTCGAACCAGAAATGTCTGATTAGAGCCTATGTTATCGTTTTGCTCCACATCATCAGGCGTTACTGAAGAACATGGATAGCCGTATATATTTCCATCTCTTTGAGTGTAAAAGCTGACGGCCTGTGGATCACATACCTGATAAAAATATGGGTCGTACTCGTCTGCCAGCTCATTGATGGCGTAAACCATATCCTTTTGAATCATTTCGTTTACCTGAGGCTCCCACCAGCCCAACGTAATCAAATCAGGAAGCGCTCCAGACTTAATTAAAGCATTCAGTTTTTCTTCTTCATTTCCCTGGGGTGTAATGAAATTGATGTTCACACCGGTTTTCTCAGTAATTGCCCTCGAAACTGCATTACTTCCCCAACCAGTATTGAACCATGAATAATTGATATACCAATCGAATTTTACCTGTTCTTCTAAACCGGGATTTTCATTAGAGTTTCCTGTTTGACCACAACCTAAAGCTAATGTTGACAATAGAATTACGGATATTGACTTTTTTAATAAATTACTTCTAGTTTCCATTTTTTTATTATACTGATTGCATCCAACTGTTTCAACGAAAACAAGACTGGGCAATAAATTTTGCTCCAGTCCGTTTTCAGGTTACTTAATTATTCTTTGACGCCACCTGCAGAAATACTGCTAATGATATATTTAGAACAGAAGCTAAATACAATCATAATTGGCACAACTGAAATGGCTACACCGAGGTAAATAGCACCCTGGTTCTTCTGCAAATCAGTTGCAGCATTAAGAGTAGAAATCATAACAGGTAATGTCATCTTGCGAGGGGTATTTAATAATATTAAAGGCACCAGATAAGAGTTCCAGTTTCCAATGAACGCACCAATGGACATTGTTGCAATTCCTGGAGACATTATGGGAAGAACAATTTTGTGAAATGTTAGTATCTCTGATGCCCCATCGATTCTGGCTGCCTCGAGCAAAGCTTTTGACAGTGTAGACTTCGTATATTGACGCAAGAAGAAAACAATACCTGGCGCTGCTATAGCAGGCACAATAAGTGGCACGTAAGAATCAATGAGTCTCAGCTTCTGGCAAAGGTTGTAAAAACCAATGAGTGAAAGCTGTGAAGGTATCATCATAAATACAACGATTACCTTAAACATTAAACTATTCCCCTTCCACTCATACATAGCCATGGCATAGGCAGTAATGGCTGAGAAATATGCAGTTAACAAAGTTGCAGGCACAGCTACCTTTATACTGTTGAAGAAACCTGTGAACAGATTTACATAATCAAAGAGAACAATCCAGTTGTCCTTCAGGCTGTGTCCTGGCAAGAATGAAAAAGAATGGGTTATTTCAACACCTGATCGCGTGGAGTTGACAATCATAAGCCAAAAAGGAAGTAAACAGGAAAGTGCCAACACTACAAGGGCCACATATAATATTCCTTTTTTTATTTTATGTTCCATGCACTAGTCCTCCTTTCCTCCAATGAACTTAAATTCCATAATAGATACAAATAAAATTATAAAGAACAGTGTATAGGCAATTGCCGAAGCGAAGCCAACCTGATGTGTTTCAAATCCAAATTTGTAAAGATACATTACTGTTGTCTGCAATGTTCCACTAGGTGCACCCTGTGTAGAAGGTCCACCGGCACCATTCATAAGGAATGGCAAATCAAAAAGCTGTAAACCACCAATAAGAGATGTGACTGCAATATATAAAAGAATAGGTCTTAAAAGAGGTATGGTAATCTTTCCAAATGTAGTCCATCTTCCGGCACCATCAATGGCTGCAGCCTCAAAGTAATCTGAAGGAATTCCCTGAACACCTGCCATCAGCATAATGAAAGAATTTCCAAACCACATCCATGCCTGAATCACGGCTATAACAGCCCAGGCTGTTTTGGTATCTCCCAACCAGTTCACCTGCTCATCAATCACACCCATAGTCAGGAGCATCTGGTTAAATGTTCCATATTTCCAATCCAAGAGTGTCTTAAAAAGGAAAGCTACTGATGTAGCAGCAATAAGATTTGGCAGATAATAAACTGCTCTAAAAACCGGAAGAGCCCTTACCTTATACTTGATATCAGAAAAGACCATTGTAAGTAAAAAGGCCAAACCTAACTGGAGCACAATATTAAGGCTCCACATTTTTATTGTGTTATAGAGAGCTCTCCAGAAGAATTTATCTCCCACTACTCTCTTATAGTTATCAATACCGATGAAAACTGGGTCGCCATAACCCTTATATTCGGTAAAACTAAGAAATAAAGTTCTTAAAACCGGATAAACATTAAAGATTAAAAAGACGATGATGAATGGGAGCACAAACAGGTATGCCGCATTATTCCTATTCTTCATCAAATCCTTTATAGAAAAAGCTTTCATTATTTCCTCCCTTCATCTCGCTATCAATAACCAGGGCCGGCCTCAGCCAGCCCCGTATTAATTAGAATTTATTATCTTACTACTTCGATTTCTGGATATGTTGACTCTACTAAATCGTAGAACTCGTTGATTGCATCTTCTCTAGACTTAGCACCAGTTTTAATGTTTGTAATTGCATCACTCCAAGCATCACCGATAATCTTGTCGTAACGAGTTACCTTTGAATAATCAATTCCTGCTGCCTGCTCCTGCCAGAAGGCATAGAGCTTCTGATTTCCATATACAGGATTCTCATCATCCTTGTGCTTCTCAAGAACTGAAACAAGTGAAACTGTGTCACCCTCAGACTTCTCAATCCACCACTCAGCTGTCTCTTCATCAAGTGTTACCCACTTTAAGAAATCCCATGCAAGATCCTTGTGCTCAGAATATGCTGAGATACCGATAAATGTACCACCGCCAAAACCATAAGCTGGTCCAGCACATACGCCCCACTTACCTGATGTCTCGCCTACATTGTCTCTAAGAGTAAGAACACCCCAGCTTGGAAGACCAAATGCAAATACTTCAGTCTTGTCTAAATCCTTTGTAGCTTCCTCAAATGCCTCAGCGTCCCATACGTTTACAGAATCATCTGCATAGTTCTGAATATCAGCTGTAAGGATAGGTACCTCGCCAGCCATAGCCTGATACCAAGGTGTTGACCACTGGTTTGCATAAGCTGTGTAATCATTCTCGTAAAGGTCGATTACTACATCCATGTAATCTTTTCTTGCCTGAGCAACATTAAGCTTGCCATCAACTACCCAAGCTGAGTCACCAGAGAAATATGACATCTCTGCATCTGATGCAAAGATTCTGTAGCCAGCGTTCTTAAGTGTCTTTGCTGTATCAAGAAGTGTGTTGTAATCAGCAAAAAGCTTTCCGATTTCTACTGGATCGTCCGTACCAAATACCTTCTCTGCAATATCTCTACGATAATACATGCCGGCTGGTGTAATCTGATATGAAATAGCTCTCTGGATACCATCTGCATCCTGACCAACTTCCCATACATAATCTACAATCTGGCCCTTGTAATCCTGTGCGTTGTATGGAGCCTGATTTAAATCCTCGAAATAACCTGCATCATAGAAATCCTCAAGCATCTGTGGCTCACCAACGATAATGTCCGGTGTTGTCTGTCCACCGTTTAATGCTGTCTGAACCTTTGTAGCATAATCTGCTGGCTCGATTACAACTGTCTCAATCTGGATGTCATGAGTCTCAGCGTACTTCTCTGCAAAAGTCTGTAAATCCTTTGCAAGTGTCCATACAACTAATTTCTCATCACCTGAACCAACAGTTTCCGCATTTACGTTTTCCCCTTCCAAGACTGCACTGCTGTCGCTGCCATCACTACCGCAAGCAACCATAGAAAGAGTCATGGCACCTACAAGAAGCGTAGCTAAAAGTTTTTTTACTTTCATTTTTTTCTTCCTCCCAATAATTTTTGGATTTACTTGGTTACTGCTTGTGTAACCTTTGTTATGTTTGAATTATAGGATTATGGTAAAACTGAAAAAATGATACTTTTTTTAGTTAGGTGTCATTTTTATATTTATATTTTTTGCCTGACGGTCTCTGATTTTTACTGCAGCCTCTCCAGAAATAATTGAGTCTTTGAATTCCTCTACAGTTCCATCTGAATACTCCACTGTTATTTCTGTAATCTCATAATTTCCAGGAATGAAGTCCTGCTTTATATCTGCTTCATACACCACTTTTGTGTGACCAAGCATTGTGGTTTCAACCCTGTATTTTTTATCAGTAGTTTCAAAAAGAAGATATTCTGGAATGGCTGGTGTAGGAGAAAAACATAACTCTCCTGACTCATTTGCAGTAAACAAATGCGAACCAAAGAACATCAGCTTCCACATACTAATAAACTCAATAGTTGAGCCACTAAGTCTTGCTACAAAGCCTTTTCCATGAATAGCCTGGTTTGGATTTTTCGAACTGGCAATAAATGAAGAATTCTCCAAGGTACTTCTGCCGTATGTTTCTTTAGCCAAAAATGGTATGGCCGCATCTTTGAAATCATTGAAAAACTCCTGGTACAGTCCACTTCGTAAAAGTTCCAGCAAATACTTGTACTCCATGTGAAGCCATATAGATTCATTTTCCAGCCAGCCTGGAGTGAAGGCTCTGCATCTTCCCAGCTCAAAGCTTGCATCCTGAAGTGATGCATTAACCTTGTACATGGATAGCTTTTTATCATAAAGGTCACTAGACTTAATCTTGGTGTAAATCTTTTTCTTATTATCCAATGAATCTTTTAGCTTTAAGTAACGGACAGGTCCCTCAAGGAAATATGGGATTTTTTGAATAGTAAAATGCTTTGGAAAAATTCCATTATCAGTCTCGTCAAAATCATCCATCTGGTAGCTAAAATATGCCATTGGAATTCCATCACCCAGTTCAAGTGCTCTTTCTATACCCTCATCAAGACATTTCTCAAAACTTTCCAAATAGGAAATAAGCATATCGGCTGACACAGCCTTTTTAGCTCCTGAAAGTTTCTCATACACTTTATTTCTATACTCTTCCTTCAGGTTATTTCTCTTATTCCACCTTAAGAAGCTATCGCCACCAGCACTTTCTATCTGAGACAATTCCTGAATAAATTCTGCTACCTCCTGTGGGAATGTGATGTCTCTATCATTATCCTTTAAATTCGCAATTACGAATTTAACCATCCTTGCCAATTCATATGTTTCATTCATGGAAGATCCAAACATTCCTGGCAATCCATTTAAGGCATCATACCAGCCTGGCTTACCGCCCTCCATTTCTACACCAAGTCCTTCTGGGTCAAGGGTTGCGAATTTAACAGCAGAAAGAAGAATCATTTTTGCCATAAGAGACATCTCCACTTCATTTCCTGCTTTGTCAGCTGCGAAACCAGCTTCCTTTAATGCCTCTGCTCTTTCTTCCAGATAGTTATACTGACGAATTCCATTCTTCGTATTTACGTATCTTAGATATCTAGGCTTCACTTTAACTGCCGCATCAAAAGCTTTAACCCTTGTATCAAAAAGCAGCTGTTTTTTCTGATCTGGATATATCTCAAGATAATCCTCTACCAAATCCAGATTATAGGTCCAGTGATCACTCCAATATCCCTCGCCGAAATCTGCATTAACAGTTTCTTCGGCAGCTTTCATAATCTCCTCAAAAAGCTTCCATCCCTCATTATCCATCACGCCTTTCACGTCAGTGATAGCCGCCACCAGCTCACCAGGTGTAAATGGTTGATTTATTTTGATATCTCCCAAAGAATCCTCTGCCACCTGATAACGCATCTGCTCAATTTTAAGAGGATTGTAGCCATCAAGCTGCAAAAGAGAATAAAACATTTTTATATTGGCAGCTTCCACCTGTGGGCTGAAAAATGTGTCGCATCTTCTGTTTTGATTAACATCTCTAAAATTTCCATTTCCCTGAGAATAGAATTCAGGTGTCATGGAAAAATAGTTGTAATCACGCTCTAAATCACCGTGCTTTCTGGAATAGACATAGAAAGTATGATTATCGGTAAGGCTGATAGGAAGACCTCCTCTAAGTACATTGTCCATGTAGGTATAACGGCAGTAATCATCGAAACTCTTATTGACAGTTTTTGTGCCTACAACCTCTGTTAATTTCTCAGTAAGTGCCAGTGCTTCCTGAAACTTAATTTCAAAATAATTTCCATTAATCTTGTTGCCTAAGAATCCGTTTAAAACATTCTTGTTTCGAACCTGACCTATCATTTCATAAATAGTGAGACTCTCATTTGACTGAAGTGTTTTTGACGCGCCAAAGAAAGCACAAGGTAATTCATTAGATGTATTCTGATGCTGTCCAAATAAATCATTAAGTGAGGCTGCCTTAAAGCCCTCTGGGCTGTCCAGTGACAAATCGTAGGAGAAAACCACATTAGGGTCCACTATCACAGAAAGCTTTTCGCCATCCTCAAAGCATGCAAATGCAAAATTTCCTCCATCAATCTTTTGTACCTCCGCGGAATCTTCCATGCTCACACGCACTCGGTAATAAGGACACTTTGTATCTACATCCTCCACCTGCATCCAGGCCTTGGTAGTCTGTGCCATCATTTTCAGACTCTCCTGTCCAACACCAAATGGAACTAACGCTGGCATACCATCTAATACCTGAAGATTCTGAGCCTCATTTCCTTCATTTGTGATTTCCACCACGCGCATAAGAGCTCCTATAGGCTCACCTGGAAGTGTGGTATAGCTGACCTTCACCTTAAGTCCAAGATCTTTATTTCTATCTTCGATTGTGAGACCATTCATATAGATGGTCATATTGTTTTCCTCACTTGCCTTGGCAAATGGTTCATAAAAATCTTTTTCAGTCTTAATAAAAGTTCTAAAACCTGTTTTGTTTACAGTTTGATAGGCGGTATGAGCAGGATAAAACTCCATTATTCCATTATCCTTATCCCTTACACCAAAACTCACTACAGCCTGACCTCGGTTCACGTAATAACACCAGATTGGAGTTCCCTTCACTCCAGCAATTCCTGGAAGAAAGCTGGCAAAAGCACTTTTTCTTCCATAATCCTTTATCTCATCTTTCACGTTGGTATTCATATCCATAACCATTCTCCTTACTTAAGTTCAATCTCTATAACATGGCTTTTCTCATTCCAATTCAAAATCCAATTTTCTGGAATTGTAACGGATTTACGTTGTGGCTCTACTTTACAGGTTCCATCAATAAGAACCTGACCTAAGGAATATTCCCCGTAATTCTTATTTTTCTTATTTACAAATCTCACAACAAAATTATGGTCTCTAAATGGAAGACTTATTTCTGCCACTCCATTACTATCAAACTGGCTGCTTACAAGCTTCGGTTCTATATGTAAATCGCCCGCACTCCCCCTAACGCCAAATACTTCTGTAACCATAGTCAAAAGATACCAGCTTGCAGCGCCAGTTAAATAGTTGTACATCCCTCTTCCCTCACCATTGAAATATTCTGGTATTCCAGGAAGGATTCGGCTTTTCTCGAAATTGGATGCAGCTTTGAATAAAGTGTTTAATGCTTTGTACCCCTCATTTACAAATCCACGTTGATACAATGCATTTCCAAACATAACTGCCATATGTGAGAAAACTGCACCATTTTCTTTATCACCATAAGAAAATCCAAACATGCGCCCTAAATCTGTGCGCAACTCCTTAAAATCTGTATTTAAAACGTATCCACCAATCTCTTCTTTGAAAAGATATCTGTCCGCTGATTTAACAATCTGCGCCACTGCATCATTTTTTGCAGTACCGCTCATAATGGAAAATACCTGTCCTGTAAGCATCATCCTTACATCCTGGCCGAAACATCCTTCCACCTGTCTGCCTAAGTTGTCATAGTAGCCGTTGTACCAGCCATTTCCCTGGTCATCCCCCACCCATTCCTGACTTCGAATGTGTTTCATGAGAAAATCTGATTTATGCTCTAAAAGAAGGGCTATTCTTTCAATATCCACCTGTTCTTTTGCGCCAGAGATTCCATAAGATACAGTCTTTCTGTATTTATTCAGTAGACTGTTTCTTTCTGCAGGACTGTTGAAAACTTCATAGGAATCTTCCTGCAATAAGATCAACATTTCCTTTGCTATTGCCATCTGTGTAATTCCACTTTTAGCCTTTAGGATTCGTAAATACGTAGCAATATCCTTAAGATTTCCTGCATAACCACAGGTAAAGGCAACACTTTCTCCTTTATCAGGTGCCATATCCAAAGCATCATTCCAATCAGCATTCCTTAATCTAATCTGGTTATGCTCTCCAACATCATAGAAAGCAGCAAGATTCTGAAGCAGGATATGCTCAAATACACTTCCTGCATATTCTGATTTTTCTTCGTCCTGAAAATAGGAAATCTCCTGATTTAATATTTCCAAGTCTCCAGTCTGGTCCATGTAGAGCTTCACAGTTAAAAATGGCCAAAAACCATGGTCCATCCATACCCTTGAAATCCCGTTTCTATCAGCCTTAAACTCACCTGGTTTACTGCCGATGATGGTGGCATTGGTACCGTCTAACCGAACACCCTTAAAATTATCCAAAATCATAGTTCTCACAACTTCTGCATTCATCAGAAGCAGTGCCAGGCAATCCTGCCATAAATCTCTCCAGCCTCGTCCGCCTCTTCCATAATCGTGATGAGGCAGGAATGAACAGCCAAAGATTCTTCTAAGTTCCGGCTGAAAACTTACCCAGTTCATGTAATTATCAAAGGCCTTATTGCCGGTCTTAAAGCTGATGGAAGTTCTGTTATCCCAGTAATCTTTTGTTTCCTGAAATACCTTATTTACCTTCTCATGATTTCTTACCAATGTTCTGACTACATCCATTTCAGAAAGATTCTCATCCTCCACCAGTCCAATAGCCATCTGATATGTAACAGATTCCTGTGGCATCAATATCTTTTTGGAGAATCCCAATACTCCTACAGTTTCTTTTCCATCCACTTTAGTCCCTGGCTTTTTCCAGACATCTGATTTTCCTCTTCCATCCAATAGACTTCTTGGTCTAAGATAGGTTCCTCCTTCACCCAAATACCTATCTGCATCTGCAATAAATTCCTCTGGAAGAAGATTGTTTTCCTCACAGCCAAAAACGTAGTAGGTCACATTGTTTACCTGATGTCCCCTCTCATCAAAGGATAAGGTTGGCTTCATTACCACCCCGTCTTCGCAGATTACCGCCCTGTTCAGAAGGGATGTGACATGTCTGTGGTCTCTGAGATTATCAGCACTTCTCCCATATATTGGAATTGCCCCTACAGGTTTAAAACTCACCGGTTCATCACCGGTATTTGTAACTGTAATTTGCATTATTTCTGCATTCTGATTTAGAAGAGAAAAGATGGTGGTCACCGCTGTAATGTTTCTTTTTTCATTTTTACGCTCAAGGGATTGCCACATTCTGCCTGCCCTAAGGCTGCAAGAATCCTCTTTTTCTGTATATTTATCTGCTTCCTGCATTGCAGAAACGCCAGTAACCGACCATAATTCCTCGTTAAAAATCAAAAAGAAATTCCTGGTATCTCTATCTGTGCTTAAGTTCATAATGCTCTTTGGTCCAATCAAAAAATGATTCTGATCAGTTTTAGCATCACCATTAAAATCAGGTGTCACTGCACTTTTAAGTCCTTTGAGACTTGCCAAAGGCAGATATAAACCACTGGTATGTGTGGGATTATTTAGTCTAAAACTACCTTTTTCATCAATAAACTCTATTCCTGTCATAGTGTCCTCCCTTCATTAATCTTCTCTAATCTTATGGAAGGGGAGACACTAAAAAAAGGACACCTTTTTTAGACAGGTGTCCTTTTTTATAATTCGTATATACGTTATTCTAATCAAACTTAAGAATAGTTTTTAAAATGACTATTGCACTCTTTTTTAGCTGTTCATGATCAAGGGCTCCCTTTTCATCTGCAGCTTTTAAACGCTCTGGAAATCCGTTGCCCATCTTCAAATCATTGCCTGCATTAAGTTCCTTGTAATGCTCGCCTCTTGTCCACCAGTCAGAAGTAACCATTCCCTCAAATCCCCATTCTTCTCTGAGGATTCCTGTTAAAAGGTCTCTGCTTTCTGATGCTCTCTCGCCATTAATTACATTGTAAGAGCTCATGATTGTATAAGGCTGAGACTCCTTAACAACGATTTCAAAGGCCTTTAAATATATCTCTCTAAGTGCTCTTTCTGATACTCTTGAATCACAGTGTTTTCTGTTAGTTTCTTTATTGTTGCATGCGAAATGCTTTACAGAAACGCCCACGTGATTCTTCTGTGTTCCTCGTACAAGACATGCTGCAAGAGTACCTGCAAGCAATGGGTCTTCTGAATAATATTCAAAGTTACGTCCGCACATAGGATTTCTATGAATGTTAATTGCAGGAGTAAGCCATATACAAAGGTTATTTTCTTTGAGCTCTTTGCCGCCCAAATCTCCTACTTCTTCCAGGATTTCCCTGTTCCAGGTGGATGCCAACAGTGTGGCACAAGGAAGTGCTGTTGTAAGCACCCCTGTCTCTGGAGCAATTCTGATACCGGCAGGGCCATCTGCTGTGCCTGCAGTTGGTACCCCATACTCTGGAAGATTTCCAAAACCAAATACATTTCCTACACCAGTGTTAGGCTGACCACCTACCAGATGCATCAAATCATCTGTTGAAAGCTGATTTACAAATTCTTCAAGAGTAATCTTACCTTCAGCAACCTCTGAAAATGGATGTGTCCCCTCCTTATATGGATGGGTTAAATAATATCTATCTCTGGCTCTTACAGCTGGAGTCAATGCCTCTTCCGTTCCTGGCTCCATCTTACCGATGACAGATTCATTGATATCTTTGTGCTGTCCCTGTGGTAACGCCTCATAGCTTCCATCAGAAAGCATTCTCTCCTTCAGCTCTACTGGAGAAAGCTTGTGACTAAGCTGCTTTATTATCTCGTCAGCTGAATTGTCCCAGGTAAAGACCTCTCCTGTCATGTTTAAAGAATCTGCGCCAAGGGTAAAGCTGTATTTACCTTTCTCCAAAACATATGCTGCTTCCTTTACCTTCCCTAAATCGTCGAAAGAAGAAAGAGTATATTTTGAAATACTAAGAACCAATTCCTGACTCTCTCCTGGAGAAAGTAACTTCGTCTTTGCGAATGCCCCCAGCTCAACGGCTGGTTTTAAAAGCTTGCCCTGTGGTGCACTGTAATAGAGCTGAACAACATTCTTTCCAGCCATTTTTCCTGTATTTGTCACCTTAACGGTGAAATAGAACTCATCCTCATTTTGTGCCATGGATAAAATATTGCTGTCAAAGCTGGTATAGCTCAATCCATATCCGAAAGGATACACAATTTTTTCTGCAACCTTTGGTATGGTCACAAAATATCTATATCCAACATAAATATCCTCGTTGTAATCCACATAATCAAAGGACTCATGGAATCTGGCTGTGGATGGATAATCCTCCAACTGACCAGCAAAAGTATCCACCAGTCTTCCCGATGGATTTACCAAACCAAGAAGAACATTTGCTGCAGCATCTCCACCTTCCATGCCGCCCTGTCCCATGTAAAGTGCGCCATTGATTCCTTCTTCTTTAAGCCATCTGCAGTCGATGATTCCACCAATATTGAGCACAGCGATTACCTTTTTAAAGTTGGCCTTAACTGTTTCAATCATTTTCTTTTCAGCAACTGTAAGATAAAAATCTCCCTCTGGAAAAACTTCCGCTGAGATTTTTGGCATAGAAGTCTCTGATTCCCATGGATTGAACTCGTTATTACATTCAATACTGCTTCTATCCCATCCTTCACCTGAGAATCGGTTGATCACTATAAGTGCTGTATCAGAAAATGCCTTTGCGCCCTTAAGAAGCTGCTCTGTAATTTCTGGCTCGGAAGTCATACCTGGGCATCTGCCCTTTGCATACTGCGCCTTTAAATCATCCCTGTAAAAATTTATAAGTGGCTCATACACATCCACGCCCTTAGCCTTAAGGCCATCATAGAGAGAATGCACGTACTTGCAGAATACATCACCGGAACCGCCGCCACCTTTAACATAGTCCACAATACCCTTGCCAAATATTGCTAAAGGCTGCTGTTTATTCAAAGGAAGTACCCCATCATTTTTTAATAAAACCATTCCCTCTTCAGCTGCACGCCTTGAGATATCAATGTGCTCCCTGCTTCCGGTCACCATTCTATCTCCATTCAAAGGCAATGCTGGTTGATATAATAATCTAGCCCACTTTTGCATAACAATCCTCCTCTTCAGTCATAATTATCTTAATTTTATCCTTACTCATCTCATATGGATAGTGTAAATATTTTGTATAAGTGGAAATATTTTGATAAAAATTTATAATTGAATTTATCAGCTGGATTTTTTGCTGTTTAAACCGGAGGAATATTATGTGCACCAGATATGCATTAGATATAACAATTGATGAACTTAGAGAAATTATGGAGGCGGCGGAACGCTCTCCACTTACCATGAAATTTATAGATACCCACGCCAGACCACTTGTCACAGATGGTGAAGTCCGTCCTACAGACATAGTCCCTGTCATTGCCCCTAATTCAAAGGGTGTTAAAAGTGTATTTCCAATGCAGTGGGGATTTATGGCCAGAGACAATAAGAGAACTCTCTTCAATGCCAGAGTAGAAACAGCTGGAGAAAAGCCTACATTCAAAGATGCTTGGCAATCTCACAGATGTATTATTCCCGCTGCCTACTACTATGAGTGGGCGCATCTTAAAAGTCCTGACGGAAAAGTACAGACTGGCGACAAATACGCCATTCAGCCAACAGGCTGCACTACCACCTGGCTTTGTGGCCTTTATCGCATCGAGGAAGGCTACCCTGTATTTGTCATCCTTACTCAGGAGCCTACCGAGGAACTGGGCAAAATCCATGACAGAATGCCTGTCATGCTCCCTAAAGACAAGATTGAACAGTGGATTAATCCAACCTCAAACCCTAGGGATTTAATCTCCCAGACCCTTACGGATATGGTTATTGAAAAGGCTACCTCAAAAATTTGAGGCAGCCTTATACTCTTTACTCTCCCACAAGGTGTACAATCTCTGGTTCGTGACCTACAGCTGGAAGAAATTTTTCAAAAATATCTACAGTCTTTATTTTTAAGCTGGATGTGTTGATGCATGGATGACATCCAATGTACTCATCCTTTTTTACATCCTCGTCCACAAGAAGCTTTACAGCATGTTCTTTATCATTCATTAGGCCCATGATACTTACTGAGCCTGGTTCAATATCCAGATATTTAAGCATGTCTTCAGGAGATGCAAAAGAAAGTCTGGCTGAATTAATCTGGCTGGAAAGTTCCTTTGTTTTGAATTTCTTATCACCTGGCATCATAAGCAAGTAGAACTTTGTCTTCTGCTTATTGCACAGAAAAAGATTCTTGCAAATGGTGACATCCAAAATTTTGTCAATCTCGTTGCAGACTTCCATAGTGGCCGCTGCCTCGTGATCTGTTCTCTCATATTCAATTCCAAGATTATCCAAAAAATCGTATGTACGAATTTCCCTTGACTGTCTTTCTTCACAATTTTCTGGTCTACCTTTTAACAGTTTCATCTTTATAGTCCTTCCTTACCATATCTGCTTAAAAGCTCATCAATCTTTAGATTTGTGCTTTCAATAGCAGAGGTCTCTGTCTCATTTAATCTAATCCATAGATTCAAATCAGCGTATTTCTTTCGAGTTCTAGATTTTAATGCATTGTCTGCCACCACCATTTTTACCTGAGCCTTCTTCTGCTCAAACAATGGGATAATGACATAATATAACCTGTCATCTTTAAAGCTCAAATATCCTACTATCTGACCACCTTTATTTCTGAGGTAAAGCCTGTGATTTGATACTCCTGCAGGATATAAGCTGTCGCCCACCTTTGGTGTAGGTGCATTGATATCCAGCTCCACCATTGCATCGATTTTATATGCATCTATATCAAGTACTCCAAGCTCCTTAAGTGTGAGGGAGCCATCTATAAACTGACCTGTCAGCAAATATGTAAGGTCAGCCAGATATTTCTGCTTAATCACATCCGGCAGTTCAAAGAACAGGCTTGGTCTGGCATTATCCAAAAGCTCTTTGCTGGTCACATATAAACTTCTAAGAAAAAGAGAAAACTCCTCATCCTTTGACCAGACATATCTGCCTCTGGCAATCTCTATGGTGCCTAGATTTACTCCATCCAAATCCTCCACCTCATGAAAGATAGGTCTGGCGCAATATGCATTAGGATTTTCTTTACCATTCCAATGTTTCTTTGGCTTTTTCTTCACTGTAGCTTTCTTCTTTTCCGGGCCGCTATAGTCCTTCATAAGAAGCTCATAGGCAGTGTTAATTTTAGCCGCAAGCTCATTATCTGCATCATCTCCAGCTGAGTCTGGATGATTCTCATGCATAAGCTTTCTATATTTCTTTTTTATTTCTCTTTCGTCTTCCGTACCATCCAATCCAAGGATTTTACGTGCCTGGCTTTTATTCATCCTGCCCCTTAACAATACAATGTATTCTAACAACCTATTACATGTGATTTTCATTATATCTAACATGCCCCCAAAATAACAGAGTATCCATAATCAAAAAAAATTTATAATTTGTTCGATTGACTCGAATGCCTGTTCGGGTATATTATAACTATGCCAAATCGAAACTATGTTCTATTTTTACTATCAGGAGGTACCATGAATGATCGTTGCTATATTGCTATTGATATGAAGAGTTTCTATGCTTCTGTGGAGTGCGTGGCCAGAAAGCTTGATCCACTGAAAGCTAATCTTCTGGTGGCAGATTCCAGCAGGTCAGATCAGACTATATGCCTTGCAGTGTCTCCTGCGCTGAAAGCTATCGGCGTTCCCAGCAGACCACGACTTTTTGAAGCAAAACAGGCCATTGAAAAATACGAAAAGATTCATAAAACCAAAGTTCTTTACATCACTGCCGTTCCAAGAATGGCTGAGTATGAAAGAGTCTCCGCAAAAATATACGGCATCTATCTGAAATATGTAGCTGCCGAAGATGTCCATGTATACAGCATCGACGAATGCTTTATTGACTGCGCTCCATATCTCCATCTGTATGAGCAGACTGCCGCTAAAACAGGTGAAAACCCCGCCCACGTTATGGCTCTCACCATAATCAGAGATGTTCTGAAACAGACTGGCATTACCGCCACTGTCGGCATCGGGACCAATCTATATCTGGCAAAGGTAGCCATGGATATTGTGGCTAAGAAAGCTCCTGCAGATAAAGACGGTGTGCGCATAGCATCCCTTAATGAAGATTCCTACAAGCTTCTTCTCTGGGACCACCGGCCCCTTACTGATTTTTGGCAAATAGGCTCTGGTAAAGCCAGACGCCTGGAGCGAAACCACATGTTTACCATGGGGGATATTGCCGAACAGACGCAATGGAATGAAGAATGGTTTTACAAAACCTTCGGCATCGATGCTGAAATCCTCATAGACCATGCCTGGGGCATCGAACCTGTTACCATGAAAGACATAAAAAACTACAGGACTAACAACCACTCTCTTTCCAATGGTCAGGTGCTCCCTCGCCCTTATAAATATGAGGAGGCCTGCGTGGTCATTACAGAAATGATAGATATCCTGTGTTGCGACATGTACAAGAAAAATCTGGTAGCTTCCAGATTTACCTGGTGGGTAAGCTACGATTACAAAAGCATGGAATACTGCCCTACCTACGACGGTCCACTGGCCATCGACTGGTATGGAAGAATTCATCCAGCCCATTCAAACGGAACTGTTAATCTGCGTACAGCCACTAACACTTCAAAGCTTGTTACACCTGCTATCATGGAGGCTGTAAAGAAAAAATGTGACCACAGGATACTCTTCCGTCGCCTGGGAATCTGCGCCTGTGATGTAAAAGATGATAACGGAGTTTATCAGCTTGATTTATTCACTGATTATGATGCGCTGAATAAAGAAAAGCAGATTCATGCTGCCCTGTTGGAGGTAAGAAGCAGATATGGAGCCAATGCCATGTTAAAAGGAACGAACTTCCTAGAAGGAGCCACAACTATAGAAAGAAATCAGCAGATCGGAGGCCACAAGGCATAAAAAAATCCTCCGGTCTGCTTAGAAACCGGAGGATTAAATATGCTTAAAAACTTTAAATACCAAAAGGTATATGAGAAGGGAAAACCTGTCCATCAAAAGTTCGACAGTTTTTCCATCAAACATCCAGCCATGGACCTCTCAAGGCGGGCTAAGATATTCAGTCCCTTTGATGCTTTGAAAGGCTTCAACGAAGAACTGGCTGTCACTGAAAACGAAAGCAACGAAAACTACCTACAGGTAGAAAGAATTCCAATGGAAGAATTCCCTTAGTCACCAAGCTCTATTAAACTAATTCTCTATGCTGTCTGCTATTGAATCCATCTCTCTTTAAATCAGAATCAAGATAGTCATAGCTTTCTGGAATTATCTTGATAAGATTCATTGGTTGAGGCAATTTCTTCATAGCCTCTACTGGTATCTTCTTATGCGCCAATATTTTTATGTACTCATCACAAAATGGTTCAACTAATGCAGCTTTTCCCATCACCTGAAGACTCTTCAGCTGACCAAAGCCGCCATAAGGTTCATATATAGCAAATGAGACATTTTTATTTTCTTTAAGTGCCTTAAATTTCAATCCACCTTCAGAGAGCATATAAAAGACGCCATCCATATAGCTATATTCAATAGGAGTGCATCTAACAAAGCTGTCACATCCTGTAGCCAGTGCACATGTGTTGTGAGCATTGATAAACTCATAAATTCTCTCAGTTAACGCTTCTGGCTCCATATGTACAGAAGCCTTGTCCTTCTCAATCCAATAATTTGCCGCTAAATCATAATCCATTATTCTCTCTTCTCCTCCTGTTGTTCATGTAATCCATTCACATAACCTTTTTCCCTTCAAGCTAATCCAAAATATCAGCAACATCTACCAATCTGATACCATTCTTCTCAAGCAAACTTGCAAACACTCCCTGCCCTGGAATAGTCTTACCTGAGAATGTCCCATCATAAATTGTATTCACTCCACAGGATGGACTTCTGGATTGCAAAATCACTAGTTCTACCTGATTCTCAATCACAATATCTAAAGCTTTCTGGGCACCAGTCCTAAATTCATAATCGACAGAAACTCCATCTTTTCGGGTGACAATTCCATCAACAATCTCTGCTGGTGTCCTCGGTGTAGGCAGTCCGCCCAATACTTCTGGACACACTGGAATCACCTCATGACCTTCCACATACTTGGCCACCTTTTCACTGAAGTTATTTCCGCCATTATATTTACAATTTTCGCCTAGTAGACAGGCACTCACTGCTATTTTCATTAATCCTTATATCCTCTTCTAATTCCTTCAAGTAAAAGCTTGTATCACTCCAGATATTATTGCAGCCAACACAGGAAACATAATGAGTGATGCCACCCATTTTCTAATTCTGGCTTTTCCATTAACATAGGGCATCAAATCTTCTGTCCCTGGTATAATCCAGGCCTTTGTATGATTAACCCACCATTCATCTATAAAAAATCGGTCAAACAGATTCATAATCATATATATACACAGAAGCTGAATGAAGCAATTCCAAAAACCTGTTACTCCATTTAATAAGTACACTACCGCTGGAACAACTGTTATCAATGGTACTATAAGTGCTATCCCTGAAATCGTTGCAGCTTTTTTGATTTTCTCTTTTGTAGTTAATCCCAGTTCTACTACTCTTTCTTGTGCATCCTTCTCATAGAAATTAACAAGACCCACAGGTCCATCTTTTGCTATACCCACTACACAGATGAGCAACAACCAAAAGCTCATCGCTAAACCTTCTAGTACGATTAACATATCAACCTCCTCCTAGCTTTTAGGTTTCTCCTTACTCCAAATTCAAAAACTTCATTAGTTCTCTGGCTTCCTCATAATCCTGGCTGTAGAAATTCACATGATTAATGTCCGTGCTTCTGTTTGTGAATGCTGGATAGAGGAATCCCGACTCAGGTGAATGTGGAATCTGCTCCTCATCCACAGGGGAAATCGCCAGAATCAAATACTGATAAACCTCCTCGGATTCATCCTGGTAAGCCTTATCACTACCCTTGATTGGCACATCATAAGCACCGTAATACATGTAAATGGCATATGGTCTTCCCTTAGGATACTTCTCCGCTATAAGCTCGTAAAGATTCAGCATCAGGGCATCATTTTTCAATTCGCAATCACGAATTGCATAAATCATCTGCCAGATAGATCCTGGCCCCATACCTGGAATCTTGTACTGAACTAATTCCTCATTTGGCTTTGCAAATGGTATCGCCTTTGCGATATCGAGACATCTATTCTTTTCCGCTCCCTTCAGATTCAGGAAGCTTGTGTTAAAAGTGCCGTCTATATATCCTTCCTCATCTATATACGCACCCGCAATTCTAATTAAGTTGCTACGAGCTGATGTAAATCTACGGGTGAGCTCCAGCATGTCGTTTCTGTTAATTTGTGTCATTGTTTGGGTCCTTTATTGTTTTATAGGGATATTGTACTTGTTTGCTGTAATTATTTCAAAAAAATAAGGCATCATTTAGATGCCCTATCCTTTATTCTTCTCCTCGACGATCTTGTATTTCTAGTGCACAAGCCGTTATGGCTTCTTCATCAATCTCATCATCGTGTTTTATGAAATATAATAACTCGTCAACATCTTCTTCATAATCTACGACAGCCGATAGCACGAATAGTATTGGAACCCTTTCATCATGGAATATTCTTCTCAATTCAGTTGTTAGTTTCTGAGCCTTTTCTTCATATGGCAATAATTCACTACTCATTTTCTATTCCTCCTTTAATTGTTTCAATAATTCTGTCCATACGCCAATTATTTATCTCTCCAGCACACGTAACAACAGAAATACGACTAACATCTGAATCTTTATTTATGAAGGTTAACAGTTCTTTTACATCTTCCTCATGCTCTCCTACTAAAGATAAGACATGATTAACTAGTTCATAATCATTTTCATAAATATGGTCCAGTTTAACTTTTAATTCTTCTAATGCATTCATTAATATTCCTCCTTATAAAGTGCCCATAGGGGCGATTTTCTATATAAGGACTTGTTTATTTTGCGATTTTTATTAGATAAAAATCACAGTAAAACTGCACGTAATGTGCAGTCAAATAACTAGCTAACTGGTGACATTTTTTTAATTGGAAAGTCTAAAACCCTTTGTTTTTTGAGAAAATCAAACACAAAAGTTACACATATAACTTGTATGATTTGTTTTAGTAACTTATGAAACCGTTGGTGATAATATTGAGAGGAAGAAACCATGGCTGATGAGAAAAAAACAAATCAGGAAAATATTGAAGAAACTTCTGAAAAAGTAAAAAGTGATTCTGTGAACATTGCACTTTCCAAAACGAAATTAATGACAGTTGGGCTTGTGGTCTTATTATTCATTGTCCTTTTTGTAGGAATGAGTCTACATGAGAAGAAAGCCTTGATTGATTTAAAAAATTCTCTGGATATTCCAGCTTCTGAAGAAGGACAAATCCAAGTTAATCCAGAGGTAGAAATCACAGCAGCTACTTTACGAGAAGTAATTGCTCCTGCAAAAGAACTTGTTTCTTACAAATATTATTACACTGACGCTGGTCAATTTGAAAAAGATAAAAAGTTTTTTAATACAAGCATTTCAATTCCATTAACTAAGAATCAACAAGTATATGTTTGCTCTGGAACAATAGGTGTTGGATTAAATATAGAAGATATCAATTTTGATATTGACAATGAACATCACAAGATAATTGTTCAAATGCCAGAATTAAAAGTTCTATATCATGAAATGGATACAGATAACTTCCAGTCATATGATGTAAAATCTTCTGTATTTACAAAAGTAAATCTCTCTGATTATGCCGATTTTCAGGATAGCTTAAAGACTCGAGAAGAAGAGAAATTAAATCAGAAAAACGATTTTTGGAAAGAAGCCAGAACTAACACCGAGAATGCATTAGAAGGTCTCCTGACAGTTTCTGGTTTAGTAGATAATTATGTGATTCAATTTGATTGGCAATAATAAACCTATAATTATAAAAAGCATTCCGTCGCCCTTCATTGCCTCGGAATGCTTTTCATATTTTTAAGAGAAGAAATCATCCACCTTATCCACTGAATCTAAAATCTCTTCTTCGTCTACGCCTACATTTCTAGCAACGCTCACAGACGACTTTAATCGATTCATAATATCTGGACTATAAGCATCTTCGATAAGTCTGTTGAATTCTTCCTGCTTCTGTTTAAGAGCCTTATTGTAATCAGAAAGCTTCTGCTCTAACTCATTATCAAGTTGGCACTGATGTTCTAAGTATAACTGAAGAATTTCCTGCTCTTGCTTGTATAAAGTGTATCTACCATACTCAAATGCAAACATCGCTGCATTCTCAATGAATTCAGCTTTATCATCTGAAATATAAAGATTAGTATATGTACATAAAAACTTTATCATCGCCTCAAGCAATATCCATAGACACTGTTCAGTATAATCTACTTCTGTGATATTTTGCTGAATAAATTCATCAGTCAGAAGTCTAACCCTTTCTGATAAAGCCCTTATTGCATCACATTTTGCAGTATCAATTCCACTACTCTCCAATAAATTAGCTGAAGCATCAACATAATCTGCATACATAGAAAAAATGCAAATGCTATATCTTTCATCACCTTCTATTACAGCATATTCAGCTACACTTGCAGCTATATCATTCCAATCCTTTGAATCAAATTGCTTAACGGATTTTCCTGAAACACATTTACTGATAATCGAAAAAGTTAGTATTGTTCCAATACGTATTTTCTTTAATGTATCTGAGCTATCATCATTCACATATGCTATGGTTGCTTCCTGTGCTTTTTGTAATGACTGAAAAGCAGGTTGAAGTTTTTCACCTATCTCTGATTTCTGAATATACTCATAGGTTACATCCTTAATAATATCCTCAATCATTATTCAGTTTCCTCCTGATTAACCTGCTTCTGATATAGAACTGATAAAGCCTTTGTAAGATTCACCATTGAGCCAAGCTTAAGCTTATCTTCTTCAGTAAATGTTGAATAATCACCGTTAAATAAAGCAAGGCAATCCTGATAATTTGCAGCAACTTTTTCTCTAATATCAATTGTCTGATTTAAAATATCAAGAATAGCTGCATCCATCTCTTTGATACGTTCTGTATTCTTCTTTACAGAATCAATTTCTTCATTCTTTTCTTTATTTAACTTAGCCTTATTCTTCGTAAAGAGAATAATAGATGTTAGCAATGATGCTCCTGCAATTGTCCAACCTACTGGTCCTGCTAAAGCCAACAAAGCATTTCCCCCTGCTATACCGCCACCGCCTGCAGCAAGTGCGCCTCCGCCTAACCAGGCTAGTGCTGCATTGGTAGCTGCAGCTCCAGTAAGAGTTGAAATTGCAGTTCCCGTTGACGCAACGCCAAAAGTTGTTGCAATCCACATAGCAGCTGTTGGCGCCATAAACGCTACAGTTGCTCCTGCTGCTAATCCAGCACCAGCACCTCCAGCTGCGTTTCTTGCTGCTTGAACTTCCTTCTCGGCAAATTCACATGCTTCCACAAACTTCTTTCTATTTACATTTATTTCTTCAAAATCTGTATCAAAACTCTTTGGATGATTAGCAATACTATTTACTAAAAGTTCAACGTTATTGATATTGTCGATTGATCTACACCTCTGAATATATAACTGCATTCCCTTATCATTCATAAGTGTATATGCATCGTTGTATTCAGTAATAGAGCCTTCAAGCATTCTGTCTAACTCAGTAATCTTAGCAGTAATATCATCCTTCATTTCAAAGGCTGCATCTTTAGCTTCTGATGCTTTCTCTGATAAAGTAGCCGATGCATTCTTTAACATCTCACCACCGACTTTAGACGCTGTTGCTGACATTTCCTTAATCTGCTCAGTATTGATTGAAAATCCATATTTTTTACCCTCAATTTTTTCTCCACATGCTGGACAAAACTCATCTTTAAAACCAACATTAGCACCACATTTTTGACATTTCATTTTTACCTACCCCTCTTTTCTTGTTATTTGATAATTAAATTCTAAATAACCGTATGAAAATAGTATATATCCTCTTCCGCGAATCTTTAAGCACTATTTTTCTTATTTTGAGGAATAATTATTTCACCAAAATAAAAAAAGCCAAAGGGTCACAAAATCCTTCGGCTTTCAACGTAATCATATAAGTTAGTTCTTTTTAATCGATAACGAATATCCCATAGAACTCAAATATCTAATAATAGTCTCAAGTGTTCCACCAGCACCTTTTTCCATTCTACTAACAGCCTGTTGAGATAATCCACTTAATTTACTAACATCCTTCTGTGTAAGCTTATTCTTCTTTCTAGCGTCAATCAATTCCTGCTTAAATGCCATTTCAGCCTTAAATAACTCATGCTGTCTAAGTAACTCAGGATCATCGTCAATGAGTTGCTCCACTATCCTCTTTTCTTGATCTGCATTACTCTTTACTAACATCTTCAGCTCCTTTAAAAACCCACAAATATTCTATATTCAAAATACATCAATATTGATGTGTTTTCAACTATTTTCACATACAAGAATAAAGCTGTAATTTAGACTATTACTCCCAGCAAATAGAAAATATTCATTCAGTCATGCTATAATAAATCATCAATAATCAAATTAATAAGGAGATTCGTATGGCATTTTTTGATTCAGCAGCTGATATAAAAATATACAACTACAAGACCAGAGAGATCTTTTCTGAAAAGTGTCTCATGGCATTTCGTAAAAATACAGATATAGTAGCCGCTATAGGAAGCGAATGTACAAATATCAGTCCTAATGACGAGTACTTGGACTTATGTATCCCTATCGTTATGGGAAAGCTGGCCGATTACACAGCAGCACATATGTTATTTAAGTACTTTATTCAAAAGTACATATATACCATCAACGGAAAACGCATTCTCCTAAGAAGATCTACTAAGGCACTCATATTCTTATATGAGCCTTGCTCTGAAGTGGAAAAGAAAATGTATAATGATCTACTCTATTCTCTCGGTTACAAAGAGATTTTTATAATTACTGCAGAAACTGAGCTTAATGGACTAACTGTAGAAGAAGCCATTTGGCGTTCTGAAGAAGTTCATGGAAAGCTGGATTGTGCTATTGAAATTGGAAAAGACGATAAATATCAATATGCCCGCTATGCTTATGAGCAGCTTAAGAAAGACTATAAACGCTGGGGCTATGATATGGATGTTATAAAGGATTTTGAATAAAGAAAGCTGGCGGTTAACCTGCCAGCTTCTTCTAATTTACATAATATTTTTAGATGCTATCTGTGTGATTATCATCTCTGTCTCAATCTTCCTTCCAATTCTCTTCTAATTCCCTCTACCTGACGGATAGCCTCATCACATTGCTTCACGTATTTCTCTAATTTCAATCTCAGTCATGACACTACCTCCTATACAACAACATCTCTCCACTCTCGATATGATTCAATATCATTGTGACATTTCTTTACTTTTTATTTCATTATTTATTTGTTAGCTGGCATCATAATTTTTACAAGTTATACATCATAAAATTACCGTTATGTTTGAAGCCATATGCAGTGTACAGCTTCACTCCCATGTCCGACGCAGTGATATGGACTGCCCCACAGCCATAGTTTCTAGCCTCATTTACCACACGATCAAGAAGCTCCTTGGCTATTCCCATGCGTCTATAATCAGGGTTAGTGTACATGCTTGAAAGAAGGCCCAGCTTTCCTGATGTGCATGTGAAATAAGGTGGCTTTTCCACAAAAGACATGCCGCTTGTTCCAATAATCTTATCCCCGTCCATGGCAAGCCATGACACAAATGTACCATCGGCCATATGCCTATGATAATAATCGAAAAGAGCTGATTTTAAATCTACACCCTTTGGCACTTCCCTGTCTTCTGAAGTATATTCCTCTGTCAGCTGATTTATTCTCATATCAATGAATGTTTCAAGTTCTGATTCTGAAAGTTTTTTATATTTTATTTCCATATCGTTCCCCCCTATATTTGTCTAATTGAATTTTCTACGGAAGAGCTTATACAGTGCCATAACCCAGATAACAAAAAGGACTGCTGAAATTGCAAGGCTTATTACTGAACCACCATTTGACCAAACACCCACATGATACATTGGGAAAATGAAAAACAGGTATCTCACCATTCCCTTCAGTATAATTGGCGCAAAAAATGTGATTCCAAATAAACCAGAAATCTTTCCTACAGCCATTCCCTCCACTTTATTTGAAGATATAGCTACCACAATGAAGGCTGTAATTATCCCGCATAAAGTCGTTGAAACAACCATCACAAGAAGCTTAGTAATGCTCAGTGGCGTAAGAGCAAATAAAACCACAAGAAAGGCTGACATAACGCCTGATATCAAAGCTGGCATTACTATTCTTGAAAAGAGATAGCCTCTTTCTCCGGGCGGAGTTATCAATATATATCTGGCTATTCCCTCATCGATTTCTCCAAGTACCACCAGCCCGCCCACAAAAGCAAACATCATTCCAGTCAACATGGCAAGAAGCCAGCTGAAAAGCTCGTAGTATGGTTTTATTGCATCTCCGTACCCAAAACCGGCAAGCACCTTTGATTCCAATAGAGGCACTCCAAATCTAAACAGCGCTCCCACGAGAAAAGGTGTGACCACAAGCATAATCATCATGTAGTCTCTGGTAATTTCTTTTGTCATGTATTTAAACATCTTACATGTTGCGTTCATTTTCTCACTCTCCTACCCTTTTGTACATCCTGACAACGCATTTGTTTGCTATCACGTATAAAATGCAAATCCACACAGCCAAACTAATCAGCGACATAACAAGCATATCCGCCTTGCCTTCGATTAATCTCATTGCTGCACATCCCGGATGAATCAGCATCAGCGGATTGTCCCACATTAATCCCACTCTATATGCAATGACTGGAGCGAATCCTACAAGCTCAAAAGGAACTGTGCCTAAAATATATTGGTTAAGAGTATTTACCATAGTTCCCACAATTACACCGCACAGGCTGAAAAGAACTGAGCCGGTAAGAATTCCAAGCATGCACAGGAAATAATTATCCGTGTGGCCAAATAGAATCAGTATAGCTCCCACTATCAATGAAATCAGTGCAAATGAAAGGACCTTCCCTGCTATATATTCCCTTGGTGTTACAGGAGATACAATAATCGAATTGGTTATGTGCTGACTCTTTTCCAGTAGAATTAGGGCGCCCATGAAGAACATGCCCATGGATGCCGGGTCGGAATATACACAGCATGACACAATCAGGTTCTTGGTATCTCCAGTGAAGAATGAAAAGATAATCATGTATACCAGGATAACCAGCAGATACAACAGGTAAAATCCATATTTCCACTGGAAAACAATGTCGCCCTTAATTACGTTTGTTTGTCTCATGATAGCTACCTCTAATCCAGGTGTGTTCCTGTGATTTCAATGAAAATGTCGTTTAATGTAGGCTCTGCGCTGTGAATGGATGTGATACGATTTTCGTCGATGAGATTCTTCAATATCTCATCTCCACTCAGTTCTGAAAGTATGGTGCTCACCGTGCGCTCTTTTCCATTTTCCATGTATGTGTAAGTTACTCTGGCTGCGCCGCGGCTCATGATGAAATTGTGTGGAGTATCAAGAGCCTTCATCTGCCCATCTACTATAAATACCACTCTATCGCAAAGCTCTGTGGCATCATGCATGTCGTGAGTGGTAAGAATAATCGTCTTGCCCTTCTCCTTTTCCTTAAGTATCAAATCCTTCATGATTTTTGCATTATTAGGATCAAGTCCATTTGTAGGCTCATCTAAAAACAAAACATCAGGATTATGGATAAGAGATTTTACAAAATTGAGCCTTGATTTCATGCCTTTGGAAAATGCAGATACCTTCTTGTCAGCGTGTTCATAAAGCCCCACTTCTTTTAATAGTTCATCAATATCTCTTGTCTCACCACTATAAAGGGATGCGAAATATTCCAAATTTTCTCTGGCTGACAGCTTTTCAAAAAGACTTGGGAATTCGAAATCCACACCAATCTTCTCATAGAAGTCCTTATCATGATTCTTGCTTTCGATTCCAAGGATACTGGCACTTCCCTGATAATCAGTACAGATACCGGTAAGGACCTTTTGCAGCGTGCTCTTTCCTGCCCCCGATGGACCAAGGAATCCGAAAATTTCCCCTTCATTTACAGAAAAAGTAATGTCCTTAAGGAATGGTGTCTTGCTGTAACTGAAAAATACATTTTTTACATCTATAACTTTTTTGTCTGTCATAACCCCAAATCTCCTTATTCTAAAATCTGCCAAACAAGACCTTTTATCAGCATCCTCATGCTTTCTCGAAGGTTCTCCTCACCGATAACATGCTTATACATTGAGCCAAAAAGAATCATGGAAAATGAACCGACCACTGCCTCCACATTAAGTCCTTTTTTTGCTGCTACTTTTGCAATGATGCCGGCTCCCATCTGTGTATCCTGATCTCTGTGATTTTGTAGCAAATCCTCAGGAAGCTTTGATAGGACCTGATTCATCTCTTCTGGCTGAAGCAGTACCTTTAAGCAGGAATTATTAGTTATCTCCATTGCCCCAAGGATTACATCTGCAATTTCATCGATGACTTCCAGGAAGGCTCCCTCCTGCTCCGGGTCGATATTGTGCTCCTGGATTATCTTCATGAATCCTGTGGTAATGTACTCGTCCACCTGCTCATGGAAATCCTGAGCCGCATCAAAAAACAACACTTCCTTACATGGATAGAATAGGTAGAAGGTACCCTTTGGGATTCCTGCACTTTTTACAATCTCATCCACAGTGGCCTTCTTCACGCCCTTTTTCAACATCATTTCGTTGGCGGTTTGTTTTAGTCTTTTGATTATCTGTTCTCTTTCTTCATCTGAATATACTTTTGGCATAATCGGTATCCTCTTTTTGACTAAATCTTTATTTTTAGTCATAATAACTCTGGTTCGAACTGAAGTCAATACTTTTTTGACTAATTTTAAAATTACAGTCAAAAAAGACCTAAGCACAAAATGTACTTAGGTCTTATATAAATCTTTATTTATGGAATTCTTAGAAAGCTAATACTTCAACCGCATTTCTTACGCAATCATCACATTCGCATTTTACCACACCTGTTTCGACACCCTTTAATTCCTTACAGATTGTAGCTCCACATTTGCTTTCAAATGCCTTTGCAACTGCTGCTGCGTCTCTGAGAATAGGAGCGCCCTCGTACTTCTTCATTCCGAGAACCATCTGAGCTCCGCAAAGTGCACCACAGGTAGCCTCCATGCAACCCATTCCAACGCCGAATGCTGCACCCATTTTCTTTAAATCTTCTTCGCTGCAATTAAGCTCATCCTTAAATGAACAAAGTACTGCCTGACAACAATTATATCCGTTGTGCTTAAGTTCTACTGCTAATTCTTTTCTTTCCATCTTAAATTAAACTCCTTATTTTTCATTTGCCTTTAGCTGACATATTCCCTGAGTCATTGTACCCATTGGGCAGAATGTGCACCAGGTTCTTTCCTTGTATAATACCATAACTATCAATCCAATCAATGTGGATGTGAGCATTAAGCTGTAAAATCCAAATCCAAACTGAGCCACCCAGTCTGGAAATACGCTTCCAGAATATGCCCACTGCCATGGCACCTTAAAAGTCCAAAACAGCTTGATGGCTTTTCTTAATGTTCCGGCTCCAGAGAATACCAGGTATGTCTGAAATACCATTGTGCCAAACATAGTTAAAAAGAATGCCAGGAATCCATATCTAAACCATTTAGATGAAAGCCACTTTGGTGCTGGTTTTCCTCTTGAACATTTCATATTTCTGCCAAGCACCCAAAACAGCTGGCCACGACCACACATATTATTACAGAACCATTTATTGCCGCCTACTATTGCAAATATCAGTGGCAAAATGAAATCTATCATTCCAAGCCAGGCAAATAATATGTTAAAGAATCCAAGTGCAAAATACACTATAGACCAAATCCAAAGATACTGATACCAGTGTTTTTTAGCCTTTATTTTTGTATTAGCCATTTGCCACCTCCTGCTTTTCCACGATATTAATTGCATTAGCAGGACATGCCTTGGCACAAAGCCCACAGCCAACACATTTTTCATTATCTACCACTGCATAACAACCTTTGTGAATGCTAAGCGCGTTCCTTGGACACTGCAAAACGCAAACACCACAGGCCACGCAAATACTTCGATCTGGATTTGCCTTTTTCTTTACCATAATATCTCCTATCCTTGATCTTACTTGATTTTCTCAATCGCTATGTTTATTATATGTGGTAAGAAAAATATATCAACTACGCAAATTTTATTAACCTAGTAAGGAAAATCTGACTATGAGTAAAGAAAAAAAAGAGCCTCTCTGCGAAGATATCGCTGGAAAGGGCTGCGGATTAAAGAAAGTATTAAATATCGTTGGTGGAAAATGGAAAATTATGATTCTCTGTGTCATCGATAACAATGAGGTTGTTAGATATGGAGATTTGCGCCGCTCTGTTTTTGGGATCACTAACACTATGCTGGCTCAGTCTTTAAAAGAACTTGAAAGTGACGGCTTAGTTTCAAGAGTCCAATACGACGAAATGCCAGTAAGGGTTGAATACTCACTTACTGGCAAAGCAAAATCACTTATTCCTATTCTGTTAGAATTGAAGCGCTGGGGCGAGGACAATCTGTAGTCCAACCCCCGCTTGCTATTCATGTAATTCTAGTGGTAACCCATCTGGGTCAAAGAAAAAGGTCATTTTCTTATGAGTGAACTCATCTGTTCTGATGGGTTCACATTCAATTCCTTTACTTTTAAGCTCTTCCACTTCAGCTTCTATGTTTTTCACATGAAAAGCTAAATGTCTCAAACCACATGCCTCAGGAAATGATGGTCTCTTAGGTGGATTCTTTGGTGCAAAGATTTCCAGCTCTGTGTTCTCATTAACCCTAAGATCAAGCTTCCAGTCCTCTTTTTGTGGTCTGTAATTTTCTCTTATTATCCCAAATCCAAGCTTATTTACATAAAAGTCTTTAGCACGCTCGTAATCGGACACAATAATAGCAATGTGATGTATGCTAGATAATTCCATAACTTAATTCCTAATATACCTTTCTATTCTAGAATGATTTTATCTCCTTGAATATAGTAGCAATAACCAAAATCTATGACTTCTTAATACTTGAATTGGGATTTCTCATATTTTGATATAAACACTGTTATTTCTGCAGGAGACTCAGTGCCTCCTGCAGTGCTATTAATTCACGTTTGTACAGTCCATACACTGGTATATCGGTTTTACGATATTTTTCATATTCTGCAAATATTGCCAGTGCATCTTTAATAGGCAGCCAAACTGGCTTGTATCCCGCTTCTATCTCAGCCTCAGTAAAATGAGTAACCCCCGTATCTTCCACCAACTCACAAATAAAATAGTGATTGATATGTCTCCATACATCAAAGAACTCTTCTATTTCTAAATACTCGTTGACCGCATTTACTTTCATGCCTGTCTCTTCAAGCATTTCACGAACGCAGCATTCTGCGTATGTCTCGTCTCCCTCGACGCCCCCGCCTGGAATCATGATAATCCCACCATTTTCCGCGTAACCTATTAGAATCCTGTCATCCATTACAAGCACGCCTCTGCTTGCATGACGCAGGATATCTACATGTCCCAGGTAGTCATCGTTTATTAATTGGATGTGTTTAATCATAATGTAACCAACTCTTCGTTAATATTCTTTTCTTTGTATTATATACTTTTTACTGAGGATTTCCCTCTAAATCTATTTTATATGTTGATATAAATTTAAAGTAGTACCGCACCTAACCGTCTTGGTATATAGTAATGTTAGAATATGTTTGATTAATTTACTTAGGATGGATGAGAAATATGAGCGCACCAAATATCAGTGACTCTACAGAAATAGAAAGACGCAAATACATTAATTCAATCTATAAATGTATTGCAGACTGTGATAACTGTGGATTATGCCAGGTGTTTCATGGCAAAGATCCAGAGCTTGCTTTTGATGATTATATCAGTGGCAAGCGCGAATATATGGATGTTTCTATGGATTATCGATAGGAGGTACCCCTATGAAATCAATTCTTATTAAGGACACCACAAAAGAAGAACGCGAGCAAATCATCCGCAGCTCTCTGGACTGTGGCGGCGGCTGTGAGAACTGCTCTTCCTGCTGGCTCGGTGGCGGCTCCCCTTGGGATATGTACCAGGATTATATCGATGGCAAAAAGGAAATTGCCGAAATTAACCGTGAGTATAATGCCAGGTATTTGCATTAGTGAGAGCTGCTAAGTCCGACTTTTCATACTTATTATGCCCTTGCATGCTCTTTTTGTATTTCCAACATTTAATAGCATCATCCAAACTTCTGCCCTGATTATCTTCGAAGTTAACCATTTCTGAAACTGCACATTAAATGAAAATGATTTACCAGTCTTTTCTTTGAAAAAAGCTCTATGTTTCTCTGAACAGACTATATTGTTTTCTATGATTGTATCTTCAGAGAGAGTGCCAACTTCAACGATAGCTCTCTTAGTTTTGGATACTTCCTTTACCTTTCCAGTATCTAGGAAGTACGCTATTCTCTCAGTAAGTTCTACCTTTCCCCCAGAAGCAGGAAGTCCATTGTTTTTGCAAAACTCTACCAGTTCTTCCTTCAAGTAATAGTAACTTCTGTTGAATTTACTTTACGGGTACTAATGTAATATCCATTCATTTACCCGTAAAAATATTGTTAAAATGCTATGAGTGTGTATTATCTCCCCTATATTAATACACACTTATTATATTTTGGTTAGATACTCAACATATCTGAAACTAAACAAAGCATAAAAGGCCAAATATTACGGGTATATTTACATTTTCTCAAACTATACCCGTAAAATTTTAAAACAAGCCCTTAGTTATGCCACACAGGCACATTTTTCAGCAAGATTTTGCCCTTACCTCCCGCGCATTCGATACAAAAAAGAACTGTCGCAATATCTGCGACAGTTCCATATCAATCCATTAAAAATCATCCGGTAGCTTATCACTAATCTTATTCCACTCATAAGGTGTATTCTGATATACGTAATAAGAACACCAAGAAATTTTATAAGCCTTGATAATTCAACGTTTTCAGCCTTCTCATTTTGTTCTGACACCATTTTGACACCATTTTTATAGTACAACTTTTGATTGCCCAAAAGGACCATTTCATCACTAATCGAAAAACTAATCAAACAAATGAAATAACCTTTTTGCTATCTACTATGGCATTCTTAAAATCATCTTCCATAAATGCCGAACTCTGCTGTTCCATATCAAAGTAATAATCATTTAATGCAATTACTGCTTCATCCTTTTTATCATCCATTACATGCGTATACAAATTCATAGTCATATCCAAAGTCGCATGTCCTAAAAGTACCTGAACAGTCTTTGGTGGTATTCCAGCTTCAAAACATCTTGTAGCAAATGTATGTCTAAAGCAATGTGGAGATATTCTGTCAAACAACTCTGCCTCGTCCCTACAACTATTAATTTCATTTACAATCCTATCAATAGCATCTATTATAGTTTGATCACAAAGAGGTCTTCCGTATCTGGATACAAATAAAAGATTATCTAACCCATCTATAGGTTTTGCTCCGTGACGAGACATTATGTTATTTCTGAGGACGAATTGTTTTTTCAAAGCAATTTCACATTTAGGACTGATAGGGATCTCTCTATTGCTTGTTTTAGTCTTAGGTGGTCCAATGTGAAATGTTTTCGATTCTTCACCTTCATATTTCTGATAAGTGAGAGTTTTATTTACTGTAATCTTCTTAGTGGTTAGATTAATATCTTCCCAAGTTAAAGCACAAATCTCACCTATTCTCATACCTGTAGTAACAGCTACGACAAATAGATTATCGAAATATGTACCCTTTGAACATTCAAAAAATGTTATCTGCTCCTCCTTTGATAATACTCTACGATTAAAGTCGTTCTTTTTAAGTTTTATATTTTTTGCAGGATTTCTAACAAGTAAGCCATCCATTATTGCTTTATCAAACATATCCACCAACATAATTTTAACCCTACTCTGTGTTGAATATCCCAACCCGTTATCTTCCAAATTATTTAACAATTTTCTTACACTAGTTGGCTTTATATCTGTCAGCAACATATCTCCAAGAAATGGCTCGATATGCTTTGTATAAATCATCATATAATGTGTTCTTGTTCCCACCCTAATTGCGTTTTTCTTATATACATCAAGCCAAGTATTATACCATTGTGTTAATGTAATTGTTGATTCTTTAACTTCTTTTGTTTCCTCATCGTACTGGGCTGCTTTTAACTTCAAGCGGATATCATTAACACTTGAAGCATATACATTTTTTCTATTTCCATACCGATCAATAAATCTTGCAACATATCTACCATCCTTACGCTGAGTAATACCTTTTCCAAGTTCTCTTCCGTTTAGACTTTTTCCCATTTATTCTACCTGCCTTCATTTGATCTTAATTTAATAACTAGCGCTTGTTATGTCTTAATTAAAATCCTTTAATACATATACGTCTAGGATATCAATTTAATACTTATCGCATTCATCAGCTAACCACTGATCTAATCTAGCTTTATTTACAAACCACTTATTACCAATTTTTAAGCTAAAACCATTTCTTGGTTGCCTTATCAACTCCCTTGCTTTGGTTTCCCCAATTCCAAGGTATGAGCAAAATTCTTCTACTGTTAATAATGCCTTTTCCATTTATTCTTATCCTCCACATAAAAACCTAATTGAATCAAAAGCTTTGGATTTACCACCTTGTTCATGAATCGTTTGTCAAGGATACCAAGCTTTCTTATAAGCTTTGACTTATCTATTGTTGTAATCTGCTCTGCCATGATTGCAGATTTTTCTGGTAACACATTCAAATCATCAATAAGTATATGTGTTGGCATTCCCTCACTCTTATGAATCTTTGTAGTGATAGGAAGCACTGTAACTGTAGGCGAAAAGATATTACCTTTATTATTTTGAACAATAAGCACTGGTCTTTCGCCTCTTTGCTCAGAACCTACTCCTTCACCTAATTCTGCTAAATAAATATCTCCACGATGAACTACAAGCATAGAACTCCTCCTTTCTTCTTATGTAAAAAGAGCGCCTTCACATAGATATAAAGAAGACGCCCCATAAAAATCATTAAATGTAAGTATCTATTTGCCACGCACCCCGATACTATCCGGGATTCTATCAGGCGGCTGCAACACAGCTCCATAGGTTCTATCCTCCCCGCGGTTCTCGCCGGGCCGCTCCCATTACGATAATTGTGGCTAAGCGGAAGTATCATTATACCTGCATGTATCATGGCCAGTTTGGTGTTACCAATTTTCCAGTGAGGCTATATCGCACATGGCGTACCTGTTGGGGCTCCACTACGCAGGAACGTACCTGATGAATGTATATTCAGTTTTCAAATGTCTGACAAAAATGCCTTTCACTTACTTGCACTGAGGTAACTGTTTTGTTACCCCTATTCCCAAAACTTTTTTATTTTTTTCATGGCTTCCTGAACGGATTTATAAACATTTTTCGTACTAACACCTTCTCTAGCTGCAATTTCTCTAAATGTTAGACCTTCAAAGAAATACAATTTGATTCTCCTCTGCTGAACTGCAGTTAGTGAATCTATTGATTCCCTTAATAATTCCAAATCATATTTATTAATTGCATCATCCTCTGTAACATTAGATGATGTGATTAAACCTAAAAATTCATGAAGTTCTTCATTATAATTAATAGGAAGCTTAGTTCTCGCTTCACGCATATCATGTTTATGCTCGTTTCTATGAAAGTCCTTAAAGGCTTCTCCCTGTTCTACTGAAAGTAGAATTACTGGCGAATACTTCAATAACTCATCCCCATATTTCTCCATCAGCTCCTCCATAGAAAGATCTGATATGACAGCCCAGGTAACTCCACCTTTTATTCCTGGATATTCAAATTTAAGATTTATAAGTTCGTACTCTTTGTTTTCATTATTTATATTCATTTTTAACCTCCGAAATTTGAAAAATTAGTAAGTTCCAAATCTCGGAAATCATGGATATTTAGCTATATAGCATTCCCACTGATTCAATATCTATTACTCTCAGAGCTCCAGAAGGAAGCTAAAAAAGAGCAACAAAAAAAGACGAAGCAAAACAGAATATCTATCTAATAGATACTTCCTTCTGTTTTGCCCCGCCTTTCAATACTCAATGATATTCATAGCCGTGCCACAAACTCTTACTAGCTGCCTGCGAACCTGACGCTCCAAGACTAATTCTTCGCTACCACAGTTAGCTCATTCTATGTAATTAAATATATATCTTAAGATAATTCACTAAAAATAGTCATTCCCTTTTCGTTGACTATAACCTTCAGCCCTTTTTTGCAATATGGACAATTGTTTTCCATAACACCCTTTAGCCGTCTAATAATAACCTTACCGCAGCAGGGGCAATAGATTTTTTCGTGTAGATACATCATAACCATTTTCTCCTTTCCAAATTTTATCTAAGCTCCCCTTCTGCTATAGCATTTAACACCCTTGCGCATAAAGTATATTATCATAATCAAATTGTAGTGACCCATAACAATACTACAAACATTGTCTAACTGTAATCTAACAATCATGTAAACGAGTACTAACAATTCCCTAGCAATGCTATAACAATCATGTAAGCAACATCTAAAAGATTTAGAAAATCTACATACCGAACTAATAAAAGAATGCCCACGGTTTATAAAACCGTAGGCATATACCACACTATTCTGTATCTTCCTCTTCAAGCTTGGCAGCATATCGATACATCATAATCCCAAAAAGCTTTATAGCTTCTCTTTTCTTATTTTCAAGACTTGCAACTGAAAATCCTAATTCATTAGCAAGCACAACCATTGTCTTTTTGTCCTTAGTCATATATCTGTTATTTATAATAGATACATATATAGGGCCAGAATTACCATAATCTTGCATTCCCTCTAACACATAATTCTTTGGTGCTTCCAACCATTCATATTCTGATACTTGCCAAAGCAACTTTCGTTGCATTTCTTTTGACTCTTCTATTGGTAACTTCATAATTTCCAAAAAGTCCTTACGCATCTGCCTTTTATTCTTTTCCTGATCAGATGCCTTAGTCATACTAGAAAGAATTTTGCCAGCGACAACACTACGGCTATACTGTTCTAACATCATTTTGGTAAGCTCATAAGCCACCTTGGGATCAAATCCCATTCCTTCGCAGATGATATTAATACCCTCTTCATCTTTCGAAATTCTTTTCATTTTTTCAAACATTCCTCCGTCATAACTAAAAAATTGCTAGTTCCCCTAATATAATAAAAAGACCAAGGCCGAAACCTTGATCTTAGTATTACCATTCATATTAAAATAATTTAATAACTCTTTGTTCCATGTAATCAATGATGTCTCTTATATATTGTGTCCTTCCTTCTTTTGACATAGTAGATAAATGCTCACTGAAGGTCTTCTCCTCCTCTGCACTTTTACCAGTTAATAAATACTTTACATCAAAGTCTTGTTGTTCTAATAATATCGTTAACTTATGTGATGGTATCTCAGAAATACCTTTAAGATATTTCCTATATTGTTCCTTAGAAACATCCATCATTTCAGCCATTTGCTCTTGTGTGTAACCAAGATTATTTTGTATAGTCTCAAGCCGTAATCCGACTTCATGAATTATTGTTTTTTTCTCTCTCATAAGCATTACCCGCTCCTGATAAAATTTTATCAATTTTATTTTAGGAGTAGGAGTAACTCTCATGAGGAAATATGCCTCATACCATGAGGTTGTTCAAATATCTTAAGTACAATTAATGCTTATTGTCTGTCCCTCATTATTATTGAGTATATTTTCATTGTAATTATTATAAATTGCGGCAATCTCATCCTTAGAAAAATCTGGAAAACAAGTATAAAGAGTCTCCAGCTCCATACCGGTGCTTACAAAGTTTTCTACTGTCATTTGGTCTTTTTTATTCATGCATAACTCTCCCAGCTCATTTTAATAATATGGTGCCACATAAAAATCTGATTTCGAATTCTTTATATTTTCAAAGTATTCTTTATCACCAATTCTCTCAACCGTTTCATTCGTAATTCTATAGAAATCAAGCGATATCTTATTAGTATCATCCGTATATTGTTTCAACCATTTTTGATATTCTTCATCATCTACCGGCTCAATCTTTTGATAATCTTCTAATCCATTCTCATAAATGTAATAAACAAACCCATTTCCATCTTTATCAGTTCCTGCAGGGAAGGGACTTCCATTAGCATCAAGTACTTCTTTATTACATTCATATACCCCCTTGTCGTATGCATCAACAGAGCCAACTGCATCATATTCATTGGTATCAGGATTATAGTAATATAAATTATATGGCCAGAAGTCTCCCGCATATCCTTGATTATGTGACCATCCCGCCTCTATTGTACCATTCTCATAAATACTAAGATTCGGGAATTCCATAAATTTGTACCTAGCCTTACCATCTATATAATCATAAATGACAGCTATCATGCCAGCCATGCAAGCATCATCATAATATACAATTAGTTCATCAATATCGTCATTATCAATGTCTGCCACTGCAAAACTTGAATATTTTAGTACAGTATTCATTTCCGCTTCTGGAGTTTCTATATCCCGATCAGCCATATGTAAGACTCCAGATTCCATAAATTTTACCAAAATATCCTTATACTGAAGATATGCATCATCTAAATTAATAGCTTCCATGGAATAATCAATAACATCATCTTTTACTTCAGCAATATCAAGATTATCCGATGTTTGAGTAACCACAGCTTCATCACTATTTGAAGCTTCTTTAGTCTGCCCACAACCAATGAGCAAGTACCCAGTTAATAATACTATTGATACTCTATATACTTTCATCCTCATTATCCTCTTCGTCATCTTCGGTGAGTAAATCTAACGTAATAAGATCGTCGATAATCTCCACATTACCATTTAGATTCCAATTAATTCCAAACATAAAGAATCTCCTTAAACTTGCTCACCACAAAATGGACATTTAGATGGCTTTCGACTGACCCAAGGAATCTGATTGCCACACCATACACAAAGAGTTGTGACTACCCCATTAGATTTTCCGATTTTAAGCTTTTTATACATAGTTCATTTTCCTCTCATTTAATGAATTATAATGTCATGCCACAAAATGGGCATTTTTTAGGACGAGTTGTCACTACTGATATCTCTTTTCCACACCACCCACAAACAATAGTTATTGTAAAATTCCTATGTTTATTATATAAAAACATGATTTTCGCCTCCATGATTGTCATTATATATATGCTATCCTGATAATACTAATATACAAATGTGTATTTTTTTATATCTCCGACACCATGATATATAAAAAGATGCTAGAACTCTAGCATCTTCTACTCAGGCAATATAAAATCTAATACTTCTTTTTCCTTGCCATTAACCATATTATTTATACACGCATTAATTCCCTTGTCACTTCTAATTAGATGGCAAAACCTAATTCCATAATTATCAGTTTGTAAACGTGTTCCAGTATTAGGAATAAAAGAATCCTTCCGTAATATTTCAATACGAGCTTCTTTTATTGCATGAGGAAAACTTAACCATGCAATTGGTATCAATCCTTGGAAAGTTGCTTTACCTGAAGGATAATCTCTCAATCTATCCCAACCAACTGAAAATGCGGCAAAATATTGTGGCAGTTTGTTTTCTCTAGATCTGAAACGCAACTTGTTCCATTCAATCAAAAACCATCGACCACCCTCTCTAGTTCCTTTGACATCTATATTGTAACCATTTATAGACGCATCTTGTTCATCGTATTTTCCTCTTTCATATACTTCAAAATCAAGATTTATTTCTGGAATAGAAGGATAGTTAGCCTCAATTATGTTTTTAAAAGCTACCTCTGCTATCTTACCTATTAAATTATCTCTTGATATTTCAAATGCAGTTCTTGCGCCAGTAGACCTTTCACCAAATTCATAATCCTGCTGGGTTGGCGCACTATCTCTTGCAAAATTAATACAAAGTTCTAATTCTTGTTGTGTTAATACATAATCTATAGGACAACGCATCATTTACCCTCAATTTATAAATAAATTTAATCTGTATCAATAGCGTTTTCATCATCAGTAATATTAACAACACACCAGCCCTTGCTTTTTTTTGAAATCTGGCTAGAAACATATTCTGGCGTAGTTCCAACCATTTCAGCTAAAATCTTCCGATTATCTGCCACTGCAACTGGTAATTCATATTTATCAGGTGTCACTTTTAAATATAACTTCATGATTTTAATTATTTGTATAACTCTTCTTCGTCTATACCAAAATATTCAACAACAGCATCTATAACCTTACGTGTAATGTTTTTATTTCCTCGTTCAATATGAGAAATATGATTTTTTGAATAACCAATATCGAATGCAAAATCTTCTTGAGAAATACCAATTGACTTTCTTAGTCGAGCGATATTTGCCCCAATCTTTACATTAATCGTATTAGTATCTGACATACATTAATCTCCAATCAACATTCCCCCATACATCATAGTTATTAAAAATCTAATAAATATGTACCATCATCATATTTTCTAAAGGTCACATAGGTTTTTCCATAAATATCCAACATCTCCTTTGTAATATAACCTCCAGATGGACAATTTATTCTTTTTCGTATCCACTCACCAAGAATGGCATTACTCTCAGCTGAATGTAATGCTTTATTTCCCTGCTGAGCCATTCTCATATGGAAAGAACCAAAATCCTTTGTTATCACTTTAAAAATAGGACAATTTTTATCATCCGGATTAATTCTATCAGGGAAAAATCCCGGCACTCTATCATCTACATTATAGGGAATATATGCTTGATTCTGATTTCTTTTATATCCATTCTTACGAATCCCCCAATTAATGCCACTTCCATAGCCAGTTCCCTCACCATTTGCTTTTAGTAAAGATACTCTTATCGTTTCAACTGGCTCTAACTTATCGTAATATGAATAATCTTTATCCTCAACATCTTCAATAACATATTCATCAGCTTTTTTGTTTGAAACATTCTTCACTCTTTCAACAGCTTGCGGATCCAAACAATTTATCGTATCTTCAAAAACATCTTGATAATACATAAACGCACTTAATGGATCACATGGACTAACCACCTCTCTCCTTTTATAAAATGCATTATTTGTATAGTTTAAAGAACCACTATATGCAATCCAAGGATACAGTCCCCATGATGTTTCATCTGTTTTTTTAGACCATAAATAAACCTTTGAATGAACCTCTGGACCATTTGATATATAATAGCAATTTATCTTAGGCATTTTTCTAGTACCCTGTAAATATTTAACAAGCCTACATATATCATTATGTTTTTTTAAAGTCATCCCCGTTTTTGTCATCCCTACAATAAGATCAACAGAAATATTTTTCATATACTGATTAGTCTCCATCCGATCAGCAAGACCAATCATATGGGTTGATATTCTATCACAATCTGTAAAACCTGAGATTATCTTTAAATCATTGCAACCATTTTCAATAAGAGCTGGTTCATACAATATAGGTTCATCAAAATCCTTTGTTATAAGTTGCACATCTCGTGTATTTAATAGAATCATTTTAACTCTCCATTAAATTAGGCTCTATACTCTCATACTCGATTCCTGCAAAGGAATTTAATATAGCTGTTGTAACAACCTCACTTAATTTACATGGAACAGCCATACCTATTTGCTTTCTCACTGACGAATATTTACCAACAAACTCATAATCATCTGGAAATGTCTGTATTCTTGCTCGTTCTCTATTCGTAAGTTCCCTATCAGTCCAATGGTATCCATACGTTCCACCACCACCAGCTGCTGTTATAGTATAACTAGGCTTATCAGGATCTAACTTTCTATATATTTGTGAAATCTTTGTTCTGGTCCTAATTCTTAATTCGTCAGGCAAATCTCCTGAAGCCTCGGCTTGCCATACATTTTGTCCAGGTTTAATGTAAGATAACCTTGCAACTACAGTATCAGACAAATTTCTTTTTTCTGTATTTGGCATATCCGCAGTTATACCACTCAATGCGGTTTTAGCTGAAATATCACAATCTTTATATGGTTCTGGGCTAGGAACTTTAAACTCAACATCCAAATCATCTCTTATACCTACAATAATAACCCTATGTCGTGTTTGAGGTACGCCATAATCTTCTGCTTTATAAAGATGTGTAGTAAGTTTGTAACCGGCAGCCTTCATATCATCTAATATGATATTAAAATCATTACTTCCAGCAGACCTAATACCTGATACATTTTCCGCCATAAACCATTTTGGCTTATATTTATTTAAAACTTCTATTCCATACCAATATAACTGTCCAAACTTTTCATTTGCTAGGCCCTGATGCTCCCCAACATTTGAAAAAGAGTTACAAGGAAAGCCATATGCGAAAGCATCAATGTCACCTAATTCATCAATATTTAAGTCTCTTACATCACCGCAATATACGCTATCCGGATTATCTGGACAAATATTTTTAGTGTATGTCGCACATGTATCATAATCATAATCATTAGCCCATGCATGCGAAATACTTAATAAACCATCATCGCTTGTAGATCTCAACGCACCACAAGCTAACCCGCCTGGCCCACAATAAAGCTCGCCAAGCTTAAATTCCATTTTTTTCAATTCTTTCATTATTCACCTCGGTTTCTACGTGGTCCCACGCTCACAGCGGATAAGTGCCGCCGCACTTTTTTATTTATTCTATTATATAATATCATAATTACACATGTCTCAAGGATAGTTATTTTAAAAAAATCACATCATTATGATATTCTATATATTCCTTATTGGGTAAAAACTTATCTGGTAATAATATTTTTTTCCTATCGTAATAAAAAAACCAATTTCTTGTTTCATCCGACATTTCAGCATTATAAATTTTCGAAGAAATAATAACATTATAGTTTTTATCAATTGTAATTAAACCTATATCAAAAGCTTTGTCATGAAAAGGATTTAAACATAACCCATTGCTTGGATTTGCTCTCTCTTTTTTTGGGTCACTATCTCTCCATGGTTTTATATGGCTTGCTATAAGCATTTTAGGATATGACAGCCCTGTTATACAGCATTTATTATTATATGCCTCTAAAACTGCATTTCTAAAAAAGTTTTGACCTATTCGTGTTTTAACCTCTTTAATTCGGTCTTTTCCCTCTGGAATTTCGTTTACTTGAATATCATCTGGAAGTATCTCATAAACATTTTTCTTATAGTATGTAGCTTTAATTATTTGTGCTTCATATGATAATTCTTCCCAATTATTCCAAAATTCTTCGACAATTTTTTTATCAAGCTTACTTCCGTTCGCCATCCCCTTTTTATTTTCAGCAATAATCTCTGGATCCCAGTGTGCTAAATTTGCCATTTTCAACCCAACAGCACTTGGTGTTCTCCCAATAAGTGCAGCAAGAGCTTTGATTGATTCATTATTCTTTCCTATTTTAGAAAAAGGAGTTCTACAATATAAATCAAATGCTAAAATGGTCTCCTCTCTACTCCAATTATTTCGTCCCTGTTCATTCATAGCTGGTCTCCATAAAAAAACTTACAATTGAATATATTTTGCATTTAAGAAAGTTGCAAATGATTTCTTAGCATTATTAGATGCTTTTTTCTTTTTAAATACTCGATATATCTCCTTTAATTGTTCATCTGACATTGGTGAAAGCATAAAAAGTCGATTTTTAGCTCTTGAACATCCAACATAAAATAGATTTACATCGTCTGAATTCATCATACTAAATGTAATATCAATCAAAATAACCGCATCAGCTTCTAAGCCTTTATACTTTTTACATGTGGTAAAGGTATACTTCTTATTCGAAATTAATAGCTTATCGCCTTTGACAAATTTGAACATTATTGAATCTTCTACTTTAGGTGCACACGTTAATATGACAATATCGTTTATGTTTTCTCTTTCGCAAGATTCGATACAATTCTGAATAATATCATACGATTCCTCACAACCATCAGCATAATACATCTCAGTAGAATCACCCTGAATAACCATATCTCCTAGTTTTGGTTTTCTAATATCTGAAAAAGGTCGCAATGATGTCTTTGCTATATTTTCAGTATTTCTACAATTTTTATACAGTGTCATTCTACAATCAGCATCAATTATATATTCTGGTAGTTTTTTTCCCTGTACGAACTGCAATTTATCATAGAACACATAAAAACAACCATCCACCTCATCAGAACGAATAATTGTTTTCAAGGTTTCTATTATTTTAGATTTATAAATTCGTTCAAATCCAAAATCTTGTCCCTCATCGATGATTATATTCTTATACGGATATCTTCCCTCTAAATATGCATCCGAGACTAATTTAACTGCATTATTGTACTCTTTTATAGATGGTAGAGAATCACTAGCTTCTGCTTGTTGATTCAACTCATAAACATAGCCGTCGATAGTATAGTAATCAACATTTTGTATTTTTTTATTTTTTCTTAAAAAATCTACTAAATAACGATTAAAACATATAAAAAGTGTTTTATTATTTTCATCGGAACATCTTCTTGCTTTTTCTACTGCTATCCATGTTTTTCCACTTCCAGCGACACCATTAATGACAGCATCTTTTTGTTCCTCTAAATAATTGAGAATGTTTTTCTGCTCATCTAACAATCTGTCAAATGTAGCATTATTTAAATCAATATCACTTTTCATCGTAGGAACAACATTAAATTTGGGTGCCAGTACATCATACATAATATACTCAATCTGAGTCTGATTTAAATTCGTTACAATTCCATCCTTTTGAACATCATAAGAGTATATTCTCTCAATATATTTTGTAGGGTCTACTAGTGCTTCCGAAGGAATAGTCAATCTAGCATCAACTTCAGATGGATAATTAATAACTTTATTGTTGATATCTTTCTCAGAATACGACGGCAACCAAACTGCATGCAAAAATTTACAATTATTCAAAATAGCCATCTGACCTTTGTCCTTAAATAAACCATGAAGCTCCCATTTTTCTTTATCGGCTTGTTCAAATGGTCCTAAACCATTCCAAATAGGCTTACCACTAGAATATCTCCAGTATCTATTCTCGCAAGTTATTCTACCATTTTTTGCTTCTATACATAGGATTCCTTTTTGTGGATGAAAGACAACGAAATCAGTTTCACTCTCTTCTATCTTTTTGTTTTCTACAGTTACTTTATGGAAAGAATAAAAAACATAATATTCTTTTGATAGTTTCTCTTTCAGTGCATAAAACATCTCGTCTTCTCTGCTATATTTTGGCACGTTAAGAGCTTGATCTGGAATCATTATTGCCATTTTTTAATCTCCTATAAGCTGAACAAATTCATCAACATTATTCGTAGAATTGTAGTTACATATAATTGTCCAGTCCGTTTTATCTTTTATAAAATTATAATCTTCATAGTTTTCTTCATAGAAAAACATTACTTTACTATTGGGCCATATCAAATCCACGTTAACACTGTCCTTATCAACAACTATAGCTCCCATATAGATAGGACATTCTATTTTAGCTCCAGCATATTTTTTTCTTAAAGAATCCCAAAAGATTTCATCCCTACTGCCAGTAATATCATCTTGTATATAATCTAACAATTCTGAGATATTTCCACCGATTGAAGCACCTTCATCCTCAATAGTAACCTTAGAGTTATTCTTATCTTCTGAATGCTTATTATCGATAGCAATAGATTCTTTACTATCACCTTCATAACTCTTTAACTCATTCATATCTCTAATTAAAGAACTATAAAATCCACCAAATGGATTTTCAAATGTTCCTACTACAAGACCTCTATCCAACATAATATTAAAAAGCTCGCAACTAGTCTCAGGAAGCAATGAACATGCATGACAAGCCGCAAGATTTAAGGCCTCCCGCCCTTGTCCTTCAGAAGTAATGCATATCGGATCACTCGAACACATTTGAGCTTTTTCTACAGCTTGAAAGAATATTCTTGGTAACGAATCTGGTTTACCTTGACGTACAAGTCCACCCAAAGTTCCTTCTGAATCTCCACTTGCAGTATATAATAATATTGCAGCCATTTTCTCATCCCCAGAATTGTTGTAATAAATTCTTTCCTTTAGTGAAGCAACATTATATCCACACTCATAACTCAACTGCTTAATCAATAAATGTGCCAGTGTATGTATAAGAACTTTTTGAGGAATAGGATCTAACCCCATTCGCTGAGCCATATCCGAAGATTTATAATTATTAAGCATTAACTTATTTCTATGTTGAACAAATTGCGAAGATGCCCATTTATCTAGCTCATCCATATTAAACTCAATAAATATACCTTCGCCTCTTACTTGATATCCCGGATACCAATTTGTGTCCTTGCGCTTGATAGAAACAAATCCCTCTTCATTTTCATCATTATTTACGGGAGTGCAACGCGAAAAACCAATTAATGCGCATACCTCTCTTAGTTTTTTTATTAAAACTATTTTTTTAATGCCAGGAATATTATATTCAGCGGAATCCATTTCTTCTCGTAAGAAATCATCAGAACCTTCAATTTCCCCATCTAAGCCAGATAAAGCTCTAAACTCTTCGTAACGATATTCTATACTGTCGATCTTTCTAGTTTCTTCTTGTCCATCCACGTTCCCAACTAATAATTTTGATACTATTCTCTTTATATCATCAGGTTTTTGACCGATTTCTGTAGCAATTGTCTCATTCCATTTTTCTATTTTTTTATCAAAGAAATCTTTTTTTTCATCTTCATCAAATTCTTCCAAAAATCCTTTATATTTTTTAAAACTATTTGATTCAGAAATAGAATTCATAATTCGATCTGAAAAAAGTGGTATTACAATGGAACTTACAGTATTCGAATAATAAACAGAGGTATCTCCTCTTTGCTTTGTTACAGGTAATTCAGTACAATTACTATTTTTTGAAGGCTTCCATGGATGTCTACCTTGACAAGCAAAACCCGACCAGCCTTTCTCAACTAACTCTTTAAAGACGTCCGGATAAAACGCGTCTTTAAGTGTTGCACTAGCTCCACATTTTGTACATTTAACTATAATTCCCTGTAACCCCTCTGCGAGAGAAGCTCCAGTTCTCAACTCTAAAGGTGGATTATCGCAACATTTTTCTCTAGGCGGAATACTTTTAGCATGCGCCCAATCAGCCCATGGAAAATCTCCAATATGACCATTTTTGCATATAGTAATAATATTAGACGCAACAAGACTTGGCTTTGTTTTGCTACATTTATAACAACAAAGCTTAGTCGTCATATCAGGGTCTTTTGTAACATTCGAGGTAGCCCCATATTTTCTATATTCTTCTACCCATTCATTAATCGGTTTTAATCTTCTACAAATCGGACAAAAATACCACTCAGGAAATCTAACATATCCAATTCCACCATGAATTTTGTCCTCCTTAGGCATACCGAAATAGTCTACGCCTAACGCATTTTCTAATCGAGGGTCTCTTATATGTTCTATACTCCCCGCCCAATGCTCTGGAGCTGCTGTCATCAGTGTTTGATCTGGGAAGTCCACCATTGCCCCGACTCCATACTGCAAAATAGATTGAGTAACTCTTGTTGAATATTTTATTGTATTAGTCAAAGGTTTTCTTTTCATCCTCAGCCTCCATAATAAGAAGTGTAGCATTTACACCTTGATCTACATTTCTCATTGACGTCATAGTGTCAAATGTTAATTCTTCATCTTTATCCTTGCCAAATGGTTTTAATATCCTCGAGCCATCAGCTGGCTTTTCACCCATAATATTTCCATAAACTACATTATTATGAGAGCGACTTACTATTGTAGCTAACCTATCATAAATAGTGTTTATTTCAGATGTGATTCTTTCGGTATCACCAACAGATGGATGTTCTCTTCTATTATTAATTTCATCAATTCTACTAATAATATAATTAGAAATTGAATCTAAAATATCCCTCATTTCTTCAGGATTAAATGTTGATATCTCTTCATCCATTTCATAATTAAAACCATGTCTTAAAATTGACAAGACTACAGCATGTAATGCCCTCTGACATGCAGGTTCAGAAAATGGTGTTAACCCCGTAGGCTCTACATATTTATAAAATGACTCATGATAAGCCTTAAACTGTTCATAATGAGAACGATCCCTACTACGAGCACTATCATACTGCACAAATACTACACCTGGATACTTTCTTCCAACTCTACTTGAAGCTTGTATATACTCACTGGTCAATTTAGGTTGTCCAAGAATAGTCATTACATTTAATCTATCTACATCAATTCCTACAGAAATCATATTTGTAGCTAGTAGAATATTAGATGGATAGGTTTTCTTATCTGGGTCAGATGAATATCGTATTTTTTCCAACTTGTCTAATGTTCTGTTCAATTCAGTAGTAGAAACTCTACTTGTCAACTCATCTGGCTTTAAAATATTTCTTATACCGTATTTATAATTTGATCTGTGTGCTAAACGCCTAATATTATCCCTAACATCATTTTGGATAATAGAAGAACATTTTCCCAATTCCTTCAAACTATTAAAGTAATTTGTAACAGTCCAATAACAATCCTTGATATCATCAGAGGCTCTGTATTCCTGTTCTTTCTGCAAAAGAGTTGCAATTATTTTACTTTCAGTCATAGCTTTAGTCTTTCCTGAAGGCAAAATACCTATATACACTCTGCCAAAGGAATCTTTTGCCTCACGAGCGAAGAACGAGTCTCCTTGGTCTATACCTTGTGGAGGAAACTGAAAAACTTTTCTATTATATAGTTCAGAGCATTGCTCTTTAGCTCTACATATTGTAGCTGTAGATGCTATTATTTTAGGTCTAAATCCTTTTGATGAGCATAAATAATCAACAGCAGATTCGTACAGTCCCACCATACTTCCAAGAGGACCTGATATTAAATGTAATTCATCTTGAATAATTAATTCTGGTGTTCTATGTTCTGAATCAACACCAAAAAAAGCGCCGGTTTCTTTATACCACGGTAGCATTGCAAACTTATCAACTGTTGCAAATAGTAATGTAGGTGGGTTTTTGTACAACTCTTCATCTACTACCTGTAATGGTAATCTCTCTTCAAATGCACAACCTTCTTGTGGACATGCAAAATAAAAGCTTTTTCCATTAGGCACATGATAACCAAATTCCCCTTTTGTTTTATTATTTACAACTTCCTTGACCAGCTTTGTTCCACACCATGGGCATTTCAATACTTGAAATTTATTATATCGTTCTTTATAATTTGTTAAATTTTGGGCATTGGCCTCGGACAATTTGTTATAACAAAACTGCGCTGTACTATCATTACTATTTCCCTTTACTTTATTAGGAGTATGCTGTCCTCCTATCCACAACCCAATCGATATTTCTTCATCACCTAAATCATATTTAGGATATTTTCCTTTTCGAGATTCACCATCTTTTCGAATCACTTCACAAGCGCATATCAATGTTGCAGCTCTTGTAAACTGCTGTGATGCCAATAGTCTCAAAGTATAGCGCATTATTACTGTGGTTCCACCAGCTTCTTCACTATCATAAGCTAGTCTTCTATAAAAAATAGAAAACGCGGTCAGTCCTAAATATGCTTCTGTTTTACCACCACCTGTTGGAAACCATATTAAATCTACTAAGTCTCTCTCTTTATTTTTACCTGCATCTGTCATACTAGGTATACTCATCAACAAAAATGCAAGCTGAAACGGTCTCCAAAAGGAATTATCTTCAATATTGTAGTAATCTATATTTTGAAGCGTATCATAAACCTCGTCATTTTCTGGAAATACATCTACAAATTTCTTTTCAAAGTCTCTCTGAATGCTAATGTGAGCTCTCTGCATAAACATAGCTCGATTAGCCAATTGGAAAGCAATCCATGCGTTAGGATTTGACTTAAGAACGTTAATACCCTTTTGTATTCTTTCCATACAAAAAATACAATTATTAATATTGCTCTGAGCTGTCTCCAATAGGTCATTACTTATGCTCGAAAACTGATTTTTAACCTCATCTATCCATTTTGAATAAGAATCACACAATAACTGTAAATCGAATATCTTTTCATTCTTTTCTGTCTCATTCAAATCTGAAAGATACTTCATGCTAAAAACCTTGTCTTCAAGACCATATTTAGCATCAACTCTATAATCCATTTGTGGAACACTAACTTCAGGGAAGAAATCAGTCATCAGTACTCCAATACCGTTATTATCAATGTTCCAATTAACAGCAGCACCTAGACCAGTACCATAATTCTTTTTATTTCTATATAGCAATGCATTTATTTTTGATTCATCATCGCTATATCTAATTCTATTCACCTCATCAATATCACAGAAAACTAATTGATTATTATCATCAGACGAAATTGACAGTTGTGGTTGAAAAATTGTATTAATTCCTCTTGCCTTTCCATGTCTAGAATTAATCATCATTATGGTATATGAATAATAATCACCTAATAGATGGTATCTTAATGCACAAATTTTAGCTATTTTCCCTTCTATTATTTCTCGTGGTTCAAAATAATTGCTATTAGAAAAATCTACTTCCACTTTCCCAGAAAGAGGTTCTCTGACATATCCAGAATTTAGCATCTTTAGTAATGTATATGCATAGAATTGAAATGAACCATTGTCTACATTGTCTCTCTCATAAATATCCCTAATATTTTTTGCGGGGAAATTACATTTTAATCGCAGAATACGAGACTCTTCATCAAACCCAAAATACTGTAAAAATTGGCTTGGAATACTAAAATTCTCAACATCTGCGGGGATTTTCAAACAACAATTATCTACTTCGCTTTTCTTATAAAGTGCAAATTGTGCGTTAACAACTATTTTTTCTAACTTTTTGTTAGCTATAAATGTTAACCCCATTGAAGATGGTAATAGCTTAGTTGACATATTGACATTCTCATCCATTGAATCATCTTGCATGTCATTAACATAATTTTTATCTTCGCGTTTGCTCTCTTCCAGTTGATTTTCCTTTTCTACATCCTCGTTAATTCCTTCATCAAATAATGTTTCTTTTCCTGTATCCTTTTCACCTTGTAAATCATCATCTTGCAATTTAAATTTATTTCCCTGAGGATACAATACACCTACGTAATATCTTTTTTCTGGAGTCGTCGATATTGTTTCTCTATCTATATCCACTGTCATTGGTTCTGAACCAGGGCCTAACAATTCCATTCTCATCTGATTAATAAGTTCACTTCTTGCATTTATCTGCTCGTTGTATAAAGCCATACTTATACTCTCCTCGTTAACTTTCTATAGGTCTATTCGCACGATTTACTGATATTTCAAATGGCTCAATCACCTCTAATTGATCAAGATCTTTTATTACAGTAATTGCACGTATTTTTTCTATTACTTTTTTTAACTTCTCATCAATTTCCTTATTTCTCAAATCTGCGACTATAACCTCTTGTATCATTCCTAATATTTTTCGTCTAGTAGAGCGTACAACCCCTGTTGAAACAGAATATTTTTCAAAATTCTGCTCTAGTTCAGAACAATTAATTTCTCTGCCTATAAACTTAAATATTTCTTTATCACTTTCTCTAGGACCAACAATGTGAGTTTCAGGCTCTAACCACCCTCTAAGTCTTTGAGGAGTAATATTCTCTCCTTTTTTAGTAAAATATTCGCTTAATTCGTTATAAGAGAAATCTCTTTCTTCTTTAAATTTGGAAATTTCATTTTTCCAATATAAGACATCAACTAGCGCGTCATAGGCAACTTGATCATCTTTTACATATTCGTCAAGTATTTCATCAACTATATCTTTCGTCTTATTATCATTAACTGTAAAAATGAGTTTTGCACCTATCTTTAGTTCATCAACGCTTACTTCGTCAACTGTTCCCTCATTAAGATTAAAAACATATGCAACATATCCCTTTGTAAATAAGATGCTTTCTCCAGTATCAAAATGACCATATCTATACGCCGTAAGCGAATGATTATCCCTACTATACATACTTGAAGATTGATATTCACGCTTTTCACTTTCAATAAAAATCTTCATAAAGGAATCATTAATTGTCTTCTCAATCTGTGAATCTTCAATAACTTCGTTGTCCTCAAGCTCATTATGTTCAACAATTTCTATACCCATTCTATTATCTAAAAGCATGAGAAATTGGTTATATTTTCTTTGTTCACTGTTAAATAATCTTATTTGTGAATCAAATAGCAACACCTGGCATCTTTCGCTACATTTAATCTCAAAAGGATTATACTTATCAAAATTGAGTAAACCTGAATATAGAACTTCATCATAATAATTAAAATCAATATTTTGAACTGTATTTTCAGTAATAACCTGAAAATCAATAGCATAGTTCCTCAATTCATCTACCAGCGAATTATTTATAATATCTGTATACTTAGAAGGAACAACAATTGCCACTTTTTTCTTTTCCGTAGCCAGAATACTATTTGCTTTTATGTAGTCCAATTTAGGATTAACTTCATGCAAGCCCCGATACACAGATTCAATGTAAAGAATTATTTCATTAACATATTCACGTACAGCAGATGGCATTAACTCCACCTGAGTTTTATACAATTCAATCTCATCATATATCTCACGTCCAGAATTAACTTCAAAAACACCTATAGGTATTAAAATTGTATTAAACAATTTAAGTACAGAGTAAGCCCAATATACAAACTGTAGTGAATATTCGTTATCAAGCGAATCATTTAATACCGATTCTAGTTTCCAACGTATTTTTCTATACTCCCCCCACTTAAATGGACTATCGAACAATTTTCCAGTTATTTCTTTTTTTTGCTCAATACGATTAATAGCTGCCAATCTATCTGCAAATAAATTATTATTTTTTGCTTTATTTCTTGTGATGCGTAGCTTATTAGGAGTTAACGCTAATAATCTTATATCTTCATTTTCTTCAATAATATTTGCCAACCAGTCATTCTTTTTCTTTTTTATAATAAGCCAACCAAATAGCGTTCTTTTTCTTTTTAATAAAGCTTCAAATTCAATAGCATTTTTTCGTAAAACCTCATCATCACACACTATGAAACCAATTGTCCTTCTATCCTTAACCAGCTCCGAAGCACGCTCTATATTATTTGTAACCTTTAAAAGAGGTTCATTTTTACCAGTATTACCTTTTTTATATATTTCTTTTGTTGCAGTAAAGAAACTTATTGTTGCCAATTCTAGCAACTTATATCTATAATCACCAAATTCTATGGTTATTTCATCCAAAAGATAATCAAGAATCTTTTGTTCCATATAGATAACTGTAGAAACACCTGGTACGGATGTAATTTCATTTTCTTTAAACCCAACCACTTCCTTCAGGAATTCAGTTCTTTTGGTAATCTTTCTTAATCCTCTGCCATCCAATGTTTCTGAACTACCATTGTATGGTATTATTAATCCCCTATTTTTTTCATTAACATATTGAATCTTCTTATCTTTTCCTATAAGTTTGTAAAATCCTTTATTATCAACTTCACAAAATCCCTCGTATTTATATTTATTATTGTTATATATCACTGTCATCCCTGGCTCAAAATCATCAATCTGTTCATCTACGGTATATTCATCTAATACCAATGATGTAAGAATTCCTACCACCAACGCTACAGCATCGTATAAATATAAATCAGATGAACCAGCATGCAAATAAAAAGCTTCATCATGATTATTCTCTCGAATCCCCTTAACCAAAAAATCCATTTCTAATTCAAGAACACGCTCATTTGATATCAACTCATCTTCTAAATATATATTTGTACGTTTTATTAGTTGCTTTAATATTTGATATCTAGAAAGATTGTTACCATTTATATATGATGAATTATCATTATTTTTCTCATTTATGTAACCTCTACTTTTATAGGTAGATAAAAAACTCAAAACCTCATCAACAAATTTACCATCTATTCTTGGCAAAGAATATAATCCAATTTCTGTCAAAAAAAGTAGTTTCTTTAAATCATATATATGATTCGCTTTTAAAATTTTAACGGTATCCTTTGATAGACCTAATTTTTCAACTACTCTACCGCCTTCTTGATTAACGTCAATTCTAAATCGATCATAAAATTTTTGCCTTTTTTCAGCTTCCATCATTAACCCCTCATATCTATTTTCATTAATTATTACCCAAATTAATCTTTTCAAATTTAACTTATGTAGAAATAGGCACAAACCTACACTTTTCTAACTTTATTATTATATCATGAGAAGTATCCTTTGGTTTAGCTAATATTATGTAAATTTCTTTAAATAAGAATTAATTTTAACACTTATGAATATCTTTTTATAAAAACAACTACTACCTTTCTCGCTCAAACCATTTACTCATCGTTGTAAAATTTTCTTCACATTTGTTTAGTAAAATTATATAAAAATGAAAGGTATCCATTATGTCTGAAGTAAAATCATCATATATTGAAAATAATATAAAAGAAATTCTCTTTAACTATCCAAAGGAACTTTGTCTTTATTCAGATTATCTTAATAAAGAATGCAATACATCACTAGAAGATTTGTATAAAATCCTGCTTAACCTTCGTATTTATTACAATAAACTTAGTATTATTTTAAAAAAGGGAGTATTTGCAATAACGCCAAATGATATTGAAAGTATTAACAGCCCCGAACAAATAACATACTTGTGTGAAAGTTCTTATCCAAACGGACATAATGAAATTGCAAAATATCAATCATTTCTGGCAAATAATAAATTAATTACCGCACAAAATATTTATTGTAAAGAACCTGTTGTTCAGAAAATTTCCTCACCGACTATTTCTAAATATAAAAAACCTAGATGCTTTAAGGCTATTAAATCACTAGAAAAAATTTCGTACAATTATCATGCTGAAATTCCTTTTTCTAAGAGAACAATCGATGGAAGAATTTCAATTGTAAAAAAAATATTGTCAAAATACTCAGATTACACCTATATATTTTTTGACCATGAAAAAGGAGACTATATCAAAGACAATACAGGGAAAATAGTAGAAAAGAAATCATTTATTGATGCTAAACAATTCGTAAAAGAGCTTTATGAAAAGAATTGGAAAAAATGGAAAAATACAACTTTAACACAAGATAACCATAATAAATAATCTTGCATCATAACTAAAGCCTCCAACAAGTGAAGCTACACTCTATTTTTTATTTGCAATATAAAGCATTTTTTATTCTTATTGCTCATATTCAGCAGAAAATCCCCGACTTGGCTTATTATCAAATAGCACTGCGGGGATTTTTTGTCAGTATTAAAGCCCCCAAAGGCTTTTCCTAAATTATGTATAAATACATAATTAAACTACTAATCTTCGTTTGGACATATTGAACTTTGTAAAATATTATCCTCAATGATATATTTTCCATTTCCATCAGAAATAAAATTTCTTCTAGACGCAGTAACAACAATTTTATCTTCAATTATTTCTTCAATTATGCGAAAGCAAAAAGGCATCATCCCTTTCATTTGCAGATTATATATTTCAGATTCAAACACAACTTTCTCATTATCATTGATTGAATCAGCAGACAAACTCTTTAATTGGTCTCGTAATGTCATCTATGTTCCTCCAAATTATTACTTAATTATTCATAAGTCTAAAACCAGTCAACATAATATTTTTAAAATCTTCTCCCCCAATGAGTCTATATGAACCATTTGAAATAGGGAACATTACATATTGTTCACTATCTTCAAGTTTAACATGACAATTTAATTCCAGGCTATCTTGAGTCCAATTAGACTTAATAAAATCATTAATAATATCTCTTGTTTCCTTGATATCATAAAAAGGTCCAAAATCAAAACGTTGCTCTTCTTCATTCCAAAATGAGCAGTCCATATCTGATTCACAAAACCACCATCTACATTCTTTAGAAAAAACAGATTCAGTACTATTTTTTATTTCAAATTTAAAATCAATGTATAATCCATTATATGGGCTTTTAACTAATGTATTTTCATATGCAAGAAACTTATACAGATATAAATAATCTAAAATCGAATCTTCTTCTATATCGCAAATACCAATATCATCCAAGGAAACAAATTTTCCGTTATAAGCAATCATAAACGAAGCTTCCTCAATCATTTCCGCTTCCGCCTCTTCTAATTTTTTTGCAAAAGAAATTGCTTCTGCGGGATTATAGAAGTCAAAAAAGACATTTCTACCATCACTATACAGAACCACATATTTCAATGAATACCCATTGCACAAACAGCCCTTCTCTAAGTTACTATAATAATCTAAACTACTATTATCGAATATATTAGCCCACTTATCATTCCATTCTCTATCTAAATTTATATCCTTATTTTCAGGGACACACAAGCAATCATAAATATCCTGCAATTTAGAATTATCTATTGCTCCATTAAATCTGCTAAACCACTCTTTGCGGCGAAGACATAATTCTTCATCTCTTTCTTTTAGATTAGATACCCATTCTAGCAATTCTTCCAAAAGATTTTGGTGTAACTCTACTTGTTCTTCTTTGCTTTTCCCTATATTCTGAATATCAAACCAGAAAAAAACCTTATCAGAGTTATTAGAAACGTCAAAAATAAAATAATTATCCATATTATATGTTTCAAATAATTCTTTGGGTTCTATCAATTTATTTATTATAATTTTGAACTCTTTTAATTTAGGAGCTTCCGGGACATAATCTTTGTGAAAAGCTATGTATGCTGCATTAAAGCAATTACAATTATCACTCCAATGCCCCTCACAACATCCCCAAGTCTTATATCCTTTTTTATTTAATAAATAAATAACATCACGAATCCCTTCATCAATGTTATCCCAAGACGTACCAATAACCACATCATTATAATTATTCATGTTTTAGCCTCCATATATACATATTAAGAATAGTATAACATGTATATTAATATATTTTCCCATCTATTAAAAAAATCAAAAAAATTCCTGCCTACTAAATATATAGGCAGGAATTAAATATCCCTTATATGTTAAATACCACATGCTTTCAGTGGCTACAAATTTTTTAAGGATATCTAGATGATTTTTAAATCTAAGTGATTTATTCTAATAAATAATATTGGATGTACCTATTTCTTGTAATTGTTCATCTACATACTTAAGTACTAATCCATAATCTGGATTAAATTTATATGCACAAATTAGTCCAACCACATGAGATATTTTATCGTTGGGCGATTGAATATAGAATGTTCTAGGAATTACGTATTTAAAAATATTATCAATTTCACCATCTATTTTTTCACCATCTATCGCTTTGCAATATTCTTTAACTTTAGGTAAAGAATCATCAATTATATGTTTTTTTCTTACAAGCTCTTTAATAGCATCCTTTTGGCAGTCTAAAATTGTACCATCACTATATGTGTCAAATTCGACTTCAACTTCAAAATCTCTATTCCAAATTTTAATATCTATAGAATTATGTTTATTAGGCATCGAAAATATCCTCCACATCTCTTAATATTTTTTTGCACTCTCCTACACCACCTAAATGTCCAAAATAATCATTAATTTTAGTTGGAACCAAATCGCATGTTTTCATATCGTTTCTCTCATGCCATGAATAATGATTTTCTCTCCGCCAAGCTTTGACATCATCTGCCGTCCAATCAGTTTTTCCATCTCTAGCTTGTTGATTCCATAAATCAGCACATTTGGCATCACACTGTTCAAAATTCGCACCTTTATTATCTGTACGAACATCAGTCATTTTATCAATCTCTACGGTCCCTTCAGAACATTGTGAGAAATCAGGTTGTCCATCTTTATATGTTATTCCATCCAACCCGTATTTGTCTAATATTTCCTTAACTGATTCGTCATTTGGAATATATTTTGATTCACCTCTTTCACCTTCCCAAGTACCTCTTTCTTGCTTAGCATCTGAAGGAGATTGTTTTATTCTTTCTTCATAAGTACTGGGTGTTTCATTAGGATGATCTTCCATCCATTTTTTTATGGTATTGCTTTTTTCATCGATAGTTAAACTCGAACTATTTATTTCAGCTTCATAATTTAATATGCTTTTTTCAAACTCGTCACATAGTTTACAAATGTTATTATATAAACCTTGTATTTCTTCATCATAAAAGACGTCCTCTATAACAGTTTTTTCATCTAATAGATTAACCATATTCGAATCAAGCGTATTTGGAAGCTTCTCTATTTCACTAGACTCATGCATAAACTCTGGAAGTTTGTTTATTTCCGAAGAAACATCTGAAGATAATTCGATTGCTTCTTTTGCAACTTCACCTGCAATTTCAATCATATAAACCCCTCTCTTTGATGATATTATAATATCTTATGGCTCTGTAAATCCCCATATTTATTGACAAATTCACCTTCCTTTATTACCGATAGTATAGATTTCACATATAACAGAATCATATTATTTACGACATTATCATCTTCGATTCCAAATCTATTTTTTATAAATTTTTTTGCTATATTTATACCTTCATCTCTTGTTGTAACATTTTGCATTTCTAGTGCTAACTTTTTTCCCTCTAATATATTGTATGATATAATCATTTTCTGTTTTTCTGTGAGGGTGTCCCCTAGAATTGTATTGCTTATAAATCTCTTAGTTTCACTAGGACAATTTATCTTTTCTATCCAGGCTAACGCACTATCTACATCTTCCTTTCGAATCTTTCTAGTTGAGTTTTCCAAATATACTGATGAAAGCACATCTCCACTCCAATCTTTTATATCTGCTGGCTCAAAACTTATATCATCATTTTTTTTAGACGGATCATATGGGAACTTACATAATACGGATTCAACCCAATTATTTTGATAAATAGCAGCTACACCTGTAGGCAACTTTGCCAATTCTTGTATCTGGTTCTCATTGAGGGCCATAGCAGAACCAACTAATTTTCGGTCAGCCTCATCAGGTAATCTCAAAACAATTTTAGTATTAGTATTTCTTATCACAGATTCATCTAACAAGGCGGGTGATTGATCAACTATAATAAATCCTTCGCCATAAGTTCTCATCTCTGCTATAGAATTAGTAATCATTTCAACAGATTTGCCCTGAACGTTAGAGCTTTCCTGTGACTGCGATGTACTGGTTTTTTTCAGCAGATTATGTGCTTCTTCAATAACCGTAATATGTTGCAATGGCAGATCCATAAACTGCTTATTTGCAATTTGATTTTTTGTTGCCACTGACAACTTATACTCTTGCAACTTCATTAATAAGATTCCCATAGCCAAAGACTTTGTTTCCATTGAACCTATTCTGCTCAAATCTACAATAACATTTTGTTCAAACAAATCGAAATTGGTAATTTCATCCCTGCCTGCACAAAACATTAGGCCATTTATACCATTTGTTAGCGACTTCACTCTTGTGATTAAGGCTCCCGCATAGTCGCTTTTTGTATCACCTGAAAATAGCGATTTGTCCATAACAAATTGTAAGCTTTCCAGCACATCATAGAATGTAGGAAATCTAGCTGGTTGATTTATGCAAGTACTAGATTTCAAATTCCATCCATAAAGCTTGTATGATTCCTCTACTGCATCTTTCAAAATAGCTGGCATTGCTGCATACATTGGCCAACAAACGTTCATGATTTCCACTAGTCTATCAATATGCTCTAAAATATGTATTTCCTGCGGGAAAGAAAATGGATTAATCCTAAACAAATCTGTATAATTAGGGTTAGATCCAAATACTTTAACATTATGTTGTTTACCAAATGTGTACTTATACTCTCCTTTAACTGGTTCTATAACTAAGAAATGAATTCCTTTATCATAATTAAACAAATTGTCTAGAAGTCCATAAATCGATTTAGATTTTCCTGTGCCTGTAGAACCTGTAACAAAAACATGCGAAGAAAGGCTATTTACATCAATCTGTATATTTGTATTTGTTACATTTCTCATGTGATAAACTTTTCCCACATTAATCAGAGCATTTTCATTATTCTCATAGGTAGATACCTCTCTACCAAAAGAAACACTTTCTAAGACTGGTAAGCCACTAATCGATTTTCTTGGGAAATTAAGTGCGTGCGCTAACTCAGTTCCCGACATTCTAACAGATGCATTTACACAGGCCGGTAATATGCTTAGTTCATCATCTGTTATACTTTCATAATTTAATGTGAAAACTGGATGTTGAAGTATACTTAATGATTTAAGAACTCGTTGAGTTTCTTCTTCATCGTCTGATTGATTTTTCCATACATTAATAGCCGATTCAGACAAATATGAATCCTCTCCTTCAATTAGCGACATATAAATATGTGCCAAATTATTGGTTGTAACTATATCATCTGATATAAAATAAGCAGCAAAATTCCACATACCACATGCAGAGCATTTTTCTAGTCTTTCCATCTGTTTATCCATTAGTTCCAATGTATGTTTCACAGCATAGTTTGTGTTATTTTGGACCATACTCTCACTTGCACCTAATGTTTGGCTTTCTGCAATGCTTTCTGAGTCATTCTTACTAATCAATATGGCACTTACATTAGAACTATACGAAGTTGTTGTATTCTTATTTTTGCTGTCACTTAAGCTAAAACTTTGCTGCCAAGATTCATATTTTGATAAATTTGTATAATTCGATGAAAGATCTGATTTTACTTCAGCCAAATTTTTTTCTGGTTCGGCCAAAAGCATTACCGTATATTCCTTCCCCTCCGCAGGAATAACACCATCTAAAAGTTTTTCCATACTCTGACTAATAAAATCTTCAGATTTTTCAGATGGTATACATGACACTGAAGCAACATTACTATTCTTTATTTTTTCGAAATTTAAAAAATCAGGAGTCCCCTTTCCCTCTTCATGAAAAAATTCAATACCTGGAAAATTTCCAGAAAATGCATTATTTACTAATTTAGCGTATTTTTTAGTTACACCCAGCGCGTCCGTAGCTTCATTGTTTACAACAGCTATATATGTTTCCGTCTTTTCAGCCGTACGATGAAATAATAAACATACATTAGCAGTTTCTCCATTTAGCGTTTGATAAACATTAGCTAATTTCTCTATATTTTTTTCTTCTTTGTCATTAACCCACTTGGTTATTTTATAGAATCTAATTCGATTATCTGCCTTAAACTTATCATATATATCAGCCACAGGGGTGTATAACCCCATGCCTGCCTCATCATGTTTTGTCAAAAATTTCAAGTATGATTGATAAACGTTAATTCCAATTTCATTAATCAAATATGAAATCTTATTTTGATTTTTTTGTTCTTCTACCAATCTAGATAAAACGTTTTCTTTCTTATTATGAATAATACTTACCTGATTACCAATATTTTCTCTTCCCAAGCTATTAACAAAACTATTAATTTTATGTGAGGTAATAAAATCTTTGTCCAAAACACTCATAAGGCTCCTCCTATTTAATCAGCTATATCTATTTCTATATGTTTTATTGTTTTGATTAGCTTCTTTAAATACTCACCATCACCCTTAAATACAATTCCACCTTTATAGTACGAAACAACTTCTTCATCATCAAAGTACTCTTTCAAAACATCTAATGCTTCATCAAAACCTTTGCCAATAAGCTTTTTTTGACACAATGTATCCTCCTTAGCTAAGGAGAACCATTTTAGTTCCTCTGTGCTCTGACGTAAATCTTTTATTACTCCATCTTCTTCTACTACCAATAGTGAATATGCATTCTGTGGGAAATCCCCCTCCCTTTTCCTAACATATTCTTCGAAGATATTTACTACTTCCTTCTCACTATCACTATAAACATCGTCCGCCATTGCTATTTTTAAAATCCATTCTTTAATGATTTCAAATTGGTTAAAATCAGTAATGTTATCAAGATATATCTTTACATCTTCAAATGACCATTCTTCCTTCTTTTGAATTTCTACTACCTTCTGTTTTATCTTTTGAGGCACACCATCTAATGTTTCATCAATTTTAGCGTCTATAATATCTTTTTCTTTTTTGTGGAATTCATTGTCTGAATATGCTACATAGTATGAAACAGATAAAACCGTATATAGAAAATTCAGCTCATCTTCTGAAAAGCTCTTTTTGTTTTTCTTCTCAGTCTTAGCACCTAACGAATCTGAATCTTTATCAACCTCTTCAACACTTTGTTCATCCTCTGTTGATTCAGAATTATTAACAATTCTTGTTTCCTTATCATCGTCATCTGAGAGTACAGCTGCAGTTGCTCCAACAATACCTGCTCCAGCAGCCGCAACACCAGCTCCAGCTAACGACCCCATCAATGATGCTCCAGCTAATACAGAACCACCACCTGTAAAAGGTGCCGCTGCCACAGCCAGTACTCCTACGCCTGCTCCAATTAATACCTTTCCCAATGATGCCATAATCTACCCTCCTAAAAATAAATGCTTACTTAAGAACAACATCTTTATCTTGTGATTTAATCCATCTATCTATTCCATCACCAAAAACTTCAGCAGTTATTTCATAAATATTTCTTCCAAGACTTTCATCATATTTCTCGCTCTTTATCTCTGCTGTAGGTAACCGATCCAACACTGCTTCTACAGAATACCCTCTATATTCAAACTTCACTTTCCTTAGCTTACCAGGAAACATAAACTGAACACGTTTCCTAAATTCTCCCTCTTGGAACCTTTCAGAATATGGATTCTTAAAAGTCTCATCTAACACTTTGAAATCCTGCATTCTATCAATTCTATAGATTGTAGGATTTGCATCATTTATGACATCAAAATTCTTCTTAACTTCCTCATCATCAATGAATGCTGCTAAATAAAAATAGTAATCAGAAAACATTATTGCTACAGGCTTTATCTTTCTAGTATGCCCATGTTTTCCTTGAACACCTTTATATTGAATTTCAATATAGTGATGTTGGTTTATTGCTTCACCAATCTTCCACATTCTATCTATAAAAACGGTTTTATGATGTGGTTCGATATAGTGAAATTCTTCGTTTCGTATTAAATTCCTAACTATCTCCTGATTCCCTTTAGGAACACAACTATCCACTAATTTTTCAAGCATTTGTTCCATCTCTTTTTTAGTAAGAGCTCTACTAGCAAGTAAAATCTTGCAAATAGCTAAAATCTCAGGATTTGTAAACTTCTGCTTATAGATTTCTTCAAGTCGATAGCCACCAATTTTTCTATCAAAGACAATAGTGTTAATGCAGCCATCTTCTGGTCCAGAAATATCCAGATAATCTCTGATATCACTAATATCCCTAGAAATGCTTCGTTCATCAACACCATAGTTTGCGGCAGCTTCAGCTTTAAAAACAGTTCCACCATTTATTAATTTTGAATATAATCCAAGAATGCGTTCAGTTTTATCAGCCATGTTCACCCTCTACTTTTCTTCCGTTTCGTAAAAAATTATATTAAACACTCTCTTTCTATATTCATCTAATGATTTGTTGATTGTTTCCATATCCTTTTTCTCAATTAGATGTTCTCTTTGAACTGTAAATTCATAGACAATATTGTACAGTGCTTCAAATACTTCTTTAGCAGAACTACAAAGGTCATAATAATCAATGTCATCTTCTCCAATGTCGACATCATCCAAATATATAAATATTCCATCACGAGCAATAATATTTGCATCTGGCCAAATTTCAAAAATATCTCCATCTGATATATCTGCTTTCAACTCTTCTTGAATAGATACTTCATGTACAGATATAGACCATTCTAGCTCTAGGTAATAGTATTCATCATTTAATACATAAATCTTTGGTCTGAAAATAATATGGATATTATCTGATGATGGATTGTGATTAATAGTATCAATTACTTTTTTTACTAATAAATCCTCTTTCCTCATATTGGTAACTCCTACATTCCAAAGTGAACCAAGCGACCATATTTAATCTACAAATGAGATGTATTTAATTACTGCTGTTTCTTTGCAAAATCAACAGCCAAAGACCAACCAATTGCTTTTGTACGTCCTACAGCTACTGCAACCGAAGCCATCCATCCGGCTATTAGAATAGGTTTTATACCCGTTTTCCCGACAAAAGTTGATTCAACAGAGCTAATTAGTGCTTTAGCAGCAGTTTCTGATAGTTTTTGGTCAAAAATTTTCCCCAAAGCTATCGCCATTTTAATCTGCTCATCCGAAATAGAATCCGTTACTGGTGTTGGAATCGTACCTATAGCTCCAGCAGCAACCGATGCAGTATGTATAGCCGCATCACAAGCAGTAAATTGCTCGCTTGTCATTAATTTTTCTGCTTCAACTTTTTTATCAGAAATTATAGATTTATAGTTCTCACTCATTTGATACTTCTCCTTTGTCACACAACACTTTTTTGATAAACGTATGATGCTAACTTAACAAAAAAGCACCTCGTCTGTTCCTTGGCGATCTATCTAAGTAATCACGAATATCACTGATATCTCTTGCGATACTTCTCTCATCAACGTCATAATTTGTTGCAGCCTCAGCTTTATAGACTGTTCCGCCATTAATTAGCTTCGAATATAATCCAAGTATTCTCTCTATTTTGTTAGCCATGTCTTTATCCTCTTGGTTATCTTATTTTAGGAATATTGCCTGGTGTACATAATGATCGTATTATGTCCACTCCAGCCAGCCATAATGAAGCCTCAATTATTCCTCTAACAGAATGAATATCTACATTTATTTCTTCTATCTCATCTTTTCCCCATGAAATAGTAATAATTTCATCTGCATATTCTTCTCCATTAAGAGCTTTATCGCAAAGATCATAATAATTTCTAAAAAAAGCTTCTTGTACTCTTCGTCTTCCTACAAGACTTAGTGCGGATTCTAAGCATTTATATACTGATTCCACAAGTTCGGTATAATCAGAATTGGATAACTGAAAAAAAGCATCATAGCCATTCTCAAAATAATCAGTATCATCGAATTTTGCTATACTTTTTGCTATTACAGATTTCAATTCTTTTAAAATATTATTCACACGTTCATTATCTTCTGGTCCCAAACTTGCTTTAACTACATGTGTAACTGTAATTTCAAAATCTTTTCCCATTTTCTTACCTCCACAAACAAAAAAGCACCACAGTATTCCCACGGCGCTAATCAAAAACCACATGCGCCAATAGGCATCTGTAGTCATAACAATATTCCCTCCATTTACCACTTATACAATCCCAATTTTACCATCTAAAAGACAGTTTTTGTCCTTATTCACAGTATTTTTAGAAATTTTTTTGCTTAATTTGTTATACATTTTTACCCCAACTCATAGTCCCATATGGTTTTTATATTATCCTTCTCATACTACCAGCTCCTATTAGCTCCAATCATCGTCATTTTCGTCTGAGAAATCATCCTTACTAGGCCTAATTCTAAGCGTAGGTATCTTATGCTCAATACGGTAATACTTCGTTATGTAGTCATTAACATTGTATCCATTTAAAATATTTACTGCTTCTATTTCCTGTAAACCGTACTTTTGTTGGAGCTCAATTCGTAATTGACGCCTGGCTCCAACATCGTTAATTGACGTACTTAGTGATAATGCTTTTTTATGGTATATCTCAACCACCTTTGCATCCAGCCATTGGTAACCTGCTTCAACATGCTTTTTGTGTAGCTCATTTACACGTTTTTGAGCCTTTTCTTCTTCACTTTCTTTAGCCATATAGAACTCCTAATTAGATATCACTTTTTTGTTTCTATATGTACGTTAGCATTTTGGTATGACACATTCTGTCAATTATTAATAATGGCTATTTTTTTCAGACCATATATTTGATTAGCCCATGCTTCATAATCCACAATCTTGAATTCTCCACAATCATCTAATTCAAATATCTCTTCACAATTAGCACACTCAAACCAATTAGTCTCATTAAGTGGGTGTAACTTCCCGCAATTGCACATTCCACAAATCCTATTTTTCATGCTTTTTTGCCTTTATATCAGCTTCCTCTATTATTTTGTCAGCTATTCCATTTTTTATTGCATCGTCTGCATTAAAATACGTATCACGTTTCTTTTCACGAATCGCCTTGAGTTTCTGTTTAGTTAAACTTGTTCTCTCAATCACGAAATCCTCAAGTTCTTCATTCATATAATCATTTCGCTGCTGATCTTCGACTAAGTCTTGATATTTACCCCAAAAACCAGCATACATTTGGTGGTACATAAGAGTTGCGTGTTTTGATACATACCTTTTCTTTCCTGATATAAAAATCTGAAAAGCAGCGCTCATTGCATACCCCGTGCAATATGTATGTACTGGGGTTTTAGATGTCAAAATTGAATCTATCACAACCCACATATCGTAAATGCTTCCACCATACGAATTTATGTAGAGTTTAATTGGCTTACGCTTGTATTTTTTTCTATAGTCAGCTCTATCATCATCTTCGCAATTAATCATATAGATAAAATAGGCTGCATCTGCACATGTCTTTTCATCTATGCGTCCATATATCCAAAGACTTCTTTTCTCCTTGGATGTATATAGAGTGCAATTATCTTTTTCACGTTTATCATTCTTGCACTCATTGTCAAACATTTTTTCATCAGTCATATAGTTACTCCTTTTCTTGAAATACAAATACCAACTGCTAGAAAAAACCGGGCAGTTGGTATTGCGTCTATTATTTAATTATTACTAAAATCAGAGGCTTCGTTCTTTTCACCTCTAATCTTGTCTACAATAGCCAGGGCGACAAGCTCTGTGGCAACACAAAACACTACTCTACTTATGAACTTACACATACCTAGTTCTCCTTATACAACATGACCCAAATGACAAACTACTTTTGCAGCTTTCCAAGGTTGACGCACTGCTAAAAATACTCCAGTGCCTGCTACTGCAGCTATACCAGCAACGGCTGCCACCTTTTTCCATTCATTAGTCTTTTTTGATACATTGACAATATCTTCTTCATCTGTCTTTTCTGCGTTCACGTCTTCCACCATTTCAAGTTCTTCTTCGAGTTTAGCCTCCTCCAACTCTTTTATTTTTTTATCAATCTTTTCTTGTGCAGCTTTAAGCTTTTCAATTCTTGCATTCTTATCTTCCATAATAATTTACCTCCTATGGAATTCTTTTTCCTTGTTCTTGGATAAAAGATATCAAATTACGATGTCACCTTTTGTCATTGTCTTCATTTTTTTATTTCTTCTAATTTTTTATGCAAATTAGCAATTACTTTTGATACATCTTCTCGATTTATATCTTCTCCATCTAATAAACATTCCCACCAATAAACAAGCTTTGGATTAGCATTTTTAAGAATGCACCATTCATTAGAATAAGGTTCTGTGTCAATAGATTGTGTTATAGTAATGGCATCCCTTAGCATATTTTTAAAAGCCAAATCTTCTGCTTTCTTTCGCTCTCGTTCCTCTTTTTGTCGCTTCCATTTCTCTTGTAATTTCTTTCGTTCCTCCTTACTTGTATACTTATATTCTCCACCAAGCTTAATAAAAGCATCTCTAAAAGTAATGCCTTCATATTCTTGAATAAAAGCAAAAATATCCCCTTTTTGATTGCAGGCAAAACAATAAAATGTATCCTCATATATTTTCATACTAGGAGTTCTTTCACTTCCCTTTCCATGAAAAGGACAACGACAAAATCCTGCTCTAGTGATAGATAATCCATAACTTTCAACAATATCTCTCATCGAATATGTATGTTTTATTTCATCTATAGTCATAAATACTTATTACTCCTTGTTTTAAACAATTTGCAACATATTAACAAAAGGCAATGACAGTATTTGCCATTGCCTTTTGTCATCATCGAGTATCCTCCTCACAGAACCATATCTTCCCTATGCCTATTCTTATACGCTGTAGCATCAAAAATCTCAATCCTATAAGGCGTATCCATTAGCTCCGCAACTCTTTTGAGAACTTCATCGTAATCCTCAACTTCAAGCTTTTCCTTTCCTACTCGTTTCTTGCCATCATAAAGTTCAATATAGTATTTTTCCATAATCGACCTCCTACAGGCTCACATCATCAGGCCTCTTTTCGAAATGACTCTTCACTGAGAATTTATCTTTCAGCTGTTCTAGCACTGATGGCTTTTTATCGGCTACCATATTTTCGATATCGTAGGCAGCTTTGTATGCAGCATCTTCCTGAAGCTTATCAAAATCAATTTTCTTAACTCCACTAGAAGTATCCATCATTTCACTTGCAACGATTTCAGCTGTGACAATAGCAATAGAATCATTCGGTCTATCTATCACACCGCCATCTTTCACTCGAAGGTTTTCGTCATAGATTGTGTAATCATAGCCTTCATCAGTAGTCTGAACCGACAGATATTCATTTCCAATTTTGAAAGCCACCTCATCATTTGAAGTTTCAAATTCCTTGGCATTTTCTTCTTTTAAAAGTTCTGTAGTCACTCCATTTATGATTTCATTTGCTGTACGTCTGATGATCTGCATGGAAGATTTCAGTTCTTCCATTTCCTTACCCGAGCTCCAGCCTGCGATGTATCCAAAGGAATAATCAGAAGTATCTACTCCAAAATGCTGGCAAACTGTAAAAGCTACAGATTCCGCTTCCACCTCTTTTGTTCTTCTATCTTTGTTTGCTCCTTCATTTTCAGCAACTTTACTATGAAGCATGGAATGAGCTAATTCATGAGTCAGCGTTTTGAGAGTCTGTACCTGAGTCATATTCTTTTGAACCACAATCTTATTGTCCCTATTGGAATAGAATCCCTTGGCTTCTCCCTGGATGTCTCTATACTCAATTGGTACTTTTGAGATTTTCTCTAAAGCCTTTGTAAGCTGATGAAACTTTTCTACCTGCCCTGACAACTGATTCACTCCAAGGCTTGGCAATTCTTTTCCTTCGGTATCAGACACATCAAATACTGTGGATACTTTAAACTTTGTCACTTCAACAGTTTTCTTTGCACCTTCCTTTTCTGCTTTATCATCATCTACTTCAACTTTGATTTTCACAGGGGAGATAATCTTGATCCCCTTAGCACCTTTCTTTACATGACGATCAAAATTCTTCTGCCATGCTCCATAGCCAGCAACCAGACTTGCATCTGGACGCTGCATTGCTATTAGCAAAGTGTTATTGAAGCTGTAGTTATGAAACTTTGACATGGTAGTAAGATAGGTTTTGTATTTTTCGGAATTAAAAAGATCACGAAGGCCTTCCTCAAGCTTCTCCGTGATCTCCTTTACTTCCATTCAAACTCCTTTGATTCACCTGATTCATAAGAAGCTAACACCTGTTTGTAAAGCTCCTCTCTGAATTCCTTTGTAATCGGAAATGCGATATCCTTAAAAATAGGGTTTCCTTCTTCATCCACATTCTTAGATTTAAAGCAAGGCATTGATACAAACAACTCACCCTTCTTACTTTCTACAACTGTGATATTCTTCACAACGAAACTATCTCCAAATGTGACAGAGCAAAGACCTCTGACGTTGTTAGTTGATGCCTCAAGCTTATTTGTTTTTACGTTAATTTTCATGTTTTAAATCCTCCTTAAGTTTTTCATTCTAGTGTTGGCCCAGGGCCAATATTTTCGCGTGGCAAGCAGGGCATTTGTCCGACAAATGCTTTTTGCGGCTTTTACAACTCATTCTGCGAATGAGAGTTTCGGGTACGACTGCGTCGACCCTCTTTTTCATTTTTCTCTTCTTCCTGCTGGTACAACATTTCCAAATTCTTTCTAGCAATCAGATACTGATTCATGTTTTTCTTAATTTCAGCGTACTCTAGGAACTCCTTTTTTCGCTCAGCACAGATTTCTCCATATTCTTTTCTGAGTTTTTTCATATCCAGCTTGGTTCCCTTTGGAAGAGATTTATATACATCCTCAGCTGCTTTATAAATCAGAAGATCAGCTTCGTGTTCTTCCCAGAACTTCTTGCTATATCCGCTCTTCTTATAAGCGACAAACACCTCTCTAGTTTTTGCATAATCAACAATTGTCTTCTGCAATTTTTTGATTTTCTGCAAACGCAATTCTTTCTTTTTCATTGAATCTTGCAATTCCTGCATTCTTCCGCAGCGTTCATCTGTTATTTCTTTCAATTGCTCATAAGATTCAATCTCATGTTCCTGCAGAAAAAGTAATGTTTTAGCAACCTGTTTTGCATTAAACTTCTTTGCCCAGTTGATATAACCTTTGCCTTTTCCTTCAAGAACTTTGTTTTCAACATCCTTGATAAATTCCAGCCTTTTGCTGTTATTTTCTCGATAATACTTTCCTCGGTTTTTCCTTTCACTACGAGGTGCTGGATTTATAATAGAAAGCCCATTTTCAGAACAGAGAATATCTGAAATTCTCCCGACTGTCATTCCACTATGACGGAAGTCTCGGAATTTTCTCTTCCCATCCAAAGCTATAGAATTGAATATTATATGATTATGAATATGCGCCTTATCCGTATGAGTGCAAACCGTAAATGCGTGCTTACCTTTGGTAAATCTCATGGCCAGCTCGTAACCAATCTCATTTGCTTTTTCTGGAGTTATCTCCCCTGGCTTAAATGACTGTCTTATCTGATAAGCAATAACTTCGTCTTTACGAACTGAGCGAACTCTGTCGTGGTATAGTTTGTGTGCAAGCATGAACTCCTCGTTTGCAGTTTCAATATCACAACCATAGGTTGTGACGTATTTCTTTTGTTCTGTCTTCAGCTCGTTTTCCGTGTAGTCCATTCTTTCCTGTAAGCACTTAGCCAAATCTTTGCCCTTTGTTACATGCAAAGGCATTAGTCTTGTAGCCGCCATAGATTTTCCTTTCTATCAAAAAAGCGACCTTCTCCAAATCGGAAAAGATCGCTCCATTGATTTTTTATTTTTAGATTCGCCTTAGAGAATCCCTAAGTGAATCAAACAACAACTGTACATTTGCTGCAAAGAATATTGCAAGTAGAACAAGTCCAATGATTACTCCGCTTATTGCTGCAAGAGCAACATCGTGACCTATGAGATTAATGATGCCTATCACAAGAAAAACATTGATAATTATAGCACCTACTCTGGCTCCAATTTCTATAGAAAGCTTTGCCAAAACTGAACCCATTGTAAGCAAAACAACTAGTGGAAACAATGCTATTTTTAATAATGCTCTCATTACAAACATAAATCTTAACCTCCCATGTGTTATCTTTTTTACTAGTCTATTTAATAAAAAAAGAAATAACAAGGATACGACTTATTCTATTGCTGCAAATTTCTGCATAATGTTTCTTGTGCCTTCCCAAATATTATCAAGTCGTTTCTGCAAGTCTTTTATGTCACTTGCATATACAACGCCAAGACCATTTGCTTTCTTAGCATACTGATTCAAATTGTTAGAGCACATTCGAAGCAGATAGACCATTTCATTCAAATCCTTGGTATCAATCTTTACACAATAGCCATCAAGAATCATTTTTCTCATGTAAGCACTCATGCTAGTTATTTCCAGCTCGTCCATCTTAAACTTCATTCTTTGCAGCTCATCATCTGTAAGTCTCACAGTGATGCGATTTCTGCGTCTTTGCAATTCTTTCAGCCTCCCAGGCACTCTGCCTTTTCTCTTCAAACTCCTTTGCCTTTTTATAAGTCACTTCTGTTGGACTATCCTCTGGAAGATTATTTATGATGCCATCAAAGTTATTGTCATTCCCTTCAACAGCATCTTCTGCAGACTTCAAATAATTCTTTTTTGAAAAGATTGTATGCTGCTGCAAAATGTTTTCCTCTACATCAGTAAGTTCCTCTTCCTTTGAAAGTCTTTCATTTGCAATGTCTAATCCATCCATAGGCTTCCTCCTATTCTACAGGCACATCCTCATAATCTTTGTCTTCAGATTCTGAAGGAATCTCAATATATTCCTCATCGTCATCTATGATTGGGCCTTTCTTTTTCTTAATAAAGCTACCTTTGTTGCTATAAAAATAAAGACCGCCTACACCAGCCATTCCTATCAAGATGCAAACAACCAAAACATTACTTTTACCAGATTTTTTCTCTGTTTTTACTGGCTGATTATCATCTTGTTCAGAATCCGTTGTATCGGTCTTTGTTGTATCTACCTTTGCAGCTTCAGCAGCTTCCTTGGCTTTTTCTAATTCCTTCTTCTCATCATCATCTAATAAAGCCATCAAATCCTGCTCATCAACAAGATTAAGGAAGTGAACAGTGTTCTCCCCATTATCGTCTCTATCTATGATGATATAAAAGATATTTCCATCCTTTGTTGTAACTGTAATGAACTGCTTTCCAGATTGCTCTGTAGCTCCATAGTCATCAACAATCGATAGGTTTCCATCTGGAGTAAGTGGCCCCATCTCCTCAATTGCCTGTGTCTCGTCCTCTGTAGATTCATCTTCATCTATTACAGACATATCTACATTATCTGGTACTTGTGCGTTCGCACTTATTGGAACAGATGCTGCTGCAAGCATTCCAATCATTGTAAGCATCATCAGCTTAGTTTTCATCCTCTTCATCAAAATCTTCCTCCTTTGATATATTCGTATTTGCGATTTCTTCTATCGGCTTATTGCCTGGTAAATTATCTTTTGAATAAGCAATGAGATTTGCTAACTGTTCAGGTGTTAAATCTGCTGCAACCATCATTTCATGAATACAGGTCTTTTCTAACTCAGCACATTTCTTCTGAAGAGCTTTTACCTTGTTATCCCACTCATCCCTTTTTGCCTGAGCACGTTTTAAATCACTTCTGACTTTGTCCAGTCTTTCAAACATAAATCCTCCTTCACCTATGGCAGCCTGCCATAGCATAAAAAGTGTTTTTTATAGTAGTTGGTATTAATAGATGTGTATTGAATTGGGTTGCCGCAATGAAGCATTATTCCATCTCCACAATAAATCCCTACATGAGTAGCTCCTGCTTTGTTCCTTTGAGTTCCTTTAAAGAAAATCAAATCTCCAGGCTTTGCTTCCTCTGCAGAAACCACAGTGCATTTAGCTTTAAGACCATTACAATCTGTTCTTCCTACACTCCAGCCAGAATGATTTAATACCCAACATACAAATCCACTACAATCAAATCCTGTACTTGGACTACTGCCTCCCCATACGTAGGCTCTCCCCAGGTACTTTTCTCCTTCTGCTATCATTGCCGCAAAAGTCTGATCCGTTAAAGCTTCTGGAGGAACTTCTAAATCCTCTGGAATCTCTACATCTGTATATAGGTCTTCAAATAAATCTGGCTTATTTCCTTTTGTTTCTAGAAGCACATTGTATCTGGCTCTTTGAACTTCTGTTAGTGGCTTTCCTTCGATTACTTTTCCAAGCCCTCTGTTATTAAGCTTTACTGTGAGAATGCTTACTGTATAACTTTCTATTTCCTGGTAGGAATAGACTTCACCATTCTCTATACCATACTTGGTAACAGTCCTATACCTGGTCTCTTCTCTGGAACTATATGAAAGGTTGTACTGTAAATTAAATAACTCTTTTATTACTTCCTTCATACCGCGCCTAGTAAAGTTCTCATAAACAGCTGTTAAATAAGAAATCAGCTCGTAGGGATTATGACCAATCTCTTCGAGCTGATATTCATATTCATCGTATCCAGGAAAATCTGTTTCCGTATTGTTTATTGTTTTCCTTAACTCTTTCTCCAACTTATTGTAATCAGAGTTTACGCCAATGATATCTTCATCGTAGGCTGTGTAGGTTCCTGCAACAGTAGTTTCACTCATTGAGCCAAACATTGTAAGTATTTCCACTTTAAAAGCTTGAAACACAAGAAATAACGCTACAATAACTATAATCGCTACAAGCACAACTGGATTTTCTATCAAAAACTCTATAATAGTCTGGATAGCCTTACGAGCTGCATCAAACAATTCTTTTGCAATCTTCGCTGCTTCTTCAGCAGCTTTTTTTGAAACCTCCGCAGTTGCTTTAGATGACTGTTTAGTAGCTTCTGTTGCAGCTTTAGCCTGTTCTTTTTGAATCTGAGCCCTCTTGATTCTCTTTCTAATCATCTTTTTTGTTAGCTCATGAGTCTCACTTGCTGCAGACAGGCCATAATCCAGCGCATCTCCACCTACGTTTTCATCCTGATTGTATGCATACATTACATACCTCCCCTCTGCTTAATGGCTGCAAGCTCCTCTGGCTTAGTAGTCAGATACTGATAGAGCATATTGTCCTTAGGGAAGTTATCCTTAAATGGAAGAACTACACTTCCACAAAACATCAATCCTCTACCTGAAGGAGCATTGGTTACATACTTAAGCTGAGCTTCACTGATTCCAAGACTTTCCGCCAGGATTTGCTTATCCTCAGAGCCCTGATTAAGCATGTAGACAAACTCACAGTTTTCAAAGATATTACTAATCTCTGGACTGGAGAGTACATCTTTTACATTCTGCGTTAAGGCTGTAGGGATACCTCCCCACTTTCTAAATCGCTTATAGATTTCTACGCTATAGGCTGCTGTCTGCTCATCCTTTAAAAGCAAATGGAACTCATCCATGTAGTAACGGGTGGTCTTTCCTATGTCACGATTCATAGTGACTCTTCCCCATACCTGATCATGAACAATAAGCATACCTACCTTCTTAAGCTGCTTACCTAAATCCTTGATGTCATAGCACACTATTCTGTTGTTAATATTTACATTGGTACGATGATTAAAGACGTTTAGAGAGCCTTTTACATAAAGCTCTAATGATGTTGCTACCTCTATCGCCTCTGGCTCAGATTGGGCCATAAGCTCCTTATAGAGGTCTTCTAATAGGGGCATACGCTCTGGTATTGGATTCTCATAGTACTTGGCATATACATTTCTGATGCATCTATCTATGATGGTCTTCTGTATACCCGTCAAGCCATTGCGCTGATTAAGGATAAGCTCACATAAAGATAACAAGAACTCTGCCTTAAGTGATACTGCATCCTCACCATCAGCATAGTTATCATTAATATCCATAGGGTTAATATATTGAGTAGACTTTTGGCTGATGTGAATTACCTGCCCATCAAACAGTTCTACCAGTGGCGTATACTCTCTTTCCGGATCACTGATAATGATGTCATCATCACTTGATAGCACCACGTTAGCAATCTCTCTTTTAGCTGCAAGAGACTTACCTGAACCTGGCTTTCCAAAGAACATACCATTAGGGTTATTGTTCTTCTTTCTATCAGCAAATATCAGCTCACCTGTAAGAGCATTTCTACCATAATACAAATCATTCTCATCTTCCTTAAATAGCTCTGGTATTCTAAATGGAATGAATATAGCTACAGATGAAGTAGTTACCTTCCTGTACTTTTTGATTAAATCAATGCCCAGCGGCATTACGCTCTTAAGTGCTTTCTCCTGCCTGTAATCCAGTGGATAGGTCTCACAGCTGAACTGCTGAGCTATGCTCTTTTGCTGTTTCACATTGTTCTTAAGACTTTCCTTAGTTTTACCTGTTGTCATTAACAGGAACGTCATGTGGAACATTCGCTCATTCTGACTCTGCAGATTAGAAAGCATTGAGCTGGCATCTTTTCCAAATAGATTAAGGTCATTTGGAATCAAGTCCATGTCATAGCCACCTTTAACAGCCTTTTTCTGTTCATCAATCTTATTCGAATCAATATCTGTTATCTTTCTTTTAACGCCTCTAATAGCCTCATTCTGATTAACAGACTGTAGATGAATGCTAATGAACTGCTGACAATCCAAATTCAGTAGATTCTCAATAAACTGATCTGAAATCTCTGGAGCATCATAAGAAAAGCAACTTACCTGACCAAAATACTCTGGTTTCTTAAAGATACTCTTCGATGGATAATCAATCTTCTTTTCTAGAGAATTGTTCTCTAGGTTCATCTGTGCAAGAATCGCTATTCGTTTTTCTCCATCTAGTATCTTTGCACCTACCCCCATCTGCTCAAAGTTATCAATCACCTTATCTTCAATCTTTGCCAGTCTGCTTTTAGCTTCCTTTACAGACTCGGCTCTAATACCAAAAGTTAGATATCTCTTCTTTATAAGCACATCATCCAGGCACCCCTTGTTTTGCAGGAGCATCTTAGAATACTCTTTTCTGAGCTCATCCAGCTTATCTCCTGTGGTCTTTACCTTCAGCTTTTCTTCCAAATCCTTCGCATTCGCATATACGTTAGCAAAGGTGATTTCAAATTCTACAGAAGTATCAAAGTAATTTAGGAATGTCTTCCACTGATCCATAATAATCTCTTTTTGTTCATCGGATGCCAGCTTATAATTGATATCAGAGAACTCTATTGTTTTTGTATATAGGTCTCCATCTGTAAGGCATATCCCGTTTCTATACATTCTGTCATACAAAACAGTTTCCTGATTCTTCTTGAACTTAAACTCTATTGCTCGCTGCATAATCAGCTCTACTGTATCTCCATTTTTCTCAAACATAGCCACAAAAAATAGCGGCATCATAACCGCCATCATCGCAAACGTTGGAACGCTTATATCTGTAGCAATCTTCTTTATCAAGAAAAATGTTGGAATACCTATAAGCGCAGCAAGAGAAAAGCAAATCACCTGCCTTTTTGTTAGTCCAAAAGCAACCTTTTCTTTTATCCTGGTTAAATCGCTGGGGACTTTTACATTTACTGCCATATCTATCCTTTCTTTTATTGTGCTGAAAATATTCTTTTTGATAGAGTGCCTGTCTTAAACAAGCTAAATACAAGAAGTATGTTGTAACCAAGTACTCCCCACATTGTGCCAGCGATATCATCAGAAATAGTGATGTTCTGAATCAATACTGCGTATATACCAACAACAATTAAAATCAGAAAACCTTGGAATCCAATAGCTAACAAGCTTCTAACGTAATTCTGTCCAATATGGCTCTGCTCCTTATTTCCAAATGTTGAAAATGGAATTGGAGCCATACTAACTAGCAAATAGATTTCTATCATTCGTCCATAGATAACAACGAATATAATAAGCTGGATTATCTTGAAGCCTGCAGCCAAAGCAGTAACTTCTGCATACAGAGGTAAAATCTCACCCACACTCATTCCTTCAAGTGTGCTTCTCAATGTCGCCAGCTGAAATGACGTTACTTCTGTTGAATTAGTAATAAAGCTTCCTGCCTGTGATGTTACATGAGTAGTCACATCAAAGATAGCCATTGTAAATTCAAAGCAATGTGTTATTGCCATCACCGCTACAAAAGTCTTAATCAGCCATTTCATAAAAATCCATGTTTCAAAATTTGCCAGATTATTATGAGCCACCACAAGCTGTATCAGCTCATAACTCGCAATAAACGTTAGAATCATTCCCGCAATAGGCATTAACGCCGTTTCTGAAGTCGATTTAATTAGAGGGTAAACTCCATCGATAAATGTTGCTGGCCCTGTTGATACCTGACCAGTCACTTTAGCTACTTCTGCATTTACACCATCAAAAAGACCTGTTAGACACCACATAATTCCATCAATCAGCTTACTTTTCATATAGTCAGCCATTGAATCAAATATTATATCCATATGTCTTCCTTTCGTCTTTAACATAAAAGGAGCTGACAGCTCATTAAGCCGCCAACCCCAATTTCAGGTTCAATATTAAACTCTAATACCAGCTTTAGAACAAGCCTGCAAGGAGTGGAATGAGCTTAACACCAATGAGGATGATTCCACCACCACTCATAAACTGCTTCATTCCCTGCGACTTAGCGCCTGGATTGTCATTGCCATATCCTTCAAGAAGGTTTACAGCGCCCCAAACTCCAAGGCCTGCGCCGATTGCTGTTACTAAAGTTCCCATTACGTCTACACCTGAATTAAAAAATGCCATTTTGATACCTGGTTCGAAAACTCACCATCATCCATTGTCCTTCATCCGGAATCTCTCCATCATCTTTTCACCTTCATTCGGAAGCAGCGAGCTTCCGAATTTTCCTTTCTTTTAAAAAATATAGTTTATAGTTACGTCTCACACCCTAATCCTGCGCACCTGATTTTGGGCATAATAATAGACCAGAGAATCTGGGCGTCCCCAGAATCGCTGGTCTATGTAAGGTTCATATTCAGTTCGACAAACCTGAAGTTGTTTAGCAGAAATATTCTAATTATTTTACACAATAAATTGAATCCAATCTAATGGTTTATGTCAAATACTATTAGCAGATTAATTGCTTCTAACCTCATAGCATAGAATGGCTTTCTGGAAGTATTCATCACTAAATCTTGGTTCTGCCATTAATTCACCGCTTTATTTTTCTCTCTAAGCTTAATCCTAAAAGCAACAATTGGATCCACAGCAAATAAAATCAAAAGGACATTTCCAATTAATAACAAAATTAATAGAAAATAGGCGCTTTTAATTGCTGGATTTGTGGCATTATTTGCTGAGATTCCGCATCTAGCACCGATATAACTCGCCAATCCAATAATGGATAAGTTAACCTTTCCATCCATATTATATCCATATGTTCTTTCCTCTATTTTTTTCTCAAGTCGATAAATTTTAAATATTCTTAATGCGATGAAAAGCAATGTGATTGCTATGTTAATCAACAGATTAGCAAAAATATAATAGATTAATAAGTTTATAGTAATTGTTAAAACTACTATCAATTCGCTCTCAAATACCATCAACATTTTGATGTGTTTGTATTCCTTTTCTTTTTCAAATAAAGAAATAAGCATAATAAAAGGACATAAAATAAATATACATATAGTTAATACTATAAAAAACTTATTAACAATTCCATCTATGATGAATGGTATAAATCCGCACAATAAAAATAGTGGTGGAATAAATGAATGTTTAAATTCCACATCAGGTAATCTACTAATAACCTCAAATATGTTAGTTACTTTTTTGTTATTTTTTGCCATCAATTATCCCTTCATTTATCAAGCTTAACAAACTCCGATTTGTCGGTCTACATTGTATTCCGGTTAATACGAATATCACTTTCCTGTAAGTTTTAAGAATTTCTTATCGTTCATTTGCTCGTTTGTAACATACTCTCCATCATGGAACAACGCATAATTCGTAATCGGTGTCGGTGCATTTTGTGCTTCTTCTTTGCTTTCAAGATGTATTGCCTTGAATGCAATACCATTTTCTTTTGCCGTCTGCTCCAAAACCGGGACATATTTTGCATTGAACGGGCACTGATTCGTATAGTACAGAACATATCCCTTCTCTTCTATATGCGGATGTTTTGCACATTCCTTAAACACCGGAGCTTTTGCATTTTTATCGAATGGCATATACCAAAGCTGAATCCCATTATCAGCTTCATCGCTCACGACAAATCCTTTGTACTTCAGAAACTTCGGATCAGCCAGAAACGGTTTCTTCTTTGAAGCGCAAAGAATACAAAGCCCTTTTTTCCCTTTTTCCTTAGTATCCTCGATGCAGGCAGTAAGTAGATCAGTAGAATATCCATGTCCTTTGAAAGCCCCGGACACCCAAAGACAGTCAATGTACATATATCCATCTGCCTCTATCGGAATCCATGCGTTTTCCGCCGGGATATATTCGATAAAGCACTTTCCGCGCTCTACGCTCTTTAGGAAAACAAGTCCTTCATCAAACCGCTCCGAAAGCCATGCCTTCTTAGAAGAAACCTGAACATCCTTATTATTTGATATCGCGCAGCAAATATGCTCCTCTTCGAGGTTATCTTTTGTTACATGAACATATTCCATGACCGCTCCTTTCAATAATTTGCCTCTAAAAATTCCGATTTGTAGAAGAACTATTAAGTAGAGCATAATTCCGCCTAATAGCGCTTTCATTTCGATAAACACATTTATCTTATAATTCTTCCAATGCGGGCACTTGAAAAAATATCCTCAAAACAGTTTGGAGAATTTACGTATAAATGAGTTCTCATCATATTTAATTAGTTACAACATAAAGTATAGCAATTTTAATACAATCAAAATAGATAATTTTTTATATTTTGGCGGCAAGCCTGCGCCAACCGCCATACCATTACATCTTCACCACATCAAACATTTCTCCACTTTTGACCTTTAATCCACTCCTAAGATACTTCTCAATATCTAAGTTATTTCTAGGATCATATTCTCCAGTCTCCTGGTACAGTGGATGTTGAGTGACATCATATTTGTCCGACAAAAATGGTCTTACACCACGAAGCTGCAAGATGCATTTATCTCCATCAAGCACTGCAAGCTCATCCATAGTCATTAGGTCTTTACCAGCCTTTTGATAGTTGGTTGAAAACGAAGGATTGTTACCTCTGCTTTCTCCAGTGTTATACATATCAATAGTTTCTTTACCTAATGCCTGGCTTAAGTCCTTCAGCGTAGTAGGCTCAGAACCTCCTAAAAACAACTGTGAATCCATATTACCTATGATTGTGTCACAGTGGTCTTTATAGATTGCTTTCAGCTGGGATTTGGCTTGTAGAAATAGGCAAGCACTAATCTCACGGCTTCGGATTGTAGCTACCAGCTTCTCTAGGTTTGGAATCTGACCGATGTTTGCTGTCTCATCTATAAGGCAACGTACATGAATAGGCAGTTTGCCACCATAAACATCATCAGCTTTCTCACAAAGCAAATTGAAAAGCTGAGTGTAAATCAGTGAAATCAAGAAATTGAATGTAGCATCTGTATCACTCATGATGAGGAACAAGGCAGTCTTTTGATCACCTAAGGTATCAAGCTGAAGTTCATCATATTCTGTAATCTCACGTAGCTCCTTAATATCAAATGGAGCTAGTCTGGCACCACATGAAATAAGAATAGATTTAGCTGTCTTTCCAGCTGCTAACTTATATTTCTTATATTGCCTAACAGCGAAATGTTCAGGATCCTTTTTCTCCAGCTCATTAAACATAATGTCTACTGGATTCTCAAAATCTTCATCATCTTCTCTGACTTCTGATGCATTCAGAAAATCTAAGAGAGTGCTAAAGTTCTGTTCCTCTTCAGGAGCCTCATAATGGATATAACCAATAAGTGCTGAATAAAGCAGGGTTTCTGCCTTGGTCCAGAACTCGTCACCTGACTTGCCATCGCCTTTTGTATTAGTAATAAGAGCATTTACCAGCTTTAAGATATCTTTTTCTGTATGAATATACTCGAAAGGATTGTAGTGCATACTCTTATTAAAATTGATTGTATTAAATATCTTCAATCTATAGCCATGCTTTAAAAGCGTCTTACCACATTTAATAACTACATCTCCCTTTGGATCAGTAACAACATAGCTGGAATGCATCTGTAGTAGGTTCGGCAGCAAAAAGAATCTTGTTTTACCTGAACCTGAACCACCAGTGATGCATACATTTTTATTTCTTGCATATTTTGGTTGTTTAGGGCGACTGCTCATCATCAGTCGCTCTGTTTGGGTGAGGATGATATTATCCTCAAACTTTGGAGCCTCGAAAGGCCCTATGTCCTGCTGATTTCCCCATCGTGCTGTTCCATACTCCGCACCATGGCGATATTTCTTAGCATTCTTCCCCTTCATTATCACAACAACCTTCATCACAACACCAATAACAATACCGACCATCAAATCAAATGGATGAAGGCTAGGGAGAAAGTTAGAAAGAGCAATAGGAAGAGATTGAAATAATCCATCAAACTTTTCCGAAACATTTGCACCTTCTGCTATTCTCCAAGCCTCTCCAAGATTTGTTGCGAATAGTCCCATCAACACGTAAGGAACGTTCAGCAGAATCAAACGTTTCTGCTGTTTTGTCATTTATCTAACCTGCTCCTTTTTCTTTGTTCTTGTTTTCTTTGGTTGCGATTTCACTTTTTCAACGAGACGCTTAAGCTTCTCTCTGACACTAGGTCTTTGTTCTCGCTTAACCATCTTTTGTGCATACTCATTCATGACTGCCTCTAAAGCATCTGTATCTCTCGCTTTAAAGAAAGCTGTATACACTGGTGGATTCTGATTCTTATCTTTCATAATGGCAAAATCCACGCCATATTTCTTGGCAATTCTCTCAAAGGTTTTGATTCCTTTATCACCAATCTCCATACTAGCAACACCCTGATTCTGCTTAATAAGCTCATCAATAGACTGTTTACCCTGAATATGAGTATCAATACTATCAAGCTTTTTATTTGCCCTATGGCGCATATAAAGCCTAACAGCTGAAATAATTCCATTAACAGTTAGTCTTGAACCTGTTATAGCAAGCCGGACTGTTTTCTCCTCAATTTCTTCCTGCAAGCTCTCACCTCCTTTCCATAAAAATAGCAGCTAACCTATTTATTGGCAGCTGCTCTCTTTTCTTCATCAGTATCTTTTGTTAAAAGGGACTGATATGCTACCAGCCTCTTTGCCTGATCCCGCTTTTCCTTATCTTCGATATCATCAAAACTAATGCTCACTTCATAACCACTCATCTGATTATCCTCCTATAAACACATATCTTTATTTCTCTGTTTCTTTTGCCATTGTTCCAATAGCTTGATAATCGTATCTTCCATCTGACGTGGAGTATAGCTCTTAGGAAAATACTTCTTAAGCACATCATTCTTAAGAGTAACCCTGTCTACATCCTGCTTCTTTTCTTCTGAAAGAATAATTCCCATCCCCTCAGCTGTTATTTTATTTTCCTGAGCTAGCTTTTTAATTCGCTGCGCCTGAGAAAGTGAAGGTGTGGACTGAGCATAATCCATAGCTTCTAGTAAATCCTTCTGCTGGTTAGCATTTAAAAAGGAAAGCTCAACAGCTGGATTAAAAGCAATTGTCTTATCATCTACCATGTCTAGAAGTTCTGGACATAGGTTTGTCAGACGAATGTATCGCTTAACATTTGTTTTTGAAATACCAGCTTCTTCCGCAATTATTTCAGTGCTCAACTTCGGACCAACTTGGTCCGAAGTTAATTGAGCTACCTTTCCCTGATGTTTCATAGCATCCAACTTCATCTTATAAGCCCAGGCTCTTTCACTAGGAAGAATCTCTTCTCTCTGCAAATTACTGTCTACCATCAAGATAGTAGCTGCATCATCATCCAAATCCCTTACGATACAAGGAATAGTTTCTAGTCCTGCAATCTCACAGGCATGATGTCTTCTGTGACCAGAAAGGATTTCATAACCATCACCATCAGGTCTTACGATGGCTGGCTGTAAAACACCAAACTCCTGAATCGATTCTACAGTCTTTGCCATATCCTCATCATCTTTTACCTTGAAGGGATGTCCTTCAAAAGCATGCAGATCAGTAAGAGGTAATTCAACAACTACATCACCTTCTGGTGCCTTAGCTGCTTCCACATCTACAGCTCCTCCAAAAATATCATCGTAACTGCTCAGCTGAATGTTTGCGCGCTCTTTCGCCATTCTTCAATACCTCCTTTGTAAGTTCTCTATATGCATCTGCAACTTTTCCCTTTGGATCATGTGCATAAATGCTTTTTCCTTCAGCACTGATTTCTGCAGCTCTGACAGAATGAGGAATCTCAGTCTTATAAACCTTTAGCTTTGTTCCATAAGTCTCGCGAATCAAATTGCTAATATCCTTAGCATAGTTTGTTCTGTTATCCACCATGGTAAGAAGAATTCCATCAATCTTAAGCTTAGGATTAATCTGTCTTCTTACTTTGCTAACAGTCTGTAAAAGCTGCTCCAAACCTTTAGCAGAAAGATACTGAGCCTGAACTGGAATAACCAGCTGGTCTGCAGCTGCTAACGCATTTACGGTAAGCATTCCAAGTGAAGGCATACAATCAATTAACACATAGTCGTAATTCGTTTTTACGGAATCAATGTATTCCTTTAAAACTTTCTCACGGCTCATGTAGTTTACTAGAGATAATTCCATACCAGACAGCTCTATGTTTGCTGGTAGCAAATCAACGCCTTCTTTGTGGTGAAGGATTCCTTCACCTGGCTCAATCCGCTGCTCATTAAGCACCTTTCCCATAATGTCTTTTACCGTTACCGGTATCTCATCAGTTCTTGGATACCCAAGGCTGATGGTAAGTGAACCCTGTGGGTCCAAATCGATAAGCAAAACCTTTTTCCCTTCGGCAGCAAGACCAATCCCAAGATTTTCTGTACTTTGGGTTTTCCCAGTCCCACCTTTCTGATTTACTAATGCCATAACAACTGGCTTACTCATTGTTTAGCCCTCCTTCATTCTTAAAAATTTCATTGTTACAACGAGTGTGATAATAGGCCTCTGTAGTCATCAGAGAATTATACAAAGCTGCAAGCAGATACTGTTTTATGTTCCTGATGCTTGGCTTGTTTTCCTCAAGCCTGTCTAAAACAAATACGATGTTAAACATATTCAGTTTCATGAACTGTGATTTAACAACGCTCATTGGCTTCGTATCCCCACAAATGACAATCTCTTTGCGAGAAGAAGTCACCACATCAACAATCAGCTCATAGAGCTCATTCACAATACTGTTATCCGGATAATCAACTCTTAAAGCCTCAAGACCAATCTGCTTTGCAACATAACTTCTGATTGCAGAATAGTTATCTTTCTTAAGTCCTGTCTCGTCCTGCCCTTCACATACACCACCTTCATTCTCAGACTTGACATGACTAGACTCAGTCTCAATAAACTCAGTTTTATTAAACTCAGTATTATTAGAGTGTTCATACGACATTTCTTGAGATGTTTTTTCGACATTTCTAGAAGTGTCATTTGGACATTTCCGGAAGTGTCCGTTCGACACTTCCTCTGAAAAGTCCAATACATAGATGAGATTTGGTTTATTTAATCCCTGTCTCTTTTTTTCAATAAGCTCGAAATCCTCAAGCTCCTGGAAGAAACTGCAGGCCTTTTTGTTACCACACTTAAAGTTCTTTTCAACCTCTGCAACCGTGTAATAAACAAAGACTCTACCTTCATCATCAAACCATCCATTCTCTGCAGATAAACTCATCCTATCCAGAAGGAAACCATACAAGACCTTTGCCTGAAGGGAAAGCTTGTCAAACATCTCCTCTGAAAACAATAGCTTTGGCATTCTTACAAATGAAAAAAGGTCAGCTTGCCGCCGACCATAAAAATATTTTTTAGACATTACATCTCACCTTTCGTATTAAGTTTATTTGGCCTAAATAGCCATTTCGCCTTTATCCTTAGACTTCGGCTTATGCTCCTTTTGGGGAGCTTCCTTGACCTTATCCTGGGTCTTCTTAAGCTTACCAACAGCAGATTCTTTCTCAGCCTCTTTATCAGGCTCACGCTCCTTTGTAGCTATTCGCTCTTTGAAGTTCTCTGCCAGCTCAAATACCTTTTCCTTTGAATCATAGTGATATAGATTATCCGAAAGGATGTCTTCTGGTGGAACCTCACATGAATTCACATCGGAAATCATATCCTTAAGAGCATTTATATCGTGAGCCATAGACTCAGGTACTAAAAGCACCTCGTGGATTGAACAAGGGATAATATAGAAGTCTTCTCCCATCTTTTTTGCCTGCTCATCCAAGAAGCCCTCATAAGCAATAACACCAGCTCCATGATGCTTATCTGCCACTGTACCAACGAGAATTCGATCTTCTGGCCCGTCAGCTTGAATCATAAATCCTGCATCCGGAATAAGCTCTGCAATTGTTCCAAATAAAGTATTAACCTCAACTGGTCTAATCTCTGGAGATGAAATAAGAGCATCCTGATGAAGCTGCTCCTTTGTAATATCCATCTTATCAAGCATCTCATTTGTCACAACGACTGATGCTATTCCATCATCCAACTGTCCAAGCAATACACGATATACAATCGCTATATCCTCCATATCTTTGTGAGGAACCTTCTCAAGAAGTGATGCATTCTTTTCAGCATTTACTGCTTCAAGTACCAACTTGTCCTTGATGAAATCATAATCTGTAAGCTGATTTGCATCGTAGCTTGGCATGTTAGAAATAGCGTCATCCATCATCCTTGTCGCGTGGTTCAGAACCAGGTCGTAATCATCTGTTTTCTCATATGCTGCAAACAGATTTGAGAAATTACCACTAGGTCCCATCATGGAATTCTCAAGCTTAACAGAAATTGCATCATAACCATCCTGATTAAGCTTCTGTGAAGGTGCGATATCTACACTGGCGATATCATGCCCTTTTGCCTCAAGATTACTCTTAAGGTCTTCTTTGAACTGCTCTTTGAACTGTTCGTAGTCCATACAACTAACCTCCTTATGAATATTTCATTTTTGTCTATAAGTGAGACAAAAAAAGAGCAGTTATTCAATAAAGAATACCTACTCTATGTAACAAAAATATTCAGTTTGGAAGGCAAATGGTGTCAAAAAAATTGACACCATTTTGACACCATTTTCTCATGACACCCTTTTCAAAAATCCTTATTTTACGCCATTTTGACACCACAAGTTATGACAACTTACGATACGTTACGATAAGATATAACAGTTTACATAAATAGCAAAAATCCTTATAAATCCGCTATTTTTCGCTAATCTTATTCCACTCATAAGGGGTGTTCTGATATACGTAATAATTCAACCAGTTAGAATACATGATATTTCCATGGCTTCGCCACTGAAGCAGCGGCTTCTGCTCTGGATCATCGTCTGGATAATAGTTAACAGGGAGTTCAATTTTCAATCCCTTGTTCTTATCGCGCTTGTACTCGTTATCGAGAGTGAATCGATCATACTCTGGGTGTCCCATCACAAAAATATTGCTGCCATCCTTAGACATGCAAAGGAACACTCCTGCTTCCTCTCCTTTAGCACAAACTACAAGATCCTTACAAGCCTCTATATCTTCTGTGCGTACGCCTGTGTGACGGCTGTGTGGCGCATAGAAAACATCATCAAATCCACGAACAAGTGGAATCTTTCTGTTCTGAACTCTGTGTGGGAATATACCAAATTTCTTCTCATCTAAATCATATTTATTAATGCCATAGCGGTAATATAATCCTGCCTGGCATCCCCAGCAAAGATGAAGTGTAGATGTTACATGAGTCTTTGTCCACTCAAACACATGAGTGAGCTCCTCCCAATAATCTACCTCTTCAAAAGGCATCTGCTCCACTGGTGCACCAGTAATAATCAAACCATCGAAATATCTGTCATATACATCCTCAATGCGCTCATAGAAAGTATCAAGATGAGTCTTACTTGTGTGCTTGCTCTCGTGGCTTCCGACAGTGAGGAAAGTCACATCCACCTGAAGTGGTGTATTGGAAAGGGAGCGCAAAAGCTGAAGCTCTGTAGCCTCCTTCAAAGGCATTAGATTTAAAATCCCAATCGAGATAGGTCTGATATCCTGATGAGTGGACCTATTCTCGTCCATAACAAATATATTCTCTTGCTCAAGTATTGCCTTAGCAGGTAAATCGTTTTGTGTTCTAATTGGCATACTTACCCTCTCCTTATCATCTAGTAAAATAAATAACTTTACTAATGATAACACAACCTATCTCCTTCCGCCATGAGTTAATTGTTTATTCTTGTACATACGCTCATCCGCCAAAAGATAAATAGAATTAGAATCCTCCCCCGGAAGCTCATAGCTAAAAGCATATCCTACTGCTGTGCTTCGAGGAATCGAGGAATCTGCGCTGTTCAGCTGCTTTAATGCCGTATTCAAATTCTTAATCAACCGATCCACAATTTTTATTTTTTCGCCAGTAAGTATGGCTACAAACTCATCTCCACCTATTCTTGCAACAAACCCTTCTCTGCCAAATATGTGATTCAATACTTTTCCAAATTGAATAAGATATTTATCCCCCATAAGATGTCCCTGATTGTCGTTTACAGCTTTTAGTCCATTCAAATCAATACTTATAATACAATAATCATCCTCCAGCTGATTAAGATTTTCCATGAAATTATCGTATTTCGCTCTATTTGGTAACCCTGTAAGCTCATCCGCATATGCAAGATGTTTCAGAGACTGATATTCCCTGTGACGTGAAAATGTATCTGAAATAAAAATATAGTAATTCAACAAGGTCACAAAAACCATGCACATCGCACCTAAAGGAACAGCTTTTTTTGAAAGCATAATCTGCTTTGAAACTCCCATCACTTCCAGATAGTAAAAAAACAAATTAAAAATAAATGATGCCGCCAAAAGAGCTTGTCCTGTAAGCTGCAAAAACTGAGCCCGCGAAACTAAATGTTGCCTTGCATCCTTTAGTAATATCATTACAAACATAAAAACTATTAGTACCATAGCATCAAGCTGATATATAAATAGAAGCTTGTTGATATGCACCTTGCCCATAAAGTGCAGTACTATAAGTAATATAGGAACAATAGTTCCACTGATTGCAAAAGCCAAGAATATCTTTCGTTCAAGATAATTTCTCATACACCCCATTGTCATGTACATAAATGGCACTACCATATAAAGTGATATGTACTCTATCTCTGTCTGATGCCCATAAGTTTCTATAAATAAATCCAACAGCTTAAACTGGGTCAAAAACCAAATTCCAAGAACAATAAACAACAGTGATGAATAAATCTGCATATTGATTTCTGGTATATCGCTTCGAAAGCCTACTCCTATCGCAAAAAATATCACACCAAATATAATCAAAAATGCAGAGGAAATAAAAATAAATACATGATTAAGAATGGTATACTGAAGTACATCTAAATAGCCACCCAATACCGGTGGTTCGAAATACCCATAGGCATTATCCTCCGCGATTAGTAAAGAAAGCTTTATGGTTACAGGCATATACAGCTTTGGCAAAATAGCAAAATTATTCTCACAACCAATAAATTTACCAGCCTTATATGCCTCCACCTGGTTACTTTGCACCATTCTTGAGTCTACAAACAGCATCCATGCACTATAGTTAGACTCAAAAAATAAAGTAGCATCCACATACTTGCTTAAATCGACATCTCTTTTTATTAAAACAATAGTATCCCCTTTAAATGTACCATTTCCAATAATATTCCTTAGTTGCGAAATCTGAACATCCTCAAATTTTGAATCATTATAATATACATCCCATCCTTCATTAAGCTCTTCCACATTGTATTTACTATCTGCCTGCAAAAAGAAATGGCCTATAATTAAAAGCACGATAAATGCAATGAAGGATATCGCAAGATTAAATACCGTTTTAACCATGATGCGCCTCCTTCATTCTGTACATACGCTGATCAGCCAGATAGAAAACATCAGCATATTTCCTGCTCTCCACCTCATTACTAAAAGCATATCCGACAGATGCAGACAACTTAAATTTGCTATCTCCCTCATTAAAGTGATTCATTTCATCCATAAACTTCTTTATACACATTTCTATAGCATCAGCTTTTTTGTTCTTAAAAAGAGCTATAAATTCATCACCACCAGTGCGCGCCCTAAGCTCAGCATCACTAAAAGAATTATCAAAAGCCTTTGCAAAAGCTTTAATCATATCATCACCTACTGCGTGGCCAAAGGTATCATTAACAGATTTTAAATTATCCAGGTCAAGGCTGACGATAGCATAATCTCCCTGCAAATTTGCAAATTCCTGACTGCATGCCGCTCTATTCATCAATCCAGTTAATGCATCTGTATATGCCAAGCCTTCCAACTGAGCTTTCATTCTCTGAGCACTCATATGGTTAATACTGTTAATGAAATAATAAATAAAATGGCACACCATGAAGAAAAGCATTCCAATCTCAAATAAGTTTATAGAGGTAAACAGAGTAACATGAGTAAAATCTTCATTCGTCCCCCAAATTACACTTAAAAAAATTTCTATAAGAGCTGAAGCCACCAATATCGTGAACCCTATCATAAGATAAATTTCTGCATCAACACCAACGATATAATCTACATCTTCCTGACTGTCACTTTGTTTTTTTAAGCATTTAATGAGAATAGGTAACAGAATTAGAATTTCCACAACATCAACCGTTCCCACAAAATCCTTGAAAAAGTATAAGTGTACCACTCCAGAAAAATGCAGTAACAAAATAATAATCGGAAATACGATATTTAAGACAATAATAATTTTCTGCTTTTTTTCCTCAACATCGGAATGCAAAGAATAAAAAAGCATTGAAAAAGCAAGTGGAAACAGATAAAACGAAATGTACTCCATCATAGAAAAGAACTCCTGATGAAGTCCGCCCAATATACATAAAATATCATTACTAGAATATATATAGCATCCTAATAGCATAGCAAAATCCGCACTAATATAAACTTGTAATGCACTTTTGTGAGTGAGTAAAAGATAAATCCAAAGTGAAAATAAAAGACATGAATATATAATTAAAAATCCACCAATGAAAATGGTAGTTCTATTAAAGCTGAAAAAAGCTCGAATCAAGTCACGTTTTTGACCGTAAAAAACTGGGGATAATTGTCTAATGGCAAAATCATCCCCAATAGTATATTTGATTGTAACGTCATGAACACCTGGGCTTAAATTAAGCGTTACAAAATTAAAAAGCTTAGGTATAAACATCCTCTTTTCAAAAAAATCTTGCCCAAAAGAATACATCAGCTCATTATCTATCAGCACCTCTATAGCCGATAGCTCGCTTTTAAACATAAGAGTATTGCAATCTGAGCCAACTTTTATCTTATTTGAAATGGTAATGACATCACCTCTTTTTGAGCGGCCTATATGATATTCTGACAGCACAACGTTTTTCATCACTGAATTGTCACGACTAATAGACCACCCCTTCTCCAAAGGGCTGATATCAGATTCAGAAGACGTTGTGAGCATGCTACCACTTATTGCTAACAGAAAAATTGTAACAAAAGCTGTCAGCATAGGCAGTATCAAAATCTTTTTCTGTTGAAGATTGCGAATATCATCCATATCATGATTTTACACCTAAAATGTGTACATTTATGGAATAAGCAACAAACTTTTAGCTATTCACCATAGCCAATAAATCTTCCTCTGAAAGGACAGTCACGCCCAATGTGTTGGCTTTATCAAGCTTGCTTCCTGCCGCTTCCCCAGCTACAAGATAACTGGTCTTTTTTGAAACAGAGCCGGCGCATTTACCACCATTTAGTTCTATGAGCTCCTGAGCTTCCTTTCTGCCCATAGTAGGAAGTGTTCCTGTGATTACGAAGGTAAGGCCTGAAAGCTTGTCTGTAGCGCCTTCTTTTTCTTCCTCTTCCATATTAACACCTGCAGCCTTTAATCTGCCTATAATGTCAATATTTACAGGGTCGTGCAAATAATCATAAATAGATTTGGCACTGATTTCTCCAATATCATTAACCTGCATAAGCTCTTCTTCTGACAGTTCCATGATTTTTTCGATGTCCTTGAACTGTCCAAGTAACGCCTTTGCAGCAGCCTTTCCAACATTAGGAATACCAAAGCCTGTAAAGAGCTTATTTGCATCATTTTCTTTAGATGCTTCTATTGTCGCTAAAAGCTTGTCAGTATTCTTTTCCTTACCGATAATCCCCTCCTCAATAAGCTCATCTCGCTTATCCTTAAGAGAATAGATATCAGCAATGTCCTTAATGTACCCTCTTCTTACAAGGTCGATGATATATACTTCACCAAATCCTCTAATATCCATAGCATCTCTTGATACAAAATTAATGATATGACGCTCTAACTGAGCTGGACAGCTAGGATTAGAGCACTTCATATCTGCTGTATCAGCATCCCTTGATACAGGGCCGCCACAGGCTGGGCAGACACTTGGAATCTTATATGTGTTAACTCCATCTGGACGTTTATCGTGCTTAACCTCTTTAATCTTAGGAATGATTTCGCCTGATTTATAAACTACTATCGTATCTCCGATACCGATGTTCAGTTCATCAATAAAATCCTGATTGTGAAGAGTAGCACGGCTAACTGTTGTACCGCATAAACGAATTGGCTCAAAAATAGCTGTAGGATTTACTCGACCAGTACGGCCTACTGAAAGCTCTACATCTAAAAGCTTTGTCTCCTTCTCCTCTGGTGGGTACTTATATGCGATATGACCACTTGAATATTTGCTGCTTGTAGAGAAATCGCTACGATATGCAACCTGATCAATCTTTACTACCGCACCATCTATATCAAATTCAAACTCTTCTCTCTTCTCGCCAATCTCATCGATAACAGATAAAATATCCTCTGAATTATCGCATATACGATGGAAAACAACTGGCACATTGTGCTCGTCCAAAATATCAAGTCCCTTACAATGGCTCTCAGTAAGCTCCTCTGGTCCCTGTTGAACGTTGAACACAAACATCTTCAAGCCACGCTTCTTAGTGATGTTTGCATCAAGCTGACGGAGTGTTCCTGCAGCAAGGTTTCTAGGATTGGCTGCAAGCTTTCCACCTGCAAGCTCCTGCTCCTCATTGTATCTGTCGAAATCCTCATGGGACATGTAAACTTCTCCACGAAGCTGAAGTGAATCGTATGGTAAATCAAGATATTTATTAACATCAGGAATAACCAAAGCATTCTCTGTAACGTCCTCACCAATAAGACCATCACCTCTGGTCTCGGCAAGCTTAAGCTTTAATTTATCCTGGCTGTCTCTCTCATATCTGAGAGTCATAGAAAGGCCGTCAATCTTAGCCTCTACAGAAAACTTTGCATCTGGATGAACCGCCTTAACCTTTTCAACCCATGCTACTACGTCCTCTTTAGTAAAGACATCCTCGATAGAAAGCATTGGCACATCGTGAGTAACCTTTACGCCTGCCTCACGCATGGCAACGCCACCAATCTTCTGTGTTGGAGAATCTGGTGTTACCCATTCTGGGTGCTCAGCTTCAGCTGCCTTGAGCTGTTGCATCAGCTGATCGTACTCATAGTCGCTGATTTCTGGCTCGTTCTGGTTGTAGTATCGGTCCATGTGGTAGTCGATTTGGTCTACCAGCTTTTTATATTCTTTCAGTTCCATTAATTCTTTGATCCCTCTAACATTTTATTTAGCTTTTTCAGCTCCTCAGGAGTCACATCTCTGTAGGTGTCCTCCTTCAGATTTCCAAGCTCGATATTCATTATTCTTACGCGCTTAAGAGTGCGAACTCTGTAGCCGAGCTCCTGGCACATTCGGCGAATCTGTCGATTCAATCCCTGGGTAAGAATGATTTTAAACTTATTTGGTCCAAGCTTTGTCACCTGGCATTTGCGGGTGGTGGTCTCTAATTCTGTGAGATACACACCTGCCGACATCTGCTTAATGAAATCCGCTGTAATTTCCTTATCAACAGTGACAATATATTCTTTTTCATGGGCGTTTACTGCCCTCATTATCTTATTAACCAAATCACCCTGATTTGTAAGTAAAAGCAGCCCTGTGCTGTCCTTATCCAGACGACCTATAGGGTAGATTCTCTCAGGATAATTCAGATGATCCACAATATTATTCTTCTCACGCTTTTCAGCTGTGCAAACTATTCCTGCCGGCTTGTTGTAGGCGATAAGCACCTGCTTTTTGCCAACATTTGAAACAAGCTTGCCCTTAAACAAAACCTCATCAGCAGCAGACACTTTCATTCCCATCACAGCCGGCTGGCCATTTACCATAACATCTCCGGCTTCAATGGCAGCATCCGCAGCCCTACGGCTACACACTCCCGCATCAGACAAATATTTATTTAATCTGTATAATTCTTCCACTAAAGCCTCCATCCATATATCAGAATGGAGACCAAATTCATGGTCTCCATAAATATCTTAGTTTATTAGCAGAAAGACTTACTTAGATAAAAGATCTGTACGAATGAAGCCTTCCTTTTTCTTAAATTTAACCTTTGTCCATCCCTCTGCATAGCTCATGATAACCTCTACTGTGTCACCCTTGTATGCTACATCTACCTTAGATGAAGAAGTGTCCATCTTTGAGCGGATGTTTGTTGTGGACTTGATTGTAATCTTATCACCCTTGTTGAAGCTCTGTGTAGCTGCTGGTGTCTCTTCCTCTTCCTCCTGAGTCTCCTCAGCGGCATCTCCATTAGAAACTGTTACAGCATCCTTAGTGATATATGCCTTTGTGCCATTGTAATCAAACTTGTAAAAGTCGCCCTCTTCACCGTAAACAGTGATTTCAGTGCCCTTCTGTACAGAACCAAGTCTGTCGCTGTTTTTATCAGCCTGTGCACGAACATTAGCCTTAGCATTTGTCTTGGCTGTGAATGAATTAGCTTCCTCTTCTGCAGCCTTTGCAGCTTCTTCAGCAGCCTTAGCTTCCTCTTCTGCCTTTGCCTTAGCTTCTTCCTCAGCCTTTGCAGCCTCTTCAGCTGCGGCAGCTACCTGAACCTGATAATCAGAATTCCACTGAACGATAGCAGCCTGAAGTGTCTCCGACATAAATGTTTTAAGATCAGCGTCCTTCTCGATTGCTGCTTCGTATTCGTCAGTAACTTCTGCCTCTTTATCTAACTTATCCTGCTGACGGATAAAAATAGCAATCAAATCAGAAATCTCTGTATCCATCTCGTAGATGTTATTTGTCTGATTGAATGAACCGTAAATATTGTTGATGAAAAGCTTGTCATCCTTTGTCTCTACATAGAAGAAATCAAGACCAGGTGCTGGTGTCTTAATATCCTTGTATTTAAGATCTACTCTAACAGAGCAAAGATATGAACCTTCTGAAAGACCCTCTTTTGTGAAAATCTTTACATCATTGAAGCTCTCGATATACTGGCTGTAAAACTGAATGTAGCTAACTTCCTGATCTGATACAGGATCGGCAACCTTCTTAAGAGCATCAGTATCTCCTGAAGCGTATGCCTTGTAATAATCATTTATTAATTTATTCAGCTCTTCGTTCTTATTTTCTTTGTAATTCTTGTAAACGCCTTCAACTGATTTTTCCTGGCTAGCTGACTTTCCAGTGCCTAAGAATAAAACACATGCCATGCAAATGAAAATGCAACCAGCTAAAAAGTATCTCTTATGTAAAACGACGAAATCGCCGCAAATTCCTGCTATATATCTAACCTTATCTTTTAACTTATGAATATCCATGTGCCCCTCCGGTGAGTATTGTAGGCTTTTAACTGTAGACGGCCGGATTCGAACCGGCGGTCTTCGGAGTCGGAGTCCGATGCGTTATCCAACTACGCTACGCCTACTAATTTACTTGCCGGTTTATTGTATCACAACTTACTACTCACATCAAATCAGAAAACCTTTATTTTTTGGGTGGACTTTAGTTGATTAAAGTATCATAATAATTTAAAATCATAATAATTTTTTGTAGGAGGATAAGCAGGTATGAATCCAATTGGTTCCACTAGATTATATTGTTTACTTGGAAACCCTGTTGCACATAGTATCTCACCAGCCATGCATAATCTGGCTTTTGATACCCTTGGACTTGATAATTCTTACATGGCATTTAACCTTGAGCCTAATGATTTAGCCAAGGTTGTGGATGGCCTGAAAGCCATGAATTGCGGCGGTTTTAACCTTACTATGCCTTTCAAGACTTCCATCATTCCTCTCCTTGATGAGATTGATGAAGTTGCATCTCTTGCTCATTCCGTAAATACAGTTGTAAACAGAGATGGGAAACTCTACGGTTATACCACCGATGGAATCGGCTTCCTTCAGTCCATGACAGAATGTGGAATTCAATACATAGGCTCTACCATTTCCATGCTTGGAGCAGGCGGTGTTGCCACTTCTATCATCACTCAGGCAGCCACTGAAGGCGTTTCAAAAATAAATATTTTTAAACGCAAAAATGCTACTTTTGATAAAGTTGTCGATTACGCCGACAAGATTTCCAAGGCTACAGAGTGCGATGTATTTGTTTATGACATTGCCGACAGAGATATTATGGAATTTTCCCTTCAGGAAAGTGACATCCTTATAAATGGTACTAATGTAGGCATGGGCGATGATGATACTTCTCTTGTTCCAAAAGAGTTCCTTCATCCAAACCTTACAGTATGCGACACCATCTATCATCCTGAAATGACACGTCTTCTCAAGGACGCTGATTCTGTAGGATGTAAAACAATGAACGGCAAATTCATGCTGCTCTATCAGGGTGCCGCAGCCTTCAAGCTCTGGACCGAGCAGGACATGCCTGTTGAAATAGTTAAACAAAAATATTTTATATAGAAACGAGGAATAATAATGAGTTTTAATTACCTAAAGAAAATGCCCACACCAGAAGAAATCAAAGAAATGCTTCCTGTACCTGAGAAGGTTCAACAGCTGAAGCTTCAGCGCGACAAGGAAGTAGCTGATATTATCACTGGAAAAGACGACAGATTTTTATGTATCATCGGACCTTGCTCAGCTGATAATGAAGACGCTGTTTGCGAGTACATCAGCAAGCTTTCACGAGTTGCTGAGGATATCAAAGACAAAGTTTTAGTTGTTCCTCGTATTTATACAAACAAGCCTCGTACTACTGGCAGCGGCTACAAGGGTATCGCATCCCAGCCTGATCCAAATGAAGCTCCAGATATGCTCGCCGGCCTTATTGCCATGAGAAAAATGCACATCCGTGCAATGACAGAATCTGAGCTTACTGCCGCTGACGAGATGCTTTACCCTGAAAATTGGGGATATGTTGATGATCTTCTCTCTTACGTTGCCATCGGTGCCCGTTCAGTAGAGGATCAGCATCACCGTCTCACTGTTTCAGGTTTTGATGTAGCTTCTGGTATGAAGAACCCTACATCAGGTGATTTCTCAGTAATGCTTAATTCAGTGTATGCAGCACAGCATCCACATCACTTTACATTCTCAGGCTACGAGGTTACCACTACAGGAAATCCTCTTGCCCACACTATTTTACGTGGAGCTGTTTCAAAGCACGGCAACAGCACTCAGAACTACCACTACGAGGACCTTATTCGTCTTCACAATATGTATGAGGAAATGGATTTGGTGAATCCAGCATGTATCATCGATGCAAATCACTCAAACTCAAACAAGCAGTTTAAGGAGCAGATTCGCATCGTGAAAGAAGTGATGCACAACCGCAACCACTCAGATGATATTAAGAAGTTAGTAAAAGGTGTCATGATTGAGTCTTACCTTGTGGAAGGCTGCCAGCCTATCTCTGAAAACCAGACATACGGCCAGTCAATCACAGACCCATGCCTTGGATGGGAAGACACACGTCACCTTCTTTATACAATTGCCGAGAGAAACTAACGGCGTGCTGCATAAGCCATTATAGCAGCCACAGTTTTGGCGTCCTGAAGCTTTCCTGAATAGCACATATCAAGCAGGTCATTTAAATCCCATGCTTCGATATCGATTTCTTCAGATTCATCAAGCTTCTGCTCTCCAACCTTCTCAAGGTCTGTGGCAAGATAAACATCAATAAGCTCATCACAAAAAGCTACTGTCGATTTAAGAGACAGTAGCTTTTCTAATTTACCAGCTCTGTATCCTGTCTCCTCCTCAAGCTCTCTTGCTGCGCAAATAGCTGTATCTTCATTTACAGAATCTCTTTTACCTGCAGGAATCTCAAGTGTCTCTCTATCAAGTGCATTTCTAAACTGTCTTACCATAAGAATCTTTCCATCTGGCTTTACAGCAAGTACACATGCTGCGCCCATTCTGTGACTGATGAAATCCCATGTCTCTGTTTTGCCATTTGGAAGAAGCATAGTGTCTTCATAAAAATCCAGTATTGCTCCACTATGAACCAATTTTCTATCTATTCTTTTAATCTGTTCCATGATTATTATGTTCCTCCATTAAAAAAGCGGCTGGATAACCAGCCGCCCAGTAATTACTTCGCGTAATCTGTAACTCGTGACTCACGAATTACGTTAACCTTAATCTGTCCTGGATACTCAAGCTGATTTTCTATCTGCTTTGAAATATCCCTCGCCATGATGACCATATCGGCATCTGTAACCTGTTCAGGAACCACCATGATTCGAATCTCTCTACCTGCTTGAATAGCAAAAGATTTTTCAACACCCTTAAAACTGTTAGAAATTTCTTCTAATTCTTTTAATCTGTTTGTGTATGTCTCCATAGCCTCTCTACGAGCACCTGGACGAGCTGCGCTGATAGTATCAGCTGCCTGTACAATACAAGCTATAAGTGTTTCTGGCTCTACATCGCCATGATGTGCCTCTACAGCATTTACTACTGTCTGAGACTCTTTGTACTTACGACAAAGATCTGCGCCGAGCTGTACGTGAGTACCCTCCTGCTCTCTATCTACTGCCTTTCCAATATCATGGAGCAAACCAGCACGCTTAGCCACTCTCACATCAAGACCAAGCTCTGCAGCAAGGAGTCCTGATAACTGGGCAACCTCGATAGAATGCTTAAGAACATTCTGACCGTAGCTAGTTCTGAATTTCATCTTTCCAAGTAATCTAAGAAGCTCTGGGTGAATACCCTGAACACCAACCTCGAGAGCGGCTGCATCGCCTTCCTCACGAATCTGCTGTTCTACTTCCTTTTTAGCCTTCTCAACAGTCTCCTCAATTCTCGCTGGATGGATACGACCATCAACAATGAGCTTCTCCAATGCAATACGTGCAATCTCACGTCTAACTGGATCAAATGCAGATAAAATAACTGCCTCTGGAGTATCATCAATGATAAGTTCAACACCTGTCATTGTCTCAAGTGTACGGATATTTCTACCCTCACGACCAATGATACGTCCCTTCATCTCATCATTTGGAAGCTGTACTACTGAAATAGTAGTCTCTGCAACGTGATCTGCTGAGCACTTCTGGATAGCGCTAACAACGATCTCACGAGCCTTCTTCTCAGCTTCGTCCTTTGCCTGAGTAAGACTTTCCTTAATAAGCTTTGCTGCGTCTAATTTGACGTCTTCTTCTACAGATTTTAAAAGTTGTTCTTTTGCTTGTTCGGAGGTAAGTCCTGAGATTCTCTCTAGTTCCTGTACACGCTGTTGATTAAGCTTTGCAACCTCTTCTCGCTGCTTGTTTAACTGCTGTTCCTGACGAGCGAATTCAGCTTCTCTCTTCTCTACCGCTTCGAGCTTCTTCTCAAGGTTATCTTCCTTCTGAGAAATTCTATGCTCACTACGCTGAATCTCTGCTCGGCGCTCACGGATTTCCTTGTCGAGATCGTTCTTCTGTCTCATGGCATCTTCCTTAGCCTCGAGCATCGCCTCTCTCTTCTTGGCCTCCGCACTCTTTACAGCCTCATCAATAATCTCACGAGCCTTAGCCTCGGCAGAATCTACTTTATTCTTGCCCTGAGTCTCATGATGCTTATTGGCTACAAAAAGTGTAACAACAGCTGCGACAACTGCAACGATAAGGCAAATAACTATTACCGTTACAACGTTCACAGGAGCACCTCCTTATAAAATTTTCTAAATTTGAATATAAAATAAAAGCTAAAATAAATGCTCTCATTTATAAACTTCAACACAATTAGTTTAACTTTATAATGGGCTCATGTCAAGAAAATGTATACTATATATAGTAGTCTGGGCATGAGTTAAGTTTGTTTTAATTTAATTAAATAAAATTATGCTTAATTAAATCTCAATTTAAGGATTTACTAATTGATTCAGATGAAAAACCTCTGCCTGCCAAAAATCGATACATCTTTCCACGATCCTCATAAGTGGCATTTTCTTTATCATAGCCCTTCTTTTCAAGAAGTCGATTTATCAATTCTTGCTCATCTGCAGTATATTCTTCCTCTAAAACACGCTCGATTACATCAGAAGAAATGCCCTTTCCCATAAGGTCCTGACGAAGTCTGTTACGACTGCGGCTGTCCTGGTAAAAACGAACATGACTGGCAGCCATACGGGCATCATCCAGATAGCCATAATCATTGATATAATCTATGGCAATATCGATGATATCCGATGAATAACCGCCTTCTTTTAGTTTATCTCTAAGGTTCTTCTCTGAGCGGTCCTGCTTTTCCAGCAAATGAAGAGCGCGCTTCTTACAGCGAGGTATGAGAATCTCGGTGCAAATCTCCTCATAGTCTGCAGGGGATAAATCTGCCCCCTCTTCTATACCATAGCTTTCATATTCTTTTTTATATAGAACAAAATCTGCCCCGTTGTCGAGACAGATTTTTGCTCTTCCCTTGGATAATTTAACAAGAGATGTGATTTCCATAATTATTCAATAACCTCTGTAGGTATATCTTCCTTTTCACCGCCAACTAAGCCTACTTCGCTCTCGTCGGTCTCAGCGTAGTGCTCGCGAATAGCGTTTGCAATTTCCTCGCAAACATCCTTATTCTGCTTAAGGTAAATCTTAGCGTTCTCTCGGCCCTGGCCGATTTTCTCACCAAGATATGCATACCAAGCGCCTGACTTCTGAATGATATCGAGATTTGTAGCTACATCAAGGATGTCGCCCTCACGTGAGATTCCCTCACCGAACATGATATCAAATTCTGCCTCACGGAATGGAGGTGCCACCTTATTCTTAACGATCTTAGCACGTGTTCTGTTACCAATTACCTCGCCGTTCTGCTTAAGAGCCTCGATACGACGTACATCGATACGAACTGATGCATAGAACTTAAGGGCGCGACCACCTGTAGTAGTCTCAGGATTTCCAAACATAACGCCAACCTTCTCACGAAGCTGGTTGATAAAGATAACTACGCAATTTGTCTTGGCAACGATACCTGTAAGCTTTCTCATGGCCTGTGACATAAGACGTGCATGAAGACCAACATGGCTGTCTCCCATATCTCCGTCGATTTCTGCCTTTGGTACAAGGGCTGCTACTGAATCCACTACGATGATGTCCATAGCGCCTGAACGTACCATAGTCTCTGTAATCTCAAGAGCCTGCTCACCATTGTCTGGCTGAGAAATGTATAACTCGTCGATGTTAACACCAATTGCCTTAGCATATTTAGGATCAAGAGCGTGCTCAGCATCGATGAAACCAGCGATACCGCCTGCTTTCTGAACCTCTGCTACTGCGTGAAGTGCAAGTGTAGTCTTACCAGACGACTCTGGTCCATATATCTCAATGATACGGCCCTTAGGGAAGCCACCCTGACCAAGTGCGATATCAAGGCTGATAGAACCTGTAGGAACTGTCTCAACCTGTACATTAGCGCCCTCGCCAAGCTTCATAACTGAACCCTTACCGTACTGCTTCTCAATCTGTGATATAGCCGCATCTAATGCTCTAAGCTTATCTTCATTTGCCATTTTATAAAACCTCCGTTCGGAACAACTGTTCGTTCTTTTAATATAATAATAGTGAAATGGGTATTAAATGTCAACAATAAAATGGGATAAAAATTAGAATAAAAACAAAAACAAAAAAGACAGTGGCGAACGCCACTGCCCAATAATATACATGCCTATCTTTTGTAAGTCAAGCACTTTTTATAACGATTTTAGTTAGTACCAAATTCTGAAAGAACAAGACCTTCGTTTCTATCAAGAACCATTCCAACAGACCATGAGTTAACAAATAAGAGAAGTGGTCTGTCCTTAAGGTCTTTAATCTTCTTCATATCAGAAGTACCAGAGATCTTATTGATGTCGTAATCTCCTTCAATCCATCTGATATGTTCGTATGGAAGGTTCTCAAGACCGATTTCTACATTATATTCGTTGTTCAAACGATATTTTAAAACGTCAAACTGAAGAACACCTACAACACCTACGATGATTTCTTCCATACCTGTGTTGTATTCCTGGAAAATCTGGATGGCACCTTCCTGTGCAATCTGTGTGATTCCCTTCATGAACTGCTTACGCTTCATAGTATCAATCTGACGAACACGTGCGAAATGCTCTGGTGCGAAGGTAGGGATACCCTCGAACTTAAATGGCTTCTTAGCTGAAGTAAATGTATCACCAATGCTGTAAAGACCTGGATCGAATACACCGATGATATCGCCTGCATATGCCTTATCTACTATCTTACGCTCATCAGCCATCATCTGCTGTGGAGCAGAAAGCTTAGCCTTACGGCCGCCCTGAACGTGTAAGTAATCCTTTGAAGCATCGAAAGTGCCAGAACAAATACGAAGGAAAGCTACTCTGTCTCGGTGAGCCTTGTTCATGTTTGCCTGAATCTTAAATACAAAAGCTGAGAAATCCTCAGAGAATGGACTAATCTCGCCAGCGTCACTCTTACGTGGAAGTGGGCTGTATGTCATCTGAAGGAAATGCTCAAGGAATGTCTCAACACCGAAGTTTGTAAGAGCTGATCCAAAGAATACTGGTGAAAGCTCTCCGGCTGTAACTAATTCCTGATTAAATTCAGCGCCAGCACCATCAAGAAGCTCAAGCTCCTCCATAAGCTGGTCGTACTTATCCTGTCCGATTTCGTCCTTTAAAGCTGGATCGTCGATAGAAAGAATACGCTCCTCTCCCTGCTTTGTCCCCTTCTGTGTATCAGAGAACATACGAACACAGCGTGTATTTCTATCATAAACACCCTTGAATTCTTTACCTGAACCGATTGGCCAGTTTACTGGAACTGTAGCGATGCCAAGCTCATTTTCAATATCATCAAGAAGCTCAAATGTATCATTTGCATCTCTATCCATCTTATTAATGAATGTAAAGATAGGGATGTGTCTCATAACGCAGACCTTGAAAAGCTTTCGTGTCTGTGCCTCAACACCCTTAGATGCATCGATAACCATTACAGCTGAATCTGCTGCCATAAGTGTACGATATGTATCCTCTGAGAAGTCCTGATGTCCAGGTGTATCAAGGATATTTATGCAATAGCCATCATACTCGAACTGAAGAACTGAAGAAGTAACTGAAATACCTCTCTCCTTCTCGATTTCCATCCAGTCAGATACTGCATGACGAGCTGTAGCCTTACCCTTTACAGAACCTGCAAGGTTAATCTGTCCTCCATATAAAAGGAACTTTTCTGTAAGAGTAGTCTTACCAGCATCGGGATGGGAAATAATCGCAAATGTACGACGACGCTTAATTTCTTCTTCAACTGTAAAAGCCATTTAAAACCTCCATGTATATAAACCGAAAAATAGCCTATACCGCCGTAACGATATAGGCCATAAATTCAAAATTGTAAGCTGTAAATTAGTATTTACGCTTTCTAGCAGCCTCAGACTTCTTCTTACGCTTTACTGAAGGCTTCTCATAGTGCTCACGCTTACGAATCTCCTGCTGGATACCAGCCTTAGCACAGTTTCTCTTAAATCTACGAAGAGCGCTGTCTAATGACTCGTTTTCTTTAACTGTAACATATGACATAGTCTAATCCTAACCTCCCTCCATTTGGGGACTTGTACTCATTAATCTAAAAGCACTAACAAGCATTTTAGCATAAAATATCTATTTGTCAACTATAATCATAGATTTTACAAGTTATCATTAATAAACTTTTTAAATATTTTGTCAAAAAAGTAAAGATTACCTCCTTCAAATAGTTTATCAACTACTTCATTCAGCTTATCTTTAGCCGCCTCATAATACTCCCCTCCTACCTTTTTAATATTCTCAAATAACTCTAAACACTTTTTTAATGCATTGCTATAATCGTTTGGCTTACGAACCAAGTTCACACAACCTGTATATAAATCAAGAATTACACGCTGCATACTATTAACAGAACAATCATTAGCAACAAGAACTGCATCCAAACCACTTATATTAACAACTAATGAGAAATCGACTACATTCTTAAGTTTACTTAAAATTCCTGCAATGCTGGTAATTCCCAAGAAGCCGAGTGGTGTTGGTTCATTTTTAATGTTTGCATCTGTATTGTTCCTCTGGGTTCTTCTAAGATGCTTAAGTACTGGAAGTTTTTCCTCCTTCTCTTTTTCTACATTAAGTTCTAATGTTTCAATGTAATCTCGCGTATTTCTATCATATATCCGCTGAATAATCCATCCATCTCCAAATAAATCTACATCATAACTGCTATAGAACTTCCATTCAACTCGGTTTCCAAGATTCAGAATAAGATTGTTAACCTTATAGCCTTCAGGATCTACGTATATAGTGTATGTACTACTTCCTCTTGGAGCTGGAACATCCACTTGCAAAGTATCTGCTTCTACAGTATCAAGCCAGAAATAAGCATTATAGTTTGCACCATTCGATAAGAATTCTCTAATACTATTCTTCCCTTTACCTGTTCCATTAGACGGAACAATCATTGTTGTATAGTACTGATTAGCAATTTGAAGTAATACATTATTAGCTTTAAGACTTCTAATGATAAAATTTCTTACACTTGATAAGATTTCATTTACCTTCTCAAATACCTGTACAACAGGTGTAATCATAATATTAATTGAATCTTTAGCATCAAGAGATACACTTGCAACATCTACATCTCGCTTAACGTAACTATTGTTAATAAACGCAACTGTGTTCAAATACAAATTGAAAGGATTAGAAGAGTCTAAGACGCCCACATTATTGCAACGTCCTATCGCTCCAGCACCTTCAACCTTAAATGTATTTGCCACAACAAATGCATTACCTTGCGTGTATACATTGCCTCCGTTCATCTTGATGTAGATGCTTCCTTCTCCTGCATCAAAATCGTCATATGAAGACCTGCCATTTCCACCTTTACCGGTTGGAAATATTACATCGCCATTACCATGTGAAATAATCTCAACTCTTGTTGGTTCAAGTGACGCATTAACAATATTAATTCCACGTGGCATAGTAACCACTGTTACAAAAGCATCACTATCATCTCTTGCCACATCGCTAACCATAGAGATATTCCTAATGTATAAAGGAAGATCCGAATAATTATCAATATTTAGGCTTGGGATATATACGCTATTATAATAGGTTATAGTTCCACTTGCATTGCAGTTTGGTGCTTTAAGTGTAAACTTACCACCTCTGGTTCGTTTAATGTCATGAACTGTTATTGCATCCTTATCTACACTAACATAATTACCAGGATTCTTTAAACCAGTTGCTATAACATTACCATCTTCATCGATAAGAATGTTAACACCTGCAGCATATTCACTACAATATAAGTCAAGATTAACATTAACCTTGCCGTTAATCTCATAATTACCTTTCGCTTCCTTAGTAACCTCTGAGTGCGTAATTTTTTGAGTTTTCTCATTTATCCATCTTACTGGACGAACTACTAAATATTCTACAAGTTTATTAAATGGCCATGGCCAGTCTTTGGTCTCCTCCTCAATTTCGTTTACGGTTTCATCTACCCATGTTGTTATTTCCTCAACAATAGTATCTCCATATGCCTCTACATCACGTTTAATATTAATCTTAGTGTCATCAAGTCCATTATTAATAACAATCTCTGGACCCATAATAACTGCTTTATAGGCGTTATTACCTATGTTAATATCACCAATAACACTACCTGCAACATTAGCCTCAGCAGTAACTTTACCAGAAAAGCCTTCTATTTTGGCATACGATTTAGAATGCTCTTCAAGGCTTTTTGCATCGGTAAATATAAATATTGTGTCATAACCTATAATGCTTGCATTCCCAATATTTACAAGCAAGTAATTATTAGAATTCACACTACTTGACGCTATTGTATCAGATACTACGCTAATGGATTCCGCAATAGCTTCTGACATATGATTCTGTAAATTAATAAAGGCTCCTATAGTAACATTTTTGCCGTAAATATTAGTTCTCTTGTTACTATTTGATGCAATGACTACTCTCAAATCAACAATACTAATGATTTGAGTAAAAGGTTTATTTGTACCATATGCATTTTTTTCAATGTGATACTTAGCTTTTGCACTCAAATCGCTCTCTGATTGAGCCGCAATATAATTATCTCCTTGCTGAGCTGTGATATCACATCCACCACCAATATTAATATTTGTATTCTCGTTATATTTAATTTGTGGCCAAACCTCATAAATCTCTACAGCCGTACGAGCCTCTCCATTAGCAGCACTTGATATCTTAACATTTTGAGCATCTGCTTTTATTGCAATACCATATCCTGCGAATATAGTCGTGTTATCTTTTACATCCACAGTCGTATAGCGAGTATACTCATCTCTTATATGTAACTTACATTTATTTCCTAAACCTTTATTAGTATTAATAATTTCATTCTCAACATCGCCAGATGAAACTGCTAATACAGTAATGGTTCCATTTGGAGCTTCAATAGAGCTATCATAACCATTTCCTAAAATAACATTTACATTCTGTGATTCGACTTTACTCCAAATTGTTGAGGCTCCTAATAAATCAGTAGATAGAAAAATAGTTACATTTAAAATCTCAAGTGGATCTACCTTTAACTTGACATTATCCTTTGCAAGAATATCCACATTACCATTAGATATGAGCTTTCCGTAAATATTTGCTTTTACAAAAGTTTTACCAACTTCTACTCCATAAGAATAATTTCCAAGCTTGACTAAGGAATAATTACTCATCTTATTTAGATGCGTATAAAGGTCCAGTTCAGATAATGCAAGAACTGCAATATTGTTTCCAGTTGCTGTAAGAGTTACATTATCTCCAATCTCTGAAACAACCTCTCTTGCTCTAGCTTGTGCAGCTTGGGTAATTACCTTTACTCTACAAATATCTGCAGCCTTAATGTTAACGCTATTAGTCTCAATCTGAGCCTGAGGCGCACTACCCTTCGATGAAACTTCCGTGCCATCAGCAGATGTAACACTTATCTGATTAGCTGTTATATTACTCTTTCCAACAATCTTAGCGGTAACAGTACTTACGGCATCCGTTTCCGTACTCACAACGTTAGCACTTGCAACACTTATAGAGTATTTTGGTTGGTCAGCAGTAGCCTCAACATGAACAACATTTCCTAATGACTTGTTTTCATCACTTGCCTTTTCAACATCTGCGATTACATTAACTGCTCCTGTTGCATTTATGTTTGCATCATTAATATATGCGTTATTGATAACATCTGCTTTAGCAGTAATTTTAGTATAATCTGTCTCTACAAATGTAAGATTTAGTTTGCTTGAATTCGAACCGCCCTTGGCGATAGAATTAACCTCATTAAGCTTAGCCAAAACAGTAAGATTCTTTGCAGTAATATTTTTGTTTCTTCCATCTAAGGAGGCAGAATTATCTACTTCAACTTTAGCTGTTGAGATGTTTGATACAATTTTAGCAAATTCTGCTGTTACAAGTACTCCCTCAATATGGGCATAAGCTTCTACTAAGCTTCCTATGCTGGCAATATTAACGTTTCCTGTTGCATTACTAATATCACCTGTTGCAGAAGCTTTACCTATAGAAGACGCCATAGCTGTAGCATTATTAGATTTAGCGTCAGTAAAACTAATATTCACTCCAAAAGCAGATGGAGTTAAACTAGCATTTGCCTTGGATGCATAATTGTTAATTATATTAATATCTTTAACACTTATTACTGTTTCTTTAGCGGTATTATTCCAGGTGGCTTTATATTCACCTGCTGCATTTGCATCAACCATTACAGCACCAAGGGCTGCAAACTGAAGATTAGCCTGATCAGACCTTGCTCTGGCTGTGCTGGCACCATTTACTTTAATATTAATTTCGCCATTACCATTGCCTATCTGAAGCTTTTCGCCATCAAATTTAACATTGGCAGTAACTGTCATAGAAGACTCTGCATTTGCCTTGTTGACAGACAAAGAGCCAAGACTAATATCACCTGCATAAATTCGAGCTTCAGCAGCTGCCTCAGGTTCAATTGATATTCTTATAAAGCCCAAAACACTTATAGTTACATCAGAAGGCTTTGTATTCACCTCATTACTTGTAGATAAAATATCTAAAGAATTTGTTGTAACTACAGCATTCGACTTACCTACAAGCGAAGCTTTATTTGTTCCTGATAAAGTAGCTTCTACATATACAACACTACCTGTCGCACCTCCGACCGCACCAGATACACCTACAGCCAAAGCCTTACTCTTGCCTGTTGCTATAATTTTAATACTATCTGTAGCCGTAAGAATCCCATTTGTATCTATCAGCGCTTCATTGACCGCATTATTAGTAGCATATACAAAATTTATTGTAGCAGCAAACGTAATACCGGCCGCTCCTGTAAGTGCTGTAGTAACAGCCTCTGTTTCATATGCACTATCCTTTGTAAGACCAGCAGCTTCTACCCTAAGATTTTTACTCTTAAGCTCAAAGCTTCCCATTTCTACATAGGCTTTATTGATTCCATTAATATTTGCTATAGCAACTACTGCACCTGCACCTACTACACCTGCAGAAACACTACCAACAACAACCTTTGTAGATCCAGCCATACCAGCAAGTATGTTTATATCATTTGTAACATAAGTATTCATGCGTTCAATATATGCACTGTTTTCTGCATTGTTGTCAGCAATATCAACAGTTCCATTTACAGAATAAACACCTGTGGCAACTGAATAACCATGTACACAAAGACTACTATTTACTGTTGCAGTAATATCCAGTGAATCAGCAATTATATAACCATAATTGTTAGGATTATCAACATAGTGTCCCACATACGCTTTGTTAATTGTTTTATTATTGGCAATAACTACCGTTACTGGAACTGCTCCTATTCCTATATTTAAATTGCCAAGATATGCTTCAATATCTCCTTCTACTATTGCTTTAACATCTAATTTCTTTGATCTAATTCTTGTATATCCACCAATGTATGCTTTTGAATCCACTCTGCTATTTGATATGGATACCAAAGGAGATACAGCTACTCCGCCTGCTGCAAAAGCTCCATTAACAGTGAGCAGGTGTGCATTGGTAGTAGACTTAACATTTATTGAACCCTTATTAGCAGTGTTTTCCTGAGCAACACTATCTGTATCAAGAGTAGCTTTTACTGTTGCCTCGTTTGTAGAAATAGCTACACTTACAGATACAGCTACAGCTCCGCCACTTAATGAAACATTAAGTACTCCTACGTTTCCTAAATCAACTTTAGATGTGATATTTATATTACCGCGTTCTGAACAAACTATTCCATGTACAACAGCTCTTACATCAGCAGAATTGTTGAAATAAGAAACACATGCGCTGACTCCTACCTCACCACCAGCAACTGCACCACTTACAATAAAAATACCGTAATTAGACAATCTGCTGCCTGTTGTGTCTTTTTCAAGTGAATTTGCTTTGCTAACTGTATCAGAGCCACTTATGTATGTACGAGCACTGTTATAAAACCTTAAACTAGAATTATCTATTTTAACGTTCTCATGTGTTAATGTAGCTTCAACCTTTATGTCTTTGCCCGCATTGAGCACTGCATTATAATCTACAAGGGCAGATACATTTGACGTGATTATCACTACAGCAATACCTGCACCTACTCCAGCAGTACCACCACCTGCACCACCAGATATTACAAGAGCGCCTACGTTTTCTGTAGATACTACATTAATGTTTGAACCAGCTGTAAGAACTGAACCCTGTCCTACGTATGCAAGATTAACATCACTTGCATCTGTAATCTTTCCAGACAGATTCTCAGATGTAGCATTAGCTAGCGACGTATTCTGCGCTTTTGCATCTTCAACTCTTCTTCCTTCTTCGTTTGCATAATTCTGATATGTTCCACCATTAGCCCCCTTATCTGCTATAGTCTGGGCAGAATCTCTTGTAGGCTCTGTGGATGATTTAATCTCATCGACTAGATTATCAACTTTATAAGTTTCTCCTGCTCTTGTATCCGCATATTTATATCCATTCGTAGCAATCTCTTCCGGATGAATACCTGCATTTTCGTGGAATCTATCATAAGAGTCTTTATCAATTCCTTTTCCTTCTACTATTACTACAACAGCACCACTTACACCTGCAGCTCCTGCAGCACCTACAGTAAGTCCAAATGTATCCACTATTCTAGAAGATTTTGCCTCTACCTTTATGTCACTAGCACTATTAATGGTATTTAATTCGCCAATCTGAGCTTTAATTGTATTATGTGTAACCGCAACAATTGCACTTACTATTACAGCTGCTGTACCACTTCCTCCTATAGTTCCTGCTATACCTATGAAACTATAATCATCAATTGCCTGTATGTTAGTATTTTTGCCAGAATTTATTATTACATGATCACTCGTATAGGCATTAGAATTAATATTTGTAATTACTACATCAGCAGAACCACCTACTGCTGCAGTGCCTGAACCAGCAATACCACCAGCATTTTCATTTAGAGTTTCTGTAGTAGATGACTTTATAGTTACATCACCATTCTTAGTTGTAACTGTAACAAATGGTCCAATGTATGCTGAACTGTTGTTATTGAAGTAAATTACATTTCCTTCAAGGGAAATAGCTGCAGTGCCACTTGCTGTAACTCCACCTGCATTCAATATAATATCTGTATTTGCAGTTGAAGTAACAGATATATCTTTTTTAGCATATACATTTTTGTTTTCACCAGTTATATATGCTTTTACATTATTGTTGTATACAAGGACGTTTGGTGCCACACCAACAGCTGCAGTACCTGCTCCAGCAAAGCTGACTGCAATTAGAGTCACATTTTCAGAAGCATAAGCATCCACTTTAACGCTTCCATCATCAGATGTAATTTCTGATAAGTCAATAATTGCAGCAATTACCTCTGCACTATTAACAAACGTTACTATAGATACACCTACACCAACGGTTCCACCTACAGCTAAAGCTCCAGCTGCATCTATATTGTTATTATATGTATTGGCAACGACCTGAATATCCAGGGGAACATCTAAATCTGAAGGTATAGAGCCCTCTTTTGTCTTTGCCTTTAATGTGTTATGACCTCTTGCATAAGAGTGAACCTTAGATGATTTAACTACTGTATTGATAACACCTTCTACACCCACTTTGCCAGAAATAGAACCTGCAGCAGAAATAAGTCTGAATACAGAGTTTTCACCTGAGTCTATTGCAATACCACGTATCTTTTTCTTTTTATCCTTTGAGCCATTTGTAACTGAAGGAATAACGAGAGCCTTAAGTCCTCCACTATAAAGTGAAGAATAAGAATCTGCTACAGCTTCTATAGTATTATTTAATATTACTGTAGAGATAGTTCCTCCAGCAGCAACGGTCTTTGCTGCATTAAGTCCAGCAGCAATAAGCATAGTATCAGAATCAAGATATGAAGAAATACCTATAGAACCATCTGCATCAATCCTTGAAGCATTGTTTTTATCGCTCTCAAGGATAGCTCTGATTATATTCTCCTCAATTGATACAACAATAACTCCATCAATAGCATTCTCTGAACCTGCTGCTGCGGCAGCGAGAATATCAAGCATTCTATCATCGCCGTATGCACTAATTAATACATTGCCGCCAGCAATAAGATTGCATCCCTTAGCTACTGCTGCTTCCACGATTCTTCTAAATACGCCTACCTGCACTGTACCACCTGCAGCTGTTCCGCTTGAAGCAAGGGCTACATTAGCATCAACTGCAGTAAACTTTGTATCAGAAGAAGCTATAACATTAATATTTCCATATTGTGCAGTAATATCAGCTTTACTTATGATCTTTGCAAGAATCTTTGCCTTAGAAATGAGCACGTCAATAACAGCTGCAACACCCGCTTTTGACCCAATGGCTACTGAAGCACTTGCAAGAACACTTACTGCCTTATCTATAGAATTTGCTTTAACATTCACATTGCCGGTTCTAGACTTCAATAAAGTCTTATTCACACTATTTTCTGAACCAACAAGAGCCTCTGTGTCTGATTTATTAATTCCAACTACTACTGTTCCACCTGCAACTGCAGTGCCAGTCTTTCCCCCCTGAACACCTGCTGCTACAAGGATTGTATCGTTTGCATAATCTGCGTTAACATCAATATTTCCGTAAACATCAACATTTGCTCCATCATGAAGCTGAGCTATTGTCTTATGGTCAGTTACAAATACATTTACATTTCCACCAACAATTGACGTTCCAGATGCATTTGCGGATACTGCTGAAGCCACAGAAACAATAAGATTATTCAAACCTGTTTCAGCTTGTATCTTGAGACCACCCTTATTCTCTGACTTGATTTCAGCTCCATTTTTAATTTCAGCTTTTACATTACTATGATCAATCAAAACAACTATAGACGCACCTGCAGTGTTCTTTGCATTTCCTGCAGCCACACCGATGGTGTAAAGTCCTGAATCAGCCTTGTCTGAAGCATATACATATACGTCCTTTGGTCTATAATCATCTTCATCTTCTGAGTAATCACCATAATTTAGAGAACCTTTTATCAACTTTATATTTGCATTCTCACCAATAACAGCGTTTACATCAGTTTTAAGCAATGCAAAGGATACTGCTCCTGCACCATTAAAATCGCCCTGTCCAAGTGCTGCAGAACCGCTAAAGCTTTCAACATGATAGTTATCAAATACAAAGAGATTTATGATATTTGTTGCTTCCTGAACAGTATAAATACTCTTAATATCACTATCTGCTATAACTACTTCTTCATTTGAACCATCCCCCCTGGCTGTTACTGTCTTATTAGAAGAAATACCATCATAGACCTCCATTGCCTTATCAATATATTCCTTCAGACCCTGGCCTTCTAATAAATCTTCATGTACTTTAATAGCCTCTACATCAAGTGACCTGCATTCTATTACAGCATTACGACCTATAGACGCACTTATCCTGTCGTTTGCATATAGCATGCCATAAGATATGCCTAGTCCAACATTAGCCTTTGTTGAATAGCTAAGACTACCTGCCCTTACATATAACTTGTAGTCATCCTTAGCTGTAATACTAATATCACCACTCTTAAGATTAGCATTGTCACCAACTATTGCCTGTGCATTTGCATCTGTTATAAGTATTGCAACTGCACCTGCTGCTGCCACCTTAGTATCATTATTACCCTGAGCTTTTGCAATGCTTCCTGAAACTGCCTGGGCACCAAAATAATTATTGTCACAGTTCTGATTAACATCAGCAGAAATAATAATGAAGAATCCATCTTCATTTTCTTTCTTAGGTGCAATAACGATGCCATCTGCCAACTTTGCAATGGCCTCACCCTTATTTACCGCAACTGCAACACCAAGAGCTACTGCTGCTGTAGTAGGGAGCTGTGTCATAGTAATAGCTGTTCCAAGGGCTGAGAAATTAGCATCATTTTTAGCTTTTACTGTTACTTCAGAACAGTAAATCTTGCCTGCTACAGATGTTTCAGCCTTATGGTCTGCCACAAGGATACCAAGAGCTGCAGCTACATCTACCTTCTTTGATTCTGTACCCTTAGCGTCTGTAGATATATTGTTGTTTCCAGCTCCTGACTGGTTCTTATTAGTCACCTCTGTATTAACAGTACCTTCAGCTTCTATTACAGCCTTGCCTGTTTCAGAACTACTGTCTTTAGTAGAAGTAGATTCTGTCTTAACATTTTGTGTTTTTAAAAGATTTGTAGAAAGAGCCTTTGAATTAGTAGCCTCTCCTTCAGCCTTGTCAGACTTAGTCTTATTTAAAGCAGTGTTTATCTTTTCTGCAGTCTTGTTATCATTATTCTTTGTACCAGGCTGAGCAGAGCTGTCAGGCTTAGCCTTTTCCTGAGTAGTACCCTTTGCTAATGCAAGTGCAAGGCTTCGATCCGTATCTCTGGTTTCGGCATTTATATATAAAGCCGCTGCAGTAATAACACCATCAAAGGTAGCCTTTGCCTGAGAGTCAGACCATATAAAGGCAACTGCAGCACCTATTGCAGACTGATTACCAACTGCAAAACCACTAGCCTGATTTCTTGCTTCCCCACTATGAACTGCTTCAATTGCAACTTCAAATGCATTAATGGTTGGCTGTCCACTTATAAATGCATTTACACGATCTGATTCAATAAGAAGTGCAACAGAAGCATCCACAACTGTATTCATAGCAGAAGATGCTCCCTTCGCTACAGGGTCAGTACCTGCTACTGCAAATGTGTATCTATCAATATTTTCAACTGCAAATACTCTTACACCCCAATTTGCTTCAATCTTTGAAGCATTAATATATGCGTTTGTCTCAATTGTGCTGTAGTTAAGTGCAACAGACGCACCAACACCTACAGATGAAGATTTACCTTCTTCACCTGCCTTAGCATTAGGATTCTTTGGATTATTATTTGAATCTGTTGGAGGTTTTGTATTTGTAGCAGTATTATCCTGTCCTCCAGCATTTTGCTTATTTTCTCCATTTACTTCGACAATCTTCTTTCCATCATCGGATTTACTGTTACCATCATTACCTTCAGCCTTTTTGCTGTCTGCTATAGCTTCATTTTCATTGCCATCCTTATCTGTATCATTCTTATCTGGCTCACCATTTAAAAGAGCTGCAGAGGCAATTGTCTCCTCATTATTGTCGATAGAACCACGGATATAGATATTACCAATTTCATCTACTATATAAATGGTCTTATTTCCACAGTCAATAAATGCATCAACATTACCATTTATCACTGCTATTGCCACGCTACCAGCAACACCAACATTGCCTGCACCTGCACCTGATACTGCATAAGTCTTCAAAGTGTTAACGTCATAATTGTATGTTTCATCTATAGCATTAGTTGCAGTAACTCTAATATCTTTAGCCTTGATATCTCCATTTGTCTTAATGTGAGCTTCATTCTTAATCGTAATTACGTTAATAGCAACTGCTGCTCCAACGCCTACAGAAGAACCTGACTCAACCTGACCATTAGAATCACACTTAGCTGCTACTGAAGATGAATCCGCAAATACGTATGCAGAAGTTGTATTTGAAGATGTAACCTCTATAGCAGTTTCAGGCGCGTTAATTACTGGCACCTCAAATACTGCAATACTCTCGTTGCTCATTACATTGACAACAAAAGCTGCAGCCACACTAACTGAACCCTCAGCGGTCTGTCCCTTCTGACGGTTTGCAGTCAACTTATCTACTTCATTTTCATTTACATTCTTTGTACCAACATTCTTAGAAAGACTCTTTGCACCAGCTATGGCTTCATCTGCCTGCTTATCCTGGTCTCCATCACCATTACCCGCATCAGCATCTCCGTCATCAGAGTCGCCATCAGTCTTTCCACCATTCTTCATTGCACCCTTTGAGCTTGCACGAGCATGAGCCTTAGTTAATACACTCTTGGAAACTGCATTAATCCTAATATTATTTGCGTTGATTTCGCTCTTACCTTTTGCATATGCACTATCATTAAGAACAGTAACGATCAAAGCACCGCTTCCACCATTCTGGCTTTCTGCCTTTGCGTCAGCAGATACAGTACGCTCTACATTATTTGTAGCGTCCTGCTCAAAATCGCCATCCATATTTGTTATCTCTGTTGAAGGAATAAAGTATGCATAGCTTTCTGTGTTTGCACCGGAAACAACAACTGTTACAGATGGAGAAACGCCCACCTTACCAGTTGCACCTGCTGTAGCTTCTATCTCTTCAACAAGATTATTTGCAGCATCAATTGCCATGGATGCGATGTCACTATTGATAACTGTCTGCGCATTCTCAGAACCAATTTGAGCAATAGTGTCTACACCACAAACATCTACAGAAATAGCTACACCTACACCAACCCTTGCATTGCTTTCGCCAATCTCTTCGTTGGTTGTAGAAATAGTCTTTATATTTTCATTTGAATTTGCTTTTACTGTTAAACCATCATCAGTAACAACAAGCTTAGCCTTCTCACCTACGAGAGCCTTTGTACTAATTGAAGCTACATCAATAGCTACTGCACCTGCGATACCATATTCACTCTTATCTGTATGTCCAGCTACTGCCTCAGTATGAACTGTTACAGGCAAACCTTCTGAACCAGAGTTTGCAGATACAACAAGCTCCTTCGCCTCAATATTACCCTGTTTTATTTCTGCCAAGCTCTCGTGATCAACTATATTAATTGCTACTGCCGCTCCTACAGCCACATTTGCATCATCCTCATCCTGTGCACTCTGAACCTGGGATGCGTTAGCTATTGCCTTTGAATATGTGAAAGCATCAGCTAATAATCTGATTGCTCCGGCAACAGCCTTGACTGACTTAGTTGTTTCGATAATAGCTTCTACTGTATTCAAAAGAACGTTAACAGCCAATGCTCCTGCAAGCTGGCTTGAGCTCTTCTTTACAGATGCAGCAGAATCGTTTTCAGGATCTGCAGACTGAGTTGCATCATCAAATACCTTGTCTATTCCATCCTGCTTCTTTTCATCTTCCTTAGGCTCCTCACCTTCTTCAGATGGATTCTCTTTATCGTCTCCTGTTATTCCCTTCTTTAAATTGTCAATCTTATCCTTATCATCAGAATCAAGCTTATCGCCAATCTGATTTTCTTCTTTTGTATTTCCAGCTGCTGTAAGCAAACTTGCAGCACTATCCTTTGAATTTTCTACTGAACGCTTATCAGTATCGTCGCCTTCCTTGTCAGATTTTGTATCTGCATCACTGGCTGCCTTACCATTATCCTTATCATCTTCGCCTTCAGCATCATCTGCTGTTTCAGGTACATAAGAGATTGCAGATGTTAATACACTTTCAAGTGCCTCTGCAAGAATATTTATAGAACCCTTTGTTGATTCTACAAGTGCGTTTTCTATTACATGTGCTACTACATTCTGAATAGCTACAGAAACCGCTATGAATCCTCCATAGAGGTTACCTGACTCAGTTACTTCTTCACCGTCTGCTGTATTTGCTCCGTTATTCTTTGCCGCCTGGTCACCATCTCCATCATCAGTATCGGCACCTGTCTTCTGTCCCTTCTCATCCTTCTTCTCTTTGTTCTTTGCATGAGAAACAGTGGATGCCTTAATCTTTCCAGTTGCCTCCATGGAAATATTCTGTTCTGCTTTCAGATATGCATTACCCTTAACCTCTACCTTAGAGTCATTATCTATAGCTGCAACAGAAATTGAAACTGGAAGTGCACCTACTGTAGATGCAACCTCTAAGTTCACTGTGCTGTCAGATAAAAGCTTAATTGCCCTTGCTGTAATATTTCCAAGAACACTAATTCCAGCTTCACCTAAAAGTACACCTGCAGCGATTGGAATATACCACTTTGCAAGATTCTCATTGGAAGCTGCTGTAGTAATAGCTGAAATTGCTCTACCTATAACTGAACCAGCTGCCTGGATTGTTCCCTTGAGATTAACAACTGCCTTACCAACCTTGACTGCTATAAAGTTAATTCCCTTTAATGCCTCGTTGTCTGCCTCTGGTACAAGTGGCTGGTCCTGCTTGCTGCTAGACTTAATGTCGATGTTATTTCCCTTTATGGTCTTGCCTTCTTCCACATCTACAGATGCTGTAGATTTAATACTAAATACAGAGGCTTTACCATCATTAGGAACTGCCGACTGAACAATTTCTGAAATTGATTCAGGCATTGGAATCATCTCACTCAAATCGATATTGTAGTCATCTGAATCATTGGCTCTAATAACTACATTTCCTGAACCTGTATCAATGTTCCCCTGAACCTTTACCTCCTTACCAACTATTAAAAGGTTCATTCCATTTGTTGTAATATTTCCAACTTTTACTGCCTTACGTTCTTTTCCAACCTTAAGCTGTGAAAAAGAATGTGCAAGATTATCTGCTAAAGCAGATGGAATAACAGTAATAGAAGTTTTCGTGGTATCCTCAAGACTAATGACATAATCTATAAAGGCTTTATTCTGAATAGGAGTTGTTCCCTGCTTGAATACCACCTCAGTTTTATTTTCAAGTTCATCTGTGAATGAACCTACTCCAATAGAATTAATTTGTGTCTTTAGACCTTTTTCAGAAACCAGATTAATATCAAACTCATCAGAAGATTTTTTCTGGATATAAGTCTTCTCCTCTGAAACACTACTATCTGAACTGCCATGAATAACACTATCAACGCTATCCTTGTTCAACGAACCCGTAAGATGTAATCTGTCATCTGCATCACCATTTATGGTAATCGCCGTAGCCGACTCATATACGTGATCTAAAAGAGTCTTTAACATCAAATCTCCACCAACACTGGTGTCTATTTCATAAACATCCGCTCCATCACCACCAGTCAATTCGATAACTATTGAACCTGTATTGGTAACAAATGGATTATCCAAACTAGAGCTACCGGATACCCCATTTATGATTATGGTATCAGCCCCCTCACCAGTATCAATCTTAATTTTTGCATCCTTACCTGCATCTACTGTCAGATTGTCATCTTTTGTTGTTCCATAGATGCTTGTGTCGGAATCGATTACAGTGATTTTATTGCCCATAGAAAGATAAATTCCACCGAGAATGACAGTGAGGCCATCAATATAAATATCACCATTCACTGTAGCTGAACCATTTCCAGCTGCAGAAATAGTAGTCTTAATTAGTTCGCCCTCTTCATCTGTCTGGTAAGAACCATCACCAAGAATATAAAGAGTCTTGTCGCCAAGTTTAGAAAGATCTGCACCCTGCAATGTAATATTGCCATCATAAGTGCCACTGTCCACAGTAACATAGCAATCAGCTGGATCTTCCAGATTATTGATTGCCTCTTCTATCTGTGTCTGAATTGCATTCTTCACTACTGTATCAACAGTTTCAGCTTCAACTTCCTCAGCCTCCTGAGGCTCAGCTGCTTCCGCTGTCGAATCATCTTCCTCCGCATATACAGTAATACCACATAACCCAAAACATATCACCAATGCAAATACAAGGTTTGTAAAAAATCTGAATCCTTTTCCCATAGTAGAGCCCTCACTCAAAACTATTACAATCACATCGCTACTTTTTACTCTAAAACCTACTCTTCTTGACTCATTGCAAGTAGTATATTTTGGGCTGCCTCAGTCAATTCCGGACTATCGTCCGTATCAATTACATATCCAAGTTTTGCTACACCTTCATCAACATCTCCGTTTGAGATAAGACATATTCCTAAATCGTAATATAAATCAATATCATCCTTTCCCAACTCTATGGATTTTTCAAAGTCAGAAGATGCCTCTCCAAACTCCTGCAGAGCCATATTATTAATGCCTCTGTAGTAGAACAACTGTGGGTCATCCCCCAGCTCCAAAATGGTATCTATGTATTTAACGCTTTTATCGTATTCACCTGTATGCATATTTGATACTGCACCAAGATAATAAAACAGGTATGACGTATTAGCAGCCTCTAAACTGTCAATGCAAATATCAGCTTCTTTTGCAGCTTCCTCGTAGTCTCCCACGTTATAATCCAGCTCGCATAAAAGCTCGTGAAGCTGCTCAACGCGCGCACTATCAGTCTCGGTTTCAAGAAGTGATTTAACTTTGACAATAGACTCCTCGTATTTACCATCCTCCATCAACTTCTTTAAATCGCTATACTGACTCATGTTTAAAATCAAATTATCAGCATCAAAAGAGTCAGAAAAACTCCTACTATTTCGTTTCAAATACTCGTCTGAATCTGCTAGATTTTTATATAATTCATCTGCCTCATTTCGAAGCATAACATAGCCAACAGTTGTAAATATCATGACAACTGCCAACACTCCAGCCACTATTCTCACCCATTTCTTGTGATACCATTTAATCTCATTTTCCATACTTTTCACCTTTAAAATTGAAAAACAATAGTGTTTTTATAACGAATAGTTATACCATATAACTATTGCGGCGATTGTCATTGTAGCGTAAATTTTCTGACTCTTCTTGCATTTCACAATCTATTCACTGAATGTTCAGAATTTTAAGTTGACAAAAAAAGAGCTTCCTTGTATTACCAAGAAAGCTCTGAATTATTAAATATTGTTTTAATTAAAGCATGCCCTCAAGTACGCTCTTTGCCTCTGCAAGGCAATCTGCAATACCTGCTGGGTTCTTGCCGCCGGCCTGTGCCATGTTTGGACGACCGCCGCCGCCACCGCCAACCTTAGGAGCAATAGCCTTAACAAGGTTACCAGCATGTGCGCCAGCTGCCTGTGCGGCATCTGTAGCCATTACTACAAGATTTACCTTGCCATCGCAATCAGACGCAAGAACGATAACACCCTCGCCAAGCTTTGTCTTAAGATCATCACCAAGATCACGGAGACCGTTCATATCTACACCAGCTACGGATGTAGCAAGAAGCTTAACGCCCTTAACCTCTACGACTGAATCCATAACATCACCAACAGCTGCCTGTGCAGCCTTAGCCTTAAGAGAATCAAGCTCTGAGTTTGTCTCCTTAAGCTGCTTCTGAAGGTGTGCAATCTTCTCTTCAACCTCTGCTGGCTTACACTTAAGTGCTGCAGCTGCAGCGTTAAGCTTTGCCTCAAGGTCTGCATAATATTCGAATACTGCAGAACCAGTGATAGCCTCGATACGACGTGTACCAGCGGCTACACCAGACTCAGAAAGAATCTTGAAAGCGGAAATCTCTGATGTGTTGCTTACGTGTGTACCACCGCAAAGCTCTACAGAGAAATCACCCATCTTAACTACACGAACTGTATCGCCATACTTCTCACCGAAAAGAGCCATAGCACCGCTCTTCTTTGCCTCGTCGATAGACATAATAGCTGTCTCAACAGCAAGGCCTTCAGCAATCTTCTCGTTAACCATCTTCTCAACCTTAGCAATTTCCTCTGCTGTCATTGCCTCGAAGTGAGAGAAATCGAAACGAGTTCTGTCAGCATCCTGGTAAGAACCCTTCTGCTCTACGTGTGTACCAAGCACCTCACGAAGTGCCTTCTGCATAAGGTGAGTAGCTGAGTGGTTCTTGCAGATGCGAGCACGACGCTCAGCATCAACAGTAAGTGTAACCTTCTCGCCTACCTTAATCATACCAGTAGTCATCTCACCAACGTGACCAATCTTTCCACCCTTAAGCTTGATTGTATCCTTAACAGTGAACTGTCCGTTAGCTGTAGAGATAACACCTGTATCACCAATCTGACCACCCATTGTAGCGTAGAATGGTGTCTCAGGAACGATGATAGTACCAATCATTCCCTCTGCAAGTGTATCAACGATCTCTGTCTCTGTAGTAAGCACTGTAACTGTAGACTCTGATGTAGTCTTGTCATAACCTACGAACTCAGATGTAACAGAAAGATCGATATCATCATAAACAGATGCATCAGCACCCATGTAGTTTGTCTCTTTACGAGCAGCACGAGCTGTCTGACGCTGCTTCTCCATGCAAGCTTCGAAGCCTGCAGCATCGTATGTGAAGCCCTTTTCCTCAAGAATCTCTGCAGTAAGATCTACAGGGAATCCGTAAGTATCGTAAAGCTTGAATGTATCCTCACCTGAAAGCTCCTTAGAACCTGCGGCAACAAGCTTCTCTTCCATACCAGCAAGAATCTCAAGGCCATTGTCGATTGTCTTATTGAACTGCTCTTCCTCAGCTGTGAGAGTCTTGAAGATGAATTCTCTCTTCTCCCAAAGCTCTGGGTAACCATCCTTACATTCGTTGATAACTGTCTCTGAAAGCTTAGCCATGAATGTACCTGAAATACCAAGTGCACGACCATGCTTAGCAGCACGACGAATAAGACGACGAAGAACGTACCCTCTACCCTCATTTGAAGGTGTAACACCGTCAGAAATAAGGAATGTAGATGAACGAATATGGTCAGTGATAAGACGGATAGAAACATCATCAAGAGCATCAACCTGATACTTCTTTCCTGACATCTCACAAATCTTGTCACGAATAGCCTTCATTGTATCGATATCGAATACTGAATCTACATCCTGCATAACAACTGCAAGACGCTCAAGACCCATACCTGTATCGATGTTCTTCTGAGAAAGCTCCTCATAACCGCCATGGCCATCACCATTGAACTGTGTAAATACGTTGTTCCAAACCTCCATGAAGCGGTCGCAATCACAACCAACCTTACAATCTGGCTTTCCGCATCCGTATTTCTCACCACGGTCGTAGTAAATCTCTGAGCAAGGACCACAAGGACCTGCACCGTGTTCCCAGAAGTTGTCGCACTCGCCTGTCTCAGGATCACGATAGAAACGTGTGATGCGCTCTGGAGCTACACCAACTTCCTTTGTCCAGATTTCGAATGCTTCCTCATCCTCTCCGTAGATAGATGGGTAAAGGCGATCTGCATCAAGCTTAAGAACCTCTGTAAGAAACTCCCAAGACCATGCGATTGCCTCGTGCTTAAAGTAATCTCCGAAAGAGAAGTTACCAAGCATCTCAAAAAAAGTAAGATGGCGAGCCGTCTTACCTACATTATCGATATCACCTGTTCTAACACATTTTTGACATGTAGTGACGCGCTTTCTTGGTGGAATCTCCTGACCTGTGAAGTATGGCTTAAGTGGTGCCATACCAGCGTTGATGAGCAACAAAGAGTTGTCATTCTGTGGTACAAGAGAAAAGCTATTGAGGCAAAGATGATCTTTGCTCTCAAAGAACTCCAAGTAGGCGCGTCGTAAATCATTAACACCGTTATTCAAAACAAAGTCCTCCAAAATATATTACTTGGAAGAAGACGAAGGATTACTCCTCAATACCTTCTTTCCTATTTTTTGACTTGCGAAGCTTAACTCCAATGAAGCCTCCGCAGATCCCTAGCGCAACCAGTATGATCATTTTAATCAGATAACTTGCAAAAGTAGATAAAAATGCAGACATGGCAATTCCTCCTAAATCACAATATTTGTAACCAATTAAACCTTTATTACATACTTACTCAAATTATAATGCAAACTATTTTCAAATTCCACCAGTATTTCAGAAAAATAACAATAAAATCACTAAAAACAGCTGACAGAGTAAAAACATGTTTCTCATAAGAGCTGTAGCAATCCTGATGTCCTTTGGTTCTGCTACTTTGTCAGCGTCTCCAATGCTTTCATCCTTAAGACAAATACCGATTGCTCCGGCAAATGCTGAGATAGCTTTATATCTGTCTCTCAGGTGGATGTATCTGGCATTTTTTCCGTGGAAATCTCCGAAGGTATATCTTGCTGCAAACACTGCAAGCACGCCGGAAATTCTTCCTGGAAGCCAGTCAATAATTTGATTAAATTTGGCAGTATAGAACCCAAATTCATTATATCTTTTATTCTTATGGCCCAGTCTGGCGTCCATCAAATCAACTGTGCGATAGATGAAGCCTCCAACAGGTCCAAACAGAAACATAACAAAAAGTGGTGAAACAACACTATCCCCCGCCTCGTTAGCTATATAGGTAACAGCTCTTGCAGTCAGGCTTTCCTCATCATCCTCTTCCACATCCCCTCCAGTGAGAAGCTCAAGGGCATGTCTCATAGCAGGAATTCCATCTCCGTAGTAGGAATTCATCACTTCTCTTCCCAGATAAAAAAGACGGTTGGCTTCGAGACAGAAATATGTGGCGATAGCTTCAATAATCACCCCTACAAAAGGAGCTATTTCGTATCCCAAAATCACGAAGAAGCTTACCACTGCCACCACAGGAAGTAACACTAAAAACAGAATCCAAAGTCCAAGATTTTTCTGCTTTGAATCCTCCAGGAGAATTATCTCATCCCCTAAAAGTGCTCTGTCCAGGAATTTGATCCAACGACCTATGGAATCAAATGGGTTCCATACGGTGTAAAGCGGACCGATTATAAAGTCTAAAATTGTGCCTAATAGTAACGCGAAAATGTGTAATTTAAACATTATTCAATCCCTTTTTATAGTTAATCATTTTGATTTACGTTTGTGATAGAACTGAAGCTGTTGTACATATCCCTGATATCCGCTGTAACAATCATTGATATATTCAAGATATTTGTCCTTTGTATAGGAACTGTAATCTTCTGTAATAATCTTTTTCATCCAGGTATCGATTGGATAGCTCTCCATAAAATGGAACCCATATAGCATAATACAGTTGGCTACCTTTGGCCCAATCCCCTTTATTTCAAGAAGCTTTCCATAAGCTTCATCATATGGCAGCTTGCTTATTTTTTCTATATCCAGCTCACCTGCTGCCACCTTCTGTGAAATGCCAATGATGTAATCTGCTCTATAGCCTAAAGCTGTGCCATCCATCAGCTCCGCCTCAGGTATGTAGGACAATGTCTCAGCCTTTGGAAAATGTATTCCATCAGAATATCTGTCACATAAAATCTGGATAGATTTCTTAATCTTTGGGATGTTATTATTCTGGGAAATAACATAAGAAATAAATACTTCCCACAAATCCTGTCTGAGGATACGCATTCCAAAGGAATCCTTCAATGCATCCTTCAAAAATTTATCACTGCTGCTTCGAATTTTGTCATTAAAAGCAATGTAATCTGTATCAAAATCAAAATATCTCTGCCAGAAATCCCACTGATTTTCCTCGCAGGCAAAATCCCAGGTGTCCTTTTCTCTGTTCAAATAAAAATATATGTCATTATCTCCTGAGCATGCACTGTAAGTATCTGGCATGCCATCAGCTCCCTTAGTCTCCTTTTTCATTCTGAAAACCTGTCCAGAATTCATGATGACCTCGGGATTAAATTCCTCAGCCGTAAGGCTCTTGCTAAAAACCATTCTAGTCCTCTATTTCAAAAATCATATTTTCCTGGTCGATGTCGATAATTCTGTCCTTCAGATTGGCCATGCCAGGACGATTCTTAAATCTTTCAACCCACTGGTACTGGCCCCACATATGCATTGGGAAAATATAGTCACACTCAATATTCTTAACAAAGTGCTCCATTCCCAGGAAGTAACCATCTTCTCCCATTCTGGAATCGAGTACCACAAAACCTAAATCAAAATGTCTGTTCATAATTGGTTTTAAGGCACGTTTATATTCACGGCCGTAAACCTCACCATAAAGTTCTCCACGGCCTTCTGCGTTCCACCAGTTCAAATCACCTGCGTGGTAAATATTCATGCCATTTACATTTATCACAAATGCCACTCCGGCATCAGTAGAACGAAGTGTCTCGATAGTCATATCATCTACCTGATACTTTTTAAGAGGTGCAACAAATGTAATTTTATCTTTTATGGATAAATCAAAGCCATTTCTTGTTAAGTAATTCCTGCCAAGGCGAATGTCCTTAGAAAGGATGAATTTCACATTTGTTCTGTCATCTGCCAGTCTGAGATTTTCAAGCCACCAGTGATCCTTGTGACTGTGGCTGGCAAACACATAAAGTGCTTTGTTGGAATCCAGTTCTGGTAGCGAACCTCTGTAGGCTACCACCTCCTCACAGACAGCTTTGTTAAAATAATCGAAAAGCAAATATCTGTCTTCAAGCTCCACTAAAAAAGAGCTATGCATCAAGTAATAAACTTTAGTCATTAATCGAGTCCTTCTCTTCTGTAATTATTCTGATTTTTTCTTTAGCATTGATAAATGCTTTTACAATCAACGGGTCAAAGTGAGTTCCCGCACTTTCTTCTATTATGCTAATAGCCTTATCAAAATCGTAGGCTTCTTTATAACTCCTCTTTGATACAAGGGCATCAAATACATCTGCTACCGCCATTATTCGGGCTGAAAGAGGTATTTCCTCTCCTGCAATGCCATATGGATATCCTGTGCCATCCCATCTCTCGTGATGATAAAGTGCCAAATCGCGAGCTTCCTTCAAATAAATATTATCTGAATCTGGGACAGTATCTATTACCTTATCTATGATTTTTGCACCCTCAATTGTGTGCTTTTTCATAAGATTAAATTCTTCATCAGTAAGCTTGCCTGGTTTATTAAGAATTACATCACTGACGCTAATCTTACCGATATCATGCAGAGGTGCTGACTGATAAACATCTGAAATAAACTTTGATGTAAGCTGGTCCTGATATATATTTTCAAAGAGCATCTCATCAATAATCAACTCAACATATTCAGCTGTAGTTTTAATATGATTTCCTGTATTGTGATCTCGACTCTCTACAATATCTGCAAGAACAATAATCATTGCATTTTGCATGTCGGAAATCGTAGCATTCTTATGCTGAATATCTGCCAGATAATTAGCACTCTCCTTAATCATATCAGCGATACAAAGATAGAGGTTTTCTGTTTCATCACCTGTGTGAATCCTAAGTCCGTCGAAAACCTTTGCCATCTCCTCGAAAGAACGATTTTCCTTGTCGGAATAGTATCCCAAAGTATATGCCATGGAATTAAGAGGCAAAATCAGATGATATCTGGCTATATATAAAAACAATACAATGATAAAAACAAATACACCTATAAAAAGCGAAAGCTGATTTACCAGGTACTTTTCAGACCATATTTCCAGTACAAAGTTTGGAACTACTACGCCCTCTCTTTTCGCAAAAGCTTCGATTGTAATTACAAATAAAGCATAACTGATAGAAATTGAAACTATTGCAATAAGAGTGGCCATTAAAATCAAAACGAAAATAATCTTGTTTCGAAGAGATCTTCCTCTGGTCTTATTGTTTAGCAGGATTTGTACTGCGTCTGATTTAAGTGGCATCTGCTTCCAGGAATGAATCTTAAACTTTCCTCTAATCTGCTTAGGCATAACCGTGCAGACAAAAACAGCTATTGTAAAAGAGATAAACTTATCGAGAATATCAACACAATAATCCCCTAGCATCTCAGCAAGCAATCTAGGCATTCCCATGTCGGAAAACCAATAAACAACAGAGCCAGATGCTACTCCATTTCCAAACCCGTAAAGAACAATAGTAAGAATAGAGCCTAAAAATCCACCTAAAAATGCATATATTATTACTGCTGTAAAAAATCTTAAAGGCTTTTTGTACCATTTATGGGTACATGCCCATGCTGTAAATATGGCAATAAAAACATTAAGAGCGCCATATGAAACCAATCGCGGATCGCTAAAAATACCATTTAAGATAGAACTGAACAATCCTACAAAAATACCTGATATATATCCACCAAGCATAGATGCCAGCATGGTACCTATACAATCTAAATAAAGGGGCAAGCCAAGAAGTTTAGCAAAAAAAGCACCACAAAAGTTGATGCCTATACAGACTGCCATCAACAAACAAAACGTAGCTGTTTTTTGCCAACGTGGCCTTGTTCCATAACCCCTAATAATATCCATTATCAGCCCCCACTTATCCCCACTATAATTGATTATAACAAATAAGCCCGGACAGATAAACTGTCCGGGCTTAGAATAATCTGTGAAATTAATTACTTAGCTGCACGTGCCATAGCCTCGTCGAAATCCTTTGTTCCTTCAAATACGCAATTAGAATATGGGTTTCCACCGATTCTGATTGCATTTCTGATGATAACAGAGATACATACAACGTTAACAGCAAGTGCCATCATAGCTACGAAGCCCTGCATTGTAGGATCTGCTGTGATACCCATTGCTGCAATAGCCTCACCAGCTGCTGCTGTCTTGCCCTGGCCTGCATTGTAAAGAGCGATAGCCTTCTCATAAAGATCCATTGTTGTGATACCAGCCTCTGTAGCGCCACCGTATACACGAGGAAGAACAGCTGCGAATGTACCCTTAAGCTGGAAGAGTGGTACTACCTGTGCCCACATGCACCAGATTGCAAGTGTGTTAGCACGGTTCTGAATCCATGCACCCTTGTTCCAAAGTGCGTTAGCAAATGTAGGAGCAAGAAGAAGTGCAACACCACAGTACCATGTGTGTGTAGGAAGATTTAAGTATGTGTACTCAAAGTTCCATACATCATATGCAATGATGAACCAAACTGTCATGTCTGGCCAAATCATATCTGACTGATTCTTGTCATTTGATGTGTAAAGCTTTACACATCCTGTCATACAGAAGATGTTGATCATACCAGCGATAGCGTTAACAACGTTCCACCATCCACCGTAGATGAATACACCTTCGTTTGAAGCCCACCAAGCACCTGAAAGAGTACCAGAAATCTGATAAGCTGCAAGTGCAGACTCCATATCAGAAACATTAGCAATCATGATGTTTGCTGCAACGATAAACCAAGGCCACCATGCGAACCACTTTTCCTTACCGATGCCCCACTTGTACTTGATCATCATGAAACCTACGCATCCGATATCTGCTGCGTAAAGCTTGAAGTAGTGGAACCATCCATCCATATAAGCAACTGTAGGGTTAGCTGCGCCACCGAACATACCAACATGTGCAAGAATGAAATAAACTGTAAGAATAGCTGGGATGATTACGAAGATAATCATTCCACCGACCTTTGTACGACGGCCGATTTCATTCATGAGAATTAATCCAGCAAATACTAAGCACCAGCCAAGAATCTGCCAAAGATTAGTAATTTGGAAAATCATATTTCCATCCTCCTTATTAATTATTTTTGAGAATAATCTCCCCGTTACTTTCTATAACATTATACCCTTGTATAAAGAAAATAACAATGCGACAGCTGTGGATTATTTAATAGTTTTTTTATAAATTGTATAAGCATCAGCCACGTATTTTCAGGGCATGGGGCAAACACTCAAAGCGAATTTCCTCAAAAAATCCAACGTGTTCCCCATCTACATGAAGGCACATTGGCGATTTTAATTTGATATGGATTTTATCAAAATTTAATAAATTAAAACCAGGCTTACCCTCATGCTTTCCAGCTATTAAAAATGGTAACAGGCACAGACATTTCAGTCTACTTATATCATGAGCACAAAAAGCTGTTAGGTATCCTGAGTCTGGTCTGGCATTTGGCGCCATAGGTATTCCACCACCCTCGGCCTTACAGTTCATAGCTGCTGCAAAGATAGTACCATTAAAATAAAACTCTCTCTTTTCATCTTTAAACCATGTGGTAATTTCACCATCGATAAATGGCATGGTAAAAATATCACCTACAGTAAGGAGCCCATAGGTGGCAGCGCCCAGGCCAAATCTATTGAGGAATTTCTTTAACCTGCTGGTCAAAGCCTGTAAACACACATAGGCATCTACTCCAATCCCAGAGCTGACCCCAAACAGTCTCTCCCCGCCTTCATATATAACCTTACCTATATCATATATTTTGTATTCCTCTGTGTTTAATGCTCTATCGAGAATATCAACGACATCCCCCTGAAGGCCAATACCACTCACAAAATCATTTGCAGAACCAGATGGCAAAGGGGTATATAATGTATTTTCAAAATCAGCTATTCCATTCAAAGCCTCATTTAAAGTGCCATCTCCCCCCATAACAAAAAGACCTACCTTCTCCCCCGAGCTTGTAGCCTGACGGGCAAATTCTGTAGCATCACCTGCTCCTGCAGTAAAAAAGATTTGGTATTCCACTTTGTTATTTTTCAAATACTCATCTATTTTCGCCCAGGTATCAGCCGCTTTTCCTGTTCTTGATGCTTTGTTTACAATAAAAACATTCTTCATAATAAAAATACCTTTTCTATAATATGTAATAATGATAGCATATAAACTATCGATAAAAAAGAAAGGTGGAACACCATGATTAACGACGAATTTAAGAAAAAAGCCTATCATAAAATAGACCACAACGGCCATCGCGCATTGTCTGTAGTATCCTGGACAATTGCTTCAATACTTGTAGGATTATTTGTTGGTGCCTTCGCATCAGCCTTTGGTCTTTCCATGAGATTTGTTATTCAAACAAGAGAAGCCCATCCTTGGATTATATATTTTCTACCTGTTGGTGCAGTCATTATTACATTTATATACAAAACCGTTCTAAAGGAAAAAGACAGCGGAACAAATACCGTTATTGCTGCCATTCAATCTGATGAAAAGCTTCCATTTAGACTTGCTCCACTGATCTTTATTGCCACCTGCATTACACATTTAATCGGTGGTTCTGCCGGACGTGAGGGTGCTGCTCTTCAGATGGGAGGTGCCATTGGAAATGGGATTGGACGCGCCTTCAGACTTAATTCTACAGATAAAAAAACTATGATTATGTGTGGAATGAGTGCAGCCTTTTCAGCATTGTTTGGAACACCAATGGCTGCCGCAATTTTTTCTATGGAAGTTATTTCTGTAGGAATCATGCACTATGCTGCTTTGGTACCATGTGTTATTTCTTCACTTGTAGCAAGAGCTATAGCAGCTAAAATGGGATTAGGTGCTGATGAATATCTCATCCCTGACATTCCTTCATTTGGAGTTAAGAACGCAGTTTTAATATGTGTTTTCGCTGTAATATGCGGTTTCGTATCAATATTGTTTTGTACCTGTCTGCATAAATATGAAGAGTTCCTTTCAGGAAAGCTCACTAACCCATACATAAAAGCTGTTGTTGGTGGTACTTCAGTTCTTATACTTACTCTTTTAGTCGGAAACCAGACTTACAATAGTACAGGTTCTGCAATCATCGCATCCTGCTTTACAGGTGCAACTATTGGATTACAGTTCTTTTTACTTAAAATAATTTTCACCACCCTCACATTATCCTGCGGATATAAAGGTGGTGAAATCGTTCCAACATTATTTATAGGTGCGACCTTAGGCGCTGCGCTGGGACCAATCCTCGGTCTTCCGGCACCACTTATGGCTGCCGTAGGAATGGGTGCTCTTTTCTGCGGAGTTACCAACTGTCCAATATCAAGCTTACTTATCTGCTTTGAATTATTCGGCTACGAGCCAATGCCTTACTTCCTTTTAGCAGTAGCTTTCTCTTACTGGGTATCAGGATACACAGGATTGTACAAAGCACAAAAGATTGTATACAGTAAATACAAAAGCAACTACATTGATAAAAAAGTACAGTAAAAGTCAAAATAAAAAGCAACTTGTTACGCTCTCAATCCTTAGAATTACTCCGCTCAACATAGAAAGTTTCGCTTGAGTAACTCTAAGAGATTGATAGCTACAAGTTGCTTTTATTATATTCTCTCTGCAAAATATAAACGTGCTCCGAAGTCTGGGAAGTAACGAACCTGCTCGTTATATCCTGTTCCTACGAAGGACTGTGAAAGCTTTACACCTGCATTGTTAAGTGTATCTCCTGAAGCTACAAAGTCTTCATTCTCTCCTGGCATCTTTACGAACTTCGCAATTACGTTATGAAGTACGCCGTCCTGTTTGATATGAACAGGCGCTACTGTATTAACTAAATCTCCAAATCCTTTAAGATTATATTCAAGCTTTCTTCCAAAGAAGTGATACTTAGAATCATTATCAAGCCCGGCCTGATCTATTCTAAGATACTGCTCTCCTGCCATAATCTCACGCTGCATAAGCATAGTTACAGCAGTGTTTTTATTCTTATCCACAATACTCCACTCGTAGATGTTTCCATCCTTAAGGCGATAGAAATCTCCGAACTGAAGTGTCTTTCTGTATGTTTTATAAAGTTCTATCTGAGCCTTAACGCTGGCAATGTCCTCAGACTTTGCCTCATTAAGATTAAGCTCGTAACCAAGTACACCAAAGCTTGCTACAGCAAAACGGCTCTCGATAGGTGTCACACGAAGTGTCTGATGGTTTGGACATGCAGATACATGAGCTGTATATGTACTCTGTGGATATGCATATGAATAACCATTCTGAATTGTAAGTCGGCTTACTGCATCTGTGTTATCACTTGCCCAAATCTGTGGGTAATAGCAAAGGGCGCCAAGATCAAATCTGTTTCCACCTGATGCGCATCCCTCCATAAGAATGTCAGGGAATTTCTCTGCAAGTGTTCTAAGGAGTCTATAGAATCCAAGAACATATCTATGGCTAACCTCCTGCTGCTTTTCAGCCGGAAGATACTTTGAATAGTAATCTGAGAAGTTGCGGTTCATATCCCACTTGATATATGAAAGACCAGGTGTAGCGAAAACTTCGCTCATTCTGTCTATCATGTAATCAACAACCTCTGGATTGCAAAGGTCAAGTAATCTCTGATTACGTCCCTCAGCGTGATCCATTCCCGGAATGTCGATAGCCCACTCTGGATGTTTGCGATAAAGCTCGCTGTCAACATTAATCATCTCAGGCTCCACCCAAAGACCAAACATAAGACCAAGGTCGTTAATCTTCTTTGCAAGTCCCTCAAGGCCACCTGGAAGCTTCTTCGTATTTACGATATCCCAGTCTCCGAGAGCTCTCTTATCATCATTTCTCTCGCCGAACCAGCCGTCATCCATAACAAAAAGTTCCATGCCTGTATCCTTGGCAGTCTTTGCAAGCTTTACAAGAGACTTGTCTGTGAAATCAAAATATGATGCCTCCCAGCTGTTGATAAGAATTGGACGCTCCTTATACTTCCAAGTGCCTCTGGTGATGTGCTCACGAACAAAATCGTGCATGTTCAGACTCATCTGTCTGTAGCCAGCGCCAGAATATGTAAGCACTGCCTCTGGAGCTTGGAACTCCTCTCCTGCCTCAAGTGTCCAAGAGAAGTTCTGTGGATTGATACCATAGGCAACTCTTGTCTTTCCCCAAGGTGATACCTCAGTAGCTGAATAGTGGTTGCCTGAATATACAAGGTTGAATCCCCAAACATCGCCATCAGTCTCTGTGGTATCAGCTTCTGCGACCATAAAGAAGGGATTGCAGCGATTAGAACTTGTGCCTGTAAAAGATGAATTAACAAGCTTTCCTGCTGTAAGAATCATATCAGCCTTGTTCATTTCTCTTGTCCAGGAACCGTGGAATGAAGTTACCTTTAAGCCTGCTCTATCATAGTCAAGAATCATGGAAAGCATACGTGTAAGCTTAACAGATTCATCTGAGCTGTTAATAAATCTGGCAGTACGTGTAATTACATCACACTCCTCAAACACTGAATAAGAAAGCACCAATGTAAATCCATGATTCTTATCCTTTAATGTAACCTCAAGTGTCTTGGCATTGTCATCCTCATCATATGAACTAGGCAGTCCCTGAAGCTCTGGCTTACAGTTAATTACCTGATAGCTGTCATAAACAAAATCAAGTGTGCTGCTGCCATCAGCGCAGATTACCTCTACCATAGGCTCCCTGAAATCACCCTTCCCAATTGCTGAAGTTTCAAGTCTGACATCCTCCAAAGTAAGCTCAGGATGCTCAGAATTGTAAGTAACAGTATTTCCTGGAGCAAATGCGCGCTTTTCATTAAGCACAGATGGCTCATCCTCGTGGATGAGCCTTCCATAATACAAATGTTCCAGCTGACCTGTCTCTAATACGCGAAATGCGTATGTAGTATTGTTAGTATTTAAAATAAATACTTTACCATCAGCTTTTATCATTTTTATTCTCCTATCTTATGAAATAGCTTTTCTGCCTTCAATTTCATCAGTAATTTCATCCATCTTTGTATCAAAAAGAATATAACGCTTCTTGAATACAATAGCGCCAATCGCAAGAACAGCAATCGGAATAAGTGTCATTGTAAATCGAAGACCAAATCTCTGTGAATCAGAAATAGCCTTAACTACTTTTGCCTCTTTATCAGGATTAATACTAAATATAGCAAGCACCATTGATGACATGAAGCCTGAAATACCAGATGCAAGCTTAACTACAAAGGTTTGCATAGAAAAAATAACTGATTCATCTCTTCTGTAATTTTTCCACTCGCCATAATCTACTGTATTTGCAAGGAATACTGTAATGATTACATTGAGAACGCCTACTGCAGCCATAATAAGAGCTGCAGGAATAAGAAGCCACGTAATTTTTCCTGTTCCTGAAAGTGCAATGATAATAATCAAAATATATCCGAAAACAGCCATTCCAAAGCATGTATAGAATATTTTTACTGTATCCATAAACTTTCTAAGTATTGGGAATAAAAGCATCATTGCTAATATCTGGCAACCGCCACCTACAGTATTAAAAAGAGTAAAATCATCACGATATGTAGCAGGGCTAAAATCATACTTTAAGAAAAAGTATACCAACTGCTGAGTAAAATAAAGTGCAGTGTTAATCATAACAATGGCAATAACAACTGTCATAGCCTGATCATTCTGAATAAGAGCCTTAAACATGTCTTTGATAGAGGCTGACTTCATATCTACTGTAGATTTTTCTTTAATGAAAAGACATGTAATTGAAATAAATACAACAAATATTAACGCAATAATAAGTGCAAATTTGCTATATCCAAGTCTGTTGATTTCGTTATCTGTGTTGCCTCCGCACATCTTGCCAAGAGCACCAACACTCATAACAGTAATAATAGAAACCAGTGCCGAACCAACGCCTGCACATGAACGAGCAAATGCAGAAAGGCCTTCTCTTTCCTTACCTGACTCTGTAAAAGCAGGAACCATTGACCAATATGGAATATCCATCATTGTATATGTAACGCCCCAAAGGATATAAGTGACAGATGCATATGCAACAAGCCCAGCACCATCAAGTGAAGGTGGAATGCTAAACATCATATAAAGAACAATAGCATTAGTTACGGTTCCAATCATCAGCCAAGGTCTGAACTTACCCCAACGTGACTTTGTCTTAGCAACCAAAACACCCATTAATGGGTCGTTAAAAGCATCAAATACTCTTGCAACCATAAGAAGAATACCTATAGCTACCGCAGATATTCCCATTACATCCAAAAAGTATATTGAAATGTATGATGCTGAAAGCATATACACCATATCCTTACCTACAGCTCCCAATCCATAGGCAAATTTCTCAGTACCTGTTAATTTTTTTCGTGTTTCCATTTTAATTACCCTTCCCTTATTACTTATTCTTAAGTCCCATAGCAAGCTCAACTACCTTGTAAGCTCCATCGTAGAGACCGATTGTCTTATTAACCTTAATGCTCTCGCACATATCTGTCAGAAGCTTGTCATCCTTCATAAACATATCAATCATCTGAATAGTATGAGGAATGTCTCTGCACTCTAATGTACCATCTCCCATTTCCGCTGAATGAATAGCGCCCCACATCTCATGCTTTCCTACTCTCTTAATAAAGAGCTTGGGAATTGGATAGAAAGCAAGCTCTGATGGCTTTGTAACGAGAACATCGCAGCTTCTCATAAGAAGATTTGTAACATAAACTGCCTCGAAAATGTTCTCGTGGTAGAAGCCGTGGATACCTGAAACATCACCTGTAATAGCATCCTCTGCAAACTTTGATGTAGCCTCAAACTCATTGAAATGCTCAGTAGCTACAGCCTTCATCTCTGGAATCTCAGCCATAAGGTCATCCCATACATTCTTGTAATCACCAACGTTTACATAAAGCATAGCCTTGTTTTCCTTGATTGCTGGAAGGAGGTACTTTATGATAGCTGCGAAAATCTCCTTCTGAGCACCAGCACCACCGATTGTAAGAAGGAAACGCATAGCCTTTCCATCATGCTTTCTGGTCATTCTTGCATCGCAGTCAGCCTCGATATTGCTAACAAGCTCATGGTCAATGTAGTGACCTGTGTAAACCAAATCATCATTTGGCATTGGATTACATACTGCATTATTTGGTGCCATACCATTACAGATACGGTATCCCATGTAAGCATTCTTGCACTGGATTGTGTGAACGCTGCCCTCTGCAAAATGAAGAGCCATTGGCCAGTTATCTGGAATAGCATTTACAACGTACTTCATACCAGCATGAATAGCTGCCTGTGCCGGCCATACGTGAGTTCCAACAACAGGAATCTCTTTTGGTACATTCTTATATACAGGTGCCATAAGCTCAGCGTTCTTCTGATCTGAAGAATTATAAGAAAGCTTTCTGAACCACTCATAGTTAGCTGGCTCCCAGATAAATTTGTTGAAGAGCTTGTTCTTTGACATACGTGAGCCCTTTGAATACAAATCGTTCTGGTGGCTGATAACCTTTGTACATGTAGTCTGTGGATAGCCATTTAAATCCATCCAGTATGGAGTATAGCCAAGAGCCTTTGCAGCTGAAGCCATAGCCATTGAAATACGGTAATGACCGAATCCCATTCTGATATTTCCAACAATAATACCCTTTTCTGTATCGAACTGCTCCTTAGACTGACCATCCTTTAAAAGAACGTCATAAACCCCAAGAGCATCGCCAATGTGAGCATTCTTTTCGATAACAATGTTGTAATCAACATTAGAATCGTCACCAAATTTCTTGGCATACTTTTTCTTAGATTTACACGCCTTGTTGTAATCTTTGTCTGCAATAACATTTCCAAAAATAACTTTACTCTTATCTTGCATTACTTATACCTTTACCCCTCTTAATTACTTAGTTAAACATTCCACCGACAATCCAATGGTAACTGGCTCTAGGCCGTCACATTTGATAGTGAGCTTTCCATCGCCATCTTCACCAATAGATTTAATATATACTCCCGTGCAGCCACCCATTGGCGAAACCACACTAGGTCCAAGTATCTCAAATGGACCCTCAATTTCATAACTCAGCGGCTGAGCAAAATAGAACAATTGATTATCGTTCTGATCTACTATTTTAATTCGAATATTCGCCACATCATAAGTGTGAAGCTCTGTTAAAAGTGTATGGCTGGCCTTTGCCTCAATCTTAGCCTGAGTAACTGCCGCCTTCTTAACAGTCTTAACAACCTCTCCGTCCTTAATAGCTTCAAACTTATACTCGCGGGATTCTCCACCCCAGTCACCAATAAACTTATTGTAGATTGGCACTGCCTTTTTAGGACTCACGCCATGGAAAGCAACAAGTCTGAATGCGTTCCATGCAAGTGTTGGTGTAGGTCTGAATCCTTTTAATGTAACCTCATTAAGGATTTTCTTAATAAGCTTAGCCTGACCCTTTGTGAATTCGCCGTCCTGCTCAATAGCATCACCTACGAAATCATCTATCAAAATAGGTCCATGCTTTATGTTCTGGAATTTGCTATCCTCTGGAACATATTCCTTAATAAGCACATCATTCTTATACATTCTCACAGAATCAGCATTGCTAATAATGTAAGATTTACCACGATTACATGCTGGATGCTCTCCGATATCAAAGCTTGTAGTAACATCCAAAACTGTCTCTGTGTCAGAGAAAGCTGCATAAACAGAAGCTGCAAGCTTTGGATTTCTGAACATATCCATTACACCGTGATAACAGATTCTATCTCCCGAACCGAAATCCTTGTGAGTATTGTAGTCAAACATACACCAGCCAAATGCGCCAGCGATATCAGCCTCTCCTGCCACCGCATCAACAACTGTTGCGTGTCTGATTGCATGCTCCTGCCTGTGCTCCTCCCAGTCAAATGGCTTTGTTGGGAACATATGACCATTGTACTCACTGATTAAATAAGGCTTTTCTTCATTAGAAGTAATGTCGCTCTTTTTAGCACATCCCTTATTTTTTCCTGAGAATGAGAAATCATTGTATGTGTATACATCTTCGAGAAGATTACTCTTTGCTATGCATCTTACACCACCTGTTGGTCTTGAAGGATCAAGCTCGTGGGCAGCTGCGTTTGTTCTTTCATAGAACTCATCGCAATCTGGTGATTCGTTTATACGAACACCCCAGAGAATAATGGAAGGATGATTTCTATACTGACGAACCATATCCTTTGTATTCTCTACTGCAATATTCTGCCATTCCTTACCACCGATGTGCTGCCAGCCAGGAATCTCTGTAAATACTAAAAGTCCTAATCTGTCGCACTCATCAATGAAGTAATGTGACTGAGGATAATGAGATGTTCTTACTGCATTTAATGCAAGTTCCTCTTTGAGAATCTTTGCATCAAGTCGCTGCATGGATTCTGGCATAGCATAACCAACATATGGATATGACTGATGTCTGTTTAATCCTCTGAGCTTTACCTTTCTACCATTAAGGTAATATCCATTCTTTCTAAACTCTGAGCTTCTAAAGCCTATAGTCTCTTTAACCTCATCCACTACCTTATCATCAAGAATAAGCTGTGTCTTAAGAGTATAAAGACTAGGGCTTTCGATATCCCAAAGCTTTACAGTAGAAGGTGCACTTGTAAGGCTGAGGTAATATCCACCGTCTTTCTCCTCCAGACCACCTACAGGCTGAGAGAATAATAAATCTTCGTCCAAATACTGTCTGATGAATAATCTCTCCTGGCTTGCCAGCTTATATACGTTCTTTCTGAAGAAGCACTCAGTCTTAACAATTCCCTGAACATTCATCATCTTTATCTGCTTAGGAGATCTCTTATTAGTAGAAACTCTCTCCAGTAATGATGGCTGAACTATCAGGTCTTTGAAATGAACCTTTTCTCTAACCTCGAAATATACATCTCTGTAAATACCACCATATGTCATGTAATCGATAACATAACCAAATGGAGGCTGATTAAGTGTCTCTCTGGAATCAACTTTAACAGTGATTAGGTTTTCCTCGCCAAGCTTCAGCACCTTTGTGATATCTACAGAAAAAGCAGTATATCCACATTCGTGATGTTTCAAATGCTTTCCATTCACATAAACATCACAAGCATGGCCTACGCCTTCAAAAACAAGTGAAACAAACTGATTTTCCCACTGAGTAGGAGCGAAAATACTCTTCTGATATCCACTCACCATCTGGTAGATGTTCTCATCAAAATATGAAAGTGGAGTCACTTTAACAGTGTGGGGAATGTTGACTAATGTGCTGCTTTCCATTGGCTCATTAATCATATCCTCAGAAAAGTTTTCGTTAAATCGCCATTTTCTATCTAAATAAATTCTTTGTGCCATTTACTTTTCCTTTATAAGAATTCCATCAATAAGTACATCAACGACTTCCTTTAAAGCAGTTGGATAATCCATTTTGCTTTCCTTAAGGAAATCACCCATTAATAAACGCTCTACGCTGGAACCATAAATAAGCTTAAAAATTTCAAGATTAATCTTTCTAATCTTGCCTTCTTCCATCCCCTTATTAAGGAGGTCGAAAGTCTTCTCCCATCCACTCTCGAGACGATTATTAAGTTTCTCATGAGCCATAGGATACTTTTCAGCCATTTGCTGCATGGCTGCATAATCAAATCCATAGCTATTCTCTGGAAGTACAACAAGAATACCTCTAAGCTTCTCTACAGTAGAAAGCTTGTCATTTTTGTAAACCTTATCCTCTTCCTCCTTAATAATGTTGAAGGCGTAATCTACCATCTCACACATTAATTCATTCTTATCGTTGAAAACTGTGTAGATAGTTTTCTTGCTCATCTTCATTTCAGATGCAAGATCGTCCATTGTGAACTTAGGACCTTTTTCCTTGAATACGTTTAACGCACCCTCTAAAATTCTTTCATTCATACGTTTTTACTCCCAAAAACTATAATTTGTATATCGAGTTTCCTTACATAAATAATACCACAGACATGGAAACTAACTCAATAGAAATAGGTTTGTCCATTTTTCACAATTCTTTTACAATATTTTTGTTGACAAAGTACAACCAGGGGTTTATCATGTGCCATGTAAACAAGAAACAGAGAGATTTTTTAGGAGGAAATAAGAATGTTCGAAGAAGTATCATTCCAGATGTACACAATTTATTCAGATTATGAGAAGTATTGCAGAGTTCAGAAGAACGCAGGCAAGGAGCCAGTATCATTCTTCAAGTATGCTTTTGGTCAGTACGAAGACTAATATTTAATATATGTCGGTCACCATTTATGGTGGCCGTTTTTTGTGCCCAAATTTCAGCCCTGCCTCAGCCCCACACTACCTTCACTGGCCCGCTGTGGCCCTGGGGTGTCCGTCTCCCCCACCTTCCACTAAAGCATTTGAGCAGAATTATAGATTTTTTTAATACTACAAGTGGAGCTTTTGTAAGTGTCTTTTCACTGGTTTTGCACTTCGAAGAGAATGTTGTGCTTTCCACAGACATGTTAGGTATCTATAAATATTCTCCAAAGTTATTTGTTGAGGTTGCTTTCATGTTCCATTTGCTAAGTAGAACTAAAAAAGGGATATTTGGTTGTAAGGGCACCGTGGCACATTCAACGTCCTGTTTCAGGTGACCACTGCTGCCGCCGTCCTAGCGGCAGCTGCCCTTACAATTCAAATATCTCTTTAAGTTCTACTAAGCTCATTCCAAATGTCCAGCAACCTTCAACAAAAATTTTGGAGAATATTAAATAAAATAAAATTCATGTCTGTGTTAAGCACACATTCTTGACAGAAGTGCAAAGAATTGAAAAGACACTTACCAATTAAGAAAGCGACACGTAGTATTTAGAAAATCATAATTCTGTGAGAGCGATAGTGGAAGGTGAGGGAGACGGACACACCAGGGCCATAGCGGGCCACCATAAAAATCTAGGGGCTGGGGCAAGCTGACTAAATTGCATAAAAAAACGGCCTCTGGGATTCCCAGAGACCGCCATATAGTTGATATTAGTCTAGTTCTTAGACTTGAAGTACTCGTCGATTGCTGCGGCTGCTGTCTTACCTGCGCCCATAGCGAGGATAACTGTAGCTGCACCTGTAACGGCATCACCACCTGCGAATACAGCATCCTTTGTTGTAGCGCCCTGCTCTGTAGCGATAAGGCAACCCTTCTTGTTTGTATCAAGACCAGATGTTGTGCTAGAGATAAGTGGGTTTGGAGATGTACCAAGTGACATGATAACTGTATCGCACTCGATTTCATACTCGCTACCTGGAATCTCTACTGGACGACGACGGCCTGAAGCATCTGGCTCGCCAAGTTCCATCTTGATAACCTTACATCCACGAACTGAGCCTTCCTCGTTAACGAGGATCTCAACTGGATTCTGAAGAAGGTCAAAGATAACGCCCTCTTCTTTAGCGTGATGAACTTCCTCCGCTCTTGCAGGAAGCTCTGCCTCAGAACGACGGTATACAACATGTACCTCTGCTCCAAGACGAAGTGCTGTACGTGCAGCATCCATAGCTACGTTACCACCACCTACTACTACGACCTTCTTGCCGCGAGCGATTGGTGTGTCATAACCTTCCTTGAAAGCCTTCATAAGGTTGTTACGTGTAAGGTACTCATTTGCTGAGAATACACCGTTAGCCTGCTCACCAGGAATGTGCATGAACATTGGAAGACCAGCACCTGAACCGATGAATACAGCCTCGTAGCCTTCTTTTTCCATAAGCTCATCGATTGTGATTGAACGACCGATGATTACGTTCTTCTCAAACTTAACGCCGAGCGCCTTTACGTTCTCAACTTCTGCCTTTACTACCTTGTCCTTTGGAAGACGGAACTCTGGAATACCATAAACAAGTACACCGCCCATCTCGTGAAGGGCTTCAAATACAGTAACATCATAACCAAGCTTTGCAAGATCGCCAGCTGCAGTAAGACCTGAAGGGCCTGAACCGATAACTGCTACCTTGTGTCCGTTTGGAGTAGATGTATTCTTTGGCTTAATTCCATTCTCGCGAGCCCAGTCAGCAACGAAACGCTCAAGCTTTCCGATAGCTACTGCCTCACCCTTGATACCACGGATACACTTGCCTTCGCACTGTGACTCCTGTGGGCAAACACGACCACAAACTGCTGGAAGAGCTGATGACTCAGAAATGATTTCATAAGCCTTCTCAAAGTTGCGCTCCTTAACCTGCTCGATAAATGCAGGAATATTGATAGAAACTGGGCAGCCGCCTACACACATAGGCTTCTTACAGTTAAGGCAACGACCTGCCTCTTCTACTGCCTCTTCCTCTGTATATCCAAGACAAACCTCTTCAAAGTTTGTAGCACGAACCTTTGGGTCCTGCTCTGAAATAGGTACTCTAACTAAAACGTCTCCCATTACTTGTCACCTCCACAATGTCCACATCCGCCGTGATGTGTGTCACCTTCCTGCTGCTTAAGAAGTGCTCTGCCTTCTTCTGTCTTGTACTGCTTTGCTCTAGCCATAGCCTGATCAAAGTCTACAAGGTGACCATCAAACTCTGGTCCATCAACGCAAGCAAACTTAACCTCATCACCTACTACAAGACGGCAAGCTCCACACATACCTGTTCCATCAACCATGATTGGGTTCATAGAAACAACTGTAGGAATGCCAAGCTCCTTTGTAAGGAGACATACAAATTTCATCATAATCATAGGACCGATTGCTACGCAGTGATCGTACTTCTTTCCTGCGTCAACAAGTGCCTGAAGCTGCTGGCAACCATTTCCGTGGAAACCATAGCTACCATCATCTGTTGCAAGGTAAAGCTCATCAGCTACTTCGCGCATCTCGTCCTCATAGAAAAGGATATCCTTTGAACGTGCACCAATAATAACTGTAGTCTTAACACCGTGCTCCTTAAGCCACTTAACCTGTGGATATACTGGAGCTGTACCAACACCACCTGCGATGAAGACTATGCTCTTCTTTTTAGTCTCTTCTAAATCTTCTTCAAGACAAAGCTCTGAAGGCTGTCCTAAAGGACCTACGAAATCAGCGAATGCATCTCCTTCATTAAGAAGTGCCATACGCTCTGTAGAAGCGCCTACAATCTGGAATACAATAGTAATTGTTCCCTCTGCTCTATCATAGTCGCAAATAGTGAGAGGAATACGCTCACCCTCCTCATCAATCTTTACGATAATAAACTGACCTGGTAAGCAACCGTCAGCAACACGTGGTGCCTTAACCACCATAAGGAAAATCTTATCAGAAAGCTTTTCCTTCTTTACGATTGGATACATAAACAAGACTCCTTCCCTTTTTAACCAATTTCTAATAATTTATCTCATTTCTTTAGTTTTGTAAAGTGTTAAAGCGCATAAAAAAGTTACTATTCACAATACTTTACTGTGAATAGTAACTTAAAATATCTTTAACTAAAATATACAAGCTCATCTTCTGGCTTCTCAGCTGGCTCAATAGATACAGGATAGAGAACCGGACCCTTACCCTTATACTCTTTTGCAAACTCAACCTTAATAGTAGCTGTGATATCAATCCAGCTTCTATGGCCAAGAGATGTTGCATTGTCCCACTTACACTTCATGCCAAGGAACTGAATATCCTCAACACAGCAAGTCATAGCAAAACGACCTGGAATAAATACATCCCTGCGAAGCTTCTTATCATTCGGATTATAAACAAGACCTCTGAAGTGAACAGTCTTACCATCGTACTTCTTTGGTGTCTCCATACAATCCATAAACCAGAGTGCATAATCAGCATCTGTGATTTCGATAACATCTGCATCGATATCAAATGGAAGCTCCTCTGGAGAATCATCGATTGTACCATCTGCACGCTCATAAACAATCTGAGCTGGACGATTCATAGACTTAATCTGTCCTCTGAACTTTGTCTTTGGTGTAGCATCTGTACAACGATTAAAGATAACTACCTCTGCCTTGAAAAGCTGCTCCATCATCATGGTACGCATGTTGTTAAGGTAGTTCTCAAATGTAGTAGCATCTACTGTAGCAAGACTCTGTGCTGGAACCCATCCCTCTGGAAGTGGCTCATCATAAATCTTATCAACACCCCATGTACCATTGTACTCAAGGAAAATAACATCAGGGTCATATTCCTTTGAGATGCGTGTAAGATTTTCAAGGTTGAACTCCTCTTCAGAATCGATAGTAGCAACCTTTGCATTGATAGTCTTAAGCTTCTCGATGTCGTATTCTACATCTCCATCCTCACAAGAAAGAATGAGGATCTTATCTTCTCCGCCCTGAGCGAAGTCATTTTCAAACAATGTCTCCTGAATAAGAGTAGTTTTTCCACTATCCATAAATCCAGTAAAGACATAAACTGGTATATCTCTAGCCATTCTAACCTCTATCTAAAAATGTATTACTCTAAACCGAAAAGTTCTTCGATCTTGTGCTCATCAATATCTGCACCAATTACAACAAGACGTCCTGTGTAATCTGGCTCACCGCTTCTAAGCTCGTACTCTCCGTCTACGAAGTCGAAGTAAATCCAGCCGCCCTCTACAGACTCAACCATACCCTTTGAACGGATAACTGTGCCGTAGTCAGTAGTGTTAGCAAATGCCTTCATAGCCTTCTCGATAGTAGCCTTCTCGAACTTATGAGGTGTTTCCTTGCCCCAAGTATTAAATACTTCATCTGCATGATGGTGATGATGCTCATGATCATGGTCATGGCAACCACATGTGCAGTTCTCGCCATGCTCGTGATGATGTTCATGCTCGTGGTCATGCTCATCATGGTCGTGATGATGATGCTCATGCTCGTGGTCATGATCATCATGATCGTGATGGTGATGCTCATGCTCGTGGTCATGCTCATCATGATCGTGGTGATGATGCTCGTGCTCATGTTCCTCGTGAGCTTCCTCAGCAAGGTGCTTCATCTCAGCTGCAAGATTATCCTGTCCTTCCATAACTGAAAGAAGCTTCTCTCCTGTGATTTCTTCCCATGGAGTTGTAATGATAGCAGCCTTTGGATTGAGCTTCTGAATCTGCTTAACGCAGAACTCAAGCTGATCCTCTGTAGCTGTCTGTGAACGTGAAAGAACGATTGTAGTAGCAAATTCAATCTGATTGTTGAAGAACTCACCAAAGGCCTTCATCTGCTTAGAAGCCTTAAGTGCATTTACTACTGTAACGAGGCCGCAAAGCTTAACATCAGCTGTCTCCTCAAGCTTAATAACAGATGTCATAACATCTGAAAGCTTACCAACACCAGATGGCTCAATAAGAATACGATCTGGGCTGAACTTCTCGAGAACTTCGTGAAGATTCTTATCGAAATCTCCAACAAGTGAACAGCAGATACAACCAGAGTTCATCTCTGAAATAGTGATACCAGCATCCTTTAAGAAACCGCCGTCGATACCAACCTCGCCGAACTCGTTCTCAATAAGAACTACTTTCTCACCTTTATAAGCTTCTTCAAGCATCTTTTTAATGTAAGTAGTCTTTCCTGCACCCAGGAAACCTGAAATTATATCAATCTTTGTCATGATAATAACCTTCCTTTTTGACAAAATTTTATTCTATACAACAAACATATATATTATCACAAAATTGTTAAAACTTCTACACTTCCCCCATCTGCTATCGGGAAAAAATCTCAACAAAAAACCAGCTTATTTTTCAATAAGCTGGCTATATAAAGTTTCGATTATAAAAAAATCGGGATTATTTAATGTGAACTGTTTTTAGGGATTTAAAAAAACATTATTAATTCATTTCGTCTAATGCAACTCTTTCGATATGCATAGCCAAATATCCAATCTCTGCATCATGGATATCACGACCTAAGCTCTTTGAAAGCTCCTTGCAAATCTTTGTGGCTGCCTGAAATGAATTTGCGGCAGAGGCATTGATGTAGTCGTTCATATCAAGCTTTATTACCTCTCCCTTTAAAGTACGTGCAATCATATAACGAATATGATTGAGCAACCTGTTATATGACAATGACTGAGTATCTATCTTCTTTCCTGTTTCTTTCTCTACCATGCTCACGCACTGTCTCACAGCGTCGGCCATTTGCATAGCCTGAGATACTGCCTGATCCATAATAGATGAATGCACATGAAGTGCAATATATCCAATCTCGTCGTCTGTAAGATTGACATCAAGACGATTCGACAAAATCTCCCTTGCTGCTTCTGCTACTTTAAATTCGGAATGAAAAAGAACTCTGATATCGTCTGTAAGGGGGTTTTTTAGCTGCTCATTGTTCTTACTTCTTTTAACTGCATACTCGATATGGTCTGCCAAAGGAAGCAAAACATCACGATCAATTGTTTTAAATGCTTCCTCGGCGCCATCTAAAATCTCGTTTGCAATTTCAAGATATACAGGATCGATACTGGTTGCTAACTCTTTTTTATCGCCTCTCTCTGTAGACTCCTTAAGAGAATAAATCTTATGCTCGTCAGTAGTCTCAATAATCTCACTGATATGTTTTCCAAACCCTATTCCCTTACCGAGAATAAGATACTCCTGTGTTGTGTTATCCAAGATACCTATCAGCGCATTGTGATTGAGGACCTTCTCGACTCTGTACATTTTTTCTCCTTAATGATTACTCGTAAAAATCTACTGCAAGTAAGTCATCACCTGCGTTAACATCGCCATTTGCGATGCGACGAAGCTTCTGATTACCCTTAAGCTCTGTGCAAAGAACTGGTGTAGCAATTGAAGGAGCGTTCTTAGAGATGTAATCTAAGTCAGCTTCCATAAGTACATCACCCTTCTTTACCTTCTGTCCATTTGTTACGTGAACGTTGAAACCTTCACCCTTAAGCTTAACTGTGTCAATACCAAAGTGAAGAAGCATAGCCACATCATCATCTGTCTTGAATCCGATAGCGTGCTTTGTATCAAATACGAATACAACTGTACCATCAGCTGGTGCTACAACCTTGCCCTCCTTAGGAGTAACAACGGCACCATCACCCATCATCTTCTGAGCAAAAACATCATCTGGAGTCTCTGCTAAATCAGCAGCAACACCTGTAAGTGGGCTACCAAGAATAACTGTCTTTACAACCTTACCTGTTGGCTCAGCTGACTCTACTGCCTTTGCTTCCTCAGCAACAGCATCATTTGCTCCATTATACTCAACATTTGGAGCTGTCTCAAGATAATCTTCAAGATTTGACTTGATAACTGTAACGTGTGGTCCGTAGATTACCTGAACACCGTTACCCTTGTGAACTACACCTGAAGCACCTGTAGCCTTAAGCATAGCATCATTTACGAGCTCAGACTTCTTTACTGTACAACGAAGTCTTGTTGCGCAGCAGTCAACATCAGAGATGTTAGCCTTGCCACCGAGACCGTTGCAGATCTTCTCAGAAGTGTTGTCGTTCATAGACTCCTTCTTTGCATTGTAATCTGAACGTCTGTAAAGCTTAACCTCCTCATCAGCGTCACGACCTGGTGTCTTAAGGTCGAACTTCTTGATAAGGAATGTGAAAAGAAAGTAGTAAACTACGAAATATCCAAGACCTACAACTGGAACCCATACCCATGATGTCATAGCGTTACCTGGAAGGACACCAAAGAGGATTAAGTCGATAAGACCACCTGAGAATGTCATACCAACACCAACGCCTAAGATGTGCATAAGCATGTATGATGCACCTGCGAATACGCAGTGGATACCGTAAAGAGCTGGAGCTACGAATAAGAATGTGAACTCGATTGGCTCTGTGATACCTGTAAGCATAGATGTAAGAGCTGCAGAAAGGAGAAGACCTCCTACTTCCTTCTTCTTCTCAGGAAGTGCGCATCTGTACATAGCAAGAGCTGCACCTGGAAGACCAAGGATCATGAATGGGAACTTACCAGACATGAATCTTGTAGCTGATACTGCAAAGTGATCAATTGTGTTCTGTGCACCAAGCTGTGCGAAGAAGATGTTCTGAGCACCTTCGATAAGCTGACCATTAACCTCGAGTGTACCACCGAGTGAAGTCTGCCAGAATGGAAGATAGAATACATGGTGAAGACCAAATGGAATAAGAAGTCTTTCCATGATACCGTAAATCCATGTTCCTGCATAACCTGACTCCATTACGAGACCTCCAACAGCAGCAATACCCTGCTGGATGAATGGCCATACGAAGAACATTAAAATACCAACTGCTGTGTATACCAAACCTGAAACGATAGGTACGAATCTTGTACCACCGAAGAATGATAATACCTGTGGAAGCTGGATCTTATAATACTTATTGTGAAGAGCTGCTACACCAAGACCTACGATCATACCACCGAATACACCCATCTGTAATGAAGTGATACCGCAAACTGATGTTGTAGCACCATCAAGCATTGCCTCTGCACCGCCGTGAATTGTGATCATAGCGCCGATTGAAGCGTGCATGATAAGGAATGCAATAGCTGCTGCTAAAGCTGCTACTTCCTTCTCCTTCTTTGCCATACCGATCGCAACACCGATAGCAAAGATGATTGGTAAGTTAGCAAATACAATGTTACCTGCCTCGTTCATAACAGTAAGGATAGCGTTTCCTACTGTACCTGGGCCTAAAACTGTTTCAAGACCATAAGTCTGAAGCATAGTTGTGTTGGTGAATGAACCACCGATTCCGAGAAGCAAACCTGCTACTGGAAGGATTGCGATTGGAAGCATGAATGAGCGTCCAACTCGCTGCAATACTGCAAATAATTTGTCTTTCATTTTTTTATCTCCTATACATGAAAAATTTTGCGTACCTATCTGAGTTGTTTTGTCTTTTTCAGCCACGTTGATGGGTTAAATGGGCATAAAAAAAGACACGAACCCACATAAATACAGAAAGTTATTATGTATAGTTCGTGCCTTGATTGGTTACAAGTTACACACTACGCATGATAAATTACCATGTATGTGACCTCGTGTCAATACTTTTTCGTAATTTTCGTAAACGTTTAAGTAACTTTTTTCTCATACGTTCTCATAAATATTAAATTGTCTATCAATTACCGGGAATTATGCCCTTTTTCTCCTCATAATCAAGCGACCTAATTTAACACTGTCTTCATAATTGCGTGGTAGAATGGCTATGCTGTCGTGATAGAGGGATGGAGGTGTTTGTATGGATTTAACTGCTTCCGAAAAAAAGGTTTTAAATGGGATTTCATTTAACACAGAAGAAATTGAAAGTGGAAATCTACGAGAAAGCGATGCTGCCCTGCTTACAGAAATGAGGGCAGTTGGAAAATACCTGATTGAGAAGTATCCCAACTTTCACTTTGAAATAACAGGCTGTGAACCGAAGTCAGGTACCACAAGAACCTACTCCGAATGGTATTTCAAATCTGCGGAGATTGACAGAGAATCTGCTTTCATTGCCATGTCTGAGGAGGCAGGTGATTACTATAAAATAAGAGATGCCTTCTTTGGACAGCTTATACGTGAGCCAATAACAGAAAAGCTGTTAAGCATCCTTAACAACGCTAACCTTCCAGTTCTTAATATAGAAGTATCATTTTGGGAATATCTTGGTGAGGAGTATGGAGAAGAAATATCTCCTGAAAAAGTTCTCACCGGAGAAATAGATGCCGGAAACGATTTTAAAATCTTTCTTGATGATTCCAAGCTTGTAGACAAAGATTATCAGGCCATTATGGAAAAGATAAAAACATGTCTTCAGGCTAACAATATTAGTGGCCAGGTTTATCTGGTTATCTTATCAGGCGAAAATGCAGATGCTGCAAGAGACAGAGTTTTTTCAGATAGTATATTGTTGTAATTCGTGAGGTATTAATATGAACAGTTGCTTATCTATAGAAGAAATCGTTTTAATTAACTGCCTGCTCTACTGCGAAAATCTTGGAGGACCAAGGGGAACCTTCCTGTCTATAAGCCAGGAATCAAGAACTATTGGGGATTTTGTGGACGGTGTGCTCCACTATGCCACAAAGATTGAAAACGACAAAGAATACAGCACCGGTGTAACTGGCGCTGAGTATAAGCAACTTATGTGGGCCATCAGGCCTATGGAGCACCTTAAAAAGATTATTATCATGCAGGTGCATTATGAAAGTGAGGGCGCAGGCGGTGGCCGAAGTGCTCTTCTATTCGACCCTACTGCCAACGAAGCCATCGTTGCTTTCAAGGGTACCCAAAGTGATGCTGAGTGGATAGATAATGTTTCCGGACTTTATCAGGTCCCAACGGCATTTCAGGATAATGCTTTAAACTGGTTTAAATCTTTAGACCTGGATGGATATGATACCATTACTGTGACCGGCCATTCCAAGGGCGGTAATAAGGCAAAGTTTATCACTATCATGGATGACAGGGTAGACAATTGCTTTTCTTTTGATGGTCAGGGCTTTTCTGACGAATTCATTCGCAAATACTCTCCTCTTATAGTTAAAAATCAAAGTAAGATTCTGAATATCAGCGCTGAAAGTGATTTTGTAAATATTCTTCTTAATGATGTGGGAAAGAAGCAGTTTTATCTTGGCACAAATTATGGAAGACTTGGCTTTGCAGAAAATCATTGCCCAAATGCCATTGCATTTTACGATGACATCGGTGAGATGTCTTTGCATGAAGCACCTGGACAGGATAAAAAAATGTCTGCACTTGATAAAATGCTTAACAGCTTTATCAGATCTATCAGAATGTCAACTAAGGAAAAGGTTGCCAATATGCTTGGCAGCGTTATTGTTAACGCCTCAAGCGGCGATACAGATAAGCTGGTATATTCCTTCTCTGACCAAAACAACTCTGACAGTGCGGCCAAATTAATAGCCTACACATTGCGCTATAAAGTTGAAAAACCTAAAATGGTGGACTCTGTAAGAGACATCTTACAGCAGAATGGCTTCAGCACCAATATGCTTGGTGCAATTAACTTTGTGACTAATTACGATTTATTAATGGAGATAATAGGAAAAAAGCCTGAAGTAGTCATTTCTATTTTAAAGATGCGACATACCTCAGACAATCTAATTCAATTTCTAAGAAAACATATGGAATTATTTGATTTGCTGGTATCTGTATCCAGAAAAATGCGTCACATTAATCCTTTGAAATACAGTGGCGATGATTTGCGAGCCGAAGATGCCACCATAATCATCAATTCCAGCTTTATGATTTCCAGGAGAACTGTGTCCTTCCTGGTCTTCGCGGCGATATTAGTAACTATCACCTGTATTTTTATCTTATGGTTACGCTAAAAGCTTTCCAAGGAACTCATCTCCCTGAGCTGAACACATTCCACATGTATGAGCAACAATTCTATCAAGCTCAGCCTTCTCATCTGCTCCACCCTCTAAAAGTGTGCCATTATATGCATTACCAACTGCAGACTTTACAGTCTTATACTTTGTTGTAAACTGAGTAACTTTATCATATGTACCAAAAACCTGGATTGTAGAAAAAAGCTTCTCGATGTTTTTATAATCCTTAGCCTTAACGTATTCATTCATCTTGTCATATAGAAGTGACTCTTCACACTGACCGTTCTCTGAATACTTATCAACAAAATCGATAAAATTCTGTCCTAAACTTACAATAAATGCTTCTTCCTTAAATCCACCAAGCTGCTGCTGTGTCATTCCAAGCTTTCTTCTAGTACGAACTGTAATCATAATTCTTATCCCTCGATACCAATAAAAAACGTTATAATACCAAATCCGTTTCCAAAACCTTGATGATATTATAACAATTTCATCACCTTGTCAATCACTTTTTTATTAATTAAAATTGTGTCATGAATTATTTAAGCCTTTCAGATTATTTAAAAGATAAATATGGAACGAAGGTATACAAACTTTCACTTACAAGTGGCTGCACCTGTCCAAACAGAGACGGTAGTATTAGCACAGGTGGATGTATCTTCTGCTCTGAGGGTGGCTCTGGCGATTTTGCCGCCAGCTTTATGCCACTGGATATGCAGATTGCTTCTGCAAGAAAGTTAGTGGATGCCAAGATTCCTGAAAAAATTCCTATGTCAGACAGAAAGTACATAGCTTACTTCCAGTCTTTCACCAATACCTACGGTGACCAGAAGCGCCTTATGGCTCTTTTTAAGGAGGTTCTCTCCTATCCGGAAATCGTTGGTCTTTCCATTGGCACCAGACCGGACTGCCTGTCAGATGAAATGATTAGCTTTTTGGAGAAATTAAATAAGGATAAGGAAGTCTGGGTAGAGCTTGGATTACAAACCATACATGAAGAAACAGCGTTCCTTATTAATAGAGGCTATAAGCTTCCTGTTTTTGATGACGCTTACAAAAGATTGACTGATGCTGGTCTTAAAGTGGTGGTCCATGTGATTCTTGGTCTTCCTGGAGAAACAAATGATGACATTCTTGAGACTGTACAGTATCTCTCCCGCCTTCAGCCAACGCTTTTTGGCATAAAGCTTCAACTTTTACATGTATTAAAAGGAACAAAGCTGGCTGAAATGTTTCAGGAAAAGCCTTTCCATATATATGAGCTGGATGAATACTGCCAGCTTGTGGGAGAATGTCTCAAACTCCTTCCAAAGGAAACTGTTATCCATCGTCTCACTGGGGATGGACCAAAAAAGCTTCTTATCGTCCCGCTTTGGAGTGGCAATAAGAAGCTTGTAATGAACACTATGCATAAATATATTTCTGAACTTTAATTTTGAACCATATCTATGATACCAGCCACAGCTTTGCTGTATTCCATAAGCTTCTGCTGTGCGCTGGAATCATTTTCTTCAATGATTCTCTTATACTCTACAAATTCAAAGAACAATCTGTGGCTACCATCAGATAAATCCACCTCTTTTGTATCAGTATCCATATCATTAAACAAAACATCATATTCTGTCATGCCATTTACATGAGGATAGATACAAATTGTGGCATCAACGCCCTGTATAGTAGATGGTCCTGGTGCGTTACAGTCTTTTGTAGCTGCACAGATACATTTAAAACTGCCGTAATCTGCAAGGAGAACGCCGCTTGTATCAACACCCTTTTCCATATTAGGGCTGTAGCTTGCTGCCTTTGGCATTCCAAATAATCCTACCATGGCTGAGAGATTATAAACATTCAAATCTCTAAGTGCGCCACCAGCATGATTCTTATCAAATACTGCAGCTGTGGCTGTACCTTCATGGAAAGCTATATATCTGCGGGACATCTGGCTGTAATTAAAATTGCAAAGCTTTAAATCTCCAACCAGCTTAACATCCTTCTGGAGCTGCTTATAAGCAGGCAGGTGATAAATGCTCATAGCCTCAAAAAGCATAACATTTTTCTTCTTTGCAAGGTCATCAAGCTGCTGAAGCTCTTCCAACGTGATAGATATTGGCTTTTCGCAGATTACATGCTTACCTGCCTCAATGGCACGTTTTGAATATTCTGCATGCATGTCATTTAAAACACCTATGTAAACCACATCAATATCTGATGCCAAAAGCGCATCATAATCTGTATAAACCCCATTTAGATGATACTCTTTAGCCAGTTCGTTAAGCTTGTCTTCGCTCTGCTTTCTTCCACAGATGTAGATTTCCTCGAATCCTATTTCATCTATAAATGAAAGAACTTCTTTTACGATGACACCATTTCCTGCTATTCCAAGCTTCATAAGTTTATTCTCCTTAATTTATGCAAATAAAAAATTCTCGATTTCCTTCTTTATAAAATCCAGCTTTTGCTGAGTAGCTTCATTGTCCACATGAATGGTAAGAAGCTGCTCTAAATATCCCTGCTGAAGGGTAAGCTTTCTACTGTGTGGGAACACCAGCTCAAAGGCCAGCGAAAAATGTCCCACATAATAATCAAGATAGGAAATCTTGGTACTTCTTAAAACTGCTGTATGAGCTTTAATCTGCTCAAGCACCTGATCACTGAGAGGCTGCTGTTTTATATATTCAAAAGGAACACCGTAGATTCCTTCTATAGGCTCTTCCACCTGAACGCGGAAAATATCTATTTTATCCGCATCTCTGATAATATTTGCAAACATTTCTGTTCTGTCATCCAAATCTTCGGAAATACGATATTTGTTATGCTCTCTTATGGCTGTTTCGATAATATCATCGTAATCTCTGGTCTCGATATAATCTTTAATCAAACCAGGGTCTTTAAATAATAAATCTGCGCCAAACTCAGCATGATCTACAGAACGGTCATCACTAAATGTCTGATACCTTTTAATCTGTTCAAATCTTCCTATATCATGAAGCATACCTATAAGCCATGCCAGCTCAATGTCTTCATCTGATAATCCAAGGCTTTCTGCTATGGCTTTTGAATTTTCAGCTACTCTGTAGGTATGTGATATCTTAAGTGAAATCTTTGGGTCTTCAGGATTGTAATCCTTCGTATAATTTGCAAATAACTGTTTAACTTTTTGTTCGTTAATCATTAAGTAAGTCCTCCAGGGCTATCAGCAGCTTTTCGTTATCTCCATGAGATTTTACTGCTACTCTATAGAACCCTTTTTCCAACCCATTATAATCTGAGCACTCCCTTATTAAAATACTATATTGTAATATTTTTTTCTCCAGCTCCAAATCATTACATCTGAATAAAATGTAATTGGCATCACTGGTATAAACTTTTGCCCCCAGTTTCCCAAGACCTTCTGTCAGATACCTTCTCTCTGATTCAATTAGTTTAACTGAATCCTCAAGATACTCCATGTGCTTCAGGCATTCAACACCTGCCATCTGCGCAAACACGGAAAGGTTCCATTCTGGAAGATGATTCTTTAAAGATGTAGCAATTGATTCATTTGAGCAAATGCTATACCCAATTCTTACCCCTGGTATGGCAAAGGTCTTTGTATAGGCTCTAAGTACAATCAATGATTTATGTTCTTTAATTTCATAGGCCAGAGAATTTTCTCTGTCCATTCCTGTAAGAGCAAGAAAACACTCATCTACAACAAGTGTGGTGCCAGCCTCTTCACAGGCTAAAACAATTTCATCCAAAAGTTCTTTTGAGATAAGTCTTCCATTAGGATTATTTGGATTGGTAAGGAACATTAAATCTGCTTTTTCTACCTGAATATGTTCTAGAATATCATGATGAATCTCGAAGTCGTTATCCTCTGACAAAGTGTAATAGGAAAGGCTGCAATCAGGGCAGGCTCCCTTCACACAGGTCTCATAACCTGAAAAGCATGGTGCGATAAAAAGTGCCTTCTTTGGTGAAATGGCATGACAAACAGCCATGATTATTTCAGATGCACCATTACCGTATACAATGTTTTCCTTAGGAACATTAAAAAGACCTGATGTTTCTTCAATCAATCTTTCATGATAGATATCAGGATATCTGTTTGAGTATAAAGCAGCCTCAGTTAAAACCCACTGGACCTCAGAGGGCATTCCCATTGGGTTTATGTTTACTGAGAAATCATACTGTATGCTATTCCTGTAAATATCACCACCGTGCATATTAATAAAACCTCACAAATTATGGCTGTAACCAACATCAAAATATTGGCCCTTTTTATGTCATCCAATTCTATAGAACGAACAGGATCACCGATAAACTTTTTATCTACAATCTTTCCGAAATAACTGGCTGGCCCTGCAAGCTGAACTCCAAGTGCGCCTGCGCAAACACTTTCTGTCTGTGCTGAATTAGGGCTGGAATGGTTGAATCTGTCTCTCTTAAAAATCCTGCATGCTCCAGAAAAACTATAATCTTTTCCTAAGAAGATGCAGCTTATTATCATAAGGACTGCGCTGATACGGGCTGGAATGAAATTTACCACATCATCTAGCTTAGCCGCAGCTCTTCCAAAATCCATATACTTGTCATTTTTATAGCCTACCATAGAATCCATGGTATTTATGGCTTTGTAGGCAATTCCTAAAACAGGACCGCCAATGGCCAGATAAATTAGTGGAGCTATTATTCCATCGGAAGTATTCTCTGCTACTGTCTCCACTGCTGCCTTTATAACTCCCTTTTCGTCAAGACAGGCTGTATCTCTGCCTACTATCATAGATACTGCTTTGCGCCCTGCATCAAGGCCGTCGCTTTTAAGTGCTTTCTGAACCTTCATACTTTCAGTGTAAAGACTCTTTGTGGCAATACACTGATACGTAATTACGGATTCTACTATAACTCCCAATATTGAATTCAGGGTATAAGCAATGTGAACAATAGCAAAACAAATCCCAGCTGAAACCGTAATTACGATAATGACCATAATAAGGCCTAATCTTCTCTTACGTTTATTAATCTTCTCTGGCTCCAGTGTCCTTTCTGCATTACTTAAAAATAAGTCGGTCAGATTGCTAATCAGGCTGCCAATCCATCTGACAGGATGTGGGAAACCTATTGGATCACCTACGAAAAGATCTAGGATAAAGCCCGCTAAAAATGCCGTCATGTGATAAATCAATTGTATATCCCTCACAGTTCTCTACATGATATGAATAGTAATCTCCCCCAAAGATATGACTAAGAATCCCCATGATAGTGCCTCCATGGGCAACCACAGAAATATTGTAATAATCCTTACTAAGCTCAAGCAGTTTGTCAAAACCTATAAGTGCCCTGGCTGTAGCTTCCTGTTTGCTCTCTCCTCCTGGGAAAGGCAAATCGCCGCCACTGTCAATCCATCGCTGATAATCTGGATTTGAGGATAAATCCTTATAATTCTTCCCCTCAAAACTACCAAAATTCGTCTCCCTGAGCTCATCAATAACAACTGGATCAAGGGATGGATAAATAATCTCTGCTGTTCTGATGCATCGACTCAGTGGGCTTACAAAGACAATATCTGCCTCAGGATAGCTGCGGTCCAGAATGTCCTTCTCACCTTCAATGGTAAGCTGTTCATCTGTGATTCCAATATAACAGTTGGTAAGATTGCCAGCTGTTTTTCCATGACGAATAAAGGTTATTGTTTTATCCATTTATTTAATCCTTTGCCCGATTCCGCAAACCACACGATAAACCTCTGTTGCGTCCTTGGCCAGTTCGATCATGATACGGCCGCAAACCTCTCTCCAGGTTCTATCGTTTTCATCCAATGGAACGATTCCATTTCCTATCTCATCTGAAATAATTACCCAGTCTCCATCTTTGATTACATCTCTGATTTCAGCAAGGATCTCACTGTTGTTCTTTCCCTCTGAAATACGCTTTTTTACAAATAGATGAAGCTGATTAAAATACTTTGCATCAGGAAATTCTGTTCTTGCAAATTCTGTCTTTCCCTGATAACTACCACCAACTACTAAAATCATAAATAAATACCTCTATAAATTTACTGATTAATTCCGTACATATTTAATGCAGAAACTATTGCAACTGCAACAGCCATCAAAACCTCTGATTTGCAAACAAACCATCCGGCTAAATCGCCTGTGATTCCACCAAATTTTGAATATGCTACATAAATATAATATACAAGCACTATGGCAAGAGCAAAAAGTGATGCTGTCCAGTACCACTGAAACATAAGACCTGCAAATAAATTACAAATAATAAATTCCAAAGCAAGACATATGATAACTACCTTATCCTTTGCATTTTTTGCTGAGGTAGACAGTATGCCATCATTCTTTGCTTTTTTTGAGGCTACAACGCAAATTCCGCTAATGCATCTGGCAGCGAAAAATGAAAAGCACCAGGTCAGTATTGCTGAATCATCCATCATATATATTGCTGAAAAAAGTATTAATCCAAGAGTCAAAAGCCTGATAATTGCAAATGCTCCCACATGGGAATCCTTTAAAATCTCAAGGCGTTTTTCCTTATCTCCCCAGGAAGCTAGGGCATCGCTGGTGTCCATAAATCCATCTACGTGAAAGCCGCCTGTTATCACTATTGGAATAACAATTGCTATAGCTGAAAATGGGATGCCTCCCATTGGAGGAAAAAGATAGTACATTTTCCACCATAGGAACATGACGCCTCCAATAACTGCTCCAATAAATGGAAAGAAGATAAGATGATACTCCATGTCTTTACTGTCCCAATCGAAACGTGGCATAGGAATTCTTGAATACATGGAAAATGCCACCGCTATTGATTTAAGTATTTTCATCTTTCCACTCCTATTCCTACGATAACCTCTACGGATTTATCAGCCATTTTGGCTATTTCAGCATTTATTTTTCCTAATGCTCTAAGGTAATCTTTTGTATATTCATCATATTCAAGCCCATCCTCAAAGACATCGTTTGATACGATTACCAGCTGAGCAACCTTTGAATCAAGTTCCTTGATATCATTTATTATTTTACTTACTGTAGCTGCCTGAGAATTTATTTTGCCCTCCCTAAACATCTCGTTAGCCACCAGGTTGGACATACATTCTAAAAGAATAATGCTGTCCTCTTTGGTCTCTACCGTATTTCCGATATCATATGGCTGCTCAAGGGTGATAAAGTCCTTGCCTGCTCTAAGATTTCTATGCCTTTTAACACGCTCTTGGGATTCACTATCCTGTGCAAGCATAGTGGCCAGATAATATCGATTTTTACAATTGGACTGGCAAACATAATCCTCCGCATATGCGGATTTTCCACTGCTGCTACCACCATAAATCAAAGTAATCATTTATTAAATCTCTCATACTGCTCTACTTCAGAATCCTGAAACTTAAGTGCATTGTGGAATACTTCATCGGTAAGTCGAAGCATGTGAGCCATCATAACTGCACCTGCCCCTTCTCCTACGGCCATCTTTCCATCAATAACAGGCTCGATATCGAGCTTGCTGGCAATCTTTCTGGCCACAGGCTCCTTGCTGATGTGGGATGGAATAAGATATTCCTTTGTATTTTCAAGTAATCTGTCTGCCACAAGTGCAGAAACCATACTTAACATTCCATCTAAAATAATTGGCACCTTGTACAAAGCTCCACCAATAACAATTCCTGTCATGGCTGCCAACTCAAGTCCACCAAAATTACTGCAGATTTCAACTGGATCTAATCCGCTGTATTTTGAAAGGGCCATTGATACTACTGCTCGCTTTCTGCTGAAGCCCTCGTCATCAAGACCTGCACCTCTTCCGGTAACTGCCTCTGCGTTTAAATCCAAAAGGTATCCAGCCATAACTGAAGCTGATGTTGTATTGCCAATTCCCATTTCGCCAATAAGGATTACGTTTTTTCCCTCTTCTTTACTGTCCTTAACCAAATCCATTCCCACCTGAACTGCACGGGAAAATTCTTCTACAGACATGGCTGGCTGCTTAAGAAAATTGCAGGTACCATATTTAACTCTGCGATTGAGGGTATAAGGCACTTCCTCGGCATAATTGATTCCCACATCTACAGACATAACATCAATGCCAAGATATTTTGCCATAACACCGGCTGTGGTGACACCCTTGCCAATATTAGTGGCACAGATTCTGGTAACATCCTGACTGGTCTGGCTGACACCTTCCTCTACTACGCCGTGATCTCCACAGCAGACAATCAGTCTCATGTGAGATAAATCAGGTGCTTTGTAGCCCTGAATTGCTGCAATTTTTGAATAAACAGTTTCAAAAGTACCAAAGCTTCCAATTGGCTTTGCCACTTTGTCCCATTCCTCCTGAAGCGCCTTCAAAGCCTCTTTATCAACAGGCTCTACAACAAGCTTGTTTTCAAGTACATCGTCGAATAAATATCTAGTGTCCCCCATAATTTTTCATAACCTCCACAAAATTATTAATGAATTCTGGATTGGATGGATAATAAAGGTGAGGAAATCCTATATAACTTCCATTTTTGCTGTGAATGCATTTCCAACTTTTGCCACCGAATGGCTTTGTGGCAACGCAGCACTCACCGTTATTATCACTGTCATAATAATGGAATTCGTGACCTTTTATCTGAAGCTTGCCTGTATCCACTGTGATATAGCCAAACCTCACAAGCTTGCCCATCCACTCTACTTTTGAATCAATAGCACCGACCATGGCGTAGGTCTCATCATTCTGATTCTTTACAGATTCTGACAGATACATAAAGCCACCGCACTCAGCCAGGATTGGCATTCCATTATCATATGCAGTTTTGATTGAAGCCTTCATACTTTCGTTCCCAGAAAGCTCCTTGAGATAATTTTCAGGGTAACCACCCCCAAGAAGGATTCCATTTATGTTCTCCGGTAGCTTGGAATCATTTATAGGTGAAAACTCTACAAGCTTTACACCTAATTCCTTAAGGATTTCTAAGTTTTCCCTGTAATAAAAACAAAATGCCTGATCTCTTGCTACTGCCAGAGTAAGATTCGCATTTACGTTTCTTATACCTTTCTTATCATTAATTATATCTAATTCAGAAGCTGAAGTGGCAATATTTTTAAGCTCATCCAGGTCAAGGTTCGTTTGAATAGTACCTGCAAGCTCATCTATTTTCTCGTTTATCTCTGGCACCTCTTCTGGCATAACAAGCCCTAAGTGTCTGCTTGAAAGCTCCTGATTTTTCATATCAGGCATGGTGCCAAGGTATTTAAGTCCAATCTCTGTTTCAATAATATCTCCAAGAGTATTACCAAAGGCTACACTGGTTCTGTTTAGAATCACAGCCTTTATAAGATGATGCTCATCGTAATCCAGGAAACCTTTAAGCTGAGCGATGACCGAGCGGCCTGCACCTTTTGCATCCACCACCAAAACCACTGGAGCTAAAAGAGCTCGGGCTAAATCGTAGGTAGAACCCTGAGTTTCAACTCCTCCGATTCCATCATATAGTCCCATGACACCTTCTATAACTGCCATGTCGCCTGAGTAGGTCTTACTGAAAAGAGATTTTGTAATATTGTCGTCAGTGAAGAATGTATCCAGATTACCTGATGGAATGCCAAGCACTGTTCTGTGGAACATCGGGTCGATATAGTCTGGGCCGCATTTAAAGCTGCACAAACTAAGCCCTGAGTTTGTCAGTGCACGTAATATTCCGCATGTAATTGTAGTTTTGCCGCTGCCGCTTTTAGGAGCAGCTATCACAACTCTTGGATAATTCATAGTCTTTCCTATAATTCAAACGCAGCTATATATACGGGGTTCTGGCCCTGCATAATGCTGTAGTCTCCAGCCTTCTTTGCCTTGGACACTGTAACCTGAATCACATCTGCATTTTCTATTTCATATTTCTTTAATACGCTGTTAATCTCCGAGATGGTCTCGATGGTAACAGCATTGATTACAATTCGTATAGGCGAATTGTAGCCCTTTAGTTTTTCAATAATATCTTCAAGTCTTCCACCACTGCCACCAATGAATACATGGGTAGGAACTGGAAGATTCTCAAGGGCATCTGGAGCTATTCCGGAAATAACATTTACATTCTCCAGCATAAATTTATCTACGTTTTTACGAATCAGCTGACATGCTTCATCCTTCAGCTCTATGGCGTACACCTTGATGCCAGGGGCCATACGTGCCATTTCCACTGCCACAGAACCGCTTCCACTGCCAATGTCATAAACCACAGCATCCTTATGCAAATGAAGCTTGCAAATAGATAACTGACGGATTTCCTCTTTTGACATAGGAACCTTGTCCCTGATGTAGTCATTATCAGAAAGCTCAGGTGCAAGTACCTTTGGAGTAGGCTTCTGATTTTGAATAATGATTGTACTTAATCCATCATGATTATAGGTGCTGCATTTTTCTGAGCTATACCAACCAGTCTTTTCATCAGAATATAGATTGGTTCCGATGAAAACCCTGTATTTTCCTTTGTCAGCCTGCTCAAGAGCCAAAAGAATATCACCAATATCTCTCACATCCTTGCTTCCAGATGTGATTACAAAGGTATTGTCTCTGTGCTGTACAGCATCTATAAGGGCAGGTCGCCACTTATCCTCAGAAATTCCATGGGCACTTAAAAAATGTCCATCCTGCCAGGTTAGATTGGCCTTTGCTGCAACTGCATTTATAGATGAAATGCCAGGCAATATTTTGACATCTATATAACCTGTCTGCTTTAATGCCTCCGCCAGCTTTGTGGCACCGCTGTAAAATCCAGTATCACCGGAGAAAAGTACCACTGCCTTCTTCTTCCCAAACTGAATGCTATCTGCTATTTCTTCCATACAAGGAAGGATATCCTTGGCAAGATAATAAGGATATTTCTTGGCATCACTTTCCAGTCCCAGTAGCATTCTTGGAGCGCCAAAAAGATAATCTGCCTCTGCCACTGCCTGCTTAACCTCTGCTGTGACAGTGCCAAATCCCATTCCAAATCCAGCCAGAGATACTACTATTTTTTTATCTGCCGTTATGGAATCAGCCGTAATCTTTTCAAGTACAGGCTCCGGAGATTTTTCAATGCCGAATTCTTTAAAAATGGCCTCAACCACCTGTTTGAATGTCATTGCACTGGCATTCTCCTGAGGCCGTCTGATTACAAAACATTTCGTGCCGCAGGCATTTGCCGCTTCTATTCTATTGGCTTCTCCGCCAGATTTTCCGCTTTCTTTAAGGACACAAATATCAGCATTAAATTCCTTAAGACATGCAATATTCATCCCCTTTGAAAATGGCCCCTGCATTGCCACTATCTGATTTCCTTTAAGGCCCTGCTGTTTGCAGATTTCCAGACTCTCATCATTAGGAATAATTCTTGCAATAATTCTTTCTCTTACAGACTCATCTTCGCAGAATACAGGAAGCTCTTTGCTGCCAGTAGTAAGGAAAATGTTTCCAGCAGTCTCTTTAAGAGCCTTGGCGCATTCCTGAACTGAATCAAAGAATGTGCAGTTGCTGTAATCAATCTGCTCCTCATCTCTTGCCAATCTTAAAAAACGCACAGCCTGATATTTAAAAAGGCTGGTCTCGATTTCCTTTTTTACAATTTCTGCAAATGGATGGGTGGCATCCACTATTGCATCTGGCTTTTCCGACTCATACAAACTAACCATCCCCTCAGCATCAAGTCGCCCTGAGTGAATTTTAATATAAGAGGATTCTTTCACCGGCTCCTTGCCATATTCGGTGGCCACACAGTAGACGCAGTTTATCTCTGCCGCCTCAAGTGTTTCAGCCAGCTTTCTTCCCTCTGTTGTTCCGCCAAAAATGATTACTTTTTTCATATTTTGTATCCTCTTGGTGTAACCAGTTTGTTATTTATGATTTCACTTCTGGAACTTCCAATAAAAACAGTGGTAAACATATTTACCTGTGTATCTCTCAGCTCTTTGAGAGTACATACTGTGCCCTTGCAACCTTCTCGTCCTATGTTTTCTACATAGCCACAGGCTCTGTCTTCCCTGGCACCTGCTGCCAGCATAATATCGCAGGCCTTCTGTAAATAATCGTGACGCTTGTGACTGGATGGATTGTAGATTGCTATAGCAAAATCTCCATAGATAGCAGAGATGATTCTGCGCTCTATTACCTCCCATGGAGTAAGTAAATCGCTAAGACTAATCACGCAAAAATCGTGATTGATTGGAGAACCAAGTACTGCAGCACCTGAAATAGCAGCTGTCACACCAGGGATAACTGTAATACTGTCCTCTGAAATTTCTGGATTCGCATTTACGTATTCCGGAAGGAGCTCATACATAGGCGCAGCCATGCCATATACTCCAGCATCTCCACTGCAGATGAAAGCCACATCTTTTCCCTCTATTGCAAAATCATAGCAGGCTCTGCATCTTTCGATTTCCTTTCGCATAGGAGTTGTAAAGAATTCCTTGTCAGGGAAATGTTCCTTTACAAGATCGATATATACGGTGTATCCAACAATGACGTCTGCTTTTTCCATGGCATCATATGCCTCTGTTGTCATCATTGTTTTGTCACCTGGTCCCATTCCAACTATATAAATATGTCCTGCCATTTTCTCTCCATTTTCAAATCTATCTTTTCACGACGTGCCTCTGCAAAAGTCATTCCGTTTTTTGCACTTTTATTTTTTATCAATGTTGAGTCTTTTCCAGCTCCAAGCACTGCTGCTCTTTCGCAGACATTTCCCACGCCCACAGTTTCATTTACGAAATCTGATTCCTGGTATTCTCCTGGTGCATTTTTTAGTTCCTCTGCGGAAAATGTAAGGAATTCTGCACCGTAGTACTGGGCCAGTTTGATTAATCCTGTCTCCCTTTCCTTCACATCTATGGAGCAAATAGCATAAAGATTATCCTTTAGCTCCTGATCTGTATAAAACTCATTAAGGAAGGCTTTTAAGTCTTCAAAGGGCTTATCCTTTTTACAGCCCATTCCAAGAACCAGTCTTTTAGGCTCAAGCCTAAGTTCATCTATTTCTATTGCATCATCTGTCTGGGTAAGCTTTAGCTTTTCCCCTTTTAGTACCTTTGATGATACGATTTTTATCTTATCTTTATCAGTGATTTTAAGGCCGTTGACTTTTGCAAATACATCTACCGCAAATACGTTATTTATATCTGTTGCTGTAGTGATAATTGCATTTGCCCCAGCTAATGCCGCAATCTCAGTTGCTATTTCATTGGCACCACCAAAATGTCCTGACAAAATCGGAATCACATTCTTCCCCAGCTCATCCATTACAAGTACCGGCGAATCAGTAAGCTTACTCTCTACAAAAGGAGCAATAGCGCGTACCGCAATCCCCGTTGCCCCAATAAACAATATAGGAAGATGCATCTCAAAGGCCTCTTTTGTCCACTGCTTTAAGTCGGCATCCGCCTCCTTTTCCTCAAAGATAAACTGGACCTCCGCCTCCTTCAGCTTTTGCAATGTCATTTTTCCATTTTCAGTAAAATACACTACTTTTATTATTTTCATTTTGGTTTCCTAAAAGCTGTTTCAAACTCTGGGTCATATAGTTTTGATAGTGCGTAGCCAGACTTTGCTATCACATCACCAACTAATACTACTGCGAGATTTTTAATCTCATTTTCTTCACCTGTTTTTGCCAGAGTTCCTACTGTACAGATGTACTTTTCTTCCTCTGGCCAGCTGGCTTTATAAACTATTGCTGCAGGAGTATCCTCTCTGTAACCTCCAGCAAGGAGTCTTTCCTGAAGCTCCTTTAACATTCCTGAGCTAAGATAAATCGCCATTGATGCACCATGAGCCGCAAAGCTTTCAATGGATTCCTTCTTAGGAACCCCGGTGCGACCAGCCATTCTTGTAATAATAAGAGACTGGCTTACTTCAGGCAGTGTGTATTCCAGATTGAGAGCGGCCGCCGCGCCAAAACATGCGCTGACACCAGGACAACTTTCATAAGCAATCCCATTTTCATCAAGAATATGCATCTGCTCCTGCACAGCTCCATAGATGCTTGGCTCTCCAGTGTGAAGTCTCACAAGAGTTTTGTTTTCCTTGTCAGCTTTAAGCATCACCTCCATGACCTCATCCAAAGTCATGGTGGCACTGTTGTGAATCTCGCAGCTTTTCTTGGCATATTCCAAAAGTTCTGGATTAACCAGTGAGCCTGCATAAATTATCACATCTGCAAGCTGCAAAAGCTTCATTCCTCTAACTGTAATCAGGTCGGCTGCTCCACAGCCTGCACCAACGAAATAAATCATATATCCTCCAAAATATTCTTGGCATTTTCTGACTCTGCAAGGAGTCCAAAATCATTTGAATATAAAATACAATCAAGCTTCAATCTGCCCTGTGCTCTGAAGTCCAGGTAGAAAAGTATCTTTTCCAAGGCAATATCCATGGTAGGTTTTAGTAAACCTGCTTCATCTACAAGCTTTAATGCCTCTTCGGTATTGAGACAATCTAATATTTTCCCTGCAAGCACAGCATCTGCTCCTGCTCTTAGTGCACAGGCAGATAAAATTTCCATTCTGGCATCCGCCTCATGGGAGTGGGTGTTCATAATGCCTCCGGCCACCTTAATAAGCTTTCCAATATGGCCAGTGATGAGCATGCCTTCAAACCCAAGTCTAATGCATATATCCACTGTCTCACCGATAAAGTTTGAGCATTTTACACTCTTATCCAAATCATAGTCATAGCAATCCTTCATGAACTTCAGTCCATAATTTCCTGGAGTGACTATGGCTGTCTTAAATCCCAGTTCTTTCTTTTGGTTCAGCTCCACTTCTATGGTATCAATAAGAGCCTTGGCACTCATAGGCTCCACTATCCCTGTGGTTCCAAGGACTGAAATACCATTTACTATTCCAAGTCGGGGATTGAATGTCTTACTTGCCAGCTCCACTCCCTCAGGAATGGAAATGATTATCTGAAGCTTGCCGTTGAAATCTAACAACTGGCAGACCTCTGTCACTTCCTTTTCAATCATCTCTCTTGGCACATGATTGATGGCTGCATTTCCAACTGGCTGGTCAAGTCCTGGCAAAGTCACCCTGCCTACCCCTTCACCACCATCAATCTCAAGCTCCAGGCTCTGTCCTGCTGTAGCCTCTGCCGATGGCACCAAAATGCTTACTGTTGCTGTCACATGGCAACCTGTAGTCACATCGGGATCATCTCCACCATCCTTAATCACAGCACAACTCACCTGCTCTTCACCACGATTCACATCCACAATGTCAGTTGCAAACATGATTCCTGCAGGAGTCTCAATCTCAATATTCAGTTTTTCCTGCCCTGTCAGAAGCATGTACGTTGCCGCCTTCGCAGCAGCTGCCGCACAGCTCCCCGTGGTGAATCCTTTTCTTAAGGCTTCCCCTTGAGGGGAAGCTGTCACCGAAGGTGACTGATGAGGTGTCTGTACCTTATTCATTAGATAAACCTAAATTCTTTCTTATATCCTCACAAACAGCTATAAAATTTTTATTAATATCATAGTTTGAATATCTAAGGACCTTGATTCCTTTACTTTGCATAAAAGAGTCCCTCTCATTATCCTTTTCTATTCCATCTTTTTCATAATGCTGACTTCCATCCAACTCTATTACTATACTTTTCTTGGCACAATAAAAGTCAACTATATAATCACCTATAATCTGTTGTCTCTTAAAAGTTAATGGCAATTGTTTAAGACAATCAAACCATAAATGCTTCTCTTCTTTTGTCATTTCTTTTCTCAGTTTTTGTGAGTATGACTTCAACAATGGATTATAGTTTTCATTCATAATTATCACCTTGATGTAAAATGAATTTTGGCTTCCCTTCGGGAAGCATACACCTCATCCGTCAGCTCCGCTGACACCTTCCCCTCAAGGGGAAGGCTTAATCAAGAGCTTCCAGCCGTTAGGATGGAAGGTTTCATTCTATACCATATATAAGCGCATTACATATAGCGGCTGCGATGTTGCTGCCACCTTTTCTTCCTTCGTTTATGATGTATGGCACGTCAGAATTTAGGAATAATTCCTTGGCTGCCACTACATTTACAAAACCAACAGGTACTCCTATGACAAACTCTGGAGTGAAGGTACCTGCTTCCATCATTTCATAAAGTGAAATAAGTGCTGTAGGTGCATTGCCTATTGCAAAGATTACAGGCTTTCCAAGCTTGGCTGCCCGCTCCATTGATACAGTAGCACGGGTAACCTGGCGTTCTTTGGCTTCTGCTGCCACATCCTCGTCAGCCATGAAGCAATGTACCTGACCGCCATAAGTAGCCAGCTTCTTTTTGTTAATTCCAGATAAGGCCATGTTTGTGTCTGTGACAATGTCAGCCCCGTTTCTGATGAGCTCTCTGGCCTTTTCTATGCCGCCACTTGAATAGCGCATAGTTTCGGCGTAATCAAAATCTGCGCTGGTATGAATGGTTCGCATAGTGATTGGAGCCTCCTGGGGAGGGAGTGTGACACCTCGATCAGCCAGCTCCTGCCTGATTATTTCAAAGCTTCTTTTTTCAATTTCGTTTGGAAGTACAAATTCTATATTCATCCTAATATTTTATATATATACTCCATATCTAAATTTTCACGTAACACCTGAGCCAGCTTATCGTACTCTGCTTCCTTTAGCTGCTGGTAATCTACAGAGTCAGCTTCAAGGCTGAGCCCCTTTGACTGGGCGATTTCAGAAACAAGTCTGTATGCCAAATCTCCATTATCAAAAATTCCATGGACATAGGTTCCAAGAAGATTTTTATTCTGAACAAGAATAATATTTCCTTCATCATCCCGCTCCACAATCTCCAAGGAAGGATTCTCTGAATCAACGGTTGTCACACCATTGTGAATCTCATAACCTACAAACTCTTCCCCAGCTAATCCGGAATAAATTCCTGTTAAATCATCAAAGCAGTCCTCTGTCTGGCTGCGATATTTTTCTCCACTGAGCACAGTTTCAAGAGGAAACAGCTCAAGTCCTCTGATAGAACCGCCCTCTTCAACCCCTTCTGGATCGAGGACTGTATTTCCCATCATTTGGAATCCACCACAGATTCCTACTACGGGACCTGTCATGGCAAATCTCTTTATGGCTGCTTCCATACCAGACTCACGCATCCATCGTAAATCCGATATTGTATTTTTACTTCCTGGAATAATTACAAGGTCTGAGCCTTGCAGCTCCCTTGGGTTAGAAATAAATCTAACATTAACACCAGGAATATTTTCAAAAGGTGCTATATCAGTAAAATTTGATATTCGAGGCAGGCGAATCACCGCCAACTCTACCGTATTTACGTTATCACCGTAATCAAAGGAATTGCTAAGTCTTTCACTCAGGCTATCCTCATCATCTATCATTAATCGCACATAAGGCACTGTGCCAATCACCGGCACTTTACCCATCTGCTCAATCATTTCAATTCCAGAATCAAGGAGACTCTTATCTCCTCTAAATTTATTTATAACTAGCCCTTTTACTCTGGCTCTTTCATCTTCTTCCAAAAGCTCCAAAGTACCAAGAAGCTGTGCGAAAACACCACCTCTGTCGATGTCTCCCACCAAAAGAACAGGAGCATCCACAAGGGCTGCCATTCCCATATTTACAATGTCATCTGACTTTAAATTAATCTCTGCCGGAGAGCCTGCTCCCTCTATTACAATCACATCTGCCCACTCTTCAAGCTTGTGAAAAGCTGCTAGAATATCAGGCACAAGTTTTTTCTTATAAGCGAAATAATCTCTGGCAGACATATTGCCCACCACTTCACCATTTACAATCACCTGGCTGCCCACATCATTTGTAGGTTTCAGCAAAATAGGATTCATATATACGGATGGTGCCACACCTGCGCACTCTGCCTGCATAGCCTGGGCTCTTCCAAGCTCCAGACCATCTGCAGTCACAAAGGAATTCAGCGCCATATTCTGAGATTTAAATGGTGCCACCTTTAGACCATCCTGTTTAAAAATTCTGCACAGGCCACCCACCAGAAGGCTTTTACCTACATTGGACATGGTGCCCTGGACCATGATTACTTTAGACATTTTGAATACTCCAATAATCCAGATATTATTCTGTCTCCGGTTCCCGGTTTCATCCTGTACATTTTCTCCAAATTCTCCCCTGTAAAAATCTCCTCTGGAGTTCCGATTTTATAAATACTTCCATCACAGATTCCAATAACCTTATCTGCAATGGCAGGTACAAATTCAAGTTCGTGAATAGACATTAATACGGCAATATTTCGCTCCACAGCCAGCTTCTTGATAACAGATAAAATATCGATCTTATACTGAATATCAAGGAAGGAGGTAGGCTCGTCGAGAATCATTATCTCTGGCTCCTGAGCAATTGCTCTGGCAAGCATGACTCTCTGACGCTGTCCATCACTTATCTTCATAAAGTCCTTGTTAGCTACATCCTCAGCTCCAACAAGGGCGATTGCCTCTTCTACCTTTTTCTTATCCTCAGCAGTAAGCAATCCGAGTCGGCCCGTGTATGGATATCTTCCCATGGCCACCACCTCAAAGCATGTCATCAGCTCCGGATGGATTCTTTCTGTCATTAACATAGACATCTTTTTGGCAAGCTCAACTTCAGTAAGTGAATCATCTATATCCTCACCTATAAATAGCTTTCCTGACATCTTTTTAAGCTGTCTTGTTATAGTTTTTAGTATTGTAGATTTTCCAGAACCATTTGGACCAATTAATGCTATTATTTCTCCTGGCAAAACCTGAAAAGTCGCATCTGAAATAACAGCCCTTCCATATCCGACTGTTAAATCCCTTGCACTAATTTGTTCCATGTCCCGCCTCCTTACGCTTTATTAAAAGATAAATTACTACAGGCGCAAGTCCGATAGCTGTTACTGCACTGATACTTAACTCCACTGGTGCAAAGGCAGTACGTGCAATACCGTCACAAACCAATGTGATAATAGCTCCACCTAAAAAACATGCTGGAATCATTACTATAGGTTTCGAAGTCCTCATGAGACCTCTCATAATATGAGGCACTGCTATTCCTACAAAAGAAATTGGTCCGGCAAAAGCTGTTACTGTACCTGATAACACACTTGAAAGCATAATAAGTGAAATTCTAAGTGCACTAATATTTACACCCATATTCCTTGCATAGTTTTCACCTAACTGATAAGCCCCTATTGGCTTTGATAAAAAGAATGAAAAAAACAGGGATGCTGAAATAAAAATCGCTGATATATAGACATTTTCCCATCTAACACCAGAAAAGCTGCCTAAAGACCAGTTGTGTAAATTGACAATATTTGAGTCATCCGCAAATGCGATAATAAATTCCGTAATTGCGGAACAGATATATCCAATCATTACGCCGCATACTACAAGCATAGACATATTTCTTACTTTTCTGGATAACAGCAAAACAATTCCCATGGAAATCAGTGAACCTGCAAAAGCATTTATAACCATTCCAGCAGAGCTCATAATTCTTCCCTGCTCTAAATAAACTACCATTGTGAGAGCTACAAAAAGCTTTGCCCCTGATGAAATACCAAGGACATAAGGTCCTGCAATTGGATTGCCAAAGAAAACTTGAAGTAAAAAGCCTGAAACAGCCAAGGCTCCACCTAGAATTATGGCCGCGAGAATTCTAGGAAGCCTTATAGAAATAATGATTTTATCGAGATAAGCATCTCCTGAATTAAAGAGTGCTTTTAAGATTTGTGGCATAGTAATATCTGCGCTGCCCATACCAATGCTCAGCACAAAAATAGCAAAAAGCAATATTGTCATTCCCAAAAATTTAATCAAGTAATATCTTTTTTTGTTGTTCAATGTTTAATCCTCTAGCTGATAAATAAATGATAACGACTCATCTTCTTTAACTAAAATATTATGTATATCCTCTATTAATTCTGCCACATCACTGGTCCTTTGAAAATAGCTCTTTTCAATACAGTACACTCTGTTTTCCTTAACAGCCTTGAAATTTGCTAAAACCTCTGACTTGGCAACAAGCTCATCAATAGATGAAAGCTCGCCTTCTATTGTGCTGTTATATAAAAGCACATCTGCATCTGCGGCCTGAAGGTAGAAATCCTCCATTGTAATCTTAATGGTAGATACAGCACTATCTTCTGTATCCTCAATGTTTGTTGGTACGTAGTTACCACCGGCCATCCCTACCATAGTAGAAATGTAATCTCCTGGGCGTCGTACCACCACCTGACCATTAGATGAGATAGAAAATACTGCGACTTTTAGTCCAGTATTGGAATTTTCCTCCACTTTGCTAACTCTTTTAACCTGTTTTTCAAAAACATCGTTAGCTACATCTATTTTGTTATATAAAAGACCATAAAGCTTAATCCACTCAAGTCGTCCCAGTGGATTTTTTTCATAACTGGACTGCTCTACAATAACAGGTATTCCCAATGATTCCAGCTTTTCCTTAACGGAAGGCTTGTGATAAATCATGGTATTCTCAATGGCAAGATTGCAGCCTTCTGTAAGAAGCAGCTCGTAATCAGGCGCTGAATACTTTCCGGCATAAAGAATATCTTTACTTTTCATAAGCTTCTTCGCCTGTGGAATATACCAATCATTAACGTCCGTACCAGAAAGTCTTACATTTGATAAGGCATCAATGGATGCTAATAAATCCATCACAGATGTAGATACAAGATATGTCTTATCAATTGCACCAAGGACTGTTGCCCCCTTTACATTTCCTTTAAAGGTTCCTGCTTTTTCAGGGTATATAAAATATTGGGCCGCATTTCCCTCACCAATAGTGATAAATGAAAATTGATTTCCATTTTCATCCTGATAGAAATCAACAGAATACTCAGTGGCATACTGAAGCTTTAAAGAAGATACATATGTGTACCCACTCAGGTCTGGCTTTATGGAAGCTGATCCTGATAATACCTCTTTCTCTGCCGCAGCATCATTATTTTCATTATCAGGTGAATATACAGTAAGCGTGTACTCTATCTCATGAGGAGTACTCATGGCTGTAGTATCACCAATTACAGTAAATGCTTTATCAAACTGTGAAAATGGTATCGTAAATACGGAATGCTCCTCAGGTGTAGCCTCATTATCAAATCTTACGCCATCAACAACCATATAGTCATAATGAGAGCTGGACCAAACAAGCTTAACTGTCTTGTTCTCTCCTGTTACTGAAACCTCCGCAGGAGATTCCACCGTAGCCTTGCCGCTGCCACCTTCCAAGGTGACCTGACAGCTATAAACTGCACTTTCCTGCCTGGATTCTACAACATTATTCTCTATTAAATTGTCCTTATTAAAAAAGCTGCAGGCTGTAAGACTCAAAGCCAGCACTGCAGCTATTAAACCAAATTTTTTCAAAAAACACCTCTACAACTGCTATTGCAGTCCCGGATCTATTCTTCTACGACTGGGTTTGTAACACTAACCTTGTGGTCGTACCAAACACCCTTTTCTCCAATAAGAGCAAGATCAAACTCTGTATCTAAAGCAGCTACTGGAACATCAAAGCCATGAACCATTTCTGAAGTGCCATCGTCATATGTCACTTCGTCATCTGTAGACTGAAGCCAATTAGCCTCATCACTCTCAGCATCAGCCGCAAGACCTACATATAGATTCTGAATCTTGTCAGAAACAAGTGAAATGTGAACTGTAGCCTGACCATCCTTAACTGTAAGAGTACCGTGACCATTCATAGCCTCATTTACATGGAACATGCTGCTATCTGTATTAAAATCTACCTGATATACTCCATCCTCAAGATCGATTTCAGCTACCTCAGTAGCCTCTGCCTCAGTATCCTCAACAGTATCTTCCACCTGCTCAGTTTCAGGAGCTACTGTCTCCTCTACTACAGTCTGTTCTTCTGTAACCTCTGCTGTTTTATTACCACAGCCTGCAAGAGCTGCCGCCATTGTCAATACTAATGCTAATGCTAAAAATCTGCTTTTCATTTAATAAATCTCCTATAATACTGCCTTTGTATGCTCAACGTAAATCTTCTGAACATCTTCGATTCCACCAAGTCCTGAAATCTGACAATCAACTGACTCAAAGCTTCCATCTGCTGTAAACATAGACTTCCAAGAGTCATCATCGTCACCAGCCATATCGTTATTTGCGTGATCACCAGCAACAACCATAAGTGGACGAAGAACTACCTTTTTGAATCCTGCTTCCTTAACAGCTGCAATAATATTCTCGCAAGATGTCTCCTCTGGTTCACCTTCTACTGTACCAATAAATACGTTCTTATAACCAAGGTCATTCATCTGTGTCTGCATCTGTGAATATGTAACCTTTGCTGTGTGGCTTGTTCCATGTCCCATAAATACAAATGCAACACCTTCATCAGCTGCAGCATCAAGACTGTCAAAACCACCTACAGAAACAGCCTCTGCTACTACAGCCTTTGCTACTGTTTCCTTATCCTTGTTTACCTCAGCTGCATCCTTTCCAACCTGACCAAGAAGTGGCTCTGCAACCTTTACTGAATCGAACTTATCTGCATATGCATCAACTGCTTCCATAAGCTCATCATACTCTGCACCGTGCATAAGATGTGTAGGCTGAACAACAAGGTTCTTAACACCATTATCTACTGCTCTATCAAGAGCCTGCTTTACATTATCAATCTTTTCATTATCACGAGCTAAAATGTGATTGATGATAATCTGTGCTGTAAATGCACGTCTTACTGACCAATCTGGATTAGCCTCTGCGATAGCCTTTTCTACACCACCGATATCATTTACACGGCTATCATTGAATGATGTACCAAAGCTTACTACAAGAATTTCGTTCTCACCGATTTCATCCTGATTTAAAGGATCATCCTTAGATGCATCACCTGTATCTCTACCAAAGTAATCTGGATCAGCTTCCTCTCCCTCAACTAATTCCTTTTCCTCATCAGTAAGTGCATCCCAAGCTTCCTTAGCTGCCTTACACTGTGCTTCTGTGTCCTCTGTCCACTCCTGAACATAAATTGCATCAATTAATTTTGCTACTTCCATTGCTCTGTTTACGTTTGCATCTCCATTGGGCTCTTCAAAAACTGCATCACTACTTTCTGTTGATTCGGCTGTTTCAGTTTTAGCCTCTTCACTAGTTCCACAAGCTACAAGACTTAAAGACATAGCCGCAACAAGTAAAACACTTAAAACTTTTTTCTTCATTTTTTATTATACCTCCATTTTTCAGGCGGACAACAAATCAAAAGGGTCGCATAGTGCGACCCTCAATTCTACAAAAACAAGAATTAAGATTCGAAAGTCCGCAAATCATTAATTTAAGAATAGGCAGGTCTCCTGACTTCGATCATCATCTGCATTCTCTTCCCAAGCAATGCTCAGTGACATGAATACAAACTCCCTGACACAGTGACGGCTTCGTTCTGGATTCTCACCAGATTCCCTTTTCACCCATACCAATTTCGCAAATACGAAATCTATAGGCACCTATACTTCTTAAAACATATTTAATTCTAAGAAAAGTTAACACATTTACCCTACTATGTCAAACTTATGCACTGTCATTCTTAATAGAAATAACTGATACCGCAAATGCGATATTATTGTTAACTGGATTCTGACCAATTCGCTTTATAAAAACATCCATCAAAAGTCCAGCCTCACAGGCATTTTCTACAAGAACCCAATCTTTTGTATCCGTAACAGAAACAGTATCTAAAAATCTTTGAGATGGAAGGGACTTTTGTTTAATCATAATATGACCAAGATCACTTTGCTCTATATATCCAAGCTTCACAAGAAACTGTGCAAAAGCTTTATTGTAACGAACAACAAATAAACTATCTGCCCTGAGCTCAAGTATTCCAGTAGGAATCTGTCCTAAAAATTCATTTCCAGTCCAGTTAACATCTGCGGTCACATCTGGACTCATTACATTAGTGCGGGTTATTGCATCATAATATTCTACTTCAGCCTCATGCTCGATTATATTTCCTACATTTGCCTCAATAATTGTATACCACTCTTCCAAAGGAATAGGCTTTGCAAAATGAAATCCCTGTAGTTTTCCTGCACCTACTTCTCTTAGGAACTTGACCTGATCTGCTGTTTCCACTCCTTCTACAACAGTATCAATTCCAAGCTTTCGTGCCATCTGAATAAGCTGGGTAATAATGACATGAGTTTTTTTAGAGGTTGCAAACTCACGCATAAAACTCATATCAAACTTAATCAAATCAACATCGAATTTCTGCAGCATGTTGAGGGAAGAATATCCACTGCCAAAATCATCCATCCAAACCTTAAAGCCAGCATTGTGGAATCTTCTAATTTGTTCTATTACAAATTCTGTTTCCAGTGATGATACACTTTCTGTAATTTCAATGGTTATTTTATCTGGAGTAATTGATGATGCTTCTACCCTCTTTGCTATTTCTTCTACTATGTCACATAACTGGAAATCGTATTTTGAAAGATTGATTGAAACAGGAACTATAGGATAGCCCTTTCTTTCAACCTCCTCTAAATCTCGCAATACACATTCAAGAATGTATAAATCCAGCTTATGAATAAGCTTTATATCTTCTAATATGTATATAAAGTGCTGTGGAGGAATTAATCCTTTAACAGGATCAATCCATCTGGCCAAAGCTTCTTCATCGCAAGCCTGACCATTTATTGCTCTTATAATCTGCTGATAGTATGGACGAATCCACCCCTCCTCCATGGCTTTTTCGAAATTATTAATTACATACTCATAGTTAGTTGAGGATGCATGAATGTTTACGTCATAATAAGAAAACTTTGAAACATAGGCCCCCTTTTCCTTATCGCTGGCAATCTTTGCCCTATCAAAGGCACTGGCTGCAGATATTTCTTCAAATGCATCAGAATAAATACCAACATGAACAGGAACACTTCTGCCCTCATTGGCATATTTCATATCTTCAAATATCTTATTTAATGTTTCCTCTAGTCCTTCCATTTTCGTATATACGGCAAAATGGTCAGAACCCATTCGTCCACAATTCTCATTTGAAAAATACTTTTTTAAAATTATTGATGTGGCTATTAAAAGATTATCTCCTTCTCGAAGTCCATACTTTTCATTAAAGTATTTCATACCTGTCAAATCAAAAAATACCATAGCCGGAGTATATCCGTCTTTACGATATCTTCGACCGCCTGCCTCTGCAAGTTGTAAGAAATAAGACATGTTTGGTAAGCCTGTAAGCGTATCATAAAAATTATCCCTTATCAGACTTTCCTTTGTCATAATATCATTGAAATTAGAAGCCAGCTTTTCTGTAAGTGGATTATCCCCATTTAATCCCTCTACCATATAAATGGTAGCTGAAAGCATAAGTCCGCTTGGGGTAAAGAAATGCTCTCCATGGGCATGTAAAATAACATAGTCATTAGTATACTTTGACATTGTTCTGTATACACAATCGTAGTTATCACCACCAGCAGCGAATTTCAAAGCTGCATCAGCTACTCTGGCTTTATCATCGGGATGAGTGTCTTTATACATGTCCTCATCTAAAAGTGCAATGACATCCTCTCGCTCCATCCCCATAAGCTTACACATTCCATCGGTAACTAATACTGTCACTACGCGCTTATCTATATACTGATATATTGCCATGGCAATATTAAGTCGTTCTAAAACTCTTTTTTCAGATTCATCAAAGTTATACTTGTCCATTTTGGAATAACCCCTTTTTCATTTCAAAACAAATAGCTTGAATCACCTACTAAAAGTCAGTATAAAAAAAAATAATGAATTAACTGTTAAAAAAACATTCAATTCATTATTTTTTATAATTATTTAATATCAAACTGTTCGCGAAGTTCTTGGGCTCTTCTCTCCACTTCCTCAATAAATTCTCTGGAAGATATAAGTCTTGCTCCTGCACCTCTGATGATTACCTGCTCCAATCCATCTGAGGTAACAACAGAAATATCGTACTTCTTTCCATGTTCATGGGTAAATCTCTCAATATATGCATCAGCTGTCTGAGCTTCTGCTGTAAATACCTGATGAATATTAAGATAATCTGAGTAGGTTACCTCATGACCTTTAACTCTGTAAGCATCAAAAACTGCAATGACATTGTAGTCTGTCATAGCCTTATAGTTACTAAGAATATCTAAAAGCTTTCCTCTGGCACCGTCTAAATTAACATCCAAAACAGCCTTCAGCTCTGGCCATGCATAAATAAGATTGTAGCCGTCCACAAGAAGATATTTTTCCTTTGCCTTTACTTCCTTTGGAGCTGTGTAGACATAATCCGAATCTACTCGTCTAGGACGACTGCTGTCTCCATAGTGCCAACCCTTTTTAGGATTCTTCCCATGATTACTGTGGGTAGCCATGTGAAGGATTTTATCTATCTCATCTGGATCAAGCCATTCATCAACAGAATGATTCATTCTCTTAGTGACAACCATTTCATCTTCTGCTGCTGATTTTTCACTGCGACAAGGCACATGACATTTTTCTTTAACCTCATCCCAGCCTACAATAACAGCACTGCCGTGTGAACAAAAGACTGATGAAGCTGGATTTTCCACATCAGATTCAGGATTATATCCTATCTGTTCTTTTACCTCCTGGATATTGTGACAAGGCATATAACCATGGAATGTAAGTGCCAGCTGGCCCTCACCCTTGGTGTAGGTAATGAGCTTTGACTGATAGTTTCTGATTTCTGAAGCTGGTGCTATACCTGAAAGCTTTGACATGCCATTCACATCCTCTGGCACCTCAAATGAGCCTGACATGGTCTCGATATCAGTCATGGCTCTTCCTATAGCATCTGCTGGAACCAGAAGCTCGAATTTATAGTAGGGCTCCAGAATAACTGAGCCTGCCTCCATAAGGCCCTGTCTTATAGCCCTGTAAGTAGCCTCTCTGAAATCTCCACCTTCAGTATGCTTGATGTGAGAACGTCCTCCTACAATGGTAAACTTTATATCAGTTAAGGGAGCACCTATTTCTACTCCTAAATGTTCCTTCTCTAGAATATGAGTCTCTATAAGTCTTTGCCAGTTTAATGCCAAATCATCTGTAGCCACATCCGATTCCACAACTATTCCACTGCCAGCCGCCAAAGGCTCCATCATAATATGAGCTTCCGCATAGTGTCTCAGTGGCTCGAAATGTCCAACGCCCTCCACGGGTCCTGCTATGGTCTCTTTGTAAAGAACTCCAGATTCTTCAAACTCTATATCATAATTTAGCTCTCGCTTGATTTTATTAATAAGGATTTCTGTCTGAACCTCGCCCATGAGATTCATTTTTATCTCTTCCTGATGGGAATCCCAGCTTACATTTAAAGATGGGTCTTCCTCATTAAGTGCCAGAAGCTTTGGGTACGCCAGCTTTGGCACCGTTCCATCTGTGAACACAAGCTTATATTGGAGAACAGGACGAAGCATAAGCTCCATTCTATTATCTTCCATACCAAGTCCCTGACCTGGAAATGTTTCCTTTGGTCCCACAATGGCTACCACATCACCGGCTTCTGCCATTTCTACCTGCTGGTATTTAAGACCGGAATAAATACGAAGCTCGTTTACTTTTTCTCCATTTGGAAGAACCTCTTTAACTTTAAGTTGGCCCCCTGTTATTTTTGTAAAGGTAAGTCTTGAATCTCTGCCAAGACTTTCTATTTTATAAATACGTGCACCAAAATCCTGCACCCTTTCAAGGCTCTCTGACAGTAATGACATAAATGTCATCAGCTCAGTTACACCTTCATTTTTCATGGCCGAACCTGAAAATACCAGGAATGCTTTTCGTTCAACAACCAGCCTGCTAATTGTCTCCTGCGATAAATCCTCTGTCTCAAGAAACTCCTCCATGGCTGCCTCATCTTCCATGGACATAGATTCCTTGTCAGAAAAGAGAACACATCTATCAGAAAGCTGTGCCTTTAAATCAACAAGCACATCCTCCAGACTGGCAGCTTCCATATCCATTTTATTTACGAATATAATAGTAGGAATATTGTTCTTTTCCAAAAGCCTAAAAATGGTTTTGGTATGAGACTGAACACCATCAGTACCAGAAATCAGTAGGATTGCATAATCAAGAGCCCAGATAGCTCTCTCCACCTCAGTAGCAAAATCCACATGGCCTGGTGTGTCCAAAAGAGTAATCGACTGATTGTTAAAATTAAAAACTGCAGGCTTTGAAAAGATAGTGATTCCCCTGGCCTTTTCCTGAGAATCAGTATCCAAAAAAGCGTCCCCATGGTCTACTCGACCAATGGACGCTATCTGGCCTGCGTTATACAGAATTGCTTCAGACAATGTAGTTTTTCCCGCATCTACATGTGCCATTATTCCCCACACTGTTTTCATTAATTATAACCTCTAAATCCTTTACCAATAATTTCGCTGGAATTGGTAATTGCTATAAATGCAGAAGGCTGGTTTCTTCTGATAAAATTCTTCAGCTCAACTGCCTGCTGTCTCTTAAGAATTGTAAGAATTACTGTCTTCTCCTGATGACCATAGGCTCCCTCTGCCTTGTAAACAGTAGCACCCTTTCCCAAGTCATTCATAATGAAATTGACTATAGGCTCTGGGTCACTGCAAATTATAGTAAAATACTTTGCAAGATTAATATTTTCAATGGTCTCATCCACTACAAGAGACTTAGCCAAAAGGCCAACCAGTGAAAAGAGACCTGTCTGTACATTAAATACAAGGCAGGCACATGCAACGATGAAAATATCAGACATCAAAAGTGCTGTACCAATATCTACCTTTGTATATTTCTTTAAAATCATAGCCACAATATCTGTTCCACCTGAGGATGCACCAAGGTTGAAGAATATTGCAGATGAAAAAGCTGGAAGTCCTACAGCAAATAAAAGCTCCAGGACTGGCTGGTTTGTGAGAGGGCCATCCATAGGACAAACCATCTCCAAAATTCTAGGTCCAAAGGAAACAAGCAAAGTAATATATGTAGTCTTTAACCCAAATTTCTTTCCAAATACAAGGAATCCGATTACAAGCAGAATCATATTAATGATTAAGTTGATATTTCCCGGTGTTCTAGGTAAAAGCTCAGCAAGTACGATAGAAATACCACTGACACCGCCGAATGAAAAGTGGTTAGGGAATTTAAAGAAATAGATTCCAATAACCATAACAGCGGATGCTATTGTAAACATGATATATTCGTAAATATCCTGTTTGTGCATGTAAATTTTATGAATCATAATAAACGTAACCCCTTCGGATAATGATTTTTTATCTGACCCTTAACAGCCTTACCCCATCCTACAGAATATCCATCTACAGAGATAAGTGTCCACCCATCAGACACATCAGCCATCACTGACTGCCCTCTAAGGTAATTCTGAATATCCTGACTATCAGCCGATAAGTTATAGCTGTTTTTCACTTCATCTCTGGTAAGTGCCAATGCCAATGCATGGCTAGGTTCAAATCTGTTTTTCTTCAAAGTACCAAGGAAAAGTCCTCCTCTAAGTACATGAAGTCCGCTAAAATCTGGACAGTTGTTTGGAAGACTGTAAAGCAAATCTCCAAGTAATAACAAATTGCTGTTTAAGCTTCCCTCCAGTGTATCTTTAGCGAATACTAAATAATCATTTAGTATTTTATTATTTATTTTTTTTAAGTCGTATATGGCTCTATCCTCAGCACATTCTTCTCTGCGGGACTGAGCATCTGATTTTTCCAGGAGAGCTGCGTAATGCCCCTCTCCCTTAACCTCATGAGGCCACAAACGCCTTTCCTCAATAAGAGTCATATCCGGATGACGACTGATAAAAGCAGCCACTGCTTCCTCATCTTCTAATCTGGCAAAAGTACATGTGCTATAACACATTCTTCCACCAGGAATAAGCATCTCATAGGCTCTGTCTAAAATCTCTGCCTGTCTGTCAGCACACATCTGAACAGAATCTAAAGACCATTCAGCACAGGCATCATGATTCTTTCTAAACATGCCCTCGCCCGAGCATGGTGCATCTACCATTATCTTATCAAAATATTCAGGAAATGTTTCTGCAAGCTTATCTGGATATTCTGATGTGACAATGCAATTTCTAATGCCAAGTCTTTCCACATTTTCAGATAGAATTTTTGCACGATTTTTCATAGGCTCATTGGAAATCAATATTCCTTCGCCATTTAAATATCCTGCAATCTGGGTAGACTTTCCTCCAGGAGCAGCACACAAATCAAGACAGATGTCCCCTGGAACAGGCGATAACATCTCTACAGGAAGCTGTGCTGATGCATCCTGAATATAATATACACCTGCAGCATGGTAAGGATGAAGCCCCGGTCTGGAGTCGTCATCATAGTAGTAGCCATTCTGGCTCCACTCCACCTTTCCTGTAAGCATTGAAGACATAGCTTCCACTGCAGAATCATCTGCTTTTACAGGATTAAATCTAAGTGCAGATATCTTATTTTCCTCATAAGAACGCAAAAACGCATGGAAGTCAGGACCTAAGTCCTGCTCCATGCGATTAACAAAATCAATTGGTAAAAAAGATGTATCCATTTACATACGCTCCGGTGCATTGAAACCGAGAAGGTCAATGGCCTTTTCAAGAACGCCCCTTGTAAGCCATAAAAGCTTCAGGTAGCTGGCCTTAACTGTCTCATCCTCCTCAGCCAAAATCTTTGTGTCATGATAAAATCTGTTGAATGCATTTGCTAAATCGTAGATATAAGCGCAAATCTTGTGTGGTGCCATCTCCTCATAAGCTGATGAAAGAGCAGCCATGAACTTAGTAAGCTCAAGCTGAAGTGCACGCTCAGACTCAGAATGTGCAGGTAAGATTGCTCCATCAAATGAGCTAACTCCTGCTTTTGTAAGGATTGATTTACAACGTACGATTGTGTAAAGAATATATGGGCCTGTGTTTCCTTCTGCTGAAGTGAAACGATCGATATCAAAGATATAATCCTTTGATGCCTGATTTGAAAGGTCACCATACTTAACAGCTGAAAGACCAACAATCTGTGCAGTCTTTTCTGCCTCTTCCTCATTCATAGTACCATTCTCTCGAATTTTCTCAAGCATCTTCTCCTCTACTTCCTGAAGAAGATACTCAAGACGCATAACGCCACCCTGACGTGTCTTAAATGGCTTGCCGTCCTTGCCATTCATAGTACCAAATCCCACAAAATAAAGATTCTTATCTGCTGGAACAATGCCAGTCTTCTTTGCACAGCGGAATACCTGTGTAAAGTAAAGCTCCTGACGCTTATCTACAACGTAGATGATTGAATCTGGATTGTAATCCTTCATACGCCATACAAGTGTTGCAAGGTCTGTTGTATTGTAAAGAGATGCACCATCTGACTTAAGAATCATACATGGTGGAACCTCTTTTGTATCTGTCTCTTCCTTAACATCTACTACAAGAGCGCCCTCTGAAATGTAAGCAAATCCGTCGTCCTTCATCTTCTGAACCATATCAGGGATGTAAGGCTGCGCATCTGACTCACCCTTCCAAAGATCGAAATCTACATCAAGCTTCTCATAGTTTCTCTTAAGGTCAGTAACTGAAACATTAAGAATGTGTGTAAGAAGTGCCTGATAGCCCTTACGTCCGTGCTGAAGCTCGAATGTAGCTGTCATGGCTGCTTCCTTATATGCAGGATCCTCTTTTGATTTTCCTGATGCACATGGATAAATCTCCTCCAGCTCTGTAATAGAAAATGGAGGCTCTGAAGGATATTCTCCATCGTAATTCTCATCAAAGTAAACAAGCTCTGGCTTGCGAAGCTTAAGCTCTGTGATGATAAGACCCATCTGAAGACCCCAGTCTCCAAGATGAACATCACCGATTACTTCATCGCCCATGAAACGTGCTGTACGCTTAATAGACTCACCAATGATAGCTGAACGAAGATGACCAACGTGAAGTGGCTTTGCAACATTTGGTCCGCCGTAATCTATCATAACCTTCTTTGGTGAAGAAACTTTGTCTACACCAAAACGTTCTGTATCATTAGCCATATTTGAAACGAACTCAGCGATGAATTCGTCTGAAAGATTCATGTTAATGAAACCAGGAGGGCAAGCCTCACACTTTGAAAACATGCTGTTTGCAGCAAGCTTCTCTGCTACCTCGCCTGCGATGGCGATAGGAGCCTTCTTGTATTCCTTTGCAGCTGCAAGAGCTCCATTACACTGGAACTGGCAAAGGTCTGGACGGTTTGAAAGAGAAACCATTCCGTATTTTTCGTCATAGCCACAGGCTGTAAAACCAGCTACAACTTCTTCCTTAATCTGCTGAAGAATTGCTTTCATTCTTATCCTCCATATAAAATCTATTTATAAAATTAACTTAAAATAAGTCAAACCCACGGTGCTTGATTATACCATAAAAAAAAGAATCCCACAATCGCGGGATTCTCAATAAATCAAGGATTATATACCAATATAATTCAAGATATAAATCACAAGAATAATACCCAGACCGATTGAGTTAAGAATCAGTAACTTTTCTCTGGTCTCCTGTCTGAGCTTTACCTGATTAAGTGTTTCCTGTATTCCGTTTAGCTTAGTCTCAAGAACATCGCATTTCTGCTCTAAAGGCAGAGTTACCTCTTCAATGTTCTCACGAATTGAGCTCTTTAATTGCTTAGCGATATTTCCGTTGTTCTCACCAGGCTGTTCTAGATCTTTGGAATCAATAAGCTTTTCAAGCACAGAGATACTGTCCTTCAGCCGTGTAAACTCTTCTTTAATATCACGTTCTGCAAAATCAGATAAGTCGATAATATTTTCTTCGCTAATCATGCTTATTCCCCTTTCTGTCTAGAGTTTAGAATAATTTTACCACTTTATTCATAAAAAGAGTATAATATTTCTATGAACTTTTTAGAGGAAGGAGCATCTAAATATGTTAGAAATCGGAATGAAGGGAAATGCAGAAACAGTCGTCACTCTGGACAACACTGCCAAAGCTTTTACAAGTGGAGCTCTGGAGGTTTTTGCAACACCAGCCATGATTTCTCTTATGGAGGAAACATGTTGGAAAATGGTACAGCCAGAGCTTGAGGAAGGCCTGGGCACCGTAGGTACAAAGGTTGATGTAAGTCACATGGCACCAAGCGCTATTGGCTCCACAGTCATGTGCGAAGCAACTCTCATCAATATTGATGGACGCAAGATTACATTCGAAGTAGTTTGCTCCGACGAGAACGGAATGGTGGGAATGGGTACCCACGAGCGCTTCATTATCAATAACGAAAAATTTATGCAAAAAGCTACAGGACATAAATAAAAAAACAATAAAAAACGGCTGGGACTTAAATGTCCCAGCCGCATTTTTTACTTAGCCGAATAATCCGAAGAACTTCTTTACCTTAATTGAAACAGGTGCAGACTCCTCTGAATATACTCTGTCTTTGCCACTTCCCTGGTATGAAACCACCTTGTAGTAGTATGTCTTGTTATTTTCTACTGAAAGATTCCAATAACCGTTAACACCACTTACAGTAGCAAGCTTTGTGTACTTACCATTCTTTGATGTGCTGCGATATACAACATATCCATCAGCGTTAGCATCCTTATTCCACCTTACTAGAACGCCAAGAAGTGTCTGATCTATTCCACTGATTGAAGGCTTCTTAAGCTTCGGTCTTCCAACCTCTACTACATCCTCTAAAACTGTCTCTTCAACAACTGCTGCCTCTTCATTATTAATGCCATAAACCTTTGTTCCAATTGTTGTCTTCTGAGACTGAAGTCCCTTCTTAACTGTAAACTGTACAGTCATAAGAGTTCCCTTAACAGACTTTGGAGCATCACCAACGAAGGCATATGCAACTCCCTTTGAAGCTCCATCCTCAAATGCTTTGTTAACATCTGCATCAGCGAATTTGATTCCCTCTGAATCGCTCTTAAGCTCAAGAACAGCTGGATCATATTCAACAGCAACTCTACCATCTGTAACAGTTGTCTTATCTAAAGTTACCTTTACAGTAACTTTCTGGCTGTCGCCCTTACCTGTAGACTGCACTAATGTATGAACAGGTGCCTTCTCTGCAGCTAAAACTGGTGTAGCAGGTATTCCAGTAAGTAATGTAATTGCTGCCATACCGAGAACGACTGCTCTTCTTAAATTCTTATTCATCATTCTCTCCTCCTAACTGGTCCTCTACTACTTCAGAATCCTCTTCTGATTCCTCTGTCTCTTCTTCTGTAGCATCATCTGTAGTCTCTTCTGTAGCTTCTTCCTTTGTCTCATCATCATCTGACTCTGACTTCTTAGAATCTACCTTCTCTTCTGCCTTAACATCATCAGCCTTCTTCTCATCTTCAGAAGCCTTTGTGTCCTCAGCATCTTCATCCTTTGAATCAACAACCTTTACCTTTACTTCAGCTGTAAGGTGCTTACCTCTCTTATCTGTAGCTACAGTATAAACTGTAAGTGTTGTCTCTCCAGCCTTCTTAGCTGTGATTACACCTGACTGAGAAACAGAAGCAACGCGGCTGTCATCACTAATCCAAACAACACGATTGTAGCCCTCTGCTAACCACTTAGGACCAACAGTAGCTGTAACCTGTGCCTTCTCGCCTACCTGAAGCTCAACTTCATCCTTATCTACTGTAAGCTCTGAAACATACTTTGTATCAGCGTGACCAGTATTGTTGAAACGATATACTGACTTATTCATAGCGTAGTCAATAACGTCTACATAGAATACATCTTCTGGAGCATCGATAGAGATTGTAATATCCTCATCTGGTGTCTCCTGATTTACTGCATACTTGCCGATGATTGTTTCCTTATCGCTACCAATTACAAGTACAGAAGCAGTATAACGATTATCATATAATGTAAGGTCATACTTGCCATCCTCACCCTTAACAGCATCTACAACAGCTGGAGCTGTGTTATCAATTGTCATTGGAGTTGTAAGGTACATGCCTGGAGCTGTAAGTGTTGTTACATCCTCAACATCATCATAGTATGCAGGAATTGCCTGAAGTGTAATATCAACCTGTGTTCCATCTGGAAGTGGGTTGCCTTCAGCATCTGTACCAGCCCAGTTAAGTTCCTGCGCTGCAAGAGTTTCCATCCATCTACCCTTGCTTGCATAATAGAACTCAGCGAAATTCTCGCCCTTTGAAACCTTCTCAAAGTACTTCTCGCCAGTCTCTTTATCCTTAATTGTAAGAACAACTCTGCTAGCATTTCTGATTAATGTGTAGTACTGAGAACCAAGGTATGTGCCATTCTCTGAGCTGATTGCATTTCTATCAGCAATGTACTTAGCATCATCTGTGAAGTAGTTAGGAACGTAGTAGTTCTCATTATTCATTCCAAGTGGGAAGATTGAAAGGAAGTTTGTTCTCTGAACACCAGAGTATGTAACTGCATCATAATCTTCATTGTGCCAGTACTCCATGAAATCAAAGTCTTCATACATTGGAGAATCAGCCCAGCTTCCATAGAAAGCAAGGAATGGAACTGAAAGATCTACAGTACCATTTACATAGATGAATCCATCTACATACATACCATTTTCGAAGCCTGCAAGATACTGTCTATCCTCCTCTGAAAGGTTGATGTTAACAGAAATCTTTGTGCTGTCCTTAACTTCAACAACTTCAAGGCCAAGATTTACATCTGCGTTACCCTTGATTGCCTTAGCAAAGGTGTAAACATCCTTTGTATTTACAACGCCATCCTTGTTGAAATCGAAGTATTCTTCGTTGCTCTCAACAATTGCTACTGACTTTGTACCATTTACTACCTGAAGAAGAACCTTGCGGTCCTTTGCATTTACCTTACCATCATCGTTAAGGTCATATACAAGCTTTGTATCATCAGCTGTAAGTGTTACAGCTGGGTTAAGCTTATGTGATGTGCCAGAGAAGTATGTTGTACCCTGCTTATCATAAAGCTCCTCTGTTAATACTGTTGAATCAAGTACATAGTACTGTGGCTCAACCTCCATGTTGTAAATGTCAAAGTCGAATGAGTAAGAACCTGTCTTTGATGGATCATCACCAAGAACAGCCTTTACCTTACCATCATTTCCTTCCTTGTCACCAACAAGGATATATGAAGGTGATGAAACAGCATCCTGAACGTTTGCAAGACCTGCACCCTGTGCACGTGGAGAATACTCAAGACCGTTTTCTCTGTCATTTCCTTCATATAATGGTGATGCTGTACTCATAAGGAGTGACTGAGCAAGTGTACGTACAGAAACACCATTTAACTCTGCAAGATCATTCTCACGAATGTACTGCTGAACAAGTGCACTCTGACCAGCGATTGATGGAGCAGCCATTGAAGTACCACTCATAAGTCCGTAAGAACCATTATCTCTTGTTGAGAAGATATTTCCACCAGGAGCTGTAATCTCTGGCTTAAGATCAAGTGTACCAGGAACACCAACTGATGAGAAATCACTCATTGTGTAACCATCTGCAACATCTCTTACTGTCTCAGGAAGTGATGTTACCTTGATTGTTCCTTCGTAAACGCCCTCAGCGACCTGCTTACCTGTTGCAGCTACAGCCTGTCCATCAGCCTGTGTGATAGAACATACTGGAATAGTTGCATCAGAGCCCTGCATTGTCATGCTGATTGTACCTGGCTGGTTATTGTAAATTACACAAGCCTTAGCACCAGCTGCTGCTGCGTTCATGTGCTTCTGAGCAAATGTGATAGAACCACGAGATACAAGTACTACCTTATCCTTAACATCTACACCTTCATAATCAGAAGCTTCACCGATACCATCAAAGTATACGAATGGATACTCAACACCACTCTGATCAGCTGTTGTATCAAGCTCATAGAAATGTGGTGCAAGTGAATCTGAACCATCTGCAAAGAATACATGCTTATCATCTGTAGTAGCAAAATAGAAAGATGTTAAACCTGAGTTAACAGCACTAGCTACTGTAAGAGCATTGAAGTATGAACCTGGTGAGCCAACTGTATCAAGGTTTACATCCTTGCTTAAGTTTACTCCATACTGAGAGCTATCTGACCAGCGACCTGAGTTACCAGCTGAGATAGAAACTACAGTACTTGTTCCTTCAAGCTTCTTGAAAATATCATTGATATAACCTTCTACATCAGATGACTCACCAGCAGCTGAAGAACCAAGTGAAAGGTTTACAGCATCAGCCTTAAGGAGAATTGCATCCTCAATAGCTGCCATATAATCATCTGTGTATGCACCACCGTTTGTACCGAAAACCTTCATTACAATAAGCTGTGCATCTGGAGCGATACCTACAACGCCTGCTGCCTGCTTATCATAACCTGTTGCTGAAGTTGCACTTGGTACATAAGTGTTTGCAAGAGAAATACCAGCTACATGTGTACCATGGTCTCCCTCATCATCATTGTCATGTGTAATATCAAGGTTTGAATCTACATAGTTAAATGCAAATGCTACCTTCTCGTTGTTGTAAAGAGTATCTGCTGTGATATCAGCATCTCTCTTGAACGCATTAAGATTTGGTAATACGTTATCAATTTCTTCCTTATCAAGAAGATCATAATCAGCTACAGTCTTGCTTGCAGCTTCTGCTGTCTCCTTAAGGTGAGCATCGAATGCACCGCCATCAAAAGATGGATGATCAATATCAAGACCTGTATCGATTACAGCGATTCTTGTTCCTGCTCCTGTGTAACCAGCTGTCCATGTGTTGTAGCTGCCTACCATGTCACCTGAAGTGATTGTATTAGGCTCTGCCTCTACCTGTGGGTCATGCTGTGCTGCTACATATACAGCTGCAACTCCGTCAACCTTTTCAATCTCCTCAATGTCCTTAAATGCTACATCAGCTGAAATAGCATTTGTTAAGATAGAGAAATTGTAGTTAACCTCAAGAGCTTCTCCGTCAAGAGCTTCTCTCTCGATTTTCTTTACTTCATTCTCCTGCTGAGCTTCGATTTTATCAGCGGCCTTCATAGCAGCCTTGTTGTCTGCTAAATCTGCTGTGTCGAATCCCTTGTCGAGGACGCTGTCGCCCTCCATAACAATAATAACTCTGGTCTGTTCTTCTGGATCCTGAGCTTCTACAGGTGCTTCAACTTCCTCCCCTGCGATAGCTTCCTTAGGATCAACAAGACCTTCTTCTTGAGGATCTACTTCCTCAAACAGTGGCTCCTCAGCATCTGATGTCTCTTCAACCTCTGCAGTCTCTTCCTCTGATGCTTCAACATCTTCGGCCTCATCTGACTCTTCTGAAGCGGCTTCAACAGCCTCCTCTGAAGCAGCTGCTTCGACGGCTACCTCTGCTGACTCGTCAACTGGACTAGCAAGTGCTGTAAGTGCTGGCGACATTGTCATGGCGGCTGCCAGAATTACAGACAATACCTTTTTAGGTATCCAGTTCCTTCTCATATAATGAGTCCTCCCTTAATATTATTTATAAAAAAACGTACCCAACCTTATACAGTCAGATACGTATTTCTATCTATTGGTTTTCTTTATAATAATTCCGATTAGAATAGCTACAGCTAAAAGTGCCGCTATTACAATTGGAAAAGTGACCCCTGTTTTAATACTAGTATCTAAATTGTTGTCCTGAACTTCAGTTGTTGTCTCTGAAGTAATATCGTTGCTTATAACTGATTGTGAATCAGTATTTGATGTCTCTTCTGTTTCTTGTGCTTCTACCTTCTCATCTGTCTTCTCTTCTGTCTTATTTGCTGTCTCTACTGTTTCATTTGTAGCATCTTTTTTTTTATCAGTATTTGTAGTCTCTACACCTGTATCAATCTTTACAGATGACACTAGCGATAACTGTTCAATTGATTTAGCTTCTGCCTGTGAAATAACAGCTACTACTGCATTGCCAGAATCATCTCTTCTGATAACTTTAAGGGTTTGACCATTACAAACCTTTTCTTCAATAGTACCAATGCCTTCATCAATAGAAATGTCATTCGTAAATACGATATAAGCATGCACAACAGCATCACTATTTGTACCTTCAGATATACCTAACTCATCTTTATTGATTGTGGTATCCTGTTCCTGTTTGTCTAAATTATTTCCTACAAATGAATCTGTTGTAACCTCAGTAAATTCAACTTTTGCCATATCTTCTCTACTCAAAAAATAAAACTATGTTTAATAAACAGTACTAATTTAAATTGATATCACTTTCAAGTGTTAAAGTCAAGAAGTTTAAAATAAATTCCTATATAGTTTTTTTTTATACTTCGATATAGGAATTTATTATTAAATAATCATGTATTTTTATGCATTTTTTACTATCTCTCTGGCCACTTCTATTCGGGTCATCCTTCGGTCCATAGCCTGCTTTTCTATCAGCTTATGAGCCTCTTCCTCAGAGATATTTTTCTCCACCATAAGGAGTATTTTTGCTCTGGAAATAACTTTCATATCCTCAAGTTTTTTCTCAAGCTTTTCATTTTCTTTATGTGCCATGTTAATACGTCTTTGGGCAACCTTCGCAAGCTTTAGCGCTTGCCAAAAGAGTTGCTTATTAATAGGCTTGCCTACGGTGATTACGCCATAGTCTTCTACCTGGGCAGAAATCTCCTCCAAACGCTCAGCCTTAACAAACAGTATTACCTGACACATATTCTTTTCAGCGATATCTATGGAAAGTTCTTCTCCACTGGTTCCTCCTATAGGACCATTAATAATGCAAATCTCAAAATCATAGTCCAAAATAGCTCGCTTTGCCATAGGGCCACTTGTAACTGCCACTATGTCAATATAGCCATTTTCTTTTAGGAAGGATTTGTAAAAGGAAGTTCCCTTTTCGTTATCGCACACAATTAGTGCCCTATCCATTTATTAATACTCCTTAAACTCTGCTCTTAATTGTCTCAATGTAATGAGTTGCAATATCCTTGAAATTGGAATTATTAATAAATTCACTATTCGAAGCACATTCAATGGCATCCTCAATAGTAAGAGGCAGTGTTGCCAAATTTGCTGTTCTATCCTCCGTTAATAATCTTGAATTAATATCAAGAGGTGGTGGCAATTGTTCTTTATTTCTAACACCTGCCAAGCCAGCCTGAATAACAATAGCACTTGCAAGATATGGATTAATACATGAATCAGGTGAACGTAAGATGAAATGCTCACTGTGACCATTAATCTCAGGCACTCTTAAAAGTCTGGAATTGTTCTGGGAAGACCATGTAATATACTTTGGTGCTTCAGTAATTCCAAAACGGTTATACGAATCTTTTCTACAGTTAAGGAAGAGAGTGATGTCTCTCATTCTGTTGAGAATTCCTGCTATAAAGCTCTCTGAAAATTCCTTATCTGTAATCTGGAGATTCTCTCCCTTCTTATAATTAGCCATCTTAATATGAAGACCGTTTCCTGGCTTGTCCTCAAGTGGCATTGGATCAAAGGATGCATATACACCATTTCTTGCAGCAATGTTTTCAACTACATTTTTATATGTAACAAAATTGTCTGCTGTTGTAAGTACATCATCTGGCATGAAATCAATCTCATTCTGTCCTGGTCCTCTCTCGTGATGAGATGACTGTGGCTTGATACCTATCTCCTCAAGTGTAAGACAGATTTCTCTTCGAATATTTTCACCCTTGTCATTAGGAGCAACATCAAAATAACTACCATTATCAAATGGAATGTTTGTAGGATTGTCATCTTCATCAGTCTTGAAAAGATAGAACTCAGACTTTAATCCCATTCTTGTATTAAATCCCTCTGCCTCACACTCCTTTAAAGTCTCCTTAAGAAAGTGACGATAGTCGTATGCAAATGGTGTGCCATCAGCAAGAACGATATCGCAGTATAATCTAACTACTCGGCCAGACTGTGGACGCCAAGGTAATATATGAAGTGTGTCAGGATCTGGCTTTAAGAATAAATCCTGATTCTCGATTTTTTCATATCCATTTATAAGGAAGGAATCAAAATTAATTCCCTTTTCAAAAGCTGAACGAAGCTCTCCAGGCATTATGGAAATATTCTTCTGAATACCATATAAATCGCAAAATGCTAGACGGATAAATTTAACGTCATTTTCTTCAATAAACTCAATTACATCTTCAACTGTAAACTGTGACATATTCCCTCCTAGATAAATCCTTTTATGTAAAAAAATGGCGCACTTTTTAAGCCTTCTATTGCTCAAAAAATACGCCTTTGTACTCATCTAGAGTACAACAGGCGTATCCTTTTGTAAAGTGTTTTTTATTAATCTAGAACCATTTTACTTTTCGTATAAAAACTTCTCAGGAAGCTCAACCTTAAAATCATTTGCAAGGTGTCTAAACTGATCTGGTGTGATTGTCTGAAGCTTGTTAGGTGTAATAGAAAGGACCTTTACAAGAATCTCTGCAGCCTTTTCTACAGTGTGCATAAGACCAAATGTAAGATCAAAATCTTCACCTGATGCGAACATACCATGATGAGCCCAGATAGCTACATCATACTGCTCCATAAGCTTAGATGTTGCTACTGCAATATCCTTTCCGCCTGGAACCATCCAGTCCACAACGCCAATTCCTGATGGGAATACTACTGGACACTCTGTAGCCATCTCCCAAAGCTCTCTTGTAAATACCTCATCCTTAAGCGGAAGTACAAATGTAAGAGCGATTGTATTTGTAGTGTGAGCGTGGTAAACAACTCTGTACTTACCATTTGTAACACGCTTCTTTACTTCAAGATTCATAAGGTGTGAAGGAAGCTCTGATGTTGGTCTTCCACCATTTACGAAGCCCCACTGAATCTGATACTTTGTACCAGTCTCATCTACCTTGATGATACCGATAGAATCCTCTGGATCAATGATAACGTTGCGGAAATACTTTCCACTACCTGTTACCATGAAGTACTCATTTGCAAGACCTGGAACCTCTGTGCCGATTTCCTTCCACTCACCATCTTCTGAAAGGAATTCCTTAACAGCTGCAACATCCTCATCCTTCATTCTATATGAGAGGTTACCGCCGTTACGCTCATGCCAGCCCTGCTCCCATCCATCATTTGCCATTCTAATAAAACCTTCTACAAACTTTACTTCTGTTATCTTCATTTCTATATCTCCTTATCTTGTGATGATTTCCACTGGTACATCAAAAATCTTTGCTACCTTTTCAATTACATCGATGTGACGACCGATTGCCGCTGCAAAGTGATGCGTAGGACCTGCCTCGCTCCACTTTGTTACGAACTCAGCTGGTGAAATTGCGAACTCTGTACGCATCATTGTGTCACCATTCTGAAGAATCTTTCCTGGTACATTTACACCCTCAGCACAAACGAACTTGAAGTGACCTTCACCATCCTGAGTAATTGCAAGATATGTAATATCTCCCTCTGGTGGATAAAACTGTGTAAGATATCCACCACCTGTCTTGCCGTGGAATACATCTACAATCTTCATAGTAGGCTTCTTAGCCTGAGAGAAATCTGCATCACCAGAACCGCTGTGTCCTATGAGAGTTACTCCATCATTGAAATCAATTGTGTACATCTCTGAAAGCTGACCAGAGCCTGCAATTGTCTTTAAGATACTCATTGCCATGGCAACCTTGATATCGCCTTCTACAGCACATGCTGTGCCCTGCTTTATTAACATTGAGAAGGCTGGAATAAGAATACTGTCAACAACTCCTGCCTGCCCCTTTGCGAATCCATCGTAGTGAGATGCTACAAAACCAAGCTTCTCATCCTTAACCCACTGCTCGAAGGCAACAACGTACTTTGCCATCTCGTGAAGCTTCTCTTCATCAACACCACCAACTACCTCAAAGGTCTCAATGATATCATCAGCCTTTGCCTTGATAGCAGCCTCATCTGTAATATCATCTGCAATAGCCCAAATCTTCTCCCAATCGAACTGCTTTGTATATACGTGCATTCTTCTGTAAAGATTTGACTCATCAATATAAAGGTCCATCATACCAGGATAAGGACGACCAATCTGAGCAAGATTTGTCTCTCTAAATCTTCTACGACACTGTGCTGCGCGACACCACTGGTCAATTTCCTTTGCAACAGCTGCATCGCCGCCTTCTACTACACCTGTGATAACAGCAGAGCGCTTTCCGTAACGATTTAAGTCAGCTACCATCTCACCAACTGCACCACATGCATATGCTTCACCAAGCCACTCTGCTGTGCCGGCTGTATCGTAATCAAGAGCCTTAAGCTTCTGAAGATTTACAAGTACAACTGGTACATCTAAATCCTTTACTGCTGGAAGCATGTTGTAAGATGTAGCATAAGTAAGAAGCTGCATGAATACTAAATCAACATCTGCTGCCCTGAACAAATCTCCTGCAGCCTGTGACTGCTCCTTTGTGGTAACTACACCACCATCAATGATTTCAACTGTGTCAGGAATTGACGCTTTGAAATTCTCAAACTGTTTATTAAACTCTGGAACTAAGCTTGGAAACTGTGGAAGGTATGCTCCAAGTGCAATTGAAAAAACTCCCACCTTAGCTTTTGTATTTACTAACATCTTTCTCCTCCTTTTGGATTAAAAACCTCTATATCAAATGACCTATGTACCGCCTCACGAGCTGCCAAAAGATCTGCCAACGCACCATCTTCAATCATCTGCACCATTGCATTTCCGATGGCTGTTGCTTCTGATGGGCCTGCAAGGACTGTAAGTCCTGTGGCATCTGCTGTAAGCTGATTTAAATACCTGTTTTTACAACCTCCACCGATAATATGAAGCACCTTGTACTGTTTGCCTGTATTTGCGCTAATCTCTTTTATTGTATTTCCGTAGCAAGCTGCCAAACTCTTGTAGATAACTGCAGCAAGCTCTCCTGAGGTTGTTGGAATCTGTTGTCTAGTGTCAGCGCAGGCCTGCTTGATCTCCTCTGTCATGTTCTTTGGCGAAAGGAATCGCTCATCGTTGGCATCCACCAGAGATGGGAAGCTGTTTGCTCTTGCTGCCAACTCTGCATATTCTGCAAAGCTAAGCGCATCGTTTGCCTCATGGCGAACCTGCTGAATCATCCAAAGACCCATGATATTTTTCAAATATCTGTATCTATAATCGTAACCACCCTCATTTGTGAAGTTACTCTTTCTGTCGCAATCGCGGGTGAGGGCTTCTGTATTTTCCACACCCATTAGTGACCAGGTGCCAGAGCTGATGTAAAGCCCCTCGTTGCCTAAATGAGGCATTGCCATTACAGCAGAAGCTGTATCATGGCTGGCACACTGAAGCACCTTTAAATCAAAGCCTACTTCCTCTTTGATTTCATCTCTTAGATTACCCACTTCATTACCAGGAAGCTTAAGCTCTAAGAAGATTTCTCTAGGAAGACCAAGCATTTCTATTAACTGATAATCCCACTGCTTGGTATGAGGATTAACAAGACCTGTTGTTGTCGCGTTGGTATACTCTGATGCTCTAACACCTGTAAGAAGGAAATTTAGATAATCCGGAATCATAAGCAAAGTCTTTGCTTCTTTTAACACCTCTGGTCTTTGAAGCTTATCTGCTGTCAATTGATATATTGTGTTGAAAATTGCTTTTTGAATTCCAACTCGCTTATACAATTCTTCTTCAGAGATGATTTTATAAACTTCCTCATCCATTCCATCAGTTCTGTGATCACGATAACCGTATGTATCACCAAGAACCTGTCCCTCTTCATTTAGGAGCACGTAATCAACGCCCCAAGTATCAATGGACATAGAACATGGAATCTTACCAAGTCTTTTGCATTCCTTCATGCCATTTTTGATTTCGTTAAAAAGCTTTTTTGTATCCCAAAGAAGCTTTCCCCCTACATTTGTCATGGCATTTTCGAAACGGTAGATTTCTTCCATCTGAATCTTACCGTCTTCAATTGTAAATAGCATATGACGGCCACTTGAGGCCCCAATGTCTACTGCCAAATAATAGTTACTCATAGTTTCACCTCGTTTATGATATGAGTATATATCCTGATAAGCTAACTTTTAAGGTCGTAAAATAATCAAAAATAGGACTTTATTTGCAGCTAGATTCATTATATAATTTATCTATGGAAAAGAGTTTATTACAGCAGCTATCACAGCTGACAGAGGAAGAACAAGAAATTTTAAAGGGCGGTGTCATTGACAAAAATAGGTACTCCAGCGGCAACAGTTTTGTCATCGACAGCGAGAAGCTATTAAAAAAAGGACGTCTCATAGAGATACGTCCTCATACTCGTTTTGTGCACTTTCCAAAGCACACCCATAACTATGTTGAATTCGTTTATATGGTTTCAGGGGAAACTCATCATATTTTAAATGGAACTGATGAAATCACACTAAAAGCCGGTGAACTTTTATTCTTGAACCAAAATGCTACTCAGGAAATTCTTCCAGCATCAGAGGGTGATGTTGCAATTAACTTTATCCTGCTTCCTGAGTTTTTTGATGAAGCATTACAAATGATTCCAGAAGGAGACTTACTTAGAGACTTTTTGATTTCCACACTGTCTCCAGAATCATCCTTCCTTACTTATCTGCACTTTCCTACTGCAGATATTCTTCCTGTGCAAAATCTTATGGAAAATATGATTTTCACTATGCTAAAACAGGATTCAGAAACAATTATCAATAATATAAATAAGACCACAATGGGTCTACTATTACAGACCCTTTCAGTATATGTTTCTTTGGTTAACCAAGGCACACCATCTCAGTATGAACAAAACCTTTTACTTACTGTTTTGAAATATATTGATGCTCACTATAAGCATGGCACCCTTGAAGCAATTGCTGAACAAACAAAGCAGCCTACCTATTACATAAGTAGACTGCTTAAAAAGCACACTGGTAAAAATTTTAAAGAACAATTGATGACACGTCGTCTTCAACAGGCGGCCTATCTCCTCAGCCACACCACTCTTACCATTGAAGATATTTATACCTACATTGGGTACGATAACAGTAGTTACTTCTACCGCAAATTCAAGGAAGCCTATGGCATGTCTCCTAGAGATTATAGATTAGCCAACTAAGGTATCAATCATTCTAAGTACTCTAGTTGCGTTAATCTGAAGCTGCTCTCTTGAAAGTGAGCCATCTTCAATTGCGGCCTTCATCCTATTGAAGTCTCCCTTGCAGCCTGGCATAAATAAATCGCCACCTGCCTTTGCCACTTCATTTGAAAGAGCAATTCTGTTGATAGAGTTTTTGTCTGCCATCATTTCAAGAATCCAATCCGTCATTACGATACCCTTAAAGCCATACTCGCATCTTAAGATATCCTCAATCAAGCCTCTGTGCTCAGCTGTATGAACGCCATTCAAAAGGTTGTAGCTGGTCATGATTGCCTTGGGCTGAGTCTTTCTAACGCAAAGTCCGAAACCTCTTAAATAGATTTCTCTCATAGCACGCTCACTAACCTGACTGTCGTTGTTGTATCTGTTTGTCTCTGCATTGTTTGCAGCATAATGCTTGATTGTGGTGCCACAGCCCTTGTGCTGCTGTACACCTTCTGTAATAGCAGAAGCAATCATACCTGAAACAAATGGATCTTCTGAATAGTACTCAAAGTTACGTCCGCATAGTATACTTCTATGAATGTTAAGAGCTGGTGCAAGCCATAAATGAACTCCAAACATTTCCATCTCTGTTCCAACAATATCGCCAAACTTCTTTGCCAAATCATAGTTAAAGCTTTGAGCAATAGCTGTTCCAATAGGAATCATTGTGCATGACTGCTCTTTAATTACAGCATCCTTTGGCACCTTTGTCTTTCCAACCACAAGATTTGCAATGAATCTAACAACAGGTCCCATAGCGTCAGTTACGCTTTCAGGCATGCTGCCTTTTCCTGATGCGTCGTGAGCTCCCTTTTCATCCTCAAAATAAGTTCTGCAAAGACGAAGACCTGCAGGGCCATCAGCCATGATCATTGGCTTTACGCCCTTCACCTGAGAAGTGGTTTCACCTGCTGCGCCTGCCACATGGGAACCTGCATTACCAACTGCAGAGAACATCTTGGCATCTGGATTAAATCCACCGATACCCATATAGATAAGCTCCTCATCAGTCATCTTCTTTGCCTGATCTGCGATATCGTATTTAGTGTCATAGCTTACTGACTGGCTCTGAAGCTCTGCCGCAAGAATCTGAAGTCTGGCAGCCTCAGCTGGAACAGCTTCAGCGTTTCTTGCTGGTGCCTTAATATCCTTAAAGCCTGGATCTCCAAGGCAGTTCTTTGCCTTAAGACATGTAACAGTAGCATCAAGTGATACTACAGCAGCAATCTTTGTAGCTACTGAACTATTGCCTACGCGAACTAAATAATCGCCTACTTCAAGAATGTAGCTGGCTGTCTCCTCATCATAAGAAGCAACATCCTGTAAATCAAAGGTGAGCTGAAGCTCCTGCTCCTCACCTGCTGCAAGATTATTAGTCTTTGCAAAAGCAACAAGCTCCTGATATGGCTGGTCAAGCTTGCCAGTAGGCTTTGATAAGTAAACCTGAACTACTTCCTTACCAGCACATACGCCAGTATTCTTTACTACCGTATTTACGATAATCTCTGAAGCCTTTGCCTGAACTTTTGTCTCGCCAACTTCAAAATTAGTATAAGAAAGACCATATCCAAATGGGAAAAGAGCTTTCTTTCCAAAGGTATCAAAGTAACGATATCCTACATAAATACCCTCTGTGTACTTAGTCTCATTCCACTCACCGAAGGTTCCCTCATTGCTGTACTGGTCCCAAGTAGCCCATGTGGTAGTAAGCTTTCCTGATGGATTCTGCTTGCCCACTAAAATATCAGCAAGAACTTTTCCAATATTTACACCAAGCTGAGAAATAAGAAGAATGTTATCAACATCCATAACTGGTGTAAGGTCTACAGCACCGCCAACATTAAGAACAAGCATAAACTTTTGATAACTCTTGTTTAGCTCTAAAATATCTCGAATCTCAGAGTTGTTAAGCTTTACCTCTCCTTCTACCACTTCTCTATCTGAGCCTTCGCCAGAATTACGACTAAGTACATAGATAGCAACATCACCTTCGCCACTAAGTGTAAGATTATGTTCAGGTTCCCTCATGGTCTTGCCCATAATTGCAAGGAAATTGCCCTTTAATTCTTTACGAACTCTTTTATAGAAATCCTTTTTGGCTTTTGCGCGAACTTCATCATACTGGTCAAGCCAGCCCTTGGATGTAATCTCAAAACCTTCCTGCTCAAGTCCTTCCTCGATAGTGTACTTAAATCTTGAATTTACCTCACCAGAACCTGTACCACCTTTGATTGTGTAGCGAAGTCCTGCTCCGAAGGCTGCAAGCTTTCCCGGTTTCTCAATTGGAAAATCTCCATTTGACTTAAGAAGTACAGCACACTCTGCTGCGTTATTAAGTACAAAATCTAAATGGTTCTTTTCATACAGTTGCATAATTTATGCTCTCTTTCTTTTTTCTATTTCTTGTCTATACTCCGGTAATTTTTCCTCTAGATCAAACTTAAGTGTTATTACAAACATTATAATAAATAGTGCTAATGGAATATAGATACTAAATGTGTAAATCGCCTGTCTAACGGCTGGTGTAAGCACTGTTGCAAATCCATCATAGTTAGCAAGTGCAAGGCAGAAAACAATCACTGATGATCCAACACCTGAGCCAATCTTACCACCAAAACCTGATGCTGCCTGAGATGTAGCAACCATTCTCTTGCCATACTTATATTCATTGAAATCAATTGTCATGGCTGTCATAACGCCAAGCAAACACATCATTGGGATATTTGCAAAAGTTGCAAAGCATCCAAGAGCTGTGTTGTACATAAAGTTTGTAGGATCAATAATTCTAAGTGCTGTTGTCACCATACCAATAAAGAACGATACCTTAAGGGATTTTGTAACACCGAGCTTTTTAATCATTGGACCAATTACCGCAAATCCGATAACTGTTGGAATTAATCCCACACCTCCAAGAACAGCTGTAAGGTTATCATCACCATAAATCCACTTGCAATAATAAGCTCCTGCACCACTTGTGATTCCATAAGATAACTGTGAAAGGAATCCCATAACAAGAATCATGACCCAGTATTTATTTCTGAAAAGATTTCCAATGGCTTCTTTGAAAGGAACTGCCTCTTCATCGTCTGGTACAAAAGTCATTTCAGCTTCTTTTCCAGATTCAACTGCTGTTTCCTTAGAGCGGGCATAGCAGATTAACATTGTAAGAACAACCATTAATGCAAAACCCACGCCGAACTTAACCCAAGCACTCTGATTTCCACCAAGTGCATTTGTAATTGGGATGATGCCGATGGAGATAATCATTCCTGATACATATCCTGCTGCAGCTCGCCAAGTTCCCATAACTCCTCGCTCCTGCTGGCTGTTTGTTCTAACTACCATCAGTGAACTATAAGGAATTGCAATTGCTGTATAAACGATAGCAGTTAGAAGTATGTTAGTTACAAGCATGTAAGCAAGTTTCAATCCTTCTGATGCATTAGCTGGAACTGTAAACAATGCTACGATTACAACCGCTGCTGGAATTGCCATCTTAAGTAACCAAGGTCTGTACTTTTCTTTACCTGGCTTTGTATGGTCAATAATATTACCCATGATGATGTCTGTAAAAGCATCAATAACTTTACAAATCATCAATACTGCAGTTACTGTAGCAGCTGCAACGCCAACTTTATCTGTGTAAAAATACGCAATCTGCGCAATAAGACCTGACATTGCATTTAAAGCAAACTGGCCAAGGGAATCTGCAAAATAATCCCCCGTTCTCATAACCTTTTGAATTCCATCATGATCCTTCCCCAATGGTTTCTTTGACATTTTTCAATCCTCCTTAAAATACAAGGCTTTTCTCCCTAGCCCTAAACTGTAATTGTATTTTAAAGAGTGACAGACTTATTTTGTTGTAATCACGTGAAAAATGTTGTAATATCGTGTCGTAATACTATGTTTAACCGGAGGGCGCTATGGCATCGGATTCATCAATTATTGAACTTAATATTGCCGGAATGCTTGATAAAATTCTTAGTGATCTTGAAGAACACAACAGATTAACTGAAAAGAAAATTGGCAAACATCATTCCGACCAATTAATGGAAAACAAAGAAAATGAACTATACCACGACACCTACTACTTCGAGCAGGAATACTATTCCTATGTAGAAAAAGGTGATGTAGAGGGATTAAAAGAGTTCATAAAAAGGATTCCAAATATGAATGTTGGCCGAACTGCGACAGATTCAATTAGACAGGCTAAGAATCTTTTTATTGCTTCTACTACTCTTATCACCAGACGTGCCATAGATGGTGGTTTAGACATAGAAACAGCTTATCAATTATCTGACTCATATATCTTAGAAGCTGAGAAAATGTCTGATGTTAATGCCATTAATATTTTAAATATGACCTGCATCATTGATTTCGCAAAACGTGTTTCCGAAGCTAAGGTTCCTATGGGTATGTCAAAGGAAATCTTTTCTGTTATTCAATACATATCTAATCACGTAAATACGAATATTACTGTTGAACAAATCGCTGATGAGCTTCACATGGACAGAAGTACTCTATCCAAAAAGTTCAAGCGCGAGCTAGGATTTAACATCAGTACCTATATCATGCGCCGTAAATTAGAAGAAGCAAAGAGCCTCCTTCACTACACTGATAAAACTATCAGCGAAATTAGTGAGTATCTTTGCTTCTCTAGTCAGAGCTATTTTCAAAATGTATTTAAAGCTAAATACGGAATGACTCCTAAAGAATATCGAAATCAGACTTTATAAGTCGTAGGAGCCACATTCTAAAACTCTGGTATCCTGGCCTGGAAGAATAATCTGCGCTGTTGTATTAGAAGGAATCTCTATGTGGTACTCATATGTGCCATCCTCCTTCTTTTTCCAGCTGCTGGTTACAGTTCCATATATACTGTCATAACTAAAGCTTGCATTTGTAAAGCTTCCGCCTGGATGTGGTGCAATCACAAAATGATTCTCTCCATCCATCTTCACACCGCACATTTCATCAAATACCCATTCACATACTGCACCCTTTGAATAATGATTAAGTGAGGCTATTCCACCACCTTTACCATTATCTGATGTTGGTCCATCCCAATCTTCCCAAATTGTTGTAGCACCAGTTTTAGGCATATAAAGCCAGCCTGGCTTCTCTTCATTTTCAAGAAGCTTATAGGCATATTCGATATCAATCTGCTGGAGCACATAGAGAATTAATGGTGTAGATAAAAATCCGGTTCCAACTCTCCAATTGTATTTCTCAAGTGCTTTAATTAGTCTGTGCTTCGCAAATACGGTTTGATCCTCATTTAAAAGATTGAAATATAATGGGCGTACAAGCTTCGCCTGTCTTTCAGTATCAAGCTTAAAGCCATCTGTTTCTACAAGCTTTTGATATGTACGCTTTGCACCATCTCGATATTCCTTGAACTTTGGAATGTCATCCACTCTTCCAAGCTCCTCTGCAATTTCTATCATAAGAGACATTACATATGATAAATATGCAGTAGCAACCTCAGGCTGTGATTTTATGAAATCCTTCCAGCTCATAGAATGAACCTCTGCTGGCTCAGCCCACTCACCATAATGCTGCCCAATGTTGTAGAGGTATTTTCTATCCTCCTTACTAAGCTTTACCTTTTCAGAATTCATAAATTTGGTTTTGCCAGTTCTGCCTATCATGTAATGAGCATACTTTTTCATATTCTCATAGTACTTTTCGATAATCTGTTTATCTCCGTACTTTTTCCACAAACGGTATGGAATCATAATACCAGCATCAGACCAGCCAGTAGACCCGTTCATAACACGCATATAGGAATCTGTTCCACCTTCTGGTGCAATCTGAGGGAAGCAGCCATCCTCTGTCTGCCAATCACATAAATCATTCTGATATTTAAGTGCAAATGGTTCGTAATTCACCATGTAACTTGCGGTATTAACAAAAAGCTGTGCATCACCAGACCATCCATGACGCTCACGTGTAGGACAATCAGTAGGAAGGTCGGCTGAATTGTTCTTTAAAGACCATAATGTGTTTTCCACGAACTGATTTAGAAGCTTGTTTGAACTATCAAATCTGAAGGTTCTTTCAAAATTTGAATAAACTGCAATGGCAGTGAAGTCTTCAGGATTGATCTCAAAATCAGCCTCTACTAACACATACTGAAATCCAAAGATTGCGAAACGAGTCTTGTAATTATTGACTCCCTCCTTACAGAAATACTCTATCTGCTGAAGAGGAGTGATGTAGTCCTTCTTCACGCACTGAATATTCTTCTGGGTAAATTCTCCATCACTATCAAGCTTTTCTCCAAAACGCATAAAGATACTCTGTCCTGCCTTGGCTGTCACATTGAATTCTATATAACCTGCAATATTTTGACCAAAATCAAGAACAGTTTTTCCTGTTGGAGTCTTAATCAGCTTAGGATTTGATAATCTCTCGTTTTCTGTAAGAGACAAGCTGTTTGAAGCAGAAGGTGTTATATTATGATTTGTAATCTTGGCAAATGCCCAATTCGTCTTTACGAAGTCATCTAATCGGGCATCGTAAATTTCTCCATCTTTGTTATCAGCGAATCTAATAGGACCTTCATTTGTCCACTGCCATTTATCATCAGTCACAACATAACCCACTGTTCCATCTGTATATCTGATTTCTATCTGTGCAATAAGTTTTGTCTCAGAACCATAATAGTTCTTCATGCCCCATGCACCTACAGAGCCTCTGTACCAGCCATCTGCTAACATAAAGCACAGCTGGTTTTCACCACTACGTATTTGCGATGTTATATCTACTGTCTGATACTGGATTCTCTTTCTATAATCTGTGATTCCTGGAGCTAGACAGAAATCACCAATCTTTTCTCCATTAATCTGACCTTCATAAATACCGCAGGCAGTCATATATGCTCTTGCAGATTTTACCTTTTTATCACTTGGAATCAGAAATGACTTTTTGAAGCAGTCCACTGGATATCTTTTCTTTTTATCTACTTCATAATTGCCAGTAATCCACTCTGCTCTCCAGTCATCTGCATCAAGTAATCCTATTTCAAAAGTAGCTAAGTCGCTTACTTCACCAGCCTCATCATTTTCATCCCAAAGCTGCACCTGCCACTGAATATAATCACGACTTTTTAGCTTATTTCCGCTCCACGGGATAAGATGCATCTGGTTAGATGTAACCTTTCCTGTGTTCATCACTTCATTTCCATCTGAATTATAAGCTATAATCTGGTAAGCACTCTGTCTAATTCCACCCTCACAGTTCCAACTAAATCTTGGTTCTGTGACATCAATCCCAATAGGATTTGTTAAGTATTCAGTTTTTAAGTTAATTGCTTTCATTACCTTCTCCACTTCTATAGATACATTTTTCTATGAATTCTACCTTTTGTCACAGACGACTTATTGTAGATATGTGAAATATATTGTATATATGTGTTCTACTATTTTCTTCTTATCTTTCTTTCCATCTTTTCATGTATAATTGGAAGTAAAAATTCCATTTTAATAATTGCACCAATGATTGCTACTGTTGCACCAAACATAATTCCTAAAATATTGCTTGTAATTAATGAGAAAAGATAACCTACAAGAATAGAAAAAGCGCCTAAAACTACTATCAGTTTATTCTGAATAGATAAAGTCTCTCCTCTTTTCATAGCTTCTCGCGCATAGAAGATTGCTCCAATAATTTCAGTAAGCATCACAATTAAAACAAGTAAGACTTCGCTTCCTCTGCCAAAATGACAGTCCACCATCATCATGCTTACAATACCAGTCAAAATATACATGTTTCCTAATAACATAATAAAACCTCATTTCTAACAAACAGCTTCAGCGCTCTTTCGCTGAAGAATTTCTTCCTGTTCCTTTTCAATTACCTTTTCAACATCAAGATAATGTAACAATCCGGCACAGATTAAACCTGTGATTGCCTCTAATCCCACAAAGAAAAACGTAATTACGGATTGAGTGGTCCCTGACTGGACTGCCCCTATAGTAACTCCTGTAGCGCCATCGAATACTGGTGCCACATAGCCTGATAGACTAAGGCCAAGGTTTAAAACGCCTGTAGCAACACCTGCAGCGACAGTAAATACTATTGAATAAATGGACATTGCCATTCCATCACATCTAAAATGGTGCTTCCATTCTAAGTGATCTAACACATCTGCAAATAAAGCCATGAAAATATATGCAGATGGCAATGCACCTATGTTCTTAATGAATTGACCACCAAGAACTATTGGAAGACTCTTAGGAGCAATAAAACAAATTAAACTGCCAACTGCCATAAGAATAAATCCTGCCACAGTGGTATTCTTCTTACCAAACTTCTTTGCTATAGGCCACACAGCAAATAGTCCAATTCCCATAGGTAAGCCCCCTAAAATAGAGACTAATGATTGAGTGTAACCATCATTGTAAGTTCCAAGGACATAATTGCAGTAATAAACGAGAGATGTGTTTTTCAACTGAGCTGCAACTAGATTTATCGCAAAATAGGCAAAAATAATAAGGCAGTATTTATCTGAAAAGATTGCTTTTAACTGCTGTCTTCCTGTAGGCTGTTGCTTTTCTAAATCCTCTGCCTTTCCTGCATCCTCTAAAGTAATTCTCTCTCTTGTGAAGTAGTACTCTAAAACTATTAGCGGAAATGCGATAATCGAAAGTGTCGATATAGTAATTAACCACAACTTTTGATTAGCACCAATGACAGGAAGTATTACTGCTGGGAAAAATAGGGCCGCAAGAATTCCCGTCATCATAGTATTAGAGATATTATTTAATACAGATAAATTTCCTCTCTGCTCAATCTTTCTAGTAGAAAGAGGAACCATAAGGTTATGGCTCATATTAAATAAATTAAAGGCCAATCCATAAAACAAATTGAATGAGACCACCACCCAGATTGCCTGCACAGTCACATTGCTGCTTGGTACCATACAAAGCAGTATTCCACTTATGGTTATTAGCGGAGCTGACATCAAAAGCCAAGGTCTGGCTTTCCCTTCTTTAGTCTTTGTCTTATCAATCCATCTTCCAATTACAATATTTATGAATGCGCCTAACATTCTTGATACAATTGGAAAAATCGCCAAAAACAAACCCGCCCCAACCACAGTAAGATTCAATACATCCGTGTAAAAAACATTTAAGTATGAGGCAAGGACACCATTCAGAAGTAGCGCTCCTGTGGGGCCCAATAAATAGCCTAAATATTTCTCTTTTTTAGTTGTATCTTCCGAGCTAATTCTTGAAGCCAAAAAATGGCTGTCAAAAATCTTATTTACTTTAGTAACCAAAGATTATTCTCCTCGCATTGAAATAGAATTTACTTTCTTATCCATGATGTCTTTGCAAAGCTTCATTGAATCAGCAATAGCGCCTTCAATATCATCTGCCTGAACGCCAAGCTTTTCAGCGCCTTCTTCTACACCTCTAATTCATTAACAATTTTTGGATATTCCCTAAGTTCATCCTCGTCATGAAGTGGATTCCAAACCTGCGCAAAGAACTTATCTTTCTTAGCTCTGTTGCCATAATTCCAAGATTTGCGCTCGCACTCGTCGCACCAGTGGCCACCCTCTAGAATAAGTCTTGGGCTTCCAGTGAAGTGATGACCATACTGGCAGGTGAACTTAAGTGGAGTTTTCCAATCACCTGTAGTCATTTCTGTAGAGTCGCAGGTACCACCTCTAAATTCTGCAGCCCCCTTCATATCTTCGAGAGTAAGCTCTGACTCAGGCTTAGTCTCATCATAACCATGGTCAATATTTACTACTGTATCCCAATCCGTAAATCCGTTAATATCACTTACCTTGTCAGGAATTGCCTTCCATGCTTTCTTGCTGCCCCAGAATGCATCAATGTGAGCCTCATCGTTATCCTGAATCCATCTTCGTGTTCCATTCTGTCCCATCTGAAGCTTTAAGAAGGTCTTTCTAATAATCCATCCCATAAACTTCTGTCCACCAGGAAGCCTATTGATAACCTTAGCAAATGGCTTTGCAGCCCCTACTTCTTTCAGATATGCATCATAAAAATACTGCATTGAATCTGATCTAAAATGTAAATAGTCCTCTAATTTATCTGAATCCAAATAATACTGCCCATGGAAATTTCTTGTGGCATTGTACTTTGGCTCGATAACTGAATCTAATGAAGTAAAGCCCATTTCACCATACATGATTTTGTACATATCAATTGTGGCAACACGGCAGCTTTCGCCTCCACCGATGTTGTATATATGTCCCCAGAAATCCTCTGCTAAACTTCCGTCATTATCAAATGCTGCCAGGTTTCTCATGGCTCTACCGCTATCTCTATCTGAGACATACTCAAGTACGTTATCCAAGCAGTTGTGGAACTGAATAGAGTCTCTAACCTTTGCCATTGCAGTTCCCATAATTCCTGTCTGTCTAAGGCTTACCCAATATTTAAGACCAGACTCTACAACAAGACGCTCTGCCGCAACCTTAGACACTGCATAATAGTCATACATACTAGGCTTGATTGGATCACCAACTCTACCCCAATGGATAGGAGGCATTCTGTCTCCAGTTTCAGCAACAGTTCCAATAGAAACATACTTTGTAGCATCCTGCTGACCCAACTCATATAACGCATTTACGAAGTTCTTTGTAGAGCCATAATTTACTTCCATTGCCTTCTTAGGGAAGTAATCTGCAGCCGGAGAAACAAAAGCAGCTATGTGAATAATAAGGTCACAACCTCTCACAGCCTCAACTACAAATCTGTAATTTGTTAAATCACCAAGCATAATCGTTACACGCTTGTTGCCCTCAAACTCCCGTAATCTTTCCTTTGACTTGTCATTTGGTAAGTCGCAGGCAACAATCTCGTAATCACATCCATCTTCTGCCATCTGTCTGAGAGACTCATATCCCATTCCACCAGCCGCGCCGGTAACTAATACTTTTTTCATGTCATTTACCTTCTTTATTTGATGTCTAAAAATAATCCTTCCTTTTTTTGATTGCTTGTTTTTGTGAGCTCTTGACTGTATAATATAGACGCAATGTACAGTTTACAACTTGCAATATTTTTTAGAACGTATTGTTTACTACACTTTTCGACAATGTGTAGTCTTAAGAACAAGGCACTGTTGCCACGTAGCGTTAAAAATCTAAAATTTTTGTTAACATTCTTAAGGAGAAATTAAATGGCAGTCAAAAACAACAGAAGAACCTTAGTGACAAAGAGAATTTTGAAGGAATCTCTGCTTTCGCTTATGGCAGAAAAACCTATTACAAAAATTTCTATTAAAGAAATATGCGACCTTTCAGAAATGAGCCGCTCTACTTTTTACCTACACTATCAGGATCAGTTTGAACTGCTAAAAGATATTGAAAATGAAGTTTTAGATAAATCCTTTGAGGCTTTGGAAGATTTAGGAGGAGATTTTAATACTATAGAATCGGTAGAAAACTTCCTTAATTATGTAAAATCAAATAAGGAAACCTTTGGCGTGCTACTTTGCCAGTCAGATACTATCGATTTTCAAAATTCAATAATAGAAAAAATAGCAAATCACGTTAAGGAATCAGTTCCCGATTTTAATGAAATGAAATCAGATAAATACATTTTCGTTTTTATAATGAATGGTTCGTTGAATGTACTAAGAACCTGGATTATGAATGATTTTGATATGTCGATACCAGAAATGGCTTCACTCATTTTCCACTGTAATCACAATATTACTACCGCAACAACATCAGACTAAAATATTAGGTATATGAAATTATGGATATTAAATATAAATTAGCAGAAGCCATGAAGGCCTGTATGCGAACTACCTCCGTTGAAAATATTACTGTAAAACAGATAGTAGAAACTGCAGGTTGTTCAAGACAAAGCTTCTATAGAAACTTCATAGATAAATATGATTTGGTAAACTGGTACTTCGACCGTCTTCTTGAGCAATCCTTCAAGGAAATGGGTAAAGGAGAAACTATTCGAGAAGGCCTCATCAAGAAATTCCAGTACATTAAGCAGGAGAAACTGTTCTTCACCGCCGGTTTCAAGGGTGACAATCAAAATAATCTAAAAGAGCACGATTTCATTATGATTTATGAATTCTACTGTGCTATCATTCGCGAGAAAACTGGCACCCCACCTGACACTAAAACCAGAAAACTGCTAGAAATGTACTGTTGGTCTTCTATTTACATGACTGTACAGTGGCTGATGAAGGGAATGAAGGAGCCAGAAGAAGCCTTGGCAGACCTGATGATTGATGCCATGCCACCGAAGCTGCATGAACTATTTAAAGAAATTCATATTCTCTAGCATGTTACACAACTGAACATCTGTAACTTATATTCTCCATATCCTAAATGATAAAATTGTAATCAAAGGGATGTGTTAATTATTTAACACAATGTATTAATAAAAAGGAGAATAGAGAAAATGGCAAACAGAATTTCACTCAATGCCACATCATACCATGGTGCTGGCGCAATCAACGAAGTAGTGACAGAAATTAACAACAACGGATTCAAGAAGGCTTTCGTAGCTTCTGATCCTGATCTTATCAAGTTTGGTGTAACAGGAAAGGTTACCGACCTTCTTGATGCTGCAAAGATTCCTTATGAAATCTACTCAGACATCAAGCCAAACCCAACAATCGAAAATGTAAAGAATGGTGTTGAAGCGTTCAAGAAATCAGGTGCTGACTGCATCGTTGCAATCGGTGGTGGTTCTTCTATGGATACTTCAAAGGCTATCGGTATCATCATCACAAACCCAGAGTTTGAAGATGTTCGTTCACTTGAGGGCGTTGCACCTACAAAGAACCCATGCGTACCTATCATCGCTGTTCCAACTACAGCTGGTACTGCTGCTGAGGTAACAATCAATTACGTTATCACAGATGTTGAGAAGGAAAGAAAGTTCGTATGTGTTGACACACACGATATGCCAATCGTTGCTATTGTTGATTCTGAGATGATGAGCTCAATGCCTAAGGGACTTACAGCTGCAACTGGTATGGATGCTCTTACACATGCTATCGAAGGATACACAACACGTGCTGCTTGGGAAATGACAGATATGTTCCATCTTGAAGCTATCCGTCTTATCTCTTCTAACTTACGCGACGCTGTAGAAAATAAGAAGTCTGGCCGTGAAGGCATGGCTCTTGGACAGTACATTGCTGGTATGGGATTCTCAAACGTAGGTCTTGGTATTGACCACGCTATGGCTCATACACTTTCAGCTCACTATGACACACCACACGGTGTAGCTTGTGCTATGTTCCTTCCAATTTCTATGGAATTCAACCGCGAGTATACAGGAGAGAGACTTCGCGAGGTAGCTAGAGCAATGGGCGTAGAAGGTGTTGATAACATGACACAGGAAGAATATCGTGATGCCGCAATCGCTGCAGTTAAGAAACTTTCAGAGGATGTAGGAATCCCTACAACTCTTGATAAGATTAAAGAAGAAGATCTTGATACTCTTGCAACAGATGCGCTTAATGATGCATGCTATCCAGGTAACCCACGTGAGGCTACAAAGGAGCAGGTAATCGAGATGTTCCGTATGCTTATGGCATAATCATAAAAGCTTAGGGTGACGAATCACCCTAAGCTTTTTTATATTCCATCTTGCGCAATAATCTCATTTGCAATTGATTAATCTTACTTTATTCAACATCCTGAAGAGCTGCAAAATCTTCTTCTCCTGTACGAATCTTTACAACCTGTTCTACATCGTAAACGAAGATCTTTCCATCACCAATGTGACCTGTGTAAAGAACCTTCTTGGCTGTCTCAATAACATCCTTAACAGGTACCTTGCAAACTACTACGTCTACACGAATCTTAGGAAGAAGTGAAGGCTCTAAAGCAACACCTCTGTAGTACTCAGGAGCACCCTTCTGAACACCACAACCCATTACGTGAGATACTGTCATACCTGTAATACCTAGCTTAAGAAGTGCGTTCTTAAGTTTCTCAAGGTTACGCTCTTTGCAAAGGATTTCTACCTTTGTCATACGAGGACGACCAGCTGCTGTAATCTGTGATGGTGCGTACTCAACCTCGATAGCCTCCTCAGGAGTTGCAAGACCAGCTGCCTCAAGAGTCTCTGTAATAAGACTTGCTGTCTCCTCATCGTACTCATCTGAATCAAAGTCATCATCAAGCATGTTAAATCCTGAGTATGCTGATGGAAGACCATGCTCTGTTCTGTCAAGACCAACGATTTCCTCTTCTGCTGAAGCACGAAGACCGATAACTGCTTTAATAACTGAGAATGTAATTGTGATTGTTACTGCTGCCCATGCACCTACTGTAACAACACCGAGTAACTGTATACCTAATAATTTAAATCCGCCCCCATAGAAAAGACCTGAAAGCTCACTTGCTGGAGCGCTAGTTGTTGCAAAAAGACCAACTGCAATTGTGCCCCAGATACCGTTCATCATATGAACAGCTACGGCACCTACTGGATCATCAACGTGAAGCTTGTAATCAAGAAGCCATACACCAAATACTACAAGGAAACCAGAAACAACACCGATTACAATTGCGCCAAATGCATCTGTTACATCACAAGGAGCTGTAATGGCTACAAGACCTGCAAGTGAAGCGTTAAGTGACATAGAAACATCAGGTTTACCAAACTTGAGCCATGTAAATGTCATTGTTGTTACTGTAGCAACTGCAGGCGCAATTGTTGTTGTAACAAAGATTGAAGCAAGCTGCTCTAATGATGTTGCTGCAGCACCGTTAAATCCGTACCAACCAAGCCAAAGGATAAATACACCAAGGGCTCCAAGAGCGATGTTGTGACCAGGGAAAGCATTTACCTTTGTAATCTTACCATTTCTATCGTGACTAAATTTACCAATACGTGGTCCAAGGATTTTTGCACCTATAAGAGCACAGATACCACCTACCATGTGGATTGCACAGCTACCTGCAAAATCGTGGAAACCAATCTGAGCTAACCAGCCGCCACCCCAGATCCAATGTGCTTCGATTGGATATATAACAAGTGAGATAACACCTGAATATACACAGTAGCTAACGAACTTTGTACGCTCAGCCATAGCTCCTGAAACAATTGTTGCTGTTGTAGCACAGAACACAAGGTTAAATACAAAATTGCTCCAGTCAAAGCTTGCATAATCAGTGAAGATTCCAAGTGTTGGTCTTCCTACTAAACCAAAGAGACAATCTTCTCCAAACATAAGTCCAAAGCCTAAGAAAATAAACATTACAGTACCGATACAGAAATCCATTAAGTTTTTCATAATGATATTTCCTGTGTTTTTTGCTCTGGTAAAACCGGCCTCGACCATCGCAAAACCTGCCTGCATCCAGAAAACCAATGCGGCACCTATCAGGAACCACACACCAAATAAAATGCTAGTATACTCTTCCATAATACTTTCCTCCTAAATCATATATTTAAAATGGGGCACAGTCTGGTATCTCCAAACTGTGCCCCATTGCACCCTAATTATTTAACTGAATATAAGATTTCTCCATATGTTGGATATGGCCAGATGTCACTTGGTACTACTGTCTCAAGCTCATCTACAACCTCTCTAAGGTCATTCATGTCTGCAAAGATTACATCATGATGGAACTTAGCAAGCTCATATGTATCAGTAAGCTTCTTACCTTTCTCGATATCTTTCTCAAGCTTCTCAAGCTTCTTATCCATATCTGTTGTAAGCTTGGCAGCTCTCTCAAGATGCTTCTTCTCAACTGATGAATCAATCTTAAGACCTGTTGCAGCCTTTGCATTAAGTGTTTCAGCAAGTGTGTACTGATAATCAGAAGCTGCTGCCATGATATCCTTCTTAACCATTGAGTCAAATGTAAGAGCCTCGATGTCGATTACCTTGTAGTAGTTCTCAAGCTGGATATCGTAACGGCTTAAGATTTCCTGCTCCGTAAATACGTTATGCTTTGTAAATACTTCAATTGACTTCTTATCTACAAATGCTGGAAGGGCATCTACTGTAGACTTGAGATTCTTAAGACCTCTCTTTTCAGCTTCCTTTACCCACTCCTCTGAGTAACCATTTCCATTGAAGATGATTCTCTTGTGAGCTGTAAGCTCTCTCTTAATAAGTTTATCAAGAGCCTTGTCAAAATCTTTTGCCTTAGCAAGCTCATCTGCAAACTTATCAAGTTCTTCAGCTACGATTGTATTTAAGATTACGTTTGGTCCAGAGATAGATGCTGATGAACCAAGGGATCTAAACTCGAACTTGTTACCAGTGAATGCAAATGGTGATGTTCTATTTCTATCTGTTGTATCCTGTGAAATGCTTGGGATTACTGCAGCACCGATTGACATCTTTTTCTTCTTGATATCTGCATAATCCTTACCATCGATAATAGACTCTACAATTGCCTCAAGCTCATCACCAATGAACATTGAGATGATTGCAGGTGGTGCCTCATTTGCGCCAAGTCTGTGATCATTTCCAGCAGAAGCAACAGATACTCGGAGTAACTCCTGATATTCATCAACAGCTTTGATCACGGCTGTGAGGAATAATAAGAACTGAGCATTCTGGGAAGGAGTAGCGCCAGGTTCTAACAGGTTTACTCCGGTATCAGTTGATATAGACCAGTTGTTGTGCTTACCAGAACCATTAACACCAGCAAAAGGCTTCTCATGGAGGAGACATGTCATGCCATGTCTACCAGCAACTACTTTCATCATTTCCATGGTGAGTTGGTTATGATCTGTAGCTATATTAGTGGTTGAGAAAACTGGTGCAAGTTCGTGCTGTGCAGGAGCAACCTCGTTGTGCTTTGTCTTTGCGAGAACTCCCAGCTTCCACAACTCCTCGTCTAACTCTTTCATGAAAGCCGATACTCTAGGCTTGATTGTTCCAAAATAGTGATCCTCAAGCTCCTGTCCCTTTGGAGGCTTTGCTCCGAAAAGTGTACGGCCTGTGTAAATTAAATCTGGACGCTTATTGTACATCTCAGAATCAATAAGGAAATATTCCTGCTCTGGACCTACTGTTGTAATAACTCTCTTTACATCTTCGTGTCCGAAAAGCTTAAGTACTCTGACAGCTGACTTATCAAGAGCCTCCATAGATCTAAGAAGTGGAGTCTTCTTATCAAGTGCCTCGCCTGAGTATGAACAGAAAGCTGTTGGGATGCAAAGTGTATCATCCTTGATGAATACATAACTTGTTGGATCCCATGCTGTATAACCTCTAGCTTCGAATGTAGCTCTAAGTCCACCTGAAGGGAATGAAGATGCATCAGGCTCGCCCTTAATAAGCTCCTTGCCTGAGAAAGTCATAATAACTTTTCCACCTTCTTCTGGCTGAATGAATGAATCGTGCTTCTCAGCTGTTACACCAGTCATTGGCTGGAACCAATGTGTGAAGTGTGTTGCACCAAGCTCAATAGCCCATTCCTTCATAGCATGTGCAATTACATTTGCAAGCTCTCTATCAAGTGGTCTGCCTTCCTCTACTGTGTTTCTAAGTGCCTTGTAGGCATCCTTTGGAAGACGTTCCTTCATTGTCTCATCATTGAAAACTTTGCTTCCAAAAATTTCTGTTACCTTGCTCATATCATTATTCCTCCTTTTAAATTCCACTAGCTCCATAATTACTTAATACTCTTGCCGAAGGATCGTTGACGTTACATCCTTCCCAATTTTTATTAGGCATCCAGAAGTCCACAATCATTTCTGCCTGACCTGGATAATACTTTTCAAATAAATCTCTATAAAGGAGAGATTCCTTTGTGAATGGTGCTCTGTATTCGTATTTACGTTTTGCATTCTCGAGGTCTTCATCTGAATAAATACTGTTTGCATACTCCTTTAAGTAATAAACCATTGAATGTCCAACTGCGTCGGAAAATGCCGCCTTCTCTCTGAAGAGAATGTCGTAAGGCAAGTATTCGTCTCCCTCGAATGCATGCCTTAATAAATATTTTCCTTTGTTATACTTATTCATTTTTATTTCAGGATTAATGCTCATAACATAATCCACAAAGGCTAAATCTCCAAATGGAACTCTTGCTTCCATTGAGTGAACTGAGATACATCTGTCAGCTCTAAGTACATCGTACATGTAAAGCTCTCTCAGTCTCTTCTCTGCTTCCAGCTGAAACTCTTCAGCATTTGGAGCAAAGTCAGTATATTTATATCCGAAAATCTCATCTGAAATCTCACCGGTAAGAAGTACTCTCACATCTGGGAACTCTTTTTTGATTCCTTTACAAATCAAATACATTCCCATGCTTGCTCTGATTGTTGTGATATCGTATGTTCCAAGAGCAGCAACAACTTCTTCTAAGGATTCAAGAACGATGTCCTTGTTGATGATAATTTCGTGATGCTCACTTCCAATGTAATCAGCAACTTCTTTTGCATATTTAAGATCAATTGCATCCTCGTTCATTCCGATTGCAAAAGTCTTAATTGGCCTATCCATCATCTTCTGTGCCACTGCACAAACAAGCGAAGAATCAAGTCCACCTGAAAGAAGGAAACCAACTGGTGCATCTGCATCAAGTCTCTTCTCAATACCTGCAACAAGAAGTTCTTTTATCTTGGCTGCCGCTTCCTCTACACCATCCTTGCTGTAAGGCTTGCGCTCAGCCAAATCTCTGTAGCAAATGAACTGACCACCCTTGTAGTAATGTCCCGGTGGGAATGGCTTGACATCATCTGTAAGACCTATTAAGTTCTTTGCCTCAGAAGCAAACATAATTGAACCAGCTTTATCGTATCCATAGAACAGAGGTCTGATTCCGATTGGATCTCTTGCTGCCACCAAATCGTCTGTCTCTTTGTCGTAAATGACCATTGCAAATTCTGCATCCAGCTTTTTGAACATCTCCGTTCCGTATTTGCGATACATCGGTAAGATGATTTCGCAATCGCTGTCACTTAAGAACTTGTAGCCTTCTGCTTTCAGCTCTTCTCTGACTGGTTTGAATCCGTATAGCTCACCATTGCAGATTACATAATTGCCATTCAGTTCAAAGGGCTGCATTCCTGCCTCTGTAAGGCCCATAATTGACAATCTTTGGAATCCCAGGACCGAATCGTTTATGCGTATCACCTTTTGCATATCTGGTCCTCTAGACACTGTTTTAGAGAATGCCGCTTCGAAATCTTTCATGTCGACGTGGCATTTGCTTAAAGCCATAATTGAACACATATAAATCACCTTCCCAGTATGAAACAAAAAAGGCGCCGTGAGAAACACATTAAGTGTTTCTCACGACGCCTTTGTCGTTCCACTGATTTTTATTGATTTGAATAATAAAACTTTGACAATTCGTTGTCAACAACTTTTTTTATAAATTTGAATATCCCATAAGATATTCATCTACTTCACGGGCACAATCACGGCCCTGACGAATGGCCTTTACAACCAGAGACTGGCCTGTATGCATATCTCCAGCAGTAAAGACTTTCTTCACATTTGTGGCGAAAGAATTCGCATTTACGGATGCAACGTTAGTACGTCCATCTACCTCTACCTTAAATGCCTTTGTAACATAATCCTGTGAACCAAGGAAGCCTGCTGCAATAAGACAAAGCTGGCATGGCACTTCCTTCTCAGTACCCTCTACAGGCACCATCATCTTACGTCCAGTCTTCTTATCCACCTGTGACTCTAAGGATACTAAAACTGCAGACTTAAGGTTACCATTCTTGTCAGTCTTAAATTCCTTTACAGTTGTTGTGTAGATACGTGGATCGTGGCCAAACTTGGCAATAGCCTCCTGCTGGCCATAATCTGTCTTGCACACAAGTGGCCACTGTGGCCATGGATTAGTCTCAGCTCTCTCATCTGGAGCCTTTGGCATCATCTCAAGCTGTGTTACAGACTTGCAGCCATGGCGAATAGCTGTACCAACACAGTCATTTCCTGTATCACCACCACCGATAATGATTACATCCTTACCCTTGGCAGAGATATACTCACCATCCACAAGCTGCATATTGTTTGCCCAGAGGCACTTTGTAGTTGAAGTAAGGAAATCCACAGCAAAATGTATTCCCTTAGCCTCCTTACGGCCTGTTGCTGCTATATCACGAGGGTTAGAAGAACCACAGCAAAGGATTACAGCATCATACTTTGATACTACATCACCAGCCTTAACATTCTCACCTACATTCGCATTTACGATAAAGCTGATGCCCTCCTGCTCCATTACCTTTACCTTGCGGTCGATAATCTGTTTCTCAAGCTTCATGTTAGGGATACCATAGCGAAGTAATCCACCAACCTTGTCATTACGCTCATATACAGTGACACTGTGGCCACGTCTGTTAAGCTGATCTGCGACAGCAAGTCCTGCAGGGCCAGAACCGATTACAGCTACACTCTTTCCAGTACGAACCTTTGGTGGCTTTGCATCTGCAAGACCATTGGCATATGCATACTCGATAATAGCCATCTCATTTTCCTTTGTAGAGACAGCATCACCGTTAAGTCCGCAGGTACATGCCTTCTCACAAAGAGCAGGACATACTCTGCAGGTAAACTCTGGGAAATTGCTTGTCTTGTGAAGGCGTCTGTATGCCATCTCATAATTTCCCTGATATACTAAATCATTCCACTCAGGGATCAGGTTGTTAAGAGGACAGCCTGAAGTCATCCCCTTAATTGTCATACCTGCCTGGCAAAATGGAACACCGCACTCCATGCAGCGAGCAGCCTGTTTCTGCTGCTCCTCCTTTGGAAGTGGTGTGTGAAATTCATTAAAATTCTTGATTCGCTGAAGAGGACTTACTGCAGAAGCCTCTTTACGCTCATATTCTAAAAATCCTGTTGGCTTTCCCATGATAATCCTCCTATCTGCACAGTAAATTAAAGGCTTCGATTTGTGCCTGCTCTGATGATAAGCCCTTCTCCTCCATCTGGACGATAGTCTGCATCATCTTCTTGTAATCAAATGGCACAATTCTCTTGAACTTAGGAAGATATTTGCTGAAGTTTTCATATACTTCCTTACCCTTTACAGAACCTGTTGCCTTAACATGCTCTTTGATAATTTCCTTAAGTTCCAATACGTCATATTTATCTGTTACAGTCTCCAAGCTTACCATGGACTTATTAAGTCTCTTGTAAAGTGTAGCATCCTCATCGAGAACGTATGCAATACCGCCTGACATACCAGCAGCAAAGTTTTTTCCTGTTGTGCCAAGAACTACTACACGACCACCTGTCATGTACTCACAACCGTGATCACCACATCCCTCTACTACAGCTGTTGCTCCGGAATTACGAACTGCAAAACGCTCACCGGCAACACCGTTGATGAATGCCTTGCCGCTTGTGGCACCATAAAGTGCTACATTACCAATGATGATATTCTCATCCTGCTTGTAGGTAGCTTCCTTTGATGGATAAACCACCAGCTTTCCACCTGAAAGTCCCTTACCGAAGTAGTCGTTAGAGTCACCTTCAAGCTCAAGTGTAAGTCCCTTTGGGATAAATGCACCGAAGGACTGACCGCCTGCACCGTGGCAGTTAACCTTGTATGTATCCTCCTCAAGGCTCTCACCAAAGTGACGTGTAAGCTCTGCACCAAGAAGTGTTCCAAGGCTTCGGTCTGTATTTGAAATATCTACAGAAAGCTCTCCTGGCTTTCCTGACTTAATAGCGCTAGAGAGCTTCTTAAGAAGAATCTTCTCATCAACAGTCTTCTCAAGCTCAAAGTTATATACATTCTTGTTCTCGTAAGAAATCTTCTCTCCCTCAAATGGGTTGTTAAGGACTGCAGACATATCTACCTTGCCATAAGCACCATTCTTGCAGTTGTCCTTAACTTTAAGTAAATCTGTACGTCCGCAAAGCTCATCTACAGTCTTGCAGCCAAGCTGTGCCATGTACTCACGAAGCTCCTGAGCAATAAAGCGCATGAAGTTTACAACGTACTCTGGCTTACCAGCAAAACGCTTTCTAAGCTCTGGGTTCTGTGTAGCCACACCTACTGGACATGTATCAAGGTTGCAGACACGCATCATCACACATCCCATAGTTACAAGTGGAGCTGTTGCAAAACCAAACTCCTCTGCACCAAGTGCACATGCGATAGCTACGTCCCTACCACTCATAAGTTTTCCATCTGTCTCAATGACAACCTTGTTTCTAAGGCCATTCATCATAAGTGTCTGATGAGCCTCAGCAAGACCAAGCTCCCATGGAAGACCTGCGTTGTGGATAGATGACTTAGGAGCTGCACCTGTACCACCGTCGTATCCTGAAATAAGAATTACCTGTGCACCTGCCTTTGCTACACCGGAAGCGATAGTACCAACACCTGCTTCTGATACAAGCTTTACAGAAATGCGGGCATCCTTATTTGCATTTTTCAAATCATAGATAAGCTCAGCCAAATCCTCGATTGAATAAATATCGTGATGAGGTGGTGGCGAAATAAGAGCTACACCTGGAGTAGAAAGACGAGTCTTTGCAATCCAAGGGTAAACTTTCTTTCCTGGAAGATGTCCACCTTCACCAGGCTTTGCACCCTGAGCCATCTTAATCTGGATTTCCTTGGCACTTACGAGGTACTTACTTGTAACACCAAATCTACCAGAGGCAACCTGCTTGATTGCAGAGCAACGGTTTAATCCATCTGGACCAATCTCATATCTCTCATCTTCCTCACCACCTTCACCGGAATTTGACTTTCCGTGAAGCATGTTCATGGCGATGGCCATTGTCTCGTGAGCTTCCTTTGAGATAGAACCGTAACTCATGGCACCAGTCTTGAATCTCTTAACGATAGAATCTACAGACTCTACCTCATCAATGCTGATAGCCTTCTTAGGATAATTGAAATCAATAAGACCACGAAGGTTTCTGATATTATCCTCCTCATTTACAAGAGCAGTGTACTCCTTAAATGTATTGTAATCTCCTGTTCTTGTTGAAAGCTGAAGGAGATGGATTGTAGCTGGATTGTAAAGATGTTCCTCAGCACCTGAGCGCATCTTATGTTGACCTCTTGAATCAAGAGTCTCATCTACATCTAAATCAAGTGGATCAAAGGCATGTGAATGCTGCATGTCTACCTGATCCTGAATATCCTTTAAAGTGATTCCACCAATTCGGCTGATAGTTCCTGTAAAGTACTTGTCAATAACATCAGAGCTGATACCGATAGCCTCGAAAATCTTTGCACCCTGATATGACTGTACTGTAGAGATACCCATCTTTGATGCAATCTTGATAATGCCGGAAATAACTGCCTCGTTATATGCATCAATTGCTGCGTGAACATCCTTCTGAAGCTGACCCTTCTGGATAAGCTCAGCGATAGTCTCCTGTGCAAGGTATGGGTTGATTGCAGACGCACCATAACCTAAAAGTGTTGCAAAGTGATGTACCTCTCTTGGCTCACCTGACTCCAAGATAACTGAAAGGCTTGTACGCTTCTTTGTCTGAACCAAATGGCGCTGTACAGCAGCAACAGCAAGAAGTGATGGAATGGCAACATGATTTTCATCCACACCTCTGTCCGAAAGGATGATGATATTTGCACCCTCTCTGTTTACTCTGTCTACCTCTACGAAGAGATGCTCGATAGCCTTCTCAAGAGAAGTGTTCTTATAGTAAATGATAGGTACTGTCTCAGCCTTAAGACCTGGCACCTTCATAGACTTAATCTTCATTAAATCTGTTGTAGTAAGGATTGGGTTATTAATCTGGAGCATGTTGCAGTTCTCTTCCTTTTCCTCAAGGACATTTCCTGCTGTTCCAAGATAAATAGTTGTAGCTGTGACAATCTCCTCACGAATAGAATCGATTGGTGGATTTGTTACCTGCGCAAAAAGCTGCTTAAAGTAATTGAATAATGGCTGATGATGCTTTGATAAAACAGCAAGTGGTACATCGATACCCATTGCTCCTGTATTCTCACCACCATTTAACGCCATAGGAAGGATTGAATCCTTTATCTCCTCATATGAATATCCAAATGCCTTCTGAAGCTTATCTCTCTCAGCCTGACTGTAAACAGGTACAGACTCATTAGGAATCTTAATATCTGCAAGGTGAGCAAGATTTGCATCAAGCCACTGGCCGTATGGCTGACGGGCTGCAAATGTAGCCTTAAGCTCATCATCTGCAATAAGTCTTCCCTCTACTGTATCAACCAGAAGCATCTTGCCTGGCTTTAATCTATCCTTTGCCTTGATTCTGCTCTCCTCGATTGGAAGTACACCAACCTCTGAAGAAAGAATAAGGTAATCATCATTTGTAATGTAGTATCTTGATGGACGAAGACCGTTTCTATCAAGAACGGCACCCATAATATCACCATCAGAGAAAAGAATTGATGCAGGACCATCCCATGGCTCCATCATTGTAGAATAATACTGATAGAAGTCACGACGAGCCTGCTCCATAGCCTTGTTCTTTACCCATGGCTCTGGAATTGTAATCATAACGGCAAGTGGTAATGGCATGCCATTCATTACAAGGAACTCCAATGCGTTATCAAGCATGGCTGAATCTGAGCCTGCCTGATTGCATACTGGAGTAATCTTTGTCATCTCAGATTCAAGAACCTGAGATACCATTGTCTCCTCACGGGAAAGCATTTTGTCTGCATTACCCTTTATTGTGTTAATCTCACCATTATGCACAATAAAACGGTTTGGATGAGCACGCTCCCATGATGGATTTGTGTTAGTAGAAAATCTTGAGTGAACTGTAGCGATAGCTGACTCATAATCAGGATCCTGAAGATCCTCGAAGAAAAGTCTAAGCTGGTCTACTAAGAACATTCCTTTAAATACAATAGTTCTGCTAGAAAGAGATGCTACATATGTGTCCTCAGCAGTCTGCTCAAATACACGACGTGCCACGTAAAGCTTTCTATCAAAATCAAGTCCCTTTTTACAGTCTTCTGGCTTCTTAATAAAGCCCTGCATAATATGAGGCATGCACTCCACTGCAAGCTTACCAAGAATTTCAGCCTTAGTTGGAACCTCTCTCCAACCTAAGAACTCCAAGCCTTCTTTTTCAGCAATGATCTCGAACATCTTCATGGCCTGTTTTCTCTTCAGCTCATCCTGAGGGAAGAAAAACATACCAACTCCGTATTCTCTCTCATCACCGATGGCAATACCTAAAGACTTACAAGCCTTCTTGAAAAACTTGTGAGAAATCTGAAGTAAAATACCTACGCCATCACCTGTTTCTCCAGCTGCATCCTTACCTGCTCTGTGCTCAAGATTCTCTACAATCTTCAAAGCATCTGATACAGTCTGATGAGTCTTGATTCCTTTGATGGAAACTACGGCACCGATACCGCAATTGTCATGCTCAAAGGCAGGATTGTATAATCCCATCTGCTGATTGTCATTATCCATGTCTGCTACTCCTTCCACATTTTACATAACAAAAAAGACGCCTAAAGAAGTACCCACTTTGGGTATTTCTTTAGACGCCTTTGTCTTGTGCAAAACTATACAACTTTTAGTATTTTTATGCAAGGGTATTTTTTCAAAAATTGTGTATTTTCAGGTTTCAAACAGTCCAAAAACCCTTGAAAAATGAGGAATTAAGTGATATTGTGATTTAAAGCGATATTACTTTAAAGTGCTAAATTCATATTTCAGAAAGGACGGTTTTTAAAGTTATGAAAAAAATCAGTAGTTTCATCGGTAAGTACATGGCAATCATTGTACTTGTAGTTGCAGCATTGGCTTTGTTCAAGCCTGCCACTTGTCTTTGGATTCAGACTAGCTGGATTAATTATCTTCTTATGATAGTTATGTTCGGAATGGGTCTTACTATTAAGCCTGAAGATTTTGTAACAGTCTTCACTCGTCCAAAGGATATTTTAATTGGCTGCCTTGCACAGTTTACTATCATGCCAATTCTTGCTTTCCTTCTTGGAAAGGCATTTGGTCTTGAAGCAGGACTTTTAGCAGGTGTAATTCTCGTTGGTACATGCCCTGGCGGTACATCAAGTAACGTAATTACGTATCTTAGTGAAGGTGATGTTGCTTTATCAGTAGGAATGACAAGTGTAAATACTCTTCTCGCTCCACTTCTTACACCAGTTATTACATATTTATTCCTTCGCACAACAGTATCTGTCGATGTGCTTGCAATGTTTATTTCTATTATAAAGGTAGTAATCGTACCTATCGCACTTGGATTTGTTATCAATCACTTCTTTGGAAAATACACAGCAAAGGTAAAGGAAGCACTTCCACTTGTATCTGTTTTTGCAATCACAATGATTGTAGCTGCTGTTGTTTCTCACAACTCAGAGCAGATTCTTACAACTGGTGCAATTATCTTCCTTGTTGTAATCCTTCACAATCTTCTTGGTTATGGCTGCGGATTATTACTTGGCAAGTTATTAAAGCTTCCTCTTTCAAAGAAGAAGGCTCTTTCAGTAGAAATCGGTATGCAAAACTCAGGTCTTGCTACTTCACTTGCAGCTTCAGCTTTTCCTGATCTTGCAATGGCTACAGTACCTGGAGCAATCTTCTCTGTATGGCACAACATCTCAGGCGCATTACTTGCAAATGTTTACCGCAGAATGACTGAGGACAAAGATCAGAATGTTAAGATAAATGCTTCTACTGACGTTGAAGCAGAAGAAAAAAGTAATTTAGCATAATCAGTTCTAACTTCCTTATATTAAAGATTTAAACTCTCAGCAAAACAGCCAGATATCAAATTGATATCTGGCTGTTTTCTCATTTTCTTCCTATATATATATTAATTTGCTACATCTATCCACCAGCGCTCGTAATTGCTGCCTGCATCTTTGTACTGCTCTACATTTGCATTGGCATCATTACTTCCATAGGCGATATTTAAACACTTTCCGCTATTGTGATTAATTATCTTATAGGTGTTGTTTTCTGCAGGATAGATTTCCCACTTCTGATTATTTCCGCCATAGTAATCCCACTGGTTTACATTGGCTCCGTCCCATGTAGCTGAATTGTCTACTGTAAGAACCTTGCCTGTAGAAGCTGACTTTATAATATAGTAATCTCCCTCTTTTACAAAATACCACTTCTGATTTGCATTGCCTCTAAATGGATACTGTAATACGTTAGTTCCATTTGCATTTCTGTTTCCCTGCACATCAAGAGAATGTGTGCTTCCGTAATTGATAATCTTATAAGCCTTTGAAGAATCAAACATTGCTGAAGATGTATTTCCAGTGGATGGATTCTGAGGTGCTGGATTATAAGATGGCTGGTTGTTTGACGACTGATTGTTTGATGACTGAGAAGAACCAGAGCCGCTCACAGGTGCATCATATGAAGCCCAGTCATAATATGCACTGATATTAGTTCTTCCATCGTATGGCTTAAGCCAGTTATCTACTCCTGTACCTGGCCATACATTCATCATAATCTTTCCTGGTGTATCAGGAATATTGCTTGTAGCTGTGTATACTGCCTTGCCATCTACATACCATGTAATTCCACCGTTATACCAGTTGAATCCATATGTATGGAAACTTTGAGATGCGTCAAATCCTAAATTATAAAGGTACTCATGATTTCCCTGTCCATTTGTATAATAGTTGAACTGTACTTTTGTTGTGTCATATCCAAGGAACTCGATATCAATCTCATCCCACTTTGTTCCGTCAGACTCACCAGTGTAAGTAAAGAATGAAGAAACAACTCCTGAATTCTTAATAGGCTTCATGTTTACCTGGTACATACCATATCCAAAGTAATCTCTGGTACGGTATTCTCCCCCAGTAAAACCGCCCCAGTTTCCGCCAATGGTCAGCTTCATCTTTCCATTCTCGAAACCTACATTGTTTGGTGACCATGTACAATTGAACATTCCCCCGTTGGACCAGCTTGACATTTCATACTTACCAGAATCATGGTAATCAAAATCCATGCCAAAGTGTGTGCCTGTCCAGGCATTTGCTGCATTTACATTACCCACATTTAAAAAGCAGCCTGACAGCGTCAGAAAAGACGCAAGAACCATTGATAAAACTTTTCTTTTCATTGATATTACCTCCTCTTAAAAAGGATATTACCCTATTCTTGAAAAGTGAGGATATAAAAATCATGCAATAAATATCAAATTTATGAATAAAATTTTAAAAAATATTTACAAAGCCATAACACACCTATAAAAAAAGCCCGGCGCCAATATTTCTATTGGTGCCAGGCATTCTTATTGTAACCCTACACTAAATATTACAATGATTATTCAGCTTCTGCCTCTGTGTCCTCAGACTCTGTCTCTGCAGATTCCTCAGTCTCCTCAGCTTCTGCTTCTGTTGCTTCAGTTGTCTCTGTAGCCTCTGTCTCAGCTGGCTCAGACTCTTCTGTCTCAGAAGACTCTGTTTCGTCAGTTGTGTCAGTTGGCTCAGATTCTGTTGCGCTACCGTTTGTTGCATATTCTGTGTCAGGCTCTGCCTCGATAACGTCTTTTACGATAATCTGTCCATCTGTGAGTGCAAATACATTCCAATACCTTCCCTCACCTACAGAAGGGGCATTGAATGTTCTAACAAGAGTTGTTCCCTTGTATACTTCTACCTTAGCGCCTGATGTTGCGATAGTGCCATCACCAGCGTAAAGGTGTACGTAATAGTAGTATGGTGAGTCAAGCTCTGCATCAAGTGTAACAGTCTCTGGACCGTAGCTTGTTGTATCATCTACATCAAGCTTGCAAGCCTCTTCTTCACCATCCATCTGTGTCTTGTGTGAGTAGTAAACATGGTAAGTTTCACCATTTGAAAGGTTTCCTACTAAGTGTGAGTCTAAGTCACGTGGATCCTCACCCCAAGTTAAAACCATTCTATATAACTCATCCTCATCGTTTTCTGAAACGATTGGTGTGATTGAGCCATTCTGGTTTGCTGTTGTTCCCTGCTGAACAATGATGTTGATTGAACCGCTGATATAGCCTTCCTTCTCGATTGACATGCAATAGTTACCGATTGGAAGCTCAACTGAGTAATCACCATTGTCTGCTGTAGTAGCTGTTGCTACGATATCGCCACTTTCAACATTGTTTGAACCTCTACGAACCTTAAGTGTTGCGCCTGCAACGCCACGTCCTGTAAGAGCATCTGTAATGTTACCTGAAGCAATACCATTCTCTTCAGCTTCGCTTGCAATCAAATAAACAACTGCAAGATTTAATGTCTCGTTTGGACGAACTACTGCGTTGTCTACGTGGTTAACTTCGAAGCCTTCTGCGCTAATCTCTGCTGAGTACTGATCTGCTGGAAGAACCATGTTAAATCTTCCTTCGCTGTCAGTTACAACATTCCATGTTTCGCCATCAGTGTTCTTAATAACTACTGAAGCGTTCTCTACTGGTGTAGTTCTGTCTGAAGCTAAACGAACTGTTCCAGCAAGTGTACCATTCTCAACAACTACAGGTGTTGGTGTTGGTTCTGGAGTAGGTGTTGGTGTTGGTACTGGTGTTGGTGTTGGAGTTGGCTCCGGTGTAGGTGTTGGAGTTGGCTCCGGTGTAGGTGTTGGTGTTGGCTGAGCAACAACTGTCTGCTGTGTAGCTGGTGCTGCTGGGGCTGACTGCTGTGCTGCAGGTGCTGCTACTGGGATATTAGCTGCAACAACGATGTTTTCTTCTTCTGTAACTACTGGTGCCTCAACTACTGGAGCAACTGTAGTGTTTGTTGCTGGCTTCTTAGCAGCCTTGATAGTATTATTAGAAGCTTCCTCTGTTGTCTCTTCCTCGTCTGTCTCTTCTTCTGTAGCTTCCTCTGATGACTCCTCCTCTACTTCCTCAGAATCATCTTCTTCCAGATCGCTAGTCTGAACTGTCTCCTCTGACTCCATCTCAACATTAGAATCAGCGACTTCGGATTTTCTATCGCCGCTTACGTAGAAAAATCCAACCAAAAGAAGTAATAAGATAACAATAATAGTTACTATTACCTTTCCTGGCTTTGAGTTTAGAATTTTTTTCATTCCACACTCTCTCCTTTTTTCATAATTCTCCTCATAATTACTATACCCAACCCACACGTTACAGAAGTTTATCATATTAGTTACAAAAATGTTATACAAAATAACATATTATTCTTTGTGACAATTCATGGGATTTATACCATTACAATTTTTCAGTATGTATAAAAAAGACCCGACACCAATAATTAATATTAGTGTCGAGTCCTCTTTTTAAATTAGATTATTTGTAGTATGTAGTTACTGTCTCACCGTTGCTTCCAAGAGGAACCTTGTGGTCAAGACCTACAAACTTACCTGTCTTTGAATCAGACCAAAGTGTCTGCTTCATCATATTGTACTTAGCTGAATCCCATGTTACCCAGTCGCCTTCAAGAAGTCCGCCTGTGTCACCAGAGTTAGGATTGATGCACCAGAAGGTGTGATTAATGTGATTCTTAGCGATGAAATCTGACATAAGATTCAGATACTTCTCATTTGAACCACCGTCCATAAATCCACCCCACTCACCAATAAGGAGAGGTGCGATATCCTGATCCTGAAGATAGAACCAGCTGTCATACCAAACATCATCAAGCAATGTCTGCTCTGTGAAGTCTTTCTTGAACCATGTCTGTTCGTATACCAGTGGACCGTAATCATGTGGAGAATATACTAACTGATTCTGATACTTTCCAAGGTCTACAGGATATTTGCCAGCGTTTCTAAGGTTTCCACCCCACCATCCGCCGTAATACTTCAACTGATCTTCTGAAGCATTAGGATCCTGTAATCCTGAGTTGTAATCATAACCAGGTCTTGGTGTCTCCTCGATACCTTCTACCATGATAAGAAGGTTAGGGTTTACATCGAGGATAGCCTTTCCGCAACGGCTGGCAGCATACTGCCAGTTGCACTCATCCTTAGAATCATCCCATTTGGCTGCAGGCTCCTCGCCTGTAGAATACTTGCCATGTGGCTCATTCTTAAGATCGCAAGCGATGATTGTATCATCGTTCTTATACTCTTTTACAAACCAGGTCCAACCGTCGATCCAGTCCTGAGTTGTAAAGCCTTTTGGTCCATACCATACGTTGTAATTATGTCCAGAGTTGTTAGCGTCTGCACTATGGCAATCCATCATAATCTTGATACCATTCTGTCTGCAAAGCTTTACGAATGTATCAAAGACTTCTCTTGAATCCATATCGCTTCCATCTGCGTTCTTAAGTTCTGGATTAGCGTAGGTATTTACGTTAACCTTTACTTTCTTACCAGCCTTCCAGTCAAGGAGAAGCTCTGTAGAAATAGGTACACGTACAAGGTTGATACCGTGATCAGCCATGCCTTCTACTACGTCCTTCATGTTAGCACTCCATAAACCATGGAATACCTTTTCAGAACAGTTGAATCCAAACCAATTTGCACCAGTTAAAAATACCTCACGTCCCTGCTTATCAAGAATCTTATGGCCATCTGTGTGAAGCCAATCATCTCCCTGAACTGAAGGATCCTCTACCACTGTTGTAGGAGTTGGAGTAGGTTTTGGTGTAGGAGTTGGTGTTGGTGTTGGTGTAACTGTTGGCTTTGGTGTAGGTGTTGGTGTAGGCTTTGCTGTAGGTGTTGGTGTTACAACCGGTGTTGGAGTTGGTGTAACTACTGGTGTAGGTGTTGGCTTTGGAGTATCAGCCTGTCCATCCCCATTTGCAATAATCTCAACTGTAGAACCAACATGTGTTGAACCTTGAACGCCAAATTCTACTGTACTACCTGGCTCGATAACTGAATTCCACTCCATTGGAGTGATTTCATAATAGTCACCAGACTCTTTTACCTTAACATTCCAGCTTGAATCAATTCCAACATCATTCTTGTTAACTTTAAGAGCCCAAGAATCAGCTCTTGTTGTTGTATCATTTTTTACCTTAATCAATACCTGATAGCCTGAGCCCCAGTTATTAATTGTATAGGCTGTAGTTAATTCCTTCTCTGCTGCTCTTACACTAAGTGGTGCAAGATTGCATCCTGATAAAATCATAAATGTAGCTAACGATGCAGATAAGGCCTTTTTACAAAAAGCATTTTTCTTATTTTGCATAGAAAGCCTCCTATTCAACTGTAATGTCTAATGTTTCCGCTACTGAACCTGTACCCTGAATACCGAAGCTTACAGCACGTCCAGCATCAATAGTTGAATTCCAAGACATAGGAGTTATTACATAATAATCGCCAGATTCATCAATATTTACGCACCAGCTATTATCAATATTAACTTCACTCTTCTTAACCTTTACAGTCCAACCATTAACTGTTGATTTAGAATCATTCTTTACATCAATAAGTACCTGGAAGCCTGAACCCCAGTTATTAACTGTGTAGTTAACACCAAGTTTTCCAGAAGGAACTGGAGTTGGAACTGGTGTAGGAGTTGGAGTTGGCTTTGGTGTTGGTGTAGGTGTTGGTACTGGTGTAGGTGTAGGTGTTGGCTTTGGTGTTGGTGTAGGTGTTGGTACTGGTGTAGGTGTAGGTGTTGGCTTTGGTGTTGGTGTAGGTGTTGGCTTTGGTGTTGGTGTAGGTGTTGGCTTTGGTGTTGGTGTAGGTGTTGGATCATCAACAACGTCAACTGTCTTCTCTCCAAGTACTAATGTAGAACCTTCGAACAACTGCATTCCCTTAGGTGTAGACATCTGAGAATTGCTTGTTCCGCCAAGACCTGCAACACATGGGCTCTTAGAGTAATCCCACTTACCAGGAGCTGTAATTCTTACCTGGAGCTCGCACTTGCACTCACTCTGTCCACCTGGATAGATTTCTGCGCCTGCAAGATCAAGGTCAACATAGTAAAGGCCTGCATTTCCAGATTTCTTGAAGCTAGAAATCTTTACTGGATGCTGCATGTATGTTGTAGAAACCTTCATGTCAGATGCACTGTAACCCTGTTCAATTACATCGCTAAGGTCAAAGTACATACGAAGCTTTAAGTTGTCTGTAACTCTTGCTGGCCAAGCTGTATGATTCTCGATAACAGTCTTAAGCTCAACAAAGTTAATCTTGTTGTTCTTATCCTGAGCATTGATACCAGCGTTAAGAACAAACTCAGCACCATCTGTCTTTTCGATTGCAGATGGAGTTACAACTGTACCGAATCCATTCTTCTCATAGAGATATGCACAAGCACCTGTGAAACCTGCATTGTAATCACATGCTACTTCATTAGCCTGATAATCGCTACGAACATCCTTGTATGAATCGTCTGCAGAACCAGGTCCACCAACGATAGCACCTACAAGTGTATGTCTTGAATTCTCAGGAGCTGCGTTGAGGTTGTTTGACCAGCAACCATGAGCTGCTCTGTGATGAGGATTCTTTGGTGACTGAGCATTGTAGCCAACCATGAAGTTCTGGCCATTGCTTCCCAGTGTGTAATTGATTGTTCTTTCGATATAAGCATTTGCTCCATCCTTATGAGCTTTATCTGCTTTATCAAGACCAAGATAAATTGTATCAATGAATGCCTGGTTGCAAGCATAACGAACTGAGCCCCACTCACTTAAGAATGAAAGTCCACCAGGAGTAATTCTTACTGAATTAGAACCTTCAAGCTTGCCATTCCAGCAATCAATACTATTCTCAATTGGTGTGTAATACTTATCCTTACCTGTTAACTCAGCAAGAAGTAAGCATGCACCCATGTGTGTGTCATCCCATGACATTGTCCAAGAATAAGCGATATCATCGCCACCCTGGAACTCAGAACCAAAGTTCTCAGCATACTGCTCAGCCTTTGTAAGATATGTTTTATCTCCCGTTGCTTTGTATAACCAGCATCCAGCTAAGGCAAGCTCATCATAGAATCCGCTGTATGATGTGTAGAATCCACTTGCTGCTGTATAACCAGCATCACTCTTAGCACTTTCTGCCATCTTATATAAAGTCTTTGCATGAGCTAAATAAGTTGCAGCTCTTGAAGGATCTGAATCCTTCAATACAAGAGATGCTACTGCAAGTGAAGCTGCAGCCTCACCTGTTACACAAGAACCACCACCTGCAGATGTTCCATCTACCTTAAAGGATGGTCTAGACATCTTTGTTTCAACAAGCTCTGGTGCGCCCCAGAATCCATGGTCCTTTCCACCATCGCCTACTTGATAATAATATGTGTTTGAATCTGGATTACATTTTACAAAGTAATCATTTGCCCACTTAATATCGTGAAGCATCCACTTTTCCTGTCCAGACTCCTTGTATGCCTTTGGATTATTTAAGTATGACCAGCCAAGAACCATAGATGAATATGCCATTGGTAAATTAAACTTTACGTTATCACCAGCATCATACCATCCACCAGTAAGATCAAGTCCGTTGTCTGCGCCATCCTTAAGTGCAGAATCTGCTCTCCAGTTTGTTCTTGATAATGTTTCCTCTGAAAGCTTTCCAGATTCCTGAAGCTGATAGAACAATAATGACTTTGCAAGAGCATCACCATAATTGTAATTTGCAGCATCAGCCTTAAGTGTTGGAAGGCTAAAGCCTCCAATCACCATGGATGCAGACAGAGAGCACATCAGAACCTTTTTGCAAAAAGATTTTGTGTTTTTGTGCATATAACATTTTCCTCCTTAAAAATTGTTTTTATATTATGATATCCGCGCGCTTGATATCATAGTTTACTTAAACGTTTGAGTTTCTGATTAAAAGGAATGCGAGTAAAATTTACTCTAAAAATCTACCCGCATTCTCTAATTTTTTAATCTTACTTAACAGTTATATCTACTGTTGTACCAATTGAACCATTGCCCTGAATTCCGAAGTCTACCGACGCTCCCGCTTCTATAGAAGAATTCCATGACATTGGTGTGATTACATAATAGTCACCATCCTCGGCAACATTTACACACCAGCTTGAATCAATCTTTACATCTTTCTTATTTACCTTCACTGTCCATGTATTAACCTTAGCTGAAGAATCATTCTTTACCTTGATTAATACCTGATAGCCTGAACCCCAACTATTAATTGTGTACTCAGCCTTTAAATCACCTGTAGCTGAAGGTGTTGCTGTTGGCTGAGGAGTTGGTGTAGGTGTTGGCTTTGGCGTTGGTGTAGGTGTTGGCTTTGGTGTTGGTGTTGGCTTTGGTGTTGGTGTTGGTGTTGGAGCTGAGCTACCATTGATTGTAGCTGGAGTTCCATCAACATGCTTCATAATAGCGCTGATGATTTCTGGATCACACCACTTCAAAGAGTTTCTGTCAATGTATCTATGACACTCACCGTCAGAACCAGCTGAGTTATTGTCATATACATTGTTATCCCAGAGAACCATTGCAACATTGCTATACTTTGAAGCCTTTCCCCAATAATAATCTGCCCACTTTACACGCTCTGAAGTATTGTTTCTGTTTGTTGCACTTGTCTCACCAACAACAACTGGTACGTTCTTTGATAAGAACTTAGAATTTAAATCATTGAAGAATGAATCAATATCTCCCTTGTTGCTATCATCGAACTTTGTTGTGTATGTATCACTTGCAAGAGCGAAATAATAAGGAATATAAGCATGAACTGAAAGAATCAGTCTGTTGCTTGCTGAGTCCTTAGGCATAGCAAATGAATTTGTCATACAGCCTTCGATAGAAGCATCATAACCTGGAACCATTACGCATCTTGTAGCGTTGTTTCCACCTGTTGCTCTGATTGCATCAAGTGCTACCTGATTGTAATCATTGATGCATGCAACAGCCTCTTTAATATCAGAGCTTGGATTATTTCTTGGGAACCACCACTCCTCGCTGTGTCCAACAAGTCTTGGCTCATTCATTGTTTCAAAAACAAGGTGATAATCATAATCCTTGAACTCTTTACCAATCTGTGTCCAGATTGACTTGAAATAAGCCTCTGAACGATTCTTATTAGCATTGTTTGGAACATAGAAGCAATAATCACTATTGATATCATGATGTGTATTTAAGATCACATACATATCATTTGCAATACAGTAATCTACTACTTCATGTACTCTCTTCATGAAGAAATCAGGAATCTGATAATTAGATCCTGTTGTATACTGTCCCCATGAAACAGGAATACGAATTGTATTAAAGCCTGCCTTAGCTACTTCATCAATTAAAGCTTTTGTTGTCTTTGGGTTTCCCCAGTATGTCTCATTTGAAGTTGTATATGGGAAATTTGACTTCTGACCATAAGAATCTAGGCTGTTTCCTATATTCCAACCTACTGTCATGTCTGAGACAACCTGTGTAGCAGTTTTATTTGTACCGCTGGCAGCATTTGCTGTTTTTACAGGAACTGCTGTTACAACGATTATTAATGTCAATACTAACGATAATAATCGCTTAATTTTTTTAACATTATGCATTCTTATGCATCTCCCTTCGTCTTACTGTCGCGACCTATATATATAATAAGTTTTCGAAAACGTTATAGTCAATAACTTATACCCCACTGTGTATTATTTCACACGTGCAGTTTTCACGTCGCAAAAACTCTGTCAAGACTAATATACTAGTATTTTTAACAATTAATTGTAGTATTTTTTTATGCATTTTGTATCATTCCCGTAATATTTTGTTAATATTTTACTCTTTCGATTTAATTTTTCACTGTGCATATTTACTAAAAAAGACCCAATTTTTTCTTACAAAAAAATCGGGTCTTTTTTTAGAGTTTCCTTTTTCAGAAGGAAAACTTTAAATTGGCGAGTATCATTTTTACTCTACTACTTTTATATAACTGCTTACGCAATATAGTGTCTGTCCATTGTAATCAATTCTGGACCAGCCATATTCATTGTTAATTCCTGTACGTGTGGCTGTCATTCCATTGTATAAAGTGACAACAACCTGCGAATCTGCATCGGTAACGCTTGGCTTAGAGCGAAGGTTTACTATTTCCTTTGCAGTAATAAGCTCGTTGCAGTCTGTAAATTTAGTCTTGAAGCCTGAATTGGCAGTAGCCTGCTCCGCTGGAGTTGTTTCAGCTGCTGGTGCAGGAGTTGGTGAAGGTGCTGTCTGGGCGGCTGCAGATAAATCTGTTGTAAGGTAACTTGATACGGCATAATATGTGCCACCCTCATATACTACTCTGGACCATCCGCTTTTGCTGACTCCTGTACGTGTGGCTGTCTGGCCATTAAGCAAGGTCACCTTTACTGTACTGTCTGCTCCCTGGCTAGGCTTATCTCTTAAGTTTGTCTTACTCTTCGCTGTAACTGTTTCCTCCACAGCATCGAACTTCATAAGTGCTTCCACATCAGCTGACGCCACTGCTCTTTCAGATGTATCCTTGGCTGTTTCTGTGCCGTTGTAACCAAAGTATGCCACATCAACATCTACCTTTTTGCTAATTCCAGGAATAGTTCCCTGATTTGTATACTGCCACATAGCGCATTTTCCGCTATATGCAGGACCTGTAGCAATGGCTGATGTGTCCTGGTTATACCATGCCATCCAGATTTTCCATTTTTTCTCTAACGAAGATGCATTCCACTTGGCATCATTTGTCAGCTCATTTTTTGAAGCGTAGAAAATAGGTGTATAGCCGGCCTTATATATGGCATCCAAAAAAGCATCTGCAACTGCACTTCTCTCATCCTTTGTCAGATTGTACTGTCGACTTGAGCTATTTTCAAATCCCTCACAGTTATATCCAACAGGATATGTTATAGGATATTGAGCAATATAATTTGCAACCCAGGTAGCCTCCTCATTAGCCTCTGTAGAATTTATCGCTGTAGAAAAGAAATAAGCACCAATCTTAATTCCATTCTTTTCAGCTTCCTGCATATTATATTTTGCATTTGTGTCAGCTTTGATTTCTCCTGTAGATGAATCTCTGTAACCAACACGAATCATCGCAAAATTGATACCAGATGAAGCAACCTTGGCCCAGTCGATTGTGCCCTGGAATTTAGAAACATCTATACCATAAGTGATGTTTGAATTCTCTCCTACTGTGCTGGCACTAACAAGAGTTCCTACATCAACAGCCTCTCCTGACTCCACTTTTACGTCTACCTGTGGGTCCTTAGCGTCTTTATCATCCTCTGTTTCTTCAGGCGTCTCTTCCTCTGGCTCGTCTATAACCACTTCGATTTTAACATCATCTTCAGGTTCCAGCTCTTCAGCCACTTCCACAGGCTCCTCCTTTCCTCCGGAGAATTTTTTCACAATAAAAATAGTCCCCAGGGTGAAAAACAGAATACCTACAGCGATGCCGCCAATAAGTATCCTGCGTTTAATAATATTTTTTTGCTTCCTTCCTCGGCTGGAAGCTTTCTTGTTGTAATCAAAATGATCAAAGTCCTTCATTGTTGTTATATTCTTCCTCCAATTTCTCATTTACACATATGATTAGTATACCAAAATGCAAAAAATACGCCAGCCCGAAGGCTGGCAAATTCAACTGTTTTTTATGCTATAAAATTCTTTATCATTTGTCTTCCATCAGGTGTAAGTATTGATTCCGGATGGAACTGAAGTCCATAGATTTCGTAATCTTTATGCTTTACAGCCATTACTTCTCCATCTTCAGAAGTGGCAACTATCTTAAGATTGGAAGGAATAACTTCTGGATCCGCAGCCAGGGAATGATAGCGGGCTACTTTTATCTCTTCAGGAAGTCCCTTGAATAATTTGCATTCCTTATCAATAGAAACCACTGACTGTTTACCATGCATCAATTCCTTTGCATAGGTAATATTTGCTCCAAAAGTCTCACATATTGCCTGATGTCCCAGGCACACTCCAAGGATAGGAATCTTTCCTGCAAAATGAGCAATAACATCCTCGCAGATTCCTGCATCTATAGGTCGTCCAGGACCTGGCGAAATAATAATCTGATCTGGGTTAAGCTTTTCAATATCGCATAGACGAAGTTCGTCATTACGAATTACCAGAATATCAGAATTGATTTCGCCTACCAGCTGGTAGAGATTGTAAGAAAAACTATCGTAATTATCTATAAGTAAAATCATGCCAATCCCCCCTCTGCATATTTCACAGCATTTACTACTGCCTTTGCTTTGTTGATGCACTCTTCTGCCTCTGTAAGTGGAACGGAATCATAGACAATTCCGGCTCCAGAACGAATACAGATTGTATCATTTTTCTTGTAGACAAGTCTTATGGCAATGCACACATCCAGATTGCCGGCGAAATCGATGTATCCTAATGCTCCACCGTAAATGCCACGCTTGCTCTGCTCAAGCTCCTCAATAATCTGACATGCTCTGAACTTTGGTGCTCCAGAAAGAGTTCCTGCAGGTAAAATAGCATCCACTGCATCAATAACATCTTTATTATCTGCCAGCTGTCCTACCACTGTAGAACCAATGTGCATTACATGGGAATAACGCTCTACTCCCATATACTTTTCCACACTCACAGAACCAAGCTTGCTTATTTTTCCAATATCATTTCTGCCAAGGTCCACAAGCATGTTGTGCTCGGCAAGCTCTTTCTCATCTTTGAGAAGTTCTGCCTCAAGTGCTTCATCCTCGCTCTGACTTTTGCCGCGTGGGCGAGTGCCTGCAAGTGGGAATGTGCTAACCTTCTTCTGTTCCACCTTAACAAGTGTCTCAGGAGATGCTCCTGCTATTTCAATATCATCACTGTTGAAGTAAAACATATATGGTGATGGATTTGTCGAACGAAGATATCTGTATGTATCAAACAGACTACCTTCAGCTTTTGCAGTCATTGGATTCGAAAGCACCACCTGGAAGATATCACCTTCCTTGATGTAATGTCTGGCCTTTTCCACCATCTGTCCATACTCTTCTCTTGTAAACTTTGGAGTGATTTCTGAATTAAGCTTAAGTGGCTTAAACTCTTTTTTTACACCCTCATTAAGAAGCTTCTTTAACTGCGCCAAACGATTGGCTGCCTGCTCATAGGCATCCTCAAGAGAACCGGTATCAAGCATAATTCCTGTAATGATAAAAATCTTCTGCTTATAATTATCAAATGCAATTACATCATCAAAAAGCATTAAGTCCATGTCCTTAAAATCATCCTCGCCGTGATTTTCAAGGGCAAGCTTAGGCTCAGCATATTTGATGTAATCATAAGAAAAATATCCAACCAGACCGCCTGTAAAAGTAGGAAGTCCTTCTACTGTAGGAGTCTTATAATCAGCAATCACCTGACGTAATATGAGGCCTGGATGAGCAACTTTTCTCTCTTCAACAAGAGTTTTGTCTGCTCCATGATTCTCTTTAATCTTTACAATTCCGTCCTGGCAGGTAATTTCCATTTTAGGGTTAAATCCCAGGAATGAATATCTGCCCCAGGTCTCAGACTGGCTGGCACTTTCAAGTAAATAACACTGATGGCTGGCATTTCTTAAAATTCTTACTGTCTCAATGGCAGTAAGGCTGTCAGAAAGCATCTCAATCGCCACTGGAATACGTTTATATTCTCCGCTTTCAGACAGCTTTTTTACCTCTTCTAAACTAGGAAACATAATATGCCTCCTTCATCTCCTTAACAAACTTACCTACATGCTCTGGTGCATCTTTTCCATGCTCTGCAATAACTCTTACAATGGCAGAACCTACAATAGCGCCGTCTGAAATATTAGCCATCTCTGCTGCCTGCTCCGGTGTGGAAATACCAAAACCAACAGCACAAGGTACATCAGTGTTCTTTCTTACACGTTCTACCAAAGACTTAATATTTCCATTAAGCTCTTTTCTGGTTCCTGTAACACCAAGGCTTGATACGATGTAAATAAAGCCTCTTGCATCAGCTGAAATCATATCAATTCTGTCTTCTGAAGTAGGAGCTATCATTGATACAAACTCAACTCCATACTCAACAGCTGCATCTTCAAACTCAGCCTTTTCCTCAAATGGAACATCAGGAAGGATAATTCCGCAGATTCCAGTCTCCTTACATTTTTCAAAGAATCTGTCACTGCCGTATGAATAAACAACATTAGCATAAGTCATAAATACTAGTGGGATGCTAACCTCTCCACTGACCTCTGCAACCATGTTAAACACGTCATCTGTTGTGACCTTATTTTTGAGAGCTCTTATATTAGCTTCCATGATAACTGGACCTTCTGCTGTAGGATCTGAAAATGGAATTCCAAGCTCAATTAAATCTGCCCCGTTTTTCTCAAGTTCCTTTATTATCTTCTTTGTGGTCTCAAGGTCTGGATCACCGCATGTGATAAATGGAATGAATGCTTTTTTATTGTTAAATGCTTCTGCTATCTTACTCATAGATGTTCTCTCCTCTGTAACGTGCAATTGCGGCACAATCCTTGTCACCACGACCTGAAACTGTAACCATGATAATCTGATCCTTGTCCATAGTAGGTGCCAGTTTCTTCGCATATGCGATAGCATGTGAGCTTTCGATTGCAGCGATAATGCCTTCTGTCTTTGCTATATACTCAAATGCTTCTACTGCTTCGTCATCTGTAACTGGTACATACTCTGCTCTGCCAATATCGTGAAGGTAAGCATGCTCTGGACCAACACCTGGATAATCAAGACCAGCTGAAATAGAGTAAACAGGTGCAATCTGACCATACTCATCCTGGCAGAAGTATGACTTCATACCATGGAAAATTCCTACCTTACCAGTGTTAACTGTAGCTGCTGTCTCAAATGTATCTATTCCACGACCAGCAGCCTCGCAGCCGATAAGTTTTACATTCTCATCACCAATATAGTGATAGAAAGAACCCATGGCATTACTTCCACCGCCTACGCAGGCAAGAACTGCATCTGGGAGTCTGCCTTCTATCTCAAGAATCTGTGCTCTTGATTCCTTGGAAATAACTGCCTGGAAATCTCTAACAATAGTAGGGAATGGATGTGGTCCCATTACAGAACCAAGGCAGTAATGTGTGTCATCAATTCTTGTAGTCCACTCTCTCATACACTCAGAAACAGCATCTTTAAGAGTAGCAGTACCGCTTGTTACTGGAACAACATCTGCGCCAAGAAGCTTCATTCTATATACATTAAGAGCCTGACGCTTTGTGTCTTCCTCACCCATGAAGATTACACATTCCATATCAAGAAGGGCTGCTGCTGTAGCAGTTGCCACACCATGCTGTCCTGCTCCTGTCTCAGCAATAAGTCTTGTCTTACCCATCTTTTTTGCAAGTAGAGCCTGACCTAATACATTGTTAATCTTATGAGAACCTGTGTGATTTAAATCTTCTCTCTTAAGGTAAATCTTTGCTCCGCCCAAATCCTTAGTCATCTTCTCTGCGTAGTAAAGAAGGCTTGGACGACCTGCATAGTTATCAAGAAGTTCCTTCAATTCTCTATTAAAATCTGGATCATCCTTATAGTGGTTGTACGCCTCTTCCAGCTCTTTTACTGCATTCATAAGTGTTTCTGGAATATACTGACCACCGTGGACTCCGAATCTTCCTGTAGTCTTTCCCACTTTCTTATCCTCTCTTACCGCATTTACGAATTCACGCATCTTGTGGCCATCCTTGAGTTTATCTGTCTCGATACCTGAGCTGACATCTACTCCATATGGATTTGTAGCCTCAATAGCCTCTGCAACATTTTCCTGATTGAGACCTCCAGCTAAAATGAAAGGTCTGTCCACATAACCTAAAAGCTTCCAGTTAAAAGTCTCTCCATCTCCCTGTCCTACATCAAAAAGAATCATGTCTGCGCTGGATTTTTCAGCCTTGATAAGCTCCTCTGGCTCATCTCCCTTGAATCTCTTGATAACAGGAATGCTCTTATCCTGAAGCTCCTTGATATAATCCTCGCTTTCATTTCCGTGAAGCTGAGCCACATCGATGATTCTCTCATCATAAAGATTTTCGATATCAACAGGATTAGCATCAACGAATACGCCTACTGTTTTAATCTCTGGATTAAGCATAGCTCTGAGCTTCTTTGCCTTATCCTTTGTGACATTACGTCTGCTCTTCTCGTAAAAGACAAAACCAACATATTCTGGCTTAACTTCGTTAGCTTTTCTTATATCTTCTTCTCTTGTAAGTCCGCATAATTTTATAGCTGTCATCTCAATTTCCTCTTAACTCTCTAAGTTTTGTTGCCTTATCTTCCGCCTTCATTAAGGTTTCACCAATTAGCACTGCGTCTACTTTGGCATCTCTCAATAGCTTTATATCTTCTGGTCCTTGGATACCGCTTTCTGATACGAAAATCACATCCTCTGGAACCATTTCTCTTAATCCTCTGCTGTTTCCTGTGTCTACTGAGAAATCTTTTAGATTTCTGTTATTAACACCGATTAGTCGTGCTCCTGACCTAATGGCCATTTTTACTTCATCAGCATCATGAGCCTCCACCAAAGCACTAAGTCCAAGTATATCGCATATACGAATATATTCTTTTATCTGCTCCTCTGTGAGGATGGCACAAATAAGAAGTACTGCCTTGGCACCAAGTATTTTCGCCTCGTAAATCATATATTCATCTACAGTAAAATCCTTTCTGATACATGGGATCTTTACCGTATTTGCAATTTCTCTAAGATATTCATCACTACCTAAAAACCATTTAGGTTCAGTGAGAACTGATATACAGTCTGCACCAGCTTTTTCATAATCCTTAGCTATCTGCAGATAATCAAATTCTTCAGCAATGATTCCCTTTGAAGGAGAAGCTTTTTTGCACTCACAGATAAAACTAATACCAGGCTTTTTAAGGGCTTCCTCAAATTCGAAGCTTCCCTTTGGAAGACTAAGTGCCTGTGCCTTTAATTCTTCCAAAGAAATATTCTTTTTTGCTTCCTCAACTCTATGCGTTGCATGCTGCCCTAGCTGCTGTAGTATGTTCATCTGTTTCTCCTGCTTTTATCTCGTTGCTAACTAAAACAAATTTCTCTAATGTCTCAAGAGCCTTTCCTGAATCAATGATTTCAGCTGCAAGTTTTATTCCCTCTGAGAAGCTCTCTGCTTTTCCTCCGATGAAAAGTGATGCTCCTGCATTTAAAAGTACTGCATCTCTCTTAGGTCCCTTTGCACCGTTTAAGATTTCTCTTGTAATCTTTGCGTTCTCCTCAGGTGTGCCTCCCTGTAAGTCTTCTTTTGTACATCTGTTAAATCCGAAGTCCTCAGGCTTAATTGTGTATGTAAGTAATTCTCCGTTGTAGATTTCACAAATCTTAGTTGGTGCGCTTAATGAGATCTCATCAAGCTTATCCATTCCGTATACAACCATTCCTCTCTTAACACCAAGGCTTACAAGTACCTGTGCAAGTGGCTCTACCAAGTATTCATCATAAACACCAAGAAGCTGCATTGAAGGAGTAGCTGGATTTGTAAGTGGTCCTAAGATGTTGAATACTGTTCTGAATCCAAGCTCTTTTCTGATAGCTCCTACATACTTCATTGATGTGTGATATTTCTGAGCGAAGAAGAAACACATTCCTACTTTTTCCAAAAGCTCTACACACTTCTCTGGATCCTGCTGGATGTTTACTCCAAGTGCCTCAAGACAATCAGCTGTTCCGCAAAGTGAAGATGCTGCTCTGTTTCCATGCTTTGCAACCTTCATTCCACCAGCTGCAGCTACTAAAGCTGAAGTTGTTGAAATGTTAAAGCTGTGTGCATTGTCTCCACCAGTTCCTACTATCTCAAAAACATCCATACCAGTTTCAACCTTAAGTGCATGCTCTCTCATTGCTGTAGCACATCCAGCGATTTCGTCTGTAGTCTCAGCCTTTGCACTCTTTGTTGAAAGTGCTGCAAGGAAAGCTGCGTTCTGGGTCTGAGATGTTTCTCCATTCATAATCTCATTCATTACCTGGTAAGCCTCATCATATGCAAGGTCACCTTTGTTTACGATTTTTGCGATTGCTTCTTTAATCATTTTCTTATCCTCCTGATGTATATTTGGTTTCTGCCTAATAAAAAAGTCCCTGACAGAAACCTCTGGTTTCTATCAAGGACGAAAAATCTATTCCGCGGTGCCACCTTGAATTCATAAGCAATGCTTATGCTCTTTACAGGATACCATCATATCCCTGACAACTAACGTGTGTCTTACGTCGTGCAATACTCTAGCAAATGCTATTTCCTCACGCCCTCAGGAGTCCATTCCCAAAACACTATCTTACTGCATCCCACCATCGCAGCTCTCTCTAAAGAATCATGTAGAGGTACTCTTCTCCCTCATCGGTTTAGTACTTTATTACGTTGAAGTAACTATATCATTACAATTACATGGTGTCAATATGAATTTTTAGATTATTTTTAAAATAAAATCGTGATTTACAAAAAATGATTCTCCAGCCTTCCATACTTTGCAAGATTTGCAAGTACGCTGTTGAGATAAAGATACGAAAATTATCATAATGTGTATAATTATTTTTCACATTCCAATGATATTATCTATTTTAGGAGATTGTTTCTATGAATAAAAAAGAGAAATCTAATAAAGACATCTTAATAAGTGATTCAGGACTAACACAGGATGCCCATACAAAGCAAGCCAGGATATTTGTGCTGTTATGCAACATTCTTACTATTGCTTTAATTATTCTTGGTATAGTTGCGTTTATCAAAGGTGGTAACATCTAATGGATAATGAATATGATTTCAAGCGAAGGATTTATGAGGTTCTGGAAGTATCTTCTGTAGGTGATGTTTCCAGTCGTGCTTACGACAGACTAATGACCGTAGCCATAGTCGTAGGCCTTGTTCCTTTGACTCAAAAAGGAAATAACACTCTCACTCTGATTATAGATCTAACTGTAAGCATCCTCTTTATTATTGACTATATAGCCAGAATATATACCGCAGATTATAAAATGGGATATAAGCATTACAGAGCATATATAGCTTATATCTTTACTCCATTGGCTTTATTTGACCTGTTATCTATTTCTCCGGTTTTATATATCTTCTTCCCAGTATCCACCATCATTTCACTCTTTAGACTTTTTAGAATCTTCAGAGTGCTTAAACTAGTAAGATACTCAAAAACCATGGTAATTATCGCAAATGTTGTAAGAAAGGTAAAGGCTCAGCTCTTTGCAGTATTGATTTTGATTATCGTTTATATCATAGTATCTGCAATGCTGGTTTTCCAATTGGAGCCAAACCTGTTTGATACCTTCTTTGATGCTTTATACTGGGCGACCATTTCAATTACCACTATCGGATATGGAGATATTTCTCCTATCACACCGGTAGGACGATTCATTACTATGATTTCAGCTTTGGTCGGAATGGCTGTCATCGCCCTTCCAACAGGTATTATTACAGCAGCCTACATGGCTGAGATAACAAAGAAAAAATCCAAGTACGAAATATAAAAAAACTCCCTTACAAATGTAAGGGAGTTTCGTATTTACATATATATTATTTCTTGATTGAGCTCATGAAATCTGGCATCTTGATGTTGAGCTCTGGTACTGAGCTCTCTGTAGGAGCCACTGGTGTAACTGGCTTATGAATAGATGGTGTAGGTGTAACAGGTCTGTTAACTACTGGTGTAGGATTTGTAACACCTGCCTGACCAGCTGGAGCTGCTGCTCTGTTCATGCTGGCAAGTAAATCTGCGCTAGACTGTCTAGGCTGTGCATTGTAAACCATACCTGCTGAGTTGCGGAATGCACCTGTTGGTGCTGCAACTGGCTCGCCAAGACCTGTAGCGATAACTGTAACAGAAACCTCATCATCCATAGACTCATCAACTGTGATACCAAGGATGATATTTGCATCTGCACCTGTCATATCCTGAACATATGATGTAGCCTCGTTTGCATCGTTAAGACCAACATCACCACAGATATTAACGATAACATCTGTAGCACCCTGGATGCTTGTCTCAAGAAGTGGAGAAGCAACAGCTGCCTTAACAGCCTCAAGAGCCTTCTCATCACCCTTAGCAGAACCGATACCTACGTGTGCTAATCCCTTGTCCTTCATAACAGTCTGAACGTCTGCGAAGTCAAGGTTAATGAGCGAATTCTTAGTAATAAGATCTGTGATACCCTGAACAGACTGGTGAAGCACCTGATCTGCCATACGGAAGCTCTCGCCAATACCCATAGACTTGTTGCAAATCTCAACAAGCTTCTGGTTAGGGATAACGATAAGAGTATCTACGCTCTCCTTTAATCTTTCAATACCATTAAGGGCATTGTTCATACGTGGCTTTCCTTCAAACTGGAAAGGCTTTGTAACGATACCTACTGTAAGGATGCCCTGTTCCTTTGCGATTCTAGCAACAACTGGAGCAGCACCTGTACCAGTACCACCACCCATACCACATGTGATGAATACCATATCAGCACCCTTAATAGCTGCTGAAATATCTTCTGCACTCTCCTCAGCAGACTTCATGCCTACTTCTGGATTAGCGCCTGCGCCCTTACCACCTGTTGTTTTCTCACCTATAGCTAAAAGAGTAGGCGCCTTACATAAATCCAACGCCTGCTTATCAGTGTTGATGCCAATGAACTCAACTCCCCCAATTCCCTCTTCAACCATACGCTTTACTGCATTATTGCCAGCGCCGCCTACGCCTACAACAATGATTCTGACAGGAGCCCCTGTCTCGTCAGTCGTAATGTTAATCAAAACTTTATCCTCCTTATTATTAAACCTCTAAGGGAGGTCAAACAAATTCTCTAATACCAAAATACTATATATAATATTATATTTTTTCACTCTATTTATCAACCGTTTTTTATCAAAAAAAGTTAATTTTCTTCCTCTCCAGAGTCCTTTTCGAATACAATATCTGTGCTGGAGGTGGAATAATTTTCAAGATGTAGTGTTCCGACCATTCCTTCCAGCTGTGGCAGGATGCGTAGTGCACGGTCTATCTTCTCCTCCAGATAAACACTACTTCCAAGGGATATATTATAGGTGTCATATGACAATGTAATTCGACCATCTTCATCATATGAAACCACATTTGGCATTAAATCATTTTTATTTAATATCTTGATTAATGAGGTGAGATATCCAATCTGTTCCTTTCCTATAGGAAGTTTCACACCAATCTCTGGGTCCTCACAGACCACTCCTTCCACCTTCATATAGCCTCTATCCACAAAGGTGTCACTAATCTCTACTATTTCTCCACTATAGTTAAAGTAAATGTACTTTCCATCTTCCTGAGGAATATAGCCAAGAATCTTCTTCTCATTACAAACAATCGTAATTGAGTTCATTCCTGTAAGCTTTACATCAAAGGAATCAATAAATTCCGCATCCCCCTTAGGGAACAGCTTATTTTTGGCAAAAGCATAAATTGCATTTCCGGAATATTTATCATCCAATATGTAATTCTTAATCTCTTCAGACGTGTAAAGATCTGTTCCCTCTACTGACAATTCCTTAATAGGGCAAAGGAAATATGCACCCACGGCCAGTAAAGTAGCTACGATAACTACAGCTAATATTAACTCTACAAGAATAAGCACAATGGCTTTTCTACGTCTTCGTCTTCGTTTACTCATATTCCTCCATGTCAAAATCCATATTCTTAGAAACGCTAAGGGCTAATCCAAATTCCGATAAAAGAATCGCTACTGATGTACCACCATAACTGATTAATGGAAGGGACACACCTGTGTTTGGAATAGAATTGGTAACAACGGCAATATTAAGTACAACCTGGAGCGCGATATGAGCCATTATTCCTATACAAATATATGAGCCAAACATGTCCTTGGCGTGATTTGCAATGAAAAGTAATCTGTAGAGCAACAAAATGTAAAGCAGTATGATACACACTGCACCGAAAACTCCTAATTCCTCGCAGATAATTGAAAAAATCATATCGTTCTGAGCCTCTGGCACAATGTATTTTTGCATACTGCCGCCAAGGCCTTTTCCAAACAATCCGCCACTACCAATGGCATAAAGACCCTGAAGAATCTGGAAACCAGTCTCCTCGATATAATCTTCCGGATGAAGCCATGCTGCGATACGCTGTGCTCTGTAGCTTACAAAGTGAATAGCCAAAAATCCCAAGCCAATAAATCCAGCACCTGCAAGGAAGAATGGTCTGTATTTTGGTGATGCCACAAATGTCATGATAAATGCTATTCCGGCAATAATGATAGCTGTAGACAAGTTGTTGTAGGCAACAACACCGAAAATAGGAATTATCAATGCCAATGTACGGACTGTACCCTGAAGAGTTCTCTGATATTTTGGCGCTCTGTCCACAACAAAAGCAATCAGTAAAATAACTGAAACCTTACCAATCTCTGAAGGCTGAACAGAAACTCCACCGATTTTGAGCCAACGTGTAGAACCATTTAAAGTGGTACCTACGAAATTAACAATTACACATAAGAAAATAGATATGAAATAAAGTGGAATAACAAAAGCACTCCACCTTCTATAATCAACCTTAGTAAAAAAGCTCATGCCCACAAAACCAAGCCCGGCAGCAAACAACTGCTTCTTAAGATAGAATGTGGAATCTCCCATCTTCAGCGATGCTGCATAAGCTGATGTACTGTAAAGCATAACCAGACCGAAGGCTAAAATAAACACAACGATAAAAAGCAGTGTGTAATCGAAATTCAGAAGCTTTTTAATTTTCTTTCGTTGTCTGGCCTCTCGTCTTGAAGCGGCCAACTCCTTGTCTCTTTTCATAAAACTAAATTAACTCCCCTATACCAAAAAGTATGCAAATGTGCATAAGAAAATTGTAACTGTAGTGAAAACAGCAACAACCTTCACCTCAGACCAGCCACCAAGCTCATAATGATGATGAATTGGAGCCATTCTGAAAATTCTCTTTCCGCCTGTCATCTTAAAGTAACCTACCTGAAGAATAACAGAAAGTACCTCTGCAAGATAAATCAGAGCCACAACAATAATGAAAATAGGCATCTGAAGTGTGTATGCTACAGAAACAACAAATGCTCCAAGAGCAAGTGAACCTGTATCTCCCATGAAAATCTTTGCAGGGTGAACATTAAACATTAAAAATCCAAACAACGCACCAATCATAGCTGCAATTGCTGGAGTGATATCTGAAGAAAGGTGAATGGCTACAAGACCCCAGAAACCTGCGATAGCAAGTGTAACTGAAGTAGCAAGACCATCAAGACCATCTGTAAAGTTGGCGCCATTGACTGTTCCAAGAACTGCAAGGAAAAGAAGTGGCACTGAAAGCCAGCTAATATCAACAAACGCACCTGTAGCTGGGATGCGAAGCTCTAATGAAACATCAGAAAACTTTACCATGTATACTGCAAAACCTGTTGTTAAAAGAATCTGTCCAAGCATCTTCTGCCATGCCTTAAGGCCATCTGAACTGCGCTTTAATGCTTTGAGTAAATCATCAACAAACCCAAGGATACCAAAACCTACTGTAAGAATAACAATTGGATAGATGTGTGGAACGTTTCTTCCAAAAAGTAATGAAACTACAGCAAAAGCAATAAGAATCATGATACCACCCATGGAAGGTGTACCATTCTTAGCCTTGTGTTCCTTGATGTACTCACGCTCAGTGTTTCCCATCTTAAGACGTCTCAAAAGAGGGATGCAAATTGGCGCAAGGGCAATAACTATAAAAAATGCAATTAACATAGGTAAAAAAACTTCTAACATTCTAACTACTCCAATCTGCTGGTTACAGTAACAAGCCCTAGTATTTCCCCGCTCATCTAACACGATTCGCTAAGGAAATCTAGGAGCTTGTCACTTACCAGCTCATCTAATTTTTTAATTATGTTCTTCTTCGTTACCATTGTCTGGTGTTACGGACGGATCTGCTGTAGATTCGCCTCCTTCTGGTGTGTCTTCAGCTACACCTTCATCTGGCTCGCTCTCACTCTGCTGTGCAGCCTCGGTAAGAGCTGATGCTGCGGCAGCCTCCTCTTCTTCTGTAAGAGAAGATTCTACACCCATATAAGGTAATGCCTGTTCAAAAATATTATGAACAATTTCCTGAGCAAAGCTACTGTGGGCCTGATTGTTGCCCTCTGCTCCTACTCCAGGTTCGTCAACAATAACATATACTACAAGCTGCGGATTATCAACAGGTGCAAAGCCAATGAAGGAAACCAGGTATTTGTGATTGCCTCGAGGAAGCTTCTCCGCTGTACCAGTCTTACCACCGATGGTATATCCGTTAACACCGGCAGTCTTTCCTGTACCATCTGATACAACGAAATGAAGATACTCTTTTAACATATCACTAACTTCTTTTGAAACTGTCTTCTTTAAAAGAGTAGGCTCTATCTCACTAACTGTGTTTCCATTTGAGTCGGTTATCTTTTTTACAAGATGAGGCTCATAAAGATTTCCACCATTTACAAGAGAACAAAATCCTGTTCCAAGCTGAATCATGGTGGTGTTAAAGTTCTGTCCAAAGGAATTAGTAGCAAGGTTGATTGCTGAATGCAAATCCTCCTTACTGTAAATCAAGCCTGCTGTACTGGCCTCTCCAGTAAGATCTATTCCGGTTTTCTGTCCAAAACCAAATATTGACTGGTAATCTGAAAAAATATCAGGTCCAATTACTCTTACCATCTGCATCAAAGCATCATTGCAGGAATTAGAAAGCGCATCTGCAATAGTCTGTGTGCCGTGACCACCTTTATTGTGGGCAACACATTTTACCAGCTTTGGATAGCCGGAAATCATCTCACCACCATCACAGAAGTATGTCTCATTTCCAGTCAAAGCTCCTGTCTCCAGTCCCATAGCCACCGTGAATGGCTTGAATGTGGAACCTGGCTCGTAAGTGTAGGTAATTGGGAAGTTCTGCCAAATCTTATTGAGCTTATCCATCTTTTCATCTGTGGACATCTGAGATATCTGCTCTTCTGTATAGTATGCAGATAAATCCCTAGGATTATTCAAATCAAATGAAGGATACTGAGCCATGGCAAGAATCTCGCCAGTATTTGGATTCATAACCAGTGCTGCCGTATGAAGTGAACCCTGATACTCTGGCTCGTCAGGATGATCTGCATTATACTGAGCCATTGTCTTTTCATTCCATTCTTTGATGGCATTTTCTGCAATAGTCTGGATGTTAACATCAAGTGACAATACAATGTTGTTTCCATTTGTGGCATCGATTGTTGTCTGCTCAAGGTTACTGTCTGAATTAAGATAACCGTATGTACGGCCGTTGATTCCGTTTAACACATTAGAATATTTATTTTCAAGACCTATAACACCCACATTACCACTGCTGGCATAACCTATTGTAGCTGCAGCAAGTGTTCCATATGGATATTGTCTGACGTATTCCTTTTCAAACCAAATACCAAAGACCTTTCCTTTGTATTCTTTTGAAGCTTTCTTCTCTTCAAATGCAGCCATCTCTTCATAGGGAACCTTTTTTGCCAGAACATAATATGCTGATTTTGGATGTTTCTCAAGCTGAGTTCTAATCTTTTCTTTATCTATTTCAGGAAAGCATTCTGCTACAAGGTTTACTGTAGCTGTAATACAGCTATCCTTATTTTTATCCTTAGCTTTCTTTTCATTTTCATTAAGCACCTTGCTATCAAGAATAACGTTGTAAACATCCACACTGGTAGCAAGTACTGTTCCTCTGGTATCAACAATGTTTCCTCTCTGAAATGGAATAATCGTGCTGTCGTATTTTTGCTGAGCTAAAACAATCTTTTCGTATTTGTCTCCACTAGTGTACTGGATGTACATAATACGACCTATTAGAACAACAAAAAGAATACAAACAACTCCAAAGACTAGCCAGAGTTTTCTTTGCATTCTTTTTAAGATTTTTTTATTAGGTTTTATTCTTCTTCGTTTTTTATTACTAGGCATTATGCATTATCTTCCTATGGTATATCCTTGTACTGACTCATGTAGTCAGAACCATCTATACTATAATACACTATTTGGTTGCTGGTTGCATATACCATTCCCAACTCATTTATTGCCTTGTCTTTTATATCCGAAAGATTAGTATTTGTGGCGATTCTGCTCTCTGCAGCATTGTTATCTGCATTGATAGTAGAAAGCTCATTTTCCATATCTGCAATATGACTCATTCTTGTAGTAACATTTGTCTGAAGTGCCACGTAGCTTACAAGCATAAGGCATGTAAGTACTACCGCCATAATCATATATGCTGTTAATAATCTATTTTTTCTAAGTGCTCTCGCACGTTTTCTATCTGTAATCTTCTGACGACGGATGGCCTCTTCACGTTTCTCACGCTCACGCTGTTCACGATTAGGCAGACTTCTAGCCGGACGCATCTGATATCCTGTCTCTTTGCGGACGGCATTGCCATCGTTGTAGTAGTAAGTCTTTAATTCCTGCATATCTCTATTCCTCTATCCCAACTAGCAATCAAAACTAGCATATAATTTCTCTAATTGTTCAGGCTTCATCACCACGTTCGAAAACTCTAAGCTTTGCACTCTTTGAGCGAGAGTTTGCCTCCAGCTCCTCATCACTAGGTAAAATTGGCTTTCTCGTAACCACTTTTCCCTTTGACTTTTTCCCACATACACAAACCGGGAAATTCTTTGGACATGTACAAGGGTCCTCATTTCTCTTAAAAGCAACCTTTGTGATTCTGTCCTCCAGCGAATGGAAGGTGATGATACAAAGTCTTCCACCTGGATTAAGTAAATCAATCATATCGTCTATATGATTTTCAAGAACTGTAAGTTCTCTGTTTAATTCAATTCGAAGAGCCTGATAGGTTCTCTTTGAAGGATGGCCCTGTCCCACCTGAGCCTTCTTTGGAATGCTCTCAGCAATAATCTTATTCAGCTGACCAGCTGTAAGAATAGGAGCCTTTTCTCTTTCTTTGATAATGTTCTTAACAATCTGCTTTGAAAATTTCTCCTCACCATATGTGTATAGGACACGGGTCAAATCCTCTGCTGAATATGTATTAACAATATCAGCAGCCGTCATAGGATTGTCCTTGTCCATACGCATATCAAGTGGAGCATCATCTACTCTGTAAGTAAAACCTCTGTCTGCCTCATCAAGCTGGAAGCTGGAAACACCAAGGTCAAGCATAATGCCATCTACCTTTGTGACGCCAAGCTCAGCAAGACGCTCCTTCATGAATTCATAATTGCTATGAATTCTGGTGACCTTATCCCCGTAGCATGCAAGCCTCTCCCCAGCTGCCTTCAGGGCATCGGTGTCCTGATCGAATCCATAAAGGTGTCCGGTAGTAAGGTGACTTGCAATCTCAAATGAATGTCCGCCACCGCCAAGTGTACCGTCAACATAAATTCCATCAGGCTTAATATTTAAATTGTCCACTGTCTCATGTAAGAGAACCGAATAATGATTAAATTCCATTTAACTCCTTAAATTCCGAGACCAAGCTCAGCCATGTGCTCTGCAATTTCATCCATATCGTCGTAAGTGCCTTCCTCAATCCAGCGTTCCTTAGACCAAATTTCAATTCGATTAAGTACACCTACAGAAACCACTTCCTTATCGATTCCAGCATATTCTTTAAGAGTAGCTGGAATAAGTACTCTTCCCTGCTTATCAATGTCGCATTCTGCTGCTCCTGCAAAGAAGAATCTGGAGAACTTTCTAGCATCCTTTGTGGTACGTGGAATTTCTCGGAACTTTTCCTCGATAGTCTGCCATTCGCTAAGTGGATAAACGAAGAGGCATCCATCAAGTCCCTTAGTGGCAACGAAGTGATCTCCCAACTGCTCACGAAACTTGGCAGGCATAATAAGACGGTTTTTCGCGTCTAAATTGTGACTGTATTCGCCCATGAACATGAGACACTTCCTCCTTTCCAAATGGCAGACTGTCTCCATATCCACCACTTTATGACACTTTTATTCCACTTTCCTCCACTTTTAACTACATTCTAAACCAAATTCCCCTTCTTCGCAACCCGCGAAGCCCGTAAAATCAATATTCCCCACATGTGGTATAAAGTGGTGGCAGTTCCCACTATTGGCACTAGATATGCTAAAAAAGACATAAAAAAAAGACATTGGAAGCACCAATGTCTTTGATTGTTCTTAAAAAAATACAATTTAATTTAATTATTTTTTAATTTCTGCAGATTATATACATACAATCCTGTGCCAAGCACAATTAAGATAGCAGCTAATGCCTGGGATACAGGGATGCTTGTTCCCCAAAGCTTAAGCTGATCTGTGCGGATACCTTCTATCCAGAAGCGTCCTGCTCCATAGCCTAAGAGATAAGTAAAGAATACCTGTCCATTGAACTTCTTATTCTTAATCATCAAAAGCAAGATAATAAGCAGGCCTAGATTCCATAATGATTCATATAAAAATGTAGGATGTACAGATATGTAATCGACTCCGTTTATCTGAACAAGGTTGCTCAGCATTTCCGCTGTAACATCCTGCTGGCTTCTAATGGAATTGATTGGTAACAACATGGCGAAAAGTCCATCTGTGTACTGTCCAAAGACTTCTCTGTTGAAGAAGTTGCCCCAGCGTCCAAATATCTGGCCGATTACAACTCCGATAATGCAAATATCCATAACCTGCAGGAAATTGTGCTTTCTAATCTTACAAAGGACTGCAACACTTGCTATACCTGCAAGAACTCCACCATAAATAGCAAGTCCACCCTGCCTGATGTTAAATATGCTTAGCAGATTGTCCTTATAATATTCCCAGGCAAATATAACATAGTACAGTCTGGCGCCTATGACGCCAACAATAATAGTGATAATACAAATATCTAAAAACTTATCTTCATCAAAGCCCTGTCGCTTTGCCTCATGTAAAATAAAACATACCCCTACCAACATACCGATGGCAATAATAACGCCGTAAAACGCAATGAAAAAGGACCCGATATGGAATCCTTTTTCAATATTGTTTAGAGTGATATGAAGATTTGGAAAAATAATGCTAGAATCCAATTTATGTCTCCTCTATTCTGCGTCGCTAAACAACTGATAAATCTCAATCTTCAGCGCATCTGTATCTGTCATGCCGACAAAGATACAGCCATACTCATAGATGTCGCCATCAAGCTTGTTTGAGCGAACAACCTTAAATACGGAATCAATGGTTTCCTTTGTCCAAATCTGAATCTTAGCATCAAAGCATGCTCCAATTTCAAATTCAACATTAGGAACCCTAAAAGCTAAACCTGTCTTCGAGATATTGGTTACCTCAACCTCCATGTACTTCACGGTGGTGATGTTGGCTTCATCAATTCGCTCGATCTCAACCTTTACACCAATGTCTAAACGTTTGCTTTTTCTTTTCTCCTCCATCTCATGCCCCCCAATACATTAATTAGTAGTTACCCGTTTAAGCTTTAAGATTTATCCCCTTAGTCTTAAGCTTCTCAATAATCTCGTCAACTACCTTCTGAACTTCGTCATGTGTAAGAGTACGCTCATCATCCCCAAAGAGCAATCTTACGGTAATTGACTTGCTATCTCCATCTGAATATACGTCAGATACACCGACCTTCTTCAAGATATCCTTAGCACTTTCTTTTATTGTATCATTTATTTCTGAAAATTTCTCGGCAATAAATGATAAATCTACTTCAATTGATGGATATTTTGATGGTTCTACATATTTTATAGGCTCTGGATTGATATCTGAAAGGGCCTCAACATCGATTTCTGCAAATACGATAGCTGCTTTCTTATCAATCTTCTTTGAAACTACTGGGTGAGCAACACCGATTTTACCAATCTGAACACCATCAAGAACAAGTGCATTAAGATTCTTTGGATGCTCATATGAATGTGTAGCCTCAAGCTTCTTATATGTAAGAGCCTTATTTCTAACATCATCTACTGTCTCAGCAATCATATCGCGAAGTTCGAAGTAAAGCTGCTCAAGTGACTTTGTCTTAGAGAATAATGTGATGCAAAGCTTCTTCTTCTCGTCGCAAAGACCATCAGCCTTAAGTCCTTCAACAACACGACCAACTTCGAAAATACCAAAATCAGTAGCATAGCCTGTATTGTAATTAACCTGGCAAAGCTGTGTTGGAATCATTGAGTTTCTGAGAGTCTCAATGTTAGGGTTAGTAGAATTAGCAAGCTTAACATTCTCTTCTACTTCCATTCCAAGCTTCTTGTACTCATCAGCATACTGCCATACATAAGAATGTACCTCGTGAAGCTTAAATCTCTTAACAAGGATATCCTTAATTCTGTCCTCTACGTTCTTTGTCTCATCCATACGAACTGGATAAAGAGGAGCAGCTGTTGTAACTAATTCAAAGTTATCATAACCGTAGATACGTGTAATCTCTTCGATGATATCTGCCTTTAAGCTGATATCCTTTGTAGCACGGTATGAAGGAACATCCACATGGAAATTGTCTCCATCGTGTGTAACACCAAATCCAAGAGCTGTAAGTGTATCCACAATATGCTCGTTTGTAATCTCAATTCCAGTGTACTTATCCACAAAGTTCTTGTCAAAATCAAGGGCAATGTGTGGATAATGGAATGCATATTCATCAGTAAGTGCTGATACAACCTTTACACCTGGGTCGATATCAAGAAGAAGCTTCATGAAACGAGCGATGGCAACTGTAGTCATCTCTGGATCAAGGCTCTTCTCATAACGTGCAGAAGCATCTGTTCTGTGGGCAAGACGAACTGCACTCTTTCTGATTGAAGCTGCGTTAAATGTAGCAGACTCAAGAGTAAGCTGTGTTGTATCCTCAACGATTTCTGAATCGAGACCACCCATGATACCTGCGATAGCAACTGGTGTGTTATCGTTGCAAATCATAAGTGTGTTCTCATCTATGTTTCTCTCAACACCATCAAGTGTTGTGAAAGTAAATGGCTTATCAAATCTCTTGATACGAATCTTGCCAACCTTACGTGAATCAAAAGCATGCATTGGCTGACCCATTTCAAGCATAAGATAGTTTGTAAGGTCTGTGAGAAGGTTGATTCCTCTCATACCACAATAGAAGAGACGGATTCTCATGTTCATAGGAGCAACGTTCTTTTCAACGTTCTCAACCTTGATTGAAGAATATCTCTGGCAAAGTTCGTCCTCAATCTTAAGATCAATCTTTTCAAGATTGTCGTACTTGCTTAAGTCGATTGTAGGAAGCTCCTTAAGTGGACGCTTTGCAATTGTAGCGAACTCTCTGGCAATACCGTAGTGACCCCAAAGATCAGGACGGTTTGTAAGTGACTTATTGTCGACCTCAAAGATTATATCGTCAATTTCATATAAATCCTTGATATCTGTACCATTTGCAACATCCTCTGTGATATCCATGATACCGTCGTTGTTATCAGAGATACCGATTTCCTTCTCTGAACAGCACATACCATGTGACTCAAAGCCTGCAAGTGGGCGTGGTGCGATTGTAATCTCACCAAGCTTTGCTCCAACCTTTGCAAAAGCTGTCTTCATACCAACGCGAACGTTTGGTGCTCCACAGACAACATCTGTAAGCTTTCCATCGCCGGCATCAACCTTTAAAAGGTGAAGCTTCTTTGATTCTGGGTGCTCCTCAACTGACTTAATCTCGGCAACAACTACGCCTGATAAATCCTCACCCTTATGGAAAATATCATTTTCAACCTCTGCTGTTGCAAGAGAGAACTTAGCGATAAGCTCCATCTTGTCGAGACCTGAAAGGTCAACGAAATCAGAGATCCAATTCATTGAAATAAACATGTCTTCGTCCTCCCTTACTGCTCGTCATCAGTGAACTGAGCTAAGCTGTTAAGATTACCGCTATTCAGATCACGGATGTCCTTAATACCGTATTTCATCATTGCAAGTCTTGTAAGGCCAAGTCCAAAGGCAAAACCTGTATACTTCTCTGGATCGATGCCACCCTCTTCAAGAACCTTTGGATGAACCATACCACATGGGCAAAGCTCAAGCCATCCTGAGTGCTTGCATGAAGGACAACCCTTACCACCACAGTTAAGGCAGTTGATATCAAGCTCGAAACCTGGCTCCACAAATGGGAAGAAACCTGGACGAAGTCTAACCTTAATATCTCTTCTAAATACTTCTGAAAGCATAGTCTTCATGAAGTAGATAAGGTTTGAAATAGAAATGTCCTTACCTACCATAACACCTTCCATCTGGAAGAATGTGTTCTCGTGACATGCATCTGTAGCTTCGTTTCTGAAGCAACGACCTGGGAAGATAGCCTTGATAGGTGTACCATTCTCAAGAAGCTGCTTTCTGTATTTCTTGTAGATAGCGTTCTGGGCAGCTGTTGTCTGAGACTTTAAGAGCTGACCATTCTCAAGGTAATATGTATCCTGCATATCGCGGGCAGGATGATACTTAGGGATATTAACTGACTCGAAACACTCGTAGTCTGTAACCACCTCACTGTAATCCTCAACGGTAAATCCCATTGACTTAAATATTGTCTCGCACTGACGCTGAACAAGTGTAATTGGATGATAGCTTCCCTGATCAAAATGCTCTGGAAGGGAAATATCAAACTCAGGAACCTTATCGATTTCCTTCTGAAGCTCTAAAGCTGCAAGCTCATCCTTCTTCTCTGCAATCTTGTCTGCTACAGTGTTCTTAAGCATATTAATTTTCTGACCAAACTCTTTTTTCTCTTCCGCTGAGAGCTTGCCCATTTCTTTCATGGCAGCTGTAACACTACCCTTTTTGCCAAGGTATGAAACTCTGATGTTCTCAAGTTCTTCAGAATTCTTGATATTCTGAAGTTCTGTCTCGAACTTGGCACTTAACTCTGAAATAATATCTACCATAGGTGGCCTCCCTAAACTAAATTCTCACTAAGTTAAAATTTTATCAGTTACTCTCCCTGATGTAAATCGGTAATCATCATAGCATCTCCAAAGGAGAAGAATCTGTATCTCTCCTGAACAGCCTGCTCATATGCAGCAAGGACATGTTCTCTTCCAGCCAGTGCTGAAACCAGCATAATAAGTGTGGACTGTGGAAGATGGAAATTAGTAATCAGACAATCTATTACCTTGAATTCATAACCAGGATAGATAAAAATCTGTGTCCATCCGCTCTTTGGAACAAGTGGCTTTCCTGGCTCCGCAGCTGATTCAAGAGTACGTGTACTTGTGGTACCAACTGAAATGACTCTTCCTCCGTTAGCCTTTGTCTCATTAATAATGTCGCAGGCTTCCTGAGTGAGTTCGTAATATTCTGAGTGCATGTGGTGGTCTAATACCTCATCCTCTTTAACAGGACGGAATGTACCAAGACCAACATGAAGAGTAACCTCTGCTATCTTCACTCCCATTGCCTTTACTTCCTCTAAAAGCTCTGGTGTAAAATGAAGACCTGCTGTAGGTGCTGCCGCACTTCCATCAAACTTCGCATATACAGTCTGATATCTGTCTCTATCCTTAAGCTTATGTGTGATATACGGTGGAAGTGGCATCTCTCCAAGCTTATCTAAAATCTCTTCGAAAATACCATCATATGTAAACTCGATAATACGATTTCCCTCATCAACAATATCGATAATCTTTCCTACTAAAAGACCATCTCCAAAGGAAATCTCCATTCCAGGGCGGGCTTTCTTACCAGGCTTTACAAGACATTCCCACTGATTGTCACTGAGTCTCTTTAATAGAAGAATCTCTACCTTTCCGCCTGAACCTACTCTGGCTCCATATAATCTTGCTGGAATAACACGAGTGTTATTGATAACCAGACAGTCGCCTGGTCTGAGATATTCTTTGATATCATAGAAATGGCGATGAGCAATCTCGCCTGTTTTTTTATCCAAGACCATAAGTCTTGAATTACTTCTCTTTTCAAGAGGATCCTGAGCTATTAACTCCTCAGGAAGGTCATAATCAAAATCTTTTACTAACATCTTAATTTCTTTCTAAGCTTTTTATAAACATTCAATCTAGTTTAGCACAGAATTACTTACTAGTCCAATTGCTAAAATGCTTTGCTTTAAAGTCATTTTTAAACTTTTCCCATGCCAGTCCAAATGCATCTGCAAAGAATACATTTGCCTCTGCAGCCATGAGCATAAAGTACATACAAAAGTAAAGCCAAAACATAAAAATCATCATGGTAGCCAGTGCCCCGTACATAGAAAAACCGTTAAAGTATTTTACCCATATAGCAAGGAACAAACTGAATACATACCAGCTGACAGCACAGATTACTCCACCTGGAAGCTGACTCATAAACTTGAGATTTTTATTTGGCAAAACAGTAAATAAAAACGTAAATACGATAACCAAAAATATGAACACAAAAATACTTCTAAACAACGGGCGAATTCCAAACATGTAAGCAAGGAATCCATATGTGCTTTTCGCATAGCCCTGAAGCTTCTGTGTAAATACAAGCATAAGCATGATTACCACAATAATAGACAGAAGAAACATGGTATAAAAAACAGCCTTGATTCGTCTGGCAAACCAATTTCTTGTCTCTTCAATCTGATTAACCTGATTAAGACCAACCATAAGATTCTGGAAGGCTTTTCCAGATGACCAGATAGCCATCAGTGCTGAGATGGAAATCGCACCAACAGAACCCTTTGTGACAAGATGAACTACCTTTGCCATGAAGGGCGAAAACTCAGCAGGGATAACCTCGTAAATCAGCTCATTAAGGTAATGACTGATAGATGGAATAAGACCTGCAATCCACACCAAAAGCATGGTCACAGGAATAGCAGTCATAATCATGAAGTATGCTGTCTGGGCCGCATATGCTCCAATGTTATCTCTGCCGCATTTATCTAAATATGTTTTTCCATATCCTAAAAATGTCCACATATATATTCTCCTCAATGCAAAATTTTAGCAAAGAAAAAGCGACTATGCAACGCATAGCCGCTGTAGGTTTCTAACAAACCTAACCCAAAATGCCGGGCCTATCAATTGACTCCTAGCGCCAGCTAGGTGGATCGCCGCAACTAATCTTTTGCCTTCCACTGCAAAGGAGGCCTGACAGCCGATTAGAAATATAGGCATTCCATTTAAAGTAAATGTAGGTTCAAAAAGGATAAGTTAAATCGCACATCCCAGGTTAGGTAAAAGTCGGTATCTTGTACCTGCAATTATATTACAATATATTTGTGACAAAATAAAGAACAGATTTTTCACAAAGTTACACGTAAGTCCTATATTACAAACATAAACCCACCTCGTAACAATATGTCACAAGGTGGGTAAATTATTAGTATTTATAATACTTAAGCTACAATCTTAGAGCTGTGGACCTGCTGAAACAAGTGCCTTACCAGCATCGTTTGTTGTGTACTTAACGAAGTTCTTGTTGAATCTCTGTGCAAGATCCTTTGCCTTCTCTTCCCACTCAGAAGCGTTAGCATATGTATCTCTAGGATCAAGAATCTTAGGATCAACACCTGGAAGCTCTGTAGGAACTTCGAAGTTGAACATAGGAATTGTCTTTGTAGGAGCCTTCTTGATGTCACCAGAAAGGATAGCATCGATGATTCCTCTTGTATCCTTAATTGTGATACGCTTACCTGTTCCGTTCCAACCTGTGTTTACAAGGTATGCCTTTGCTCCAGACTTCTCCATCTTCTTAACAAGCTCCTCAGCATACTTTGTTGGGTGAAGCTCAAGGAATGCCTGACCGAAGCAAGCAGAGAATGTAGGTGTAGGCTCTGTGATACCTCTCTCAGTACCAGCAAGCTTTGCTGTAAATCCTGAAAGGAAGTAGTACTTTGTCTGCTCTGGTGTAAGGATAGATACTGGAGGAAGTACTCCGAACGCATCAGCTGAAAGGAAGATTACGTTCTCAGCATCAGGACCTGCAGAAACCTTATTTACCTCAGCTGCAATATTGTTGATGTGCTCGATTGGGTAAGATACACGAGTGTTCTCTGTAACGCTCTTATCATCAAAATCAATTTTTCCATCTGCAGCTACTGTTACGTTCTCAAGAAGAGCATCTCTCTTGATTGCGTTGTAGATATCTGGCTCAGACTCCTTATCAAGACCGATAACCTTTGCGTAGCAACCACCTTCGAAGTTGAATACGCCGTTATCATCCCAGCCGTGCTCATCATCACCGATAAGACGACGCTTAGGATCTGTAGAAAGTGTAGTCTTACCTGTTCCAGAAAGACCAAAGAAGATTGCTGTGTGCTTTCCATCCATATCGCAGTTAGCTGAGCAGTGCATTGAAGCCATACCCTTAAGTGGAAGGAAGTAGTTCATCATAGAGAACATACCCTTCTTCATCTCTCCGCCGTACCATGTATTAATGATAACCTGCTCGCGAGATGTGATATTGAAAGCTACACAAGTCTCAGAGTTAAGACCGAGCTCCTTGAAGTTTTCAACCTTAGCCTTTGATGCATTGTAAACTACGAAATCTGGCTCGAAGTTTGCAAGCTCTTCTGCTGTTGGCTTAATGAACATGTTCTCAACGAAGTGTGCCTGCCAAGCTACCTCCATAATAAAACGAACTGCCATACGAGAATCCTTGTTAGCACCGCAGAATGCGTCTACTACAAATAATCTCTTATCGCAAAGCTCTTTCTTAGCGAGCTCCTTTACCTTCTCCCAAACCTCTTCAGACATAGGATGGTTATCATTTGGATATCCTTCTGTTGTCCACCAAACAGTATCCTTAGAGTTTGAATCCATAACGATGTACTTATCTTTAGGTGAACGACCTGTGTAAATACCTGTCATTACGTTTACAGCTCCAAGCTCTGTTTCCTTACCTACCTCGTATCCCTCAAGCTTAGAATCAAGCTCTTCCTTGTAGAGATCCTCATAAGAAGGGTTGTGAACAACTTCTGTTGTTCCTGTGATGCCATACTTTGTTAAATCAACATTAGCCATCTTGTCTTACCTCACTTTTCTAAATAAATTTTTACTAGCTAACCCCTATAAAATAAAGGCTAAAAACTAATTTTCGCTAAATATCATTCTAGACGTTACACAAATTATTGTCAATAAATTCACAAAAAAAGTACTTTATGTTTTGTACAATTTTGCACCTTAATTTTTGTTACATTTACAAAATAAAAACGCCATCAAAAGATGGCGCTTTTTACAATCATTTTTATATTAGAAAACAGGTACTACTGCTCCTTCATATTTGCCTTCGATGAACTCTTTTACATTGTCCTGAAGAACTGCATCTACAAGAGCTTTTGTCTTGTCTGTATTTTCATTGCCTTCCTTTACGCAAACAATATTTGCATATGTCTCAGCTGCAAGTGAGTCAGAAGCTTCAACTGCGATTGGATCTGAAACACCTGCTGAAAGTGCGTAGTTTCCGTTGATAACTGCGATGTCAACATCCTGAAGTGAGTTAGGAATCTGTGCTGCCTCAAGCTCCTGAATCTCAAGGTTAAGTGGATTCTCCTCAATATCAAGAACTGTAGCTGTAATACCAGCGCCATCCTTAAGCTTGATAAGACCGTTTGCCTCAAGAAGAAGTAATGCTCTTGCTTCGTTTGTTGTATCGTTTGGAACAGCAACTACTGCGCCATCTGAAACCTCATCAACTGAAGCTGTCTTTCCAGCGTAGATACCCATTGGCTCAAAGTGAACAGCTGCAACACTTACAATGTGTGTTCCCTTCTCCGCATTGAAATCATCAAGGTATGGCTGATGCTGGAAGAAGTTTGCATCCAAATCACCATCTTCAAGTGCTGTGTTAGGAATTACGTAGTCGTTGTACTCTACGATTTCAAGTGTATAACCTTCTGCAGCAAGATTCTCCTTTACAAGTTCAAGAATCTCTGCGTGTGGTGATGGTGTAGCACCAATAGTGATAACCTTATCCTCTGCCGAATTTGTCTTTGCAGCATCCCCAGCTGCATTAGAACCGCATCCTGCAAATAAAGATGTTGCAAGAACCCCTGCTGTAAGTAATGTAAGTAGTCTCTTTCTCATTTTTTAATTCTCCTATCTATCTTATTTACTAATCTCAAACCGCCTTCTTGGAAAACAATTACGAAGATAACTAGTAATACGACTGCAACCCACATAACATCTGGCTGGAATCTATAGTATCCATAATTTATAGCGATAGCTCCAAGTCCGCCTGCACCCATAATTCCGGCCATAGCTGAATAACCAAGAATTGTTGCAAATGCAATTGTAAAACCAACTAAAAGTGAAGGTCTTGCTTCTGGAATAAGAACCTTGCTAATAATCTGCCAGTTTGATGACCCCATGGCTTTTGCCGCTTCGATAACGCCCTCATCAACTTCCTTAAGTGAAGACTCAACCATTCTGCCTACAAATGGTGCAGCTGCTATAACAAGAGGAACAATAGTAGCATTGCAACCGATAGTTGTATGTACGATTGCTCTTGTAATTGGAAGAACTGTTACAACCAGAATCAAAAATGGTACGGCACGAAGCACATTAACTATGAAGCTAAGAATGCCATTAATAATTCCATTTTCTCTAATTCCACCCTTACCAGTAATGTAAAGAATAACACCAACAGGTATTCCTATAATATAGGCTGCTACAGTGGAGATAACTACCATATAAAAAGTCTCTCCAATACCAGCTATTATTACTTCACCAAGTCTTGGATCTAAACCAAGATAACTTAAAATACTACTCATTTAGTCCTCCTTCCTGAAGGGTTTTAACCTCCTCAGCAAAAACTCCTTTTGCTGAAAGAAACTCTCTTATCTTCTTAAGATCTTCTATTTTTTCTGGAGTTTCTATAAGAAGCTGACCAAATGCGCTTCCGTTAATATCTGCTGTGCTGGCGCCCAAAATGTTAAGCTCTAATCCAGTCTGTAAAATAAGCTGAGCTAACACTGGCTCGTATGATGACTGTCCATCAAAGACTATTCTTATATAGTCCTTTGTTGGCACTGGAACTCCACCATCTTCTTCCTCTGGAGTAACAAGCTTTCTGCCTGTCTCAGATTTTGGATTTCTAAAGATTTCCTTTACCTCTCCAATTTCTTCAACCACACCTGAGCTCATGATTGCAACCCTGTCACAAATCTGCTCAACTACTCTCATCTCGTGAGTAATGATAACAACGGTAACTCCCATCTTTTCATTAATCTCTTTGAGAAGATTTAAAGTATTTCTTGTGGTGAGAGGATCAAGTGCTGAAGTAGCCTCATCACAAAGTAAAACCTTTGGGTCTGTGGCAAGCGCTCTTGCTATTGCCACTCTCTGCTTTTGTCCACCTGAAAGCTGTGCTGGATATGATTTTTCTTTGTCGGCCAAATCTACTATTTTAAGTAACTCTCTGGCTTTCTCTCTTGCCTCTTTCTTGCTTACACCAGATATCTCCAGTGGATAACAAACGTTATCAATAACATTTCTCTGAGCCAAAAGATTGAACTGCTGGAAAATCATTCCTATGCTTTTTCTAGCTTTGCGTAATTCTTTTTCACTAGCCTGGGTAAGGTCTAAATCACCAAACCAAACATGTCCTTCTGTTGGTCTTTCAAGCAGGTTTAAACATCTAACAAGTGTAGATTTTCCTGCTCCTGAAAAACCGATTATTCCAAATATTTCGCCATCGCGAATCTCAAAACTAACATTGTGAACGGCGTCAACTTTTCCGCCTTTTGTTTTGAACTCTTTGGATACGTTTTCAAGTCGTATCATTTAAAATTGCCTCCGATCGATCGTTAACCTAGTTAAATCTAGGTTTTACTTGTATGAGTATAGAAAATTACTGTACGCGTGTAAAATACACATATTTTATAATCAGTTATAGGTTTTGCCTATAACGCCAAAGAATCGCCAATTTATAGGGTCTCGGCGATTCTTTAGTGTCTTTATCTGAAAGACAACTGTCTTTCATTATAAAAGTATTTCATTTTTATATTGTTGTAGCTCCTCTACATACTTTCGAGCAATGTCACTGAGTACTGTATCTTTCTGAGCTATATAACCGATTGTCATAGTCTCATCTTCATCCAGTTTAACTGCCACATAGTCGTCTCCGTTAAGATTCTTACAGATAATACCGGAACAAAGTGTGTAACCCTTGATGCCCACCATAAGGTTTAGCATAGATGCTCTGTCGCTTGCTCTAACAATCTGTTTGTAGTCATAATCGCTCAGTACTTCCTCTGCAAATGAACGGGAATTATGATCACCCTGGCTAAAGACCAGACAAGGATAATCATCCAACTCTTTAAGTGTAACTGACTTCTTTTTAGAAAGAGGATTGCTCTTATGCATGTATGCGTAAATGCGACAATCAAAAAGTGGATTAAACTGTATTCCTGAATCCTTAAAAATCTTTTCAAGAACTGCCTTATTATAATTATTTAAATATAGAACTCCGATTTCGCTTTTACGGTCACTTACATTTTTAATAACTTCATATGTCTGAGTCTCGTGGATTTCGAACTCGTACTCATCCATACCGTACTGCTTGATTACCTGCACAAAGGCATCAACAGCAAATGTGTAGTGCTGCATAGATACATGGAAGGTTCTCTTGATATTACTCTTGGAAACATATTTCGCATCCAAAATATCATACTGCTCTACTACAGAACGGGCATATCCAATAAACTCAGAACCTTTTACCGTAAGAGAAATTCCATTCTTACTTCTATTAAAAATATCAAACCCAATTTCCTGCTCCAGGCTTTTAAGAGCCGCAGTAAGTGATGGCTGAGAAATGAACAGTCTCTTTGCTGCCTCATTTATTGAATTCTCCTTTGCCAGTACGATTACGTACCTAAGCTGTGTAAGTGTCATAAACTTCTCCTTATAAAAATCTATCTATACTTTATGAATTATAATCTATTTCCTCTTCAGATAAAATCGTTTTCCACTTGTATCTAAGCCATGTTTTATGGTAGTATACTTTAAATTGCAATTTAGTGTGCTAAAGTGAAATTTGTAATTGCAATTTGGAAGGAGGAAAATGTTTCATGATCATAGAGAATTACAGCGAGATAACTCCTGAATTAGAAAGCCTTGCAGAGCTTTCTAAAAAATCTTCATATATAGATCCAGAGTTGTACACAACCTATGATGTAAAAAGAGGTCTTCGAGATCTTAATGGTAAAGGTGTACTTGTCGGAATCACAGAAATTTCTGAAGTTAATTCAAAGAAATTTGTTGATGGCAAAGAAGTACCTTGCGACGGTCAGCTTTTCTACCGCGGTTACAATGTGCAGGATCTTGTGAAAAACCTTCCACAGGAACAGCATTTTGGTTTCGAGGAATGTGCTTACCTGCTTTTATTTGGTACTCTTCCTACAAAAGAGCAGTTAGAGGATTTCAAGGGTATCCTTGCTCACTATCGCTCTCTTCCACCAAATTTCGTTCGTGACATGATTATGAAGAGCCCTTCAAAGGATATGATGAATTCCCTTGCTCGTTCAGTACTTGCTCTTTATTCATACGATGATTACGCAGATGATACTTCAGAACCAAACGTATTAAGACAGTGTTTACAGCTCATTGCTAATTTCCCATTGCTTTCGGTTTATAGCTATGCAGCTTATGATTATTACTATAATGAGAATTCTCTCATCATTCATCAGCCAAGACCTGACTATTCTACAGCAGAGAACATTCTTCACTGCCTTAGACCAGACAGCAAGTTCACTCCACTTGAAGCAAAGCTTCTTGATGTTGCATTGATTCTTCATATGGAGCACGGTGGTGGTAACAACTCTACATTCACCACTCACCTGGTATCATCTTCAGGTACAGATACTTACGCTGCTATCGCTGCTGCCCTTGGTTCACTTAAGGGACCTAAGCATGGTGGTGCCAATATAAAGGTTGTTAGAATGTTTGAGGATATGAAGTCTCATCTTAAGGACTGGGAAGATGAAGAAGAAGTTAGCACTTACCTTAGAGCTCTTCTTCACGGCGAAGCTTTTGACAATGCTGGTCTTATTTATGGTATGGGACACGCTATCTATTCAGTATCAGATCCTCGTGCTCTTACATTCCATTCATTCGTTGAAGACCTTGCCATTGAAAAAGGAATGGAAAAGGAATATCGTCTTTACGAATTAGTTGCAAAGCTTGCTCCAAAGATTATCGCTGAAGAGCGAAAGATCTATAAGGGTGTTTCGCCAAACGTGGATTTCTATTCAGGCTTTGTTTATCAGATGCTTGGCATTCCAGGCGAACTCTTCACTCCTATTTTCGCCATCGCTCGTATCGCTGGCTGGAGTGCTCACCGCATGGAGGAAATCTGCCATAAGGGCAAGATTATGCGTCCTGCTTACATGACAGTATGCCAGCACAAGAAATACATTCCAATCGAAGACAGAGTTGTAGATTAATAAACAACACAATAATTTAAAGGATTCTAGTTCTTGGCTAGAATCCTTTTTTTCAACCTGCTTTGCATATGTGGCAAGCCACGAGTCATATTTATCACAAGAAAATGTAATTACAATCTCTAGCCAAGGTATTGCGATAAAAAGCACTACACATTGAGTATTCTTTTATCGCAGAACAGCGAAAGATCAATCTTTCAATACTATGCCGTGATAAAAATATTGCTTTCTACGCCAAATAAGCCCTATTTTTTATCGCAACACCCCTCCTTAAGCGCTTGGCTGCGCTCATCTGCGATAAATCTACAGCAAATTTCCTTAATATTTATCACTCACCCTCTGAAATCAGCTATATTTTCGTTTACCTGTGATAATTCTATCTTTCTATTTACTACCTAGAACCCCAAAAAATCTACAGGCAGTATATAAAACCACTTTTTTACTACCTATATTTCAACTCAAAATCTAGGCAGTAATTTTTTGCTCATTTTTACTACCTCAATTCCACTTTCAATAATTAGGTAGTAAAATATCCCTATTTTTTACTGCCTATAAAACATTTCTCCAATTAGGTAGTAAAACTGGGCGTAGCCACAGTCTCATTTTCAAGCCTGCTTGATTAATTTGCGCCCATCAAAAGGTAGCGAGTCAATGACGCGCAGCGCCGAAGGGTATCATTGATACGCTGCCTTGATGGGTATAATGTAATCAGCAGGATGAAAATAAAAAAGGATTTTAGTCAAAACTAAAATCCTCAGAAATTTCTTTTTACTCATCTTCTTTATAAATTAAAATATCTTCTACCTTACACTCCAAAATAAAGCAAAGAGTATCAAGTGTTGAAAAAGTTGTTGTTCAAATTAAGTAAACATCTATCAATAAAGAGCCCCAAAATTGGGGGCTCTTTATTATTCCTCATCCTCATCAAAAGGATTGATTACTATTTCAAACCAGAAGGTAGCGCCCTGGCCTGTAGTGGAGAAAACTCCGTATTTTGCACCGTGAAGCTCCAACACATTCTTTACAATTGAAAGGCCTAGTCCGGTGCCCTGAATAGCTCTCTTGTGAGTCGATGAATCTTTATAGTATCTATCCCATACATATGGAATATCTTCCTGCTTTACGCCCTGGCCTGTATCCTTTACTTCAATGCGAAGGATGTTATCCAAAACCTTCTGGGTAACTGTAACCTTCTTGTCATCGCCGGTGTAATTAATGGCGTTGTTAATAAGATTATAAAGTACCTGATACATCTTCTGCTCGTCCGCATATACGATAACTTCGTCGTCGTAGATAAAATCAATAGTATATCCATCAACCTCACGAAGCTTGTTGTAACGTTCTAATACGTGGCGGATGCTTTCCGTGATGTTATACTCTTCAGGCTGAATTGTAATAGTTCCAGCCTTCAGTTTTGAAATATCAAGCATATCATTAACAAGTCCTGAAAGTCTTTCAGTCTCATCAATTATAACCTGCACATTCTCAGGTGTATTTTCTCCTGGAATGTCACGCATAACTTCAGCATACCCTTTTATCATGGTAAGTGGTGTACGCAAATCATGGGATACATTTGCAATAAGCTCCTTCTGGAAGCTGTCCGCCTTACCCAGCTCTGATGCTGCATAGTTCAAAGTATCAGAAAGCTCAGAAACCTCCATGTAATCATGTGAACTAAACTTAACTGAATAATCTCCTGATGCAAGCTTCTTTGCGCCGTCATTAATCTTGATGATTGACTTTGAAATACTTCTCGATAATCCTACCGCAAGAATAAACGCAATTACGATAATAATAAACGAGATATATTTAAGTTCAGCCTTTAAAGTATCAACCGTTGCATTAACAGGTGTAAGAACTGAGTTGATCATGATTACATTTTTAGTATTACCAACATCAATAACTCTGACATAGATAACCGACTCGGCCATATCATCACCAATGTTCTGGCGGAACTGCCCTTCGTTCTCTCTCTTAGGTGGTATGGTGTATGCTATTTTTCCTTCATGCTCAGGCTCTGCTGCCTCCTGAACTGCCATCAGACTATCAAGAACCTCGCGGACCTTGTTTTGCATCTCCCCGCCTTTGTATTCGATGACAGCCTCGCCACCATTGGCAACTGCCTCGTCATAGAAAATCTCAAACAGGAAAGGTGGAATAGATGACATCTGGGAATTGTAAATATATTCTGCGTTGTAGATGGAATTACCTTCTTCATCAGTGATATAAATTCCCAGATTATGATTTGCCGCTATCTTTTCTATATCATCAGAACAGTCGTCAGAATCACAGATCAGACTCTCCACATGATTAAGGACCGCCTCAGTCTCCTGCCTTTTTATTATCTTATAAAAGTCATCAAGATAGACTATCTGAAAAAACCATAGTACCCCTAAGAGCACTATGGTAAAAATCAGAAATATTGAAAAGGTCTTCCATTTTATACTAATACGATTATTTCTCAAAAGAATACCCCCTGGGTTACGCTTCAAATCTGTAGCCTACGCCACGAAGTGTAACTAATAATTTTCTGTAATCACCAAGGCTGTTTCTCAACAGCTTAATATGGGTATCCAATGTTCGGTCATCGCCATAATAATCGTATCCCCATACCTCAGTGATAAGTCTCTCTCGTTCAAGTGCAATATTTTTATTGCGAACCAGATAAAACAGAAGCTCATATTCTTTTGGGGACATATCAATTCGTTTTCCATCTATGGAAACAGTACGGGCAGTGAAATTAATCTCCAATCCCTCGTATTTGAAAATGTCCATTGCAGCCCCAGTATCAGCCTTGGTACGACTGGTGACAACGTTTACACGCATCATCAATTCCTTAGGTGAAAATGGCTTAACCACGTAGTCATCAACGCCAGCTTCAAAACCGTGAATTCTGTCGTATTCCTCACCTCTTGCTGAAAGCATGATAACAGGAATATCCTTTATCTTTTTTATCTCACTGCATGCCGAGAAACCATCCAGCTCCGGCATCATAACGTCCATTATAATAACATCGTAATCACTGTTGGCCTTTACCTTTTCGATGGCATCCATTCCATCGCAGGCCTCATCAATTTCATACCCTTCAAACTCACCGTATTTACGAATAATTGATCGAATCTTTTCCTCGTCATCAACTACTAAAATCTTCTTCATGTAAGCCTCCTAAAACATGATACGTAAACTATCAATTTATAGTATCCATTATTTATGTGAATTCTAGGTGATGTTATCCAAATTTTTTAATGAATATACTGTTTTTTTGCTTTGTGAATGACAGCTGAGAATAGAATCCAAACAATAACAAATGCAACAAGGAAAACTACATTTACATACTTTGGAAATTCAAATACCTGTGAATCATTTAAAAGTCCCTGGGCACCAAAAAGCATGCAAAACCCACCGAAGATAGCAACCTTAGGCATCAGGTAAGCAGACAGTCCCTTTATATTTCCGCATCTTGTAAGTTCCTCTGTTGTAATAACCATAGGATCTACTTCGCCGCGCTTATATCCCTTTACTCCAGCGAATACAAGGTATACTCCAAGTAAAGAAATAATCGCATCAAAAATTGAGAAAAAATTCATTGTCATTATTGTTCCCTCCAAAAACTTAATGAATTAATTATACCCAACATTCCGCTGTATTTCTATTAAATACACGAATTTAATTGGCATAAATTGCGCCTTTGAATTTTTCTTAAATTCATAAAATCTCCTTATTTTATCTGATAAATATATTTGAATATACATAATTGTTATTGTATTATTAATTTATAATATGCAGGAGGTATTGGCTTTATGGACATAACTAATAAAAAAATCCTAGTTTGTGATGATTCAGTACTTGCCAGAAAACAATTAGTTGATGCAGTGAATGAAGTTGCTACCGGTGCTACCTTCATCGAAGGAAAAAATGGGGCTGAGGCTGTAGAGCTTTACAAAAAAGAGAAGCCTAATCTTGTTTTCATGGATATCGTTATGCCTGAAAAAGATGGTACCGAAGCTCTAAAAGAGATTAAGTCTTTCGATGAGGAAGCAGTAATCATCATCGTTTCTTCCGTTGGAACACAGGAGCAGTTAAAAAAGGCAATTAAGCTGGGCGCAAAAGATTTTATACAGAAACCGTTTGAGAAAAACCAAATCAAGGAAATAATCGAACTTCGCCTTGGAGGAAAATAGTTTATGTATACACAGTTCTTAGGTAACTATTTGTTGCAAAAGGGACTTGTAACCCAGGAGCAACTTTTCAATGCTATGTCCCGACTTTCTCAGACCCATATAAAGCTTGGTACAATTGCCATCCACGAGGGTCTGATGACGGCCAATGAAGTGGACGAGTGTCTCTATGTACAAACTCGAGAAGATAAGCGTTTTGGAGAAATAGCCATAGCAAGAGGTTATCTCGACGAATCTCAGGTGGAAGAATTGCTTTCAAAGCAAACTCCGGATTTTGTATTGTTGGGCCAAAACTTAGTTGAAGATGGAGTTTTTTCTTACGAAGAACTGGAAAGAATTATCTTTGACTATAAGAACGAGGCTGAACTTTATGATTTAGATCTTGATGTTGAGAATCAGGATGCAATCGAGAATATTATTTCCAAGTTCTTCCTTATGGCAGAAATGCCTACCAACGACCTGAACTTAATGTATCTTGAGTTGATGTTTAACAGTTTAATAAGGTTTATTGGAGAGGACTTCTCTCCGCTTACACCTATGGTACTGGATGAGTTCCCAGTGACATTTGGTGTATCTCAGGGCGTCAGCAGTGACCATGAATTTATCACTCATATTGACTGCGACAGAGAAACTGCAATTGCATTTTCATCAAGATATGCAAAAGAAGATTTTAACGAATTCAATGAATATATTGTAGCTGCATTGGAGGATTTCCTTAATCTCCACAACGGACTATTTATTGTAAATGCATCCAATCAGCTTTCAAAAGATATTTCCCTGTCACCACCTGTGATAACAGAGGAAGGTGTACTTTCAGGACCAAATAAATGTGTAGATTTCCCAGTGGCTTATCCATTCGGAACTGTGCACCTTTTAGTTTGTTTCTAAATATTACGAGCCTTAAGTTACAGTAACAAGCCTAAGTATTTCTCCGCTCATCTAACATGATTCGCTTGAGAAATCTTAGAGCTTGTTACCTACCTAAGGCTCTTACTTTTTATAAATAATTAACGTAAACTAAATTCCAAGGAAACGCTTTACTTCGGCGCACATGTCATCTACTTCAACAACTGTGTCGTGACGAACTGGAGCTGAGCGAATCTCCTCAATTGCATTAGGTACATTAACCTTTGCAAGCTCTGAAAGCTTATCTACAAGCACAAAATCCTCTTCCTTTTCATATGCATGGTCGATAGCTCCCATTACCGCACGTGTAAACTTGAATGGGCTTGCTGTAGATGCGATAACTGTCACCTTGTCATCTCCTGTTTCATTCTTATACTTGTTGTAAACAGAAGCAGCAACACCTGTATGTGTATCGATAACGTAACCTGTCTTTTCGTAAAGAGCCTTGATTATTTCACCAGTCTCTTTCTCAGATGCATAATTCCCATAGAAGCTGTCAAGCTTGTCCTTCATATCTGAAGTAATCTGATACTTGCCTGTAACCTTAAGTGATTCCATAAGGTCAGCATTCTTAGCGGCATCATCACCAGCTATATGATAAATAAGTCTCTCAAGGTTGCTTGAGATAAGAATATCCATTGAAGGAGAATTTGTGAGAATGAATTCTCTGTTCTTGTCGTACTCACCTGTTGTAAAGAAATCATAGAGAACCTTATTCTCATTTGATGCACAAACAAGCTTGGCAATTGGAAGACCCATGTTCTTTGCATAGTATGCTGCAAGAATATTTCCAAAGTTTCCTGTAGGAACTACTACATTAATCTCCTGGCCAGAAGTAATCTTCTCCTCAGCAAGAAGCTTTGAATACGCATATACGTAGTAAGCAATCTGTGGAACAAGGCGTCCAATGTTGATAGAGTTTGCAGATGAGAACTGGAACCCTGCTGCATCAAGCTCTGCTGCAAGAGCCTTGTCATTGAACATCTGCTTAACACCTGTCTGTGCCTGATCAAAGTTTCCTTTGATACCAACAACGTGAGTGTTATCACCCTTCTGTGTAACCATCTGGCGCTCCTGAATTGCAGAAACACCATTCTTTGGATAGAATACAACGATTCTTGTACCCTCTACATCTGCGAAACCTGCAAGAGCAGCCTTACCTGTATCACCTGATGTAGCTGTAAGAATAACGATATCATTTTTAATATTATTTTTTCGAGCGGAAGTAATCATAAGATGTGGCAAAATCGAAAGTGCCATATCTTTAAATGCAATTGTAGCACCGTGGAAAAGCTCAAGATAGTAAGCTCCGTCTGCAAATACGAGTGGTGCGATCTCTTCTGTGTCAAACTTGCTGTCATATGCACTGTTGATACAATGCTTTAACTCGTCTTCTGTAAAATCAGAAAGGAAAAGCTTTAATACCTCATAAGCCACCTGCTGGTATGTCATCTTGGCAAGCTCTTCTACAGGAACCTCCAGCTTTGGAATAGATGTTGGGACAAACAAACCGCCATCATCTGCAAGGCCCTTTAAGATAGCCTGTGAAGCAGTGATTTCCTGCTTATTCAAATCCCTAGTACTTACATAATTAACTGACATGATTCTTCCCTCGCTTATCTATAAATTTCTTTTCAGTTTACTGTAGCACAGTAAAGAAGTAAAGTCTAGATGAAATTTCACTTTTATTCAACTGCTTTCAGAGACTCCGTCATACTAATCTCATCAAGCTTTGGTCCCATCAGCACATTTATTACTAACGTAAATATTACAGTCAGTACAAATGAAAGAACATAACTAAGAGGAGTTACCCTCACATCAAAGGTGATGAGATCCACAATAATCTGGCTCATTATAAATGCATGGAAAAACTTACCCAGCACAAGACCTACTGCTGCACCCATAATAGCTAAAAGAATATTTTCTCTAAACACATAAGATCTGGTCTCTTCCTTATAGAAGCCAAGCACCTTCACTGTTGCAATTTCCCTTACGCGCTCAGAAATATTAATATTTGTTAGATTATATACAACTACTGCCGCAAGTGCCATAGCTGAACCAATAACAAGGTATATTATGATATTCAAGCTGCCCATCATATTCTCTACTCTGTCTAACATATCCTGAGTTGGCTGAACGATGCTTATGGCGTTATCCCCCATAAGAGCAGCACCTGCCTCGTGAGAATCTATTCCCTCATCAACAACCACAAAGAGATTTTTCTTTTCAGGTATAGGGCCAATGTTCTTCTCATAGGTGCTGGCATTCATGTACATATAGTTGTTAATAAAGTTCTGATTGATTGCACCTACTGTGAGAGTCACAGGCTTCATATCCTCAGAAGATATTGTAACCTTATCCCCCTTCTTTATATCAAACCTGTCACATATACCCATGTTAAGAACTATCTCATCATCCCCAAGACTTTCCATATCTATATGATTGCCCTTCACATCATGGATGTCAAAAAACTTATCGATGTCAGCGCCGTCATCATATACGTTCATATAGATATTCTTGGTATGCTTGCCAAATTTCAAGTCTACCGAGCTATGATAGAAAAGAATATAGTCCTCTGTATCATATCCATTCTTCTCTAAAACATGTACTGGCACCTTGCTTCCCTTCTTTAGGGTTATATCCATATCGTATAACGAAATATTTGTGTATTGGTTCTCCGCTATATCAGCGATGGAATCATACACACCAAAACCAGCAACAAGCAGTGCCGTACATCCTCCGATTCCCATTACCATCATAATCAGACGACCTTTATATCTGAATATGTTTCTAAGACTTACCTTGCGTAAAAACTTAAGTCTGTTCCAGAAGAACGGAATGTATTCTAAAAAGATTCGCTTTCCTGCTTTAGGTGCCTTTGGTCTCATCAGGGATGCTGCCATCTCAGTCATTTCCACACGACATGAAACAAGTGTCACCCCAACTGAACATAAAAAAGCAACTACAAAACAAATCACAAGCATAACAGGGTCAAAGTAATAATCCACCCCTCTGGTATTATACATCATCTGATATGCATACCAGATTGCCTGCGGGAATCCGAATGTACCAAGGAAGAATCCCAACAATGTACCAACAAATGCTGCTGAGCCTGAATAAAATGCAAACTTTCCCATTATGGCTCCATTGCTGTAGCCCAATGCCTTCAGCACACCTATCTGAGTTCGCTGATCCTCCACCATTCGGTTCATGGTAGTCATACAAACCAGCGCTGCAACCAGGAAGAAGAATATTGGAAATACGTTACCGATAGCACCTACTATAGTAGAATCACTTTCAAAACAAACATATCCAGCATTTCCATCTCTTTTCAGAAGATATGTGTCTGCCTCCTCAATGTCATCTATCTCCTTTTGTGCATCAGCAATCTCATCCTCTGCTTCTGCTATCTTTTCATCAAACTCCTTAACACCATCCTCATACTCAGTCAAACCATCTTCGTATTCCTTCTTACCACTGTTGTATTCCTTTCGGGCTTTTTCAAGTCCAGACTGAAGTGTATATAACTGAGCAGATTTCTCCTGATACTGTGCCATAAGTGCATTGTACTGATTCTCATCAAACATGGCTGAATTCACAGACCGGGCCATCTCCATCTGATTAATGCCAGAAAGCATCTGATCCAACCCATCCTTTAACTGAGACTCCAGGGACTCGTACTCCTCTATCTGCTTTTTACCGCTATTTAACTTTTTCTTGGCGGAATCCAATTCTGATTTGGCATCATCCAACTCTTTACCTTTGGATGCCTTCTTATCCTCCAGTTCTTCCCTGGCATCATCCAGCTTATCCTGTGCTTCTTTAATAATTCCAGCGTACCTGTCCTCAGCCGCCTTATCCAATACTGCCTGAACAGCATCTTCTTTAGATTCTATGAGCTTGTCATATTCATCTGAATAAATAGGTGGATCTGAATCAAGCTTAACGTAGCAATCCGTATAGATATCATCCTTAAATGCTTCATTTTTTACATATAAGAATCCATCTAGTACTCCTGTTCCAATAGATGTGGTACCTCTTTCATACTGAATATATAGAGGTGATTTTGCTATTCCTACAATCTTAAAGCTACTGTATTTAAAGCGATCCCTGTCCTCCTTCTCATTACCGTCTGCCACCTTAATGGTATCCCCAACATGAATCTCATCAAATGCTGCTGCATCCACAAGACACTCATTTTCATATTTTGGCCAGGTGCCCTCCATAAGAACTACCTTATTGATGTTTGTTGAAAGGCTGATTATCTTCATAGCATATTCGCTATCCGCGTACGACATCATTACATCAAATGCTATAGATTCCTCTACATATCTGGCATCAATATTATTCTTAATATACTCGATTTCATCCTCTCCAAAGCCGAGGGACGAAATAAGACGAAAATCATAGAATTCATTATCCTCAAAGTATTGTTGCATGGACGCACGAAGAGCAGGGTCTGTGACCTTCAGACCTGCAAAAAAGCCTACTCCGATGGCAATAATCATTAGAAGTGCGATGTATCTCCCTAGAGACTGTTTTATTTCTCTAAATGTTGATAAAGCTAACATATTTTTTACACCTCATCAGTCAGCTATGCTGACAGCTTCACCTCAATGGGAGCCTTTGCTACCATTCAATCTCATCCACACTCTTTGGTTTTTCATTCATATACATATCTGCGATAGTCCCAGATTTAACTGTTATTACTCTGTCAGCCATAGCAGTCAATGCATGATTGTGGGTAATTACCACAACCGTCTTTCCGTTTTTACGGCAGGTGTCCTGCAAAAGCTTTAAGACCTGACGGCCTGTTTCATCATCAAGAGCTCCTGTAGGCTCATCACATAAAAGTAACTTCGGATTCTTTGCTAACGCTCGGGCTATTGCCACTCGTTGCTGCTCTCCACCTGAAAGCTGGGCTGGGAAATTATTCATTCTCTCTTTAAGTCCCACCTCTTCCAATATTTCTTCTGCCGGAATTGGATCCTTACATATCTGTGCGGCTAACTCCACATTTTCTTTAGCTGTAAGATTTCCTACCAGATTGTAAAACTGAAATACAAATCCTACATCAAAACGTCTGTAGCTGGTTAGCTCTCTAGGGGAATATCCAGAAACATCCCTATCAGCCAGGTAAACACCTCCGCTTGAAAGAGTATCCATTCCCCCAAGTATATTCAAAATGGTGGTTTTGCCGGCGCCAGAAGCGCCTACTATAATGCAAAACTCCCCCTCTTCAATCTCAAAATTCACATCATGAAGAGCTTCAATTTTCACCTCTCCAGTCTTATAAATTTTACCTACATTTTTAAATTCAACAAAACTCATAGGCACCTCCCAATAGAACAAAGGAATGTAGCCTAATAATACCATGTAGGCACAATTCAATCGTATTTTTTAGGTTAAACAAATATGAATTTTCTGTGTAGTTAACAGTTTCTTCATATATTATCTGACATCATCCATTATAATAATATTACCTACTCCAATTACTACCCGAAACTTTAACTTTTGAGGTGTATTATATGGTAAGATTAGTAAGAAAGCACTTCGGAAAAGGGATATCCGGTATATGCATCATTTCGATTCTTATAATGCTTTTTGTGAATTGCGATTTTGAGGCTTATGCCGTTAATGATATGTATATCTACAATACTGTTCTTAATTCTAGCCAGAGGCAGGTGTATACCCAGGTCTATGAAAACATTCTGTCCTTTAACGAGGGTATATTCCGTTTGGTAACTCCACTGACTCATGATGATTTATACGTCACAATGAATGCCGTATATAATGATCATCCTGAGCTATTCTGGGTTAACACATCCTATAAGTATGGCTACAATTCCAAAGGTTTAGTTATACAGATAAAACTTAATTATTGCATTCCTAAGTCTAATCTGGCATCTGCCACTTTAGCTTTTAATTCCGCCGTCAACAATATAGTTGAGCAGGCGGCTGCTTATCCTACTGATTTAGAGAGGGAGCGAATCGTTCATGACATGATTTGTGACCTGTCTACCTATGACAACATTAATTGCAGCCATCAAAGTGCCTACTCTGCTTTGGTTGAAGGAAGCAGTGTATGTGCTGGCTATTCAAGAGCTTTCCAGGTTGCCTGCCAGAAACTTGGCATCACCTGTTATTATGTTACTGGCATTGCAAATGGCGAAGAACACGCCTGGAACATCGTAAAGATTGGTGGAAATTTCTATAACGTAGATGTTACTGGAGATGATACCATCAATGAAACTTTACATACCTACTCATATCAGTATTTCAACGTAAGTGACACAGAGATAGCTCACAATCATGTGCGCTCTGCCCTGTCATCAAAGCTTCCGGTATGTAGAGCATTTTAGAATTATATACGTTCAAAATCTTCCCGCAGGACTCGCTCGTACTGGCTCTTAAACCAGGCGCCGATTCCTGCGGAATTGTCGTTATGGCGTCCATGCAGCCCCTTACCATAGACCTGCACTCCTGATGAATGCAATTCTGATAACAGCTTGTCGTAAGCCGTATCATCATAATCGTCTTCATACATATAAGAAACTATAAACTTAGTGTGACCAAAGTCACTATTTCTTACTTTATTCCAAAATCTGTCATTTAAATTTTCTATTGCATCACGGTTCATTCCACCGCCATGAAAGCGCAGCAAATCAAGAGAGGTAGGAAATCCTCCCGGTCTCTTTAATCTCTCATTCTCTGCAATATTTCCAAGGCTTGCCAGTGGCTTGCCAAGTATCAGGGCATGTGGTCTCAAGTCACAGCCATAATACATGGAACCTATAGTTCCCATTGAAATTCCTGACAGGATTAACTGATCAGAATAAAATCCCAGCCGATTCAGATATCCTTCAATCACCGAAATCATCAGCTTTTCATATTCAGTATTTCCCATATAAAAACCGCCACCCTGGAAGCGCTGCTCAGCAATAAGCAGGAAAGGGCATCCCATTTTCTTCATCATGTAATACCCTTCAAAGCCCTCCATGGTCTTATAACCAGAGAAATATACTGCCATTGGTGGTTTCATATCACCTGGATCAAAATAGGCGAAAATCTCCTCTCTATCCGAGGTCACATATCTTTCTCCGCCTACCATGAACGTTCCCATATTCCATCTGGAAATACGGTCGTGTAATCCTATAATGTCCAGTCTGCCGCTTCCTTTTGCTTTCAGCTCGCAAAAGATTGTTCCAGCGCCATTTCTGCCTTCGATTAAAACTGGATTATTAAGGTCCTCCTCGTTGAATTCCCAGCTGTCACAAATATCCGCCAGACTACCTGAGACAAACTGCTTTATTACAAGCATTATCTCAACCCCTGGCTCCTTTTTATATTCCAGCCAAAAATCTATAGCCTGACCTTCTTCGATAGGAATATTTCCTCTCCAGAATGCTATTTGGGTGTACTCCTGACCAAAATCTCCTTCTACGGTGACACTGTACTGACCATACCACTTTATGTTTCCTTTAAATCCCTGGGCAATACCAAGTGCCTCCGGTCTAAATTTCTCACCATATGGTTTTGGGAAATACTTTTTTATCTCATTATCAAGGAAATGCTGAATCTTTTCCTCAGGAATGATTTTGCCCATTTTTCGTTCAAAAAGCTGTTTTGTTAATGGCGACAATACAAAGGAATCCACCACAAAAAAACAATAAGCCATGGACATCTTATCTACTGCTTTGAACTCCTCCTCGGTAATATTACGCTCCAAAACAACAAGCTCATAAATTTCCTTTTTGAGCTCAACCTTGTCTTCGGAATGTATAAGTTTTACCCGGGCTGGTAGCTGAAATCTGTTTTCCCAGCTATTCTGTCCAATTTGCAGTATTCTAATTCTATCCATGGCTTTCTTCCATTTGATTAATTAAAATTTACGCTCTTCCACTGTCAAACCAAGAAACTTGTCAAAAAGGGAACAAGCACTGGCTAAAGGAACAATATAAAGAGCCTTTGACAACTGCACTATTGTATCTGGATTCTCTCCCTGTAACGCTATAACAATATAGGATACAAACATGAATCCAAGCCAACAACATAAATCCGTAACGTTTTCTTTTTTATTATATTTGATAATAATCACAACGATTAGTACTACAAGCAGGATAATCCAAGGGGTGCCGCATACAATTTTCAGACCTTCGCCCAATGTACCCATATTGCTGAAGTTATATACTACAACCTGCTGCCAGAATGCTTTGGCATTTTTGAAGTACCAAAGATATAGTCCCATCGGAATAATTACTGTAACAAGACCTTCAATTACCGAAATAACGAAAGCTTTATATGCATCTGATGGTAGTTTCTCTGCTTTGAATTTTACAGCAAAGAAAATAATCAAAACAATCCATATAAGTGAATAGACTGGCTGAAGGAAAAATACCAATCCAAAATCAATTGTAAGAAGATATGTATGGTATGAAAGAAATCCATACTTTAGCTGTCTTGCAACATGATAAGCTGTCAACGAGAACAGGAAGAACATGAACTCTTCTGCTCCGGCATGGGTAAGGGAACCCATTTCAAATACCGTAAGGAAAAATGTGCTTATCAAGGCAAAAACATCAGAGGTGTATAACTTTGCAGTTTTGAAATTAAATAAAACTGTAAAGAAGATTACTACACTCTCCATTATGAAATGAACAATATGAGTATCTGTTGGAAGATATCCCAGTCCATAAAACTCGTACAACACAGGACCATAGTGTCCATCAAGCTCTACATAGGCCAGAAATCCCTGTCGCACAGAATATGCTATGTCTAATATTTCAGACTGAATTGTTGTGAAATATCCTTCGATCCAAGGATTGAAAGGACTGGACATGGCAATAATCAAAGTGATTGAAAGAATTGCAAGTGCCTCCAATGCAGATTTTACTTTTCTGTTCATAAGTATCTCCTCTCATTTCAGAAAAAAGTAAAGAGAGTAGCAATAACACCCCACTACTCTCTTATTATAGAAAAATTATTTTTTACAATCTACAAACTTTTGTGAATTTTTTATTCACTGCAGCCTGTTTACTCAGAAATTTCGTTTACCTTACTCTTTCTCTTATCCTTTGCAATCTTTCCAGAAATAGCACTGATAAGAATAAGAATCCAGTACCACCAAACTCTTCCGCCTACGCCTGCCTTTGACATTCCAAGAGGTGTCTCCTCCTCAAGAATCTCTACTACATCATCAACCTTTGAAGCCTCGTCATCGAGAACTACTGCAAGGCTAACTTCCTGATTCTCAAGAGCCACATCTACCTCGTTGAACTTAGTAGTCTTTACAGTTACCTTAGCATCTGCAAGTTCATTAAAGTTGTTAGTAGCTGTAGTCTCAGGTGCAACATGAGCTGTCTCTGTTGCAGATGATGAAGAACCAGATCCATTTCCTGAACCATTTCCATTATTGCTTCCCTGGTTAGCAGTAGATGCTGCTGCAGAAGCTGATTCAGAAGCTGATGTACTTGCTGATGCACTCTCACTAGCAGATGTTGATGCACTTGTTGATGCAGACTCTGAAGCTGATGTGCTTGCTGACTCACTTGCACTTGTTGAGGCACTCTCTGATGCTGATGTGCTTGCTGACTCTGACATGCTAAGTGATGCTGACATACTTACTGATGCAGAAGCAGATTCAGAAGCGCTAAGGCTAGCTGATGTACTTTCAAGCTCACTTAATCTCTGAGAAGCTGATGCGCTCTCAAGCTCGCTAAGTCTTACAGAAGCAGATTCAGAAGTTGAGATACTCTCACTTGTTGAAACTGATTCTGATACAGAGATGCTCTCACTTGTTGAGATGCTCTCTGAAATGCTTACACTTGTGCTCTCACTAATTGATACTGACTCACTAAGGCTTACAGAAGTTGAAAGGCTCTCCAGAGTGCTGATGCTTTCTGATACAGACTCTGATGTTGAGATGCTCTCACTTACTGAAGCAGACTCTGAAGCACTTACTGAAGTACTCTCAGAAATGCTTAATGAAGCAGACTGACTCATACTATATGAAAGAGATACACTCTCTAATTCACTAATTCTTTCAGAAATACTTGCTGATTCTGAAGCGCTAATTGACTCAGAAACACTAGCAGACTCTGAAGCACTTAATGATGCGGATGTACTCATGCTCTCAGACATGCTTGCTGAAGTACTTGCACTTACAGACTCTGACATGCTAGCTGACTCAGATGCTGAAGTACTCATTGAGGCAGATGCACTCATGCTCTCAGACATGCTTGCTGAAGCAGAAGCACTCTGGCTTGCTGATGTTGATGCACTCTCTGATGCTGATGTACTTGCAGACGCACTCTCACTTGCTGATGTTGATGCACTTTCAGATGCTGAGATGCTTGCACTTGTACTTGCTGACTCACTTGCACTTGTTGATGCAGATTCTGATGCTGAAGTACTTGCTGATTCACTTGCACTTGTTGATGCAGATTCTGATGCACTTGTAGATGCAGACTCTGATGTGCTAGTTGATGCAGACTCTGACATGCTATTGCTCATTGAAGTGCTAGCGGACTCTGAAGCTGATGCACTTGCAGATGCACTTTGGCTTGCTGAGGTTGATGCACTCTCAGATGCTGATGTGCTTGCACTTGTACTTGCTGATTCAGATGCAGAAGTACTTGCTGACTCACTTGCACTTGTTGATGCAGATTCTGATGCACTTGTTGATGCAGACTCTGATGCACTATTGCTCATTGAAGTACTAGCTGACTCTGAAGCTGATGCACTTGCTGACGCACTCTGGCTTGCTGATGTTGATGCACTTTCAGATGCTGAGATGCTTGCACTTGTGCTAGCTGATTCAGATGCAGAAATACTTGCTGACTCACTTGCGCTAGTTGATGCTGATTCTGATGCACTTGTTGATGCTGACTCTGACATACTCTGGCTCATTGAAGTACTTGCAGACTCAGATGCACTATTGCTCATTGAAGTGCTAGCTGACTCTGATGCTGATGTACTTGCCGAAGCACTCTGGCTTGCTGATGTTGATGCACTTTCAGATGCTGATGTGCTTGCAGATGCACTCTCACTTACTGATGTTGATGCACTTTCTGAAGCTGATGTGCTTGCAGATTCAGAAGCCGAAGTACTTGCTGATTCACTTGCGCTAGTTGATGCAGACTCTGATGCACTTGTAGATGCAGACTCTGATGCACTTGTAGATGCAGACTCTGACATACTATTGCTCATCGAAGTACTAGCAGACTCTGAAGCTGATGTACTTGCTGAAGCACTCTGGCTTGCTGAAGTTGATGCAGATTCTGATGCGCTTGTACTAGCTGACTCACTTGCACTAATAGATCCAGACTCTGATGCACTATTGCTCATCGAAGTACTAGCTGACTCTGAAGCTGATGTACTTGTTGAAGCACTCTGGCTTGCTGATGTTGATGCACTCTCAGAAGCTGAGATGCTTGCACTTGTGCTAGCTGATTCAGAAGCTGAAGTACTTGCTGACTCACTTGCACTTGTTGATGCAGATTCTGATGCGCTTGTACTAGCTGACTCACTTGCACTAATAGATCCAGACTCTGATGCACTATTGCTCATCGAAGTACTAGCTGACTCTGAAGCTGATGTACTTGTTGAAGCACTCTGGCTTGCTGATGTTGATGCACTCTCAGAAGCTGAGTTGCTTGCACTTGTACTTGCTGATTCAGATGCTGAAGTACTTGCTGACTCACTTGCACTTGTTGATGCTGATTCTGATGCACTATTGCTCATTGAAGTGCTTGCTGACTCTGAAGCTGATGTGCTTGCTGATGTTGATGCACTTTCAGAAGCTGAGTTGCTTGCACTTGTACTTGCTGATTCAGATGCTGAAGTACTTACTGACTCACTTGCACTAGTTGATGCAGATTCTGATGCACTTGTAGATGCAGACTCTGAGATACTCTGACTCATTGATGTGCTAGCTGACTCACTTGCAGCTGCAGATGCACTTTCACTCATAGATGCACTTGTACTTGCTGATGTACTTGCAGAAAGGCTTGCAGACTCTGATCTTGAAGAAGATGCAGACTCTGATGCTGCAGCACTCTCTGAAAGAGACATACTTCTAGACTGTGATGCACTCTCTGAAACTCTTAAGCTCTCTGAAATAGATTCACTTCTCTGAGCTGATGCTGACTCTGATACAGCCTGGCTTGCACTAACAGACTCTGACCATGCAGCTGACTGTGATGCAATTGCACTTACAGACTCAGATAATGATGTAACCTCACTTCTAGCCTCATGATAATCATCCTTACCCTTGTTAAATGCATCTTCTCCAAAGTATGTGTAACCTTTTACATCGAAATTACCATCTCTGGCCTCACCATTATAGTTAAAGTAGATATCACTATCTTCATGTTCCTTAGCTACAAAATTAAGCTTGTAATTTACTGTAGTTGTTGTAGAAACAGTAGCAGCCTTTAATGTGATGTGCTGTGCCTCATATGTCTCTCCAACTCCATCTAAATAAGCAACAAGGTGGTATGTACCATCTGGGTTCTTTGTGATATTTGAAGACTCATAATAATAAGTCTTACCTCCAATAGAGATGGCAGTGTATCTTTCCATCTGCCAACACCACTTGTTCACTTTATTAACTGCCTTTTCTTTTGTAACAAGGCTAACAACATTGCCCTGTGTATCTGTTAATTCACTGTAAGTACCTGTTCCATTCCAGTTATTAACAATTACACCAACATTGTCATTGAAAGAATTTCTATAAATACCTACAAAAGTGTTATTCCAGTCGTTATCCTTTGATGAGAAATAACCTAAATTCTTATATACATTACCATCACATGTATAGTAATCGTCGCCACAACCTAAATTTACAATTTTTCCTGTAGACTCTTCTGAATTCCAAGAAAGTGTAAATGTATTGTCATCATTTAAATTTACCTTAACGACATCCTGAAGCTGGTAGCCATTTACATAGTACTTACATACAGTCTGAGGTGTTCCATCTGCAGAAAACTCTGTCTCATACTTCCATGTAAGAACATTTCCAGCAGCATCTGTGTACTGTGCTGTCTTCTTAACAACCATGATTCCAGAAACGATATTTGCGTTATCATTCTGTCCCCATCCTGTTGTCATTCCAGGAATTAAAGCATCACCATTCTGATCAACTGTTACATAATCAAAATATGCATACTTTGTCTCACCTGCAGCATCAATATAAGTAACCTTTACACTGTTAGTGTTGTAATTAGAACTATCCCAATCACTGTAAAGGATTTCTCCAACATAACCTTCCTGATAGAAAGAATACTGAATAAGAAGGTTTGCAAGCTTATCACCATAACCATAGTAGTTATTAGAAGCTCCAGTATGGTTAAGTCTCTCGCCGTGAGCAAGAGCATCAGCCTGTGCTGCCTTAAGCTCAGCCTGAGCCTCCTCGATTTCCTTTATAAGATTCTCAAGATACTCATCCTGAAGACCTGCCTCTGAGAATGATGTTGAAGCTGAATCAAATGTAGCCTCAGCCTCAGACATAGCTGTAGAAAGACTTGTGCTTTCTGATGCAAGTCTCTCCGAATCTGACACTGATGTGCTTGCTAAACTTTCATTCTCTGATGTTAATGACTCTAATGCCGATGTTGAAGTTGATGAAATTGTTGAATCTTCTTCTGATAAAGAATCGCTGGCTACCTCTGACTGAGATGAAAGCTCAGATGACTCTGTTGCAGCTGAATCACTAGCAGACTGGCTTTCAGCTGTAATTGTAGAATCAATCTCTTCTGTCTGCTTTTCAGTTTCTTCCTTAGCCTGCTCGTTAGCAGATTCCTGAGCTGTTTCTTCCTGAACACTCTGAACTGTTGACTCAATAACCTGTTGCTGTTGCTGCTGTGTCACTTCTATAGTAATAACACCCTGTGCACTTGCAGCTGCCTGCTCTTCACCTAATTCAGCAGCGTATGCTAAATTTGCATCACCAAGTACAGAAGCACCTCCAACTGTGGCTCCTGTGATAGCAACACCTTTCAATAAACTTTCAACTTTCTTTCTCGACATTACTTTTACCTCAATATTTTAAGAAACACTTATCTTTTATAACCCAAAATTAGCAATGTTATTGTAGCATGATTTTTTCATTTGAAAAGCCCTTTTATAACGCTTTTCTTGCCAAATATGGGAACTTCTTGCCAAATGAAGTATATTTTGCCATTTTTAGACAAAAAAAATCTCCAGAACATTATAGTTCTGGAGATATAATATCAAGAATATGTGATTAATATGCGATACCCTGAGCGATCATAGCATCTGCAACCTTCTCGAAGCCGGCGATGTTAGCACCTGCAACGTAGTTGCCTTCCATACCATACTTCTTAGAAGCGTCATCACATGCGTGGAAGATACCTTCCATGATACCCTTAAGCTTAGAATCAACTTCCTCAAATGACCAGTGAAGTCTCTCAGAGTTCTGTGACATCTCAAGGGCTGATGTAGCAACACCACCTGCGTTTGCTGCCTTAGCTGGTCCAAAGAGAACGCCAGCCTTCTGGAATGCAGCAACAGCCTCTGGAGTAGAAGGCATGTTAGCACCCTCAGATACAGCAAGGACGCCGTTAGCGATAAGCATCTTAGCATCTTCTTCGTTAAGCTCGTTCTGTGTAGCACATGGAAGAGCGATATCTACCTTGTACTGCCATACACCGTGCTCACCGTTCTTCTTCTCATGGTACTCAGCTGATGGTCTAGCTGCTGCGTACTCAGAAAGACGAGCTCTCTTAACTTCCTTAACTTCCTTAAGAAGATCTACATCGATTCCCTCTGGATCATAAATCCAACCTGTAGAATCAGAACATGTAACTGGCTTAGCGCCAAGCTGATATGCCTTCTGGATAGCATAGATAGCTACGTTACCAGCACCTGAAACAGCTACTGTCTTGCCTTCGAATGATGTGTTCTTAGCAGACTTAAGCATCTCCTGTGTAAAGTAGCAAACACCATAACCTGTAGCCTCTGTACGAGCAAGTGATCCGCCGTAAGAAAGTCCCTTACCTGTAAGAACACCTGTGAACTCGTTACGAAGTCTCTTGTACTGGCCATACATATAACCAATCTCACGTCCACCTACACCGATATCACCAGCTGGAACGTCTGTATCAGCACCGATGTGCTTAGCAAGCTCTGTCATGAATGCCTGGCAGAATCTCATGATTTCCATATCAGACTTACCCTTAGGATCGAAATCAGAACCACCTTTACCACCACCGATAGGAAGTGTTGTAAGTGAGTTCTTGAAGATCTGCTCGAAACCTAAGAACTTGATAACTGAAAGATTTACTGAAGGGTGAAGTCTAAGACCTCCCTTGTAAGGTCCAATTGCTGAATTGAACTGTACTCTGTATCCACGGTTTACCTGAACCTTGCCCTTGTCGTCAACCCAAGATACTCTAAACTGAATAATACGCTCTGGCTCAACGATACGCTCGATAACACCAAGCTCCTCAAGCTTTGGATTAGCAGCAACAACTGGCTCTAAAGACTCAAGAACCTCTCCTACTGCCTGTAAGAATTCCTTCTGCTCTGCGTTTCTTGACTCAAGTCCGTCATAAACGCCCTGTAAATAACTACTCTTAAAATTCATTTGTTATTCTCTCCTTCCAAAAATAAGTTCAGGTGCACCGGAGACCTCTACCGGCACAATCTAAGAAATAAATAATCATCAAGATTATTTATTTCTGTACATGTAAACTTTTTGAAATCTTTCAAAAAGTTTATCTAGCTTTAAGCTAGATTTTGATGAAGCCATCCTATGCTTCATCAAAACCTAGAAAAGATTGTACATCTTTTAGTGCTTTAAAGCAATAAATTTTTAAATATAAAATACAATTTTTTCCTCTAATAATATACCTATTGTTACCGAAATAATAAATAGTTAAGTATTAAAATTTTAGCCCAGGCAGGAGAAGCTGTCCTGGCCCAGGCTAATAGTAGTACTGAAGGTGTTGTGTCACTTTTAAGTTAATCTCAGGGTAAGGACTACTTGTCCTTGCCCTTATTTAATATGGCACTTGTAATTTCCTCTCTAAGGTTAGACATCGAAGATCTGTCACAAAGGCCAACAATCTTACCGTCTGCTGCAACAACACATGAATCACCATCATACTGGTACATAACAACATTTACCACTGTGGCATCATCATCGTCTAAAGTTATGGCAAATGCCAATTCCTCTGTTCCCTTGTTATAATCTTCTCCTGCCTCTGTGAGAGTCAGGCCATCAATCTTGCTTGTAACAGAAATAAAATCTACTTTATCCTCTCCGATGTAATATTTATTTCCATCACCACTATGTTCAACCTCCACTATGTTTGTCTCTCCGTCAATCTTGGCAGAAATCTGAGCAACCTTTGTCCAGTCAATGGAAACGACCTCATCTGGTCTCAGGTCTTCATAATTTACCTTGAGGATGTCCTCATATTCCTCGGCTGTTATGGTATATACGATAGTAGAACCGTCGAAACAAAGATATGCTTTATCCTTACCATCCTTATGGCTGAAGTACAAAGTCTGATTTACAGACTTAACAGCGTCTTCACTGTCATCATCTGCAGCTATTTCTCCAGTAAGGGTAACAGTAAGAGTAGGATTATCAAGACCATACTTTGCCATATCATCTTCGGTGGCCTTATATGTTTCATACTTGCTTAAGTCCAGGTGTGATAATGTACTCAAATATCCCTGGACCTTACTATCAGCTAGAGGCTGATGCTCATTGTCACTTACATTGTAATAATCATATGTATCAGTATAGGTATATTTTCCATCTGGATCATAAACAACATTGACTTTGCTGGCGCCGGTAACTCTCATTGCTGTAAGCTGAGAGTATTCTTCAACCTTATCTCTGTCCAGATAGTCTTCCACATCTCCAGAAAGCTTCTCAAGTAAATCTGTATCTATTAAATAAACACTACCACCATCTACACAGATATATCTCTTTTCATCGATTGTCGAAAATGAACCAAATGCTATTTCCTTTGTCCCCTCTGTAGTTGTAAATGTAATTTTACCCTCAGGATTTGAGATACCATACTGACTGTAATCTTCTACATCATCAATGATAAAGCTGGCATTTACAGATTTAAATGCATCAAATATCTTGGCAACGTAATCCTGATTTACAGGAAAATCTGTATCAGCTGTATTTTTCCAGCTGTCATCCACCTTTTCGATTACAGCAGTATTGCCCCCTTTTGTAACTGCAACCTGAGTAACCTCATCCTCTGAAATACTAAATACTGACTCATCAATTGTATTTATTTTATCTACATGCTGTGCTACTGCCTTCTCAGTAATTATTCCAACGATAGCTAAAGCCAAAATACAGCTAAGAACTATCAGTTTCTTCCTTCGTTTCATTACGTCCTCCTACTCAAGACTATATCTTCTTCTTCGAAATACCTCGTCAATACCATATAAGAGGTAAATAAGCGGAATCACACCAATCATGATTATCTTAATCATAGTGGCTGCAGATGCACTTATTGTAAGATAGTTATAGTCAAGTGACTTTGATCTAATTGAAAGAGATTCGTTATCTGCCATTTTCCATGACAGGGCATTCATAAAGAAGTCTGAGTTGGCTCCTGATGAGTATGAATTGTACTGGTCATCAAGTAAATAATCTGATGCAATCCATACGAGTGAACCTTCACTTGAATTCTCTGCAGATATTGCAAGTGAGAATGGTCCATTTATATCTCCATCTTCCTTCTCATATGTGCTTAATGAATAACCTGCTGCCTTAGAATATGAATCTGATGAACTGCTTAAGAGTGATTTCACATCATAGGCCCCTGCGGTATTCTCAATTGTAAGTCCTGCTGCAATAGGCATAATAACCTTGCTGTTATCCTCCACAAGAGCATTTGTAATATCAGATTCTCCTAATGTAGGAAGAAGAAAATATGGGTATTCAAAAGCATAGTTATCCCTGTTTGTATCAATAACTATTCCATCTGTCATTGCCACGCCTACATAAGTGAGGAGCCCTTTGAAGTTGGTAAGATCATTCTCATTTTCTGTACCGGAAAGCACAATAATATGTCCACCATTATCCATGTAGGATTCCAAAATGGATAATTCTTTATCCGATAAATCCTTCGCTGGAGAATTTACGAGAATTATAGCTGCATCCTCAGGAACACTATCCTCATTCAGCAAAGAAAACTCCTTTGTCTCAACATTTGCTTTTTCCAATACTGTCTTCATAGTGTTGCTCATATCTGCCTCACCATGACCTGTGAGAACATATGCCTGTGGCAACACATCAGATACCACATAATCTATGGCTGTTGTAATAAGGCTTTCTCCGTCAAAAGACTGGGAAGCTGAGCCAGTAGTGTAATATGAGCTGGCATCTGTCTTATACATTGATTCAAAACTGATGTACCTGCTCTTGTCACCTGACACTACAATCAGGGAGTTGTTAGTCACTTTCTCGTCAGTGTATTCCTTCGCAAAGGTAGGATATGTATCTGGATCCTTCTTTACTACAGTCAGCTTATCTGAAAGTGAATCATATACATCCAGTAATTTCTCTATAACAGCATTCTCCTGGCCTGACTGACAGATCCAATAGATAGTCACATCATCTTCTATATTGCTGACAACTGCTTTGCTGGATGATGTAAGTGAATAAAGCTTCACTGCTGAAATATCAAACTGTGTATACTTTGTAGGCAGTGATGATACAAAAATGTTTACCGCAATTACGATAGCAAGAACAACGATCGACATAACAAAACTGTATCCACCTATTCTGGCTGCCCTTGTATTTAAATAATCTCTTTGTTTATATATAAACCTTTTAAACTTAATATTTGGTTTTTGAATTTTCATTATCCCTTATACCTCCTCTTCTCAAGTGACTGCACACATAAGAATAAGAAAAAGGCGATAACACTTATGTAATAAACAATCGCTGTCAAATCAAAAACACCATTGTAAAACAAGGTAAATCTTTCAAATAACGAAATCTGTCTGAATATCTTCTGCACAGTTTCATTTGGAATCGTATTACCAATCTGAACGCAGAAATAGTTCAAAAGCATTACGACTACACATATACCTGCAGCCATCCCCTGGGACTCCGTCAGTGAAGAGATAAACATTCCAATACTTATTAGCGCTAATCCTAAAAAGACAAAAGCAAAAATAGAACCATAGCTTGTTGGTAAATATACATCGCCATAAACTGAAAAGATCAATGGGTATACACAAATCAGTACCATTGGAATCAAAAAAACTATAAGCAGCGCCATAAACTTTCCTACAACAATATCACTGGTGCTGATTGGAAGTGAATAGAGCAGCTGATCTGTTCTCTGTCTTTTCTCATCGGCGATTATTCTCATGGTAAGAATAGGCACAATAATTATAAATACAACCTGTATAAAGCTAAGGACATATTCGAAATTCGCTACTGATGCATTTATGTTGTAAATCAAAGCTCCTATTCCTGTAAATGCCAGCAGAAATGCTCCGAATACATAGCCCGAAAGACTATGGTAATAAAGTGCTAGTTCGTGTTTAAGTACCGCAACCATTTATCTTGCCTCCTGTTCTGGCATGATGTTTTCATCTGCCTCTTCTATAGATTCAATCTCCTCATTAATACCTTCTTCTTTTTCAGATGAAGTTAATTCAATGAAGATATCCTCAAGTGTAGTCTGAATAGGATTGAGTTTTACAAGAGGTATATTATTAGCTGCAAAGGTCATGAATATAACCTTACATGTTTCATAAACATCTCCTGATTTAACAGTAAGTCTAAAACTGCTAAAACCATCAGCAGACTGATTTTGGTTATAGCTTTCTACACTTGAAAGCTTTTCAAGCACTTCAATAGTCTGGTCTGGATTTCCTGAAGATATAATATCTATCTCATTTCCAGAAGCCATAGTTTTTCCAAGACTTTCTATATCATCAAAAGCAACCAACCTGCCCTTATAAATAATGAGCACCTTTTCACATATAGCCTGAATTTCAGAAAGTATGTGTGAGCTTAAAATTACAGTATGCTTTTTTCCCAGCTCTGCAATTAAACTTCGGATTTCAATTATCTGCATTGGATCCAAGCCAACAGTTGGCTCGTCTAGAATAATTACAGATGGATTGCCAATCAGAGCCTGGGAGATTCCCACTCTCTGTCTGTATCCCTTTGAAAGATGTTTAATCAAACGATTCTGCATCTCTGTGATGTGAGTCTCTTCGAGTACCCTGTCTATTTCTGTTTCAATGTCTGCTTTTTTGACACCTTTAGCCTCTGCCACAAACTTCAGGTATTCTCTCGGAGTCTGGTCGACATAAAGTGGTGGTATCTCTGGTAAATAGCCGATAAGCTTCTTTGCCTCTTTTTCCTCCTCATATATATCGTGACCATCGATTTTTATTTCGCCACTTGTGGCAGCAAGACAGCCTGTAATGATATTTAATGTAGTTGATTTTCCTGCACCGTTTGGTCCCAGGAAACCATAAATATGACCGTCCTCAATCTTAAAGGACAAATCATCTACTGCAAGAACATCGCCATATCTTTTCGATAAATGCTCTACGGTTATCATAGCTATTACTCTCCTTACCTTTTTATTCTTTGATAAATATAAAAGAGTAATCTTATAGCTGGCTGAATAGAATGTGACGGCTATGTGAAAATCATAAAGAAAAACTCCCCTGCCTTTTGGCAAGGGAGTTATTTCATTATTTGGCAGCCTCTAATCTTTTCAGCCGTCTTACTTTTCTAACCTTTTTCAAAACAATGTAAAATACGTCAAGTCCAACTAACGCCCAGAAAAGAATCGGCCATTGGTTGGCTATAAAGAACTTTATAGGATTTCCTTGTTTTTCATCTGTGACCTCTGCCTGTGATTCTTCACTGGCTACTGGTACAAACGGTGTGCGAACCAAAAGATACGTTGAAAACTGTTCTGAACAGATGGTAACTGTCTCAGCATCTTCATCCATATCGCTTAAAAGCGCGCTTTGACCATTGTGTACTCGTATCATATAAAAGATATCTGATATATTTTTAAGGTCATCAGGTAAAGCGAAAACAAACTTTATTGGCTGCAGTGTCTCAGTGACTTCCTTCCAATCGTGATCGCTGAATTTGTAGGATATATTTATTTCCATATATCCTGCTTTTGTCAGATTAGGATAATCACCACTGTACTCAGTAAAACTATTTTCAAAAACAGTTTTCTCTTCTGCTGATATTCTATCTTCAATAACAGAATCTGCAGCTATCTTTAACTCAACTACTCCACCTCTTGAGATTAAATCGATCTGCTCCTCTGTAAGGATTCCTTTAGCCACGCCATAAGCATCAGGTAAAATTACCCCTGAATCTATTTTTTCCAGTTCGATGATAATAACACCTTTTCCTACTACAAGGGCTATAGGGACATCATTTACAGCAACCTGAATGCCTGTATCCAATGAAGGGTCTAAAATTGCATTTGCATCTACCAGTTCTCCCTTTGACTCCTCTAATACTTCTTTTAAAGTGGTTTTGATATCCTGTGGAAGAGTTTTCCATAATTCATCCTTATCAATAAGATCAAAATCTAAATCCGATACCTCTTCCTCTTCTGTATCTTTCTTAACACTGGTGACCTTCTTGGCACTCTTTGTAGTGGTTCTCTTTGCTGTAGTCTTAGTTTTTACTGTAGTTTCTTCCTTTTTTGAATCAACTTTTACTGTCACATATTTGCTGGCAAAATTTGAACCTGTGGCAGCCACTCGCACTAAATAGGTACCTGCTTTAACTACAGTTTCGCCAGGTGAAGCCTGAGTATAAGATGAAGAGCCACTCAGTTTATATTCCATTGAAGGGCTTGTACCAATTATCTTGCCATCAGCTGCAGTAGCACTTGATGCACTTTCTGTGGAAAGATTACCAGGACTTGCAGGTCGTTCTGGAATACTAACACGTACCCATGAGCTTGCCTCCTGCCAGTCAGAAGCTTTCTTCCTTCCGTAAATATATTTAGCACTGCTTCTATCCAGAACACTTGTCAGCTTTAGGCTTGATGAACCAGATGAACCAGAGCCTGTAGAAATCTCATAACCTGAACTAACAGCTACTACCTCCATAGGATAATTGTAGCTAAGGTGTCCTCGTATTTCTGATTCCCCAATGGAATCCCCCGGAGCCTTCTTTACTGGGCCCACATAATCCGAAGATACTGTTATGGCATTTGCTGGATGTCCTTCTCCGTCCACATTTGCAGCCTGTGTTACCTTTACAGTAATCCTCTTATTATATGTGCTTGAAGGCAAAGTAAATCTTGTGGCTGTTGCACCACTGATGGCAGTACTGTTTGCATACCACTGATATGAAAGTCCAGGGCCGGCATTTACCTGTACCTCAAGGGTATCACCAACAACAGGCTGAGTTCTGGATGCGGTAATATTCACAATAATAGGTTTGCTTTGGGCTGTCAGCTCAACAAACTGCCTGTGTACTGTATACTCTGCTGTCTTTCCGGCAAAGGAGGTGTCGCTGGCTGCATATCTTACCACATACTTACCAACTTTTACTTTGGTGTATGAATCGTTTGCTCTGATATAAGTTGTTTCTGATGCAAGCCTGTATTCCATGGCAGCGGTTGTTCCCACCAATCCACCATTATCCCAGTCAGTAACCACAGCATTTTCCACACTTAATACTGGTGCCGCTGGTCGTTCTGGAAGAAATACAGGAAGCCACTCACTTGCAGGCGATGTCTCTGTAGCCTTTCTTCTGACATAAACTACCCTGTTTACTTCTCTATCTAGTATTTCCGTGATAACTAAAGATGCCTGCCCTTCCAATACTGAATCGGACAAAGCCACCTCATAATCAGCTGTCACATTAATAGTCTCGTTTACATAATCATATATAGTGGCTGCTGTCACTTCTTCAGTAGTAATAGTTCCAACCACTTTACCCACTACAGCAGGAGTTGCATCAGACATAAGAGAAATATCCGTACCTGGTCGGCCTTCTCCTGCAGCATTGCGAGGCTGTGTAGCCTGTACCCTTATGGTCTTTCCAAGTTCTCTTTCTGTTAATACAAGAATCTGCTCGGTGGCACCTTCTATAGGCGTATCATCTGCATACCATTGCCACTGAATACTTGGCAATGCATATGTAACACCTGTCAGTCGGTCTCCCACCTGTGGAACAGCATTACCATTGGCATTTACTATAAATGGTTTTGTAGTCTCTTCGAGAATAATAAAATCTGTAAAGACTGCAACTATAGAATCAACATTTGCAGCTGGCATTATGAATTCGTAATTACCATCCAGATTCATTACAGCATCTATATTACCTGTACTGGCTGTAACGGTAATAGATGAAAGAATGCATCCCACCTTTGATGTTACTGCCAAAACTACCTTGTCGCCCACACAGGCATTAGCATTACCTTCAGCTATAGAACCTGGCTGCTTAATGATACTTTGAATCTGAATGCTACACTCTGTCTGCTCTGTTGTAGGAGTTGCTATGGTGTAGCTTATTATTTCTGCCGAGGCTTCTACTACTGCATTTCCCTCTGGTTGGGTAAACTCATAGGTATTACTTTCTATAGGTGTAAATGATATTTCAGAAAATGTATCTGCCTCTGTTGGCTTTACAGTAAGACTCTTTAACCTGTATCCATCATCTGGTCTGGCTAAAATTGACACAGTATCCCCAGTAGCTGGATTACAATTTGATATTTCAATTGATACATGCTCAATACCATCTCTTACAGATATTGTCCACTTGTCATCTTCTCCCGTTGAATCACCAGTCCCATCCTGACCATCCTGATTATCATCTCCGTCTGGGTCATCTCCATCTGTAGTGCCTGCACCACTTTTTAGTAGTTTGACAGATTTCTTTTGGCCCTCTTTATTTTGACCATCCTCATCAGCAGTTTCCTCTGACGATTTTGGCACCTCCCCATTTACCTCTTCTGTTCCCTCAGGCTTTTTTTCTTCCTCTGTACTTTTACCTTCACCAGGTACAGCTTCTTCTTCGACTTTTGGCTCCTCTTCAGACTTTACCTCTTCTTCACCCTTAGGCTCTTCTACAGGCTCAGCTGGTTGTTCCACCTCTTCAGCGTTCCCAGCGCTCATTTCCAAAATAGTGCCTATATTTAAGTCCAACTCGTCTGCTTCAGTAAAAAGGAATTCTTTATTTAAATACGTATGAACCAGCACCACAACCATAGTCAGTGCCAATATTCGTATAAGATACTTTTTATCCATTTATTTTCACCGCCCCATAATAATGTAGGATATATTCCATTACTATATATCGGCAAAAAAAATCCCAATGTGAAGCACTAAGCCCACATTGGGATGGATAAAAATCAATAAAAATTAGATATCAAGTTTGGTATCTCCGCCTAAAAATGTAGGAAGTGATTTACCCTGCTTTTTCCACTGAGCATACTCTGCTGTAGCGGCAAACATAACATCACCAGATGAGTTAAGAGCAGTCTCAACAGAATCCTGAACTACACCGATGATAAATCCAACAGCTACTACCTGCATAGCTACATCAGCATTAACTCCGAACAATGAGCATGCCATTGGGATAAGAAGGAGTGAACCACCGGCAACACCTGAAGCTCCACATGCAGCAAGAGTAGCGATGAAAGCAAGGATAAGTGCTGTGGCAAATGAAACCTGAATTCCTACTGTATTTGCAGCTGCAAGTGACATTACTGCGATTGTAATAGCAGCACCGTCCATGTTGATTGTAGCTCCAAGAGGAATTGAAACTGCATACATTTCAGGATCCATACCAAGCTTCTCACAGAGCTCCATGTTTACAGGTATGTTAGCAGCTGAGCTTCTTGTGAAGAATGCTGTCACACCTGATTCTCTAAGGCATCTAAATACAAGTGGATATGGATTTCTTCTAAGAACGATTGCTGCAAGAAGTGGATCTACAATAAGTGCAACTGCAAGCATACATCCTACAAGAAGAATTAAAAGCTTTCCATAATCTGTAAAGATAGACATACCATTTGTAGATACGTTCTCGTAAACAAGACCCATGATACCAAATGGTGCAAGGTTGATAATCCATCTAACTGCCTGTGATACGATATCAGCGATATCAGCCAGCATCTGCTTTGTGCTGTCACTGGCAATTCTCTTTGCCGAAACACCAAGAACTACTGCCCAGAAAAGAATACCAATGTATCTTCCCTCTGCAAGTGAGCTTACAGGGTTTGATACCATAGTCTTAAGAAGGTTTGCAAGAACCTCTCCTACGCTTGTAGGAATAGTATCTGCGCTGGCAGCTTCTGTAAGTGTAAGTGTCTGTGGGAAGAGGAAGCTTCCGATAACAGCTACTACAGATGCAAGTAAGGTACTAGCCATGTAAAGAATAAGAACAAGCCCAAATCTTCTATCAAGCTTATCATTACCCTGAGCAAGTGCAGAAATAACAAGGACAAATACAAGCACTGGAGCTACAGCCTTTAAAGCTCCTACAAAGATGCTTCCAAGTAATGCGATAAATGACAGGTTATCAAATAATAATCCAAGGATTACACCTATCACTAGTCCTATTACAATTCGCAAAATAAGACTTGTACTGTTGTACTTTTTTATTAGTTCCATATTATATTTCTCCCTTTTTATAAAATATTGATTTAATTCTAGCGCTTTAAACCGATAAAGTAAAGAAGTAAATAAAAAAGTGACTCCGAAATTTCGAAGTCACTCTTAAATCAACATTTAAAATTATACGTTAATCTCAGCCTTTACACCAAGGATATCCTTGTTTGCATCAAGGATAGGTGTAATAACATCACGAAGGTAAACCTCTACCTGACGTGGGCTACGGCCAACGTAGCGGGCTGGCTCCATTGTAGCCTCAAGCTCCTCAAGGCCCATTGGGAACTCATCATCTGCTGCGATAAGCTCAAGAAGATTGTTCTCCTTACCTTCTACCTTTACGTTCTTTCCAGCTTCCATAGAAAGAGTTCTAATCTTCTCGTGAAGCTCCTGTCTGTTACCACCAAGCTTAACAGCATCCATCATGATGTTCTCTGTAGCCATAAATGGAAGCTCAGACATAAGACGCTTTGTAATAACCTTATCGTAAACTACAAGACCATCTACTACGTTAAGGCAAAGGTCTAATACACCATCAGTAGCAAGGAATCCCTCTGCGATAGAAAGACGCTTGTTAGCTGAATCATCAAGTGTACGCTCGAACCACTGAGTAGCTGATGTGATAGCAGGATTAAGTGCATCAATCATTACGTATCTTGAAAGAGATGCGATTCTCTCGCTTCTCATAGGATTTCTCTTGTAAGCCATAGCAGATGAACCAATCTGGCTCTTCTCAAATGGCTCTTCTACTTCCTTAAGGTGCTGAAGAAGACGAATATCGTTTGACATCTTGTGAGCTGATGCTGCAATGCCTGCAAGAATGTTGCAAACTCTTGTATCTACCTTACGTGAATATGTCTGGCCTGATACTGGGTAGCAAGACTCAAATCCCATCTTCTTTGCGATTGTAGGATCAATCTTATCGATTGTGTCGTTGTCTCCGTTGAAAAGCTCAAGGAAGCTTGCCTGTGTACCTGTAGTACCCTTAGAACCGAGAAGCTTAAGTGTAGAAAGCACATAATCAAGGTCCTCAAGGTCCATAACGAACTCATTAAGCCAGAGTGTAGCACGCTTTCCTACTGTTGTAGGCTGTGCTGGCTGGAAATGAGTAAATGCAAGTGTAGGCTGATTCTTATACTTATCAGCAAATGCTGCAAGCTCTGCAATTACATTCACAAGCTTCTTTCTGATGAGAAGAAGTGCATCGCGCATAATGATGATATCTGTATTATCACCAACGTAGCAGCTTGTAGCGCCAAGGTGAATAATACCTGCAGCCTTAGGGCACTGCTTGCCATAAGCGTATACGTGACTCATTACATCATGTCTAACTTCCTTCTCACGAGCAACAGCTACATCATAATTAATATCCTCGATGTGCTGCTTCATCTCGTCAATCATCTCCTGTGTAATGACTGGCTTGCCGTCCTGAGAAAGGCCAAGCTCCATCTCAGTCTCTGCAAGGGCAATCCAAAGTCTGCGCCAAGTAGAAAACTTTTTATCCTGTGAAAAGATGTACTGCATCTCCTTGCTTGCATATCTCTCTGAAAGTGGGCTACTGTATCTATCTGTGTTACTCATCGTATTCTCCTCTTATATCATGTTTTGGTGGTTCTATTGGGTAGTTTCCATCGAAACATCCATGACAAATGTCTAATCCATCAACCATCTGTGGCAAACGTTCAAAATTCAGGTATGCCATTGAATCAGCTCCAATAATCTTGCATATTTCATCTACTGAATGCTTGTATGCAATTAGCTGCTCTCGACATGGTACATCTGTACCGAAATAACAAGGCCATAAGAATGGTGGTGATGCAATACGAACGTGCACCTCTGTTGCACCAGCATCTCTAAGCATCTTAACAATGCGGTCAGATGTAGTACCACGAACGATTGAATCATCTATCATAATGATTCTCTTTCCTCTTACAACCTCTCTTAAGGCATTAAGTTTTACCTGAACAGATGACTGTCTGCTGGCCTGCTTTGGCTTTATGAAGGTTCTGCCCACATAACTATTCTTTACGAAGGCTGTTCCATAAGGAATGCCAGACTCAAGAGAAAATCCCTGGGCAGCAGCATTTCCTGATTCAGGAACACCAACAACTAAGTCCGCCTCAACTGGAGAATCCTGAGCAAGGAATCGACCAGCCTTAATTCTTGATTCATAAACAGAAATTCCATCTATATCAGAATCAGGTCTTGCAAAATAAATGTATTCAAAAATACAGCGACCGTGCTTTGATTTATCTACACATCTGCTCTTGTCAGATTTGATTCCAAAATCTGGAGAAATAGTAACAATCTCACCTGGCTCAACATCGCGAACAAATTCTGCTCCGATTGTATCAAGAGCGCATGTCTCAGATGCGATAACATAAGCATTATCACGCTTACCAATACAAAGAGGTCTGAATCCCTGTGGATCACGTGCAGCAATAAGCTTTCGAGGCGACATTACTACAAGAGAATATGCTCCCTTGATTCTGTCGCAGGCTCTTGCAACAGCTTCCTCAACTGTGGTGCTGTTAAGACGCTCTCTTGCGATAATATATGCGATTGTTTCTGAATCGATAGTTGTCTGGAAAATAGCACCTGTCATAGAAAGCTCATCACGAAGCTCTTCAGCATTGATAAGATTTCCATTGTGTGCCATTCCAAGAAGTCCCTTTACATAGGAAAGTACGAGAGGCTGCGCATTCTCACGGCAAGATGAACCTGCTGTAGAATATCTGGTGTGACCTACACCGATATCTCCGTGCATTCCCTCTAAGATTTCCTGATTAAAAACTTCATTAACAAGGCCCATGTCCTTATGCAAAGCATAGTTACGCTTTGGACCATTTGTGTCTGATACGGCGATACCGCAGCTCTCCTGTCCTCTGTGCTGTAAAGCAAAAAGGCCATAATAAATAGAGGAGGCAACGTCCCCACCGTCGAAATCATACATAGCAAAGACGCCGCACTCCTCATGCAGTCCGTCCCATGGCATGTCCTTTAAGTTAAAATCTCCCATTAATTACTCCTATTACAGTGTTAGTCATTTCAAAGCTACTAACAGCCATTAGGCTGCTAATTCTTTTCCAGTAAGAAGCTTGTATGCCTCAAGGTACTTATCGATAGTCTTGTCGATAACATCCTGTGGAAGGAGGTAATCAGACTCTGGATTTGCCTTGAGCCAATCGCGTACAAACTGCTTATCAAAGGATGGCTGACCATGGCCTGCCTCATATCCCTCTAATGGCCAGAAACGTGAGCTGTCTGGTGTAAGCATCTCGTCGGCAAGTACAATATTGCCTGCCTCATCAAGACCAAACTCAAACTTTGTATCTGCAATGATGATACCCTTTGTAAGGGCATAATCAGCACACTTCTTATAAAGAGCAATTGTATTATCACGGAGAGCAGTAGCGTACTCTAAACCGTGACCAGGAAATTCCTTTTCAAGAACTTCAATGGAACGCTCGAAAGAGATATTTTCATCATGATCACCAATTTCTGCCTTAGTAGAAGGAGTGTAGATAGGCTCAGGGAGCTTATCAGATTCCTTAAGACCTGCTGGAAGCTCGATGCCACAAACAGTACCGTTCTCCTTGTAGCTAGCCCAGCCAGAGCCTGTGATGTAACCGCGAACGATGCACTCGATTGGAAGCATTGTAAGCTTCTTGCACATCATTGACTTACCCTTGTACTCCTCGTTTTGGAAGAACTCAGGCATATCTTTTACATCAGTTGAAAGCATGTGATTTGGAACGATGTCCTTTGTAAGGTCGAACCAGAACTTAGACATCTGTGTAAGAACAGCACCCTTATTAACAATCTTATTCTTTAAAATTACATCGAATGCAGATATACGATCTGTTGCCACCATGATAATGCTATCTCCGTTATCGTATACTTCTCTTACTTTTCCCTCTTTAATTGGTTTCATAATCAAATCCTCTCTCTTTTTATTTAGTTTATTTTAATCGCTCAGCCCCCTAAAAGGGGGCGAACAATTATTTCTTAATTAAAAGTGACTTACCAGTCATCTCCTTTGGCTGCTCAAGACCCATGATCTCGATAAGTGTAGGAGCGATGTCACACAATGCGCCGCCTTCACGAAGTGTGTAATCACTATCATAATTAACTAAGATAAATGGAACAGGATTTGTTGTGTGAGCTGTGTGTGGCTCTCCTGTCTCATAATCTAACATCTTCTCAGCATTTCCGTGGTCAGCACAGATGAATAATGCTCCATCCATCTCCTTAACTGCCTCTACTGCCTCTCCTACAAGTGAGTCAACACGCTCTACAGCTGCAACAGCTGCCTCTATGACGCCAGTATGACCTACCATATCTGGGTTAGCAAAGTTGATAACGATAACATCGTACTTGTTAGACTTGATAGCGTCTACAAGCTTTGCGCCAACCTCTGGAGCCGACATCTCAGGCTTAAGGTCATATGTAGCTACATCCTTTGGTGAGTTAACAAGGATTCTCTCCTCGTCCTTATTAGGCTCTTCAACACCACCGTTGAAGAAGAATGTAACGTGTGCGTATTTTTCTGTCTCAGCAAGTCTAAGCTGCTTTAAACCATTGTTTGCAAGGAACTCGCCGAAAGTATTTGTAATGCTCTCCTTCTCGAAAGCAATGTGCTTGTTAGGGATTGTCTCATCATAATCCTTGAAGCAAGCATAGTATAAATCAAGGAATTCTCTGTCGAATCCTGTGAACTTATCATCGCAGAATGCTCTTGTGATTTCACGAGCACGGTCTGGACGGAAGTTGAAGAATACAACTGAATCGCCGTTCTTTACAACTGAAAGTGGTGCACCTGCAGCATCTGTGATAACTGTAGGAAGTACGAACTCATCTGTAACTCCCTCATCATAAGAAGCCTGCATAGCATCTGGAACTGAAGTAGCCTTAACGCCCTCACCCTTAACAAGTGAGTCATAAGCCTTCTGTACACGATCCCAGTTGTTATCTCTATCCATAGCATAGTAACGACCAGAAATAGAAGCGATTGCACCAACGCCAATCTCGTCCATCTTAGCCTGAAGCTGTGCTAAGAAATCCTTACCAGAAGCTGGTGGTGTATCTCTACCATCAAGGAATGCATGAACGAATACCTTTGTAAGACCGTTCTTCTTGCACATCTCGAGCATACCGTAAAGGTGCTCAATGTGGCTGTGAACGCCACCGTCTGAAAGAAGACCCCAAAGGTGTAAATCAGAATCGTTCTTTTTGCAGTTTTCAATTGCCTGAAGAAGAACCTTGTTCTCGAAGAACTCGCCATCATTGATAGCCTTAGTGATTCTTGTGAGATCCTGGTAGATGATACGGCCTGCACCGATATTCATGTGACCTACCTCTGAATTTCCCATCTGGCCATCTGGAAGACCAACGAACAAGCCTGATGCCTGGCCCGGAACAAATGGGCACTCAGCCATAAGCTTATCCATAACAGGTGTCTTTGCCATTGCAATGGCGTTTCCCTTTGGATTGTCATTGAGACCATATCCATCGAGAACCATAAGTACTACAGGTTTCTTACTCATAGTAATTCCTCCTTAAATGCCTAGTGTGTTACTAGTCCATTATTCTATTGTTTTTTTGTAATGTGTCCCATGGCGTCTATCGCAGCTGTGCTTGAAAGACTATTGAGACCGTCTATGATATCGCTATATGCTTTATCGTCTTTATTTAAAAGGCTCGTGACACCTGATGTAAATTTGCATGGAAAGAAATTTGCATCAATCTGTCCGTCCTTAGAAATCTTAATCTGAGCTAATCCAGTCTGATAATCTGCTGGCATCTCTCCTGTAATGGAGAACCAATAATTTCCAAGGCTGTAGAAAATAGGAACATTATCCATATACTCTACTGTCTGTAAGCAATGGGTGTGACCGCCAATGATAACATCTGCTCCTGCTTCCACAAAGCTTCTTGCAAGTGCTACCTGGTCTTCACCGTAATTGGCATTACCTTCTGTGCCCCAATGTGGAATAACAATAACATAATCCGCATTGGCTTTGGCCTCTCTGATCACATCACAGAAAATCTCTGGATGAAGACATTTTAGAACGCCTGGCAATGTGTCAGTAGCCTCCTGTGTAAAACTAAGAGTGCGTTCTATCTGTGTGGCAGAACAAATAGCTATCTTTCTGCCTCCTGCTATAAAATAGACTGGCTTTCTAGCTTCATCTAAATTCACACCTGCCCCTACAAAAGGCATATTAGCACCTTTCAGTGTATCAAGTGTGTCCTTAAGACCAGTCTCGCCGTAATCAAATACATGGTTGTTAGCAACGCTAACAATATCAACTCCAAGCTCCTCTAAAAGAGAAACTCTGCTAGGGTCTCCTCTGAAGGTATATGCTTTTCCCTCAAGAGCAGCTCCTCTTGTAGTGTAGGCAAACTCGTTATTTATCATCAAAATATTAGCCGAACGCATTTCTGCCAATAAGTCCTCGGAGAAACAATCTGTAATTCCACCTATCTGATGATCCATATATTCTGTGGTTGCTACACCATTTGCAAAAGATATATCGCCTGTGAAATCAAGCACTATATCCTCGCTATCTATATCTACTTCATGGATTCTGTCAAAAGAGTAATTTTCTATTCCGGTACTCTTACAATATTCGTACCATAGAACGTGAATACTTTTGCCTGTAAGCTCATACCATATTTCTGGTGTCTCAAAATTTGCGTAGCTGGCAATCTCCTGGACAATATCGTCCCCATACTCATGAGTGACCATTGATAAAAAGGTCTCATCGATAGGATGACCGCCTATAAACGCTCTTGTACTATTATTCAGAATGGTATCCCAAGCATCACTTAAGTCTGCTATTTGTATTTTTTGTGGTTGGCTCTCTTTTAGTTTCGCATATGTCTCCACATTTGTCTCTTTTATGCCGCATCCAACTAGTAATAAAGTGAAAAACATAATCATAGCTAAGCCATAACTACATTTCCTCATTTATCTGTGCCTTTACTCGGACAACAGCCTCCGTCGCTCCTTCATAACCTGAATTTGCAGCCATTTCGTAATAGGATAAAGCTGTTTCCAAATTCCTCTCAACCCCGTATCCGTTTTCGTAAAGAAAACCTAGATTAACCTGTGCGATTGCATATCCCTGCAATGCAGCAAGTTTTTGATAATAAACTGCTGACGCGAAATCCACATCAACCCCAAAACCATTGTAATAAAGATATCCGATTTGATTAAGTGCCGGAGCAAAATCAAAGTCCGCTGCCTTTAAGTAGTACTCCATGGCTTTCTCGTAATCTTTATCAACTCCAATGCCCTTTTCATACATCTGACCGATATAATAGCTGGCCTTTGGGGAAGAATTATCTGATGCCACAGTGAAATGTTCCAAGGCTGCATCGGTATCAACACCAACGCCGTAGCCTTTTATGTACATAAGACCGATGGCAATATTAGAAAGATTAATTGAATCTCTGTCATTTAATGCCGTGCTAGTGCTTCTGACTACTCTATTGTAATAGTCATAAGCCTTTTTGTAATCCTGAGTGACTCCGATTCCCTTTTCATAGATGTATCCAAGATAATAGCCACCATCCAGGTCGCCTGCCTGCTGAGCTACTATAAGCAACTCAACTATCTGCGAAAGCTCATTTTCTTCTGGCTCCTCAGAATCATCCTTCTTTTTGGAAGTCTTCTCTTCTGACTTTTCCTGGGATTTATCTTCTGTCATCTCATCAATATCAGCTAAAGCTGCTTCGTAGTCGCCTTTTTCCAAAAGTACTCTGGCAAGACCGACCTTTGCATTTACCGAACCTGCATCTATTGCTGATTTGAAAAGCTCTTCTGCTTTATCAAGGTTTTGATCAACACCGGCACCTGTAAGATAGAAATAACCAAGTGCATCGGTACCATCAACACTGCCCGAATCAGATGCCATCTGATACCATGAAATGGCCTCTGCGAAATTCTGCTTAACATCCTCGGTGCCATATTCCAGCATCCTGCCAAGCATAACCTGAGCTTCGGTATCGCCCTGATAAGCAAGTACCTCTAACTCACTATAAGAAAGGACCGTGTAGTCCTCAACCTCTACATCATCGAAAGCAACCTGCTCAGTGGTATCAACTGCATCTTCTGCCTGCTCAGCATCCTCTTTACCACAAGCCGTCATTGCTAAAAAACAAAATCCTGATATAAGGAATAAACGAGATAATCGTGTCATAAAAAACTCCTTTGGGCACAAAACGTCCATCAGCGCAAATTATATCATAAAACTCAAGGGTTTTGAATAAAAAAAATGCACTAGAAACCTAGTGCATTTATAAAAACTTTAGGAGTTTTTTATTACTAATTAAGCGTTAACAATCTTACCAAAGTCTGGCTTAAGAGAAGCACCACCGATAAGACCACCATCGATGTTTGGCTTGCTGAGAAGCTCAGCTGCATTACCAGCGTTCATAGAACCGCCGTACTGGATACGAACAGCCTCTGCTGTTGCACCATCATAAAGCTTAGCAATAAGCTCACGGATGAATGCACAAACTTCTTCAGCCTGATCAGCTGTAGCTGTCTCACCTGTACCGATAGCCCAGATTGGCTCGTAAGCGATAACAAGGTTCTTAACCTGGTCAGCTGTAACACCTGTAAGATCCCATGTGATCTGTCTCTCGATCCACTCCTTGTATGTGCCAGCCTTGCGAAGTGCAAGTGACTCGCCACAGCAAAGGATTGGTGTAAGACCAGCAGCGAATGCCTTCTTAACCTTTGCGTTGATAAGGATATCATCCTCACCAAAGATATCTCTTCTCTCAGAGTGTCCCATGATAACGTACTTAACACCAGCGTCTACAAGCATAGGAGCTGAAATCTCGCCTGTGAAAGCACCCTTATCCTCGATGTAGAAGTTCTCAGCACCAACGTTTACGTTTGTGCCCTTTACAGCCTCTACTACAGGAACGATATCGATTGCAGGTACACAGTATACTACGTCTACATCATCGTTCTTTACTAAATCTTTAAGCTCAGCAACAAGCTTTACAGCCTCAGAAGGTGTCATGTTCATCTTCCAGTTGCCGGCAATAATTCTTCTTCTTGCCATTTTAAAAATTCTCCTTATTTATTAAAATTTTTCATTTTTCTAAATTCCAAGGCAATAAACAGGCAGCTGTACTAGGTACTGCAACTGTTTATTAACGCCGGAATTTTGGAAAATGTAAATTTTTATTTATCGTCTGCAGCGTAAACGCCTGGAAGCTCCTTACCCTCAAGGAATTCAAGAGAAGCTCCACCACCTGTAGAGATGTGGCTCATCTTGTCAGCGAATCCCATCTGGTTAACAGCTGCTGCTGAATCACCACCACCGATGATTGTTGTAGCATCTGTCTCAGCAAGAGCCTTAGCAACTGACTCTGTACCTACAGCAAGTGCTGGGTTCTCGAAAAGACCCATTGGTCCGTTCCAAAGAACTGTCTTAGCTGTCTTAACCTTGTTAGAGAAAAGCTCTACTGTCTTAGGTCCGATATCGCAACCCATTCTGTCAGCAGGCATCTTCTCTGAATCATATACTGCAGTCTCAACTGGAGCATCGATTGGATCTGGGAACTCTGCAATTGTAACAGCATCTGTAGGAAGAAGAATCTCCTTACCCATGCTCTTAGCCTTCTCAAGCATCTCCTTGCAGTAATCAAGCTTTGTATCATCACAAAGTGATGTACCGATTTCATAACCAAGTGCCTTCTGGAATGTGTAAGACATACCACCACCGATGATAAGTGTGTCACACTTCTCAAGAAGGTTGTTGATAACGTTAAGCTTATCAGCTACCTTTGCACCACCAAGAATTGCTACGAATGGACGTACTGGATTCTCAACAGCGTTGCCAAGGAAGTCGATTTCCTTCTGCATAAGGTATCCAACTACGTTAGAACCACCCTTAGCTGTGATGAACTTTGTAACACCAGCTACAGAAGCGTGAGCTCTGTGTGATGAACCGAAAGCATCGCATACATAATCGTCTGCAAGATCAGCGAGCTCCTTAGAGAATGCCTCACCGTTCTTTGTCTCTTCCTCGCCACGGAAACGAGTATTCTGAAGAAGAACTACATCTCCTTCCTTCATAGCCTCAACTGCCTTTGTAGCAGCCTCGCCTGTTACGTTGTAATCAGAAACGAATGTAACTTCCTTACCAAGCTTCTCTGAAAGACGCTTAGCTACAGGAGCAAGTGACTCGCCCTCGTTAGGACCATTCTTTACCTTACCAAGGTGTGAGCAAAGGATAACCTTTCCACCATCAGCGATAAGCTTGTTGATTGTAGGAAGAGCTGCCTTGATACGTGTATCATCTGTGATCTCGCCAGCCTTAAGTGGTACATTGAAATCACAACGAACGAGAACGCGACGGCCCTTTACGTTGATATCATCAACTGTCTTTTTGTTTAATGCCATTTTTCTATTCCTCCTTAAATAAAAAGGGGTCCGGTCCATGTGGACCGGACCCCTAATAAAGTCGTTAATTTCGATAAACGAATTAAGCTAACTCTGAGAAGTACTTAATTGTACGAACCATCTGTGATGTGTAGCTGTTCTCGTTATCATACCAAGAAACAACCTGTACCTCGTACTGATCATCAGAAACCTTAGAAACCATTGTCTGTGTAGCATCGAAGAGAGAACCAAATCTCATACCTACGATATCTGAAGAAACGATTTCATCCTCGTTGTAACCGAATGACTCGTTAGCTGCTGCCTTCATAGCTGCGTTGATACCCTCAACAGTAACATCCTTCTTGTTTACTACTGCTGTAAGGATTGTTGTAGAACCTGTTGGTGTAGGAACACGCTGAGCAGATCCGATAAGCTTTCCGTTAAGCTCTGGGATAACAAGGCCGATAGCCTTTGCAGCACCTGTTGAGTTAGGAACGATGTTAACTGCTGCTGCACGTGAACGACGAAGATCACCCTTTCTCTGTGGGCCATCAAGTGTCATCTGATCACCTGTGTAAGCATGGATTGTTACCATGATACCAGACTGGATTGGAGCGTACTTGTTAAGTGCGTCAGCCATAGGTGCTAAGCAGTTTGTTGTACATGAAGCTGCTGAAATGATTGTATCAGAAGCCTTAAGTGTTGTGTGGTTTGTATTGTAAACGATTGTAGGAAGATCGTTTCCTGCTGGAGCAGAGATAACAACCTTTCTAGCACCTGCATTGATGTGAGCCTGTGCCTTTTCCTTTGATGTGTAGAATCCTGAACACTCAAGAACTACGTCTACCTTAAGCTCACCCCATGGGCAATTGTTTGCATCTGGGAATGCATAGATCTTGATTTCCTTACCGCAAACGATGATAGAATCATCTGTGCAAGAAACCTCATCTGCGTGCTCGTACTTTCCCTGTGATGAATCATACTTTAAAAGATGTGCTAACATCTTTGGGCTAGTTAAGTCGTTGATTGCTACTACTTCGTAACCTTCTGCACCGAACATCTGACGGAATGCAAGACGTCCGATACGGCCAAAACCGTTAATTGCTACTCTTACTGCCATTTTTAAATCCTCCTAAAGATTCTTTTAAAATATTAATTTTCTGAAGCGCCTCAAAAAAGCACCCCGTATGTACTACATTTTAAACAAAACCACTTTATAATTCAACCCCAAAATGAAATATTGTTAAAAAATTCTCAATCTGCTAGAATTAGCCTCAAAAGGAGGCAGAATTATGTTTTGGGATAATCACATGCACAGCAATTTCTCAGGCGACTCCGATGCTGCTCCTATCGATATGATAAATGCAGCCAGAGCCAAGAAGCTCAGAGGAATCACCTTCACCGATCATATGGATTTAGACTATCCACCTAAATATGGTTTCTTCGAACTAGACCCATACAGCTATTATGAAGCTCAGCACAAGCTTGCTTTGGAGCAGTCAGATGCTAATTTCACAGTGCTCACCGGAATTGAGCTTGGCATCCAGCCTCACATCGCTGATGATATATATAAGGTAGCTAAGGATATTCCTTTTGACTTTATAATAGGAAGTACCCACCTGATTGATAAGCAGGATCCATATTTCGACACCTTCTGGGAATCAGGGGATGCCAGACAGCTTCTCACCCGTTATTATGAGTGTGTTTTAGAAAATATTTCAGCCTTTACTGATTTTGATACTGTGGCTCATCTTGATTATGCATTCAGATATGCAAAAGATTCTGCAGTAAAGGAAGATACTCATCAGCCTTATTATGAAATCGTAGATGAAATTCTTAACAAAATTATTAAAATGGATAAAGCTTTGGAAATCAACACCGGCGGACTCAGAAAAGGACTTTCCAATCCTAATCCAACCAAATCAATCATAAAACGCTATCACGAATTGGGCGGAAAAATGATTACACTTGGAGCAGACGCACATATGCCTGAGCATGTGGCAGCTGATTTTGAAAAGCTTCCAGAATTGTTAGCTGATTGCGGATTTAAAGAATTCGTAGTTTATAAAAACAGAAAGCCTGAGGCTTATCCTTTATAGGAAAGCCTTAGGCTTTTTCATTTAAATTCATAACTTACTATTTAAATACTTCACTGTAGACTTCATCTGCTATCTCGCCTACAGCTCTATTGTCGACACTAACAGTAACATCTGCAGCACGGTTATATTTATCTTCTCTTTTACTCATCAGCTCACGGATGAAATCTACATTTTTATTTCCCTCAAGAAGAGGTCTGTTATGACTATTTTTAACACGTTGTAAAATAGTTTCAGGAGTAGCATTGAGAAGAACTACTTTTCCACTTTTTCTCATCTCATCAACATTTTCTTCTCTAAGTACAGCACCGCCTCCACAAGAGACAACAACGTTATCTTTTTTCTGCAAATCTTTAATAAGCTGAGTCTCCAAATCTCTGAAATATTCCTCGCCTTTAGTGGCAAAAATATCAGAAATGGCCATCTGCTGCTCTTTTTCAATTTCAGCATCCATATCTACAATCTGCATATCGTATTTACGTTTCAAAGCCTCTGCGATTGTAGACTTTCCTGTGCCCATAAATCCTATTAAAAATATATTAGACATAGTCCCTCTCCGTTAGTATTAATAATATTTTTCTAATGCTACCAAATATTCAAATAAATTAAAAGAGAATTGCTAGTTTTTAAACACTAATTGTGATACTCTCTATTGTAAGATTTTTAGTAACGTATTTACGGAAAAGAGGCTGGCATGAATAACTGCATTGATATCAGAGGTGTAAAAATCGGCGAAGGCATTCCTAAAATATGCGTACCTATTGTAGGTAAAACTTCAGGGGAAATACTAGAATCCGCCTTGGCATTAAAAGAAATAAAACATGACCTGGTTGAATGGCGAGTGGACTTTTTTGAAAACGTTCTTTTCCCTTCAGCCGTATCAGACATTTTATATAAACTCAGAGACATTTTGGATGATACTCCACTTCTATTCACTTTCAGAACAAAAGTAGAAGGCGGCGAGCTTGAAATCAGCAAAGAGGAATATCTTCAAATAAACCTTAATGCAATTGACACCGGTCTTATTGATTTAGTTGATGTGGAGCTATTCACTGGAGATGATTTGGTAAGCTCCATTGTTGAGGCAGCCCACAGAAGAAATATAAAAGTAGTTGTCTCAAATCATGATTTTGAAAGAACTCCGGCAAAAAAAGAATTAATATCAAGACTTCAGCGCATGCAGAACCTTGGGGCTGACATCCCAAAGATTGCTGTGATGCCTGTTGATAAAGCAGATGTGCTCACTCTTTTAGGTGCCACTGAAGAAATGGTTACCAATTATGCCGACAGACCAATCGTCACCATGTCCATGAGTAAAGTCGGTGTCATCAGTAGAATTTGTGGAGAGTTTTCCGGTTCTGCCATCACCTTTGGTTCTGCAGGCAGCGCGTCTGCCCCAGGACAGATACCAGCAGATGACCTTTCAGATATAATTAAAAAAATGCACGAGTACTTCTAAAGTACCCGTGCTTTTTGTTTGATTCTTGTAAGTGTATTATCTATAGATTTTTCCGGTTTCTCAAGCTTGACTGCAATTTCCTTGTAATCGTAATCCTGCATGTATAAATCAAAGACCTTTTTCTCCATTGGAGACAAAGCTTTTTTCAATCGTTCGATTAAATCCAGATTTTCCTCTGCTTCAATAATAAGCTCTGCAGGATCGTCGGATGTAAATGTAGGCTCATCCAATTCTCCTCCATCCTCATTATATATAGAAACATAAGCATTTAATGGAGAATGCTTTTTTCGATTGCTGGCCTCAATCGCCTTTATCATCTGTCTGTCGATACAGAGCTGGGCAAAGTGATAAAAGGTTACTTCAGAACTGGTATCATAATCTCCAATAGCTCCAAAAAGACCTATCATACCTTCCTGAATAAGGTCCTCATTTTCTCCACCAATCAAAAAATATTTCTTTGAAAGCTTCAAAACAAGAGGCTTATATTTTTCGCAAATATAATTTACAACAGCTACATTTCCTGACTGGTAGATTTTTACCAGCTCCTCATCGGAAAACTTGCCGTATTCTTCTCTCAGGTCCATCTTTAACCCCCGCAGGAATTATTTTGCTTTGTTGATTCTCTGTCTAACAACCTCGTAAGCTAAAACACCACATGCAACTGACGCATTAAGAGAATCGATATCTCCATACATTGGAATGCTGGCAACCATATCACAGTTCTTCTTAACAAGCTCAGAAACACCGTGACCTTCATTACCAATAACAAGACCTATAGAGCCTGTAAGGTTAAGGTCGTACATTGTAGTGCCGCCCATGTCTGCGCAGACAAACCACATCCCCTGCTCCTTAAGCTCTTCCATTGTCTTACTAATATTTGTAACCTTAGCAACTGGAGTGTAGTTGATTGCTCCGGCAGAAGCCTTTGCAACAGTAGCTGTAAGACCAACTGCACGATGTTTTGGAATAACTACGCCATGAGCACCAGCCTGGTTTGCTGTACGGATAATAGCACCAAGATTGTGTGGGTCCTCAATATTATCAAGGATAATAAGGAATGGATCCTCACCCTTTTCACGGGCTGCAGCTAAAATATCATCAAGCTCTGCGTAATCATAGCTTGCAGCATAAGCGATAACGCCCTGGTGCTTACCTGTCTCTGAAAGCTGGTCAAGGCGCTCCTTCTTTACAAAGCTGACAACAGTGTCCTTACTCTTCTTAGCTTCTCTAAGAATAGTCTGAACTGGGCCATCCTTGCAGCCTTCCAAAACAAATAAACGGTCTATAGTTTTTCCTGATCTAAATGCCTCAAGAACGGCATTACGACCTTCTACAATTCTACTTTCTTCCATATTTACTCCAATATATCTAATTCCAAACGTTCAATACCGAGATTCACCAGCTCACATACACGGTCCATATTTCCTGTGAGATAAAGATATCCCATCACTGCCTCAAAGCCTGTAGCTTCAAGATAATCCATAGTGGTGGCATTCTTAGCCTTTGTGTGTGGCTTTGAATTGCGACCTCTGCGATACCAGTCAGCCTCTTCCTCAGTGAAGTCCTCCATGAGAGCAGCTGCCATCTTGGCCTGTGTAGGCGCTTTAACAACTGAACTGGTCCTCTGATGAAGCTTGTTTACCGCGGTATTACCCTTATTAACAAGGATAGAACGAATCACCACGTCAAATATGGCGTCTCCAATGTATGCCAGTGTCAGTGGTGAATATGTTCTTATATCCTTAGGTTCAATGTTAAATTTTTCGTTCAAATAATCATTTAAACCAGATGCCATACTACTCCTTCACGAGTATCCTTAATCTCTACACCCTTAGCTAAAAGCTCATCACGGATTGCATCTGCTGTTGCAAAATCCTTAGCCTTCTTAGCTTCTGCACGACGAGCGATTGCATCGTTAATAAATGCTTCAAGCTCAGCATCAACATTGCTGCCAGCCTCGTTAAGAGCCTTTGCGTGACCAATCAAATCAAGTGAAAGTACTCTGTCAAAGCTCTCTACAAGAGCAAGCTTTGTAGCATCATTTGTATCTGCCTTTAATGCATCATAAAGGATTGTGATAGCCATTGATGTATTTAAGTCGTTTGCAACTGCCTCGCAGAACTTATTCTCAAACTCTGCTTTAACTGCCTCATCAACAGCACCCTCAGCCTTAAGCTCAGCCACTCTCTTTACAAGCTTGTTGTATGCCTGAACTGTGTTATCAAGATTCTCCCATGAGAATACAAGTGGCTTACGATAGTGCGATTGTAAGCAGAAGAATCTGTAAACAAGTGGATCGTAACCCTTCTCCTGAAGAACTGAAACAGTAAGGATAGCGCCCTTTGACTTAGACATCTTTCCTGACTGGTCATTAAGGTGATTGCTGTGGAACCAGTAATTACACCACTTGTGACCAAGGTATGCCTCAGACTGAGCGACCTCATTAGTATGATGTGGGAAGATGTTATCAACACCACCACAGTGAATATCCATATATTCTCCAAGGTGCTTCATTGAAATGCATGAGCACTCAATATGCCATCCTGGATAACCAACGCCCCATGGGCTGTCCCACTTGAGAGCCTGATCCTCGAACTTAGACTTTGTAAACCAAAGAACGAAGTCTGTCTTGTTCTTTTTGTTTGTATCCTCTTCTACATCATCACGAACTCCAACCTCGAGAGCTTCCTTTTCAACTGATGATGAAAATACGTAGTAATCCTGAAGCTTACTTGTGTCGAAATAAACATTTCCACCTGCAACATATGCGTAGCCCTTCTCAAGAAGAACCTCTACCATATGAATGAATTCTGGAATGCAATTTGTAGCTGGCTCAACAACGTCTGGACGCTTGTTTCCTACTGCATCGAAATCCTTGAAGAAAGCATCTGTATAGAACTTTGCAATCTCCATAACTGTTTTGTGCTCACGCTTTGCACCAGCAACCATCTTATCTTCGCCAGTATCAGCATCGCTTGAAAGGTGACCTACATCTGTGATGTTCATAACACGTTTAACATCATAGCCTGCATACTCTAAAGATTTGATAAGAGCATCCTGCATGATATATGTACGGATATTTCCGATGTGCGCGAAATGATAAACTGTAGGGCCGCATGTGTACATTGCCACCTTACCCTCTTCATTAGGCTTAAAAACTTCTACATTTCTAGATGCTGTATTATAAAATTTAAAATCCATTTTCATTACTCTCCTTTATTTCTAGCGCAACCACCGCAAGTCTCGCAGCTGCGTCCACTGTCAAATACTACATTGCTTCCGTCGTAAAACTCGTAAAGCAAACAGACAGCCTGTGCGCTAATTCCCTCTTCTCTACCTGTGAAGCCAAGATGCTCCTCTGTAGTAGCTTTTATATTGACCTGATCAACATCGATGCCCAAACATCGTGCAACGTTTTCTTCCATCTGCTCAATGAATGGTCGAAGCTTAGGTCTTTGAGCGATAACAGTAGCGTCCACATTTCCTACCACGTAACCCTTGTCCATAACAAGCTCACGAACCTGTTCCAAAAGCTTCATGGAGTCAGCCCCCTTGTATTTAGGGTCTGTATCTGGAAAATGAGCGCCTATATCCTTTAAGCCTGCTGCTCCGAGAACAGCATCAGCTATAGCATGTAAAAGTACATCAGCATCTGAGTGGCCTAAAAGACCGAGTGTATGGTCAATTTTCACGCCGCCTATAATGAGGTCTCTGCCCTCTACAAGCTTATGTACATCATAACCTGTACCTATCCTCATATTGCCTCCTAAAAATCATATAATAATCCTAATTTAAAAATTATAACAAAAAAGGGGCCCGTTTAACAGACCCCTTCCTTTAATTACTACTATTTTTCAGTATTTGTAACCTCTTGTTCCTTTTTCTTTTTCTTATATTTGAACAGTGGCCCTTTACCTTTTTTCCTGCGAATGAATGCAATGATAAAGATTATCACTACAATAATTAACGCATATGGGAATATATAAATCAGTGCGATTACAAAATCCTGTAGGAATGTGATAAAGCCTGAGCATGAATCCTTGGCTGCATCTACAAATCTGTTCCAGGCTGTGTCCGCTTTTACCTCTGTGAAGGTAGCCACCTCTTCTATGGTGATATCCACAGTGCTGTAGTCTACCTGATCATCGTATACACGTTTTTGAGCTGTATAGCTTTCGATTTGGTACTGAACGTCGTTGATTCTGTCTTCTATCTGAAGTAGTTCCTCAACAGTTTCAGCTTTAGCCTCCAGTTCACGAAGCCTTTCCATTTTAGTGTCTAGGCTTTTTAGTCTAGCCTGAACATCTACATACTCAGATGTGATATCCTGCACGTCCTCGTATTTTGATGTCATGGAGCCTACCGAGCCTACCGCCGTCATAAAAGCATCGTAGCTTTTAGCCGGAATACGAGCTGTGAAATGGCAGTCTCTGTTGCCATACTCCGCACTACCATACTGAGATGAGCTTTGAATATAGCCACCGTTTGATGAAATCAAGCCCTTAACATTAGCCACGTCCTCATCAAACTTTTTGGATTCGATACCAATGTTTGAAGTGTAGACGATTTTACGACTAAGGTCGTAGCCCTCCAAATCTTCTTGACCTGATTCTGCTGGCGCTTCGACAGATTTTTCTTCAGCAATGCCGGTGTCCGCTGTAGCTGTATCAGCCCAGCCTTCTTCCGCAACATCCTTAGTATAAAAAGCGCTGCTTCCAGAACTATCATAGTCTGCCGAGCTGCCGCACCCCATAGTAGAAAGAATTAATATTGCAATCAACGCCAAAAGAATCAATCTCTTTTTCATAACCCCCTCCTATATCAATTATTTAAAGTCAAATCCTATCTGCTGTTCGTTACTCCATTCAATGTTATTATCATTGTATGTGTATTCACCAAGAGTAATGCCTGTTTCAGTTACTTCCTTTACGGAAAGTGTTGTATCCATATGGCCCTTAGCCTTGATGCCATTTGAAACATCATAAAGGTCCATACTGATGCCATCATTTGCAAGGAGAACAAAGTTACCTTCATCGTTATGGATGAAATAACCCGTGTACCAGCTACCATTGCCAGACTCGTTTTTCAACTCCTCGCCGTTTACTCTTAATACAACGTAGTTTTTATCAGTCTCCTCTTCCCAAGTGTTGACTACACTGATAGTATCAAGGGTACCGTCGCCATTAAAATCTATTCTGCTATCGATACCAGCATTAGAAAGCTTGAGTACGTATGGTGCATCTGAAAGTGGTGTGTAACGATCGTTAAGTCCTTCATACTGGCTGTAAGGTACAGTAACAGAAATAGTACCTGCAGCATATGGTGCAATATCATACTGCTGGAAGATAAATGTAATACCTACATTGTCTAAATAGAATTCAGGCTGATTACCATTTGAGAAATACTCCTCAATTACTTGCTTGTAGTCTATTATATCATCACTGTATAGGTTTCCTCTAGCTGCATCTGAGGAATTTGCTATTGTATCTAAAATATACTGCTTTGATGTCTGTCTGATTGCTTCTGCATCACCTAAATCATCAAGTGTAATCTGCTTTCCAGTGGCTACATCAAAATTTACACCTGTGTAGGTTCCACCACCATGAGCTCCTCCCATAAATGTATAAGTGTTAAGAACAAAGCTTAGCACTTTGTTATCACGGCGTATAAGCTCATTTTTAATATCCTGGGAATACTTCATTGTGTCCTCTGAATCTCCCATTTCCTCATTCTGCTGTTTAGCTTGAGCGTTCATATCCTCGATACCAGAGTTAAATGTCTTAACTATACCGTCAAAATACTCATCCATAGCCGCCTTAAGCTCTGGGTGTTTGTCATCCGTAACCTGAATGCACTGAACACTTCCTATGAAATAGTCATAGTCCTCTGCCTTTACAGAAGTAAATGTAATATCTGGTGCCGATGTGCTAACTGGCTCCTTATCTGATTCATTATTATCTTCTGCAGGCTGTGTTTGTTCTGTAGCCTGAGTGTTGTCAGTATTTATAGGCTCTGTCTTCTTTCCGCAGGCTATCATAGATGCACCTGCTACTGCACAGATTAAAAGCATAGCTATTCTTTTTTTCATTAAACGTTCCCTCCGTATTACCTAAAACTCTAAAACTATGTTTGTACCTCAGTATACACATCCCCTGTATTGTATCAAGTAGTACAGTGATTTTTTAAGAATTCTTAATAAATTTCAAAGAACAGGCCCCGAGCTTTTCCCGGGGCCATAAAAAGGAGGATTTATAAATAACCAAGAGAATTATTTACTTAATAACCAATCGTTTTGCTCCTTCAGCTGCAAGTGGGCTTCGAACTGTCTCACTCTCATCGAATGTAATCTGTGCACAGAGCTTTGAGCCCTTCATTCTCTCAGCCGCAAAAGAAAGACCATTATTCTTTCTGTCCAGCTTTGGAGAATCAATCTGGTCTGGATCACCAAGAAGAACTACCTTCGAACCCTTGCCGGCTCTTGTGATGATTTCAAGAATCTGACCAATTGTACAGTTCTGTGCCTCGTCAACGATAATAAATGAATTTACAAGAGAACGACCTCTCATATAAGCCAATGAACAGATTTCAATAATACCTGTATCAAACATATCCTCAATTTGAAGCTTAACCTGTTCCTTTTCTTCATTCTGCCCCTTCAGAAGTACCTGCAGGTTATCCATAAATGGAGCAATAAGAGGAGTCATCTTCTCTTCCAAATCACCTGGTAAAAATCCCAAATCATTATCAGAAAGAGTGTTGCTTCTCGTAATCATGATTCTGTCGTATCCGTTGTGATAATAACCCTGAAGTCCCGCAGCAAGTGAAAGGAATGTTTTAGCTGTACCAGCACTACCCTTTAAAATAACCAGCGGCAAATCTTCTGGATGAGCAAGGAGTGCATATAAAGCAAATCTCTGTCCAACATTTCTAGGCTGGCAATATGGAGTATAGTAATCTCTGTCCTTCAATAAATGCCATCCATCTTCTTTAAATGTATAGAGGGCTGAATTGCTGCCATCTCTACAAATTCCAAATTCATTTTCAAGAAATCCCTTATTAAACGGGCTCTCTATATCTTCCGGTGTGATATCCCTTCGTCCTGTATAATTTTCATTATCAAGAATCATCTCATTGTGATAACCCTGTACCACGCAGCCACACATTGTAGCATTGATTCTCATTGAAATATCATTAGTTACAAGAATGGTTTCAAGCTCACTGGCTTTCGCAATAGCAAGCACACCATTAATTATTCTGTTGTCAGGTCTGTCTAGCGTATACTCAGCTGGAACCAGCTTCTCAAATTCAGATTCTTTGGCGATTTTAAAGGTACCGCCATTCGGCATTGTAACCCCGTTGGCATAATCTCCCTCGATTGATTCGATGTTTCGAATTGACTCTCTGGCGCCATAGCCCACCTCCGCAAAGGCTGTCTTCTTGGAATCAAGTTCCTGAAGAGTGGTGGTGGTGATAATAACATTGTTATCATCAAAACCAAATATCGCAGTAGGACAATGGATCAGAATGTTGGTATCCAGGACGTAATTTTTCTTCATATGGGGTCACACTCCTTACCTATTTAATTTTAAAAAACAAGAGCTTCTGTACTTAATATATCGACTGTATAGAAGGTAGTTTTTATAATTTAATTCTATCCTATTTGCACAGTAAGTTCTACAACATTTTGTTGTTTTTTATGATAATTGTGTGAAAATAACCCTGTATATTGTTATAATAAATAACAATATACAGGGTTATCTAAAATACGTATATTTTATAGTCTTCCAACCAAAAGAAGGCCAGCCAAACCGTAATAAGTAACTACTGCAACCAAGTCATTTACTGTCGTAATGAGTGGACCAGATGCTACAGCAGGATCGACTTTAATTTTGTGGAAGAAAATTGGGATAATGGTACCAATAAAGCTTGATACAATCATCGCTATAAAAAGTGAGAAACCAACAATACCTGATACGCTAAAGGCTGCATACCATGCGTAAGCCTTTAATCCATGGAGGTATAAAGCTACAAATACAAATGCAAGCAATCCAAGAATCAGTCCGTTGGTACCACCTACTCTCATTTCTTTCAGTACAAACTTTGCTTTTTCAACACCAGAAATCTCCTCATCCATAAGAACTCGGATGGTAACAGCCAGTGATTGTGTTCCAACATTTCCGGCCATGTCCAAAATAAGAGACTGGAATACTACTACCACTGCAACAGATGCAACAACTCCTTCGAAAATACCGATAACGGAGCTGGTCACAAGTCCAAGTCCTAAAAGTAATAACAGCCAAGGAATGCGCTTCTTGATACTTTCTGGAAGGGATTCATTCAAATCTTCCTCTGCTGTCAAACCAGCCAACTTAGCGTAATCTTCACCCATCTCATCATCTACGGCCTCGATGATATCCTGAGATGTAATTACACCGATAATTTCGTCGTTTGAATTAAGTACTGGGATAGAATCCTCAGCGTAATCCTTTAACATTTCGATGCTGTCTGAAATAGAAGCATCAGCCTGAACGCTTGGGTAACTGTGACTGATAATGTCTCCAAGAGGCGTATCAGCACGAGCAAGAATCAAATCTCTAAGCTCGATAGCACCACAATATTTCTGTTCCTTATCTACAACGTAGATAGTATTGATATTATCATTGTCCTGAGACTGCGAAATAAGCGAGCGCATAGCCTGCTTAACTGAAAAATCCTCTTCGATAACAATGAAGTTAGTAGTCATCATACTACCGATTTCATCTTCATCGTAAGAATTGATCAGTCGGACGTCAGCGGATGCATCTTCATCCATCAATTCGATGAGCTTTTCTCTCTGCTCCTCATCTTCGATGTCTTCCAAGGCATCAACCGCATCATCGGCATCCATGTTTTCAAGGACATCTGCCGCCTGCTCTGGTGTAATCTCAGTTAAGTACTCTCCTACATCCTCGATGTAAGGGAAAATCTCAGACAGAAGCTCTGCACCTAAGATGCCGAAAAGTCTTTGTCTGTCCTCTGTATCCAGGGATTCGTAAGCTTCGGCGATATCATTTTCATGATAATCATCCAACGCCTCAATCATCTGCTCCGCACCCATATCTGAGCGCAGTAAGTCTATAATCTCCTGAATCTTGTTGTCCTCTAATAAGTCCTTATTTTCCATAGTTTCACTTGAACTATAGGCATAAAAAAGTCACTGAATATGTAATTGCAAAAACACAATAAAGGAAAACTGCCCGATTAAAATAAGAAAAGAGCAGCTGCAAAATAGTTACATAATCGCCCGTGACTGTCGGATTTATCCATAGCTGCTCTCCTTTCGTTTTAATTGAATATATTATAGATATTAACAAGAAAACTTTAACACAAAAAATGAGTTTTTGCTACCCTATAAACAAAGTTTTTCAACCATTTTTCTATCATAGACAACAGACTTTACTTTATCTACTTCTATTTGATAGAGGGCATTAGCTGCAAGATGTTCAGCGGCCTGTTCCACGTTTCTGATACCTGTTGAAATAACGAATTTCTCCATAACAGCATCAATTCCATCCTCTGTAACCTGACACTCTTCCGGTGACATTCCCATTCTTTTTAATACCTTTGGAAGAGAGAATCTTCTAAAGATTTCCTTCTTCTCTTCCACCGTGTAATCAGGGATATCTATGACTGCAAAACGTGACATAAGTGGTGCAGAAATATCGGCCTTAACGTTTGCTGTAGCGATTGGATAAACACCCATTGTTGGAATCATACATTCCATATAATTATCCGTAAATCCAAGGTTATCAAGGAGTGTCAGCAGCACGTCAGCAGGGTTTCCATTGCCCTTACCGGAGTTTGCCTTATCAAGCTCATTAATGATAAATACAAGGTTGCTTGTGCCAGAATTTGCAAATGCCTCCATAATAATTCCAGGCTTTGCATTTGAATAGATACGTGAGCTACCAGTAAGCTGCTCTGGGTCATTAATTGAACTCATATCAAGTGTAGTCCATGGCAGCTTTAAAATTCTTGCTACCGCATATGCGATTTGAGATTTACCTACACCTGCAGGTCCACAAAGTAACAAACCATAGCTTGGCAGAGTATGGGTGCGGTTTACCTGAATTACTGTTTCCATTATTCTCTGCTTTACAGACTCCAGACCGTAAAGTTCTTCATCAAGAATTCTTCTTGCTTCCACAGGATCAATGGCTTCAAAATAATCACTCTTCCAGTGGATGCTGGTCATTATAGAAAGAGCTCGCTGGGCATGTCTTCTCTCTTCAATTGTTACCTCAGCAGACTTTGCAACAGCAAGATTTCTCCTTGCCCAAAGTCTGATATTGTCCGGGAAAGTTCTGCCTGCACAGGTAATAAAATCAGTGATGGACTGAATACTGGTGAGTTTCATATCATCGCCATCTTCAGCATCCTCCTCATCAAGTTCTTCCTCTGAAGGAGCTGATGATGCAAACAATCTCTCCATCATAAACTGAAGAAATCCATCCTCCGAAGAAAGCTTTCCATTGCCTGTGGCAGTCTCTCTGATTTTGTAAACAGCATAGCCCTCAGGAGTATTTGCGCCTGAAAGTCTCACTGGAATATGATTCTCTCCAAGCCACCCTATAAGGCTTGTAAATCTGGAATCGATTCGTAATATATCTGAAGAAATAACGCCATTATCTGATTCAAATTCAAAGCTGCTTCTTGTAACAGGATTTGTAAAAGTACCATTTGTGTGATGCTTCATATTCCCATTCTTGTCAGTTAAAACAAGAATAGGCCTCTCTGCAGTAGCAACAGGCTCATCTGACTTAAAAGTAGTGTATGTCACCACTGCTTCTTTTTTCACGTTCTCATCATTTGCAAAATCAAATACTGGCATAACATTCTCTCTCCTTTTCTTATACTCACAACTAGTTTAGCAAAACGCTTTAGTGTAGTAAAGTGTATATGCAATAAAAGAGCCATCAGAAACTTCTGATGACTCTTGAATCTTTTATAAATATTTCTTCTGCTCTGTAAATCCTCGGCCTTTTACTTCGGATACACGGCTGATAATTATGAATGCTTCTGGATCAATGCTGTGAACAAGCTGCTCTGTCTTGGCAAGCTCTCTTGTGGATACGATTGATAAACAAATCTCTGTATCTTTACCAAGGTAGCCTGTACGACCGTACATTACAGTAACACCTCTGTCGATGCTCTGTAAGATAGCTCTTCTAATATCGTCGCTCTTCTTACTTACTATCTTAATCTGCGTCTTGGCTTTTCCAAGAATCAAAGTTTTATCAAGTGTCATGGTGTAAATAACCACAAGGATAATTCCGTAAAGAACCATAGTCTTGTCTGTAAACAAAGCCTGCACAACAAGTACACAGATATCACATATCCACATTACACCTGAAATGGATGTACCTAGGTATTTATTCAAAACGATAGGTGGGATATCCATACCACCGGTAGATGCGCCTGTACGAATAACAACGCCCAGGCTGGCACCAATAATAAGGCCACCGAATATTGTACATAAAACAATATCATCGACTGGCTCATACTGAGCTGCAATAATCTCAGCTATATGAATTTCAACTGGAAGACAAAACGTAGACAATAAAGTGTTGGCCGCAAATCTTCTACCCATAGCACGCCAGCCAACCAGGAACAATATGGTATTTATTACAAATACCGCATAGGATGTGTGAATACCCCACATATGATGTATAAACAGTGCAAGTCCCGTACCACCGCCTGTAATCAAATGTGATGGCTCAATAAAGAACGCCACCGCAAGGGCATAACAAAAATTTCCTAATACTACAATCAAAGCTGTTTTAAAAATCTGTCTCATAGTGTCTCCATAAAATTATTCTCTGTAACACAACAAGACCGATTGTACACCTTCTACGGACATTTGTCAGCACACCACGGTAATGCGTTAGCACGCTAAAGTGTTTTCCACCATACTAAAAAAAGCTGGTTACTGTCACAAGCCTTAGTGTTTCCTCATTCAGCTTAGAATGCTTCATTCAGAAACCTAAGAGCTTGTGACATACCAGCTACCTTAATTACTTATCAAACCCTAAGAAATGCATACGCCCGTCCTGGGTCTTTACTTCGTGTTGAGGTTTTTCTCCAACATCGGGATTAAAGAACACCCCCTTTAAGCTGTTGGTGCGGTTGCGAATGCAATCTGGGCAATAACGTCCGTAGCGGATGCTGCAACCACAGGTTTCGCATTTTATATACACGCTGCTTCCCTCTGGTATTTCCAGGCGCCCTTCCCTGAGCATTCCGTTTACCAGCTCAATTGGAACTCCGGTGTTATCAGAAATTACAACCGCAGGAGCAGCTCCATACTCATCGATATAGTCCTTGATTCTACCGAAATCATCGATTTCCTGATGACCACAGTCGTAGCACTCGTAGTAGCCGCCGCCTATATATTTCAGACGGCCTTTGCACTTGGAGCATCGATTAGGCTTACGTTCAAGGAACTCTTTTTCGAATTTTTCAATATCTTCTTTTTTCCCCATAAAAACACCTGTAAAAATTTAAAATACTGTTTTATAGGTCGAAATCTACAACACTATCATCCAGCTCAACTATATCTTCAGGTGGACCACCCTCCAGACCTTCTCTTATTAGTTTCCAATTTTTCAGGAACCATACTGTCTGAGCAGGATGCTTATACAGTGAAAGCATCTGTGCCCCCTCATATTTAAACGGATATGAGATTGGAATACTGGTAGGTCTTGATGTAGTGAAAAAGATAATGTGTCTGTATTCTTTCTTTATAATAGCCTCTGGAGTAACGCAATAATAAATACAATCATCGTGCTCTGGAGCATAAACAAAGTTCATCTTTGTCTGCTCCACCTCCATAGGCTCCATTCCATCTACGTAAAATTCCTTTTGGCGAGCTTCTTTTATACTCTCGTCTGTAGCTGCTTCATCCTTCGCAGCTTTGACAGCTTCCTTCCACTTTTTTGCTTCCAGTGGATTCATTAAGCCTGCAAAGAACCTGTCCTCCTGCTCGATTCTTTCCTGATCTTCCTCAGACTCAGTAGGATCAATTGTGGTCTTCAGCCAATAGTTAATTGTGTTGAGATGCTTATTGAGCTCATTAATATGAGGGGCATAAATTTTGTCCAAACTTACCATCCCCTGCCAATATTCCTGGAACTGCTGCTGTGCAGCTCTTCTGGCATTTTTTCTAACAAAATGAATAGGCAAACCTATCATTAAATTTAGCGCAGCCAAAAAAACTACCACATTAACTGTAAACCAATTCATAGTAGCCCCCGATGTTAAATAACTACAAATCTATAAATCACCACACATAATAACAGTATTAAAATTACTGTGTTAAATTGTAATACTCGAATCAGTTTATCCAGGCTTTCCTTGTTCGCCGCTTTCAGCTTAGCCCCAATATCCTTTGTGGCAATATCCAATTGATTTTTAATTGGCGCATCATAGTCCAGCGAACTTTGAAGCTTGGTAATCTTCTTATCTATATCATTAATCAGTCTCTCCATTTTAGCCTGATTATCCGTTATGGCATCTATGAAATTCTTGTCATCTTCCTTCAGAGAATCCAATGCCTTTTCCAGTGCGTAAACCTGCCCCTGAAGTCTGTCTATCTCATCTCTGATGGCCTCTTCACTCATGCCAACATATCTACGAGTAAATATAGATTTCCCTTTGTATTCTTCATGCATACACTTTTCTCCCTTTAATGATGCGTAGAATTCAACCACTATATTATATACTTGTCTAAATTCTATCACTTTCGCCCCGCTATTGTATAGTCATGTCACAAAAAAGTCACCCTTTACAGGGTGACTTTTGAAAACAAATATTAAAGAGAGAATCGAGCCACAAAATCCTGAAGCTCCTGAGCATTTCCAGCAAGCTTATCAGATGCCTGAGCAACTTCATAAGATGATGCTGTCTGCTCCTCTGATGCTGCAGATACATTTGATGTCTCATCTGCAACCTCAATACTCATCTGCTCAATATCCTTGATATTCTTAGCAATTGTCTCTGTTCCACTAGATAGCTGTTCTACAATGCTGCTCATTGTATATGATTCCTCTGAGATAGAGTTAACCATGTTTACAATGTTATTGAATGTGCTACCAGCTTCATTTACAAGCTCTGCACCATTTACAACGTTTTGGGCACCATCACGCATTGCCTCCACAGCTTCCTCGGAATTCTTTGTAATTCCGGCGATAAGCTCAGTAATCTTCTGAGCCGCCTGATTAGAATCATCGGCAAGCTTTGAAATCTCACTTGCTACAACCGCGAAGCCCTTACCCATTTCACCAGCACGGGCAGCCTCGATACTTGCATTAAGTGAAAGCAGGTTTGTCTGACTGGCGATTTCTGAGATAGTAACAACGAAATCATTGATACTCTTAAGTCTCTCCCCAAGTCCTTCTACAACCTGAGCTGTATTCTCAACTGATTCTCTGATGCTATCCATCATATCTGTAGCATTAGTCATGTCGGTAGCACCGTTAACAGCAGCCTCATTTGTAGACTTAATCATATCTGTAGTACGATTAATAGCTTCCTGGAAGTTTTCCATATTGGTAACAAAGGAATCGGTTTCATTACTTGCACCTGTAACGGCATTAATCTGGCCTGAGCATGAATTTGCAACGTTAGTACATGAAGTTGCAACCATCTCTGATGCCTCTGCAGACTGAGATGCTGATGCTGAAAGCTCCTCTGATGCAGCTGCAACAGAAGCTGTAGTTTCAGAAATCTCCATCATCAAATCTCTGATATTTCTATGCATCATATCAAGGGAGTCAGCAATAAGACCAATCTCGTTATTTCTATTAACAAGGGTTCTAACCTTATCCATCTCCTCATTCTCTGTAAAGTCACTGTTGGACATACGAACAATCTGACTTGCAGCAAGGGAAATAGGCTGTGTAATCTTTGTACCAAAGAACAGAGCTACAACAACACCACAAATAATAAGTACAATAAGAATTATAATTGTGGCAATAATACTCTTTCTAAGAGCTGCATTGGCAGTCTTACCATATTCTACAGACATGGCATCCAAGTCATCTACCCATACGCCAGTACCCATTACCCAGTCGAATGGCTCGTAATGAGCTGTATAGTTAATCTTAGGAAGCTCTTCAGTCTCATTTGGCTTAGCAAACATAAGGCTTGTATATCCACCACCTGGCTGCAAACCATTTTGAATCATCATCTGTATGTACTTGTTTCCACTGGAATCGGTGGCATCCCAACGAGACTGTCCCTCAGTATCTCTACCGAGAAGAACTACGTTTACACCTTCCGAGGTATCAACCCAGAAATAACCACTTCCATCATTATATCTAAGCTCTCTGATAATATCCGCAGATTGCTTCTTAGCCTCCTCAAGAGTCATTTCCCCTGCCTGAGACTTAGCATACATAAAGGCACAGATACTCATTGCCTCCTCTGTCTCAAACTTCAGCTGATTCTTTACATCAGCATAAAGTCTATCCTTGTATGCCGCTGTCTGCTCAGCGTTAGTATTTAATGTGTTAATAACTGTGAATGTTGAAATGATACCTGCAGTAATTACTACAGCTGCCAGAATGACTGCTATAAGTACTGTCTTTAAAGAACCCCTCTTCTTAACCATAAATATGTACTCCTTTTCCCCAAAAGTAATACAGCGGTTGATATTGCTATAATAACATCTAAGAAAGCTGATTTCTAAATTTCACAGATATTTCATTCAATATTCGTAAATTGATTGCATACTATTTAAACGTATGAAAAAGGTAGCCACCCCAACGATAGCTACCTTAATTATAGGTTACATTATTTATATGTTAGTAAACTAGATTACTTCTACAAGTTCAATTGTGAAATTAAGCTCTTTGCCAGCCATCTCGTGGTTTGCATCAAGAGTGATATTAGTCTCATCCTTTGCAACAACCTTTACTGGGAATGGTCTGCCATATGGATCCTGTAAGTACACCTGCTGGTCAACCACTAAATCCTCTGAACCTGGAAGCTGTGCAATCTCTAATGTAATAACTGCATCCTCATCACGCTGTCCATAAGCTTCCTCTGGCATAAGGTGAATATCAACTTTCTCGCCAACTTCCATGTTAGCAACAGCCTTATCAAATCCCTTAATCATCATTCCAGCACCACAAACGAACTCAAGTGGCTCGCCTCTGTCATAAGAAGAATCAAACTGTGTACCGTCGTTGAATGTACCTCTGTAATGTGTACGGCAGGTCTTACCAACATTCTTACCCTCGAATTCAGGCTCAGAATGACATCCGCCACAACCAGAATGTCCGCCGCAGCTGTGGCCATCCTCATGATTGCCACATGTATGACCTTCACCGTGGTGATTGCAATTTACGCCAGAGTTGATAAGCTCACCCTTAAGGTATGCCTCAACTGCAGCATCAACATCACCTGATGCACCAGCGCAAAGCTCGATTCCACGCTCGCTAAGAGCTGCCTGAGCGCCACCTCCGATACCACCGCAGATAAGTACATCAATACCATTATTACCAAGGAGACCTGCTAAAGCACCATGTCCCTGACCATTAGAACCAATAACCTCAGAAGATACTACCTTGCCATCCTCTACTTCATAAATCTTAAACTGCTCAGAATGTCCAAAATGCTGGAAAACCTGACCGTTCTCATATGTAACTGCTATTCTCATTTTATACTCCTTTAAAACAAAATCTTTCTTATTATAACCGCTAAAGTTGGTATTGGCAAATTAGATATTTTGCCTAATAAAATTGGCTTTTTTAGCAAACATATTGTGGAATATGGAACAAAATTTCCATATTATGTATAATATATAAAAGCTAAAATTATTTAACAAAAGGGAGGTATTTTACTATGGCAAGATTTACTTTGCCCAGAGACATTTATCATGGAAAGGGCGCTCTTGAAGCGCTAAAAACATTTGAAGGCAAACGTGCCATCATCTGTACTGGCGGCGGTTCCATGAAAAGGGGTGGATTTTTACAGAAGGTCGAGGACTATTTAAAAGAAGCTGGTATGGAAACTGAGCTTTTTGAAGGAATAGAGCCTGATCCATCAGTAGAGACAGTTATGAGAGGCGCTGAGGCAATGTCAAAATTCCAGCCTGACTGGATTGTTGCAATCGGTGGAGGTTCACCTATCGATGCTGCCAAAGCTATGTGGATTAAATATGAATATCCAGAGACAACATTTGAAGATATGTGCAAGGTTTTCGGACTTCCAAAACTCCGCACAAAAGCTAAATTTTGCGCTATTTCTTCTACTTCTGGAACAGCTACAGAGGTTACAGCATTCTCAATTATTACTGATTATCAGAAGGGAATCAAATACCCAATCGCTGACTTTGAAATCACACCTGATGTAGCTATTGTTGACCCAGAGCTTGCTCATACAATGCCACAAAAACTTGTAGCACACACAGGTATGGATGCAATCACACACGCTGTTGAAGCTTATGTTTCTACTGCAAACTGCGCTTACACAGACCCACTTGCAATCCATGCAATCGAGATGATTATGAACACTCTTGTAAAATCATATAATGGGGATATGGATGCAAGAGATGAAATGCATGATGCACAGTGCCTTGCAGGAATGGCATTCTCTAATGCTCTTCTTGGTATTGTTCACTCTATGGCTCATAAGACTGGTGCTGCTTTTGCAGATTTGGGAGCTCACATTATCCATGGTGCTGCTAATGCAATGTATCTTCCAAAGGTTATCGCATTCAACGCTAAGGACCCTGTTGCTAAACAGCGTTATGGCGTAATTGCTGATTACATGCATCTTGGCGGTTCAAATGATGATGAGAAGGTTAAGCTTCTTATTGATTATTTACGTAAGATGAATGATGACCTTAACATTCCTCACAGTATCAATCACTACGGTGCCGATGGACTTCCAGCTGAGCAGGGCTTTGTACCTGAGAACATTTTCCTTGAGAGACTTCACGATATTGCTGCAAATGCTATTTTAGATGCCTGCACAGGCTCTAACCCAAGACAGCCTAGTCAGGAGGAAATGGAAAAACTTCTTAAGTGCTGCTACTATGACACAGAGGTTGATTTCTAAAAATAATATTAAAGATAAAAAATGGAGAGGCGATACTACTGCCTCTCCTTTTTTTACATCCAATTATAATCTCCACCAGTAACGGCCAGTGATAGAAGTGCATCCATTCGCTCCACCTCTTCTTCACCCTGAACCACCTGCAAAAGCTTTGCTGTTTCCTGAGCTACTGGCATTTCCTCATCTGGACCAATTTCCATATTTGGCTGCTCACCACAGTATGGGCAAACAAGGCTTGGCCCTACCTGCACCGATAAAAATCTATTTGCACATTCCTTACATTCATAAAATCCTGCCAAAGCAGTTCCTTCTGGTACGTAATACATAGTCATCTCCATTATTTTCTATATAAACAAATTTTTTGTTAGCTAACTAAATTATTAATGATTGCAAATTACTTGTTTGCAATTGCAGCCTGGAGCTGAGGAATGCAAGCTATGACACCAATCACAATCAAAATAATCCCTGTGCCCATAAAAGAAATCATAAACACTCTTGAACAGAGTTTGGAATCTTTTTCACTCATCTGATCCTTGAGTCCTCTGAAAATCATCCCAAGTGCCCAGCCCAGGTAAGCGGAGAAAAGTCCCCCTGCAATCAGCGCCACACCTTCTACGCTGACTTTTATAAATGGATGATATGCATTCACCAGAAAAATAACAGCTATAGCCACCACGATTACTAATACAGGTGTCATCAGTCGAATCACCCGCATGCTGCTCTCAGCTTCTTTACGCTGCTTTTCATTTGCGCTTAGGATGTCATCATCCAGAATTCTTCGGTTATTTCCTGCAAAATTCAAAAGGAAAAATCCCCAGACACCGGCAACTATCAATACCGGGACAAAAAATGTAAGTTCAAACATGTTCTTCTCCTACTCCAAATTTATCGGGTCATTTATTGGGTCATTTATTGGGTCATTTATTGGGTCATTTATTGGGTCATCATGACCCAATAAAAATTTTCCACTAACATGCATCTCTCGATTATGTAGTTCATTTTTTTCACTTAACAGGAGGTCCCTCAAAAACAATTCAAGAAACTCCGTCGTTTCATAAATGCCTTCTTTAATATTTGTATAATTAGCCCGAACAAGAGCATTTTTGGTTTTTATAGTAGTACCTCAATATATCGCAAAATCTTTTTCTTAACATGTAATTGTTCTGCGTAATCCATTAAAAGATTGATATTTTTATTTTCATATTTTGCATATCTCTTCATTGCGTCAAGAACAATTTGAATATCAGAACCTTCGCCCCTAACAATATCGCACAAAGTTCTTTCTATATTATAGACTCGAATTGGATTCCCACTGAAAGACAGTGCATCACTCAATCCTAAAGAGTATTTTTCTTGTACTACTCTTTTTATAATCACGTTTTCATTTTTTAAAGATGGTGCATTATAGCCCTGGGGAAATGTAAATGAATATATAGCAGGAGTTCGATCTGTAAATCCATGAATGTATAATGCTGTATCATGAGACACTATACCCTTGGGATATTTTACGCTAAGAATATATAAATCATCTTCCCATTCATCCGTAATCTGATATAGTCCTCGACCGACTCTCATCAGTTTATTGTTATTTACATAAGATTTTAATGCTCGACGATCTCCGCCATAAGCTTCAACATCAGTAACTTTTACAAGGCCATCTGTCGATTCTGCAATTAATTTTTCAATAATATTGCTCATTTCGCCACCACCTTTCACACATTAATTTTATATCGAATAATGTGTGAATGTCAATAAAATTATGAGCATTCACACATTATTTTAGAGAAATTTATTGTGCGAATGTCTGTAGCCACTATGATTATTCTTTTTGAAAAAATTAGTTTAGCGTGTACTATCATCCCATTATAATAGAATACGATTAAAAAAAAGCCATAACTCAAGAATGAGTCATGACTTTATCTTTCAATATTTATATTCAAAAAGATTCCAATATGCAACAATCTTTATCCCTTTATCAATAGCCTCATCGTATGACACATCTTCGTACAAAAGTTTCTTGGTAATATCATTATAATCTCTCTCATAGAAACGAGTAGTTATAATATCCTGAAGCATTTTGGGTAGATTGTATTGTATCTTTCTCAACCATTTATGATGTTTATTAATTTACTCGTTTTATGTACTTCTTTATCTAAACCGAACCTTTTAGACAATTCATTTTGATACTTTATTTTTATAAGATCAGCATCCTGGAAATACTTTTTTAGCAGTTCATTATGATTATCCTCATCTTCTTGGCTTTCTATAAATGAGCAAATAATCATCTGCTCATAGATATTTCTAGCAAGCATTAATGCACCGTCAGGAAATCCTTTTTCACACAAATAAATAATTTGACGTAATAATGATAAACTTGAAGTTAATGCTGGCACTAATAAATCAACATCATCCTCTTTTCCAAGCAGTTTTCCTTTTTTAACCTTTTCAATTACATTAGATTCAATATTTACAAGAACAAGATATAAGTCACTCAAAAGATACTTATTATCTATTTCCTGTGACAATTCTTTTTCCCCCAGAACCATCAGATGCTTTCTGCTCCTCCTCAATGAATACTTCAATTAGTTTGCTCAAATCCTCGGATGTCACATATTTTTTCTTTTCAACAGAACAAAGCTCAATATTCTCATATCCTTTTTCTGTCAAAACAAAGTTTCCGTATTCCACACCATCAAGAGTTAAAATCTGTGGCCCGCCAGAAAACTCTATTGGGACATATACCGACGAGTATCTTATTCCACACTCTTCCTTTTCCATTACAATCCGTCCTAGTTTATTTGTAACATCATACAAGTTGTTTATCATTCTATGCAGAAATAATGATGATAACGGATTAACTGCGATATCACATAAAGAGCCCAAATGTCCTTGTTTAAAATAATCTTCTATAAGATTTCTTTCTCGTACGGTTAAATCTGTATCTTCTGCAACAGACATGGTTATTTTATACATTAAAGCGTTGACATAATTATTTGTAGATAAAAATGTCCCTACCCAAAAAGATTTTGTGCATACATACTTTGCAAGGTAATACTCTTCCCCCTCCTATAATCCAACTTCTCTACCTAAGTATTCTGAAGAGGACGCTAAATATAAAACAGATTGACCATCTGCATTAAACCTTCCTTGCCTTGCATATTTCAGAGGAACAGGCCCCCACTCATTATCATCAAAAATATTTGAATTATTAAACCCTTTTGCTCGGCGAACCCTGAAAAATTCCGTCCCTTTCTTTATATACATTCTCTCCGAAAAAACACTCTGTTTTTCCTTTTTACCTAAGCCAAAAAACATAGTAAGAAACTCAGAAATACTATTGCATTCCATAAGTCTAAATTCTCTTGCTTCTGTCACAAAATCCTCCCCGAGTAAAATTAATATGAGTAGTTATCATACCCTAATATTTCTTTATAAATAATGTCAATTGATGCCTTTTTCAAAATACTAGTCCGCTCATATAACCATTCAAAATCCGCATTTGCTACATACTCTTGAAATGATGAATCCTCTTTAGGCCTACTTATTTTTAATTTATTATTTTTTATAAAATAGCCAGAATGTATGTAATGATTACGTAAACAAACAATCTCTCTTGAAAGACAGGATACTTCATCATCTGTGTATTTCATACACTTATAGTTTTCTTCTATAGCTTTAGCAATAAATCTGTTTGAAGCACCTTTTTCATTTTTAGATTTAAAGAAGCATTCAACAAACTTGTAATATAATAAAAATGAATCTTCTATATTTCTTGATGTCACACCAATAGCATAAGGAATATTACGTAGCCACATCTTGTTTGTATGAGCATAGTTTATATTTGAATAGCATTTCTCCAAGAAAGACGCCATACTATCGGTAACAACATAATTTTTCCGTTCTTTGTATTCAAAACCACGTGTTTGACATTTAAATCTATAAAATGAATCTTCTATATTGAGCCAAATATCATCAACCTTAAACCCGCCTTTTGTATACAACTGCATATATATTTCAAATTCATATACATATTTATAAATATCATTGTAATTTTGTCTTCGTTTAAATTGGATTTCAACATACGGAGTGATATCAATAACAACTTTTCCTATCTTCCAATCTTCATTCTGTTCCCACCAATCATTAAACAGGATTTTCTTTATTTTCGATGTGGAAATGTCAAAATCTATTGGCTCATTTTTCTTTTTCAATGAAATAATCAACTCATCATCATTTTTCTTTTTTTGATAAGAGTTATTTCCCACAATTGCAATGAAGTCTTTACTAAAAATACGTATAGACGAACATTTTGGTGTTTCTGGAAGACTTGTCAATTTGTCATATTTACCATGTGAAAAATATATTCCTGACTTAAAAATAGTAACTGACTTATTATCTAGCAATGCATATCTATTACTGTTACCAGCATAATAAGCATCTTTAAGTAAATAAAATTTACTGTTATCAGAATCCGCTATTAAAATATCTCTTGATTCAAAATTATTGTTACCAATTGCATGAAATCCATTAGTACTTGGAATTTCATCAAAAATATCATACTCGGCAGACACAGTGATGGAATCCTTTTCGATAGTATAAGTACAACGATATCTATTATTCAAATCATTATTAAAAAAACAAACAGCCATTATTCCCCCTCACAATTACAACAAAATTCCCCCACACATTATTTGTTTGCAAGCTATAGAACATAGTTTTCAATATAATATATTGCCGCTGTACAAAACGGTTCAAAATCACCATCAAATTTTCTATTCTGATAATAAACCAATTCTTCTTCCCATTCGCTCTCTGACAAATCTGTGTTTTTAATACTGTCAATGACAGCTTTCCTTTGGTGATTTAAAAATGGAACACTAAGATTTAAAACAGCAATAGTATCATTTGCTTCCTTTGACAGCCCATAGATTTCTCCATCCTCGCCATAACCAAACATTTTTTCACAATTATCATCAAGTGGCGAAACACAAATACGATTATTATTTTTATTGGCATCACAATACAGTGGATAGTTTTTATTTTCTCTTCTATTATGCTTCTTTCGCTCACACTCACCGCCATCACATGATAGAACCAAATTTGAATACTCAAGTTGTAGCGCTGGAAAGCGTTCTTTAGGTTTAATGTGTTCTATCACAGTTTTTCCCTTTAATTCTCGTTCACAGTAACAACATATCCCACCTTGCTCCTGCCTCAGAGAATCTCTCAGATTTTTTTTTACATTTTTCGATAAATCCCTAAAACACGCGCCTTCCAATTTTTTATATTCTTTTAAATCTTCTGGTTCACTTTCCTTTTTTATATGCTTCACTTTTTATGTCTCTCCAATCTAGCAATGCTGCTTTCTGCCTGTAAAATAAACGGATCTTCACTTGTTAAATACTTAATGATTTCCTCATATGTTCTTTTTGCATTATCTATTTCTTTTTTAGCTATACTACTTCTGAATAAACTAATTAATTGAGTTACCTCCTCCGGACGTTTTTTCACCTCCATGATTTCTTCTAATACCTCTGACACATCTCTATTATATGAACTTGTGGTAGGCTTAAACACTTCTCCATCTTTCAGTATTCTTATGTTGTCATGTTCCATTTTCCCTAATGTCAATGGGGAATGTGTTGTAAAAATAACTTGTCCATTAATTTCATAACTAGAAAGTATTTGCAAAATTTTTCTTTGCCATCCTGGATGTAAAAACGCATCAAACTCATCCAATAAAAATAATGCTCGGTACTCTTTAGTAATGTCCATAATCGCTAGAATTAAAGCAAGTTGTTTTTCACCTTCGCTCAAATCATTAGCTGAAAACAAAGCATCACATTTTTTTACTTCAAAATCAATGCTATCCAATATTCCAGCCTGAACCAACAATTCATATTTTATGAATAGATCAAATGCATTCTCTGCCTGAAAATCTATTTTAGAAAAATCATTTACAAGAATTTCCGCACTATCGTTACTCAATATTTTTAGTGTACCTGTTCTCTTTATAGCATTAAGAAGATAATCGACGGTTCCTCTCGCATTCCAAAACGAATTATCGCTAACTTTAGCTGACTTACTCCAGCCTGGGTTCTTTAGCTTAAAAACGGCCTTTCCTGTCATTCCATCGATATTTAGCAATCTACAAATTTTATAATAGAGTTCATTTTCAAAAGCTGTTGTGGCAAGCATTGCAGGGCCAAATTCTCTAAGTCCAATATATGTGTTGTACTTAAGCACAAATTCACCATCTGTCTTTAAGGATTTATCAAACGACTTATCTATTTTTGACTCTGCAATCATTCTCAAACGATTAGTCTCTCCACAATAATAAAGGAAAAGAGATCTAGGCAAATATTTATGCATGCTTGGAGTAATCTTTTCGCCATTCAAGCAATATTTACCATTTTCATTTGACAATCTATACTTTTCATCCCCCTCATAATATTCAATATCAAAAATAAAAGGGATTTCTTCGTTTACCTTAATAGATGAAAAGATAATAGCTACCGCCTCTAGAAGATTTGATTTACCGCTTCCATTATTTCCTATAATTGCTGCTATAGAACTTGGTTTTTCAAAATTCAATTCAAACTTGTTAAGATTTTTGTATCCATCTACTTTTATATATACTAACTTCATCGATTCACCTTCCGCTTCTATCTTTCTATTCAAAAATCAACTAATTTCATCTAAATTAAAGTATAGCATTTTAAGCATTTCATTCAATCCAACATATTAATATCTAATATATGCCCATTCTAATGGAACAACCGTTTAAAGCTATACACATTTCTATAGTAAATCACTATATGTTTTATAGTTCCACCAATCATAATGCTAACAGAATTCATATAATATAATCTATATATAACAGGTACTAATATAGATATAATTGAAGCCAATCTCAAATGAGATTGGCTTCAATCTGTGCAATATGTTCCTTTATATTTACAACAGTATCGGCAATTATTTCTTGCTCTTTAATTGGAGGTATCGGTATTAATGTACTAAGAATTCTTTCAATAGCCAGCTTAGGCATTGCGACATGGTGCGTTTTATCTTGAAATTGATTTTGTATAAAAGAGCTCTGGATAGCTACGCATAAATAATTCTTATTTATTTGTATATTTGTAGCTTTTACAGCATTTTCAGTTAGATTCATACCATCCATTTCTTTCGGTACTGTTCCCACTGCACCAATTGTTCCTGCAACAGTAATGTACAAATCATCTGAAGAAATAGTATATGCTTTTATTTTCTCATAAATATCATCATCAATATATTTTATACCATCCATAATTATTGTATTATACTTCATATCGGTAACTCTGATGTAAGCATGGGCAGTTTCATTATCAGAAAAGCTGTATCCCTTTGGAATTCTTTTTCCTCCTTTAATAGAGGCAATGTCACGTATTCTGCACCACGTCCAGTTAGCGGGTAACTCATATGGGATTTCGTCCATGATAGATTTTATAGTTCCATCCATTAACTTCTCATAATAATAGTTATCCTTCCCTTTATAAATGATAGATTTCCTCTTATCACGTTTAGGTTTATCGTAATTTATTAACGCTTCTTTTTCTCCCCTGAGACGTTCAATGAAAACAGATGCAGGTTCATCATTTGGATTCTGTGGAGCCAACTTTCCTCTTATTGCCATGTCCAAAACTTTTGATTTAGTATCAGAAATAATATCAACCAGACTATCCTTGTTTTCTTCAAGAACACTTACTAATTCCAATATCTTTTTTATTTCCTCCGATATCTTGATTTGCTGATGAATTGGTGGAACAATAAAAAGCAAATTGTCAAATCGACCTTTGTTGAGTATAGGCAAGGTCGTTGCAGAAGCATTACCTATTATCTGGTTTTGTTCAAATTCAGAACACATACTATAAAACGTATAGTCCGAATTAACATATGGACTAGGAAGCAATGCATTTATTTGCTGATTACAGATACCAGCAGAATGAATCAATCCAGTTTTTCCTATTGTTGCGCCTATACATGTAACTAAAACTGAATTTACAGGTAATGATCGTCCTGTCTCGTACCCCGCTGTTGAAACATGATCAATTGAATCATGGACATCATAACCATCATCTAAATCAGTAGGTTTATAGAAGGGATAATCATTACCATAGTATTCGTTATTTTTTGTAGAAGGAGTGCTACCAGTAACAGTGAAAAAAAGACTTCCTATTCTACTCCATTCCCATCCGTTTGGAATATCAAATGGTATCTCATCCTCAATACAATTCACCGTTCCATCCTGAAACTTCTCATAATACATATTATCCTCACCTTTGAAGATAATAGTATCGTTCTTAATATCCTTTGGCTTCAACTTCCCCTCTTTAACCATCTGCTTCTTTTCTTCACGTATTCTTTCGAGAAGAACTGATGCTGGTTCATCATTAGGATCCTGTGGAACAAGCTTGCCACGGATAGCTAAATCTAATATTTTCTGGCGTAATGCCTTTGTATCCATTAACTTATTCCTCCAAATCTCCAATTAATGATTTCAATGCTTCTACTGCATTATTAATGTTAGAAGCCTTCTCTTCGATTTCATCCAACAACTCTGCTAATGATCTGTCATCAACAGTATCGCCAGAGCGAATCCATGAAATGTCTAAGCTCGTCTTGTCACGCTCAAGAATCTGCTCATAGGTATACTTTCTCCAACGTCCGTCTGGATTTTCCTCTGACCAAGTTTCCTTACGATCTTCCATATGACCAGCGCAATAGCATTCGACAAACTCTTTGAAATGCTCCCTAGTAAGAGGATTTGTCTTACCAAAAGATGGCATATTGGAACGTAAATCATAAATCCAAACTTCCTTTGTATTTCCTTCATCCTTAGTCCCACGGTTGAAGAATAACACATTTGTCTTTACGCCCTGGGCGTAGAAAATACCAGTAGGCAATCTAAGAATCGTATGTAGATTACATTTCTCCATTAAATCCTTACGAATTTTTTCTCCATCGTTATCAGCGAAAAGAACATTATCAGGAAGAACCACTGCAGCTCTAGCCTTACCATCCGTATTCAATGAACGATAAATATGCTGCAAAAAATTTAGCTGCTTATTGCTTGTCATAAATGTTAAATCATCACGACTAGCACGCTCACCACCCTTCTTTGTTCCAAATGGTGGATTGGTAAGAACAACGTCGTAATTCTTTAAAACCTTTCCCTGATTAGAAAGCGTATCACAAAGGTAAATCTCACCTTCAATGTCATGAAGCATTGAGTTCATAAGTGCAAGCCTATGTGTCTCATGTACAAGCTCTGCTCCAGTGAATGCTTCATACTTTTGGAAATGCTGTTCATCCTCAGATAAGTCGAAAAGGTCATCTGTGTGATTCTTAACATATCTATCTGCTGCAATCATAAAACCATATGTACCGCACGCCGGATCATTACATCTTTCTCCAGGCTGTGGGGCAACAAGTTCAGTCATTACATCAATAAGAACACGAGGTGTGAAATACTGGCCCGCACCAGACTTTTTCTCATTAGCGTTTTTCTCTAATAAACCTTCGTAAAGATTTCCAAGACCTTCTTCCTTGGCACTGTACCAGTCAAGATCATCGATGCTTGTAATGATTTTCTTTAGGTTTGCAGGCTCGTCAATCTTACTACTAGCACCTGAATAAATATGCTGAATCTTACCAGTGCCATTTTCTCCAAGTTCCTGTAAAAGAGTTGCATAGAATTTCTTTAATTCAATACCATCCTTGCTACTAAGATTATCCCAGCGATATTCCTCTGGAATATTTTTCTCAGCACCTGTCTCCTTGGCCATTTTTAAAAATAAAATATATGTAAGCTCTGTTACGTAATCCTGATATGTAATTCCATCATCACGCAATACATTACATAAATTCCAAAGCTTAGCTACTATTTCATTGTTTGTCATTAGTTATAACTCTCCTGTTTTTTATTGTGCTGCATACATTGCGTCATTTATTTCCGCAATATAATCTTCCAGCTTATTATCAAAGGCTTTATTTACAACATTGTAACCACCTTTATTTTTAAATGCGGCTGAATCAAATGTCTCTCGATTCAATACAGTCTCTTTTAATAACTGAGCTTCAATTCTGTCTAACCAGCCTAACTGTATTTTAGTAAGCTCTGGGTGGGCCTTCTTTACCTTTGCTAATGCATTATGGATTCTATCTTCCTTGCTAATTAATGCATCACCGATACTCTGCTGTCTAATAAAACTAATAATATCCGCTGCAATGTCCTCGTTTGTCATACTACGCCAAGCAGTTTTCAGCATGGTTTCGTTGAAATTATTCTGATCAAGTATCAGTTTCAATTCCTTCAAAGATTTTCTAGTCAGATCTTGAGGCTTTGTCTTAACTATCTTAAGAGCAGCTATTTCATTTACATGCGTATTTATGAAATCATAAAACTCTTTAAGATAATCCTCCGGCTTTGTTGCATCGCCATAACCACGTGAATGCTCTATAAGTTCATCCGGCTTATCGCTGATTACCTTTCCACGCTCCCTAGGCATACGCTTTACATATTTAAATGCCTCACGGTTCTTTTTTATTAATTCTTCTGCCTGTTTAGCATTACTCTTCTTAAGCTGAGCAATAAACTCATCTGGATCAAACCCAGTTGAAAACTCAAATTTTTCACAGTTTTCATCGCTCATTCCATTCTTATTACGACGCATTTTCGCAATAAGAATATCAACCTGATTCTCTTTTTGAGATTCTGTTTCCAATGAGTCAAATCCATCAATAATATCCTCAAATGTAGTTTTATTACTAACTACAAGAGGCTTCATGTTTGTTACTGGCTCAAGTGCATTATAAACGCCTACTGCATCATAGATCTCAAAGTGATCTTTTCCGATGTCATCGCAGAGTCTTGTTGCGCGTCCAAGCATCTGCTCAAAGAGAATTCTAGACTTAATACGTCTTAAGAACACAAGATTTACAATCTCTTCAACATCGATACCTGTTGTTAATAAATCCACCGTAACAACAATGCTTGGGAATGTGTCATTTTTAAACTTACGAATAACTTCATTTATTCGTTTTTGATTACCGTTTTCAATAGAACCAGTAATCTTCATAATTGCCTCTGAGCTAACTCCCTGCTTTGAATAGATATTTTGCAAAATATTTGTAACCATATCTGCATGTGCATCATCCACAGCAAATATAAGAGTCTTTCCTGGTGCATTTGGATCGATATCTTTTGCTATCTCTTCTAGCACTGTTGTATTAAAATTTTTTGTTACTACTTCTTTATTAAACTTATCTACTTCAAATATTAAGTCATCATCCAGCTCAGCTGAATTCAATATTTGTTTTGTGTCTGGATCATAAATAGGCACAGTTGAACCAGCTGCAAATTTAATACCATCTCTACTAAGCTTTGTTCCAATAATATGTGGTGCATCATGATCTACAAGATATCCGTCAATTACGGCTGTTCTGTAATCGTATGTATAAACTGGGGCACCAAATATCTCGGTAGTCTGCAAAGCTGGAGTGGCTGTAAGTGCAATCTTTATGGCATCAAAATAATCAATTACAGAACGATACTTACTTCTGTAATCCTCCTGATCTCGATAAAGTAATTCTTCATCAGCCATTTCTCTATCAAGAATATAACCACGATGCGCTTCATCAACAATAATTAAGTCATAATCTGTAGAACCCAACTTCTGATCAGACTCATCATAAAGTACTCGTTTTACAAGGCTTTGAACCGTACAAATGTGTACTTTTGTATCTTTATCAAATTCCTTATCTTTTAATTCTTTAACATCATAAATCTGGTTAAGTGTAAGCAAGTCTTTCAACTTAACCTCTTTAAATGTATCCATAGTCTGCTCACCAAGTGAGTTTCTATCTACCAAATAAAGGATTCTTTTGAATCTTTTTGCTGTGAGGAATCGGTAAACCATGCCTAAAACAGTTCTAGTTTTGCCAGTTCCAGTAGCCATTGCTAAAAGAGCAGTCTTCTTATGGTCTTTTATAATTGCATCTTCTGCAGCCTTTATTGCCTCAATCTGATAATATCTCAAATTTAATCCATCAGGATTCTCTAAATCGTCAAAGCCAGTATGCTCTAGTTCGTCATTAGCTTCATCAATATCCATCTGCAAATCAAGAACTAACTCTTCTGGTCTTGGCCATGCTGCAACAGCTGATGGAACATTATATGGCTGTCTTGTATCTAATCCCCAGATGCCAGACTTTTCCTTATACTGTTCCAAATATGGACGACCATTAGTTGCATATACAAATGGCACAAAATACTCAGCATATTTCTTCAGCACATATGCTCTATCCTGCATACGGATATTCTTGGCATAGTCTTTTGCCTGGACATTCAGAGCGCCAAATACATCTGTATCCATCTTTTTAGCCTCAATGATTCCAACCATCTGCTCTCCAATAAAAAGAGCATAGTCAGCAAATCCCTTATTCCCAAGACTACTATCAGTAGGCCACTCAGCAATTGCTAAAGAACGCCCTTTCTCTGGACGACTACCTTTTGAATATCTGATATTAGGCGTATCTACTTCCCACCCTGCAAGGCGCAATTGCTCATCAATCAATTCTCTTGTCTGAGCCTCAGACAAATGAACTGATTGAGCATTTTTGAACGCACTACTCTTTCGGTTAGAATCAGACTTACCTTTCTTTCTGATATTCTCAATTTCAGCCTCAAGCGCTTTCAATTTCTGTTCAAGTTCATCATTTTCTTTAGAAAGCTCTTCATTTTGAACTGCTACATCGACAGGCTCAACATATGGCTGTGGCTCAAAAGTATAATCTCCATAAGTCTGCATAAACCAAACACCGACATTAAAAGCCAATTGAAGGTTATCTTTTGCCTTTTTCTGATTATCCAAATCATTATGTGATGCATCGTTTCTAGTTTTTCTTATGACATACAATGCATCATCGATATCTTTTGGAAGTAAGCCATTATATTTTAAAAGCTTTATTCTATTAGCGTGGGTATTATCATAAGTTGGCTCAGCTATTCCATCATAAGCCAACATATATTTTACTATTCGTTCAGCAAATAAGCCCTGCTTAAACATCGAACCGTTTGGATCTGAATAAACATAAGCCTCAGCTAACTCACCAGTTTTACTTAAATCTTCCCAATGAGATTTTAAAAATGTAAAATTGCTCATGTACATGCTCCTTCTCATAATTATTTATTATCAGAACATACCTATGTATATCTATTACTCGTCTATCCATTTAGTAAATAACTTATCTAATAATATAGACAATCAAAATATATTTCTACATCAGGGTTAACCGTGATATAGCATATCAGTTTATTATCTCAGATATATATTGAGATAGGTCAGCTTTATCGTCTTTTGTATCATACGTTTCCTTGAAGACATCAAAATCTTCAGTAGTAAAATGCTAATCACCTATATATACTTCCACTCCCCAAACCCACAGTTCTGAGCAGACTTATAAACCGGAAGAATCACTGCCTCCAGTTCCTTTTCAAATCGTTCGTATTCAATATCAGATTCGTATATACGATATCTTAATCTATCATCATTGAAATGCTTCTTTGCGCATTTCTCAAACTCTTTATGCACCACATCATACTCTCGCATCATTCTGTATGACTGATACTCTAACATCGCCAGGCGTATAAAATATGTGTTCCAGTCTGGCAAATTATTGCTCTTCGAGCTATTAATGCTTTTCGTGGTAGGATTCAGGTTCCACATCTCATCATGTGCCACGTACGACCATGGCACATGATGATCTATAGAAATATCCTTCGCGGTAAGAATGTTCTCGCCATAAATCTCCTTCACTGGCTCTGGAGAAACCGCCAAAATCAGCTTCCAGTATTTCTTAACATCATCCAGCTTTCTTTCCTGTGGTGGATATAATTTGTCTGCTATGCCAGGCACGTTTGGATTTCTTCTTTGCAGATAGAGAATCATATTGTACTCTAGCCAGCCTCGTATTATCTCTTGATTTTTCACGAAATAGTTAACCCATTCATCCTTCACAACGATTCGTGATGACAGGCCATTAATTCCCAAGAAGTAATACATAATATGACTGTGATTATTAATATTCTCCATAAGATTATCTTTTGGAACATCCCAGGCTTTACCTTTTATTCCTGGCATAAAAGGAGCCTGAAGGCGATAAGGTACATTGAGTATCAATGTCCTCTTCTTTGAAATGATTTCTTTATCTTTTGTTTCTGATAGATACGCTAAAAGGTCGGACTTTTTGATGCTGGATTTAAAGCTAGGATTTTTCTTTTGGATGAGCTTTACAACATCCTCCAGAGTATCCTTTGGCCCTAGGTTCAGACAGTACTCTGTACCCATATACCAAGCATTCGCAATCATATCATCCACAAGCTCTTTGAATGATATTTCATTGGTGCCAGCAATTACCTTTTCAAGAATCGCTTTGAACCAAAAGAATTTGTAGCACTCGCTAGTATTATCAAAAAGTCTACTAAGATATTCTATATGAAGTTCATCAGAATAAGGCAGAACCATCAGCAATTACCCCTCCCAATAGATACGATCTTTAAAAGCTCCTCTAGCTTCGCACTTCTCTTTACGAATCTTTTCTAGCTCCTCTAAAGAATAGCCTCTAGCTACACATATAGCATTTAGTACCTCTAGTACATCAGCCATCTCCTCTATGGATTTGTCCGCCTGGTATTCTGCCACTTCCTCATTAAGTTTTATATCTAATTCCTTTAAGTATTCCTCAATGGATAAAGTCCTAATTATAGGGCGCTTTCCATCGTCCTTAATTATCTGAGGAATCTTGTCCCTTACTAATTTCCCCAATATATTTTCCCCTGTGAATTTATTGAGCAAAACGCTAGTAAAATTATAGCATAAAAGCCGGATTTATGGGGCTTATTTTATTCGTCCCCCATCGGCGAAGCCGATTTCCATCCTTCCTTAAATTAGCTATTTTTCTTTATGGATAATGAATACCCCATGGAACTCAAGTATCTAATAATAGTTTCAATTGTTCCGCCTGTCCCATTCTCCATTCTACTCACAGCCTGCTGAGATAACCCGCTCAATTTGCTAATATCCTTCTGAGTAAGACTATTCATTTTTCTTGTATTAATCAACTCTTGCTTGAATGCCATTTCTGCTTTAAATAATTCATGTTGCCTCATCAGCTCTGGATCATTTTCTATAAGTTGATCTATAATTTTCTTTTCTTTCTTTGCATCACTCTTTACTAACATTCCAACCTCCTACATAAGACCTTCACGCTTTGCACGCTTAATTGCCTTATCAATTTCTTGTTTCTCTGCTTTACCCTTCTGTTTCTTACATATATGTAGAAAAGCAACTCCTTCACTATCTATAATTACATACATAATTCTTGTTTGAGATGCCTTAATCTCCCAAAGCTTCCCTCGCAACTGTCGAGTATTTAATTTTTCAAAGGCATCTAAACCAGATTCTCTTATTTCATCGCGGATATCATATATTTCTAACTGCTCCGCTTTAGAAAGTCCATCAATATAATCTACGATTACATTTTTACCTCCGGAAGTTTGATAATCATAAATTTCCATTACATTGCTCCTATCTGTATAATACATCAATTTTGATGTTTTTTCAACGAGCTATGAATTCCAATATTTATTACAGCTTCGTTGGTTCATCAATCTTTATTGTACATATGACAGTGGAGATAAATTGGACTACTCAAAGTCTTGGTTTTACTGTGTTTTTGCATCCAAAAAAGCAGCACTCAGTCAATTAAGACCAAATGCTGCTCATATATAATTCACATAGATTAGTTATTAAACTGTTAATCTATTTTGAAGTTCAGTCTTATACATATCCACCACTGCATCTGGACCAATAATGGCTACATCCTTTCCTAGACTGAATATCCATCCGAAGAACTGTAAGCTAACAGCCACATCAACTGCTATCTTGCTTCTTCCTTCTCCCGCTGGACGAATAGTAATATCTTTACCAAATCTATCAATAAAAATTCCCACATTCTCATTCGGGAATTCAATATGCACTTTCTTAATCTCTCCTCCAAACATTGAAAAGTTTTCAAGTGCATACGTTGTCATATCAAAGTTCTTGAAGTGCTCCTCGCCCTTTCTTTTTTCATCCGCAACAGAAAGCTTTATCATCTTATCTACACGATAATGCTTAACCTTATCTTCTTCAGAATCATAAGCCACCAGATAATAATTTTCATCCGCCCAGATAAGAGCCCAAGGGCTTACCCTATACTTCTTGCCTTCCTTCTTCGGCTCCAGCTTCTTATCCAAGGTCCAGGCACAATACAGGAATTCTATCTGCTTATTGTTCATCAGAGCATTATGAATAGAGTCCACTGAATAATAGATGCTCTCATTCATGGTCTTGATTCTGTCATTTACATAGACCTGTCTTTTCAGCTGCTTAGCCTGGTACTCACTGACGAACGTATTCATCTTTTTAATCAGCTGATCTGATTTGCTTTTAGATATAAATTTAGAAGCCTGAATTGCATCGATAAGTAGCTTAACCTCTGCTAATTCAAAAGCACGACTGCCTACATGATATAAAGTCTCTCTGCCCACAGTCTCTTTTATAACTTCAATTCCAAGATCATTCTCCATAACCTTGAAATCATCATAAAGACTCTTTCTCTCAGCAGTAATTTCGTACTTCTCTAATTCCTTTATAATCTGTGCCAATGTAAGACTATGCTCATCATCAGTCTTCTTCTGCATGATTTTACATAGATAGCTTAGCTTTAGTTTTTGATTTGCCCCTTTTGCCATAAAAATACCCCTGTGATAACTATCGTTAGTATATCACAGAGGGTAATTTATGGTACAAGATTCACTAAAAATCCTTATTAATCAACCTATTTGGCTACTGTCTTCCTCTTTAAAATACGCTCTTCTAAATCTTTAGGAACTGATTTTCCTGTTCCTAGATATACGATAGCCTTGCGAATATCTCTACTAGCTGCATCATTCTCATTCTTTCCATCAAAACTCATTAAATCTATTCCTAGACGCTCAGCTTCTTCATACATCTTTTCACGACTTTCTATCTCTTCTGCTGTAGGTTGAACAAAATCACGTTTTCTCATATCATTCACCTCCATATACAAACTTCAAACCGACTTTTCTACAAGTGCGCAAAAATTCTTTTACACTGCTTCCTTCAAAGTTTTCAAATAATTTTTCATAAAAAACCAGAGATGCAGCTTTATCATAATCATCTGTCTTAATTAGAAAAAAAATCCTTCCATTATTACCAATCACAGACATCATATATATTGCATCTGCAGTCATAAACGATCGTAAATCAACCTCGGAAAAACAAGTATTTTGTGGATGATTATGAAGGAATATCAAACTATTCTTAGGTGAATATTTCATCTTCATCATAGCATCCGCATTATTCTTCATAGATATACTATTTTCATTTCCCTTAATAAGTATATCGGACCAATTGGATAAATCTATCAAAATTCCAACTTCATTACTATCATTTTTATGCGCGGTTTATTGGACAGTAAATCACATATATTTTCCTTGATTTTATGCGGTTTTATAACTCTTTTCTAAAGAACCTATTCATCGTGCTATGCACAACTGCCTTTGGCCGTTCAATCTCTACATACCCCTTCTTCTCATAAATATGAATAGCAGCCTGCAGGTTATCATGTGTTTCCAGATAGGAAACCTTGTATCCTGCCTCGCGCATCTTCTCCTCAACAAAATCAATCAGTTCATATCCAAGACCTGAGCCCTTCGCTCCATCTGAAAGGTACAACTTTTGAAGTTCCGCAGTATCTTTCATAGGTTCAAACCTGGCAAATCCTATACCACCAATCACCTGACCGCCATCATCCTCAATGACATAGTATCTGCGCTCATCATTGTTGTAAAAGTCGCTCAGATGGTCCAAGCCCTCATCAAAATATACCGTTCCAGGGATATCCAGCCCAAGAGCCTTTAGATTATCGCGCACAAGCGCAGCTACTGCTGCATTGTCCGCTTCTGTAATCTCTCTGCAGTCAATCATCTTCTTCTCCCAAACCACCTAAATCTACTTCTAAAACCTCACCCCACACTTTGGGCAATAATCAAAATCTTCAGCTGTCTCATAGCCACAATTACTACATAAAAAACATAAGCCTCTAATCTTCCTTAAAAATCTCATTATCCTTATCAAAGAATACCCAGTCGCCTTCATTGATATCCTTGGCCAGCAGCTCTGCATCCGCCACCTCCATATCAATCTCCTGTCCTGTCTCGTCACGTAAGCGAAGCAACACTTGCGGCAGATAACCCGCTGGCCGCTCCTCGCAGCCATAGTCTGCTTCCTGGATTCTTTTTACAATGTACTTCAAGCTAATTCCTTCTTTCTACTTTTTCTTAGGTGCTGGCAGTTCATCTACCATCGCATTAAATAACTCATGCAGGAAATCTCTGTTATCTATATCCTCCACCAGCAACATTTCCTTCGCTCCCTCATAAGGCAATTCTCGAGAAGTTTCTGGCATCATAATCATGGCAGATTTTGTCGGCTTCACAAGAAATCTATCATCATAGATTCCACCTACAATCTTCCCCTGAAAATAAATGATGTACTCACCCATCATTGCCTTGTATGTGATATCATCCAGTGATGACAGTTGCTCTAAGACATATTCTAAGTACTCTTTGCTTGATGCCATTTATTCGCCCCCCACGTTATTCTAACCTAATTGCATTAATTACCGGCTCCTCATATGGATGAACCCGCCTGATAGCTTCAACCGTTTTATCCTTGTTAGCATCCTCTACGTTAAACTCTACTTTCAGCTCTGGCTCCTCACTCCACTGACCCTTCTGGCCAACTGTAGGATTCGAGCCTTCATCTGAGAACCATACGCCTGTAACAGGATAGTAAGACAAACATCCCCTGTAATTTCCTATATGACCTGCATCCACTTCAAGCAATGCCTGGCGAAGTTCCTGCAGTGATTCTTTTGGTATGAAAGTTTCAATTTTGTACATGCTAAGTTACCCCACCTTCACAACTCTGGCTCCAAATGGTGCAATCGCAAGCTTTGCAATCTTGAAAAACTGCTTACCAAATGGAAACCCGATAATTGTAATACATAGCAATATTCCTATTAACGCATTGCCGATAGCAAGCTCCAACCCTGAAACAAAAAACCAGATTATGTTCAGCAGGCAAGACACAGCGCCGCCCTCATCTACCACATCTTTTCCAAATGGATTAAGTGAGATTGATGAAAGCTTAAAGCACTGTACACCTACTGGAATGCCAATAATTGTGATGCACCACAATGCTCCTGCTAGCCACCAGCCTATGGCACTGAGCAAACCGCCGCATATTATCCAAATTACGTTTCCGATGAATTTCATGAAGCCCCTCCTATATCCTTACTTCAACCTTTACAGGCGACTTTACTAACCTAGAAAACTCTTCTCCCGCATTCTTAGAAGTTCCAGTTATCAGACCATAATGAACAGGAATAGCCACTTCTGGTGCAATTGTATTGATTAGTTCAGCTGCCTTCTTTGCATCCATAGTATAAGTTCCGCCAACTGGCACTAGGGCAATATCGCAGTTTACGGCTTTAGCCTCTTTAGTAGCATCAGTATCTCCCGCTACGTAAATACGTTTTCCATCTACAGAAATGATGTAGCCAACCCAACCAGCACTCTTTGGATGAAATGGTTTTAAAATATTGTAAGCAGCAACAGTTTCAAACCTTAATCCATCCACATCATAGTTCATTCCTGGATTGACATATTCTATTTTGCCAACAATTGCTGAAACTTCTGCTGCCTTTCCTTTCATCTTCTCAGGAACAACTAACACTGTATTCTTATTAGCGACCTTTTCAATGGCTTCTGGCGAAAAGTGATCATAATGGTCATGAGTAACTAATATAAATGCAGCATCACGTGGTGTTTCATCCATCTCAAATGGATCTACATAAACCGCCCTGTCTCCAACATCAATGCAAATACTGTTGTGCTTAAATACTTTAATCTTTTCTGTCATTATTGCCCCCTTACTTATGTTTTGTATAAGGGTATTGTACTTCTTTTCAAAAAAGAAAGCACCAACCAAAGTTGATGCTTTCGAAAGTTCATATTGATGCAAATTTGCACAGAATAGATTGGTTTCTTGTCAAGCTAGGTGTTTTTGGTGTGGATTTGCACTACCATAAGTCATTATTATCCCTCGCTTATTCTGCTTTTATTATATCATTATAGTTAATGCATTGGTGCTACCAATTTTCCAGTGAGGCTATATCGCGCAATGTAAAATCCAAAAATTATTCAAAAAATAAGGACCTACAGATTTTTAATCTGTAAGTCCTACTCTTTGTCATGTTATTTAATTATATCCAAAAACTCTCTTGGTGTTAGAATAAAAGGCTCTATAGGAAAATGCTTTTTATTTCCTGTAACCAAATACGAATTATCATCTCTCTTTTCCATTACTACTTCATAGAAAGGAAGATCTTTCATATCTGGAAGTATAGTATTTGTAGGTGATGGTGTAACATTCAAACCATATTTTTCAACAGCAGCCAATAAGTAGTTAACTGTCTCAGGTGAGAACTTAAACTTTTTTCTGGCCAAAACTTCCCTATATTCACTCATTATTTCTTCACTATAAACAGGTACTATCTCACCCTGAATCATTTTTGAAATAATTTGAACTGTAGCCGAATCATCTCTACTAGAAAGAAGTGCAGACACGAATACATTCGTATCAATTACTACATAATATCCCATTAACTATTAGCCTCCTTGCGAGCAAGGCTAATCTCTTTATTTATTTCTTCTAAACTCATATCAGAGACACCATTAGCTTTAGCCTGATTACGAAGATCCATAAAAGCTTGCATTGCTCCCTCTCTTGTAATTTCAGCTGATGACGATGCTATTTCAAATGGAATTTTACGTTGTCTAACAACAGCTCTTGCAAATACATTAATTGCTGTAGTGGCATTCATGCCAAATTCCTGACACAGACCATCAAATTGCTTTTTTAATGACTCATCCATACGAACACTAAAAGTTGCCTGTCCCATATCATAAACCTCCAATTTGTAAGCTATAGTATATCACTACTCTGATTGTATTTTACATCCACAAGCATAAATCTGTCAAGTTTTCGAACCTATTGGGTGCATTTCCATTGCGTTTTGCACCTAATTTAATATTCATTCCACGATATTACTTATTCTTCACCTAACAACTCATTTTCATATTCATTTTCAGGGATGGTCCCCTTGCTTTTGTACTTTACTTTCTTTTCTTCCTTGTTCCATTGACCAAACCAAGAATCATTCCCAACATCATTCCTGTACACATACATGTGCCAATCTTGTGAGTGGTAATTCCAATAGCCATTCCAAAAAGCATACCCATAGACATTCCTAAAGACATACTCTTAGCCACATTCTCTTGATTACTAACGTATTTACGAACTATCTCCAGCCCACCCATAGGAACGCAGAACTTCTCATCCCTCGGTGGTTGGCAAGCCTGATACACTTCCTCCAGGTCAAACCATTCCACGCTATCCAGTTCTTCCTTCTGGATAGTAAGTTTATCAATGTCTACATCTTCATCATACACATATACAAATGCAATCTCATTGTCCCTGAACATCTTGCCGTGAAATTCCTTCTCATACTGAATAGGAAATGTTCCTGCAAAATTCAAATCATCTGCATCAGCCTGAATACCAAGCTCCTCAGAAAGCTCCCTAATTGCAGATTCCAACGGCTCATCACCCGCCTGGATATGACCAGCTGATGAAGTATCATATCTGCCTGGAAAAGAGTCCTTGTTTAATGCTCTCTTCTGCAAAAGTACCTCTGTTTTGTCTCCATTGTCACGAACCACCCATATATGAGCAGTTCTGTGTCTAACACCTTCAGCGTGAGCCTGCGATCTAGTCACTGTCTCACCTGTAGGCTGTCCCTTTTCATCTACGATGTCAAAAATCTCTTCTGTCATTATAATCCCTTGCCTACCTGTTCTCTTATTAATGAAATAACTGCTGCCTCCAACTCAACCACTTCATCCTGAACATTTTCCTTAACTGGCTGGAATTGCTCTGGCACAGTGAAATCAAACGCAGTTTTAAAGCTCTCTTTAGGAAGCTTTCCTGCAATAACCTTCGTAAGTACAATTGCAATCAGAAAATCACCAATTGCTGATGCATGTTCGCCATCTCTAAAATATAAATCAACGTCAGATGAATTTAAAACTTCACTCCATAACTCACCAATTGGTGCAAGCCTAGCATCAAGCTTTGTCGCAAGGCTTCTGTATCTACGGTTCATCTCTATCTGATTTTCTGGCTTTGCCTTCTCAGCCCAGGTCTCAAAGATAACTGGCACTGTCCCCACCCGTTTGCAGAGTTCCACTATCTTTGTTGCGTACTTTATAGTGTCTTCCTCTGCAGGCATTGGATGCGCCTGTTCCTGAATAACACAGTAATCATATTTCCCATGTAAAATATTAAATCGCTCCGAGAAATACTCTTCTTCCATATGCCACCTTAGTGATCTACCTGAATAAGCTAGCATGTAAACTTCACAAGCTTCTCCTGTCGCATCTTCTATCATACGTCTGGCAAGCTCTGGCATGTCATTCATGTATGTATGGCTGTTGCCTATGAATAAAATTTTCATTTCGGTTGTCTCCTCTAGTTAATGCCACTTCTTTATTTGCATTCAATTATACAAAACCTAAAGCCAAATTAAAATAATCCACACATATCATTAATTCACCGCTTACTGAAGATATTATTAAAAGAACCATTGAAACTTACCTACTAGACAAAAAGGTATAACCACCTCCCATATCAGCCCAAGATTATACCTTCACAGAAAAAAAGGAGCCCGCCACAAGGGCAGGCTCTAACAATTCAATTATTTAATTCTTCAAACTGGAAGTTATCGAGCTCCTTCTCTAACATAAGAACCTTACAAACTGCCGATTTGCCTACATCTTCAATAAATTCATGACCAATGTTGTCATGATATCTTTTTCTTCCGGATTTGATTCTGCAATCATAAGTGTAATAGCAATTATAAATTTTTGGTTTTCTACCTCCAGAACTTTTGTCGGAAATACCGACAGAAGTCTCATCAAGCTCTCCTTCAGAATGCAATAAAAACACTTAATGATAATCAAAAAGAAAAGCTTTTGGCTACAATTAAAATATGGAAACAATAAAGAGCAGCTATCTCGATTTGAGATAACTGCTATGTAGCGCTCTACCATCTGAGACACACCCCGTAAAGTAAATGGCTGCAAAGATTACTCCTTGCAGCCTTATATATTTTAGCGAGTAATCTCAGCAACAGGCTCATTATAAACTTCTTTTGCCAGGTTAAATACAGCCCACGCCTTTGGCCATCCCGCATAAAAAGCCACATGTGTGATAATAGCAGCCATCTCCTTTTGTGATACACCATGATTTTTTGCATTCATAATGTGATATTTCAAACTGCTGTCAGTAATTCCCTGAGACATTAATGCCACAACTGTAATGATACTCCTCGTCTTTACATCAATATCCTGATTATTCCAGTTCTCTCCAAATAAAACATCATCATTAAAATGCGCAAAGTCTGGGGCGAATTCTCCAAGCTGTTCTCTTCCTGCTGTCTGTACTATCTTTTCACTCATGTTCCTCACTCCTTCTAATCAATCTCTAATCCTGATATCCAATTTTTTATCTCATTTTGCACATCTCTTATTTTCTTATAAAATCAGCATCCTTGTCTGGCATGCTTGTATCAGATACGTATCTTTCCACCGTCATATGAAGATCATATTTTTCACGAAGGTCCATTATTGTTTGCATCATAGGTGAAGCATGATGTACATCAATAGACTCCTGATCTTCCCAGCTGTCTATCAGAAGGATAGTCTCAGGGTCATCGAATGACTGATAGTACTCATACCTGAGATTTCCTGCCTCGTTTCGTATTTTTTCAACAGTTCCGCTTTTTGTCATTTCCTCTGCAAATCTTTTTGCAGCACCATCTGTTCCTTTATAACGTAAATTGACTGTAATACTCATCATAAACCTCCAATCACTGATTCATCTTTGCACAGTTACCAACTTTTTCACCTGTTACAAAGTATTCATATGTAGGGAATTCAAAGAGCACAGGCTTAAATACGTGATAATCAATCTTACCTGCCTCGTTTAAGACAGATTCATCTGCGTAAGTAGCAAGAATCTTTCCAATGAAATTATCAAAATTCTCAAGCTCGTAGTTATAATCCATCTCACACTCAATGGATACCTTTGCATCATCAATAAGTGGGGCACCGTTTTCTCCAACGGTATATTTAAATGCTTCCGACTTATCATCCTTATTTCCTGAGATGACTCCCATTCTGTCAGCTTCCTTAAGCCAAGATTCGTCTACCACATTTACTGAAAACATTTTGTTCTCACGGATACCCTTATTTGTATAGTGCGCCTGAACCATAGAAACCATAAGGTGACTATGTGCCACTGTTCCTGCATGTGCTACAAGTGTCCAATTAGGTTTGCCATCAACCATTGCTCCTACAACGATTACAGGTGATGGATATAATGCAAGTGTTGCTCCAATATTCTTCTTCATTTTAATTCCTTCTTTCTTCAATCATAAGATCAGCTTTAAAAACTGATAAGTCATTTCATAAATTGTCGTATCCATATGAGAGAGCTTTACCTCATCCATTGCAGATATCTGTTTATCTGTAGGATATGAGTATGGGTAGATTCCATACATATATGGGAAGAATGCATATCGTATCTGTTCGCTCTTTTGATTGGACACCTTAAGGTGTTTTTTTAAGCATTCATCAAAAAGTTCTATCGAATTCTTGAAAGTTCTCTTGTAGTCAACAAGAAGTTCTTCCCTACTATTTTCCTCTATCTCATACAGATTCATGGCAGAAATTTTCAGAAGTGTCTTTCGTTCTTCCATAGATTTTGCTATTGCTTGCGCCAAGGAATCTTTATCCATATCAGAGTTTCTTCCGATAATGTTTTTAAGATCTTCATTCCACTTCATATATTCACGGGTCAAAAGTCCTAAAAAGATTTCTTCCTTAGTCTGGAAATAATTGTATATGGAAGGTCTGGAAAAGCTGGTCTCTGTGCTAATAACCTTTATGTTAATGCTCTGAAAGCCCATTGTTTCATAAAGCTTCTCACAGGCATCCATTATTTCCTCTCTTCTTTTATCAATTGTCTCTTTATTTTCTACTGCCATGTTTTTTCTCCTTACATCTTCTTTTCCCACATATCATTGCCCCATGCCCATGCACCAAGTGCGATCTTAGGTAATGCTTTTATCATTTTTATGTACTCCTTTCTGTTGACATCGTGTCAATTGATGATTGCATCATATCACCTTCTTGACACTGTGTCAACTATTATTTGATAAAAAAATAAAACATATTCGCTTGAGCAAAAATATGTTTTATCTTTTTAATATATCTTTTCTATTTCTTCTTTTATATCATACATTTCTTTAAAGACTGCAAGATCTTCAGGAGTTTTAATCAACATTACATCTTCAAATACCCCTGTGGAAATATCTTTAAAACCCGCAACCTGTTCACCAGTGCATATACTAGCCTTAATAACAGGTTTCTTGGTTGATTTATCATATTCTTTTTTCTCAATTTTTTTCTTGAAAAACATAAATAATCGAAAAACCCGCCCTCTCTTCACATAATAAATTCCAGCTTCTTAAATTACTAATCATCATATAAGTTTAATACAAATTGCCTTGCAATCAAATCTCATAATTATTTATGTCAATAAACAGGAATTATATTTCAAAACATGCTTTGACAATTGGCTCTATCGTGATTAAATCCACAAAATCCACCTGTTTATTATAGGTTTCTATCATTGCCCTTACTTCAGAAGTTTTCTTGTCTTCCGGCAGTGTTACAGCTTTTTTATAAAGCATTCCCATCATGGTTTTGTGCTTAAATCCTAACTTTGAATAATCTATTCCACCTCTCAAATGGAAAATAGAAGCTTTATCATATACTTCTGTTGGCAGTTGATTCTTCATGCCCTTAAATGTCTTTTTCATCCCCAGTACTCCGCCAGCATATAATGCACCAACATAAATAATTGTATCGTATAAATTGACGTCTGCCACTTCCTCATATGATTTCAATTCAAATCCAAGACGATTTGATAATTTCACTGCCTTTAATTATACAGAATCCTTAGTCTTCATGAAATACCAAATCTATATTAGTCCCGCTATTCTCTGTTTCAAAACCCAGGCCACCGGAAACGCCTAGGCAAACCCACAAAAAAAGTCCCAGCCCTCGGCAGAACCGAAGGGCTGGGCCCAATACTCAATTATATTTCACTAGCCAAACAACAAAACCGCCAATTACTTGTTAGCGATAGCTGCCTGTAGTGGTGTGCTATCCTACGACACTTTTTGCAACGTTCACATTATTGCTCAGAAAAAGCATCATAAACAATTTTATATAAATACTCTTTTTTGCTAAAATCACTTCCATCAGAAAAGAATGCATTGTATGCAACAAGAGCAGTTCTAACATAGCCAGCATTTTCTTCAAAAAGCTTTCGATTAATCATTATTCCTTGTGCTTCAATGAATTGACAGCAAAAAGTTATTGTAGTTCGAGTATTTCCTTCTCTAAATGGATGAATTTTCCACAATGCCGCTAAAGAATCGCAGAATTGATTTGCTAATTCTTCATGATTAAATGCATCCCATTCTTTTTCTCTCATGTCTTTCAATACATGATGAATATCAGAAACAATATCAAACGGATCAGAATACTCTACAGATTGTCCACCTAAAACATCTTCCTCTTTATAAATCGAAATAGTTCGAGGCGAACCCGCCCAATCAAATATATCTTGAAAGATAACCTGATGCATCTTAAGAAAATGTTCCGTGTGATAATCTCCAGGCAATGGATTAATTGCTACATCTTTTAATCGATATACAACATAATCAGCCTCAGCTTCATCCAGCAATTCTTGAGATTTTATACCAAGAATATTTTTTAGTACAGGAACGTCCTCATAAAGATAAGGATCACGCATTTGTGGACTCCTTCATCTTATATTTCTTATCTAAAAAACGCTTTGCATCCTCCATTGTTACTTCACCACGTTTTTCTTTTTCTATATATTCTTTAAAATCTTTAGTTGGCTCTAGACCGTCTACTTTAATCATACCTATTGCATAATTCCATGCGTCAGCATTAGTCATAATATCCGCCTCCTTTTCTATTATATTTTAACATATATCGGCATATATTTCGATTTATATCCGCGCAGTCTTTTAAATTAGTGTAGAAATACATTTTTACAGGCGAAAACTATTAAACCCGACGCAAGTGCAACGTAAATTTTTACGCCGCATTTTCAAAACTTTAAATATATTTATTTTTTTGAAAGTAAAAAATGGCAGTTATCTTTCGATAACTGCCATATGTAATGTTCATTATTCAATTAAGAGCTGGACAAACTTGAATTTGTTAATCCAAAACGTGTTTTATAGAATCCTCATAGCTTTCGGTGATCAGAGTAATCTTTTCTCCATTAGACTTGCAACCATCTATGACCTGGTGATTGTCTTGCTTCAGCTGTTCGACTGTGCAATAAGAATCATCTAGTCTTGTTTCAATATCTGAACCATGTGACTTTATCTCTTCAAAATGCGTGTCTATATATTCATCTGACATAGCAAGACAGATGAATCTTATCGACTGAAGATACTGTTCACCAAAACTATTCCTCCAATCAAAAGGTATATAGCAGCCTTCAACAATAAGGTTCTGCTCATTCTCAATAGCAGTCTTTATTATCTCTCGAACGATTGGCCAAAGATAGTCAGTAAGTTCATCATCGTCTTCTGGGGTGAGATGAGTAATGCCGCTACGAATAAGTCCCATTTTCAAATGGTCAATTGAAAAATAAGGGTATTTGTATTTCTCAAGCATCCGTTGTGCCAGAATCGTTTTCCCGACATGGGATGCTCCCGTTATAATTATTACCATCTTTACCTCCGCAAACTGGAAGTTGTGCGATTAACTTCCGATATAATGCTCATTCCAACAAACTGGAATTGTTAACACTCTGTCTTATTGCACCGGAGGCATAAAGCATAAAATGCAATCGCCAGAAACTGTGATACCACAGACACAGTGACAAGATACACAGGATTCAAATCATACAGGGCACCGAGAAGCCAACTGCCCAGAAACCACGCAATACCAAATCCTGTCTCAAATATTCCGAAACCGGTGCTTCGCATGGAACGCGGGACGATTCCGCTGACAGCTGCTTTCATAATACTTTCCTGCGCACCCATTCCAATCCCCCACAGAATTATCCCAGCTCCGATCAACCAGGCATTTCCAGTCATAAAAACAAAACATGAGAAGAATGTGCTGCATAGTGTGGAAATGATCAGAGCCTTCAGCCCGACCTTATCATAAAGCCAGCCAAAGAATAGTGCAGCAAAGGCATCCACAGCCATTGCCCCAGCATATAGCAGGCTGAGCATGGATTCATTAAATGCTCCGGTTTTAGCCGAATGAAGTGTGATCAGGGTGAAGTCTGCAAAGCCAAAAGCAAAAAAGCAGATGGCCGCCATGAACAGAACAAATGACTTCCTGAATTCAAAGCTTGCCGGTTTATCTTCCTGCTTTTCAAAGATCTCCGGATCAGGGTATCTTATCTTTGCTGTCAAAACAAGAGCTATGGTGATCATTGCAGGAACAAGCAGTATCGCAAAAGAGATTCTATATGTTGTAAAAAGGTCGTCTGTACCTTTTACAAGAGCTGTTACAAAAAGCAGTACCGGTCCGAGAAACGCGCCAAGCTGATCCAGAAACTCCTGATAGGCAAAGCCTTTTCCGGTTCCGATCTCGCTTGCCGCAAAGCTTACCAATGTGTTTTTGGCAGGCTTTTTTATCGCTTTTCCGATACGCTCCAGGATCACAAGACCGCAGGCCCAAATCCAGCCATGTTCAGGTACGAGTGCCAGTGCAGGAATCGCCAGAGCCTGTATTACATAGCCTGTGATAACAAATGTCCAGTATTTCTTTGTTTTATCTGCTATAAATCCAGATATGAGCCTTAGTGAATACCCGCACAATTCTCCTATACCGGACACAAATCCGATGGTTGCAGCGGATGCCCCTGCGAGGTTCAGATATTCGCCCAATATGCTTCTTGCGCCTTCATGAGTCATGTCCGAAAACAGACTTACGATTCCCATCAGGGTTATAAATGTTATGGCGCCAGACAAAGCCTTTTTTTTATCCATGTTCTACTCCACTAATCCCGATTTGCTTATTTCATTATCCTGTAAGTTATTCCTTCAATTTTTCTCTTACTGCATCAACATACTCATCCGTATGAAAATACAGCATGACTCCATGACCGACATTCGGCCAAATATGTTCTTCATAGTTCTTTAAGTACTTTTTCAAAATCTCATGGGATTTTATGGCATAAGGTTCCTTGCTGCCACACCAAAGATATACTTTTGTTTCGGTCTTGCTGATATCTTCATTCACGCGATATGTATAATTCTCGATAAGATTAGCCTGCATACACTCTTTGCTACTTCCCCAGTACAGTAACGAAAACTCAGCGAGATCTTCTTTGCCAAGTCCCATAAGTTTACTCACGACCTGCATTCGTTTTGAAATCTGTCCGCCGTTTTTCTGCATCTTCAGAAATGCCTTCAGCCCCAGCTTGGCACATATTTTCCCCTGATGCGCCAGATATACTCCGTCGAGGATTGCTTTTTCTATACTAATCCTGTTTCTTGCAAGAAGCTCTGTCAGTACGGTTGCACCCTGAGAAGCGTCCCAAACGGCATAGAGTTCGCCGCCAAGATTCTCCGTAACATAGGCCTCAATCTGCTCACTTTCTTTTGCAAAAGAAACAAAATTCTCTGAACCGTCATAGCATCCGGTCATTGCGGGATATATGACATAATATGTTTCTTCCAACGGTTTAAGCAATTCCCGGAATTTCTGCCAGTCGCAAAGCATTCCGTGCAATGCCAGTATCGTCTTATTCTTTTTATCTCCATATGAATGAAACTTCATTCTTTTTCTCTCCATGGAAAGTTTTACTGAAATATAATTTGCCTCTAAAAATCTCGTTTTGTAAATTTCACTGCCTTTAATTATACAGATTCCTTAGTCTTCATGAAATACCGAATCTATATTAGTCCCGCTATTCTCTGTTTCAATACCCAGGCCACATCTTCCTTATCTTTTAAAGCAGTACTGGATTCTTTTTCTTTTCTACCACTGCCCTTTTCACTTCTCCAGAGCAGTGCTGAATTCATTTTCTCCCTTTGCACTGCTCCAATCTCTTCTCTAAAGCAGTGCTAATTTCATTTTCTTTTCCAGCACTGCTCGAATCGCTCTATAAGGGCAGTTCAAATCATAAATCTCCCAATCTGCACTGCCTGTGCAGCTGTTTCCAGGCAGTGCAAATCCTAAAACCGCCGCCAGCACTGCCCGCGCCACCGGAAACGCCTAGGCAAACCCACAAAAAAAGACCCAGCCCTCGGCAGAACCGAAGGGCTGGGCCCAATACTCAATTATATTTCACTAGCCAAACAACAAAACCGCCAATTACTTGTTAGCGATAGCTGCCTGTGCAGCTGCAAGTCTAGCGATTGGTACTCTAAATGGAGAGCATGATACATAGTCAAGACCAATCTTGTGGCAGAACTCTACTGAAGATGGGTCTCCACCGTGCTCACCGCAGATACCTACGTGAAGGTTTGGATTTACTGGCTTACCAAGCTTAATAGCTGTCTCCATAAGCTTACCAACACCTGTCTGGTCAAGCTTAGCAAATGGATCGTTCTCGAAAATCTTTGTATCATAGTAAGCATTTAAGAACTTACCAGCATCATCACGAGAGAAACCAAATGTCATCTGTGTAAGGTCGTTTGTACCGAAGCAGAAGAAGTCAGCTTCCTTAGCAATCTCATCAGCTGTAAGAGCTGCACGTGGGATCTCGATCATTGTACCAACTTCGTACTCAAGCTTAGCGCCTGCTGCTGCGATTTCAGCATCAGCTGTCTCTACAACAACGTCCTTAACATACTTAAGCTCCTTAACCTCACATACAAGTGGAATCATGATTTCAGGCTTAACATTCCAATCTGGATGAGCCTTCTGTACTTCAAGTGCTGCACGGATAACAGCCTTTGTCTGCATCTTAGCAATTGAAGGATATGTAACTGCAAGACGGCATCCTCTGTGACCCATCATTGGGTTGAACTCGTGGAGTGACTCGCAGATGTTTCTGATTTCCTCTACTGACTTATTCTTAGCCTTTGCAAGCTTCTCGATATCAGCATCCTCTGTAGGAACGAACTCGTGAAGTGGTGGATCAAGGAATCTGATTGTAACTGGGCATCCCTCAAGTGCTTCGTAAAGAGCCTTGAAGTCTCCCTGCTGGTAAGGAAGAATCTTATCAAGAGCAACTTCTCTCTCTTCCTCTGTATCTGAGCAGATCATCTCGCGGAATGCTGCAATTCTGTCAGCCTCGAAGAACATGTGCTCTGTACGGCAAAGACCGATACCTTCTGCACCAAGCTCTCTAGCCTTCTTAGCATCAGCTGGAGTATCTGCATTTGTTCTAACCTTAAGTCTTCTGAACTCATCTGCCCAAGCCATTACTCGACCGAACTCGCCAGCGATAACAGCGTCAACTGTTGGAATGATACCAGCGTAGATGTTACCTGTTGTACCATCGATAGAGATTTCAGACCCCTCTGTAAATGTTGTGCCTGCAAGAGTGAACTTCTTGTTCTCCTCATCCATGTTGATGTCGCCACAACCAGAAACGCAGCATGTACCCATACCACGAGCAACTACTGCAGCGTGTGATGTCATACCACCACGAACTGTAAGGATACCCTGAGCAGCCTTCATACCTGTGATATCTTCTGGAGATGTCTCAAGACGTACAAGAACTACCTTCTCTCCTCTAGCAGCCCATGCCTCAGCATCGTCTGCTGTAAATACAACCTTACCACATGCAGCACCTGGAGAAGCACCAAGGCCCTTACCAAGTGGAGTTGCAGCCTTAAGAGCAGCAGCCTCGAACTGTGGGTGAAGAAGTGTATCAAGGTTACGTGGGTCGATCATTGCTACAGCCTCTTCTGGAGTCTTGTGTCCCTCATCAACGAGGTCGCAAGCAATCTTAAGAGCAGCTGGAGCTGTTCTCTTACCGTTACGGCACTGGAGCATGTAAAGCTTCTTGTTCTCTACTGTGAACTCCATATCCTGCATATCATGGTAGTGATTCTCAAGAGTCTCACATACCTTGATGAACTCTGCGTATGCCTCTGGGAACTCCTTCTCCATCTGAGCGATTGGCATTGGTGTACGAACACCAGCAACTACGTCCTCGCCCTGTGCGTTGATAAGGAACTCACCCATAAGCTTGTTCTCGCCTGTAGCTGGGTCACGAGTGAATGCAACACCAGTACCAGACTCATTATTTAAGTTACCGAATACCATTGGCATTACGTTAACTGCTGTACCCCATGAATAAGGGATATCGTTGTCTCTTCTGTAAACGTTTGCACGAGGGTTGTCCCATGAACGGAATACTGCCTCGATAGCGAGCTTTAACTGCTCTACTGGATCTGAAGGGAAGTCAGAACCAAGCTGATTCTTGTACTCTGCCTTGAACTGCTCTGCAAGTTCCTTAAGGTCAGCAGCTGTAAGGTCTACGTCAAACTTAACACCCTTCTTTTCCTTCATCTCATCGATGAGCTGCTCGAAGTACTTCTTACCTACTTCCATAACTACATCTGAGAACATCTGGATAAATCTTCTGTATGAATCATATACGAAACGCTCGAAAGCTGGATCTGGGTTACCAGCGATCATAGCTGCAACTACTTCATCATTAAGACCAAGGTTAAGGATTGTATCCATCATACCTGGCATAGATGCACGAGCACCTGAACGAACTGAAACGAGAAGTGGGTTCTTAAGATCGCCGAACTTCTTGCCGTTGATCTCTTCCATTTTCTTAACACCCTCCATAGCCTGAGCCATGATCTCGTCGTTAATTTTACGGCCATCCTCATAGTACTGAGTACAAGCCTCTGTTGTGATTGTGAAACCCTGTGGTACTGGTAAGCCAATGCTTGTCATCTCTGCAAGATTAGCACCCTTTCCGCCGAGAAGGTTGCGCATTGACATGTCACCTTCGCTAAACATATACACCCATTTGTTAGCCATTACAATATCCTCCTAAAAATAAAAAAACTGAAAATTACCGTCTGCAATTAAGGGGTTACAGACAGTCCGCTATTATTTAAACACAGATTGCACCCCAATTCAAGGAATTTGGTTGTATGGAACATAAAAAAACGGCCCTCATTTTTGTGCAATTTTACTTCACAAAATGGGCCGTATTCGTTAATGTTCACAAATTTGTTTAAATTCTTTTGTGCTAGTTGTTGAACCTTCCGAATGCTGTGTGGTTATTGCCTCATCTAGCATTGATTTGTCTTTTAACAGATTATTCAATCTATGGATTAATGCAGTATAATTTGTACTTTCAAATAGGTTTTCCTTGGCTGTATATACTCCATGTTGTGTATCTTTAAAGGAAAGTATCAGAAGATTATATACAAAAGCCCTTCTTGTTGCCTCCACAATTTCCCCTTCATGGTTAATATCCAGGTAAAAATCGCATCTATTAAACAATCTTTCAAGGGTTATAGCCTTTATATTCGGGTACATGATCACATTGTCATATTTTTCATGGGACAAAAGTTTCGCGGACATTTCTGTTATGGCTGTCACATGGAATGTCACCTGTGGCAATCCTTCTACAATCTCCTTCAGCTTCTCCACATTTTCTGTATTGGTGCAAATCAAAGCCTCCGGTCTTCCCATGTTTTTCTTGTGGAAGGTGTAAATGAATCCCATCTGAGTCATCATTTCCTCTGGTGCTCCAAGCTCCAGCAGCTTCTCATATGCCTGTCGATTCTGAACTACCACCCTGCCGCAGCTATTGGCCTTCCCGTCGAAAATCACCTGCATATTTCCAGGGATATCATCCCTCGGTGGCTCCTGCCAGAAAAGCAGGTCTTCTTTTGGCTGCCCCGGAGACTTTAACGTATTGGAAACAAAGAATGGAACAGAAAGAGAATTAAAATAAATTCTGTTGTTTTCCAGCCCTCTCAGCTTCAGGAAGAAACAGATAAAGTCCGTCCTGTTTTTAAAAATAAAAGTCTTGCCCTGATAGTTTAAAATAATGTCTGAGGTAACATAGTTTTCTACGATTACCTCTCTGCCCTCAATATCAAAAAAGGTTTTGTTCACCTTCTCTGATTTCTTGTTAAACATAGTGCGGGCATATAGGGCGCCATATTTGTTGTAGTGCTCTGTACACCGAACATTCCCCACTTCATCAAGATAATCCACAAGTCTGACATAGCGTTTGTGGGTAGGCTGTGCAAAGAATATTCTGCCCCTTTCCTTGTCCTTATCATGAATACTTCCACTGGTGTTATTTGCACTAATCTCCCAGTAGTCAGGCACAGTAATCTGATTAAAATACAGCGGCTTTCCCGGACAACTATCGCATTTACGATAATCCCCCAAAAAGTGTTCATAAATATTGATTACACCATCAGGAAGAAAACCATCATCGTTGATAACAAACGCCTTCACTGGAATCTCTGCATTGGAAAAAGACTCAAAGAGATTCTGGCTGCCTCTGTTAAAATAATCAAATAATAAAATTATTTCATCTCTATCAGCTTTTTCCATTTCAACTCTACCTCTTCAGTTAAATACTGTTTTGCCTTTTCGTATGAATGCTTACTAAAGGCTTCTATATCGTCTTCTGTGCACAGCTTTACTATTGCCTGAACCAGTTTCTCCTGGCGTCTTGCTCTTTCCATTCCAATCAGATATGGCAGTTTATAGCCATTTAATCCCTGGTCTATAAAATTCTGATTTCCGTACCTTACATCAAAACCAATTATCGGAAGTCCCGAACCGATGGCCTCCATCAATGTCAATCCAAAGCCCTCGCTTGTGGATGCAGATAAATATCCCTCATAGTTCTTGTAAACATCTGTTAAATCATGCTGACCCATGAGCTTTATATAATCTTCAGCCCCAAGCTTTTCAATCTGTTTTTTCAGTTCCTCTTCAGCACCGCCTTTGCCATAGATATCAAGACTGATATCCGGCACCCTCTTACGGGCATCCACAACTGCTGCAACCAGCCAGTCTACATGCTTTTCTGTAGCCAGTCGTGAAGCTGTAATGAAGGAATGCTTCTTTCTAGGCTCAGTTGGATACATTAACCCTGTGAGACTTCCTACAGGTATCGTATATACGGTAGGAGTCACTCCCATATACTCTTCAAACTGACTTATCAAAAGAGTACGTTGATCATCAGTGGCCGTAATATAAAAATCAATATGCCTGTTCATTGAGAATGTGTACTCATAATAGTTGTTCCAGAGAATATAATTCTCGTCTGTTGAACCTTCGCTAAAATGATCTGCATGAATAACTACACCTATTCTGGCCTCACCAGAATTTTCAAGGATTGCCTGCGCCTGCCCGGTAGCTCTGTCAATTATGACAATGTCATTTTTTGTAAGGTTAAGCCTTTGGGTCATATAACCTATCAACTCTTCCTTCGAGCAAATCAGTTTATCAGGGAATTTATACATTACAGAATCGTCATCAATGGCTTCCTCGTAGGCTACGGAACCATCCCTGTTGAAAAATCTTCTCTGGTAAAGATGTGCCTTGCCATCAAGAGGCGCATAGTATTCCGTAAAAACTCTCTTAGACATGAAGTAATCTTTTCGAATCAGACAACCTGCGGAAACCATCTCCACTCTATGTATCTTTTCTTCAGTTTCATTCAAAAAATAGATTCTAAAAAAATTATTGCTTCCACCAAAAATTACCCTGCCTATCTTTCCTTCTCTCTCGTAAGTGTATTCATCATGACCTATGGATGCTTTAAAATCCTTTAGCTCATAGGTCACCGGCTCAGGAACAAAGTCAGTAAAGAAAGTGTACAGCCAGATAATCTCATCATCCTCAAAGCCTATGTTTCTTGTCATATCGATAAGGTTATCCCTTGGAAACATATCGGTGAAAATGAATTTGGCAGGCTTATTTATTTTTCTTAGAATGTTGGCTCTGTAGCTTTGGGCATACTCAACACCTGAAGACGCCCAGCCAATGCCAAGGTTAAAGTTATAAATCATACGACACCTATGGAAGAATTATCCTTAACTTATTTTTCTTATCCATGCTGACTTCCGACAACAATACATTTCTGATTATGTTTCTCTTAATTCTGCTTTCCATCTTTCTGAAGGATTCCAAAGCCTCGCCCTGGTACTCAAACATAAGATTTCTCTGGGCGGAGCTTCTTCCTGAGACAGCTCCCTGAAGCTGTTGCAAATAGTCAACCTGTTCAATCCAGGCTTCATCTATGGCTGAAAGAGCTGAGACCCTGATAAAATCATTCATTCCATTTTCAGAGCCAATGGCCTCCTTCTTTTCCTCTAAAGACCTTTCCACTCTAGCCAGAATATAAGCCTTTACTCTGGCCTTGTTCGAAAGATTAATCAGGCTGCTTTCCTTCTCCATCCTGTATGAAATGTTATCCAGAAGATATCTGTTTAAAGTTGATGCATCGAGCTTTCGATTTTCCCTAAGGAACTCATCTATGTTTTCCCCTGCAATGGCCATAAGCTTTTCTTTTTCAACTGTACCACCATCCAAAAGCATATCTCTGGTATCATACATAAGCTTTCTTTCCAGCTGGAGAACTACATCATAATCCTTGGAATTCTTTCTGTTTGTTACACCCATTTCCTCGTTGGTTCGCTGGGCGCCGTTTACAATCTTTTTAATCCTTCTATCGCTTATACGTTTTTTACCATCAATATATTTTTTTAGTTTCTCAGGGTCAGTACCCTTCTCCACAATGTCATCCTCAAGAGATACAAGAAATCTACTGTATCCAGGGTCACCCTGACGGCCTGCTCTTCCTCTGGCCTGACGTTCATCACGAATGTTAAGCATGCGGCCTACACCGATAACAGCCAGTCCACCAAGCTCTTTTACACCAGGTCCCAGCTTAATATCAGTTCCACGACCAGCCATGGATGTAGCCACTGTCATAGCTCCCATCTGACCAGCCTCTTTAATAATCTCAGCCTCCCAGAATGCGTTGTTGGCATTCAAAACCGAATGAGCCAATCCTTCCTTTACCAGAAGATGAGATATTATCTCTGTATCCGAAATCATAGTGGTAACTATAAGAACAGGCTGCCCCGTCTCATGCTTTTTAACCGCCAGTTTAATGGCTGCCTCAAACTGTTTTTCAGAATCACTAAAGAACCAGTCCGGACAGTCCACACGCTGGATTGGATTGTTGGTAGGTATAACCACAACCTTCTTTCCATACACGTCATATAGCTCGTCTCTGGCATCATAAATAGTTCCACTCATGCCCGCCATCTTTGGGAACATAGAGAAGAAATTCTGATAAGTGATAGATGCCATGGAACGGTTCTCCTGGGTAATCTCCACCTTCTCTTTACATTCAAGAGCCTGATGCTGTCCTCCACGAAGTTTTACACCCTTTAACATACGACCTGAGCTGGCGTCGATAAGGGCCACCTCACCAGACTCAGAAATCATATACTCCGTTCCCTTTTCAATTATCTTATGAGCCCTAAGGGCAAGCACCAGATGCCTGTATATCTCAAAATAATCTGGGCTAAAAATATTATCTATTCCAAAATAACTCTCAGCATATTCCAGCCCCTTTTCTGTAAACCAGACATTCTTTTCCTCCACCTCATAGTCCACATCCTCCTGAAGTGTTCGTACAAAAAAGTCTGCCATATCATAAAGATTAGACTGGACACGTGGTGCGCCAGAAATAACAAGAGGAGTGCTGGCACTGTCCAATAGTACCGAATCTGCCTCATCGATGATGATGTAATAGAAATCTCTCATGAACCGCTCTTCTGCAGACTTCACCAGATTGTTAATCAGATAATCGAATCCCAAAGCAGAATGTGTGGTATATACGATATCTGAATTGTAGATTTCCTTCTTCTCATCATTTTCAAATTTATCATCAGCATCTCGCTTTACACCGGCTGAAATAGTAAGACCCATAAATTCATAAGCAGGTCCCATCTCCTCAGCATCACGAAGAGCCAGATACTCGTTATTTGTAACCAGTATGGCGCCTTTTCCTGTAAGACCATTAAGGTACATAGGACAGGTCGCAGTAAGGGTCTTTCCCTCTCCCGTATTCATCTCGGCCAGATATCCTAAATGCAAAGCAATACCCGCCAAAATCTGAACATCAAAAGGAAACATGTGAAGCACTCGCATGTCTGCCTCACACATAGCAGCAAAAGCCTCAGGAAGCATTTTATCCAGACTCTCCCCGTTCTCAAAACGTTGTCTGAATTCCCCAGTTTTAGCCTTCAGCTCCTCGTCAGTGAGAGCCGCCATCTCTTCCTTGTAGCTTTTTACCTTCTTCAGCTCCTTATAAAGTTGCTTTACGATACCCTTGGTCTTTTTGATTTTCATTACTTCTCGTTTTCTATCTCTTCAATGATTACTGAATGATAAACAAACTCTGTCATACCTGCATTTATCAACTGCATTCTGTAGCTGTAGGTTTTTAATGGGCAGGAAAATTCTGCCTCCTTGCCTCTCAATGTAAAATCTCCCGCCTCTCTCTCGTATCTGTCCAGAAATACCAGGCGGATAAGACAACCTGTATCGCCAGGAGTCTCCACATTTACCTTTATTCGATACCTGCTTTCTCCATCGATGATAGGCAATGACGGCTCTATTCTCTGGGCCTGATAATTTGTAAGGGAATACCACTGTTTAATAACAGTTCCCGGTGGCATCAGCTCATTTTTGAAGCGCACATTATTCCTGGCCACATACTCTATTTCAGAGCCATAGAGATAGGTATCCGAACTATATTCATTCCAATAAACTGTCCAACTGGCTTTTTCCATAATTACTTACTTTCCTGACCTTCCATATAGGCCCTTACTTCCTTCCACTTTTCCAAAAGTTTTCTGGTTGTAAATTTTTGGGCTATCTCATAGGAATAAACCTTAGCCTGATTCCAATTTGCAAGCGAACCAAGGAAATAGTCCAGGGCTGCTGGAATCTGCTCAAAATCCTTCACAACAAAACCGTTGTACATATTCTGCATGTACTGAGTCTCGCGCCTGATAATCTGAGGTATTGCAGTACTGATGCAGTTTATCTGTAAGTACAAATCCGGATTATGTCTCATATCAACCATGATTCGCTGCTCACGGATACATTTACTTACAGAAAGTTCATCCACACATTGTTCTACAAAAAATCTTACTGGAATCTCTTCTTCATCTTCGTCTTCCAGATCCAGGTCATTTTCTGCTGTATCATCTTCGATTTCTTCCGGAATGACCATCCTTCTGTCAAATCCTGCTTCCTCAACTATATCTGCCACCCTGTTCAAAAGCACATCCGGCCAGTTGTAGGTAGCATTTCTGGTAAACAGATGAATCATTGCATTCTCATTCTGAGGAAGATATGTGGCCAGCTGAATTATCAACGCCTTAAATCTGTCCTCAGGTAAATCATCAACAGGCACCAGTACCTTCTGCACAGTTAATTCTCCACTGATACCAAAATCCATTCGTGAATCATATGGAGAAATGTCAATCAGATTCTCGATTTCCTCACCAAGCTCTCTCACCAGATATCTACTGGTAGCCTCCGAATCAGTGATGATGTATCCAGCCTTCTTTACCAGTTCCTTTGCCTCAGGATGATCCTTTATACGATATCTGTCTCCATAAAATGACAGAATACATTTTTCTCGTCCAATCAGTTCATTGGCAACCAAAACATTCTGGTCATGCATGGCAATGCAGAAAATGTCATCCTCGTTGTTCATCAAAATATGAGTGTAGAAAACCTCTCGGATCACCTCTCCCAGATTTTGGTAATTAAGAGAACTAAATTCTACTGTTTCCACTTCATCATCGACAAAAACCAGGAATGTATTATTTTGCGGATTGATTTCCACGCGACCATCATCTGCATACTCTCTGAGTTTGGCAACGCCTGCTTCTGTAAGATAGTCAGTGTACAAAAGCTTGCCCTGATCATATACTTCCATGGCAGACACAAATCCTCTGTCATCATATATATTTCTTTTGCTCACCAGACCATTTTTATACATGGCCACTTCGATAGGATTTCCCGCTTCACCAAATTCTATCTGAGCATATTTTTCATTTTTCAAATAAGCCACCACAACAAATGGGGTATATACGAATTCAATTCCTTCAGGCCAGTTTAAATTGTGGAAAGAGAAAACCACTGCCTTCTTCTTTGTAACTTCCTGAATGGCATCAAAACAAGACCAGTAAGATGCATGCAAAACACCCTGGCGATGAAGGAAATGTCTGAAGTTTGGAGTGTGGCTCAAAAGAAGAATTCTGAAGTCGTGCATTCCACTTCTGTGGAACATCTGCACCTGTTTTACGGTATCATCAAACTCAGTATGCATTCTTCTGGTGTGCCAGCTCTGCTCCAGCTCTTTCCACTTATTCTGTTGGTACCATGCAGGAATGAAGTAAAGCATAGGCTCCCCCAATTATATAAACGGAATGTATGCGTCGTACTCTTTAACCGCCCTGAACTCTCGGTACAAATTACAATTAATACTGGCCATTGCTATGAGGATTGAAGGAAGGCTCATACCAGCTGCCGGAATCATTCCCTCCATATGCAAATACAATGGCAATGCAATGAACAAACTCAAAAACGTAGCTGAAAAAATAGCTATAATCAGCAGTCGATTCCTGATGTAAACCCTTGTCTTTCTTCCAGCTTTTAATCCTGTGATACTATCTCCAGCCTTCTGCAAAGACTCTGCCAGATTCTTCGGGCTGATAAAAATAAATGAGAATATTATCGTAATTACGTATAAAACCACAATATAAATCCCGATTCCAAGAGGATGATTTGTATCCATGTTTTCACTAAGCCACTGCAAATCTCCATTATCCTGGAAGGATTCAGCAAGCCAGGTAATTATATATGCTGGCAACTGGAAAAAGGCTGAAGCAAACATTACTGGCATCATACCAATAGGATTAAGCTTAATAGGAATATAATTCTTATCTGAGAAAATACTGTGAATTGAGATGCGCTGCATAGGGATTCTGTATTCGGTATTTTCAAAAATAATGGTAAATACCAGGGCTATCACAGATAGAATTCCTACCACCTTTAGCTCTTTAAACTCAATATTTTTAACGGTATTAACAACACTATCCAGGATATTAACGTAAATCAAAATAGTCTGACCGCCCACTCCATACTTTCCATTCCTTGTAGCAAGCCACAGAATAACAAAGGCTCCTGTCACCATTTCAATACCTGAAATAACCTTGGCAAGGATCAGCTCTGTACCACCGTCATAAATGTAAATTGTAGATTTCGTTGTGAGATAGGCCTGAACGCTGGCCCAGATAACCATAAGAATAAGAGTGGCTCTTGTAATTTTCTTAGGTGATGTATGTGATTTGCTGTCTGCACTTTTAAAAGCCACTATCATCTGTACAAACAGTGTAGAAAACATAAAAGGAGATATTCCAAGAGCAAGCAAGCTTGTCTTGTACCTATCTCCTCCAATAGTCTGCATTATTAAATCCGCACTTTTATCCCTAAAAGCATCATAAGCTGCTAAATCCACACCATAAAGCGGCAGCTCTCTACCTACCAAATAAGCCGCCATAATGATAAATGTAAAAATCAGCTTTTGAAATAATGTTTTAGGAAAATAATGTTTTTTCAAACTCCTGCCCCTAAAAATGTCCTACTAGATAACCTCAAATATCCTATGCAATAACATTTCCAAGCTTACTCCCCATAACAATATTGCCCCGATAACATAGGCAATAGTCTTGTTCTCAAAGCCAAAATGAAGGCCTGTATATAAGCCCATTATAACCATGAGAATCGATATAACAGTAATAATGACTATTACGTGCCATACTGTAATACCAACCAATCCGCAAACACAGCCCGCTGCGGCTGTATAAAAACTGGAAACTACGATAAATCTCACATAGTCCCAAACTCTAAGTGAATCTCTTAAATGTTCCTGAACAAATTCCTGTTTAACAGCCTTTACAATAAGTCTGATTCCAAGAATAGTCAGGACAATGACCGCCACAGTCTCACCATAATAATACGGATTATCGATAGCTCCTCTTCCGGCTAACAGCCAGCAGATGGTATATCCTGCGAAAAAGAAGGACAGTTCAATAGCTGCAACCACGCCGCAGGCAATAAACAGCGTCTTCTTTTTAATCTGAGCTATCATAGCCCCCTGTATTTCCATTGTGGCAAACACATCTAAAAGCACACCTACTATAATTAGCAAGTCTTCTAATAAACTCATAGAATTATTATACTCCAATCCATTAAAATACGAACATTGTTCGCATATTTTACACATTTCCCTATATCTAATATTCAACCACTAAACCCAGTTAGTGTACAAGATACAATGCATTTAGTTTGTATTATTTTTTAAGACTGGAAACAATTTCTATGAATGGACTGTGGAAAATCTTAACGTAAACGTCAGTAAGCTCCTCTACCGGAACTTTCATTCCGCACATTATCCACTGGATTGTAACCCAGCTAATAGAGTGAGCTAAAAAGTCCGCCACAAGCTCCTCCTTCAGCCATGGATAATTTGCAACCTTTGCAAGACTTTCCAAATCAAGATACTTCTGCACTGCATTGGCAACGCATCTGTTAAAAATCTCATTAAAAGAATTCTGCCCTTCCAACAAGGCAGCTCTCTTATAAAAATCTTTTTCCTTTTCCATTGTTGTAAGGATAAACGTCACCGCTTCCTTCAACATACCGTTAGACAAAAATGGCTCTACAGGCGCAAAAAGCTCATTTACAGTGATCCACTCAAGCAATTCATATTTGTCCTGAAAATGATTATAAAAGGTAGGACGAATAACTCCTGCCTTATCTGTAATTTCTTTTATTGTAATCTTTTCAATTGGCTTGGTGGCTGCAAGCTCCTTCAAACTCTCAGCAAGCACAATATCAATAGCATTTTGTGATTGATTGTTCATTATTGCTCCTTAAGAATCCTCGTATTCTACTGTAACATAGAATCCTTTTGGTGTTTCTTTAATGTCGATTACCTTACCTTCTTTTGCTTTGATTCGCTCTAAAGTAGTGTAATTACCCGACATGGCAAATGACCTTCCCAACACATAGTAATATGAGTTGGAAAGGGCATATTCAGTAATTGGAAGCACCTCTCCTTCTTCAAGAAGACCGGTGCGTTCCATTTTAAATTCCATCTGACCCATTATATAACATCTTCCTCGCGTAAAAGCTCAACATCAATAATCTTTTCTGCCTTGTTAACCTTGTGAACAGTAAAGACATCTGTAACGCCATCATAAATAAGCATTAAACCAATAAGTCTTGTAGCAATCTCTACTAAATGGAATGCATTTGCGATACAAACTGCACCAAGAAGAATTGTGACAATAGCAATTATAAATGTAAGCCATGGTCTTGGAGCCTTTGTCTTAATAGCCTCGATAGCAAGACCTAAATCCTGAAGACCGTGAACTACCAGAAGTACACCAATGGCAATTGGAATAATTGAAACAATAGAACCTGGTGCAAGGAAAATCCATAATCCGATAATTGCAAGAACTCCACCAACTGCTATTCCCATAGCATTAAAGCCTTTTTCAAATACCTGGCTGATAATGACAAAGATACCCGAAAGAATAACAATGGCAGCAATAACTCTGCTGATTGTAGTAAGACTCTCTGTTGGGTATACCAAGAGAAGAATACCTATTACAACACTGATGATTCCTGAGATTGTGATGTTTAGACGTAAGCCTTTGATTTTTTCTTTCATTATTTCTCCCTCCAATATAATAAGTGCTGAGTTCATTATAATAAACTCAACACTTTTGTACTACTTATTAATGCTCCTTTAATGAGCCCCAGAAGCCGATTGCAACTGTTCCAGGGCCTGTGTGAGAACCGATAGTAGGTCCTATATCGAAAATACGAATCTTCTCTTTCATGTGAGGGAAGGCAAACTCAAGCATATCTGCCATCTCTCTGGCGTCATCATAGCAAACAGAATGTGTAATGATGATGTTCTCACTATAATTCTCTCCATCATCAATTCGTGCCTTGACTGCATCAAGAGCTGCTCTCTTAACCATCTTCTTGCCACGACACTTCTGTCTAGGAATAAGCTTTCCTTCATCGTTAATATTTAACAATGGGCAAATATTAAGCGCTGTTCCGAACCATCCTGAAAGCTTTGAAACACGTCCACCTCTGATAAAGAATGTAAGATCTGTTGTGAAGAACCATGTATTCTGATTCTGGATATGGCCATTTGTCCAGTTAACAAGTCTGTCAAAATCGTATCCCTCATCTCTGAGTGATGCAAGCTTATCCATCATAAGGGCATAGCCTGCTGATGCTGTAAGACTGTCAAATACAACAAGCTTTCTGTCTGGGAACTCTTCCTGAAGTGCCTCAGCTGCAATACGTGCAGAATTAATAGTTCCTGAGATACCGCCTGAAAGTGTAAGATGAATAATATCCTTACCCTGCTCTAAGAATTTTCTAAAGTAAGCTGTGTACTCTTCCGCATTAACCTGTGATGTACGAGTCATTGCTCCGTCAACCATAGCCTGATAAAAGTCCTTTGCTGACATAGACTTAAACAAATCGTCTGTGTAAGCCACTTCGTCCATATAATAATGGAAGCATACGTGTTCAATATTTCTCTCTTTTAAAAACTCTTCAGTAACATCTACTGTGGAACAACAGCTAATAACATAATCGCTCATACTAATATCCTATTCTATTAATAATCTTTTTAATCTGTTAGAGTATACTCCATATGCTTATGCAAATGCAACCTTTACGCGCCTACAAATCATACCTGAAAGTATACCTATTACCACACCTGAAATTGTTCCTATAACAATCAAAAATGGTAAATAATAAACCAGCTGACTTGTCTCTAAAACAAAGATGGCAACTATGATTTGTCCAACATTATGAAACACTCCTCCAACTACGCTGACACCTGTTATTGAAAGCTTCTTTGTACGTTTAGCCACATACATCATCACGAATGATAAAGTTGCTCCTGCAAGGCTATACATCATCATTGCAAAATTGCCAAAGGTAAGTCCCACAAGAATCACACGAACCAGCGAAAGCATCCCGGCATTTTTCCCGCCAATGGTATAAAGGGCCACTACGATAACAATGTTTGCAAGTCCCACCTTTGCCCCAGGAATGCCTATATTTAATGGTAAAAGCACCTCCACATAGCTGAGTACAAATGCAAGGGCAATTAGCAGTCCGAGATATGCAATTTTTCTGGTGTTCATACTCATATCTTACCCCCCTTAATTTGCCACAGCATCAATATCGCTTTCTTCACCGCCGGCGATTTCCACCACCAGCTTGTTTGGAAGACATACAATAGTCTCCTTTGTATAGTGAATCTTGTGATGTTTTACGCATATTTGATCTGGGCATGAAGCCTCTGATATTTCTGCTTTACCATCGTATATACGAAGAACATTATAGCTTCCGTCCTGGAAATCAAAACGCTGCTCCATGTCCTCATTAAGAGGAAATCTCCCCATTTCCTGCCCATCTACAGTGACGATTACCATAGCTGTTTCATCAGTATTATTCTTCTGCCATACTCTGGTAATCCCTAGTATCGTAAATGCGATAATAAGCAGAGCCCCTATTAATATCAAATCGTTCTTTTTCATAATATTATCTCGTCTCTACAATAAGCTTTGATGTGGCATACTCCTGAGCCAAAGCAAAATCCTCTGCTATCCCCTCAGTGATATGTACATCCCCATTTGACATAACAATAATCATGTCAAAATCATCACTATTCTTCCAATACTCCACAGCCTCATCCAAGCCCTTAACAAAAAGTGCTGTAGATAATCCGTCACATCTCAGACCGTCCTTACCCACTATTGTAACACTTGCAATGCCTTTGTCTGCAGGCTTGCCTGTGGTTGGATCTAAAATATGCCAGTAAACTTTTCCATCCTCTTCAAAGTAACGCTCATATCCACCTGAAGTAACTATGGCCAAATCTTTCGCCTGAAGCACTCCAAGGATTCCGTCCTTACTGTCAGGGAAAGGACTTTTAATAGCAATCTTCCATGGATCTCCAGTGAGTTTTCCACCAAGGCACTGAACGTTTCCACCAAGATTTATAAGTGCTGATTCTACACCATTTTCCTCAAAATAATCATGAAGCATCTGGCTGGTGTAACCCTTTGTAATACTTCCTAAATCTATCTCCATATCCTCAGGGAGAACTATGTCAATATAATCATTCTCCATATCAGATATCTCTACTTTATTATAATCAACAGCTTCTAAAAGCTGATTAATGTCTTCATCATCTGGCACCTTATATTCACCAGTTGTAAAACCCCACTCCTTTAATACAGGATAGATGGTCAAATCCAGCGCTCCATCTGTGGCTGCACAAATATCCATACCACCTTTGAAAATCTCAGCGCCAGCTCCTGTCAGTCGCCCAATCTTATTTTTGTTAATCTGGCTGACCTCACTATTCTCCTCTGTAACAGAAAGCTGCTTTTCAAGAGCAACCACCTTCTGTTCTGCCTCAGATAAAAGCTCCTGATCTCCAGTAATCTGGATTTCCATAACTGTATCCATTGCAAAAAAAGTGGTTGAACTGGTGTCAGTAAGCTTTTCCTGAACTTTCTTCTCAGCACCACAACCACATAAAAGCAGGGCGCAAAGTAAACCTGCGCCCATTTTCTTAAAATTCATTTTAAAAGAATTACAATTCAAAAACATTATTGTTACTGACCGGCCTGGTCAATCATCTCCTTGCCATCTTTTTCCACATCAAAATATTCTGCATCATCACTAAACTTCGTAAAGACGATATCAGAAATTTCTCCACCAGTAATGGTTACTTCAACTGCTATTGTACCATTATTACCCATTCCTTCGCCAGTAAATGTACCATCTTTAAGAGCATCTGTGGACAACTCCGAAGCTACTGCTATTGCCGCCATCTTTTTTATTTACATCTGTATGATGCAACATATTCAACATCTTTAGGAAGATTAATTTTTGGATCTTCTACTACTAATTCAAGAGGTCTTCCCTCTGATTTCATCTGACTTTCAAAATGGAATAATGCAATTCCAAGATCAATCTTCTGTAAATCATAGGTACCATTATCGTAACCTCTATCATGCTTTTCGAAGAAGTGCGCCATATTGTCAGAGATAACTACTCTCCAAGGCTGCTTGTTTACCGCAGATGGTGCCACTCTTACCGCCTCAAGTGCTTTTCTAATATCAAGTCCATCAGCCTTCTGCTCTGATAATGGATTGTCAAAACTATCAAGATAGAATAACTCTTCAAAATCTAATCTTTTATCTGCTTTAACTCCCTTTCTCATAAGGCCTTCTTTAAGTGACATGCTCTTTGCAATTCCACCTATAGGGCTCATGCAAGGCATAACCTCTTTACCACTTAATTCAGAAGCCTTTTCGAATTTTTCTCTTGGAAGTGTTCCACCAATCCAAACAGTGCCAAGCCCCATCTCATGAGCCTTCATAAGAAGTGCCTCAAATGAATAGCCATAGGCTTCCTCTGCATGTGTGCCTGGCTCCATAAGAGCTGCTATATAAAGCTTTTCTCCTGTTAAAACAGGGCTTGATAATTTATTAGCCTCACCGTCCAAAAATTCAAAACGAATATTAATGCCGTAAGGATTCTCAATGCCTTCGGCAAACGACTTTAATTCCGCTACAATCTTTTCATCCACATTATTACCATCAAAAGTTCTTACACTTCTTCTGGTCTTGGCAAGTTCAAGAAAATCTCCCATTTTAATACCTCTTTCCAAATTCCTCTGCTGCCTTAAGTTCCTCTACTCCTGGCATATTCTTAGCGTAGCATGTCTCCTCTACTACTTCTATTCCACGTCCCTTTAACGCATCCTTAAGTAAATCAAGAGCGTGCTTTGAAAGCCATGATGTAGAAAATACAGCTGCTTTCTTAACCTTATTTCCATCTAATGTTCTGATATAAGCCTTAAGCTTCTTATCAATTCCATAGGCATAAAGTCCACCACCTATAAATAACATTTCTACTGGCTCTTTAATCTCTGCCCCTGCCTCATCAACAGAAACTGCTGTACAGCTGGCGCCATTTGCAATAGCCGCTGCTAAAGCCTTTGTGTTACCACTTCTTGAATAATATCTAACTGCCTTACCCATCATGACCTCCTTTATAAAATTAAATGTTTCACTAAACTAACTATGGCCATTATATCAATTGCACGCAATTAAATCAAGTATTCTTTTTTTATAATCACAAAAGTTATTGGCCCCCCGCATTTTCTATATGAATTGCGATAAACTCTGTTCATTCTATCATCTGAATATGGGACTCCCAGCAGATATAATTGTAATACTTCCTAATCTATCTGCCTGATAAAGAGCTTTTAACAGATATATTTAAAATACCATTTATTTTATCTGCCGATTACAGATGATTCAGCAGATAAGTATAAAATAACTTTGTTTTTATCTGCCAGATATTGATGATTTAGCAGATATATTTACAATCTCACTTATATTATCTGCCTGATAAGGTTGTGGGCTCTTCCACAATCCCCAAAAAGAAAAGACAGCCCCTAAGGACTGCCTTTCCAATTTAAGAATGAAAAAAAGTTTAGTTACTTCTTGATTCTGATGCTAACAACAGAGCAAGCAGGAAGCTTAACTGTGATTCCAAGAGGAGTTCTGCTGTAATCCTTGAACTCTTCTTCCTTAACAACCTCAGGATTCTCAAATGTATTGTGAGCATTCATCTTTCCAGATACGAATACTGCCTCACATACATTGTAAGAATTTCCATCCTTTGTAAGCTGGATATCTACTTCCTCTCCAGACTCAAGTGAATTGTTTGTAAGAGTAATTGTGATAACACCATCAGCATCTTCTGATACTGATTCGAATACTTTTGGAAGTTCATTCTTCTCTGATCCAACTGTGCTGTTTCCAACAAGGCTTGAATCAAGAAGTGTCGCTCCCTGGTGATGACGATACATTTTGAAGACGTAATATGTAGGGGTTTTAATCATCTTTTCGCCATCTGTAAGCATTACAGACTGAAGTACGTTAATCATCTGCGCAATACATGCAAGTTTAACTCTGTCTGAATGCTTGTTGAAGATATTAAGGTTCATACCAGCTACTAAGGCATCACGCATTGTATTCTGCTGATATAAGAAACCTGGATTTGTACCTGGCTCAACATCTGTCCAGATACCCCACTCATCAATCATCATGCCAATCTTCTTATCAGGGTCGTACTGATCCATGATTGCACCATGCTTATTGATAAGCTCTTCCATAAAGTAAGATCTCTTAAGAGTCTGGTAGAATACCTCCTCAGTGAAATCTGTTGCACTTCCCTTGAAGTTCCAGTCATCCTCTGTCTCTGGGAGGGTATAATAATGAAGAGAAAGACCATCCATAAATCCATGGAAGTGCTCTGGTGTATGATCAAAACAGGTATCGAGAACCTCTTTTGTCCAGTGATAATCATCTACATTGGCACCGCAGCAAATCTTTGCGATTGGCTGATTGCCGTTGTAATTTCTAACATATGTCTGATAACGTCTGTATTCATCAGCATAGAACTGTGGGCGCATATTTCCGCCGCATCCCCAGTTCTCATTACCAACGCCAAGGTAATCAACTACCCATGGCTCTTCATGACCATTTTCCTTACGAAGATCTGCCATTGGAGATACTCCGTTAAATGTCATATACTCAACCCACTCACTCATCTCACGAACTGTGCCTGAGCCAACATTCGCATTTACGTATGTCTTACATCCAAGCTGACGACAAAGCTCGAAGAACTCGTGTGTACCGAAGCTGTTATCTTCTACTACACCGCCCCAGTGGGTGTTAATCATCTTCTTACGCTTTTCCTTTGGACCGATTCCATCCATCCAGTGATACTCATCTGCGAAGCATCCACCTGGCCAACGAAGTACAGGAACCTTCATCTCTTTAAGAGCCTCAACTACATCTGTACGCATTCCATTTACATTTGGAATGTCTGAGTTCTCTCCTACATAAAGTCCCTCGTAGATACATCTGCCCAGATGCTCTGAGAAATGGCCGTAGATTTCTGGAGCGATTGTGCTTTTCTTATTTTCGTTATTGATTACTAATTTTGCCATTAAATTCTTCTCCTTCAATTAGGGTTAATAAACAATCTCCGATTGTTTATTAACCTTTTACCGCACCGGCAGTCATTCCGTCAATAATGTATCTGTTAAAGATTAAGAAAATTACCAAAATAGGTAAAATTCCGAACATCGAACCGGCAATAAGAACATCATAGTTATTTCCGTATGGTGTAAGGAGTGTGTTCAGTCCAATTGGAAGTGTAAACTTCTCTGCGCCTTTAAGTACAAGCAGTGGCCAAAGGATGGCATTCCAGCTGCCCATTGCACATAAAATACCCATGGATGCAAAAGCTGGTTTGGCAAGTGGAAGGATTATTCTTACCGAAATGCCATATTCACTGCAGCCATCAATGCGCGCTGCATCCAATAAATCCTTTGGCAAACCCGACAGGTACTGCTTGAAGAAGAAAATTGTTGAAGCGCTGCACACGCCTATTATGATTACACCTGTGTAGGTGTCAATCAACTTAAGTGCAATGATTTCCTTATATAATGGAAGCATAAGGATCTCAAATGGTACCATCATTGTTGCAAGTACGATTGTAAAAAGTAAATTCTTAAATTTGAAATCGTACATTGTAAGTCCATATGCAACAAAGTAGCAAATAATAAGTGTAAGAGCCACTGATAGTACTGTGATAACGAGTGAGTTTTTGTACCACATAAAGTACTTCTGGCTGTCTGCATTACCACTAAATAAATAGGTATAATTATTTAAATTCATTGTAGAGAAATCTAAATCTATAGATAAACCTCTACGAATGAGCTGTGTGCCTGGTCGAAATGATGCCAATAATCCTGCAAATACCGGAAATACGATAATCAAGCTAAGAATCAGAAAGAAGCCTGTTCCTAGAATTGTTCCTATTCTTCTTTGAGGAGTGGCTGCCATAGTTTTCTGCTTTGCCATACTACTGCTCCTCCTTCTTAAATGTTCCATTAAAAATTAACTGTGCGAAGTTGATGATGAGAGCTACAACTAGAAGCACTACACCAACAGCGCAGGCATAACCCATATCATTCTTTTCAATACCACGTTTATACAGGTATCCTACGATAGTAAGACCGATATTGTTTGGTGATGAATTTCCTGCCCATAACATGTATGACTCGAGGAACATTGCAAGACCTGCATATACAGATATTGTAAGTACGTATACTGTTGTTGGCTTTAAAAGAGGCAGTGTTACAAATCTAAACTTCTGCCAGCTTGACGCTCCATCTATATCTGCAGCCTCATAGAGAGCTGTATCAATAGATTTAAGTCCTGAAAGGAAGTAAAGCATATTTACTCCTGTCCATCTCCAGCAAGCTACGATTAAAAGAGCAAGCATTCCTGACCAGCCCATCTTTAACCATTTATATGTTCCAAGGCCAAGAGCCGCTGTTACCATATTCATCTGACCTGTTGTGTACTCTGTAAACATGAGACGGAATAATGTACCAGAAATAACTACTGATGTTAAAGCTGGCATATAAAGAACGGCTTTCCATACACCCTTTGCCTTTACTAAATTGCTATCCATCAAAACAGCAAAAAGCATTGGGAATGGAATAAGAAGTACTAATGTGAAGAACATGTATTTTACACTGTTAAAAACTGCAATATGAAATACATTATCCTTTAAAAGCTTTGCGTAATTTGCAAAACCAACCCAATCAGATTTTATCGCTCCTATATCCTGAAAGCTCATAGTAAAAGCTGTGATAAGAGGATAAACCCAAAAGAAAAAGAAACTGAGGACAAAAGGCACAACAAAAACATATGGTGCAACCTTTTGAGAATAGAATAACTTCTTAAACTTCATAAAGCCTTTTGCTCCTTCTACCTTTTTAAAAGAGGATGCCTGCCCTCTGGCAGGCATCCTTGCTGTATTTATATCCATAGAAATCTTCCTTTTTTATTATTGCTCCATGTCCACTGCATTCTGAGCTTCCTCAAGTGCATCATCAACAGAGTAATCTGGATCCTCAAGAACCTGATTAAGTGTTGTTGTGCAGAAGTACTCATTGATTGTTGGGCTGATAGATACAACAGAAATCTTTCCGATGTTTTCCATTCCAATATCGCTAAGTACATCATATGGATAATTTATAAAGAACTGATTGTACTGGTTGTTGTCATCATGTGCGAATGCATCATCATTCCATAAAGCTGAATTACATACATCAAATCCAAGTGTATCCCAAATGTGCTGCTCGCCTTCTTCAGACATCTTTGCCCAGCAAGTAAACTCAGCTGCAAGATCCTTATTTTCAGACTGCTGTGTTACTACTGTACCTGTACCACCGATACCTACAGAGCACTTCTGTCCAGCCTTGAATACAGGACACTTAGCAATGTACCAGTTGCCCTTCTCATCAGGCATATAGTTTGTGAAACGTGACATGTACCACATTGCCTTAGGGAATGAAACGATGTTGTGATCCATAATATTCTGGAAACCAGCCTCAAGGTCAACGTGTCCATCAGGAGAAACCTCTGCAAGACCACTCTTTAACCATCCCTGCTGCATCTCAAGCATTGTCTTTACTGAATCAATATTTACGTTTGCTGGATTATCAAATCCACCTGTCCAGTCATCTCCGTTTTCAGCCATAGCAATCCAGAGCCAATCAACTCCGCCTGTATCAACTGATGTCCAGTATTTTCCATCTTCATTAACTGATCCAAGATATTCTTCGCCGAGCTTTGAATAATCATCCCAAGTCTTAACAGCGTCAATCTTTGCAATAACTTCTTCCTGGCTAATTCCCATTGCCTCTGACATAGCAGCTACGTTGTAGTACATTACTGTTGCACCTACGTGATAAGGAGCACCATAGTAATTTCCATCCTCGCCCTGGTATGTCTCCATACGAGATGTAACCATTGTATCAAGATAATCCTTTGCGTAGTCATTAAGTGGAACTAACCACTGATCAAGACCTTCAACTACGTTAGGGAACTGACCTACTTCTACGTCACAGATGTCTGGAGCACCTGTTCCTGCTTCAAGAGCTGTAAGAAGCTTTGTGTGCATATCGCCATATGGATATGTTGTACATGTAATTTCGATTGTGTTATCTGGATGCTGCTTGTTCCACTCCTCAGCCATTACACCGTAATGCTGTCCGTGAAGCTCAACGAATGTCCACATCTCAAGATGAGTACCATTTGGATCACCAAATGTGTTTGTTACTACCTCAGCTTCTGCTGATTCTTCTGCAGTCTCCTCTGTTGCTTCTGCAGCGTCTGGATCAACTCCTCCTTCTGAAGCTGCTCCCCCACAGCCAACAAGCATGCTAGCTGCCATTGATGTGCAAAGTAATGCACTAACCAATTTCTTCTTCATTCTTCTCCTCCTTGTAAAAAAAGAAATGTTTTGCGTTTGGTTTTGCAGTTTATTACTTCAATAGGCTGAGGCTTGTTAGCCACATGAATCGGAAACTGCACAACTCATTAACGATTATGGTATTATAATAAAGCTGGATGTTCTCAACGTCAATATTTATTTTAGGAAAAACTAAACTATTTTGGATATTCTTTTAATATACACAAATACTTCACATTGTTTTTAGTAAATTTCACTAATTGACATCAAATTAATTGACTTTAGCACGTCAAAGTGCTTCTACTTTTAATTCTAATTGAAATATTTAATCCTTTCTACACACCCATATTGACAGCGTTATTAGCAAATTTTATAATTATATGAAGTAATTTATTATTAACAAAAAGGAGCAGTACGATGATTCATATCACTTCACTAGACGAAGGACTAGAATTATTTAAAGCATTAGGCTCAGACGTGCGAATCCAGATACTTAATATCTTATTAGAGAATGACCACATGAGTATGAACCAGCTTGCAACACAGCTAAACCTCAGTAATGGTGCACTCACTGGCCATATCAAGAAATTAGAAGAATGCGGACTTATATCCACATCCAATGAATCAGCTAGTCACGGAAATTCCAAAATATGTTCTGTTATTCAAGATAAAATAGTTGTAGAAATCGAAAAGCCTGTCGACCTTTCAAATGTATTCACTACAGACATAAAGGTTGGACAGTTTTCAAAATATGATATCTGCCCTACCTGTGGTCTTGCTAACAGCACCTCTGTTATTGGTGAAATCGACGATGCACGATACTTTAGTCATCCGGACAGATTCAATGCAGATATTATGTGGTTTACAAAGGGATTTGTGGAGTACTCTTTCCCTAATCTTGTACCTAGCAACAACCGCATCACTCAGATTTCCATCTCTTTTGAGATTTCCTCTGAGGCACCAGGGGTTGATAACAACTGGCCTTCCGATATCAGCTTCTATCTTAACGGAACCAAGCTTGGTATGTGGACCAGCCCTGGAGATTTTGGTGGAGATATCTTAGGAATGTTTACACCAGACTGGTGGCCACAGAACTGGAATCAGTACGGATTGCTTAAGCTGCTTGTTATAAACAAGCACGGCACATTTATTGATGGTCTTCAGATTTCAGATCTCACTATCGCTGATTTAAACATCAAACAGGGCCAGCCTTTAGATTTCAGAATTGCTGTAGATGATGATGCAGAGCACATCGGAGGTGTAACACTCTTCGGAAAGACTTTCGGAAATTACAGTCAGGACATCAGAGTGTCATTAAATTATATGCCTATAGAATAATTAAAAATAGCCAGCCTGTTACGCTGACAAGCCATAGTATTTCTCCGCTCGACAACACGTCTCGCTTGAGAAATCTATGAGCTTGTCAACTACAGACTGGCTTCTTTATTGTCCTAAAACTTAAATACTGGCTTACCATCCACAAACGTAAAACGCATTAGCATCGCATGCCTGTTAGGATTATACAGTGGATCTCCCACTATCTCTGTTTCAGTTCTGGCATGATAAACAAGAATATCATTGCCTTCCTCATCCACAGTAAATGAATTATGGCCTGGACCATATACCACATGTTCAGGTGATGATGCCAATACAGGATATCTCTCCTTCTTCCACGAAAGTGGATCAAGCAAATCACTGTCTGCATCAGCAGTCAGCATTCCCATGCAATAATTTACACCTGTATCGCTGGCTGAATATGTCATAAACACTTTGCCATCTCTAATAATTACAGATGGTCCTTCATTTACCCAGTATCCATGACGCTCCCAATCATAATCAGGAGTAGTGAGAAGCACCTGGTCAGTCTCCAAAGTATATCCATTTTTCATACGGGCGATATAAAGATTTGAAATCTGTTTTCCAACACCAACTTTCTCAGCCCAAATATAATACCAGACACCCTTATTCTCAAATACAGTAGCATCCAAAGAAAAGGCTTCAAAAGAGAATTCGTCTGTCTCAGCTCTGGTAATCTTTCCCTTTTCAACCCAAGGATCTTTCATAGGATCTGGTCCCTGGCATTCCAATACGTATGGACGAATTTTCCATATATCCTCCATTTCACCTCCGGCGAAATAGATATACCATTTCCCAAAAAGGAAGTGGATTTCTGGAGCCCAAATATGCTTGGACATCGGACCTGACTCATGTCTATGCCAAACCTCAAGTTCTGACTCATCCTTAAGCCCTTCAAGAGTGTCGCTACAGCGCAAAACTATCCTGTCATACTCTGGCACTGAAGCAGTAAAATAATACTTTCCATCTGTGTGTCTGTATACATATGGATCTGCACGATGCAATATCCACGGTTTATTGTATTCAAAATTCTTATCCATAATTACTTATAATCTCCCTTATTATTTATCATACATTACGCCCCAAACCGACTGATTGTTCCCAACAGCCGAGAATGTCATTACATCTGTGCCAGCTTCATCTTTCATCTGGCAAAAAACACCACTGTAGTCCTGACCATCAATAGTAATAGTCATATAGTAAGTGCCATCCTTCATTTCCCATTTACCACTTACTTCCTTGCCATCACAGCTTCCATCCTTGTTAAGATAAACAATTATCGGATTTGCGATATCACTTGAGATATCCATTCCCTGATTAATCATAAAGTAACGGCCAACAACATCTTTTTTGTCATATCCTGCTTCAGAAACAGTCTCACCCTGAGTCTGATATGGAAGTTCGCATGGCCATCCCTCTTCATTCATCAGCATCTGATGCACTCTTGGAGAATGCCCCTCACCGCCGTCATTAAAGCGGGTGTGATAAACGATATACTCTTTTCCATCCGAATCTACAAAGGCTGAGTTATGACCTGTTGCCATGTATGCCTTGTCTATACTTGGAAGCTTATAATTTCCTGAAAGCTTAAGTCCAAAATTCTGATGAAGAGCACTCTTTTCAGGATATGTGTCATTCATATCCACATAGTCTCCATCCACTGTCTTAGAACGGAAAACTCGCATCTGGTATCCACCATTGCTTGTAAGTCCGCCATAAGATACAAACAGATAATAGTAATCTGTTTTAGCATCATACATAATATATGGACCTTCAATGGAAATGTGCCCACCACCTAAAAGCTTTTTACCAAAATAAGCATCCACACGTGCTGCTTCATTAGCCTCAGGATGAATCACAAGACCAGTTACCGGATCAAGTTCTAGCAGATAAATACCACCAGACCAAGAACCATAGGTCATCCACATTCTGCCATCCTTGTCATAAAAAACTGTTGGATCGATGGCATTTGGATAATCCTCGAAATTATATGCACCACCTTTTATGTAGTGCTTCTTCGCATAGTCTTCATCCACATAATCAAGAACATCTGTGGCGTCTATATTTTTGTTTGTAAAACCTGAATAGATTAAAGCTCCCTGCCACTCAAATGGTCCCTCTGGAGAATCACTGATTCCAAAGCAGAGGTTTGATGCATTAAATGTACTTGTGGTACAGTAGTACATCACATATTTCCCCATGGTCTCGTTGTAAATCACATCTGGAGCCCACACGTGAGTCTTTCCATCGTCGGTTTTGATAATACTGTCCTTGCTACCAGAATAAGCAAAAGATTTTTCTTTTACATCATAAATCTGTCCGTAAACAGGATTAGTCTTGTTGTAGCCGTCGGCCACCTTTTTCCAGCTTAGCAAATCATCACTTTTTGCTGCTGTCATATGAGAGCCATAAATATAATATGTTCCGTCTACTTCTAGTATAGATGGGTCATGGACAGAAACGCCCGAAGAAACGTCGCCAGTGGCAATGCCATCATAGCTGACCGTATAGTTTTTCACTTCTGAATCTGAGCCTGAGCATGCCACAAGACCACCTGCCATAGAAATAGCCAGAACACATGAAAGAAATCTTTTCATGGTTCCTCCTCCATAATTGTCTTATCGCTAAGCATCAAGCCCCTAAATAATATGCTTAGTTTGGATGAGGTATCTACCTGCATCCATTTAGAATATATCAAAATATCTTTAGATTTTCAATAACTATTTTAATTTTAATTAAAATAAATATCTAAAATAAATGCCCTACCATTTCTTGGTAGGACATTTAGAAATCTTTGCTGCAGCCCTAAGCTCCACATAACACCCACATGACATGCAGGTGCCTTCATTTAATTTCTCACAGCTGGTACATATACCAAGACGTCTTTCATACTCGGCATCGTCCACTGTATCCTCAGCCTTCAAGGCTGCCTTATATTTTTCTATCATTCCCATGTCTGCATCAATCATGTCGCGAAGCAGACATCGGGTACATACTCTTTTTTCAGTCATCTGTTCCACCCCTTTTGATTCTTTCACTACTCTATCATAGTCTGAACCAAAAAAGTAGAACTAATCTATAACTGATTAATTTGTTATGAACTTGTAAACAATGCGTCCAATAGATGCTGGTGTAGTCTCATTTGCAAAGACTCTTGCCTTAATAATATAAGTTGTACCAGACTGAAGTCCTGAGAACAAAAGACTTCCATCACCTGAAAGCCTTGTCCATCCAAAACCTTCAATTTCTTTTCCATCCTGGTCACAGATACGATATTCCTGAGCAAACATCTGAAGACTTCCAAGTGGAATGCTTACATTGATTGAAGTATCTCCGATAGAAACCACTTCATCTGAATCCGGAATCTCCTGTACATTGTAAGGGCGAGAACTTACATTGACAGTGCTTTTCTCACTCTCACTACCATTCTTTGTAATATGAATAGTTTTACCAGTAAAATCGAAATAATTTCCATTTGTATCCACTCCTGTTAATGTAATATGACCTAAGGCGTTTGACTTAACTGAATAAGCAGTTTCGTCACCCTCTATAGTTACCGTATAATCTGTATCCTGCTTGAGTCCCTCAATTAGCTCTGCAATATAATTGAGATTTCCACCGTTAGTTGCTACACCAATGCTTGATGCATCTCCAACTGCAAACTTGAAACTAACATCTCCACCATCTGAGACATTGAACCAGGACATAGTCATTCCTGCGTCAATGCCCTGTGTTTTAGTGGTTATGTTGTCAATGTATTCTCCATCCACAGTGATATTTCCTGTGCCAGAGTTGAAGCTGAAATACTGTCTCTCATCGTACTGACCAAGCCAGAATTCCAACTCTTCTGATGTGATAGGTGTAATCATAAATGCCGGATTACTTCCCACAGCCTGGCTGGATGAACCTGCTCCTACCATGGCAATATTTGCCACTGTATTATCCTGATTCTTGTTAACTTCAAGAGCTGCAAAATCAGAGTGAGCTCTTGATGTTGAATCATTGCCGAGCATAGTATCACATCCAAAGGCAAATGCAGACTGTCCTGCTGCAAGATCAGCATTTAAATATATCTCATAAGGATTTGTTTCATTAAAGCTGCAAATCAAATCATCCAGCTGCGCCGCAGTGTAGTCCACCGCTGGAGCATCCGAGGCTGATGTTACCATTTTCCACCCATCGGAATATGCTGTCTGAATCATGTATGTGTTGCCGCTTTTGCTATATAAACCAACTACATCAAATACTGTACCGGCAGCATTAATGCCATAGGCTACTGTTCCGTTGCTGACATACCATTTCATAAGTGGGTTGGTCCAAATTCTTCCCTGGGAATCCTTCTCACTGGCAGACTCACATTTAAACTGACCTACCACCTGAACAGGCTGACTCTCCTGCCCATTGACTACACATCTATACCATCTTCCATCCTTAGGTGATGTATTCGCAAATGTCTGATCTGTAGCACCTTCTATATCTGACCATTGGGTCTTATCATCGCTGTACTGCCACTGATATGTTGGCTCTGCGACGCCATCATTTAATTTAATAGAAAGAGTCACTCCTTCTTCGGCTTTCTTGGCATATGGATATCCATTATTACCAATATCACCTACTGGCAAAGTCGCTTCTACTGCCTGGCTTTCAGTCTCTTCATCCTTCAAATACATTCCATAGACTGTAAACTCTCTGATAGACGCCTCTAATGCCTCCTCTTCAGACATAACTGCAGGTGCATTTGTGCCAGCTGCAGTTGTTTCATCAATATCTGCCGCAAGAGAATTTGGCAACGCCATGCTTATAATTACTACCATAATAACAAGGGTGCCAAAAGCATGCTTGATTATTTTTCTATATGGAATTAAATATCGAAGATTGCTCTGGCGAACTGCCCGTCGGGCACTCTTTATCAGAGCTTTAATAAAGCATTTAATCAAATCTATCTTATCTATCTTAGACAATTTTTCTTTTGTCATAAAACCCTCTCACTCGTAAAAACCATTACAAAAAACATAGAGATTCTACTTTGAAGTTGTGTTATAACTATATGTAAATTATGAAAAATCTATGTCTGAAATAACGTTTTACACGAGTGTGTATTTTAAGAAACAAAAAAGACCAGATGAGTCTTGCAACCCATCTGGCCTCATTAAAATCCGATTATTTATTTGATATTCTCCAGATATTCATCTTCTCAGCTTCTGCGATAAGCTCGTCTCTGAAATCTGGGTGAGCGATAGAGATGATAGCCTCTGCACGCTCCCAAGCTGAAAGTCCCTTAAGGCAAACCTTACCATACTCTGTAACAAGGTAATGTGTGTTAGCACGAGTATCTGTAACGATAGAACCTTCTGCAAGAGTAGGACGAATACGGCTCTTTACAGTACCATCCTTTGTTGTAAATGTAGATGAAAGACATACAAAGCTCTTTCCACCGTTTGAAAGATAAGCGCCAAGTACGAAATCAAGCTGTCCGCCTGCTCCTGAAATGTGCTTTGTTCCAGCAGACTCAGCATTAATCTGACCGAATAAGTCTACATCAACTGCATTATTAATAGAAATGAAGTTATCAAGTGCAGAAATCTGACGGATGTCATTTGTATAATCAACAGGTGCACTCATAAGCTCTGGATTCTCATCCATATAATCGTACATCTTCTTTGTACCAGCACCGAAAGCATATGTCTGACGGAAGCGATCGATGTTCTTCTTAGCACCAGTAATCTTGCCAGCTTTGGCAATGTCAACGAACGCATCAACATACATCTCTGTATGAACACCGAGATCCTTAAGATCTGACTCAGCAATCATAGCACCAACTGTGTTAGGCATTCCACCGATACCAAGCTGTAAGCAGGCACCGTTTGGAATCTCCTCAACGATAAGCTTTGCAACTGCCTTATCAACGTCTGTAGGAGCTCCGCCGCCACCCATCTCAAGGATAGCTGGATTGCTGCCCTCAACGATAGCATCAACCTTAGAAATGTGAACGCCCTCTTCGAAACCACCAAGACAACGAGGCATGTTCTCGTTAACCTCTACAATGATGTGCTTTGACTTCTCTACTGCAGCCATAAGGTGTGATGCGTTAGGACCGAAGTTGAAATATCCGTGATTGTCCATTGTTGTAGTCTGAATCATAAGTACATCGTTTGGCTCGATGTGCTCTCTATAATATCTAGGAAGCTCAGAGTATCTGATAGGTGCATAGAAAGAGCATCCTCTAGCGATAAGCTTTCTTTCAATACCACCCATGTGCCATGAGTTCCATGTAAAGTGCTCACCAGCATCCTCGCGCTCAAAAATTGCTGGAAGCTTCATTAAGATACCACCGCGAACCTTAATGTCTTTAAGCTCGTCTGTGCGGGCTGCAAGTGCCTTATCTAAAGCATCAGGTGTGCCTGTGCACCAACCGTAATCAACCCAGTCACCGCTCTTTACTACCTTTACAGCCTCTGCTGCTGTAGTAAGTTTCTTCTTATACTCAGCTTGAAAATCCATAATAACCTCCGCTCGTTAAAAAATTATCAATTAATTATATTCTATCACTTATACAATCTCTATTCAACGTCTTTTATTTCACTAATTTTTTTAATCGATTTTTAATTCTAGTGTTATAATATAGATAGGAATTTCATCAGGAGGTAAGACTATGGCAAAACAAGAAATTGAAGTTGCTGGTGCTAAGAGGCAGATTAAGATTACCCCTTTTGAGCATCACACAAAATATCATGAGACAGATCAGCAGGGAATTATCCATACATCTAATTATGCTAACTGGCTGGAAGATGCCCGCATGGATTTAATGGAACAGATGGGCCTTGGTTTCAAGCAGATGCTTGATATGGAGATTAGCTCTCCTATCGTATCTTCATCTATTGAGCACAGAAGCGCCATCAAATTTGATGAGACTGTCATTATAGATACGAAATTAATTTCTTATGACGGACATGAAATGGAAATAGCATACCGTATATACGATAAAGCCACTGGTGAAGACAGAGCTGTTGCAAGAACTGTGCACTGCTTTGTAGGCAAAGCCGGCATCCCTATTTCCATGAAGCGTGCGTATCCGGAATTAGATACAAAATTTTTTGAATTTAAATAAGCCAACCAGTAGGCAACAAGCTCTAATATTTCTAAAGTGAAAAACTTCTAGATTTGCTAAGCAAATCTAGAACATGACTCGCCCATTGCGAAGCAATTTTAAAATGGGCGAGTATCATTAAACTTCAGCTGAACTTAGAAATCATTAGGCTTGTAGCCGTAACTGGTTGGCTTTTGTTATTCTTAGATTATCCTTTAGAACCAATCTCCATTAAAAGTTTGATCAATTCAATATCTGATTCCTGCACGCGAAGATTTGTCTCTACTCGCTCTCCGCTTGGATCTGTAACAGCCATCTCAATAACTGTGCCAGGAGTCATCGCCTTGCCCTGAATAGCATGGAAAAATGGTACAAGCTTTGGATGATTACTGTTAAATGTCTCTGCTGCAGATTTTACTTTAAATAAGTCAGCTGGATTAAATGCCATGATAGTTCACTCCTTCTCATATAACAAATCTAGTTATAGAATATATTTTCTTAGCAGCTTTCGCAACTCTTCTTCCTTAATTGGCTTGGCAATATAATCAGTAAATCCAAGTCTTTCGTATTCTTCCTTTGCACCTACTACCGCATTTGCGGTTTGCATTACAAGCGGTGTATTGCTATTAGGATTATCTTCCATTGAATCTATGAGCTTCTTCAGCTCGAGTCCATCCATGCCTGGCATAAGATGATCGATAAAAATAATGTCATACTTATTTCTCTTAATCTTCTCAAGAGCCTCCGGACCACTGATAGCTGTATCCACAGTAATGTCCGTATTACTTAACAGAACAGAAAAAACTCTAAGGTTAATTGCCACATCATCTACTACAAGAATTCTTCCAAGTACATCGAATATCTCGTGACGATCAGCAACACGACGGTCTCCATTTGGTCCCATGGAGAACATTCCACATGGCTCCACTGAACGAATCTCCTGTGGAATCATTACTGTAAATGAAGACCCCTTTCCAAGCTCTGATTCAACTGAAATTGTACCATCCATCAAATCAACCAGCTGCTTTGTAATTGTAAGTCCAAGTCCAGTGCCTTCAATTCTCTTCTTATTAAATTCACCAACTCTGGTAAATGTATCGAAGAGATAAGGAATATTTTCCTCTGCCACACCAATACCTGTATCTGTTACTGTGACGATAAGCATCAGCTTTCCTTCTGATATCTTACCCTGCACAGAAAGAGTAACACGTCCCTCAGGAGTATACTTAACAGCATTGGTCAAAAGATTTGTTATTATCTGAATGATTCTTTCCTTGTCACCGCGAAGTCTGGAAGGAAGTACATCACTCATATCTACCTCAAATGAAAGTCTGCTGGCTTTCGCTCTTGGTCGTGCCAGAGAATAACATTCTCGGATCATATCCATCAAATCGTAATCTTCAGGAACGATTTCTATCTTTCCAGCACTAACTTTTGCAAGGTCTAAAACCTCATTAACGATTCCAAGCAGGTAATTTCCTGCACTGTTAACATCTCTGGAATATTCCAGTATATTTTCATCCTTGCTCTCTCTCAGAATCATTTTGTTCATTCCGAGAATAGCATTGATAGGTGTCCTCATTTCATGAGACATTCTTGTCATAAATGCTGTGCTGGCATCCTGAGCCTGTACTGCTGCATACATCTCTCGCTCAGTATTTCTAATATCCTTCAACGCGCGGAAATATGCCATGATTGTCAGGAACAAAAGACCAATAATCAAATACAATTGTTCAATATTAGTTGGATGCAGGAATGCGTAATCGCACATCTGCATGATACCCATTATAATGGCGCCACAAATGCCAATAAACTCAAACCAGTAAGATTTAACCCTGCCATGAATAATATCCGGAATTACCGTAATGATATATGTAATCATAGTCAATCCGATAGAAACAAACGCTATTGGCAGGATTCCTATCAAATCTGTATTGTTGAAGAACTGGAGCAATATGGCAATCATAGCACTGAATTCTTCAAGTACAGCAAGTCCCATATATAATGCTCTATATCTGCCTTCCTGCAGACGGTCGAAGTACAACGCCACTGTGTACGGCAACATTATCAAACTAAGATATGTCATGTATGAAAGTAGCGAGAAGTTTGGCACAAAGAACTGCCTGCAATCCGTCTCTGCCAAAGACCATAAGGAAGCACAAATCATTGCCCATCCAATAAAGAATAATGACAATGTCTTTTTATATGCTATCTTTACGCTTACACCAATAATAAATGCGATTACGCCAAGTACCAACAGGAATAATGTAAGCAACAGGGTATATCGCTCACGATTATAGGTGTGCATAACTATACCCACCTGAGTACCTACTATAATCTCATCTAATACTCCAGAATAATTATTGTCACCGGTAAGAACAATCCTGATTGTCTTACCTTCATCTGATGGATGTAATGGAATGAACACCATTGTTCCTGGTGTATTGCTTCCCAATATTCTTGTAGATTTTGTAGAGAAAGAATATCTCAGTTCATCATCAATATAGGCATCTACATCCTGCTTGTTAGAATTGAAGCTGATGTAGCTGTCCTGATTCTGCCACACATGTAGCTTTTTTCTCAGCGTAAACTCGTGGGAACCCTCCGGCTCATAATTTCCTGGCAAGGCTATACTTTCAGTACTGCCATCCCAATGAACCCTTTCCCATCCATCACTATAATTTTCAACTGTTGTATCTGTGTAGGTTCTCTCATCTGAAAGAGTAAATTCCCCTATAAAAACCAGACCGATTACAAAGGTAAATATTCCAAGTCCTACAATTAGAATCAATCCATATAAAAATGTACTAGTTTTTTTCATACTAAAAATCCCCGTAGTTTATACATAATATCACTTTATAGTATAAAATTTTGCCTGAGAATAAACAACAATTTACGAAAATTGTCACAAAGTTTTCTTATACTTATAACATATTGAATTATGGGCTTATTCTCAGGAGGTCATTATGGCAAGTTCAGAGCAAATTGCAAAAGAATATTATGAAAAAGGAATGGAGCTTATTCGCGTAAATAGCATTGAGCTTGGAATTGACAATCTCAATATGGCTAAAAGTATTTATGAGGAATTAGACGACTCCACAAACTACATTATGACCCTCCGCGGACTGGCCATTGCATATGGAATCATGGGCTACGATTCTAAAATGCTCTACAAGTGTCTCAACGCTTTTGATTTTATAGATAAAAATAGAATTCGTGGTGCAAAGCATTTCTTCTATGCCACTATCTGCAACAGATACATGTTACTGGGCGACTATGACAGTGCCATCAACTACGGAAAGATGGCCATGCAGGATTTGGAGGATTATGGTGATTCTTTCGACAATAAACCTCACTCATATCTGGTAGCATGTCTCAATCTTGCCTATTGTTATTTGCAGACTCACCGTTTTAATGATGCTGAAAAATATCTTAGAAGAGCCAGTGACATTGCCACCAAAAATGACATGCATTATCACGACTTCAGTCTTACCGTTTTAAATGCAAGCTTACATCATCAAATGGGTGATGATAAATACATATATGACCACCTTGATGAGCTGGCTGGTCTTATGAAAGATCCTTCCATAACCATTCACGATTATCTGGAGGATTTAAAACTGTTGGTGGAGACCTTCTGTAGTATGAAAGAATATGAAAGGGCTGAGGCTGTTGCCAGAAATTTGGAGTCCTCTGCCACAATTACAGATAATCACCACCTGAAGCTTGAGACAGCAAAACTTTATATGAATATCTATAAAAGAAGTGGGGATGAGGATAAATACCGCCAGGCCTGCGTTCTTTATGCTGAAGAAAACATAGCTTATCAGAAAGCTCAGGATGCAGAGCACCTGATGGAGATGGACACATCGATTGCTTTGTCTATTGCAGACACTCCACTAGAATTACTATAATGAATTTTATGAATAAGAAAAAAATTGGGATAATAGTTGTTATGGTTCTGGCTCTGACCATACTTGCAAAAGCAGAGCTGATTTATAATCCTTCAGCGAGAATTCTTGCCTCAGTTTTTCATTTTTCTGAGAGTACTTTAAATAATCCAGACTATCTGGCCTACAATATCGATTTGAAGGATTTGTTTAGAAATTACACAAACGCAGATATCGATTACTCTGGAAACGCCTACATTAAAAAATTAAAGGGATTCCCTTATTCTATCAGTGGCGGCATCAAGGGTCAGCGCTCTGCTTCTCAAAAGAAGTTCTCATGCAAATCTAATTTAGACGTACTCATTTTAGATGTAGGAGAAATGGATATATATGCTCAGGATGAGACTGTATATCTTGTTGCGCCTCTTATGGGTGGCATCTCCTACGGTTTTGACACAGGCTCTGATTTATTTCCGACTGCGCCAAATCTGAATAACGATATCAACCATGAGTGGTTCCATAAGAACAAACGCAATATCTATAATTTTGTTAAGAAGATTCAGATAGAACAAACCGATGTTATCTTTGTTGACGAGGACGGCACTGAAAGTAACGAATTCAGAATCGCCATTCCTGAGGGCGAAGGCGGTTTCATTTGGGATCTTTTAGGTATGGAAGCTCCAGACCATGACATTAAATGCTCTCTCTTCCTGGACAGATTCAATCACACCAGAAAGATTACATTTGACCTTTCTTATAAGACACCGGGAGCATACATTTCCATCGTTGGAAAGAACTTTAACAAAATCGAGATTTTTGCTCCTCTTCCAGATAACGAAAGAGTCGTTGCCACAATCACTCGTAATGGTCAAAACAATTACACTAATTCATTCACTAATAACATTACCTATATCACTGACATAGGTGGCAGTTATTCTATTGATTTCAATATGTTAATGAATTATGTTGATGACGGCATTAAATTCGAGGCCACAGATATATCTGTAAATCAGGACAGCACTGTTCTTGCAGAAGGTTATATCAATGGTCGCATTACAACTAAAGAAGACATGGGTGATGTTTTCAAAAACGCTCATGCCGATTTATCAGATGTCACTATTATCGATTGGAACAGAATAAAAAATGACACCGCCTCATTCGTAGACGATGTCATTTCTCAAGCTCGTGAAAATGTAAATATTTTAAACTTTTTCAATTAGTGATTTATTCCTGTTCGAAAGTACCTAAAATCTTGTAGAGCAATTTATATAACTGTTCTGACTCCTCTGGAGAAAGGCTCACACATTTACCCATTTTAGCAGGTATCGCAGATGCCTGCTTTTTTAATTCTTCTCCATCCTTTGTCAAAGTAATAATAAGATTTCTCTCATCATCCTTTGATCTGCTGCGCTTAACATAGCCCTTCTGCTCCAATTTCTTAAGTACTGGAGTCAGAGTTCCTGAATCAAGGAATAACTTGTCTCCAAGAGCCTTAACTGTAATCTCCTTTTCCTCCCATATTACCATCATAGTAATATACTGAGTGTAGGTAAGGTCGATTGGATCGAGATATGGCTTGTATCTCTTAACAATCTCCTTTGAGCAGGCATAAAGTGGAAAACATAATTGATTTGAAATTTTTAAGCAATCGTACTTATCACCCATTATTTATCACCTCATCGTTTAAAAATTTTTATCAGAGCTTAATTGGGGACAAATTAAAGGTTCTTTGTAACGAAGTCCTTAAGAGCATCCTTTGGAACAAAGCCAACATTCATATCAACCTTCTGTCCGTCCTTCAAGATAACAACTGCAGGAATGTTCATAATTCCAAATTCTTTTGCTAAATCTGGATTCTCATCAGTATCGATGCTGTAGAACTTTGCATCGTCAGCCATTTCTTCAGAGACTTCTTCCAAAACTGGGCCAAGCATCTTACATGGGCCGCACCATACAGCATTAAAATCTAAAACTGAAACCCCTGCCTTATCCATTGAATTAAACTCATCTGTTGTAATTTTCTTTACCATAATAATAAATCTCCTTTCAATTTTAATCAATTTAATTTTGTGAATTTATTGTTATTTTAAGCTATTTAAATATGTTACAGCTGAAAGTGCTGCCACATTTCCTTCACCGGCTGCCTTGATGTATTGATAAGGAGCCCCTGTAATATCTCCAGCTGCGAATAAGCCTTTGATGTTTGTAGCCATTGAACGGTCAACCTTAATGTGGTTACCATCCATCTCAAGACCTGGAACAAGCTGAGAAGGAGCAATCTGTTCTCTCAAAATGAATATTCCGTCTGCTGTAAATGAAGTATCCTTGGCATTTACAACTGCTTGACCATCCTTCATTTCAATTGACTCTGGCTTAACATCTAAAGTAACCTCAATGTTACCACCTAAATTACCAGCATATTCGTACTGTGGAAGGTAGTAAACCTTCTCTGCTCTCTCTGCAAGGAACTCTGCCTCTGGCTCCTCGTCTGCACTGTAAGCAACTATAACAGCGGTCTTTCCTTTGTAAAGAGCTGCATCACATGTAGCGCAGTAGCTTACTCCTCTACCAAGATTTTCCATCTCACCTGGGAATGGCTTCATGGCTGTCATACCAGCTGCAACAACTACAGAGCTCGCTTCATAATCTCCATTATGGCACTGGATTGCGAAATACTGTCCCATAGAGTAGATTGCATTTACCTTATCCTCTGTAATTTCAACACCCATCTTAGCGGCGTGATCTAAGAATGTCTTAGCCATATCCTCTCCAGCAATATCTGGTAAACCAAGATAATTTTGGATAGTGTGAGCTTTTGAAACCTTATCTGATGAACCCTTTCCTCCAATAAGAAGAACTGACTTATTTCTAACCTTTGCTGTAATAGCTGCTTCAAGACCTGCAGGTCCAGTACCTATTATTGCTACATCGTACCTTTCCATATTTAATACCTCCATTGACATCTCGATTAAATTGCGTACAATTATTTTATAATTGAATTGTACACAATTAAATTGTTTTTGTCAACAGTGTTTTTAAATTTTAAAAAAGGCTTTAGGACTTGATATCCCAAAGCCTTTATCAATTATATTATCAATAATTGAATATTTTGTTAAATGCTTTTTAAGAGTTTCTCTTCTTAAATAATGCAACTACTGCAATAGCTGTTAATGTAACAACTGCAATTACAGACATATAGAGCCAATCCATACCTGAAAATCTTTTTCATCTAAATAATCCTCCAAAAAAATATGCTTTGGCATTATGCATAATTTTTTCGGTTGTAAACTGATTTAAAGAAAATAGTTTCCTGAAATAACAAAATACCCCAAGGCTTTTTTCCTTGGGGTATTGAAGCTTAAACGTTATAAATGCTTATTTCTTCTTTCTTGCGAATACAATAGCTGTAGTGATACCACCAACAGCGATGATACCAAGTAGAGTGAGCCATACCCATAATAATGGATTACGGTTCTCAGTAGAAAGAGGTACTGGTGTATCCTCAATCTGTTCATCTACTGAAGATTTCTTTTCAATCTCATCTTCTGAAACCTGAGTATCGTCTGTATCTGCTGTATCTTCTGTTACATCCTCTGCATTCTCTTCCTCAGTAGTCTCAACAGAAGCTGTCTTCTTAACTGTATTATTTTTTAAAGCTGAAGCTGCATTGATTGTAACCTCAACCTCTTCACCAACTAAGTCCTCTGAGCCAGGGACACTTGTGATAACATCAACTGTTCCCACATTGTTTAATGTGCTTGAAGAACCAGCTGAACTCTGTGATGGTGTAGTTCTGTTTTCTGCAAATCTCTCAGCTGGTGAAACAGGCGAAGCAGCCTTTCTTCTGAAGAGATTTGAGATATCAAACTTAACCACATTTGCAATAGTGTCTACTACCTTCTTACCTGTAACGTACACTTTGCTTCCGATATATCCTGGAATATCCTTCATGCTCTTAATAGAATTCTTAACCGCACCTGGATGATCAATCTGTGTATCGATGTTTACTTCGCTGTTTGTGTATGGGTTGTTGAATGTAGTCTTGATAGGAGTGCCTGAATTTACATAATACTCTGTCTTAACTTTGTCGCCATTCTCATCAGTTGTTGTACCATACACTTCATTCCATGCACCAGCACCTACTGTTGTACAGTTGTGAGTGAATTCATTGAAGTAGCTGTGTGAACTGAAGTAGTTAAGCATAACATTTAACTGATCTGCTGTAGCTTCCTGCTCTACTATCTCATTTGGTCCCTGATCATAAGCATACTTCTGATTGAAGAGCTCTCTGTTAATATAAACTCCACCCTTAGTAGTTTCGTTTGTAATGTGATCAAAGAACAACTCACCATTAGTACCTAATAAAGCAAGTATCTCATCAAGGTTCTCAACTACATATTCCTCTGTAAGCTGGTGGTTAAGTACCTTGCTTGCAAAGGCTGTAAGTTTATGTATATCTACCTGAGACATGTTGCCTTCTGTCATTAAAAATGGAATGTAATCGTTGCAAATAATCTCCTTGGTGGTAGCCATACCGTAGTTTCCGATAGAAACATAATCACCACGGTTAAGTACAACGTAACCACCATCATGCTGAGTATGTGGCTGCTCCACATACATGCCTTCTGCAGCTGCTAATCTGACAGCTTCATTGGCATCAGTCTTTTCTGACTCCTCGATTTCAGCAAGTGTACTTCTCCATGAAACTACATCCTCATTTTCGCCTTCGCATGCTTTTCTGAGGTCGTCCTTATATTCTGGACTGGAGATGTAATATCCGTAAAGATTGCTAACTGAAATCTTATTGTTATCTACATAGCTTGTGTAAACAATGTAAACGTGACCATCATGGAAATCTTTCTCATCATCATGACGAGCAACAAGTCTTACATTTCCGATAACGCCACCAAGTAATCCGCGATGCCACTTGTCTGTATCATCGCTGTCGCTGATACCATCATTATCAGTATCTGCCTTGCATGGATCTGAAGAAAGAATGGCATATAAAGAACCATCTTCTCTTTCCTGGATGACTACTTCCTGACCATTTGATAAACCGTCACTGTCTAAGTCATTTGAGCCCTGTACATGAAGATATGAATAATCTCCAAATACTCTCTTTCCAGTCTCTGTGAGAATCTGACCTTCGCAGAGCATCTTTGTGTGTAAATCACTGATGCCGTCGCCATTGAAATCCTCATCTGCCTTTGCTTCAAGAAGCTCAAGCTCTTCGTCATTTAAAAGCTCCTCTTCCTTCTGCTTTTCAGCTTCATCCACTTCAATCTGAACTTCTTCGTCTTCTGGGGTAACATCTTCGACTAGATTTTCTAAAGCATCCTCTTCTGGTGCTTCTGTAGAAGGTGTATGTGAATCAGATTCTTCTGAATCATTTTCTGAATTTGTCTCTTCAGTATTATTAGAAAGATCAACAGCTACTTCTGTGGTCTCAATACTGCTTGTCTCCTCTGTAGATGGCTCTGCCTGTTCTACAACTGAATCTTCTATCGCATCATTCTCTACTAATACCTGGATTTCCTCTTCTTCAGCCATAGCTGACATAGGAATAAGTACTTGTGTAGCAAGTACTCCTGCAAGTGCCAAAGAAGCAGCTTTGCAATGCTTTTTCATTAATTATTTCCTCCCTTGATAAAAATCTTATCTCGGGCATTATATCATATAACGTTTTGAAAATAAACTAATTCCCCGAAAACAGTTTCCTGCTGTAGAAAAAGCCTCACGCAAGAAAACGTGAGGCTTTGGAACCTATCATATACTTAAAATTTATGCTTCAAAAAGCTTATTAACCAGATTCTCAGCTGTGTTGTTATTTGTGTTGTATGCTGCAGCAAGTCCGTTTGCCTCAGCACCAATCTGGCTTCTCATAGAATTAAGTGATGAGTATGCCTTATCAAGTGTATCAGTAGAAATCTTATCTGGATTCCCCGAGATATCAAAGTTCTCTAAATCTGCTGCTAATGCTCTGGCGTCTGTCTCCTTGATTGTAGAACTTCCGGCACCTGTGTAGATATTGATATCACCTGTGCTGCCATCTAAGAGATTCTTCTCATTATATTTAGCCTGGTTGATTGTCTGATTAATTGTCTCTACAGACTGCTTATTTGCTTCCTGCATAATCTGACGATCACTTTCTGAATAAAGACCATTCATAGCTCTAACAGTGTTCTGCTCCATATCTCCTAATGAATCTGAAATACCTGCAAGTGCTCCATCAGCAATATTTGTAGCATCAATACCATAAGAAATGTTATTGGTTCCAGCCTTAAGTGATGATGCTTCCTTTAATAATTTCTGGCTGATTGAAAGTGCCACTGCATCATCGGCTGCTGTATTAACCTTCTTGCCTGATGCAAGTTCCTTGGCTGATTTATTGTGATTATGTTCTGTAACCTTCATATGGTTATTTGTATTCTTAATAAGTGATGTATTCATATTTGATTGAATCCTCATATCTAAAACCTTTCTCAATCTTTACATCGTTATATTTATGCCGTATCTCTCTTTTTGTATCCCGAATTATAACATCCACTCATATTTTTGTCATGTGAAGAGATTGTGAACACATTATTTTTCATATAGAATATTAAAGTAATTTGTATAAGGAGAAAATCTTATCATGAAAGAATTTTTGAAAAGAAAAAATATCGAGATATCTGTTAAGAGATACCTTATTGATGCTTTAGGTGCCATGGCACAGGGATTATTCTGCTCCCTTCTTATTGGTACTATCATCAATACTATAGGCGCACAGTTTGGTATTAGTTTTTTGACTACTCCAGTAGCTGTTGTAGCCGGGGTTGAGTACACAGTAGGAGGTCTTGCAGTGGCAATGAGTGGTCCTGCCATGGCTGTGGCTATCGGATATGCCCTTCAGGCTCCACCACTTGTTCTCTTCTCTCTCATCACTGTAGGTTTTGCTTCAAATGCGCTAGGTGGTGCAGGCGGTCCACTTGCAGTACTTTTTGTAGCAATCATCTCAGCTGAGGTTGGAAAGGCTGTTTCAAAGGAAACAAAGATTGATATCCTTGTGACTCCACTTGTTACTATCGGTGTTGGTATCGCCCTTTCTGCATGGTGGGCTCCAGCCCTTGGCAAAGCTGCCAGCTCAGTAGGTACTCTTATTATGTGGGCTACCACAAAGCAGCCATTCTTAATGGGTATTCTTGTTTCAGTAATCGTAGGAATCGCTCTTACACTTCCTATTTCATCTGCTGCAATATGCGCAGCCCTTTCACTTACTGGTCTTGCTGGTGGTGCTGCCGTAGCAGGCTGCTGTGCACAGATGGTTGGCTTTGCTGTAATGAGCTTTAAGGAAAATAAATGGGGTGGCCTTGTTTCACAGGGTATCGGAACTTCCATGCTTCAGATGCCAAACATCATCAAGAACCCTCGCATTTGGATTGCACCAATCCTCTGCTCTGCAATCACAGGACCTATTGCTACCTGCATCTTCAAGATGGAGATGAACGGCGCTGCAGTTTCTTCAGGAATGGGTACCTGCGGTCTCGTTGGACAGATTGGTGTCTACACAGGTTGGGTAAATGATATTGCAGCTGGTACAAAATCAGCTATCACTACAATGGACTGGGTAGGTCTCGTACTTATCTGCTTTGTACTTCCTGCTATAATCTGCCCTGCTATCAACAACTGGCTCAAGAAAATTGGCTGGGTAAAGAGTGGAGATATGAAATTAAATTAATATCGCATATACGAAAGCAGGCCGCCAAAAGCGACCTGTTTTTTTTTATTATTTTTTCAGTTTATTCTTTATGACACAAAGCTTTTCTTTACACTGACTACACTGTAACCGCTGATTGCTTCCGTACCAAAAACGCTCTGGATGCTTGGCATAATTTACTTCCCATCTGATTAACACTATCAGTGATGTAAAAAACAGGCTCCATGAGAAGAAGTTCTTTATAAACAACATAGGTGTAAACATCATGAAATGTCCCCAGTCATAGATTCGGCAATTGATACAGCATCTGTTGTGCATGATGACTGTCTGGAATGGACAGAAAAACAAAATGCACAGATAATCACTAAGATAAAAGAACACCGTCAGCATTAGCATGTCCGCCACATCTATTATCTTAAACAGATAGAGAACCGCAAATACAGAATTAAATATAAGCCAGCTTAGCATTACAATCCAGGCCTTAACATTCATGTTCTGCACAAACTCTAAAAGCTCCAATCTGGAATATCCTGGAACCTCTTTAAACTCCTCAATCTTCCCCTTCTTATGAGCCATGGATAATTGCTTATTCGGGAAAATATGATGAATCATCATCACCATGAAAACAAACCAGAGAACATGAAGTGGACTAATTCCATACTCAGAGATACCAAATGTAAACTCATGGGTCATGAAATCTATCAGTCGCTCTTTTTCAGTCAAATATATTCCAAATACAAAGAAGAATACAAATACTCTAAAAAAGAAGTTAATTAGAGCTCTCTTCATCATTCTAGTCATAGTCTTCCTCCACTCTCCCTATGAAAATAATACTCCTCATTTGTTTTAAGAATGTGAAATTAAAAAAAGGACTCTTTACAGAGTCCTTTTGACACATCATCCACAGCCAAAGCGGTCCCCCTTCCTCTCGAGGGTAAAGCTTTTTATTTCTCATCCACAACCTGGAATGTTAAGAACTTCAGGTAGTAGCTTTCATCTGCAGCCCAGAGAATTGGATGGTCTGGAGCCTGGGTGCGGAACTCAACCTGGCGGAGGCGCTTGTGTGCAGCCTGTGCAGCCTGGCCGATTACCTTTATAAATAAATCCTGAGTCATGAAGTGTGAGCATGAACAGGTGGCAAGATATCCGCCATCCTTTACAAGCTTCAATCCCTTCATGTTAATCTCGCGGTAGCCCTTCATGGCGTTCTTTGTAGCCTCACGTGACTTTGTAAATGCAGGTGGATCAAGAATAACCACATCAAACTTTTCTCCAGCCTCGGCAAGCTTTGGAAGCTCATCTAAAACATTAGCCTGCTTAAACTTTACAGTAGAATCAAGGCCATTGAGCTTGGCATTTGCAGTAGCCTGAGCCACAGCAAATTCTGAGATATCAAGACCTGTAACTTCTGCTGCACCACCGAGACCTGCGTTAAGTGCGAAGGTTCCCATGTGTGTGAAGCAATCCAGGACCCTCTTATCCTTACATAATCTCTGAATGCTGAGACGATTGTACTTCTGGTCAAGGAAGAAGCCAGTCTTCTGTCCATTAACAACATCAACCATGTAGTGAACACCGTTCTCCACGATTTCCACATTTGTATCAAACTCATCACCAATAAATCCCTTGTATGGAGCAAGACCTTCCTTAACACGAACCTTTGCATCGCTTCGCTCATAGACACCGCGAATCTTAAAGCCGTCTGCAGCCATAATCTCCTTAAGCATATCTACAATCTTAGGCTTCAGCTTGTCGATTCCAAGTGCAAGTGATTCCACAACAAGCACATCATCATACTTATCAATAACAAGACCTGGCAGGAAATCTGCCTCGCCAAATATTACACGACAGCAATTCAAATCCACTGGAAGTAATACGGATTTACGATACTCCCATGCATTCTTCACTCTCATATATAAAAAGTCATCATCAATTACCTGATCCTTTTTGCGAGTCATCATTCTGATTCGTATTTTCGAATTAGTATTGATGAAGCCACGGCCCATCATGTATCCATCAAAATCATGAACGATAACTATATCTCCGTTCTCAAAGGAACCAGCCACACTATCAATTTCATTATCAAAAATCCAAGCACCGCCTGCCTTAATAGTGCGTCCCTCTCCCTTTTTCAAAGTAACAATTGCTTCTGACATATTTTACTCCTATACCTCAAATAAATTCTTTATATCCATAAGACAATCAAGTCTTGCAAAAAGCTTACTCTTAAGCTCCTCATCTGGCTCAGTCAAATCTGGAATCATTATAACATTGCATCCTGCTCCGTAAGCACTCATGCAGCCATTAGGAGAATCCTCCACAGCATAAGTCTCCTCTGGGCTGATGCCAAGGCTCTCGCATGCATATGCATAAATATCTGGAGCTGGCTTGCCCACCTTAACCATATCTGCACATACCACTGCATTAAAATATTCGAAAAGACCAATCTTCTTAAGATAACGTTCTGCTCTTTCCTTTACGTTGGCAGTAACAAGAGCAATAAATATATCATGTTCTCTAAGCCATTGCAAAATTTCCTTTGCACCAGGCTTCAAAGGAATACCTGTTTCCGATACAACATCCTCCACCAGCTGTCTGCGATAATTGCGAACCTTAATGTAATCAAAATCATCGCCATACCACTCTCTAAACTGCTCTGTAGCAAAAGCACTACCAAGTGATCTTAAAATAAGCGGCTTTTCAGGAGTCATTTCATATCCAAAATGCTCCATGGCCTTTGGCCACTGCTCCTGGTAAATCTTCTCTGTATCTGTAAGTGTTCCATCTAAATCAAATAAAACTGCTTTAATTTCCTTTGGCATTTAAATTGTGTCCTTTCAAAAATGTAATCACATTATAGCACAGCTTCCTGTATTAATTCAGAAAAAAAGCCTGAGGCTAAGTGCCTCAGGCTAAAATCATTTTATTATCTCCAAAAACTTCTAAAGAAATCTACAACCTTTTTAACAAAGATAATTACCTGCTGAACCACATATCGAACTACCTGCTCTACCTGTTCCCTAGATGGCTTCTGTGGAACTGGAGTTGGTGTTGGCTTAACTTCAGGTGTTGGTGTTGGTGTTACAACTGGAGTTGGTGTAGGGGTTGGCTCAACTACTGGAGTAGGCTCAACCTCTGGTGTAGGGGTTGGCTCTACTACTGGAGTAGGAGTAGGCTCTGGAACTGGTGTAGGTTCTGGTGTTGGTACTGGTGTTGGCTCTGGAGTTGGTACTGGTGTTGGCTCTGGAGTTGGTGTTGGCTCTGCTGGAGCTGGTTCTCCTGATCCGCCTGGAGCTGGTGCTGGAACTGGCTCCTCAGCCTCTTCTTCCTGCTTGAGCTCCTCTGCACTTGGTCTATCTAATGTGCATCTAGCGTTTACATCATCCTCCTGGAATCCATTGCCATTGTTTACAATAACATGAATTCCATCTGCAAAGATGTCACTCTCTGCAGCCATTACCTTTAATGTAGGATTTAATGCTGATGAAATGAAGTTTACAACTGCTGTTACAACTTCCTTGATTTCCTCAACTACATCCTCAAGTACACTTGTCTCCTCTGAATCCTCATCAGAAGCATCCTCTGGTTCCTCTGTTACTTCCTCTGACTCTTCCTCTACAACATCCTCAGCATCTTCCACAACCTCTTCAGCATCATCTGCTGTCTCAGCCACTTCTGCTTCATCGGCTGTTTCTTCGTCTTCTGCTGCATCCTCAGCCACTTCTCTCAAAATGCTGTCAGGAACATTTACTGAATGCCATCCATTTCCGATGTGAGTCATTGCAAGCCCTGGCCATCCGCCTACGCCTTCAACGTCTCCGATACCGTCAGCCCATGCATAGAAGTTTGCAGCCTCTGGATACTTTTCAACATCAAGCTTAATGTAAACCTTTGTGTAACCTTCCTTGTCAGCCTCTTCCTCCTGAATTGGCTTAACCTTTACTTCTGGCTCTTCAGGCTCCTCTGGCTCCTGTGGCTTATCATTTACATCAGGTCTCTCTGAAATAAGATCAACATCGTTAATCTGCTCACCATCACCATTGTTGTTGGCAATGAGATGTAAACCTTCATGTGTTAATGCTGCCTCGCTGACACTTACTGAATACCAGTTGCCACCTATGTGCTGCATCTGTCTTCCTGGCCATCCGCCAAAGTACTCTGTGTTGGCGCCGTCTGTCCAGCAATACATGCTAACTTCATCCCAGTCAGCCTTGTTGTAATAGTAAATCTTTACCTCTCCATCATTAAGAGCTGGCTCTTCCTCAACAGGTCTGTCTGTTGGCTCGTCGATTGGATTAAGCTCTGGATGAAGGTTCTTCTCTAACTTAAGATTGTCATTTGCAAGTGCCTCAAGAGCAGCCGCCTTTGAACCATACTTATAATTAGCACCGATGAAGTAAACCTTCTTTAGGCTGTCACACTTCATATCATCTGTCTGGCGCTTGTCATCATCGCTTGTTGGCATATTGTTAAAGATGATGTTGAAGTTTGAGCTTGGAGCGCACTCAATAGTCTTTTTCCACCAGCCATCACCTTCATATTCACATTCTGTTCCTGGCCAGCCGCCTAAATCCACATCGCCCCAGGTATAAACACCAACTTTTCCCCAACCAGCTGCATCATAGAAATGAACTGTTGTGGATGTACCGTTGATACCTGTAGCTTCTTCTGCCTCTGCCTTAGATGAATATCTTTCTACTGCAAGATTTCCACCTGGCTGCTCTGCAGCAATTACGATTACATTCTTGCTCATGTCTGACATTGAAATGTCAACTGTCTGAGCGCCGTCGTTGTTGTTAAAGATAATTGAGAAGTCATGGTCGCCAACCATCTTTACGTCAGCTTTCCACCAGTATCCCTCTTCATTAACAATTGGTGCACCTGGCCATCCACCAAAGTGCTGTGTTCCGTCTGTCCACGCATACGCATATACGGATTTCCACTCCTCTGTGTTGAGGAAGTAAACTGTCTTTGTAACGATGCCAAGAGCATCCTCTGCCTCAGCCTTTGAAGCATATACCTTATCTGACTTAGCTGTCATGAATTTGCCTGATGTAGCAGAAATAGCAAACTCAGCAGACTTATTTGTTCCGTCTGTAAATACTACTTTGTATTCCTTCGCTGGAATAGTAACTTTCCACCAGTTATCCTGTGTATAATCACAAGCAAAACTATCACCGAGAGCAAGAGCGCTAACGCTAGCCCAATTATCTGTGTTGTGGAAGAATATCGTGGAATAATCTCCGTCAGCTGGTGTATCAAGAACAACAACTGACTTAGCTGGAACTGTACCGTAGATGTTTCCATCTGATACTGTATAAAGTCCTTCTCTTCCCTCTACTGAATCAACATAAGTTCCATCTTCCAGATTTGTCTGCGAATCAAGTGCAAAATCATTTTCGCTTGCATTTACAATTACAACTCCCTTAGTACCTCTTTCAATCATTAAGATTGATGAGTTATTTCCTGGATTTCTAAGATTCTCAGAAAGTCCGTCCATTGCTGTTCTAAACTTGTTAACAGCAGCTACCTCAGGTGCTTTGTAGATATCGCTACCTGCATCACCGATGCGATTAGCACCCCATGGGTTCTCAGCTGAGCTTCCCTCTGGACGGCTGAAGAAAAGTGGAGTTCCATCGGCACGTGCAGCAATAATTGCCCAGCCAAGAATAACCTCTCTGTCATCAACCTCGTTGTAGCTCTTGTCATTGATGTAGTTATCGTGAGACTCTACCCAAGTTACAAGCTTGTTTGAATCAGCTGTGTAGGTAGTTCCCATAGATGTGTCATCACTAATCTTGTAGCTTTGAAGCTTCTTTACAGAAACATTGCCTGAAGATGTAGCATTTCTGATTGCTCCACCGTAATTGCTGGCAACCGTTCCGCCAAGCATATCCTGATAGGCAGCAACACGTGATGCATCGCCATCAAGTACTTCGCCGTATACGAAAAGGTCTGCATAGTCCTTTGAACCATATGCATCAATGGCAGACTTCATATTAGGATAGAAGTTATTTCTGTCATCCTGACCTGCATACTCCTCTGGTACCTTGTCATCAGGAAGTGCAATGTGCTTAGCAGTATCAATTCTAAAACCGTCTGCTCCACAGTCGATACAATCCTCAAGGAACTCATAGAAATACTGCTGGAATCCAGGATTCTCTGTATCAACGTCTGGAAGACCACCCATTGCATCGTATGTAACAGATACACGGTTGTCATACTTCATTCCACCATCATCGCCATTCTCAACCTTTGCGCCGATGTGATAGAGAGCATCCTCTCCACCTGCAGCTGCCTTTAAATCCTCAGAAACCTGATCATATAAAGGTGTTGTGTGGTTAGGAGCGATATCTACGATGATACCAATGCCGTACTTGTCAGCCTCGTCACACATAGCCTTGAACTCATCTCGTGAACCCAGCTGATAGTTTCCAATCTTCCAGTCAGTTGGCTGATAGTGATAGTACCAACGGCCTTCGTCTTCTGTGTCTCCATAAAGAGCCATTCCATCATGGATAGAAAGACATTCGTTGATTGGAGATGTCTGAACTGCTGTGTAACCTGCAGCTGCAATCTCTGGCATATTCTCCTTTATAGTATTAAAATTCCAACAAAATGCGTGTAGAATCGTGCCATCATGAATTGATGACCTAGTGACAGCAGATGCTGCCTGAACTGAATCCATTCCCTTTGTAGCAAACACACTAAGATTTGCACCAGGAATGCCTGCTACCATGGCAAGTGACATGGCAACTGCGACGAATCTCTTCGCCATCTTACCCATTCTTTTCATTAATTTGACCTCCCTAAACATACTGGTTCTCTGATGCTTGCCTAAGGCATCTGCGCAACTACTTGCGCATAAGTATTTTTAGAGATTTCCTTCCCCCATTAATTTAAAATATAAGGCTTTGACACAAAAAGGTCAATAGCATTATTTTGTCATTTTAATGCGCAACCCCATAATAGAGTTGCGCATGTAATTTAACCTTTTACAGAACCGGATAATCCTTCTACATAAAACTTCTGTAACCATATAAATAGAATGACAATAGGTATTGCTACTATCACTGCCCCGGCAGCAAACTGTGTATAGTATCTGTCGATACGTCTGAAATCTGTCAGCCAGTATAAACCTACTGCAACTGTGTACGAGCTTTGCTTATCGCCAAACAGCATACTTGGGAAAATGTAATCCGACCATGCTGCAAGGAAATTAACAAGTGCCGTATATACGATAATTGACTTTGAAAGAGGCAATGTAATGTGAGTAAAAATCTGTAAGCGTGATGCCCCGTCAATTATTGCAGCCTCATCAACAGCTCTTGGAATAGTATCAAAGAATCCTTTGCTTACGTGATATCCCATAGCCGCTCCCGCTGCACTTACAATGATAAGTGCCACAAGTGACTGATTAAGTCCGATTCCCTTAAGGATGTTATAAACTGCAATCAGCGACATAAATCCTGGGAACAAACCAATAATCATAAGCACGTTCATAAATGCTTTTCGTCCTGCGAATCTTGTACGGCTCAGTGTAAAGGATGTAGCAAGAATAATCAGTGTATTTAACACACATCCACAGATAGCCACTATAAATGTGTTTACCCACCATTTTCCGAATGGAATTACGCTATCCTTGGCAAATAACTTTGTAAAATTAGAAAGTGTAAGTCCCTTTGGGAAGAAATATCCTACATAATATCCCTGTTCCGCACGAAGTGCTGTAAGTAAAATCCAAAGAATTGGAAACATCCAGATTATTCCCATGATAGTCAGTACAATGTAGCCTGTGTTGGTCTCATTTACCTTCATAACAAAGATTAATGTCAAAAAAGCAAATATCAATCCGCCGAAATAACCTGCTCCAAGATTTCTGTTTAAAAATCCAGATGCCAGTCCAGCCTTTTCAACTATTGTTTTTGTAGAAAACAATAAGATTGTGATAGCAGCCGTGTTAATTGCCTGAAGGCACTGCCATATCTGTACTTTTACCTTTGATTTTGAGATTAAGTTCACAACCACAAATGCAAAAGATAATATCGTAAATACGATAGTTCCATAGACCACTACATTGAGTCTGCTTGCGCCATCTGCGCCTGCTAACATTCCTGCTATCTTAAAAAAGTTAAGCTTGTCGCCGTTTAAATTCACATAAGGGAGGAATAAGCAGATAAACTGCAATACGCCAAATAAAACTGCCCTTGTGAAATACTTTATATTTAATCCTATAACCGCTTTTTTCATCAGCTGAATCCCTCCTCATTCTTAAGTGAATTCGACCTTGAAAATGAAATCAGGGTGAAAATCGCTGAAATAACAAAGATAATAATTCCAATTGTTGCCGCCAAATTAAAGTCGTTACTATCCTTAGTCAGCTTGTACAACCAGGTAACTAAAAGGTCTGTCTTTCCTGCACCCTTATAGTAATCAAGTGTGTGTGGTTCACCTGCTGTCAGGAAGTAAATAGTGTTGAAATTATTAAAGTTGCTAATCAGGTTTGAAATCAGATATGGAGTAGTTACGAACCACATATATGGGAAGGTAATCTTCCTAAACATGGTCACAGGTCCTGCTCCATCGATTCTAGCTGCCTCATATAATTCCCCTGGAATATTCATTAATATGCCGCTCACCATCAACATTGTAACTGGAACACCTATCCAGAAATTTACAATGATAACTGAAAATCTGGCCCATGTAGCATTTGATAAAAATGGAAGTGCTGCATTGGTAAATCCCCACTGCTGAAGAAGCACATTGAATATTCCTTTTTCACCCAGCATAGTAGCCACTACTCTGAGTGAGATAAAACCTGGTATTGCCATGGTAAATACGAATATCGTTCTCCAGAACTTCTTAAATCTAATTCCTTTTGAATTGATAATCATTGCTAAAATCATTCCACCAAAATAGCAGGTAAATGTGGCTGCAAATCCCCATACAAGAGTCCAGCCAAGTACAGGCCAGAATGTAGATGCCAGTCTGTCGCCTGTAGAAAGCAATGTTATAAAGTTCTTTATTCCTACCCAGTCAAAAAGATTTCCCGGTGGCTGATGATTCTGATCGTAGTTTGTAAAAGCCATCAGAATCATGTACAGAAGTGGCATTACCGTAAATACGATAAGTCCAACCACTGGAACACTGAGTAATAAAAATCTGATGTTATTGTTTGAAAGACTTCTTACATCCTCCAAAAAGTTGTTGTTATGTTTTCCTGCCAAAGCTCTGTCTCTGGCAGCCTTTCCAGATGAAACTGAAAATAATCCAATTGATATAACAACACATGAAATGACTATTGTGATTACTCCGTAGAGAAGAATCAACATGGAGTTATCTCCAGCTGTCATTTCGTATATTCCGATTTCCTCATTGAAATTCATACCCTGCAGCTTGTCACCAAGAGTGATTAGCTGGGCGAGATTTCTCGCCCCGCTAATAATCATGAAGAGTATGTATGAAATTTCTAATGAAAGAAAAATCAAACCTTTAACTATCTGTCCGTGGATAATATTTAAAAGACCCCAGACCACATATGATAATTTTGTATAAATATCCTTAATCATAATAATTTCTTCTATTCTGTAAGAGTTCCTGTAATGCTGTCTACTAATGAATCAAGCTGAGCCTGAAGGTTTGCTGATGTAATATCACCATAGTAGATTCCTTCGCCAAGAGCCTTCATAGGATCCCAGTAGTCTCCCATCTTAGGAATGCTTGGCTGGTTTGTCGCGTAAGATGCCTGCTCATTAAGTGCCTTTGCTACGAAATCAGCTGAGATTGCGTCGCTAGAAGCCAATGACTCAAGCACTGGAATATCTCCCTGATTCTCATATCTTGTAAGACAGTTCTCTGCATTTCCCATAAATACTGCAAGCTGCTGTGCTGCAAGTGGATACTGTGTATTTGACTTTACAGTGATTGTCTTGAAATCAACGAAGTTTGAAAGCTGCACCTTATTGCCTGCGATTGTAGCTGTAGGAAGCGCTACTGCGCCGAGCTTATCGCCAAGAGCCTCTCTAAACTCTGGTGCTGACCATGCACCAGATGTGATAGCACCAAGGTTTCCTGCCTTAAATTCAGAACCGCCTGCACCATCCAAGTCCTCGATGTATTTAGGATTTTTAACAAGATCAATTACATACTGACCTGCTGCAAGACCTGCTTCGTTGTTGAATGTGCAATCTGTTGCATCCTTACCGTCATCACCGAATAATGTACATCCATTTCCAAGGAAGAACATCTCTGAGTACCATGAATCAGTGATGTGTGTACTGAAGTTGTACTTTCCATCTCCTAAATCCTTAGCCATGATAGTATCCAGATCCTTCACCTCTTCTTCTGTAAGAAGATCTTTGTTGTAATACATAAAGAATGTGTTTGGTGAAAATGGAACTGCATATGTGATGTCATCCACTGTAACTGCATTTAATGCACTCTCTGGAAGCTCATCTTTGATTTCTTCGTAATCCTTAGTGATTGGAAGAAGAAGTCCCTTTCCTGCAAGATCAGCTACACCACCTGATGGCGTATAGAAAATATCTGCTGCTGTATCAGCATCTGTATCAAGTGCCTGTGGCGCCTCGTCTATACCGACTACTGCAATCTCATAAGTGATGTTAAATTGTTCATGAATCTCATCAAACTTTTTTACCATTGCATCTGTAATCTCTACCTCTTCTTCAGGTACCCAGATCTTAAGTGTGACATCCTGTGTCTCTCCCTCCTGAGCTGTAGAAGCTGTAGCGCTACCCTCGCTACTTCCGCTGTTAGCTCCACAGCCTGTCACTGTGCCTGCTACCATTGCAGCTGAAAGCATGGTAGCTACTAATCTTTTCATTTTCATTCTTTGTTCCCTCCATACCTTTTCTTTGGTTTTGCGTTTAACTCCATTTGAGAAGTTAAACAATCTTCTTCATTTGTTTCATTGGGTTTGTTTTAGGTTAATCGCTTAACTAAAATATAGTCATCGAACCCCAAATCGTCAAGAGGGATTTTTTATTTTGTGATTAATTGACAAAAAGAGACCAATTTAATTTGGCTAAAAAATACAAAAAAGGCTTCCCCAAAAATGGGAAGCCTTACACCTCATCCGTCAGCTGCGCTGACTCTTTTTTATTCACTTATATCTTTAACTGACTGGCGTTCTATCAGCTGTACCGGCAGATGCAGATCCTCTCCGCCATCCTTTTGGCCCTCAAGAATCATGAACATTCCTTCCACAGCTGCCTTGGCCTTTGCAGCAAAATCCTGAGAGATTGTAGTAAGCTTAGGTGTCATAAATTCACACTCCGGTAAATTATCAAAGCCTACCACGGAAATATCCTCCGGCACCTTAAGACCGCACTGCTTTATTCCTTCCACTACACCAAAGGCAACCACGTCAGACATAGTGGCTACCGCAGTGTATTTCTTCTTTGCCAGCATTACATCCAGGCCTACGCTTACTGCGTTTTTGTATATAGTATCTACCTTGAAAACATCATCCTCAGTAAAATCTATATCAAGCTCCTTCAGGGCTGCAGTAAAGCCCAGATATCGCTCTCTTACTACTCCTGCCTCATGATAGTCAGGGCAGACTAAAGCTATATTTCTATGCCCCTTTCCAGCCAGATATCTGGCAGAAAGATATCCACCTCTATAGTCATCCAGACCAACATTAACTGTATCCTTGATGTCTGAATATGTATCAAGAAATACTACAGGCGCACCCAGAGCGTCCTGTATTTCTGCCACATCCTTTTCCATTACACCAAGGAAAAATGCTCCATCCACATTCCATGAAGAAAGCAGAGGTATTACCGCCCTGCAATCTGGAACACATCTTAACATCAGATAATAATCCCTGTTTCTTACAAAACGCTCGATGGCAGCCACCATGCGGGCATAGTATGGGTTCATGAGGAAATCATCCTCAGCCCCTATATATGGAACCACCAGGCCCAGAATCTTACTCTCCTTTTTAGCCAGAGAGCGGGCCATGGCATTTGGCTTATAGTCTACTTCTTTGATGATTTTTTCTATTTTTTCTCTGGTTTCCTGAGAAACCTTGCTATTGTTACCATTTAGAACATTTGACACTGTAGCGGTACTAACCCCGGCAAGTGCCGCAATATCTTTTAAATTCATCTTTATTCCCCATTCTTAGATTAAACGATTAACCACTAATAACTATAAGCCTTTTGCCAATTGATTGTCAATTAATTCACCTACATTAACTCAAGCAAAGCATCCTTAACCATAAGGTTAATATTAGCACCTGAAATCCACTGCTTTAGCTCATCCATAGACTTACAGCTTCTGACTGCATCAAAGGTTCTCTCCTTTTCCAAGATATCCATCCAGCCATTCTCAAGGATAGAAAAAGCTGCTTGCTCAATATCATTTTCCTCTTTAAGCCTTCCTTCAATCTCCCAAATATAATCCTGCTGAACTGGAATCTCAGGAGTAATATGGTTCTCCACTTTTCCTTCCAGACCAATAACCTGGATTTCGTATATACGTTTTTCTGGAATAAGTGCAAGATTGCCCTCTGCCCCATGGATAACTACACGAGTGACATTCCTATCACTAATATATTCAGTGGTAAATCTTGTGGTTACAAAATCTCCATTTTCAAAGTTCTTGCTGCAACCATCATCCTCAAACATGGTAAACTCACCATTTTCTCCAGCACCGATAAGAAGTTTAATGTTTACTGGATTACTTACATCATTTCCAACATTCAATGATAATGGCACTATTCCACCAGCCTTAATAAGAACTGGAATGGAATCAATTGTTCTGTAAAGATTTCTTCTGCCTTCTGTATATCTGTAGCCTGTGAAAATATCGAACCAGACGCCCTCTGGAATAAGCATATTTGCCTTTGCCATACGGAGATTATCATCTGTCTTTTCAGTAATTGCTCCTACCAAAAGATTATCTCCAAAGAAATATTCATTTCCTACCTCGTAAGCTTCCTTCTTATCGTTTATACGATAATACATTGGTTCCAAAAGCATCTGACCATCTGTGTACATCTTATAATTCATAGAATAGATGTATGGAATCAGCTGATGACGAAGGCGCATAAATTCTCCCATAACTCTTCTATAAGGCTCAGAAACATTCCAAGGCTCCTTGTTAAAGAATGGGCTGCAGCTACTGTGTAGTCTCATAATTGGTGAAAACACACCAAACTGAATCCATCTGATAAGACGCTCCTCATCCTTTGTTCCCATCATATGGCCACCGATGTCATGGCTCCACCAGCCATATCCAATATTTGAAGACAACGCTGTGAAATAAGGCTGGAAATCCAGACTCTTCCATGTAGCTACAGTATCTCCTGAAAATCCCACAGGATATCTGTGGCTTCCCACTCCACCATAGCGAGAGAAAATCATTCCACGGCGAGTACCTCTGTTTGAATCCTCATAGTGATAATGATTCAAAAGAAATAATGGGTCTACAGCATTTTCCTCTCCGGTGCCCTGCTGCCAGTCAATCCACCAGAAATCCACACCTTCATCCTCATAAGGATCCATTACTATATCAAAATAAGCTTTTCTAAATTCAGCATCTGAAAAATCAAATTCAATTGGTCTTTCACTGGCAGGATCCACTCCCAGTCTCTTTGCCATCTTTTCATACATTGACTCAAATGCTCTGATTCCATCTGCTGGATGTAAATTAAGTGTTGTTGCAAGTCCCCTATTTTTTAGTCCCTTCAAAAAGCCCTTATAATCCGGAAATAAATCTTCATTCCAGGTATAGCCTGTCCAGCCAGTTCCGTACTTTGGATCAACATTTGTAACATGCCAGTCCATATCCAAAACTGCCACTGAAACAGGGATATTCTCCTGCTCCATTTTATCTAAAAGCTGATTGTATTCCTCTGCTGAATAGGCATAATAACGGCTCCACCAGTTGCCAAGCGCATATCTAGGCAGCATAGGTGTTTTTCCACAGAGTGTGAAGAAATCCTTCAATCCGCCTCTGTAATCCTTTCCATATCCAAAGAAATAAAGATCATGCCCTTTATTTTCTCTTGCTACAAATTCTCCATCAATCAGCAATGCACTGTCACTGTCATCAAGGACAGCAAAACCCTTTTCTCCAAAAATTCCATATTCAAGACAGACACCACCATCTGCGTTATCAAGTGTACGGGCAGTGCCGTAAAGATTTCTGTCAGAATTACCATATACGATGCTATAATGCCAAACCTCGCCGTTTTCTTTTAGCTCAATAGTCAGACCATCTGTGGAAAACTCCCTGCCATCGTATTTAAAAATCAAATCATCTGTCTCTAAAATAAGGAGTCCATCCTTGTGAAGGGTTGTGTACTCCACCTTAGGAAATGATCTGTTCACCACCATCTGAGTTGGGGCATCAACAAAATCATAATCAGCCTGATACTCCATTCGAATAAGCCTGCTGGTAAGCACAGTTATTCTATATTTATTTCCAATTGTCATCGTCGACCTCTCTCTACTACATAAAACTATAATTACAGAGCTCGAACCTTTTGTTGGGGATAAAAAGAGATAAAAAAGAATTTTAGACAACAAAAGGTTTTCGCCATAATAAGCGAAAACCTTTTAACCCATGTCCGTATTATACGTTGCACCAAATCTAATTGCAACTATTATTTTACAGAGATGTAAATTTCTGAGTTGTATCGTTCAGCTGCTCTGTAACCTCGGTATTCTTGTCCATTGCTTTGAAAATGTTCTTGATACCGGTAACAATCTCAGCCGAATTTTCAGCACTCATTGTAATTGCTGTAGAGCTCTCCTGAACGGAATTTGTAATTGTATCTACAGAATCAACCATATCTTTCATTATCACGTTGAGGCTCTCAGCTTTTTCTGTAAACTCAGTAAGCATCTCGTTCATAACTTCTGCAGTATGTCCATACTTCTCGCCAGTATCAACGAACTCATCATAATCTCCGATTACAGTTCCATTGATGAAATCAAGAACCTCTTCTGCACTGGAAGCCAAAGTCTTAACTGCCGCTGTAACTTCACTGGCTATCTCCTGAATAGTAGCTGCGGTCTGTCTTGAATTAGCAGCAAGCTTACTAATCTCATCAGCAACAACTGCGAAGCCCTTTCCTGCTTCACCTGCTCTTGCAGCCTCAATAGAAGCATTAAGAGCAAGAAGATTTGTCTGGCTGGCAATGTCCAAAATATCATTTGTAAGATCACTAATCTGATCAACTTTCTCTGAATCCTTAACTGACTTTTCAAGTGTCTCTGAAAGATTTGCCATCTTAATGCCTACATCTGACTTCTTGGTATTAACCTTAATCTGAAGCTCATCTGCCTCAGTCTTAATTTCGTTTGCTGTCTGCGCGCCTTCCTCAGCCTGATTTGTAATCTTCTCAGCAGCTTCCTTAACATCCTCTACACTCTGATTAATAGATGCAAGAATGCCAACTACAGATTCCATGTTAGCTGAAAGCTCCTCAAGAGCTGCAGAAGAACTTGTTACGTTGTCATCTGCAATTTGAAGCTGCGAATTAACCTCCTCAGAGCTTTCTGTAAGGACAACTGTACCGTCCTTAACATCCTTCATGATTCCCTGAAGTGTCTCAATGAAATGATTTATACCATTCTTGATATAAAGAAGCTCTGATCTGGTCTTTGTATTAATTCTTGCTGTAAGGTCACCCTGTCCCTTCTGGATGTTATCAATAATTCCGTTAACCTCATCGCTAATCTGCTTAATTCTAAGAACAATACTTCTGTAGCTGATGATGAAGTTGACTGTGAGAAGGAGAATAATAACTATTGTACCGATAGCTGCTACTATCGTGCCTCTATTAAGCAAATAATTCATATCAGCCTTAGTGCTTTCGGCATTAGCGCTGATAGCTTCATCAAGCACCTTCATGGAATGAATAATTGCTACCTTTTGGATTTCAGCCTTATCAAAAAGCAACGCATAAGCATTTTCCTGATCACCTGCATCGCTCTTTGCAATTGCGTTATCTATAAATTTGCACATTCTTGTATACTGACCGGATATTTCCTCAAGCTGTGCTACTGCTGCCTCATTGTGATATGTAGTAAAATCATTCTTTAAATCAGCAATATCCTGTTCAATATTTGATTTTGCAACTTCAATCTGAGGAAGGAGGGCTTCCTGGGTTTCTACCGATCCTGATGCAACGTATCCAATAACCTGATCGTATAGGGTCATAACATCAGTTTTAAGATTTGATTCATGAGTAGTCTGCGCCATCATTGAGTCAAACATCTCCACACTGCTGCTTGTAGAGGTATTCATAGCCCTCATACTCAAACTCATAACAACCAGGAACGAAATAAGCATTGCTACATTTAGGGTTGATATCTGAACAATAATAGAATGAATTCCGCTTACTTTTACTTTTTTATTCTCGTTCACTATAATCCCCCCTTTCCTACAATTTAGCGTACCATTCTTCAATGGTACGATTGAACTCATCCCTAAAGCCTTCCGCAGTAAGCTCTCCACTTGCATATCTATAATAGCTGTAGCAGAAGCCTCCTTCTCCGTTACCAATACCTTCAGGTAGGTTCATCCAATGCCAGTTGGAGGTTTTTCCTGACGCAATGTAGTCTGAAATAGTCTGTGCGAATGGATCTGAAGCCACATACTTGCAATCTGTAAATGGGCTTACACAACCTGCTGATTCTACCAAAATCTTCTGGCCTGCATCCTCTGAACACCACTGAAGAAACGCCTCAGATGCTGCCACATTTCCTTCCTTGAATACTGCCCACCATGAAGGTGCCGCTGTAAGTATTGTCTCCATTCCATCCTCAAATGCATATGGAACCATTCCTACCTTGAAGCTTCCTGCGGCTGCATAAGCTTCAGAAGAGGTAAGAGATGCACCAATCCATGAACCCTGTGTGATAAATGCGTACTTTCCAGCTGCGAAATTTGCAACCTGATCATCGTAAATACCAGTTGTTAAAAGCTCTGGGTCAGAGTATTGATTAAACAAACCTATCATATTTGCAAAATTTAGGAATCTGGAATCATCCACCTTCTTATCATTTGCAATCATATCGATGTAGGTTGTATCATCACGTGCCAATCCAGAATCTATATATGCACCAGTAATATGATTACCAGCTGACCAGCCTAAATTAACTGGCTCTGCACAATAACCAATTACTGCTTTAAGTCCTAATGCATCCTTATTAGCAGCTACTGCTTCGAAAGCAGCACGAAGAGCATCTGGTCCTGTAATGGAAGCAGGATCAACACCGCACTTCTCTAAAATATCAGCATTATATGCCAAGCCGATGGCCTCAGTAGTATATGGAAATCCCAACGTTCCATATGTACTGTCCACATAAGCTGCCTCTGTCTTCTTTGCCCAATCCTGATCGCTCATATCTACAAGCAGACCTTCCCAATTGCCAAAGCCCGATGCCTCGCAGGCAATAATATCTGGCATCTGATCAGACAGATAATATCCCTTTAATGTTGCCTGTGCATCAACACCAGCTGGGACATTAATCACCTTTACCTCCACGCCAGTGGCTGCCTGATAAGCCTTAGCAAGCTCTTCAACCTGAGAATTAATCTCACTTTTGATGTTTACCATCGTAATTGAGCCACCAGCAGATGTATCACCAGTATCACCACTTGCTGCCTCTTCCTGCTTTCCACAACCACCCAAAACAGTGGCCATAACCAGGAACAAGCACATCCACACACTAATCTGCTTTCTCATAAGTTTTCCCCTCCTGCCCTATTAGTAAGCATATGTCTCCCCAATTAGTATACGGAACATAGATTAAAAAACTGTGAATTATCTATTAAATTTCACAGTTTTAGAGAGTATTATCTGATAATTATCCTAGGCAAAAAAAGAGCCTCCCGAAGGAGACTCAATAATTAAAGGAGCACTATTCCTTTACACCACCAAGAGCAACTCCTGCAATGATGAATTTAGAAAGGAACAAGTACGCGATGATAATAGGTACGATTGCAACTGTAATCATCATGTAAACCTTACCCATATCGAAGTTCATATAATCAGCACCACGAAGAGTAGCAATAAGAATAGGTACTGTAGCCTTCTCCTTTGACTGGAGGACAAGGGCTGGAACGAAGTAGTTATTCCATGAACCTACGAATGTGAAGATAGCCTGTACTGCAACAGCCGGCTTCATGATAGGGAAGATAATTCTATTGAATATCTTCATCTCGCCGCATCCATCAATTCTTGCAGCCTCTACAAGTGAAAGCTGAAGATTTGACTGAAGGTAGCTGTACATGAAGTAGAAAACAGCTGGACTTGCAATCGAAGGTAAAATAAGTGGGATTAATGTATCGTATAATCCCATATTTGTAATAAGACGAAGGAAACCAAGTGCTGTAACCTGTGTAGGCATTACAAGGATAATCATGATGAATGTAAATGCCACCTTCTTAAGCTTAAAGTCATAAACATAAAGTCCATAAGCTGTAAGAGCTGAGAAGTATGTACAGATTGCAGCGCACAGGCTGGATACGATAATACTGTTTCCGATACCCTTCATCATTGGGAATGTACCGTCATTAGCAACTGCGCTAAAATTCTTACCGAAGTAATTCTTTGGAAGAGCTGAGAAGCCCTTCTGTAAATCCGCATGTGAACATGTAGAATTAATAATCAAAATATAGAAGAAGAATAAGCACATAAAAGCAAGAATAATTAAAACTAAATGTGCTATGAAGCTTCTTGCAACTCCCGCAAAATCTTTTCTTGCCATTAGTTCTTTCCTCCCTTCGCTGCCTTCATTCTCTTCTTGGCAGCTTTCTTTTCAGCCTTGGCATCATTATCCTGTCCGTTTACCATCTTATAAACAAAGAGACAAAGAATACCGCTGACAATAAACAGATAAACTGAAAGTGCACCTGCGCGACCGTAATCTGGAGCGCGAAGTAAGTTGTTAAGCCACATAATAAGTGTATAGCTTGTTCTGTTTGGATTTCCCTGTCCGTTTGTGAGTATCTGAGGAACGTCAAACATCTGAAGACCACCGATAAGTGATGTGATTAATGTGTAAGTCAAAATAGGTCTGATAAGTGGCAATGTAATGTGGAAGAATGACTGTCTAGGTGTGCAGCCGTCGATTGATGCAGCCTCGAAAATGTCAGGGCTGATCCCCATAATTGCCGCCATAAGCATGATTGTTGTATTACCAAACCACATAAGGAAATTCATAAGTGCAATAAGAAGTCTTGTTCCTACTGGTGTACCCATGAAATCGATTGGGCCATTTACAAGTCCAAGACCTGTAAGGATGTTGTTAACAGGACCTGAAGTAGAAAACAGTGTAAAGAACAACATTGCAAAAGCTGATGCCATAATAAGATTTGGTAAATATATCACCACCTTGAAGAACTGTTCGCAATGGATTTTCAATCGAACATCTACAAACCATGAAGCAAGTAAAAGTGCGATGATAATCTGTGGAACAAATCCAATCATCCAAAGGATAAAGGTATTTCCCATATATGTGAAGAAATCCGCACCCATCACATTGATATAGTTATCAAATCCCACGAAAGATGGTCCTACGATACGAAGACCAGAGCGGTAATATTCATAAAAACTATACCTAATCGTGTCTAACAGTGGTATCAATGAAAAAATGAAATAAGTCACAAAGAAAGGCAAGATAAAGAGGTAGCCATACTTTGCACGGCTTATACTTTTTGCTTTTTTCATAATGTAAATCTCCTTAAAAATTCGGGGCAGACTTAAGCCTGCCCCATTTATATATTTGGGATGAATAGAGAAAGCTACTTAATATTCTTACTCAGGCCAATTTACAGCTGTGATATCTGGATATCTCTCCATGATAGCCTTTTCGAAGTTTGCCTTAGCTGTATCGAAATCAACCTGTCCCTGGAAGTAATCACCAAATGAACTCTGGATAAGCTCAACGCAACCCTGATCGTAAGGTGAAAGTGTTGTCATCTCAATAGAAGCTGCTGCTGGCTGGAAGTACTTGAATGGGTTCTCACCACCAAGGAACTCTGCACCAAAGCTGTCATCTTCTGCGATTTCCTTCATACCTGAAGTTGTGTTTGTGAAATCAAGGTAATCCTTTGTGATCTTCATAAGGTTATCCTTGTTTGCTGTAACTGCAAGGATGATTTCCTTAACGTGCTCTGGGTTATCTGTTCCAGCACAACCGTGAACGAAAGAACCACCCCAGTTGAATGCCTGTGGACCATCTGTTACAGCCCAAGCACCAGCTTCGCCATCCCAGTTTGGATTAAGTACGAAATCGATACCCCAAGCTGGAAGTAAGAAACCAAATACCTTTGAAGCAGAACCCATTGACTTATTCCAATCATCTGTCCACTGACCCTTGATGTTCTTGTCAAGAAGACCTGCATCAAGCCAATCCTTTGAATCGTTGATCCAGTTGATGATCTGTGAATCTACGTTAATCTCTGTTGAACCTTCCTCAACCCATGGATTTGCAATGCTGTTTCCATAAGCACGGAATGTATCTGCGTAACCTGCAAGTGTGTAGTAACCCTTAGCCTTAAGCTCCTCACCAGAAGCCTTCATTGTTGCCCAATCAGCAACCTTTGCGTGAATCTCGTCTGGATCATCTGTTCCAAATGTATCCTGAGCGATGTCTCTACGATAAACGAAAAGACATGGGCAAGCCTGCCATGTAGAACCTCTCTGTACACCATTAGCATCAGAAGCAACTGTCTTTGTGAAATCATACTGATCAGCTAAATCTGTTGCTGGGTCAATACCGAGGTCTGTAAGTGGAATTGCTACATCAGCTGCAGCATCTGTATACTTAACAACATAATCTGTCTCTGAAAGGAACATATCAATCTTGTCATCATCAGCTGCTGTTGCCTGATTTAAAAGACCCTCATCAAGCTTTGACTGATATACACCATCCTGGTTAGGATTTACTGTCCAGTGAATCTCTGTACCATCTGTAAGGTATGTGATTGTTCCATCGTCAGATGTGTGATCAACCTTGTCATAAACTGCTTCTACCCTTGTTCTGAACTCGTCGTTCCAGCAGTAAATGTTAATTACCTTTCCTTCTTCGCCTGCTGCAACGTAGCTGCTGTCCGCACCAGCATCTGCTGCACCGCTGCCCGCGCCAGCTGCGTCTCCCCCGCAAGCTGTAAGTCCTGCTACCATCGAGAAGGCAAGCATAAGACTAACTACTCTTTTTTTCATTACTTTTTCCTCCTTAAAGAAAACTACTTTGGGATTTCTTTTTTATCTCCCTTAAACGTTTACTATATTAATTTTTCGGCGATTTTTTTAATATCAAATTCATTGCGAAAATAATAAATTCATGCTATGCTTTATAAAAATTTTGTTAGGCCACCCGCGGAGGTAATGTTATGAAAGCGGAAAAAGATTTCTTTATTTACAATGTCAACGACGATGATGAAACTATTGTTCATCGTCATCAGAATGCCGAGCTGCTATTCTATCAGCAGGTTGCAAAAGGCGATATCGACGCCATTCGTGATAACTGTCTTAATCATGAGTTTTTAAATCAGGCTGGTGTAGGTCAGCTTTCCAAAGATCCCCTTCAGAATCTTAAATATCATTTTGTAGTTTCTGTTGCCATCATCTCTCGCTTATGCGTAGATAATGGAATGGAAATGGAAAAATCTTATAGACTAAGTGATTTTTACATCCAGCGTTTGGATGATATTACTTCTATAGAAATGATGGAACAACTCCACGACAAAATGGTTACTGATTATACATATAAGATGAAAATCATTCGTCAGAACGCTGGACTTTCCCGTCCTATGACAGAATGTATGAATTACATCTATTCACATTTAAAGGATCGTATCACCGTAAAGGATCTCGCTGAGTACACTAGCAACTCAGCCAGCTATATTTCTCGTCTTTTCAAAGAGGAATTAGGTGTTTCCACCAGCGATTATATTAGAAATGCGAAATTGGAAGCTTCAAAGAATCTTCTTAGATATAGCGATTACTCTCTTGTTGATATAGCAAATTATTTTTCATTTACATCTCAGAGTCATTTCTGCCAGCTCTTCCAAAAAGAAACTGGCCTTACACCAAAAAAGTACCGTGAAAAGTATTACGGTACTCATTGGAAAGGAACTGCGGGGGACATAATGGATTACATCCCCCATGAAGAATGAAGATATATATTGTTATCCTAAAGTCACGATAATGCTATTGCATTTTGGTAGGTTATCAATAACATCTCGCGAGATAGTAACCTTAGAATCATTAAAGGCGAGCTGACCATCGTTAAGGCTGGCCGCCTTTATTTTATATGTACCATGCTGGAACTTTGATGGATTCGCATATACGATATCAAATCTCTTGTCAGCAAAGTTCAAACTAATCTTAGCCTCACCGGCTTCATCAAACTGCTCTTTTAAAAGAGCTGGCTCAAGACACAGATTTCCTGCTTCACCCTTTACACCAAATACTTCAGTAATCATAGTCAATAAATACCATGATGCTGCCCCAGTCAGGTAAGGATATTTGCCTCGTCCCTTAGCATCAAAATACTCAGGGATACCAGGATACATGTGACTTACATTGAAATTCATTGATGCTTCAGAAAGAGCATTTAATGCTTTGAAACCTTCCTTTGCGAAGCCTCTTCTATACAATGCATTTCCATACATTACAGCCATATGTGAAAATACCGCGCCATTTTCTTTCTCCCCGTAAGCAAAGCCAAACATTCTGCCAAGGTCTCCCTTGAGTTCATGGAAGTCAGTGTTTAATCTGTAACCTCCAATCTCTTCCCTGTACAAATATCTGTCAGCGGCCTTACTTATATATTCTATCTGCTGGTCAGTTGCCACATTACCCATAATTGCAAATACCTGACCTGTCAGCATCATGCGAGTTTTTTCATCATCAATGTCGTAGCACTCTACTCTGCGGCAGCTGTCATCATAGTAGCTGTTGAACCATCCCTGGCCCTCATCACCTGAAATCCACTCCTGCTTATTCAAGTGTGCTGTGAACCACTCTGACATTTCCATAAGCTTAGCTACAAGTGTTGAAACTGGCAGTGAAATCTGCTTACCAGAGACATCACCTTCTACAAGCTTACAATAATTATTTAGAAGCTCTGTCTTCTCTGCTACTGATTCGTAAATACGAACCTGAGAATCCAAAAGCACATTTAACTCAGATGCAATGGAAATAGTGTCGATGCCTACATTCTTAGCATATTCCTGGATTAGGATAGCAAGATCTTTAAGATTTCCTGCATATGCATATGAGAATGCAACTGACTCTCCATTGTGTGATGCCATATCAAGAGCATCGTTCCAGTCAGCACCACGAAGCTTTAATGTATTGTGCTCTCCCACCTCGTAGAATGCACAGAGATTCTGAACAAGAAGGTGCTCGATAATAGAGCCCTCGTAAACCTTGCCATCTTCACGGTACTGGTGGTTGCCCTCTGTCTCAAACTTCTTATCTATGAGATTTCCTCTGTGTACGATGGAATCCTTAAAGTAAGGAACCTTCTCCTTGAGAATCTCATAATCACCTGACTGGTGAATATATAGAAGCAATGTCTTAAGTGGCCAATATGCATGATCCATCCAGACTCTTGCGATTCCATTTCTGTCTGCAATAAAGTTACCAAGACCGTCACCTATGATTGTTGCATTGCTTCCGTCCATTCTGACACCACCAAAGTTTGCAACTAACATCTTGCGAACATCATCTGGCTCCATGAAGAGAAGTGCCAGGCAGTCCTGCCATAAATCTCTCCAGCCTCTTCCACCTCTACCATAATCATGGTATGGAAGGAATGAGCAGCCATATACTCTTCTAAGGAATGGCTGGAAAGCTACCCATGCCATAAACTGATCAAATTCCTTATTGCCTGTGTGGAAGCTTACATTTACCTTGTCGCTCCAATATTTCTTTGTAGCTTCAAGAGCCTTTTCAACATCATCCTTTGATGCAAGCTTTTTCTTTGCAGCCTCAAGCTCTGCCTCATCCTCAGCTACACCGATTAAAACCGTATATACGATTTCCTCCTTTGGTGCAAGTGTTGCTTTGGCAAACTTTAATCCACCAACAGCCTCAAGACCGGCGAAGTTTTCCCCAGCGCCACATCCTGATTCCTGGCGATATACACTTCTTGGCTTTGAAAAGCTTCCGCCCTCACCGATAAATGACTCTACAGTAGGGAAGAATGACTCTGGCTTTTTGCCATTCTCGTCAAATCCAATTACAAAATATGTCTTATTGTTAAGTCTATGTCCCTTCTCATCGAAAGACATGGTAGGCTTAACAGTAACACCTTCATCTATAGTAGAAATTCGATGGAGCATTGATGTAACATTTCTATGGTCACGAAGGTTATCCGCAGAACGTCCAAAAATAGGAATTGCTGCGATAGGGGTTATAACCTTTGTCTGATCGGAGATATTTTTTATTGTTACTGACATGACTTCAACATTTAAATCCACTGGGACAAATGATGTAATCTCTGCCAATACGCCAAAACTGCTATTTGCTCTTGTAGCTGTATGCCACATGAATCCTGCTGAAACAAGACTTTCATCCTGCTCCATAGTGAATTTCTTACTCTCCTGCTCTGCAGAAGTACCAACTGCTGACCATACTGAACCATTATCCATATACAGCCAGAAGTTACGGCCATTTTTATTATTGTGAAGATTCTCCACGCTCACTGGCTCAAGAAGGAATGTTTCCTGATTCACCATAGCGTCACCACCAAGATTAGGTGTGACAGATGACTTCAATCCTTTCTCACCAGCTATAGGAAAATATAGGTAGCTTGTGTCTTCAGCTCTGCCAATTTTAAAGCTTCCTTTGTCATCTAAAAACTCAAACTTATCTGTATTGATTGTTTTTAACATACCATACCCCTCACAAAATTTGTTTTCTTATGATGTGTCGTATTATACGCTGCGATTTTGAAAATTGTTATCAAATCCATGATTTAATATCAGATTTGTGAACCGAAAACATTTTTCAAAAAATAAGCCACCTCGGTTGAGGTGGCTTGATTGATTATCGTAATTCCGAATATCCAAATGAATTTACAATGGCATCGATTGGTACTCCCTGCTTGCAAAGTGGGCAATCATGAAGAGGATAAGATGCATAATTTGGTATGTCCTCATCATGGAATACTGCTGTAATGTCGATACCAGCAACCTGGCGTACAGCTGAGAAAATAGCACATGCTCCGCTAATCTTAGCTCCATAATACTTAACGCATTCTGCAAGACTTTCTACTGTTCGTCCAGTTGAAAGAGAGCCAAAGAGTAAAAGCACATTTTTATCACGGACTGTCAGCTGCATATTATCACGGAAAATACTCTGTCCTGTTGAGGTAAGCTCTGGTGATGTTACGTAAATAGTCTTGTGCTGATTGTAGTTAGCAACACCGGCTTTTGTAAGTTCCATAGCTAAAAATGTTCCAACAACCTCCATGTCATCGGCACATACGATTGTGTCAACGGGAGTCTGTACTGAATAATGCATTGCAAGAAGCTGGGCAACACCCTGTGCCTCGTTGCATCTGGTCTTCATTGTACCAATCTCCATATAATTAGTGATGTGTGAGTGGTTGGTAGCGAAGTGACCAGGAATAATCTTCAGTGCAACTTCTGAATTAAGTGGTGCAGGAATTTTAGTATACTCTTTTAGCATAATAACCCCCTTTTATTAACGCCAAATTAATAACCCCATGTACAAAATTCTTTCTAGCAAAGTTATTATATCATACACTGAAAATTAAAAGTGTGAATTTTTTATCTTCAAAAAAATCTCTTCTTAAATAGCTTAATGTTTTTTACTTGCAATTTCCTGAAGCTCAAATCTATACTTCTGCTTTACTTCAGGATACTTTTCATGATCTACTTCAGATAAAAACATCTCCTTAGGTCTGACCCATAGAGAACCATCATCATAAAGCTTGCGATACACAACCATTTCCTCCTGTGTTTCAGAATCACGGGCCACATCTTCCACTAAATAATAATCACCTTTAAAGTGCTTATACACTCTGTGTAATACTAATTCTTGCATTTTATTCTCCTATATTTTTTTATTCTTCCACAAGCATTCCTGTAAATTTAGGCACTTGAAATCTATTTATAAATAACTGGCACTTACATAAAAATGTATAGAAGGCATGACGGCCATCACCTGAAAATGACTCAAAGTTAGCCTGCCCCTTTGATAATATTACATCTGCATTATCAATTGCTTCCCTTGCCTCATCAGAAACAAGTTCATACACTGTTCCTGCCATTTTTCTTCCATTTGTAATTACATTTGCCACTTTATCTATACCAACATAAGTGGCATCTTCCATGGTAGCATCATTTGAAACATCTTCTCCTCTAACCATTACAGTTAATTCCATATTTGGGAATCGCTTTTTCAGCTGCTCCAACATCAGCTTATCCAATACTATCTCACCGCAATTATCTGTGAGAAGCAAGAAGCTTTTTGCCTCTGCACATTGCTTACAAAATGAATGATATACATCCAATTCATCATTTCGCATTTGCGTATTATCAAATAGCTGCAGGAACTCATCTGGATCAACATTCCCAAGTACTGGAAAATCGATATAATTCCCGATTCTTGCCATAATAATAGCTGTTGCAAGAGGATCTTCACTTGCCTCTATTTCTTTACGTAAATCCGATTCCATAGATAGAACCAAATCATTAAACTGCTTCTTTTCATCTTTAAAATCTGGCAGCTTTCCAATATATTTCTCATGAAGTCTATTAAACTCCATATTAAGCTCAGCACTAGTTATATCCTCTGGTCTATTATCAAGAAGCTTTTTTATCTCAGAAAGATACTCCTTATTGTCATTTTTAGCACATTGTCGGTCATACATACACTTTGCACAGCTATCATTTACTCGCATAACTATAAAATTCTCCTATCTTCAGCAAATTTTTCTCCAAACACTCTTACTTATCTCATATACTCCATCATGATAAGGTCCTTCTCCCTCAAAAAATGTTTTAAAACCGCATTTCTCCAAAACACGCCCTGAGGCAACATTTTCCTTTAGTCGAATTCCGTATACTTCAGTTATTCCAACATACTCTGATATCACAGGAAGAAATGCCTTGACCGCTTCAGTTGCATATCCATTTCTGGTAAATGTTTTTGCAACATGGTAGCCAATCTCCCATTTACCTTCTCCGATTGGAACCAACTGTACATATCCTATGTTTTTATCTGTCTCTTTTGTAAGTAAAGCATATATTAAAGGTCCCTCTGTATGCCCATATTGAGAGATTATGAACTCTATAGTTTCTTCTGCTTCCTCTAATGATTCAAATACTTCATCTGGTACATACCTTCTGATATCTTCGTCAAGAGAATTCTTATGTACATCCATAGCCATGTCCATAGTCATTTCTGTAATTATTAGTCGTTCTGTCTCTATTCTCATCCCTTATTACCTCTGCAAAAAGAAGCTATTTCCTTCTCCAAAAGTCTATATACCAATGAAACTAAATAACCGTCTGCAATAGCATGATTCAACCTAACTGTCAGTGGCATCATAAATCTTCCATCCTGCTGGCTATACTTGCCCCAATTAATAATAGGTGCAAAGTGAGGATATCCATCTGGAAGTTCAACATGTAAAGCATCATATGAAAGCCATGAAATGTATGATGCATCAAACCAATTTGGATGATTCATCATATCTAATTGATACTCTCTTGTTTCCTTTGCTTTTTCAACATCATTTATCGCATTTACGTAGAATGTCTCATAGTTTTCATAGTAGGTAGTATAAACCGGTGTACAGGTCTCTGTATCCTCATGAAAAATGTACTGAATAGGATTCACTGTTTCATAGCAAATCAAGTCTCCACTTTCCCATAAAAATCCCATTTTATAATCGTCTCTAGAGTTTAAAACCTTTGATAACAGATACAAAAAATTAATGTAAAATTTAGTATCTGTATGCTTTGAATAATTTACAAGCTCAGTAACATCAATCTTTGCAGTAATTGATGTTGAGCACTTACAGTCCTCCATGAAATGTCGAAAGACACCCTGTCTGTAATATTTTTCTTTATCAATAATTTTATAATTCATTTTTTCCCTCTTATTTCAAGTCTATGACACAGCAAATCTTGCAGTTGTAACCATTTCATTCCCCCCGCGATGTAAAAAATCTATTTGCTCAGATTTTCTATCCATTCCAGGCAATCTTTATTTAGAGTATCCAGCTGTATTCTGGCATTTACTTTCTGGAAGCCACCACTAAACATAGCTGCTAAGATTGGTGACTGTCGTGATAAGTCGCAAAGTCCCATGTGTCCCACACCCTCGTAATGGATAGTTGTGTACTGTTCGTTCGAACGCTCTAAAAATAATTTATTATTGGCATATTCGGAAAAATCAGCCTCAAAAAGATGTGGGTAGACTGAGTCTGAGTAGATGTTTAAAAGTGGCACATTATAATCTTCCTGATTAAATACGTATTTACCGTTTTCAACACCTTCAATGTCATACATGAATGGTGACTCAAGAGCTACAACACCTATCACATCACTTCTGATTCTTGCCATAGCATAGGCTGCACTTCCGCCAAGGGAATGCCCCATAGCAACAAATTCAGTTTTGCCATTTTTTGTGATGTAATCATCCATGACAGTATTCAGGTCAGTGGTACGAATATCCATCCATTCCTTGTAAACCTCAAATGCTTCCTCTGGATTATTTTCAGGATCCAATGATGTCATTTGCTTTATAAATATTATGCTAGGACCTGTGCTTTTGCCATCCTCAAATACAAAGGAAGCAGACTGACCATAGTGAGCTACAGCCAATATTATTAAACAAATCCAATCAAACATCACTTTCTCCTTATTCGCATAGGTTTCCGAATGCAAAATAGGAAAATGCATTCGGAAATTTCTATAAATTGAGACATGATTTTTGTTATCCAAAAATCATGCCTGTTACGGATGCTGAATTTCTGATGAAATTCGGCATCGCATACTTAAGGATAATATTGATTATACCCAAAATCAACAAAATTGTACCACTAGATTGGTCTCCATCATATATCACATAGAAAAAACAGACCTATGCTTACACTACATTAGGTCTGTTTATCACTGATTTCACATTTAAAAGTTTTCTAAAATACTGTTATCAAAATGAACTCTTCAAAACCGCATAACTATGTTGACTACTGATAAATTTTCAGGCTAAATGAAAATCAAAGCTTCATTTTTATCAAAGCCCAACCTAAACTCAAGGCTTTCAAGATATATTTTGATAATAATTGGGTTGTGCCTAGATTTAGCAAGTTTTTTTATCAATCAATAACATAAATATGCGGGCTATCACATTTGTTTTTGATAAATGCCCTACAACTCCAATTTCCACAACACCATTTTGGGATTTTCCCAATTTATCTCTTCTTATACACCAGCACTTCCGGGTTTGCTCCCTCTGCCTCGTAGGTGCAAACAAGGATGAAATCCATATTTGCAACTATTCCAAAGCAGAGCCCCGGAACAATTTCTGACTCCAGCTGATTTCCAAGGTATGTGGTTGCATCATCAAGATACTTCACTTTCATTCCGCTAGGCAGCTTATACTCTAAATTCACATAACTACCAACCAAAGCGTTCAGCTTTTCCAGCTTTGGCATGCCCTCTATGCCAAGGGCATTTATCTCATCAATCAGCTGCTTTTTAAACTCCTCGAACTGTCCCCCATCACTGAGCTCATCGTATTTCTTCCAGTAATTTAGCTTAGGCAGCTCAATCTTAAGATAAGAGCGAGCCTGCTCCTCAGTGAAATTTTCACCAACCATGTGCGGCACACAAATCTCAATCAAATCATCCATATCGCTGTATGTGTATGTACCATCGGCGTAGCACCACTTGCAATATTCCTCATTCAGGCTTCCATCTTTATTGCGACCAATAATCTCATCCTCAAGTGGCATGCCGCAGCACTGGCAGATTAGCTTGTTTGGCGAACCAAGCAATGTATTGATTGATACATTATAAAGATTTGATAAAAGCTTCAGTGTCTCTGTATTGGGAACAGTATCTCCATTTTCCCAGCGAGATACAGCCTGTCTTGTGACAAAAACCTTTTCGGCTAATTCATCCTGAGAAAAACCATTTTTTGTTCTAAGCTCTAATAAAACTTCCTGTGTACTCATAGATTAACACCTCCTCACAAATAGATTATATTATGAAGATATATTTAATGCACGCAACTGACAGTTGCCATTTGAAGACAAGGAATTTTCACTATCCTTCTTTATTAAAATGATATAATTGGACCTAAGTAACCGAAAACAGTGTAGATGATTGGATACAGAAAGATATGAAAATTTATGAAAGACTATATTAAGAAAATACTTGCTATTGCTGTTCCCATAATGCTTTCAAATCTGATATCGCAGCTACAGATGTTAATTGATAAGGTTTTCATCGGCAGACTGTCACTCGAAAGTATGAGTGCAGTAGGAAATGCTTCTACGCCAATGTGGACCACAATGAGCATCATTTTTGCACTAACTACAGGTGCCACAATCCTAGTAAGTCAGCTATATGGTGCAAATGAGCTTGATAAAGCAACAGCAACACTGGCTTCAGTATTTAAATTTAATAATGGTATAGGAATTATTCTTTTCCTGTTCTGGTTTTTCACACCACAGGTGGCTTTCAACCTTATTGGCGTTGATGAGAGCATCATCGGTATGAGTATTGATTATGCTCACTACTTTGCTCCAATATTTATTCTTACCGGTATCGGTGCATCTATCAGCTGTATGCTGCAGGTAAGCCAGAAGACTCAGATTATGGTATGGTACGGAGTATCCAGATCACTGGCAAATGTAGTGCTAGATTATATATTGATTTTTGGCCACTTTGGTCTTCCTGCCATGGGAGTAAAGGGTGCAGCTATTGCCACAACATTAGCTGAATTACTTGGTGATGCAATCGTTCTTGTTTATGTATTAACTGCAAAGGATATTGTAATCAGGCCAAAGTTCATTCAGATCTTAGAAGCAAAGCTTTCGCTATACACTGATACAATTAAGTTCGGCGCACCAGCAGCCTGCGAAGAATTCGCTTGGAATCTTGGACATTTATATCTTATAGCAATGCTCAACAAGATTTCCGTAGAAGCTGCAGGAATACATTCTATTGTATTTAGTGTAGAGCTAATCGCAGTTGTTGTATCTGGTTCATTTGGTACTGCCGCTCTTACACTTTCAGGCTACGAGACAGGCAGAAAAAATGTAAAAGGTGTGTGGGATGTGGTAATGTGTTCCTCTTATCTTGCCTGGGGATTTTCAGTGATTAATCTTGTATTTTTCCTGCTGTTCCCAAATCAGATATTAGGAATATTTACTAAAGACAAAGCAGTACTTGCTGCAGCGCCATTATATCTTTTAATTGTTGGTTTGGATTTATTCCCTAAAAGTGGAAATATTATTTTCGGTTCTGGAATCAAAGGCTATGGTGAGCCTTCCTGGATGTTAAAGACTCAGCTTTTTGGAACCTTCTTCGTAGTGGCTATGAGCTCAGTTATAGTAATGGTATTTCATAGGGGAATACTTGAAATCTTCGGACTTGTTGTTGTAGATGAAATCTTACGTTTCGTTCTAAACAGCTGGAAGTTAAGAAAAATCAGAGGCGAAAGTGAATCCCTGGTTTTACAGGAAGTTGCACAAGAGGATTTGTATTAAAGGATTAAAAAAGGACTGGTGTCATCACCAGTCCATAACTATGTGTTTTAAATTTCAGGCATTACCTTTAATGCACCCTTAACCTGAGTTACCTTTGCAGCTGTTGCATTTGCAATTGTAAGCAACTCTTTAATCTGGTCTGCTGAAAGCTCTATTCCATGACCTAAGATGTAATGAAGAGCACAACCCATAAATGTATCTCCAGCTCCTGTAGTGTCTACTACTGATTCCATCTTAACACCACTCACCTTAACCAACTGACCATCAGCCATTCCGATACTTCCATCTGGGCCAAGTGTAACGAACACCTGCTTAGCTGATGACATTTCTTTTATAGCCATATATCCAGCTTCCATATCTGAAAGACCTGTCATAAATTCTACTTCGTTATCTGAGATTTTAAGAATATCGCAGTTTTCCATTCCCCACTTGATTGCAGCCTTTGCATCCCCAAGATTAGCCCAAAGTGGCTCTCTTAAGTTTGGATCAAAGGAAACAAGAAGTCCCTTTTCCTTTGCAAATGCTACAGCTTTTTTTGTAGCTTCCTTAGCACACTCAGATGTCATTGAAAGTGTTCCAAAATGGAAAATCTTTGAATCCTCGATTAAATCAAATTTAACCTCTGATGCATTAAGCATCATATCTGCTCCTGGATTTCTGTAGAAGCTAAAGTCTCTATCTCCGTTAGGAAGCTTCTTAACAAAGGCAAGTGTTGTACGTACCTCTTTATCAAATACTACACCTGAAGTCTCGATCCCAAGCTCCTTGATTGTGTCTGTAAGCATATGTCCAAACATATCCTCGCCAACTTTACCGATGAAAGCTGTCTTGTGACCAGCCTTTGTAAGAAGTGATAATACATTACAAGGTGCTCCACCTGGACATGCCTCAAAGGTATCATTGCCCTGTGATGATTGCTCACCTGGAGCCATGTCAATTAAAATCTCTCCTAATGCTATTACGTCAAATCTTTTCATTATATTGTGCTTTCCCTTTCTATATACGATACCGGTAAAAGAGTGCGCTTAGGCACAACCTTTCCCTCTGAAGCTGCTATAACAAGTTCTACTGCCGACTCTGCCATCTCTTTAATTGGCTGGTGAATAGTAGAAATAGGTGGTGTGGTAATTCGTGAAATCATAACATCATCAAATCCCACCAGCTTTATATCTTCTGGTACCTTTTTTCCTATTTTACCACAAACCTGAAGCACTTGTGCTGCAATTAAATCAGAACTGGCAAATACACCATCAATATCAGAATCAAGCTTTAAAGCACTATCTAAAAGTGAATGATAATCCAGGCTTTCGTACTGATCCTGACTGGTGACTATTTCCTTATATGAAATACCATTTTTTTCACAAACTTTTGCAAAACCTTTTACACGATCGTCCGCAGGCATTGAATTATTAACAACACCTGAAATCATAAGAACATTCTTACATCCTGAATCAATAAGAGCCTGGGCTGCCAGCATTCCCCCCTGTTCATTGTCACACTCTACGGCTGCAGTTCCATTTTCTATAAAACGCTCTACAGTGACAAGCGGAATTTTGCTATCTGCAAATTCCGATACCTGTACACTGGGAGAAAACAAAATAACACCTGCCACTCGATTACTTGTACACATGTCTAGATATTCCTTCTCCTTGTGTTTTGCCCCTTTTGAGTTGGCAAGGATTATTTTATATCCTTGTTTATTTGCTGCGTTTTCAATATTACTAATCATTTCCGAAAAGTAAGGATGTCTGATATGTGGGACTATAACCCCTATGGTTTTTGTAGACTTCTTGGATAAAGATCTTGCCACCTCATTTGGTTGATAGTTAAGCTCTTCCATGGCCGCATAAACCTTTGCTCTAGTCTCTTCGGAAATGTATCCTCTGTTATTTAGTACTCTCGATACTGTGGTGACAGTCAATCCGCACTTTGCTGCCACATCCTTTAATGTTGCCATTTTCCCTCCAAATTATAGCTTCTTGTTTTTCTGAGGAAAAACAAAAATCTATGCTTAACTCCATGCCCACATTTTATCATAAAAATCGGCAATACCCTACTGTGCATTGCCGTTTTTATTTATGAATGTTCAATAGTAAACTTCTTAGTTTTTAAGTTAGCTTTAAGTCTTGCAAAAGCATCTCCCTTTTGTCTGAGAATAACAAGCTCTTCATCGCTGCAATCCTCTAATATGAACTCTCCATCAAAAGCTGGATGCTCATTTCTAAACTTCATAAGCTCAAGTAATTTCTTAACCACTGGTCTTTCAACCTCGCGGTCGATTTCATCAAGCTTGTAGTAGTGACGATTAATATTTCTACCAACCTTTGTCTCCTCTAAAAGCTGAAGATCGTTCTTTCCTGCAAGAAGTCCAACATAATAAACCTGTGGAATACCTGGTGCAAAGAACTGAACTGCTCTTGCGAGAAGATAAGCATCGTCATCATCACCAAGTGCTGAATAGTAGCTGCAGTTAACCTGATAAATATCAAGGTTATTGTATGCTGCTGTGTTGTAAATCTTTTTAACATTAGCGCCGAATTTAAAGATGTCTTCCTTTGTACGTTCGATTTCCTCATCAGGAAGAAGATCCTTAACGTCTACAACTCCGATTCCATCGTGTGTATCAAGTGTTGTAAACTGCTTTCTTGGGCAAATCTCAAGCCAGTGCTTTAAGTACTGTGACTGTCCATAGTAAAGGCCGTTAATAAGAAGCATAGGAAGCGCAAAATCATATACATAATAATCATGACTTTCAATCTTCTGCTGCATTGTATAGTGCTCATGAATCTCTGGAAGAAGTGTTACACCATATGGCTCAACAATCTTAGCTGATTCATCCATAAGCTCCCAAACCTCTGGCTCAATGAAAAAGCATGAAGAGCCTGCCTTTTTAGTAGCATAAGCAAAGGCATCTAATCTGATCATTGCAAGACCATGCTTACAAAGTGTCTCAAGATTATCCCTGATAAATTCCTTTGCTGTAGCAGATTTACAGTTTATGTCAATCTGCTGCTCATCAAATGTACACCATACCTTCTCAGTAGTGCCATCTGCAAAATTCGCATCTACGTATGGAGCTCTTGGCTTTCTCTTGTAGATTGCATCTACCTCTGCCTGTGTAGGCTCGCCATTCTCCCAGAAATCCTTGTAACGAATAAAAAGGTCTTTGTACTTAGAATCGTCCTTCTTTGCAAGGAAATCCTTATAGTATTCACTCTGGGCTGAAATATGATTAATCATGTAATCAGCCATGAGATAATAATCTTCTGCTAACTTTTCGATATCATTCCAATCACCAAATGCTGGATCAACTACGTGGTAATCCATTGGAGCAAAGCCTCTGTCTCCTGATGATGGGAAGAATGGAAGGATGTGAATTCCACCAACTGCATCTTTGAAATGCTTATTCATTACTGTTGTTAAGTCTGTCAGGTTGTTACCCATGCTGTCAGCATAAGTGATGAGCATACATTTGTTTTCTAACTTTTTCATTTTATTCAATCCTTTTTATTATTTTATAGGAAGGTGTGCCATTTAAAGATTTGCCTGCGGCAAATGGCACATCCTGCAATACCTTATCTTCGATAAAGTATTGCCTATTTAACGGCACCTGCTGTAATACCTTCCACGATGTATCTCTGAAGGAATAAGTACAGAAGAAGGATTGGAAGCATTGCAAGTAACAGTGCAGCCATAATTAATCCTGTATCTGTTGAATAAGTACCGTAGAATACCTTTGTTGCGATAGGAATTGTGTAAAGCTCTTTACGTCCAAGTACAAGAGATGGAAGTAAGTAGTCATTCCAGAATGCCATTGCATCAATGATTGCTACTGTTGCAATTGTTGGCTTTAATATCGGAAATACGATTTGTGAGAAAATCTGCCATTTGTTACAGCCATCAATTGTTGCTGCCTCCTCAAGTGAGATAGGTACGTTTGTGTGAATACTTCCGTGGAACATAAATGTTGCCATTGAAAGTGAGAAACCGATGTGCATAAAAATAAGTGTAATTCTGTGATTTAATATTCCAAATATTCCACCGTATAAAGAAACAAGAGGAACCATAAGTACCTGGAATGGAATTACCATTGATGCAATCATAGTTACAAATAAAATCTTATTTGCTTTCCAGTTATTTCTAACAATCAGGTATGCAGTCATTGATGAAAGAATGATTGTACCGATTGTTGAGAAAATTGTAATAAAGAGTGAATTTCCAAATGAATTCCAGAAATTCATTTTCTTAATAGCATTAGGGAAATTCTCTAATGTGAATCCGTGCTTACCTATAAGAGCAAGTGGATTTGCAGTGATATCTGCCTTAACCTTAAATACATTTATGATTACCATTATGAAAGGGAAAATAAATGCTACAAATAATATCGCAAGTACGATAATCATAATGGCGTGTCTTATTTTTTTATTGCGAGCTGCTTTTTCGTTTTCCATTATGCCTGCACCTCCCCTTTCTTACCAACGTATACTTGAATTCCACCGATAATAGCGCAGATTACAAAGAGGATAAGTGCCTCTGCCTGACCTGTACCATAGTTCTTGTTGATGAAAGCCTGGTTGTATACGTGCATAGCAGCAAGTGCTGAGCTTCCGTATGGATCACCGTTTGTCAGTGAAAGGTTTACATCGTATACCATGAAGCATCTTGTGATTGTAAGGAATAAACACTGTACAAATGATGCTGTCATAAGTGGAATTGATATATGAATGATTGACTGTGTCCCCGTACAGCCATCAATTTTAGCCGCCTCAATAACATCTTCTGAAACACTCATAAAGCCTGCCACATAAATAAGCATCATATAGCCTGCATACTGCCAAACTGAAACAATAATAAGTGCTGCAATTGCACCTGTTTCTGTAGCAAGGAGTGATTTGGCATCTCCACTTGCTATAGAAGCTGACAGTGAAACTAATGCCTTATTAAATACAAATTTCCAAACATAACCAAGTACGATACCACCGATAAGGTTTGGAACAAAGAAACCTGCTCTAAAGAAATTCTGGCCCTTGATTCCGCTTGTTACCATATAAGCGATAATGAAGGCCACTGCATTTACCAAAATAACAGCGATTGCTGAGTAGATAAATGTACGTCCAAGAGATACCCAATATCCTGAATCTCCAAACGCATTAACATAATTTTCAACGCCAACGAATGGCTTATTGCGTGAAACTCCATCCCAACTTGTAAATGTAAGATAAAGACCATAAATAAAAGGAATGATTACCACGCTTGCAAAAATAACTGTAGATACTCCTGCAAAAAGTAAGTACTGTCTAAATTTATACCCCAGTGTATTCGTTTTCATAAACATCACCTTTCAAAATAATAGGGCCTCAGTTACTTATTTTTCTGAGGCCCCGTTGTGAACAAGGTAGTTCGCGCCATTTTTTATTGCCTATGGCCTGGCGCTCACAGCATAATTAGTGGGCAATTGGAGTAGCTGTCTTGAAGTATTCTGTAACTTCCTTAGCAACTTCTGCTCTATCAATAGCCTCATCAAGGTATTTCTGCATAATCTCCTGACCTACTACTGTCATGTGATCATCTGGAAGGTAGTTGTAGTTTGGTACAAGGTTTCCAGCATCAGCGTATGACTTAACTGAAAGTGAAAGTGGATCAAGTGCTGAAGCATCAATGTTATCGAATGCAGGAACTAAAGCACACTTCTCTGTAAGGAAAGCATTACCTTCTGCATCGCTTACTAACCAGTTAAGGAAATCAAGAGCTGCCTGTCTCTGCTCCTCGCTTGTAGCATCTGAGCTATCTACGAAGATGTACTTAGAACCACCACCAACAAGCTTTGCGTTTGTGCCGTCTGTTGTGTTCTGTGGAACTGGCATCATACCAAGGTTCTCTGTGTAGTCATACTGGTTGATTACTGACCAATCCCAGTTACCACCAAACATAAATGCGATGTCTCCCTGAGCAAACTTCATTGATGTTTCTTCACGGTCAGCGTTTGAAGCAGAACCCTTAGCGTAGTTGTACTTAACAAGTGTCTCGAATGTATCCATGATTGAGTTGAACTTCTCATTTCCAGCAAGGTCTTCAGAACCAGCAAGAAGTCCGTTTACGAATGCATCTGGATCAGCCTGCTCTTCGTAAATCATTGGGAACCAGTGAGCACCAAGTGACCAGTACTCTGAAAGAATACCAACTGGAGCTTCCATTCCACCAGCTACAAGCTCATCAAGAAGCTTCTGGAAGTCATCAAGTGTTGCTACTGATGAAGGATCAAAATCCTTACCTGTTACCTTCTTAATTGCATCTGCGTTGTAAAGAATACCTCTTGCCTCTACACAAACTGGGAAACCAGCAAGCTTATTGTTTACTGTGATACCGAGTGTTGTGTGGCTAGCCCAATCTTCATTTGAAAGATCATAAGCATAATCATCTGCAAGTGAGTAGATATCCTTTGCATCAACCATTGTAAGTGTGTATGGATCGTTTGATGCATATCTTGTTGCTACCTGTGAAGCAACTGTTGTATCTGTATCAGCATTGTAAACCTCAACGTGTACACCTGTGTTTGCCTCATACTCTTCTGCCATCTCTTCAAACTGAGTCTGAATCTCTGTCTTAGAGTTTAAGATTGTGATAGAAACACCATCACCCTTTGCTGCCCCATCGCCTGAGCCTGAAGCTGAACCACATGCAACCATAGACAAGCCCATAGCTGCAACCATAACTAATGAAACTAACTTTTTCTTCATTTCAATTACCCCTCCTTCAAAAGGTCTGTTTGTTTTTGATGTTAGGATGATACCATTGCCTGTTAATATATGTCAACCGGTTGACATATATTTTGCAGCTAAAAATATCGATTTTGTAAATTTCGGCTTAATTCGTAGCGTTATTTTTGTGCATAATTACAATAAAATAAGGGCAAATTAGGTTAACTCGTTTGTATTATCCGCATGACATATGAAATCGGTTACACATAGATTGCAAAAAAATACCCCCAGGCACTGGCATACCTGAGGGTGTAGTAAAAGGAGTATTTTAATTAGAAATCCAAGTTATTCTGTGAAAAGTGGTGTAGAGTAGTATCTGTCACCTGAGTCTGGAAGAAGAGCTACGATAGTCTTGCCCTTGTTCTCTGGCTTCTTTGCGAGCTCGATAGCTCCGTGAAGTGCTGCACCTGAAGAGATACCTACTGAGATACCTTCCTTCTTTGCAAGAAGCTTTGCTGCTGCGAATGCATCATCACTGTCTGCTACGAAAATCTCATCATAAACTTCTGTATTAAGAACATCTGGAACGAATCCAGCGCCGATACCCTGAATCTTATGAGCACCTGCTCTGCCCTCTGAAAGCACTGGAGAATCCTTTGGTTCAAGAGCAACAACCTTAACATTAGAGTTCTGAGACTTTAAGTACTCACCAACACCTGTAACAGTTCCGCCTGTACCAACACCTGCAATAAAGATATCAACCTTTCCATCTGTATCCTTCCAGATTTCTGGACCAGTTGTTGCACGGTGTGCTGCTGAGTTTGCAGGGTTAACGAACTGACCTGGAATCCAGCTGCCTTCGATTTCTGCAGCAAGCTCCTCAGCCTTTGCGATAGCTCCCTTCATTCCCTTTGCGCCTTCTGTAAGAACGATTTCTGCGCCGTATGCCTTAAGAATGTTTCTACGCTCTACAGACATTGTCTCAGGCATTGTAAGGATTGCTCTGTATCCCTTTGCTGCTGCGATAGCTGCAAGACCGATACCTGTGTTTCCTGATGTTGGCTCTATGATTACTGAACCTGCTTTAAGAAGTCCCTTCTGCTCTGCATCCTCGATCATAGCAAGCGCTACTCTATCCTTAACAGATCCTGCTGGATTAAAGTACTCAAGCTTAACTAAAACTGTAGCCTCAAGACCAAGCTCCTTCTCAATATTTGTAACTTCTACAAGTGGTGTGTTTCCAATGAGCTCTGATGCGCTCTTGTAAATGTTTGCCATTTCATTATCCTCCGTACATAATTACTAATAAATATTATAGCTTAAACTGCCTTTATATCAACGTTTGATTCATTAACTGAACCCTGAATTCCGTCAATTGCTGCAAAGCCCTTTTCAAGATCTTCAATGATGTCATCAATGTGCTCTGTACCAATTGAAAGTCTGATTGTAGACTGTGTGATTCCCTGGTCAAGAAGCTCCTCTTCTGTAAGCTGGGAATGTGTTGTTGTCGCTGGGTGAATTACTAAGCTCTTAACATCAGCTACATTTGCAAGGATTGAGAAAATCTGAAGATTGTCGATGAACTTGTAAGCTGCTTCCTTGCCGCCCTTGATTTCAAATGTGAAGATGCTTCCGCCATTCTTAGGGAAATACTTCTTATATAACTCGTGATCTGGATGATCCTCAAGTGAAGGATGATTTACCTTTGCAACCTTTGGATGATTCTTAAGGAACTCTACAACCTTTGTTGTATTCTCTGCATGTCTATCTAAGCGAAGTGGTAATGTCTCAATTCCCTGCAAAAGAAGGAATGCATTGAATGGTGAGATTGTAGCTCCTGTGTCGCGAAGAAGGATTGCTCTAATGTATGTAACGAATGCAGCAGGTGCAGTAGCATCTGCAAATGAGATTCCGTGGTAGCTTGGATTTGGCTCTGCAATTGCAGGGAACTTGCCACTCTTCTTCCAGTCATATGTGCCTGCCTCTACGATAACACCACCAAGTGTTGTTCCGTGTCCACCGAAGAACTTTGTTGCTGAATGAACTACTATGTCTGCGCCATGCTCGATTGGACGTACCCAGTAAGCTGCACCAAATGTGTTATCAACTACAAGTGGAAGATCGTGTCTGTGAGCAATCTCTGCAAGTGCATCAATATCTGGAATATCTGAATTTGGATTTCCAAGTGTCTCAATGTAGATTGCCTTTGTATCGTCCTTAATTGCATCCTCAACCTCTTTAAGGTTGTGAGCATCTACGAATGTAGCTGTTACGCCGTACTGTGGAAGTGTGTGAGCAAGTAAGTTGTAGCTTCCGCCGTAGATTGTCTTCTGTGCTACTATGTGTCCGCCGCCTGCTGCAAGAGCCTCAATTGTGTATGTGATTGCTGCTGCTCCTGATGCAACTGCAAGGGCTGCTGCTCCGCCTTCAATAGCTGCTACTCTCTGCTCTAAAACTCCCTGTGTTGAGTTTGTAAGTCTTCCGTAAATGTTACCTGCATCTGCAAGACCAAATCTGTCTGCTGCATGCTGTGAATCTCTGAACACATAAGATGTTGTCTGATAAATAGGTACTGCTCTTGCATCAGATGCTGGATCTGGGTTTTCCTGTCCTACGTGAAGTGCTAATGTCTCGAATCTATAATTACTCATAATTTTAATCTCCTTTGCTTATCAATAATATTTTTAACAACAGTAACAATAATCTCTTGAGCCCTGCATTCGGCCGTTTTTACAGTTGTGTCTTACAAAAGAAATTAAAAGATTTTTCATTTTGAATTACCTACCCTTTCGCTATGTTTTTCTTGTTGGGATTATAATAAATTATATTACCTACTAGGTCAATAGGTTTTAATATGGGTAAAAATTATAGCTGGCTATCAAGGGAATTGATAGCTAAGGCTATCCTTAGTTTCACTGTGATTGTGGCAAGCCACAGGTTCTATTTACGGGTACTAGGTATAAGAAATGCAATTGTACCCGTAAGAAAAAAAATTGGTTTTTGAAACTTACGGGTAACCCTGTAGCTTCCTTCCATACACCCGTAAAATCTGAAAGTATTTCCCCATATTTTAACAATTGTGAATATTGATTACGGGTAGATTAGTGTGCTTCCTAATCTCGCCCGTAAATATCTTTAAAAGTGACAATTTTTTACGGGTAAATCCAAAGAATCTTCCCATTTTACCCGTAAAGGGTTTGAACCATACTTTTAATTTACGGGTCATACAGATACTCTCCAATATCACACCCGTATAAATGCATCCCAAATGCCACTTTTATACCATCGGGATGCATAAGTGGCTTTGCGGCTCCGCCACAGCCCCATTTTCACCCCTGCTTGATTACCAAATATCAGCCTAAAGGCGAGGTGTCAATGACGCGAAGCGCCAAAGGGAATCATTGACACCGAGACTGGGCTGATATGATGTGTCAAGCAGGAGGGAAAAAGAAAAAAGACCAGATGAGACACCTCATCCGGCCTTCGGCCACCTTGTCTCGCCTTCCGGCTCGGTCGTTGCTAAACAGGCTCCACTGGAGCCTAGCAACCCTCAAGGGGAAGCCTCCTTAGTGCATATGACACGCCTCAACCTCAGGGTCTGGGAAATCCTTAGGGTCGTATTCGATTCCGTTCTTGTCGTAGTAGTCTCTTACTGCAGACTTGATAGCCTCCTCAGCAAGTACTGAGCAATGGAGCTTGTGGGCTGGAAGTCCGTCAAGGGCTTCTGTTACTGCCTTGTTTGTAAGCTGAAGAGCTTCTGATAGTGGCTTACCCATAATGAGCTCTGTTGCCATTGAAGATGATGCGATGGCTGATCCGCATCCAAATGTCTCAAACTTAACATCCTCGATTACCTGTTCATCATTAATCTTAAGATAAATTTTCATGATGTCACCACAGACTGGGTTACCTACCTCACCAACACCATCTGCGTTCTCGATAACCCCTACGTTTCTTGGGTTTCTAAAGTGATCCATTACCTTTTCGCTATATAATGCCATTTTTCAATTCCTCCAAATTAATCTCTCTATATGAATTAAGCTACTGTGTGCTCTGCAAAAATATGTTCTCTCTTGCCACTTACCAAGTCACCCCAGAAAGGTGAAAAACCTCTGAGATACTCAACTACTTCTGTCACAGACTTAATGATGTAGTCTACCTGCTCCTCTGTTGCATCCTCTCCAAGAGAGATACGAAGTGAACCGTGAGCTACCTCATGTGGACGACCAATTGCAAGAAGCACATGGCTAGGATCAAGTGAACCTGATGTGCAGGCAGAACCAGATGAAACGGCCACTCCCTTATCATCTAAAAGAAGAAGTAATGACTCTCCCTCGATACCTTCAAAGCAGAAGTTTACATTTGACTTTACTCTCTGATTTCTATCACCGTTAAGCTCAGAGTATGGAATCTTTGAAAGACCTTCGATAAGTCTGTCCTGAAGCTTTGCAAACTTCTCATTGTTCTCATCAATGTGAGCTACCGCGTCCTCAAGTGCTACCGCCATTCCAACAATACCAGCAAGATTCTCTGTACCTGCTCTCTTGCCTCTTTCCTGTGCTCCACCATTGATTACGTTTGTAAGGATGATTCCCCCTCTTGCGTAAAGCACGCCTACACCCTTAGGGCCGTGGAACTTGTGAGCTGAAATTGAAAGCATATCAATGTTCTGCTCCTTCACATCAATATGAAGATGGCTTACAGCCTGAACTGCATCTGTATGAAAGATAACTCCCTTTTCTTTACATACTGCTCCGATTTCTGGAATTGGCTGAACTGTTCCAATCTCGTTGTTAGCATACATGATAGTTACAAGTGCTGTATCCTCACGAATTGCATCCTTAACCTGCTCTGCTGTAACAACGCCGTTTGAATGTACGTCAAGAAGCTCTATCTCGAAGCCTTCCTTCTCAAGTGCCTGAAGTGTATGAAGCACTGCATGATGCTCAAACTTAGTAGAAATAATGTGCTTCTTGCCCTTCTTCTCTCCAATTCGTGCAGCTGAGATGATAGCCTGATTGTCTGCCTCGCTGCCACCTGATGTGAAATAGATTTCACGTGGTGATGCACCAAGAACCTTTGCGATTCTTTCTCTTGCTTCCTCAAGCTCCTCCTTTGCCTTCTGTCCTACTGAATATAAACTGGATGGGTTTCCATAAACTTCTGTAAAATATGGTAGCATTGCTTCCACTACCTTAGGTGAAACAGCTGTAGTAGCTGCATTATCTGCGTATACAAACATCTCCTTTTACTCTCCTTTTCTATAACCTGTAATCATTGCATATTTACCTACTAGTTTAGTATGCTTATATAATATAAAAAGAATCACCCACTTAGTCAATGGGTGATTCTCAAAAAATCCTTTATTGCGACATTTTATCAATTACCAGATAGCGAACTTACTATTCTGTCTTGAACTGATTAATAGCAAACTTCAAATCGTTAGCGTTGTTCTTACTATTCTCAGCTATCTCTTCTATGTTCTTGGAAACATCTATAGCCTGAACATTTTTGCCCAGAATATTAGAAACACCGTCAGTATTTTCCACAGAAGCATCATTAACTGCCTTAATCTGTTTTGCTATTTCATTTATTGATTCATTAAGAGATTCCATGGCATTTCCTATATCTGAAACAGACTGTTCAATGGTGGAAATACCCTCATCATAATGTTTACTTTGAGAAGAGAAAATCTCAAAGCTTGAGATAACATCATTCTTAATGAAATCTATAAGTGAAGACACCTGACTTCTTACATTGGCAACAGATTCATTGCTGGCTGCTACTATCTCTGTAATATTCATGGCTGTTTCTTTTGACTGTTCAGCCAATTGTCCAATTTCTCCTGCTACTACAGCAAAGCCCTTGCCTGCTTCACCAGCTCTGGCAGCTTCAATAGAGGCATTCAAAGATAAAAGATTTGTCTGAGAAGTAATGGACATAATATCCTCTGCCAAAGTATTAATCTGCTCAACAGCATTTAAACTATCTAAGGCAGTCTCCATACTAGCCATAGTTTCCTGTAGCATTGACATATTTTTATTGATTTCTGTGTTAATCTGGTCATTCATCTTAGTGGCTGAAGCTATAAGCTCAGTGGAGTCATTCTGGCCTGTTTCAACCTTTTCGTTTACAGTAGAAACTAATTCCAATATGTTATCAATTTCGTTTCGAATGGACTCAATAGCTGAGTTCGTCTCATTGATTTTATATGCCAAAGAATCTGCAATACCCTGGTTATCATTTGTAACCTCACTTAGCATTGTAGATGCATTTTCAAGATTCTTTGAATCCTTCTCAAGCATATCATTGTATTCTCTAAATACGCTAACCGCACCCTTTAAGCTTATTATTACAGTACGGGTAGCAACAGCCAGTTTTCCTATCTCATCAGCTCGCTTTTCATATTTAACAATATCTTTATTATCTGTTATATCAAAGGCTGCTACTCGTGTAAGGGCAGTTTGAATATTTGTAATAGGCTTTACTAACTTGCTAATGATAAATACCAGAATCAAGGCTATAAGTATGGTAATAACTGCGCCATAGATAATTATCAAGTTTGAATAATGATATGCATTTCCGTAAAGCTCTTTTTCCTGAGCACCAACCAGCAACAGCCAATCATTGTCACTCAAATAAGTATAGTATCCCAGCATTTTTTCGCCGGTTGCGTCATCTATATAATCAATAAATCCTTCATTCTCAACAGCACCATTTGAAATATCAGCAATAAGAGAATTTATTATTGGCTTCTCACTGGAAAGGGTTATTTCATCTGGATTTGTCGAATAATAAACCACTGGATTATTGACGCCAGTAAGAACAACCTCCTGATTCTCGCAAATATGAATTGCAGATTCCAAAAGATTGTAAAACTCTGTCTTATCCACTTCCACCGAAACATAACCTGCAGGCTTACCATTTGAGTTGTATGATGATCTTGCAAAAATCATACTTATCTCACTAGTTGCAGGAGATACAGCTGTAACACTATTGTATACAGTGTTGCCTTGGTCATTATAGTAAAGACCCTGAATCATTTTCACAAGGTCAGGATTATTCATATATCCTATCATTTCAGGAAGAGTATGGGTCAAAACTTTCCCCTGATACTCAACATAAAACATACTTTTCATATCAGGTATGATACTTCCATAGTACTGAGTATATGCCTGAGCGGCTGCCTGAATATCTGGATCATCAGGATTATCTATAAGTGCTTTCATATCCTGAGATGCCATAAATCCATCCAGATAAGCATATTCCTTTTGAATAAGGGCACTCAAGCGAGATGAAGATGATTCGCTTACCCCTGAAAGCTCAACAGCTGCTTCGTTTTTCATTATGTTTACCAAACTGTATGAAGCCAAAAAGCTCATGACTACCATGGCAATAGTGGTACATATAATGATGTGTATGGTAATGCGAACCGAAATTTTCTTGATTTTCATTTCCGCTCCTAAATTACTAATAAAGCACTACTATTCAGTATCATCCTTGAAGAATGAAATCTCTTCATTAAGCTTAACGGCAATTTCCTTCAAGTCATCTGCAGAAGCAGCAAGTGTAGAAACTGTAGCTGAAAGCTCCTGAACAGAAGCACCCGTTGTTTCTGAAGATGCTGCATTCTCTTCTGAAATTGCTGAAAGAGATGACATTGCATCAGAAACTATATCATTTGAAGATACGCAGGTCTCAGCACCGCCGGCGATTTCCTTAACACCATCAACAGTTCCGTTGATATCCTCAATCATGCCATTAACTGATTCAAGGGTTCCACCGATAGCTTCCTGCTGCTCTAAGTTGCCCTGCTTCACGAGGTTAGCTGCTGCAACCGCTGCCTCAGACTGCTTAAGCAAAATATCCATCTGAGTTCTGATATCCTGAGCCATGCTATCAGAATCATCGGCAAGCTTTCTGATTTCCTCAGCAACAACCGCGAAGCCCTTACCAGCTTCACCAGCACGTGCTGCCTCAATAGAAGCATTAAGTGAAAGAAGATTTGTCTGTGAAGCGATTCCAGAAATACCTTCTACACTATCATTGATACTTGTAACAGCGTCCTTTGTAGCAGAAATTGTTTTTGCAATCTCTTCAATCTTTGCTGTCATATCACTACTTGAATCCTGAAGATTAAGAAGTGATTTGCTGGAGGTCTGTGAGGCCTCTTTCATCTTGCCAGCAAGATTTTCCATATTTTCTGTAGATGTCTGAACACCCGAAACGGCATCAGTAATCTTACCAACATTCTCTGCTGCTGACTGGATTTCCTCAGCCTGCTGTACAGCACCTGTGGCAATTTCCTGAACTGCATTTGCTACAGTATCCGTTGTGGCTGCAATCTGATTTGCCATCTCTGCCAAATCCTCTGAAGAGGTTGTTACATTGGCGGCAGAATGCTTAATTGATAAAACAATGCCTCCTAATCTATCAATAACGGAGTTTGTACTACGAACAATTTCGCCAAATTCATCTTTACGTTTTTCATGAACATCAATCTTCTTAAAACGACCATCTGCCAACTGGGAAATAGTTGCAGTAACAGCAAGTATAGGTTTTGTGAAGCTTGTTGCAATCATAAGCGAAATAATTACAGAAATAACTAATAGAACAACACCTACCAATACAGTAGCCATTGCCGCTTTGTTTGCAGATGCCATTATTGCGCTATTTCCCTTTGAAACAGCAACAACATAGCCACTCTTAGGCTCTCTGGTCCATGACATGTAGGTAAGATCACCATCAAATGTAGATGTCATTACACCTGATTCATCAGATGAAGACATAAATTCATATGAACTAAGATCATATTCATCTTCAGGACCAATTTCCATCTTAGCATGAGATACCATAATACCAGCTCTATCTACGATATATCCATCTTCGATATTAGCTGCCAAGAACTCATGAAGGTTATTCAAATCATAGCTTCGCTGAATTGTAGCAATAACCTTAGAATGTGCCTCATCATAAATTGGAACACACATAATCATGATACGATTACCAGCTTTTTTACTAACCTGAACATTTGATATTGCTATCTGTCCAGTAGTAACAGCCTGCTGGAAATAATCTCGATCCGAGGTGTTTGCATTTTCTTTTCTATCTGTTCTAAGAATCTGGTCTCCGCTGGCCAATGTCAAAATAATACTCTTATTACCATCATTAATGTAATCGTTGATGGCATCCATATGAGCCAACATAACTTCATCTGGAACAGGCTGTGTCTCAGTATGATAATACTCGATATAATTTACAGTACTTGGCGCTGTTGCAAAGGTTTCCAAGGCACTAGTATTTAGGGAGATAATCTCAGAAAATTCTGTTTCTACCATCTCGCCAGTCATAGCAAGTAATTCCAAAGCATCATCCTTGGACTTAGTTGTAGAATTTCGATAGCTAATAAGAATAGCTATAAGCAAAGGAACAGCCACAAGCAAAGCCATGATTATAATAAGCTTTGTCTTGATACTATCCTTAAAAGCAATACCTGACTTGCCAGTTTTAGCGACCTTCTGGCTCTTATCCTTTTTATTTTCCATAGTTCAACTCCTCATACAAAATCAGCAGGTTACTATTGATAACATAGTGAATTATATGACAGAAATTTCTCTTATTCTGTATCATCTTTGAAGAATGAAATCTCTTCATTAAGCTTAACAGCAATATCCTTCAAATCATCAGCCGAATTTGCAAGGCTTGAAACTGTAGCTGAAAGCTCCTGAACAGAAGCACCTGTTGTCTCTGATGATGCAGCATTCTCTTCTGAAATTGCTGAAAGAGATGACATTGCATCAGAAACAATATCATTAGAAGATACACAGGTCTCAGCCCCTCCTGCAATCTCCTTAACACCATCAACAGTTCCGTTGATATCCTCAATCATGCCATTAACTGATTCAAGTGTTCCACCGATAGCTTCCTGCTGCTCTAAGTTGCCCTGCTTAACAAGGTTAGCTGCTGCAACGGCTGCCTCAGACTGCTTAAGCAGAATATCCATCTGAGTTCTGATATCCTGAGCCATACTATCTGAATCATCAGCAAGCTTTCTGATTTCCTCGGCTACAACTGCGAAGCCCTTACCAGCTTCACCAGCACGAGCTGCCTCGATTGAAGCATTAAGTGAAAGAAGGTTTGTCTGTGAAGCAATGCCTGAAATTCCTTCTACGCTCTCATTGATACTTGTAACCGCATCCTTTGTAGCTGAAATTGTTCTGGCGATTTCTTCAATCTTCTCTGTCATATCACTACTTGAATCCTGAAGATTAAGAAGTGATTTACTTGAGGTCTGTGAAGCTTCCTTCATCTTACCTGCAAGACTTTCCATGTTATCTGTAGAGTTCTGTACTCCTGTTACAGCATCTGTAATCTTACCAACATTTTCCGCTGCTTCCTGAATCTCCTCAGCCTGCTGAACAGCTCCTGTTGCGATTTCCTGAACGGCTGTTGCAACAGTATCTGTTGTAGAAGCAATCTGATTTGCCATATCAGCCAAATCCTCAGAAGATGTTGTAACTGTGGCAGCTGAATGCTTAATAGCAGAAACAATATCACCTAATTTATCAATAACGGAATTGGTACTTCGAACAATCTCTCCAAATTCATCCTTACGACCAACATATCCATCAATTTTCTTAAAACGACCATCTGCAAGTTCTGTAATTGTATTTGTAACAGCAAGGATTGGGTTTGTAAAACTTGTTGCCATAACAAGGGAAATAACTATAGCTACAAGTAAAAGGATAATTCCAATAATAACTACTAAAAAAGCAGCCTTGTTAGCCTCGCCCATAATTTCCTGTTCCTGCTTTGCAACAATAACAGAATATCCAGTTATAGGCTCTTTTACCCATGAATTATAAGTGTTAACTCCACTAAATGCCTGCTCAAATAAACCACTAGACTCAGAAGAAGTACAGAACTCTCCTGAACTCATGTCGTATTCCTCTTCTGCAGCGATATCAAACTGGGCATGAGCAGCCATAATACCATTCTGATCAACGATGTAACCATCACTAATATTATTTGCTAAAAATTCATGGAGTACAGTCAGGTCAATACTTCTCTGACACTCACCGATAACCTGTCCTGCCTCACTGAAAATAGGAACAGCAATAATAGCTACTCTGGCACCTGAAGATTTACTTACGATAACACCTGAGACAGCAGGCTTTCCTGTAGTGGTTGCTCTCTGGAAGAATTCACGGTCGGCTATATTAACACAATCACCACCGTCAGTTCTAAGAATTTGGTCACCTGAAAGTAATGTCAGAACAACACTATCATTTCCATCATTAATTATGGTATTAATCTGAGCCATATGTGCCTGAATAGCAGCAGGTGGAATATTACTTCCTTCTCTTCCGTAATACTCCATAAAATTCTGGGTACTTGGTGCTGTGGCAAACATCTGGAGTGAATCAACATTCTCTTTTATAATCTCTTCATATTCAGTTTCTACAAACTTAGCTGTAGTATCAAGCAATTCCAAAGCATCGTTCTTTGCCTTGTTAGTTGATGATACATAACTAATAACAATAGCAACAATCAGTGGTACTGCCACAAGCATTGCCATAATGCAAATTAGTTTGGTCTTTACACTGTCTTTCGCCTTAATCCCAGACTGATTCTTCGGATTCATTGTTTTTGGTTTCTTTGCCATGTTCCCTCTCCTTTACTGAAAAGCAGCCCCATCGCACACCACAAAGGAATTATACGACAAATATATGTTTAAATGGTTAAATTTCTGAAAACTCTATAAAAATAAGGGATTCCATTTCTGGAATCCCGTTTCTTGTCCACTAAACTATGTATTTTTCAAAAAAGGCCACCTCATCCTGATTAATCTGCTTGGCCTCAGCAAGGTTCATATTTACATGGCAAACATGTCCCATGTACTCTTGTCCTTCCTTGCCATAGCATTTGCAGACAGAATCCACGCCTTTTTTCTGAAGGAACTGATGCATAGGCTCTGCATTTCCCCTTAAGAAATCATAGTATGAAGTCATAATGTATGAAGGTGGATAATCCTTTGTGATGTGACCTAGTACGTCAATCTGTTTTGTAAGTCCTGATGTATCTTTACCAAGATACATTTTATATATATCCTTATTCATCTTAGCCATTGGGCCTTCTGCTGAATTAGGATCAAATTTATACATTCCACAATTCAAGCCGATAGCTCTAATCTTAAGTTCCTTTGGTACCGTAAATGCGAATTCCTTTTCGAAGTCTGGATTGGTAGCTATTGCCGCATAGTGACTGCACATCTGTGCCCCAGCAGAATCACCTACCAGAAATACATTATTAATATCTATGTGATATTCCTCACCATTCTTTACTACCCACTCCATCACCTGATTAATCTCTGTAAGCTGAGATGGGAACTTGGCCTTTGGAGCCAGGTGATAATTGAAATTCACAAAAGTATATCCCAGGCCAGCCAGATATACACCATAGTGTTTATAAATCTCCTTTGTACCATATATGTATCCACCGCCATGAATACTTATGATTGTAGGCTGAACCCCTTCTGTATGCTTCTCATAATAAACATCCAAAAGATTCCATTCATCCCCATTATTAAGGTAATTAATATCTCTGTCCATGTGGATATTATCAGGCACAACAAGATTAGCATCTCTCTTTGCGTCTGATTTCTTAGCCATATGCTTAAACATAAAAGTCTGAAATGACATAGCTTTCTTCCTCCCAAATACATTGAATATATTATATCAAATAATACTCAATAACTATATGCATATTAATATTCTGTTTATATGAAGTTAAATCATAATGAATCACGCCAATCAAATTTGTATGGCTGAGCAACACCACCACACTCAGCTAAACGCTCCTCATAACTTTTATGTGCTGGTGTTGTAATCAAATCCTTGGGTTCACAATTTAGAACCTCGCATAATGCAAGAACTGTATTTGCTGATGCCTTCCCCAAATCTTTTGCACCTATCTCATACTGTTGCAATGTTCTAAGATTTACATTTGCCTCTCTAGCCAACTGGCTCTGCGATAACCCCCAGAATTTTCTATAAGCTTGTAAACGTCTTACACCAGATATGTTAACAGTAGGTTCGTTTGCTTTTTTATTAATTAATTCCACCATTTGTTCCTCATCCATTTCATGATATGGATTGTAATGATTATATATTTCCTGTAGAGTCATTATATTTTGTATTTCTTTAAATGTCTTTCCTGTAACCCACTGATAATATGCAAGCACCCATCCTGCCCAATATTCTGAACCGGGAGCTGAATAGTATGAATCGGATGCAAGAACTTTTGATGGACCAAATATTCTATATACAATTTCATCCACTAACTCAGTTCCTGATTTTCCAACAATATATTTAGGATTTCCTATTTCAAACTGATGCGATACGCCTGATGTAATGAATAAGTTCATGAATGAATTTAACTCAAATCTATAGATAAAACGGGCAACCTCCACAGCCTCAGCCAAATTACTCATTGCATCATTCAAATACATTTGATTATAAGGATGTGCCATTTTCTCTCTCCTCTCTCATTAAATCCAAAATAAAAGTGCCCTCTTTATCTAATGATCTGGTAATATAGTTGAAATCACTCCTTGCCTTATTATCCCTGGATTTTTTTAGAGGATAATAATCAGAACTAGCCACCTCAATATATTCTTTAAAAATAAGCTTTGAAAAGGCTTTTTCACTCTGAATAAAATACTGTTCACCAAGCTCACCTAGATACATCGCCCTTTCCAACTGGGCAATACTAATTGAGTTAGCTATAAATGCCCTTGCAAAAGAAAAATATGAATCATCTGCTCTATAACCAATTATCGCGTCATAACCAGATATATCTATGTGATAATGTTTCTTCAAAAAATCCAAACCATCCTCTGCTACTGGACCGTTCATTCGCATAGTCCTATGTTCAAGTAAAATTGTTAGCCAATGCAAAATAGAATATTTGTCATCGTTCAGATTTAAAATCTTTAGACCTGACAAATCTATTTCATATGTATTTACATATCCATCAAAGTCTTCATCTACAGCCCACTCTTTAGCCAGCTCTATATGTTTAGTGCAGTAAAAGCCCTGACCATAATCATTATGAATTTTTCCTCCCTTATACTCAGGCTTTTCTATTATCATTTGTGAGCCATGATAAAGACGTATTTTTGACATTGTTATCCTCCTATACTTCTGTGGAAGTATATATATTATAACTCCACAGAAGTATAAAATCAATTTAACAATAAAAATAACCGCCTGCACGGCGGCTATCTCCTTTTTATTTCTCCATTATAGAATTCATCATCTCCAGCTTCTGCTGTGCTGAATATATAAGCTCCGCTGCCTGAAGGAGCTCATCCTCAAAATCGATTTCCATAGCATCCAGCGAATCTAAATTGCCAGATAAAGATTCATAGCTGCATTGTACATCCTAAGTATAGGATCAATGGTGTGAGAAAACTCATCTTCCATAGCAGCTATTCGAGCCATATTATTTTCGTATGAATTCCCTATGGAAACAATCTCCGTAACGGAAATCGTTTCGTCCATTATCATTTCCTTTTCCATACTTATATGGTAAAGGTTTAATGTGACGAATACCATTAAATAACTCTTAAATATTTCTTAACTTTTTCTGAAGACCAGGTGAAAATCTATTACTTTTTGTTTTTAACTGCTTTAAGCTGCTCGTTAAAATCTATGCCTTTTTTATGCTGAACTTCTTTATCTTTATACAGCAATGCGTCTGCTTCTACTAAAATCTGCTCACCGGTCATATCAGGTGAAACGCAATTAAAAATACCTAAACTAAATGATACAGGATAATCCAATCCGCTCTTTCGCTTCAAAACATCTTCTAGTCTTTCTCGCAAGTCTGTGGCCAGATTTTTATCTTTACCTGCCACAATAAATTCATCTCCACCCCATCTGGCAATCACTGCATCGTTACCTTTAAAGGTATCTTTTAATGCATGGGAAAATGCTATCAAGGCTCTGTCTCCCTCGTCATGACCTAAAATGTCGTTGATGCTTTTAAAATAATCCAAATCCACCATAATAACTGTCAAAGGATTATCTTCACTACATGATTGCAATTCATTGTGAATATATTCTTTTAATCTTCTACGATTATTCAGCTTGGTTAAGGCATCCGTGTAAATCTGTGAATCCTGAAGCTCCACAAACAGCTTGATAACAACAGGAATAACACACAGCTCTATTGCAGGAAGATTTATTAAAAATCCAATAAGCATTCCACTTATGGTAAAGAAAACAATAAACAAAATCTGGCTGCCATATTTTTTCTTTTCCAGTCTGTTCTTAGCTCTTCTTCTGTTTTGTATTGAGATTACAGTGGCCGTTATCAGATATACGTAATCCAAAAACAAGATGAATGAAAGCATAGGATAAAACACTACCATTCCATCCACTATTTCATACACAAAAACATGAAGTGGTGTAAATAGCAAAATGACAACAATTGCCAAAGGAATTAATGCAAGAATATCCCACAATCTCAGTGTTTTTACCTTCTTATTTTTTAACTTTGGATGAATATTCGAAGATACATGAAGAAACCAAAAATAGCAGGCAAGAGACATTACCCCAAAACCAACTGCCACAATAAAATGTACAATTGGTCTTGGGAACATTGTGTAAAATCCATCTCCAATAAGAAGTCGTATATCCACAAGGGCATATATCATGAATGATACAAGCATACCCCTGAATGACATAACTTCTCGTTTGCTACCTATGCTTTCATTGGTTTTTGCGAAAATAATATTCAAGGATACCAGACATACCGCAAGAATCAAAAGTATGAACGGTTTAATCTGTGACTCCAACTGTACTATCATAATCATGCCTCCATGAGAAATACACAATGCTCATGGTAGCATTTTACCAAGAATATATTTAAGAAATGTGACGTAAGAATAAAACTCTTTTATCCCTTTACGCCGCCAAGTGTAATGCCTTTTACAAAGTACTTCTGTACAAATGGATACATAATGATAATCGGCAAAATACCTACAGTAGCCATTGCCATTCTGACTGATGCAAGAGGAATAGCCGATAATCCAGCATTGGCATTCTGTACATTTGAGCTGGACTGTGACAGGAACTGGATATTCTGCATCATCCTGTTAAGAAGGTTCTGAACAGAATAAAGCTCCGTTCTCTTGGTTATGTAAATGTAACCATTCATCCAGTCATTCCAGTAACCAATACCTGCAAAAAGCGCTACCGTTGCCATAATAGGTTTTGACAATGGAACCACTATCTTGAAAAATGTCATAGTCTGTGATGCCCCATCAATGTATGCTGCATCTAAAATTTCTGACGGAATACTTGATACAAAATATGATTTCATCAGCATAATATTAAATGCATTCATCATCAAACCTGGGAACAACAATGCAAAGAAGGTATTTTTCAAATTAAAAATATTCGTATATACCATATATGTAGGAACAAGTCCTCCATTAAACAACATGGAAAATACGATTGCAAATGTAATCCACTTCTTTCCTGGCAAATCTTTTATGGAAATCGCGTAGGCAAGCATAGTTGTAATAGCCAGTGATAGGCAGGTTCCTACTGTGGTAAGGACAACAGAAACACCGTATGCTCTTATAACAGAATTGCCTGTGTTGAAAATGTATTCGTATGCATATGTAGATAATTTGCTTGGGATAAATTTGTATCCCTCAGCTATCAAAACATCGTTATCTGTAAAAGAACTCATCAACATTAAAATCATAGGGAGTATTGCAAGTAACGATAAGATGATAAGTACTACGTGAGCAAAAATCTGAAATTTCTTTTCGTCTTTCATTTATCTTCTCCTCCCTTAAAATAATGCGCTGTCAGGATTAATTCTTCTGACAGAATAATTAGCAGCCAAAATCAAAATAAATCCAACGATAGACTGATACAAACCAGCCGCAGCAGACATGGACATATCACCAAGCTCCAACAATCCTCGGTAGACGTAAGTATCGATTGTATTTGTTACAGCAAATAGGGAGCCCTGATTCTGTGGAACCTGGTAGAACAGTCCAAAATCTGAATAGAAAATTCTTCCTACTGCAAGCAGTGTCATCATAATTACTGTTGGCTTTAGCAAAGGTATTGTAATTTTCTTTATCTGCATCCATTTGCTTGCGCCATCAATAGCTGCAGATTCATAAATGCCTCTGTCTATTCCCAAAATAGTTGATATGTAAATGATGGAATTGTATCCGATTACCTTCCACGCATTTACGAATGTCAGGAAAAACGGCCAGTATTTCTTTTCCATATACCACTGTACTGGATCTGCCCCAAACAATGGAAGTATTGTATTATTAATGAAACCATTGTCGTTAGACAAAAATCCATATACCAGGTAACTTACGATAACCATTGAAACCATATATGGCAAAAGAATAAGACACTGATAAACCTTCTTCCATTTTGATGTCATCTCTGCGATCAATATGGCCACAAACACTGCCAGTATCGTATTTACGATAATAAATGCAAGATTATAACATATGGTATTTCTGGTAATTACAAAGGCATCTCTCGTTGCAAAGAGATATTTAAAGTTTTTAAAACCTACAAAATCCGAACCAAATATACCCTTTCTGGCATTATATTTTTTAAATGCCAAAATCAATCCTGGAAGGGGCATATAGTTATTTATAAACAGATAAATTAATCCTGGAAGCGCCATGATATAGATCGGAAAATACTTCTTCAGACGCCTCTTCAGATTTTTCTTTTCATTTTCACTTTTAGTCTTCCCACTCATGTCTTCACCATCTTCTTCTAATAATAGAGCCGGCTATATTTCAGCCGGCTCATAATTACTACTATTTAATACCGTTCTCTGCTGCCCATTCATCAAGTGCTGCCTGCTTAGCATCCATATAATCCTGAAGTCCTGCAGCATATAAAGCATCATTAAGTTCCTTCAAGCCAGTCTTAGGATCAACGAAGCCGTATACAACCTGTCCACTGAACTCTTCGTATGCATTCTTAAGAGCTGTAAACTCAGCTGAGTAATCTGTATTGTCCCATGTAAATCCAAGAGCCTTTGACTTAACTGCACAGTTATCATTGAAATCAGCTGTCTGCTGACCAACATCGATTGGGTCACCTTCCCAAACGTGAGCTGCATACTGGTTAGGCATCATCCAAAGTACGTTTGGATAGTACTCAGAATTGTCTGCGTTTACACCGTCTGCCCAGTTGATAGATGTGTCAGAATTTACCTTATACTCAACACCTTCCTGGCCCCAGCAAACAAGATTTGCAACTTCTGGATCTGTGTAAAGAGCTGTTAACACCTGCATAGCTGCAATTGGATCCTCTGTTGACTGATTGATACACCAAGGGAATGATGATACTGCTGATGATGACATAAATGCTTCGCCAACATCAAAAATTGTCATGTCTCGACCACACTCTCCGTTAATCTGATTCTGATAAGCTGGCTTGCTCTGTGACATCATAGCCATGAAAGAACCTGACTTGATTCTTGCAGAAGCACCTGTCTTATCACTCATAGCATCGCCTGAAATATATCCAGCCTGATTCCATGCGTAAGCTCTTTCAGCCCACTCTTTAAATAAATCTGACTCATATACATTTTCAATCTTAAGGCTGTTAGCTGGATCAAGGAGTGTTCCGTAATAATCACCAGCTACGTTATCAACACAGCTTCCCTGAGTTAAAAGGTTGTCCTGTGTAGAGAAAACTGTCTTATCTGGGAATGCCTTGTGGATTGCTGCGAAGATTTCATCCACATCATCCCATGTTGCTTTGTAATATCCCAGCTCATCCTTTTCAAATTTAGAAACATCATATCCAGCACCCTCGAGATATTCTGTACCTACGAGAATTGTAGCTGTCTGAATAGCGTAATCCTTAATAGGTGGAACACCGTATAAAACGCCGCCTACTCGGCATGCATCCAGATAATCTGCTCTAATTAAATTTTTAAGCTCTGCACCGTAAGTAGCAAGTAAATCGTCTTCCTCCAGGTCTAATGTGTAACCATTGTTAACACATGTCATGTATCCTGGTCCGCAAGTTGAGAACAGATCAACCTGCTCACCTGATGAAAGCATAAGCTTAATATCATCACTGTAAGCAGCTGAATCAATAATCATCAATTCAACATCAAGTCCAAGTGTCTCACGTGTGTGCTCACTGATTGCCTCGTTAATTCTGTCGATTCCTGCAGGTGCTCCTGTCCAATCAAAGAAGGAAACAATAACCTTCTGATATTCACCTGTTTCTTCAGCCTTTGCTTTTCTGGCATCGATAACTGCCTGTGCAACATCTGCACCATTAGCCTTAGCCTCTTCAGCTACCTGTGCACTCTCTGTTGCAGAATCGCTGCTGGCACTTCCACAGCCAAAAAGTGTTGCTGCCATAGATGCAATGAGCATCGTAGACATAAAGCGTTTTCTTAAACCCATTCCTTTCTCCTCCATTCGTGTTCTCTAATATATATTTTTATTATTCCCCTCGATACTCCAACGCCTAATTGGTGTATCGTTTTACCTTATGTAAATTATTATATTTTTCGAAATCAATATAGTCAATTGTGTATTTTCCCGTTAAAATGCATAATAATTTGTTATGTTTTCACAAATTGTTCGTAAATTAACAAAATCGTTTCACTAATATCGGGCAAAAAAAATAAAGGGCTTACCCTTATTTCTCAGGTAAACCCAATAGTTTTTACTTTGTTATTCTATTTTTAGAACTGATTCTCGTTCAATCAATTCTCCTGCGATACTGAAATGAACAGGCTTATTCTCTTCATTATTATCTTTGCTTTCACACTTATTGATAAGCCATGTAGTAGCTGCATCTCCCAGCTCCACCAATGCTAGAGGCACTGTAGTAAGTGTAGGATATAAAAGCCATGAAACCTCGTGGTTGTCATAACCAATAACTGATATATCCCGTCCAGGCTTCAAATTTCTTTCCTGTAGATATTGGTAAACTCCAGATGCAATCAAATCCGACAGACAAAGCACAGCTGTAATATCCATTCCATCCAGCTGCTTCATGCCATTGTAGCCACCCTCTTTATTCCAGGTCTGGTACATAACCATAGATGGATTAAACAGCTCTCCCACCTCAAACATTGCACGCTGAATGCCTCGCAATCTGTTGACGGTATGAGGACTGGATGGCTCTCCTGCTATTATTCCTATATTTCTGTGCCCCATTGAATAAAGATACTTATAGGAGATATATCCACCTTTTTCATCATCAAGCTTAAAGCTTGGAATGGTTTCGTCAGAAGAATTGGCATAGACGATAACAAATGGAATATTCTCCGGTCTTCTGTCTATATCTACAACATGTTCATAGCCGGCAATATAGACAATTCCATCTACATTGATGGCTTCCATTTTGTTAATAGCTGGCTCCAGTGATGCCTGAAGCATAGCCTTATCGTTCATCCAGCCATCGCTCCATCTGCCAAAGAGCCTCATGTTTTCGATAACTACACTATACCCAAGTTCTTCGGCCTTCTTCATAAGGCCTTCTACAATAGGTGCAGTAGAAAAGATAATCAGATCTTCCACGATAACACCAATTGTCTTAGTGGAAGTGGCTCTCAGGTTCTTAGCCAGATAATTAGGCTTGTAACCTGTCTCCTTCACCACCTTCATAATCCTTTGGTATACTTCTGCACTGACCTTATTAGTCCTGCCATTCAATACATTAGATACGGTAGAAATGGATACGTTGCAAAGCGCAGCAATATCCTTGATAGTAATAGAATTCTCCATTGCTTTTCTAGGCATATTATACTTCCCCCAAGTAAAACTTTACCATTTTTATTCATAATTCTAACATAAAGTTAAAAAATGTAAACATTTCGGCCGCTAAAACGTTTTACTTATGTGCGTTATACCTCAAAATGTGTTATTATGGTACACATGTTGGATAATCACGGTATAGTTAAGTTGTGATTTATCTATTGTTATTGGAGGATATTGTGAAGAATTATAAAGATCTTGATTATAAACAGAAGGTAGCACTGGGCGAGAAGCGTCGCAAAATGAGAGTTTTAAAGCGCAGACTTCTTATCGGTGGTGTTACTGTTGCTGTTATTTCACTTGGTGTGGGCGGTTTTGTTTTTGCCCAAAAGCTTTCCACTGATATGGAGGAAGAAGAAATTGTTGCTTACGAGCAGCCAGAGCCAACACCCGTTGTGGAAGCTGAGCCAACACCAGAGCCTATAGATTATGGCGATGTAAAAATCGAAGTTGTTGTTAACGAACCTACCGAAGAAGAAAAAGCTGCAGAATTAGAAAAAAAGAAAGCTGAAGAAGCAAAGAAAGCCGAGGAAGCTAAAAAGGCTGAGGAGGCTAAGAAAGCTGAAGAAGCAAAAAAGGCTGAAGAAGCTAAAAAAGCCGAAGAAGCCAAGCTTTTAGAGGAACAAAAGAAAGCTGAACAGGAAGCACTTGAAAAAGCCGAGAAGGAAAAAGCCGCACAGGCCGAAGCTGCAAAGGCAAATCAGGGTTCAAATGCAAGAAAGGTAATAGATGTTTCTGTATATCAGGGTTCTATTGATTGGGCTCAGGTAGCTGCATCTGGTATCGATAGTGCCATTATCCGTGTGGGACTTAGAAAATCTACTACTGGAGAGATTTTAGAAGACGGAAATGCTAAAGCCAACTTACAGGGCGCCATCAATAACGGTATCAAAGTAGGTGTTTACTTCTTCTCCACTGCCACCACTCAGGAGGAGGCTGTGACAGAGGCAAATTGGGTTGCAGATTATATTTCTGGCTATTCTATTTCACTTCCAGTTGTATATAACTGTGAGAACTACGAAAAACCTACCAGCAGACAGTACAACCTTTCAAAGGATGAACGAAGCAACATTGCGATGGCATTTCTTGCTCAGGTACAAAGCCGTGGATATACACCAATGTTTTATGCTAATCGATATGAACTTTTAAATAATGCAAAATGGAATATTTCTCAGATTGAGCAGAATTATATGGTATGGCTGGCATGGTATAGCAAGGACCTCTCCACATTGGAATCAGGTCCAAGCTATAGCGGAAAATGCTCTATGTGGCAATACACAGATAAAGCAGTTGTTCCAGGTGCACCAAAGCCAGTTGATATGTCTGTAGCTTACTACTAAAACTATTTTCTATTATTTTCAATCCACTTAACAGCGAAATCTACCAGGTCACGTTGAGCCATACATCTTAGCTCACCGTGACCTAATTTTATTTTGTTAACAACATGCTCTTCTTCAAAGGCATGTCCAATCTCAATAAAATCCTCGCCATCTACAAACAACGTCTCGTATGATTTCCAGACACGTTTTCCATCTTCCATCACAGCGCTGTGCTCAATGGTGTTGTGCTTGCTATCGTATTCAGCTCTCACATCTGCCAAATGAATAGATGTGTTCTTGTCATAATCCACACCTATAAGCAGCACCTTTCCACCCAATTTATAAAGCTTTCCTACTGGCGAATCATCCCCAAAAATATCACATAAGTCATGATTCTCTGTGATATATCTGGCATGCTTTCCCCACGCTGCAACGGACCTGGCAGGATGATCACTTCGAACAGCTCCTGGCCATTTTCTAAACATCTCAGCAACTGCGCCCATGGTATTTGTAGGGGTAATATTTTTGTCATAGGCTGGCCAGTGCTGGCGTATCAAATCCCAGTACTGCTCATCTACATCCCAGTGTACTCCTGTCGCAGGATCAAGATTCTTCCATGACTGAGTTGGCATTATAATGGTACCCTCTTGGCCAACTACGTCTATCAGTGCTTCAATAATAGTCTGGGCACCTCCACAAACATATCCTATATGACTTAAAGATGTGTGGACCATAACAGCATCACCTGCAGTCAGACCCACGTTTCTTAAAGCATCTATGATTTCATTTTTCATAACCGGTTTCATAATTATCCCCCTAATGTCTTAGCCCTTTACTGCTCCCTCTGCTATGCCATTAACCATGTTTTTCACAAGGGCAAAATACAAAATAACAATAGGAACTGCAATAAACACACTGCCTGCTGCAAACCTGGCAAATTCAGTTTCATCAAGACTCATAAGCCCTACTGCCACTGTGTATAAGTCCTTTTCCTTCAGTAAAAGCTTTGGCAAAATGAAATCCGACCATGGCCATGTGAAAGAAGTCAGTGCCGTATATACGATAATAGGCTTTGCCAATGGTAAATTGATTTTCCAAAATATCTGAGCAGAATTTGCTCCATCTATTTTTGCCGCCTCATCTATGGCCTTTGGGATGGTGTCAAAAAATCCCTTTTGTGTCAGATATCCCATTGGTGCGCCAGCTGCATAGATTAAGATAAGCCCCCAAATCTGATTAATCAAACCAAACTGTGTCATCAAAATATACACTGCTGTCATTCCCATAAAGGATGGAAACATGCCAAGAACCATTGTCGTTTTCATCATTGGTTTTCTTGCTTTAAACTCAAATCTCGACATGGTATATGCTGTAAGAATTGTGAGAAATGTTCCTAAAATACAACTTCCTACTGCCACAAAGAAAGTATTGAAAAACCATCTTGGGTAATTGTACATTGTAGTGTCGGTAAATAATTTCTTAAAAGTATCTATGCTGTAGGTGCTTGGAAAGAACCCTTCAAAGGAATAGATACTTCCTGATTTTGAAAATGAGGCCAACACTATCCAAAGGCATGGGAAGAAAAATACAAATCCCACAGCTATAAGAAGGGCATATGTCCACAATGCATCTACGACTTTGACAACGCTATGCTTTTTTATCATTGGAACGTATCCTCCTCTTTAAATGATGGTGAATTCACATAAACCAAAAGTGAAATCACAGAAGTGATAATAAAGATTATCAAACTGATAGCTGCACCTATGCAGTAATAGTTGTTATCAATTGAAAGATTATAAAGCCAGTTTATTAACAAATCTGTATCACTTGCCAGGAAATATCCATCCAGATATAATCCGCCTCTAAGGAAATAGAAGATTCCAAAATTATTGAAATTTCCAATGAACTGTCCCAGCAATACTGGCATGGTGGCAAAAAGCATAAATGGTAAAGTCAGCTTTTTAAACTGCTGAAAAGGAGTGGCACCATCTATTTTTGCTGCCTCATATAAAGACATATCTCTGTTTGACAAATGGCCTGTGGCCAACAGCATAATGGATGGAACACTTATCCAACAATTAACCAAAAGACCTATCAGTCTTGCTATCCACTTGGCATCCAAATCTAAAAATCCAATTGGCACACCGCCTGCACTTTTAATCATATGATTTATAGGGCCACCATATGAAAACATAAACTTAAAGGCCAACAGTGTAATAAATCCAGGGATAGCATAAGCTAAAACTGGAAATGCTCTGAAAAATGCTTTTCCCTTTACACAATCTTTATTTAATAACAGGGCCAGACCTATTCCGGCAAAATAATTAAGTGTTGTAGAAACCACTGCCCATAAAATATTCCAGCCCAATATTCTAATAAAGGTGGGCGCAAACTTTGAGAGTGTAAGTATCTTTTTAAAATTATCCACCCCAACCCAGTCTACAAGCTCGGGCGGAACTACGCTTCCACCATAATTAGTAAATGATATAAGTATCATAAATATAATTGGAAGAATATTAAAAATGCATACTCCAATCACAGGTAAAACCAATACAGTCACATAGAATTTTCTATCTACTAATCCCTTTAGCTCATCAATAAATCCCTTTGGCTGCTTTCCTGAAATTATCGTATTTTCGATATTAATGACATCCTTTATATTTGTGAAATATATTCCAATAAAAAGAGCCACTATTATCCAGGCAAAGATTCCCATCAGAAGCATAACAACAGAATTATCTCCTGCTATACCAAGCCAGGCGTCAGCCTTTTGAGTTCCCAAAGTAAAAAATCCCTCTATATCATCACAGCCTCTTGAAACCATATATGATATAAATCCAATTTCCAAAAGCAGGAAAATAATACCTTTGGCAATGCACCCATAAAAAATCTGACCGCTACCCATTATCAGCGCCGATAGCTTCACCCGCCATGAGCTGTTTTTTAAAACTCCTATGTGATTTTTAAGTCCTTCTAACATTATCCTTCCCTCTATTCCAAGGTGTAAATCGCATCATGAATCTGGCTGCACATATCCTCCAGTCCAGTCTTCATGGAATCCAAGTCTTTGTATTTCTTCTCAGATTCACTTCTAAATGCATCCTTTGCCAAATCAGTAAAGAATGTTTGGCCAGGAGTCCAAATCTGGCTGACCTCTTTAATGGATGGCATGAGCACAATATTTCCTTTATCAAGCTCGTCAAACATATTCTTCGAAAGACCACCTAAATCTGATGCAGCATCCTCTCTAGCTGGTGCTATTCCAAGTGTTTCGTTTCTGAGCATAATCATCTCATAGCTGGTAGCAAAATCTACGAAGGCAAGGCAAGCATTAGGATATTTAGTGTAAGAACTGATAGCATATCCATTTACGCCACCCATTGATTTGCTATCCACAAGCTTAGGGTCATCTTCAGTAAGATTTCCACTTTCAGGAAGCTTTGGAAGTCCTGTCATAACAAGATTTTCCTTAGCCATCTCCTCTGCTTCTTCCTGAGCCTTACCCTGTCCCACATACTCATTAACTAATTCATCATAAAATGTTGAGTATGTATCCGGTGTGGAAAGTGTAGCAAAATAAGTACCATCCGCAAGCTTACTATAAGCATTTGTAGTGATTGTATCATCGATACAATCCTCATTCATAACACCTGCAAGCTGACTGAGCACCATGGCTCCTTTTGCGGAATCGCATGCAGCAAATCCGATGTCCTCTGGATTTGTATTGTTCTCTCCAAAGATATATCCGCCATATGAAAAAAGAAATCCGCTGGAGAAATACACGTCATATAAGGATTTCATGTATCCATACTGATTTGGATTTTCCTGATGACGCTGAACTGAAAAATTATACATATCATTCCAGTCCTCAATCATATCCGGAACATCATTGGAATTAGAATCCCAGTTGTCTTTCCAATTATCAGGAAGTAAATCCTTTCGGTAATAAAGCATTGGTGCCTGAACATTCACAGGAACTCCGCATGTATATGTATTTCCTTCTACAGAAACCTCATATGCCTGCCATGCAGCCTTTGGGATTTGGGAATAACAATCTAATTTCTCCACTGGAAGTGGCAAAATATGTTTTCCCTGAGCATACTGCATAATCACATCATTTGCCTGATAAAGCACATCCGGGCCATAACCGTAAGGGCCATCGTTTGCTAAATCCAGGTATTGATCCATATTTGCATCAACAGCTGTTATACCATACTGTTCATATTCCTTATTAAAGGCTTCAATAAGCTGACTAAAGTATCCCTTTGAAATGGCAGTGTCATTTTCCAAAACCTGTATAGTGACATTTTCTTCAAGCTCTCCAGAGAAGATTCCATTTGTTGTGGTACCTTCACTTGTTTTGTCTCCATTATTCCCATTACTGCCGCAACCATTTAGTAGACCAAGAGACATTGCTGCCACAAGCACCATTGCTATCTTTCGTTTCATTCTAATTCCCCCTATGCATTCATCTGTATCGTATATGCGGTAGGACTGTTTATTGTAAGAACTGCGCTCTTTCCTTCGTAGCTTCTTACAACTTTAATTGCCCCATTTTCTTCTTTTATAGAAACATCACCCCACTGTAAAACAGGATTTTTCTTTAGTGCCAACAAACCTTTAATGGCATCCATCAATTCCATATCCCAGTGTTTTTTATCCCAATCAAAGCAACGTCTGCAATCAGGATCATATGCTCCCTCCATGGCGATTTCAGTACCATAGTACATACAAGGTGTACCTGGGAAAAACATGGTAAGAGCTAGAGCTGTCTCAAGCTTTTTCTTATCCTTACCTATCTCAGTGAAAAAGCGAAGTGTATCATGGCTATCCAGCAAATTAAGCATCATATAATTTACCTGCTCCATATTACGCATTAAGATGGAATTCAAATGGAAAACTGTCTTCTTCTCATCACATCTCTCTTTTGCGAAATAATCCAGGCATACCTTCGTATATGCGTAGTTCATAATGCTGTCCTGCTGCTCTCCCATAAGAGCTGGATATGCATCATGCCAGTTTTCTCCGATGATAACCGCATCACTCTTCTTAGCCTTTACAGCCTTTCTAAACTGACGCCAGAAATCATGTGAAACCTCATCTGCCACATCAAGTCTCCAGCCATCAATATCTGCCACATCAATCCAGTAAGTAGCAATATCAAGAAGGAATTCCTGAACTGCCGGTACTGCTGTGTTAAGCTTTGGCATATATTCACAGTGAGCAAAACACTCATAATTTCTTTTCTTTAAATCCAGCTTGTCACCATCGATAATGAACCAGTCATAGAATTTAGAATCCCTGCCATTTTTTACAACATCCAAAAACTCTGCCATCTTGTCACTGCAATGGTTGAATACAGCATCTAGAACAATCCTAATTCCACGCTTGTGAGCCTCATCTACAAGCTTTACCAAATCTTCTGTAGTACCAAACTGTGGGTCAATTTTCTTATAGTCGACAATGTTATATTTATGGTTGGATTCTGACTCAAATATAGGAGTAAGATAAATACCTGAAATACCTAAGTCCTTAAGATAATCCAGTCGCTTTATAATGCCCTTTAAGTCTCCACCGGCATGGTTCTTAGGGGTAGGTTTATCTCCCCATTTCATATCAATGTAGGACATGTCCTTGTTCTCATCTCCAATGCAGAATCTATCCACAAATATCTGATAGAAAACTGTGCCTGGCATCCAATCCACCATAGGCATAACATCATTTTCATTAATATATGGAAGCTGGAAGAAATTATAAAAGCATTCATCGTAGTTGTAGTCATTTGTAAGACCATCCTCACTGAAGTAATACTTCTTTCCTTTTTCCTCAAGCTCAAAGATATATACCAGTCGAACATCACTAATATGTAGCTTCACTTCATAAAATGCATAAAGCTCATCTTCATATTTAAGAGGAACCTCTGCTGTAAATCGCTCCTGTTGATAGTCATATTTAACGCCGTAAATAATTTTTACCTTCAGACCAGCCTCTGCATCTTCTCGCGCAGTTCTGAGTCTGATGACTACCTCCTCCTTTGATAATGGAAAGCAAAATCTCGATTCTGGTATATGTAACAGTGCGTGCTTATTCATCTAAAAACTCCTTATTCTACGAAATTCCAGGTAATCTTGTCATATGGGTTTGAGTTAAAATTCTCTCTTGTTTCCTCTGTATAGTATGGATCTTCCTCGTCGTACACATCTTCACCAGGATAAGTTGTAAGTACAAAGGTATATGTACCTGCAACAGCAACCTCGATATTCGACTTCTCAGCAGGTGTATCTCCCAAGCCTCCCGCATTCTTGAAATATGTAGTGCCATCAAACATTCCTGACTCAAGATAACCATAGCCTCTCTGATCTGACCAATTAGAATCAGTTGCAAACTGGAACTGATCTCCCTCGTTAAGCTCAAGGGTTATCGTATATACGTTTTCATTTTCCACATCTTCTTTTGTGAACTTCTGGGATTCTCCAATAACCTTTCCCCAGTCTGATTCACTTAAGACATCCGAAGTACCAGAACCTACAATATAAAACTCTCTGGTGTCCTCAGTATAGCTGACAAAACCTGCATACAAAGGAGTATCCTCAGTAATAGCCCTGTCAAAATCAAACTCTCTTGTAAGCTTTGGTGTGGCAAACCAACCAACAAATGTATATCCATCTTTTTCTGGAACGTAGCTTTCCACATTTTCCTTATGACCTACTGTCTCAGTCTTAAGCACTGTAGAACCATCCGAATCATAAAATGTCACAGTGTGCTCATTATTATCTACCTGAGTAGATGCAGTAATTTCTGTTGTAGACATTTCCTTACTGCTTCCACAGCCTGTCAGACAAACAGAATTAACCACTAAGCAACCAAGTAATAAGCTCATAACAATTCTTTTCTTCATAGCAAAATCCTCCATCCTATTTAACCGTTTAAATTAAATTTTAAAAATATAAACAAGCCCTTGATATCGCTTGTTTAATCGTTTAAACTATCTTCATAGTATAATTTTTATTTTTCGATGTCAATAGAGAATAAAAAATATTTCGGAGGAGAAAAATGGCAGGCAAAAAAGTCACCATAAAAGACGTTGCAAGAGAGGCTGGTGTATCAGTAGCAACAGTTTCATATGTGGTCAACGGAAGGACAGATTTAAAGATATCTGATGAGACCAGGAAAAGGGTTTTGCAGGTAATTAACCTTCTAAACTACTCTCCTAACCAGGCAGCAAAGGCTCTTGCGTCAAAAAGAAAAAATCAGGTAGGCTTTGCCATATCTGAAACCAAATCTGTTTTAAAAACAGCAGACCAGATGCATGTTATGAAAACTGTAGCCCAGTTTATGGGAGATAAAAACTATGATGTATTCTTAATTCCTCCATCACGTTTCGAAAACTATGGTCAGGCAGATGCACTCATCTGTTACGATTTGGATAAAAAGACCTTTGCCTCTTTAGGTGACTGCAACTTTGCACCACTTTTAGCTTTGGATTGTTATATTAATGACTCTCTGTTTTTCCAGATTAATACAAACTTGGAACGCCTTAAGGCTGCGGCAGAAAAGAAATTTAATGGGAAGTCGTATCAATATGTGATGCTGGACTCAGCTAACACTGAAAAAAAGGAATTTACCAATAACACATTCCACAGCGTACTTTATGTGAATCAACCATCTGATTTGGAAAAGATATCCAGTGAAAACATTCTTATTTCCAACAAAATTTTACTGGATTTCATCCCTGATAAATACAATGTATGCTACGAACCAGACATAACCGCTGACAAGCTTGAATTATTATATAAGGCATACGAACAAGCTGCTGAGCGCATCCATATTGAAAATCACAATTTATGCATATAAAAAACTCGCCTCCAATCATGAGGCGAGTCTTTCTATATTATTCATATCTCAAGGCATCTATTGGATTCATCCTGGCTGCGTGTTTTGCAGGGGAGTAGCCGAAAAACACGCCTATAGCCATTGAGAATCCTACGGAAATATAGATACTAGCAAATGAAATTGTAGGGGCGTAGCCCATAAGCTTTGATGCAACATCTCCGATAGTCACACCTATTATCATTCCTATGAGTCCGCCAATGAGGCAAAGTATAATAGCCTCGCTTATAAACTGGAGCATAATCATTGAATCTTCTGCTCCAAGAGCCTTTCTGGTTCCTATCTCACGAGTACGCTCAGTAATTGATACAGTCATAATATTCATAACACCTATTCCACCTACAATCAGGGCTATTGCAGCAATAAGTGAAATAGCCATGGTGATTTTGCTCATCATATCTGTATTTTCTTTAATCATAGACTGGTTGCTGTATACCTCTACGGTAAACTTATCCCCAAGCTGGTTAGCAAGAGAATCTATGAAATATTTTTTTATATCCTCTGAAACCTTAACAGCATCCTGGCCTTCTGCTGCAACCACTGTCATATAATAAATAGACTGATCGTGATTTAAATTCCAAGCCGATTTGAGTGGCATATACATTGGTGATGTTTTTTGTTTGCCTCCACCCTGAGCCTTAAATTCGTATATACCAACTGGAGTAATATTTATATACTCATCATTGATATTCACCTCGAAATCATTTCCAAGGATTGTCTCAGCACTGTAGTTTTCTCCAAATAACTGCTTTGCAAATAAATCTGAAACTATAGCTACATTTGTGCCCAACTCGTATGCAGAAGAATCAAAGTAGATTCCATCCTTAAGCTTAAGATTGTTAGCCTTGAAATATCCTGCGCTAACGCCAGTCACATCTACCGTAGCCTTCTTGTCATTCTTTAGAACGACGCCATTTCCAACACTGGATTCCACAGAAATTGCACTAACCTTGTCCTTAAAATTATCACTAAATTTATGAAGCACCTCTGGCTTAAACTTCGAATTTTCAATATCAGCATCAGAAAGCTCTGCGTTATAATCAAACGGTGTAATGTATACATCGATGTTTTGCACACCATAACTTTCTAACTGCTTTTGTATCCCCTTTGTCATAGAGTTACCCACAGTCATAATGGCGATAACCGCTGCAACACCTATGATGATACCAAGCATGGTAAGAAAGGCGCGCATTTTGTTAGCCTTTATGCTTATTATGGCAAGCTTACAATTTTCTACTAACATATTTCCTTCCTCTCCTCTGTTGCTGGTCTGATTATTTTTATCTCCTGAGTCTTTTCTGAGATTATGTTTCCATCACTTATTGTGATGATTCTAGGAGTCTCTGCTGCAAGCTCATTTGAATGAGTGATGAGCACTATTGTCTTGCCCTGCTTTTCATGAAGGTCGTGGAAAATGTCCATAACCATTCTTCCTGTACCAGAATCAAGGGCTCCTGTAGGCTCATCAGCAAGTATAATATCAGGATTATTTGCCATAGCTCTTGCGATGGCCACTCTTTGCTTTTGTCCACCTGAAAGTTCATCAGGTGTGTGGTGCATACGCTCAGTCATACCTACCATTTCAAGAAGCTCCTCCGCTCTGGCTCTTCGCTCCTTTGGTGAAAGACCAGCATAAAGCATAGGCATTTCTACATTTGATAAAGCATCAGTTCTTGCAATAAGATTGTAGGTCTGAAATACAAATCCGATATGTCTGTTTCTAAGCTTTGCCAGCTCCTTAGCTGGAGCATTTGAAATATCGATTCCATTAAGTGAATATTCTCCCACTGTTTGTCTATCCAAGATGCCAAGAATATTCATTAAAGTACTTTTTCCAGAGCCCGACTGACCTACTATTGAAACAAATTCGCCTTTACGAATATCCAAATCTATTCCGTGTAAAATTTCCAGCTCGTTTGGTGTACCTATGTAGTAGCTTTTTCTAATGTTGCGAGCCTTTAATAGGATTTCTTCATTGTTACTCAAAATAAATACCTCCATCAGCTCCCATATCATCTAAAGTTGCATCTATTCCGCCTTCAGATGAATTCTCAACGATTTCTGCGCCTTCTTTAAGTTTTCCATCCTTAATCTCTGTGTAGAAATCATCAGAAATACCAGTTGTTACAGTAACATTTTCTGTAGTACCATCCTTCTTCTGTACCACTACATATTTGCTTCCATCAAAATCTGTCTGTATATCAGCTGAAGGAACAGCCAAGGCATTCTTCGCATTTGCGATAATGAATGTCATCTTTGCTGTCATGCCAAGTCTAAGACGCTCATTTGTTCCATTAAGAGTTACGTCTACACGATATGTGGCACGGCTCTTAGAAACAGAGGCTGTAGTAGAATCACTGTCTGTTGATTTTGTACTGTTTTTTGTCGCTGTAGGTGATACGAAAGTAACTGTACCTTCTAGTACATCATCTCCAGTAGCATCTGTCTTTATCTGCACCTTCTGTCCCAGCTCGATGTTTGGAATCTGAGCCTCATCAATATCTGCTGTAGCCTTAAGGCTTGTTACGTTATCAATAACGATAGCATCTGTTCCGCTGTAGGTCTGGCCAACCTTGATATTTACATTTGTGACTGTTCCATCCTGAGATGCAAATACTGTAGCCTTGCCAAGCTCCTCCTTTGATTTTGCAATCTCCTGCTGATTTGAAATAGTGCTTGCCTTTGCTGTAAGCTCTCCAGACTTTACTGACTGTGCCTGAGTTATAACTGATGCATTGGCATCTGTCTGAGCCTTACCGGCTGCCTGTGATGCTCCATCTAAAGAACGGTTAGCTGTATCTACAGCATCCTTTGCAGAGGCAAGGTTAGTTTCTGCTGTTTTTCTGTTTGAAACGGCATTTTCATAATCACTCTTTGCATTATTTACTTTTGCCTGTGCAGTATCTTTTTCTTCCTGTGTGCTATCAGGATTACTCTCAACTCTTGATAAAGCTTCCTTAGCTGAGTTGAATGCTCTATATGCGTTATCTTCTGCTCGTCTTGCATCACCAAGTGCATCATCAGCACTCTTTCTATTTCTATTTGCAATTGACTGATTCTGCTGAGCCTCAGCAAGACTTCTGTTTGCATCGTTTATACTTACAGCGCCTGTATCCTGAGCATTTTTTAAAGCTGCCTCTGCGGTCTGGGCAGCGAGCTCATTCTGCTGATTTTGAATATTAAGTGCCTGCTGCTGATAGCTTAACTGCTGCTCCATAGATGTCATATCAAGCTTGTAAAGAGGATCGCCCTTCTTTACCACATCTCCAACCTTTACATACACTTCCTCAACTGGATATGAACCACCTGTTGTAGCAAATTCTGTGCTTTCCTCTGCAGAAATAATTGTTCCTGTAGCTGCTAATGTCTTTTGAATATCCTGCTTTGCCACTGGAATAGTAATTGTCATATCCTCTTCATTTGTTTTTGCACTTGCCTTTTTAAAGCTAGCCACTCCTGCAATACTAGAAATTAAAATCGCTGCAATAACCATTGCCGCTACAACTTTTTTATTTAGCTTTTTAAAAAATTTCTTATCCTTCTTTGAAAGCTCTCCTTCTACTTCATCAAGCTTCTCGTCTATTTCATCATCAAGATCTAAATCCTTACCTTCCCAAAACTTAATCTTGTTTAACACTTCTTTTAACTTCATTTATTTTTCCTCCGAAGCAATTTTTAACTTACTATAGGATGATACATTTAGATTCTTAAGAAAAACCTAAAGTAAATCTTAAGAAATCTAAAATGTGACTATTTCAAAGATTAAACACTTTTTTTATGCTACTATACAGTTAGATTCAGATTTTTAAATTAGGAAAAATAGGAATGAATTATGAATAAACAAAAGATTTTAACAGTTGATGATAACGAGGAAATCCGCAACATAATAAAGATATTATTAGAAAGCGAAGGCTATGAGGTGCTTGAGGCAATGAACGGGGAAGCTGCCCTTGCAATGGTCGACGACTCTATAGACCTTATTATTTTGGACATTATGATGCCAGGCAAATCTGGACTTGATGTTTGTAAAATAATAAGAGAAAAATATCAGATGCCAATCCTGTTCCTCACTGCAAAGGGTACCGATTCCGACAAATCTTTAGGACTTTTAATTGGTGGAGATGATTATCTTTCAAAGCCTTTTTCACATGCAGAGCTTACAGCAAGGGTAAAATCCCTTCTAAGACGCTACTATGTATATAAAGGAAAGGAAGCTCCCGTAGATGACAACTTCCTTACCTATGACGTATTCAAGGTGGCAAAGGATAGAAATGAAGTATATGCTACCAATTCAACAGGCGAGGAAATACAACTGGATTTATCAGAGCTAGAATATCAGATTTTCAAGCTTCTCATCGGCTCACCAGGTAGAATTTTCCCGGCCCAGCTTATATATGAAAGCATTTGGAACGAGCCATATTTTTACAGTTCAAACGCTACAATCATGGTTCACATTCGTAATCTTCGTACCAAAATCGAGGAAGATCCATCAAATCCAAGACACCTTCTTACTGTATGGGGAAAGGGGTACAAGCTTCAATGAAAAAAATAATTAACGCTATTTTTAAATCCCTTTACATAGAGCTTACTGTCTCAGTCATTTTTTCTTTTTTGATAGGCTTTGCTTGTTACCTTCTTCTAGGTATGGGTGCAGAGGCCATCGCTTATTCAAAATGGGCAGAAACTTCTTACACTGATTATAAAATATCCGTATATTTAGATTCTCTTCAAACCTACATATATAAGGAACAAATTAGCACCACCAATACTGCTCCACTTACAGACTGGTGGGAAAAGGAAAAAAACGTATTTTTTTATGTAAGAAAAGGAAATACCATCCTTTACAATTCCTTTATGAATTCAGATAAAAATGGAAATGTTCCTAAATTCGATGCAGATGACACTGAATTTACAGATACACTAAACGACTATCAGGCATTCTTTCCTAAAAGGCGGGCCCACGATATAAGACTGATAGACACAAAGGCCAAAATCTATATTCTGGCAGATTTCCAGTACAGTATATACAACACTCTCCACGATATAAGCATCGCCATTTCAGCTTTAGTTATCATCCTTATACTTATAGCCTTCGTGCGCCGCAAAATTCACTACATAAAGGATGTTACCTTTGGAATTAACATTCTAGAAGGCGGTAATCTTAATTATCAGATTCCTGTAAAAGGTAATGATGAACTGACACAGGTAGCCACAAGTCTTAATTCCATGAGAGTAGCTTTGGACCAGCAGATGAAAAATGAAACAAAAGCTATTCAGGCCAACAATAGCCTTGTCACTGCTTTGTCCCATGATTTGCGCACTCCTCTTACCACCCAGATGGGCTATCTTGAAATCCTAAAGGAGCATCACTACAACTCTCCTGAGGAAATGGATAAATATATAAACACAGCCTTAGATACCTGTCATCAAATAAAAGAAATGTCCGATAGACTTTTTGAATATTTTCTGGCATTCGACCCTCATCCTGAGCGCCCTGCGGAAGCCCTAGAAGAATTTGACGGAGTAGAGCTTTTTATGCAACTTATTTCAGAGCTATCACTTCCTTTAGAGGCACAGGGGCTACAATTTGAAATCGAAGATCCTATGGACACCTTTTTGATTCATGTAAACATGAACGATATGCTAAGAGTCTTCAATAACGTATTTACGAATATTGATAAATACGCAGACGAGGCTGAGCCAGTCAGAATTCGCATTTTTCATGACACTGAAAATGCAGTTCTTTCTATTTCAAATAAGATTAGAAAGGAGCCTCGCAAAAACGAAAGTGCTAAAATCGGGCTCATAAGTATCTCTAGTCTTATGAAAAGACAGGGGGGCGCCAGCAAGACTCGCACCTCAAAAGACAATTTCACCATTGAATTGAAGTTTCCAATATATTAACTTAGTGTAAATATACATTTACTTTACAATCGTCTTGTAATAATATTTCTTCTTAGTGGTGCTAACGAAAGCACAATATTTACTTGGTAAGATACCACTTGGAGAATTTATGAAAAAGAAACAAATTTCATCAGTCCAATTGATACCCTTAAGCTTTCTCATTGCCATCGTAATGGGAGGGCTTATTTTAATGCTTCCATTATCATCCGCATCAGGTCATTGGACTAATCCACTTGTAGCATTATTCACCTCCACCACCTCCACCTGTGTTACAGGTCTTGTAGTAGTGGATACCTTCAGCTACTTCAGTCTATTCGGGCAGATAATAATCCTGCTTTTGATTCAAATTGGTGGTCTAGGAATCATTACCTTTATCTCCATGATAATGCTTATCACCCAAAAGAAATTTTCACTGGGTGATAGAAAAATGCTTCAGGATTCCCTTAATCTTAATACTGACGTAGGAATACTCAAAATATTAATCCGCATTTCAAAGGATGTATTAAAAGTCGAGGCCGTTGGAGCCATTCTGTACTCCATTGCTTTTATTCCTGAATTTGGCGTTGCAAAGGGCATTTGGTTTTCAATCTTCCATTCCGTATCAGCCTTCTGTAATGCAGGAATCGATATCATTGGAAACAACAGCCTTATGGATTACAAATCTAATCCTTTGGTAATGTGTACCACAATGATTTTAATAATCATGGGTGGTTTAGGTTATGTAGTATGGTTTGATATGTCTGAGAAAATCAAAGCCGGCATCCGAAAGGGCTTCACCCCAGTTCAGATTTTCAAGAGATTTGAAGAACACACCAAACTTGTAGTTACTGTTACAGCTATTCTCATAGTTTCAGGAGCATTGTTCTTCTTTATCTCAGAATACAAAAACTACGGAACTATCGGAGACATGACTTTAGTGGATAAGGTGATAAACAGCTTCTTTGAATCTGTCACCTTAAGAACTGCAGGCTTCTGCTCTTTCCCACAGGAAAACATGACTGATTTCTCCTGTGTTATGTCATACATATTGATGTTTATCGGTGGCTCTCCAATAGGAACTGCCGGTGGTGTTAAGACAGTTACCATCTTTCTTGCAGTTTTAAATGTATATTCATATATTCGTGGAGATGACCAGAGCATCATCTTCAACAAACGCGTAACAGAGGAAAACATGAGAAAAGCTACAGTTATTGTTTCAGTTGCTGCATTTACAATCATTGTTTTAACTCTTGCTTTAATCGTTACAAATCCTATTAATATGCAGGATGGTCTTTATGAGGTTATCAGTGCCTCTGCCACTGTAGGATTATCAAGAGGACTTACTTCAAGCCTCAACAATGTAGGAAAAATTATTATTATAATCGCCATGTATTTGGGACGAATCGGACCTATTTCTTTGGCCATATTTTTCGCCGGCAGAGGTCAACATAAGAGTAAATGCAGATACACAGAAGGAGATTTCTTCGTAGGATAAGGAGATAAAAATGAAAAAAACAATAGCAGTATTAGGATTAGGTAAATATGGAATCAGTCTTGCAAAGAGCATGTACGATATGGGCGCAGATGTTTTGGTAGTAGACAATGACCCTGATAAACTTAAGGATATGGATGGTTATTGCACAGCTTCTGTATGTGCTGACCTCACAAATGAGGACGAAGTAGAAATGCTTGGTCTTAAAAATATGGATATCGTAGCTGTTGCCATGGCTGGCAATCTTTCGGCAAGCATCATGTCTGTTGCAGTTGCAAAGGAATTAAAAGTTCCACTTATTGTTGCCAAAAGCTCATCAGACAGAATGACTTCTATTCTTAAAAAAATTGGCGCTGATAAAGTTATCGTTCCTGAGGAGTATGGCGGAGAACAGTCTGCAAGAATCCTTGCTTCCGATACTTTCCTTGATTACTTCAAAGTAGATGAAAATCTTTGTATGGTAGAAATGTTCCCAATGCCAAAATGGGTTGGAAAAAACATGGTTGAACTTAATCTGCGTAAAAACTACAAAATTAATGTTATCGCATATAAGAATCATGACAACGGCCACTGGAAGATTCTTGATCCAGTAGAGCCACTTGATGCCGAAAATGAGCTTCTTATTGTTCTTGAGCGTGATGAGCTTCATCGCATCAATAAATAGTATAAAAGCCTTCCTTTTTGCTAAGGAAGGCTTTTGCTTTATCCTAACGACACATCAAGTATCATCATTATTATAAATCCAAGGAAAAAGCTTATTGTTCCAATATTGGAATGCTTTCCTTCAGACATCTCAGGAATCAATTCCTCCACTACAACATAAATCATGGCTCCTGCTGCAAAGCTAAGCAAATATGGCATAGCAGGTACAAAAATGCTTGAAGCAAATATAACCATCAAAGCACCTAGTGGCTCAACTGCACCTGAGAGAACTCCGTAGAAAAATGTCTTTCCCTTCTTCTCTCCTTCTGCCATAAGAGGCATGGAAACTATAGCACCCTCTGGGAAATTCTGAATGGCAATACCTACCGCCAATGCAAGGGCTCCCATGTATGAAATAGCTTCATTTCCATATAGCCATCCAGCTGCTACAACACCAACTGCCATACCTTCTGGAATATTGTGAAGTGTCACAGCAAGCACCAGCTTTGTGGTACGCTTCAATCCACTCTTTAAACCCTCTTCACTGCTATCCATATGAGTATGTGGAACCAACATATCAAGAGCAAGTAAGAATACCATACCTATACCAAAGCCTATTGCTGCTGGCAAGAATGCCAATCTTCCCATGTTAGCTGACTGCTCTAATGCAGGTAATAGCAAACTGAAAAAGGAAGCTGAAACCATCACCCCCGCAGCAAATCCTGTAAACATTCTCTGTAAGGAATCATTAATGGAATTCTTAAAGAGAAATACACAGGCTGCACCAAGTGAAGTACCTAGAAAAGGAATCATAACAAGTAATAAAACATTCATAATCCTATCCCTCCTACAAATACTTATACACAAAAACTCGCCAAAAGGCGAGTTTTTTAAAAAATTATTCATAGGCAAAAGTCTTTAAAAATTTCTTAGCTCTATCTGTCTCAGGCTCTGCAAAAAAGCCTTTTACGTCCTCTGTCTCTTCTACAATGTCTCCCTTATCGATAAAAATTATTCTGTCAGCAACAGCCTTTGCAAATGCCATTTCATGGGTAACTATCAACATTGTAGAACCACTTTTTGCAAGTGCAATCATTGTCTCCAATACCTCATGAACCATCTCCGGATCAAGTGCTGCTGTGACCTCGTCAAAAAGAATCACCTCTGGATGCATAAGAAGCGCCCTAACAATTGCCACTCTCTGCTTCTGTCCTCCTGAAAGCTGGCGTGGATAGTAGTCCTTCTTATCTACAAGCCCTACCTTATCCAAAAGCTCCAGTGCTTCCCTCACTGCATCATCCTTCTGGCGCCTCTGTACCTTTGTGGGTGCCAAAATAATATTTTCCAAAACTGTCATGTGTGGAAATAGCTCGTAGGATTGGAACACCATTCCTATCTTCTGTCGAAGCTTTGTAATGTCACGCTTTCCTGCCTCCACCGGAAGGCCATCTACTGTAATGACACCTCCTTGAATATCCTCCAGTCCATTTAAACAACGAAGAAATGTACTCTTGCCGCATCCTGATGGGCCAATGATTACAACAACTTCGCCCTTTTTAACTGATAAGTTTATATCCTTTAAAACTACGTTTGTTCCAAATTCTTTATGTAGATGTGTAACCTTTAATAATTCGCTCATTACGCCCACCTTTTCTCTAAGTATGTGGCAAGCCTGCTAATAGGCCAGCACACAACGAAATATAGTAAAAACACCACCGCAAAGACTCCAAATGCTGCATTTGGTGAAGTCTTTCTGTTTGCCTCAATAATCTGTTGCCCTACCTTCAATACCTCCACTATTCCAATCATCATAACCAGTGATGTAGTCTTAATCATTCTGGTAATAAGATTGATAGAAAGTGGTATCAGTCTGCGTATTGTCTGTGGAAGAATAATATAGAAGTATGTTTGTATCTTATCCATTCCAAGTGCAAAAGCAGATTCAAACTGGATTTTTGGGATACTCTTTATTGAACCTCTCACCAGGTCTCCCATCTCCGCTGTTCCCCAAAACGTAAATACGAAGATTGCTGAGGACTCTGCTGACATATCCCAGCCAAATACTCTTGTAGTTCCAAAATATACTATGAACAATAAAACCATCTGTGGCATGATTCTAACTGTCTCCAGATATATTTTTAGGATTGCTTTTAATGGCTTGTTGTCTACTGTCATTAAAACACCAATCAGCAATCCCAGAACTATACTTAGTGCAACTGAAATCAAGCTGATTTCTACTGAAACCCATAGTCCTTGAAGCAATCTAATAAAATTGGTTCCTTTAAATAAAACATCAATCCCCAAACTGGCCATAACGCATCCTCCTTTCCACGACTGCTCCTATGATAGAAATAGGAAGAAGCATTATCAGATAGAACACAACCAAAAGGAATAGGCATTCTATTGTCTTGGCATACATTCCAATCAAATCCTTGGCTGTAAACATTAAATCCATAAGACTGATAGTAGAAAATACGGAGGTTTCCTTTAATAGGAAAATCACGTTTGCCAAAAGACCTGGCACGCTTATGGAAATAGCCTGAGGTAAAATTACATGCCACAATGTCTGGAAATCATTCATTCCAAGGCTAAGAGCACTTTCAGTCTGTATTACAGGAATCGCCTCCACACCACTTCTAAAAGTTTCAATCATATATGCTCCACCAAGAAATCCCAAGCCAAGGACACCGCAGGTCTCAGCTGTAATTTGTATTCCCACCTTTGGCAATGCAAAATAAATAAAAAATAACTGTACCAAAAGAGGTGTGTTTCTAAATAGTTCAATATATACTCCCACTATGGATTTCAGCACTGGCACTTTAAAATGGGAAATGGCAGAGCCAATCAGACCTATTACAAAGGCCAGGAAAATGCCCTGCCAACCAATTTTAAGTGTTAAAACTAGTGCATCCTTATATAGTGGAAGGTATTCAATAAGAATATCCTTATCCATTACTTTAGGTTAATGTTCCTTTCATATCGTATATACGATTTTTACTTGCCACCCTCGAGAACTAATGTATCCTCATAGTCTGCACCGTATGTATCAAGAAGTGTAGCCTCATAATCTGCATGGAAGAAGTTCTCTGTGCCAAGAGCTTCAATCTCCTCATTAAGCCAGCTGAGAAGTGTCTCATTGCCTTTTGTTACAGCTGGAGCGATTGTGTCCTGATCACCAAGTGATGGGATACCTACTGTGTAGCCTTCGTTCTCAAGTGAAAATGCGATAACCTCTGTGTTATCATTTGCCCATGCCACACCGTTGCCGTTTTCGAATGCTGTCTTGGCTTCTGCATATGCATCGTATTTCTGGAGCTTGATGTCTGGATAATTTTTTGTAAGGTATGTCTCTGCTGTTGTTCCAGAAATTACGATAATCTGGTCATCCGCTCCAAGGTCATCGAGGCTCTCTACTACTGCTGAATCAGGTGAAACTACACCAAGTGCCACGTTCATATATGGAAGAGCGAAATCAACCTCCTGTGCACGCTCCTCAGTAACTGTGAAGTTAGCTAAGATAATATCCACCTTTCCAGTTTGAAGATACTCGATTCTGTTTGCTGCCTCTGTAGAAACGTAATTGATTTCTACACCAAGATCCTTTCCAATTCTCTCTGCAAAATAAACATCATATCCTGCATACTCACCATTCTCATCAACATAACCAAATGGTGACTTATCTGAGAATACACCAATGTTGATTGTTCCGCTTTCCTTGATTTCATCAAGTGTTCTATAGCCTGCATTTGAAGAAGCCTCTACTGTCTCTTCCTCTGTTCCTGCCACCTCACTTGTAGATGCACTTGAACCGCATCCTGTAAGTGAAGCTGCTAAAAGTCCTGTTGCTAAAGTTGCTGCTGTGATTTTTCTTACTAAATTGTTCTTCATAATATATTTCCTCTTTTCTATTTATTTACGCTATCAATTTCTCATAAATCGCTCCCGCCAAAAGCTCATGTCCCCTCAAATCCATATGCTCCTGATCCGTTTCTGAAGGCTCCGCCACATCAGATGCTGCCAAAAACTTACAGTCAAATTCCTCTGCAAGCTTTCTAAAGACTGCCTTGAGCTCCTTGGAGGTAACCACTGACCTCTCATTAAACTCAGGATCGTACTGGTCTTTCCAAACCTGCTCTCCCAAATAAATTGGAGAAAGGAGTAATATTTCGGCCTCAGGATTGTTTGCTCTGATTTGTTTAAGGAGAATTTCAGTGCCCCTGCCGATGAGTGTAGCTGATGCATTATAAACAGTTTTGCAATCATTTGTGCCTAGCATCAACACTACTGTATCCACGGGACCATGGCTTTCAAGTAATATAGGAAGTAGCTTCGAACCATTTCTGCCAAGTCTTGTGCTGTCTTCGAATACTGTTGTTCTTCCAACAAGTCCTTCCTCTATCACTTCATAATCCTGATGACCAAGAAGTTCTGAAAGTATACCAGTCCATCTTTCTGTCTTCTCATATCTACCGCTGCCATCTGGCTTCAAACCATATGTATTTGAATCACCAAAACAAAGTACACTTTTCATGTCTGTCTCCTTTCTCGGTTTTATGTCGCGTTTGCTTTACATGTTGGTATCTTAAACCTATTTACCTACTGCGTCAATAGGTTTAATAATTGTATAAATTGATAGGTGGCTATCAGATAGATTTATAGCTACGTACTTATTTACATCTTGCTTACACCTACTTACCTAGGTTATTATAGTATAAATAATAGATGAGCTTGTTTCATTAATCTCGGCAAACAAGCGGACTTGGAGGTTAGAATGTTTAGCACTAAAGGAAGATATGCACTTCGTGTTATGATAGATTTGGCTCAGCAAGACCAGGAGGAATACATTCCTTTGAAGGATATTGCAGAGCGCCAGGATATTTCAAAGAAATATTTAGAGATTATAGTAAAGGAACTTGTACACGGAGGCTTTGTAAAAGGCGTCAGTGGAAAAGGTGGCGGCTACCAGCTCACCCGTCAGGCAGATGAATACTCTGTAGGTGAGATTATAGAGCTTATGGAAGGAAGCCTCTCTCCTGTAGCTTGTCTCTCAGATGAAAATTACAAATGTCCAAGGGAAGGCATTTGCAAAACACTTCCTATGTGGACAGAGTTCTATATGCTTGAAAGAGACTTCTTCTATGGAAAAAAGCTCAGTGATTTGGTAGGTTAATTAATAAAAGGTCTAGTCATCACGACTAGACCTTTCTTTTATTCTGCATCAGAAATGTAATCTTTAATGTTGAATGTCTCTCCAGTTTCTTCTTCCTCTTCAGTGATTCCCTGAACAAACTCAGTAACATAAGTCTCTCCTGAAGCTGGATTAATATAATATCTCACCTGGGCACCAGTATAAGATCTGAATAAAACTACAATCTGCTCTTCAGAGCTTGATTCTACCTGCCAGTAAGTAGTGAAATCTTCACTTCCTTCCATATCCTTTAAATCAGGAATTGCTTCTATACAGTATGCTCTTACAGCCTCGAGCGCCTGATCTTCTGAAATAACCTCTGATTCAGTCTCAGCTTCCTCAGTTTCAACTTCAGAAGTCTCTGTCTCCTCTTCTTTATCTTCCTTATCAAAAACAGTTGATTCCAACTTAATAGAAGTAGGTTCATCAGCACCACCAATAATATCCTCATCTTTAGAAGAACCACATGCAGCCATAGAAACCATTAATCCAAATGACATCATCACTACCAAAAGCTTTTTAAATTTCATTTCAAAATCCACCTTTAATCTTATAATGAAATTTATTCTACTCTTTTCCATTATAAAATGCCATAAAAAAGGACTGACACAAAAGTGCCAGCCCATAGATCTATATTATAAATCTTCTCCGTTTGTAGCGATAACCTGCTTATACCAATCGAAAGACTTCTTCTTTCTTCTAGCAAGTGTACCTGTTCCATCATCGTACTTCTCAACATAGATGAATCCATAACGCTTTGCCATCTCACCTGTTGACGCACTTACAAGATCAATGCATCCCCATGGTGTGTAACCCATAAGGTCTACACCGTCATTTACAGCCATCTTCATCTCTGAAATGTGCTTTCTAAGATAATCGATTCTGTAATCGTCATTGATTGAACCATCAGCTTCAATTTCGTCTCTAGCGCCAAGTCCATTCTCAACAACCATAAGTGGAATCTGATATCTGTCATAGATTTCATTGAGAGAATATCTAAGACCCATTGGATCAATCTGCCATCCCCAGTCTGATGCCTCAAGGTATGGATTTCTTCCACCAGCGATAAGGTTTCCAGCTCCATTATTTGCATCTGGATTAGCACTGATTACATTTGACATGTAATAGCTGAATGTATAGAAATCAACTGTACCATTCTTTAAAATTTCAGCGTCTCCATCTTCCATCTTAATTGTTACACCATGCTTATCCCAAATACTCTGAGCGTAAGCTGGATACTCACCGCGAACCATAACATCTGAGCAGTACCAGTTAACCTCTCTCATATGAGCCTGGTTTTCAACAATATCAATTGGATTACATGTAGCTGGGTATGATGTTACGAAGCAAATCATATTTCCCATCTTGTACTCTGGATAATTATCATGAGCATACTTAACAGCAAGAGCTGATGCTACGAACTGATGATGAAGAGCCTGATATCTCTCCTGTGGCTTATCAGGAACCTCAGTAACAGGACCAGAATAACCCTTTACAGTACCTGTTGAAAGTACAGCGCCAAATGGCATTGTGCCGGCGTTGATTTCGTTGAAAGTTAGCCAATACTTTACCTTTCCTTCATATCTGGCAAAGATTGCCTTGCAATAGTTCATGAAGTACTCGATAAGCTCTCTGCCCTCCCATCCGTTATACTTCTCAACAAGTGCGTAAGGAAGCTCATAATGAGAAATTGTAACGAGAGGCTCAATACCGTGCTTCTTGCAGCAATCGAATACCTTGTCATAGAAAGCAAGACCTGCTTCATTTGGCTCAGATTCCATTCCTGTAGGGAAGATTCTTGTCCAGTTAATAGATGTTCTGAACACCTTGAAGCCCATCTCTGCAAAGAGAGCGATATCCTCTTCATAGTGATGATAGAAATCAATTGCCTCGTGAGATGGATAAAGTGTACCCTCCTCGATAGTTGTTGTCAGTCTCTTAGGAGTTGTGTGACTACCATTTGTACACATATCTGAAACTGATGGACCCTTACCATCTACATTCCATGCTCCCTCTAACTGATTTGCAGCTACTGCACCACCCCATAAAAAATCTTTTCTAAATGTTCTCATCATAAGTGCCTTTCTTGATTTATTTTTGCAATACCCTGCCAGTAATTTATGAAAATTACCAGCAGGAACATGTGATTAAAGTAATGTGATTAACTCGTTACCGTTCTCTACTGATGCAGCATCTGTAGGAATGATATCTGAATACTTACCAGAGTTTGTGATTACGATAGGTGTCTCTGTAGAGTAACCTGCTTCCTTGATAAGATCGATATCGAACTCAAGAAGAAGATCGCCTCTCTTAACCTTGTCGCCCTGCTTAGCTACAGGATTGAATCCCTTGCCTTCAAGCTGAACTGTGTCCATACCTACGTGGATAATTACTTCTGCACCCTTATCAGTTGTGATACCGATAGCGTGACCTGTTGCGAAAAATGCTGTGATTGTTCCATCTGCTGGAGCGTAAACCTTTCCTTCTACAGGAACGATTGCAATACCCTTGCCCATTGCCTCTGAAGAGAAAGCTGCGTCAGAAACTTCTGTTAATGGCTTAACCTCGCCCTTTACTGGAGCTACAAGAACTTCACCGTTAACTGATGCTGAAGAGCTAACCTCTTTCTTTGCTGCTGGAGCCTCATCCTTATATGTAACCATTGTAAGGATAAATGCTACTGCTGCAGCTACAAGGATTGAAATGATAACCCAAATCATGCTGTAAAGGCTGTTTGTGTTAGGATCAATATAGCATGGAAGTCCGAATAATCCAAGACCACCCATTGTGTAAGACTTAACGCCTGCAACTGCTGTAATGATACCACCTGCTGCACCACCGATACAAGAGATAACGAATGGTGTCTTCTTTGGAAGTGTAATACCATAGATACATGGCTCAGTTACACCAAATAAACCTGAGATAAATGCTGGGATAGCAATATCCTTAAGCTTCTGATCCTTTGTCTTAAGAATCATACCAAGTACTACTGCTGACTGTGCGAAAGATACACAGAAGTATGGAGAAAGGATAAAGTCATATCCAAGTGTTCCATAGTTGATCATTGCAAGTGGTACAAGACCCCAGTGTAAACCGAAGATAACAAGTACCTGCCATAAAGCACCGATAAGTGCACCAGCGATAATTCCACCAACAACTGGGATGTTATATAATCCACCGAATACAAGTGTAAGGCAGTTACAAATTACTGTTGCGATAGGTCCAATTACTAAGTATGTAAGTGGCATCATGATACCAAGTACACAAAGAGGAACGATGAATGTCTTGATTACATCTGGAATTCTCTTCTTGAAGAACTTCTCAAGCTTAGCTGCGATGTAAACTGCTAAAACAACTGGTACTACTGACTGTGTGTAACCAGAAGCTGGCATGATTACTGGAATTCCGAAGAAGTCTGTCATGTAATCCATGCTGAATGATGTGCCAGCGAATACTGTTCCAAGAACCTCAGCGCTCTTAAGAGCTACCATGTTTGGATATGTAAGACCAACACCAAGTGCCATACCGATGAACTCGCTGCACTTAAACTTCTTAGCTGCTGTATAACCTAAGATGATTGGTAAGAAATAGAAGAAACCATCACCTACTGCGTTCCAAATTTCATAAGCACCTGATGTTGTTACATCAATGCCGAATGAGCTGCTAGCCACGAATGACCAAACTGCAAGTAAACCTTTGATGATACCAGCTGCACATAATACTGAAAGAAGTGGCTGGAATACACCAGAAATAATATCGATAAGAGCTGCACCAGGGCTCATCTTCTCAGCTGGGCCGTCATCTGCAACAGGAGCTGCTCCTGAGATTCCTGCGTGCTCACATACAACGTCGTAAACGTCTGGTACGTGATTTCCAATTACTACCTGATACTGTCCACCAGACTGGATAACTGTTACGATACCGTCTGTGTTCTTAAGAATGTCTGTGTTTGCCTTGCTCTCGTCCTTTAACTTAAAGCGAAGACGTGTGATACAGTGTGTAATACTTTTAATGTTTCCTTTTCCGCCCACATTCTGGATAATGATGCGAGCCAAGCCATCATACTTGCTTGCCATTTTCTTTTCTCCTTCATAAATCCCTAAATTTAATTAAATATATCTCTACAGGTCCTGCGCACTGACCTGAAAAGTACCAATAAAAAAACCTGCACCTAGTTTAAGTATCTACATGTAGACACTTCTTAACTAAAGTACAGGTTTAGCCGACTCTATCGCCGTAACTATCCTAAGCTTTTGCTCTTTCTGTTATTCGTGAGATGTGAACTGTGAGATATAACATCTCTTCGTCCGTGATCTCCTGCGGAAATCTGGATTCCATATAGCTTTGAATGCGCTGTGCACATTTGTATGCGTCTGGAAATCTCTTTTTTATACTTTCATATAACTCTTCATCCTGTGGCTCGTAGTAAGCACTACGCTCCGCTCTTTGTAAAAAGTATTTCAGATGAGTGATGAATCTTTCATATGAAAATGTTCCTTCATCTAACTCTGAGTTATATGTGAATTTAACGATGCTAACTATATCATCAATAATTTCTGGAGCTTCCATGGTGTGATGCATATTACCATCTAACTCCGCATTTACGATGTGCAGTGCAAAGAACCCTGCTTCATCCTCTGGAAGTTCAACTCCCAATTTGTCCTTGATAATATCAAGGGCATGCAAGCCCATGCTATACTCTATCTTGTAGTAGTTCTTAGTCTCCCAAAGGAGTTTATTTTTAAGAACTGTCCCTGTCTTGCTTCGCTCAATGGCAAAGCCAAGGTGATCTGTAAGAGTGATGTAAATATTATTGCAAAGTCTCTTACCAAGATTAGTAGATGCATATGTGATAATTTCATCAGCTACCTGAATCTGCTCATAAGGCATTTCAGCTACCAGCTTCATGAACTGCTCACTAGGCTTTTCCATGACGAAAGTCTTTTCAATTTTGCTTTCGTCCAGCTTGTCTCCGCTTTTCTTTTGAAAGCAGAGGCCACAGCCTGTATAAACTACCTCGTTTCCCTTGTCATCCACCGCCAAGGCTGCATTATTATTTAAAATCTTTTTAATCTTCATTCTTAGTAGTTCTTTCTAAAAAATTTAAAATAAAAAAAATGACCGAATCAGCCCCACGACACATTACCTAAGAAAGATAATAACATAATCACTAGTGATTATAAATAAATTGGGCGATTCAGTCTTGCCTGCCTTACAGTAACAATCCGAACTTGTTTTGTTTACAAGAGATACTTTACAGTTAATTCCTGTTTTTGTAAATACCTCATATACAATTTCGACGTTTTCGTTAATTTAAGTTTGGCTATTTTGTATATGTTTCACAAAAACTTCACATTTTAAACACAAATTAAAAGCTCAGAGCTAAATACCCTGAGCCAATTTATACTATGAAATAGACTTTCTAACTACGCCCTTAGGATCCTTGATAAGCAAATACACCACCCAGATGATAAGTGCAAATGCAATAACAGAAAATCCGAGGAAGCTATCATTAATCATATCCTCTACTGCAGGTGCAAAATAATCTGCACCAAGCTCTGTGTACTCTGCAATAGCATCTACAAACCACATAAGTGATGCTCCCCAGAACATAAACATTAATACATGAAGCTGCATATCATTATTCTTTCTGTTGTACCAGAGAATTGTTGTTACGATTGCAGCAAATACTGTAAGCAATAATGTCATGACGCACCTCCTAGTTTGAAGCCTTTGCGCTTGAAACTGGACGCTTAACAATAACGTCAGCAGCTACGCAAATTCCAATCCAAACTGCAGTAACCAATACTGCCATTCCAACACCTACTGTACCCATCTCATGAAGCATCTCTGCCTTGTCTGCTGGATTTTCCATAGCTGTAAGAAATGGGAAGAAAGGCTTTACCTCTCCATGCCATACATGCTCATATGCCAAAAGAACAGAACCACCCCAGAGAAGGTTTGAAAGCCACTTAAGCTTACGCGAAAATGGAATACCATTCTTAGGTGTAGATGTTCCTTCCTTAATCTCCTTTTTATCGATTACCTTCTTAACTATAGTAGTAACTACTGCCTCGCCTGCTGGCACTGTAAAACAAGCCATGTCTGTACCTCCTTATTATTTAAAACTCCAATGTGAAGTATACCAATAAGGCCAGTGTATTTGGAAGTAAAATATGACCTTTGGACATTCATAAAAAGAGTTTTGCCATTCCGTTCTGGAATAGCACATCTCAGTTCTATTAGTCCCATCCAAGCTGCTTTCTCTTCTCTTTCATGTCAGCCACAATCTTCTTAGCCAACTCAGTTGGGTCTGTATTTACATTCATTGTGGAACCCAGGAGCTCCTGTGTGCCATGCTTAAGGAACTCTATTACATTCTGGGAACCGTAGATAGGTGCCTCTACACAGTGGTATGAGCTGATTCCATTAAGTCTGAAGCCAAGTGCTGCATCGATGCCCTTCTCGTTACCCCACTCTGGTGAGCAGAATGCATATGGAAGCTTGTACATATCTTCGCCAAGCTCTCCTGCTATGCCTGCAAAAATACCACTTGAGCGGGTGTTATCGATGCACTCTCCTACGTGCCATACTGGTGGTAAATCAGGCTCAAGGAATTCTCTTAAGGACTCTCCTGCCTTTTCCTTACCTGAAATAGCGCAATATCCAAGCTTCATAAGTGGGAAGGATGCACATCCATTTGTGATGATAAGGACATTATTCTTTAAAAGCTCGTCAGCCACATCAACAATACACTTCTCATAAAGCACCTTTGGATTGTTGCAGCCTACCATGTTTACAACGCCAAGGATTCTTCCATCCCTGATTGCCTCAGCAATAGGCTTCATACTTCCGAATCTCTTGTGAACGTATTCTACAGAGAAACCTACCTCAGCCTCTACCTCATATGGTGGAATATACACAGGAATTCCTTTTCTATCTTCAAAGCTTTCTATAGCTCGTCTTACAATCTTTTCTGCAAGCTCCTTTGTCTGACCAATGTTACTGTGGTGATGATCATACTCATATCTTTCAGCTCCTGGAAGTCTTGCTGAATCACTTGTGGTGATAACAGTGGTTTTAAAGCACTTTGCCACATCCATAATAGATGGGAATACATCCTGCACATCAGCTACCCATAAATCAAGGGCTCCTGTGCCTAGAACAAGCTCAGCTGATACGGCATTTGAAAGAGGAATAACACCACTGTCTCTGTACATAGCTGAAAGTCCAGAGCAGCAAATACCGTAAAAACGAATTCCCTTTGCTCCCTTAGATTTTGCAAGCTCGATCAAATCTTCTCTCTTGCCTGCGGCCACAATCTGGCTTACAAGAAGAGGCAAATGTCCATGAACAGCAATATTTACATATCCCTTTTCGAGGGCACCAATATTTACCTTTGAAGTAACTCTGTCACCTACACCAAAAAGTGAATCAGTGGCGATGGATGCACCAACTACGCCAGAGAATGTAAAGGCAAGTCCACAGCGTAAGAACTGCTGCATGATGCTCTTCCAGTCTCCATCGGTGGCACAACCCGACTTGTGATAAGCCTCAAACACCTCGTGATATGCGCTGATAGGAAGAATATCAAGCTCCTCCCAAGTCTTTTGTCTCTCAGGCAATGCACATGCTGAAATTGTTTTGTACTCAGCTGGAACTGTTCTTGATAAATCTTCAAGCAAAGCATCTGCTAAATCCTTTGCAACATTCTTAAGCTGTCTGTTCTTCTGTCTGATTCCAAAGGCTTCGGCTGTTGCTCTGATTTTCTGCTCTCCTAAAATAGGAATATCAAGCTCTCCCTCAGCGGCCTTCTTAAGAGCAAGCATAACCTCACGAGCATGCATTCCATGCTGAGCTGCTCCTGCTGCCGCAGAGCGAAGTAGATTTCTTGCCACAATCAAATCTGCATCTGCCCCGCAGACTCCCTTAGGCGATTTTGGAGTGATACGACAAGGTCCCATATTACAGACCTTACAACAGGTGCCACACAAGCCAAAGTTACACTGTGGCTTCTGAGCATCAAATCTGTCAAAGGTTGTGTCAATTCCAAGCTGCTCCATTCTAAGAAGCATCTCTCTTACTGCTGGGTCTGGAGTCTGATCTATTACATCCTGCTTTGATGGGAATGTCTTTCTGTATTCCTGGACAGCGTTCATATAATCTCTTGTGAAATCCTCTGGACTGCTCTCTCCGCCATGGTCGCTGGCCTTTAAAGTGACTGTTGGAATTCCATGCTCATCAAAACCAATAAGGTTTCTGTGTGAGTGAATATGCTCCAAACCTTTACTGCTTCTTGAATGGCTGTGACAGTGTTCATGTGAATGCTCATGTGTGTGACTCATTGTATTATTCTCTCCTTTTACTTAGTGCATTTTAAATCGTATATTCGATATATTCTTCTGTCTTCATGTTAAGCAAATCAAAAATCTTATCTCTCACCAACAGGAAATCTCCGCTGGTTCTGTCTCTGAAATGATGAAGAGGTACTGTAATAACACCCTTTACTTTGCCAGGATTTGGTGTCATAACCACGATTCGGTCAGCCAGATAAACGGCCTCTTCAATGTCATGAGTTACAAAAATAATTGTCTTCTTTTCTTCCTTACATATATCAAGAATGTCATCCTGAAGCTTCATTCTTGTGATAGCATCAAGTGCGCCAAAAGGCTCATCCATAAATATTATTTCAGGCTCCACCGCCAATGCCCTTGCTATAGCTACACGCTGCTGCATACCACCTGAAAGCTGATGTGGAAAGCTGTTTTCAAACTCACTAAGCTTTACCATTTCAAGATATTTCTTAGCTACTTCGGCACGCTCAGACTTTGGCACTTTCTTTGATTCCAGTCCCAGCTCTACATTTTTTAGAACTGTTCGCCATGGAAGAAGTCCATAATTCTGAAAGATGGTGACATTGTTTATGGAAGGATTTTTCACCTCATTTCCATCTATAGAAACACTCCCCTTATTTACAGGATCAAATCCTGCTATGGCGTTTAACAATGTGCTCTTTCCACATCCCGATGGTCCAAGAAGACAAATAAATTCACCTCTTTCGATATCAAGATTTACATCTGAAAGAGCCGTAAACTCCTGCCCATTCTGTAGGAAGGTTTTTCCTGCATTTTCAATATGAATATATGCCACTATTTTCCACCTCCCCATGATTTAAGAATAAGCTTTTCCACCTGACCTAAGATGAAATCCAAAGCCAGACCAATAATTCCAATGACAAAAATTGTCGCCAGCAAAATATCAGCTCTTACGTTATTTCTTGCATCGATAATCTGATAGCCAAGTCCTGACTGGGCACCTACCATCTCACCTGCTACAAGGAAAATCCATGCACTTCCCAATGCAAGGTGTATCGCATTTGCGATACCAGGGAATGCTGCAGGAAAAACAATTTTCCAGGTAAGAAGTGGCTGCTTCACTCCGAAGTTATCTGCCACCTTATAGTAAATAGGTGCGATGTTTCCAACGGATGATACTGTGGAAAGTAATACTGGGAAAAACGCTGCTATAAAAATGATTACAACAGCAGGTACATCACCTATTCCAAAAAGCAGTACCACAAATGGCATCCATGCTGTAGGTGAAATTGGTCTCAGCAGCTGTAGAGTTGGATTAATATATTTGAAAACCTCTGGAAGGCTTCCCAGAAGTAGTCCAAGTAAAACCGCTGCAATCACTGACAGGCCATAGCCTATTATGAATCTGCTCATGCTGGTAATAATAGATGTGAGCAGCTGCCCTGAGGCTATCATCTCCAGTAAGGCTGTGAAAGCCATAAATGGAGATGGAAATAAAGCCTCACTGTAATCACTTACAAGAAATAATACTTGCCAGATGGCTATAAGAATTAAAATCGATACGACAACATATCTTGCTGATAATATTTTTTTCATTGTTATTCGCCCTTTATTTTTGTCTAAAAATCGCTAAGTACAAAATCTTCATAAGCTGGCGGATTATCACTTAAGCCATATGCCTTTACCTTTTCTACAAGGGATTCGTAAACATCCTCTGTCAGCTCAAGGTCATCGTAAGAAATCCACTGAAGAGATATATCTAAAACATCATTCTTCTGGTTCAAATATTCCTTTGCTATATTCTTAGCTTCTGTCTCGTCTAAGCTGTTGCCTGCATCCTTGTATGCTGCTACATATTCCTTTGCAACATCTGCTCTCTCATCAATGAACTTATCAGTTAAAACAAGTGCGCAGCATGCGCTGTCCTCCCAAAGTTCTTTTGACTCATAAAGAACCTTGCCTGCCCCAATGGAAACTCCCATAGCTCCAAATGGCTCAGCCACACAGTAGCCATCAATAGTTCCAGCTGCAAGTGCAGATGGCATCTCAGTTGGAGCAAGCTCTACCACGTTGATGTCGTCAATTGAAAGTCCATTTTCCTCTAATGCCAGATTTACAAGAATATTATGTGAGGACTGTCTATGTGGAATGGCTATAGTTTTTCCTTTTAAATCTGCCCCATCCTTCACATCATTTGAAACTACAATTACATTTCCATCCTTGTGTCCAAGAGCCACAGCCTTGATACCAACTCCCTCTTCCTTTGACTTCATTGCAAGCTCAATAAGCACTGATGCGCCATCTACCTGACCTGAATTCAACGCATCCAAAAGCTCTGGCCACGAGCCATATTTAACTAATTCCACATTAATATTTTCATTTGCTGCCTGAAGCTGATTTGCTTCCTCAAGAACTGCTAAAGAGTGTGTGATTGGCAGATAAGCAATTTTAACTGTCTCTACCGATTCGTTGGCTTTGGCTTTATTTCCACAGCCTGTAAGTGCCAATGCTGAAACTAACAATAGTGCTGGTAATAGTATTTTTTTCATAGTTATTCTCCTAAGTTGTGCCGTTTACTGTTTCGTTTAACATATGTTGTAATTACTATATATACCATTACCTACTATGTCAATGGGTTTTAAAATAGATAAAAATAATAGCCAGCTATCAACTTTATTAATAGCCGGCCATTTTATAAATTTATATCACTTCAAGAATTAAAATCATCAAATATATCTTTAAAGATATTATCACCATATTTTTTGTATATCTGAGCAGCCATTTCATAGCAATAGTTATCATCTCTAGCGGATATGACTATTATATTCATTATCTGATGTTCTATAACCAATGTATAAACAACTCTTATTCCTATTCCTCTATACTTTATTTTAAAGAATCCTGTTAGATTATTTCCATTTTTGTTCCCTAATGGCTTTCCATAACCATTAGGATGAGGTAGTGGTGATTTGGATACTTTAGCAATTCCGGATAAAACCTGTTTCTTAATACTATTATCTATTTTCTGTAATTCCTCATTAGCCTCAAGGGAAAATTTAATCTTCCAACTCACTACTCAATTTCCACCTCGTCCATTATTGCTTCTAATTCATCCATGGTGAAACCGCTTTCTTTTACAACATCTTCAAATGGAATAGTAGGACTATCTTTTCTTTCCTCAGCCTTGGCTAACAAAAACATATCTTCAAGCTTTTCTAAATATGTTTCAAGGACCTTTATCCTCTTCTGGGTTCTCCTGTACTCTTCAACAGAAATAACTACAGCAGTAGGCTGATTATTTTTTAATACTATGTATTCTTTATTGTTATTAGCAACATCAGCAAAAATTTTCCCTGCCTTCCCCTGGCTAAAATCTGATATAGGAACTAACTGTTCAGTAAACTCTGCAAAAGCTACACTCATAGGAATACCTCCTTTAATTTATATTTATATTATAATATCAGTTTAAATTTTAATCAATATATTATATATTATTTAAACAAAAAGAGTTTGACCTTTCAGTCAAACTCTTTCCTTTATAATTACTTTTATCTCTTCTTCTGTAGGTAAATTATCATTATCCAAAGAATATTTAAGGATGCTTTGAAAAACTTCTTTTCTTTCAGCTTCATTAGGAAGTACGTCTATTACCTGTGCTCTCCACTGTCCCATAAGATCATTTATTTCTCCAAGCTTAGGCGTAAGGACTTCTTTCTCCTTATCTCGAAGATACTGGGTGAGCACTGGACTCTTTCCACTACTGGAAAATGCTCCTACAAGGTCCCCCTCTTTCACATATGATGAAAAAATAAAGGAACATTTTTCCTGATCGTCAACAACGTTTACTGGGATGTTGGCCTCATTGCATTTTTCAGATACAAAACTGTTAAAATCATTGTCATCTGTAGCGACTACAACAAGCTTTCTCCCCTTTAAATCAGAGTCTTCAAACTGACGCTCTTCTATTTGTAAATTATTATTCTTACCAGCGATTTCTCTAATCTTTGGAGATACTTCCCTAGCAATAACTGTGACCCTGGCATCAAAATCCAAAAGGACTTTAACCTTTCTATAGGCCACCTGTCCACCGCCGATGATTAGGCAGTCACTGTCTGTTAAATCTATGAACATTGGGAAATATGCCATATTAGTACCTCAATATATTTATTATTCCATCATAAGAAGCATCCACAGCCTCCGTCACCTCATTCACGCCCTGACCTTTTAAGACAGCTGTGCAGCTTGGTCCGATAGAATATACTCTGTCTGGTAATTTCAGACCTTCTACAGCCTTTGCATTGCTTCCGCTTGTAAAGATTGCTCCATCGCATTTACGAATGTCTCCCTTAAGCTCATCAGAAATTGTAAGCTCATTTTGTACATTCTCGTAGCAGATTATCTTGTTCAATAAATAATCATCACCCAAAGTCTTTTCAAATTCTGGTGACTGGACTTTTCCACAAAGCCAGTTTATAGCAACACCTTCGCTAACATTTTTCTTAAGTAATTCTGCAAGTTCTGCACCTGTCTGCTTTTCAGGAATTAAATCGGCTACAATGCCAAACTCTCGTAATATAGCTGCTGTCTTTTCTCCTACAACAGCAAATCTAAAGTTTGATACCGCCCTAATATCTCTTCCCTGCTTTTCAAAAAGATTCCAGAAGAAAGAGCGGACTCCATTACCACTGGTAAATACGATATAGTCTCCCGTGGTGGCTAATTCCAAAAATCCTAAATCACACTCAACTGGCTTAATCTTACCTGTGACAACTGTAACAACCTCAGCACCATCTTTCTCAAGTCTTTCTTCAAGCTCGTTGTATAAAATCTCTGTAATCCCTGTTTCAAGTTTATAATTAAAGCTTTGAATCTTTGGAAGGAAAAATCTCTTACCAAAGAAAGGACGTTTCTCAAAGAAGTCTAAATCATCTGCAAGCCCTACTACTTTTCCAACTACAATAATAGATGGTGATTCAAGACCTGCTTCATTAACAAGACTATCTATATTTGAAAGTGTTCCAACTACCTTGCGCTGGTGATTTGTGGTTCCATTTGAAACAACAGCAACCTTTGTATCAGCTGCTCTTCCAGCGTTAATCAAGCCCCTTGCTATCTCTCCCACATGAGCAAGTCCCATAAGGAAAACAAGTGTGACATCTTCATCCATAAGCTGGGTAAAATCGATGTTAGTAGGCTCATCCTTTCGACTGTGGGCTGTGATAACCTGAAATCCCTTAGCCAATCCTCTATGTGTAATAGGAATACCAGCATCAGCAAGTGCTGCTATGGATGAGCTGACACCAGGAACAATCTCCACCAAGACGCCTCTCTCCTTTAGATAAAGAGCTTCCTCGCCACCTCTGCCAAAAACATATGGGTCACCACCTTTGAGTCGGACTACAAAATCATATTCCTTTGACTTTTCAAACAACAGCTCGTTGATTTTATCCTGTGGCAAAGTATGATGATGATTGGCTTTACCCACAAAAATCATTTCGCACTTTGAGCTGGCAAGCTCTAGCATCTTTTTATTGCAAAGTCTGTCATATATGATGCAATCTGCTTTTCTTAAATATTCTTTTCCTTTTAAAGTGAGCAGATCCAAATCACCTGGACCTGCTCCGATTAAAGCTACTTTTCTGTTTGTACTCATTACATTATTCACCTAGCTGTGCCTTTATTTCAGCAACAGCTTTATCTATCAATTCCTGGTTGGCATCTTTGCCCCTTACCACTGTAGTAGCAAGCTTGCTTCCTGACTCATCACCAAATAAAGCTCTAAGAGTATATCCATCCTCGGATTTTTCTGCATAAGCTCCAACTGGGAGATGGCAATCTCCGCCAATGGCTTTTAAGAAACCTCTTTCAAGAAAAGTAATTTCTTTTGTCTCTTCATCTGCTAACGTATTTACGATATTTAAAAGCTCTTTATTCTCCTCTGCCACTTCAATTACAAGTGTACCCTGTGCAGGAGCTGGAATCATCTCCTCCACATTAAAATACTGGGAAATATGTTCTTCCAATCCAATTCTTTTTAATCCAGCAGCTGCAAGGATAATGCCATCCAATCTTTCCTTGCATGGATTTTCCTCATAAAGCTTTCTAATTCTGGAATCTATATTTCCTCTGATAGGACAAATATTAATATCTGGTCTAAGCTTTAACAGCTGATATGAACGTCTCTTACTTCCTGTGGCAATATTTGCTCCCTGTGGAAGCTCTTCCAAAGATGTTGCCTTTCTTAGAATCAATACATCTCTGGCATCCTCTCTTGTCCAGGAATCAGCAAATACCAGTCCCTCCTTTGGAGTGTCAGGCATATCCTTCATGGAATGAACCGCCATCTGTATATCACCAGCTAATAAAGCATTTTCTATCTCATCTACAAAAAGTCCCTTGGAACCAATGGCATCCAAGGGCTTTGATAAATCGATGTCGCCTTTAGTAGTAATAACCTCTATTTCATATTCATTTTCAGGGAAAGCCGCCTTAAGCCTGTCCACTACATAATTTGTCTGAGCTAAAGCCAGCTTTGAACCTCGGGTTCCTACTCTAATTTTCATGAAATCTCCTATGGCAATTAATAATAATATTCTTCCGAAATGATTCTCAAATCCTCTTTTGTCACTTCGCCATTTTCAATGTGAAAGCTGTTAAAAACAGCTTCTTTAGACATCAATGATAATATCATATAACTTGCCTTTGAATCAAAAGCTAATTTGATGTCTTCAACAGATGGTCTTGATGGCGACTCAGGATGAGAATGCCAGTTTCCTAGAGGCTTTAAACCTAATGAGCGCATGTCCTTTATTGCCTCCATCTGCTCTCTTGGATCAAGAGTAAAGTGATCATTAGCATGATCAATATTTTCCAAAAAATATACTTTTTTGATTAGTCTTTCACCATCCTCCTCGGTGCCTGCGATAAGACCGCAGGCCTCCTCTGGAAGATGTTCTCTGGCATAGGCTGCCAGCTCATCGTATAATTTGTAGTCAATTCTTATTATCATCTTGCTGCCTCAAAGCGTCCTGCAGTTTCCTCACATACAACCTGCTCGTAATCAATAAGCTCTGTAATAGTTGGATTTGCTCCACAAACTGGACACTTGCATGTATCACCTGGAAGCTTAATCTTTCTGAAATCCTGATTTACTGCATCATATGTAAGAAGCTTTCCTGTGAGAAGCTCACCAACTCCTACAATGTACTTAATAGCCTCCATAGCCTGAAGTGAGCCAATAACACCACCCATAGCACCAATAACACCAGCCTGCTTACATGTAGGCACTGCATCCTTTGGTGGTGGATTTTTGAATACGCATCTGTAGCATGGTCCTTCCCCAGGAACATAAGTCATAAGCTGTCCCTTGAAGCGAATGATACCAGCGTGAGAAAATGGCTTCTTCTCCATTACACATGCATCATTTATAAGGAATTTTGCTGGGAAATTATCTGTTCCATCAATTATAAAATCGTATTCACGAACTAACTCTCTAATATTTGTAGAATCCACAAACTTGTGATATGTAACTACCTCAACATCTGGATTCATTGCATTCATAGTCTCTTTTGCAGACTTCACCTTTGGCTTTCCAATGTCAGCTGTAGAGTGAATAATCTGTCTTTGAAGATTTGATAAATCTACCTCATCCGCATCTACGATACCGATTTTACCAACACCTGCTGCTGCCAAATACATAGCAGCTGGTGCTCCAAGTCCGCCAGCACCAATGATAAGGACCTTTGCATTAAGAAGCTTCTTCTGTCCCTTGGCTCCTACCTCCTTGAGGATGATGTGGCGACTATAACGCTCAATCTGCTGATCTGTCATAGCCATTACTGTCCACCTCCCATGAAGTAAAGGAACTCTACTGAATCACCTTCATTTAAAACTGTTGTAGCTTTATTCTCTGTAAGAATAAACTCATCATTAATAGATACTGTTACATACTCTGGTGTCTCTACATTCTCTGCTTCAATAAGCTCAGGAAGTGTAAGTCCATCCTTGTATTCCTTTTTCTCTCCTGCTACTGTAATTGTCATTTTTCCATTCTCCTTTACTACTAAATTAGACCATCAATCCAGTCAGTTAACTCGTCATAATCCTTAGCACCAATCTGTCGATCAACAGCTTCGCCATTCTTAAAAAAAATCAATGTAGGATTACTTAAAATCTCATATTCCTGAACAAGCTTTGTGTCATAGCCTGTATTTACCTTGAATACACTTACCTTGCCCTCGTAATCTTCCTCCACATCGCAAAGTGTAGGAGCAAGCTTTTTGCAGGCAATGCATGAATCAGAGTAAAAATCTACTAGCACTGGAACAGGACTATCTAAAACCTTTGCCTGAAAATCATCAGCGTAAATTCTCTCTGCCATTATTCCTCTACCTTTCTCACATAAAGTGTATATGTGCCATCGCCATTGTCATCAAGCTTAAGTACCTGATGGCCATCCTCTTTAAATGAACGAGGTACGTTCTGTACTGGCTCACCATCATTAAGGCGAATTGCCAAAACCTCACCATCATCAAGCTCTTCGATTGCAACTTTTGCAGTTACAAAAGTCAAAGGGCAAACCTTATCAGTGATATCAATCTTCTCATCAAATTCAATTACATCTGCCATTTTAGTTACCTCCTTCGTATGCTTTATTTACAACTTCTCTTAATCCCTCATCTCCAAGTCTCTGAAGTGTTGCGCGGAAGCGCTCACTTGGATTTGCGTTAGCCTCGAAGTATTCGATAGCTGCATCTGTTACTCTAAAAAGTGTCTCCTTATCACGGATGATTGGGACAAGCTCCTCGGCTTTGTAAATCTTATTTCCAAAGGTTCCACCGAAGGATACGATATATCCTGGGGTGCCTTCCCATGCATCAGTAGGACAGCTCTTTACACATCGTGCACAGTTGTTACACTTTGTTCTGTCGATTTCTACCTTGCCATCTGTCATTGTAAGAGCTTTTTCTCTACAAGCCTTTACGCAGACACCGCATGAAATACATGCATCCTCTTTATACTCAACTGTCATACCGCCCTTAATTCCGACATCGTTTTCCTCCGCCTTAAGGCAGTTGTTCTGACATCCAGTTACACCAAACTTAAACTTGTGTGGAAGCTCTCTACCGAAATATCTTGCGTCAAGTTCCTTTGCAAGAGTGTATGTATCAATACATCCACTAGGACAAATCTCTGAACCCTGACAAGCTGTGATAGTACGTACTCTAGGTCCGCATACACCGGTACCAACTCCGCCTTCCTTAAGTTCATCCTTTACCTTCTGAAGATCATTTACATGGATAAATGGAATCTCAATTCCCTGACGAGATGTCATATGAACATATCCATGACCATATTTCTCTGCTACCTCAGCAACAGTCTTGATTGCCTTTGCATCAAGGTTGCCTCCGATAACCTGTAATCTGAGGGAACCATATCCCTTTTGTACCTGCTTCATGAAGCCGCCAGCCTTCAGAGCCTTGTAATCAATTGCTTCTGCCATCATTATTCTCCTTTTAATGCATTTCTAAAATCTTCTATCAAGTCATCAACGTCTTCGATTCCTACGGATATACGAATTAAATCATCGTATACACCTGCATCTTCCAGCTCCTGTGGAGTGCTGTGAAGAGAAATCGTTGAAGCTGGATGAACTACCAGTGTTTTTGTATCTCCTATATTTGAAAGGATATATGGAATCGTCAGCTTATTCATTATCTGGAAGGCTCTTTCTTTAGAACCCACTCTAATAGTAAGAATCGCTCCATATCCATTATTCAATTGTCCTTCTGCTATATCATGCCATTTGCTGGACTTTAGTCCCGGGTAATTTACTGTGATGTCTGAATATGTTTCCTCAAGCCATGTTGCAAGAGCTAAGGCATTGCTGCATTGTCTATCCATTCTAAGACCAAGTGTCTCCAGTCCAATCACATTCAGATATGCGTTGAATGGTGACAGGCATGTACCCATATTTCTGAATAAACCGCTACGCATCTTTGCTATATAAGCCATAGGGCCAAACTTTACATATTCTCCAAGTACTGGATATTTTTCCCTTGTCCATTTGAAATGTCCGCTGTCTGTTAATACACCGCTGATTGAATTGCTGCTTCCATTTATATATTTTGAAGAAGAATTCACTACTATGTCAGCACCAAGCTCAATTGCTTTTATTAAATAAGGAGTAGCTGTTGTATTATCAACAATAAGTGGAACTCCGTGTGAGTGAGCGATTTCTGCAAGTTTTTTGATGTCTGTTACGTCCAAACAGGGATTGCCGATGGTCTCTGCAAATACCACCTTGGTACGTTCATTGAAAGCAGCTTCTATTTGCTCTAGGTCGTTGTTTCGCACATAATTTGTTTTTATTCCAAATGCTTCTATGTCACGGAACAAATCAATTGTTCCGCCATAAAGACTGGCACTTGAAATTATTTCATCTCCAGCCTGTAAAATGTTCAGCAAAGCATTTGATAAAGCTGCCATTCCTGAAGAACAGGCAACTGATCCTATTCCCCCCTCAAGCTTTGTAATCCTGTTTTCAAAAGCTGTGATAGTAGGATTTGAAACTCTGGTGTAACAATAGCCCATCTTCTTATTTCCGAAGATTCCTGCCAAATCCTCTGCAGTTTCCTGATCAAAGGCACTACTTTGATATATAGGAGGAAGTGTTGCTCCATTTATCTCTCTTATTACACCTTCATGGAGTAATCTAGTATTAAATCTCATCCAAGCGTTCTCCCTTTTATTACTCTAACAACCAATTACCTACTAGGTTGATAGGATATTATCAAATAAAAAGAACCAGGTCAATAAACCTGGTTCAACATTAATCTTATAGCTGGTTATTAATGAAATTTATAGCAACGTATTTACGATATTATTCCTCATAAATTACCGATTTATCTATCTGATCAAGAGCTTTCTCAATCTCCTCCAGATACTGCTCCCCTATCTTACTCATAACAGCATTTTTCTTTGTGATATATCCGATTTCCATAACACTGTTTGGATTCTCTTCATCGCCACGGAATGGAACAACAATATAGCCATCACCATTGTAATCACCATAAATGATACCAGAGCATAAAGTATATCCGTTAAGAGCCTTAACAAGATTAAGCATGGTAGAACGGTCTGTAACACGAAGTGTCTTAGGATAGAAATTCTCGCTAAGGATTTCCTCTGCAAGGAACTCACTGTTGTCTCCCTGCTCGAAGAACATACATGGGTAATCTTCCAAATCCTCCATGGTAATATATTCTTGATTTGCAAGAGGATGATCCTTCCACAGGTAAACAAAAGCCTTACATTTTATAAGGGGATGGAACTCCAGGGCATGCTCAGTGAATAGTCTATTCATAGCCTTGCGGTTGAGCTCGTTGATATAAAGGACTCCTATCTCACTCTTAAGTGTGCTGACATCCTTAATGATGTCCATGGTGGTAGTCTCGCGAAGAGCGAAATCGAACTCGTTCATATCATATTGCTTTGCCATATCAACAAAAGCACGTACGGCAAAGGTGTAATGCTGTGTGGAAACACCGAACTTTCTCTTGTAATTTCCTTCTCCGCTGTACTTCTGCATAACAATATCGTATTGACGATAAAAGCCCCTGATATCCTCAAGAAACTCTGCTCCCTCTGGGGTAACAATGACACCCTTATTGGTACGCATAAAGATGGTGATTCCGACCTCATTTTCAAGCTCCTGAATGGCGCTTGTAAGTGTAGGCTGAACAATATAAAGCTTTTCAGCTGCCTTATTCATTGAACCGCATTCCTGTATTGTTAGTGCATATAAAACCTGCTGAAGTGTCATTTTCTTCTCCCTTTACTTCTAAATTTATAAACCTCTACCAAAACCGTCAGATAAATCTTTTATAACCTCGCTGGCAAGCACAAGCCCTGCTACAGCTGGGGTAAATGCGATAGAGCCTGGAATATCCCTGCGCTCTGTACATTTATGCTCTGCACCTGGTGGACAGATACAATTTGTCCTACAGCTGATAGCCATATCCTCTATTGGACGTGTAGGCTTCTCGTCTGAGAATACAACCTTGAGATTCTTAACACCGCGCTTTTTCATCTCACGACGCATAACCTTTGCCAGAGGACACATGGTAGTCTTGTAAATATCAGCCACCCTGAAACGGCTAGGATCAAGCTTATTACCTGCGCCCATGCAACTGATAACAGGAACATCATCCTGCTTACATCTCATAATAATCTCAATCTTTGCTGTGACAGTATCAACAGCATCTACAACATAATCATATGATTTAAAATCAAAATCATCAGCATTCTCAGGAAGGAAGAAACACTTGTGAACAGTGATATCAGCCTTTGGGTTGATATCAAGCATACGCTCCTTCATAACATCAACCTTATGCTTTCCTACTGTAGAACGGGTAGCTATAATCTGACGATTGAGGTTTGTGAGACAAACCTTATCATCATCAATCAAATCAAAATGGCCAACGCCTGTACGAACCAAGGCCTCACACACATATCCGCCAACTCCACCTATACCAAAGATGGCAACTCTCTTATTCTGTAACTGCTCCATGGCATCCTTACCAAGAAGCAATTCTGTTCTCGAAAACTGATTTAACATAAATACCTCTAAACATATGAATAAAGCAGATGATATTCACCATCTGCTTATTCTCCTACTAACTTACTAGGTTTTATTTTATTTGGTTTATAAGACTTTGTCAATCGCTGACAATGTTTTTTCCAAATCTTCTTCAGTGTGAGCATCAGAGATGAACATTGCCTCAAACTGACTAGGTGCCACATAAATTCCCTCAGCCACCATGCCTCTAAAATACTGGGCGAATTTTTCTGTGTCACATTTAAGTACATCAGCGTAGCTTTCCACTGAACCATCTGTAAAGAATGGAGAAAGCAGTGAACCTACACGATTGACACTAATGCCCTTTTTCTTATAAGCCTCTTCAAGCTTTGAAGCAAATGCATCTATTCTCCTATAAATATCCTTGTCGGCTTTTAGTACCTTAAGACTTTCGATTCCAGCTGTAACTGCAATAGGATTTCCTGAAAGAGTACCTGCCTGATATACAGCTCCAACAGGTGCCACCATATCCATGATATCCTTCTTACCAACATAGGCTGCAAGTGGCATTCCTCCACCTACAATTTTTCCAAAGGTAATCATATCCGGCTGGATTCCAAAGTACTCTGATGCACCACCAAAGGCTAATCTAAAGCCTGTGATAACCTCATCAAAAATAAGAAGTGCTTCATTATCCTTTGTAATCTTTCGAAGGAACTCTAAAAAGCCTTCCTTTGGTGGAACAACACCCATATTTGCGCTGACAGGCTCCACAATAACTGCTGCAATCTCGCCCTTATTGGCCTTAAACAAAGCCTCCACAGAAGCCTCATCATTGTAATTAGCCAAAAGTGTAGTCTGAGTATATCCCTTTGGCACTCCTGCAGAATCTGGTGTGGATTCTGTGAGAAGACCTGAGCCTGCTGTAACTAAAAGTCCATCGCTGTGACCATGATAGTTTCCTCTGAATTTTATAATCTTATCCTTGCCTGTGTAGCCTCTTGCAACTCTGATGGCACTCATGACAGCCTCTGTTCCAGAATTTACAAGACGAACCTTATCCATAAAGGGAACAGCCTCTAATATAAGCTTTGCAAGTACTGTTTCCTTCTGAGTAGGCGCTCCGTAAGAAAGTCCATTATCGCAGGCTGCTTTTACAGCGTCGATAACAGGCTGATAGGCATGACCTAAAATCATAGGTCCCCATGAACATACATAATCTACATATTCATTTCCATCCACATCAAATATGTGACTACCCTTTGCATGGTCTATAAAAAGTGGATCCTGTCCCACTGCTCTAAAAGCTCTTACAGGAGAATTTACTCCACCAGGAATATGTTGCTTTGCATCCTCAAAAAAATCATGTGACACACTCATTATTAAACGTCCTCTTCCTCTAAAAATCTGGCTACATCAAGTGCATGATAGGTGATGATTCTGTCTGCACCAGCTCGCTTCATAGCAATCATATTTTCAAGAACAATTCTCTTTTCATCTATCCAGCCATTGGCAGCTGCGGCCTTTACCATAGAATATTCGCCGCTGACATTATATGTGATGAAAGGCACATCAAAGCACTCTCTTGCTTCCTTCATAATATCAAGATAAGCAAGAGCCGGCTTTACGATAATCATATCTGCACCTTCCTCTAAATCATCCTCTATTTCTCTCATGGCTTCTCTGCCATTTGCAGGGTCCATCTGATAAGATTTTCTATCTCCAAAATGAGGTGCAGAGCCTGCTGCATCTCTAAATGGTCCATAGTAGCCTGATGCAAATTTTGCACTGTAGCTAAGGATTGGAGTGTCGATAAAGCCAGCCTCATCCAAAGCCTCTCTCAGGGCTGCCACTCTTCCATCCATCATATCCGATGGTGCCACGATATCTGCTCCGGCCTTTGCCATAGATACTGCCATCTTTGCCAGAAGTGGAAGTGTCTCATCATTTAAAATATGACCTTCGCAGACAAGTCCACAGTGACCGTGGCTTGTATATTCGCAAAGACAAACATCCGCAATTACGATAAGACCAGGATAGTTTTCCTTAATGTGTCTCACACACTGCTGTGTAATTCCATTGTCGTCATAAGCGCCGCTTCCCTTTTCATCCTTATGCTCTGGAATTCCAAAAAGAAGGATGGCAGGAATCTTTGCTGCCACAACTTTATCCAATTCTTCATCTATTCTATCAAGGGAATACTGATAGATATTTGGCATTGAAGGAACTTCATTTTTAATATTGCTTCCTTCAATTACAAATAATGGATAAATCAAATCCTTTACTGATACTTCATTTTCCCTGACAAAGCTTCTCATCTGGGGTGTCTGTCTTAATCTTCTAAATCTTCTCATAATCCTTCTCTCTAATCTATTTATTAAGCTCCTGTCATCTGTGTTACCACATTTACGAAGCTTGAAAATTCTTCTGCCGTGGCAATTTCCTTGTATTTAAAAAGGAAATGCTGAAAATCTCCACTTGGAGAGTTCTTTATAGCTTTTAGCTTTTCCCTGTTATCGTGGAAGATCAAATCCTTAAGCAAATCATTAATCTCTTCCTCAATAATAAGCTCTCCGCTTTCTTTTTCCTGAAGCTTTATGGAATTATTTTCCTTTGCGATAGCTTCAAAATCGTCTATTGTAATAAGCTGGCTTTTGCCAAGCTTTAATATGTCTTCGTCAATATCCTTTGGAACAGCCAAATCTATAAACAGTCTGTCCCTTTCTTCCATGTGAATATCCACAAGTTTCCCGTATGTAATGGTATAATGTGGACTCTTTGTAGCTGATACTACCACATCCATTTCATTAATATATTTGTATCTTTCCTCGTAAGGGATGGTAATTACATTTAAAGCATTTAGCTGATGAATATGCTTAGTTACATAAATCTCACAATCCCCGTAGGACAATAGATTTTTAAAGACCTTGTTACCTGTGTCTCCTGTGGCACCGATAATCATGACCTTTTTATTATCATGGGCAAAATTATGAATTTTTGTAGCGGCAAGGGATGCAACTGAAACAGATGATTTTGATAGCTTTGTCTCTGTTTTAATTCTTTTTGCACATGCGATAGCGCTCTGAAAAACAGTGTTTAATTCAAAGCCAGTGAAGCCCTCATCCATAGAATAGAAATAGGCATTCTTTATCTGTCTAAGAATTTCATCTTCACCTAAAACCATAGACTCGAAGCCTGCTGCGACATGAAACAGATGATTCACCGCACCATTTCCATCAAAGAACAAAACATTTTGTTTTAATTCTTCCACAGAAACGCCTGCAAGCTCAGCCCAAACAGGAAGCAACTTTGTGGCTTTTCCCACTCCATAGACCTCACATCTGTTGCAGGTATTTACATAAACGCATTCTTTTATGCATACCTCAGAAAGTCTACGAAAAAACTCCTTTGTTTTGTCTTCATCGAAGGCAAAGCTTTGTCTAAAATCAGTAGATGAAATTTTATGATTTACCGAAACTACGAACATAACATAATCGCCCTTTCATTGCCCATCATTATATATTATCTCTATAACAGAGCCAACTATAAATTGACTTATAGTTGGCTCCTTAATTATATGATGTAATACCACTCCTCTGATTGATGCAACTCTTCTGTCGCTATCGTATTTTCGGATGTCCGATATTCCATCTCCAAATTTTTCATGCTCACAATAGTATTAGGATTGATTGAGCTGGTAATAAATGTGTTACCACCTATTACAGCATTCTCTCCTATTATAGTATTACCTCCTAATATGGAAGCTCCTGCATATATAGTGACATTGTCACAAATGGTAGGATGTCTCTTCTTTCCAGAAAGCTTTTGACCACCTCTGGTAGAAAGAGCTCCTATGGTAACTCCCTGATAGATCTTTACATTTTTTCCTATAATCGCCGTCTCACCAATAACAATGCCTGTTCCGTGATCTATAAAGAAATTTTTATCAATAGTGGCACCAGGATGAATATCAATACCAGTTTTTGAGTGAGCAAGCTCTGTCATCATACGTGGCAATACTGGCACCTGCTCAACATAAAGCTCGTGGGCAATTCTATAAACTGTACTAGCTATCAGACCAGGATAAGCAAGAATAATTTCCTCAAAACAACCTGCAGCAGGGTCGCCGTCGTAAGCAGCCAGCAAATCGCTTTCTATGTATTCGCGAATCTTTGGTATTCTACCAAAAAAAGCTTTACAGATTCTGTAGCTTTCCTTTCTTCTGTCATCTTCTGTCATAGTGCCTCGTTTTTTACAGAAATCCAGTGCCAGAAAGACCTGTTTATTCAAGTGGTAAAAGGCATCTTCAATGATTACAGCATAGCTGTTATGAGGGTTATAAATCTTGAAGGACTTATCTCTAAAATAGCCTGGATACACAATCTTAAAAAGGTTTTTAACCAGTTCCTGGACTTCCCTTTTATCCGGCTTGTTAAAGATATCAACCGCATCAATATTTTTCTGACCGTCAAAATCCGCAAGGATATCTTTTACAATCAGATCTATTTCCTGTTGTTCTTTAACTAGTGTGCTCACAATGTCCCCTTTCTACAAATTTTTAAGCGAATGTTTTTAATACTCTTACAAGAGCATCAATATCGTCTGGTGAATTATAAAACGCAAGTGTAGGACGAACTGAACTCTCATAGCCAAAGTGTCTGAGCACTGGCTGTGCACAGTGATGTCCTGTTCTTACTGCAATTCCATAGCTGTCTAATCTCTTGCCAACTTCTTCATCTGAGTAGCCATCTAATTTGAATGAAAGAACTGATGCTTTATTAAGGGCTGTTCCAATAAGGTGCAACCCCTTTACTGTCTTCATTTCCTTCATGGCATACTGTAAAAGCTCGTGCTCCCATCGGTATACACATGGCATTCCAATCTCAGAAAGATATGAAAGTGCTGCGCCAAGACCTACCGCATCTGCGATACTTCCTGTTCCTGCCTCAAACTTGTTTGGAGCTGGATTGTAGATAGTACGCTCAAAAGTAACATCCTTAATCATGTTGCCACCGCCATGATATGGTCTGGCAGCATCCAACAGCTCCTTCTTTCCATAGACAACACCGATTCCTGTAGGTGCAAATACTTTGTGTCCAGAGAACACGAAGAAATCAGCATCAAGAGCTGTGACGCTCACTGGAATGTGAGCAATTGACTGAGCTCCATCAATAAGTATTCTCACCCCGTGTCTGTGGGCAATAGCAATAAGCTCTGCCACTGGAGTAACTGTGCCAAGCACATTAGAAACGTGGGCAACTGATACAAACTTAGTCTTCTTAGTAAAGAGCTTCTCGTACTCATCAAGCTTTAGCTGACCTGACTCATCAACAGGAATGACCTTGATAACTGCACCTGTCTCCTGGGCAATGAGCTGCCATGGAACAATATTTGCATGGTGCTCTAAGATAGAAACGATAATCTCATCTCCTGGCTCAAGTGTAGGCTTTACATATGCGTTTGCAACAAGGTTAATAGCCTCTGTTGTGCCTCTGACAAATACGATTTCATCAGATGAGCCTGCACCGATAAAGTCTCTTACAATATCTCTTGCATTCTCATATGCATCTGTAGAGCGGGCTGCCAAAGTATGAGCTCCTCTGTGAACATTTGAGTTCTCATGCTCATAGTAATATGAGATTCTGTCGATTACCTGCTGTGGTCTCTGTGTAGTTGCACCATTATCAAGCCATACCAACTGACGACCATTAATCTGCTCTGAAAGAATTGGGAAATCACTTCTTATCTGGGCAAGAGTCTTAGAGCCAATTCTTATGGACTCATCTCTTGAAGTATAAGAAATATATTCCTCACTTTCCTTTTTCACCTGGTCTCCACCAAGTGATGTGGGCACATCAATAGCCCTGCTTTGCTCGTCAGCCTGAGTCTGAGACAGTACCTGTGGAGCATATCCGGAAGTTGCTAGAGTTGCTGTAGGCACTTCTGGAATAGCAGACACTTCTGGGATAGCTGGAATCTCAGGGACATTTGCATAAGGCAAAATGATATCCTGACTTCCGCCATAGATTGTCTGTTCTGGAACCTCTGGTGCCTCAGGCTCTGCTATGCTGCCTGTCAAATCAGGGAACAATTGATTAGCAAGTGCTGTCAGTTCCGCTGCACTTGGAACCCCTGCAAGATTCTCAATCGTAGTCATAATACTCACCTACCTCTACATCTTCCAATACCGCAATAGCGTCATCTGCAAGAATTGCTGCTGAGCAGTATAAAGACAAGAGATATGATGCTACACCCTTATCATCGATTCCTCTAAAACGAACAGATAAGCCTCTTGAGTGTTCATTCTTAAGACCAGCCTGGAATAATCCAACTACACCACGCTTTGCCTCACCTGTACGAATTAGTAAGATGTTAGTCTTACCGCTCTGTGACTTAGGATTCTTAAGACCATCAACCAAAAGCTTGTCGGTTGGGATAATTGGAATACCTCTCCATGCTAAGAATGTTCCTCCAGCAAGATTTACTGTTACAGGTGGAACGCCTCTCTTTGTACACTCTCTTTCGAAAGCTGCAATTGCACGTGGATGTGCAAGGAAGAATGAAGGCTCCTTCCATACCTTTGTGATGAGCTCATCAAGGTCATCTGGTGTTGGAGCACCGTTTCTTGTCTGGATTCTCTGAGAATCTGGAACGTTCTTAAGAAGACCGTAATCATCATTGTTGATTAACTGGCTTTCCTGACGCTCTCTTAAAGACTCGATTGCAAGTGAAAGCTGCTCCTGTACCTGATCGTAAGGTGCACTGTAAACATCCTCGATTACTGTGTTTACATTGATGATTGTTGAGATAGAGTTTAATCTGTACTCTCTTGGTGAAGTCTCATACTCAACATATCCATCAGGAATGATGTCTGACTTCTTAGTCTGACTGCAGAGAACATCAAGTGGTGTCTCACCTTCCACTACCTTGTTAACTCTGTAGATACCTGTCTCCAATCCCTTGAATTCCAAAAACTTTGTAAGCCACTTAGGTGTGATAGCACCAAACTGAGGCTTAGTCTTTGTGACATTCGCAAGATTGTAGGCAGCCTGGGCACCAAGAGCATTGATGCCTTCAGTCTTTTCTACTGCTTCTTTTGCCATTTTTCTTATCCTCCTTAAAAAAATAATATGGGGTTTATATAGAAACGCCATTTGGCGGTTTCTATCCTTATAACCACGCACCTTCATGAGAGAATATAATATCTTTCATTGCATCTAATCCTCCCTTAAGATTGTACATAGGTCCTTCATAGCCAGCTTCCCTAAGGGTTCTGATTGCAAGCTCACTTCGCTTGCCTTGTTTACAAATAAATATGGTGTCAACATCAGGATTTAGTTCATTCTTCCTTCTTGCAAGCTGTCCAATTGGAATTACTACTGCATTAGGAAATCTAAGCACTGCTCTTTCATGAGGCTCTCTTACATCAACAAATGTAATTGGTTCCTCTTCCTCAATTCTTCTAGCAAGCTCCTCTGGTTCAATGCTTTCGATTGGCTCCTCATCCTCATCAACCCTAAGTCCGCAGAAGTCTTCATAGTCGAAATCTTCCACATCAGTGATAGTTGGTGAATAACCACAGAGTGGACAGTCGTGATTCTTATCTACATGTAGAATTCTTGAATGAAGATAGAGGCTATCTACCACCAAAAGCTTTCCATCCAAATGCTCACCAATTCCTATAATTAGTTTCAAGGCCTCATTGGCCTGAATACTTCCAATAATTCCACCTAAGGGACTAATTGAGCCTCCCTCTGAACAGGTAGGAACCAGTCCTGGTTCAGGTGGTGCAGGATAAAGACATCTAAGACATGGGCCTCCCTTATAATTGAAGACTCCTACCTGGCCTTCATATTGGAAAATCGCACCAAATACAAATGGAATTCCTGCCAAGACGCAGGCGTCATTTATTAAATATCTGGCTTTATAGTTATCTGTACAGTCGATGACAAGATCATATCCATCGATTACAGAGACGATATTATCTGCATCAAGCTGAACATTCTCGTCCTCGAATACAATACTTCTATTAATATTCCTGACCTTATCTCTTGCTGATGCCACCTTTGGTCTCTTTAAATCACGGCTTGTATGAAGCACCTGATTTTGAAGGTTCTCCAACGATACCTCGTCGAAATCCACCACCTTTATAGTTCCAACTCCTGCTGCTGCAAGATACTGAATCACAGGTGAGCCAAGGGCTCCTGCTCCTGCCACAACAACACGGGCAGCCTTAATTCTCTTTTGCCCCTTAACTCCGATTTCACGAAGCATTAAATGCTTACTAAATCGCTCTACCTCTGAATCATCAAAGGCCACTGCCTTTCTTCTGTCGTCTGAAATGATGCTGTCCTCTGGAGCACCACCTGCTATAGCTGGAAGAAGAAGAACTTCCTGTGATGCTTTAATTTTCTTGTTCCAGTTTTCGCTGTGGCTGTAGTTTTCGTCTCCCACATATATCTGTACGAAGCTTCTAAGTTTTCCCGCCTCGTCAAACAATACTTTCTTTGAATCTGGGTACTCATCAGTAAGAAAACCTAAAGCTTCTTTTATGTTGTCAGCTTCCACATTAAGCTGTACGTTTTTGTCGAAAAAATTTCTAAGTGTAGCTGAAATGTAAACTAGCATTATCTTCCCTCCAAGTCTTTATATATGAACCAATACTCTCTCTTCCTTTACGTCTGTAGTCTCTGGCTTTTCTCTTCTATAAGCTCTCATATCTACAACTCCGTTTTTAGTAACAGCAAATATAAGATTTAAAACTCCTGGCACCATATACTCTTTGTCTGAAGTTGAAAGAGTTGCTGTCTTGTTAGGATGTGAGTGATAAAATCCAATAATCTCTTTTTGCTCCTTCTCAACCCTGTAAATTTCCAACGGATTCATAGAGAAAAAGGACTCCCTTTTGTCATTTTCTCTGTTGGTTGCTTCTTTGATATCGTATATACGATTATCATGGAGGTTTCCAATAAGAATCCCACAGGCTTCATTTGGATACGTATTTTCGATATGTTCTGCTAATTTGTTATACGCATCATCTTCAATTACAAATGTTCCACTCATAGGCAATCCCCTTTCTTTTATTTCCTATCTATCCACTAGGTTGATAGGATTATAGGCTCTAGAGCCCGTAAAATCAATACTTCTAGTTCCTAAAGATAATTAGAGCCAGCTATCAACTCAATTGATAGCTGGCTCTAATTGTTAAAAAATTAGGCATTCTAAATTATGTTAATTTTAAATATAATCTCCAACAGTAGCTGTTTCTCCACTAATTGCTGAAGCTTTGTAGATGTAATCTGCTGCATCTACTACAGATGTAATATCATCAGTAATCCAATCACTGATATATCCTCTTGTGGATTTAAATACCGATGTATCCAGTTCTTTCTTTGCAAAAAGCAATACCACAATACCTGCATCATTAAGATGCTTTACAACACCCTTTATTCCATGGTTGCTTTCCGGTGCGTAAAGATATGTATGTCGTCCTCTGTTGCTAAGCTCTTTTTCCAGCTTCTGTACAAACTCAAGATTAACTAGTCTGCTTTCGCTAAGCTCTACTGTAATGGCTCTTTGTCCCTTCCAGTTGCTTCTCACTTCTCTATCTATAACTGTGGCAGATATTCCCGCCTCTTCCTTATATACCTGATTTACTACACCACAGGCAGAAGTCATATTTGTAATTCTATCAATAAGAATAAGCTCACCAAGTGTTTTGTGCTTTGCAAAGGTGTCTACCACGATGCTGTCTGCAAGCTGCAACTCACATACGGCAATCTCATTTTTATCTAATGAGGTAGCTTCCTTCTTCTCACCGGTATTTACATCAATTGTATTTCTGATATTTGTAACAACACCTGGGATAAGCTTTGTGCCAAGCTTTACAAAGAAATTCTTTCCTGTCTCAAGCTTCTCATCATCCATCCAAAGAAGTGTAGCCTCAATAGATGAAGTGACTCCGATTTCCACATTGGAAGAAAGGACACAGCCTCTTGATACATCCACCTCTCGATTGAGCTGAATCGTAACAGGTCGGCCAATGCTTGCCTCTTCCACTTCTTTATCAAGCACATGGATACTCTTTACATTTGCCTTTTCTCCACTTGGAAGAATGGTAAGCTCATCTCCCACATGAACACTACCGGCTTCAATCTGCCCCTGAAATCCTCTGAAGGTATGATTTGGACGGCAAACACGCTGTACTGGCATGTAAAATCCCTTCTCTTCCTTTTCAGATGCCACGTCCACCTGCTCAAGGTATTCAAGCAAAACTGGACCCTCATACCAATCGATGTTTTCTGAACGCTTTGTAACATTATCGCCTTCTGTGGCTGATACAGGAATAACTACATGGTTTTCAAGCTTTAATTCATTTACCAGCTCTTCAATCTGTTCAGTAATTTCATCAAAACGTTCCCTGCTATAACGCACAAGATCCATTTTATTTATCGCAAATACGAAATACTTAATTCCCATAAGAGAGCAGATTCTTGCGTGTCTTCTTGTCTGCACCAGTACACCCTGCTTTGCATCTATAAGAATAACTGCAAGATCTGCAAAGGATGCTCCTACAGCCATGTTTCTAGTGTATTCTTCGTGGCCTGGTGTATCTGCAACGATAAAACTACGATTGTCAGTAGTAAAATATCTGTAAGCCACGTCGATGGTGATTCCCTGCTCTCGTTCTGCCATAAGTCCATCTAAAAGTAAGGAATAATCAATAGCACCGCCTCTACTACCTACCTTTGAATCAAGCTCCAGTGCCTTTTCCTGATCTGCATAAAGAAGCTTTGAATCATAAAGGATGTGTCCAATGAGAGTAGATTTTCCGTCGTCCACACTTCCGCATGTAATAAATTTAAGTAACTGCATTAGAAATATCCCTCCCTTTTTCTACGTTCCATCGAGCCTGCTGCCTCATTATCGATAACTCGTGTTGTTCGCTCGCTGGAAACGGCACTTAGTGTCTCCTCTATGATTTCATCCAAAGTGTCAGCATCCGACTCAACGCCACCTGTAAGTGGATAGCAGCCCAGAGTTCTAAAACGCACCTTTTTATTTACAACCTCTTCTCCCGGAAGAAGTCTCTTTTCCATTCTTTCATCATCCACCATGATGATATTTCCATCCCTGTAAACAACAGGTCTTTCCTTTGCAAAATAAAGAGATGGAATTTCAATATTTTCTCTTTTGATGTACTGCCAGATATCCTTTTCAGTCCAGTTTGAAAGAGGAAATACTCGTACCTCCTCACCCTTAAATAGCTTTGTGTTAAAGAGCTTCCACATCTCTGGGCGCTGATTCTTTGGATCCCAGGCATGGGCAGAATTTCTAAATGAAAAGATTCTCTCTTTTGCTCTGGATTTTTCCTCATCTCGTCGGCCTCCACCAAAGGCAGCTGTAAAACCGTACTTATCAAGTGCCTGCTTTAGTGCCTGAGTCTTCATAATATCTGTATAGGCACTGCCGTGATCAAATGGATTGATTCCCTGAGCAACACCTTCTTCATTAATGTATTCAAGCATTGTAAGACCATACTTTTCCGCAACTGCGTCACGAAACTCAATCATTTCTCTAAACTTCCATGTGGTATTTACATGTAAAAATGGAAATGGTGGCTTTTCCGGGTAAAATGCCTTTAATGCAAGGTGAAGCATTACCGAGCTATCCTTTCCAATAGAATAAAGCATAACTGGCTTTTCGCATTCTGCAGCAACCTCGCGGATAATGTATATTGCCTCAGCTTCCAGCTCATCAAGATGTGTCAATTTACTCATAGCATTCCTCTCTAGTATTTGTTAGATTCCTTCGTATTTACGGTAATTGTTTCACTGCTGCCATCTAATCGTTTAACAGTCCAGGTTCTCAAATCTCCTTTTTCTTCAACAGAAAGAATGGAACCCTTTCCTCCTATATCAGCTCCTAGGAAAAACTCGATAGCACCAGTCTTGCATTCCTTTAGACAGGAAGTACATCCCCAGCAGTCCTTTTCTCTTTTGATTACAGCTCTGTTATTTACTATCTTTATAAGATTTCCTGGACATACCTCTGCGCATCTTTTACAACCTACGCAGGACAAGGCGTTAATTTTAATACTCATTAAACCTCACCTCCTGCATCTACCAGTTTGTTGCCATCAAAGGCAAAAATCACTGGTTTGTAATCATCTACAACAAGTGGTCTTTTTATTATTTTTATCTGGTTGTCTTCTTTGATTGAATTAATATAGACCTCAAAATCCTTATCCTCGTCCGGATAATTTTTGTTTTCTGCAAAGCTGTGCCAACGTGTTTCTTTTCTGGCCTTTAAATGCTCTATAAGGGAAAGGCATACAGTTAATCTTTCTTTGATTTCGTAGATTTGTAATAGCTCATCTGTGTCGTAAGCCTTCAAAGTCTCAAGAACATCAAACAAGCCAGAGATCTTTTCTTTTGCAAGCTTTAGTCCTGTCTCATTAAACTGATAAGCCTTGCTGATTCCACCGGCATACTCATCCATGATTTTTTGCATGCTCTCTTCCAGCTGCTCTATGGTGATATTTCCTTCCTCATTATTTAAGAATTTTTCATACTGAGAAACTATGGTCTCCCAACTATCATCAGAATATGCCTCCTGACCTTCTGCCAAAAATTCTTCAATTCCAAGTGCGGCAAGCTTTCCCTCTACTAGAGCTCCCGTTACGTATTTCTGTGGGGCACCTCCTGCCACATCTCCGGCAGCATACAAGCCTTTTACGGTAGTGGCTCTGTTGTTGTCCACCCAGAATCCACTAGCTGTGTGACCGCCTACTATATATGGCTCTGTGCCTTCTATCTCCACATTCTGTTTAGCTGGTCCCTGACCGCCCTCTAGCCACTTTAGTGTCTGGGATGGTGCCATGTTCAGATAGGCTTTGTAAAGCTCGTCCTCCTGCTCCTTTGAAATCTCATCTGTCTTTAGATAACAGGGCCCATTTCCTAGTCTGTTTTCCTCAGTAGTGCCATAAACTCTTTTGCAGGTGGCAACGCCGTACTTTGTCTCATAAATTTCCCCTTTGCCATTCATCTGCTTTGCTCTCACACCCTGAGCTATGGTTCCTGTAGGAGCAATTGTATCCTTACATCTAAGGGCGATAAATCGCATTTCAAAAGTGGTCATCTCTGCTCCTGCGTTGATTCCCATAGCATAGCCTGCTCCGGTATTAAAAGGTGGATACCACATTTTATGTCTGGAAAAACCCGGGTTATTTGGTCGATAAAGACCTGCTGCTCCGCCTGTTGCAATAAGCACCGCCTTTGCTATTATCACGTAGGCCTTTTGACTATTTACATCAAATCCTACAGCTCCGAAAACTTTGTTTTCCTTCACCATAAGATCTGTAATATTAACGTGATTTATGACAGTCACATTGTCCTTGGTCTGAGCCATATGAGCTAAGATAGGCTTAATGTTTTCTCCGTTTATTTTTATGTTTCGATTTCCTCTGGTAACATATTTACCATTTTCATCCTTTAAGATAACCAGCCCGTTTTCTTCAAGCTTATGTGTTACCTCATTTAGATTTTCAGATATGGATAAAAGCAAATCCTCTCTTACGATTCCCTTTGCATCCTTCTTGCAATAATCCACATAATCCTGAGGAACTCTTCCCTCTGTAATATATGCATTTATGGCGTTTACACCGGCAGCAAGGCATCCGCTTCTTTTAATGTTTGCCTTTTCAGCCACAAGGACCTTGTGCTTTCCGCTTTGACCAAATGTATATGCAGCGTAGCAGCCTGCTGTACCGCCGCCAATTATCAAAATATCTGTATTTAATTTTTCTACCTGTATCATTTTTTTCATTCAAACATCCTTAAATTACAACGTCTTCTTCTGCAAGTGAGCTGTTAGTTGCCAGGAATACCTCATCCTCTGACACGATATAAAGTCGGTAAATAAACAAATCAACAGTCTCTCCAACCTTGATTTCAGGCTCGTTTATACTTCTGCTTGCAGAGATAAGATTTCCGTGAAGTCTCGCCTTTATTTCAAGACTGCTGCCTCTAAAGATAATGTCTTCAACAACAGCTTCCTCAGCAGAATTTGCAAACTGAACGCTTTCGCCCTTCTTAAATACGCTTACAAACTCAGGACGAATATATGCCTTTGTACCCTCTCCCTTTCTGTTGAAATATCTAAACTCCTGATAGTTTTCTACCGCTACAGAATTTCCAATAAACTGTGCCACAAATGGTGTGGCCGGGTTCTTATAAAGCTCCTGAGGAGTTCCGGACTGCTCCACCTTTCCCTGATTAGTAACAATGATTTCGTCTGCCACCTCGATGGCCTCATCCTGATCGTGAGTTACAAAGATACTTGTGATATTTAGCTTTGTAATCATCTGTCTAAGCCAGGTTCTGAGCTCTAAGCGTACCTTTGCATCGATAGCCGCAAAAGGCTCATCCAAAAGAAGAATCTGTGGATTTGGAGCAAGAGCTCTTGCAAAGGCTACTCTTTGCCTTTGTCCTCCTGACAACTGGCTCGGATATCTCTTCTCTAGTCCCTCGCAGTTGATAAGTGAAAGCAGCTCTGTAACACGTGCCTTAATCTTGTCCTCTGGCACATTCTTCACACGAAGACCAAATGCAATATTGTCGTACACAGTCATGTATCTAAATAATGCATAATTCTGAAATACGAATCCTATTCCTCGCTCACTTCCTGGGATATTGTTAACCACCTTTCCATCGATAATAATCTCTCCGGAATCAGGCTGCTCTAAGCCTGCAATCATTCGAAGAATAGTGGTCTTTCCACTTCCCGATGGTCCAAGAAGAGCCACCAGTTTGCCCTTCTCAATAGAAATATTGATGTCCTTTGATGCGTGGAATTTTTTGAAATGCTTATTAATATCATGAAGCTCAACGTAAGCCATATTATTCACCCCTTTTACTTATTTAAATCAAGTTCCTTTTGTCCGCGTTTTTCAATTACCAGTCTCAGTATCAAAACAACAATTGCCAGCACTACCAAAATAGAAGATGCTGCAAATGCCCCAGTGAAATCATAGCCCTGATACAAAAGCTCTATATAAAGTGGCAATGTGTTTGTCTTGCCTCTAAGATGTCCTGATAAAACTGATACTGCGCCAAATTCTCCCATGGCTCTTGCTGTACAAAGCACTATTCCATAAAGCAAAGCCCATTTGATATGTGGAAAGGTTACCTTTCTAAAAATAGTGGCTGTACCTGCTCCCATGATGGCTGCTGCCTCTTCTTCATCCGTTCCCTGAGCTGTAAGCACTGGTATAAGCTCTCTTGAAATAAATGGAAATGTGACAAAGATTGTAGCTAAAACGATTCCCGGAACAGCAAATATAATTTGAATTCCATAGGAATCTAAAATTGGATATAGACTGCTCTGTCGTCCAAAGGTAAGTACATATATAAGACCTGCTATAATTGGTGAAACTGTAACTGGCAAATCTATAAAAGTAGATAATAGCTTCTTGCCCTTAAATGCATACTTTGTAATTAGCCATGCTGCAGCAATTCCAAATATCGTATTTACAATAACCGCAAATACGGTTGCCTCGATTGTCAAAAGGGCTGCCTTGATGGCATATTCATCTGTAACTGCATTTATATATCCTGAGATTCCGTCCTTTAGCGCCGTAATTACGATATATATAAGAGGAAGTAAAAGAAACACTCCCAGGAAAATAAAACTGATTGTGATTAGAACATATTTTAAAACCTTATTCTCTCTTCTTAGATTCATAATCTCTTCTCCTATGCCTTTCCATTAACTCTCTTTGAAACAATGCTTTGTGCCAGTGCATTTACTGACAAAATCACAATGGCTATACCAAGCATTACAAGAGCGATGGAGGTTGCCGCTGAGTAATCGTATTCCTGAAGCTCTGACATGATAAGTAGTGGTGCAATCTCTGTTTCATATGGAGTATTTCCGGCGATGAAAACTACGCTTCCATACTCACCGATTGATCTAGCAAATGCTAAAGTGAATCCTGAAATAATCGCCGGTAATATTTCCGGAAAGATTACTTTTCTAAAGGTAGTCTTGGCATCAGCGCCTAAAATAAAAGCAGCCTCCTCGTACTGAATATCTATTTTTTCCAAAACTGGCTGCACGCTTCGTACTACGAATGGGATGCCAATAAAGACAAGGGCTACTGTAATACCAATTCTTGTGTAAGCTATTCTGATTCCAAAAAGATTGTAGAAAATCTGTCCCACCCATCCGTTTGTAGTGGTCAGATGTGTAAGTGAAATACCTGCAACTGCTGTTGGCAGAGCAAATGGAAGCTCTATGATTCCATCTATAAATCTTTTTCCTTTGAAGTCATATCTTACTAATATCCAAGCCAGGATAAGCCCCATTACCACATTGATTAGCGAAGCAACAAAGGCTGTGGAGATAGATACGAAATATCCAGATAAAACTCTTGGTCTTGTTACCGTATATACGAATTCTGAAAAACTTAATTTTGCAGAAAAGACTACAAGAGAACAAAGTGGAATCAACACAATGATGCTTAGTATCGTAATTGTTATTCCCATTGAAATTCCAAAGCCTGGTATTATACTTCTTCTTTTATTCATAGTCATAATCCTCTCTGCAAAATATTGGAATGGAGTTGCCCCCATTCCAATTTATTTTTACTGCTCGTAAATGCTGTCGAAATTTGCACCATCTGCAAAGTGTGTAGCACGTGCCTGTGCCCAGCCACCGAAGTGATTGATATCTGTAAGATTTACGTTGTCATTAATCCACTTTCCATCAGCTGGAATCTCTGTGATAGTGTTTGAATCAGCTGTAAATACATACTTGTCATAGATTGACTTTGTGCTAGGTCTGTAGAAGTTCTGTGCCTCAATTTCCTGTGCTTCATCTGAATACAAATATCCTAAGTATTCCTTAGCTACATCTGCTGTGCCGTGCTTTTTTGCAACTTCATCTACTACAGCTACTGTTGGCTGGCAAAGGATTGATACTGAAGGAACTACAATCTCGTACTCTCCTGGATACTCCTGAAGTGAAAGGAATGCTTCATTCTCCCAGGCAATAAGAACATCGCCCTGCTTATTTTCAACAAAGGATGTTGTTGCACCTCTTGCACCAGAATCGAGAACAACTACATTGGCATAAAGCTTCTTGATTGAATCAAGGATTTCATCCTCACTCTGACCCTGCTGCTCGAAATAGTACCAGGCTGAAAGGTAATTCCACATTGCACCGCCAGATGTCTTAGGATTTGGTGTGATTACTCCCACGTCCTCTCTGATCAAATCGTTCCAGTCATAAATCTTCTTTGGGTTTCCTGAGCGAACAAGAAATACGATTGTCGATGTGTAAGGTGAGCTATCAAGCTCAAACTCTGATGTAAATCCATCATCAATAAGTCCTGCATCTGCAACTACCTGAACATCACCTTCAAGTGCAAGCGTAACTACATCTGCCTCAAGTCCGTTGGCAACCTCAAGTGCCTGCTTACCAGAACCACCGTGTGACTGTGTGATTTCAACCTTCTGACCAAACTCTTCTTCATAGTGCTTTGCAAAAAGCTCGTTGTAAGCTGCGTAAAGCTCTCTTGTTGGATCATAAGAAACGTTTGTAAGCTCGATTGTCTCCCCAGCACTCTTTGGAACTTCTTCACTATCTATGCCTGAAGCACTACTTGTGCTTCCACAACCTACAACCGAAGCTCCAAGTGCTGCGATTAAAATCAACGATAAAAGTTTCTTTTTCATAAAACATTTTCCTCCTTCAAATTTTTATTAACTACTTAACTACTAGGTTGGTAGGATTATATGCTATAAACCCTTGTAAAATCAATACTTCTAGCTCCTAAAGAAAATGAGAGCCAGCTATAAAATAGTTTTATAGCTGACTCTCTCTATTTGCTCTGTATATACTTTTCTACTTTTTCATAAAAGCTCTTTGAAAAATCCACAAGCTCTTTTGTTTCAATTTTGTTTGCGATATAGAAATCATCATAATCTGACGCACTCCTAATTTCTTCTGCCTTAGCCGCTTGTTTATAATCCTCCTGCGAAAATTCTCCCTTACCTTCCCTTATATAAAGTTTATTAAATAAAAGTAAACAACCTTTATGTGTTTTCGTCATAACTTCATCCATTGCTAATAAGGCTGTTATAGATTTTTCTACAGAATAATAAGCTCTGTTATTTGCAGATTTATAATGCTCATCATTCAACAAAGTCTCAGCTTCTAACATGAGTTCTTTTGCTCTTTCCAATCTAACCATAGCCAATGCCTGAAACTCACTATTTTGCATATAACACAATTCCCTCATCTTCTATATTTTTATAAAAAGGATACCAGGATTTCTTACTGATATACTCATTAAAAGGGATTGCAACAATATTAACCAGCTCCTGATACTTATCCATCATATCAGCACCAATCTGTGCAAATATATCAGTAAAACGACTTATATCTTCTCTTTCGCAGTTAACTAAAGCTGCAATATCCATATCGGAATCCTCACTATTCTCACCCCTTGCGCAAGAACCAAAAAGTACAACCTGTGCAACTTCATCTCCAATTTGATCTACAATCAGTTCGGATGATTCTTTAGCTACATCTATCACATGCTTACTTAAATCTGGCCATATCTCTGCCTTCGTATCCTGACCATCAATATTAAGCACGGTATAGTTCATATTTAGGCTGGTACCTGTAGCAGACATAATTCGAGATATTGTATTGAGAGAAGGATTTCCAAGCCCACGCTCCAACTTGCTTATATCAGCCTGACTAATACCAGTAATTTTAGATAAATCACGCTGAGATAGATTTGCATATGCCCTCAATCTTTTGACCATATTAGCTATCTGTTGTTTTTCATATTCAAATTCAGACTCTACACTCATAATACCCTCCTTGATATGATATAACCTATCGATATTATATATCATATCAAAAAAGTTTTCTACTATATTTGCAAAATAATAGCCAGCTATAAACTGAATCTATAGCTGGTCCAGGGAGGATGGATTAGTGCATCTGATGTTAAAAAACACTTTAAAGAATTTAAATAATAAAGAAGCCCGCTTTGCTTTGTAAGCAATTGGGGCTTCTTTCTATTTATCGCAGACCAACGAATGTATGCGGCCTCCAAGGGCTTCTTGCGATAATTCGCTGATAGTTTCAACGATTATTCTACTTTAATATTATTTTCTCTCCCAGGTAACAGCATCTGGCTTATATAAAGCTAGCGCATCGGTGTTGATGAAATCTGCTGGGTCGTACTGTGTTGGGAAATTTCCATTTTTGTAGCACCATTCTTCAACACTGTACAAATCCTCATATGCCTCCTGCGGAAATCCATAATCATGGGTGCTTTCCTGCCATCCCGAGATTACTAAGTCCTTTCTAAGACCAAGGTCTGCCTCTACCCATCCTGCAAATTCATCTAAATGTTCTGTTATATATGCAAATCCTTCTTCACTGACTGCCAAATATTTTGCCACCTCTGCCTTATGCTCCTCAAGGAACTTATTATTTGCTACAAGGAAGCCATACATTGGAGCCCCTACATCCACTATACTTGTGAATGGTACCCAACCAGCCTCTTCAAATTTTGGTTGAACCTGTTTCCCAGCCCAATAAGCATCACCTGAATTTGATATTGCAAGAGCAAGTGCCTCCTGAGGACTCGATACATTTGTATATTCCAGTTTGTCTGGATCCAAATCATATGTCTCAGCCAATTTACCATAATCGTATTCAACGACAACACCTGCATGTGAAATAAGAACTGCCCCCTCTAAATCTTTGGCTGTTTTTATGTGCTCGGGATTGACATACAAAACGAAATTTTTATTGATACCTGTCATAGTAAAAGCTCTTAAATCTGTATCAGCCAATGTATTACCAATTCTATTAATACCCGCATAATCTGCAAAATTACCTATATCCAGCTGGTCGATTGTAATAGCATCAATAGTATTTATTCCTGCTGCAAATTCAGTAGTCTCTAAATTAATCCCCCTGTCTTTTAAGAAATTAGTATGATTATCTAAAACTTTTAGATATTGATTAGGATCTCCTGAGCATACTCCAACCCTAAGTGTAATTTCGCCCACATCATCTATATTAAATGAGTCTGCATCAATGCTTGCTTCTTCATTCACTTCATTTTTCAAAGCAGAACCTGCCTCAATAGTATCCACACCTTCGTTGCCACAACCTGCAAATCCTGCACTAATTGCAATAGTCATTGTCACTGCAAGTATTTTCTTCAAGTAATTCTTTTTCATACCATACCTCCTAATATAAAAGGAGACCTTCTTTTCAAAAAAGAAAGCCTCCAGTCTTTTTGGTCAGCCTATGCTGTTTTTATTTCCTTAATGGTGTCTATATTCTCTACCGTATTGCCTTCATTCACAAAGTGAACTCTGTCCTCCTCATGCCTTGGAATATCAAGATGATCTCCATCCAAATCATAGAAGTTATCAAAGATACTGTTTTCTCCATTAACTGAGCTATATAAATCTCTATGAGTGATTCCATTTTTTCTGAGAAGCGTGTATGTCTTTTGATATAAATCTAAATACCAGTCTGGATCTGGAGCTCTATGTCCCTCAAGCTCTGAGCCAGGATTAGGCAGCCAATGAAGTGGAATTGCTACAACACCAAGTTCTGTCAAATATTCAATACCTTCAAGTAGTGTTGATTTAGGTTCAATTCCAGCCACAAAGAATGAGCGAACATTTCCTCTTCCAAATACTTCAACCTCATGCTTTAGGGCATTTATCCAATTTTGTCTACCGCCACAGATTTGTTCCTTGCCAGGGCAAATTGTCTTGAAGATATTCTCATCCCACACCTCCATGTTGGATGAAATTGCACTGTAACCAGCTTCCTTATATTTCTCTATTACAGATAAATCTGCTGGAGCACCAACACAAGCTGCACCTCCAAATTCCTTTAGACCTGTATAATCCTGAATAGCCTCAGCAACATCGATGTAATACTCTACCTCACGTCGCTCTGGAATAAATCCACCTGTAATGGTAATAGCCTGATATCCTTCTTCTCTTGCCTTTGCATATGTTTCCGCAATCTGTACAGGTGTTTTCCATGATATTCCCTGCAAATCTGCAAAACGGCTCTTAGTAGCGTTAATGTTGCAGAATTTACAATCCAATCCCTTATCCTTTAATGCACACTCGTTACTGTAGGCAACAGAAATTTTGGATTTTCCAACATCAGCAGCAATGGTCTTCATTGGAATGCCATCTGATGTTTTAAAATTGTGAAATTTAGGCTTCTCAACAAATGTAATTTCATCAAGCTGATTGCCCTTTTCCAAAAGATAATATTTCCCATTCTCATGCTGAATAGAAAATCTCGAATTGTGTTTGTAAGGTAGCCCTACTCTGAAATTGCTAGATAATCTTACAGATGTTGGCAGCTTTGTCTTGGTATAGGTTTCATGATTCATATCAAAACATGTTCGCACCTGTTCCTGAATTTCATTTTCAAAATCAAGTGTTGCAATTACTTCCGGACTAATATAGATGCCCTCACTTGAAATCTGGTTACCAAGCTCAATTTCCCTGTACAATTCTTCTCTTGTTATTGCTCTTGACATGGTTCTCCTCCTTTTACTGTTTGTTTATATAAAAAAGAGGTTTAAAACATGGTTTTATAACCTGTTTTAAACCTCTAGTTTTCTAGTCAGTATTTTTTATTTTCATCTGTAAATCAAGAAACTAGGATATCTTTTCTACATCCTCCTGTCACTTAATTAATTTCCAGTTTTGCATTCACCTGAAAATGCTCTCCATATTTTTGTATTCCATAAACGCTCATAATCACTATAGCTCCCACCAATACACTTAATGGATTAGCAATGTACACTGACCATTTTCCTAATTCTGGAAATGTAGCATAGGCAAATGATACTCTGCTGATAATATTTAAAGTAAAGGCTAAAAGGACAAATTTCATTTCCTTCTTACCTGTATATACTCCTATAAAACATCTAAAGAAAATCATAAATACCATCATTATCAAAATGGAAACCATATAATTCATTCCCTCGGAAACGATGGCTTCATCATATTCATCTAAGAAAAGCTTTATTATTTCACGACCCTGATAATAAATCAGTACAGAATAGAAACTTACCATAATCACACAAAGCTTAATTGCTGCCTTTACGCCTTCTTCTATTCTCTCTGGTTTACCTGCACCAATATTTTGAGCTGTAAATACAGCCAACGCCTCTGCAATGGTAATAATCGGGAGCGATATTATTCCATCGATTTTTCCACCAATGGATACCCCTGCAATCATCGCTGTACCACATTGATTTATTAGAGCTGATACTAAAATGATTCCCAGGGAAAGTATTCCCTGCTGCAAAATGGATGGAAATGAAACTCTAAGAATGTCCTTTAGCTTTTCTGATACCACACCAGCTTCAAAAGAAAATTTTGAACGCGGCACGGTAGCTATCAAATTCGTAAATACGATTATCATTGAAAGAGCCTGCGAAATTATAGTAGCAATTGCAGCGCCGTTTACACCTAAGCCAAAAATACAAATCAATACCAAATCAAGTAAAATGTTACATATAGTGCTTGAAAGTAATGCGATAAAAGTAATATTAGAATTTCCCATTGCCTGCGTGATTGCAATGCCATAATTAAAGAGAAATACAAAAGGATAACCTATCAATATAATTCTTAAATAACCATATGCATCCTGAAAAATCACATCCGGAACCTTTATAAATTCCATGATATTTGTAGCCTTTGTTATACCAATTACAGTACATATGACTCCTGTTGCTACTATAAGTAAAAAACCTACTTCTCTGCTGATATTGAAATCCTTTTCGTCTCTTCGCCCATAGCTCTCGGAACAGATAACTGAAATTCCAGCCTTTAAGCCAAGCACTATGGCGTTAAAAATGAAAATAAGATTACTTACAGAGCCAACAGCTGACAACGCCATGCTCCCTACATACCTCCCTACGATATAGGTATCCACCGCGTTGTACAGCTGTTGCAGAATATTACCAAGAGTCAAGGGAATGATAAAATACAGCAGTGAAACTGTAACATTTCCAGATGTCATATCTCTTTTCATGCTGTCTTACCATCCTCCTGTTCCAGATAATCAATAACTAGTTTTGCTGGAAGTTTAAACATCTCCCGTCTTAATTTAAGCTCAGCACTGTCTATCTGCTTTTTCTTACTTAATAAACCAATGGTCTTTTTATTTGCCATATCAGAAAAACTTCTAATGCCAATAAAATCAATTTTCTTGGCAGTTGCCACCTGAGCTACAGCAGCTGTTTCCATATCAAATGCAATCGGCTTGAATTCCTTTTTTATAGCTCTTCTCTTTTTTCTCTCATAGAGAACAAAATCACCTGTTGCAATCCTTCCTGCTTTGAAACTAATCTCGCTAGCCTTTGCCACCTGAATTATTCCCTCGAGAAGATACCTTGGAGTAGGATCAATAACTGGACTGTTTTCTGGTATCAATGTTCTCATATCTACCTGCACATAATCTGTACCAATTGCTAATGACCCTCTGTCCAAATCATCAGCTAAGCCTCCTGCCACACCAACATTGACAATTAAGTCCGGATTAACATCATTTATTGCATCTGCTGTTTGAAATGCAGCATTGACTTTTCCTACGCCTAAGACCTTCACATAAACATAAATATCTTTTATCGTATTTACGTATTCTCCCTCATCCTGTTTAATCCAGTCAGTATTGTCTCTCAAATATTCGTCTATGAATTCTGTCTCCTGAGGCAATGCACTCACAATCAATACTTTTTTCATGCCACCACCTTATACCAGCTGGCTTGCTGGAACTACTACCTGCTTTGGGTCTGCCTGAAAATCAAGAACCTTTACTGATTCCGTCTCTACTTTAAAAATCACATTTACCTGAGGATCATAATTGAGCTGCGGACGTCTCTCTTTAATAAGGCTGGCTGCCTTCTTTGCATCAAGCTCATCAAGCTCTAACGCACGTCCATAAATGGTTACATTCTTTGGAGCCTGCTGTCCCTCATGCTGAAATAAAAGAGCCACATTATTGTTGTGAGCAATATCCTTTGTCTTATCAGTATTTTTTGTTGTTTGAAAAACTATGTCCTTGCCGTCGATATTGTATCCACCAATATGTCTAAGCTGCGGGTTTCCTGCCTCATCTACAGTAGAAAGAACCAAGCTCTTATTCTCATAAATATAATCCTTTATATCTTTAAAATTTGCCATAATATTATCCTCCTGTCTCTTCCCTTATACGGCTACAGAATTAGCCTCTGCTACTTCATTTTCAACAGCTTCTTCCTCATTTTCTGCCTTCTGTAAGCCTTCGTGCTTTGCCTTTGATGCTCTTATAGCATTCTCAAGCTGCTCAGTAGTGTATTTTATAAACTCCCCTACTCTTTGATCATTAACATCTCTTGGATACTTATAAGGAACGGTAATTTTATCAACGATACTTGCATCTGGAGCCACCGAGAAAATACTGATATTCTCACCTAAATAAACTGCTTCTGCTATATCGTGAGTAACAAAAAGAATTGTCTTTCCAGTCTTTTTCCAAATGTTAATAAGCTCGTCCTGAAGTGTTCGTCTTGTCTGTGCATCAAGAGCTCCAAATGGCTCATCCATAATAAGAACCTCTGGGTTTGCAGCAATACTTCTGGCGATCTGGACTCTTTGCTTCATACCACCTGAAAGTTCATCCGGATACTTGTGCTCATGTCCCTTAAGACCTACCAGCTCAATAGCATCTGAAGCAATCTTTTTTCTCTCGTCCTTTTTCACACCACGCATTCTCAGTCCATACTCTACATTTTTCTGGACTGTAAGCCATGGGAAAATAGCTGAGTCTGCATTTTGGAAAACAACACCTCTCTCAGAGCCAGGTCCAGAAATCTCTTTGCCATCAAGCTTTACAGAACCCTCTGTCTTATTTAAAAAGCCTGCTACAATATTTAAGAGTGTAGTTTTACCGCATCCACTTGCTCCAAGGAAAATATGAAATTCTCCCTCCTGGATTTCCAGATTTACATCCTTCAACACATAGTCAGTTTCATGTCCCACGAAATTATCATGCGCACTGTTACCCTTTGTGAATAAAAGAGCTTTGTTCTCTACATCATATTTTTTGCTGATATGTTCAATTTTAATTTTAGTATTATTAGACATAAGCTCCTCCTATCCTGTAACGCCATAATGCTTAAGTGATTTTTTTGCTACAAATCTAAGAAATTTATCAGCAAAAAATCCTAAAACACCAAGAGTTACGATTCCTACAAAAATCCAATCAGTTCTGTAATAAAGTCGTGATGTATAAACCAGGTAACCAAGTCCACTATTAGCTGCCAGCATTTCAGCTCCTACAATGGAAATAATGGCTGTACTAAGACCAAGTCTTGCGCCTGTCAAAATACTAGGTACTGCTCCTGGAACAGTTACAGTGATAAAGGACTGAAATCTATTTGCTCCGAGAGACTCTGCTGCCTGATACTTCACTGGATTGATAGTATTTACACCAGCTATTGTGTTTATAATGATTGGAAAAATAGATGCATAAGTAATCAAAATCAGTTTTGATTCTTCACCTACACCAAACCACATCAGAAAGAGAGTCAAAAAACCAATAGCTGGTACAAATCTGAAGAAATTTATAAATGGCTCTATAAACCAGTTCACAATTCTGAATCTACCAATCAGCAGTCCCACAGGAATTCCAATTAGTAGTGCTCTACTCCAGCCTAAAAGCACACGCTGAACACTAATACTTATATCCTCCCAAAGCTTTCCATTTAGCACGATTTCTTTAAAACCTACAAAAGTCTCTACTGGACTTGGAAAAAATGATTCTGCGTAAAACAGTGACACTATTCCCCAAATCACAAATAGTACAGCCCAGGAAATGATTCCGCTTTTAATAATTTTTCTCGTAATATTCTTCATAGGGACCTCCTATTTTGCCTGCCAGGTTACCTCGTCTGGTGAAACCAAAGCCAAGGCATCTGTGTTAATGTAATCAGTAAAATCGTATTCTGTTGGGAAATTACCATTCTTATAACACCAGTCTTCAACCTTGAGCAGATCTTCATAAGCATCCTGTGGGAATGTGTAATTATGTGTAGCTTCCTTCCAGCCTCTTATAACCAAATCTTTATCAAGACCTATATCAGCCTGAACCCAGCCTGCAAACTCATCAAGGTTCTCATCAATATAATCAAAGGCTTCATCACTAACCTTTAAAAACTTTGCAACCTCTGCCTTGTGCTCCTCCAAATATGAATTGTTTGCTACTAAGAATGTATACATAGTTGCGTCAACATCAGAAATATTTACAAGAGGCTTCCAACCAACCTCTTCAAACTTAGGAGCAATCTGATCATTTACCCAAAAACTGTCTGCTCCGTTTGTAGCAGCTAATGCAATTGCCTCCTGTGTACTTGATACGTTTACTAATTCTACCTTTGACTTATCAATATCATAGGTTTCGAATAATTTTCCATAATCATATTCAAATACAACACCTGCCATTGAGATTGCTGTATGCCCTTCCAAATCCTTTGGCTCCTTAATAGTATCTGGATTTACATAAAGATTATATGCATTAGATTTTCTGATAGTGGCAAAAGCTCTAAGCTGTGTATCTGCTAAAGTATTTCCAATTCTATTTACACCTGCATAATCTGCAAAAAGACCTACATCTAATTGATCTGTAGTAATGGCATCAATTGTATTAATACCAGCTGCAAACTCTGTAGTTTCAAGATTAATACCTCTATCCTTCAGATAGCCTGTGTGATTATCTAAAATCTTTAGATATTGATTTCCGTCACCAGAATTCACACCTACTCTGATAGTAAATTCTCCTACATCATCAATATTGAAATTTTCAGGATCGATTTCTACTTTCGTTTCCTCATCCGACTTTAATTTTGAACCAGCCTCTATAGTATCAGCCCCTTCATTTCCACAACCTACAAATCCTACGGTCATAGATAATGCTGCTGTTATAGCCAAAAATTTCTTTAAGTAATTCTTTTTCATATTTTCCTCCTGTAAAGCAAAGAGGCTCCCTCTTTTTGAGGAAGCCTCCAGTTTTCTGGTCAGCCTTATGCTGTTTTCTCTATTAATTCTTCTTCTCTATTATCTACTGTGCTATCTTCTCCAACAAAGTGAACTCTGTCAGCCTCGTGCTTTGGAATATCAAGATGATCACCATCTAAATCATAGAAGTAATCAAAGATTGAATTCTCAACGTTTGCTGAATGATACAAATCTCTATGAGTAAGACCATTCTTCTTGAGCAATGTATATGTCTTCTGATATAAATCCAAATACCACTCTGGAGTTGGAGCTCTGTGTCCTTCAAGTGCTGAACCTGGATTTGGAATCCAATGAAGAGGAATTGCCACTACACCAAGCTCTGTAAGATATTCAATACCTTCAAGAAGTGTAGATTTTGGTTCAATACCTGCAACAAAAAATGAGCGAACATTTCCTTTACCGAATACTTCAACCTCATGCTTAAGCGCGTTAATCCAATTCTGTCTTCCACCACAAATCTGTTCCTTACCAGGGCAGATTGTCTTGAAGAAGTTCTCGTCCCATACCTCAAGGTTAGTAGAAATAGCCCTATAGCCTGCTTCCTTATATTTTTCGATTACTGAAAGATCACTAGGTGCACCTACGCAGGCTGTTCCACCAAAGTCCTGAAGACCTGTTAAATCCTGAATTGTCTCAGCCACATCAATATAGTATTCTACTTCACGACGCTCTGGAACAAATCCACCTGTGATAGTGATAGATTCATAGCCTTCCTCTCTGGCCTTAGCATATGTCTCAGCAATCTGGTAAGGTGTCTTCCAAGAGATTCCCTGTAAATCCGCAAATCTGCTCTTAGTTGCGTTGATGTTACAGAATTTGCAGTCAAGTCCCTTATCCTTGAGAGCACATTCGTTACTGTAGGCAACTGTTACCTTTGTCTTACCAACCTCGTTAGCGATGGTCTTCATATCTACACCATCAGAAGTTTTATGATTGTAGAATTTTGGCTTTTCCACAAAAGTAACTTCATCAATCTGATTGTTTCCCTCTAAAAGATAATACTTTCCATTTTCATGCTGAACAGAAAATCTTGAATTATGTCTATAAGGAAGTCCTAATCTAAAGTTACTTGATAGACGAATAGAAGTAGGAAGCTTTGTTTTTGTGTAAGTCTCATGATTCATATCAAAGCATGTTCTCATCTGCTCCTGAACATGATTTTCAAAATCAAGTGTGCTGATTACTTCTGGTGAAATATATATACCTTCATTTGCAATAATGTTGCTCAACTCAATCTCTTTAAATAATTCCTCTCTAGTAATAGCCCTAGACATAATAATCCTCCTTTTAAATTAACCGTGTTTAAATAGATTCTCTAACTGTACCCTGTGAAACCAGACCGACCTGCTTCACGTTGTGACTCTTCTTATAAGAATGCTCCAGCCAGACATTTTGTCCCTTTAACTCCTTCAGCTTGTTCTGAAGTTTTTCTTCTTTTTCTTTATCAGCCTGCTTAACTGCTGTTATATATTCAGCAATAACCCCAACTATACCTCGCACACCTATGGATGAATGATTAAGAATTGTTTTGTGATAAACAGGATATGATGCTTCCACAAGTGGAATACCATGTTTATCAGCAACATGCTGTTCTAAAGAACTTCCAATAACCAATTCTGCCTTTGACTGTCTGATAATATCGTTGATGTCCTTCTGGTCAGATGTCTTATAAATGTTCTTTGCTATAGAATTAAGAACTTCTTCATTATCCAAAGTATGTTCTTCATCCTTTTTCAATGCATCTGTTAATACCGCTGCAACTACCTCTGCGCCAAAAACCTCCTGAACCAGCTTCCCTAATCTGATTACATGCTCCTCTTCGCCAACAATAGCTACAGTTCTTCCAAGATCATTCTCAATAATTTCATCTCTGACTCTCGACCAGTAATTTAGCTCGTATTTCTGTTCCTTCTCTAAAAAGTGCTCTTTTGTCTCCTGATCGATAGTGATATATTCTTCAATTCCTTCAATAAGTGCTCTCTCATCATCAGCATTTATAGGTAATGCTGCTCTTTGAATTACTGGAATCTCAAATTTTTCATTCAATACCTTTGCAGGTAGTTCCCCCCATCTTCCAAATGTAATTGAAAGAGCAGCGTTCCTTGCATTTTCTATATCCTCAGTGCCCCCATCAGCACCAAAGAAGATATTTGTTTCCAATCCAACACCATTTAGAATTCTTGTTATCTCCTCAAGATTCCCCTGCCAATAGGGATCCTTCTGGGGAATAATTCCGAATATATTTACAAGACGTGGATTCTTTTCACCTTCATTCTTTTTAAGCTCATAAACTGATTTGAAAATGTCAGCTAACACATGTTCATATCCGTAATAAGCACTACCGTTGAATCCAGCTATCAATGTATCTACAACTGGCTCGCCTTGTTCAACGATCTCTCTTGTCATGGCATCTACGTCATCACCTACCATAGCTGACTCACAGCTATTGAGGATTATATAAAGAGAACCATCAACAACCTTTACTGTGTTTTTAATCTGCTCTCTAAGTCGTGACGCTCCACCGAAAATAACATGACGTTCCTGAGCTGCTGTTCCTGGTGTTGAATAGCCGGAAAATCTTGGATTTCCACCTGATGTTTTGGAATTGGCCAAATAATTGATTACTCCACAGCTTGCATTGGCATGAACCACAGGAACTACTCCCTGAATTTCCTGAACTGTCTGTAAAGCTCCATGAAGGGCACATCCATTTCTGGGATTCTTAATAATATTTGCCATCTAACTTACCTCCTGCTTTACATACCAGTTTCCACTTCGTTTCTTCCAGCTATCCTTATAACTGCTATTCTGTCTGTATTTATTTTGGAAACCAATTACCTTCCTGATTGAATTAACAATAACTTCAACTCCCTTAAAGCCGTAAGTTACCTTATTCTTTGTAGAAATAACTACAGCGCCCTCATCCGTAGCAAATGAACTTCCTGAATTTTCACTGAAGAAAATATCTATCTGATTTTTTGATAATTCATTTGCCTTTTCAAACTGCTGGCCATTTCCAATGATTGCAACTGTGTTTTTCTGTAGAAAATCCAGTCTTTTAAGCTGCTTTCTATTCTCTAAATCCACAAATGGTGATGAAAAACCTACCACTTCTCCACCTAAATTAGTGAATAATCTTGCATATGCCGGCACCCTGCTAAGTGATGCGTCTATGAAGATTTTTCTATCTCCAAGCACATCCTTTACAACTGCCTGAGCAAGCTCAGACTCTACCTTCTCGATATAATCAACAACTTCCTGTTCTATATTTAAGAATGCTGCAATCTTGAGTAGAAAATTCTTTGTTCCTCTAAATCCTATTGGCGCTTCTGTCTCTATATAAGGTATCTCGTAAAGCTCCTCAAGCTCTCTTGCCAGATAGTCTCCCTCTTCTGGATTAAGAACAACTGAGGCTCTCGCTCTTGATGCTCTTCTGATTTCCTCTACGCTTGAGAATCTAGGAATCACCTGGAATTTAATATCAAGCTCATGGAAAATTTCGGCTATAGCTGCCACGTCTTCGATGTCTTCCGAAAATGAAATTATATTAATGAAGTTATCCTTAAGCTCAACATTTTTAGAAATCAGATATTTTAACAAGCTGTGTGTCACGATATCGTAGCCTGTGACTGGAGTCTTGGTCTTAAAACCATCTGTATAAATGCTTATAATAGGAATACCTATCTCATCCTCAAGCTCCAAAATAACCGAATTAATATCATCATTATTTATGGCTACAACCGGTGTACCAATAATTAATATCACCTTTGGATGCTTCTCTTCGTAGGCTCTTAAAATAGCTTCTCTAAGCTTATCATCACCGCCAAGTATTGTGTCCCTCTCAACAAGATTTGTAGAGTACCAGCTAAAGTCCTTTACATTAGACTGAGATATTCCAAGAGCACCACATCCCACTGAGCCATTTACTATAATCGCAGCATCCTCAATCTTTGAAAGAACATCAAATGCATAGATAGTTTCATCATCATGTATTTGTGAGAAGGTTCTGATTCTCTGCTTTATCTCTTCTCCAGAGGTTTCATCAATCAGTCCTTCCAGTGTTCCATGAAAATGACTAAGAGAGCTAAGACGTTTTTCTCTTGTTAATGCTTTTCTATCATCTATAGAACTCATACTTCTCGTTCTCCTTTCTGGGGTACTAAATTGCTTCTGCGACGCCTACCACTCCGCTTTCAATATCGTAAATACGATCTCCCCAGTTTCTTGCCCAGTCTCTAAGCTCTGCAGAACCAAGCGGATTAGGAACCACAAGATTCTCATTTTCCGCAATGTACTTGGCAAGATTTCTATAAATATCAGCCTGCGCACTATTAGGCTTAGCCTCAATAACAGTCTTACCATAAAGCTCTGACTGCTGTACATCGATAGAACGATTTACGTATCCTGCAATGCTTGTACCAGTCTTTGCTACAAAATCCTCTACGATTTCACGATGGTATCCAGGCTTCATACTATTTGCAATAACACCACCAAGCTTTGCACCACCTGTAGGGGCATATTTATTAATGGCCTTGAAAAGATTGTTAGCAGCATATAAAGCCATGAAATCTGAAGATGATACAACGTAAGCTCTGTCCGTAATTCCATCTCTGATTGGAACTGCAAAACCACCACATACAACGTCGCCAAGTACATCATAAAGAACGTAGTCTGGCTTGAACTCTTCAAAAAGATTGAGCTCCTGAAGAAGATTTACAGCTGCATTGATTCCTCGTCCTGCACAGCCAACACCTGGAACTGGTCCGCCTGATTCAATACAGAGTACTCCGCCAAATCCCTTTACAGAAATATCATCAAGATGGATTTTATTACCTTCTCTTAAGCTATCAAGAACAGTTGGAAGGTAGTTATTTCCACGAAGTGTGTTTGTTGAATCACTCTTTGGATCACATCCAATCTGAATTACTCTATATCCAGCCTCTGCAAGTGCTGCACTAATATTTGATGTTGTTGTAGATTTTCCAATTCCACCCTTGCCATAGATAGCGATATGTTTTCCGATTTTCTCTGCCATTTTTCCTTATACCTTCCTTATGCTTGTACTGCTTCCTTTGCCTCAGAAATATACTGAACAGCCAAATCAACTTTTATCTCATTAAGGTAGCTCTTTATCTCCTCCACCTTATCTAAATGCTCCCAAGGTAAGTCCACATCGGTCCTGCCGAAATGTCCATAAGCAGCAGTCTGCTTGTAGATTGGCCTACGAAGATTAAGGGCATCGATGATTGCTGCTGGTCTGAGATCAAATACTCTTTCAATAATTTCAACAATTTTTTCATCATCAATCACTCCTGTTCCAAATGTGTCTACGGCAATTGATACTGGCTTTGCTACGCCGATTGCGTATGCAAGCTCTACTTCAAGTCTCTTAGCTAATCCTGCAGCCACAAGATTCTTTGCCACCCAGCGAGCTGCGTAGGCTGCAGAACGGTCAACCTTTGTTGGATCCTTTCCTGAGAAAGCACCGCCGCCGTGACGACCTGTGCCACCATAGGTATCCACGATGATCTTACGTCCTGTCAGTCCTGCATCTCCCTGTGGACCACCGATAACAAATCTTCCAGTTGGATTTACATAATATATGGTGTTTTCGTCTAGGAGTTCTTCTGGAATTACCGGCTTTATGACGTATTCAATTACGTCTTTACGAATCTGCTCAAGAGTTACATCCTCTGCATGCTGTGTTGAAATTACGATGGTATGTACTCTCTTTACAGTCTGTCCATCCTCTGCAAATTCCACAGTTACCTGTGATTTTCCATCTGGTCTAAGGTATGGAAGTGTTCCATCCTTTCGAACCTTTGTAAGTTGTCTAGTAAGACGATGAGCAAACGAAATAGCTGGTGGTAAATATTCTGGTGTCTCATCGGTCGCGTATCCAAAAATGATTCCCTGGTCACCTGCTCCTGTTCCAAAATCTTCCGTCACTCCTTCCTGTTTTGATTCAAATGCCTTATCAACTCCAAGTGCAATATCTGCTGACTGCTCATCAATTGATGTAAGTACTGCAATTGAATCTGCATTATATCCATCAACGTTATTTACATAACCAATCTCTCTGATTGTTTCCTTAGCAACCTTTGCAATGTCCACATAAGCCTTTGTTGTAATCTCTCCTACAACAAGAGCTAGTCCTGTTGCCACTGTTGTCTCAGCAGCGACTCTAGAATATGGATCCTGAGCAAGTAGCTCATCAAGGATTGCATCAGAAATTTGGTCTGCAATTTTGTCTGGATGTCCTTCTGTTACTGATTCTGATGTGAATAACTTTCCCATGTTCTTTTTTTCTCCTTTTGTTTCTTTTTTGTTTTTTATAGAAAAAAAGAGGCTCAAGAGCACAGCGAATGAAACCGTGTTCCTGAACCTCTAGTTGTCTAGTCAGTTCTAAATCTTTTCTTTATAGCCTTATTTTTTCACTTTTGTCTATCTGGATGATTTTGCCATCCTGAATGATGATGTTTACGGAGCCATATTTTATGGACTCGATGTAATCTTTGATTTTTGCCAGTTGATTTTCAGTTACTTCTTTTACTTCTGCCATTTTCTCTCCTTTCACCCTCACTGGTGCCAGATGGATTCGAACCACCAACTTCAGCGATGCCTCGCCTATGCCTTTCCAGCGGCTATGACACCAAAAAAGACTTAAGGTCCTTAGCTAAAAGCTTTGGTCTTAAGTCTTCTTAAAAGAATCAATTCGTATATACGATATTTTAAAACCTATTGCTTTTGCCTATATCTTTTTTAGTTTTATTCATACAGACTGTTTTACAAGTACAACAAATAGAAGTCTGACAGCAGGCCTTACACATACAAGTATTCATCATAGCTGTAGAAATTGTTGTTCTCATTTAGTCTGTTCCTTTCAAATAATTTTTGTAAGTATTTTTATTTCCTACTCACTTACTAGGTTGATAGGATTATATGCGACGCCCCCTATATAAGTCAATACTCCTAGTTACTAAAGAAAATTAGAGCCGGCTATAAAATGAGTTTATAGCTATGGAATGTTATGGTATCATTGTGATGCTATTAAACTGACAAATGGAGAACGCACATGAATATTTACGTAGATTTTGACGATTGTCTTTGTGAGACTGCCCTTCACTTTTCAGGGCTTGTGAAGGAAATGTTTGATACGGATGTACCTTACGAGAATATACAGTTTTTCAACTTACAGAAGTCCTTTTCATTGACTGAGGAGCAGTATCAGGAAATGATGATAAAGGCCCATACTCCTGAAGTGCTTTTAACTTATGAGGAGACACCTGGTGCTTCTGAAACAATTAATAGGTGGCTGGATGAAGGCCATAATGTATCTATAATCACAGGCAGGCCATACAGCGCCTATGAGGCTTCACGTCAGTGGCTTGACGAACATAACCTTCAACGAGTAAAGCTCTACTGTCTCGATAAATATGGACGTGACAGCTTTATCAAGGACAGTGAATTTAGCTTAAAGCTGGAAGAGTATTATAAGATGCACTTTGATTATGCTATAGAGGATTCACCTCTTGCGTTCAAATTTTTTGATCATTTACCAGATCTAAAGGTAATGGTCTTTGACCGCCCATGGAATCGCAATACAGAACTTCCAAATGATAACTATCACAGATGTATAGACTGGAAAACTATTAGAGAATTAGTGAAATAAAGCAGGAATGGCACAGGTCAAACGACCTGTGCCTTTTTCCATGAGGGATTATTTATTTTTTCTAAGTAAGTAAGCTGTTGTAGCACCACCGAAGGCTATTAAGATTATTATTACTATAGGGACAATTCCAAAACCATTTGAGTTTATCTCCTCTTCAAGGGCAGCTTTTGCTACCTCCTCATCCTCAATAGCTTCCTCTGTTACTGACTTTTCTGACTCCCCGGAAGCCACTGAAGCTTCCTCTGTGTTTTCAGCAGTATCATTTTCTTCTGTCTCTTCTGTGTTTGCTTCTTCTGAGAGTTTTTCTTCGGTTGTATCTGTTGTTGACTTTGTTGCTTTAGTCTTAGTTACCTTGTTTGCCTTGTTACTAGCAATCTTAGTGTCACCTGCTAATGGCACCTGAGCTTCTGCAACTGTTGTAACTGTATTATTAGCTGCAGGCTGAGCTGACACTGCGGTAGATGCGCTATTTGAGCTTGATGAGCTGCTCTGATTAGATGAGCTGTTCTGATTAGATGGCGCTGGCTGAGCAGTCTGATTGCCGGCTGCAGGCTGTGGTACTGGAGCTGGCTCAGAATGTGCAGGTTCCTCTGACTCCTCCTGCATAAGCTCTTCAGCACTTGGTCTTACCATAGTAAATAATGAATTTGCACCTACTATACTGTAGCCCTTACCATTATTGACACTTAATATCACTCCATCTGCAAAAATATTAGACTCAGCTGCTTTTACCTCCATTGGAGAAAATGCTGATTTTATTTCATCTACTAATTCCTCAAGAACCTCTTCCACTTTATCAAGAATTGTTTCCTCTGTTGGAATTTCCTCAGACTTTGTTTCCTCACTCTCAGCATCTAATATTTCCTGCTCAGCATCTTCAGAATCTTCCTTATTTTCTTCCTTGCTTTCTACTTTGATTTCTTCTTTGATTTCCTCCTTTAAATCTTCCTCATTCTCTGCAGCTAAAAGTTCATTTGGAACGTTTACTGAATACCAGCCATTTCCTATGTGAGCCATTGCTTTTCCTGGTTCCTCACCAAAACCTACTGGATTTCCATCAGCGTCTACAGCATATACATTTGCTTCCTCATAGAACTCATCGTCCTCTAGTCTAATGTAAACCTTTGTCATTCCCTCTGCATCAGGCTCCTCCTCTGCTATAGGCTTAACCTTATGCTCTGGCTCTTTTGGCTCATCTTCTTTATTATCCATATATGTTGCATCATAAAGACTACTTATCTCAGATGCTGTCAGTGCAGTATCGTATATACGAACATCATCAAATAAAGCATTTCTACAATCCTCATCTGACCAAATATCACCTGCACCAACCATTATATGATTAGCATTCTGAATTGCTGCATTTTTGCCACTGAAGCAATTAGAGATATCCTTCTTGTCGTATACAATCTGGTTACCATTTAAATAAACCTTGATACCCTTTGTATCCACTGTATATGTTACCAGCTGCCATTTACCTGTTAATTCTCCATAGGCAATTCCTGGAACCGCGTCAGAATAATCATTTGCATTGATTCTTCCTATCAGATTAGCACCGATTCTTGTCATAGGATAATTGCCTGTAACTGCACCACCTGAAACCATATCTGCTTCAAAAAGAGCACTGTGCTCCCAGGTAGAAGCATCAATATTTACCCACATGCTTACAGTGTAGCCAGACTTATCAATGTCCTTGAATAGGTCGTTTGGCAAAGATAAATAATTAACCTGCTTATTCCCTTCACTATTCTCAACTTTCAGGACCTCCCCTCTAGTCTCATCATTGATTACAGAAGCTGTTCCCATTAATGTTGCATTTCCACCTACTACTGAGGCACCAGTAGCTGAAACACTTGTCCCATCTACATTTTCAAAATCATATCCTGCAATAATATGTGGGCCATCGTATACCATTATCTCATACTCTGCAGTCCTAGACTCGGCACCGCAGGTAATTGTTGCTGTAAGCTTTACCTTTGTATCTACTGATGGAACTGATACTACACCCTCGTTTGATAGTACAGCTGGTGTATCCGAGCTCCAGGTGATAGTTGCACCTGAAAGAGTCTTTGGAAGAGAAATGTTCTCTCTTGTTGTATCTGGAAGCACCCCTGCCAGCTGATCGATAACCTTGCCAACCACCAGGTCTTCTGACTCTTCATATTTGCTTCCCCACACAGCCAGATTATTATTTCCAATAGCTGTAAAGGTCATTGTCTTTTCATCATTATCGTTTGTCTGTTCAAAGAAAACACCCTTATAAGTAGCATCACCTATATTTAATGTTACATAGGTATAATCAGCAGCATCTGCCATTGTCCAAGAGCCTGTTTTGTCACCTGAAATAGTACCATCTTCATTCAAAGTAACTGATTCAGTAGAAATCATGCTGCCATCCTTTTCAGCATTTCCATGATTTACAAACTCATAGCTTCCAACTACATCGTCCTTTGTATACTTCTGAATCTGCTCATTACGATTTTCGTATACTGCTGTTACAAGCCAGTCATCTTCATTTAAAAACTGCTGTCTAACTCTAACCTCATGGCCTTCACCACGAGAAGAATCCAAAAATCTCTGATGATAGAAAAGATAATACTTTCCATCGTCGGTAATCATTGCTGAGTTATGACCAGCTGCTCTATATCCAGGCTGTCCATAGAACTGATAATTACCAATCAGCTTTACGCCATATTTATAGCAATTTACACCACTTCCACCGGCCTCATTTCCAGCTGGATCAACATATGGACCAAAAACATTTTTAGAGCGGAAGAGACGCATGTTATATCCGCCAGTTGTTGTAAGTCCACCATATGTTTCGTACATGTAGTAATAGCCGGTATTCTTATCGTATTCAATGTATGGACCCTCGCCAGACTGGTGATTTCCACCTGCAATATGAACACCAAAATATCTATCCACATAATTACCACTTGTTTCCTCTACTCCATCTGTTCCAGGATAGATTGCTTCACCTGTTGTCTTATCAAGCTCTAAAATAAATAATCCACCTGACCATGAGCCATATACCATATATAAATGCTCACCTGTGGCATCGAAGAAAAGAGTTGGGTCAATAGCATTTGGAGCATAATTATTGTTCCAGCTACCGTCCTTATTAAAGCATTTCCATGTGGATACATCCCCATCAATTACACCATCTGCAATTAAATCATTAAAAGGTAAATAGTCATTAGTATAGGTTGTATCTCTCTTGCTATTGCCATCGTAATTTACGCTTCCTGTGTTTGTGAAGCCTGAATATACTACTGTTCCACCATACTGGTATCCACCATCATAGCTCTTCGATACCATATAGCCAATGCAAGAACGGCGCCATGTAGATGAAGCACTGTAATAAAGCATGTACGCTCCCTTGCTTCCATCTTCCCAAACATAATCTGGATTGTAGATTACATCTGGAGCCCAAACTGCATAATTTCCACCAGCACAGTCGCCGTCGTCATATCCTGCCCACTTAAATGACTCTGCAAGATTTTCTCTTAAATTTCCATAAATTACATTGCCGCTAACATCCTGATAATCTCTCGAAACCTGTGTCCAGTTGACTAAATCATCCGAAGACGCTGTAGCAATATGTGAGCCAAATACATAGTATTTGCCATCTTCTGCAAAAATAGATGGATCATGTACTGACACTCTTGAAATGTTTGAAGCAGCCTCTGCCTTCATTGCCCCTAGGCCAGTTAGCTGCGCGCCTGAAGTAGCCATAACAATGGATAATCCCAATGCCACGGCTTTTTTCATTTTCTTCATTTGTTCCCCCTTCTCCTTTTAGTTTAGCATATACTAAACTATTTTAATATTATATTTCCTAAGTCAATTTTATAACCCATTTTATACAATTTTTCAACATTGCTTGTTAAAAATATGCCTTGTTATACGATATTTGTTAAAATATTTTAATTTTTATTGCTAATTTTTATCTATTTTGCTCTATTCTTTTTTCAAAAGGTTATGAAAAAATAAAGGCCTAGCCAAAAAGCCAGACCTTAATTAATCTTTTTCTTAGATATTTATTTTTTTACTCATCATAGGTATCAAGGAAATGATGCTTCACGCCATCCTGCTTGTATGCTATTACTGTAGCCAGATTTACATTTTCCACGCTGCGGAAGATATTTGACTCCACATACGGATTAGTCTTTTTAAGCTCAGCAATGAGATTTCTTGTCTCAAGACGCTTTGAAGCGCTGGTGCCATCCACCGAACAGCTGTCACAGGTCTCTGTAAAGTGACATGCACACTGTAAGAAGTGAAGTCCATTGTAACGCTGCCAAGCGATGATATCATCCTGGCGCACAAGATAAAGTGGACGAATCAATTCCATACCTTCGAAGTTTGTTGAATGAAGTTTCGGCATCATAGTCTGAACCTGTGCACCATAAAGCATGCCCATGAGGATAGTCTCTATAACATCATCATAGTGGTGTCCCAATGCAATCTTGTTACATCCAAGCTCCTTTGCCTTTGAATACAAATGACCACGTCTCATTCTTGCACAGAGATAGCAAGGATTCTTTTCTACTGTGTCTACAGCATCAAAAATATCACTCTCGTAAATGACAATAGGGATTCCCATAAGCTTCGCGTTGCTTTCGATAAGCTGACGATTGACTGCGCTATAGCCTGGATCCATCACAAGGAAGGTAAGCTCAAAATTTACCTTTTGATGACGTTTTATCTCCTGGAAGAGCTTTGCCATAAGCATGGAATCCTTACCACCTGAAATACAAACACAGATGTGATCTCCCTCTTTGATAAGTTCATATTCCTTACAAGCTCTGGCAAAAGGAGAAAACAATGTCTTATGAAATTTCTTTCTAATACTCTTCTCTATTTCAGCAGTCTGAGCGTGAAGCTCAGCTTCGCCTTCTGCATCCTGCTGCTCCATAAGTGCGGAAAGATAGCTGTTATAGCCACCCTTGAGACTTACTGCATCAAAACCATTGTCGCAAAGAAGCTCCGCATCCTCTATTGAAACCTGTCCTCTGGTGCAATATAAAACAATCTGCTTTGATTTATCTAGGCGAGACACAACACCATCCAAATCAGTATCAAATAACTCATGTGTAATGCTTACAGCACCAGGAATCATGCCATATTTTAGACTACCTTCATTGCGGATATCTACTAGAATGTAGCTACCTTCCTGAAGCTCTGTTAATTCTTTATATGTTATTTCTTTCATTAACGTTCCTCTTATACATAGCAAAAGCAGATGGCTAGCATCTGCTTTATTCTCCTATCGACTAACTAGGTAGCTATATAATATTTGCTTTCCTTCCTTTTGTCAAATAACATCACCTACAGCTGGCCTTAAGCATCTCAATATAATTACCTGTCAGCTTTGAATGAGTTATTCCAGAAGGCAGGATATATCCAATTTCCATATAGTCATCCACCTTCAAAGGTTTGGCTATGATGCTTGGGCCGTTTAGCTCCTCACTGATAACACCGCTACAGATTGTATATCCATTGAGACCAATTAGCATGTTGAAAAGTGTAGCACGGTCCCTTACAATAATCTCCTTGTCGCAATCCACAGTGCTGAGAATCTCCTCAGAAAAATAAAAGGAATTGTGGCTGCCCTGCTCATAGGAAAGGCGTGGATAATCCTTCAAATCATCGAGCGTAAGTGACTTCTTCTTAGCCAGTGGGCTGTCTTTTCCAATAAACACATGTGGCTTTGCCTTAAAGAGGCTGTGGAAAGTCAGTCCATTATCCCTAAGTGTCTTTCTGATTACAGTCTCGTTAAACTTATTAAGATACAGGATTCCTATCTCACTTCTGAGGTGAGCCACGTCATCGATAATGTCGTATGTCTGTGTCTCTCTCATGTGAAATTCGTACTTATCCCCACCATATCTTTTCAAAAGCTCAACAAAAGCCTCCACTGCAAAGGAATAATGCTGGGCTGAAACACAAAAACGCTGTTTACCTGTGCTTTTCCCAGTGTATCTTTCATCTATAAGATTAGTCTGCTCCAATACCTGGCGGGCATATCCTAAGAACTCATCCCCCTCAGGAGTCACTTCTATCCCCTTATTAGAACGGGTGAAAATGGTAATATTATATTCATTTTCCAGTTCTCTTATGGCAGATGTAAGACTGGGCTGAGCTATAAAAAGCTTCCTTGCCGCCTCCGTAATATTTCCTGTATCTGCCACAGTAACCGCATATCTAAGCTGTTTTAGAGTCATTATCCTTCTCCTGTTAACATAGATTTTTCCTAATTATAATCATTATCATAGATTTTATCTATGGTTATATGCCAATTTTTCATATTTTACCTATTTACTCACTAGGCATATAATCCATTTCAACAAACACGCGACAATTACAGCGAAGGGAGACATAATAATGAGTACAATACAGACACCTTACAGATATGACTTCGTAGGAAGCTTCTTAAGACCACAGGCATTAAAGGAGGCAAAGGCAAATTTCCTTGCTGGAAAAATTGCTGAATCAGCCTATGATCATGTAGTGAACAGAGAAATTGAAAAGGTTGTAGCCAAGCAGAAAGAGCTTGGATATCACATAATCACAGATGGTGAATTCAGAAGAACCTTCTGGCACCTTGATTTCATGTGGGGGCTTGAGGGAGTTGCCCATGAAAATACTGGTGGCGGCGTCAGCTTTAACGGGGAGCTTGCCCTTTTGGATGACACTTATCTTGTGGGAAAAATCAAGGCAAAACCTCATCCTTTTGTGGAGTATTTTAAATTCTTAAAGCAGTTTGAGGATGAGAACACAGTTGCAAAATACACAATCCCAGCACCTGCTCAGACATTCCAGCAGATGATTATTCCAGCAAACTACGAGACCACAAGAAAGTTTTATCCTACAAATGAAGAGCTTATCCAGGATATTGGTGTTGCTTACCAGGATGTTATTAAGCAATTCTATGAGGCAGGCTGCCGCAACCTTCAGTTTGATGACTGCACATGGGGTGCCATCGTAGGTGATGCAGCAAAGCAGCGCTATGCATCTCTTGGAATTGATATTGAGGAAGTTAAGAAACAACTCCTCCAGGTAAATAATCTTGCTCTTGAGAACAAGCCTGCTGACCTGGTTATCACATCTCATATTTGCCGAGGCAACTACCACTCTACTTTCTTCACCAGTGGTCCCTATGATTCAGTTGCCGACTACGTATTTGCGAAGGAAAATGTAGATGCTCTTTTCTTGGAGTATGATGATGCCCGCTCAGGTGGATTTGCTCCACTTGCAAAGGTTTCACCTGACAAGAAGGTAGTTCTTGGTCTTATTACCACTAAGACACCAAAGCTAGAGGACAAGGAAACAATCATAAAACGTATTCACGATGCAGCAAAATATATCCCGCTTGATAGATTATACTTAAGCCCTCAGTGTGGCTTCGCTTCATGTGAAATCGGAAACAAGCTTACTGAGGAAGAACAGTGGGCAAAACTTAAATTAGTAAAAGAAATAGCAGAAGAGGTTTGGGGCTAACCCAAACCTCTCATTTATTGTCCTATAAATGCAGAAAAGGCCTGGGGCTGAACCAGACCTCTTCCACGTAATGTGGTGATAAATATTCAGAATAAAGATTACATGCAATCTTTATGTCGTCTACTAAAGTATATTGCGAAATTTTAAAATATACTTATCGATTTTTGACATGAAGATTATCATATTTTGCTAAATATGGATTACTTTTTTCAAACAGGCTTCGGTACTCACCTGGAGACATGCCCTTTTCTGCCCTGAATACCCTGTTAAAACTAGGGATACTTTGAAAACCCGAAAGCATGGCGATCTCTGTAAGAGGCTTATCCTCTGTAGCTAAAAGTTCGGTGGCTTTCTCCAACCTTATCATATTTAGCCATTTACTATAATTCATTCCTGTGGTTTCCTTAAAAACTCTAGAAAAATAATCTTTACTTACACCTGCCATTTTAGCCATGCTGGCCTGAGATAAATCATCGGCTGTAAGATTATTCTTTATATAATCAGTAACTAATACCATCCTACGGTAGATATCTCCGTAAGAATTAATTTCATCTAATTGTCTTAATTCTGGAACAAATTCACTTTTGTGCTCATCGAGAGTAAGCATAAACTGCATGAGGAGCATACAACATCTAAGCTCCTTATCAGGAACATCAGACATAAAATACTCTTTCATTCTATATGCTATAGCTGTAAGATTAGCCACCAATTCACGATGTGTATTGATACAGATTACATGCAAATTTCTATAAAAATGCATGATTCTCTGAAGATCAAACAACGAATTTACAAAGGCATTACTAAATCTAATAATCAGTGTATTTTCCAAATCGGCATCAATCACTTCATGCATTTCTCGTGGCCACACCAGTACGAAATCCCCTGGAGACAGATGATATGTATCCTGATTTACTTTAAATACATTATTTTCACCCGACGCGACAAGTATTATTTCCCCATGGGAATGCCAATGTGCATTGTAGCTTCTTGCCTTTGCTCCCATTGATAAACTAAATGCGCTTATTCCTTCAAAATCTTTTTTTACGTACTGACTGTAATCCATAAACCCTCCTATGGTAAAACATTCTAGTAATATTATATATTAAGTGTCTCGTTCATACTACCAGTACGATAGCCTCGTAAATCCAGCGCAACGTACGCAAAGCCGTATTCTTTAAATGCATCATAAATACTTAAACGCAATTCCTCATCAAGCATTCTGCTAAAATCTGCAGGCTGTAACTCGATACGAGCCACATTCTCTCCGTGAATACGAACTCTGAATTGATTGAATCCCATATCCAAAAGTAGCTGCTCTGCCTTATCAACCATACCAAGCTTCTTTTCTGTAATGGTCTCTCCATATGGGAAGCGGCTTGAAAGGCAGGCGAAAGACTGCTTGTTTGCAGTAGGCAATCCAAAATGAGCTGAAAGCTCTCTGATTTCCTGCTTTGTAAAGCCTACCTCCCTGAGAGGACTTTTGGCGCCAAGCTCCTTAACAGCCTGAAGACCTGGTCTGTAATCTCCGTTGTCATCAAGATTTGAGCCCTCAGCTACATATGCTATGCCCTCTTTCTTTGCCAAATCAAAAATCTTTGTAAAAAGCTCATGCTTGCACAAATAGCATCTATTTGGTGGATTATGAGAAAAGCCCTCTATCTCAAGCTCCTCTGATTCCACAATAAAATGTCTTACACCAATAGATTTGCAGTAATCCTTAGCTTCATTCAATTCACGCTTTGGAAATGAGCATGATGAAGCTGTCACTGCTATTACATTATCGCCAAGTGCCTCATGAGCTGTAAAAAGCAAAAATGTAGAATCTACTCCGCTGGAAAATGCGATTGCCACAGAGCCCAGCTCCTTGAAGTAGTTCTTTAATGCTTCATATTTATCTAATAGAACCATCTAATCATACCCCTAATTATATTTCTCTTTCCTCATAGTATAGCGAAATACAATAAATTGGCAACAATTAGATGGGGTGTCTACTATTCTTCGATTAACTATAAATATAGTCATAGGGCATTATCTATAATTCCAATTCAAAGGTTTATATGGATTAAAGAAGAGTTTATCTCAAAAGTTTTGTCTATGGCTAAATCTCTTTTTATTTTCAACCTGCTTGAAACTGGGACTGTGGCAGCACCATAACCTATAAAAACAAGTATACTACGTGAGATTTGATGCTTTTTTATAAGAACCCACGTAGTATATGATCCTAATTATCAGTCTAACTACGAGAGATTTTAGCATTTTGGATCAAACCTCACGTAATTAAGACAGCAAAAAACAAGAAAAACTACGAGAGGTTTTCACTTTTTTTCAAAACCTCACGTAGTCCCTAGTGCAAATATATGATTTTACTACGTGAGGTTTAAGAAAAATAATATAACCCCCACGTAGTGTATTTGATTTTATAGGTTGTGGCCTGCCACAGTCCCGTTTTCAAGCCTGCTTGATTACCTTTTATATGGCTATTGGCGCAGTGTCAAGAGAGCACAGCTCCCGAAGGGCTTGCTCTTGATACAAGACAAGACCATATAAACTGTAGCAAGCAGGTTGAAACAAAATAAAAGAGAAGCCGAAAAATATCAGCTTCCCTTAATCAGTAAAAACTCCTATTTAATCACTCACCAACTCAGAATCCAGCATAGTCAGGTACTGACCGCCGTTTTCCTCATAGGTTGAAAATGTTCCTTTGACAGAAATCTCTTCACCCTGAGCTGGGTAGTCATCTTTAGAATACTTGCTTTCATCCAAAACAAATTCTAATCCCTGGGAGCAACACTGAGTAGCATCCTGAATTACACATGCATAATACATCTTTCCTGTTTCAGCATCCTGATATGTGCCACAGATACCTTCCATCTTCACTGTCTTGCCGGTATATTCTAACGGTTCCATCATCATGTTGGATACCTCTGCATAAATCATTGTGGAAGACATGGCTGTAAGATCCAAATCTACAGAAGGGTCAGCCAGAGGAACCTCTTCCTCTGGGACTTCCTCCTGTAAATCCTCCTCTTGCACCTGAGCAATGTTATCATCTACCGCTACATCCACAGTATCTTCCACCTGAGCCTCTGTTTTTCCACAAGCCATAAGCCCTAATGCTAATAAACCAGTCAGGATTAACACAGTTACTTTCTTCATAATCCTATCCCTTTACCTTTCCTATAACGAAACAAATTAAAAACATAACAACATCAACGGCCACAATTGTGGAACCAACAGGTGTGCCTCCCAATATGGAAATAATTATTCCAATAAAGGCACATATCACTGAGGATGCTGCAGAAAAAATTGTCACTCCCCTGAAGCTTTTTATCACGCTCATTGCAGAAAGTGCAGGGAATATAACAAGGGCTGATATAAGCAAAGAGCCCACCAGATTCATGGCGAGAACTATAATCACAGCAGTAACAGTAGCAATCAAAAGATTGTAGAAATCCACCTTTGTTCCTACCGCATTTGCGAAGTTCTCATCAAAGGTAACTGCAAAAATTCTATTGTAAAACAGTACAAATACTACAAGCACAAAAACTGAAAGAATGCCGCAGATTATTACTTCTTCTTTTGTCAGTGTAAGGATAGATGTGGAGCCAAATAGTGTGGAGCACACATCCCCTGATACATTTGCCGAAGATGGAAATACATTCATCAAAAGATAACCAAAAGCCAGGGCTCCCACAGAAATCATGGCAATGGCTGCATCTCCCTTAACCTTGGAATTATTGCCATTCTTTAAAAGCAATATAGCTGCGAGGATTGTAAGAGGCAAAATGATTATCATCTTATTTGTAAGATTTAACACTGTTGCGATGGCAAGAGCGCCAAATGCCACATGTGAAAGGCCATCTCCAATGTATGAGTATCGCTTTAAAACTAAGGTCACGCCTAGGAGGGATGAGCAAAGGGCGATTAACACACCTACAATGAGGGCGTAACGGACGAAGGGGAAGCCCAGGTACATTATTAATTTTTCCATTATGCCACCTCCGTAACATTAAATATCTTCGTAGCGTAGCGCTTTACATTCTCAATATCATGACTAATCATGATTATGGTGTGGCCCTGCTTATTCAAATCCTCAATAAGCTGATACATTTCCTCTGTCACCTGTGGGTCCAAGCCTGCCACAGGCTCATCCAAAAGAAGTACCTTCTGGGTAGCACAAAGTGCCCTTGCCAGAAGAACTCTCTGCTGCTGCCCTCCTGATAATTCACGATAGCAACGATTCTTAAGAGCCAAAATTCCCATTCTCTCAATATTTGCTAGAGCCATTTCCTTCTGGGCTTTACTGTAGAAAAATCTCCTACCTAGACCATTCTGACAGCCTGAAAGAACAATCTCGTATACTGTAGCAGGAAAATCTCTTTGCACATCAGACTGCTGTGGCAGATATCCAATGCTGGCTTTCTCCACTCCTTCGCCAAACTCTACTTTTCCTGACACTGGTGACTGAAGCCCTAAAATGGTCTTCATCAAAGTGGTTTTTCCGGAACCATTTTCCCCTACAATACAAAAATAGTCTCCCGCTTCTATTGTGAAATTAATATTTTCAAGAACAGGGCTGCGATCATATCCCACAGACAGATTCTTGGCTGATAATACTGACATTACTTATTTCAATCCTTCCTGAAGAACCTTAAGGTTCTCTTCCATAATACTTAAATATGTTGCTCCAGATGCAACATCCTGCGATGTTGTAGACTGCATTGAATTCAATGTGAGAATCTGTGCATCCTTTGAATTTGTATTTTCGATAATAGTCTTTGCAATCTTCTGGTCTGAGTTTTCAATAGTAAATACTGTCTTAAGACCAAGCTCATCCACCTTGTCAGCTAAGAACTTAACTGTCTCAAAGCTGGCCTCAGTCTCAGCTGAGCATCCTACAAAAGCTGCGTAATAGCTGATATTATAATCATCAACAAGATATCTGAATGGGAATCTGTCTCCGAAAAGCACTGTATTCACGTTTGCAGCACTTACAGCAGCTTCATACTGATTATCCAAATCAGCAAGCTTGCTGTTGTAATTGGCGGAATTAGCCTTATATGTATCTGCACCTGCTGCATCTACAGCAGAAATAGCCTCGGCGATAGCATCTACAAGAGTCTGTGCATTCTTCAATGAAAGCCATACATGCTCATCATATTCTACCTCTTCCTCTTCACCTTCTTCGCCTTCTTCTTCCTCTTCCTCAGCTTCCATGCCTTCTACAACTTCCTCTTCCTTTACCTGAGAACCGAGAACATCCAGAAGATTTACTACCTGCATATTCTGATTTGTAGCTTCTTTCAGGGCATCTTCCACCCACTCATCAGACTCACCACCTACATAGATAAACACATCACATGTGGCAATCTTCATAATGTCCTCAGCTGTTGGCTGGTAGCTGTGAAGATCTACACCTTTGTCTAAAAGCATAGTGATTTCCACATCTGCCTTATCACCTACAATCTCGCGAACCCAGTCGTATTCTGGGAAGATTGTAGTAACCACAGAGATAGCCTCAGAATCTGTACCTGCTGAAGCCACCTCCTCGTCAGAAATCTGAGCGCTGTTTGCTCCGCAGCCCATAAAAACAGAAAGTGCCAAAGCACAAGTAAGTACATACGATATTAACTTTTTCATAATTAGATCCTTTCAAAATACGCTAAATTTTGCACCAAAATAAGACCTGCACTGGCAGGCAAAGGGCATAAATCAAGAATCTAATCTTACCTTTTGGGAAACTAATGTAGTCTGAACAGACTGATATTCAAAAGCTGTAACCAGCTCAGTCATGGCATGAGCCACGAAAATAACTGTAGCTACAGCAATTAATCCTGAACCAATAGTTTTGATGTTCTGCTCACACTGAAGAATAAGTGAGCAGACAGGACAATGTTCCTGACAATCGCAGTGATGTCCTGCATTTTCAGCAAGAAGCACACCTGAAACAAGCACAACAAGAACAGTAGCTAAAATAGCTACACTTGCAAGTATGCGATTAAAACCTGTTGTACCTCTCATGTTTCTCACCTCTCGATAGGGATTGTAGCCTAAAAGTTCATCTATTGCAACAGAAAGTTAGTATTATCAAACTAAAAAGGGCCGCCAAAAAGGCGACCCTGGACTGACACAATATTACATACTAATGATTCCAAACACATTAAGTACTGCACTTACAAGAATAATTACTACAAAAAGTGGGCAAAGGAACTTAATCATAAATCTGAATACACCCTTTCTCTTGAATGGGTGATTCTCCTGCTCCACCTCTGCCTCAAGCTTCTCTACTGTCATGAACTTTGTAATCAAGATACATGTAGCAAGAGCAGCGATTGGCATCATTACTGAGTTTGTAAGGAAATCAAAGAAATCCAAAAACTGCATACCGATTACTGTAACATCAGCAAGTGGGCCGTATCCCAGTGAAGAAAGGCTGCCAAGAAGGAACATAATAACAGCCATGATATTAACACCACGGTGTCTGTCCCACTTAAACTCATCTGCAAATGTAGAAACAGCACTCTCTGTAAGAGCGATGGCACTTGTTACTGCTGCAAAAAGTACCAATGCGAAGAATGCGATTCCGATTACTCTTCCAAATCCCATGCTTGCGAAAATCTTAGGCATAGTGATGAACATAAGTGATGGGCCTGCCTTAAGCATGCTCTCATCTCCATGTGAGAATGCAAAAACAGCTGGGATAATCATAAGGCTGGCAATAACAGCGATTGCTGTATCAAAAATCTCTACCTGCTTTGTTGAATCCTCGATACTTACTTCTTTTTTAACATAAGAGCCAAATGTAATAAGTATACCCATAGCAATGGAAAGGGAATAGAACATCTGGCCCATGGCAGTAACGACGGTCATAATTGAAAAGTGCTCAAAGTTAGGAATGAAAAGATACTTCACACCGCTTAATGCACCTGGTCTTGTAACTGAATAAATGCAGATAATCACTGCAAGTACTACAAGAATAGGCATTACAATCTTGGATACTCTCTCAATACCATTTTCAACGCCGAGATAAATTACGGCTAATACTAAAAATGTAAATACGATAAACCATAATTCAGTCTCTGCACCATCTGTAATGAAGTTTACAAAGAAATTGTCCCCAGCAATAGCATTCACATCACCGCGAATATATTCAAAAAGATATTTGCAAACCCATCCACCGATTACAGAATAGTATGGCACAATTAAAATTGGGATAATTGCATTAATCCAGCCACCAATCTTCATAAGCTTATTATTGTGACTTAATCTGTTGAATGCTCCAACAGGGCTTTTATTTGTAGCTCTTCCTACTGCTGTCTCAGCAACAATCATAGTGTAACCAAATGTAAGAGCCAAAAGTACATATACAATAAGGAAAATTCCTCCACCGTACTTAGCACATAAATAAGGAAATCTCCAAATGTTTCCTAAACCTACTGACGCTCCCGCGGCCGAGAGCACAAAACCTATTTTTCCTGAAAAACTACCGCGATTTTCCTGTTCCAAAATATTACCTCCACATCTTTATCTGCTTAGCACTTTAAACTGCTAAACACTCGTGAGAAGTATTATACCAAGATATAACTTTTCTTGCAATCACAGATTTTTCTCATTCGTTTGATATATTAAATTTGATATATTTTCAAATTGAAAATTGGCGTTTTTTGGGGGAGGCACACCATTGAACAGGCTTCGTGTTAGAAAAAGAATATTTTTGGCATTCCTGGGCACATTTATTGTGCTTTGTTTTGCTGTGCTCTTCCTTAATTCTAAGGCAGCCCCTTCCAGAGATACTCTAGTGGTCGGTGTCCCTTCTGACCGCTGTCCAGTCTTTTATGTTGACCCCGTTTCCTATGAAACTGTTGGTATCGGTGTAGATCTTATAAAGAAAGTAGCAGACGAAGCCGGCTATGATGTAGAAATAACAACTATCACTGAACCAAATTTAAAGGAAGCACTGGACAACAATGCATACGATATAGTTATGCCATTTGGCAGCTCCATCCAAAGTGCAAAAGGAAAAAACACCATCGTAACTGAAAACATAATGGAAACTCCATTTACTCTTGTAACTATCAAAGATGATACTCTGCCAACACTAAACTCTTTAAAGATAGGTATGCCTGTCTCCCTAAAAGGCGTGTCTGAGACTGTTCAGAAACTCCATCCAGGAATGAAAATCGTTTATTACGATGATATAGGTGAAAGTGTTAAGGGCCTCAAGCGGGGTGAAGTGGATGCTTTGCTTAACAACTCTTATGTGTGGAGCTATGTGCTTCAGAAGCCTTCATACATCAATCTTCATGTCCAGCCTTCTGCCATGTTCTCTATGGGATTTAAAGCTGGAACTGTGGATACCATTGAGGGACGAGAAATAATCAAACGACTTGACACTGGCATTTCAAAGATAAAAGAAACACAGGTGGAAGCTATCACCCTGGACTACACAACTCGACGCCTATACCACTATGATATTTTCGATTACCTATATCTATATGGTGCTTTCATTATTTTAGGCACCCTGCTATTCGCTGCTGTAATAGGCACTATGGTTTTCAGACAACGTTCTATCTCTCTTATACAGGAAGAACGCGTCAGACGTCTTATTGACCACGACGAGCTTACAGATGTGTATAGCATGAACGGATTCAGGAAGCGAGTCGAAGATATTCTCAGAAAGAATCCTTCAGTCCCTTACTTCCTGTCATATAACAACATCGTTGATTTCAAATTTATCAACGATAGCTTTGGAAAGGAAACTGGTGACAAGCTTCTAAAATTCTGGGCAAAAATCTCAAAAGAAATACTATCTGATGATGAAGCAATCGGACGAGTTACTTCTGACCAGTTTGTTATCCTTCGTCGAATCGAGGGAAACGCAAGAATCTACGAAGATGAAAAAGACGTAGTTGAGCCTGTAAATAATTACCTTATTAGTCAGGGTAAAAATTTCAAGGTTCAAATCTGTAGTGGTATTTATGTAATTACGCCAGATGATATCCAGAATATGGATGTAGATCATATGATAGATTTCGCAAGAATTGCTGAGCGCAAACTTCGCGAATCTGGAAAGACAGGATTTGAATTCTACAATCTAAATCAATGGGAATCTAAGAAGCGAGCTGTGGAGATAGTGGGTCATTTATCTTCTGCTATTGAATCTGGTGAGGTTCAGGTTTGGTACCAGCCTCAGGTAGATTTTTCTACAAATAAGATTATTGGAGCAGAGGCTCTCTGCCGTTGGGCTCATGGGAACCTTGGATGGATTAGCCCAGGTGAATTTATTCCTGCCCTGGAAAACTCTGGCAAAATCTACGAGCTGGATTGCTTTGTATGGGAAAAAGTGTGTCAGGATCTTCACCGTTGGAACACCGTTGGAAAACGCATGACTATATCAGTCAATGTTTCCCGAAATGACATTGAAGAAAATCCTAACATTCATTTACTGTTTGTAGGTTTAATTCGTAAATACGATTTAGGATTCGATCAGCTTCACATTGAAATAACAGAATCAGCCTATGTTGCAGATTCAACAATGCTTAACAAAACCACCGATACACTTCGTTCATACGGATTCCAGGTGGAAATGGATGATTTTGGAAGTGGCTACTCATCTCTTAACATGCTTAAAGAATTGTCAGTAGACCGCATTAAGCTTGATTTACGTTTCCTTACTGGACCAGGCTTCGAAGAAAAGGGACAGATTATCCTTTCTTATCTGATTCAGATGATTCAGCTTCTTGGAATCGATTTGCTGGCTGAAGGTGTTGAGACATTGGAGCAGGCTAATTTCCTTAAGGAAAAAGGCTGTGTTGAAATGCAGGGCTTTTATTTCCATAAGCCTATGAGCGTCATAGATTTCGAGGATATAATATAGTTTATCCTAGCAAATTCAAAACTTTCTAGGTGTTTTACGGCATCAATATGTTTGATAATTATAGTATCGAAATGACCGAAAGGAGCTTTACTATACTATGATTTACTACGTTGATGCCAAGGCTTTCCGTGATGGAGATGGTTCAAAGGAAAGACCTTTTAAAAATATTGGAGATGCTGCAAGCATTGCTGTAGCAGGTGATGAAATTCTTGTTGCAAGTGGTGTTTATCGCGAGAAGGTTACTCCAAGAAATGCAGGTACAGAGGATGCACCTATTGTATATCGCTCAGTTGAAAAGCTTGGAGCTGTAATCACAGGTGCTGAGGAAATTTCTGGTTGGGAAAACTTAGAGGGAAATTTATGGACTGTACGTGTAAATAACGGTGTGTTCGCTGATTACAATCCATATACTACACGTGTTTATGGAGACTGGTACTTCTCTCCTGCCATCAGACACACTGGTGCAGTTTTCCTTAACAATAAAATGATGTACGAGTGCGATTCTCTTGATGAATGCAAAAAGGGAGAGGCAAATCCTTTTGCATGGAACAAAGAGGAAGCATCTTATCTTTGGTTCACAGAGCAGGATTCTGAAAAGGACGAGACCATTCTCTACGCAAACTTTCAGGGTCTTGATCCAAATAAAGAAAATGTTGAAATTCTTGTCCGCCGTAACTGCTTCATGCCAGATGAAAACGGCATAAACTACATCACAGTCAGTGGCTTTAACATCAATAAAGCTGCTACTACATGGGCTCCACCAGCTGCATATCAGGATGGTATGATTGGACCACACTGGAGCAAGGGATGGATTATCGAGGACTGTGAGATTTACGGAAGCCGTTGCTGCGGTATCTCTTTGGGTAAATATCTTGACCCAGAAAACGACATGTATTTTACAGTTAAAAAGGTAAAAAGCCCTACTCAGATGGAGCGTGACGCTGTTTGTCGCGGCCAGTATCACGGATGGCTCAAGGAAAATATTGGACATCACATCATCAGAAGATGTCACATTCACCACTGCGAGCAGACAGGTATCGTAGGCCGTATGGGTGGCGTATTCTCTACAATCGAGGACTGCCACATTCACCACATCTGCAACTCACAGCAGCTTGGCGGTGCTGAGACAGCTGGTATTAAATTACATGCTGCTATCGACGTTACAATCAGAAGAAACCACATCCACAACAACATCATGGGTGTATGGCTTGACTGGGAGGCTCAGGGCGCTAGAGTAACAAGAAATCTTATGCACGATAACTGCCGTCCAGATGGAATCAAGCAGGCTGATGGTGCCATGTTCAACACTGATGTATTTGTTGAAGTTGGCCATGGTCCTACACTTATCGACAACAACCTGCTTCTCTCTCCTGTTTCAATCACAATCCCAAGTGAGGGTATTGCATGCGTGCACAACCTGATTCTAGGAAGCTTCAGTTTAATTAACTCTGGAGTAGACAGCATTATAAATGGACAGCGTGAACCTCGTTACACTCCTTATCACATCCAACACAGGACTGAGGTAGCTGGTTTCATGACAATTCTCCATGGAGATGACCGTATATACAATAATATTTTTGTACAGCACTATCCTATTACTGATAACACAAAGACTGCTGCAGATGCTGATTACCAGGCAGTAGGTACAGCACCATTTGATATTTTCCCTACTTACGATGACTGGTATGAGCCATTTGCTCCAGATACAGATCCTGATATGGGTGGTCTTGCTGAGGCACACTTCGGACATCTTCCGGTATGGATTGACGGAAACGTATATCTTAACGGTGCAAACATTTATAAAAACGAAATTCATCGCTTAGAGAACAAAACATTCAACCCTGGAATTAAGTTAGATGAGAAGGACGGAAAATGGTATCTTACTGGTGAATTTGCAAAGGTACTTGAGAATTTCAATGTAAATATCATCACTACAGAGTCACTTGGACTTGCCTTCGAGCCAGAGCAGGCATTTGAAAGACCTGATGGAACACCAATCACATTCGGCAGAGATTATTTCGGTGACCACAGAATAATCCCTCCTGTACCAGGCCCATTTGCTGATTATAGCAATAAAGAAATCTTGGTATGGGCATAAAAAAAAGAGTTTTGGAAGTTTATTCAACTTCCAAAACTCTTTTCATTTTTATTGATGGTAACAAATATTTAAACATCGCATATGCGTTAATAACAAGAGCGCCTATCCATGCACTGATTTCCGCAAATGCGGTAGCTCTAAAACCGATTCGGCTCATAAGTATTGAAATCACTGCCGTTCTTAGAAGCATCTCTAGAATTCCGGAAACCATTGGAAGCATTGGCTTTCCCATTCCCTGTACTGCTGCCCTGACTATAAACAAAATGTTCAAAAAAATTAGCATTATTCCACAGGTTGGAAGGAATATGCACACCAAATCAATCTGGTCTTTTCCTGAAAGAAGCACTCTGGCAAGGTTTGCTGGGAAGAAAATCATTACCCCACCTAAAATTACATAGAAGCCTGTTACAATCTTCAGGCCAAACTTTATTCCATCAACAATACGGTCATATTTCTTTGCACCGTAGTTCTGGCTTGTGTAAGCGCTAATAGCATTAGCCATTGTAGCCGCTGGATTCATAAACAGATTCAGATACTTGCTGCATGCTGCATAAGCGGCTGTATAAACTACTCCGTATCCATTTACAAAATACTGAACTACCATACATCCAATAGCTGTTATCGAGTTCATAAGGGCCATTGGAAGACCATTTGAGATAAGCAGCAACCATACTCTCTGGTTGTTTGCAAAATCAGATTTAGATAATCTAATCATCTCGATAGAGAATAGCTTCTTCAGACAAATAAAAACTGACACTATCTGAGCGATAATTGTGGCAATTGCTGCGCCCTCAACACCCATCTTGAATACAAAAATAAACAAGCTATCAAGACAAAGGTTTGTAACTGACGAAACAACGATGGAAATAAGAGGTGTCTGGCTATCTCCAAGTGAACGAAGAATAGCTGCTGAGATATTGTAAGTGATTCCTACAAACAATCCACCAAATAGTATATTTCCATATTTGAGACTGTCCTGAAAAATAATAGGATCAGTTCGTAAATACGTTAATGCATTAGGCAAAAATAAAACACTGAATATTGTAAGTCCAACTGCTAAGATTACTCCTAATTGAATAGTACCTGCTAATCTGTGATGTAACTCATCAAAATCCTTTGCACCAAAGCTTTGGGCAATCATAATACCAAATCCATTTGCCAATCCAAATGAAAAGCCCACTATCAGGAAAAATAGTGAACCCATGTTACCAACTGCTGCTAAGGCATTATCACTAATACCCCTTCCAACAATCATCGAATCCACGAAGTTGTAAAGCTGCTGACACATGCTAGTCATCAAAAGTGGCCAGAAAAACCGTAAAATCAAGCCTGCTGGCTTTCCATCAGTGAAATCAATGGTCTTACTCTTTGAAATTGTAGAACTCTTCATACCTTATATCATCCTTCTCTTCTTTATCTTTGAACATATTATTAGATGGTACAAAATAAATCTATTTAATATTTGATTTAATCGTGTTCAATTTTTGATAATTATGTAAAACTCTTACGATTCTTTTCTTTATATGGGCATAATAATACTACGTTTTGTTCACAAATAAAGTGTATCATCAGATTAGTGGTGATAATGGCTGATGGTATGCTTAGTATTTGGAAGGGACCCCTATGGTTTGGACTTTTAGTTATGTAATCCCTAGCTTAATGATAATGGCAGTATTAATCGGTCATTACGTTTCGCTACCAAGATTGCCAGTAAAGAAAAATCTCATATTTGTATACCTTACATCTGCAATATGTCTATGTATGTCCTTAGACATTATTTCTTCCTGGGCAGATATGCATGATGAGTTCTATCATGATGCTTTTCTTTATGTCTTGAATAGTGCCTATTTTGTTGCCTTCTTTGCATGTGCCTTCCTTTTTCATATATTTACAGCCAATGTTTTAAATGTAACTTTATATGAACACGGATTTAAGCGCTATCTGATTACATTGCCAATGATTTTTGGTGATGTCATTGTAGTGACCAGTTCCTGGACACATTGGTTTTATTACATAGATGATGAGGGCTATCACGCCAGTGTATTATACAATGTTCTTTATTTTATCTATGCTATATATATCCTCTTGTCGTTCCTTCTTATTATCAAGCAGCGACATCTACTAATTAGGCGTAGGGAATGGGAAATTCTTGTTGGCTGTAATACGATGCTTTCTATTGGGCTTTTTGTCAGATATGCTTTCCCAAGCCTGCTTTTGGAGAATATCTTTACCCTTACATCGTTTATAGTACTCTTTTTAGGATTTGAAAATCCTGATTTATACCTAATTGAAAGAACATTTATTTTCAACAGGGTTGGCTTAAGGGATTACATAACAGAGCTTTATAATAAAAAATCTATTAATGCATTAGTGTTTGGTATTAAAAATTTTACAGATAAGCTGGAGCTCTATGGTCTTGCCCAAACAAATCAGGGTCTGTATTTGATACAAAACTACCTCAGGAAGGAATTTCCTTCTAATCTGATATTCTACAATGATGCAGGTAGTTTTATAATCTTTGGCTCCAAGCCTTCTGAATGGCCACAGATTTACTCAAAGCTACTATACAGATTCCAGCAGCCATGGATTTCCATGAATACAGAAATATACTGGGATATAGGTGGAACTGCCATTACTCTGACCGAAAAGAACTTACCTATGGATATCCTGCTTCGTATTTTTAACATCGCATATTCTAATCCAAACAAAATTATTGATAACGAGCTTATAACTATAGAAAATGCTGATATCAATAATATCGTTGCCCAAAACGACATGAAGCGTTCTTTGGAATTTGCTATTGATAACAATGAAGTGGAAGTATTCCTCCAGCCAATTGTAAACAGCAAAACAGGTAAGGTGGTAGGCGCTGAAGCTCTTTCTAGAATCAGAAATTCATCAGGTGATTTACTTTATCCTGGAGAATTCATTCCTATCGCTGAAAGAAACGGTAAAATCAATCAGCTTGGAAAGCAGGTATTCAGAATATGCTGTGAATACGCAAACCTTCCAGAATTCAGAGCACTTGGTCTTTCATTTATAAATGTAAATCTGTCACCTATACAGCTAATGAGAAATGATTTGGAGCAAAGCCTTACCACATTTGTCAGGGACAACAATCTGGATGCTGAATTCATTCATCTAGAAATCACAGAGGAGGCATTTGTAGATGAATACATGATTGAAAAACAAATTGCCTTACTTAATAAAAGCGGTTTTAGATTTGTTTTAGATGATTATGGCACAGGCTATTCAAACATATATCGCATACGCAAAACACCATTTATAAATATTAAGCTGGATAAGAGCCTTGTGTGGGATTACTGCAAAAAGCCTGGCGAAATTCTTCCAAGTGAAATAACAGCCTTTAAAAAGAGTGGATTTGAAATCACAGCGGAGGGAATCGAAAATGCAGAGATGGCCATAAAAATGCGTGATATAGGCTGTGATTATTTGCAGGGATACTTCTATTCAAAGCCTATTCCAATTAATGAATTTATAAAATATTGCAACGAACAATAAATAAGAGCCAGTTGGATACCATTTTAAAAGGGTATCTAACCGGCTCTTAATTTTTTATTTTATCTTATGGATTCAAACTCCTCTACTATCTCCTTTTCTGGAGCAGGTGTAAGAAGACTTACTACCACGCAAAGGATTAAAGCTATGATGAATGCTGGAAGAAGCTCGTAGATTCCGAAGATTCCTCCAAGTGGTTTGATACCAAATTTCCATACAAATATCATCACACCACCGCCAATCATACCTGCGATAGCGCCATATTTGTTTGCTCTTTTCCAGAACAGGGCCAGAAGCATAATTGGTCCAAAGGCTGCTCCAAAGCCTGCCCATGCAAAGGATACGATACCAAATACTGAGCTGTTAGGGTCTCTTGCTATGATAACACCAATGGCGGCAATGATAACAAGTACCACCCTCGCCATAACCATCTGCATGTGCTCAGAAAGATTGATTCCGAAGGTCTCATGAAGAATATTTTCTGATACTGAGGATGAAGCAGCAAGCATCTGTGAATCACAGGTGGACATTGTACAGGCAAGAATACCTGCTAATATAACACCTGCCAATAGAGATGCTATAAAGCTGTGCTCTGCAAGTGTCTGTGCGATGATAACAATAGCTCTCTCTGAATCTGCAAGCTCTCCGATTGCTCCCTCATGTACCATAGTTCTTGTCATTACACCGATGAAAATAGCTACGCCCATGGCGATGAATACCCAAACAGTAGAAATGCGACGGCTAAGCTTAATCTTCTCTGGGTTCTCGATAGCCATAAATCTGAGAAGGATATGAGGCATTCCAAAGTATCCAAGTCCCCATGCCATTGTTGAAATTATAGTGATAATGCCACCATAGGAAACACGGCTGACTGTCTCGAAATCATGCATTGCTGTAAGGCTGATATATCCGTCCAATGAATTTGAGTAAGTGCTTACAGTGCTGATTCCATCAACAGTTGAAAGACCAAAGCAAACAACTGCTATAAGAGCGATTGTCATAATGATTGACTGAATAAAGTCTGTAACAGATGCTGCCATAAATCCACCTGTAGCTGTGTATCCGATGATAACAGCTGCTGAGGCAATCATAGCAATTGTATAATCAAGTCCAAACAGCGATGAGAAAAGCTTTCCGCAGGCAGCAAATCCTGAACCAACATATGGTACAAAGAAAACTACTATGATTAAAGAAGATATAAGCATCAGTGTATGACTCTTATCTCTGAAACGATTCTCAAAGAAATCCGGTATTGTAACTGAATTATTCTTTTCAGAATACTTTCGAAGTCTCTTCGCCACCAGTAACCAGTTAACGTAAGTTCCAATTCCAAGTCCAAGCGCCGTCCAGAAAACATCGCAAATACCAGTGGCATAGGCTACTCCAGGAAGTCCCATCAAAAGCCATGAAGACATGTCAGATGCCTCCGCACTCATAGCTGTTACAAAGGGGCCAAGCTTTCGTCCGCCTAAATAATAATCTCCAACTGTGTGATTTTCCTTGGCAAATGTGGCGCCCATAATCAAAAGTGCCGCAAGGTAAATCACTATCGCAATTACGATACCTAATGTTGCCATATAAATCTCCCTTCTTAAATTACTTTAAATAATTAGCCAAAAACTGTCTCGTCCTCTCATTTGAAGGATTATCTATGACCTGATCAGGGGTGCCTTCATCAGCGATAACGCCATCATCCATAAAGATGATTTTGTCAGAAACATCCCTGGCAAATCCGATTTCGTGGGTAACAATAATCATTGTTGTGTGCTGCTCAGCAAGCTCCTTAATTACCTTAAGTACCTCACCTGTAAGCTCTGGATCAAGGGCGCTGGTAGGCTCGTCGAAACAGAGTATATCAGGGCGAAGTGCCAATGCTCTTGCAATGGCTACACGCTGCTGCTGACCACCTGAAAGCTGGTGTGGGTAATTGTTCATTCTGTCCCCAAGTCCCATCTTTTCAAGAAGACGCTTGCCATTTTCTACAATCTCCTCCTGAGATTTTCCTCTGCCCTCTAGCTTTGGAGCTAGAGTAACATTTTCAAGAGCTGTATACTGTGGAAACAGATTAAACTGCTGGAACACCATTCCAAAGTGAAGACGCTTTTCTCGTAAATCCCCATCTCTTAGAGGACCATTTTTTGCGTCAAACAGGCAGTTACCATTTACAGTTATGGTACCCTCGTTAGGAGTCTCAAGGAAATTCAGACAGCGAAGCAAAGTAGTCTTTCCAGAGCCTGAGCTTCCAAGAATGGACAGAGTCTCACCCTTTTCCATGGAAAAAGTGATTCCCTTAAGAATCTCTATATTATCAAATTTCTTTTTTAAATCATTAACCTCTAAAATAGCCATAACACTCCAAATTATTTAAAGTAATCAAGTTTCTTTTCAATGTATCCAAACAACAATGTAAGTAATCCACTGAAAATAAGGTAGAATGCACCTGTGTAGAAAAGTGGCCAGATGATACCGGCACTCTTGATGAATCGCTCACCTTCCCAGATGATTTCGTAGAATGCGATAACTCTTGCAAGGGATGTATCCTTTACGAGAGTGATTACCTCATTTGAAATAGGTGGAACAATTCTCTTCACTACCTGAAGAAGCACAATCTTAAAGAAAGTCTGAGACTTGGTGAGACCAAGTACTGCAGCTGCCTCGTACTGTCCCTTTGGGATAGACTGGATTCCTCCTCTAAAGATTTCACTGAAATAGCAGGCGTAGTTGAATACAAATGCAACTAAGGCTGCTGTAAATCTTCCACCATCTCCTGAGCCCCAAAGATTGGCACCAAAGAAGATACCTGGGCCGTAAAAGATAACCAAAAGCTGCAGCATAAGTGGAGTTCCTCTAACAACCCAGATGATAAATCTGATAGGCCATCTGATAATGGGACTCTTACTCATGGAGCCAAAGCTTATGATAAGTCCAAGTGGCAGTGAAAATAAAAGTGTTAAACTAAACAATTTGAGGGTTCCTAAGAAACCCTCAAATAAAGACATCGTAACTGTTGTAAACATATTTCTTCCTTTGAATTACTGAGCCACTACTGCTTCTTGTACACCGTACTCTGTGGCAATGTCAGTCATTGTTCCATCATCGTAAAGTGTCTTGAGCTGCTCATTAATATATTTTGCTAAATCAGATCCCTTGCGGCAACCAATGCCGTATTCCTCTGTAGTAAGCTCTACTGTGTGTGCAAGGTTTGGATAGCTTGTACCCTCACCAATCATTGCACCTGCCATAAGAAGGTCAATGATGCAAGCCTCTGATGTACCAGCAGCTACTTCCATAACTGCATCAGCCTGAGACTTAACAGCTACATAATCGAAACCGTTCTCCTCTGCTGCTGCCTCACCTGCTGAACCAGACTCTACTGCAAAGCTAAGTGCTGCTGCATCCTCTGCAGTCCTGATTGAATCTGCCTTATCAGCAGGAACTACAACTACCTGAGCGTTGTTAAGGTATGCCTTTGAGCATTCCATTGAGCTGGTAACCTCAGGTGTAAGTGTCATGCCATTCCATACAACATCGATTGATTTATTCTGAAGCTCTAAGATTTTATTGTCCCAATCGATTTCCACAAACTCTACTTCTACGCCTAAATTCTCAGCGACCTTCTTTGCCAAATCTGCGTCAAAGCCGATCCACTCTCCCCCATCATCCTTATAATCCATTGGTGCGAAATCAGTGATACCCACTAAAAGAGTACCCTTGCCCTGGATATATGCCACATCACTTTCTGTGGCTGTCTCCTCAGGCTGTGGAGCTGAAGCTGTGTCGCCAGAGTCATTAGGTCCCTTAGAACCACATGCTACAAAAGACGCTGCCATCATAGAAGCTGATAAAAGTAATGCAATAATCTTCTTCCTCATATTTATACTCTCCTCATTTCTTTTTAGTTCCATTGCTTTATTACTTTATCACTCTACCACACTAAACTATTTTTGTAAACCTATATATAATTTTTTAATTGCAGCCTCCATTTCACTTTCTTCAATAATACCACAGGACAATAACAGTGTAGTGGTTTCTTCCCCTTCATCTACAATATACACATCCACTCCTGAAGCTTTGATTTTAGCAGAGAGATTAGGTTTATGGATAACAAGGCCTATCTCCATTCCACTGTTTCCCATATAGATTTCCGAATCATCTTTGAAATATTTTTTTAGCAGGTCATGGAATTTTTTTCTTTTATCCTCGTATAGTCTGGCAGTCTTTTTGATATGTCTGTTAAGGTGACCATCACGGAGGAACTGGGTCAGGGCTATCTGCTCCGCCTTTGATGCTGTCTGGTTATAGAGGGTTTGCATCTGAGCATATCGGTCGCGATATCCCTTAGGAAGTATAAGGAAACTTATACGGACACTAGGTAAAAGGATTCGTGAAAAAGAACCTAAGAAGGCTACTCTGTCACCACCTGTCATGGCATACAAACTAGGTGTTGGCTTGCTGGAAAATACAAATTCATTCTGATAGTCATCCTCTATTATCAGATGGTCGTTCTTTTGGGCATGCTCTATCAGCTCGCGACGACGCTTCATTGTCATGATTTCTCCCCACTTGGTCATGTAGGATGGGGTTACATAAATCACATGACTTTCTTTGTTTCTGTAGCTGACTTCATAGCCTCCGTTGCTAAATACCGCAGCACCATCTGAGAAGTTCCTGGTAGGGAATGATATGCTCTTCTCACCATCAAGAAGTCCCATCAGGATAATAAGAAGACTCTGGAAACCAGCACCGATTACTATATCCTCTGGGGAACAAATGATATTTCTGTTCTTTCTAACATAGCTGGCGATTTCTTCTCGAAGGTCATCCTCACCCTGATTCTTGGCATAGGTAAGTAGTCTCTCTTCCTGTCTCAGGGCAGATTTCATGTAACGTCTCCACAAATCCAGGCAGGAACTTCTTTTGTCCTCTCCGATAGTGGCAAGATCGTACTTTGCCACAGGTTTCGCTTTGGACTTTTTCTGATTTGATTCTTTTGACTGACTTTGGTTGTTTTTATCTATGACAGAAAGTTGCTCTGCCATCTCTGAAACAAAAAATCCCACCTTCTCCACAGAATAAATATATCCATCTGCTGCCAGCTGCATATATCCTGTTTCCACCGAGGTTCGGCTCACATCCAAAATCCCCTCTGTTTCCCTTAAAGACGGGATTTTATCACCCTTTTTCAGGGTGCCTTCCTTCATCTGCTCAATGTAATAATTGTAGACCTTTTCATATACCTTCATATCTGTCCCCTATTTTTTATCTATTTTTGTCCATTTTTTAGGTATCAGTTTGGTGGTATTATAGCCCCAACATAACAAAAAAGAAAGCATTTCTTTTTAATCGGTATTTATTTGGCATTTGAGTTTAGGAGGAACATCATGGATAGCTCAGCAACACATTACTCAGCAAACAGAATTGAAACAAGAAAAGTTATCATCGCAGCACTGATGGCAGCACTTACCTGTGTGGGCACAATGATTATAAAAGTCCCAACACCTACCATGGGCTACATTCACCCAGGCGACGGTTTTGTATTATTATCTGGCCTTTTGCTTGGACCTCTTTGGGGCGCCCTGGCAGCAGGCATTGGCTCAGCTCTTTCAGATTTGATTGGCGGCTATTTCATTTATGTTCCAGCCACATTCGTTATCAAGGCACTGACAGCCCTCGTTGGATACGTGGTATTCAAAACACTTTCCAGATTACTCAGTAATAAAACTGAGCTACCTACCCTAATTATTTCTGGAATCGCAGGCGAGGCTGTCATGGTGCTTGGATATTTCATCTTCGAAATATTCATGCTCTCAGTTGTAAATCACACATCTATTTCAGCTGGAGTTATCGCCTCCCTGGCAGGCATCGTACCAAATATCATTCAGGGTGTGTTCGGAGTTGTCATTTCAACTATTCTTTATCCGTTCATAAAAAAATTGGCTACCAACTAAAGTTGGTAGCCAATTTTATTTTCTTTATTAATCCTCTTTTGGCATCACGATTGCGATGTGTACATCGTCAAGCTGCTTCTGCTCTACTGTTGCAGGAGCATCCATCATGATATCCTGTGCGTTCTTGTTCATTGGGAAAGGAATAACCTCGCGGATAGCTTCCTCACCAGCGATAAGCATAACCATACGGTCTACACCTGGAGCGATACCGCCGTGTGGTGGTGCACCATATGTGAATGCATTGTACATAGCTGGGAACTTAGCCTTAACATCATCCTCACCAAGACCTACAAGCTTGAATGCCTCAATCATGATCTCTGGATCATGGTTTCTGATAGCACCTGATGAAAGCTCTACGCCGTTACATACTAAGTCGTACTGGTAAGCTAAAATATCAAGTGGCGCCTTATTCTTAAGAGCATCCATTCCGCCCTGTGGCATAGAGAATGGGTTATGGCAGAACTCGAGCTCGCCTGACTCCTCGCCGATTTCGTACATTGGGAAATCAACGATCCAGCAGAACTCGTAAGTATCCTTCTTCATGTGACCTTCTGCAGCTGCACCGAGAAGCTTTCTGAATACACCAGCTGTCTTCTGAGCAACGAGAAGTGGACCTGCTGCAAGACCAACGAAATCGCCTGGCTTAAGACCAAGTGCATCGATGACTGCCTGCTTTCTCTCCTGAAGGAACTTAGCGATACCACCAACGATTTCACCATTCTCATCAAGCTTGAACCAGTATGTCTTCTGAGCTGTAGCAACCTCTACCTCAGCGATCATAGCATCAATCTGCTTACGTGTAGCGTTGAGGCCATCAACAACGATAGCCTTAACAACATTGCCCTCGAATGGACCGAATCCACAATCAGCCATAACCTCTGTAGCGTCCTGAAGAACGAGGTCAATACGAAGATCTGGCTTATCTGAACCGTACTTGTCCATTGACTCAAGATATGGAATGCGTACAAATGGAGCTGTAGAAGCTGAATTGTAAACGCCATACTTAGCAAAGATAGGTGGAAGTACATCCTCGATAACTGCGAAGACATCTTCCTGAGATGCAAATGCCATCTCCATATCAAGCTGATAGAACTCTCCTGGAGAACGGTCTGCACGAGCATCCTCATCACGGAAACATGGTGCAATCTGGAAGTATCTGTCAAAACCAGATGCCATGAGAATCTGCTTGAACTGCTGTGGTGCCTGTGGAAGTGCATAGAACTTTCCTGGGTGATTACGAGCTGGAACAAGGTAATCACGAGCACCCTCAGGTGATGAGCATGTAAGAATTGGAGTAGTAATCTCCATGAAATCGTGAGCAATCATAGAAGCACGAAGCTCTGCTACGATCTTGCTACGAAGGATAATCTTGCTCTTAACCTCTGGGTTACGAAGATCAAGATAACGATATTTAAGACGTGTATTCTCGTCAGCTTCCTTTGAACGATTAATCTCGAATGGAAGCTCGTTGTGAGTACACTTTCCAAGAATCTCAATTGATGTAGGAACGACCTCAATCTCACCAGTTGGAAGCTCTGTGTTCTTAGAAGAACGCTCACGAACCTCTCCAGTAACAGAGATTGTAGATTCCTTATTAACAGAATCGATAACAGCCATCATCTCTTCTGTCTCAACAACTATCTGTGTAGTGCCATAGAAATCACGAAGGATAACGAATCCAAGATTCTTAGACACCTTTCTAATGTTTTCGAACCAACCAACTAAAGTAACCTGCTTGCCAGCATCTGAAAGACGAAGCTCGTTACAGTTGTGTGTACGTGACTGAGTCATTTTATATCTCCTCTTCTAATAAATAAAACTAAGGGCTGCCAACGGTTTGACAGCCCTTTTATAATACACCTTTTTAATACGCAAGTCTAGATATCTTCTGGTCAGAAATTCGGCCTTTTGCCTTCAATCCCTCGTACAAAATATCCTGTAAATCTGCTCTGTTCAACACTATCTTTGAATCGTCGTCCAAAGTGACAACTACGTTGGTCTCACATGCAACACAGCTACCTCCTGGACAGTTTGGATCGCAGTCCTCATCCTTACAGTGCTGCTCACAGGCTGTACAATCTACCTGATACATATTCTTGCGATTAAGTACGCCAATCTCCTCAAGGGTATTTACCATACGGTAAACTGTGGCAGTACCTATATTTTTATCGATTTTTATAGCCTCGCGGTAAATCTCCTTCACACAGGAAGGGTCTGAATTAAGAATGATATCCAAAACCACAAGGCGCTGTTTTGTAATGCGACAGCCAGCTTCTCTAAGCTGCTGTACAATTATGTCTCTTTGTTCACTGTTGTTTACTGCAATATCCATAATTACTTTAAAATCTTATCCTTCGCATAATCACGAACAGCCTTAAAGCTTTCCTTACTGATTACGTGCTCAATGCGGCATGCATCCTCAGATGCAATCTCCTCATCTACACCAAGCTTCACAAGAATATCAGTAATAAGCTCATGGCGCTCGAGAATCATCTCTGCGATAGCCTTTCCTTCATCTGTTAGGTAAATATATCCAGCGTCAGTAACTGTAATGTGATTCTTCTCACGAAGATTCTTCATAGCTATGCTGACTGATGATTTTTTAAAATTTAACTCGTTAGCAATGTCTACAGAACGAACAACTGGGAGCTTCTTGCTAAGTATAAGAATTGTCTCTAAATAGTTTTCTGAAGACTCATTTACAAATGTTCTCAAAATAAAAACCTCCTGTTATTTGGAACCTTGGGTGAATCAATTGCACACAACTCACCGTAAATTAAGAGTACCATATTTCCAACTTCTGTGCAACTTGTTAAACTAAAGTTAGTTTAACCTAACATCAGCAATTTATCAAGCTTTCTAAAGCATTTATTAAACTTTTATTAAATCGGATTATAAAGTGTTGACGGACAAGTTTCAAACCTTTAAAGTGCAGATAAGCTAATTGTTAAGGAGGAAGCTCATGAACAATTTCAGATACAGAATGGCACAGTTATTTGCCGGAAGAACTGGCGTAGATGCCCTTGGCAGAACCTTCACATGGGTTGCCATGATTCTAATGATAGTTACAATGTTCACCCATTCGAATATAGCCTACCTGCTTGCAATGGCATGCCTCGTTTATAGCATCTGGAGAATGTTTTCTAAGAACTATCAGAAAAGATACTACGAAAATCAAATGTTTCTTCAGAAGACAGCTAAGATTAGAGGCTTCTTTATGAGACTTACACCAAATGTTAGAAACAGCATTATCAAAGCTCGTTACAACATGGAACAGCGAAGAACCTACAAGATTTTCAAATGTCCTAGCTGCAAGCAAAAGCTTAGAGCACCTAGAGGCAGAGGTAAGATTCAGGTTAACTGTAGCAGATGTCACACTCAGTTCATTAAGAAGGTATAACTATTGTTTGGATATATTAACGCAGATCGAAGTCAGCTGTCCCCCGAGGACAAGCGTACATATCAAAGCTTCTACTGTGGCTTGTGCAGAGAGTTAGGTAAGCAGGCCGGAGTCAAAGGCCAGATGCTTCTTAATTTTGATTTATGCTTTTTGGCTATACTGCTTCAAAGCCTTTACGAGCCTCAGCTTAATCAGGAAGATTTCAGATGCATGATTCATCCCGCCAAAAAGAAAAATGGATTTTCCAGTGAAGCTATGGAATACGCAGCAGCTATGGATATTATTCTTTCCTACCATAGCCTTATGGATAATTACGCTGACGATGGCTCTAAGCTTTCTGGCATGGCTGCCAATTCCTTAAAAAAGGATTACGACAGAATAAGTGCCAAATATCCTAGACAAACAGCGGCGGTTGAGGATTATATCAACAAGCTGACAATCGCTGAAAAATCAGGCGAAACAAACATTGACCTTGTCTCAGGCTACACCGGCGAAATGCTAGGTGAACTGTTCAACTGGAAGCAGGATTCCTGGGGACAGACCCTTCACTGTATGGGTTATTACATGGGCAAATTCATTTATTTAATTGATGCCTATGATGACATAAAAAAGGATGAAAAAAGAGGTAGTTACAATCCTCTCCTGTTTATGAAAAGGGAATCACCAAAGGAGTTTGAGTGCTTTGTAAAAATCAATCTCACATCCCTAATGACGGAATGTGCAAAGTCCTTTGAGAGGCTTCCAATAGTCGATAATGTAGATATTCTGAGAAACATTATTTACTCAGGAGTATGGACCAGATACGAATATCTTCAGCTTAAAGAAAAGAGAAAAAATAATTCCAAGGAGAATCGTAGATGACAGATCCTTATAGCATTTTAGGTGTATCAAGAAATGCTTCTGAAGACGAAATCAAAAAAGCTTACAGAAGTCTCAGTAGAAAGTACCATCCTGATGCCAACATAAACAATCCCAATAAAGAAGCGGCTGAAGAGAAATTCAAAGAAATTCAGGCAGCTTACAATCGCATCATGGATGAGCGCCAGAATGGCGGACCTTTCTATCAGGATTTTTATAATAATAGCCAGTCTGCCAACTATGGGCCTTACAATAATTACGGCCCTTATGGCAACTATGGCAACCAAAATCAGAATCAGCAGGACTATGACAACTGGTATGAATACAAGAGATATTATTATGGCTACAATCGCCCATACTTCGGTGTTGTCCGCTGGTGCGCAAGCATGATTATTTTAAATCTGCTGTGCAACATATGCTGTTTCTTTTAATTAGATTATTTCCAGGTCATTCGGACCTATCATATATTTTCTCCCTATATCTGCATGTTCTTGAACGAATATGCACACACAAAAAGGCCCTCGGGTTTCAGCCACCCGAGGGTCTTTATCGTTCTAATTATTCTTTTTATCAAACAGTGCAATTACTGTATTGAAAATATCTATAAAAAGATTTTCTATCAGGTACGCTGCTACTGTGGAAATAAGCAGTGTGGCTATCACCAGAAGAATGAATCCCACGCCCTTATACATCACTGATGAAATGTGAATGATATTTTTTACGACGAAAAACAGCACCCACATATGAATCAAAAGGATTCCATAGCTGTATTTGCTAACAAGTCTTAGGAAGTAGAAATTCTTAAGATGCTTTTGAAGCTTGAAGCAAATGGCAAATACTGCAAGAACTGTGATTATAAAGTAATGTGTCAGTCCTGTCATTGATTCCTGATAAGCCATATTTGGATCAATCTTGAAATAGGTTAAAATGCTTACCAATACTCCGGCAACAATCATCAATGTATCAAGATTTCGTGACTCCTCCCTGCTATACCAGTATCCTATTATGGCTACTCCACACCAGCCAGAAAGAGGTATGATTGTTCCAATCTGATTTGGGAAGAATTTCATGAATATGGAAAGCACATATGTAATAGTCACCAGCTGTGTCAGCATTGTATATGACATGTTCTTAAGCATGATTCTAAGGAATGGAACTGCCACATAAATGGCCACAATCTCATATACAAGCCAGAAATGAGGAACATTGTCTGTATAAACATCTGCCGACAAAATCTTGTAGGTAATCTCTTTCCAGGTAAGCACACCAATCTTCTCGTACTGCCATAAATACCAGAGATAATAAACTACCAATGGAATGGCAATTCTGAGAAGTCGTTTTTTGTAAAACGTAAATACGGATTCATCCTTATCTACAAGCAAAAGTGCGCCGGAAATCATGATAAAGAAAGTGTTGCAATTACCACTCCAGCAGCGGATATAGTTCATGGTGTTGTAGATACCTGTGCCAGCCATATCTGCTGCCAGTCTCAAATCCAGGTTAAGAACGTGGATAATGATAACTAAAAGCACTGCCACCAGTCTAAGGTAATCGTACACTGGATTTCTGTTATTGTTCTTAGGAATGGCTAAAGTCTGGGCTACATAGTCCTCATTTTTATATGATTTAAATATGCAAATGCCGCAACCGATGGCAGCTGCTATTCCAAAGAAAATCCACTGTGGTTTCACATAGCTTGTATAGTTCAACAGCACTAAACCACAGGCTGCTACCACCAGCCAGTAGATAGTAGATGCAATTTTTTTCATTATGTCTATTCTCCTTAGTTGTAAAGCTTCTTTACCACTGAGTCTGGCACCTCGAAATGCTGATAATCCTTGGACTTTTTCCAGGCACCGCCCCACTCAAAGCCATGCTCTGTAAAGAGCTTGTAAGCTAAATCATTCTCATCAATTTTATGTGAAAAATCCTGACTGCGGTCAACATAAGCTGCTGCATTGGCAGGCTCGATAGAAAGCTGACCATTAACTGTTTTCACATAAGGATTGTACAAAGTATTGATGTCCATGGCAAGACCGTAGCCATGCTTGGAAATCTTTGTAGTATAGCTGATAAATCTGAAATTGAAGCTGGATGAATTGTTGTCAGCCATAGAGCTTTCATCATCAGCATCGTACTCATCCACAAGTCTGATTTTCTCTATAGGATACTGGGCCTCATATAGGGCTTCAAATATCTCCAGCAAATCCTCTGAGATATACTTGTTACAAATAATCTCACCATCATGTGGCTGACCATCAAATCCAATATGCATGACATGTAAATATCTTAAATCTGATACAGGGACAGTGCAATTATCCTTGTAGGACTTGCCTTTTATTCTAGCAAAGATATCGCTGGTCTCGTCGAATTCTAGGGAGTAGAAGCCTTCTGTATTTGTCACTGTATTTGTCACTGTATTTGTCACTGTATTTTCATCCATTATTTCTTCCTCAGGTTCTTCCGTTTTTGCAAGTTCATCAGATTCAGATGTTTCAACTTCTACATCTTCATCTAATGTCTTTTCATCAATTTTTTCTTTTTTCTGAATCTGCTGCACTGTCTGTTGATTATCTACAGCTGAGTCATCTTTTGAAATCTGATTTCCACAGCCACACAAACATAAAACAAGTAAAAGCAGCAATATATATTTTATCTTAAACATATCCACACCCTCTTGTATATGTTAGTCTGCTATAATTTTATCATAATTGAAATCCATTCCAAATTTTAACATAAAAAAATCCCACGGCATCACCGTGGGATTTCTCATTTAGTCCGCTATAACTTCTTTAAGAATTACCTCATTACCAGTAACAAGATATGTGTTGCCGCTGCCACAATGTGGACAAGTCTTTCCGTAGGCAACTGTCTCATACTCCTGCTTACAATCCTCGCAGAAAGTAACGGCCTTGATGGTCTCGCAGACAAGCTTGCTGCCATCAAGTCTTGGATATTTCTTTGCATTCCATGCCCAGCAATCGATCAGATAATCTGGGATGACTGTAGAAACCTCGCCAATTGAGAGAACAACCTCGCTGATGTGCTCAGCGCCATTTTGCGCGGCAACTTCCTCTACCTGCTTAGCGACATGAAATACAATCCCTAATTCGTGCATATACTACCCTTTCTAATTGCACTGTAATCATTATTTATGATTACGTTTATACTCCTTGTGTTCGCGCTCAGCCTGCTTCTCAGCCTCTGTCTTCTTAGAGAAGGCAACCTTTGCAGCACGCTTAAGTGCGTAAGCACCGATATGCTTGAACTTATCCTCAGCTGGAACCATGTGTGTGCACTCTGGATGAGTTCTGTGAAGGTGGATAGCATCAAATGCACACTTAGTTGTGCAGACACCACATCCGATACACTTATTCTCATCAACCACTGACGCACCACACTTAAGGCAACGGCTAGCCTCTGCCTTAACCTGCTCCTCTGTAAGAGTAAGGTGAGCATCTCTAAATGAATGCTTCATATCAATGCTTGTATCGATAGCAGGCTCATTACGTCCTGCTGTATCATATTCTTCCACAAGAATATTGTCTTTGTCAAGCTCGATGAAATCACGACGGTTCTTACCGATTGTCATAGAGCATCCTGGCTGAACAAATCTGTGAAGTGAATCAGCAGCGCACTTACCAGCCTCGATAGCATCGATAGCGAACTTAGGACCTGAGTAAACATCACCACCAACAAAGATGTCTGGCTGTGCTGTCTGGTATGTAAGGTGATCTGCCACTGGGTAGTTGCCGTGCCAGAACTCTACCTTTTCTTTTCCATCACCGAGGAGTCCGCCCCACTCGATGCCCTGACCGATAGCGAAGATAATGTTCTTGCACTCTACAGTCATAGTCTCGTTCTCATCGTACTGAGGATTGAACTTGCCCTCAGCATCCTTAACTGATGTACACTTCTTGAATACGATACCAGCTACGTTGCCCTGCTCATCCTTAAGGATTTCCTTTGGACCCCAACCATTGTTGATTGCGATATCCTCTTCAAGTGTCTCTGTAATTTCAATATTGTTTGCAGGCATCTCATTTCTCTGCTCAAGACAGAACATCTGAGGCTTGCCAGCACCAAATCTAGCAGCTGTACGCACACAGTCGATAGCTACGTTACCACCACCGACAACAACTACATTGCCATCCATCTTCTGGTTCTGGTCTTCTGTAGCCTTGTGAAGGAATGTAACAGCGATGTCGATACCTTCCTTAGCATCTGTACCTGGGATTGGTGGAATCTTTCCACCCTGGCATCCGATTGCAACATAGAATGCCTTGTAACCCTGAGCACGAAGCTCATCAAGAGTGATATCCTTACCAACTTCAACGCCGCACTTAATCTCTACGCCAAGCTGACGGATAACATCGATTTCAGCCTCAACTACGTCCTTCTCAAGCTTCCATGAAGGGATACCCCATGTAAGCATACCACCTGGACGATTGTTCTTCTCGAATACTGTTGGCTTATAACCCTTTGTTGCAAGGTAGTAAGCACATGAAAGACCTGCAGGGCCTGAACCGATAATAGCAATCTTGTCATCCCACTGTGTTAAACGGTTTGAAGGGATGTCGATTGGTGGAATGTATCTTGTCTCAGCGTGTAAGTCACGCTCAGCAATAAACTTCTTAATGTCGTCGATAGCAACAGGAGCGTCGATTGTACCACGTGTACAAGCAGCTTCACATCTCTTGTTACATACACGACCACAGATAGCTGGGAATGGATTGTCCTTCTTAATAAGGGCAAGAGCGTCCTCGTAACGTCCTTCCTTAGCCATATTTACATAACCCTGAACAGAAACGTGTGCAGGACAAGCTACCTTACATGGAGCTGTACCTGTCTCGTAGCAGTTCTTACGGTTGTTATCACGATAATCCTCATCATACTTTTCCTTACCCCAGTGAACTCTGTCTGGAAGAACTACCTTTGGATACTCAACCTGGCTTCCGTCCTTCTTGCAAAGCTTCTGGCCAAGCTTAACAGCACCAGCTGGGCAGTACTCTACGCACTTACCGCAGGCAACACACTTCTCAGCTTCAACATGAGCTGTGTAAGCTGAACGTGACATGTTAGGTGTGTTGAAAAGCTGTGATGTACGAAGGGCATTACAAATATTTACGTTACAGTTGCAAAGACCGAAGATCTTGTTCTCACCATCGATGTTTGTAATCTGGTGAACATAACCAAGAGTCTCAGCACGCTCAACGATGCGCATAGCCTCCTCGTATGTGATGTCGTGACCCTTGCCAGTCTCACGGCAGTAGTCAGCGAAATCACCAAGACCGATACACCAGTTCATCTCGTCATCGCCGCAACCTTCTTCAAGGCAAGCTCTTGATACACGGCATGAGCACTGACCAACACCGATGTGGCCTTCGTATTTCTTGAGCCAGTATGAAATCTGCTCAAGGTCTAACTTCTCATTTTCGAACTCGATAGCCTTCTCAACAGGGATAACGTGCATACCTACACCAGCGCCTCCTGGTGGGATAAGGTGTGTAAGACCATCAAGTGGCATGAATGTCATTCTCTCGAAGAATGATGCAAGAGCTGGATGCTCTTTTAATCTATGATTTGAACGCTCGCCAGGAACTGACTCTTCCATGTTGAAAAGCTCAGCAGAACCTGGAACGAACATTGGAAGACAATATCTTCTCTCTGAAGGCTCAGCTGTACGTCCGTTATGATCGTAGTGATCGCCGTAATCGTACTCTAAAAGACCGATGTATGACATCTCGTCAAGAAGCTTCTGGAATGCTTCCTTGTCCTTTGCCTTCTCAGGATTCATGTTGCACATTTCTGCAAATGTGTAATGATGGCGGAGCTTCATAGTAAGACCAACCTCAGCCATCTCCTCTGTAACGATTTCTGCAAGACCCCAGTACTCTGGATCTTCAACCTTTACGCCGAACATCTTGTGCCCAGCAACGTCTGTAATTTTTCTTCCAAGCTTGATAATCTTGTCGCTTGGTGCCTTGTCATTCATGTGTGGTGGAATGACTGCTTTACTCATTTCTGGCATTTCCTTATACTCCCTTTCTTTCTTTAAAATGCAGCTCACGAAGACCCTCAACTTCGTCACAAATCTGCTGTAATGAACAGCTTCCGCAGTCCATTGTCACGTTCTTGAAGATATGATCGATTGTGCCAGTGATCTCCTCAAGATGACGTGAATTCTCAGCCAATGCTTTGTAATCAAAATCTGGCTGAGTTATAAATATGAGCTTTACAGCTTCAATATTTTTATTTTCATGATATTTATCCAGGAAAAGCTTACCTACCTGGGCAAAGCCAAGACCTTTATCAATGGCCTCCCTGCTGACTCTAACCGGCTCCCTGCCATTTGATGCAGAGATACGAGTCATGTACCCCTCTGGATTAATGTGATATCTCACATATTCGATTTTTCTAATAGCATTATAAAGTACATTGCCATCCCCAAGGCTATCCTCTGCCACCCTTACTAGAGCAATTCTGGCATAAGGCTGGTCTTCTTTAATCTCTGACAAATCAGGACCAAGAAGATAAACCTCATCAGCTGAGACAAGCTCTGTGCTTGCTGTGACGCCCATTGCACTAACTGCTGGACAGGTACCGCCACCAAGCTCATAAGCCATGTCTGCTCTAAGGATAAGATTGTGGTCACCAGCGTCAGCCCAATTCGCATTTGCGATATCAAGCTGCTTTAATGGTGCCCCATCCAGTGAAGACATAATGCACTTTATAGTCTCATCATATAGCTTCATTGATTATATCTTTCTATCTCTCTTTATCTTGTCGTAGTGCTTAGCAAGTAATGGCTGAATAGCGCTTGTAAGCTTCATATCCAAATTGAAGAAATATACAATCAGCGATAATACGAATAAGCAGATGAAAACTATTGCAATAATTAATAAAACTTTTAACATAATTAACACCTCATCCGGCCTTTCAGGCCACCTTCCCCTCAAGGGGAAGGCTAACTACATTCCTTTCTGTCGTGCAAACTCAGCGGCTCCAAGTGCTCCCATAAGCTGTGGATCAATTGGAAGCTCGATGACTTTGAGCTTGAGAACCTGCTCAATTGCAGCCTTAAGCCCCGCATTCTTTGCGCAGCCACCTGTAAGTGTAATCTTATCAACAGCGCCAGCCTTCTTCGACATTACGAAGCAGCGCTTTGCAACTGAAAGCTCGATACCTGCAGCAATTTCATCCATAGGCTTACCCTCACCAACAAGTGAGATAACCTCTGACTCAGCGAATACTGTACACTGAGCAGTGATTGGAATAACGTTTTTAGCCTTGAGAGAAAGATTTGAGAACTCGTCCAAATCCATCTCAAATGCTCTGGCCATTGCCTCGAAGAAACGGCCTGTACCTGCTGCACATTTATCATTCATGGCGAAGTTAAGAACTGTACCGTCTGTATCAACAGCGATACCCTTAACGTCCTGACCACCGATATCGATTATAGCCTTTACCTCAGGGTCTGCAACGTGCACACCCATGGCATGACAGCTAATCTCTGAAATGTTCTCATCTGCAAATGGTACCTTGTTACGGCCGTATCCTGTACCTACAAGATATGTTAAATCCTCAGCGCTATTAAGCTCTGGAACCTGAGCCACCGCCTGATCAAGGGCATCCTGGCATGAGAGCACTGCATTGATGCGGCTTTTGAGAGTCACATCAGCTACCATCTTACCGGTCTCATCAATGATTACACACTTTGTGTATGTAGAGCCGGAATCACATCCACCAAAATATTTCATACTATTATTCTCCTACCATAAATTAGTATCATCATAATCCTCTAACGATGGGTCAAGTGGCTCCTCGCGAAGGACTGAGCGCATGTAGCGGTTTACATCCTGGCGAAGATTCTTGCGTGGGATAACGCGTGGATCATAAAGATCGTGGTTTACCCAAACAAGCTTGATGCCGTGTTCACGAGCCTGCTGCTCGAACATGCCATGCATACCATCAAGGGCCTTGCAGGCGATGTGCTCCCAAAGGATTACCATATCCGCATTGAACTCCTCACAGTAACGCCATAAATCATCAAGAAGAACCTCGTAACCACCATGGGTACGGTTTCTCATAATCATGTTCTCGTACTGGTGAGCCATGTCGTAAATAGCCTGCTCTTTGTCATCCTCTGAAATAGGATCAAGAGAGACCATAGTAAGCATATCAAAAAGTGGAAGAATTCCCCAGCAATTTAACAGCCATGCTACAAAATCTGTATAGAACTGTGACTGAACGCCCCAGATTACTGCACGATGGCGGTACTCTTTTGCAAGCATTGTCTTGTTCTTGTAGGCCTCTGTAGCCATTTTTGTAATCTTTTTATCAAGCTTGGCAAAAGCTGAAACCTTACCAGCAATAGCCATGTATTCTGTCTCACGGTAAAGAAGAATGTTGTTTCCAATTACCTGTGGATAATCTGTCTTAGAAAGCTCAAGCCATTCTGTACACTCCTGTGCACCGATGTTGATTCGCTTTGCACACTCGAAGTAGTAATCCCAGTCGAACTTCTCTCCTGTCTGCTCCTCGATGAAAGCAATAGCGTTTCTAACCTCCTGTGCAGCGTAGTCCTGTACCCCTGGCTCAGTATGACGAAGTGGTGTAGCAAGCTGATGAACTGGAATTCCATTACGCTCAAGAGCTCTTGAAATAACACCATTTCCCATAAGAGAACCATCACAGGTAGTGTTACACTGAACAGCGCACTTACCAAAGATTGGCATATCTCCATCGATACAGATACCTGCCTCAGATGCCGGCATAGGGCAAACATCACCAGGCATACCACATTCCTGAACTACATCAAGATAATGTGTCATGGCATCTCCCTGAAGAAGTACGCAAACATAACAGCTTGCTGTCTCCCAACTAAGTCCTTCAAGATTTGGGAAACCACACATGATGTTGGTCATCTCATTTTCATCCATAAGGACTACATGCTTTGACTTCTCAGGCTTTGCGCCAAGATTCTGATCCATAGAAAAGATCTTTGTAAGAAGCTTTGCAACGTCTGAGGCAACCAAATCGTATTCCTCACGACAAATGCGAAGCTGTGGGCCACGAAGACCCATTGAATGCTTGTCAATCATCATTGGCACAGCCAGATAATTGAGCATCCAGCGATATCTAAAGAATCCCTTTACATTCTTTGGATGAAGCATAAACTTTCCCAGCATGGCCATGATTCCAAGCCATCTGGTGTAATCGTACCAAGTGTCTTTAATTCCTCTCCATTCACGATGCTTGAAAACCTTTTTATCACCACTATAAAGCTTTCCAAGCTGTGAGCTGCCGACTGCTTTTCCCATTACTTTCTACCTCCGTTTACAATGAATCGGCACGATTGCTTCCGCAATAGTGCCACATCGGTCGGTGTGATGGTAGATTCTGACTTCGTCATAATCACACCTCCCTCTGGATTTTTTTGATTTCGATACTCTCCACGAAGGCCTGTACACGGGTGCGTAACTGTCCGGAATTTCCTACTGCGTATGGACGGTCGATAGTGAGAACTGGATAACCATATTCGTCGCGTAAAACATGACTTCCCACCATTCTCTCATATGCCCATGGGTCGCAGAATTTCATCTGCTCATAGATGATTCCATCTGCCTTGTATTCTCGCGCGATTTCGTCCACGTATTCACGTCTGCGGTTCATCTTAGGTGTGTCCATATGACGTGGGCACATGCAGCTCATCATATAATGGCGGCAAATTTGAGTAAGAACATCCTCCTCATCATTAAGGATAATCTCCTCTCGTCCCGGCAATGAACCGAAGCAGAAACGGTCTGCGCATACATAAGCTCCTGAATCCTCAACAAGCTTAATCATATCAATATCGTCAATCTCTGAACCAACCACAGCGACTCTTGCTCTAAATGGCCACTTCTCGTCTGGCTGACGATTCTTGACTTCCTCAAGTGTCTCCTCAAGCTTCTCAATAAGTAAGTCGTGAGGGCACACATAAGTACACATTGTAATAATGTGGAACTCGTATCCTGTGATACGAGGCTTCTCTTCCTTACGGAAGTTTCCAAGCTCTGTGATAAGACGGCAGATTTTGTTGTGTTCCTCCACTGCCTTTCTAAGAGCTTCATCACTTATATCAACACCAAATTTTTCATTTAAAGGTTCAAGGATTTTGCTTCTGCACTGTCCAACATAGAGGTTTAATCCATTTTCATCAGCCTTCATTGGAACCTCTAGGTACTGGTAGAAGAAATGCTCCTTGTCATTCATCTTAAGGAGCTCCATGTTCTCAACGCAGCGGTTGATCATGGTGCATCCGTCTGGTGCCATAAGGCAATCTAAAAACTGATATCCGCCTTCAATGGCACGCTCAAGCAATGCTCTGGAATATTCACATAAAAGACTGGTCAGGTAATAGGTTCCCATTTCCATGGAACCTGTACGTGGCGCACGAAGTCTTACAGTGAAAGCATTACCTAAGTTCATCAACACTTCTGGAATCTGATAACAAACTGAACCAACGCAGACACGGCCCTCAGCCTGGGCCTGTCTAACCAGATCATTATCAGCGTCCATTAGAAGGTTTTCAAAGTAGTATAAATGCTTTAAATCCTTCATAATATTCAATTCTCCCTACTCCGCTGGTTACGCTCTCAATCCTAAGATATTGCTCCGCTCGACTAACACGTCTCGCTGTGCAACACTTAGAGATTGATAGCTACCAGCTCATTTAAAAATTTTATAAAACACCCATCTTCTTAAGAGAGCTACGCAGGCCCTCTACGATTGGTGCTTCTCCCGGAATGTAAAAGACAGATTCTCCTTTTAGATCGCGCTCTGTAAGATTGGCATCTGCTGGAATCCAACCCAAAAGTGGAATATCTCCCAAATCCATGTACTGTAAAACGTCCTCGGATGGAACACGATTTACAACTACTCCGATTTCGTCGTACATAACAAGGTTGTCTGCCACTTCTTTGATTGTCTTAACTACTCCACAGCCCTTCTTACTAGAATCGGTAATAAGAACAAGGTGTGTAACCTTTTCCATGACACGGCGATTGATCTGCTCGATACCAGCCTCGCCGTCTATAACGATATAATCGAAATTGTCGGCCACCTGAGCGATGACCTCTTTAAGATATGTGTTGATTTTGCAATAGCAGCCTGCAGCCTCAGGACGTCCGATTGCAATAAAAGAAAAGCCATCCATCTCAACCATAGCATCGAAAATGCGATATCTGGCTTCACCAAGTACCTCAACAGTGGCCTTGGCATCCCCATTCTCAGCCGCCTCCACAGCTTCCTTCCTGATATCATCAAGAGTAAGCTCTGGCTCCACGCCAAGTGCTGTGGACAAACCAACAGCTGGGTCCGCATCGATTGCTAAGATTTTTTTGTCTGGATAAGCTTCCACTAACAACTTGACCATCACCGACGCAAGTGAAGTCTTACCTACTCCACCTTTACCAGCAACAGCCAACACTATAGGCTTCTTTTCCATCTTTAATTATTTCTCCCTTTAATTACCACAATTCAATAACTGTCAAAGATTGATAAATTTTTGTCAATTATTGCTATTCAATTCTAGCATAGAAGTATTCCACAAATAAAGGAAAACAAAAAAGCCACAGGGATTTTTTCCTAAATAGACAAAATCCACTGTGGCGTAAAAAGCACTTTGCACAAGACAAATGAGGATTAATCCTCACTGTGTAATTTCTTGGTCATATATGTTGTAAGCATTTCAATGCCGGCTGCGTTCTCACCACCACGTGGGATAATGATATCAGCATGCTTCTTTGAAGGCTCAACAAACTCTTCATGCATTGGCTTAACTGTCTTTGAGTACTGCTCGATGATTGACTCGATGCTACGTCCTCTCTCAATCATATCACGCTGGATACGACGCATAAGACGCTCGTCAGCATCTGTATCAACGAAAATCTTAATATCCATCAAATCGCGGAGCTCCTTATTTTCAAGGATAAGGATACCTTCCATAACGATAACAGTCTTAGGCTCAACACGAACAGTTTCAGCTGAACGGTTGTGATTTACATAATCATAAACAGGCATATCGATGGCATAACCCTTGATAAGCTTTCTAACATCCTCTGCCATTCTGTCAGATTCAAATGAATCTGGGTGGTCGTAGTTAAGCTGGCTACGCTCTTCGAAAGACATCTCTGGATGAGCCTTGTAGTAAGCATCATGACTGATTACTGCAATATCCTCTCCAAAAAAGTCCTGTAACTTGTTGATGATTGTAGTCTTGCCTGAAGCAGAACCTCCTGCTACACCAAGAACGCAAATTTTCTCTGACATAAATACTCCTTATTACTTTTAACCCTTAAAACGCTTGAACCCCTCGCCGTAAACGGCCTTAGATTCCATGATGACAATAAATGCATCCACATCAATCTTCTTTGCAACACGATTAACCTGATACATCTGCTTGTCTGAGCAGGCACACATAAGCACCTGTCTCTCATCTCCCTTGTAACCGCCCTTTGCGGTAAAAATTGTGGTACCACGCTCCACAGCTTTATCGATAGCGTCCGCGATGGCCTCAGCCTTGTTGGTAACAATCATACACATCATACCTGCATCGGCAGAAATCATTACCTTATCAACTACAAGAGAACCAATATAGCTTATTACAAAACCATAGCAAAGAGCCTCAAATGAATGAGCGTATGCAATGGTATCGATAACAATAATTACAGTGTCCACGATGAAGAAAATTCTTCCAAGGGACATATGTGGATGCTTCGCCTTGATAATCATCATGATGAAGTCCGCTCCACCAGTAGATGAATTGCGCATGTATACAAGGGCATAACCAAGTCCTGTAAACACACCTACTACTACGGCATTTAAAAAGATATTGCCAATAGCTACCTTAGGCACCAGCGGTGCCACAAAATCCATCATAACTGTGCCAATAGCCATAGTCTTAAACGACTTTAAAAGGAACTTTTTACCAAGAACCTTGTAGGCCCAGATAATAAGTGGAATGTTCATGATGATGGTGGCAATACCGATTTTCCATCCCCAGTACTGATAGAAAATCATAGCGATACCTGTGAGTCCTGTCAATGGAAATTTTGCATCTGCTGCAAAATTGTAAAGTGCGATACCTATGAATAAACCTGACAGGGCATCCATAATTATATCTATGATTAATTCTTTTCTTTTCTCTGATGACATTTATCTTCCCCCTTAGCGTCTGGACTACTGAGCAAATCTCTTTACGATACCTTGAAGAACCTTAACTACTGTGTCCATACCCTCCGCTGTAATATGCTCCATTGGACCGTGGAAGTTGTATCCACCTGTTCCAAGGTTTGGACAAGGCAATCCCATAAATGAAAGTCTTGCTCCATCTGTGCCACCTCTGATGGCAACTGCCTTAGGATTCTCGCCTGCATCCTTTAAGGCCTCAAATGCATAATCTATTAAGAACATGTGTGGCTTGATCATCTCAAGCATATTCTGATACTGATCCTTTATAGTAAGCTCACATGTGCCCTCGCCATACTTCTGATTGATGATATTGGCTGCGTGCTCCATAATCTTCTTCTTGTAAGCAAACTTCTCCTCATCGTGGTCACGGATGATGTAAGAAAGATTAGCCTCTGCAACATCACCTGACATATCTGTAAGATGGAAGAATCCCTGATAGCCCTCTGTCTGTGATGGCACCTCTGAAGGTGGAAGTAGTGCGTTAAACTCCATCGCTACAAGTGCTGCATTAACCATAATGTCCTTTGCATCACCTGGGTGGATGTTTACACCGTTAAACTTAACCTCTGCGCCTGCTGCATTGAAGTTCTCGTACTCAACTGCATTTTCCTGGCCACCATCTACTGTGTAAGCGAAATCAGCTCCGAAGCCCTCTACATCAAAATGATCTGCGCCTGCTCCAATCTCCTCATCTGGAGTGAAGGCAATGCAAATCTTGCCGTGAGGCTCGTTGCCTGAAAGAATCTCCTCTACAAAAGTCATAATCTCTGCGATACCTGACTTATCATCGGCACCAAGAAGTGTAGTGCCATCTGTATGAATAAGGGTGCGTCCCTTTAATGTCTTAAGATGTGGGAAATCAGCCACCTTGATAACTCTGCCTGATGTTCCAAGAACAACATCTTCGCCGCCATAGTTTTCTTCAACTATAGGATTAACGTTCTCTCCTGTGAAATCTGGAGCTGTATCCATATGGGCAATAAAGCCGATAGCCTTCTTGTCCTCGTAGCCTGCTGTAGCAGGGATAGTGCCGTAAACATAGCACTTGTCATCTACATGTGCATCGGCAACGCCAAGCTCCTTAAGCTCCTCCACCAAAATCTTAGCCAAATCAAACTGACGGGCTGTTGAAGGAACAGTGGTGCTGTCCTCGTCACTGGTGGTGTATATTTTTACATAATTAAGCAATCTTTCATATGCTCTCATAATTAATTCTCCTTTAAATAAGGCCCATAGACCTCAGAATATAAAGCCATACTGTAAGCGTGAATGCAGACAATATGGTGGTCAGCATAACAATACCTGCTGAAACGTTTCCATTATACCCCATACTTTTAGCCATTACAAATGATGAAACTGTAGTTGGGGAACCAGTCATAATAAGCACTGCGACAAGCTTGTCATGACTATATCCAAGGGCAATTGCCACTGGCAGCCAGATGGCACAAAATCCAATCAATTTAAAGAATGTAGCCACAATTGTAGGCTTGTATTTTTTGATGGCCTCCCCCATCTGGAAGCTGGCTCCAAGTGCCATAAGTCCAAGTGGTGTAGCCAAAGCACTGACTGACTCCAGTGTCTTTGGAAGAAGGATAGGCACAGGAATAAGTGAACGAATAATTCCAAGTGCAATACCTATAATAATCGGATTCTTAATAACTCCGATGGCAGTCTTTTTGATCAGCGCCGGTGTAAGCTTTCCATCGCTTTGACCAAGTGTAAGAACGATTACAGCCGCCACATTATAAAGAGGCACAGCTCCAATAATCATAAGTGGAGTCATACCTGCTGTACCGTATAGATTAACTGCGATACCTACACCTAAAAGGGCCGCACTACTTCTGTAGGTTCCCTGAATAAACTCTGTTCTGGTGCGCTTGTCGTGGGCTAAAAATGAAAATGCCCAACCAATAAGGATAGAGATAAATGTGGCCACAAAACAAAATACGATAAAACCTGTGTCCCACAGCTCTTCAACATCAGATGTGGCCAGTTCCTTATAAACAAGGACAGGAAGAGCTATCTTGAAAACGAAGTTGTTCAGACCCTTTGTCAGGTCTTCAGTGAAAATCCCGGTGGCTCTGAATACTCCTCCCAAAACCATCAAAAGGAAAATTGGTACAGTTGCATTAAGACAAAAAATAAGATTCTCTAACATTATGTCGCTCCTTAGCTGATTACATGAATAAGGGGCCACAAATAAAGCGTGGCCCCCGTTAGTTTTCAATTATGTTTACTGGTTAATCATAAACTCCAGTAATCTCTTAGCGTCATCAGGCTCATATGCAATAAGCTCAAGCTCTGGAATGCTCTCCTCGGCCTGGAAAATATTAGCAAGTGATACAAACTGTGAAAGCTTTGACTTAAGATTTAATCTGTCACCTTCGCCAGTAACAAGCTCTACTGTACCGGTGCAGCTATCAATAACCTTGAAAAATGCTTCTGTGTCTTTAATATTTGTAAGCTTCATATGTACCTCCTTTAAAGGAAAATAAAATAATCTATTTATAATCCTTATAATAATACATAATATTCAAAAATGTGTGAATTTCTCGGATTAAACGTTGAATCTGAATGTAATTACATCGCCATCTGCTACAACGTAATCCTTACCTTCCATACGAACAAGGCCCTTTTCCTTAGCTGCTGTCATTGAGCCATTCTCCATAAGGGCATCATAGCTGACAACCTCAGCCTTGATGAATCCACGCTCGAAGTCAGTGTGAATCTTTCCAGCTGCCTGTGGAGCCTTTGTACCCTTCTTGATTGTCCAAGCACGTGTCTCGTCCTCTCCTGATGTAAGGTAAGAGATAAGACCAAGAAGTCTGTAAGATGCAGTGATGAGCTTATCAAGACCAGACTCTGAAAGACCCATAGCCTCAAGGAACTCCTGCTTCTCCTCATCTGACTCAAGCTCTGAAATCTCCTGCTCAATCTGAGCTGAGATAACGAATACCTCAGAGCCTTCCTTTGCAGCATACTCACGAACAGCCTGAACATTTTTATTGTTAGCGCCGTCGTCTGCAAGATCCTCATCCTCTACGTTTGCCGCATAGATTACTGGCTTAGCTGTAAGAAGGTTGTACTCCTTGAAGTAACCTTCCTCATCCTCATCGTTGAGCTCGAAAGTCTTAGCCATATTGCCAGCTTCCATATGCTCAAGAAGACGCTTCTGCATAGCAGCTTCCTTCTGAAGTGTCTTGTCCATACGAGCAGATCGCTCTGTCTTAGAATAACGACGCTCCATAACCTCCATATCAGAGAAAAGAAGCTCAAGGTTGATTGTCTCGATATCACGGAGTGAATCGATAGAACCATCAACGTGAACTACGTTTGCATCCTCGAAGCAACGTACAACGTGAACGATAGCATCTACCTCACGGATATTTGCAAGAAACTGGTTTCCAAGACCTTCACCCTTTGACGCACCCTTTACAAGACCTGCAATATCAACAAACTCGATAGTAGCAGGAACTGTCTTCTTAGAGTTGTACATCTTTGTAAGTGCATCAAGACGCTTATCAGGTACTGAAACAATACCAACATTTGGGTCGATTGTAGCAAATGGATAGTTTGCTGCAAGAGCCCCAGCCTTTGTAAGTGAATTGAAAAGTGTACTCTTACCAACGTTTGGTAAGCCGACAATGCCTAAACGCATAATATATCTCCTTATCTATACATTAAATATTTACATACATAAAAATAGCCCTATCAAGGCAAGTTATATCTTACCATGTTAGGGCTGATTTGTAAAAATTTTATTTATTTAAGTCTAAAATACTATTAGCCTCTTCCCTTTACGATCTGGTACATTGTTACTGCATCACCAGCCTTAGAAGAAGTTGTAAAGTAGATGCTGAAGCCATCCTTATAGAAATAGTTCATATAGTGCTCATCGCCATCATCGTACTCGCATAATGGCTCACCGTATGCTGCTCTTATATCGTCCTGTGTAGAAGCAATTGTGATGCCCTTGTTTGTCTTATAGCAGTCAGAGTATACATCAAACTCTATAAGCTCCTTCTTACCATCAACTTCAGAATATGTAATCTTAAGAGTATCGAAAGTTGCTATCTTGTAATCACCAGAATCCTCAATATATGGATCACCCCAGTTATCTGTAAGAGTCTTGAATACTTCCTCAGCATCATCCATTAAAGAAACATTAATCTCATATACTTCGCTGGAAACAGATGTATCCTCACGAGGATTCTCTGATGCTAAACCGTCATCAACTTCACCGTCATCATCGCAATCTAAACAAACACCGCAGTCACTAGTTGTATTGTAGAAATCATCATTCTTCTGGCCACAGGCTACCATGGATAAGCCCATTGTCATTGCCATAATAATTACTAAAAATCTCTTTTTCATCTCAAAATCTCCTTGCTCTCTGTGTTAGCTGTATTAAATGTAGTAATACAGTTATAACACTATGGACATTTTATGTCAACACGAATTTTTCAATAGCCACAGCAACACCGTCTTTATCATTGAGAGGAGCAATGTAATCTGCCCATTCCTTTGTCTCATCCTGGGCATTTTCCATGGCAACTGCAAGACCTGCATAACGCATCATAGGGATGTCATTGAAACCGTCGCCACATGCCATAAGATGCTTGCGCTCCATGCCAATACTGCTTAAAAGAAGCTCCAGAGATGATGCCTTTTCGATGCCCCTTGGAGTAATCTCAAGGAAAAATGGCTCTGAGAAAAATACCTCTACTTCGCCCTTTAATTTCTCATTAAGCTCGGCCTCGGCCTGACGCAAGACCTTGTGGTCTCCTACCATTAAAAACTTTACAGGTGGATCAAGTGCAGCCACTTCATTAAGATGAAATACCTCTTTCACTGGGATGTTGTTAATCTTTGCCTCCAGCTGCACATACTCATGATCAGCATTGTCTGTGATGATTCCCTCACTATCGTAGGTAAGTGGTGTCACACCATATTTGTGAGCAATATGCACGATTGTATGGTAAAACTCAGTAGGAACTGTCTCGCGACGGAGCACCTCCCCAGTCTTACAATCCATAATCATACCGCCATTATAGGCAAGCATGTATCCGCCTACCTCTTCCAAATGAAGAGCCTGGGCGATTTTTCTGACCCCTGGAACAGGGCGACCAGAAGCAAGCACGATTTTTGCTCCCGCCTTTGCGGCCTTCATAATAGTCTCTTTATTACGTTTGCTAATTTCCTTTTTGCTATTTAAAAGTGTGCCATCTAAATCAAGGGCTATTACAGAATAATTCATACACTAATTCCTTCCATGATAAACTACTGAAAATCTAAGCCTCATTTTACACCCCTAAACACAGGTAAAATTGTCCAAAAAAAGGAGCCTGCCTACAAGCAAGCTCCTACTATTTAACTTAATATAAAGAATTACTTTAGTAATCCCGCCATCACAAATACCAGTGGTGAATTCCAGTAGATTGTGATTTCGTTGAGAGAATAGCAATCCACGTGATCAAGGTAGCACTTCATTGGTGCTGTGTCCTTTGGAAGTGTCTGAGCCTGCTCGTCCTGAAGACCTGTGTTCGGTCCGCCGGAAACAAGTCCTGGCCATGGCTCCTCAATGTCATCTACCGCTGTTGGGCGAAGATGTGGATTCTTATATGATTTCTCTCCATTTCCAGTAACGTAGCTTACGTCCACGCTGTTACAGCCAAGAAGGTAATCCAATCCTGCTGTAATCGTATTTACGAATTTCTCCTGTGGCTTAAGAACATTTGCTGTAGTAAGCACCATAAGATACTTCAAAAGCTCCATGTTGCTTCCCCAGATGAAATTCTCTTTCAGCATGCAAAGGCCAAAACCGTTGGTCTCAGCGTTTTTGCAGAGACGGTCTGCCTCACCTAAAAAGGCATCCTTTACAAATGTGCAAAGCTCACTGCCGTCATCCTTAAGAATAAGTGACAATGAACCAAGCCCTGCCACATCGCCCCATCCAAGGCATGTGAACACATTTCCTGTGTATTCCTTGAAGGCATCGCTCTTGTCGTAAGCTTCAATGAGAGGCTTCTGCTTGAGAGCCTCATCATAATATTTCTTTTCTCCGGTAGCTTCAAATAATGCTGCTGCAGCCCAGAATCTGTTAGAGTTGTCCTCATTTTCAGGGTACTCGCCAGTGTTAGAGCCTTCGGCATTTTTGAATAATGTAGCCTGTGGATTTGCCTCAAGCCAGGCATAAGCTTTTAATGCCCGCTCCATCAGCAAATCAGCATAAGCCTTATCATAATCCTTATAGATTGTATAAGCAAGTGCAAATACTGCTGCAATATCAGCAGTTGCAAGAGAAGACACGCTGAATAAGAAAAGCTCTGACTTATCCTCCTCAGGCATGATAAATGGTGCATGGCTGAATGTGGTAACCTTGTGCCAAACAGAACCGTTCTCGCGCTGCATCTTCATAAGGAAATCCAGCTCCACCTTTACCTCAGCAAGGATATTTGGCAATGTGCCTTTTTCACACTTCTCCTCTGGAATCTCAAACTTCACATCAAGAAGATTTTTGAAAAAACGCACTCCATATAAAAGATGAGCTACCGCTACTGCACCTGCTGTAGAATAGCGTCCGTAATCACCAGCGTCGTGCCAACCACCTGTCACATCAACAGGCTCAACGTCCTCTCCGTACACTGTTGCCTTTGTAAGATGGCAAGGCTCGTGATAGTACTCTCCTGCATACTTTTTATCAAGAGCATCGCCGCAACGGAGATAATAGAAACACTTGCAGATATCATGCATGAGCTTGTCATAAACATTATCTCCGATAGCAAAGGTGACGCTTTCCTTTGAGCCTGCCTCTACTTTGTATTTTCCCTGTCCACTGAAGCCACTAAAGTCCGCTACAAAAGTGTCTTCACCGGAAATCTCATCAGTCCCAAAATGACTTGTCTTGCCCTCAAATACGCAGTTGCCAACAGCGTCAACAAGCTTGAACTCTGGCGTATCAAAATTCAAAACAGCCTTCTTAGCCTCTGAAGGTAAAAAACCTACCTGATTTACGAATATTTTCTTCATTTGAGTTTATTCCCCCTTAAACGTTTTCGTACCTGTATTTACTATAAAAAATCCCGCCAGGTAATTCAATACCTGACGGGTTAAATATTAAGCGAAAAATTTAGTTTTTTATATAAAAATGAGGTATTTTTTATAAAAATCCTATGCCTTTGCAAGTGCCTCAAGCATTGCAACTGCACCTTCCTCAGAGATATGCTCTGAATCGATGATTAAATCGAAGTACTCGATAGAGCCCCACTTAGCGCCTGGGCAGTGAGTGGTGAAGAATTTCTCACGCTTCTTGTCGAACTTCTTCATAGTCTCGTCGATTTTGCTCTCTTCGATTTTCTCTACATCCTTAGCACGGCCACGGCGATAGCCATCGCCTGCTGTGATAAATACCTTAAGGACCTTCTTGTCCTTTAAAAGTTCACTGGCGCCACGGCCCACGAAAATACAACCTGGCTGCTCAGCTGCCTCTTTAATGATAGACACCTGAGTATTATAAATCTTCTCCTCCATAGATGGATTATCACCAGGAGCATTGAAGAATGTCTTAACAGGATTCTGCTCATCCATTGTAGAAACCACATCATAATCCAGTCCCATACGTTTACAGGTTTCAACTACTACGCTGCGGTCGTACAAGCGATAATTCAGTCGCTTTGCAAGCTGTTCAGCAATCTTGTGTCCACCACTACCGTAGGTACGTTCAATGGCAATATAGTCATACATAATGAGCCCCTCCTTAATTTGAATCAAATTTTCAATACATCAGTAACTGTTATTTCCCCATCTTTACCTAAAAATACTATATCATACCCGTGATATGCAAGCCTGAAATCACGCTGCTTGCTACGGTCGTAACCAGCTCTTGGATCCTGTCCTAAGACCTCCACCGCTGATTCTCTGATTTCCTCTGGAAGCTTCTGTAAAAGTTTCTCTGGAAAATATACCCTTACCTGTGCCCCCTTTGAAAGCTCATCTGTAAAACCTCCCCTGGCATCGGGATGAGCATCTGCATAAGGAATGTAAGGTTTGATGTCGTAGATTGGTGTGCCATCCAGCATATCCACACCCTTTACCACTAGGACCTGTCCGTACTCTTCTGTGTCCTGCACCTCCAACAGTTCCACGGAAGAAAGACCGATATTATTGGGCCTGAATGGCGCTCTGGTGGCAAATACACCCATGTGCTTCTGACCACCCAAACGAGGTGGGCGAACGGTGCCTCCCTCTAAGGGCTTATTCTTTGAAAATCCCCAGATGAGCCACAGATAATCGTAATCCGTGATGCCATCGATAAATGTGGGATTTCTGAATTCAGGTTCGAAGATGATGTGGCCTATTTCACCAACTAATCCACTTTGTCTAGGTATACCAAACTTTTGTGTAAATCCTGTGTTTATATGTGCTATCTGATTTAAATTCATACTTTAATAATAAAAAATCCCTCCCCTTAATACAAGAGGAGGGAACATATTACTTTCCTTCGTATGTAACGACAGAAGCTACATCATACTTTGCAAGCTTCTCGCGTCCGTTAAGTCCAGCAAGCTCCATAAGGAATACAACCTTGGCGATTTCGCCACCAAGCTCCTCGATAAGCTCGCAAGCAGCCTCGATAGTACCGCCTGTAGCGATAAGGTCGTCAACTACAACAACCTTCTGTCCTGGCTTAACTGAATCCTTATGCATCTCGATAGTAGCTGAACCGTACTCGAGGTCATAAGACTTCTCAACTGTCTCACATGGGAGCTTACCCTTCTTGCGGATGAGCACAAATGGCTTGCCCATTGCATAAGCAAGTGGTGCGCCGAAGATGAATCCACGGCTCTCAGCTCCTGCTATAACGTCAAAATCAACTCCATCAAGAAGCTTCTTCATCTCATCGATGGCGAGCTTGAAGCCCTCAGCATCCTGAAGAACTGTTGTGACATCTCTAAACATAATACCTGGTTCTGGAAAATCCGGAATAGTTCTTACGTAGTCTTCTACTTTTTTCATTTAAAACTCCTTCTAGTGCGATTTACCCTAATTTTTCCCCTCTGGAATGATAAAAACACAGTCGGATAAAAAGATATTATCCTTATCAATTATATAAGTTTAATATCATTTTTGCAAATTAAAATCGGGGTCCCGAAGGACCCCAATTTTGTGGATAGTACGTAAAAGTACTCTATTGCGTTTGGCCACGCTAATTACTGAAGTAATGAAAGAACACCCTGTGTTGCCTGATTTGCCTGAGCGAGCATTGACTGGCCTGCCTGAGCAAGAATATTGTTCTTGCTGTATGTAACCATCTCTTCAGCCATATCTGTATCACGGATACGTGATTCAGATGCATCTGTGTTCTCAACTACGTTATCAAGATTTGCGATAGAATGCTCTAATCTGTTTTGAATAGCACCAAGACCAGATCTCTGTGCTGATACCTTTGCTAAAGCATCAGAAATAACGTCAATCGCATATGTTGCTGCCTTACCAGTTGCATCACCAACGTTAAGTCCCTGAAGACCAAGAGCTGTAGCTGTCATTGAGTCGATTGTAACACCAATCTTGTTTGTCATGTCAGCATCAGATCCTACGTGAAGATTGAATGATAAACTCTTCTGAACTACTGCAGTACCCTTCTTCATTACGAACTCAACCTTCTTGTATAAGCCGTTTCCAAGGCTAACACTTGTTGGCTTAAGGCCGTTAACCTCATCAGCTCCATTTGGAATTTTGTCCTCAAATTCTGTGCCTTGGAAATAAGCCTTAGGAACATCAATGATTGAGTCACAACCGATTGATGAAGCTGCTCTAAGTTCATTTGCCATGAGCTGATAAGCCTTTGCTGCTGTAATAAGTGTTGCGTCTCTGCCATCAACTCCATCTGCTGGTGCATCACCGAGCTCTGTACTGAACAATTTTGCAACCTTGCCGTTGTACTCGATTGTTGAACCCTGACTTGCAAACTTGTTAATTTCTGTCTTTGCTACTTCAGATGTGTCGGCATTTGTCTTAGCTGCGATTGTGAATGACTTACCGTCGATCTTTACAACTTCACCGTATTCCAGTTTTTCTGCTGATGTGCCAATAACTGTTAATGCGTTAGCGAGCTGTGTTTTTACGTCACCACCTTCAACACCAATTGTGTACTTAACGCCACCAATTGTAACTGTATCACCCATTGCAAGGGCATTCATTGTAAATGTGGCTGTTGTAGTGTTCTGTGTGATTGTACCAGCAAGACCTGCATCATGAGCTGCGATTACCTGAGTCTTAGTGCCGTAATCCCCCTTGAGAAGATAGGTCTCATTGAACTTTGTCGTTTCAGCGACACGGTCGATTTCTGTTGTTAACTGAAGAATCTCATCCTGGATGGATCCTCGGTCAGATTCAGAGTTTGTACCGTTTGCTGCCTGGACTGCCAATTCATTCATTCTCTGTAACATAGAGTGCACTTCTGTGAGGGCACCTTCGGCGGTCTGTACTGCTGAGATACCGTCAGATGCGTTGGTTGACGCCTGGTCAAGACCTCTGATTTGTTTACGCATCTTTTCAGAAATTGAAAGACCTGCTGCATCATCTGCTGCACGGTTGATTCTAAAACCTGATGAAAGTTTCTCAGTAGACTTAGACTGAGCATTTGTTGTTATTCCTAACATTCTTGAAGCATTAGCTGCCTGCATATTGTGTTGTACTACCATAATTTCTACCTCCTTGTAGATACTCTTTTGATTCCATTCATAAGAGATGCGACGAACGCATAACAAAATTTTTAAAGTTTCTTTTGATTTGGAATGCTACATACTTTAGGCTGCATCCGTATCTATATAACAAGAGGTGTGACCAACCACCCCAGGTTACCAAGAGAAGAAATTATGTAGTATAGCCTTATTCAATTTTAAAGCTACGATTGATGAATATTAATTCATCTACTTTTTTTATCGGAAGTGTGAAAAAAAACTTTAGTCCACACATCAAAAAAGGAACTCCCCTTTCGAGGAGTTCCCAATTTGCTAGTTAGGAACTAGTCTGCGCGAAACAATTATTTTGGATAAATCCTAAGCTATGCTTAAGACTTTCATGTATTTATTATCCAAGAATTGATAATACGCCCTGTGTAGCCTGGTTAGCCTGAGCAAGCATTGCCTGACCAGCCTGCTGGAGGATGTTGTTCTTGCTGTAGTTAACCATCTCTTCTGCCATATCTGTATCACGGATACGTGACTCAGCTGCTGTAGAGTTCTCAACTACGTTATCTACGTTAGCGATTGTATGCTCTAATCTGTTCTGGATAGCACCGAGTGAAGATCTCTGTGCTGATACCTTAGCAACAGCGTCTGCGATAGCATCGATAGCGTATGTAGCTGCCTTACCTGTTGCATCAGCAACGTTAAGTCCCTGTACACCAAGTGAAGCTGAGCTCATATCTGCGATTGTAACACCAATCTTATTTGTCATGTCAGCGTCAGAACCAACATGAAGGTTGAAAGTAAGGTCATTCTGTACTGATGCTTTGCCCTTTTTAATCTTGAATTCTACTTTAAGCTCACCAGAATCTGGTCTTACCTGTGTAGGCTTCTGTCCATTTACTGATGTAGAGCCTGCTGCTGTTTTTACAACAATATCTCCACCATCAAATTTTGCCTTTACTTCATCAATTACCTTGTCAGCGCCTATAGAAGATGCTGTACGAAGCTCATTAGCGATAAGCTGATAAGCCTTGTTTGCTGTGATAAGTGTTGCATCTGCATCATCAACACCATCATCAGTTGCACCATCTGCTGGACCATCATCTGATAATGTACTGAAGAGCTTAACAGTCTTGCCATTGTACTCAATTGTAGAGCCCTGGCTTGCGAATTTACCAAGATCATCCTGATTTACTTCAGAAGTATCTGCATTTGTAGTTCCTTTTGTAATTGTGAATGACTTGCCATCAATCTTAACTACTTCACCTGCGTTAAGTTCTTCAATGCCTAATACAGAAAGTGCATTTGCTAACTGCTTTTCAGCTGTAGCGCCCTGAACACCGATTGTATACTTTGTACCACCGATTGTTACAGTATCGCCCATTGCTAAAGCGCCCATTGTGAATGTAGCTGTTGTTGTGTTCTGAGTAAGTGTTCCTGCAAGACCTGCATCATGTGCTGCAATCATGATTTCTTTCTTACCATAATCGCCCTTAAGAAGATAAGTCTCGTTGAACTTTGTTGTCTCAGCAACACGGTCGATTTCTGTTGTAAGCTGATTAATTTCGTCCTGGATAGAAGAACGATCAGACTCACTGTTAGTACCGTTAGCTGCCTGTACTGCAAGCTCGTTCATTCTCTGAAGCATTGAGTGAACTTCTGTTAATGCACCTTCAGCTGTCTGTACAGCTGATACACCGTCTGATGCGTTTGTAGATGCCTGATCAAGACCTCTGATCTGCTTACGCATTTTCTCAGAAATTGAAAGACCAGCTGCGTCATCTGCTGCACGGTTAATCTTGTAACCAGATGCTAACTTCTCAGTTGACTTTGACTGTGCTCCGGATGTAATGCCGAGCATTCTTGAAGCATTAGCTGCCTGCATGTTGTGTTGTACTACCATAAATTCTACCTCCTTGTAGATACTTCCTGGATTCCTTTCCCGGAAGAAGTGCCTTAGCACTTATTGTTAACAAATTACATTTATATCCAAAACAGTACTCGCGCGGCATACTGTTTTTGAATATCGAAACAATATCTAGTAAAGTTAGTACAAGTTTTTCAAGTTGCATATTTAGTTGTAAAGCGATATTGGAAAATAAATTTGATTACTTTCGATCCATAACATCCATGTCCTGTTTCGAATTCATTTGAAATTGGATTATTATTTTTCGAAGGTAAAGAATTCCTTTTCTTTCACCTTACATATGCTTTATCGGATGAGTCGATTTAAAACTTAACCCCTTTTTAAAAAAATTTTTTTTGTGGATTTTGTTTTAAGCCATTATCATCTTGACACCTTATATATCGGTGGTAGTGTTATAAACTTAACCCCTAAATTAAAAATTTTTCAAAAAATATTTACTACTATAGAAAAAGGGCCTCTTCCAATTGGAAGAAGCCCCTGTAATTATGCATTAATATCTAGTCGCACGATAAAATTGGTTAATAGTTACTTATTATTCCCCAGTAGGGGTTACATTACCCTAATATAGAGAGTACTCCCTGAGTAGACTGGTTAGCCTGTGCAAGCATAGCCTGGCCTGCCTGCTGAAGAATATTATTCTTGCTGTAGTTAACCATCTCTTCAGCCATATCTGTATCACGGATACGTGACTCAGCAGCGTTAGAGTTCTCAACTACGTTATCAACGTTAGCGATTGTGTGCTCTAATCTGTTCTGGATAGCACCGAGTGATGATCTCTGTGCAGAAACCTTAGAAACAGCATCAGCGATTGCATCGATAGCGTATGTAGCAGCTTTACCTGAAGCATCAGATACATTAAGTCCCTTGATACCAAGTGCTGTAGAATCCATAGCATTAATTGTTACACCAATCTTATTTGTCATATCAGCATCAGAACCAACATGAAGATTGAATGTAAGATCATTCTGAACAGTATTGCTACCCTTATCGAATGAGAAAGAAATCTTCTTGGCTGATGCATCTTCATTATCGTCAATATCAGCAGTAGAAATTGCATTTGAAGCACCAATTGAAGATGCAGCAGCAAGCTCTGTCTTAACCATCTCATAAGCCTTCTTATCATTGATAAGAGTCTTTGTATTCTTATCTGTATAAGAAGCCGTAAGATCCATTGTAGAATCTTCGCTAAAGATAGATACTGTCTTTCCATTGTAACCAATAGAAGATCCAGCTCCAGCGAACTTATTGATGTCTGCAAATCTTACTTTAGCTTCCTTCTCTGAAGTTGTATCAGAAAGCTCAAATGACTTACCAGAAATAGTAATAGAACCTGTACTCTGATTTGTAAGACCTAATGTTCTAATAGCCTCATCTAAGTCTTCAGCACCAATTTCATACTTTGTTCCACCGATTGTTACGCTATCACCAACAGCAAGAGTATCCATTGTGAATGTAGCCTTAGCTGTGTTCTGTGTAAGTGTTCCTTCAAGACCTGCATCATGAGCATCAATCTTCATTGTCTTAGTTCCGTTAGAACCCTTAAGAAGATATGTCTCGTTGAACTTTGTTGTCTCTGCAACACGATCGATTTCTGTTGTAAGCTGATTAATCTCATCCTGGATAGATGTACGATCAGTCTCACTGTTTGTTCCGTTTGAAGCCTGAACTGCAAGCTCATTCATTCTCTGAAGCATTGAGTGAACTTCTGTTAATGCACCTTCAGCTGTCTGAACTGCAGAAACACCATCTTCTGCATTTGTAGAAGCCTGTGTAAGACCTCTGATCTGTTTACGCATCTTTTCTGAAATTGAAAGACCTGCTGCATCATCTGCTGCACGGTTGATCTTATAACCAGATGCTAACTTCTCTGTTGACTTTGCCTGACTTCCTGCTGTGATGCTGAGCATTCTTGATGCATTAGCTGCCTGCATATTGTGCTGTACTACCATAATCTCTACCTCCTTGTAGATACCTGTCCGAGAATCCATTCCCGGTGATGTGCCTGGCACATCAATTAATAACCTCTCATTAACACCCAAATCTGAATCTCCAAAAAGATTTGAATGTTAATACATAACCAACAGTACTCGTGCGGTATACTGTCTTCTTTTTGCGTTATAAAATTTTAACGCACAGAACTTTCTCCTCCGTTCTGTAACCTTATAATAACACCTATTTCTGAAATTAACAGACTTTTCACGAATTGTTCATAATTTGCCTGTTAACTTTCCTTTAAAAATAACGACAAAATGCGGTTTTGTTATATTTAAATTACCATTTCCAGAAATTATGTTACTATATAACAAAAGAGCTTCCTTCCGGAAGCTCTTTTCTAACGATTATATTCTCTCTTATATATATATTTAATATCTACGGATAAAGCTCGACAACCTCAGCAAATCTTGGTAGTGACAACTCCACTAAGCCACGTCCTGCAATAGAGAGAACCCCCTTTTTCAACAGGCGTTCCTTGTATCTAGGAAAGCTTGTGTTGGATATTTGTAATTTCTCACATATGTCAGATACGCTAGTAACTCCTGTTCCGATTACTCTAACTAATTCTCTATCTTTCTCTGATAAACCTTCCCATATCTTTTTATACACAAAATCATCAAGCAAATCATCAAACTTTGATAATAGTTCATCCCATTGCAAAGTATCATTATATTCATAGTAAAGCATTCCTAATGCTTGAAAAGCAAAAGCATAGCCTTTTGTAATTAATGCCATTTTATGCGCATCTTCTGTTTCTAATTTAAAAATAGCTTTATACTGCTTTGTAATCTGTGGAATGCTAAGTGGCTCCATATTAATCTTTGGAGTTCTAAGCAAAAATGTGAGTGCTGGATCATTCTGGATGGCATAAATATTTTCATATAATCCTGTCATCAATAAATATATAGGATAATCCTTTCTTATAAATATCTGAAACTGACTAGCAAAGAATCTCATATTCTCACTTGGCATTGCTTCATCTATCGTGATAAGGACTTTTTTATTTTTCTTTTTTAAAGAAGATAATATGCTATCTATTATTCCAACATTGTCCTGAGTCTGTCCTATGCCATTTACACCAACTCCAAATCCTGCAACAGAAACACTAAATCCTGATTTTAATAAATTAGGTATCTTATTACATTCAGCACATAATCTCTGAGCAAAATCTGTAATCAAATCCTGTGTTGAATTTAAATCGACGACAACCCATTCATCTCTTTCTGAAAAGATATTTGCAATAGCTGTCATCAATACAGTTTTACCACTACCTCTTACACCTTCTATAAGATATGCCTGACTAATTGGATTATCTGCTTCAAAAGTGCTAACTATAGTATCTGTATTTTCATATCTGTATATATACTCTCCTGGCTGCTTACCAAAAGTTAATGTAAACGGATTGTTTTTCTTCATAAATCAGTACCTCCCATATTAATCTTGTTATATCTCTTGTTAACTCACTTTTTCTCACTTTTTCATAGTCACATAGATGAAGCTATCTAAGTCCATGCCATTCCCCACGGCCAAAACTACGGATATACAGGTATTTGGGGTGCATTTAATAAGACGTCGTCTTATTATCACTATGATTGGCCCTTCTTATCCCCAAGTCCTTACGGCAGCCTAACCTCCCATGTCATACGGGATCACCTGATTCCAGGGTCCTTAATTCCTTCGTTCTGCTTATCCATAAAGGGGCGTCATTATGCTCACTCGCTGAGTCGATGCTCTGATGGGAAAAAATCCGACTACGGCTCTCTATGTTGTATTTAAAAGTTTCTGCTTATCTCAGCACCTTTCGGCGGACGTCTTCCTGAAATTTACAGTTGTTTTCTTATGCTGCTACAGGCTGCCTATGTATATCCGACATCATCTTGGCTGGATCATAGGTCACACCTTTAGTTAAAATTGCAAAGAAAACTCTTATCAGCTTACAGCTGATTGCTATCACTGATTGCTTCCTTTTTAAAGGATTCTGTGCTCTTGTTGTGTAATACTTATGCAGTGCTTTGAATTCTGGATTTGTAGCTATTAAAGGGATTGCTGCATTGAACAGCACAGCTCGTAGCTTACTTCGACCTCTTTTACTTATGGTCGTTTGTCCCTTATGCTTTCCTGAACTATTCTCTCTAAGAGAAAGCCCTGCAAGCTTTTGTATCTGCCTTGGTGAATCGAAACGTCTTACGTCACCAACTTCAGCCAAGAATCCAGCAACAGTGATTAATCCTATACCTTTAATGGCAAGCAGTTGCTCGCTTTCAGGTATCTTCTTACACAAGCTTTCTATCTCTTCCATGATGGAATTTAGCTGTGTCATCTTGTAATCATAATCCTCAAGCATCATTTTCATCTCAAACTCTGCTGCGGTAGTTCCCTTCTTCAGTCCGATACTTCTTTTTGCTGTTTCCCACAGAGTCATTGCTCTTTTCATTCCAACAGCTCGAAGTTTTTCATTTCTCCAAAGTTGGTTTATTCCTTCAGGTCCAAGATTTACTATTGCTTCTGGAGTACATGCATGTCTTAAAACGAGCATGCTACTTTGTGATTCATAGTCCCCAAACACATCTTTATATTCAGGGAAATATATGGCAAACCATCTTGCAATGCGATTTTTAATCTGGGTAAGTTCCCTAATGATTCGCTTACGATTGGTTGTCAACACTCTTAAATCTGCATAAACACCATCAGGTGTATATGGAGCAGAATATCTGCCTTCAATAACAAGCTTTGCTATTACCTTCGGATCTTTACAATCATTTTTACTTTGGCTGTTATCATCCAGTTCCTTGGTCTGCTTTACCGCATAAGGGTTAACCATAACCAGTAGGATGCCTCCATCCTCAAGATAAGCGCCAAGGTCAAACCAGTAATGACCAGTTGGCTCAATTCCTACTATCACATCTGACTTATTGTTTTTATTTAGTAACCACTGCATCCAATTCTTGAAGCTATCAAAACCTTCTCGACTGTTGCTAAACTTAAAAACTTTACCTAGTTCAATGCCTCTCCAATCAAAGGCTCTGGCATAATGTGTAGTACTTCCTATATCAATTCCAACTACCAAAGTTGATTCTTTT